>CBDCWG010000012.1:0-3365285 GCA_965223345.1 Nitrospinales bacterium
GCACGGCCCCCTGCCCGTTTTCCCGCATTCTCCCGGGGATGCTAAAATAGAAGCGCACCGCATCCTCCACGATTTTGCAGAAGGACGGCGACACGCATGCCGCTTGCAAATTTTCATCCCGTTACCCGCGCCTGGTTCGAACGCAACCTGGGTGCGCCCACCGAGGCGCAACAACGCGCCTGGCCGGCGATTAAGAACGGCGAGCACACGCTCATCGCCGCGCCCACCGGCAGCGGCAAGACGCTGGCGGCGTTTTACGCGGCCATCGATGCGCTGATCCGCCAGGGCCTCGACGGCACGCTGGCCGAAGAAACGCAGCTCGTCTACGTGTCTCCGCTCAAAGCGCTCAGCAACGACATCCACCGCAACCTGACGGTGCCACTAGAAGGCATTCAGGAAGCGCTGCGCGCCGAGGGCAAAGAACCGGTGCGGATTGCAGTCGCGGTGCGCACGGCGACACCACCCAGAACGAACGGCAGAAGATGCTGAAGCGGCCGCCGCACATTCTGGTGACCACGCCGGAGTCGCTCTACCTGCTTCTCACCAGCGACGGCGGCCGCAGGATGCTCGCCAATGCGCGCACGCTGATCGTCGATGAAATCCACGCCATGCTCAACGACAAGCGCGGCTCACACCTCTCGCTTTCGGTGGAACGGCTGGAAGCGCTGACGCAACGGCGGCTGCAGCGCATCGGTCTGTCGGCAACGCAGAAACCGGTGGAAACCGTCGCGCGTTTTCTGGTGGGCAACGCCAACGCAGAGGAAGGCCCGCCCGACTGCACGATCATCGACACGGGACACACGCGCAGGCTCGACCTCAGCCTGGAGGTGCCGAAATCGCCGCTGACGGCGCTCATGAGCAACGAAGTGTGGGAGGAGTTGTACGACAGGCTGGTGGAGTTGATCCACGCGCCACAAGACCACGCTGGTCTTCGTGAACACGCGGCGGCTGGCGGAACGGCTGGCGCTGGCGCTGCGCGAACCGGTGGGCGAAGACCGCGTGTCCTCGCACCACGGCAGCATGAGCAAGGAATGGCGGCACGACGCCGAGAAGCGGTTGAAAGAGGGACAGCTCAAGGTCCTGGTGGCCACGGCGTCGATGGAGCTGGGCATCGACATCGGTTCGGTGGATCTGGTGGTGCAGTTCGCCTCGCCCAAGCGCATCGCCACGTTTCTGCAGCGCGTGGGACGCAGCGGCCACGCGGTGGGCAAAACGCCGAAGGGCATCCTTTTTCCGCTGACCCGCGACGATCTCGCCGAATGCACGGCGCTGCTGGACGGCGTGCGCCGCGGCGAGCTCGACCGGCTGTGCGTGCCCGAGCAGCCGCTGGATATCCTGGCGCAGCAGATCGTCGCGGAAGTGTCCTGCGGCGAATGGGACATCGACGCGCTGCACGCGCTGTTCGCGAAAGCCTACCCCCTATCGCAATCTCAAGCGGGAAACCTTTTCTGAAGTCGTCAAGATGCTCGCGGAAGGCTTCACCACGCGGCGCGGACGGCGCGGCGCGTTCCTGCATCTCGACGCCATTTATGGGCGGGTGCGCGCGCGCAAAGGCGCGCGGCTGACGGCGCTCACCAACGGCGGCGCGATTCCCGACATGTTCGACTACAACGTGGTGCTCGACCCGGAGAACATCGTCGTCGGCTCGTTGAACGAGGACTTCGCGCTGGAATCGCTGCCGGGCGACATCTTCGCGCTGGGCAACCACTGCTGGCAACTGCTGCGCGTCGAAGGGCTCAACGTGCGCGTGCGCGACGCACAGGGCCTGCCGCCCACGGTGCCCTTCTGGTTCGGCGAAGGCCCCGGACGCAGCAAAGAATTGTCCGAAGCGGTCTCCAGGCTGCGCGCTGAGATCAGCGAGCGGGTGCACCACGCCGCCAGCGAAAACGGCGCGGGCGAGCTGGTTCCGGCGATCCGCTGGCTCACCGACACGGTCGGGCTGCAGGCTTCGGCGGCGGAACAGCTGGTGTGGTACCTGGCGGCGGGCGAGCGCGCCCTGGGGGCGATGCCGACACGGAAGTGCGTCGTCATGGAACGGTTTTTCGACGAGGTGGGCGACATGCACCTGGTGGTGCATTCGCCGTTCGGCAGCCGCGTGAACAAGGGCTGGGGGCTGGCGCTGCGCAAACGTTTCTGCACGCGCTTCAATTTCGAGCTGCAGGCGGCGGCCAACGAAGACAGCATCGTCATCTCGCTCGGGCCGGTGCACAGTTTCGAGCTGGCGGAAGTGTTCCGGTATCTTTCCACCGCCACGCTCAGGGACACGCTGGTGCAGGCGCTGCTCGATACGCCGATGTTCGAGGTGCGCTGGCGCTGGAACGCCTCGCGCGCCCTCGCGGTGGCGCGCAACCGCAACGGCAGCCGCGTGCCGCCGCAACTGCAACGCATGCAGGCGGAGGATCTGGTGTCGCAGGTGTTTCCGGATCAGATCGCCTGTGCGGAAAACATCGCCGGGCCGCGGGAGATCCCGGACCATCCGCTGGTGCGGCAGACGCTGCACGACTGCCTGACCGAAGCGCTGGACATCGACGAGCTTCTGCAGTTGATCGGCCGCATCGAACGCGAGGAACTCGTGCTGATCGCCAAGGATCTCAGGGAACCCTCGCCGTTCGCCCAGGAAATCATCAACGCGCGCCCGTACGCCTTTCTCGACGACGCGCCGTTCGAGGAGAGGCGCACCAACGCGGTGCGCAACCGGCGCTGGCTGGACCCCGGCGAGGCGGCAGAGTACGGCGCGCTCGACGCGGAGGCGATCGCGAAAGTACGGGAGGAAGCCTGGCCGCAGATGGAAAACGCGGACGAGGTGCACGACGGGCTCTTGCTGCTCGGGTTCATGCGGCAGGAAGAAATGCCGCCGGGGGATGGGCCGCATTCGTTCGCCGCCCTGTTCGCCGAACTGGTGCGGTCCGGCCGCGCGACCCGCTTTGTGTGCGGCGGGCGCACTCTCCTCGCAGCGACGGAGCGGCTGCCGCAGCTTGCGGCGCTGTATCCGGATCACCGGCTGGAACCGGAAGTGACGCTGCCTGACTGGCTGAAAGAAGAAACGCATTCGCAAGAAACGGCGGCGCGGGAAATCCTGCGCGGCCGGCTCGAAGGGCTGGGGCCGGTCACACTGGAGCGGTTGATCGCGGACACCGGGCTCGATGTCAAACACATCGAAGCGGCGCTGCTGGCGCTGGAAACGGAGGGGTTCGTGTTCCGCGGCCGCTACTCCCCCGGCCTTGTGCAGGAGGAATGGTGCGAGCGGCGTCTCTTGCAGCGCATCCACCGCTACACCATCGAATCGCACCGGCAAAGCGTGCAGCCGGTGTCGCTGCAGGATTTCATGCGCTTTGTCTTCGCGCACCACAAGCTGGGTGCGGCGTTCCCGCAGACAGGGCCGGAATCGTTGCAGCGTGCGCTGGAAAAACTGGAAGGCATCGCCGCGCCCGCCGCCGCCTGGGAGAGCGACATCCTGCCCGCGCGCATCGACCGATACGACCCCAACTGGCTGGACGTGTTGTGCATCAGCGGCCGGGTGATCTGGGGACGCTTCAAAGCGGCCAAGCCCTCGGCGAACGGCGGCCACCGACAATCTGCGGTGAAGAGCACGCCCATCAGCATCCTCTCCCGTTCCAACGCCCCGCTGTGGGCGGCGTTTTCCCAGAGCCCGGAGGAACCCGTCCCGCTGGGCAGCGATGCGCGGCTGATCGAGGAAGACCTGAAGCAACACGGCGCGAGTTTTCTCGACGACATGCTCAAACGCACGCGCCTTTTGAAAACCCAGGCGGAAACCGCGCTCGGCGAACTGGTCGCCAACGGCCGGGTGAACAACGACAGTTACACGGGGCTGCGCTCGCTGTTGACCCCGGCGCGCAAAAAACCGGGCGGGCACGGCCGGCGGCGCGGGCATCGCGCGGCGTTCGGCATCGAGCACGCGGGCCGCTGGTCGCTGATCGCGCAGGGCGGGGACGCGCTGCCTCCCGACGACGAGGCGCTGACAGAGCTGGTGTCCGTCTATCTCAAGCGCTGGGGCGTTCTGTTCCGCAAGCTGCTGGAGCGGGAAACCTTCGCACCGCCCTGGCGGGTGCTGGTGCGGCTGCTGCGCAAGATGGAACTGCGCGGAGAGCTGCGCGGCGGGCGCTTCGTCGCCGGTGTCGGCGGCGAGCAGTTCGCGTTTCCGGAAACGGTGGACCGCCTGCGGCAGATCGCGAAGCAGGAAAAAACCCGGGAGCGCATCGTGCTTTCGGCGGCGGACCCGTTGAACCTGCTTGGGGTGATCCTGCCAGGGGACAAAGCGGCGCGTATCGCGCACAACCGCGTTCTGTACGAGGACGGCGTTCCCATCGCCGTGTGGGAAGCGCGCGAGGTGCGGTTCTTAAAACCGCTGGACGGCGAAAAGCAGGCTGCGGCGCGCCAGGCGTTATTGGGAAGAAAGTTTCCGTCGCGCTTGCAGGCCTACCTGGGAAAGGGCGCTGCGCAAGCGAGGTGACCTTTTCCCTTCGCAACCGAATCGTAGAAAAAAAACGGCCTTCCGGATGGAAGGCCGTTTCTTGTTTGCGTCTTTAAAACCCGCGCCGCGGATCAGCCATTCATGCTCATGAGAGCGGCGATGCGCTTTTCCGTGGCAGGATGGGTGCTGAACAGGCTCATCAGGTCCTTGCCGGTGAGCGGGTTCACGATGAACATATGCGCCGTCGCCGGTTCGGCCTGCATGGGGATCTGCTTGGATGCCTGTTCCAGTTTCCTCAGCGCATTGGCCAGGGGAACGGGTGAGCCCACCAGTTCCGCACCGGTGCGGTCGGCCTTGTATTCGCGCGTGCGCGAGATCGCCATCTGCACCAGCATCGCGGCGATGGGAGCCAGGATCATCATCAGGATCATGACGATCGGGTTGCCGCCGCGGTCGTCGCTGCGGCCGCCGAAGATCATGCCCCACTGCGCCATGCTCGCCAGCATGCTGATCGCACCGGCGATGGTGGCGGCGATGGTGCCGATCAGGATGTCGCGGTTCTTCACGTGACCCAGCTCGTGCGCCAGCACCCCCGCCAGCTCGTCGCGGTCGAGGATGCGCGTGATCCCGTCCGTCACCGCAACGGCGGCGTGCTCGGGATTGCGGCCCGTGGCGAACGCGTTGGGTTGATCGGAGGGAATGCGGTACACCTTGGGCATCGGGATTTCCGCCTTGCGCGACAACTGCCGCACCATGTCGAAAATCTCCGGGGATTCCCGTTCGGTGATTTCCTGGGCCTTGTACATGGACAACACCATCTTGTCGCTATAAAAATACGCGCCGAAGTTCATCACCAGGGCGAATATGAACGCGATGATCATGCCTTCCTGCCCACCGAGCGCCATGCCACCGTAAATCAGCATCAGGGTGAGACCGCCGAGCAGCAATGTCGTCTTTAAGGTATTCATCGTTTCGAATTGTCCTCTTTTGATTCGCAATGGAGAACGCATATGCGTTCTTTACTTTGCTTCATAACCCTATCGTACCTGAAACCCGTTTCGGTGCCGATATGATTCGAACGCATCTTTACAGATACTTCTTATAAATAAAATCCCAGCCCCCGCCTGTCAACCTGTGCCGAAAAAGAAACGGGTGTCCGCGGCCAAAACACATCCACCGCATGCCTCTGAAAGAAAAACGCCTTTCGCTGCGAACCTGAAAAACGATCGGATTATTCGAACCCTGCGTTTTTTTCAAGCGGCGATGCAGGTGCGGCTGCTGGAAATCAATTAGTACAAATTAATCCACTATTTATCCTACACCCAATAATCTATTTCATGAATTTCGTAATGCCGTATTCGACACGACAGAATAACACTTCGACAAAATTTTGAATAGACGCCTGTTAGGACTGCAATAACACGAAATTATTCCCTTGCACTATGGAGCGACTGTTTGCATAATATCGCCATACTGATATTCAACGTGGTTCCAATCCCGGGGGACGGGTTGGGCGCAATATGTACCCTATCGAAGGAGGGAGAATTCTCATGCAACAGGCCCGACTGAAAAAAATCATTGGTGTGTTCAGCATCCTCTGCGTTGCGGCGACACAGGCAGGAGGGGTTCCGGTATTCGCCGCCGACCCGGAAGAGGAAGTCGCCGAAATCGTGCGGCCCCCCAGCTACATTCCGCAAGGGGTCAATGCCGGCACGGAATTGTTTCCGCCGAATCCAAAACCGGGCGCCTGCTACGCCCGCGTTCTGGTTCCCGCCCAGTACAAAAACGAGACGGTGACGCTGCTCAAATCCGAGGCGTCGGAACGGCTGGAAACGATCCCGGCCAAGTTCGAGACGGTGCTCGAACGCGTGCTGGTGAAGGAAGCGTCGGAACGCATCGAAGTGGTGCCGGCGACCTACGGCTGGGAAGAGGAACGGATTCTGGTGAAGGAAGCGTCGGAGAAGCTGGTGGTGGTGCCCGCCGTGTATAAAACGGTGACCGAACAGGTGGTGGACAAACCGGCGCACGTGCGGTGGGAGAAAGGCCGCGGCCTGGTCGAGAAGGTGGATTTCGCGACCGGCGAGATCATCTGCCTGAAAAAGATCCCCGCCACCTACAAGACCATCACGAAACGCGTGCTGAAGGCCCCGGCGACCACGCGGATGGTGCAGATTCCCGCCCAGTACAAAACCGTCAAGCGGCAGGTGATGCGCACCCCGCCGACGACACGAAAAATCGTCATTCCGGCGGAGTACAAGATGCAGCGCGTCGTCAAACTGGTGGAACCGGCCAAGGTGAACCGCTATTACATCCCGGAAAAACACCAGACCGTGTCCAAAGTGGTCAAGGTGGCCGACGAGCGCATGGCCTGGAGACCGGTGCTGTGTGAAACCAACATCACGCCCGAGCTGGTGCGGCAGATCCAGGTTTCCCTGCAGGACGGCGGCTACTATCCGGGGCCGATCGACGGCGACATCGGCCGGTTGACCCGCAGGGGCATTCTGCAGTTTCAAAAGGAGAAAGGACTCTCGCGCGGCGGTCTGACGGCGGAAACGCTGAAGGAGCTGGATGTGGAACTTCCCTGGTCGGGAGAGGAGCTGGCTGCCAATAACATCGGCGGCTGAACGCAGCCTGAAGAAGCAAACATCGCAGCAGTGCAACCGGGCTTTCCCGCAAGGGGGAGCCCGGTTTTTTTTCAGGCCTGCACCGGCGCTCTGCGCGGGGCCGCCAATTGAACGAAGGGATACAGGAACTGCCGGATCAACCCGCCGTGCAATTCGCCGCCGTGGAAACCGAAGGTCTGCGGTTCGGTTTTGTCCTTCGGCAGGTAATAGGTCCCGAACAATAAATCGAAACAGGAAAAAAACGTGGCGTAGTTCTTCTTCGCGACCGTGGCGCTGTCCGAATGGTGCCAGCGGTGGAACCGCGGGCTCACGAACACGCGGTCCAGGAACCCGTAGGAGACGGGGATGTTGGCGTGCACGAACAGGCCGTAGCCGCGGCGCAGGAACATGGCGACGCCGCCCACATAGGGGTCCTGAAACAGGGCGGTCAGGACCAGCAGGTTGAGGGTCGCGGATATGTAGTGGTTCACGGGGTGAAACCGTTCGGTGGACAGCCAATCGACCTGCCGGGAACTGTGGTGGATGGTGTGAAACGGCCAGAAGAACCGGGTGTGCATGAAGCGGTGCCTCCAATAGCCGACAAAATCGACGATCAGCACGGCGAGAACGATCTGCAGAATGAGGTTTTGATTGAGGATCCAGTTTCTGGCTTGCCAGAATCCCCCGGTGACGCCCTCTGTGACCCGGCCGCTCAGCACACTGCTTGTAACCTGCAGGGTGACGCGCTTGTGCGGATTGGGCAAAGCCACGCCCGCACTCGATGTTTGCGTTTCCACCTTGGCGATGAAGGTTTGCGTCAGGTGGTTCTCGCCGTCGGATTTTTTCAGCACAAAGGTGTCGCTGCCGTTGAAAGCCGAATGAGCGCGGTAAGTCACGCTGCCATCGGGCAGCACCGAAGCCTGTCCCTTTTCCGGTTTCTGCACGAACTCGGCCTGCACCCGGCCGGCGGCAAATTCCTGGGGCATGGTCAGGGCGCCGTGGAAATAGCGCGCGAACACCGGCGCACACGCAATCTGCACGGGAATGAAGATGAGGATCAGCAGAAAGGAATAGGTCAGATCCAGCCTGGAATCGGCACGGATCAGCTTCTGGTTGCGCTTCGCGGGAAACTTCCACTCCAGCAGCACAAACAAGGCCGCAAACCCGAGCAGGGCTTTGGCTTTGTTAAACAGAACCGATCCGATGGTTTCGATCATGATTTCGCCCGAAAAGACGCAGGAAATCGCCGCCCCGCTCCCCCGGTCCCCGCGCAGGGAACACCGGAAAAACAGGCCTTTTCCCGCCGCCCGAAATATTAGCAATACATTTATTATCAATTAGTTATGGGAAGTTTGCAATTGAAAGTTTAAAGCCCGGTTCCCGTGCGGGAAAGCCGTCAGGCTGGGGATCGTTCTTCTAGTGGGTCCGGGGATGGGGCGGAATCGCGGGGGGCGGGGTGTGGCTGCTTGTTCTTAACCATCCAGCGGGCGATGTAGTGGCCGAGAAAGAAGCCGAAAAACACGTCGGAGGCCCAGTGCTTGTTGTCGTTGATGCGCGCCCAGCCCGCACCCAGCGCGGCGGCGTAGGCCAGGGTGGTCACCGCGCCGTGCTCGCAGGTGGAAGCCAGGAGCACCGCCAGGGCGATGGCGGTGGTGGTGTGACCGGAAGGAAAGCTGTTGTTCTTCAGCGAGAACGGTCCGCTGAACCGGCCCGCTTCGCGCACGAACGGCCGGCGCCGGCCTGTGGTCATCTTGAACATCCAGGAAAACACGCCGGTGAGGATGTAGGATTCCAGTGCCTGCAAGGCGAACCGGCAGGTTTTTTCGGAGCGGGCCCAACGTCCCAACCCGTAAACCGCGAGCATCGCCGGAATCACCGTGTGCCCGTACCCCAACAATTCGAAGCCGTTCGCCAGACCGTCGGTGAAAGGGACGCGGTGGGACTGGACGAATTCCTGGATGGTGCGGTCCCAGGGGATCAAAAGCAGCGTCCCGCACACGACGGCAAAGAGCAGCATCCATTGCCGGGTTTTCCAGCGCAGGGGGGATTTGAAAATGGCGATGCCGTCGGCGCAGGAATCCTTGAGCGTGGTCTGAATGATTTTTTTCAGGGCTTGAATCAAGGAAGACGCCATCGTGTGATGCAGGGTGGATGAAGAAACCGTTGCCGCTCTCTATTCTCGCAGATCGATGCGAAAAAGGTGAGAGCTTCTGCGAGAGCTATTCTAACAGGGCGATCGGAATAATGCACACCGGAAAGGATGGAATCGCACATGCATCGAAAGGAAAGTGAGTGACCGCTTTGCAGCGGGATCGCTGCAAAAAAAAGCATCCGGCCGAGTCTGGGGGCAAACTCAACCGGATGCGAATTCTGTCACAAACGTCCTGTCAGCAACAGAATCAACAAAACCAGAACCAGCAAGCCACCGACGCCACCCACAGCAACATTCTGCAGAAGAGCGGCAATGACCAAAATAACGACGATCGTTCCCAATAATCCATATGCCATTTCATTCTCCTTTTAGTTTATGCGGTCACTTCGCGTGAGACTTCTACCGCATACAACCGGCGGACCGTGTTGGAACCCACCCAACCGCCTATGATGGCGACCACGAGCCCCAAAGCCGCACTGGTGAACGAGACCCACAGAACCGCCTGCGTGTATTCAGAAGCTGTTTCCACAGCTTGATCGATTTCCTTTTTTGCTTCCGCAACCTTCTGATCCACTTCTGCGGAAACACCCTTGACGATGGCCTCAACTTCTTTTTCATTCAAACTGGTGCGCACCACGAGCACATTTTTAGCCCGTTCCGGGTTTCCCAGCACCAGCTCTTTCGCCACCAGACCGAGCGTTTCCGCATCCATCTCCATCAAGGCCGTCTTCAATTCTCTTGCAGTCACTTCCGAACCGCTGACCTGGCTGACTTTTTGAACCGCTTTTTCCATGTTGTTTTTCACACCGGCTTCCAGTTCCTGCACCAACTCGGATTCTTCCAGATCCTCCATTTTCTCTGAAATTCCACCGACGATGCTTTCCACTTCTTTCTCGGACAGATTGGTGCTGCGGGCCAATTGCGCTTTGGCTTCCTCTCCATTGCCCTCGATCAGTTGAACCGCGACTTTCTTCAGTGTGGGTTGATCGATTTCCTTCACCGCCTGCCGCACTTCTTTTTTGCTGGCCCTGGCGCCGCCTTCTTTTTGCGACTCGACAATCGCTTCGGTTGCCTTGCGCTTGAGCAGGGCCTGAATGTCCATCACGACCGGCGAATCCGACAGACTCCGGACGGCCGCACCGGTGCCTTCGATGCCTGCTGTGCCGAGGGCCACCCCGGTCTGGACCGTGGATTTGACCATCGATTGCCCCACCTGAATCAACCCGCCGACGCCCCACGCGCCAAACACGATCATCATGGCGGTGCCCAGGCTCCACAATGTGAGGCCATGCAGCATTCCGACAGTGTGGTCGGGTTTGCCGGACAGCCTGCCGGCCAGAAGGCCGCTCAAAAAAAACACCACGAGCGCGCTGAACATGAGCCACAGAATCGCCCCGATGCCCAGACCCTCCGCAAAATCTTCGTTGGATGTGACATTGCCGAAATCCGCGATGCTGACGCCGATGGCCGAACCCAGAAGCACCATCAACCAACTGGCTGCAATCACAAACACCATCCCGGCAAATATCGCACCCCAACTGATGAGCGGTTCCCGCTCCACTTCAGTCACAAGTGCGTCTTCAAATATGGAAGCCATCCTATTCTCCATTGTTAATGCCTGGCGTGACCCGGATAGAGGTCCCCCGGCATGCTCATTAGCAATAAAAGTTTGAGGACTTTGGACTGTTCGAATGAGTCCTGCTCTTAGAAAGAGCAATTTGTGTGCCGATCCTGACCTGTCGCACAGATTCTTCCCTGAGCGCGGTACAGCCCACTGTTTTTGTTGGCGAGGGCGTTGTTTCACTGATTTTGCGAAAGGAGGGAGCCACCCGGCAAGGCAGGGTGGTCGGCTGGGTTGCAGGCTCAGATAACCCTCTTTGCAGAGATGCCGGGTGATATGCACCAAAGAGCTTGAGTTCATTAAAGGCAGGAAGGAAAAACGGGACTGCAAACTCCAGTCGCACCGCATGAGGGGGTGTGAAGGGAACAGATTTCGATTTTTTAGGAAGGGACGTGGCCTGGGATGGAAAGATCGAATCCACCGAACAGGGAAACGCGCGCGGCCGGGCGTTTGTGACTTCGATGCTTTCGCATGGCAGCGTTGAACGTGCTCAACGGGTTTTCAGCTTGAACTGCTGATACAGGTTGAAGGCGAGCGGGTTTTCGATCTGCCGCGGACTTTTCACCAGCCAGAAATCCTCCTGCACGCCGCGCAGCGTGCCCAGCTTTTCCCACTCCCCCTGTTTCTTGAGTTCCTGCCCGGCGAAATTCGGCAGCGGCACCAGCCCCAGCCCGGCTTTGCCGAGCATCTTCTGCACGGAGGTGTCCTGGGTTTCGATGACGACCCGCACCGACAATCCGTTCACGCGCAGGTAATGGTCCAAATCGTGGCGCAGTTTGCTGTGCGGGGTGGGGAGGATGAACGGCTGCCCATCCAGAGATTGAGGGAAACCGCGCTTCAAATGCCGGTATTTGCGGGTGCCCCAAAGCGTCACAGGGGCGCTTCCGAGAAGCCGGGATTGAAACGACCGGCCGCCGGTGAGCGTGGGCGGGAAATTCGATGCGACCAGATCGATGCGGTGCGCCATCAACTCGCGGAACAAAAACTCCCCCTCGCCTTCCAGCACGCTGATCAGGCAGTCCTCGGACTTGCGCACCGACTCGACCAGCCACTGGATCAGCTTTTTCGGCAGGCAGTCCAGCACCCCGATCTGCAGGTGCCGCCGGCGCGCGAAGGTGCTGTCCTGCAGCACCTCCTGCATCTCGTCCCCGAGACGGAAGATCTGGTTTGCGTACTGCAGGGTCGCTTGCCCGGCTTCGGTCAACACCAGGCGGCGGTTTTGCCGGTCGAACAACTCCCGTCCCAGTGCCTCTTCCAGTTGCCGGATCTGAATGCTGATCGCGGGCTGCCCCAGACGCAGTTTCTTCGCCGCCTTGGAGATGCTGCCCTCTGTGGCCACCGTCCGGAAATAAAACAGATGCTGATAATTCAACAGGTTCATCGCACAAGATCATTGATTTTCTCAAACCATTTTATTCAAATTATCAATAAAACCAAAGTATTTTTTCCTGCATCTAAAGGGGCAAAGGGCAAAAAAGGGGTTGGAACCGGAAACGCAGTTTTATCCGGGCCCGAAACCGGCCCTTTAGGTTGAACCGCAACACATGAAGGAGGGATCAGCGATGAAAAACACGATCAATTCGTTCTTCGGCTTTGACAAAAACTCTCTGTTTCATATTTTCATCCACGCAGGCTTCGTGGTCTCCATTCTCACCGGCCTGGTGATGCTGTGGATCGCGTATTTTGCCAATCTGTGATCGGAAAATACGCTTCAACCTGAACCTATAGGAGGTCTCATCATGATCACCGATGTTTATATTCTCACTTTACTGGGTGGGGTTTCGATCCTGGCGCTCGCCGCTTTTCTGGGCGCAGGCGGGCTGTTTGAAAAAGGCCCGGTGGATCGGTCCTGACCTTTACCATAGCAAGCCCGGGGTCCTTGTTACTTCGGGCTTGTGCTTTTTCCCTCAACGGTTGTTGATTGCTTCGGCCGAAGGTGGGTAGCAGCCAAATAGTGAGGCGAAGCGTGAAAGCTCTGGTCAATCAGGGAGGTGTCAGGCAAAAGTTGGCGTCCCCAGCGGGATTCGAACCCGCGTCGCCGGCGTGAAAGGCCGGTGTCCTGGGCCAGGCTAGACGATGGGGACTTTCGGGTGGACGTGCGAAAAAGAAAAGTGAGCCGCGAAGGGATCGAACCTTCGACAACCTGATTAAAAGTCAGGTGCTCTACCAACTGAGCTAGCGGCCCACGCGTAAGAGTGGAAAATTAACAGACCTATTTTAGCATGTCAATGGGTTTTATTTTGGCTTGATTTTAAGGCCTAGGGCCCATAAGATCATAGGTTACCGATTGTTTCCCCTGAATACGAGGTCCCCTTGGAAAAATCCGAACTGATCTGGCTCGACGGCAAGTGGCTTCCCTGGCACGAAGCCAATGTGCACGTCCTCACCCACACCCTGCATTACGGGATGGGGGTGTTCGAAGGACTGCGCTGCTACCGCACGGACCAGAACACCTCCATCGTGTTCCGGCTGCCGGAACACGTCGAGCGGCTCTTCCATTCCGCGGCCATTCTGGGCCTGGAGATCCCCTTTTCGCGCGAGGAAATCTTCGAGACGATCCTCGACGTCGTGCGCAAAAACAAGCTGGAGGAGTGCTACATCCGGCCCATCGTCTTTCTGGGCAGCAACAAAATGGGGCTGAACCCCGCGGGTGTGGACGTGCGGGTCGCCGTGGCGGCCTGGCCCTGGGGCACCTATCTGGGCGACGACGGCCTCAACAAGGGCATCCGGGTGCGGATCTCCTCGTTCACCCGGCACCACATCAACATCACCCTGACCAAGGCCAAGGCCTGCGGTTACTACATCAATTCCATCCTGGCCAAGGCGGAAGCGGTGCGCGACGGTTACGACGAAGCCATCCTGCTCGATCCGAACGGCTTTATTTCGGAGGGTTCCGGAGAGAATATCTTTCTGTTTTCCAAGGGCCGCCTGCACACGCCGGCGCTGTCGCATTCCAATCTCGACGGCATCACGCGCGATGCGGTGTTCGAAATCTGCAAGGACCTGAATATCGAAGTGGTCGAACGCAGCGTCACGCGCGATGAGCTGTACATCGCGGACGAAGTGTTTCTGACCGGCACGGCGGCGGAGATCACCCCGGTGCGGGAGGTGGACAACCGCACCATCGGCAGCGGAAGCAAGGGAAAAACAACGGATTTGATTCAAAAAGCCTTCTTCGACATCGTCCGCGGCAACCAACCCAAGCACCAGAACTGGTTGACTCAGGTCTGAAGCCGGCCTCTCATCCCCCCCTGCTGGCAGCGCGGAACGCAAAAAATGCATGCGGATGCTTGCTATTTGCAGTTTGGGATTTTATCCTGATTTCAAGGTCTTGATGGTGCTGGATTATAAGGAGTCCTGGGTTCATGCCGATTTACGAATACGAATGTGAAAAGTGTAACGCCACCTTCGAGGTGATGCAGTCGGTTTCCGCGAAACCTTTGAAAAATCACAAGTCGGAGGGTTGCGACGGCAAGGTGCGGCGGCTGGTTTCCGCGTCGGGCTTCATTTTGAAAGGCTCGGGCTGGTACGCCACCGATTATCCCTCCGAAGCGCGCAAGCAGGGCTGGGAAAAAGAGCAGAAACAGGCCAGTCCCGCGGCCCCGGACAGCAAAGCCCCGGCGGAGGCGCCCGCTGCCAAAAGCGAGACCAAGGCGCCGGCCCCGAAACCGGCGGCGAAAAAACCGGCGAGCAAAAACCCCTATGCGGGGGGCAAGAAAACCAAGGCCAAACCCGCCAAATGAAGTGACCCCACCCTCATTTCGAGGAGAATTTGAGTTTGTTCGATAAAATTTTCTCCTCCTTCATCGACGGCGTTCTTCTCGTTTCCGGCGATCTCACGATCCTGAAAAGCAACCCGGCCATCGAAGAGATGTTTCAGCGTTCGCACGACGCCATCGAAGGGCGGCCGCTGGCACAACTGTTTGCCGAACCCACGCCCATCGAAAACAAGCTGGCCCGCACCTTCGCCACGGGCATCTCCTACCGCGACATCGAATGCTCGGGGATCAAACGCAACAGCAAAAACCACTTTCCCGTGAGCCTCACCCTTTCGCCGTACCACAACGATGCGGAAACCATCGAGGGCATCGTGGTTCTGGTCAAGGACCTGAGCCTGGTCAAGGAACTGCAGGACACGTGGCGGCCGGTGGAGCATCTGGCGACGATGGGTTATCTGGCGATGGGCATGGCGCACGAGATCCGCAATCCTCTGGGCGGCATCCGGGCTTCGGCGCAGTTGCTGAAAGACGAGCTGCAAAGCGAAGACCAGCAGGAATACCTGGACGTGGTCATCTCCGAGGTGGACCGCATCAACCGCATCGTCGAGCGCATGATGGGGTTCACCGGCCCGCGGCAGCTCGATCTCACCGAAATCAACATCCACCGGCTGCTGGACGACATCCTGCTTTTGGAAAAGAAACCGCTCAAGGAAAAAAGCATTCAGATCGAACGCATCTACGATCCCAGCCTGCCGACGATTCTCGGGGATGAGGACAAGCTCAAGCAGGTGTTTTTGAATCTGATCAAAAACGCTGTGGAGGCTTCCGGCGACAACAAAAAGATTTCCCTCACCAGCCGGGTCGGTTCGGGGCACACCATCAAAGCCAGCAAGGACGGCAGCCCGCGCCAGAGTATCGTGGTGGAGATCACCGATTCGGGAGCCGGAATGAACGGCGCGACGCTGGAAAATCTGTTCACGCCGTTTTTCAGCACGAAAATAAAAGGCAGCGGCCTGGGCCTGCCGATCTCTCTTAAAATCGTTGAAAATCACGGCGGTAAGATCAAAGTCACCTCCGAGGAAGGCCTGGGCACCACGGTGCAGGTGTTTCTTCCGATAGAAAATCAATGATAAAATAGGCGCATGCAGCAAGATCCCAAAATTCTCATTGTTGACGACGAAGCGAACATCCGCTGGGTGTTCAAAAAAGCCCTGGAAAAAAGGGATTTCGTCGTGCACACCGCCATCAGCGGCGAGGAAGCGCTCGACAAGCTGAACGAGAACGACTACCTGCTGGTGTTTTCCGACATCTTCATGGGCGGGATGAGCGGTCTGGAGCTGCTGGAGCGGGTGAAAGAAACCTCGCCGGAACTGAAGGTGGTGGTGATGACCGCGCAGGACACCATGAACAACACCATCGAGGCGATGCGTCTGGGCGCTTACGATTACATCAGCAAACCGTTCGACTTCGATGAAATTTACGCGCTCGTCGATAAAGCCCTGGCCGCGCAGAAGATCGCGCCGCCCGAGTCGCCCGACGAAACGCCGGAACCGGTGGATTTCACGCCCGAGGCGATCGTCGGGAAAAGCCGCAAGATGCAGGACATCTTCAAGACGATCGGCAAATCCGCGGCCACCGACCTTCCCGTTCTGATCACCGGCGAAAGCGGCACCGGCAAGGAGATGGTCGCCCGCGCGCTGCACTACTATTCCCGGCGGCGCGGCAACCGCTACATCTGCATCAACTGCGCGGCCATCGCGCGCGAACTGCTGGAGTCGGAGCTGTTCGGCCACGAAAAGGGCGCGTTCACCGGCGCGGTGGAGCTAAAACACGGCAAGTTCGAGCAGGCCAACGGCGGCACGCTTTTTCTCGATGAGATCGGCGACATGGAACTTTCGCTGCAGGCGAAAATCCTGCGCGTGTTGCAGGACAGCGAATTCTACCGCGTCGGCGGCAAGGAGCCGGTGCGGGTGGACGTGCGCATCATCGCCGCGACCAATCAGAATCTTCAGGATCTCATGCAGCGCAAGCTGTTCCGTGAGGATCTGTTTCACCGTCTCAACGTGATCCACATCCACATGCCGCCGCTGCGCGAACGGCTGGAGGACGCGGGCCTTTTGGCAGAACATTTTCTGAAAAAATTCGCGCCCAAACTGGCGCAGGGCCCGGTCTACCTGTCCCCGGACGCCAAACGGCTGATCGCCCGGCATTCCTGGCTCGGGAACATCCGCGAACTGGAAAACACCATCAAACGCGCGCTGGTGCTCGCGCTTTCGGGACCCATTCTTCCGGAACATCTGCCCGAGCACATGGCGGCCGGTTCGGCGGCCTCGGGCGTGGACTGGGACAAGCGGCTCACGCAGCTGATCCAGGATTACCTCAGGGAGCATCCTCTTTCCGAGGAGGACGACCTGTACGACCGGCTCATTCAGTCGGTGGAGAAACAACTGTTCGAGATCCTGCTGGACAAGTTTTCCGGCAAGCAGGTGCCCACGGCGAAGGCGCTCGGCATCAACCGCAACACGCTGAAGCGGAAAATCGACGCGATGAAAATCGAAATCAAGAAAAAGAAGATTCCGCAACCCGCGCCGCCTCCCTCTCAGGGAGAGGCCTAGGGCGCATCTTTCTATCTCATTCCCAGGTTCGCGCTTTTGGAAACTCGAAACATCGCCGCCTACGACCGCCCGCTGGGCGGGTCCACCGCCATCGTCAAGCAGACCTTTTCCCCGAAGCCACCCAGGACGGGCAAGCGGGTGTCCTTCGTCGCCGGCCTGCACGGCGACGAGTTCGAAGGCGTGTATCTCTGTCACCGGCTGATCGATGCGCTGCGCACCTTGCAGGCGGAAGAGCCGGATGCGTTTCAGGGCACGGTGAACGTGTACCCCGCGGTGAACCCGCAGGCATTGTCTTCGGGCACGCGGCTGTGGCCGTTTTTTTCCGTCGATATGAACCGGCAGATGGGCAGACCCGCAGGCGATTCGCTGCCCGCAGGCGTCTCGCACGCTCTGCTCGAGGACCTGCGCGCCTCCTCCGACCTCGTGGTGGACATCCACGCCAGCAACCTGCATCTTCGGGAACTGCCGCAAGTGCGGATCATCCAGGAATTCGACAAAAAACTCATCCCCTACGCGATGCGGATGAACGCCGATCTGGTGTGGGTACACCCGTCCGCGGGCGTGTTCGAATCGACCCTGGGCTGCAACCTCAATCGTTGTAAAATCCCCACGCTGGTCGTGGAGATGGGCATCTGCCTGCGGGTTGATCGGGACTTCTGCGAACAGATGATGGACGGCATGCTGCATCTGCTGCATCACCTGGACGTGCTGACACCGCAAGGCGCGCCGCCGGCGGTGAAAGCAACCCGGCTTGTCAATCCGCAGCAGGTGACCCTGGTGCAGGCGAAACATTCGGGTCTGTTTCTGGCAAAAGCCCGATTGGGCGATACGGTCGCGAAGGGGGATGCGATCGGCGAGATCGTCGATCCGGTGCGGGGCGAGCTTCTCGAAGAAGCAACCGCACCCGCCGCGGGCCTGCTGTTCACACTGCGGGAGCACCCGCTCACCTACCAGGGTGCGCCGCTGTGCCGCATCGCGCTTGAGGACGCCGCGACGCCGTGAACACCCGCATCCTGTCCATTCCCGCGCCGATGGGAGGGAGCCTCGATCTTAACAAAAACGTCTGGGAGGACTCGCGCACGCCCGATGACATCGTCTCGATCGTCAGCGGCCTGCACGGGGATCAGGTCAACGGCCTGTACCTGAACGCACGGCTCGCACATTTTCTCGACGAGGTCGCGGCGGGCAAACGGTCCGGTTACCGGCTCAAGGGGCGCGTGCAGCTGTTTCCGGTGGTCAACGTCCAGGCAGCGCAAACGGGGTCTCCCTTCTGGTCCTTCGACGATCTGGACATGGACCTCGCTTTTCCGGGCAATGAAAAAGGCGAGGTCGTGGAACGGCTGGCGGGGACCCTGCTCAAGCACACGCAGGACTCGACCCACGCGCTGATCCTGCGCACCGCCCCGCTGCATTACGAGGACGCGCCGCACCTGCAATGCTTCAAACCGGGACGGCCGGCGAAAAAAATGGCGCAGGGCCTGGGGCTGGAGATCGCGCGCGAGCTGGCGGACGATCCGGCATTCCGGATGAACCTTTTTTACCATTGGGTGCAGAAGGACATCCCCTGCCTCATCCTTTCGGCGGGGCGGCCGCAGAGCCTCGACCGCGAGGGATGCGATTCCCTGTTCGACGGACTGGTGAACCTGCTGCTGAGCAGCGGCGTCCTCATCCACACGGCGCAGAAGGCGGAAAAAACGCAGACGCGTTTCTACAAGACGACAGAACAGCGGTTGCTGGCATGCCCGGACGCGGGCCTGTTTCTGCCGCAGGTCGCAGCGGGAACGGTTGTGCAGGAAAAACAAGTGCTGGGGGAGGTGCGGGACGTTGCGAGCGGGCGTCTGCTGAACACGATCACAGCGCCGCAAGCGGGCCGGGTGGTGCGGCTCAGGCAGTATCCTTTGATCTATCAGGGAGAGGTGGCGGCGATCCTGTTACCGGAGAAAAAAACCGGCTTCTGGCCGTTTTGAAGCCGCATGCGATCGGCGGTCGGAACGGCTCGCAAAAACCGGTCAACCGGGTACCTGGATATTGAGGAAGAAGAGCGTGATGCCGGTCAGGGAGATCAGGCTTCCGGCCAGGGTCATGATGATGCCGCGCACGGTCTTGGGCATAACCATATCGGTTTTGCGGCGTTCCTGCTTGTAGCGGTTTCTGGGATCCTTCAGCCATTCCTCTTCCTCGCGCTCCCATCTGGAACAGAGGCTCAAAATCCCGGCCCCGAAGAAAAACAGGACGATGCCCCAAATCTGCATTGAATTGAAAAAGTCCATGATGACTCCACGAATGAAAATCCTGCAAGGGCCCACCGCTCCCGTTTGCGGGGGCAGCACGCCCGATTTCCCCATATATTCCATTATATAACAAGTACTTATAAATTTTCAACGGATGGGAGCCCTGGGGCCGCATCGGGAGACCGTTCGGGTGGGCGCTCAAAGGGCGGGCAAGGCGTAAACACCTACTTTTAAAAGGCTTGAGCCCCACCCGGCCGGCTGGGGCTCAAACGCGGTTATTTTTGCTCCAGGGTCCGCAGATAGTGGATCAACTGCCAGATTTGCTTGTCCTTGAGCGTGTTCTTGAACGCCATCATCCCGGTTCCGGTGGAGCCGTTCTGGATGATCCAGTGCATCTGCCCGTCTGAAATCCCCTGCATGGTTTCGGCGCAGGTGAAATTGCGCGGCTTGGGCGTGAGCGCCGCGCCGAGGGCGCCGCTGCCATCGCCCGCCTTGCCGTGGCACTGGGCGCAGGCCAGGGGTTTGGCGCTTTTCTGATACAGCTCCTCGCCCGCCTTGATGTTCGCCGCGGTGGGTTTCAAGGGGTTCTTTTTGGAGAGCAGGCTCACCGGCGCCTTGCGGGTTTTGCGCGGCTGCGGACAGTCGCCGCCCGCTTTCTTTCCGGGAACGGCGGCCACCTCCTCGCCCCCCTTGAAGGTGGTCTTCAGATAGGCGGTCAGATTGGCGATGTCCTGCATGGGAATGGTCATGCCCCAGTCGGGCATCATGGAGGATTTGCCGACGCTCTTGCCGCCGTGATAGATCACGTTGAACAGGTAATCCTCGGGCATCTGATCGAAGGCCATCTTGGCGTGCACGGCCGGTTTGGGCTCGAGCCCCAGCGCGCCGGGGCCGTCTCCCTCGCCTTTGGGCCCGTGGCACTGCACGCAGTACTCCTTGTAGACCTGCCCGCCCTTTTGCGCGTCGGCGTTTTTAAAGGGCTCGCTGTTCCAGGGCTCGAAATACTTGAAATCCTCCACGCCCAGCGTCATCAGGTAGCCGATGATGTAGCGCGCCCCCAGCATGCTGAGATCGGCGAGGTACTCGCCGCTGTGCGGTGTGAAGTCCTGCGGGTTCTCCGCGAAACGGGACCACCAGTCGAGGGTGTAGCGGTTGCCCGCATCGAACAGGTCCACACTGATGGGGCCGCCGATCAGTTTGCCGTCCTCCTTGATCTGGTGGCACCCGAGACAGGAAAACTCTTTGTAAATTTCCGCGCCGAACTCGGCTTCTCTTTTCGTGAGCGTCGACAGGTCGACGAAACTTTTTTTGATGCGCGGATCGAGATAGTTTTTTTCGAAATGATCGGCGACGGCGTTGGCGTCGGCCTCACTCAACACGGGATGCTTGATCTGGGTGCGGGAAAGATCCCAGCGGTAGCCGTTGGGATACAGGTTGGGTTCCTTGCCGGTGAGCCAGCGGATGAGCCAGGGACGCTGGTACTTGTTGCCGGCCCACATGAGATCGGGACCTTTGAGTTCGAATTTCGATTTGGGTTCACCGGTGAAACGGTGGCAGCTCGAACACTGACTTTGAACGATCGATTCGCCGGTTTCCGCAACAGCCGGGACGGGTTGGGCGAGCAGCATCCAAAGCCCTGCCAGTACCAGCCCGATGGGGAACCGGAGCGATCTTTTTTGTGGCCGTTTCATTGCATACCTCCTGGAGATTGAGACGATTTCATTTTCGGCGTTCAAGGTTGAAGCGCGTTATGGTACCGGGATCGGATCGAGGCGCGGCAAATAAAAAGGCGCCGCTGAGCTCGCCTGCTAAGGGAGTCCCCCTTGCGGGGGATTTATTCCGAGCCCAGCAGGCGCCCGAATTTCGACAGTGTGGGGGGCCAAGCTGAAGGTATTTGATTCCCAACAGCTTAGCGTGAATCCCCGCGATCGTCCAACCGAAAATCGGGTTCGTGCGCATGTTTGTGACCGCTCCTTCCCGCAAGCCCGCAAATTCCTGTTTTCTGGGGCGTTGCCCGCCGACTCCGCAATCCCGGTCCACTCGCCCAACGGAGAAACGGAATCGGCGGCACCCAAAATCCAAGGCGTGAACCGCGCCTCAGTTGGTCAATTTGCCGTGCATCTTCTCCCAATGCCCGACGGACTGTGGAATGCTGACGGTCCCGTCCGGAATCGGCGCGTCGTGCGGCCAGAGATGAAAAATGATCCCGTCGGTTTTGCCGACGTAGTCCGCCAGCTCTTGCTGCGCTTTCGGATCGGAGGGATGGTGGATGGCCACCCGGCCGGTGGCGATCTCCTCGGCATGGTCGTGCCAGTTCAATTTGTGCGACCAGTCGGGAATGACCTTGCGGGCCAGATCTTTGGAGACCATGTATTCGACTTCGGTCATGCGTGCGTTCGGTTCGGTGGATTCGAACAGGATGCACTGGATGATGTCGTCGTTGATCGGCTTGCAGTAGTGATGGAAGGGACCCACCACTTCGCCGTTCATCACGTGCGGCGCGGAAACGTGAATGGTGTAACCGTCGAGCGGGCTCGGCGGCGCTTTTTCACCGGCGTGGACCCCACCGACGCTGCATACGGTGAGGGTCAGAATCGTGAACAACCAGGGAATCGTTTTTCTTTTCATCTCGCACACTCCTAATCTTTATTTGAGTTTATTTTCAGCCCGTCCTGAACGGGAAGGGTCGATACCGCTTAAGAATAGGAAGTGTGCGCGTCGGAAACTATCCTGCGGGTCACCATCTGAAGCTGACCGTTGTTCGATTCGCGTGTGGCCGAACTACCACAAATGGGCCCAAAGGCGTTGATTTATAGAGGGAATCAGCTGATGAGGCCGTTTTTGAGGGCGTAGTAGGTGAGATCGGCGTTGGTTTCCATGCCCATTTTTTCGAGGATGCGGGAGCGGTGGGTGCTCACGGTGTTGACGCTGAGGGAGAGTTCCTTGGCGATGGTCTTGAGACGCTTTCCGGAGGCGAGCATGAAAAACACCTGGAACTCGCGGTCGGACAGCGATTCGTGCAGCGGTTTGGAGGCGTCCTTGCCGAGATCGGAAACGAGGATGTTCGCGAGGTTGGGGCTGATGAACTTGCCGCCGTTGTGCACCACTTTCACCGCCTCCACCATTTTATCGGGCGCGCTGGTTTTGGTGAGGTAGCCCGAGGCGCCGGCTTTCATGAAGCGCAGGCCGTAATGCTCTTCCGGAAAGATGCTCAAAATGATCACCGGCAGTTTGGGGCGCAGCGCTTTCAGTTCCAGCAACACGTCCAGCCCGTTTTTTTCCGGCATGTCGTAGTCCATCAACAGCACGTCCACCTGCAGGCCGGCGAGCTGCTTGAGAACGTCGCGGCCGTCTCCCGCTTCACCCACCACCTGCACGTCCGGAGCGTCGCTCAGGATCTGCTTGAGTCCCTGGCGCACCACGGCGTGGTCGTCGGCGATGAACACCCGGATGCCGTTCGCGTTCGTTTTATTCATGGGTCGGCGGGCTCGTGTTTTCTTCGGTTGCAGGAAGCGCGATTTCCACCCTCACCGTGGTCCCTTCACCGGGTTTGCCTTCGATGCGAAACGTGCCCTCCCAGGGCAGCAGCCGCTCGCGGATGCCCAGCAGGCCGAGGGATTTGGGGTCCTTGATCTTTTGCGGCTCGATGCCCCGGCCGTTGTCCTGCACTTCGAACACGAGACCGGTCTGCGTCTTCGTGAGCCCGACGCGCACCTTGTCCGCCCCGGAGTGCCGCACGATGTTGGTGAGCGCCTCCTGAAAGATGCGAAACAGCGTGGTGGAAAGATTCGGGTCGAGCTGCACCGATTCCTGCAGGCAGTTCAGGTCGAACTGGATGCCTGTGCGCGTGTGGTATTCCTGCGCCTGCCAGGCGATGGCTTCGCAGATGCCGAAGGCGTCGAGAATCGGCGGGCGCAGTTCGGTGGAGATGCGCTGCACCGCCTGCACGGTGGTGTCGATCATCCGTTTCATGGACTCGGTTTTTTCGGTCGGGAAACCGGGAATGCTGGCGTACTTTTTTTCCAGATAGGCCACTTCCATTTTCAGCGCCGTGAGGGACTGGCCCAACTCGTCGTGCACCTGGCGGGCGATGCGGCTTTTTTCCTCCTCGCGGATGTTCTGCAGGCGGCGGTTCAGATCGCGCAGCTGCTCGCGGATGCGTTTCAACTTCGCCTCGGTCTGCTTGCGGACCTGGATCTCTTCTTTCAGGTGGATGTTGGTTGCGGTCAGGTCCTGGGTGCGCTGCTGCACCAGCTCTTCCAGGTGATCGCGGTAGGTCACCAGCTCCGCCTCGACTTTCCGGCGCTCGGCGACTTCCCGCTCCAGCGCGTCGTGGCTGGATTTGAGCTTCTCCTCCTGACGGCTGCGTTCGATGGCGTCGCCGATCAGCCCGCCGATCGAGAGCAGCACCTCGCGGCTGTGCGTGTACCAGGAAGGATCGGTGTCGGTGTAGAGGAACATCACGCCGACCAGTTTGTCCTGGCTTTTGAGCGGAACGATGTAGTGCCCGTGCGGCGTCATGCCTTTGTATTGCCGTTCGTGGCGCGGGTCGGAAAAGCAGCTGTTGCTCATGAGGATCTCTCCCGACGCCGCGACGCGCCCGCACAGGCAGTCTCCATAGGGCACCACCTCTTCCCCGTGCATGAACTCCTCGGTGAATTCGCCGATCGTGGAAAAAAGACGCAGGACTTTATTCTTCTCGTCGGCCAGAAAAATGCCGGCTTTTTTTTCGACCCTGAGGTCGTGGAATTGAGTGATGACTTTGAGCACCCGCTCGAGCCGCGTGTGCACGTCACCGGCCGCCTGCAATCCCTGCGCGACTTCGTGGAGCACTTTGTACTCCTCGGTCATGCGGCTTTCCTGGTTTTGCATTTCCGGCATCGTCATCGTAAATCCCTGGATCTTGGGGCAATCCGATTATTATACACCGACTGCCCGCCTGTCGGCGAGGCCGGACAGAACCGGGATCGAGTGCGGCGAACCGTTTGCCAATCGCCAGCAAATCCCTTAAAATAATAAACACTTAGCTCTTGATTGGTGCCTGCGCGGGCTGTCTTCTAAAAGGCATGTAAACAGGGCGTTTTTACCAACCTGGGGGCGCCGCCTGCAGCCCGCAACCACCGTTTGCGAGACCCGATCCGACATGCCAGCCGATTTGCCCGCGCTCACGATCGAACAGGACACCCGGGGTTACCGCTACTCCCTGGAACCGTTTCTGATCGCGGATTTTCTGCAGACCACCCCCGGCATGCGGCTTCTGGATGTGGGCACCGGCTGCGGCGTGATCCCGCTGCTTCTGCTCAAGCAGCAGGCGGACCTTGCGATCACGGCGATCGAGATCCAGCAGTCGCTGTACGATGTGGCCGCCCGCAACGTGCGCGCCAACGCCGCCGAAGCGAAGATCCGGCTGATGCACGGCGATTTTCTGACGGCGACCCTTGAGAACGCGCCTTTCGATGCGGTGCTCTCCAACCCGCCGTTTCGTAAAAACCGCACCGGCCGCATCAACCCGAATGCGGAAAAAGCCATCGCCCGGCACGAGATCGCGCTCGATCTCGCTTCGCTGGTGCGAACGAGCGCGAAGCATCTCACAGCGCGCGGTCGGCTTGTGCTCACCTACCCGACGGAACGGCTCGACGAGGTGCTCGCGGTGATGGAAAAACAGCGGCTGCACCCTTCCCGCTTGCGTTTCATTCACGGGACGGAGCAGGCACAGGCAAAAATTTTCATGGTGGAAGGCGTTCTGGGACAGCGCAGCGACTGCGTGGTGGAACCGCCCCTCATCGTCTACCATCTCGACGGAACTTACACGCAGGACATGGAACGGATTTATGCATCCTTTGATCATCATCACGGGACCGACGACCTCGGGAAAAAGTGACGTTGCGTTTGCGCTGGCGCAAAAGCTCGAATCGGAAATCGTCAACGCCGACTCGATGCAGGTCTACCGGCATTTCGACATCGGCACGGCCAAGCCCGCGCCCGCGATGCGCAATCAGGTGGTGCATCATCTGATCGACATCCTGGAACCGCAGGAAGAGTTCAACGCTTTCGACTTCAAGGTGCGCGCATTGCAGCACATCCGCAATCTGATCGGCCGGGACAAAATCCCCATTGTGGCGGGAGGCACCGGCCTCTACCTCAAGGTGCTGATGGAGGATTTCGACTGCGCGGTGGCGATCGCGCCGGAGATCAAACAACAACTGGCCGACGAGATGGAACGCTTCGGTGTGGAAGCCCTGCACGCGAAACTGCAACGCGTCGATCCCGCCTACGCGGCGCGCATCGAGACCACGGACCGGCTGCGCATCAGCCGGGCGCTCGGGGTGTACCGGCAGACCGGCACGCCGCTGTCGGAGCACCACGACGTCGACGCGGCCACCCCCTACGAATTCCCCATCCACACGTTTCTTCTGACCTGGGAACGGCAGGCGCTGTACGACAACATCGACCGGCGGGTGGACGCGATGATCGAACAGGGGCTGGTTGAGGAAGTGCGCGGCCTGCTCGATCGCGGTGTGCCGGAAACTGCGAAACCCATGCAGAGCATCGGCTACGCGCAGACGGTGCGCCATCTGCAAGGCGCGCTCTCTCTGGAGGAAGCGGTGCACGAAATCAAGCGGGAAACACGCCATTACGCCAAGCGGCAGTTGACCTGGTTCAAGAAGGTGCCCGACTGCGTTCCCATAAAAGCGGACAACCGCGATTCGGCGGACTCGCTGCGCGACAAGATCCTTGCCTTCCTGCCGCAATGCGCCGCCGTGTGTCTGTTTCTGCTCGTGATGCTGGCTTTTTCCTTCACCCCGTTGGAGGCAGCGGACAAGGCGTTCGAGGAGGGGCTCGACCGCTATCTGAAGGGCCGCTACGCCGAAGCGGAAAGCAGGCTCGAACCCCTCACCGCCCTGGATGCGAACGCCGAAGACCGGAAGCGGTCGCTTTTCCTGTTGGGGAAACTGTATTGGGAAAAAAACGAATTCGCCAAAGCCATCGACTATTTTAAGCGGGCTCTGGAAAACGATTCGGTGATCGAAGATCACATCCGCCTCTCGCTCGCCCGGGCGCAGCACGCGGCGGGGCACTACGAGAAGGCGCTCGCGCAAACCGTTTTGTTGACAGAAAAATTTGCCGACTCGATGACGCGTCCCGAAGCGGAGCTGTTAAAGGGCCAGCTTCTGATCCATTTGAGCCGGTTCGAGGAAGCGCTCGCGGTTTTTCAAAACGCGGAAGAGCTTGTGGCGGGGAAATCCCTGTATGCGGATTTTCGCACCCTGCTGCCGGATTTCATCTCTCAACAGGCCGACCTCCACAAGCGCCTCGAGCGTCCCGCTGAGGCCTACCGCCTGTACCGCAGGCTGTATGTGAACCACCCCGCGCATCCGTTGACGCTGGAATCGCTGAAGGAAATCCAGCGGCTCGGCGCGCTGCCGGAGATCGAGCCGGTGCCGCTGAACGTCAAGGAACGCTCGGCGCGCATCGAGGGGCTATTGGAAAAGGTCCGCTACCAGCAGGCGATCGAAGAGATCGAGGCGATGGAAGCGTCCTCGCCGTTTCTGGAAAGCGGTTTTTACTTTCAACTGGCGCGGGCCTACCAGGGTCTGCGGGACCGCAAGCAGGCCAACGCGGCGCTGAAAAAATTCCTCAAGCATTATCCCCGGCACCGGCGCACCCACGAAGCGCATTACACCATCGGCCGCAACCTGTGGAACCTGGGGCAGGACGAGGCCGCTGTGCGGCAGTTGAAAAAAATCCTGGGACCGGGAAAAAAATCCGACACCGCGCTCAAAGCGCGGTTCGTGATCGGCAAAATCTACGAAGGCCGCAAGCAGTACGATTCGGCGCTCAAGTATTACCGCAAGCTGGTGAAGATCTACGGCGATGAAGATTACGCCCAATGGGGCGCGTGGCGCATCGGCTGGATTCACTACCTCAGGGGCCATTACGAGAAAGCCGCGCGGCAGTTCGACACAAACTTCCGCCGCTACCGGGACGGCCTGTTCGCCGAGAACAACCTGTTCTGGCAGGCGAAGGCGCTGGAAAAGAAAGCCGAGAAAAAACGCGCGCAATCGCTCTATCAAAAAACCGCCGCCGATTACCCGTTCACGTATTACGGAATCCGCTCGAAGGAGCGGCTCGTCACCTCCGAAGCGCCGGCCGTCGAAACCAAGGCGCAGGCCTTTGAGGTGAAAACGGTGGCGTTCACCGGCGACGCGGCGACGCCCGTCACACTCAGCCGGGCTCTGTCCACGAGGGAGAAGCACCATCACGCCCGCGCTCTGGAGCTGACCGCCGTGGGCCAGTTCGAGCCTGCGGTGTTTGAGATCCGCCGGCTGGAACGGTCGGTGCGCAAGACGCTGAACGGGGTGATGTGGCTTTCAAATTTGTACGTGCGCGCCCGCAGCTATTCGGATTCGGTGCGCTTGTTGCATCTGTATCTGGATTACATCGCCCGCACCAAGGAAAAGGACCTGTCGCGCGATTTCTGGAAGAATTTTTTCCCGCTCGCCTACGCGGAGCTGATCGACACGCACGCGGGCGAATACAAGATCGATCCTTTTCTGGTCAAGGGGCTCATCCGGCAGGAAAGCCTGTTCGACACCCAGTCCCTCTCTCCCGCCGGGGCGCGGGGACTCATGCAGCTGATGCCGGAGACCGGAAGACGCCTGTACGCGGCGAACCCCGGCGGCAAACCGTTCGACAAGGAAATCCTGCACGATCCGGAAATCAACATCGAGCTCGGGATCAAATACATCGGCCAGTTGCAGAAAAAATTCGGCGACCACGGCCCGCACGTGCTCATCTCCTACAACGCCGGACCGCATATCCTGAAAAAGTGGCTCAAACGATTCCGGCACATCAAGGATCCGGACGTGTTCATCGAATCCATCCCCTATCCGGAAACCCGGAAATACGTCAAACATGTCCTGAGAAACCACGGCATCTACCAGGTGCTGTATCCCGCCAAACCCGCCACCGAATAAACCGCTGTTTCACCGTTCCCGCCCGCTCGATCGCAGCGGGCCGACGCACCGGATGCTGTGCGCAAGGCCCGGATATGCCTGATTTTGCTTGGACACGCCCGGTTTGCGGTTATAATGGATTTTTTTTAATTTCCGGTTGCCCATGAAATCAAAGGTTCTCGTACGCAGATCAGCCACGTACCAGCTCGACGCCGTCGAAGCGTTCGTGCGGGAAAGCCTCCAGCGGCTTTTCCCCGACAAACCGCCTTTCGCGGCCGGCGATAAAATCCTGCTGAAGCCGAATCTTCTGCGCGGGTTTGCGCCCGAGCGTTGCGTCACCACACACCCCGTCGTGCTGGAAGCCGTGCTCAGAGTGCTTTCCGATTGTTCGGCGGGTTCGGTCACGGTGAGCGACAGCCCGGCGTTCGGCAGCCTCGAGTCGGTGGCGCACACAGCGGGGTACGGGCCGCTGGCCCAACGCTACGGGCTTAAAATCGAGCCGTTCACGCAACCGACGCCCCTCAAAACCGCTGCGGGCATCGCGCATCTGAAAATCGCGGGCTCGCTGGAAAATTTCGATCACACGATCAACCTGCCCAAGTTCAAGTCGCATTGCCAGATGACGCTGACGCTCTCGATCAAAAACCTGTTCGGCGTGGTCATCGGCAAACGCAAGCCAGTATTGCATTGCCTGGTGAAAAACGACAAGGTGCGCTTCGGCGAAATGCTGATCGCCATCGCCCAGAAAGTGAATCCGACGCTGACGGTCGTGGACGGCATCCAGGCGATGCAGGGCATGGGACCCGCCAACGGCACGCCTTACCCGCTGGGAATCCTGGCATCGGGCCGGGACATGACCGCACTGGACCGGGTGCTTACGGAGATCGTGCAGGTGCCGCCCGAGCAGGTGTTCGCCCTGAAAGCCGCCCACGCGCTGAACTACGGCAACCATTCGCTGGAAAACATCGAGCTTCTGGGAGAGACGGATCTCGCGGCGCTTGCGGTCAGCGATTTCAAACTGGCGGAGCGACCGATGGACATCTCCTTCAACCCCGTTCGGGTGATCCGTTCGATCCTGCGGCAGTTCTATGAAGTGCGGGTTCGCGAAAAGCGATTGCGCAAAGCGGAATCATAAAAAAAATTTTCGATTGCATGCTTGCCGTTTCGTACAGCAACGGCGGGGGACGGAGAGCGATTCAGGTGAGGGAAGGCCGGCGGGCGTTGCCGCGGTTGTCGAAATTGATGGAACAGCAGCCCAGGTCCAGGCCGGTTTCCTTTTGCGTGAGACGGTATTTTTCCGGGTTGATGAAATTGATGATGCGGTTTCCCTCGCGGCGGGTATCGACGAGACCGGAGGCGCGCAGGATCGAAAGATGGTGCGACGCCTGCGGCTGCACCATGTCGAGGATGCGCACGATGTCGGACACGTTCCGTTCCCCCTGCAGCAGCAGACGCACGATCTTCAACCGGGAATCGTCGCCCAGGGCTCTGAGGATTTTGGCGCATTCGTCTGACGGAGGGGTGGCCATAACAGGATCAGTATATGGGGTCGCTTGGAGGCGATCAAGTCATTAATAATCATGGAAAACCGCACCGGTGACATGAACAAGCAATCGATCGATTCCGCGCTCTGGGTGGACCGTTACGGGGACCTGATGTATCGGTATACCCTGGTTCGCGTGAAGAACCCGGACGCGGCGGAGGAGATCGTCCAGACCACGCTTTTTTCCGCCCTGCAGTCGGTGCAATCATTCGAGGGCCGCTCTTCCGAAAAGAGCTGGCTGTTCGGCATCCTCAAGCACAAGATCCTCGACCATTTCCGTGAAGTGAAGAAAAACCGCTCCTACGAGCTGACCGGCGACGACGACGCGGACCCGTTCGAGTACGACGCTTCCGGCCACTGGAAGGAGATGCCGCAAAAATGGGACCTGGACCCGGAAAAAGCGGCGGAAAATCAGCAGTTGTCACAGGCGCTGGCGCATTGCCTGGAAGGTCTCTCGGACAAGTTCCGCGACGTGTTCGTGCTCAAGGAAATCGAGGGTCTGAGCACGGACGAGATCTGTAAGGATTTCAATATCAAGCCGACCAACCTGTGGGTCATCCTGCACCGGGCCCGCAATCACTTGAAAAAATGCCTGGAGACGCAGTGGTTGAACAAACAATGAAGGGGCGGATCTCATTGCGATGATGAACTGCATTTTAAAGAAATTCAAACTCACCTGCGAGGACACCTCGTCCATCATTTCCGAATCGATGGACCACCGGGTTCCCTTCGGCAAGCGGCTGCGTCTCAAAATCCATTTGGCCCTGTGTGAAGTTTGCATGTATTATAAGAAACAATTGGAAACCATTAGAAAACTGGCGCAAAACCTGGCCCGGGAAGACACCCCGGCGAACGCGGGGGCTGCGCTCAGACCGGATACCAAGGAAAGACTGAAAAAAATGATCGAGGCCCGAAAATAGCCTTTATCTACTTAATTCTGAAAGGGTTGCCTCATGAACGAAAGACGATCGTGTTGTGAAACAGACGAAACCAAGGAAGTTTCCAGGGAAGATGTGCGCGAGTTTTACTCCAACGCCGCCATCTCCACGCAGGAAAGCCTGTGCTGTCCCACACAATACAATGATCAGGACCTTTCGCACATTCCGGAAGAGGTGCGCGACATCTCCTACGGATGCGGCAGCCCGGTCAACCGCGCCACCATTCAGCCCGGCGAAACCATGGTCGATCTGGGTTCCGGCGGCGGCATCGACTGTTTCATCGCCGCGAAGCTCGTGGGCGAAAAGGGACGCGTCTTCGGCATCGACATGACCGACAAGATGCTGGAAGTGGCCAGCAAAAACGCGGTGCGGGTTGCCGAAAACCTGGGTTACAACAACGTCGAATTCAAGAAAGGCTTCCTCGAAGCCATTCCGCTGGAGGACGCGACGGCGGATCTGGTGACGTCCAACTGCGTCATCAACCTTTCGGTGAACAAGAACGAGGTGTTCAAGGAAATCCACCGCATCCTCAAACCCGGCGGCCGGTTCGTGATCGCCGACATCATCTCGGAACGCCCGGTGCCCGAAGCCATGCGCAACCAGCAGGAGCTGTGGGGCGAATGCGTTTCCGGCGCGCTCACGCTCACCGAATTTCTCGATGCGGTGCGACCCAACGGATTCCACGGTTTTCTGATCCAGAAGGATTACCTGTGGAAGGAAGTCGAGGGCATCAAGTTTTACTCCTACACGATCGCCGCGCACAAAGCCCCGGCCGCCGAAGACAGCTGCTGCGGCAGTTCCTTCACGGCGACCTACGCTGGCCCCTTCGACGCCATCACGCACGAGAACACGACCTATCCCCTCGGCGTGCCGGTGGCCGTCGATACCGACCAGGCCGAGCGGCTGCAAGCGCACCCCTATTCCGGTCAGTTCATCATCACCGACCCGGAAACCGAAACCCCGGCGGAATCCGATTCCTCCTGCTGCGGGTGAGGGAACCCGCCTTTTCCGCCGTTTGAGGGGAACGTGACCCGCAACCGGTTTTTGAAGTTTCTCCTGTACTTGCTTGCCGGGCTGGCGCTGCTGCCGGCGAGGGCCCTCGCGGACATGGTGCCGCGCGTGTTCAAGACGCGCAAGCGCACGCTTCCCATCACACCCGTCGCAGAGTTCTACGTCGAGGATTACGCAGGGCCTCCGGACTCGCTCAAGCAGGGTGCGGACGCCTGGCGGCTGGAAATCAAGGGAAGAGTCGATAACCCGCTGGTACTGAGCTACAACGACATCCTCAAACGCCCCTCCGTGAAACGTATCATCACGCTGAACTGCATCGGCAACCCGGTCGGCGGTCAGGCGATCGGCAACGCGGAGTGGGAGGGGCTCGCTCTGCGCGATCTCATCAAGGAAACGGACCCGCATTTTTTTTCCAGCACGCTGATCCTCAAAGCGGAAGACGGGTACTACGAAAGCATCCCGCTCAAAAAAGCCCGCCACCCCGGTGCAATCCTCGCGTACAACATGAACGGCGCACCGCTGACGTTGAACCACGGCTTCCCGCTGCGCCTGCTGGTGCCGGGGCTGTACGGGATCAAGCAGATGAAATGGATCCGCGAGATCGAGGTCAGCAACAAACCGCACAAAGGCTACTGGCATAAAAAAGGCTGGTCGAAAAAAGCGCGCGTGAAAATTTATTCGCGTTTCGACGTCCCCGAAAATGAGACCACGCTGGGTTCGCGCAAAACGGTGCTGCACGGCATCGCGTTCGCGGGCGACCGCGGCATCCAGTACGTGCAGGTCTCGATCGACGGCGAAAGAACCTGGTCGCTCGCCAAACTGCAAGCGCCGCTGTCGCTTTATTCCTGGGTGTTCTGGTCGCACGCGGTCACGTTTCCGCGGCCGGGGACCTACCGGCTGGCGGTGCGGGCGGCGGACCTGTACAGCGGCCTGCAGCAGGACGATCTCCGCGACCCCTTCCCTTCCGGCACGTCCGGAATTCACCGCATCTCGGTGAACGTCCTCTGATCCCGGCACACGGCCGGATTTGAGACCTCACATAGAGATGTCCCATGCTGTCATGTGAGCCTGTCGAAGCATGATTGCGTCCCCCCTTCGACAAGCTCAGGGTGACGAAGAATTCAGGCCGGTGGCGGCCGCTTGATCGAGAAACCACTCGAGGCGGCCGTCGTCGGGCCGCACGTTTGCGGCGGGATAGATGGACTGCCCCGGCGAGGCGTTGAGGATTTGCGCGACGATGCCGGCCTTGCGTTCGCCGGTGACGATGAAGCTCACGCGCTGGGCACGATCGAGCACGACGGCGGTGAGGGTGATGCGTTGCTGGCCGCTGTCGGGATGCCGCGCCACGGCGCAGACTCCGGAGGGTTCCACCTCGGGCTCGACGTTCGGGAACAGCGAAGCGGTGTGGCCGTCCTCGCCGAGGCCCAGCAGGATCCAGTCGAAGCGCGGCGTCTGTCCGTGCGGGGTTTGCAAGCTTTCCCGGATTTCGGCGGCGTAGCGGTGGGCTTCCTGTTGCGGCGCGTTCTCACCGCGGATGCGGTGCACGTTCGCCTGCGGAATGTCGATGTCTTTGAGCAGCGCCTGTTCGACCATGGCGAAATTGCTTTCGGCGTGGTCCGGGGAAACGCAGCGCTCGTCGCCCCAGTACAGGTGCACGCGGTGCCAGGGGATGGCGTCTTTGAAGGCGGGCTCGGCGAGGGTGCGGTAGACGAGCTTCGGCGTCGTGCCGCCGGCCAGCGCGATGTGAAACGGTCCGTCCCCTTGCGCCGCAGCTGCACGCCAGGCTTCGGCGACGGCACGGGCGACCGATTGCGGGTCCGGGAAAACGCTCGTCGGCATTCGGCTCACAGCTCGCACACCGCGCCGTCATCGACGAGGTTTTTGCAGGGATAGCGCCACTCGATGCCGTGTTCGGCGAACAGGGCGCTGGCTTCGTGCGGTCCCCAGGTTCCGGCCGGGTAGCCGTACACTTTGAGATCGGGAGAGGATTCCCAGGCTTTCAGGATCGGGTCGATGAAACGCCAGCAGGTTTCCACCGCGTCTTCGCGGGCGTACAGGGTCGCGTCGCCCAGCATGCAGTCCAGCAGCAGGCGTTCGTAGGCGGAGGCGACGCGGGTGTCCGACAGGTCGGAATAATGAAAATCCATGTTGACGTTCTGCACGCGGAACCCGGCGCCGGGCAGTTTGAGGGCGAATTTCAGCACGATGCCCTCGTTGGGCTGAATGCGCATGATCAACTGGTTGAGGCCCGCATGCTGGCGGCTCTCTTCCGCGAACAGAAAATGCGGCGTCGGTTTGAAATGGATCGTCACCTCGGTTACGCGCGTCGGCAAGCGCTTGCCCGCGCGGATGTAGAAAGGCACGCCGCCCCAGCGCCAGTTGTCCACGAACACCTTGAGCGCCGCGAAAGTCTCGGTGCGGGAGTCCGGCGCGATGCCTTCCTCCTCCCGGTAGGCCGGCAGGATCTTTCCGTCGATCACCGAGGCGGTGTACTGACCGCGCACGACAAACTGGGCGACTTCATCCGGTGAGATTTTCCGCAGCGACTGCAGCACCTTGACGGTTTCATTGCGGACCGCCGTCGAATCGAGCGAGGACGGCGATTCCATGGCGACCACGCCCATCACCTGCAACAGATGGTTCTGCACCATGTCGCGCAGCGCGCCGGCGTTATCGTAGTACTGCCCCCGCCCTTCGACGCCGATGCCTTCGGCGGCGGTGATTTCCACGTGGTGGATGTAATTGCGGTTCCAGAGCGGTTCGAAAATTCCGTTCGCGAAGCGGAAAATCAGAATATTCTGCACGGTCTCCTTGCCGAGGTAGTGATCGATGCGGTAAATCTGATTTTCGCGGAACACTTCGCGCGTGGTTTTCATGAGCGCCAGCGCCGAATCCAGATCGTAGCCGAACGGTTTTTCGATGATCAGCCGCTTCCATTTTTGGGTCGCGGATTCCTCTTTTTCCAGTCCCTTGGCGCCCAGGTTCTTGATGATGGTCTCGTACGTGCTCGGGGGAACCGAAAGGTAATAGATGCAATTGCCGCCGATCTGGTATTTCGTGTCCAGGCTTTTCAGCTTGCTTTTCAACTCGCCGAAGTCCTTGACGCTGGTCGTGTCGATGGACAGGTAGTGAAACTTTTTGACGAAGGCCTTGAGTTCCTTTTCATCGACGGCGTCGCCCTCGAAAAACTCCTGCACGCTGTCGTTCATGCGGCTGCGGAACTTGGCTTCCGACAGTTTGGTGCGGCCGACGCCGAGCACCGCGAATTTTTCCGGCAGCAGGTTCTGCAAATGCAGGTCGAACAGGGAGGGAACCAGTTTGCGCTTGGTCAGGTCTCCGGAAGCGCCGAAAATGACGAGTGTGCAATTGTCCGGTTTGTCCATGTTATTTCCTTTCCACGGAATGGCCGCCGAACTGGTTGCGCAACGCGGCCAGCACCTTCATGGCGAACGCATCCGGCCGGCGCGACTGAAACCGGGCCAGCAAAGACATCGTGATGACCGGCGCGGGCACGTCGAAATCCATCGCCGCCTGCACGGTCCAGCGTCCCTCGCCGCTGTCCTGCACGTACGCCTTGAGATCGGAGAGTTTGGGGTCTTCGGAAAACGCCCGTTCCGCCAGCTCCAGCAGCCAGGAACGCACCACGCTGCCGTGCTGCCAGACTTTGCTGACGGCGTGGATATCCAGGTCGAAGGGGGACTCCTGCATGATCTCGAACCCCTCGGCGTAGGCCTGCATCATCCCGTACTCGATGCCATTGTGCACCATCTTGACGAAATGACCGGCGCCCGAGGGACCGCAGTAGAGGTAGCCGTCCGGCGGAGCCAGCGTTTTGAACACCGGTTCCAGATCCCGGCACGCAGTTGCATCGCCTCCCGACATGAGGCAGTAACCGTTCTTGAGCCCCCACACGCCGCCGCTGGTGCCGCAATCGACAAAATGAATTCCCTTTTCAGACAACGCCTGCGCGCGCGCCTGGGTCTCGCGCCAGTTGGAGTTGCCGCCGTCGATGAGGATGTCGCCCTTCTGCATCTTTGGGGACAACTCCGCAATCGTCTCATCGACGGGCGCACCGGCGGGAACCATGAGCCAGACGATGCGGCGCTCCGGCATGTTTTCGAGCAGATCCACCGGCGAACCGGCCGCCACCGCACCTTTGCCGGCGGCGGTTTTCACCGTATCGGCGGAGCGGTCGTACACCACCACTTCGTGGCCGCCTCCCAGCAGCCGTTCCACCATGTTGCCGCCCATTTTCCCAAGCCCTATAAAACCGATCTTCATCGTTGTCTCCTTCCTGCCGACGCTTCGGACATGGAACGGGGTTCGAAACGGCTGCGGTTCTGATCGTGGTCTCTGCGAGTGTTATTCGATTGGCAGACGCTTTTCAAATTGCCAGTCACGGATTGTTTGATCGAGATCAACCCTTGAGGATGTGTTTTTGCCGGCGGACGTTTTCCCGTATCGCGGGTGAGGGGGGATGCCTGTGGAAACAATCCGGGCCGGTTCTATTATACCTGTAACCGCGTTGTTTTTCAGAACCGTCTCGACCGGCGGAATGGCAGCCGACGCGCGCCAATTTTTTGTGGATTCCTGTTACAGGCCTTGCGGGATAAAGGCGGCGGCTTCAAACGTCCGCGGTGGAAGAGGCGGCTTTTTTGCCGCTGAACTTTTTGTAGATGGTCGGGATCAGCGCAAACAGCCCGAGTAAGGTGAAGGCTCCCAGCACGCCCGGCGATGCGATGTCGGAAAGCGAGTTGATCGAAGCCAGGTTGCTGCCTGCATTGGCGTAGACGAAGCTTCCGGGCAGGATACCGAACATCGTGCCGAAAAAGTACACCGGCAGGTTGACGCGCGTCAGGCCGGATGCGAGGTTGACGAGAAAGAACGGGAACAAGGGGACCAGCCTCAGGAACAGCATGTAGTTGATGGCGTTTTTCGCGAATCCCTCGTTGAAGGGTTTGAGCCTGTCGCCGTATTTTTCCTCCACCCAGTCGCGCAGCACGAAGCGCGCCATCAGAAACGCCAGCGTCGCGCCGAGCGTCGCGCCGACGTTCACCGCCAGGGTCCCCGTCACCGCGCCGAAAATCGCGCCGCCCGCCAGGGTCATGATAGTGGCGCCCGGCAGGGAGAGCCCCGCCATGACGATGTAGATGACGATGAAGCCGCCGATCATGAGCGCTTTGTTCTTCTGGTAATACTGGTCCAGGCGGACTTTGTTTTCTTTCAGGCTCTCCAGGGTCAGGTAGCTGCCCAGATCGAAGTGAACGAACAAGCCGATGACAACCGCAACCACGCCCAGCAGGATCCACTTTTTGTTCATTTGCCTTTCTCCGTGAATATTTCGGTGCCGGGGTGGAACGCGTACCACGCGAACCAGAAACCCACCACCGAAGGAAGCGGTTCTCCCTTTTCGTTCAGGATCTGCGCCGTTTTCGATGTTTTATCATAGATCACCCGCACGGCAACCCCGTCCAGATCGTCCTGCACCGTGCCTGTGGTTTTCGCCAGCTCGGAAAACGGGTAAGCCTTGACGGCGTCTCCCAGCCGGATGCCGATCACCTTTTCCTTGGGATGGTAGGCGCGGTTGACTTTCCGCACGCCAAACATCAGCCCCGCGCTTTTATAATAGCCCATGTAGGGATCGCGGTCGTAATCGCGCCGGTGCCCGGTGTCGCGCGAAAGCACGAGCGTGTCCGGATGCCGGTTGCGCCACTGCTTCCAGGTGGTGTGGGTGGACGACAGCAGCCGCAAACGGGTGCCGGTCAACTCTCCGGTCACGGCTTCCTGTTTGATCTGCGACCACAGGCTCTCGGTCCTGTGGTCGTAGAGCAGCATGTCGCTCTGGTACAGCAGGCCGGACACCCCGAACGTCATCGGCTTGCCCGCGACCGTGCCGTCGAAAACCATACCGGTGCCGCACAAGGGACAGAACGTGACGACGACCGCCTGTTTGCCGATGCGGTCGTTCACGATTTCGTGCCAGTTCAGGATTTTGATCGGATAGGCTTTCGCGACGCCGTTGCGCACCACCCCCAGCACGCGGTCGGCATCCTTCAGCTCCCTGCCCGCTTCCTTTGCGGAGAGAAACTTCGGCTGCATGATGGCGGGGATGCCGTCTTTCTCCGGCCCGCCGCTCAGGATTTCATCCAGCGGGATGCTGTGCCTGGAAAAATCGAATCCGGACAGCAGCAACAGGGCGGCGACGGCGAGCAGCGCCTGCGCCCGCCGCAGCTTCGAATGAAAGGGGTGCGCGTTCATATCGAAATGTGCCCTGGAGGGTTCGGTCCGAATAGAGGGGGCGTTAAAGTTCGGGCTGAACCCCCAGGGCATCTGCGAAACGGTTTATATTGCAAAACAGCGAGGCCACCAACGTCGCTTCCAGCACCTGCCGTTCGCTCCATCCGGCGGCTTTCAGCGCGTTCACGTCGGCATCGGTGACCTTGTGGGCGTGCCGGGTGGTTTTCCCGGCGAACGCGAGCAGGGCTTTTTCAGAATCGGAGATGGGTGCGGTCGTGAAATCCGCAACCACGGCGTCCGCGACCTCGGGAGCCAGGCCGAACGCCTTCATGCCGTTCTGATGTTGGCCGACGCAGTAATCGCAAAAATTCACCCGGGACACGACGGCGGCGATCATCTCCTTCACCGCGCGGGTGAGCTGGCTGTCCTCGATCATGATCGTGTGGATGAGCGAGGCGTACGCTTGCAATGCCTCGGGCCAGGCGCTCAACACCTTGAAGACGTTGGGCACGATGCCGAACTGGCTTTGCAGTTCTTCATAGACGGTCTGCACCTGGCCCTTCGCCTGTTCCTCTGAAATGTGCTGGATACGCATGGCTCTCCTTGCCGGGGCATTCAGCGGGTTTCAACACGGGATCCACCCGTGCGTGGACCCTGCCGTGCATCGCTTTGTGTTGAGTCGCACGGCCGGGCGGCATCCTTACAGGCAAATGCGCGCGGGCGCGGATTCCGCATTATTCAAGCAAAATCGTTGAAATTCAATGGATCGCGGAGAGGCAGGCGGCGGGGAGGGAATGCCGCCGTTCAGCAGTTCATCTGCTGGGAGAGACCGTTGAGTTTGCCTTCGAACACCGCATGCAGCTCGCTGCGGATTTTGCGGGAATCGTATTCCACCATGGAACCGCCGCTTTTCAGGAAGGCGAGCTGTTCGTTGACTTTCAGGCAGGCGGACCGGACCTCTCCCGTCTCCTGCTGCGCGGAGAGCAGCATGAGGTCGCAGAACTTGATGCCGGCCTCGACGGACTGGGTCAGCTGCGGGTTGATGGCAAACCCCTGGGTCCTGGTGAGGTGGTCGCAGACTTCCAGCACTTTCAAAAACTTTTTCCGGGCCTCGACGTAGTTGGAGTCGAGGATGAACTGCAGGGCCTGCATCATCGCCAGTTCCTTGTTGCCGACGAAATCCGGATACGGGGGATTTTTGAAATAGCGGTTTTCCATCTCGTCCATGTAGTGAATGGCCTTGGCCCGCGACGCGCTGACCGACAGGGGTTTTCCTTCGGGGATGTCCGCATTGTTGGGGTTGATCTGCTCGGCGATGTAAAACCAGGACAGGGTCTTGAGCGCCAGCGGCCGCGAGGGCGAGCCCTTGACGATGGCCTGCTCGATGTGGTCGAGCCCCACCTGGCGCAGGTCGCGTCCGCCCTGCATGATGAAATTGCTGAACCCGCCCAGCCGGCTGTTGCCGTAGCGGTACATGCCGAGGCCGAAATGCGCGTCGATGCGCTCGGAATCCAGCTCCAGCGCCTTTTCGAGATGGTTGTCGGCCTGGTAGCCGTTGATCAGCGCCTGCAGCAGGTGACCGGCTCCGTACTCGAAGATGGCGATGTACCCCTCTGCGCCGCCGAGGAACAGGTAGGCCTGCGATTTCTGCTCCCGGGTCGCTTCGGGCGAATCCAGGATTTCTTTCGCCAGTTGCTTGGCGCGCGTGCTGTAGTGCAGGAACCGGTCGGCGATTTCATCGATCCGGTATTTGCTGGTGAACGCCAGCGTGTGGCAGACCTCTCCCAGCAAACCGGAGTAATAAAAATTGTACTTCATCAGTTCGACGAGGTTGTCCATCGATCTGGGCTTCGCTTCCAGCTCGTCGATGCCTTTCTGAAACGCCGCGAACCATTTGTCGAACTTGTAATACAGAGAATCGACCAGGGCCTCGTTGATGATTTCGTCGGTGGTTTTCTGTTCGAGATTCAGAGGAACCGCCGGGGCCTGCGGCTGGCTCGCCGCACCGGCGCCGAGAAGGAAGGTGAACAGCACGCAGCACGCGAACGCTCGTTGCGCGCGGCGGCTCAATCCAGGGATTGTGTCTGACTCGGTCATGGATGCAGTCGATTCCTTCCGGTGGGTTGGAGTTTGCCGCCGGGAAGCGGGCGTGCTTGCACGTTCTTCTATTCTCTCCCCTTCGCGCGCGGGTGACAAGCCCCTTTTGCGTATGCCTGCCGTTTGCGGGAGCGGCGGGGCCTCACGCGGTCTGCGGCGCCAGCCCGGACAACAGCTTGCGGGTCGCCGCCAACTGCTGGTGGTCTTCCAGTTTGAGGAACAGCTTCTCGGCTTTTTTCAAATGACCGAGGGCTTTGTCGGTGTCGCCGCGTTGTTCCAAGTACAGGCTGCCCAGCAAAAAATGCGCGTCGGCGAAATCCGGCTTGACCTGCGTCAACGCCTGAAACACTTCGCAGGCCTCGGCGTAATGGGCCAGATCGGTGAGGGCGAGGCCGAGGTAAAACTGCACGTGCGCGGCGTGCGGGTTGATGCGGACGGCGTGCTTCAGATAGTGCACCGCTTCCTCGCTCTGCCCGGTCACGCGATGCGCCACACCGAGGTAGTAGTAGACATTGGCCTCTTCGGGCGCGAGGGCCAACGCCTCGTTGAGCGTCTCGATGGCTTCGGCGAACTGCCGCAGCTTGATGTAGGAAGCGCCGAGGGCGATGTGGGCGTGGTGGTAGTCGGGCTTGATCTGCACCACCCGCCTGAGCGTCGAGACCGCCTTGGAGATGAGGCCGCCGCCGGTGTCTTCCAGGCTGCCGTAGGCGATTCCCAGGTTGTAGAGCGCGTCCACGAAATCCGGCCGGATGTGGGTCGCCATCTTGTACGCGTCGATGGCTCCCTGGCAACTGCCCAGCTGCTGCCAGCGCAGCCCTTCCTTGAGCCAGTCGTCGGCGGCGCGGCCGGGGTCGGCGACGGCTTCCGCAGGCCGGCACTGCTGGTGCACCAGCGTGGCGCGGTGCAGATCGCCCTGCGCCGAAAACAGCTGTTCCGCTCTCTCCAGATATTTCTGCGCCCGCTTCGGGTTTCGCAGCCGTTTGATGTGAATCGTTCCCAACTGGTGCACCGCTTCCGCGAAATCGGGCAGCAGGCGGGCGGCTTTTTTGAAGGCGTGCCGTGCGGGAATGTGCAGGCTGTATTCGAGGTAGGCCAGGCCCAGCCAGTAGGCGGTGTGCGCCGAGGCGCGAACCGGTTCCGTGGAGCCGTTATCCTGGGTGGCATTGTTGTTGCGCCCCACCCGTTCGTCCATGAAGTCCATCCAGAACTCGGCCACGGCGAAATCGGATACCAGCGGCACGACGCGCTTGCATTCGGCGAACGCTTTCTTCTCCTTGCCCTGCTGCCAGTACGCCCGCGCCAGATCCAGATACACCTGCGGGTAATCCGGTTTGAGTTTGCTGGCTTTTTTGTAGCAGTCGATTTCCTGCTTGATGCGGTTCTGGCGGCCGAAACAATGTCCCATCAGGTGGAGGGCCGGATACGCACCGGGGTTGTTGTCGAGCGCCGCCTCGAAACCCCGCAGCGCCTCCGCGTAGTTGCGGTTCAGGGTGTGCTCCATCGCCTGCTCGAACGCATCCAGCTCCTTCCAGGCGAACGGCAGCACGCCGTGCAGGATCTGGGTGATCTTCACCGCGGACGAATCGGGCGCGTGCAGGGCGTCCACCTGCTTCATCATGTCCGGATTCTTCGCGCGCAGCGCGTCGCCCAGTTCGGACAGGGAAACGTAGCCCGAGCGGGTCGCGTCGCGTTTTCTTGTTTTGTGTGCTTTTTTCTTCACGGCATCGCACTGTGTCGGTGATGCCTTCAATTATAGAGGTTTGGGCGCGGGATTGAAAGGGAGGAGCGGCGCGGTTTGGCGCTCACGAACCGTGTTCGCGTCTCAGATAGTTCCGGGTTTCCGGGTGCACCGGATGGTCAAAAAAATCGGGGTTTTTTCCGCATTCGTGGAAAGTTCCGCGGTGCAAAAAGATCACTTCGTCGCACACCCGCCGGGCTTGCGGGATGTTGTGGGTGACGAGCAGCACGGTGTGGCTGGTTTTGAGCGACACGATCAGCTCCTCGATCGCCGCACTGGAATGCGGGTCCAGCGAGGCGGTGGGTTCGTCCATCAACAGCACCGCCGGTTCGATGGCCAGCGTGCGGGCGATGGCCAGGCGCTGCTGCTGTCCCTGCGAAAGCGTGGGGGCCGGTTTGTGCAAACGGTCCTTCACCTCTTCCCACAGAAATACGCGGCGCAGGGTCGCTTCCACGAGCGATTCGAAATCCTGTTTGCGCTGCGGGAACAGGTGCCGCGCTCCGAACAGCACGTTCTCGCGGATGCTCACCGGAAACACGCAGGGCGTCTGAAACACCATGCCGACGCTGCGCCGCAGATTGTAAACGTCGAGCCCCGCTTCGCCGTAGATGTCCTTTCCCTCCACACGCATCGCGCCCTCGACGCGGAACCCGCCGGTGCGGTCGTGCAGGCGGCTCAGGGCGCGCAGCAGCGTGGTTTTGCCGCTGCCGGAAGGCCCGAGGATGCCGGTGACGTGATGCCGCTTCACGACGCCTGTGAGCGCGTCGAGAACGGGTTTGCCGTTGAAGGAGATGCGGGCGTCGTTCCACTCGATGGCGATCGCGTTGGCGTTCATGACTGCGACTCCATGCGCATGCGGCCACGGCAGAACAGTGCGCCGGCGGTCAGGACCAGCACCAGGGTCATGAGGATCAGCCCCGCGCCCCAGGCGTTGGTCAGCGCCGCGGGATTCAGCGCCTCCTGCGCCAGCACCAGGATGTGGGTCTGCAACGTGGGCACCGGGTCGGTCCAGGAGGCGGGCAGTTCGATACCGGAAAAGGTGGTGGCGGTGAACATGATGGCGGCGGTTTCCCCGGCGGCGCGGGCCAGGCCCAACAAAATGCCGGTGACGATGCCGTACACGCTCTGCGGCAGAATCACCGAGCGGATCAGCGCGCCGGGCGTCAGCCCCAGCGACAGGGCGGTCTCGCGGTATTTTTCCGGCAGGGCTTCGATGGCTTCCTGAATGTTCACCTGCAGAGTGGGCAGGATCATGACGGCGAGGATGCAGGAACCGGTGACCCAGGACACGCCCGCATCGAGGATGACCGCGAAGAAAAGATAGCCCACCAGGCCGAACAGGATGGTGGGCACGGCGTTGAGCGCGTGCATGCCGTTGCGGAACAGATCCTTCAGCCGCTTCGAGTGAAGGCACTCGGTCTGAAACAGCGCCGCGCCCAGAGCGATCGGCAGACTGATGCTGACCGCACCGGCCATCAGGATCAGGGTGCCTGCGGTCTGGTAGAGGACGCCGCCTTCGACGCCGAAATTTTTCGAAGCTGAAAGCAGAAACTCAAGATCCCAGGCGGGCAGCCCGCGGATCAGCAGGGTGCCGAGGATCACCGCGAGCAGTCCGAGACCGATGCCGGTCAAAACGGCGAGCACAGCGAGGGCGGTCTTTTCAACGCGGCGCGCGTTCATGAGCGGGCTCGCTTTAAAAACAGGTTGCCGACGGTCGTGATGGAAAGCACCAGGCAGAACAGCACCGCCCCCAGGGCCATCAGCGCGCTCCAGTGCAGATCGGTTCCCAGCGCTTCCGCCGCTTCGCGTCCGAGTTTCGAGGGGATGCTCTGGGCCGGGGCGAAGATGTCGAACCAGGGGCTGGGGATTTTGTCGAGCCCGCCGATGACCAGCATGACGGCCACGGTCTCCCCCATCGCGCGGCCCAGCCCCAGGAACACGGCGCCGGCGATGCCGGGCAGCGCGCGCGGCAGCACGGCGTGCAGCACGGTCTGCCAGCGGGTGAGGCCGAGGCTCAGCGCAGCGTCGCGGTAGCATCCGGGCACCGCCTGCAGCGCGTCTTCGGACACGGTGAGAATGGTGGGAAACACCATGATGCCCAGCAGCAGGCCCGCGGTCAGCAGGGTGTGGCCGTCGATGAGACCGAAGGTGCTCTGCACCCAGCCCGATAACAGCGCGACGCCGAGGAGGCCATACAGAATGCCGGGGACGCCGGCGAACAGTTCCATCAGCCCCTTGACGGTCAGGCGCAGCCGCGGCGGCAGAAATTCCGAGGTGAACACCGCGCCCGCCAGCGCCAGCGGCACCACCCAGAGCAGCGCGAGTAACGTGACCATGAGGGAGCCGTAGATCAAAGGCAGCGCGCCGTAGGTTTCACCGGCCCACCAGTCGCGGCCGATGAAAAAACCCACGCCCTCCTGCGCCCAGGCGGGCAGGGATTCGAAAAGCAGAAAGGCGAACAGAAAGAACACGCAGCTTGCGGCGAGCAGCGCCATCGCGCCCAGCGTCCAGAAGAGCGGATCTTTGAGGTTGTGTGGATTCACTTTCAGGCGCTCCGGAGTGGACGGATCAGGAGGGCGCGGCGGGGACGTAGCCGCTTTCCTCGACGATCTGCCTTCCCGACGGGCTGAACAGAAAATCGATGAACTCCTTGACGATGCCGCGCGGCTCGCCGGCAACGACCAGGTTGAGATTGCGCGCCAGCGGAAATTTTCCGGAGCGGATGTTGTCGAGGGTGGGTTCGATCACCCGGTCCTGCTCCTGGATGCCGATGCCCACCACGTCGCGGTTCATCCAGGCCACGGAAAGCATGCCGATGGCGGCGTCGCTCTGGGCGATCTTGGCCTGCTCTTCGTTGTTGGACCCGGTGACCAGCCGCGCTCCCGGCGCGCGGGCGGCGGGGTCGCCGAACAGGTAACGCATGAACACGTGCCGGGTGCCGCGGTGCCGTTCCTTATCGACGACGACGATTTTGCGGTCCGGGCCGCCGACCTGTTTCCAGTTGGTGATTTTTCCGAGATAGATGTCGCGCATCTGCTGGCGGGTCAACGAGCGCACGCCGGCGTCATAGATCTCCGAGGAAACCACACACGCCACCGCATCGCGGCCGATGGGAATGCTCTTGAGTCCCGACCGGTCGAAGCGTTTTTTTTCCTTCGCGGTGATCTCGCGCGAGGCCATGCCGATCTCCACCCGGCCGCTGCCGGCGGACTGAATGCCGACTCCGGAGCCGCCGCCGTTGACGGTGATCGACAAGCGGTCTTTCTTCGCAGCGGCAAACCGCTCGGCGGCGCGGGATGCGATGGGCAGCACCGTGGTGGACCCGGCGATGCGGATGCGCTCGGTCTCGGCGGACCGGCTTGCGGGCGGCAAAACGACCGCACCCAAAAGGAAAGTGAACAGCAGCAGGCAGATTTTCGTCGGCGTTTGCATCCGGTTTTTCATCCTTTTGATGTCGGAAGGGCAACTATATCTATATATATAAATATTTAAATATAGTCAAACGAAGTTATTCGCCCGCGGAAAAAAACGACCCCAGATAAGTCGCGGAAGGTGCAAAAACCCTACAAACTATTTTTTCGGGAACGGGAAAGGATCAGAAACTGCGGAGGGATTTCATTTTCAAAAGCGACAGCCGCGCTTTGAGCGAACCCCGGTCGGCGGCGCGGGAAAACCAGCGCTGCGCCTCGTGTTCATCCCGGGCGACGCAGCGGCCGTCGCGGTACAGGCGGCCCAGATGGCAGAGCGCTTCGTCCCCGCCCTGCTCGGCGGCCAGGCGGTACCAGTTGAGCGCTTCTTGCGTGTCTTTGTCCACACCCCGGCCGGACTCGTAGAGTTTGCCGAGCGCGAACTGCGCTTTGGCGTTGCCGAGCTGCGCGGCTTTGGCATACCAGTCGGCGGCGGCCGCATAGTCGGGCGATTTTCTTTCTGCATACAGGCGGCCCAGGTTGCACAGCGCCTCTTCGTGACCGGCCTCGGCGGCGCGTCTGTACCAGGTTTCGCTTTGCCGCCTGTTCTTGGGCACACCGTCGCCGGTTTCATACAGATAGCCGAGATGATTCTGCGCGCGCGCGTTGCCGGTGCGCGCGGCTTTGCGCAGCCATTCCACGGGCTGTGCCGGTTTTTCCGCCGAACCGGCGGCGGCTTCTTCGGGGTCGCGGTACCAGCGGGCGGCTTCCTCATAATCCTGGGGAACGCCGCGGCCGACGAAATACATCATGCCGAGGTTTTCCCGCGCCTGATCGTGGCCCTGCGCGGCGGCGCGCTTGTACCACTGCACGGCTTCGTTGGCGTCGGCGTCGCGGCCCAGGCCGTTTTCGCACATATAACCCAGGTGGTTCTGCGCCTCGGCGTTGCCCGCTGCGGCGGCGCGTTCGATCCAAACGAGGGCTTCCTCAAGATCGCGCTTCACGGCCTGGCCGCGGTGATACAGTTTTCCCAGTTTGAACTGCGCGTCCGCATGGCCGCTGTCGGCGGCCTGCCGGTACCAGTAGGCGGCCTGGATGCCGTCCTGCGGAACGCCTTCGCCGCTCTGGTACAGGCTTCCCAGCGCGTGCTTCGCGTCGGCGTCGCCGGCGTCGGCGGCCTGTTGATACGCGGCCGCGGCTTTTTCCGGATCGCATTGCACGCCGATGCCGTGGTGCAGCGCGCGGGCCCAATGGAAACATCCGAGCGCATCCTGCAATTCGGCGGCCCGCTCGAACCAGCGCGCCGCGGCTGCCCTATCGCTGTCCTCTTCCGCATTCGCTTCGCAGACCATCCCCCAGAACACCTGCGCGTCGGGCAGGTTCTCCTGCGCCGCCCGTTCCAGCCAGAGCCGGGCTTTGTGTGCATCGGCCGCCGTCCCTTCGCCGAGACAATACAGCGCGCCGAGCAGGTACTGCGCGCGCACGTGTCCCATCTTGGCGGCTTTTTCGTACCACTTCAGGGCTTCGGCGGCGTCCTGTGCGGCGCCCAGCCCTTTCTCGCACAGCACGCCGAGGCGATACTGCGCTTCGGTGTGGCCGGCTTCGGCGGCGCGCCGGTACCAGTCCACCGCTTCCTGATATTCGCGGCGCTGGTAAAAGAAATTTCCCTTGTCGAAGAACGCGTCGGCGTCGGGCGTCAGGCGGTCGTGGGTCTTTTCCAGAAACTGCTGCGCTTCCCGGTGCCCCTGCTCGGCGGCGCGGCACATCCAGTGCAGGGCCTGGCGCGGATCCTGGGCGACGCCCTCACCCCGGTGATACAGCGCGCCCAGCTTGAACTGCGCCTCATCCAGCCCCGCCTCGGCGGCGAGCGTGTACCAGCGCACGGCGGCCTTGAGGTTTTTTTCCACACCGCGGCCGTGCTCGAAGGCGTCGCCGAGATTGAACTGCGCGTCCTCGTTGCCGCTGCGGGCGGATTTGTTGAACCAGTCCCGGGCGAGCTTCAGATTCTTCGCGACGCCCTCGCCCTGTTCGTACAGGATGCCCAGCATGTTCTGGGCGACGTCGTTGCCGGTCTTCGCCACTTTGCGGAACCATTTCGCCGCTTCTTTCGGCGATTGTTCGACCCCTTTGCCAAAATAGTACATGCGTCCCAGATTGTATTGTGCGGCGCCGTCTCCCTGCTCGGCGGCCTGCTTGTACCAGTGGAAACTTTCCGTCAGGTCCTGTTCGACGCCGATGCCGTTTTCATACAGCACCCCCAGAAAACCCTGCCCGTTGGCGTTGCCGCGCTCGGCTGCCTTTTTGAACCACTTGAAGGCTTCGGCTTCATCGCGGGCGACGCCCACGCCTTTGAAGTACACCACCCCGAGGTTGTACTGGGCCTGGGGCTTGCCCGATTGGGCTTCTTTGAGCCAGCGGTCGGTTTCCTGCACGCTGAGTTTCGCCGCCTGGCCGTCGTTGTTGCGGTAGACCAGCTCGGCGGACGGTCCTTCCTGCCGCTTTGCGGACAACAGATCGAGACCGCGGGCGGACAGCGTCTGGGCGGGCACGGGCGAAACCGGCGCGTGCGACAAATCGGCTGGATGGGGGACGTGTTTGCTCACGGTGGACGGATCCTCGCTCATTCCTCTAGCGTGTCGGCGATGTCCCGCACCCGCGATTTGAGGGTGATGATTTTTTCCTCGATGCCGTCCGCCATTTCCTCAAGCAGGTCCCGCTCGGGATCGGCGGCGCTGCGGATCTTCTGCATCAGGTGATACAGGCTGGAGTCGCGCATCGCCTCCAGCTCTCTCTGGATGCGATCCAGACGCGTGCGCACCTGCTGAATCTGGCGCAGCGTGCGCACCAGTTGCAGGCCCAGGGTCTCCTGTTTCTGCGCGGGCCGTTCCGCTTCCCAATCCAGCAGCACGGTGCGGATCATTTCCTCGTCCTGGCGGTCGTACGCCTGATTCAGCCGCGCCATCAGTTCGTGGCGGCGGGCCTGCTCCTCAGGATCGGCAGCGAGATCGGGATGGATTTTCTTGGCGGCCTCGCGGAACAGTTTTTTCAAGTCCTCAGACGGCTTGAAATCCTCTTTGTCTTCCTCTTCGGGCTGAAAGTCCGCGGTCTCCTGGGAAGACTGGCGGGCGCGTTCGCGCGCCGCGCGGGCGGAAGCGCGGAAATCGTCGGAGCGGGGGTAGAACTGCGCCGCCAGTTCCAGAATCCGCGCCTTGACTTCGTCGAGTTCGGTATACTTGACGCCCACCACATGGTGGTAGCGGCGTTCGAACAGGGAGAGCTCCCCTTTCAGGGTGGACAGGACGAGTTCCTCATCGGCGAGGGTCTGCCGCAGCTCCGCCAGAAGCTGGCGCTTTTCCTGCAGTTCTTCCTGTTCAGGGGAAACGACCTGGGTGAGCGACGACATGGGCACCTCGGGTTGCGCGGATCGGAAATCCTTTAAGGCATTTAAACTCAATGTTATTATAGCATTTCAACAAATACATTGAAATATAATTACTATCTTATTACCCCCTAGTTTTCACTCTCTGGAGTATCGCATGCCGCCGGCGCCCCCGTATATTTCGGCAGAATCGCCGTTTCTGACCACCGACACGCGCAAGGACCGCTGGGCCATCCCGTATCATTTCGAATGCCTCAACGCGCGCATCGACACGCTGCTCGGGCAAAACCGCGACGCCGTCGCCGGCAAAAAAATTCTCGACGTGGGATCGCACATCGGCACCTTCGCCTACGCCGCGCACACGCTCGGCGCGGACTTCGTGCAGGGCATCGACGTGGAGCCGGATACGGTGCGGCGCTGTGAGGAACTGTTCAGGAAGCACAAGATCCCGGAATCGGCGTGCCGCTTCGCGGTGGAGGACTGCGTCGGGTATCTGGAACGGATTCCGGAAAACAGTTTCGACACGGTGTTCTGTTTCGGGATGCTCTATTACAGTGCGGACCCATACCGGCTGTTACAGTTGATGGGGCGGGCCTGCCGCGGGACGCTGCTCGTGGACACGTTCACCGCCGCCTACGCCGCCGTGCAGGGCAAGGACGCGCTCATGGTGTATCCGGCGATCGACGACGCGACGCTGGAACTGCCGCTTGCGATCGTCACGCTGACCCAGCCGCAAAAAGGCGACTATCGCCTGCCGCAGTCCTTTCCCTACAAGGGCAAGGCGCTGAGTCTGCTCACGCTGCCGACTCCGGCGCTGTTCGACATCTGGTTCCGTTCGCTGGGAATGGCGTGCACACAGCTGGACTGGACGCGCCACACACGCGGCGCGAAAACCTACCGCGATCTCTACACGCCCGAGCAGAAGAAGAACTCGCACTGGGCGGACGTGTACGCCAGCGGCATCCGCGTCGCCTACCGGCTTGAGCCCGGCGTCACGCCGGCGGAGGGGGATCGGAAGTCTCGCGATACGTGAGATCGGTTTCGCGCACAATGCGGTCGTGCAGGTAGATCGCCATCCAGCGCTTGCCGCCCTCCTTGACCAGCAGCATCGCAAAATCCTTGAACAGGATTCCGGGGTGCTTTTTCTTCACCGCCTTGAACACGAGGGTGGCGTATTTGAGGACGCCCGGCACCTGGTATTTTTTCAACCAGGTCCACAGCTCGCTGCCGAGCACCTGATCGGCGGTGCGCTTGACCCGCATGGCCTGGGCCAGGCGGATTTTGAGCAGCCGGTTCACGACCGGTTTTTCCCGCAGCGCCGCCACGTCCTCGCTGAGACGCGCGATCCCCAGAAGCAGCGCGTGCAGCTTCACTTCGTACAGCGGTTCGCGCGCAGCGGGATGGTGAAACGTCGCGATGTCGCGCACCAGATCGGCGTACACGCCTTGCAGCTTCTGCGTGTCGAGGGATTGCGTACCGAACAGGATTTTTTTGCGCGAGGCGTCGGCGATTTCCTTCACGCCGGCGGAGACCGGGCCGACGCCCTGCTGATCGGGAACGGCGTCCAGGTTTTCCAGCAGCGTCTCGGCGTCGATCTTCGCGTCGGGGACGCTTTCGCTGTAGACCTTCACCGCCAGCTCGCCGACGGTCAGGTACCAGCGGATGAGCAGGGCCTTGAACACGACGTGGTGCGCGAGCGCGCCGAGGGTTTTGAACGCCCAGAAGGTGAGATCGAAGAAACGGAACAGGGCGTAAATCCATTGCAGCCAGAAAAACACCCGGTAGCGGGCAACCAGACGCCCCCAGGTACTGCGCTGCCATGCTTCCTTTTTCTGCCAGGCGCGCACGCACAGCAGCACGTGACGCAGGCGGAACTGCGTCACCCGCCCGATGCCGCGCATGCGGCTCAGAGCGAACGCCCGCCGCTTCAACTCGTCGAAAGCGTCGAGCAGGCTGCCGAGCCGCACCTCCGCCCAAGGGGCGTCCGAATCGGGATGGCAGGCGGCGGCGAGGCTGTGCACATAGGCGTGGGTGTTGCCGCCGATTTTGAGATCGCTCTCGCGCAGGATCCACTGCTTTTGCAAAGCGAGGCACGGCGCGCGCAGCGCTTCCAGCGCACTGCGGCGCGTGGGGTCGTTCGCGGTGCGGGCTTCTTCCTCCAGCGCACGCAGGCGCTCCCGGTTCTCCCAGACGAGTTTGAACAGCACGGAAACGGGAGCGAGCAGGGTGAGCGCCGCCGCGAGCAGAGCGCCTGCAAAAACAGCAAGGAGAATGAATTCAGGAGTCACGCGAGCTCTTTCTTCGCAGCGTTTGCGGCGCGGTTTTTTTCCGGCCCGCCCACAATCGAGGAAAAACTGAAAAATCAGTTGGTTAATGTGGTTTTGCCGCCGGGTCCGTGCTATTATGAGTCTTGTCTCTTTCAGTCCAACCGTTCGCAACGGATCGCGTGCGATGCCGTTTCGAACCTGATCCGGCTTTCTAATGTCCACTCTCAGCCGATGGCGAGCCTGCTTGTTTCTTATTCCGGCGACATTGATTTTAACGCAATGCACGGAAACGAAAAGCGAGGATTTCGTCAAGCAGGGACATGCGTACACCCGCCAGGAACAGTACGACAAGGCGGTGGAAGCCTATCTCAAAGCGATCCAGAAACGTCCCAGCAACCCGGAAGCCTATTACGGCCTGGGAGGCATCTACAACTACAAAGAAATGCACCACGACGCGGAGCAGGCGTTTCTCACCGCGGTGCAGCTCGACCCGACGCATTTCGACGCGATTTACAGCCTGGCGTTCACCTATGAAAAACTGGGGCGCATCGAAGAATCGGAAAAGTATTTCCAGCGCTACCGGGAACTGAAGAAAAAATTCGACGACATCGTGGAAGAGGACAAGAAAAAACCGTGAAATCCTCGATCATCGCTTTCATCGCACTCTGGCTCCTTTCGGGTTGCAGCACGACGGGTCACGACTCGAAACGCTGGAAAGCGAAACACGCAAAGAAACGGCAAGCGGCTTCCTGGGCGCAGTCCAAGAGCCAGCGCCCGCCGCCCAGGCAGACGCGGGTCGCCTACCCCACACCGGCGGCCGGCACGCCCACCGCGTCCTTTCTCGACCGGGACGATTCGACATCGCAGCCGCGCCGTGAAGCAACCGGCGTGCAGTGGCCCACGCGCGTCCACCCCAAAGACGGGGCGACGATGGTGTACGTCCACCCCGGGGATTACCTTGTGGGGCGGCTCGACAAGCCGGACGGGGTGCTGCGCGCGGATGGAAGCGGGGCACGGTTCGAATCGCTGCCGGGTTTTTACATCGACCGGCTGGAAGTCACCGTGCGGAAGTTTCAGCAGTTCAAGCCCGCCTACGACGAACGGCCCTATGCGGACGGCGAGCGCTGCCCCGAGTGCCCGGCGATGGGCATCGACTGGAATGACGCCGCGCGTTATTGCCAGTGGGCCGGCAAGCGGCTGCCCTCGGAAGCGGAATGGATCGCTGCCGCCCGCGGGTCTTCGGGCGAGGCCTGGCCCTGGGGCAAACAGTATCTGCCCGAACGAGCCAACCTGCTGGGGCGTGACGACGGCGCGGTGTTCGCGGCGCACGTCGGGTCGTATCCCAAAGGGGCGAGCCCCGCAGGCGCGCTGGACATGATCGGCAACGTGTGGGAATGGGTCGGCACGGCCTACCGGCTGGCGTCGGACAAAAGCGGCGAGGGCCGCATCCTGCGCATGGTGAAAGGCGGCGGCTGGGCCAGCCGCGAAAACGCGGCGCGCATTTCCTTCCGCAACCTGGTCAACCCGAACATGAAAAACCCCACCTTCGGTTTCCGCTGCGCCTGGACGCCCAGTCCGAACGCGAATCCCAAAACGCGGCGCACCCTCACGCGCAAATAAACGCCACAAACAGAAAAACCCGCCGGAGCGGCGGGCTTTCCTTTTTTCGATTCCGATTACGACAACGTCAGACTTGAGTCCAGGGACGCGCCGCGGTCACGAACACCCGGAGGTCGCACCGCAGGTGAGGCATTTGAGGCAGGTGCCGTTGCGCACCAGGGTGAGCTGGCCGCATTCGTTGCAGGGATCGCCCTCGTAGCCTTTGAGCCTGGCGATGGCGGCGGTCGAGCTCAGGGTTCCCGCGCCCATTTCCTGCGCCCCCCTTTCGGCGAGCGAATCGGCGGACACATCGGTGGCCGGGTTTTCGGGAGCGTGCAAAACGCCGTGGCCGTTGCCATTGCCGGAATGCGCCTGGGTCACAGGACGGTCCTCGGTCTGCGTGGCGGCGGGCGCGTCGGATTTGGCGTTTTCCTCGCCCTTATCCTGTGTCTTGCCGATGGCGTCGCCGCGCAGATCGTCGGGCGTCACCTGGGCGAGGTCGTAGCGGCCCAGGTAGTTGATGGCGAGCTCGCGGAAGATGTAGTCGATGGTAGAGGTCGCCATGGTGATCTGATCGTTGCCGGTGACGATGCCGTTGGGCTCGAAGCGGGTGAACACGAAGGCGTCCACGAATTCCTCGAGCGGCACGCCGTGCTGCAAGCCCAGCGAGATGGCGATGGCGAAGCAGTTCATCAGGCTGCGGAAGGCCGCGCCTTCCTTGTGCATGTCGATGAAGATCTCGCCGAGGCTGCCGTCTTTGTACTGGCCGGTGCGCAGATAGACTTTGTGGCCGCCGATGGTGGCCTTCTGGGTGTAGCCGTTGCGGCGGTGCGGCAGCGGTTTGCGCCGCTGTTCGCGCACCACCTGCACGATCTTCTCGGCGACCTTCAACGGTTCCTTTTCATCGGCGAGTTCCAGTTTCAACTCGCTGAAGTCCTCACTGGCCACGCTGTTGAGCGGCTGGCTGAGCTTGGAGCCGTCGCGGTAGATGGCGGTGCCCTTGAGCATCAGTTTCCAGCTCAGCATGTGCGCTTTCTCGACGTCGTCGATGGTGGCGTGGTTGGGCATGTTGATGGTCTTGGAGATGGCGCCGGAGAGGAACGGCTGGGCGGCGGCCATCATGCGGATGTGCGCCTCGGGGCGGATGTAGCGTTCGCCGTATTTGCCGCATTTGTTGGCGCAGTCGAACACCGGGTAATGCTCTTCCTTGAGGTGCGGCGCGTTCTCGATGGTCATGGTGCCGCAAATCGCGTCGTTGGCCTCGCGGATCTGCTCGCGCGTGAAGCCCAAGTGCTCGAGCAGGTTGAACTCGAACAGGTTCAACTGGTCTTCGGTCAGCTTCAGCACGTCCTTGCAGAAATCCTCTCCGAGGACGAATTTGTTGAAGGCGAAGGTGATGTCGAACACCTTGGGCAGCTCGGCCTGGATTTTCTCCAGCACCGCGTCGGTGAAGCCTTTCTCCTTCAGCGCATCCGGGTTGATGTGCGGCGCGCCGTCCAGCCGGCCCGTGCCCACGCAGTATTCGACGATGTCCTGGATCTGCTCGATGGCGTAACCCAGATGCTTGAGGGCGACGGGAACGGACTGGTTGATGATCTTGAAATAACCGCCGCCCGCCAGCTTTTTGTATTTCACCAGCGCGTAGTCCGGCTCGATGCCGGTGGTGTCGCAATCCATCAGCAGGCCGATCGTGCCGGTGGGCGCGATGCAGGTGGTCTGGGCGTTGCGGTAGCCGAAGCGCTGGCCCAGCTCGAGGGCATCGGCCCATTCCTTGGTCGCGGCGTTGTGCAGGTAGGCCGGGCAGTGCTCCGCGGCGACGCCCTGGGGAAAGATGGTGAGGCCTTCGTACTCGTGCGCGTCGGCGTTCTGCACGGCGCGCCGGTGGTTCCGCAGCACGCGCAGCATGTGTTTCTTGTTGCGCTTGTATTCCTGAAACGGCCCAAGCTCTTTCGCCATCTCGGCGGACATGGCGTACGACGCGCCGGTGGTCAGTGCGGTGATGGCGCCGGAAATGGCGCGGCCTTTTTCCGAATCGTAGGGGATGCCGAGCACCATGAGCAGCGCGCCCAGGTTGGCGTAGCCCAGGCCCAGGGTGCGGTACTCGTAGCTCTTCTGCGCGATGCGCCGGCCGGGAAACTGCGCCATCATGACGGAAATCTCCAGCGTCAGGGTCCACAGGCGGCAGGCGTGCCGGTATTTTTCGGTGTCGAAGCGGCCCTCGACTTCATCATGAAAGCGGATGAGGTTGATGGACGCGAGGTTGCACGCGGTGTCGTCGAGGAACATGTACTCGGAGCACGGGTTGGAAGCGCGGATCCGGTCTTCCTCGGGGCAGGTGTGCCATTCGTTGATGGTGGTGTCGAACTGCAGGCCGGGATCGGCGCTGGCCCACGCCGCTTCGTTGATGCGGTTCCAGATGTCGGTCGCGTTGAGGCTTTTGCTCACCACGCCGTCGGTGCGGTGGGTCAGGTTCCAGGGGCCGTCGCACTCCACGGCGCGCAGGAAATCGTTGTTGAGGCGCACGGAGTTGTTGGAGTTCTGCCCGGAGACGGTGGTGTAGCCTTCCGAGTTCCAGCAGGTGTCGTACTCTTCGAACTCGATGTCGCGCGCGCCCTGTTTGGCGAGCTGGATCACGCGGTAGATGTAGTTTTCCGGCACGCAGGCGTCCAGCGTTTTGACGACGGCACGTTTGAGGTCTTTGTTCTTCTTGATGTCGAACCGGTCTTCATCGCTCACGCCCGCACTCCAGCAGGCCGCAACGATCTTTTTCAGCATGCGGCGGCAGATGCGGCTGCCGGTGGACAGCGCCGCCACCTTGCGCTCTTCTTTGACTTTCCAGTCGATGAACTCCTCGATGTCGGGATGGTCGATGTCGAGGGTGACCATCTTCGCCGCGCGCCGCGTGGTGCCGCCGGACTTGATGGCGCCGGCGGCGCGGTCGCCGATTTTCAGAAAGCTCATGAGGCCGGAGGACTTGCCGCCGCCGGAAAGCGGTTCGCCCGAACCGCGCAGATTGGAAAAGTTGCTGCCGGTGCCGGAGCCGTATTTGAACAGGCGCGCTTCCTGCCGCCACAGATCCATGATGCCGCCCTCGCCCACCAGATCGTCCTCGATCGAAAGGATGAAACAGGCGTGCGGCTGCGGATGCTCGTATGCGTTCTCGGACTGCTGCAGCTCGCCCTTGTCGGGATTGTAGAAGTAATGCCCCTGGGCGGGGCCTTCCAGGCCGTAGGCCCAGTGCAGGCCGGTGTTGAACCACTGCGGCGAATTGGGCGCGGCGTACTGCCTCGCCAGCATGAAACGCATCTCATCGTAATAGTTGCGCGCGTGCGACTCGTCCTCAAAGCAGCGGTTCTTCCATCCCCAGTAGGTCCAGCAGCCGGCCAGGCGGTGAAACACCTGGCGGGAATCGGTTTCGCGCCCATAGCGTTCGTCCTCGGGCAGCGCGCGCAGGGCTTCTTCATCGGGCACGGAGGGGCAGAGCCATTCGGGAACGCCGGGTTCCATTTTCTTTTTCAGACGCGCCGGCACTCCGGCTTTGCGGAAATACTTCTGCGCCATGATGTCCACCGCCACCTGCGACCAGAAATCGGGCACCACCACGGCCTTGATCTCGGAGACCACCGAACCGTCCGCGTTGTTGATCCTGGAAACCCGATCGGTGAAGTTGATCCCCTGATACGGGTCCTGGTTTTCGAGAGTGAAGCTTCGGTGGATTTGCATAAGATGGCTCCGAAAGAAATGAAGATGGTCTGGGATTGAAAAAGAGGAAACGCCCCCTCTCAAGCAAGGGCGCAAGGAATGCGGTGCCGCGCTGACTGCCCCAAGAAAATCAACAAACTGCTGTATCTAGTGTTTCTTTGCACAACTATATACAAGATGTTGGGGTGGGTCAATAAAATTCTGCATGGGGAACCCGGCACCGGTTCACCCTTTCTGCAAAAGCAACTGCGCTCATTGTGCCGCAAACAAAGCGAAAATAAAACGAAAATTTGAGCAAAAAAATCCGGCCGGGTACCCACTTTCCGGGGCAAGAGAGGGAATGTGGACCTAAAGCATTGAGGATAGGTTTACAGAACGTGGAGAGTATCGGGAGCGGTCACAGGCGAAACCATTTCGGCGACACCAGAAGCATGAAAAAGCAACCTGCCGGAGTTGGGTGAGCGGTAGTGGATGGAAAGCGGATGCTCTCGCCGATCAGTTCTCGAGCACCTGAATCTGCACTTTGCCGACGAATTCCATCAACTTGAACGGGCCTTCGCGCGCGCCTTCGGACAGTTTGATGTGGGTGGCATCGACGAAGTCCTGCCCGAAGGTCGGGTCGAGGGCCCGCCATTCGCCGACGTACACTTCCGGCCAGGCGTGGTAGAGGAATCCCTGGAACTTGGGTGAGTACACCAGCCCGTTGACGATTTTCGTGGGGATGCCCGCGGCGCGTGCCAGCGCCGTGAACAGATAGGTGTGCGACTGGCATTCGCCTTTGCGCTGCTTGAGCGCGTTGAGGGCGCTCACCGAGTCCACCAGCGATTTTTCCAGGTTCTTGTACACCCACTGGTTGATCTTGAGCGACGCCTGCCAGGCGTCGGGGACCTCGCCCACCAGTTCCCTGGCGAGCGTCTGGATCATCCGGTGTTTGGACTGCACTTCCGGCGTGTCCGCGAGCATCTGAGGATCGCTGAAGGTGGCGACCGGGCGCACGGTGGGTTTCGCCACCTTATCCGGTTCGGTGTTCACGACGATCACGGCGGCGTGCGTGCCGTCGGCGGCTTTTTCGGAGCGCAGCACTTTCTGCCTGTGGTCCTGCGGGATGAGGTCGGGCGCGCTCAGTTTCGACAGCTTCATCTTGAGCTGGCGTTTCTCGCCGGGGCGTTTCATCTCTTCGGCGATTTTCACGATGCTGAGCGTGATGAGGCTGCTGATGCTCATCGTGTCGTCGTCCAGATTCTGCGCCACCTGCTCGGATTCCTTGCGCGACTCGAACCCCTGCGAGGTGACTTCTTTCATCACCATGCCGTTTGCGGTCACCCACAGGGTGGACGTCATGCCCCCCATGTTGTTGGACAGGACGTAGGTTTCCACGTCGCGGCCTTCGTAGGGGACGGTTTCCTTGCGTAAAACTTCGTAGTGCAGATCGAGCATCATCTGGAACGGTTCGATGAAGACGGTGCGCTTGCCTTTTTTTCCCACCTGCAACCCGTCTTTGACGATGTTGAGCAGGAACGTGGTGGAAGGCAGGGTGCCGGGGGGGAAAGGCCACGCTCTGGGTCTTGTCGAACCCGAGCCCGCTGACGCGGTAATTGAGCTTGCCGTCTTTCAGGCTGCCGTCCACCTTCTGGCGGCTGCCCATGATTTCCTGCAGCAGGGAAAACCGCTTCAACTCCAGTTCACGCGTGAGCTCGGTTTCCTGGGAAAACGTGGTGGTCTGCTTCACGCCCTGGTTTTTCAACTGAAAGAAAACCTTGGAACTCACGTGCATGGCATCTTCGGTGGTCACGATCTTGGCGAACGAAAAGCCGAGCTTTTTGCCCTTGAAATACGTTCCCATCCAGGCGCTGGTCTCGCCGGGCTCAAAAATGGAACGCTCGGCGTGCGCGTGGCTTGCGGCAAAAGTTAGGAGCAGAACGAAAAACAGGGCGATGCGGTGGATTTTTTGATCGGGTTTCATACCTTTCAGGTTAACACAGGATTGAAAAATAAGGAGACGCATAATGAAGCGAGGCGGCGGGATTTTGCGCGTGCGCTTAGGCGATGCGGGTGGGTACTATAAAAAAACCGCGGAAAATCAATTCTTTTTTCCATCGCTAACACGGGCTGACACAGGAGCTGATTTTTAGTTAAAATTAAAACAAGATGCGTGCTAGTATGACAACTTTATCTTGCTTCCTGCAACCGGTGCCGAACCGACCGCAAACGTTCCCGAACAGGTTATGCTGGACCCCCAAAAAGTAAAAACCTATCTCACTTTCGACGATGTGCTTCTGCTGCCGGCGCATTCCAAGGTGCTGCCGGGCGAGGTGGACATCTCGACCCAGCTGACGCGCACGATCCGGCTGAACTGTCCTCTGGTTTCCTCGCCGATGGACACGGTCACCGAAACGCAGCTCGCCATCGCCCTGGCGCAGGAGGGCGGCATCGGCATCATCCACCGCAATCTGCCGCCGGATCTGCAGCGCAAGATGGTGGACAAGGTCAAGCGCTCGGTCAGCGTCATGATCAACGACCCGATCACCCTTGAGCCGGAACAGAAAATCGCCGAAGCCCTGGAGGTGATGGAAAAATACAACATCTCCGGCATCCCCATCACCAACAGCCACAACAAGCTGGCGGGCATTCTGACCAACCGCGACCTGCGCTTCGAGACCAATCTGGAAAGGCCGATCCGCGAGCTGATGACCAAGGACAATCTGGTGACGATCCCGGAAGGGACGCCGCTGGAAAAATCCAAGCAGCTTCTGCACGACAACCGCATCGAAAAGCTCCTGGTGGTGGACGATCACGGCACCCTCAAGGGCCTGATGACGATCAAGGACATCGAAAAGGCCGGCAAGTACCCGATGGCGGCGAAGGATGAAAAAGGCCGCCTGCTGGTGGGCGCGGCGCTGGGCGTCGCCAAGAACCCGCTGGAGCAGACCGAAGATTTGATCCGCGTCGGCCTGGACGTCCTGGTGATCGACAGCGCGCACGGGCATTCGGAAAAGGTCTTGCAGTCAATCCGCGAAATCAAGCAGAACTTCCCGGACCTTCCGGTCATCGGTGGCAACGTGGCGACGGTGGAAGGCGCCGAGGCGCTCATCAAGGCCGGCGCCGATGCGGTGAAGGTGGGCATCGGCCCGGGATCGATCTGTACGACGCGGGTGGTCACGGGCGTCGGCGTGCCGCAGATCTCCGCGATCGCGGAATGCGTGAAGGTGGCGCAGAAAAAAGGCGTGCCTGTCATTTCCGACGGCGGCATCAAGCATTCGGGAGACAGCGCGAAGGCGATCGCCGCAGGCGCGCACAGCGTCATGATCGGCTCGCTGTTTGCGGGCACCGAAGAAAGCCCCGGCGAGAAGATCCTGTATCAGGGACGCAGCTACAAGGAATACCGGGGCATGGGGTCGATCGGCGCGATGTCCCAGGGCTCGGGCGACCGTTACTTTCAGGACCGGGAACTCTCCGAGAGCAAACTGGTCCCCGAAGGCGTCGAGGCGCGGATCCCCTACCGCGGTTCGCTTTCGTTCACCGTGCACCAGATCCTCGGCGGGCTGCGCGCGGCCATGGGTTACTGCGGCTGCGCGGACATCGAAGCGTTGCGCAAAGACGCCACCTTCATCAAGATCACCCCTTCCGGACTCCGGGAAAGCCACGTGCACGACGTGATCGTGACCAAAGAAGCCCCCAACTACCATATCGAATGATCGTGACCGCTTCCGATTCGCCGACGCAGTTCAACCGCCCCACCCTGCGGCAAGCGGGCCCGGGGCTCCCTGTTCCTCCATCTCGATTCGATACCGCATGAGATCCGACACGCTGCACAACGAAGAAATTCTGATCCTCGACTTCGGTTCGCAATACACCCAGAACATCGCGCGCAAGGTGCGCGAATCCCAGGTGTACTGCCAGATCCACCCGTACGACCTTTCCCTCGACGAAATCAAGAAGTTCAAGCCGAAAGGCATCATCCTGTCCGGCGGCCCGTCCAGCGTGCTCGCGCCGGACGCGCCGATGTGCGACCGCGGGATATTCGAACTGGGGGTTCCCATACTGGGCATCTGCTACGGCATGCAGCTCATCACGCACCTGCTGCACGGCTCCGTCGATCCGGCGCCGGAAAGCGAGTTCGGCCGCGCCGAGCTGATGATCAAGGAATTCTCGCACCTGTTCAACGGCGTCAACAACAAGTCGATCGTGTGGATGAGCCACGGCGACAAGATCTCGAAACTGCCGATCGGCTTCAAGACCACGGCGTTCACCGCCAACTCGCCCGTCGCGGCGATGGAAAAACCGCTGACGAAAACCTACGGCCTGCAGTTTCATCCGGAGGTGGTGCACACCACCGAAGGGAAGAAGATCCTGGAAAACTTCATGTTCGGCATCTGCGGCTGCAAGGCGAACTGGAAGACCCATTCGCTGGTCGAATTCATGATCACCGACATCAAAAAGAAGGTGAAAAAGGCCAAGGTCCTGTGCGCGCTGAGCGGCGGCGTCGATTCCTCGGTGGTGGCGCGGCTGGTGCACCGCGCGCTGGGCAAGAACCTCACCTGCATCTTCATCGACAACGGGCTTCTGCGGACGGGGGAACGGGAGAAGGTGGTCAAGACTTTCAAGGAAAATTTTCACATCAACCTGGAAGTGGTGGACGCGGCCGAAGAGTTTCTCAAAGCCCTGGAGGGCGTGACCGACCCGGAGGAGAAACGCAAGATCATCGGCAACGTGTTCATCGACGTGTTCCAGCGCGAAGCGCCGCGGCTGGGGAAATTCACCTACCTGGCGCAGGGAACGCTGTATCCCGACGTCATCGAATCAGTCTCGCACAAGGGCCCCTCGGCGGTGATCAAAACGCACCACAACGTCGGCGGGCTGCCAGAGAAGATGGATTTCAAACTGCTGGAACCACTGCGCGAACTGTTCAAGGACGAGGTGCGCAACCTGGGGCGGGAGCTGGGCATCCCGGAAGAGATCATCAACCGCCAGCCCTTTCCCGGACCGGGGCTCGCCATCCGCATCCTGGAAGTGGTGACGCGCGAACGGCTGGATGTGCTGCGCGCGGCGGACAAGATCGTGCTGGAGGAAATCAAGGCGGCGGGACTGTACAACAAAGTGTGGCAGGCGTTCGCGGTGCTGCTGCCGGTCAAATCGGTGGGCGTCATGGGCGACGCCCGCACCTACGAAAACGTGGTCGGCATCCGCGCGGTCACCAGCTCCGACGGCATGACCGCCGACTGGGTGCACCTGCCCTACGATCTTCTGGGCAAACTTTCCAACCGCATCATCAACGAAGTCACCGGCGTGAACCGCGTCGTCTACGACATCAGTTCCAAACCCCCGAGCACCATCGAGTGGGAGTGATGCGCCTCCTGCAATCCCCGCTCACCTCCCCTTTTTCTTTCGTCTGAGATACACGTACAACGCGCCGTCGCCGCCGTGTTTCGGTTGCGCCGGGGTGAAGGCGATCACTTTCGCCGCCAGCGGCGGCTCGTTGAGCCACTGCGGCACCTGCCTTTTCAGCACGCCGGTTTCCGGTTCGAAAAAATGTTCCGCATCCTGCCGCACGCCGCCTCCTTTGCCGGTGATCACCAAGAGACAGCGCCGTCCCGCTTCGTAACCCGCTTCGATGAACCGCGCCAGTTCGTCGTGCGCCTGGATCTTGGAATGGCCGTGCAGGTCGAGCGTGCCTTCGATGCGGAACCTGCCCTGACGCAGCTTCTCCTCGGTGCGGCGGTCGATGCCGGCGGCGGGCGGCGGTGCTTTGCTTTCATCGGGGGGTTGTGTCGGGGTCGCGGGGGGCACGTCCGCTTCGCGGTCTGCGGGACCGGCGGGCGCTTCGGGCTCTTCAGAGGACGAGGGTTCTTCTTTTTTTATCGGCCGCACATCCTGCATGGCCGAGCGCCACAGCGCCTCGTCTTCCGTCTCCGGCGTCTTGGGCTTCTTGCCTTCTTTGTTTTTGTCGCGCTCCGCCACGGGAACGTCACCGGGGGCTGGCCGCGATGTTGCCGCCGTCGATGGTCAGGATGGAGCCGGTGGTCTTTTCCGCCAGCGCCAGATCGAGAAACCCCTGGGCCACGTCGCTGTCGTAGACTTCCCGCTCCAGCAGGTTGTTCTTGAAATAATCGTCGGGCGACAGCCCGCGCGCGGCGGCGCGTTCTTTTATCACCTGTTCGGTGAACAGGCCGGTGCGCACGCGGTCTGCGTTGACGGCGTTGGCGCGGATGCCCTCCTTGCCGTAATCGAGGGCGTATTGCTTGGTGAGCGCGACGACGGCGGACTTGGGCAGCGCGTAGGGGCCGAAATCCTTGCCGGGGTTGAACGCGGCTTTCGAGGCGTTGAACAGCAGCGCGCCGCCGGTCCCCTGCGCGAGAAAGATCCGCACGGCCTGCGACGCCAGGCTTTGGTGGGCGAAAAAATTGAGATCGAAACTGGCGCGCAGCTCCTGTGAGGACACGTCGCCGATCCTGCCCTGCACCGCGTTGCCGGCGTTGGAGATGAGGATGTCGAGCCCGCCGTAGGTGCGGATCAATGTCTCAAATGTTTTTGCCACAGCCGCTTCGTCGGTGACGTCGCACACGGCGGCGGTCACGCTGGCGCCGGTGTCGTTCACCAGCGCGTCTTTGGCGGCGGCCAGGGCGTCCGCGTCGCGGTCGATGACAAACAGGTTGGCGCCGTTGACTGCGAACAGCCGCGCGGTGGCGAGGCCGATCCCCGACGCCGCGCCGGTGATCAGCACGATCTTTCCTTGCAGCTTTTTCGGTTTGTTCTTGCCGAGCTTCGCCTGCTCCAGCGACCAGTACTCCATGTCGAACAGGTCGCTCGCGTTCAGCGGCGTGTACTCGCCGACGGAATAGGCTTTGCGAATGATGTCGATGGTGTGCTGGTAGATGTCGGCGGCGATCCGCGTTTCCTTCGTGCTCTTGCCGATGGTGACGAGCCCGGTCCCGGACACCAGCAGCACGCGCGGCAGCGGATCGAGTTCCTTTTTATCCACGCCCTTTGACTGCTTGCAGGTTTGAAAGTAGTCGCGGTAATCGGCGATGTACGCCTCAAGCGCTTTGGCGGCCTGTTCACGCAGCCTGGCCGGATCGTCCGCATCGACCCTCAACAGCATCGGCTTCTGCTTGGTGCGGATGACGTGATCGGGCGTCGCCGTTCCCACCTGCGACCAGCGTTCGCATTCGGCGCTCTGCGAAAACGCGCGCGCCTCGGGATCCTCGCGGTGGTGCACGACCCAGGAGACGCCGCTCTCGCGCTCGTACAGGCCGCGCAGCACCGGCGCGAGCGCCGTCAACGGGTCCGCGCCGTTGCCCCCGTTTGCGGGCGTCAGCGATTTCGTTTTTTTGCCCGCTATGAACTTCTCGGCCTGCGTCACCGCTTCGATGTGCCGGTCGTAGCTCTCCTTCGCGGTCTCACCAAAGGTGAACAGGCCGTGGTTTTCCAGCAGCAGGCCTTTCACCTTGGGATCGGCTTCGTAGGCTTCGGCGGCAGCTTTGGCGAGCAGGAAGCCGGGCATGATGTAGGGCACCCAGCCGATGGTTCCGGCAAAAATTTTCTCGCACAGGGCCTTCACGTCGGGCTGGTTGGCGATCACCAGGATCGCGTCGGCGTGCGAATGATCGACGAATTTGTGCGGCAGAAAAGCGTGCAGCAGCGTTTCCACAGAGGGGTTGGGTGAAGCGGCGTCGAGCAGGTTGATGCGCTGCTCGTTGACCATGTCTTCATCGCTGAGGCTGTCGAGGCCGCGCAGTTTGAGCAACGGTTCCAGCTTCACCCCCGGCAGTCCCGGCGGTTCCAGCGTGTCGAGGTCCCAGCCGCTGCCCTTGACGAACAGCGTGCGCACGGCTTCGCCCACGCGGTTTTTTGCATCCGACTTCACCGATGTGTTGCCGCCGCCGTGCAGCACCAGCGCCGGGTCGGCGCCGATGAGACGCGAGGTGTAGACGCGCAGGGCGATGTCTTCGTTATGGTTGGCATACGTTTTCACCGCGGCTTGCGCGTCGGCGTCGTTCCATCTGTTCTTCATGGTCGTTCTTTCGATTCCTGTTTGTCGATTGCAAAGACGGCCTGTGCCGGTGAGTCCGGAACATTGTAACCCCGCACAGCCAGGCGGACAACAAAAGCAGGGCCGCGGGGACGAAGGTGACATGCGCCGGGTAGCCGAAGCGGTACATATAATACCACCAGAAATTGGGCGCGTTGACGGCGAGCCCCTTTTCCAGCACCTCGCGGTTGTCCCCGCCCAGAAAGCGCTTCCCGGCCTGCGCCAGAGCCACCCGCTCGCGCATCGCCGCCTCGTCCGTAAGCCCGCTCAACACCACGGCCACCTGACGGATCTGCTGGATCGCCGGGGAATGCAGCGGCGAGTACAGCAACAGGTGCTCGGCCTCAACGGGAAACCGCTCACGCAGATCGTAGTGATAGCGCGCCGGGTTCACGATCAGCGAGGGGATCTGCACAACGATCCCCAGTGCGACGGCGGCGGCGAAACCGCGTTTCAAGTCAAGGCCGGGCTTATCGAGGAGAAACCCTACCGGCAGGATCCAGAACGGCAGCGTGACGGCCATCAACCGCGACCCCCAGCCCATACCGCCGTACCAGCTGTGCCAGAAGGAAAACAGCATGAGGTGCGCCGCGACGATCCAGCCGAACAGAATCGCCGCCTGCGGCCGGCTGCGGAAAAACAGCGGCAGCGCCAGGCATCCGCAAAGCAGGACGGGATTGTACACGAACACCGACTTGCCCGGAGAAAACAACAGCCCGAAAAAACCGGTGAAAAAATCCGGCTGGAAGCCGCTCTCGTAGCCGGTCTCCAGAGGATGGCCGAGCCGCACCTGGTTGTAGATCCCGATCGCAGCCAAAAAGACCAGCACCGGAGCGGCAAGCGCCGCCGTCTCGCGCAGGAAAGCCTTGAGCGATGCCCGGTTCGCGCCCTCGCAGCGGGCGAGCAGGTAGAGCACAAAACCCGGCAGTGCCACCAATGCGGCGAGCCGCGTCGTCGCGGCGCAGCCGAGAAAAAGCCCGGCGAGGAGGCGGCTACGCCGAGTGCCCAGCGTGTGCTCTCCGGTCAGGCAATACGCTGCCGCCAGCAGCAGGCCGGTGGTCGCGGGCTCACTCATGAAATCCTCGGAATAATACCAGGCGATGCTGGAAAGCCCGAACGCCAGCGCCAGGAGGTTGGCGGTGCCCGCACGGAAGCCGAAGCGGTGCGTCGCAAAGCGGTGCAGCAGCGCGCAGTTGAACGCGGTCACGAACGCGTTGAGCATGCCGACGCAAAACAGCGTCGCCTGTCCCGCGGGAATGCCCAGAAGCTGCGCCAGCATTTTCCCCGCGAGGTAAAAAGGCACCGCGAGCAGGCTCATGCCGACGCCATACTTGGAATATTTTTCGCCGTCGGGGTCCTGCAAGGAAACTTGTTCGGTGTGCGCCAGCGATCCCCGCTCGAGGAGGCTCTGGGTGAGCAGGTACATGATCTTGCCGTCGGCGGACTGAATCGAACCCTGGGAGGTGAACGCGTAGATGGAAAAAAAGAAGCCAAAAACCAGAAGGCCGGATTTTGCGGCCGGGGAAATGGTTCGTGTTAACAAAGCGGAAAAGCGCATGGGGTCGCAATCGCAGCGGTTGGGGGAAGCCGTGTGCCGGGCAGGTGGTATCATACCCTCCCGCCGCCGCCAGCGCCAGTGCTCACGCCGCGCCGCGCTGTTTGCGCAAATGAACGCAGGACATTTTGCGGGTTCTGTGTTAATCTTCACTCGCAATGCTGGCCAAAATTCAAGTGACATACAAACAGGGGGTTCTGGACCCTCAGGGCAAAGCCGTGCACCACGCGCTGAACGATCTGGGCTACGACGAGGTCACCCAGGTGAACGTGGGCAAGTACATGGAAGTCCGGATGAAAGACTGCTCCGAGGAGCAGGCGGAGGCGCGGGTCCGGGAAATGTGCGAAAAACTTCTGGCCAACACGGTGATCGAATCCTACCGGATCACCCTCTCCCCGTCTGAATGAAGGGATCCCTTTGATATCGTTATGAAGTGCGGAATCGTCGTTTTCCCAGGCTCCAACTGCGATCACGACTGCTACCATATTCTGAAGCATGTGTTCGAGATCGCCACCGAATGGATCTGGCACAAGGATGCGGGCGATCTTTCGGGCTACGACTTCATCGTGCTGCCGGGCGGGTTTTCCTACGGCGACTACCTGCGCGCCGGTGCGATCGCGAAATTTTCCCCGGTCATGAAATCGGTGATCCGCTACGCCAACAGCGGCGGCCGGGTGCTGGGGATCTGCAACGGGTTTCAGATCCTGGTGGAATCAGGACTGCTGCCGGGCGCGTTGATGCAGAACCGTTCGCAGAAATTCATCTGCCAGTACGTGCACACCCGCGTCGAATCCGCCGACACGCCGTTCACCCGCGCCTGCGCCGAAAAACCGGTGCTGAAAATTCCCATCGCCCACCACGACGGCAACTACTTCGCCCCGGACGACCTGCTAAAGCGCATGCAGGACAATGGACAGATCGTGCTGCGTTATTCGGACCCGGAAGGCGGGGTATCCGATCGGGTGAACCCGAACGGCTCGGCGGACAACATCGCCGCGGTCGCCAACGAGCAAAAAAACGTGCTGGGCATGATGCCGCATCCGGAACGCTGCGCCGACCCGCTGTGGCCGGATGTGGACGGACAACTCATCTTTCAATCCCTCATCGCATCCGGTTGACCGTGTCCGCTTCTTCATCCGCAAAACTTCCCGAAGTCACGCTGGAGGTGGTCAAGGAACACGGCCTCACAGCGCAGGAATTCGCGCGCATCGTCGATCTTCTGGGCCGGCATCCCAATTTCACGGAGCTGGGCATCTTTTCGGTGATGTGGAGCGAGCACTGCAGCTACAAAAGCTCGCGGCCGCACCTGAAAACGCTGCCCACCGAAGGGCCGCGGGTCATTGAGGGACCGGGCGAAAACGCCGGCGTGGTGGACATCGGCGACGGCTGGGCGGTGTCGTTCAAAATCGAAAGCCACAATCATCCCTCCTTCATCGAACCGCACCAGGGCGCGGCGACGGGCGTCGGCGGCATCCTGCGCGACATCTTCACGATGGGCGCGCGGCCGATCGCGCTGCTCAACTCGCTGCGCTTCGGCGAGCTGACCGACCCGCGCACGCGCTACCTGCTGCACGGCGTGGTGGAAGGCATCGCCAGCTACGGCAACTGCACGGGCGTGCCGACGGTGGGCGGCGAGATCTATTTCGACGCCTGCTACAACGGCAACATCCTGGTCAACGCGTTCTGCCTCGGGCTGGTGAAGGCGGACAAGGTGTTCCGCGCCGCGGCGGGGGGCGTGGGCAACGCGGTGATCTACGTCGGCTCGAAGACCGGCCGCGACGGCATCCACGGCGCGAGTCTCTTGGCTTCGGCGGAGTTCGACGACACGACCGAGGAAAAACGCCCAACGGTGCAGGTGGGCGACCCCTTCACGGAAAAGCTGCTCATCGAGGCGAGCCTGGAACTGATGAAAAAGGACTGGGTGGTGGGCGTGCAGGACATGGGTGCGGCCGGGCTGACCTCCTCGTCGTTCGAAATGGCGGGACGCGCGGGAACCGGCATCGAGTTCGATCTTTCGCAGGTGCCGCTCCGGGAAACGGGGATGACGGCGTACGAGATTCTGCTGTCCGAATCGCAGGAGCGCATGCTGTTCGTGGTGGAAGAAGGGCACGAAGCGGAAACGCTCGCCATTCTGGAAAAATGGGATCTGGACGGCGCGGTGATCGGCCGGGTGACCGAAGACCCGCTGGTGAAGATCCAGTACGAAGGGGAAGAAGTGGTGCGGCTGCCGGTGTCGCCGGTGGTGGACGGGGCACTGGATGTGAAGCGGCCGACGCGCAAACCCGACTACCTGGCCGAGGTGGAGCATGTGGATCTCAACACGCTGCCCGAACCGCAATCGGGCGGCGAATGGCTGAAAAAACTGCTGGCCTCGCCCAACATCGCCAGCCGGGAGTGGGTGTACCGGCAATACGACCATATGGTGCGTCTCAACACGCTGGTTCTGCCGGGTTCGGACGCGGCGGTGCTCAGGGTGCCGGAAACCGAAAAAGCGGTGGCGATTTCGGTGGATTGCAACAGCCGCTACTGCTACCTGGACCCGCATCAGGGCGCACAGATCGCCGTCGCCGAATGCGCCCGCAACATCGTCTGTTCGGGCGGCGTGCCGATCGGCCTCACCAATTGCCTCAATTTCGGCAATCCGGAACGGCCGGAAATCATGTGGCAGTTCGAGCAGGCGGTGCTGGGAATCGGCGAGGCCTGCCGCTATTTCGATATTCCTGTGGTCAGCGGCAACGTCAGTCTTTATAATGAAACTAAAGGCGTTTCCATCTATCCGACCCCCACGGTTTCGGTGGTGGGCCTGCTGGAAAACCGGGCGGACCACTGCACGCAGTGGTTCAAGAACCCCGGCGACGCGATCGGCCTTCTGGGGCTGACCCTGGAGGAGATCGGCGGCAGCGAGTACCTCAAGCTGGCCGGCGGCGGGTGTCGCGGGAAAGTCCCGCATCTGGACAAAAAGCTCGAAAAGGCGGTGCAGGCTTTGTGCCTGGAATGGATTCGGGCCGGTTTCATCCATTCGGCCCACGATTGTTCCGAAGGCGGACTCGGCGTGGCGGCGGCGGAATCCTGCATCACCGGCCCTGAGGCCCCGCTGGGAGCGACGCTCGACCTGGAATCGACACTCAGAAAAGACGCCCTTTTATTCGGGGAGTCGCAGTCCCGGATTCTCATTTCCTATCCCCAAAGCGCCCGGGAGGCGATCGAAAATAAAGCGGCCGTGCAGGATGTGCCGTTTGCCCAAATCGGCGAAGTGGGAGGTGGCGCGTTCACGGTTCGCATCAACGGCAACGTGTTCATCCGCGAAGACGTGCGCGACCTGAAAAACCTATGGCAGGGGGTTCTGGAGGATTATGCTCGACAAGTTCCATGAAGAATGCGGCGTGGTGGGTGTGTACGGCCACCCGGAAGCGGCCAACCTGGTCTATCTGGGCCTGTACGCGCTGCAGCACCGCGGCCAGGAAAGCGCGGGCATCGTGTCCAGCGACGAGGGCAAGCTGCACCTGGAGCTGGGCATGGGGCTGGTGGCCGACATCTTCCAGAGCGACCGGCTGACCAAGCTGCCGGGCCGCATGGCGATGGGGCACAACCGCTATTCCACCGCCGGCGACAGCGCCCTGTCGAACGCGCAGCCCTGCCTGATCAATTATTCCGAAGGTTCGCTGGCCCTCGGGCACAACGGCAATCTGGTGAACGCCCAGTCCATCCGCGAGGAGCTGGGCGCTTCGGGTTCGATTTTCCAGTCCACCAACGACAGCGAAGTGATCGTGCACCTGATGGCGCAGGCCAGGGAGACGAGTTTCGTGGACCGGGCCGCTTCGGCGCTGGCGCAGGTGCAGGGTGCGTACTCGCTGATCCTGATGACGGAAAACGAGATGATCGCCGCCCGCGATCCGCAGGGGTTTCGGCCTCTCTGTCTGGGCAGGCTCGATTCCAGCTACGTGGTGGCGTCGGAATCCTGTGTGCTGGATCTGATCGAAGGGGAATACATCCGCGAGATCGAACCCGGCGAGCTGCTGCTGATCAACGACGACGGGCTGCAGTCGTTCTTTCCCTTCCAGAAAGCGGAGAAACGCCAATGCGTGTTCGAGCACATCTATTTTTCACGGCCGGACAGCTTTCTGTTCGACGAGCATGTGTACGGCGTCCGCAAAGCCATGGGACGCGCGCTGGCCCAGGAATCGCCGGTGGATGTGGATCTGGTGGTGCCGGTGCCGGACTCGGGCGTGCTTTCGTCGATGGGTTTTTCCGCGGAGTCGGGTATCCCCTATGAGATGGGCCTGATCCGCAACCACTATGTGGGGCGGACGTTCATCGAACCCAAATCGCAGATCCGGCATTTCGGGGTCAAGGTGAAGCTGAACGCGGTGCGGGAGGTGATCGAAGGCAAACGCATCGTCATCATCGACGATTCCATCGTGCGCGGCACGACGAGCCGCAAGATCGTGAAAATGCTGCGCGACGCCGGCGCAAAGGAAGTGCACGTGCGCATCAGCTCGCCGCCGATCCTGTTTCCCTGCTATTACGGGATCGACACCCCCACCAAGATGGAACTGATCGCTTCCACGCACACGATGGATGAGATCCGGAAGTTCCTGCAGGCCGACACGGTGGAGTACCTGAGCGTCGAAAAAATGCTCAGCGTGTTCAAGGAGAGAAGCGGCGATTACTGCACCGCCTGTTTCGACGGCAAGTACCCGGTGCAAAGTTCCGAGATGCTGCCGGACATCCATCAGCTCAGCCTGTTCGGCGAAGAGCGTTCCTGATCATTCCTCTGCCGGCGCGGGCGCCGGGGCCTCCGGCTGTTCCTGCACAGCGGACTCCAGAATTTCCCCCAACGCATCCAGGTCCTTCTTGTAGTCGGCCATCGAGCGGTCGAGCTCCTGCTGCGACGCGACGATGCGGTCGAAGTACTTTTTGATGCGCGTGTAATCCGAGGCGTTCAACTTCACATTCGCCAGCGCCGCCGATGGCGCATCGGCCGCTTCGGGATCCCTTTCCTCTGCGACCCGGGGCGCGGGCTCGAAGCCGGGCGTGCCCATGAGGCCGCCGAAGATCTTCTCCAGCGCTTCATCCAGCGTGCGCTCCATGGCGATGTTGTCCTCGTAGCCGACGATGACGCGCTTGAGCTCCGGGATCTTGCCCGCGTCGGCTTTCAGGTACAGGGGACGCACATAGATCAGCGATTCCTGGATCGGAATGACGAGCAGGGTGCCCTGGATGACGCTGGAGCCGCGCTGGTCCCACAGCGAGATCTGGCGCGAGATCTCGGCGTCCTGATTGATACGGGCGACGATCTGGCTGGGGCCGTAGATCAGTTTCTGTTTGGGGAAATTGTACACCACCAGCTTGCCGTACTGCTCGCCGTCGCTGCGCGCCACCATCCAGGCGGAGAGGTTGCTTTTGCCGCGCGGCGTGAACGGCAGCATCAGGATGTATTCCTCCTTCTCCTTGGACGGCAGTTTCATGATGGTGTAATACGGCTGCATGCGCCTGCCGTCGATCTCGGGGATCTCCCACTGATCTTCCTTGTTGTAAAACACCTGTGGGGTTTTCATGTGGTAGGTGGCGTAGATGAAGGTCTGGATGGTGAACAGGTCGGAGGGATAGCGGATGTGGTTTTTCAGATCCTCGGGCATCGCCTCCATGTCCTTGAACAACTCCGGGAAGATGCTGCGGTAGGTGAGGATGATCGGGTCGTCGGGATCGGCGATGTAAAAATCCATGGTGCCGTCGTAGGCGTCGATCACCACCTTGACGGAATTGCGCACGTAGTTGCCGAGCGAGATCATCTGCGAGTAGGGAAACCGGTCGCTCACCGTGTAGGTGTCGTAGATCCAGAGCAGCCGGCCTTCGGAGATCACCAGGTAGGGATCGTTGTCCAGCATCAGAAACGGTGCCACGCGGGCGACGCGGTCGGAGATGTGGCGGTACATCAGCACCCGGCTTTCGCTGTGGATGTCCTGGGAAAAAAGAATCTTCAGCGTCTTGAAGTGCGCCGCCAGCAGGGCTTTGCGGATGAACGACCCGACGGCGAACCCGCCGGAGCCCTCGTAGTTTTTGTAGACGTTTTTCTCTCCCTGGGGGTAGTCGAACTCCTCGGTGTCCGTGTTGACGAACACGTGGTCGTTGGACAGCTCGCCGAAATAGATCTCCGGCCGTTCCACCTTGAGATCGACGCTGGATTGCGGCGGGATGTCCTTGATGAACAACACGGGCAGGCCCTCGGGCGTCACTTCGTTCACGGGAATCAGGGACACGCCGTATCCGTGCGTGAAGGTGAGGTGCTCGTTGATCCAGGTGCGGTTCGGCAGGCTGCTCGACAGCAGTTCCCGCGGCGACAGCAGGGTCTGGCGGTAGGTGCCGTCGATCAGGTAGCGGTCGTTGTCCACCGAGTTGAACTGGTAGTACGTGCGGATCTCCTGAATCTGCCCGAGCGTGTCGAGCAGCGGCGCCTGGTCCCACAGGCGGATGTTCTCGATGGTGGCGGCGTTGGCCTGGATGCTCTCGGACGTCAGCGATTCGGAGCCGGCCAGCACGTTGGTTTCGGTCTCATCCAGCCCGAACGCCTTGAGCGTGCCCGCGATGGTGTGCTCGATGTACGGCGTCTCCTTGATCAGCTCGTTGGGGGCGACGATGAATTTCTGCAGCAGGTTGGGATAAAAATTTCCCGCCACGTAAAAAACGCCCAGCGCGCCGGCGGCGATGATCACTTTCTTGAAGCCGGGGGCGATGACGCCGAAAAAGCTGAGCGCCGCGCCCACCAGAGAAATCAGAACCTGGATGTAGAGAATGGGCAGCCGGCCGTTGTCGTCTGCGTAACCGATCCCGGTGACGACGGAATTTCCCTGGGTCAACAGGGCGTAGCGGTCGAGATAAAATTCCGCGGCGAGCAGCAAAAACGCGAACCCGGCGAGCATCAGCAGGGTGCGGCGCGCCTCGGGCAGGATCTGGACGCCGGTGGGGCTCACGTAAATGAACTGCTTGAAGAAAAAAATCATCCCGATTCCGAGCGCCACGATGATGAGGGCGGCCCACAGAAAGGATTTGATCAGCATCCACAGCGGCAGCGAGAACAGGTAAAAACCGTAGTCCTTGTTGAAAATGGGATCGGCGCTGCCGAACTCCACCCCGTTCACGAATTTCAGCGGCACATCCCATTGATCCGTCATGATGAGGCCGACCATGACGGAGATCACCAGCGGCGCCAGGAATGTCAGCGGCTTCAGGTTGGACGCCAGCAGATCGAGCAGCGGCACTTCCCTGCGCGCCGCATCGGAAAGCAGCACCGGAAGGTGCGAGGTCTTGTTGAACGCGGAGCGGATGGCGCCGAAGGTGAGCAGGAAAAACGCAACGCCCACCAGCAGCCCGAAACCCAGCTGCGACCCGAGAACGGTCCACAGCACCGATTGAAAGCCGAGGTTCTCGAACCACAGCAGATCAAAATAAAATCCCAGGATCCTCTCGGCGAACATGGAGCCGACGATGACGATACCCGCGAGGATGAACAGCCACTTTCGATTCAGATTCATCGTGTCTTTCCTGTCACTCTTTCCATTTGATGGAACAGCCCATGGAAGGGATCTGCTCGCTGGCCAGCTCCCGCTCCGCGAGCAGATTGTCGATGGCCTCTTTGAGATCCCGGCGCGTCACCTTGTCGGGCTCTTTCCAGTTGTCGTCGATCCGTCCCCGGTATTTCAGGGTGCGCTCGCGCCCGTACACATAGATGTCCGGCGTGCACACCGCATCGTACCGGCGCGCGACGCTCTGGCTCGCATCGACCAGATACGGAAACGGCAGTTTTTTTTCCTTCACCAGCTTCTGCATGTTTTCCAGCGAATCGTCGGGATAGCGCACCGCATCGTTGGGATTGATGCCGACAAACTGCACGCCGCGGGCGCGGGTCTCGTTCTGCAGCGCGATCAACCGGTCCAGAACGGCTTTCACGTACGGGCAATGATTGCACATGAATACGATCACCAGCACAGCCGAGTCCTGAAAACGGGCGAGGTTGTAGGTGCTTCCATCGGTGCCGGGCAGAGAAAAATCGTGCGCCGGGGTTCCCAGAGGAACCATCGTGGAATGCATGAGGGCCATGAATGTGTCCTTGGTGTGTTGAGAGTCGCGCGCCCGCACCGCTGCCTTGTGAGACGGGTGAGCGCGTTGTGTTTGCGTGAAACCTCGGCAATGCTATCACGCTTTTCACGAACGACTCAACTGTTGTTTCACGGCGCGGCGGTGAACGGACGCAGACGGCGCAAGGGATTGGACGGGCGTTGGCGTTATTCGGATTTGCAGGTCATGCCGGTGACCCGGCAGGTGTAGCAGGCGGAATGGGCCAGGGGAAAGGGGCGCAGGGTGTCCGCGATCGTGTTTCCCATGCGCGCTTCGTCTTTATCGACCAGGATGGGGCAGACGTAGACGCCGGTTTTGGCGGCCATGCGCGAGGTCGAGCATTGCAAATTGGTGATGTCGTAGGATTCGAAACATTTTTCGGTGACGTGCTCGTCGTCGTCATACTGGCGGATGTTTTCCGCCAGGCGTCCGAGCAGAAAACCGGGCAGGATTTTGATGCGCGGCTTCGGCACGTCGTTCTCCTGTAAAAAACGCAAAAATTGCGTTTCCATTCTGGCGTCGTCTGCCTCGTCCCAGCTGCGGGTGATCGTCAGGATGGGCGAAAATCCATGCTGCGCCAGGTTGCGGATGCCATCGACGGCGCGGCGGAATGCGTCCTTGCCGCGCACCTTGTTGTTCGCCTCTTCCTCGAAGCTCTCCATGCTGACGCGAAACTGCAAGGGGTGCGGCGCGCGCGCCTGGATGTCTTCAAGGCGTTGGGCTTTTTCGGGCGTGATCAGGGTTCCGTTGGTGAGCACGTCGAGGGGGCCGCATGCGAGGATGGCTTCCAGGATCTCGAAGATTTCCGGGTTGATGAACACCTCGCCGCCGGTGATGTAATAATCCTTGACGCCGAGAGACCTGGATTCGTCCAGCCGGGCCCGCACTTCCTCCAGGGTCATCATCTCGTGCGTGTCGTTCTGGGGACCGCAGCTGATGAAACAATGGCTGCATTGCAGGTTGCACAGCGTGCCGCCCACCTGCATCCACAGCGTCTCCAGGCGCACGAGGGGCACTTCCGGAACCTTCACCGCCGTTTTTTTCGCGGCGGAGCCTGTAAATTTCACCCTGTCATCCATCGGTTCACTTTAGCAAAGGGTTATCCCGGATTCAACACGCGCCGGCCGGTCCTGCTTCGTCGGAAAAAAGCCGTCGAACTTACAGCGATTCGCTCACAAACCGGCCGATTCGTAGGAGTCGCTGACGTTTTTGATCCTCAGCTTGCGCCGAAACGCCGCGAATCCCTCGGAGGCTTTTTTGCTGAGGCGGGACCGGTACACGGGCTTGGCTGCAAGCCCGGCTTTCTCAGGCGGTTCGATGAAAAAAGCCGCATCCAGGGGGCTGACGGAGCGGCAGTTGGGATACAGCCACTTGAGGGGAATTTTCCGGGCGAGGACGGTCTGCTGCATGTGCCGCACCACTTCCTTCACCCGCCAGTAGTCCTTTCCGGTGTTCATGCTCGACGGCAAGAGCCGCAGTTGCGGAAGCACCCCGCGCTCGCAAATAAAATCGATGCGCTTTTTCACCATTTCCAGGGGGTCGGCGCCCAGAACCAGTTCGGTCCACACGGTTCCCGGAGGAAAAATGCCCACGGCGTATTCGAGGGCGTCATGCACGCGGTGCTCGGGGTGGATGTCGCCTGTGGGATCGGAACCGGCAAAGCCGCCGAGGGGAAAATCCAACAGGTCGATGCCGGATGCGTACATGAAATCGATGACCTGCTTGTCCTTGGGCGGAAAGCCCTTGAGCGCGACAAACGTCTTGAATTTTTTCTTGATCGCCGCGACCACCGGCGCGAGCAGTTGAAAGCCGCGGTCCCGGTCCTGGGTGTCGTCCATGTTGAGCTGCAACAGATCGGCGGCGCCCTCTTCGAACGCGGATTCCACCACGGAAAGGATGGTTTTGAGATCCATGCTGAGCCGGGCGCCTTTATCCATCGCGCGCAGAAACACGTTGAGGCAGTACCCGTCCAGGCAGATGTTCTCGGAGACCGGGGTGCGCTCGTTCATCTGTTTCTTCAAAAATTCCGGCAGCGGTACGACGCCGACCTCCTCGTCGCCGGGGTCCAGCACCAGCGCGTCCTTTTGCAGGGCGAGCCGGATGCGGCCGTTCTGCGGATCCTTGAGCCTCGCCTTGACGATGAAGTTTTCCGCCAGCGCCAGCGCGATCTCTTCTCCCGGCTGTCCGGGACACACGCCCGCCGCAACTTCGGGACGCGCGAGCAGTTCCTGCGGCAGCACCACGCCCTTCTGGATCAGCTCCAGCTTCAACTGTCCGTAGGTTTTCACGGGGTTTTCCACCTGGATCCCCTGATTTGGATTGTGCGCGTTCACATTCTACAAACGGTTGAGCAGTTTTTGATGGATGCCCCCGAACCCGCCGGACGACATCACCAGCACCACGTCCTTGGGCCGGGCGTTTGAAACCACGTGCTCGACGATCGCCTCCACATCCGCGATGTGGTGGGCGTTGCCGCCCAACGCCCGGATGTCCGCCACCACCTTGTCCGGATCGAGCCGATCTTCAGGATCGATTTTTTCCGGTGCGAACAGACCGGCGATCACGACGTCGTCGGCCGCGCGGAAACTTGCGGGGAACTGGTCCTGAAACACGTTGCGGCGCGAGGTGGCCGAACGCGGTTCGAACACCGCGAACACGCGGCCGCCGGGATAGGCCTGTTTCACCGCTTCCAGCGTCAGGGCGATGGCCGTCGGGTGATGGGCGAAATCGTCGATCACCGCAACGCCGTTCTTTTCCCCCACGATCTCCTGCCGCCGCTTGATGCCGGAAAACCCGGCAAAGGCGGCGCACACTTTTTCAGCCGGCAACCCGAGCCGGATGGCGAGTGCGGCCACGGCAACGGCGTTTTCGGCATTGTGTTTGCCCATCATGGGCAGCCGCACGGTTCCCATTTTGCGCCCCCGATGCACGAGATCGAAGCGGCCGATGCCCCCGTCCTGGCGGTAGTCCTTCGCGCACCAGTCGGCGTCCGGGGAAAACCCGTAACGCTCGACGGAACAGCGGGCTGGGTCCAGAACAGTGTCCGCATGAGGATCTGGAGATCTTACCAGCAAAAAGCCCCCGGGGTCGATAATTTCTACGAATTTTCGAAACGACGATTTCATGTGGTCGAGGTCGCGGAAAATATCCGCATGGTCGAACTCCACACCGGTCAGGATGGCGGCGTGCGGCCGGTAGTGCAGGAACTTGGACCCCTTGTCGAAAAAAGCGGTGTCGTATTCGTCGCCTTCGGTCACGAACACATCGCCTTGCGGGACGCGGTAATTGCGGTCGAAGTTTTTCAGCCAGCCGCCCACCATGAAGCCCGGTTTCGCGCCGCAGTCGTGCAGCACCCAGGACAACAGCGAGGTGGTGGTGGTCTTTCCGTGCGTCCCGGCGACCACGAGCGATTTGCGTTCGCCGAGAAAAAACCGGTTCAGGGCTTCGGGAAACGAGGTGTAGGGGATGTTCTGCTCCAGCACCGCCTGCACTTCCTCGTTGGTTTTGGAAACTGCGTTGCCGACGATGACGAGGTCGATGTCTCCGTTTATGTGCTCGCGTTTGAAACCGTTGTTGACGGGAATGGCGAGATCGGCGAGCAGGGTGCTCATGGGAGGGTAGACGTTGTTGTCGGAACCGGTGACGTCGTAGCCGGCTTCTTTCAACAGACCGGCGAGCGAGGCCATGCCGGTGCCGCAGATGGCGATGAGATAGATTTTACTGATGTCTTTTGCAGGCTTCATCCGGTCGGGTGATTTTAGGTTCGGTGAGTTGCAATGTCAACCCGTCCAGCCCCTGGAGGGGAATTGGACAGGGTTACAGGATGAAAAGAGAAATTGGAGAAACCGCCGGTCCTTCCTGCGCGTGCAGGATTGCGCCGGGTGTCAACGCGACGATGCCAGGCAACAGCACGCAAAGGTGTTTCCAGTTCAGAATGGATTCAAACGGCTTTGCGTTCATAGCCCCTTTTCTCAATCGATGCGATCGAACAATTCGCCCAGATCGTCGATGACGAGGTCGGGTTTGAGGTCCAGCAGGGCCGCACGGTCGCCGAGGCCGTAGGTGACGGCGCAGGTGTGGACGCCGGCTTTTTTCCCGGTCTCGATGTCCAGCGCGCTGTCTCCCACCATGAGGACCTGCTCGGGCGCCACGTCGAAGCGGCGGAGCAGATGCTGGATGCCTTCGGGATCGGGTTTGCGCGTTGGGAACGTGTCACCGCCGATGACGGCTTGAAAAAAATGGTCACTGTTCAAATGGACGAGGATCTTGCGCACGAAATCCTCGGGCTTGTTGGAGCAGATGGCCTGGGTCCTGGATGCGAACCGCTTGAGCACTTCGCGGCCGTTGGGGTAAAACCGGGTGTGGTCCATCAGGTGCTCGGCGTAATGCTTGCGGAACAGGGACACGGCGCGGTCGATGTCCGCAAAGCCGGTGCCGTTCAGGGCGCGGGTCATGAGCATGGCGACGCCGCTGCCGACGCAGCGTTTGATGGTTTCGGTGTCCAGGCTGGCAAAGCCAAGCTCTTCGAGCGCCAGATTGACGGAAAGGGCGATGTCTTTGAGAGTATCGACCAGGGTGCCGTCGAAATCGTAAACGATCAGGGCGATTTTCTTCATCCGTACGGTACAGGGGCCAGCGGGTTGAATTGCGGTCGGAGACCGAATCGATGTCCTCCCGCACGTCCTTGTGGGCAGCGCGCCTCATGGTACCGCGTCCCGGATTTTCGGACAACCCGACGGCGACGCCGGGCCGGATTACTATTTCAGGAAAGGGTCATTCGTCGAGGCTGGAGGTGAAGCGGTACGCTTTGACGATGTTGTTCTCATCGAACAGGATCACAAGGTCTTTGGACTGGGTGTCGGAAAACGCATTCCACTGGTCGTACTGGTAGGTCCACATGACGTGTTCGTTTTCCAGGCCTTCCTTGAACGGAATGCCAAACCAGTCGAGCACCTCGGACTGGGTGGTCACGTTTTTCTGGATGTTCTGCACCTTGTCGCTTTCAAAGTCTTTTCCCACGGTGCCGCATCCGGTTATCCATAAAATAAGGGCAAGGGCCGACAGACTGACCGTGAATCGTTTCATTGTGACCTCCTTTCAATGCATCGCTGTTCGGGCTCCGGCATACCATCCAGACAGATCTGCGATTAGGTGTGGGTTTTCAACGATATCGGATCGGCGAAACAAAGTCTACCAAAAACGGCTTAAAAAGTATAATCTTAACGCGGCAAAAAACCGAAAAGTCTTTAAACTTCAAAGGATAATTTTTTCATGGGTTTCACACGGCTAAACTACGCGCGACTTTCAGGGCGTTCCCGCCGGTTTCCGGCTTTGCAAATGAAATTTCCTCGCCCCGCACACGGTCTGCGCGGGCTTTTTTTATGGATGACGGGGACCGCCCTGAGTTTGTCCGCCTGCGTGCTCCCGCCGCAGGAATCCTCCCGCAACGGCGCCGGGGGCCGCGATGCGTTCGTGCCGGACGGCTACGTGGAAACCTCGCCGCTTCTGGGGCCCAAGGGATACCTGATCAAGTCCATCGCCCGGGATGTGTATTTTTTTTCCACCGGCGTTTACAACACGATGTTCGTCGCCACGTCGGAAGGGGTCATCCTGATCGATCCGATCCGCGGCCAGGGCGAAGCGTTGAAAAAGGCGATCCGGGAAACCACCGACATGCCGGTGAAGTTTCTGATCTACTCGCACGCGCATCTGGACCACATCGGCGACGCCTATCTGTTTTCCAAGGACGCGCAGATCGTCGCGCAGAAAGAGACCACCGAACTCCTCAAGTTGTACAAGGACCCGTACCGCCCGGTGCCCAACATCAGTTTCGGTGAAAATTACAGCCTGTCACTGGGGGGAATCCAGGTCGATCTGGCCTATCCGGGCGAAGGGCACGGCAAGGGCAACATCCTCATCCACCTGCCGCAACGCAAGGTGCTGATGTACGTGGATGTGGCCACGCCGCGGGCGGTGCCGTTCAAAAATTTCACCACGGTGGACATCTACCGCCAGATCAAGGGCATCGAACGCGCGCTGGCGCTCGATTTCACGGTGTACGTCGCCGGGCATTTGCACCGCCCCGGCAGCATGGAGGAGATGCAGGAAGTGCTGGATTATTATTACGCGTCCAAACGGGCAAACGCCGCGGCGCTGAAAAAGGTGAGCTTTGAGTCTGTGCGCGCCCGCTCGAAAACCCGGGACGTGAAGCGTCAGTTCGGGGAATATTACGACGCGGTGGCGGAGACCTGTTACCGGATCCTGAAAAAGGACTGGGGCGAACGCTTGATGGGCTTCGAGGCGTTCGCGCGCGGCCACTGCGACGTCTGGACCGCATACCACCGTACCCAGGTGGCCCCGCCTGCGGCGGTCAAAGCGAACTCAAACTAAAATCCGATTCCGTTGTTGCCTTCCAGTTCCTCGTACGCGCTCAGGATCTGGGACACATCGTTGTGCGCGTGCACGGGCATGCGTCCCCCCAGGTGGGTCACCACCTGCGCGGCGCAGTAGGACCCGAGGATCGCCGATTCTTCGAGTGTGTGTTTCTGGATGATTCCGTGCAGGGCTCCCGCCGCGAACAGGTCGCCGGCGCCGGTGGTGTCCACAGGCGTCACCGGGAACGTGCGCACGGGGATTTTTTCGTGTTGTCCGTTCCCCACCCAGGAACCGTTACCGCCCCGTGTCATGAACACGGTTTCCGCCATGCCTTTGAGTTTTTTGAAGGCCACTTCCAGGTCGTCCGTTTCGGCGATCGCCACCGATTCCGGTTCGTTGCAGAACAGGATGTCCACGTTCCAGCGGATGAAATCGATGAGGCCTTCCTTGAAGGCGTTGACGACGAACGCGTCGCTGAGCGTGAAGGCCACCGGGATGCCGTTCTTCTTTGCGATCTCGGCCATCTTCAACGCGGCTTCGCGGGTCTCGTCGCCGGTCCACAGATAGCCCTCGATGTACACCACCTGAGCGTTTTTCACGATGGTCGCGTCCACGTTCTCGGGATGCAGGTTGGAGGACACGCCGAGATGGGTGAGCATGGTGCGCTCGGAATCGGGGGTGATGAGCACGATGCAGGTGCCCGTGCCGTTGGTTTCGGCACTGGGGCCGGGGAAACCGACGCCGCACACCTGCATGTCCTGCGTGTAATGACGGCCGTAATCGTCGTCGGCGACGCGGCCCAGATAGTAGGTCGCGGAACCCAGCACCTTGGCTCCGTGCACGGTGTTGGCGGCGGAACCGCCGGAGGCGACTTTCTGCGAGCTTCCTGCGAGGCTGTTCAGCACTTCCTGCTGTTGCTCGGAAGTGTAGAGCGTCATGCCTCCCTTGGTCAGTTGGTTATTTTCAATGAACGCGTCTTCGACACGGATTTCGATGTCCACCAACGCGTTGCCGATTCCCACCAGATCGTAGTTCATAACTATTTGTTCTTAAGAAAAGGGTTGCGATGCAGGAAGGTCAAGCCGAACCGCCGGACGGGTCTTCCTGAGGGCGAGACACAAACATTCTGTATACCAGCATCCCGAACACGGCCAGTGCCGAGAGAAAAAACGCCGCACCGGAAACCTGCGCTATCAGTCCCACGGCCTCCTTGGCGGCGCCGGTGGACCCCATTCCGGGAGCGATGGCGCCGGCCAGCAGCCAGAAAAACCCGTAGCCGAGGCTGCCCAGGCCGCCGAGGATCGAGACGACCATCTGGAAACGCGCGGGAAACTTCAACCAGGCGATCAACAGGGCAAACGCGATGGCGATCACGCCCATGGTCTGCGAATGCAGGTGAGCCCGTTTCATGTAGACCCAGGCTTTTTTCGCGACCGCGTCGGCTTTTTCCTGCGCGCCGCCGTATTTCTCATTGAGCACCTCCGCGGCGCTGGACTTGAACGAACCTTTGATGCTGTCCTCGCAGCAGCCGAAGGAAAGACCCATCAAGCCGCCGAACAGGATGGCGATGATGGAAATCAGGACGCCGTATTTGATGTGCGTGAAGTCGAGCATGGGATGTCTCCTTTAGCAATTCCAAAAGGAATTTTTTTCATGAATCCGCGACGGCTGTGTGTTCGACCGATGCCGCGTCCCGCCATTTTGCTCCCGCTTTGCTTGCCGATTATTTGGTGTTTGTATTCTTTAGCGTTAGCCTGTAAAATTTCATAGCATGAATGAGGTCATCCTCAAGCTAAAATCTCGCCTCACTTTCGCACTCTGCGCCGCTTTCCTTTCCATTTCCTCTCCCGGCTTTGCGGATCCGGAATCCTTTGCGAAAGCCCTCGATGCCATTCTCGACAACCCCTGCCTGAAAAAAAACCGTTACGGGATCGAGATCTACTCGCTGGACCGGGAAGAGATCCTCTATGAAACACGCAAGGACGAACTGTTCATTCCCGCATCGAATCTGAAGCTCATCACCACCGCCGTCGCGCTCAAACACCTGGGCCCGGATTACCGTTTCCCCACCCGCCTGTACACGACGGGAAGGCTGGACGGCGACACCCTGTTCGGGGACCTCTATATTAAAGGCTACGGGGATCCCAAGTTCGTCACCGAGCAGATGTGGCTGCTGGTCACCGAGCTGGAAAACCTGCCGATCCGTAAAATCGTGGGAAACATCCTCGCCGACGCGACCTATTTCGATCCGGTGTCCCGCGTCAAAACCTGGAGCACGGTATCCGGCCCCGAGGCCTACAACGCGCCTCTGGGGGCGCTGTCGTTCAACTTCAACACCGTCACCGTCTATGTTACTGCGGGAAAAACACCGGGGGGAAAACCCCTGGTCATCCTGGAACCGGAGACCGACTACGTCAAACTGGGCAATCACGCGGAAACGCTGCCTCCGAGAAAGCGCGGCCGCCTGGTGGTCAACCGGGTGAACCGTGGAAGCTACGACGAAGTCATCGTGCGCGGCGGAATCCGCTCCAATCTAGCGCGATCGAAATACTATGTCAACATCAGCGACCCCACCGTGTACACGGTGAACGTGTTCCGGGAATACCTGACGCGCGCCGGCATCGAAGTGGTCGGCGACATCGGACAGGCCCCGGTGCCGGCGAAAGCGCGCCTGCTGCTCAAGCACGAATCGGAGCCGTTGTCGCTGGCGCTGCGCGGCCTGAACAAGTTCAGCAACAACTTCGTCGCGGAACAGATTTTAAAAACCATGGGAGCCAGACGGTTCGGTGCGCCCGGAACGACGGAAAAAGGCATCCGCATCATCGACGAATACATGGGGGAGCTGGGCTACGCGCCGGAGGATTACACGATCCTCGACGGTTCGGGCCTGTCGCGGAACAGCCGCCTGTCGCCGGAGCAGATCATCAAGGTTCTCGACGACGTGCGCAAAGATCTGGGCGTGTATCCGGAGTTTATTTCCGCGCTCGGGGTGATGGGGGTGGACGGCAACGTGAAAAAGCGCATGAACGGCGTGAAGGGCTCGCAGAAAGCGCGTGTGAAAACGGGGACCCTGAACGGGGTGAGCGCGCTCTCGGGTTATTTCCAGTCGCGCGACGGTGAGAAATTCGCGTTCTCCATCCTCATGAACGATCTGACCTGCGGCAACGGCCGGGCTCTGCGGCTGCAGGACCGCATCCTGCGCGAGGGGTTGAATTTTGTGCGGGGTGACGACGAGGAAGAGGAAGCGGAACCCGACGGTTCCTGAATCCGCTTTGCATCAATAGCCGAAAATCTTCCGGTTCTCCTTGCGGTCTTCTTCCAGAATTTTCTTCCAGTCCCGTTTCACATACGGGGAATCCAAATAATCCTGATAGATCGACTTGGCCAGTTCGATCCGGTCCACGCCTTCGGGCGCCACCTGGATGTCGAGCTGGGCCAGCGCCATGTCGAAATCCCGATCCAGCAGAGAGCCTGCGTCCATGCCGTATTCCTGCAGCGCCTGCTTGATGGTTCCCGGATCTTTCTGAAAGCGGTTCGCCACTTCGTTGATGTTGGACGGTTTGTAATTTTTTGCGGGACCGATTCCCAGATGGTACGCGCAGAACAACTCGAACGGATCCAGGCCGGCGAACAGCTTGGTGGGCGCCTGGCCCTTGCCTTGTGGCGCGGAGGCGGCGGATTTCGGTGCGCTGCGCTGCATCGGGCCGCCCCTGCCCTCTTTTCCCGGATTGCGGTTTCTCGCCTGCGGATTGGTTCCGTTTCTTTGCGAACGGTCCTGCGTATTGCGGTTCCGGCCGCCGTTTTTCCCGGAACCGGAGTTGTCGTTTTTGCCTGAGTTCTTTTTACCGGAACGGTCGCGCTTGTTGATGATGGGGATGTGCGAGGTGAGGGTCTGCGATGTCGGCGACATCCACTGCTCCACCGCACGGGCGTGGTTCTCCTTGGCCGAGTTGCCGCGGCCGCGGGAAGGGTTGCCGCGGTTGGAGGTAGCTTTGGAAGACCGGCCCTGGTTGTTGCGGCCGTGTCCATCACGGGATCGGTTGCCGGGGCGCCGTGAATTGCTTGAGTTTTTCAAGATGCCTTTCCTTTTTTGTATGAAGCGTTGGTTGGGGCCGGCCGATCCCGCCTGATTCCATTTTGTTCAATCATCGGTCAACCATGGTCGGGTTTTCAGTTTGTCAGTGCTTCGAGTTGATCCACCAGCTCGGAAAATTTTTCCAGCGCCGTGCGCACGGGCTCAGGCGAGGTCATGTCCACCCCCGCATCCTTCAGCAGTTCGATGGGATATTTGGAACCGCCGGATTTGAGAAAGTTCAGGTAATCGGCGAGCTCGACCTCGCCGCCTTCCAGCACCCGCTGCGCCAGCGCGTAGGCGGCGGAGATCCCCGTCGCGTATTTGTAGACGTAAAAGCTGAAATAAAAATGCGGGATGCGGAAGCATTCGAGAGACAGCGCTTCGTCCAGCACGACGCCGTCGCCGAAATAACGCTTGAGAAGATCCGCATACAACTGCTTGAACGACTCCACCGTCAGCGGCTTGCCGCTTTCCGCCGCCTCGTAGATGCGGTGCTCGAATTCGGCGAACATGGTCTGCCGGTACAGGGTTCCGCGGAAGTTATCGATCTCGCGGCAGAGCAGATAGACTTTCATGTCCTTGTCGATGTCCTGCCCCAGCAGGTGCCGGGTCACCAGCGCTTCGTTGAAGGTGGACGCCACTTCCGCGACGAAGATGGTGTAATCGGCGTACAGGTAAGGCTGGTTTTTGCGCGAGTAATGCGAATGCATGGAATGGCCCGCCTCGTGGGCCAGGGTGTACAGGCTGTTGATGTTGTCTTCGGTGTAATTCATCAGGATGAAGGGATGGGAATCGTAACAGCCGGATGAATACGCGCCGCTGCGCTTGCCCTTGTTTTCGTATCGGTCAACCCAGCGGTTTTCAATCAGCCCTTTTTTCAGAATCCGCACATATTCCTCACCCAAAGGTTGCAGGGCGTCCATGATTTTGTCCACCGCCTCGTTGTAGGTCATGCGCCAGTGAAAATCCGTAACGAGCGGCACGCTGAGATCGTACACGCGCAGCTCGTCGAGCTTGAGCAGACGCTTGCGGATGGCAAAATAACGGTAAAGCGGCGTGAGGTTTTCATGCACGCTCTGGATCAGGCTGTCGTAGACGTTCTCGGGAATGTTCTCGGAAAACAGCGCCTGCCCGCGCACCGATGGGAAACGCCGGGTGCGTGCGTAGAACATATCCTTTTTGATGCTGCTCGCCAGCAGCGAAGCGTAGGTGTACTGATGCGCCTGGTAGGCGGAATAAAACGTTGCGAACGTTTCCTGGCGCACCCGCCGGTCGTAGTTCTGCATCAGGCTCTGGAAATTGCCGTGGGTGATTTCGATTTCCTCGCCCTTGTCGTCTTTCACCTTGCCGAGTTTCAGGTCGGCGTTGTCGAGCATGTCGAAGCCTTCGCGGGCGGCGCGCGCCATCTCCTGCGAAGCGGCGAGCAGCGACTCTTCCTTTTCCGAAAGCGTGTGCTCGCGAAAACGCAGGATCCGCTCGATGTGGTATTTGTAGGGCGCGAGGTCCTTGGAGTCCAGCATCGCCTGCATTTTGTCTGCGGGGATCTCCATCAATTCGGATTTGATGAAGCTGCTGTGCTGGCTCACCTGCGTGTACAGCCGCACGATCTTTTCGAAGTTGCCCTGGTTCGCGGTGTTGGTCTTGTCCTCGTCGTTGCGCAAATGCGCGAAGGTGTAAAGCCGCTCGAGCTTGCGCGAGACGTTCATGTCCAGCTCGATGCAGGCTTTGAGCGCGTCCACGGATTTTCCCAGCTTGCCCTGGTGATTGGCGTAGGCCTGCGCTTCTTTTTCCAGGTCGGAAAATTCGGCCTGCCACATCTGGCCGGAAGCGTACAGGCCGGAAAGGTCCCACTTCGCTTCGTCGGAGACTTCTTCTCGGGTGAGCGGTTTGACTTTGGCTTCCATAGGGTCCGGGCGGTTTCCCGACGTTGACGCGATCAGGAAATGGCCTGCTGAATCGTTTGCAAATGAACCTTGAGTTTGGCTTGCTTTTCAGAAAGGGTCTGCTTTCTCTGCCGGTCCTTCTCGATGACTTCGGCGGGCGCCTTCTCGACAAAATTCGGATTGGAAAGCTTCTTATCTAAAACTATGATGTCTTTTTCTATTTTTTTCAACTCTTTTTCGACGCGGCTTTTTTCCTCATCGAAATTCATCAAACCTTCCAATGGAACAATGAGATCCATGCCGTCCAGGATCGACGACGCCGCCACTTTCGGCTTGACGATAGACTCCCCGGCGGTGAACTGATCGACCCGGGCCAGCTCGCGGATGTATTTCACGTGGGTTGAAACGGTGGCTTCCTGCTTGGGATCACCGGTCTTGATCAGCAGGTTCAAGGTGAGCCCCGGATTGAGATTCATCTCGCCGCGGATGTTGCGCACGCCGGTGATCACGTCCATCACCAGTCCCAGCTCTTCTTCCATTTCCGCATCCCGGCGCGACGGATCGAATTCCGGGAAGGGCGCGGTCATGATGGTCTCGCCTTCCTTCGGCAGCTTCTGCCAGATCTCTTCGGTGATGAACGGCATGAACGGATGCAAGAGCCGCAGGCTGGTTTCCAGAACGTGCACGAGCACGTTCTGCGCCGTCTTTTTCTGCGGCCCTTCTTTGTACAGCGAGGATTTCGACAACTCGATGAACCAGTCACAGTACTCGTTCCAGATGAATTTGTAAACGGCGGACGCGGCGTCGTTGAATTTGAACTGCTCCAGCGCGGCGTTGACATCGCGGCAGGCGGCGTTGAGGCGGCTGAGAATCCAGCGTTCCGCCGGGCTGAGCGGCACGTCCTCGTTGAGCTTGCAGGTGCCTGTGTAATCGCCGAGGTTCATCAGCACGAAGCGGGAGGCGTTCCACAGCTTGTTGCAGAAATTGCGGTAGCCTTCGATGCGGTCTTCGGCGAGCTTGATGTCGCGGCCCTGCGCGGCGAACGCGGCCAGCGTGAAACGCAGCGCGTCGGTGCCGTAGGCGTCCATCATGCTCAACGGATCGATGACGTTGCCCTTGGTCTTGCTCATCTTCTGGCCTTCCGCATCGCGGATCAGGGCGTGGATGTAGACGTGGCGAAACGGCACGTCGTTGCGCATCTTGAGCCCCAGCATGATCATGCGCGCCACCCAGAAAAACAGGATGTCGAACCCGGTGCACAGCACCGACGTCGGATAAAAGCGCTTGAGCGATTCCGTCTCCTCGGGCCAGCCAAGTGTGGAAAAGGGCCAGAGGCCGGAGCTGAACCAGGTGTCGAGCACGTCGGTTTCCGGCACGAGATCCTTGCCACCACACTTGGTGCAGGCTGACGGGGTCTCGCGCGCCACGATGAGTTCGTTGCAGGCGGAGCAGGTCCACGCGGGAATCGGATGCCCCCACCAGATCTGGCGCGAAACGCACCAGTCGCGGATGTTTTCCATCCACTCGAAATAGGTTTTTTCCCAGAACTTGGGCACGATCTCAATGGTGCCGTCTCTCACCGCCTGCATCGCCGGTTCGGCCAGCGGTTTGGTTTTCACGAACCACTGCCTGGAAAGATATGGCTCGACGACGGTGTGGCAGCGGTAGCAATGCCCCACGGAGTGCATGTGCTCTTCCACTTTTTCGAGCTGGTCGCGGGATTTGAGATCCTCGACCACGCGCTTGCGGCATTCGAAGCGGTCGAGCCCCTTGTAGGCCTCGCCGGCCGCCTCGCTCATGGTGCCGTCGGGATTCATCACGTTGACGGCGGGCAGGTCGTGCCGCTGGCCGATCTCAAAGTCGTTGGGATCGTGCGCGGGTGTGACCTTGAGCGCGCCGGAACCGAATTCCCTGTCCACGTAGTCGTCTTCGATGAGCGGGATCTCGCGGCCCGCCAGCGGCACGATCAGCGTTTTGCCTTTGTGCGCGGCGTGGCGCTCATCGCCGGTGCAGACGGCGACGGCGGTGTCGCCCAGCAGCGTCTCGGGCCGGGTGGTGGCGACGACGAGGAAGAGGTCTTCGTCCTTGAACGGGTAGCGCACGTGATACAGATGGCCGCTCACATCCTTGTACTCCACTTCCAAATCGGAGAGGGCGGTCTGGCAGCGCGGGCACCAGTTGATGATGTAGTTGCCCTGATAGATCAATCCCTCTTCGTACAATGTGACGAACACTTCGCGCACCGCTTTGGAAAGCCCGTCGTCCATCGTGAACCGTTCGCGCTCCCAGTCGAGCGAGCAGCCGAGTTTCTTGAGCTGGTTGACGATGGTGCCGCCGGATTCCTCGCGCCATTTCCACACGCGCTTGACGAATTCCTCGCGGCCGATGGCCTCGCGGTCGGTGCCCTCGGCGTGCAGCTGCCGCTCCACGACGTTCTGGGTGGCAATGCCCGCATGGTCGGTGCCCGGCTGCCACAGCGTGTTGTAGCCCTGCATGCGCCGCCAGCGGATGAGGATGTCCTGCAGCGTGTTGTTGAAGGCATGCCCCATGTGCAGGGACCCCGTGATGTTGGGCGGGGGAATGACGATGGTGTAGGGCTCGCCGTCGCGGTTTTCGTCGGCGTGCGCGAACTTGTTTTTCAGCCAGAAGGCGTTCCAGTGCTCTTCGACTTGTTTGGGATCGTATTTTTTATCCAGTTGCACCATGGTCGTTATCACACAATCAAGGAGAGGGTCTTCCTTGCTTCCAGGTTGGTAGCATCGCTACGGGGTGTTGTTGCAAGAAACAGCGGCCGCGTCGCGGCGGCGCGTTGATCCGTTCATCCTGCGACGCCCGGTTTCATTCCGGCGTCTGCAGCATGATTTTTTTATCGGTCTTGAATCGGAGAGGGTTTCCGTTTCTTCCCCGCGATGGGGGACAGGCGTATCATGCGTCTTCCATTTTCTTGATCTTTTCGATCTCTGCCTTGATGACCGCTTCGGCGATCCCGGGGGTGATTTCTCGGACAATCTCACGCACGGAACGAACGATGGTTGCGGACAACCCAGAAATTTCCTTCTGCACGGTGGCGCCGATGGTTTGTTCCAGAACCCTGCGGACCTCCGCGTTCACCGCCTCCTTGATGCGTTCGTCTTCCATTGCGTGCGCTTCCTCCCCTTGTTGCGTGGTTGCTTCGGCCGGTTCCGGAGCCGCCGCCTCCACCGGTTCCGCGATCGGTATTTCCGTGCGAGGCGTTTCCACCGCTTGCGGACGCGGCTCTTCGGTGATCCGGGAATCTTCCTGCACGGCCGGGCGCGAAAATGCCCGCGGGCTCTCGGCGATCGAATCGGCCTTTTTGTTTTCCGCAAGCGACGGCAGAGGATGGATCACCAGATTGCTCAGCAGATCCTCGGGCTCCGGGGCGATCGCTTCATCGAAATCCCAATCCGCGCCCTTGGATTCGTTCTCATCGTTTCCCGACAACCACGAATGCGGTCTGCGGAATGCCTCGGGGGCGGGATGAAAGACCACGTCCAGTTCACCGGAACCTGTCTCTTCGGATTCGCCGATGCCGGACAGCATGTCCTCTTCGTCCCAGACTTTCTGCAGGGACCCGTTCTGCTCGGAAGGCAGGCCGAGACCGATGCCGAAATCGGAATCGTTCAATTGCGGCGATTCTTCCGAACTTTCCTCAGAGGGCAACTCCAGATCCAGTGTGGGGTCGAAGTCCTCATCCTCGTAGGTTTCGGGTTCGCCCTTGATCTCCACCGATTGAAATCCGATTCCCAGCCCGGTATCCGGCTCATCCAGCATGGAGGCGGAGTATTCCTTCAGCGCGTTCACCGCATCGATGGCTTCGTCGATGGCCTGGGACTCTGCGGAAACCGGACGCGCCGGTGCCTCGGGCTCTTCGGTTTCGCCGGCGCTTTCTTCCAGGGATTCCTCGGCCGCGTCTTCCCGCTCGTCGAAGGAAGCGGCAGGTTCCTTGTATTCTTCACGGGCGTCCTCGCGCGCGGCATTGTTTTCTCCCATTGGGACCGGAAGATCGAACTCCATGTCGTCGTCCGTGGACAACGCCACCAGCGGGTCTCCCGAACCCGCGTCGTCGTACGACAGATCCTGATAGGAAGGAGCGCTTTGCGACGGTTCGCCCCAGGGGGCCGCGTCCTGCTTTTTTTCGGATGCGAACGCGTCGCGGGAATCCTCCGGCTTTTCCTCCACCGGCTCTTCTGCAGCCGGCGTTTGCTCAGCAAGCGGGTCCGTGTCTTCGTTCAGCGCGTCGGCGGTTTCCCAGGGCGGCGGAGCGTCATCGCTTTCCATGCCCTGCCACGGCGTTGCCTCTTCGGATTCCCAGGGCTGCGCGGGTTCGGCTTTGGGCGCGTCGTCCCAGCCGGGTTCCGCAAAGGCTTTTTCGATGTCCGCCTGGATTTTAGACGTCGCGTCGCTTTCCGGTACGGCGGGCGCGGACGGTTCTTCGATCACATCGTCTGCGGAGAGCGCGAGGATCTCTTCTTCCTCATCGTCGTCGTCCCACGGTGCGTCCATCTCGCTCTGCCATTCGCCGTCGCGCAGGGTTGCAGGCGGATGCTGCAACAGCTCTTTGACCTTTTGCACGATGTCGTCGGACTTGAAGGGTTTGGAGATGTGATCGTCGGCGCGGGATTCGAGAAACAGGCCTTCGTTGAAATCTTCGAAGTCGCTGGCCAGCAACAGCACAGATACGGATTTGAACTCGTCCGATTCCTTGATCCGGCGGCTCAACTCGAAGCCGTTGTAGCCGGGCATGTCCACATCGGCGAGCACCACATCGGGAGTGAAATTTCGCAGCTTCTCAAACGCGGCTTTTCCGTTGCCGATTCCCTCCACCACCACATCTTCGTTTTCGAAGGCCATGGCCACGATCTTTTGAATCGTGACGGAATCATCCGCAACCAGAATTTTCGATGTCATGAAACTTTATCCTTTTGGCTAACAGACCGTGCCAATGAAGAATCTCTTGAATTCAGTTCCGGCGCTGAATCTGACTTCACGTGTTGGGAGGGTAACGTGTGTAATTTCAATTTTTTATTGTAGCGTTTTTTAAATGTATCGCATATTCAGGCCGGCCACAATCAAAAAATCTCGCTGAAAACATTCCCCATAACCGAATTTTTTGCAAAAAAAAGCAAAATTATCCGCAGTTCCATATTTGTGCGCGCCAACGGCATCTTTGTCTTTGTTTTATTTAGTGATACTATAGGTTGGCCTTATCCTTGACCTGAAACTGCGGGAGGCATGCGAAAATCATTTCCCAAGCAGGCGTTCAAACCCGGCGACCGGCCACTACCGCTTTGATCCGGCGTCGCTTAATCAATTTCCAGGCGGTCAGCGAAGCACCGTGGATGCGGCGCGCAGCCTGGATACTTCTATTGCTCGCGGTTTGCATCGCGGGACGCCCGGCTGCGGCGTCCGCCGGCTACATTCAGCTGGACGGCGTCGCGGATGTCAAATCCCGCTACAGCAACGGCTGCTCCTCGATCCAGGAATCCGCCGAAATCGCCGAAAGCGCCGGCGTCGATGTGGTGATCTACAACGATCGCGCCCGCGATTCCCTGCAATATGGAATTTTTCCGCTGCACCGCATCCTGAAAAAAACCGACGTCCGCCAATCGGTGCTCAACACCAACGCCACGTTCTACCTGGCGGACATCAAGAACAAAGACGAGCAGTTTCCGAAAACCCTGTTGATCCCCGGGGTGGACGTTTCCCCGTTTTACTACTGGTCCGGCAGCGCGATCAAAAAAACGCTCGTCGCGCACAACTGGGACAAGCGCCTTTCGGTCATCGGCCTGGAAACCGGCGAAAGCCTGGAACAGCTGCCGATCCTCAACAGCAACTTCTCCAAAAACTACACGTCGCAGTTTCAAAATGCCACCATCGGCTTCGGGTTTCTCCTGCTCGTCGCCGTGGCGCTGGTGGTCAAAGGCTACTACCGGAAATACGTTTACCCGGTGATCGCCCTGCTGGTTCTGCTCATGATCAACTACCACCCGTTCCGCAGCTCGCCCTACGATCAATACAGCGGCGATCAGGGGATCGGCCCCTATCAGGAACTGATCGATTACGTCACATCGAAAGGCGGAATGGTGTTCTGGAACGACCTGGAAGCGACCGAGGGAAACCGCGAGCTGGGCGGCGTGAAACTGGAAACGCGCGCGCATCCGGAAGACCTGGTGATGGCGCGCAATTACACGGGCTTCCAGGCGGTGGGCGAAGAACCCGTCGCCGTCACCGACCCGGGAAACATCTGGGATCACGTGCTCATGCAGTACCTGCGCGGCGAACGCGCGCATGCGGTGTGGGGCTACGGCGCGAGCAACTATCAATGCAACGGGGAAAGCGGCCCGGCGCTCGGCGCCATCCGCACCGTCTTTCTGGTGCGGGAAAACAAAAAGGAAGCGGTGATGCAGGCGATGAAAACGGGGAGGATGTATGCGGTGCGGCAGCCCGGCAAGCACCGCCTTTCACTGGATCAGTTCGTGGTGCGGGACAAGGCGTCCGGACGCGAAGCCACGATGGGGGAAGAACTCACCTCCATCGACAGCCCAGAGATCGCGATGAAGATCCGGTCCACCGGGGAACCGGGGCAGCGGGCGAAGATCTTTCTCATCCGCAACGGCAAGCTCATCAAACGCGAATCGGTGACGCTGCCTTACGAACTCACCTGGACCGACAACAAGGTCGATATGAGTGAGCCGGTTTATTACCGGGTCAACGCCAAAGTCAGTTCGGTGGATCATCTGGTTTCCAATCCGGTTTTCGTGCGCTTCGGCAAAATCCCGCCGGATATCGCATCGCTTCCCACCTCAGAGAATCCCGGTACGGGCGTGCAGCCGCCGGTGCGTCCGGTCCTCGCCACTCCGGAGTCGCCCGCGCCCCCGGCTGCTAAACCCCCGCCGGCGCCGGAAAACGCGCCGCCCGCAACACCGCCGCAAGTCGAGGTGGCGGCGGTTCCCAAGGCAAAGAAACCCGCCCCCACACCCGCCCCCGCAGCGCCTGCGGTGGAGACGGCCAAAGCGCCCGCCGGTCCCGCAGAGCCGGTGGTCACCGCGGCAACGGGACAAACGCTGCGCGTGCGGATCGACGGCGTGCCCCTGAAAAAAGGGCCCGGCGCGGTGTTTCCGGTATGGAAAAAGGTGAACAAGGGCGACCGGCTGAACCTGGTGCGGCGCACTTCGGTGGTGTTTCACGACAAGGTGTGGCTGGTCGTCGAATGGGAAGGGGAAAAAGCCTACGTGTGGGAAGGTCTGGTGGAGCTGGAACCCTGAGCCTCTCTATAAAGCAACACTCCGAGCTTCAAGCCCCTCTATAAATCCTCAAGTCAACCCGAGAAGATTGCGGTCTCAGCGGTAGGCGTTGACGTTATTGCCTTTGTCCATGCGGTACAGGTACATGTTTTTGCCGGAGTCGATCTTATCCGGCGTCATGTGCCGCAGGCAGAAGCGGTAGGAGACCACGCGCGCGCCGGGTTTCAGTTTCGATGTGAACGCCGGCAACAGCTTGTCCATCGCCTGATGGGTGAGGTACACGTACACCACGTCCGCTTCCTTGAGATCGACCTTGAAAAAGTTCTTCCGCAAAAAGCGCACCTGCTCAGAGACGCCCGCCCGTTTCGCCAACCAGCGCGCGATCCACACCTTCAACGGATCGATGTCGATGCCCACACCCAGGGCTCCGTGGTTGCGCGCCGCGGCGATCAACACCCGTCCGTCGCCGGATCCCAGATCGTAGAGGGTCTCGCCCGCCTGGATTTCAGCGAAATTCAGGATATGGTTGATCCGCCGCGATGCGAGGGGGGCCCAGGGCGATCCCCAGATCGCGGGGAGCAGCACGGTGCCCGCAATGAGCAGAACGACAGCGAGAAAGAGGGTGGAGGCGAAGGTCGGAATCATCGGCATGAACTCTCAGTGGTCTTGCACGGGTACGGTTGATGTTTGAACGCAGATCACCGGCCTGTCCCACGGGCGCCGGTCAGTTCAGAGTGTACGTTTCCCGGTCTTCGATCAAATCGAGAGCCTGCACCGGGTCGGTTGTCGGGAATTTGCAAATGCTATTCTCGCACACATAAACGGTGGTGTCCTCTTTAAGTGAGACTTTTCCGGAAAAAATCGCAAAATCACTCTGTGCACCATTGGGCACATATCCCAGGATCTTATTGGGAATAAACCGCGATCGCAGCATTTTGAGAACGGAATTTTTTTTTGGCGAATCGGCCGGCCCCACCACAACAATCTCCTTGGCGCGGTCGAGATAAAAATCCAGAGCCACGAGCATCTGCGCGTGGGCTTTGGGAATGTCGATCGTCCGCTGCGCCGCCAGGGTCAAAATGGTTTTCGCTTTTTCCAGATAGGCTTTTTGCAGCGTGAACCCGTGCAGCCGGATGGCATTGAGGGCGGCGACAGCGTTGCCGTTTGGCCGCGCCCCGTCGGCGAAGGTGCGGCCGCGCACCGGCAGCAGGTGTCCGTTTTTCTCGGAAAGGAAATAGCCGCCGACCGCCGCATCCCAGAACAAAGTGCCCTGTTTTTCTTGAAGTTTCACCGCCCAGTCGAGCCAGGCTTCGTCGAAATCGGATTCATACAGGTGGATCAGGCCCTGGATGAGGTAGGCGTAATCGTCGAGCGACGCCGGATGCCGCGCCTCGCCGTCGCGGTAACGGCGCAGTAATTTCCCTTCGCTGTAAAGGTGCGTGGCGAGAAAGCGGGCGGCGTTCTGCGCGGCGGCGAGATAGCGGCTGTCTCCCAATATCTGGTGCGCCCGCGCGAACGCGCCGAGCATGAGTCCGTTCCAGGCGGTGAGGACCTTGTCGTCCTTCAAAGGCGCCGGACGCTGTTGCCGCGCGGCGCGCAGTTTCATTTGCGCCGACTTCATGAAGGGATCGGATTTGTCTTTCCAGAGCGCGCCGTCTTTCAGATACAGGATATTCGCCCGTTCGTTCTCATCGCCGAAATTGCCTTCCGGCGTCACCTCGTACACCTCGACGAAGCGTCCGTATTCTTCGGCGTCGAGGATGCGTTTGAGTTCGGCCTCCGTCCAGACGTAATAACGCCCCTCCTCGCCTTCGCTGTCCGCGTCCTCGGCGGAATAAAAACCGCCCGCCTTTCCGGTCATCTCTCTCAGCACATAATCGAGCACGTCGCGGGCGACCGCTTCGAACAGGGGGTCCTGCGTGATCTGAAACGCTTCCAGATACACCGATGCGAGCAGGGCCTGGCTGTAAAGCATCTTTTCAAAATGCGGCGTGCGCCACGCACGGTCGGTGGCGTAGCGGTGAAACCCGCCGCCCACGTGGTCGTAAACCCCGCCGCGCGCCATGCGCCGCAGGGTCGAGACCACCCGGTCCAAAGGCCGGGCGTCGCCGCTGCGCAACGCCATGCGCAGCAGAACCTGCAACCGCAGCGCCGGAGGGAATTTGGGCGTGCGTCCGAAACCGCCGTGCTGCGGGTCGAAATCGTTTTCGTATTGCGCGAAGACGTCCCGGAAGATGGCATCCTCAAGCGCAACGTCACCGGCCTGGATCGCAGCGGACTCCTTGAGAAACGCCATCACGCCCTCCCCGACGGCGGCGATTTTCGCGGGCTCGTTTTTCCAGGCCGCTGCAAGCTCATCCAATGTCCGCAGAAGCGCCGCACGCCGGAGGTAAGTCGCACCGAAAAAGGGGATGCGTTCGGGAGTCATGACGATGGTCATGGGCCAGCCGCCCCGGCCGGTCATGGCCTGCACCACACTCATGTACATCTGGTCCACGTCCGGCAACTCTTCCCGGTCCACCTTGATGCAGATGAAATGTTCGTTGAGCGTGCGCGCCACCTGCTCATCGTCGAAGGACTCGCTCTCCATGACGTGGCACCAGTGGCAGGTGGAATAACCGATGCTCAAAAACACCGGCTTGTTTTCCCGGCGGGCGGTTTCAAAAGCCAGCGGGCTCCAGGGAAACCAGTGGATGGGGTTGCTCGCGTGCTGCAGCAGGTAGGGGCTTTTCTCGTGCACCAGCCGGTTGCTGCGTTTTGCGGCGCCGTCCGCAGCGTGCGCGACGGCGGTACCGCCAGTGCAAGCGAACAAGAACCACACAAAGATCGTGGCGCTCAGGAATGCGAAGAAACGTCGTTCGTCATTCATGGTTCGGGTGATCCGGGGTGCGCTTCATTAGCGCGCTCTTGCAGAATGCACGTGGGTGCGCATCCCCATTCACAGATGTTCGACGATCAGCTTGCCCGCACGCAGGGATTTGAGTTTTTCCGCGATCGGCGTGCGGTGGCAGTGGCTGTGGTCCTTCTCCAGGCACACCAGCACGGCGCCTCCCGGCTCGATCCATTCGGACACCTGGCGCACAGCCGCTTCCTGTCCGGCGAGATGCAGCGCGTATTTCTCCAGAAAGGTCGCGTAATCCTTTCTGTCGTGGTAGCGGCGGCGGATTTCCGGCGGCGCGCCCAATTCCTTCACGTTGACGTATTCGATGCCTTTTTCTGCCAGCGCCTGCGCCAGCAGGTTTTTGGAAAATCCTTTTTTGCGGCTGATCGGGCGTTCGCGCACATCGACGACGAGCCGGATGCCGGCTTTCTGCAAATCCCGCACAAAGGTTTCGATCTCGTAGCCTTCGTATCCGATGGTGTGGAGGACCGGCGTTTGTTTGCGGCTCATTGCGCTTCCTCCCCCTCCCCGGCCGTTTCGATCTCGTGCGTCAGGGTCTCCCATTCCTGCATCAGGGATTTTTCCTCACCAGCCAGTTGCTGCTGGTCCTTGAGGGTCTGCATGAGCCGGGGTTTTTCGGATTCGTTGTGGATTGTAGGGTTGGCGAGCTCGGTTTCCAAGCGGTTTTTTTCCTGCAGCACGGTTTCCAGACGCGTTTCCACCTCGGCCAGCCGGGATTTGAGGGGCTTGAGCCTGCGGTGCCGCTCATTGCGGGCTTCGGCTTCCCGGCGCTTGCGTTCCCGGTCCTTCTGCGCGAGGGAATCCTTTTTCTCGGCGGGCGCGGCGGTCTCCTGCGGCTGCGTTGCCGCCTCGCGCGCCTTGGCGTATTGGTAGTCGCTGTAATTGCCGGGATACTCCCGCACCGTGTTGTCCGCGATTTCCCACACGCGGTTGACGATGCCGTCGAGGAAAAACCGGTCGTGCGAAATGGTGCAGAGGGTGCCCTCGTAATCGGCCAGGGCGGCGGCGAGAAATTCGGTGGAACGCATGTCGAGATGGTTGGTGGGCTCGTCCAGCAGCAGCAAGGATGCGGGGGAAGCCATCATGCGCGCCAGGGCCAGCCGCGAACGCTCGCCACCGGAAAGCACGCCGACTTTTTTTTCCACGTCGTCGCCGGTGAACAGAAACGCACCGAGGATGTTGTGTTTTTCGGTGCGCAGCAGGTCGCCCGCCACTTCCTCTAGCGACTGCATGACGGTGTGGGAAGCGTCGAGGGATTCCGAATGGTGCTGGGCGTAGTAGGCGCGCGTGACGTTGGTGCCGGTTTTGATCTCGCCTTTCTGAAAATCCAGCACACCGGCCATGAGCTTGAGCAGCGTCGATTTGCCCGCGCCGTTTTCGCCCACCAGCGCGATCTTCCAGCCGCGCTCTAGGTTGGCGGAAAAATTGCGGTAGACCTCGACCGAGCCGTAACCCTTATCGACCTCGTCGAGCGTGAGCACGATGCGGCCGGTGCGCGGCGGCTGCGGCAGCCGGAAATGGATCGACTTGGTACTCTGTGCGGTTTCGATGCGCTCCATTTTGTTCAGCATCTTGATGCGGCTCTGCACCTGCGTCGCCTTGGTGTTTTTGGCGCGAAAGCGTTCGATGAAGCGCTCGACCTCGGCGATGCGGCGCTGCTGGCCCGCCGCCTGCGCCTTCAGCCGCTCCTCGTTTTCCTTTTTTTGCGTTTCGTAGTCGTCGTAGTTGCCGGTGTACGAAGTGAGGACGCCCCGGTCCAGCTCGACGATGCGGCCGACCAGGCTGTTCAGAAACCGGCGGTCGTGGGAAATAAGAAGCAGACTGCCCTCGTGCGCTTTCAGAAACGCTTCCAGCCAGACCACGGAACCCAGGTCGAGGTGGTTGGTGGGCTCATCCAGCAGCAGCACATCGGGCTCCTGCAGCAACAGGCGCGCCAGCTCGACGCGCATGCGCCAGCCGCCGGATAGCTCGGTCATGCTTTTTTCAAAATCGCCGGTCTTGAATCCGAGCCCGGAGAGGATCTCCTTGGCCTTGGCTTCGCGTCCGTAGCCGCCGAGCGTTTCGTATTCTTCGTGCAGTGCGCCGATCCGCAGGCCCCACTGTTCGTGGCCGCCGTCTGCCTGCGGCCCCTGCGCTTCCGCCGCCGCGATTTCCCGCCGCACCCGTTCAAGCCGTTCGTCTCCCTTAAGCACACGCTCAAGCAGCGTCTCGTCGCCGCCCGCCACTTCCTGGGCGAGAAAGGAAACGCGCGCGCCCTTGCGGATGTGCACGCGGCCGGAATCGGCGGGTTCCTGCTGCGTGATCACTTTGAACAGGGTGGTCTTGCCCATGCCGTTTTCGCCGACCAGGCCGACCTTCTCTTTCGGACGCAGGTGGAAACTGGCGTTCTCGAAAAGAACCTTCTTTCCGAACTGTTTTTGCAGGTTTTCGAGGAAAATCATGCGGGCAGGATATCAGAACCGGCGGGCGGGCTATGCTTTTTTTACGCCCGGTACTCTCTGAGCTTGGGATTGAACGCCTCGCGCAGGCCCTCGCCGCACAGGTTGAACGCCAGCACGACGATGAAGATGGTGAGGCCGGGGATGAACGTGAGCCACGGGGCGTCGAAGATGAACTGCCTGCCGTCGGCGAGGATGTTGCCCCAGGTGGCGTCGGGGGGCTGCACGCCGAAGCCGAGAAAGCTGAGGGCGGACTCGGTGAGGATGGCGGTGGCCACGCCGATGGTGGCGGACACCAGCACCGGGGCCATGGCGTTGGGCACCATGTGCACGAAAATGATGCGCCATTCGGGAATGGCCTGGCTGTGCGCGGCGGCGACGAAATCCTGTTCGCGCAGCGACAGAAACTCGGCGCGCACGAAACGGGCGGTGCCCATCCAGCTGGTGAGGCCGATCACGATCATGATGTTGTAGATGCTGGGAGGCAAGAGCGCCACCACGGTGAGGATGAGGAAAAACGCGGGAAAGCACAGCATGATGTCCACAAAACGCATGATGAGCGTATCGACGGTCATGATGCCGAGCTTCACGCGGCCGTAAAACCCGGCGAGCCCGCCAAGCAGCACGCCCACCGATATGGAGATGCCGACGGCGATGAATCCGACGGTGAGCGACACCGAGGTGCCTTCGAGCATGCGCGCGAACACGTCGCGTCCCAACTCGTCGGTACCCATAAAATAGACGCCGAAGGCGGGCGCGTCTTCATCGGGCACCAGACCGCCGTTGAAGGTGGAAAGCGGCGGTTTGAATTTTTCCGAAAGGCGCACTGTCTGCGGATCGAACACGACGATGTAGCGCGTGAGCACTTTGCCCAGCACGGCGAGCAGCAAAAATCCGATGAGAAACCAGAAACTCGCGTGCGCCATGCGGTTGCGCTTGAAGATCTGCCAGCGTTCCTGAAACAGGCTCATCTGCGGCTTCAGCGCATCGGCTTCCAGTGTGCGGGCTTCGTCGTTCACGTCCGGTTCCTCATAGCTTGATGCGCGGGTCCGCCACCGCGTACAGAATGTCGGAGATCAGCGTGCCCGCCAGCACCAGGATCGCGGCGATGAAGTTGAGCGTCAGGATCACGGGAAAATCCCGCGCCAGGATCGCCTCGTAGCCGAGCTTGCCGAGGCCGGGCCAGGCGAAGATGGTCTCGAAAATCACCGAGCCGCCGATGAGCGCCGGGATGGTCAGACCGAACAGGGTGATGAAGGTCAAAAGGGCGTTGCGCAGGCCGTGCTTGTAGATCACCACATCCTCGGACAACCCCTTGGCCCGGGCGGTGCGCATGTAGTCCTGGTTGATGACTTCGAGCATCTGCGAGCGCACGTAGCGGGAGAGCACCGCGGTCCCGGCGACGGCAGACATGAGCGCCGGTATGGTGAGGTGCCAGAGGCGGTCCATCGATTGAAACAGCAGCGCGGAATTTTCCAGGCCGAACGTGCGCATGCCGATCACCGGCACGTCGAAGGTCTGCACCATGTAGATGATGACGATGTAGGACAGGAAAAAACCGGGGATCGAGATCAGGGCGTAGGACAACAGGGTCCCCGTGTGATCGAGGATGGACCCGCGATTGACGGCGCCCTGGATGCCGACGGGAAAGGCCAGAAACCAGGTGATCAGGGTGCCCAGCAAAAACAGCGGCAGGGAATTCAGAAACCGTTCCCAGATTTTTTCCAGCACCGGCCGGCCGTCCTTGAATGATTTGAGTTCACCGGTGAACAGGTCGCGCATCCAGTACGCGTACTGCACGGTGAGCGGTTCGTCGAGGTGGAAGGCGGCGCGGATGCGCTGGATGTCCTCGGGCTTCAGCATGGGATTGGACGGATCGACGAGACTCGGCTCTCCCGGCGCGAGGTGCACGATGGTGTGCGAGATGATCGAAACGAAAAACAACAGTATGATTTTCTGCCCGATGTTTCTGAGGATGAAGTTGGTCATTGCCGTTAAAAGCCCGTGTGACCGGCCGCTTGCAACCGTCGGAGTTTCTTCGTTATACTTCGCGATATGGACATTCTACAACTCAGTCATTATCTGGACAACCTGCTCGACATCCGCGCCATCAAGGACGCGCCCAACGCGGTGAACGGCCTGCAGGTGCAGAACACCGGCGAGATCCGCCGGGTCGGTCTTGCGGTGGATGTGTGCGCGGCGACGATCGCGATGGCCGCCGAGCAAAAGTGTAACATGCTCTTTGTGCATCACGGATTATTTTGGGGCGGGCTGCAACCGATCCGCGGGACGTATTACGACAAGCTCGCGGCGATGCTCCGGGCCAATCTGGGCCTGTACGCGGCGCACATCCCGCTCGACATGCACCCGGTGCTGGGCAACAACCGGACGCTCGCCGATTGCATCGGCCTGTCGCAGCTCAAACCGTTCGGGGAATACGACGGGCAGAAAATCGGGCTGAAAGGCGAGATCGCCCCGCAGAGCGCACAGGCTTTGGGAAAATCGCTGGAGAAAAAACTCGGCGCGCCGGTGCGCGTGATCGGCGAAGGCGAGGTGCGCACGGTGGGGCTGGTGACCGGCGGCGCGGCGGACATCCTGCGGCAGGCGCAGCGCGAGCCGCTGGACTGCTACATCACCGGCGAAGGCTCCAACCACCACTTCCACGAAGCGATGGAAGGAAACTGCGTGCTGATCCTGGCCGGGCACTACGCCACCGAAACCGGCGGCGTGCGTGCGGTCGGCCGTCACCTGGAAGAAAAGTTCAGCCTAGAGACGGCCTTTCTCGACCATCCTACAGGCATGTGAAACCCCTCAATGCCCGATCTCGATGTTCGTGGGAGACTCTTCCCACAAATACAGCTGATTGCGTGCGCCGAACTGCAACGGATAGATGTGGCCGGCGGTGTGGTAGACCACGCAGTTGTCGTAGCCTTCGTGCCATCCCACCCTGTATTCGGATTGCGACGCGTACTGGCTTTCGTCTTTGATGAATCCGTAGGCGGGATTGTTGGCACAGGCGTGGCCGCTGTCGCAACCGTCGCGGAACCCGCGCTTGAACTCGACGGACTTGTCGGAACCGACTTTGCGATCGACTTCCGCGAGCGTCGTGGCTTTGGGGCCGCGTTCGAACAGGGGTGACCCGGCGAAGAAGGGTTCGTAGGTCGTGCAGCCGGAAACGGCGACGGCAAGGCACAGCAGGGCCCACCGCCAAGAGGATACTTTGAACATGGATCGCTCCTTGAACCTGCGGAAGCGCACCGGTTACATGCGGTTCGCTCCCTATCCTCCTGCGCTGCCCCGGCCCCCCAGGGTTAAAACGAAAATCGGTATTTCTGAAACAGTTCCGGCGTGACCACGCTGGCCCCTTCCTTGCGCACTTCCTGCTCGATGCGCTTGATCGCCATGTCGCGGATGAAGGGAATGGGAATGCGCATGACTTTGTTCAGCGCTTCCTCCTGCCATTCGAGGCCAAGCTCCGGCGGTTTCTCTTTTTCTTTTTCGATCTGCTCGTCGCGTTTCAAATCCTCTTCGGTGACTTCCATGCCCATGGCTTCCTTGGCCGATGCGGGCATGATGTTGGTGAACACTTCCTCGATGATGCCGGGGTTCACCATCTTGTCGCCGCGTTCGCGGGCGCGGGCCTCGATGGTCTGCTTGGCCATGCCGAGAACGAAGGGCGGCACTTTTTCCATCTTCGCGAGCGCTTCCTTGCTCCAGGGCATTCCCGAAGTGGGCGCGACGTCCATGTAGTTTTTGAATTTGTCGATGATGTCGTCTTTCTTCTCGGTGCGCAGCGCGAGAAAGTCCTGGATCTCTTCGATCACCTCGACCTTTCTCGGGCTCTCTTTCATTTTCTCTTTGGCCTCTTCGAACGCGCCCATGGACAGTTCCTCGAAACCGAACTGCTTGACGCGCTTGGAGACCAGCATCATCGATTCGTTCCTGATTTCCGTCAGAAAGTCGGATTTGATGATTTTATAACCGCGCTTGACGGCGCGCTGCACCATCAGCTTCTTGATGCCGGGGCGCACGAATTCGGGGGCGTGCTTGATGCGGTCCCAGGCTTCCTGGGTCCACACGACGCCGTTTTCGTCGGCGTAAGGGTGTTCGATGCCCTCAATCTGCATGCTTTTCATAGGCTTGAGCGGGACCGGGCCCGCGTGAGTTTGTCTGGATTTTTCACTTAAAAACTACTTGAACCGGCAGGGGATGTCAATTATTTTGCAGGGTTTTAAAACCCGCTCGCATGTTGTATAAATTATTAAAATGAAACGTCCCCCAATCATTTATTTCCTGTTTTTCCTCTCGGGAATCACGGCGCTGGTCTACGAGATCGTCTGGACGCGCATGTTGACACTGGTTTTCGGGCACACGGTGTTCTCCGTCTCGGTGGTGCTGGCGGCGTTCATGGCCGGGCTCGGCACCGGAAGCTATCTTTTCGGCCATGCGATCGACGTGCTTTCGGCGCGCCGGCGCGCGCATCCGGACGGCGAGCCACAACCGGCGGAAAATGAACCGGAGCCGGCGCCGGTCTCGCTGCTGGTTTATGGGTGGATCGAAATCGGTGTGTTCGTGCTCTGCGCCCTGCTTTCGCTGTTACTCGCGAATTTTTCCACGTTTTACGCCTGGATCCATATCTGGCTTCCGGAATCGGCGGCGCTGCACAATATGGTGAAGGCGCTGCTGGCGTTCGGGTTCATTTTTGTGCCGACCACGCTGATGGGCGCGACGCTGCCGATCATCACCAAATACTATGTGACGGACAATTCCAGGTTGGGAACGCAGGTGGGCATCCTGTACGGCATCAACACGCTGGGTGCAGCGCTGGGCTGTCTGTTGACGGGGTTCGTGCTGATCAATTTGCTGGGCGTGCTGCAGACGGTGCTGCTGACGGCCGGCGTGAATCTTTTCATCGGCATCAGCGCCATCCGCATCTACCAGGACTCGGGCGGTTCCGAATGGAAACCCGCCTTCTCCGGATGGAGCCTGCCGCGCCTCGATTTCAGCCGCGAGCAGAAAACCTGGATGGCGATCAGTTTCCTGTGCGGGTTTTCGGCGCTGGCTTACGAGGTGGTGTGGACGCGGCTGCTGGTGTTCAGCATTTCCAGCACGGTGTATTCGCTCAGCATGATGCTCGCGGTGTTTCTTCTGGGCATCGTTCTCGGCAGTGTGCTGGCGGTGTTCGTGATCCGAAAGGTGAACGATCTGCGCGCAGCCCTGATTGCGCTGCAGGCCGGGGTCGGGCTGTTCGTGATCGGCTCGCTGTTCAACATGAACGCGCTGCTGTCGCCGCCCTGGAACAGCTACCGCCTGACGGATGCGGCCTACACGCTGCTGCAGTATTTCAAGGATTCCTCCAGCCTCATGCTGGTGCCGACCATTTTTCTGGGCATGAGTTTTCCCCATCCTCATCAAACTGGTCTCGGGCGACCACGAGCACGTGGGACGCGGCACGGGGCAGATCTACGCGTCGAACACGCTGGGGGCGATTCTCGGGTCGCTGATGATGGGATTCTGGATCCTGCCCGGCCTCGGCAGCCAGTTCAGCCTGATGGGGATCGCCGCGCTCAACCTGCTGGTGGCGATCCTGCTGTTTGTCACCGGCCCGTACTTGAGCGCCGGCGTGCGCAAGGGCCTGGCGGCGGCGGGCCTGGCTGTGGTGCTGTTTCTTTTCATCGCCACGCCCAAGGATCTTTTGGACGCTTTTTTCATGCGCGACAGCGCCGGCAAGCGCAGCCAGAATAAACTCATGTACTTCGAGGAAGGCCTGACCGACACGGTCGCGGTGTTCAAGGACGAATACGGCCTGCTCGACCCGGACGCCAAGCGGCTGATCACCAACGGGATCTCGATGTCGGCGTCCAACGTCATCGCCTCGCGCTACATGAAACTGTTCGCGCACGTCCCGATCCTGCTGGTGGACTCGCCGGACGACGTGCTGGTGGTGTGCTTCGGCACCGGGCAGACCACGGGGGCGGCGGGCATCCACCCGAACGTGAAATCGGTGGACAGCCTGGAGCTTTCCGCAAGCGTGATCCGCGCGGGAACCGTGTTCGCAAAAGAAAACCACGATGTGCTCAACAACCCGAAGGTGAACATCGTTCTGCAGGACGGCCGCAATCACCTGCTGACCACGAAAAAGCGCTACGACGTGATCACCTCCGAACCGCCGCCGCCGAGAACGGCGTTCACGGTCAACCTGTACACGCGCGAATACTACGAGCTGGCACTGAACCGCCTGAAGCCCGGCGGCATCGTGGCGCAGTGGATTCCGCTGCACAGCCAGGGCGAAAAGGAGGTGGCGATGCACTTCAAAACCTTCCTTTCGGTGTTTCCGCATGCGATGGCGTGGATGTCGGTGGCCAATGAAATCCTGATCATCGGATCGGACCGGCCGCTCAACATCGACCTGAAGCGGCTGGAGAAACGCATGCAGCATCCTGTGGTGCGCGCGGCGATGGCGGAAATCGAAATCCCCGACGCGCTCTCGCTGCTCGGCAATATCTGGCTGCTGGAGGAACAGATGCGGGCGTTGTCCGCCGGATATCCGGTCATCACCGACAACCGGCCGCACATCGAATTCTATCTCGACCTGGGCGAGGCCATCGGCATCGGCGGGCGCGAGCGCTACGTGTTCAACCGGGTGCCGTTCGAGGATCTGGCCGCACGGATCACGTCGCTGGATGCCGCCAGCCGCAAGCGGCTCAAAAAGCAGTACCGGATGATGGACCTGTATCAGCGCGGCGTCATGTACGGCAACCGCGGCCAGCTTCTCAAGGCCATGGCGCTCGCGCCGGAAAGCGGGCTGATCCGCTACCACCTGCAGGCGGGCCGGACGCAGGTGGCGCACCTCATCGAAGAGGTGGAGGCGGACCCGGAAAACATCGACGCGCTGATGAACCTCGGCCACACCTATTACCAGGTGGGCGACCACGCGAAAAGCCTGGAGATTTTCGACCGGGTGCTGGCGAAAAACCCCGATCACAGCTACGCCCACCTGTACAAGGCGCAGAGCCTTCTGGAGATGGGGCGCGGCGCGCAGGCCAAGGAACACTTCGAAGCGGTCGCAAAAAAGGACCCGCGCCAGATCCGGGCGGCGATGCGCGACATCGGCCTCATCGAGCTGTTGAAAAAGCTCGACGAAAATCCTGAAAACCAGGGTCTTCTGGTTTCGACGGCGCAGTATTACAACATGAAGAAAGAATACCTCAAGGCGCTCGACCATTCCCTCAAGGCGCTCGAGAAAGATCCTCTCAATGTGCAGACCCTGCAGAGCATCGTCTTCAGCTACCGCGGTCTCGGCGAGGCCGGCGAGGTGCTCGATTTCGCCGGCCGCTACCGCATGGTGGACAAGGAAGACATCCACCTGGAATTCATACTGGGTGAGATCCACGCCAAGACCTTGAATTGCGAAAAAGCCATCCCCTTCCTGGAAAACGTGCTGAAAAAAAACGACCGCTACCCGAACGCGCGCAAGCTGCTGCGAGGCTGCCAGCGCGAGGTTGCGACGCCCAAAGCCTGAAAGGGCGGTCCGGTTTTTGAGCCCTAAAGGGCGTTGAATGCTTTGTTTTTTTTCAGGGTTTCCAACTGAGAAATCACATCAAAATCGGAATAGGTGTCCTTACTTGAATAATTTGCGCGGCTATGGTAGTTTTCGGTATCAAATTAAAAGGAGGAGAAGGTGCTATGCCCGCAGGAAAGGTGAAGTGGTTCAATGATCAGAAAGGATATGGATTCATTGTATCCGATGAGGGCGAAGAAGTGTTCGTCCATTTTTCCGCGATTCAGGGTGAGGGTTTCAAGACGTTGAAGGAAGGGCAGGAAGTCGAATTCGAAAAAAGCCAGGGCCCCAAAGGGCCGCAGGCGGCGAACGTGATCCCGAAATAATCCGCAACCTTTTTTCCCGACCGGCAGTGCAGTTCTCTGCCGGTTTTTTTTGTCCGATTCACGAGAGGTCTGTTGGCATGGCGAAAAATTCTACGTTTGACATCGTTTCGGTCACCGACGCCGCGGAAGTGCAAAACGCGGTCAATCAGTCGATGGCGGAAATCCGGCAGCGCTACGATTTCAAGAAAAGCAAAAGCGAGATCACTTTTGATAAAAAGGACAACCAGATCGTGCTGGTTTCGGACAACGAGGGGAAACTGAAATCGGTGGTGGACATCCTGGAAGGCAAGCTGATCCGGCGCAAGGTTTCCCTCAAGGCGCTCGATTACGGCAAGGTCGAGCTGGCTTCGGGCGACACGGTGCGGCAGACCGTGAAACTGCAACAGGGCATCCCGCAGGAAAAAGGCAAAGAGATCGCGAAATTCATCAAGGGCATGAAGCTCAAGGTGCAAAGCCAGGTGATGGACGATCAGTTGCGGGTCACGGGCAAAAACCGCGACGACCTTCAGGAAGTGATCGCCGGGCTCAAGCAGAAGGATTTCGGCATCGACATGAGCTTCACCAACTACCGCTGAAACTCACATGAGGGACGGGCGCACCTGCTGCAGCAGGCTGCCGTGATCGACTTCCGGGAATTCTTCGATGATCTCGATCATCTCCGGCATGATGCGCAGGAACGCCTCGACGACGGCCGGGTCGAAATCGGTGCCGCTGTTGTTTTGTAAAATTTCCACCGCCAGTTCGTAGGGGTAGGCGTCTTTGTAGTGACGTTTGCTCACCAGCGCGTCGAACACGTCGCAGATCGCGACGATGCGCGATTCGATGGGAATCTCCCTGCCGCTGAGCCCGTTGGGATAGCCCGACCCGTCCCACCTCTCCTGATGCGTCAGGCTGATCGACTCGGCCATCTGCAAAAACTCCGATTCGCTGCCGGACAGGATCTCGGCGCCCATGATGGGGTGCAGCCGCATGATCTCCCACTCCTCGTCGGTCAGTCTGTGCGAATTCAGCAGCACCTGATCGGGGATGCCGATCTTGCCGATGTCGTGCAGCGGACTGGCGTGCCGGATCAGTTCGCACTGTTTGTCATCCAGCCCCAGTTCCTTCGCCAGGCGCGAGCACAGATAGCTCATGCGCAGAATATGGTTTCCCGTGTCGGACTCGCGGATCTCCACGGCCCGGGCCAGGCGCTGCACCACCTCGAAGCGGGACTCCTTGAGCTCCTGCGTGCGGGCGCGGACGGTTTCCTCCAACATGCAGTTGTCCTGACGCACCTTTTTGTGCAGCAGGCTGATCTCCAGCATGTTCCGCACCCGGACCAGCGCTTCGGTCATCTCAAACGGTTTGGTGAGAAAATCCTTGGCTCCGGATTTGAGAGCGCGGATGCGCGTGGGCACGTCGCGCTGGGCGGTGAGCACCAGGATGGGCAAAAACGTCTCCGTCTCCACCGCCTTCAGGGCTTCCATCACCGCAAAGCCGTCCATGTCCGGCATCTTGAGATCGAGCAGGATCAGGTCGGGTCGGATCGTCTGATAGGATTCCACCGCGTTGACGGATTCCTGCACGCTGTGCAGATTGGTGAACCCCGCTCCCGTCAACAGCCGCTCGAGAATGCGGATGTTTCCGGGCTCATCGTCGATGATGAGGATGGACGCATCGTTTACGGTTGGGATGGACATGGCGCCTTTCTTGCCGGCATGCAACGGGCTCCCCTCTCCGGCAGGTGCAGTGGAACTGCGGATCAATCAATTTACATTTACCATAATATTCCACCTATAATACGGCAATCGCCCCCTGCAGTCAATGGACGTGAACGTCCCGCGATGGCGGTCTGGCGCACGCGTTCTTTCCGGTATTCAGGCGGTCACATCGAAAACCGGCAAATTCAGCGGTTTCCGGTAGTGATGCGGCGGAGCCCATGCCAAGCGGACGCGATGAAAGACTGGATTTTTTTCACGATGTATTTGCGGGGATCGAACAGCCTGCGGTGGGTTTCGTGCAACAGGCGCGGGATGTCCAGCTTTTCCGGGCAGCGCGGCAGGCAGTCGCCGCACTCTGTGCAGCGGGACGCAAACGCGCCGGGGAACCAGTGGCCCTTCTCTTCCAGCATGTTGTAGCGGTAGCGCCCGAACGCCTGCATGTCGTAGCCTTCCACGAGGTTGCGGAAGCGCAGCACCTCGGGGATGTTGATGTCCTCCGGGCAGGGCAGGCACTCGTGGCACCCGGTGCAGCGCTCGCTCACGCCGGCACCGGCCGCATCCATCCTCTGCTTGATGGGAATCTCGCTGTCTGTGAAATAGGTTTCCCCGTTCAGGATCGCCAGGTTCTGCGCGAAATGCGCGGGCGCGTGCATGCCCATGCTGAGCGTGGTGATTTCCGGGTGGCTGAGGCAGAAACGGCCGTTGAACTGGATGGCGCTCAGCGGGTGGACCGATTCTTTCACCTTGCCGGACGGGTTCCAGAGCTGGCCGCCCTTGTCGTTGGGGGAGATGATGAACACGCCGATGTCCTTTTCGCCGGCCCGCTGCACGGCGGGCAGGTTGCGCTGGAAAAAATAATAGTAGTGCAGGTTGACGAAGCTGAACCGGCCGCTGTCGAGCGCCTCGAGGATGATGTCGAGCGGGCCGTGCGTGGAAAAACCGATGTGGCGGACGATCCCCTCTTCCCGCATCCGGTGCAGCGTGTCAACAGGGCCGCCGGGTTTGAGGGCCGCGTCCAGCCGCTCGCGGTTGTTGATGCCGTGCCAGCCGTAAAAATCGATGTAGTCGAGCTTGAGCGCCTGGAGCTGTTGCTCGACCAGGCGCCGGGTTTCGTCGGCGCTCATGGGCGCGCCCTTGGTCATGATCTTGATCGTGTTGCGCGGCGGCGCCAGCTCTTTGAGAACGGCGCCGAACAGGTGCTCGCTTTTGACGTACCCGTGCGCGGTCTCGATGTGGTTGATCCCCAGATCCAGCGCCTGCCGGGTGGTTTCGAGGGCGTTCTGCACGGAGGAGGCGGGCAGGTGGTCGCGCGGCGGGGTCCAGCCGTGTTTGAACCGCATGCCGCCCAGGGTGATGACGGAGATGCGTTCGTCGGTTTGTCCGAATCTTCGGTATTCCATAAGTCAAAGTATGGGTGTGCTGCACTTAGGATGACGCCGCCCCCGGTTGGATTCACGCCCGATGCCGCAAAGAGAAGGTGGCAGGACCGCCGGGGTCGGTTATAATACCGGATCGTATTCACCGACCCTTCATTCCATCCGTCACATGGTGCCTCTGCGGTCTCCCGTCCTGAAAAAAATCAAGCGGTTCTTCGGCCAGCGGGAAGTGCGGTTTCCCCTCACGCTGGTGGGAATCCTGCTGGGCATGGTGTTTTTTTTCGCCCTGGTGTTTTCGCAGTTCGAAGAAGGCGCCAGCTTCGGGGACGGACTGTGGACCGCCTACATCACGCTGACCACCATCGGTTACGGTGATTTTACCGCAAAAACGTTTCAGGGACGGCTGACCACCGTCCTCACCACCCTCATCGGGATCGGCTGCTTCGGCGTATTCACCGGGATCATCGTCGAACGCGCCCTGCAAAGGAGATTGAAAAAAATGAAAGGGGAAAGTCATTACAGCGGACGGGACCATCTGGTGATCGTCAACGTGCCCTCCTATGAAGAGATCCGCGAACTGCTGCGCGAGCTGACCCTCAGCCCGGATTTCAAGGACATCCCGGTCGTGCTGGTGGCCGCCAGCCTGCCGAACGACGACAAGGAAATCCCGGGATTTCTCATGGGCCACATCGACGGGTTCGTCCTGGGTCTGCCTTCGACGCTGGAAACGCTGGAACGGGCCAATCTGGGTGCAGCGCAGGCCTGTGTGTTTCTCGGATCGACCGGCGATCCCAAACTGGACGACACCAACACGCTGACCGCGGGCCTCATTGAGAAGAACTGGCCCAAAGTGGTGACCATCCTCGGCTGCACGCGCGCCGAGACTCTGAAGAACCTGGACATGTTCAACATCAACGGCGGCATCAACGCCACCGGCCTGCAGATGGGGCTGCTGGTGCAGGAGCTGGAGGACCCGGGCGTGTTCGAGGTGTACCACCAGCTTTCCTCCAACGCGGGCGGCAGCCAGATCTACATCGCGCAAACGCCGGTGGGCCGCTGGCAGGGCTACGAGCCGGACATCACGCTGGGAAAACTGAAAATGGCGATCCTGGCGCTGAACCAGCCGGCGGAGATTCTCGGCGTCAAACGCAATCCACGCGATGAAATCTTTTTGAATCCGCAAAACGATTTTAAACTGGAACAGCAGGACCGGCTGATCTATCTTTCTAAGAGTCGCATCGATTGGCCGGGTCTGAGTGTTCAACTGGTGCAGAAGATGCGCGCTCTCGAAACCGCCTCCACGTGAACCATGAATGCTTTCCGCTTCATCCACTGTTCCGACCTGCACATCGACAGCCCGTTCAAGGGGATGGGCGCACTCGATCCGGCGCTGGCGGAATCGCTGCGCGCGTCCACATTCCGCGCGTTTGACAACATCGTCCGCCTTGCGATCCGCGAACGGGTGGACGCGGTGCTGATCGCCGGCGACGTGTTCGACAGCGCCGACAAAAACCTCAAGGCGCAATTGAAATTCCACCGCGCGCTCGGCGAGCTGTCGGCGGCGGGCATTCCCGCATTCGTCGCGCACGGCAACCACGATCCGCTCGACGGCTGGTCGGCGTCGCTGACGCCGCCGGAAGGCGTGGTGTTCTTCTCGGGCGAAGCGGTCGAACGGCACCCGGTGGTGCGCGACGGCGAAACGCGCGCCTGGATTTACGGCATCAGCTATCCCACACGGGAGGTGCGGGAAAACCTGGCGTCCCGCTTCCGGCGCGAAAACGAGACCGGGTTCGCGGTGGGCGTGCTGCACGCCAACGTGGGGCAGGACCCGAACCACGACAACTACGCCCCCTGCTCGCTGGAAGACTGCATCGCGGCGCAGATGGACTACTGGGCGCTGGGGCACATCCACGCGCACCGGGTTCTGCGTCCGGAATTCCCCGCGGTGGTTTACTGCGGCAACTCGCAGGCGCGGCACCTGCGCGAGACGGGGCCGAAGGGCTGTTGCCTGGTGACGCTCAACGAAAACGCCGGGCCGGCGATCCAGTTCATCGCCACCGACGCGGTGCGATTCTGGGAAGACGCTCTGGATCTGAGCGCCGTGGAAACCATGCAGGACGCGTTGTCCGCGATTCGCACGCGCTGTGCGGAGGTCATCGAGGAAGCCGGCGAGCGGGAAACGCTCATCCGCTTGAGCCTCACCGGACGCACGCGGCTGCACGAAGAGCTCTCGCGTCCGGGCAGCCTCGCCGCGCTCACCGAAGAGGTGCAGCAGGGTTTTGCCGGCCGAAAGCACGCCGTGTGGATCGGCTGCACGCAGAACACGCAAGCGGATTTCGATCCGGAGACGCTGAAGCAGGGCAACGATTTCGTCGCCGACCTGCTTGCCACGTTTGCGTCAGCGCAAAACGGTGACAATGCAGAAGCATTGCAAGCGGCGCTCAAACCCCTTTACGAAAGCTGGCCGGGTGGACGGCACCTGGCGCCGTTGTCCGGGCAGGAATGGCAGCAGCTTTTGACACAAGCGAGAAACCTGGCGCTCGACCCCCTGATCGAAAAGCGCTGAACCGGTTTCCTTTCCAGCGGCACACCATGCAGATTCGTGAAATTCACATCGAGGGTTTCGGCATCTTTGCCGACACCCGGCTGAAAAACCTGACCGGCGGGCTCAACGTGCTGTTCGGCGCGAACGAGGCGGGCAAAACCACCCTCATCGAATTCATCCGCCGCATCCTGTTCGGGTTTCCGCGCAAAACCAAAGGCACCAACGCCTACCCGCCGCTGTTCGGCGGCACGCACGGAGGCAAACTGTTCTGCGAGCTGGCCTCGGGTGAGGCGGTGGTGCTGGCGCGCCGGCACAGCGGCAAGGAAAAAATCACCGTCTCCACCGACACGGGCGAAAAGACCGGAGACAGCGCGCTCAAGCAGGTGCTCGGCCACGCTCCCAAGGAGCTGTTCAACCACATCCACGCCTTCACGCTCGACGAGCTGGCGGATTTCAATTCGCTGAAAGGCGATGAAATCAAAAACCGCATCTACGGCGCCGGGCTGGGGCTGGGCGCGGTTTCGCTGAAGGATGTGGACAAGGCGCTGGCGGAGCGTTGCGATGCGGTGTTCAAGCCACGCGGCAAAAAACGCATGAACGTGCTGTATGAGGAAATCCAGATGCTGGAGGACGCGCTGGTGACGCTGCGCACAAGTCTCGGACGCTACGACGAACTCAGCGCGCGCATCGAACGCATGGAAGCCGAGCGGAAACAACTCACCGAAAAACTGCAAGAACTGGAAGCGCGTAAAAAGATGGTGGAAACGCAGAAGCACCTGCATCCCGTCGTGCGCGAGCTGGAGGAAACGGAGACGGCGCTGGCGGCGTTGCCGGCGGTTCCCGGCTTTCCGGAGAAAGGGCTGGAAAAACTCGACGCGCTGCTGCTGGTAAAAAAAGAACTCAACAACCGGCTGGAGGAAGAGACGCGGACGCTGACGGGCTGGGTCGCGGAGCGGGACAAGCTCAAAATCAACCGGGCGCTGCTGGAAAAAGAAGCGGAGGTGGTGTTCATGCAGCAGTCGCTCAAACAGGTGACGGCGGCGATGCAGCAAAAAACCGCTCTCGAAAAGGAGCTGTCGCGATTGAACGCCGCGCTGGAAAAGGAACACGCCGCTCTAGGCGCGGACTGGCAAGAGGATCGCATCCTTGCGTTTGCGTTCGACGCAAAGCAGGCGCAGTCCTTTCACGAGCAATTCGAGGCGCTGCGCGACCGGGTGACGCGGACGCGGGAGAAGCTGGAGTATTACCGCAAGCGGAAACAGGCGGAGGGCGCGAAAGGATGGGGCATCCTGGTCTGGCTGCGCAGCGTCGGCCTGGCGCAATGCGGGCTGGGACTCGCGGGGCTGGGCTGGGGCGTGTTCTCCGGCAACCCGCCGGTCATGGGCGTTTCGTCCTGCCTGCTGCTGTTGGGCGCGCTGCTGCTGCGCAAATACCAGAAGGAAAAACGCGAATTCTTCGCCGAGGACGCTTTCGGGCTGGGGCTGGAGGAAAAGGCGCGCAAGGCGGAAGCGGAACAGCAGTCTCTGTCCGCGGCGTGGCGCGCCGCGCTCGCCGAATGGGGGCTGGCCGAGACGCTGACGCCCATCGAGGCGCGGGAAACGGGCGCGCTGCTGCACGCGATGGCGGAAAAGATCCGCCAGCGTGTAAGATTGCAGGCCGAGGTGCGACAGATGCAGGAGACCGAGCAAGAGGTGCGGGACCGCCTCACCGCCCTGCAGCCGGCGCTCACCGGAACCCCGGGGATCGATACGCTGGAAGCGGGCATCGAAAACGCGCAGCGGCAGTTTGAAGCGGCGAAGCGCGATGCGCAGCGGTCGGAGCATCTGCAAAACAGCATCCAAGAGCAGACGAAAAAGAACGAACGGCTGCGACAGCTTTTGCAGCAGAACGAAAATGAAAAAATCGAATTTTTGCAGCAGGCCGGTGCGGAGAACGAAGACGACTTTCGCGCCCAGCACCGGACGGTGCAACAACGGCAATCCCTGATGCTGAAGACCGAACAAAAGCAGAACCACATCCGCTCGCGGCTGGGCGAGGAGGCGGACTGGCAGGCGTTCGCGGCGCAGCTCAAAGCCACGGCGTTCGACCGCATCGAAGCGGACTGGCGCGCGGTTGCGCAGGAGCATAAGCAACTGGACGCCAAGCGCGACGCGCTGCTGCAGTCGCTCGGTGAGGTGAAAAACCAGCGCGACCAGCTGGCGTCGAACGACGATCTGTCGATCAAGCAGACGGCGCTGGAAATGCGCAAGCAGGAGCTGGCGGAGCTGGGACGGGAATGGGCGGCGGCGAAGCTGGCGCGCGTGCTGCTGGATGCGGCGCGGCAGCAATACGAAACCCACCGCCAGCCGGGTGTGCTGAAAGCGGCGGAGCGGGTGTTTGCCGCCATCACCGATGGAGCCTATCCCAAGATCGTCAAACCGATCGACAGCGACGAACTGCTGGTGGAGAACCGGCAGGGCGACCGCAGGCAACTGTTCGAGCTCAGCCGCGGCACCCGCGAACAGCTGTATCTATCGATGCGGCTGGGGCTGATCGAAGAACACGACCGGCGCGCGGAACCGCTGCCGGTGATTCTCGACGACGTGTGGGTCAATTTCGACGAGACGCGGCGGACGCGCGTGCTGGAGCAGTTGAAAGCGTTCGCCGAAGGACGGCAGGTGCTGGCGCTCACCTGTCACGCGGCGGTGCTCAAGGCTTACGAAGCGCTGGGAGCCAACGTGGTGCCCTTTTTCGGTGCGGGCGAATGATGAAGACATTATCAGCCGCAACACTAGTGTGTGCGCTGCTGTTCGCATTCGCCCCTGCGCACGCGGACGCGGGCATGGTGGAAATTCCCGCCGGGGTCTACGAATCCGGCTCCGCGCCCGACACGGGTTATCAGGAGTGCGAAAAAAACAACACGGTGTGCAAGCGCAAATGGTTTTCCGATGAGGAACCGCGGCGCGAGGTGTACCTCGATGCGTTTGCCATCGACACGCACGAAGTGACACAGAAAGAGTTTCAAAAAGTAATGGGGGAAAATCCTTCTTCCTTCAAGGGTGAGGACCATCCGGTGGAAAACGTGACCTGGTACGAGGCGAAATCGTATTGCGAGCAGGTGGGCAAGCGCCTGCCGACGGAAGCAGAATGGGAAAAGGCGGCGGGCGGCGGCGCGGCGACGGTGTACCCCTGGGGCGACGCGGTGGTTTCCAAGCGGGCGAATTTCTGCGACGCGCACTGCGGCAAAAAGTGGAAGGAAAAACAGTTCCAAGACGGTTTCGAGCACACCGCACCGGTGGGCAGCTTCCCGCCCAACGGCTACGGCCTCTTCGACATGGCGGGCAACGTGTACGAATGGGTGGCCGACTGGTACGATGAAGACTATTACGAATCGGCGCCGCGCAAAAATCCCAGAGGGCCGCAGGGCGGAAGAAAAAAAGTGATCCGCGGCGGCTCCTGGATCAACTACTCCTCCGGTGTGCGCCCGGCCGACCGCTCGGACGCCAAGACCCGCGACCGCTACAACTTCATCGGCTTCCGCTGCGCGAAGTAGAGAACCCAGCACTTCACCGATCGATCGTGCAGATCCTCGCCATTTATATTTGCCGTTGTTGATCCGATGAGAAGGTTGGGTTTTCTCGATCCGTAAAACCAGAATCGATCCATCCACCCCGCTCAGTTCTCACGCATGCCCTTCACTCCCTTCCATTTCGGTCCGGGGCTCCTGATCCAGTCGCTGCTCACCCGCTGGTTCAGTTTCTGGGTGTTCGTCCTCTCGCAGGTCGTGATCGATCTGGAAACGCTGTATCGCATCTTCAGCGGCATGCGGCCGCTGCACGGCGTGCTGCATTCTTTTTTCGGCTCCACCATCGCGGCGGGCGTCACGATTTTGCTGGTCAAACCGGCGTTCCGAGCGGCGAGCGCCGTGCATCAGTGGTTTGAGGTCGTTAAGCGCGAGGAACCCGCCTGCAAGCCGCCGCCGTTTGCAGTGGTATGCATCACGGCGTGCGTCGGCGCGTGGTCGCACGTGGTTCTGGACAGCGTGATGCACCCGGACGTGACGCCGTTTCACCCCTTTTCCCCGGACAATCCCTTCCTGCATTGGGTTTCGCTGGCCGCGCTGCACCAGGGCTGCGTGCTGGCGGGGGCCCTGGGAGCGCTGGTCTGGCTGGTGCGGTGGATTTTGCGCAGAACGCGAGCGTAGAAACGCCCCGTTGGAAGGGTCTGCGGCTGCATCGGGATGAAACGGGGTTTGCCGGTTGACAAAATAATGAATATTTTATAAATTATTCATTATTTGCTAATATCCCCCCTGATCCCTCTGCGGGAAAGCCCCGAAGAGCCAGGAGACGATCCCCTAGACGAGCCCTCATGAAAATCACAGAACAGACCACAGAGCAGATCCGCGACCAGATTCTCGATGCCGCAATGGAACGGTTCGGCCGCTACGGCTGGGGCAAGACCACGATGGCGGAGATCGCCAAGGATTGCGAGATGTCCGCCGGCAACCTGTACCGCTATTACGAAAACAAAAAAGAGATCGGCGCGGGCTGTGCCGAGCGCTGCATGAAATCCTCCGAGGCGTTGTGGCGCGACGTGCTCAACAAACCCGGTCTCACCGCCGCAGACCGGCTGCGCGAGGCGATTGTGGCGAAGGTGGGCAACCTCTATAAGGAATTCTCGGAACGCCCGCCGCTGTTCGAGCTGGTGATCTTCGTCTCTAAGGAACGGCGGGACCTGGTGACCCGGCATGAGGCGGCGCAGCAGTCGCTGATCGCGGAAATCCTGGCGGAAGGCAACCGCACCGGCGAATTCGACGTGCCCGATGTGCTGAAAACGGCGAAAAGCATCCTCGGCGCGACGTTCAAATTCATCGCGCCGCATTATATGGGCTCGCTGGCGCACATCTCGCTCGAAGACCTGGAACACGAAGCCCGGCAGGTGGTCGATCTGTTGGTCCGCGGACTGGCAAAACGTTGATATTTTTGGCCATTTAATGAATATTTTACATAAAATTCAGCTGTTAATTCTCAAACAATCAATTTCGGGGTGGATGGAATGAGTTACGGGGAATGGGTCATCCGGTACCGGTGGTGGATCATCGCCGGAACCCTCTGCCTGGTGATCGCCGTCGCCAGCGGCGCGCGTTTTCTGGGGTTCACAACCGATTACCGCGTTTTTTTCAGCAAGGAGAACCCGCAGCTGGAGGCCTTCGAGGCGCTGCAGAACACCTACACCAAAGAAGACAACGCCATGATCGCCATCGAGCCGAAAGACGGCCAGGTGTTCACGCGCGAGACGCTGAAGATCGTGGAAGAGGTGACGAAACAATCCTGGCAGATCCCCTATTCCATCCGGGTGGATTCGGTCACCAATTTCCAGTACACCTCCGCCGACGGCGACGATTTGGTGGTGCAGGACCTGGTGGAGAACGCGGAAACCTTCTCCGACGCCGACCTCGAAAGAGTCAAACAGATCGCGCTTGCGGAACCGTTGCTGCGCGACCGGCTCATCAATCCGGACACGACGATGACGGCGGTGAACGTCACCATCAACCTGCCGGCGAAATCCATCACGGAAGTGCCGGAGGTGGTGGCCTTCGTGCGTGGCATGGCGGACGACATCCGGGCGAAGTACCCGGACGTCAACGTCTACCTGACCGGCGTGATGTTCATGAACAACTCATTCAGTGAAGCGGGCCAGGGCGACATGCAGACGCTGATCCCGATCATGTACCTTTTGGTGATCGCGATCATGCTGGCGATCCTGCGCTCCGTCACCGCGACGCTCACGACGGTGCTGGTGATCGCGTTTTCGATCATGACGGGCATGGGTTTCGCGGGCTGGATGGGCATCAAGCTCACGCCGGTTTCCGCCAACGCGCCGACGATCATCCTCACGCTGGCGGTGGCGGACAGCATCCACATCCTGATCACGCTGCTGCACGAGATGCGGCGGGGAAAATCGAAGCGCGAGGCGATCATCGAAGCCCTGCGCATCAACCATCAACCGGTGTTCATCACCAGCGTGACCACCGCCATCGGTTTTCTGAGTCTGAACTTCGGCGATTCACCCCCCTTCTGGCACCTGGGCAACACGGTGGCGATGGGCGTGATGGCCGCTTACGTGTACTCGGTGGGATTTCTTCCGGCCGCTTTGTCGGTTCTTCCTCTAAATGTCAAGGGCAGGAACAAGAACGGCACACAGTGGTTCGACCGGTTCGCTGATTTTGTCATTCAGCGCAGAAAAATCCTGCTCTGGAGTACGCTGACTGTCATCATGCTCATCGCCGTCCAGATCCCGCGCATCGAGATCAACGAAAAATTCAACCAGTATTTCGACACGCGCTACCAGTTCCGGCTGGACAACGACCATGTGGTGGACAATCTGACTGGCTTCTATTCGATCAATTATTCGCTGGGCGCGGGTGAGTCGGGCGGCATCAGCAACCCGGAATACCTGGCCAAGGTCGAGGAATTCGCCAACTGGTACCGCAAGCAGCCGGGCGTCACCTACGTGAGCACGCTGACCGACACGATGAAGCGGCTGAACAAAAACATGCACAACGACGATCCCGCCTATTACCGGCTGCCGGATTCGCGCGAGCTGTCGGCGCAATACCTGCTGCTCTACGAGTTGTCGCTGCCGTTCGGGCTGGATCTCAACAACCAGATCAACATCGACAAATCCTCGACCAAGCTGCAGGGAGTGCTGGAAAGCATCTCCACGCGCGATGCGCTGGACCTTGAAGACCGGGCGCAGCAATGGCTGAAGGACAACGCGCCGCCGCACATGGCGTCGAACGGCTCCAGCCCGCTCATCATGTTCTCGCACATCGCCAAGCGCAACCTCGAGAGCATGATGACCGGAACGCTGCTGGCACTGCTGTTGATCTCGGTGATCCTGATCGCGGCGCTCAGAAGCTTCAAGATCGGTCTGCTCAGCATCGTTCCCAACACGCTGCCGGTGCTCATGACCTTCGGCATCTGGGGCATCCTCTACAAGGAGGTCGGGTTCGCGGTCGCGGTGGTGGCGCCGGTGGCGCTGGGAATCATCGTCGATGACACGGTGCATTTTCTCAGCAAGTACCTGCGCGCCCGGCGGGAGCAGGGGAAAAGCCCGGAAGATGCGGTGCGCTATTCCTTTCACACCGTGGGCACGGCGCTGTGGGTCACGTCGCTGATTCTGACCGCAGGCTTTTTCGTCCTGTCCTATTCGGGATTCACCATGACCTCGCACCTGGGCGCGATGACGATGATCGCGATCCTTTCGGCGCTGCTGGCGGACTTTCTGTTTCTGCCGCCGCTGCTGATGGCGATCGCCAAGCGAAAAACGCCGCAAGCCGGCGCGGTGTTCGGGCAGATGACACCCGAAAAAGCGCAGGAATGAAACGGGCTTTTCGCACACGATGAAACACAGCGAAACGCCATCGAACTCATAACCCATAGAGGTGCGCGTCCGCATGCGGGACACGCGGGCGCCCTCTTCACAAACGATCACGGCAGGAGAAACGCTCATGGCACGCTTTTTGATGTTCGTTCTATTCATCACAGGGATCGCGCCCGCCGCGGCGGCGCTGACAGCGGAAGAAAAGGGACTCGCCATCGCCCGCGAGGACGACAAGCGCGACAACGGATTCGACGATTTCACCGCGGACATGGTGATGATCCTGAAAAACCGGCACGGCGAGGAAAGCAAGCGCACCATCCGCAGCCGCACGCTGGAAGTGCCGGGTGACGGAGACAAATCGCTGGTGATCTTCGATAGGCCGCGCGACGTGAAAGGAACGGCGCTGCTGAACTTCAGCCACAAAGAGGGCAACGACGATCAATGGCTGTACCTTCCCGCACTGAAACGGGTGAAGCGCATCAGCTCGGCGAACAAATCGGGTTCGTTCATGGGCAGCGAGTTCGCCTACGAGGATGTGACCAGTCAGGAAGTGGAAAAGTACGACTACAAATGGATCAAGGACGCGACGCTGGACGGCAGGGAGTGTTTTGTCTTCGAACGCTACCCGACTTACAAAAATTCAGGCTACACGCGGCAAGTGGTCTGGCTTGACAAAAAGGGATACCGCATCTATAAGATTGAATACTTTGACCGTAAAAACTCGTTGCTCAAAACTCTCGTGTACCGGGGTTACAAAAAATATCTGGATCGTTACTGGTACCCCGACGAAATGTTCATGGACAACCACCAGACGGGCAAGAGCACACTGTTGGTATGGTCGAATTACAAATTCAGGAACGGTTTGGGAGACAAGGATTTCAATAAGAACAGCTTGAAACGCGCGCGTTGAGGTCTATGATCGGCACCGCCTTTCCCGTTCACGCAATTCGAACACATATATTTTTATTCTGGGCCCTGTGCCTGCTGCTGTTCTCACCCACTGCGAACGCGCAGGAGTTTTCCGGATTCGTCGGCGCCGAGGCGCGCTTATTCGCCAACAGCCCCATCCACGACGGACAGGTGGAACATTCGGGCTCTCTGGTGGCGCAGCCGGAATTTTATTACGAGTGGGACAGCGGCAGCAGCTTCACCCTGGTGCCGTTTTACCGGCTGGACAGCGCCGATCCGAAACGCACGCATTTCGATCTGCGCGAACTCACCTACCTGTGGCTGGAAGACGAATTCGAGCTCAGGCTGGGTGTCCGCAAAGTCTTCTGGGGAGCGACGGAGATCGTGCACCTGATCGACGTCATCAACCAGACGGACCTGGTGGAGAACACCGATACGGAAGACAAACTGGGCCAGCCGATGATCAACCTGTCGCTGGTGCGGGACTGGGGCATGGTGGATCTGTTTCTGCTGCCCTATTTCCGGGAACGCACGTTTCCCGGCCGGCGCGGGCGCTTGCGCAGCCAATTGGTGGTCGATACGAGCCGGACCGAGTATGAAAGTTCCGCCGAAGAGTGGCACACGGACTGGGCGGCGCGTTACAGTCACACGCTCGGCGATCTGGATTTCGGCATCTACCATTTCAACGGCACGGGACGGGAACCCACTCTCTTGCTGAGAACGAACGTTCCGGGCGATCCGGTGCTGGTTCCGCTTTACGAGCAGATCCACCAGACGGGGCTGGACGCGACCTACGTCCTGGGCGAGTGGCTGTGGAAGCTGGAGGCGCTCTACCGCAACGGCCAGGGCACCCGCAATTTTTTCTCGTGGACGGGGGGATTCGAATACACGTTCACGCGGATCTGGGACACGCCGATGGATCTGGGCGTCCTTCTGGAGGGGATTTTCGACGAGCGGGGCCGTAACGCCACGACGCCGTTCGAACACGACATCGCCGGCGGCCTGAGGCTCACGTTCAACGATGCGGACAGCACGGAGCTGCTTTTCGGCTGGGTGCAGGACCTGGAAGACGATGCGCGCTTTTTGTTCCTTGAAACCAGCCGCCGATTCGGCGACCATTGGAAGTTAACGGTCGAATTGCGTACTTTTTTCAGCCAGCCTGCGAGCGATGTCCTGTTCGATCAGCGGGACGACGATTTCATGCAGGCGGAGCTGGCTTATTATTTTTGATGTTGGAGAACGTTTTCATGAATGGCTTGCGAAGTTTTGTGATCGGCCTGGCGATCCTGGGGACGTTCTCGACGGCGGCGCACGCTGCGGAAAACACGTTTCACGCGCTGCTTTTGGAAAAGGCCTTCCTCGAAAAACACTACGGGGTGAAAAACCTCGAATGTTTTCCCTTTAAAAAAGACATCGGTTTCACCGAGGATCAGAAACCGCTGATCGAAAACTGCCTGTCGGCGGTGAGAACGCTCAAAAAAGCGTATCTGGAAGTGGTCGATCCGGAGTACCGCGTGGTGGGCATCAGCACGCGTTTTTTACGGACCGCCGGGTTCTACACGGTGCTGGTGCCGTGGGACGCCTCCAAAGACGAACTGGTCACATTCTTGAACGGGAACCTGCCCAAGAAAAAACGCAAGGCGTTTCTCGACCGCGTGTACGGGTTGAAGCGGGCCATCGCTGACAAGATCCGCATCCCGCGCCTGTACTGTTCGCAGGAAATATCGAATCAGGACTGTCTCACCGGCTACCAGAATCTGGCAAAGGCGGTCGAGGAAAACGCGCCGGAAAAAATCGAATGGCGCGAGATCGCCGTCACCTCTTCGCCGCTGCCGCACGAAGACCCGCACACGCTGGCGCTGGCGTTCGACCGGCCGCCTGAGGAAATGCGCGCGCTTTTGCAATCGGACGTGCAGTCGCGCTGGGCGAAACGCAAAGCGGCGTACGAAAAAATCCAGGAGGATTTCGGCCAGGGATTCCGCGAACGGCTGCAGATGGAAGATTTGCTGTGCGGGCTGGACATCACGATCGAACAGTGCCGGGAGGGCGCGGCCAACCTGCATGCGGCGAGCAATGAGGACGTGCTGCAGGAGCGGTTCTGGGGCCGGGTGGTGGTGCGCAAGCACAACACGTTCATCGAAGACGATTTCAACGTCACCCTGCGCCACGATCTGCCTCCCGAGGAGATCGTCGCGCATTTTTCGCAAAAACCCACGCGCCAGGAAGCCACCCGCAACACCATTCAGGCGGAAAAGCTGGAAGGACGCACCAAAAACAATCCCGCCAATCTCCGGGGGATTTGCGATCTCAAAGGCCTGCGCTCGGCGTTGTGCGTCCGGTCGTTTCAGATGTTCATCGACTTTCTCAAGAAAAACCGGGACTACAAGGTGCGAAAACCCTGGAGCGATCTGATGTTCGTGGACGGCGATCAACTGTCGCGTGTCAATTTCGCGCTCAATTCCTCGTCGAGGGACACCTACATCTACATCGACGCCAACAGCGATGAGAAGGAATTCGCAGCGTTTCTCAACCGCTTCCGCAGCGAGGAAAAGGCCGAAGAATAGCGCCTACGGCGCCGGAGATCCGCGCACACTTGCCGGCTGCGCGTGAGGACTCTCCACTGGGGGTTGTTTCATGTCGGATGCGTCGCGCCTGCTTCCCTATCTCACCGCCGCTTTTCTCCTGCTGGACCTCGGTCTCTCGCTCAACGCCCGCATTGGCTACTCCACCCCCACCGAACGCTGGCAACCTGCGCCCGAACGCTACGCGGACCTCACCTGGCCTCCGGGTGCGGACCTTGCGGAGGACATCCCTCTGGGCGAGCGGGTGTACGCCCGGCACTGCGCGGTGTGCCACGGCCCCGACGGCAGGGGCAACGGACCCGCCGCCCCCTCGATGATCCCGCGGCCGCGCGACTTCACGCTCGGCCAGTTCAAGTACAAATCGACGCCGCCCGGACAACCCCCGAGCGACCTGGATCTCATCGCGGTGGTGTCGAAGGGCCTGCCTGCGAGCGCCATGCCCTACTGGGAGGACGTGCTGAGCAAACGGGAAATCCTTTCGGTGGTGGAATTCATCAAAACATTATCGCCTGTGTTTCGCGATGCGGCCGCAGAACCGGTCCCGATAGCCGAAAGACCCGCGTTTTCCGAGGAAAGCGCGGAAGCGGGACGGCGGCTGTACGCCAGCCAGGGCTGCGAGGCCTGCCACGGCATGGACGCGCGCGGCGGGCTCAAGCAGCGGGACGCCAAGGGCGATCCGGTGATTTCCCGGGACCTGACGGCTCCCTGGACGTTCCGCGGCGGCAGCGAACCGGAACAGATCTGGCTGCGCCTGACGACGGGACTCGCGCCGGGGCCGATGCCTTCGTTCGCCGCGCCGTTGACCGGCAAACAGCGCTGGCACCTGGTGCATTTTCTGCTGACGATCCAGCGCGTGCCGCCGTGGATGCCGGGCGGCAAGCTCGCGGGTCCGGGCCAGCACGCCGATCCGGTGCGGCGCGGTGAATACCTGGTGCATGCGGAGATGTGCGGACTGTGCCACACGCAGATCAACCGCACCGGAATCTACCGCGGCGACGACCGCTATCTTGCGGGCGGCATGCGGGTGGGGGCCTACCCGTACGGCGTGTTCGTCTCGCGCAACCTGACCCCGGATGCGCAAACGGGCCTGGGGCGGCTGAGCGCCGAACAGATCGCCCGCGCCATTCGCACAGGAAGGCGGCCAGGAAGGCTGCTCAATCTGCTGGGCATGCCGTGGATGTTTCTGCACGGGTTGACGGATGCGGACGCCGTCGCCATCGGCTCGTATCTCAAGACGCTGCCCGCGGTGGCAAACCCGATCCCGCCGCCTCTGCATTACGGGATCGTCGAGACCACGGTGGTCAAGCTGTATCAGACGCTGACGCACGGCGGCGTGCGGGCGCTGTCCTACGCCGACGGCAATTACGGCGGCGCGCGGTCGCGTTTTTTTCCGCCGCACCGGATTCAGCAGGTGTTGTTTTTTCTGGAAGTGACGGCTCTGATCGCGCTTTGCGTTCTTGTTCTGCGCGCGGGATACCAAAAGGCAAAAAGCCGCGGCCGGCCGCACAGGGCGATGCGCACATTCAAAAAAGCCTTGGGCACCGCGGCGGCGCTGGGCGTGCTGTGGCTCTGGTACCACTACCCGGCGCTGTCTCTGATTCCGCCGGAGGAAATCGCCAAATCCACGGTGGGCGCGGTGCCCGCTGTGAACGCGGACTCGCGGGACACGCCGGAATTGAAAGCGATGGCGGAACGCGGCAAATACGTCTACACCGTCGCCTCGTGCGCGTTCTGCCACGGGCCCAGGGGATCGGGCGGTTCCAAGGTCAGTTGGGATGTGTTCGGCACGCTGTTCGTTCCCAACATCACGCAGGATGTGGAAACGGGAATCGGCGCGTGGAGCGACGCGGAGATCCAGCGCGCCGTGCGCAGCGGCGTGTCGCGATCGGGGAGGCCGCTGCACTGGCAGGGCATGATCTGGGACCATGCGGGCAACTGGGACGAGGAGGACATCCGTTCCCTCATCGTCTATCTGAAAACGCTGCCCGCGGTGAAAAAAACCATTCCGGCTCCGCATCCGCCTTCAGAGGCGGACTGTGCGGTGTACACGTTCATTCTGGATGCGAATGCGGAGCCGGGTTGCGATTATTGAAAGGCGAAGCTCATGGCAAGCTTGAAGCTCAAACTCGATGACAATGTGGACGGCGCTTTTTTCGTCGATTCGACGTGCATCGATTGCGACGCCTGCCGGAAATTTGCGCCCGGGGTGTTCGGGGAAACCGGCGAGCATTCTTACGTGCAAAAGCAGCCGCAGACCCCGCAGGAGCGGCTCGCCGCCCAGCAGGCGCTGCTGGCCTGCCCGGTGGGCTCGATCGGCACAGAGGACAAGATGGATCTGAAGCCGGCGCGCGATTCGCTCCCGCTTGAGATCACCGGCGGCATCCACATCAACGGCTTCAACCACGCCGATTCGTTCGGTGCGGACAGTTATTTCATCCGCTCGGAAGAAGGCAACTGGCTGGTGGATTCGCCGCGCTTCACGCCGCATCTGAAGCGGCAGTTCGAGGCGTGGGGCGGCGTCCGCACGATCTTTCTGACGCACCGGGACGATGTGGCCGACGCGCATCTCTACGCCGAACATTTCGGGGCAAAACGCATCATCCACCGTCACGATGCGGACGCGCAGCCGGATGCGGAGATCGTTCTGGATAACGCGGAACCGTTCATCCGCGACAAAGCGCAGATCCTGTTCACGCCGGGACACACGCGCGGGCATCTGGTGCTGTTGTGGGACGAACGCTACCTGTTCACCGGCGATCACTTCGCCTGGCTGGCCGGTAAAAACCGCTTCGGTTCCTTCCGCGGTGCCTGCTGGTATTCCTGGGATGAGCAGATCGAGTCGGTGGAAAAGATGCAGGCGTTCAAAAACGTGGAATGGATTCTTCCGGGACACGGGAAGCGGAAACAGATCGAGCGCGGCAGCTTTCCCGAGATCGTCGAGGAGGCGGTGCGGTGGATGAAGAGCGTGGCCTGACCGGGATGATCAGTCGGACAGCTTCACGCGGCTTTCGCGGATTTCCTGCGGCAGCAGGTGGTGGCGGGTGTCGTAGTTCACGTTGGTGAGCACGAACTGGCGCGCGGTCTGGCTCTGCAGGTTGATCACCAGCGGGGCGACCAGGTTGGCGGTCATTTCCACGTAGTTTTCGGGGATGGTGACGATCACGCGGGTCTGCAGGGAATGACCGGGACGGTACCGGATGGTTTTCTTTTCTTCTTCCGTCAATTTGACCACGTAATCGGGCACGTACAGAAACGGGTCGGTGATCACAAACGCCAGTCCCGGTGTGACGAGGGACTGCATCCACTCAATCGGACTGTCTATGTTGGGATCGAAGGGGAGGAAGGTGAATTTTTTTTCTCTTTCAAAGCCGTACAACCCGGTGGGGAAATCGATGATGTCGGTTGCTTCCAGCTCCAGGGGGCCAAACCGTGTGGTTTCGTATTTCATGTATCCAGATTATTCTTGACCAGTTGAGAGATCTGCCCCGGATCGAATTCCATGGGCGCTGCGGCGGAACGGTTTTCCTGCTTGATCCTTAAGAACACTTCTTCGCGGTAAATCTTCGTCTCCCGGGGGGCCTCAATCCCCAATCGGATGTTTTTCCCTTTTACATCTATAACGGTTATTTTCACTTCTTCATTAATCTTAATGCTTTCTCCGATTTTCCGAGTGAGGACGAGCATGGGCGGATTCCATTCCTTTTTTGGGGTCGGCTTGGCTTTCGGGGGGATTATAGCAGATTCGTTTGGCTATATTTGATAATTTCTCGGCGGGCGGCGGGCCGGGGGATATAATTGACAGCCGTGGGGGTTTGTGTTAATTTTCGCACTTCCTTTCTGGAACCCCGATCCTTTTGAAAACAGGCGAGGGTAGCTCAGTCGGTAGAGCAGAGGACTGAAAATCCTCGTGTCGGCGGTTCGATTCCGTCCCCTCGCACCACTCCTCCGCGCAAGGCGAATTTCCCGTTCCGCTGCCCGGCGATCCTCCGGTTTCTGCGCGTATTCGCTGCAGTTCAGAGCGGCCCCGTTCCGCCCTGCCCCTCCCCTCTATTTTTCTCGATCGCTCCTTTTTCCCGTCAAGGTTATCACGCGCAGGCCTAAAGACGACGACGCCTGAAAAAAGTCCGTTCTTTCATGGCTTTTCGTTGCGGGTCTGCGATCATCACCCTTAAGATGCACCCAAGTTTGCGGACCTGCGGGGCGCGCTCCCGGCGGCCGCGAAAAATCATGCCTTTTTTCAACGCGCTGGATTCGGCGCGGTGACCGCATTATCAAGGCCTTTGCGGCTTCCTGCATGGACAAATGTTTCCGGAAGGGATATAGTTTTTATTATCTATATCATTGTCGGTAAAATGAAGCATCCTGATTGAGAGTCCCCCTGCGTTTTGTTCGCCATTCCGTTGCTAGGGAATGGATGAGAAAAATCGGAACGGGAGAGTGCGCTTTCCCACTTAATCTGAGGAACGGGCAACATGAAACTCAGGGACGGGACTCTGTATTATTTGGCAAAAACACACCCCCACGCTTCGCACATCACCGGAGAAAACGGTTTGTCTTGCAAGCACGCAGCTCAATTGCGAACCCAATCCGATGAGGGCGTTTTCATCTCCCGGCTCCGGCATTCGCGGTGTTTTCTCGCCGCTCTCCTGGTGCTGCTGCTGGCCGCCCTGCCCTCGCAAAGCCTGTCCTCCACCACGCGCGGCATCGTTTCCATGGCGGTGAAGAACAAGGCGGGCAAACGCGTGACCCTCTATAAGGAAAGCCACGCGCTGGTGATCGGGGTCAGCGAATACAACCGGGGCTGGCCGCAGCTTCCGGGTGTGAAAAAAGACGTGCAGGCGGTGCGCGATGTTCTGATCGAACTCGGGTTTCACGTCGTGATGGTGGAAGACCCGGATCCGAAGGAACTGGAAGCGGCCTACAAGGATTTCGTCCTCAAATACGGGCTCGACCCGGAAAACCGGCTGCTGTTTTACTACGCGGGGCATGGTCACACGCACAAACCGGAGTATGCGACCAACGATCCCGAGGAATGGATGGGCTACCTGGTGGCCCGCGACGCGCCGGACCCGAAGGTGGATCTGCCGAATTTCTTCAAGCACGCGCTCAGCATGCGCTCGATCGAAGGCATCGCGCTGACCATCGAATCCAAGCACGCCCTGTTCGTGTTCGACAGCTGTTTTTCCGGAACCATCTTCGGGCTGACCCGCGACATCCCCAAGGACATCCAGGAACGGACCGCCAAGCCGGTGCGCCAGTTCATCACCTCCGGCACGGCCGATCAGGTGGTTCCGGACATCAGCATTTTCCGCCGGCAGTTCGTGTCGGCGCTGGAGGGGGAAGCGGACCGCAACAAGGACGGTTACGTGACGGGCACGGAGCTGGGTCTGTTCATGGAAGAGACGGTCACCAACCTCAGCCGCCGCACCCAGACCCCGCGCTACGGAAAGATCCAGAACCGGTTTTTGAACAAGGGGGATTTCGTGTTCCCCATCAAGTGGGAAGCGGTGCTCAACGAACCGGTGCCGAGCGAGGATGCGGAAGATCCGGGACTCACGGAAGATCCACAGGCGTTGATCCAGTATCTGATGAACCTGTCGAAAAATCCGCAGCTCAGCCGCGGCGTCGGCGGCAGAGACAAGAAAATCAAGAAGCATTTTTCCAAGCTGCGAAAGCTCGACAACCTGAGCGACACGGCGGTGTCGGTGAAAACCAAGATCAAGCTGTGGAAGGACTTCATCCAGCTCTACCCCACCAGCAATCCGCACCTGGAAGAGGCGAAATCGATTCTGGAGCAATTGGTGGCCTCGGCGCCTCCGGAAGAGGACACCACGCAGCAGGAACTGCAGGCGGAATTCGCGCGGCTGATGGCCATGGATCAGCAGGCGGTGCGCCTGGATAAAAAAATCGACGCCTGGGAAGCGTTTCTCGAAAAATATCCCACCAACAATCCCAAGAAGGATTTCGCCCGGTTCAAGATCGACAAGCTGAACAAGGACCTGGACATTCTGCTGAGCGGCGGGACGCCCGGGTCGGGGGCCACCGCCAAAGCCGCCGCACCGGCTCCGTCGGCGGAGCAGACGAAAATGCAGGAGAAGGAAAAACAGCTGGCGCAGGAACTGGAGGCACTGAAAAAAGAACAGGCGCGCATCGCCGAAAAGAAAAAACAGCTGGCCGACAAACTGGAAGCGCAGCGCAAGGAACAGCAGCGGCTGGCGGAAGAGCGGCGGCTGGCTGCGGAGCGGGAAGCCAAACGCATCGCCGAAGAAAAACGCCTCGCCGCCGAACGGGAAGCGCGGCTGAAAGAGGAAAAACGCCTGGCCGAGGAACGGCGGCTGGCTGCGGAGCGGGAAGCCAAACGCATCGCCGAGGAAAAACGGCTCGCCGAGCAGAAACGGCTGGCGGAAGAGGCCGAGGCGAAACGCATCGCAGAAGAGAAACGCCTCGCCGAGGAGCGGCGGCTGGCCGCGGAACTCGATGCGAAAATCGCCGAGCAAAAACGCCTCGCCGAAGAACGGCGGCTGGCGCAGGAGGCGGAAGCCAAACGCAGGGCGGAGGAGTTCCGGCTGGCCGAGGAGAAGCGGCTCGCCGAGGAGGCGGAAGCCAAACGCAAAGCGGAAGAGAAACGCCTCGCGCAAAAGAAGCGGCTTGAAGAAGAGCGGCAGGCGCGCATCCAGGAAGAAAAGCGGCGCGAGGAAGCCAAACTTCTGCAACAGCAGCAACAGGCGAAGAAGGTCAAGGCGGAAGTCCAGGAAGCGGAGAAACGCCTGACGCTGGAGCTCAAAGAACAGCAAATGGAGCAGGAGCGCATCGACGACGAAAAAAGAAAACTGGCGGAAGAGCTGGAAGCGATCCAGAACGAACAAAAGATGCTGGCGGAAGAGAACCGGCGGCTGGAGCTGGAACGGCACGCGCAGATACTGGAAGAAGCGCGCTTGGCGGAAGAAAAGCGTCTGCTGGAGATCCAGGAAGAGCTGCCCGCGCCCTCGGTCGTGCCGGAACCGATGGAGCTGGCCCGTTACGAACCTCCGGCCGATGCGAACGATGCGTCCGACGCTTTCGGGGAAATGGTTCTCATCCCTTCGGGAACCTTCCAGCTGACCGGCGGCGGTGAAAAACACCGCGAGTTTCTGGGGGATTTCTACATGGATGCGCGGGAAGTGACGCAGGCTGAATTTTTACGCGTGATGGGCACCAACCCCTCCCACTTCAAGGGCGATGCGCTTCCCGTCGAGCAGGTGACCTGGGAGGAAGCGAACCAGTACTGCGCGAAAATCGGCAAACGCCTGCCCACCAGCGCGGAGTGGGAGAAAGCGGCGCGATCGGGCAAGAAGACCAAATATTTCTGGGGCGACCGGTTCGAAAAGAACCGGGCCAACTGCACCGGTTGCGGCAGCGACTGGGACGGCAGCAAGACCGCGCCGGTGGGAAGTTTCCCCCCGAACGACTGGGGCCTGTACGACATGGCGGGCAACGTCTGGGAATGGGTGCAGGACACGCACGACGAAATCTTCCGCGTGTTGAGAGGGGGATCGTGGATGGACGACACCAGTTTCGTGCATGCGGGCGGTTTTTATTTCGTGCCGCCGGAAAACCGCAGCAGCGACATCGGATTCCGCTGCGCGGTCTCCAAAGAGAACAAACGCCTCGCCGAGGAACGCATGCGCCTGGGGCAAAAAGGCGCGGGCGTGCGCACCGCAGCCCTGCCGCAGCAGCGGGTTCCCCGGGACTGGGAGATCCCCCTGCCCGAGCCAGCGTCTGAACTGAAAACTTCCGCGGTGGCGCCTTCCGAATCGCAACGGGATCTTGCCGTTCCTTCGCAGGTGAAAGGCATGGTGCGGATTGAAGCCGGGAAATTCAAGATGGGCTCCGCAAACGGCGACGCGGACGAAAGCCCGGTGCACACGGTCTATCTCGACACCTACCTGATCGACAAGACCGAGGTCACGCAAAAAGATTTTGAAGAGGTGATGGGGTTCAATCCGGCGGAGTTCAAGCGAAAGGATGGACCGGTGGACAACGTCACCTGGAAGGAAGCCTCGCAATACTGCGAAAAAGTCGGCAAGCGGCTGCCCACGGAAGCGGAATGGGAACGCGCGGCGCGGGCGGGAACCGACAGCAAATACTACTGGGGCAATGACGCCGACGCGGAATACGGCTGGTGGGGCACGGACGACACGTCGTGGTACGGGCCGCACCCGGTGGCAAAAAAGCAGCCCAACGCGCTGGGACTGCACGACATGGCGGGCAACGTCTGGGAATGGGTGGCCGACTGGTTCGAGGAGAGTTATTACAAGGGCAGCCCCGACAGCAACCCCAAAGGCCCCGCAACAGGGACGCAGAAAGTGCTGCGCGGCGGCGGCTGGGATGAGTCCCCGGCGTTCGTGCGCATGGCCAACCGCGCGCACAGCGCGCCTGCGGAGCGTTACAACGTCAACGGATTCCGCTGCGCCAAGACACCTTAAAAACTCACCTAGCGTTCCCAGGGCATGCGGTCAATCCGGCTTGCCGCCCTCCCACCATTTGCCCCAGCGCACCGAAGCGATGCTCTGGGCGAACTTTTTGCCTTCACGGTAAAACACCCGATACGCACCGCTGTCGCCGGTGGCGTTCTGGCTGTGCCAGGTCTGTGCGGGAAACGCCGCCAGATCGGGAATCCAGACACTCTCGGCGTCGGTTTTGCGGATCACCAGAAACCCGCTTTCCTTGGCGAATTCGAAATCCGCAAACAGCGTCACGGTGGCGCCGGGCGGCCCTTCCAGAATGATGGAATAGATCCCGGAACAGAAATAATAGTTGAACCCGCGCAAATCGCGCAGGTCCTTGCCGGAAGCGAGTTTCAGGCTGCCCTCGCAGCTGTCCATGATGGTGCCGAAGCCCCCGAGGTCGGGGCCCTTGATGAGGGTCAGTTGTGCGGATTCACCGCCCGACAGCGGTGTGGATGCGAACAGAAAAGTAAGGAACAGCCATCCGGCAATGTGACGTTTCATGGCGGGGTGCCCTCGCATGTGAGTCGATCGCCGGCAGCGCGGCGCTTCCCGATGGCATTGCCTGCCCATGCGGGATTCAAGTATCGCGCATCGTTTTTGCTAAATCAACCTCCGTTGACGAAACCTGCGGCCCGCCGGCTCGTGAGCCTCCTTGCGCTCAGCGGCGCGGGTTGTATCCCGGTTTTGAGGCAAAAAAAATTCCATCCCCAAACGGGGATGGAATTTTTATGCGGAAACGTGCCGCTGTTTATTTCACGACGAAGCTGATCGCGTTGGTGACCGGCGGATCGTAAGGCACGTGGTCGCCGGTGGCGAAGAGGGTCTGGATCGTGTGAAAACCCGGCTCCAGGTTCAACGTCTTGCAGCTCGAACCGTCGCCCATGTGCACGTGATTTTGATCCTTCGGAATCGGCTTGCTCAAATCCTTGGGAACGGGAACGTCGATCAGAAGATGATGGTGCCCGGCTCCTTTGCGGACGCCTTTGCTCGCCGGTTCCACGGCATAACCCTGGACATCCATGCAGATTTCCACCGGTGCGCTCACGGTCGAGTTCGGAGTGGGTTTGGTGAAGGTGATTCCGGGAGTGCACCCCCATTGAAATCCAAGAACTACCAGCCCTGCGGCGGCCACCCAAAATCGTGCTGTGCGTTTCATACTGCCCCCTTTATGAATTGTAGAGTTCAAAATTTCGGTCCTCTCCCAATGGGAACCATCCAGGACCTGTCTGTATTCCTGCGTCCTCAGACGTCTTTGCCGCTTTCCACTCCCAAACCATCCACTGTATTCGGTTTCTTTCCGGCGCGGACAACCGTTGAAATGCGCCCGAAAAGTCCATTGTTCAGCCGCATCCACGAGCCTGAATGGGACAATTTCTGTACGCGGCCCTCCGAACAGGCGGGTTGTCTATCGATGCGCTGCACATGGATAGGCGATTATACCCCAAACCCCGCGCGCCGCCCCAACAATTTTTTGCGTGCGCCCAAACACTCTCATTTTTGACCTCCAGATCCATGCCCGGGGCATGCGGGTCAAAAACTTTTGCGCACCAGTTCCTTGATCGCGGGATGGTACTGCGCCGGGATGTTCTTGGACCGCTTGATGACCGCTTCGATGGCTTCGCCTTCGCTGGCAAAATTCTTGATCGTGCGGATCAGGTTCTCGTGGTATTCGACGATTTTCTGGTGCACCAGATCCTGATGCGGCAGGCCGTCCGAAATGGTTTCGGCCACCTTGTTGCGGTCGAGATCGTTTTTCACCAGAAGATCGAAACAGATGCCCTTGAACCGCGAGGACACGGTGTTGCGGCTCATGTTGAGCTGGGCTGCGGTCTCGTTAATTTCAAACCCTTTTTCCCGCAGCACGTTGAGCAGCGTCTCGTCCTCGACGCCGCCTTTGGATTTGCCGGAACGGGCGCGCGCCGGGGTCTCCACAGGCGGCGGGGCCTGGGACACTTTGTCGAGCCCCAGATCCTTCTCCTGAATGAGTTTTTTCGTGGCCAGGGTGATGCCGCGCTGGATGACGTTTTCCAGTTCGCGGATGTTGCCGCGCCATTCGCAGGCCACCAGTTTCTTCATGGCCTGATCGGACACGCCTTCCAGATCCTTGCCGTATTCGCTGGCGTATTTCTCGACGAAATGCTGCACCAGGAACGGAATGTCCTCCCTGCGTTCGCGCAGGGGCGGCAGGGTCACGGTGAGGGCGTTCAAGCGGTAAAACAGGTCCTCGCGGAATTCGCCCTTCTGAATCTGGCTTTCCAGGTTCTTGTGGGTGGCGGCGATGACACGGGTGTCGATCTTGAACGCTTCGCCGCCGATGGGCTGCACTTCCTTTTGCTGCAGCACCCGCAGCAGCTTCACCTGTGCGTCGAGCTGCGTGTCGCCGATTTCATCGAGGAAGATGGTGCCGCGGTCGGCCACGGAAAATTTGCCTTTCTTGGAACTGCTGGCTCCGGTGAACGCGCCTTTGGTGTGGCCGAACAGCTCGCTTTCCACCAGGTCACGCGGGATCGCCCCCATGTTGACAGCGATGAAGTTCTCGTTCTGGCGCGGGCTCATCAGGTGCAGCGCGCGGGCGAACAACTCCTTGCCGGTCCCCGATTCGCCGAGGATCAACACCGGAGACGGCACGGACGCGTACTGCTTCAAAATGCGGAAGGTTTCCAGGCATTTCTTGTTTTGCGTGACGATGCCGTTGGCCATGCACTCTTCCCGCAGCGCTTCGTAGTCGTCGCCCAGGGCGTGCTCGTCTTCGGAGACGTTGACCTTGAGGTCGGAAAATTTCGCGACCAGGGAGGCGTGTTCCTCCTGCAGGCGGTTTTTTTCTTTCAGCACCGAATCCAGCTTGGTTTTGAGTTCCTGAATGTCGTGCGAGCGGATCTCCTCCTGCTTTTTCTCTTCCACCAGGCCTTCCTGCAATTCGTCCAGCTGCCCCTGAGTCTCGAACAGTTCTTTCTCCTTGGCCGCCAGATCGCGCGAGATCGCGGCCATGCGCGACTCGACGTCGTGCTTCTGCTTGAGCAGCGCGTCGGTGATCTGCTTTTCGGCGGTGGACTGGTAGACGGAGACGATGAGGCTGGTGAGCAGGATCGCGAAGATCGGCGGGAACAATTCGATGATGACGCCGCCGGAAAACAGGATCACGCCGACCAAAAAATAGCCCGCCGCCAGCAGAAAGATCAGCACCATCTTTTCGACGTAGCGCCTCGAATGCAGGATCTGCGCGGTGGCCATGCCCATCAGCAGGATCAGCAACACGTCGAACCAGGGCGAGGTTTCGCGTAAAAAGTTCTGCGTCAGGATGGTGTTGATGATGTTGGCGTGGATGCCGGGGCCGGGATAGTTCTTCTCCAGCGGAATGGTTTTGACATCGCTGCCGGTGATGGTGTTGGCGATGAAGATGATCTTGCCGGCGAGGTCCTCGACTTTGCCGGTACTGGGTTCGGCGCTTTCCGTTCCGACCGAGGCGAAGGAGGCGTGCTTGAACGTCTCGCCCCATTTGCCGGCGTAGTTGATGATCATCTGCCCCTTGTCGTCCACCGGGATGGCGATGTCGTTCATACCGGCTTTGCGGGAGGCGTGCACGACGACGGCGGAGCCTTTGAGCTCCACATCGGCGGGCGTCAGGCCGAGAAAGTTGAGCACCACCTGGAAGCCGAGCGCCGGGATCAGCTTGTCCTGGTGCTTGACGATCAGCGGCACGCGGCGGACGATGCCGTCCTGGTCGCGGTTGGTGGCGATGTGCCCGACGCCGTTTTTGCGCAACAGGCCGGGCAGGGAGAAGATGACGTTTTCGGTGTGGAAAAAATCCTTGTCGGCGCTTCCGGGCAGCGGGTCCCAGAGATACGGCTTCAGCGCCTCGCCTTCGGTGGATTCCCCGGTTTCGGCGAGGCTCACCGCCGCGGGATAGATGAGGTTTCCGGCTTCTTTGGAGGCTTCGATCAGCGCCGTGTCCTGCTCGTCATCCTTGGGCAGGGCGAACAGCACGTCGTAGGCGATGACGGAGGCTTCCGCCTCCTTGAGAAAGCGCACCAGATCGGCGTGCAGGCTGCGCTTCCACGGCCACACGCCGTACTTCGCGGCGCTGGCGTCGTCCGCATCGATCATGATCAGATCGGCGTTCGCGTCGGTCCCGCCGCGCAGGATGAACCGGAAGTCCAGGGTCTTGAGTTCCCAGGCCCGGAACAGATCCTGGAACACCACGCTCAAAAACAGAGTGATCAGTGCGCCGCAGACACCCAGCGCCAGTTGCTTCTTCATAAGTTACTTTTCTCTCTCACGGGGCGTTGTTCGCCCCGGTGTTCCTTTGAGCGCGGCCCTTCCTCAAAGAGCGCGGTTCAGCGGGTCGCCTCCTTGCCGGAGGTGCCGATCATGTCGATCGGCTTGCTGGGCTTATCCACCAGCGGAACGGGCTCTTCCTTGCCCGTGGTGCCGATCATGTCGATCGGTTTTTCCGGCTTGTCCACCAGCGGGATGGGCCGGGTGCCGCGAATCGAATCGTCCGCGCGTTCATTGATGAATATTTCCAGGGTGGCCACCGCCCATTCCGAAATGGTTTTATCGGAAAAGGCATCGAGCAGGGCTTTCAAATCCTTCTCGCCCGCCACCGTTCCCGGCCGGATGCTGTAAAACCCATTGTTCCCCAGTGCATCCAGCGGCCATTCGCGGGTTTCGGAAAACAGGGCTTTGAACCGTTCCATGCCGATCGGTCCGGCGATCTTGAACTCCACACCCGAATCGAGTTTGGGTATGTTGTGCGTCACGCCCGCCTCCAGAAAATTGTCCGGTGCGGCGGGGTTGGGAAATATCACCTTGGCGCCGCCGTCGGGACTGATTTCCACGAGGATCAGGTAACCGGGTTTTTCTGTCTTCACAGAAAATGTGATGAGATCTCCGATACCGTAGCTCTTTTTATCGGTCCATAATGCAATGTCATCAGCGGAACCGAAAGATTCCAGTTCGATCAGATCTCTCAGGTATTTTTCATACCCTCCCAGGCTGCGCGACACTCTGAGCGGAACCACCGGTCCCGACGCGGTGTGCAGCAGTTTCTTATCGTGCGCAGAAATCGCCTCCACGGGAAAACGGGCACGGCCGTCGTAAACGATGTCGCCCGTCGCCGCGGACACCAGTTGCGGCTGCACGCTGAGTCCATTGCTCTCGGTCTGGTAAATGCCCCTGACATAATAGTCCAGTCCGTTCACTTTGGCAATTTGCTTCAGCCCGTCCGTCTCTTCGGAAGCCGAAATTCCCAGCACGCTGAGCCGGTCCGACTGAAACAGATGCAGCAGCATGTCTTCCCGCAGCCGGCGGCTGAAATCGGTGACCCGGTTGCCGCGGGCCTCCCGGAATTGCAACACGCCGATGCGCGGGGTTTCGCCGCGAGGAATATTTTTCAGGATCTGCCGGGCGAGGTCGGCCACTTTTTCGTTCCACAACGGGGTCTTTCCCGGAATGGCGATGGCGGGCGTTGCCGCTTGCCGGTTTTCCGCCTGCACGCGTGGAATCTCTGCGTAAACGCTCGCGGTCAAAAGAAAAAACAGCGACGCCCCGCACGCGGCACAGCCGACGATCGGGATCCGCGGTGTGGTTTCGAAACGCTGCTTCCAGACCTCCCAGAACAGTTTTTTGTCTTTTTTCATGATCTTGCCCCCTTCAATGTAAAGGTTAAAATGAATTATTTCATTTCAAAGTCTCCGGTTCAATGGATTGGCCGGGTCCGTATCGGGGTTTTTCCCTAAGTAGCGAAAAATGAGCCCTTTTCCTGGGGGGATCGCGCTCGGCCCGGATCTCTCCGGTCCCAGCGGCACAGAGCCATCTCGCCAGGAAATCGCCCGATCGGACCCGGCTATATGTAAAACCGGTTCTGCCGCAAAACCGCGCTCCCGGTGGGAGTGGTGTTCCGGAAACGCCTTTCACGGAAGAACCGATAAAAACAAATCCACTTTTTGCAAATCCGGCAGACGCACGCATGGGCGCGTTTGCGTTTCTTTTTTAAGAGCGTCCGTTCACCTCCGTGACAGGGGTTGCTCGCTCCCGGTTATTAGATGGGGCTGAATTCCAGATTGCCCCTCAACAAAAGTACTCGGCCCGGTATCTCTGTATGGTGTGTCGGCAGGGTGCGTGGTGTACCGCGACCACCCGGGTGCATGCAGGATCCGGGCACAATTCCATGTGCCGTGTGTCGTTCGGTTCGCGTTTCTGGGCCGGCTCGCTAATCAGGATGCCGGGGTTCTTCTCCTGTTCCGTTTGTGCGGTGTCGCCGGTTTGCATGTTCTTTCCTTTCCGGTTGCGCGTTTTCATGCTGCCTGTTTGCGTTTGCCGCGGCCGGTCGTTCGGCCTGCGAATCGTTTCATTTGCGATGGGCTAACGGAAACTATGTTGGGCAATACTAAATGCGTTTCCTGGGAAGGAAATCGGGAAGGATTTGGGGTGGGAATCAGGAAGGCTTTCGAAAGGATCGTATCGGAGAGCCTTAGTATTACCCCACATAGTTTCCGTTGACCTGTTGTCGTCTGCGGCGGTGCTTCGTTTTCGCGGCCGCCTTGTTGCAAAATGTCCTCCGTGTTAAAGGTTTGCGTCCCTGACCGGTATCAGGAGTTGGGGATCTCGATCTCCAGCCCGGAAGGCCGGTCGTAGAGAACCTCGTTGCCGTTCACGCCGTCGCCCAGGATGTCCCGGTAGATCAGGTCCCAGACGCCGTCCTGGTTCACGTCGATGGCGTAGAACATGGGGCCCTTCTCGGCGATGTAGTAGTAGTCGTCCCCTTCGTAGCTCACAGAGAAAACCAGATTCTTCGGATTGGACTCCATGATCACTTCTTCGGAATGGGGAGAGAAGTAATGCGTCTTCACGATCCGCCAGGACTCGAAATCCACCGTGCCGTCCCGGTCGAGGTCGTAGCTGACCTGGAGCATGCCTGCGTGGGACAGGTTCCAGGAGGCTTTCTCCTCGAGAGGCGGCTCAGCCGTCAGGTACGGATGGCTCCAGGCGATGGCCGGTGCGAGTACCAGAAGGCCGGTCAGGATGAGCGAGTCGATCAGGCGTTTCATTTTATTTTCTCCTTATGATCAAGTGTTGGTTTCGATTCGGTGGGATGTCGTTGCCTCAATCCCTTGCCCCTCTCTATTGCAGGGGGTGTGCCAAACGAAACGACAAGTCAAACGCCATTCTTTTCAATCACTTACAAGTTGACCGGCTTTCATTAAAACGGGAAGCCTGCATGGTCCCGGCATGCGCCCATGCATGGAGAGGCGTGCGCCCGGCCGGGATCGGGTGTTTGCGGGTGCGGATTGAAAAGAGAACACATTGTCAATGGGATGGAGATGAAGCGGGCGATGCGATGCCTTAAAACCGCATAAAAAAAACCGGGCTCCGGGACCGCGTGGGCGGTCCGGGAACCCGGTGTGGATGAACCGATGTGGCTTGTCAATCAGTCCTGAGCGACGATGGCGATGCCTCCGCCGTTCTGGATGACGTCGGTCCTGCTGGCAACGCCGGTGGTGGCGACGACGGCGACGTTGTCTTTGCCGACCTGCTCCACCTGGCTGCTGTTGAAGCCGCCGTTCTGCAGCACGACACCGACATTGTTGTTGCCGAACTGGCTGACGCCGGCGTTGTTCACTTCGCCGCGCTGGTTGACCAGGCCGGTGTTGAAGTTGCCGCGCTGGTTCAGTTCAGCGTTGTTGACAGCGCCGTCCTGAGAAATGTGGCCGAACTGGAAGTTGCCGCGCTGGCTGATGGCCGCACCATTCAGCGTCCCTCTCTGAATCGCTTCGGCTTTGTTGTCGGAACCGAAGGACGGCAGGTAGCTGGATTTCGGGGTGTAGCCTTTCTTCATGGGCATGCTGCGGTAGCTCTTTTTGGAGCTCCACTTCTTCAGGCTTTTGCGCTCCCAGGCTTCGCTGCTGTCAACCATGGACAGGCTGAAAGCCGCGAGAACAGCGAGAGCGATGGCGGTGATGGACTTTTTCATTGTGTGATCTCCTTTCAAGGTTTTTTGGTTGTGTGTTGAACTTGAGGTTTGAATCCTTGTTTTTCCGATTCATTCAAATCGTATCTGCCCTCTATAAATGCAGGCTGCGTGCCAAAACCCAGAGTCCTTTATGAACAATACTTTAAACGTTTTCACGCCTAGCTGGGAACGCGTGAGGTGCATGGTCGATCACGGCTTCCATGCATGGAGCGATGGGTTGGGCTTAGCTTCGGCGCTGGGAATCCTGCGAATCATTTCCTTCGCCGCTGGCGGCTCGATCACAATAAAAAAAAACCGGGTTTCGAGACCGCCTGAGCGGCCAGGAAACCCGGTTTCTTGGGATGTACGCCAGTACCCCTTGGTCTTATCGCTCCTGCGTGATGACTGCGGTGTTGCCTTTGCCAACCTGCAGGGTGTTTGCGGTGTCACCCACGCCGGTCTGCGTGGTCACAGCGAGGTTGCCTTTGCCGAACTGAGCCGTGTTGGCGTTGTTGAACGCGCCGCTCTGAACGGTCACGCCGACGTTGGCTTTGCCAACCTGGGTCAGGTTGCTGTTGTTAGCGAAAGAGTTGCCAACCTGCTGGGTCACGCCCACGTTGAAAGCACCTTTCTGGGTCGTGGTGGCGTTGTTGAACGCGCCCTGCTGAACCGTCTGGCTGAAGTTTTTGTAGCCGCGCTGGCTGACGGCGGCGCCGTTCAGGTAGCCCTGCTGAGCTACGGTAGCCTGGTTCTGAGAGCTGTACCACTTGGGCAGGGTGCGGTAGCTTTTCTTCTTCAGGCTTTTGCGTTCCCAGGCGACGGCGCTGGAAGCGGCGGATACGGTGAAAGCGGCGATGAGTGCGACTGCGATGATGGACTTTTTCATTTTGATTTCTCCTTTAGGTTGAGTGTGTGTTGCTGGTTGTTGGTTTTAGTGAGTGTTTGTTGCGATTCTTTCAAATCGTTTCTGCTCCTGTGTATTGCAGGCGCCGTGCCAAAATCGATTTCCCATTAAATACAAAGATTTAACTGCTTTCACCGCATTGCCTCACTCCCGTTCCATGCACGGTCCCGGCAATCCTCCATGCATGGATACAGGGGAGCGGGCATGCCCTGCCCCCCATGCAAGCATCACCGGTAGCAAGCGGGCTGGGAAAACGGGAAGCGGGCGAGAGCACCCTCTGCCGAGGGGATATCGGGTTGGTTTCGGGGACGGGTGTTTTTACACAAAAAAAACCGGGCCTCCCGCCGGTTAAGGCGTGGAGACCCGGATGGGTGTTGAACGTGGGCTCGGTATCTGAGCTTAGTTCTGAGTGATGACGGCGGTGTTGCCTGCGCCATGCTGGTTGATGTGAGCGCTGTCACCCACGCCGCCCTGCAGGATCAGGCCCTGGTTGCCGATTCCGTGCTGCTGGATCGTGCCGGTGTTGAATGCGCCACCCTGAACGATGTGGCCCTGGTTCGCACAACCGGACTGAGCGATCGCGGCGTTGTTCTGGTAGCCGAACTGCGTCGCCGAAGCGTTGTTGCCCGGTGCGAAGTAGCAGGGATCATACAGCTTGTGCTTCGGCTTCGGGGTGTACCCTTTCTTCATGGGCATCTCCATGCGGTATCCCTTTTTGGGGCTCCACTTCTTCATGCCTTTGCGCTCCCAGGCGACGGCGCTGGAAGCAGCGGATACGGTGAAAGCGGCGATGAGGGCGATGGCGATGATGGACTTTTTCATTTTGTTTCTCCTTTAGGTTGAGTGTGTGTTGCTGGTTGTTGTTTTGAGTTTGTGTTTTTCCGATTCATTCAAATCGTTTCTGCCCCCTAGCTATTGCACCCGCCGTGCCAAAATATCTTTCCACTTAAATACAACAAGTTAGCCGTTCCCACCCCCATGCCTCACTCCCGTTCCATGCACGGTCCCGGCAAACGACCATGCATGGATACTGAGGGCATGGCATCGGAGCGGTGCGGGCGCATCGCGTTTGGATCAACGCGTTTCCGTGTGGGTTTCCATGCTCTGCGGGATTGAATGAGCCTGCTGGGCTGGGGACGGTCCTAGCGGGGCGGATGTTTTTACACAAAAAAAACCGGGCCTCCCGCCGTGAGGCGTGGAGACCCGGATGGGTGTTGAACGTGGGTTTGCTATCAAGCTCAGTTCTGGGTGATGACTGCAGAGTTGCCAATGCCGTGCTGGTTGATGTGAGCGCTGTCACCCACGCCGCCCTGCAGGATCAGGCCCTGGTTGCCAATCCCGTGCTGCTGGATCGAACCGTTGTTGAACGCGCCACCCTGAACGATGTGGCCCTGGTTGGCACAACCGGACTGAGCAACGGCTGCGTTGTTCTGGTAGCCGAACTGCGTGGCGGAAGCGTTGTTGCCCGGCAGGAAGTAGCAGGGATCAAAGTGACGCTTCGGGGTCAGGCTGCGCTTCATGGGCATCTCCATGCGATAGCCTTTTTTGGGGCTCCACTTCTTCATGCCTTTGCGCTCCCAGGCAACGGCGCTGGAAGCAGCGGATACGGTGAAAGCAGCGACGAGGGCGATTGCGATGATGGACTTTTTCATTTTGGTTTCTCCTTTGGGTTGAGTGTTTTGTTGATTCATGTTTTTAAGTTTGTGTTCGTTGCGATTGTTTCAAATCGCTTCTGCCCATAGCTATTGCAGACGCCATGCCAAAATCGAACCCCCCTTAAACACAACAACTTAACCGTTCCCACCCCAAAGCATCACACAAGTTCCATGCACGGTCCCGGCAAGCGACCATGCATGAACATCCACAGGGCATGGAGAATCCGATCGACAAACAAATGTTAGAAAAAGAAAGCCGGCGGGAGGTCTACGGGGAAACGCGGGATGGAAAGCGGGACGCTTGCGCGCAAAAAAAACCGGGCCCCTGGACCGCGTGCGCGATCCGGGAGCCCGGCTGTGCTCCAGATATTACTTATTTTCCATCTTGAGCGACGATGGCGATGTTGTTGCCATCTTTCTGCTGTACCTGGGTCTGATTGGCAATGCTGCCTTTGGTGCCGACGATCGCGACATTGTTGTTGCCGGCCTGGTCCACACCACTGGTGTTGATCTTGCCTTGCTGCAGCACAATACCGGCATTGGCGTTGCCTTGCTGGCTCAGTCGGGCGTTGTTCACGTCCCCCTTCTGATTCACCAGACCGGTATTGAAGTTGCCTTTCTGTCTCAGTTCCGCATCATTGACACTGCCTCTCTGATTGATGTTGCCGAACTGAAAGTTGCCCTTCTGGCTGATGGCGCCCTGGTTGACGGCGCCGTTCTGCATAATTTCAGCCTTGCTGTTGGAACGGAAAGACCTCTGGTTCGAGCGCTGCCCCATCTGTTTCATGGGAGCGTTCTTGCCGATACCTTTGTTGTTCCATTTCTGCATTCCCTTTCGGTCTCCGGCTTGTGCGCTGAGAACAGCGCAAAACACGAAGGCAGCCGCAAGGGATCCGACTAAAATAGTCTTTTTCACTTTTGAAGCTCCTTTCCGGTACAGGTGGCTGTTACGAAATAAGGGTTGCTGCATTTTTTCGTATCGATCGTATCTCCCCCGGCCCGCCCCGAAAATCCGGAGCGGACCAGGATAGATGCCTGACCGGGTCCTGCTTACTGCTGGTCGATAACGGAAACGTTGCCTTTACCAACCTGCTGGGTGTTCGCGGTGTCGCCCACGCCACTCTGCGTGGTGACGCCGATGTTGCCTTTGCCGTGCTGGTTCATGTTGCTCTGGTTGAACGCGCCACTCTGGATCTGCGCACCCACATTGGCTTTGCCATGCTGGTTCATGTTAGCGGTGTTACCGAAAGAGTTGCCAACCTGGCCCTGAATGCCCACGTTGTGCTTGCCTTTCTGGTTCATGTTCGCACTGTTCAACGCGCCCTGCTGAGTCTGAAGACCGAAGTTGTTGCGGCCGCGCTGATTCATGTTCGCATCATTCAGCACACCCTGCTGACCGATGACGCCCGTGTTCCGGCTGCCCTTCTGTCCCATGGTGGCGCTGTTCAGAACACCCTGCTGGGTAACGCTCCCCTGGTTTTGCCCGCCAAAATGACGAGGCATGGTTTTGGTTTTACCCATGGAGGAACCCTTATGCATTCCAGGTTTTTTCCGATCAGCTTCCGCGTTGGAAACAAAAGATGCCGTGAATACGGCCACGATGGCAAGAGCAATGATAGAGTTTCTCATTTGGAACTCCTTTCCGGTTGAGTTTTTGCTATGAATTCGAGTGGTGTTCAGTACTATTTATTACTTTTTTCAAAATCATTCAAACGGTTTTTTTAATTGGGTTTGCTCACCTCCTTTGGATTTTTTGAATACCTTTAAATACAATGCTCCTCCCACCGTCTTTTTTTGCTGTATCCGCATGCCGCACAAACTCTGCATGTGCTCCGCATGTCGGAAGGATGGAACCCAGAGGAGCGGGAACGATAAAGTCCGGGCCCCGGGGCCGCTGCTGCGGCCCGGAACCCGGATGGGTCAACAGAATCAGCCTGATACCAAGCTCAGTTCTGGGTGATGACTGCGGAGTTGCCAATGCCGTGCTGGTTGATGTGAGCGCTGTCACCCACGCCGCCCTGCAGGATCAGGCCCTGGTTGGCGATTCCGTGCTGCTGGATCGAACCGTTGTTGAACGCGCCACCCTGAACGATGTGGCCCTGGTTCAAACAACCGGACTGAGCGATCGCGGCGTTGTTCTGGTAGCCGAACTGCGTGGCGGAAGCGTTGTTGCCCGGTGCGAAGTAGCAGGGATCATACAGCTTGTGCTTCGGCTTCGGGGTGTACCCTTTCTTCATGGGCATCTCCATGCGATAGCCTTTTTTGGGGCTCCACTTCTTCATGCCTTTGCGCTCCCAGGCGACGGCGCTGGATGCGGCGGATACGGTGAAAGCGGCGACGAGGGCGATTGCGATGATGGACTTTTTCATTTTGATTTCTCCTTAGGTTGAGTGTTTTTTACTGATTGTTGGTTTTAGTGAGTGTTTGTTGCGATTCATTCAAATCGTTTCTGCCCATAGCTATTGCACCCGCCGTGCCAAAACGAAAACGCCTTTATTTATAATTACTTCCTCATTTTTTACGGTATCAATCTCATGCACGGCAACCGATACCATGCATGGCACCGTGCATGGACAAACGGTTTGCATGGCAAACGAATCCGGCCGCAAGATTTTTAAAAACAACGCAAACGATAAAGATCGGAGCGCGCGGCGGGTGTGAACGCGCTGCATGGAGCCGGGGAGTGTCGTCTCGCACTTCGTTTGGGAAAAACGAACACCGCGTCTGAGAAAAACCTGTTCCCGGAACAGTGTCGTGGTCTGCGTTTGATATGGAAAGAACCCGACGAACGGGAGGGACCGGTCGTTCACAGGCAGGCGGTTTTTGCACAAAAAAAACCGGGCCTCCCGCCGGTTAAGGCGTGGAGACCCGGATGGGTGTTGAACGTGGGCTCGGTATCTGAGCTTAGTTCTGAGTGATGACGGCGGTGTTGCCTGCGCCATGCTGGTTGATGTGAGCGCTGTCACCCACGCCGCCCTGCAGGATCAGGCCCTGGTTGCCGATTCCGTGCTGCTGGATCGTGCCGGTGTTGAATGCGCCACCCTGAACGATGTGGCCCTGGTTCGCACAACCGGACTGAGCGATCGCGGCGTTGTTCTGGTAGCCGAACTGCGTCGCCGAAGCGTTGTTGCCCGGTGCGAAGTAGCAGGGATCATACAGCTTGTGCTTCGGCTTCGGGGTGTACCCTTTCTTCATGGGCATCTCCATGCGGTATCCCTTTTTGGGGCTCCACTTCTTCATGCCTTTGCGCTCCCAGGCGACGGCGCTGGAAGCAGCGGATACGGTGAAAGCGGCGATGAGGGCGATGGCGATGATGGACTTTTTCATTTTGTTTCTCCTTTAGGTTGAGTGTGTGTTGCTGGTTGTTGTTTTGAGTTTGTGTTTTTCCGATTCATTCAAATCGTTTCTGCCCCCTAGCTATTGCACCCGCCGTGCCAAAATATCTTTCCACTTAAATACAACAAGTTAGCCGTTCCCACCCCCATGCCTCACTCCCGTTCCATGCACGGTCCCGGCAAACGACCATGCATGGAGATGAGCTGGGCACGCACACCCCGCACCCATGCAAAGAACGCTGCGGGCGGCATCGGCGGAAAAACCGGGTATGGATGAAAACACACGGCGTGCCGGGACGACCGATACGGCGCAAGGAAGCCGGGAAAGGATAAGGGGCTTTATTTTCAAAGGAGTATTTTGCAAGGGCGGGAGAGGCCGGCGGGTCTCACGGGATTTTCACTGTGCTCTCATTATTTTTTGGCGTAAATCGGGAATAAAGAGATAGCGATTTTGCTGTGAAAGGGTTAAATTTCGGGTTCATATGGGAAAAAGGCCTCAGGCCGGGGATCGCCTGAGACGCGGGTCTGGCCTGGGAACCGGACAAAAAAAACGGGCCTCCCGCCGGTTACGGCGTGGAGACCCGGTTGATTGCTTTTGGATTGAAGCGCGCTGCCTCAGTCCTGGATGATGACGGCGGAGTTGCTGAAGCCGTTCTGGCGGACGGTGGCGCCGTTGATGTCGCCGTTCTGCAGCACGGCCGCGTTGTTGTTGATGCCGTGCTGATTCAGCTGCGTGTCGTTGCGGTAGCCGTCCTGGGTCACGGTGGCGTTGTTCAGCAGACCGTGCTGGGAGACATGCGCGTTGTTGTTGCAGCCTTTCATGGCCACAGAAACGCCGTTCAGATCTCCGTGCTGAGCCGAGGAAGCGTTGTTGAAGCCGCAGTTATAAGGAAGGTGCATCGGGCTGGTGCGCTTCATGCCGTACTGCTTTTTCATCATCGGGGCGCGCTTCCAGTCTTTCTTCATCATGACGCCGCGCTGCATCTTGCCTTTGCGCTCGAGGGTCAGAGCGTCGCTGTTGCCAGCGTTGAGGAAGGTGAATACGGCGACGAGGGCGATGGCGATTGCTGATTTTTTCATTTTGAGTTCTCCTTTGGGTTGAGTGTTGGATTTGGTTTTTGGTTTTCTTTATTAAATTTCGATGACGAATTCGAAGGATTCAATCGGTCTTGCCCCAGAGTATTGCAGGCGGCATGCCAAAACAGATGACCCTTTGTTTCCAGACATTTAAAAAGAAAACCCGTTTTCATACCGGTTGCATGGCAGCGGGTTCCATGCATGGTTCCATGCATTCCAAGCGCGGGAGACCGCACGGTGGGCAACAAAAAGCTCCTTGTTTTTTAAGTGGTTGGGCCTCGAATCCTGTTTGGCACGCCACCTGCAATAACCAGGAGCGAGAAGCTTGATTTCAGAAGAGTCCACTGTTTAAGAATTTGAAAGGGAATGCAAAATGAAAACGTTCAACTTAACTTTCACGGCTATACTGGCCTTGCTGCTCCTGACGGGCTGCGGTTCCGTGAATGGAGGCGTGGGGACGTCCTACTCCACCACCGCCACCAATTACGGAGACACCGGCAACTACAGTCCGGAAGGGAAGCAGGAGGAAACGTCCCCGGACATCCGGATCGAAGAGCCGCCGAAGCCGGTGATCCGCAAGGCGCAATTTAAAAAGACCATCGCGGTCTCGCGGTTTGAGAACCGCACCACCGCGGCCGGTCAGATCAATCTGGGAAGCGGGATGTCCGACCAGCTGACCAACTCCCTGGTGCAGAGCGACAATTTCGTGGTTCTGGAACGGCAGGGGCTGTCGGACGTGCTGCAGGAACAGGATTTCGCCCGCAGCGGCCGGGCGCGCAAGAGCACGACCGCGCAGACGGGCCAGGTGATTCCGGCGCAGATCCTCATTAAGGGCACGATCACCGAATTCCAGCAGCAGGAATCGGGCAGCGGCGCCGGCGTCAGCTACATGGGCTTCACGGTCGGCACCGAATCCACCGAAGCGCACGTCGCGCTGATCCTGCGGATCATCGACACCACGTCGGGGCAGGTCCTCGATTCGGTGCGGCTGGAAGGCAAGGCCCGGGGCACCGGCTACAAATTCGGCGTCTCCTACATGGGCGTCGGTTTCGAAGCCGAGAAATTCGCCAACACGGCATTGAACAAGGCGGTGCAGACGGTGATCGACCAGGCCACCCAGATGATCGCGCGCAACCTGAACGAAATTCCGTTCGAAGGCAAGATCATCAAGGTGCAGGACGACACTTTTTACACCAACATCGGCGCGCGCAACCGGGTTTCCGGCGGGGACGTGTTCGATGTGTACTCCCCCGGCGCCGAGCTGGTCGATCCGGACACCGGCGAGAAACTCGGTTCGCTGAAGAAAAAAGTGGGAACGGTGGTGATCTCCATGCCGAAGGAAAAATTCTCCAAGGCGTTCTCTTCGCAGGGTGAACTGTACAAGGAAGGCTACATCCTGAGGGAGAAAGGCACCAACGTCTCCGACGAACCTCTGGATACGTTTGGAGAAAGCTGATCGACAAGCAGGAAAGCAACCAACATTTTGCATTCAAACTTCTTCTGGAACGTTCAACATACATTTTCGAACCCTAAATCGAGGAACCCGACATGAAACGCTTTATCAACATCAACACGGAAACCATCAACCTGAGCGGCAAGCCGGCTCTGTTGAAAGCGGCGCTGATCGCAGCCGCGCTGATCGCCTCTCCGCTGAGCGCCTTCGCCCAGCAGGGCCAGAGCGTCTACGAGCAGAGCTACCAGACCACGTACGGCAACCCGTACCAGCAGGAGTCTTTCCAGCAGAACCAGCTTTCCTACGGCGCGTTCCCGGAATCCCGCCGGCCTGAGTTCAACAATTTTTACGGTGCGGAAGATCGGGCCATTTTCAGTGAAGAAAAAATGAAGCAGGACAAGTTTGACGACCTGCAGCGCGAGCTTCTGGAGACGGAACTGAGAATTCAGCGCAATGCCGCGAGAGAGCAGGAGAATTTCTTCGATCAGAACCAGGGCGGCGGCTCGGGTGGCCAGGGTGGACAAGGCGGCCAGGGTGGCTCGGCTGGAGGTCCCGGCGGCGGCCAGGGCGGCGGTGGATTCGTCGGCGGTGGCGGCGGTTTTGGCGGTGGATTCGGTGGCGGCTTCGGCGGCAGCCTGATCCAGGGCGACAACAACCAGATCATCGTGCAGACCGGCCAGGGCAACAGCAACCTCTCCCAGCAGGGTGACGGCAACGACGCCCAGTCCCGCAGCACCAGTGGCAGCGGCGGATCGGGAAACCAGGCGGAAGCCGCGCAGTCGGGAGACGGCAACAGCAGCTCGATCTTCCAGGAAGGCATCGGCAACAGCGCGAGCATTTCGCAGAGCAAATGAGTCTTGCGCAGGGATCGCGTCGAAAAAGCTCAATCGCGTATCTCAATAACGAAGAGGAGCTTTTTCTGCACGGGTCTTTTGGGTTCGACCCGGACGCATCCCGAGTTGCGCGGGACCTTTAACGATCAACCCAACAACTTCTCACTGGAGAATCAACCATGAATCGTTCAACGAAAAAACTTGTGATGATCGCCTGGGCTCTCTTGGTTGCACCGGCGGTCTGCTTCGCCGGCAACAATGCGCCGCACATGGACCCCGGCTACCATCCCTACTTCAAAGAGTTCGCACAACAGAATCCTCATTTGTTCGAGAACGTTCCGCAACACCTGCAGGAGTACCTGGAACTCGATGCGGCGGATGACGCGCAGGTCGCAGACAGCGGGGAAGCGATGCGCAACGACACCCGGTCTGCGATCGAAGAGCAGATGCGGCAGGCCGAAGAGAGAATGCGCCGGATGATGGAGCAGCACGAGAAGCAGATGGAATCCGCCGCTGAGGAAGACGGGGCGGTCGTCACCCGGGACGAAAACAACAACTCCAAGGTCGTCGTGCAATCCGGAGAGAACAACCGCAAGAACCTCGAGCAGAAAGGTGAGAACAACCGGATGGGTCTGTTCCAGATGGGATCCGACAACGAAGGCAACATCTCACAAAGCGGCAAAAACAACCAGGCGATGACCACGCAATCTGGAAAGAACAACAGAAGCACGATCATCCAGAGTGGTTCGGGCAACAGCGCGAGCATCACACAAGGTAGCAGCTCCAACTCCGCCCAAATAAATCAGGGTGACTGATTGTTGCGGGGGTTATTGCGCCGGAAAGGCTCAATAGGGGGACCCCCGGCGGAGGGAGCTGCTGCCACCCAACCAGCAGGAAGAAGACAGTGGACCTTTGCATTCTCAGCACCTCCTCTCCCTTTGGGGAGAGGAGGCTTCCTGTTTTCTGGATGGCAGCCGCTAACGCATCTCCAATTCCGCCGGAGGCCCCCCTCGCAACCGCATGAACCCCGTTCCTCGGAGGAGAAGCCAAAAAGCCGCACCACGACGCAAACAGAGCGCCGCAACCATCCCAAGCAAACAAATTGACAATCGGGATTTTCCGCAAAATGGCCTTGCACGGCCTATTTCGATGTTTTACCCATTGGGGACAGAGGGCCTTTTGGGGGTGATAAAAGTCGTGGCTTTCCTCACACAAATCAGAGACAATAAGTGAAATAAGACGATTGTTTGCATGCCAACCCTCTCCCTTGTGGTTGATATTTATCGCCTTTCAGTTGGCAACGGGAGAGGCCAAACGCTTTTGACGGGAACCGGGTGAATGACTTCAAAACATAATTTTTTGAAACAAATCCCTATTTTTTCGGGCCTCACGGATGAGCATCTGGATGAGCTCGCCAACATCTCGATCGAGAAAACCTACCGCAAAAACCAGGTGATCTTCGATCAGGGAGATCCGGGCAATTCCCTCATCATCCTCAAGTCGGGACTGGTCAAAATATCCCTGGTCGATTCCAACAACCACGAATTCATCATCAAGACGTTCGGCGAATGCGATTTCTTCGGCGAGATGGCACTGCTCGAGGGCGGGCTGCGCAGCGCCACCGCCACCGCAGTGGAGGACACCAGCACCCTCATCATCTTCCGGGAGGATTTCATCCGCCTGATCCAGAAAACCCCTTCGTTCGCCATGAGCATCCTGACGGAGCTGGCGTACCGCCTGCGGCGCACCACCGAGAACCTCTCCAACCTCACCTTTTTCGACGCCTATGGCAAAGTGGCCCGCTGCCTGCTGGACCTGCGGGACAAGATCGGACGCGAAGACGGAAACGGAACCGAGCTCAACCTGAAGCTTTCCCGGCAGGAGCTGGCGAACATGGCGGGCCTGTCGCGCGAAACCTTCACCCGCATCCTCAAGGAATTTCAGGTGCGCGGTTGTCTCGACGTGAAGGGGAAAAAGATCGTCATCCTCAACGAAAAAGTCCTGCGGCGCGAAATCAAAATCTGACCGCAAGGTCCTTCCCCACTCCACTTCTTCAAGCGAAAATAAAAGGCGGGACGTTGCAAGCGGATTATTTTGAAGTCATGGGATAGACGCCGTCCCAGACTTCCGGCGGCGGGTTCTTTTCAAATTCCAGGCAGCGCTTTTTGAGCGTCTGGGAGGGACCGTCTTCGGGAAACATCTCGAGGACTTTTTCGAAGAACGGCAACGCCTGCTGCCAGCGGCGGTTTTTGTAGTGACGCAGGCCCTCCGCAAAAATCGGCAGCATGTCGAGCACGCGCTCGTCCACGTTGCCGGCTTTTCCGATCAATTCGTACACATTCACCGGCGTGGCGCGGCCCATGACGCGAATGGAATCCAGTTCGCGGACGACGATGAAATCCCGGGCCTGGCTGTAGGTGCTTTCGCCGATCAGACACTGGGTGCCGTATTCCTTGTTGACCGATTCGAGGCGCGCCGCCAGGTTGACCGAATCGCCGTTCATGCCGTAGTTCATGCGGTTTTTCGAACCCATGTTGCCGACGACCATGAGCCCGGTGTTGATGCCGACGCGCATGTGCAGTTCGGGTTTCCCCTCCGCCTTCCATTCCTGCCTGAGCTCGGCCAGCCGCTCCTGCATTTCGATGCCCACCCAGCAGGCCCGCTTCGCGTGTTCGTCGAAATGCAGCGGCGCGCCGAAAAACGACTTGATGGCGTCGCCGTCGTATTTGTCGAGCGTACCCTCGTACTTGAACAGGATATTGGTCATTTCGGTCAGGTAGGTGTTGAGGTGGTTCACCAGCTCTTCGGGGCTGAGCTTCTCGGAAAAGCTGGTGAAACCGGCGATGTCGGTGAACAGCGCAGTCAGTTCCTTCTCCTCCCCGCCCAGCTTGAGTTTCGTGGGATCCTTGAGCAGCTGGTCGATGACCGTGGAAGACAGGTATTTGGTGAACACGCTCTGCACGAACTGCTTCTGCTTGATCTCGGTGTTGTAGCGGTAAATCAGCAGAGCGGCGAGGATCAGCGAGTTTTCCAAGAAGGGGTACACGTCGGTGATCCAGAACTTTTTATCGACGAACAACCAGTGGCTGAAATAAAACTGGCCGACGACGGTGACCGCCCAGGCCGGCAGCCCGTAAGCGGGGCGGATGCGGGAATACAGCCAGGTCAGAAAGATTCCCAGAAACACCAGATAGGCGCTGTCGGCGATGGGGATCCAGTCCGGCTGATACAGCGAATTGTTGTGCAGGATGTTGTCGATGACGGTGGCGTGGATCTCCACGCCGGGGAACGCGGAATCGAACGGCGTCAGCTTGATGTTTTCCAGTCCGGCTGCGGTGGCGCCGATCAACACGATTTTGTCTTTCAGACTGCCCAGCGGCACTTCCTCGATGCGGTTGTGGATGATGTCGGTCACCGAGTAGTGGGGAAAGGTTTTGCCTTTGCCGACGAAGTTGATCTGCGCTTCGCCTTTTTCGTTGGTGAGGATTTTCAGGGGCACATCGCCATCGAGCAGAACGGTCTCGACGCCGACTTCATCGACGCGGAACAGCAGGGTGCCGTCGAGATATTTCTCAAGCACGCGCACGGCCAGCGGCGGGAAATAATAATCTTGCCGGGTGCCGGAGTCGTGATACTTTACGATGAGGGGCAGTTGCCGGATGGAGCGGTCGGCTTCCACGTCGATGCTGATGAAACCCACGTCCTTGACCGCTTTCGACAGGACGGGAATGTTCGATTCCACCGCGTAGGCCGAACGGAAATCGATGGCGGAAAGATCGACGTCTTCGTTGGCTTTGATGAAGCCCACAAACTGCGCCGGTTTGATGTTGTTGAAAAAACCGTGCATGGCGCTGGCGCTCAAGTGGCCCACGCCTTCGGGATCGAAGTGGAAGAAATAGCCGAGCACCGCGCGCCGGGACTTGCCCAGAACTTCGGCGAACTGGTTGTCGTAATTGGAAGCGCGGATGTAGCCTTCGAGGGTTTTGAGCACCTCGTCGTCGGTTTTCGGATTGCCTTCGAGTTCCTGGTAGAGTTTCCAGAGTTTCTGGATTCCCGAGCTGTCGTCGCGGGACGAGAACACCATGTCGAAGCCCATCACCCGGACATCCCGCTCGACCAGCCGGTCCACCAGTTCGGTCAGTTTTCTGCGCGGCCAGGGCCAGCGGCCCAGCTCGTCGATGCTTTTTTCGTCGATCGCGGCGATCACCACTTCCGGGCCGGGCGGCAGCGGGCCGCGCAGCCGGAAATGGGCGTTTTGATACATCCTCTCGAACGGACGCAACAGGGCGGGAAGAAACCAGTGGGCCGACACCATCACTGCGGTGATCAACAATCCGATGATCCAGGGAGTCCACTTCTTCATGTCAGAAAAAGCACCGGTCGGCCGGACACGTGCGTCCGTATTGTTTGATTTTTAATTGCGAAACCGCGCTCAAGGCGCACTTGAGACTCCGCGATCGTTTCGCATGCGAGATAAAAACGCGCATCATGTAAGAAGACTCCTTAATAAGAATCGTCTTCATGAAGCATTGGTACGGGGCAAAGTCAACCCTCAGATTATAAGAGGGTTGATTTAAAAACAAGAATTTAACAAATTTTTTTTACGAGTGGCGATCTTTCAGGGCAGCGGTTTCGGCGGACGGATCAAATGCATTGATATTCCTGCCCAACGGGCTAATCAGTTGATCCGTTTTCCTAAAAATGTCATGATTGTTTGACGCCCTGCCCCATTGACGTGATTTTTTTTTCGCACAGGAAATGGCCCATGACTGCATCCCAGCCCTCTTCATGCACCGGCAGGCGCGGAGCCTGGACTCTCGGCCTGCTGACCTTTCTCGCCGCCTTGTACGCGTCTGGCGGCGTCCCCGTCCGGGCTCAGGTGGAGAACATCTCGCGCGGTGAATTCATCGCGATTCTGGCCCGCCATCAGCCGGACAACCCCCTGCTCCCCAAAGACCACGCCAAACTGAGCGACGATGATCTGTATGCCCAGACAACCCTGCGTTTGAAAAAAACCGGATTCTCGGTGCTGGACGGCAAACCCCGGGAAACGGTTTTGAAGGAAGCCGAATACGTCACGCTGATTTACGCCTTCACCGGGGCTCCCGCCGGGAAGAGCCTGCTGGAGCAGAAACTGTTCTTAAAGGATGCGGGTATCGTCGATTCGAAGGACATCGGCCTGGCGACCGGTGTGGAGGGCAAGGTCTACCAGACGTCGAAGGGGGACAACTTCAAGCGGCGCACGCAGCTGGCCTCGCCGGTTTTCCTGAACGACCGCATCGACACCGCCGTGAACTCCAAGGTCTCGTTCACCTTCGACGACGGCAGCACGCTGTCGCTCGCGGAAAACGCCAAGGTCAACATCAGCAAACATATCTACGACCCGGAAAAGAACACCCGCCAGACCGTCATCAACGTTTCGCTCGGCGCGGTGCGTTTCGTCGTCACCAAGGCCAAAAAGGAGAAGGGCTCGTCGTTCCAGGTCGTCACGCCGGTGGGCATCGCGGGCGTGCGGGGGACGGAGTTCGTGGTGTCGGTGGACAAGGACGGCAAGACCACGTTCGTGGTTCTGGAAGGAACCATTGAAACTATGCCGGTGCTGCCCGACAAAAAACTCGGCAAACCGACGGCGGTGACACAGGGCGAAGCGCATCAGATCGATAAGGATGGCAACAGCACCGAAGTGAAACCCGCCAGCAAGGAGCTGCTGCAGAAAGTCAAAAAAGAAACTTCGCCGCCGGCTTCGGTGGATGTGTACCGCGGCATCACCCGTTCCATGGCCGTGCAGGCCGCCATCGCCTCGAAAAAATTCCGCACCGCCAACAAGGGCAAGATCTTTCAGGACAGCGTCGAAGGCGAAGAGGTAAAAACGACGCTGCAGCAACCGGCGAAACCCCAGGGCGGCACCGCCGCGAAACCGGCGCCCGCGCCGGCCGCCAAACCGCAGAAGACTGCCAAGACAACAAAAGCTCCCGGCATGGTGTTTCAGAAATCGGCGGTGGATGCGGCCAAGGAAATGCAGAACGCGCCTGAAGACGCGATGAAGGAAGCGCAGCGGGCCGCAAAAGAAGTGGCGACCAAGGAAGTGAAAAAAGCCACGCTGGAAGAAGCGGCGAAGGAAGCCAAAGAAGAAGCGCGCAAGATGACCGTCGAGGAAGGCAAACGCGCCGCGGACGACGCCGCCAAGCAGATGGGGCTCTCCCCGGCTTCCAAAGCCTCCAGCCCCTGAAACCTGCACGGCCTAAAAAGGCCTCACACGCAACTCCGTCTCCCCACCACGCAACCACCACCTGACATTCCGACTGCAAACGCACGGCGCTGAGACACGCTGACGCTATGCCTGTGGATTCGACAGAGCGCTGCCTCAAACGGTCAGAGCTGCCGGGATTCGGGTGTTTGGATCAGCGGATGATAAGGGAGATGCTCGGAATCAAAAAAAGGGGAGAGAGAGCCTTTAAGCTAAGCGGGCGGGACGCAAGGGGGATCATGCCGCCACCCGGCAGGTCACATTTTGAACTCGAAGCCCAGCTGGATGATGTTCTCGTCGAAGTTGGAACTCGCCTGGTTGGAATCGCTGTTGATGTACTGGTAGTCCAGCTTGAGGTCCAGACGCTTCATGATTTCCTGCGACAGGCCCATCTTCAGATAGAGTCTTTGATCCTCCCGCGGCGTTCCGATGTCGGGAGTCAGGTTGTCGTAATCGCGCAGCTGGTATTCCACGGCCATGCCGAAGCGCGCCTGCCGGAACACGGGCACTTGGTAGCGCACGGAAAACTGGTGACCGAGGAAGTCGAACTCTTCGTCCTTGGCGCTTTCCGACTCCAACCGGTATCCCATGGACACGTAGGACTGGCGGCCGTTGAAAAACAGGAAATGATCGACGCCGACGCCGTGGTTCACCGCATCGCGACGGTCGTCGGTGAAGTATTTTTTGTCCTGAAAGCTGTACTGGAAAAACGTGTAGGAGTTGTTCAGCAGCGAAAGTCCGATTCCCGGGTTGAGGTTGTGGATGCCGAGAAACCGGTCCTCATCCAGCGTACTGACCGTGTAGCTGTAGTTGCTGTTGAAGTCGAAGCGTCCGATCTTCCTTCCGCCGCCCAGGTTGAAGCGGTGCAACTCCAGATCCAGATCCTGCCTGTCCTGATACAGCTGCTGGAACAGGCCGTACCCGGTGTCCGGCGCGATATCGCGGTTTTCAAAGTAGTCGTAGCTGCCCTTCAAACCCGCAAGCCAGGAGGCCTGTTTCGAGGGACCGGGCACGAGCGGATTGTCGTCGCTCACAGGAGCGGGGCTGTCGGTGAAGGAAAAGCCGAAACTGGTGCCGAGCGTCCGCCGCCGGCTGCTCTCGACCGTGCGTTCTTCGAGAATGTCGAGAAACTGTTCGGAGTTCCTCGCCGTCTCGCTGCGCGGATCGACGCGCATGGCCAGCGCGAAAGTGTCTCTCGCCTTGCGGCTTTCACCCATCTTGTGGTTGTTCAGGCCGATGTTGAAAAGCGCAAGCTGGTTGAATTCCCGGTCCTGCCCCATCGCCTCGCGAAAGTAGGCGTTGGATTTGGCGTAGTCGCCCTTGCGCTGAAACAGCAGGCCGGAGAAAAAATTGGCCGGGCTGTTTTCGGGGTCGTTTTTCAACACGCTGGAAAAATGGTGCAGCGCCAGGTTGTATTTTTTCAGGTTGTAGTATGCGATGCCGATGCTCAGGTGCGCTTCCGAGAAATACGGATCGAGCTGGATGGCTTTGTTGAAGTACTGGATGGCGCGGTGGTAGCGCTGCAGCTTGCTGAGCTTCAAACCGATCTGATAATGCCCCAACGGAGAGGTGGGTTCTTTCGAACGGTTCAGGCGGGCGTGGCGGTTCGCAGGCAGCTTGGCGATGGGGCCTGAAGATGCGGCCTTGTAACTGGAAGCGAGATCGAAACGCTCCGCCGCAGCCGTCTGGGGCACCCAGAGGCAAAGAGCCAGCACAAGCGATCGCAGTATCCAGTTGACGTTTGCTTTCAAGAGAATGCCCATCCGGTAATTACTTGTTATTGTAATCAAGCACTCCATCCCCAAGTCGATGGAATTATACTTGGTTTCCAGTGAGATTCAACCTCTAAGTCGCGCCCTTTTAACTCTATAAAATTCATAGCCTTGCAGACCGGTTTTCACGGACTTTGCGGACGCTGAATTCGGCTTTGTTACGAGGACTGATATTGCGTTTCGGATGCCCGATGTAAATGTTTGCAAAAACTGACATAAGCCGTGTCCCCGTCCTCGCTTCCAATGTTGTTTGAATCACACTTTTTTGTGACTCGAATCCTTGTCCTACCCCGCTTGAGGTACTATCTTGGGGCTACGATCGATAGCGCGGCGACGGCGACGACGAGCCCCGCAATCGACTGACAAACAAACAGATCCCGCAAACGGGATTCACGAATAATAGGTCCGCCAGCAAAGTTTAATCTCCAAACTTTGTCTCCGGTTATTGACCAGATAACCTCCCTCCTTTTCCGGCCATTTGGTCAATAACCGGACGCGGGCCTCTTTTTTTGATCCACCCCGGCTCCCCCACCCGGCCGGGTGGCGGGAACGCTGATTCGGCTGTAAACTATCGGATACACGGACCGACGTATCATCAGCGGCCGATCGATCCCAAACACGGCAAAAACAAGGTCGAATCATTTGCGCCGCAATGGTCCGATAATTGCTCCTCTTTTTTCAGGTCCCGGCTTTCCGGGACGCCAGAATGGCAGAACGGTTGATTTTCTGTAAATAGCCGAATCGGCTGGGATTTTTTGTCCTAATACCCGATTCAGGTCACATATAAATATTAACAAAAATTTATAAAAATTATAACTAAAATCACTTAAATGCTGCGAATACTGTGCTAGTATTGGTCCCAAATTAAATTCCGTAGGAGGCCATGATGACCCGTTTCGCGTCTGTTTTCATCTCGTTGTGTTTTTTGCTGTCCTGCGCGCATCCCCCCGATCCGTCCATCGGCTCAAGCGCCGGGACGAACGCCCCGATCGTTGAAGAAGCGGGACTTTTTTCATCCTCCTCCGGGGTTTCCAACCAGGAGTCCCTGCTGAACGAAGCGATCCAGCTCTTGAACGGCATGATCCATTCCCCCAACCGCACCGTGAATCAGGAAATGCTGGCGCACGCCAAGGGCATCGCGCTGTTTCCCCTGGTGGTGGAGGAGGAATACACCAGCAAGGCGGCGTTCGGCAACGGGGTCGTGTCTCTGCGCTCGCAGGACACCGGGGAATGGGGGCCGCCGGTGTTTCACAAGCTGATGGGCGTCACCTTCGGCCAGTGGGCGGGGCTCACGGCCTGGGACATGGTGTTCGTGGTGGTGTCGGATAAGGGCCGCAGCGCGCTGACCCGGCCGGCCTACCAGTTCGGTCAGGAAGTCAGCACGGCGTATGGGCCGGTCGAGCTGCACGCCAAAACCATCCGCCCGTATCTCAGCAAACGGGATCTGTACGTCTACTCCCGCTCGCAGGGGGCGTTTGTGGGGATTTCACCGGGCGGCGGGATGATCAACAACCTGGACGGGTTCAACAAGAGCTTCTACGGCGATGGCTACACGTCCCAGGAAATCCTGACGCAGCAGAAGGAAATTCCGCTTCCACCTGCCGCGAAAAAATTCATGGAAGAGCTGAACCGCCTGGCTCCCAAAGGAAGCAACAAAAGCGAGACCTGATTTTTTCTTAGATCAAACGCAGAAAGCCGGCCCGGAAACTCCGGGGCCGGCTTTTTGTGTGTGTGAAGATGTGTAGTTGCGGCCGGTCAATTGGGAATGATGTTGATGAACTTCAGGTTCGGCAGCGTCGCGGATTTTTCGATCGCCTGGGCGGCGTCCACATCGATCGGGTTGCCCACCGCTTCCAGGCTTTCCAGGCTTTTCAGGTTTTCCGATTGCAAAATGGCCTGCATGCCCTCGGGGCCGATCTGGTTTCTGTAGATATCGAGTTGCTTCAGGTTGCCGAGATTCGGCGAGGCCGCGATCGCTTTGGCGCCCGCGTCGCCGATCCCGTTGCCGTCCACGCTCAACAGGGTGAGCCCGGCGATATTGGGGGACTGCATGAGCGCGATCAGGCCTTCATCGCCGATGCCGTTGCGGGTGAGTTTGAGTTCTTTCAGATTCGAAAGATTCGGCGAGGCCGCGATCGCTTTCGCGCCTTCCGCGGTGATGCCGTTGCCCCACAGGTTGAGCAGCTCGACGTGCTGAAAGGTCTGCGACTCCGCCAGGATCTTCACGCCTTCATCGCCCAGCTTGTTGCCAAGCAGGGCCAGGGACACGACCTGATCGAGCGCGGGGGTCGCCGCCAGGATGGTCATGCCTTTGACGCCGATCTGCGATCCGTTGAGGTTGATGCCCTTGCCGTCCGGGCTGGTGCGCTGCTGGATGTGCTTGGGAATGTCCGCAGGCGGTCCCTTGGGCCGGCCGTAACCGTGATGCCCGCCGCCGCGTTTTCCGCCTTTGCCGCCATGGCTGCCGGGATCTTTGGCCGGGCTGACTTCGGCGATGAAAAACACCAGCGCCAGCGGCACCGCTACCTTCAAAAAATTTCGCATCGTTTCACTCTCCAGATTGGGGTCTCAGGACACAACGGAACCCGATGTACTTGTGGCGCTGATCGGGAATGGCCTTGCCGCGAATCGGCGATCGGGCCAGGTCCATATTGGAATGCCAGGACCCTCCTTTGATGACTTTCAATTCCGTTCCGTACATATCGTTTTCGTGCTGGTTGCCCTCGTAGGGCAGGTACCAGTCCGTGGTCCATTCGAAGGTGTTCCCGGCCAGGTCCGAGATGCCGTAAGGGCTGTCGCCTTCCGGGATGCTTCCCACCGGAGCGGGATAGCGGTATCCGTCGTCCATGCCGCGCACGTTGGAAAGGATCGGGTCGTTCTCGTTGCCCCAGGGGTAATACCGCCCGTCGCTGCCGCGCGCGGCCTTCTCCCATTCCTCTTCGGTGGGCAGCCGCTTGCCTTTCCATTTGCAGTATTCCACCGCTTCCTGCCAGGTGATGCCGACCACCGGCTGCTTGGGCTTGCTGAACTGGGGGTTGTCCCAGAATTTCGGTTCGCGGCCGGGGACCGCCTCGAGAAACCGCTGGTACTGCTCGTTGGTCACCTCGTATTTGTCCATGTAGAACGCGCCGAGGTACACCCTGCGCTGCGGCGTCTCGTCCAGGTACCACTCCCTCGATTCGGAAAAAAACGTCTTCACCACCCAGTCGATGTCGGCGTCGCTGCTGCCCATGGTGAACACGCCGTCGGGCACCAGCACCATGTCCTCGGGCGGACCGGCGGCATCGGGAACGGCGGCGTTCGCATTCAATGCGCCGCACAACAGCGCAGCGAGCGCCCAACTCACTATCTTTCGTCCTGTTCGTTTCACGCCCCGCACCTGGAATCCACTCTCCCGCTGTTAATTCGGTATCATTCCCGCCTGACGGGCGTATTCGAAAATATTGCCGGCGCTGACGATGTCCGCGACCTCTCCCAACGACTTGAGAGAATAAATTTTCTGCGTGCTGTTGTTGGTCAGCGTTTCGGCTTTCAGGTCGATGGTCAATGCGTCGCCGGTCTTGATTTCCTCCACGAGCCGCTTTTCCGATTCGAAGGGAATGAAAAACCCGCCGTCCACCGAGTTGCGGTAAAAAATCCGCGCGTACGATTCGGCCACCACCGCTTTGATCCCGGCGATCTTGAGGCAGGCGGGCGCGTGCTCGCGCGAGGAGCCGCAGCCGAAGTTTCTGCCGCCGATGATGATCTTGTATTCGGATTCGAAGCGGCCCTCATCCACGAACGGACGGTTGCCCCCGGGAAGCCCGGCGGCGTCTGTGGGGACGCCGGACAGGGCGAACTTGCCGTAGTTTTTTTTCTCTTCCGGATCGCTGAGGCTGTACACCAGGTGCTCTGCGGGAATGATCTGATCGGTGTCGATGTCGTTTCCCAGCACGTAGGCGCGCCCTTCGATTTTCGTTTCCATGTCTTTCCTTTTACCGGTTCAGTTGTTCAAGAATTCCCGCGGATCGGTGATGCGCCCCGTCAACGCGGACGCCGCGGCGGTGTAGGGCGAAGCCAGGTACACGTGCGCCTGTTTCGATCCCATCCTGCCGGGGAAATTGCGGTTGGTGGTGGAGATCACCACTTCGCTGCCGTTGGTGCGCCCGAACGTGTCCTTGGGGCCGCCCAGGCAGGCGGCGCAGGAGGGCTCGCCGAGCATCGCGCCGGCTTCCTTGAAGATGTTGACCAGCGGCTCGCCGTTGATGGTTTCGGTGTGCAGGTCGGCTTCGACTTCGCGGGTGGCCGGAACGATGAAGGTATCGATCTTGACCTTCTTGCCTTTGAGCAGTTTCGCCGCCGCCACAAAGTCGGTGAGCTTGCCGCCGGTGCAGGAGCCGATGTAGGAACGGTCGAGCTTGACGTCGCGGCATTCCCCGACCACGGCCTTGTTGTCGGGCGAATGCGGCTTGGCGACGATGGGCTCCATCTTGGCCGCATCGTAGGTCTTTTTGAAATAATAGTCCGCGTCGGCATCGGATTCGTACAGCGTGCAGGGCTTGTCCGTGCGCTGCTTGACGTAATCGAGGGTCACGTCGTCGGCCTGGATGACGGCGTTCTTGCCGCCGGCTTCGATCGCCATGTTGCACAGCGTCATGCGCTCTTCCATGGAGAACTTCATGACGGCGTCGCCCGCCCACTCCATCGCGCGGTAGGTCGCCCCGTCCACGCTGATGTCGCCGATCACCTGCAAGAGGATGTCTTTCGCCATGATGTATTCGGGAAACGTGCCGGTGAACTCGAAGCGCATCGACTCGGGCACCTTGACCCAGAGCTTGCCGGTGCCGAGGATGAACGCCGCGTCGGTGTTGCCGATGCCGGCGGAGAACATGCCGAACGCGCCGGATGTGGTGCTGTGCGAATCGGTGCCGAACAATACTTCGCCGGGCCGGTTGTGGCCTTCCTGGGCGAGGGCGATGTGACACACGCCTTTGTAGTTTTCGGTGCCGACGTCGTAGTAGTAGGGCAGCTGCTGTTCCTTGACGAAGCCGCGGATGATTTCGATGTTGCGGTTGGCGTGGGTGTCGGCGGTGAACACGAAATGGTCCGGGATGATCACGACTTTTTCCGGATCCCAGACTTTGGCGTTCTCGCCGAACTGCTCTTTGAAAATCGCGATGGTGCCCGGCCCGCAGACGTCGTGGGTCATCAGCACATCGACATCCACCCAGATATTGTCTCCCGGCCGCACGCTGTCTTTTCCCGCGTGCGCGGCCAGTATTTTTTCAGTGATCGTCATCCCCATGTCGGTCCTCTCCTCCCGGATTTCGGCGGGTCAATCGAAATAGTGTGCTCACGCGGTTTGGAAAGCCGCCCCCAAACCGGAGGTCGTTTGCGTCGCCGCTTCCCGTGATGCAGCTCACAGGCGGCGGGCTTCAGTTTTCCCGGAATCGTCCGTAAAGTTTATAAAATACCACTTTATCCCCGGGGGACGAATAAAATTTTGAAATTGATGGATTTTCAGAACTGGGAACCGCACCCCCTCTTCCCCATTCCTATGGCCGCCCCGCGCCGCCCCCTTTTTCAGCCATGCTGAACCTGGCCCTGGAGACCTTCGACCGGCTGCGCTACCGGCTGCCGGAAAAACCGAAAAACGTGCAGATCGAGGTCACGAACCGCTGCAACATGGACTGCCCGATGTGCCCGCGCGAGGACCTCGACATCCACCTGGAACACATGCAATGGGACACCTTCACCGAGGTGGTGGACCGGCTGGTGGACCGGGAACCGCTGACGCTCACGGGGTGGGGGGAGCCGTTTCTGCATCCCAGGATCTTCGAGATGATCGCCTACTGCAAGGTGCGCGGCCACCGGGTGCTGATCACCTCCAACGGCCTGTTCAGCAAGCCGGAGATCCTCGAGAACATCCTGCAATCGGACCTGGACGTGCTGACGTTCTCGCTCGACAGCGTCGAGGGCAACGCCAATGTGGAGCACGGCCACACCAACGCCGCCGTGAACCGCAACATCGAGGCGCTGGCGGCCCGGCGCGACCCTAGCCGGCTTTCCCTGCGGCTGCAGGCGACGCTGCACGCCGGCTGCGAGAACGACCTGTACGAAGTCATCCGCTTCGCCGGGCGCATCGGCTGCGAGACGGTCAACGTCGGGCGGCTGGACAACGCGCACGCGCCGGAGCTGAAACGGCCGGGCCCGGAGGAAGAGCGACGCATTTTCAAGGCCGCGCAACACGTCGCCAATCAGGCGGGCGTGCAGCTCGACTGGCTGCAGTACGCCGTCTCCAGCGGCCCGACGCGCTGGGTGTACAAGATGCTGCGCAAGCGGCTGCACCGGTCCGGCAAGTACTGCCTGAAAACCTTTGACAATGCGTACGTGAGCCGCGAAGGCAACGTGACGCCCTGCTGCCTGCTGCCGCAGACGCAGATGGGCAACGTGCTCGACGAAGACCTCAAGAACATCTGGCAGAGCGCGAAATTCAACGATTTTCGCGAAAACTACCGCGACATCTGCGGCTCCTGCGATCTGTGGACCATCGTGCAGGTTCCCTCCCCCCCGGCCAAGCAATGAACCGCGCCGGAAACGGCGGTCTGGCTCGTTCGGGCGCACGATTCCCGATTTCTCCCCCCTCGCCCGCAGATCTGTAATAACATTGAAAGCATTGCCCTTTTGATGTAGGGTACGCGATTCGTCTCCACCCCGATTGGCATTTTAAACGCGGTGACGCCCACACCCTGCCCGGCAGCGGATTCCATGCGGGGGACGGACCGAACCCGACAACCCATGCAAACGACCGAAGACAACTCGCAGATCATCGTCGATCGCCGGCCGCTGTGGATCGTGGCCTTCGACCGGCTGCGCCGGCCGCTGTTTCTGACGCTGCTGTTCGTCCTGTTTCTGGTGCTGTTGAACCAGGAGGGCCCGGCGGATCTCTCGCCCGAAGGCTACCAGGTGCTGTGCGTGTTTTTTCTCTGCGTCAGCCTGTGGTCCACCAACCTGATTCCGCTTTCGGTGACGAGCCTGCTGGCGATTGCGCTGATCCCGCTGCTCGGCATCATGCCCGAGTCGGAGGTGTATTCCTTTTTCGGCAACAAGGCGGTGTTCTTCATACTCGGGGTGTTCATCCTGTCGGCGGCGATGATCGGCTCGGGCCTGAGCACGCGGCTTTCGATGTGGGTGATGGAGCAGTTCGGCAGCACGCCGCAAAAACTCATCACCTCGATCTACTGCTTCGGCGCGGTGAGTTCCTGCTTCATGTCCGAACACGCGGTGGCGGCGATGATGTTTCCCATCCTGCTGGAAATCGTGCAGGTGCTGAACCTCAAACGCGGCGGCTCGCGCTTCGCCAAGGGGCTTTTCTTCGCGATGGCGTGGGGCTGCATCATCGGCGGCGCGATGACCGTGCTGGGTGGCGGCCGCGTGCCGCTGGCGGTGGAGATCCTGGAAAAATCCACGGCCGATGCGGCGACGATCGGCATCCTCGAATACACGAAGCTCAGCTTCCCGATGGTGCTCTTGCTGTTCGTGTGCGGCTGGGGTGTGCTGCGCCTTCTCTACCCCAGCGACCTGAAAGACATCCAGCCGGCGCGCGAGGTGCTGAAGAAAAAATCCCAGGACCTGGGCCTGATGACGTTCAGCGAAAAAGGCGTGGCGTTCGTGATGGCGCTGACGCTGTTCTTCTGGTTCGCGTACGGCGACACGCTGGGCATCGCCAACATCGCCATCCTCTCCATCGTGGTGCTGTTCTGGTTCGGCCTGATCAACTGGGGCCTGGTGGAGCCGCACATCAACTGGGCGATCATTCTCATGTACGGCGGCGCCATCTGCCTGGGCGAGGTCATGTCCTCATCGGGGGCGGCGTTCTGGCTGGCGCGCTTCTTTTTCGAAGGCACGGTGCAATCGCCGATGATCTACCTGCTGTTGCTGGCGCTGGCCTCGACCCTGTTCACCACATTCATGAGCAACTCGGCGGTCATCGCCATTCTGCTGCCGCCCGCCATCAGCATGGCCCCGGCGTACGGCCTGAGCCCGGCGCTGGTTTCGCTGACGGTGGTGCTGCCGAGCAACTTCGCCTTCATCCTGCCGATCGCGACGCCGGCTTCGGCGCTGGCGTATTCCTCGCGCTACATCGGCATCGCCGACATGGTGCGTGCGGGCACGCTGCTTTCGCTGTTGGGAATGGGATGCTACCTGTTTTTGATCAAAGTGTACTGGCCCTGGATCGGGTTTCAGTGAGGTGAGAGTGGCGGGCCCGGGACGGACCTGGAGGGGTAGGCCCGTCCCGAGTGCGCGGAAAGGTGGAAAACTCCGTTTCCAGACTTTTCCAGTTTCAAACCACTAGCTTTTGGATTGCCCTTATAAAGAGCAAGTTCGATGCCGGGACGGGCCGCGTTTCAGGGTATATCGCAAACCGCCCCTTATTCAAAGCCAATGCGGGTGCGGGCGCGGCTGCCCCATTCTCGTTACAATGAAGGTGTATCTTTTTTCATGAAGCGGTAGTACCGATTTCTGCAAATCAAAAGCGCTGATAAACTGCGCTTTATGACGCACCCCGGTGCACGGGACATTAACCGATGAATTCACAAACCGTTTCCCTGATCCATCCTGTGACCTTGAAAGAACGGCTGGATAAAGGCGAGGACATCTGCCTGGTGGATGTGCGCGAGGGCTGGGAACATTCGCTCGCCGCCATCCCGGGTTCCGAGCATTTCCCGCTCGGCGAGCTGGCGGACCGGGTGCAGGAGCTTTTGTACGAGGAAGAGATCGTGGTGTACTGCCATTACGGGCAGCGGTCGCACGTCGGCGCGCAGATCCTCATGGAATCGGGCTTCAAAAAGGTGCACAACCTGCAAGGCGGCATCGACGCGTGGTCGCAGATCGTCGATCCTTCGGTCCCGCGCTACAAGCCGAATGGGTGAGCGGCGTTTGCCAGCATTAACCCAAATTCACGCCTTTTCGATCGCCTGCAGCAGCGCATCCCGCATGGCCTGAACGGGCGCTTTCTTTCCCGTCCACAGTTCGAACTGATCCACCGCCTGGTTGATGAACAGCTCCACGCCGGAGATCACGGTGCAGCCCTGCGCCCGCGCCTCGCGGATCAGCCGGGTTTCGGGCGGGTTGTAAACCGAGTCGAACACCACGGTTTTAGGATCGAGATTGCGGGTCGGAAACGGGGTTTCCTCGACGTTGGGGTGCATGCCCACCGGCGAGCAGTTGATGAGCACGTCTTTTGGCAGGTCGCGCGCGTCGTCCACCGGCACGCACTGGCATCCCAGGGCGGCGGCCAGTTCCTGCCCGCGCCGCTTGTTGCTCTTGTAGGTGACGGTGAGCTGCGCGCCGCGCTGCATGACGCCGTAGCCGATGGCCTTGGCCGTGCCGCCGGAGCCGATGATCAGCACGTTTTTGCCGTTGAGGTCGATGTGCGCTTCCAGCGCCCGCATGGCGCCGCTCACGTCGGTGTTGTGCCCCACCCATTCGCCGCCCTGCCGCACCACGGTGTTGACGGCGCCGATTCTGGCGGCGGTGTCCTCGATGCGGTCGAGCAGCGGCATCACCGCTTCCTTGTGCGGCATGGTGACGCTGAGGCCGGAAAAAAAATCGCGAAACGCGTCGAAAAACACTTCCAGTTCCTTCACCAGAAACGAAACGTAGATGTCGTTGGATCCGATTTGCTGAAACGCGCGGTTGTGGATGCGGTAGCCCATGCTCTTGGAGACGGGATCGCCGATCACGCCGTACACCTTGAACGCCTCGCGCGGACCGTCGGCGCGGTAAATGCGCTTGAGCGCCGATGCGGGAATCTGGCCGGGCGCGCTCTCGCGGCCGGTGTCGAGCGACCCGAAGGTGAGAAAGCCGCCCAATAGCGGCGACAGCACGCGGCTGATCTCGCCCTTCTCGCCCATGCACAGGGCGATCAGGGGGCGGTTCTCCCGCTGCGCCCGCTTCAGCAGTTCGAATACTTTCAGATTGTCGCGGATGTCCTGGGCGTAGGTGGCGATCTTGAGTATGTCGCCGGGCAGTTCGCACATGATCTCATACAGCGGCGCGAGATCGTCCATGGTGTTGGTGAAGTTGTGGTAGGACAGGATGACCTTCGTGTTCCCTTTGTTTTCCAGCACCGATTTCAGCAGTTCCCGGGGCGTCGAGGTCTCGATGTCGATGTAGTCCGCACCCGCCGCGATGGCCTGGCGCAGGCTTTCGATGCGCTCGGGTTCGGTGCCCTTGAACTGGCCGCCTTCCAGCTTGGAGCGGTTGGTGACGATGACCGGCCGCGACACGGTGTCGAGCAGTGCGTTGAGATCGAATTTGTGGATGAGGTCGAGGCGTAGCTCGACGATGTCGGCGATGGATTCCGCCTGGGTGATGTCGGCCAGCGCCTTGGACATGGAGGGGCCGATGATGGGAACGCAGATCATGAAACTGGGTGTCACTTTCTCAAATGGCAGACAACAACCGCTTTGGCCCCGGCCGCGCCGCCTGGAAACATGCGGGAAACTGGATCAATCTATTCCGCTTTGCCCTCTTTGTCAATTTGTTCGGAGTTTTCCAGGCGCTTCGGTCCGCCCAGGTTTTCCGCTTCCTCCGGCTTGTCGATGGCCTTGAGCATGAGCCGCATGGCGCGGCGGGCCTGCATGTCTTTAGGGCGCAGGCGCACGGCGGCCTTGAACGATTCCAGCGCGTCGTGGATTTTGCCCTGCTCGGAATAATGCACGCCGAGGTTGTAATGGGCGTTGGCGTACTCCGGGTCGATGGCGATGGCGGTGCGAAAGGCTTCGATGGCGGCGTCGGTTTTCTGCATGAGGCCGAGCACGTTGCCCAGGTTGTTGTAGGCGCGGGCGTACTCCGGGTTGAGCGCCAGCGCCTGACGGTAGGCGGCGGCCGCTTCGGCAAGCCGGCCGCGCTTGCGCAGGGCGTTGCCCAGGTTGAAGTGCGCCTTGATGTGATCGGGCTTGAGCGCGATCGCCGCGCGGTAGCGGTGGATCGATTCTTCGGTGTTTCTGCCCTGCCTGTCCAGCTCGGTGCCGAGGTTGTAGTGCGCCATCCAGGAAGACGGGTTTTTCGCCAGCGTGTCGCGCCACAGGGTTTCCAGATCCTTATAGATGCGGCTCTGATTGTAGGTGAGCACGGCGAGCCCACAGGCAAGAAGCGACAGCACGGCGTTGCGCAATGGCCAGGCGCGAGCGCGGAGCGTTGCGGGCAGGCGCTGCGCCAGCGCGGCGAACAGCGCCAGCGGACCGATGCTCGCCAGATACTGAAAGTGATCGGCCACGAAGGAAAAGCGCATCGGGTACACGTTGACGAATCCCAATGCGGGAGTCAGCGTTCCCGCAAAAAACAGCAGCGCCACCAGCGGCCCCTTGCCCAGTGCGGCGCGGCGCGCCCACAAATAAAAAAGCAGCGCCAGGAACGCCACCGGAAACAGGTATTGCCAGGCCGCACCCGCATCGATGTCCCAGCGCGGGTAGGTGAAGATCAACGGAAACGGCCAGAGCAGTTTGTAGAGGTAAAACCACAGCGCGCGCCCGGCGATGAGGATGCGGTCCAGCGCGGAAAGATCCCACTCGTAGCCCAACGCCCCCACATGAAAGCGCTCCATCCAGCCGGTGATGAACGCCATGCCGAGGCCGGCGACGAAGAACGGATAGGTGAGAAAGGTGCTGCGCCAGCTCAGCCGGTCTTTCTTCCACCAGAGCAGCAGCACGATCACCGCAGGCAGGGTGCAGGTGACGGTCTTGCTCCACAGCGCGCCCATGAACAGCACCCAGGACAGGCCATACAGCCCCCAGCGGGGCGAGGCGGACGATTCGGGGTCGGCGGCGTTGGGATCGGTGTCGTCGAGGCCGGCGAAACGCAGGTACATCCACAGCGAGGACAGATAGAACAGGCCCGAGAGCACGTTCTTGCGTTCGGTGATCCAGGCGACCGATTCGACGTGCACGGGATGCACCGCAAACAGCACCGCCGCCCAGGCCGCGCCGGGGACGGACAGGGCCCGGAGCACGCGCCACAGCAGAAACGCATTGCAAAGATGCAGAACGACGTTGACGATGTGATAACCCATCGGCGTCGTTTCCCAGAGGCGGTACTCGATCCAGAACGTGGTGAAGGTCAGCGGGTAATACTGCGGCGTCGCGCCGAATTCCGTCCACATCTTCCACAGTCCGGGCAGGGTCTTGAGGTGCTCGTTCAACGTGATGTAGGCGTCGTCGTCCCAGATGAAACCGCCGCGGATGGCGGGCAGGTAGGCGAGGGCGGTGACGAGCAGGAAAAAAATCAGGAGCCCGGATTTGCGGTCGCGGAGGATGGCGTTCAAGGTGTCATTCCAAGAAGGTGGAACGGTGCGAGACAGAGCGGGGAACGCTCGGTCTTTTGTATCGCAATTGCCGCGCGGTTGCAACGCGGAGCCCGGATGAGGGAACCGGCGGCTTCGCAAAAATAAAAGCAGTTATTTCAATCACTCAGCCCACCTCATTTTACCCGAAGTTTTTTCTACTTTTAAGATTTCCTGAATATTTGCGAAAAAAACTTGACATAGTGTAGCAACAACACTATCTTGAAAGTGTAAATAAGACACTAACTGGAGCGCATCATGTATCGATACGACCATCCCCATCCGGCAGTGACCACCGACATCGCGATTTTTACTGTGCGCGATGAGCAGTTGCAACTGTTGCTGATCAAACGCCGGGGAGAACCCTTTAAAGGGAAATGGGCGCTTCCGGGTGGTTTTGTGCAGATCGATGAGGATTTGGAAGAAGCCGCAAAACGCGAATTGAGGGAGGAGACCGGTGTTTCGGGCATCTACCTGGAGCAGCTCTATACGTTTGGCGCCGTTCAACGCGACCCGAGAGAACGGGTGATCACGGTTGCCTATTTTGCATTGATTCCATCAGAAAAACTGGAACTCCGCCCCGCCACGGACGCGGATGCCGTGGGCTGGTTTGCGATGAATGCACTGCCCGAACTCGCTTTCGACCACACGGACATCGTTGACAAGGCCTATGAAAGATTGCTCGCCAAACTGAGTTACTCGACGATCGCATTTCAGTTCATGCCGAAAAAGTTCACGTTGAGCGAGCTGCAGGAAGTCTACGAAACCATCCTGCAGGAAAAAGTAGACAAGAGGAACTTTCGCAAATCGATTCTGGCTCTGGATGCAATCGTTGAAACCGGAAAAGAAAAAAGAGACGGAGCCCACCGGCCCGCCAAATTGTACCGGCTGAAAAACCCGAAGAAAGTTGAATTTACCAAATAAACACTGAGGAGTAAAACAATGATCCGATACTACAAAGGTGAACCCAACAGCTACGTTATCTTGTATCAGCATGGTCAGATCATAGAGCAGGGCCCGGGTTTGGCGTTCTGGTACACGCCCTACAACAAAACCGTAGCAGCGGTACCCATTGGCACTCAGGACGCTCCATTCGTCTTCAAGGAGATGACGGCAAACTTTCAGGAGGTTGCGGTGCAGGGACAGGTGACCTACCGATTCGATGACCCCTTGTTCACGGCCAGGCATCTGGATTTTACAGTCGAAACGAAAACACATCGTTACCGGCACGAAGATCCAGAGAAACTGGCGCAGCGGATCATCAACACCGTGCAGGCCTGCACGCGGACCTACGTCAACGAGTTGGATCTGGAAGACGCGATTCGCGATGTCAAATTGATCACCGCCAGCGTGCTGGAGAGTATTCGCAAAGAAGAAGATTTAAAAGCATTGGGGATCGTCATTGAAAGTCTGCATATCAGCGGCATCAAGCCGAACCCGGACATGCAAAAAGCCCTGGAAGCGGATTACCGGGAAGGGCTGCAAAAGCGTGCGGACAAAGCCATCTACGAGCGCAGGGCGGCGGCGCAGGAAGAGGAAGACAATCTGAAGCGCAAGGAGATGGAAACCGAAGTGCAACTGGAAGCGCGGCGCGAGAACCTGGTGGAAAAGCAGGCCAGGAATCATTTGACGCTGGCCGAAGCGGAGGCCAAGGGCGACGAGATGAAACTCAACCCTTACGGAACGATGACGCCGCAGGCCTTGATGGCGCTGGCCTTCAAGGATTGGGCGGCCAAGGGCGGCAACGTCAACCAGTTGAACGTCAACCCGGACCTTCTCAATGAGTTGCTGAAGATGTTCGGCGCTGCAAAAACCAGGGCATGAGGCGGCATCATGGCGGCCACATTTGAAAAAGCGGTGATCGTGACGCGTAAAACGGTGCTGGAAGAACTGGTTGAGCGATTCAATACGGTTCCGCAGGCGCGTTTTTATCTGGAGCATGCCGGGCAGGATTTTGCCTCCATCCAGATGGCGCATGAACAGTACCAGGACGTGCTGTCAAACCTGCGCGGGAAAATACCGAAAGGTTTGAAGCAACAGATCATCGAAAGGGAAGTGCTGCCGCAGTTCATGTTCGATGAGCGCGATCTGGTCATCACCGTTGGCATCGACGGCCTGGTTGTGAATACGGCCAAGTATTTAACGGAACAGCCCCTGCTCGCCGTCAATCCCGACCCGAAAACCATCGACGGCGTGCTGCTGCCGTTTACGGTAAAAAGCTTTTACAGGATCATTCCCAAAGTCGTGGCGGGCGAGTTCAAAGTGAAGACTATAACAATGGCAGAAGCGAAACTGACGGACGGCCAAACTCAAATTGGTTTTAATGATCTGTTCATCGGCGCACAAAGCCACGTGTCCGCCAAATATCACATCCAGCAGGGCAAACAAGGTGAAGAGCAATCTTCCAGCGGATTGATCGTTTCAACGGGCGCGGGTTCCAGCGGATGGTTGCAATCCGTCTACGCAGGGGCGGCAGGGGTGATCACGGCGCTCGGTGGAACGGTAACACCTCAGAGGAAAAACGGGCAGTTCGAATGGGATTCCAATAAACTGGTGTATGCCGTGAGGGAGCCGTTCCCAAGCAGAACGAGTGCAACGAATATGGTTTACGGAATCATAACACCCGATAACCCCTTGCACCTCACCTCCCGAATGTCCGAGAACGGCGTTATCTTCAGCGATGGCGTTGAAAAGGATTATGTCGCTTTCAATGCAGGTGTGACCGCGACGATCGGCATCGCGGATCGCAAGACGAATCTGATCATTCATTGAGAACCAGAAAACTTCAGGCCCTTGTTTTTTTCGTCCCCGATGCGGCTTCGGCCTGCTGGCGCGCTTCGGCGGACAGCGTGACCCGGTCCACCTGCCCCTGAACGCTTTTGACCGGAACTTTTTTATTTAGCTCGGCGATGCGCGTCTGGTTCTGGTACACCTTGGAGATTTTTTCCAATCGAACTATTGAAAGGTCCATCGTTCACTCTCGTGTGATTCAAACGCTTTTGGAGATTTTGGATTTGACCCGCTTCTCACTCGCATACCCCTTCAGCATGGTTTTGCCTTTCTTGACATCGAGCAGCTGATCCTTGACGAGGAACTTGCGCGCTTTGAGCTCCACCTGACAGTGGTCCTCCATCTTCACGATGCTCGTCAGAATTTCTTCCACTTCGCGGCGCAGCCCTTCGTTGGCGCGCGCCACCCGGCCCAGCTCGTCTGGCTTGAGCCCCAGCACGATCGTTTCCATGCGGCTTTCGACGCTCTGCGCCGATTGCAGCAGCACCTGCTTTTCTTCGATCAGCCCCTGCAGGCGCTTCTCGTCTTCAAGCTGGATGACAGCCACCTGCTCTTCCAGTTTGGCGAGCAACTTCTGGTAACAATCCTTCTCCTCCTGCAAACATTTTTCGATGACCGCTGCCGGATCGTCTGGATTCACGCTGGTCTCCTTTTGTTGGGCACCCCATGGTTGCACGCGTCTGCTTTTTGCCCGCCGTCCCGTGCGCTCATCACACCACCGCGATCAGATTGGAAACTTCGGCGGCGCGGGCGTTCTCGCTGAACGCACGCACGCTGCGGCTCACGTTGGGATCGGTCTGGGCGGACAGCTCTTTTTGCTTGAGAGCGATCGCGCCGCTGTCCGGATCTAAAATCTGTGACAGACTGTTTTCGAGTACGGGAAGGATACCGGTTTCGGAATTCTCGAACAAGTCCAAAACTTCCTTCGGGTTGACGGTCAGAGCGCGCTTGAGTTTCACGCTGTCCACAGCCAGCGTGTCGTCATCGAGCGTGCGGATGCCGATGGCGTCCAGGCGATCGAGCAACGCGCGGCCGCTGCGTTCACTCAAACCATTGGCAGCGTCGTTCGGCGACTGCGCAAACGCCGTCAACGCCACTTCCGCGACATTGTTTTTTTCGCCGTTCGCAACGGCAAAGCCGGTCAGGCTCTGGTTTTCCCGATTGGCGCGCACGCGGTCGATGTCCTGGTTGCGCGCGTCGAGATCCTGGGTTTTCTCCTGCGCCGTTCCGGTCAACGCGGTGCGTATCTCTTTCACATCCGCATCGCCCTGAAAGGTTTTCGATCCGGCCAGCAGGTCGTTCACATTGCGCACCGCACTGTTGAAACGGTCGAACAGCGTCTCGAGGCTCGCCGCGGTCTGCGAGGCTTCGAGCAGCACCTCGATCTGCACTTTTTGTCCGGAGGCGCGCTTGACGGTTAGCGTGGTGTCGTCGATGACGTCATCGAAGCTGTTGAAGTGGTTGGTCTGAGTTTTTCCTTCCACCTCGATGCGGGCGGTCTGCGGATTGCGGATCAGGTTGGCGGGCGGATTGCCGCTGTCGAACTGCGTTTCCTTCTGCACCGAAAGTCCCTTGCGGTCGCGTTCGAAAAACCCGAGGCCGAGCAGCACGTCGTCCTCGTCGCGCAGGTCGATGCGCGTGTCGCCGCCGGCGACGCTGGTGAGGGTGAGACGGTTTCCGGTGACGCTCGCGATCACGCGCGTCTCCAGGATGCCGCCATCGAGCCGGCCGTTGCCGTTCGCATCTTCGGCGCCGTCGAGCGTGCCGCTGCCATTGAGATCCTCGTCCACGAACAGCGAACCACCGAATTCGTTGCCGGCAACGCCGTAGCTTTCGAGCACGCCGTTGGCGTTCACGTCCTCGGGACCGTCCAGCGTGCCGTTCTTATTCCGGTCTTCGCCGAAATTGATCTTGTCGCGGATGGAAAACAGCGAGTCCCCCGCCTCGACGGTCACTTTGAATCCGTTGATGAAAAAACTTCCGGAAAGCCCGAGCGCGCTGTCCGCCTGTTCGTCGGACACCAGCACCTCGCCCGCCGCAAGACGGGTGGGGGTCACATCGGTGCGGGACAACGGGGCGTTTTCGCCCGCCGTCGCCCGGATGCTGTCCGGATCGCTGGAACGCGCGCTTCGCAAGCTGAGCGCTCCCGGCGCGAGCAGCTCACCGACCTTATCTTTCAGCACCGCCAGAGAATCGGCGAGTTCGCCGAGCCGCGTGATTTTGAGTTCGCGGAAGCGGGCGTTGGCGTCGATGTTTTGCGAAACGGATGCCTGGGTGGGCGATGGGGTGCGGATGGAAAGCAGGCGGATCGCATCGCGCGCGCGCAGCGAAGCGATGGGACCTGAGGATTGCAGTGCAGGGGCTTTTTTGTTTACGAAGAGGGCGTTGAACAACAGGTCGCTGCGGTTGGGAACCGGGTCCGGAAGCGCCGCCGCGGGTGCAGCGGTTTTGGCGGCACCGGCTGCGTTTCCCAACGCAAAACCGGGCAGGGATGAGTTTTGCAAACCCGCAAGTTGCATGGTCTTATCGGCCGCTCGGCCGGCGTGGGAAACCTTTCAAGTGCCGGGGTGCGTCTGCCGATAAGAAAGCGTTCCAGCTCCTGGCTGGACAGGCACAAAAGCATTACGCCCGCCTCGCCGGCGTTGCGCGTGATAACTCGGCTGCGGTTTCCCCTGTTTGTGTGGGCAGCCCGGTTGGTTACCAGCAGGCTCCTTTTCAGGAACAACGGGGCTGATCCTTGCATCTTCCAGGAAGAGATGGGGGCGCCAACCTTTCCTTCTCTCCCGGAATGTTCACATCCTGCATTGTTTCGGTTTTAACCGTCTCCTCTAAGACGCGTTGACCTGTTAAGACCCGCTCGGCTCAGCGCTGGCGGGCGTGGCATTCTTCAGATCAAATCGTCGATATTCTGTCCCCGCTCCGTCTGCACGCTCGCAGGATCCGGCGCTTCGGCGCTTTCGTCGATCTGGCCGTCGCCGCTGGAGACGGTTTCCTCCGACCGGGTCTGCGGCTCCAGACCGGTCGGCCCCGCCTGCACCACCCTCTGCGTTTCCACAGCCGGTTCGCGATCGCGCGCTTCCTGCGCGGCGCGGTCGCCTTGTTCACGCACGGTCTCACTCACCTGCTGCGGTTCGATGCGCTCCTGATCGCGGGTCTCGAATTCGCGCAACGACTCCTGCGCGCCAGCCCGATCGTCTGCCCGCGACGCTTCGCTCTGAGCCGCTTCGCGCTGCACCTGTGCGGAGGCTGCGTTTTCCTGCGTCTCGATGCGGGTCTGCCGTTCCCGGCGGGACGCGTCTGCCGGTTCGACATCCACAGCGGCTTCTTCGAATCCGCGCACACCGCGCGCGTTGTCCTCTTCCAGATTCTCGATGACCTGGGCGGCGCCGCGTTCGTTTTCGTTGCGCTCCGCCGCTGAAACGCGGTTGCTGCGTGGACTGTCTTCGCTGCGGCCGGTGTCCTGCGTTTCGCGTTCGAGCAGAATCTGTTCTTCCGCGGTGCGGGTGCGCCGCGTCTCTTCACCCGCATCGGGTTCGCGGGTGCGGCCGGTTTCTTCGTTGTCCTGCGGTCTCTCCGCCGTTCCTTCGCCTGCATCCGGCCTGCGGCTCTGCAGGGGATTGAGAAAATTCTGCGGATTGGCGGACGGTTCGCTCACCTGTGCCATGGATCGCTCCTCCTCCAAAAAGATTCGACAATCATCCGATGACCCACCCGATTTCTGCTTTTCCGCCTGCGTTAAAGTTTAAGCAATCGGGACCGTTAAGGTTATTAGGGTTTTTGTGCTCCGCCTTGATTTCAGTATAAAAGCTTTTGCGCCGAACGGGCGCTTTTTCAGCTCATTCTCCCTTTTTTCAAAAGGTTAGAGATCGGCGGTTTTCTTATCGGAGGAAATTTCGGAAACTTTAGCCGAAATTCATATTAAATTTTAATAAATAGGGATTTTTTTGGCGGCAGGCCGGGCGTGCAGGCGGTGAAAACCAAAAGATGCCTTTGAAATCGGTGTCTTAGTTGATTTCTCCGGGCGGGGGCAGGGTGTCTCCCGGTTGCTGGAACTGCGGCAGCATCTTCTCCCAGTCGCTGTAATAGGGCAGGATCTCGTATTCCAGCAGGTCGGCGAGCAGGATCCAGTCTTTATTTTTGTTGGCTTCCTCCATCTGCTGGATGAGGGTGATGAGCCTTTCCTGACGCTCCTTGACGGCGCCCTCGGGCATTTTTTGCGAACCGGGAATCAGGTCCACGGCTTTTTCCAGCGACTCCACCACCTGGGAAAACCAGTCCATGCCGTCGATGATGTTGATGAAAAACTGATTGGCTTCTTTTTCATCGCCGGACCGGAACAGCTCGGCGGCTTTTTCGATTCCGGGTATCAGCTTGTTGAGATACGCGCGGATGTTGGTCAGGTTCTTGTTGACGATCTGCGACAGCGAGGAGATTTCGGTTTCCAGGGTTTCGATTTCGGCGACAGGGGTGCGGCGGATGGGCTCGGAGTCGTGCGCGACTTCCTCCTTGTTCAGACACACCCGGCTGAAAAAGTTTCCCAGCGCCGGTTTGCTCTGCAGGATGCCGTCGAGAAGCTCGCCCAGGGTGCTGCCGGTGTGCGGCCCTGGATGCTCTGCTCCATTGACAAATATTTTCATGGTTGCCTCGCTGGGAGCCGGGTCGGGGAGGCTGCTAGGACCCGGAATTTGAAGGACAGTCCGCTCGGGACCGTTTTCACCTTAATGGGTCGCTTTGCCGATGTCAAAGACTTTCATTGACAGCGCCCGCATAAGGGCCTTAACGTGGAAGTGACTGGAATATTTTCTCTTTTCATACAGGGGGATGCTTTTCCATGATCGAATCGTTCAATTCGGGCAACCTCACGCAGCTGTTCAACATCATCGAAAGAAACAAATCCGGTCTCGGGCGGACGCTGGAAAAAATCGCCTCCGGACGCCGGTTGAACCGCGCCGGTGAGGACGCTGCCTCCAACGCGATCGCCACGCGGCTGCGCTCGGACATCCGTGTGCTCACGCAGGGGGTGCGCAACGTGGAATCGGGCGCCAATTTCGTACGCACCGCCGAGGGCGGGCTGCAGAACATCTCCGATCTGGTGACGCGCGGCCGCGAGCTGGCGATTCAGGCGAGCAACGGCACCCTGGGCGATGCGGAACGGCAGACCCTGAACCAGGAACTCACGCAGATCAAAACCGAGATCGACCGCATCTCCAATGTGTCCGAATTCAACGGACAGAAACTGCTCGACGGTTCTCTGAGCCCGGGCTCGCCGACGCAGGTGGACATCCAGGCGGGATCGGGCAGCGGACCGGAAAACCGCATCAACCTCAACGTCATCGACGCGACCGACACGCAGACGCTCAACATCGACGGTACCGACATCTCGACCCAGGCCGGGGCGCTGAACGCCATCGCCGATTTCGAACAGGCGGGCGACACGCTGTCGGCGACGCGCGGGGAGATCGGCGCCACCTCGAACCGGCTGGTCATCTCCGGCAACGAGCTGGGAACGCGCATCGAAAACCTGACGCGCTCGGAATCGGAACTGGCCGATGCGGACCTGGCGAAAGAAATCTCCGACCTGCAGCGCGGCCTGTCCCTGTTTCAGACCTCCATCCAGAGCCTGGCCACCAGCCTGCTGCAAAACGAACAGGCCACCGGCAGGCTGCTCAACACGCGCATCTGACCCTTCCATATGCAGGCGATCTACTCTTGCAGATAGACGCTTGATAAAAAAAGAAGAGCTGCTCTCCTCCTGTCCTCTCACTTCCCCTATTTAAATGCTTCATACAGTATTAATCTATTGAGTATCCGCCCCCACTACCTTTTCCAAAACTTTACTAGGAGAAAATATTTTTATTAAGCTACTTGGTATACCTAGAACCTTAAATGCAGCAATTGACCAAAACACCCCCAAATACCAAGGAGAGATAATATAAGCGAACACTACACCAAGAAATACGGGAAACAATGGATTCAATATTCCTGTAATCATTTCGTAAATATCATCAAGCAGCATGATAGAACCGCCTAAAATCCATAACCATTCAATTTCGACTATAATTCCTGAGAGAAATAAAGAAATCCCACTTAAATCTAATAAGCCTTGAAGAATAATAATGGTTTTTTCCATTCTGAATATTCCTCAATACAAGTGTGTTTCGCGATAGTGTTAACGAAGTTTTTGTTTGCAAAAATCAGAAATAGGGAACGGGAGGTTCCATCTCATTCCTCAGGAAAAACCTCATACCGCGGCTTGGTCTAAGCCGCTTTGCCTTTGAGTTCAGGGCTTAGTGAGCCCACAAACCCCGAGATTAGCCAAAACCGTGAAATCAGCGCTCACAGGGTGCTGCCCGGCCGATTGGGCCTTGACCCTAAGGTCCTGAAATGCTATTAATTGACCTCCTCAAACCCAAAAATTCTGACTTTTTTCCGGAGTGGATTCATGGAAGTCAACACGATCAAAATCGAAATACGCAAGCACCATGTGACGCCCGGCATGAACGTGCTGGACCTCGTCATCGATGCGAACGGTGAAAAAATCGTCAAGCAGACGCAGCACAAGGATACGGATCAATCGTTTCAGAAGTTCGTGAAGGATGCGATCGCGCTCGGCAAGGAACTGGCGGAAGCCCGGATCGAATGAACCATCCCCTGCCCTTTTGAAAAACTCCAGACTCTTCCCGCCCGCACGCCAGTCCTGAAGGATGCCCGGCGCATTCAAACAAGGGGAAACGGGACGCGGTCCCGGCTCCTGGGCCATTCCCGCAAACGGCGCGCTTTCAGAAAAAACGCAAACTCTGTCTACCAGACACCGCTTGTGGTGATCGAAGCCGCAACTCCGCGCAGGTGGGGGACGCTTTGCGAAAACGCACAACCGCAGATCGTTAAAACGCCGCCCGGCGTGAACAAACTCGCCCTCCGCTTCAGGAGCGCGCGATCAGGAATGCGTTTCCCGCTTGATATTCATCTTTTTCAGTTTTTCCACCAGGGTGGTGCGGTTGAGCCCCAGAAGATTGGCGGCTTTGTTCTTCACCCAGTCGGTTTTCTCCAACGCTTCCAGGATCAGCTCGCGCTCGAACTCCTCCACCGCCATCTTGAGGTTCATGCCCTCGTCGGGCACGCCCACGGTGAAGGATTTGCGCAGCGACTGCTGCAGCACGTGCGCCGCCGATTCGCGCGGCTCGGATTCCTCCAGGGGTTTCCAGCGCTCGCGCGGCGCGTCGCCCAGAACTTTGTCCGGCAGGTCGTTGGGCGTGATGACGGAGCCGCGGCTCAGCACCACCATGCGCTCGACGAAGTTCGCAAGCTCGCGGATGTTTCCCGGCCAGGCGTACTGGCCGAGGATGTCCATCGTCTCCGGACTCATGGATTTGCGGCGGCCGTTGATCTTCTTGTTGAACTGCTCGAGGAAATGCTCGACCAGCAGCGGAACGTCGGACTGGCGTTCTCTCAAGGGGGGCATGAAAATGGGAATGATGTTGAGGCGGTAAAAAAGGTCTTCGCGGAAATCGCCGCTCAGGATGGCCTGCTCGAGGTTTCTGTGGGTAGCCGCGATCACGCGCACGTCGATGGCGATGGGCTTGGTGCCGCCGATGCGGTCGATCTCCCGTTCCGCCAGAACGCGCAGCAGCTTGACCTGCAGGTTCAGCGGCATGTCGCCGATCTCGTCGAGAAAGACGGTGCCTTCGTTGGCCAGCTCCATGCGGCCGATGCGGGCGTTGGCCGCGCCGGTGAACGCGCCTTTTTCGTAGCCGAACAATTCGCTTTCCAACAGCTCGCTGGGGATGGCGGCGCAGTTGACGGCGACGAAGGGCTGGTTGGCGCGGTGGCTGTTGTGGTGGAGGGCGCGGGCGATCAGCTCCTTGCCGGTGCCGCTTTCTCCGTAAATCATGACGGTGCTGTCGGAGCAGGCGGACTTGTCTACGATCTCAAAGACTTCTCGTATCGGTTTGCTGTCACCGATGATCTGGAAGGAGTCTGTGTTTAATTTTATTTCCATAAATTGAAAATCATTATAGCCGGATGTAAATGATTGTCAAAAAAAACACTAACCCAACGAAGCTTCTTCCAGAATTATTGAAAAGTTTTATGGGAGTTTCTTTTTTATTTGTTTATGTTTTTGAAGATCAGACTTGCTTTCAATAATTTTTATTAAATTTTATCACTTTGTGTGTTTTGAAAAAGCTTTTTGCATTGCATGTGAGGGAGGAAGGAAAGAAAAAAATATTAAAGTGAGAGATGGATCACTTGCCGATGCAGAATTCTCCGAAGATCCGGTCGAGCAGATCCTCATCGAAGGTTTTCCCGAGCAGGGAACCGATCCGCTCCTGAGCGGCCTGCACGTCCACGGCGATGAATTCCTCGGACAGGCCCTCTTTTAAGGATGCGGCGGCCCGCTCCAGCGCTTTGGCGGCGTCCTCCAGGCACTGCCGGTGCCTCTCGCGCGTGATGACGCCCGCTTCCGGCCGCCGCCGGTCTGCGACAGCGCCGCGTGCAGCGCTTCGATCAGCTCCGGCAGCCCGTCTCCTTCTTTGGCGGAGATCTTCAGGGGCGCGGCCTCATCGGGGAAGGCGGCGGTCAACTGAGCCCGGTCCAGTTTTTCCGGCAGGTCGCATTTGTTGAGTAAAAGAATTTTCTGCTTGCCCTGCACCTCGCGCAGCAACAGCGCGTCGTTGTCGTCGAGCGGCTCGGAAGCGTCGAACACCACCAGCGCGAGGTCGGCCTGCTTGAGCGCCGCCAGCGCGCGTTGGATGCCTTCGCCCTCGATGGATTCGGGATCCTTACGCAATCCCGCCGCATCGACGATGTTGATGTGGATGTCCTTGATGCGCACGCGCTCTTCCAGCGTGTCGCGCGTGGTGCCCGGATGCGGTGTGACGATGGCGCGTTCCTCGCCCAACAGCAGGTTGAGCAGGCTGGATTTGCCGACGTTGGGCTTGCCGATCAACGCGACGCGCGCGCCTTCGCGTTCGATCTTGCCGCGGTCAAAGGTAGCGAGCAGCGCCTGGATTCCGGCTTGCACGGAGTGCACGTCTTTCAGCACGCGGTCTTTTTTTTCAAACTCGATCCCCTCTTCCGGAAAATCGATCGCCGCCTCCAGCTGCGCCAGAACCGCAAGCAGCGAAGCGTACAACGCCTCGATGGACTGGGAGAGCGTTCCCTTGAGCTGCGCCAGCGCCGCCTTGAGGGCTTTTTCCGATGCGGCGTGGATCACATCGGCCACCGCCTCGGCCTGCGTGAGGTCGATCTTGCCGTTGAGGAACGCGCGGCGCGTGAACTCGCCGGGCTCGGCGAGCCGCGCCCCCTGCTCCAGGATCAGTTTCAGGATGCGGCCGGCCACGTAGGAACCGCCGTGCGCGCTGACCTCGACCACCTCTTCGCCGGTGTAGCTTTTCGGCGCGCGAAACCAAGTCACCAGCACCCGGTCGATGGCGGCGTGCGTCGCGGGGTCGCGGATCTCTCCATAGGTGACGCGGTGCGGGCTCAAATCCGCTGCGGCCTCACCACCCGTGCGGTGAAACAGCTTCGCGATCAGGCTCCGGCTTTCGGGTCCGCTGACGCGGAGCACGTGGATCCCGCCTTCTCCCTGAGGGGTGGCGATGGCTGCGATGGTGTCTTTCATGGCCTTTTCCTGCACAAACGCCGGGAGAGCCCCGATCTCATGGCCAACCAGGATACATCACCGTTTACTTGGCGATTTTGTAGATGTAGTACTGCTGCGCGATGGTCAGCACGTTGTTGATGGTCCAGTAAATGACCAGACCCGCAGGGAAGGTGATAAACAGGAAGGTGAACACGACGGGCAGAAACATCATGATCTTCTGCTGCACCGGGTCGCCGATGGTGGGGGACAGCCTTTGCTGCAAAAACATCGTCACGCCCATCAGCACCGGCGTCACGTAGTAGGGATCCTGGACGGACAGGTCCTGAATCCACAGCATGAACGGCGCGCCGCGCAGTTCGATGGAAAAAAACAGGGCGTGGTACAGCGCGATGAACACGGGAATCTGCAACAGCATGGGCAGACAGCCGCCGAGCGGATTGACCTTGTGCTTTTTGTACAGCTCCAGCATCTCCTCGTTCATCTTCTGGCGGTCGTTTTTGTTGCGCTCCTGGATCACCTTGACGTAGGGCTGGATTTTCTGCATCCCCTTCATGGATTTGAAACTTTTGTGGGTGAGGGGGAAGAACAGGATTTTGATGATGATGGTCAGGATGATGATCGACCAGCCGTAGTTTTTGGTGATGCCGTAAAAATACTCCAGGGTCTTGAGCAGGGGCTTCACCAGAAAGGCGAATTTGTTGCCGAGCCAGCCGTAGTCGAGAAGGCGGAACAGCTTGTGGCCGGAGTCTTCCAGCACCTGCAGCTGCTTGGTGCCCGCATACAACAGGTACGACACGGACGCGGCGGACTGCACCGATTCGAAATCGAGCCCGACGTAAAGCTCGTCGTTCTTTTTCTGCACCCGCGCCGATTTCGCGCCTTCGTTCGGCACCAGGGCGGCGGCGAAGTATTTATTCTGGAATGACGTCCACTTGAGATCGCCTTTCAGCGTGACGCCGCCGTCGATTTCATCCTCGGGGGTTTCGATGCGCTCGTTGTTGACGAAACTGGTGGGGCCGGAAAAAATGAAGTAGTCGGTCTGCGAGCTCACCGCGCCGCCCATCGAGGGCCCCCACAGCACGCGGTAGTTCAGGTTGCGGCTCGCCAGCGGGATGGCGCTGATGCGCGTGTTCACCTGCACTAGAAATTCCTTGTGACGGAACGTGAATTCGCGCACCACTTCCAGCCCGGACTCGTGACGCAGACTCATCGTCAGCTTGCCTTCGGGATTGGCCTCGTTGATTTCGAGAAATTCCGGGGACACGTCGTAATACGCATTCTGCAGAATGTGGGTGATGGATGCGTCGTCCGACTCGAGCGCAAGCGGCATCGTCGCGCCGGGCACGTGGTTGACGAGGTCCACCACTTCGCCGTCGTCGGTGCGGTACTCGGGCAGCAGCACCTGTTGGAGCGTGCCGCCTCTGTTGGAAAACTGAAAGCGGGCGCGGCCGTTGAAAACGGTGACGAGCTTCTCTGTGCCCGGAAAGGGAGCCGGCGCGGGAGCCACTGCAGGGGGCGCCGCCTCTCCGGTTTCGGGCAGCGGCGCCGGTTCACCCGGTGCGGGCGGCGTGTCCGCGGACGGCGGCGTCTGTTTCTGGGCCTGCTGGGTTGGCGTCTTTTTCTTTTTGGCGTCGGGAGGCGGCGGATTGATGACCGCCATGAAATACCCCCATCCCACGAACACCACCAGGGACAACACAAACGCCAGCAACACTCGGTTTTCCAATTACGATTCTCCGCTGAAAAGGATACGCGTCATTTGAGAGGGTCGGCGCCCCCTTCATGATAGGGGTGGCACTTGAACAGGCGGCACACGATGCGGTAAAGCGCCAGAAACAGGTTGTGGCGCTCGAGCGCCTGCACCGAATACTCCGAACAACTGGGATAAAACCGGCACGCGGGAATCATGAAGGGAGATAAAAGCTTCTGGTAGAGCTTGATGATCTGGATCAGGACCCAATTGAGCATGGATGTTCAGGACCCGTACACAGGGTGGGAGTCTGGAAAAGTCAGGACGATTCTCGTATCTTCAGAAGAGTTTTGGCAATCTTTTTTTCCAACAAAGAAGCGGGAAGGGAAACCAGATCCTTACCGGAAATGATCACCAGATCGGTCCCCGGCTGTACCCGGTGCTTGAGGCGCCGGAACGCTTCGCGGATTTTCCGCTTGGCGCGGTTGCGGACCACGGCGTTGCCCACTTTTTTGGAGGCGATGATGCCGAGCCTCCGGCGATTGAGGTCGTTTGGAAGGGTAAACAGCGTGCAGATGGTCTCGATCCGCCGCTTCCTGCCCCGAGCCATCACCCGTTCGAACTCGGGCCGCTTGGCCAATCGTTCACTTTTTGAAAAAGTGAAATCGCCCATGGGTCAGACGGTCAGCCGTTTCCGTCCTTTTCGCCTCCGGTTGGCCAGAATCCTCCGGCCCCCCACCGTGGATTTCCGCTTGCGGAACCCGTGCGTCCTCTTTCTTCGTTGGTTTTTGGGTTGAAACGTTCTCTTCATTTTTCACAAACCCGTCACAGCCGGCAGCCGCAATAAAAACCACTGATAAATCAGGGGTTATGCGTTTCCGGCTGAAATTATTCTTCTATTGCCCGGTTTTCGGGGAATTATTTCACCCGGCTCCCGCCTTGTCAAGGCCGATTTGAACTATTTTCCGCCAATTCAAACCTTTGCAACAATTTTTGTCGCTCGCTGGAAAGCGTGTGTTTTTTCGGCACTAAGGGGTCAATCCCTGGAAAAGGGGATAAATGGCCATTTTTTGTTATAAAATTCATCAATTATGCGGTAACATATTTAAAATCAATAGGAATACAAATTCGAGGGGGATCATGACCGTTTTACATTCTGCCAACGCCACAGCGGGACGCCGATTCCACTTTGGGAACCGAACGAAAGCCATCTCCTTTAAGAGCTCGTTGATTCTTTTCGGGTTGCTGGTTTTCAGCGCCGTGCACGCGCCCTTTGCGGCCTCGGAAAGCGCACGCACGCTGGAGACGTCTTTCGCTCCGGTGGAAGTGGCCCAGCTTTCTCCGGGACGCGTCGCCATCCTGGAGGGAACCACGGACGAGTCCATCGAAGGCAGCAAACTGTATTTCACCGAAAACAAACTCAAACAGGCCGGGTTCATTCTGTCTGAGACCGACTCGGTCGGCACCATCATAGATAATGTGGACGGCCACGGAACCTATGGGGTCGGGGAGTATGTCTTCATCGACCTGGGCAAAGAACACGGCATCGCCAAAGGCGACAAGTTCACCGTTTTCAGCCGCGGCCGGCACATCCGCCATCCGGTTCTGTATGGCGAGGAAAAAGAAGGCATCCCCGATTACGAGCGGCCGCTGGCAGAACCGCACAAAACGTTCTTTTCCCGCGTCGGCCGCTTCGTCGGCTACATGGTGCGGGAGCTGGGCATCCTCGAAGTGGTGGAAGTGACCGACGGTGCCTCCAAAGCAATCGTCAAGGAAAGCTACCAGCCGCTGCACGACGGCGCGCTGATCACGCCTTTCGTCAAACTCAACGCACCTCCGAGACTGCCGAAGGCGAAAGCGGGTGAGCCGAGGCAGGAAGGCTATGTCATCGCGTTCCGCCGCGAAAGCTACCAGGCGGGACTCAACGACATCGTTTACATCGACCGGGGCCTGAAAGACAACGTGCGTCCGGGAGACCGATTCGAGTTTTACAAGGTACCGACGGTTGAGGAAGCGGACTGGAACGAACTGCAACCGCGCGTGCAGCCCCTGATCCCGCAGGTGATCGGAGAGATGCAGGTTCTCAAGGTGCAGGAAGAAACCGCCACCGGCGTCATCACCAACAGTCAGAATCCCATCAAGCTGGGCCAGCACATCCGTTACAAACCGGTGGACATCGTGCCCAAGCCGCTGGACCAGGTCGCCTCCTTACAGGCCGCCCCCGACTACACGCCGCGTGTGATGGAGATCATTCAGGAGGAAGAACCCGTCGTGGAGACCGTCGCCGAGGAATCCCCCTTCTCGGATTTCACCGATCCGCTGGCAGAGCCTGTGGAAGAGGCGAAACTGCTCGACTACATTCCCAGCCCGGACATGGCCAACGTGCACTTTGAGTTCGACCAGCACGCGATCGATTCGCACGCCGAAACCACGCTGCAAAAACATGCGGCCTACCTGAAGGACCACCCGTATGTGAAAGTTCAGATCGAAGGCCACGCGGACGACCGGGGCACCAACAACTACAACCTGGCCCTGGGCGAGCGCCGCGCCGAAGCCGTGCGGGATTACCTGATATCTTTGGGTGTGGAAGAGGACCGCATGAGCGTCATTTCTTACGGCGAGGAAAAACCCACCTGCTTCGAAAGCAGCGAGACCTGCTGGCAGGAAAACCGCAAGGTGCACTTTCTCGTGAGCGAAGGACAAAGCTGATATTCGCCCGGCAAGGCCCCCGCTATGGGGTTGAGCCGGGCAGCGTTTCTCCCTCCTTAAAGGCGTCCGCCGCGATCAACCCGCTTCGATTTTCAGAAACCGTTTCTTGCCGACTTTGATCAGGTATTCCCGGCCGCTCTCCAGCTTCAGACTGGCATCCGCCACTTTTTCTCCGTTGAGACTCACCGCGCCCTGTTGAATGAGCCGGCGGGCGGCGGAAGTGCTGTCTGTGAGCGCGTGTTCGGTGAGCACCTTGCAGATCCAGCGCGGCTCGCCCTGCCACGATTTCACGACCGGCACGTCTTCGGGCACCTGTTTCTTCTTAAAGACGTTTTCAAACTCGCGGTGCGCTTCCTCCGCCGCGTCCGGAGAGTGGTAGCGTGTGACGATCTCTTTGGCCAGCCGCACCTTCGCATCCTTGGGGTTCGTCTTTCCCGCTTGCGCGTCCTTTTTGAGCGCGGCGAGTTCGTCTTCCGGCACGTCGCTCAGCAGCTCGTAAAACCGCCACATCATGGCGTCGGAGATCGACAGCACCTTGCCGAACATCTCCCCCGGCGCGTCGAACACGCCGATGCTGTTGCCGAGGCTTTTGCTCATCTTCTGCACGCCGTCGGTGCCTTCCAGAAGCGGCATGGTGAGCACGGTCTGCGGCTGCTGGCCGTAGCTTCTCTGCAGGTCCCGGCCGACGAGCAGGTTGAATTTCTGATCGGTGCCCCCCAGCTCCACGTCGGCCTTGAGCGCCACCGAGTCGTAGCCCTGAATGAGCGGATACAGCAATTCGTGGATGGACACGGGCAGGTTGTTGGCGAGGCGCTTCTGGAAATCGTCGCGCTCCACCATGCGCGCCACGGTGTATTGCGCGGCCAGGGCGATCATGTCCTGCGAGGTGAAGCGGTTCATCCATTCGCTGTTTTTCGCCACGGTGGTCTTGCCGCGGTCGAGGATCAGGTACACCTGCTCCAGGTACGTGCGGGCGTTGGTTTCCACTTCTTCGGGCGACAGGCTTTTCCGCGTCTCGGATTTTCCCGTCGGATCGCCGATCAGGGCGGTGAAATCCCCGACCAGGAAGATCACCTCGTGACCCAGTTCCTGAAACTGCTTCATTTTGTGCAGCAGCACGGTGTGACCCAGATGCAGATCGGGCGCGGTGGGGTCGAAGCCCGCCTTGACTCGAAGGGGCGTGCCTGTTTTAATTGATTTTTCGATCTGCTCTGCGAGTTCTTTTTCGTCGATGATCTCGGCGGCGCCGCGGCGGATTTTTTTCAGCTGATCTTCGACGGATAGCGTGTTCATGGTGCAGGCGGGCGGGAAAGAACCCTCAATAGGTTGTCATTTCAGACGCAAAAGCCTGGCTGGACCCCGTCTGAGCGAAAAAATGGAATAGCACACCCGGAAGCAAACTGCAAGCGGGCCCCGGCGCTGGCGGCGCCCCGGCCCCAATGAGAATGGAGCGGCATGACGAACGAAACACAGACGATGGATCCGGAAACCCTGAGCAAATACCGCGTGGCGGCGTACGTGTTTCTGGTGCTGAACCTCATCTACGCGGTCCTGGGCTGGCTGTTCATGCCGCCGTTCGCCGAGGGTGTTCCCAAAGAGGTGGTGTGGCTCGGGGTGATCGTGCTGGTTGTGCTGCTGTTTCCGGTCATCCGCAAAGGCTCGCAGCGCTGGGTGCGTGTGCTCGCGGTGATCTTTTTCATCCGTTCCGTGGGAACCGGGTACATGCTGGCGACCCAGGAAACGCTGCCGGTGGTGCCGTTTCTGTTTCCCTGTCTGATGTTCACGTTTTACTTTCTCGGCCGCGCCGGGTGGGACTGGCCGTGAGAACCGCGCAAAGCCACGCACACGCCGCAATATCGAATTCCCGCTCATGAGGTCTTTCGCGCCATGAAAACGGTCGTGCTGGACGGAGAATCGCTCAACCTGGACGCCGTGCCCGCGCTCGCGGCGGGCAGCAGGCTGCGCGTGGCGGCGGCTTCCCTGAAAAAGATTGAAAAATCGCGCGCCGTCATCGACGCGGCCATCGACGAGCAGAAAAAGGTGTACGGCATCACCACCGGCTTCGGCGCACTGAGCGGCGTGGTCATCTCTCCCGCCGACCGCAAAAAACTGCAAAAGAACATTCTGATGAGCCACGCCGCCGGTGTCGGCAAGCCGTTTGCCGATGAGATCGTGCGGCTCATCCTGGCGCTGATGATCAACAGCAAGGCCAAGGGCTACTCGGGCCTGAGCCGCGGCACTCTCGAGTCACTGGTGGCGCTGAGCAACAGCGGCCTCATCCCTCTTGTACCCGAAAAAGGCTCGGTGGGGGCGAGCGGCGACCTGGCGCCGCTGGCGCATCTGTCTCTGGTTCTTCTGGGCCGCGGCAAAGCGAAACACAACGGGCGCTGGCTCGGCGGCGCGGCGGCGCTCAAACGGGCGAAGTTGAAACCGGTGACGCTTCTGGAGGGGGAAGGGCTGGCGCTGATCAACGGCACGCAGGTGATGACCGCGCTGGCGGCCTGGACGCTGCACCACGCTCTTATCCTGCAATCGATTGCAGACGTCGCGGCGGCGATGAGCCTGGAGGTGCTGCTGGGGTCGAACACGCAGTTTCATGAAAAGATCCACCGCATCCGCCCGCACAAGGGGCAGGTCGAATCGGCGGCGAACCTGCGCCGCATCTGCGCGGGCAGCGAGATCATCTCCTCGCACAAAGACTGCGGCCGCGTGCAGGACGCCTACTCGCTGCGCTGCTCGCCGCAGGTGCACGGGGCGAGCCGCGATGCGGTGCGCTTCGTGCGCGGCGTCGTGGAGGTGGAGATGAACGCGGCGACGGAAAACCCGCTGGTGTTTCCGGACGGCCAAATTCTTTCCGGCGGCAATTTCCACGGCGAACCGGTGGCGCAGGCCTGCGATCATCTGGCGGTGGGGCTGTGCGAATTCGGAAGCATCGCGGAACGCCGCATCGAGCGCATGGTCAACCCCACCCTGAGCGGCCTGCCCTCTTTTCTCATCGAAAGCGAGGGCCTCAACTCCGGCTTCATGATCGCGCAATACACGGCCGCGGCGCTGGTCTCGGAAAACAAGGTCCTCGCGCATCCGGCTTCGGTGGATTCGATCCCCACCTCCGCCAACAAGGAAGACCACGTCAGCATGGGCACGATCGCCGCGCGCCAGGCGAGCGACATCGCCCACAACCTGAAGCACGTGCTGGCCATCGAGCTGTTGTGCGGCGCGCAGGCGCTGGATGTGTTCACCAACCTGAAACCGGGAAAGGGCACGCTGGCGGCGTACCGGGTGCTGCGCCAGCACGTGCGGCACATGGACAAAGACCGGGAGCTGGCGCCGGACATCGAAACGGTGGCAGGGCTGATCGAAAGCGGCGCGCTGATCGATGCGGTGGAAAAGGCGGCGGGCCCGTTGTCATGACCGCGATCCCGGCCACCTTCGTGAAAGCGACGCCGCGGCTGCCGCTGCTCACCGAAACCGGCAAGGCCTGCCTGGGGCTCGCGCATTCCAAATCGCCCGAGCTGGCGCAGCGGACGCGGGCGATCCTCGACCGGCTGGACGCACTCATCGGCTTTCCCGAAACGGTCGAGGGCGCGCAGAACCAAACCTGCTTCAACCAAATGGTGCGCGCGGCGTACCCGGAGCTTGCGCTCGATCTTGCGGATCTCATCTACGTGCAGCACGAGCGGCCGGCGGTGTACCTGAACTTCGATCACATCAACATCAACCTGCGCCGCGACGCGCCGCCGCAGAACGAGCCGCTGGACATCCTCAACAAACGCATGCAGTCTCTGTTTCTGGAATTGACGCGCACACTGCGCAGCGATGCGGCTTTGGCGGAGGATGCGGAGCTGGTGCGCCTGCTGAGCGAAAGCTACAGCATCTACCTGCACCGGACCGGCAACTTTCCCTGGGACGATCCGCTGCCGGATCTGTCGCCGGTGCCGGACGCGCCGGTTCTGGATGTGGCCACCGGGTTGTCGGGATTCTCGCTCATCCACCTCTGGCCGGACAGCCATCCCAGGCTGATCCTCACCGACTCGATGGCGTTCGTCGTGCAGGCGCTCACGCATTACCGCGATCTTTCCGGCAAGGCCAATGTGGAAATCCTGCAGGTCGAGTTCGGCCGCGAAGACCCGCCGGTTTCCGGGCTGGGCTGCATCCTCGCCAACAAGTTTCTGCACCACCTTAAGCGGCCCGAGCGCCAGCACTTTCTCGCATGGGCGTTTGCCAGCCTGAATCCGGGGGCGACGCTGCGCATTCTCGATACGGACCTGGAGCACCACATCCTGAAAAAATCCCGCGAACCCGCCTTCCAGAACAAACTGATCGCGGGGTATCTGGAAACGCTGGTGGCGATCGAGGCGGACTTCTGCAAGACACTGGTGCTCGACACGCAGAGCGCGGGGTTTTCGGTGCCGCATTTCGATTTCAATCAATACGAAGACGAAACCGACGCCTACAGCCAGCTGCCGGGAGAGAACGTGTGCATCCAGTTTCTGGGATTCGAGATCGAGGCGAAAAAACCCGCCGCTTGATTCAGCGCGGCTTGGCCGCAGACGGAGCGGTTTTGAGGTGACGGCGGATGGCTTTCCAGTCCGCATCGGCGGCGCGCACCGCCGCCGCTTCCATCGCGCGGTAGCGGCGCGCCATGCGTTCGCCCAAAGGTGTGAGGCGCGCGCCGCCGCCGCCTTTGCCGCCGGCGGCGCCTTCGACGAGGGGGCTCTTGAAGCAGCGGTTCATGGTGTCCACCATGTCCCAGGCGCGTTTGTAGCTCATCTGGATGTCGCGCGCGGCTTTCGAGATCGACCCGTTGCGCTCGATGGCTTCGAGCAGGTCGATCTTTCCGGGGCCCAGGGCGATCTCGTCTCCGGCCAGGATGCGGATCCGGGGCTTGAAGGCGGGCGTTTTGTTTCGGCTTTTCGGCATGGACGCACCGCGAGGGGTCAACGGTTCACCCGCACGATCCCCAGTACATTGGGAACGGGCCAGGACAGGCGGTTGTCGTCGCTCTCGTAGGAACCGGAAGAGTAGCTGCCGACAAACTCGTATTCTTTGCTTCCGGACTGGATAAAGAGCTGGGCGTCCTTGCCGCCCTCGACGTACATGGCGCGCTCGAGATCGATCGGCAGGCGCAGCAGGATATTGATGAGGTCGTGCGTCGAGTAGGGGGAGCGGGAGTGGATGAACAAAAACCGCCCTTTCGCATCGCTGCCGATGGCGGCGGTGCTCCAGATCCGCTCCTGCGGCGCCCACACGTTCTTGCCGTGGCACGACAGCATGCGGATGCTCTGGACGAGAGAGCGGTACTGTTTGCGCACGCGGTCGAAATCCTCGCAATCGCGGTCGTAGATGCGCGCCACGGGCAGCGCCCGGTCTTTGGGATCGAAGGCGAGCATGGTCTTGTCCTTGGACAGCCAGGAACTGTTGACATGCCCGCCGGTGCGCATGTAGGACACGCTGGTTTTGTTGTCCTTCTGGTACATGCTGGCGTTGATGCCGGCGACCAGGTTGTGGCTTTTCACCCATTCGCGCACGGATTTGCGGGTGGCCGGCTTTTCGGCGCTGGCGTTCAGCAGGCGAAACTGAAAGTGGCGGGTGTCGATCCGGAGAATGCGGATGGTGGAGTCGCCGACCGGGGATTTCTGCGGCGACCGGAAGGTTCCCAGTTCCAGCCCGGGTTCCAGCAGCCGCCAGGCTTTTGCGGACGGGGCGCCGCCGCTCAAACCCAGGCAAACGGTGAGAAGCGCGAGCGACAGAAATCCGAAGCTGATGGGGGATGCGGTCTGGGTCAAGGAGCGTCCTTTATGAAATCAGGGATTTTTTCTCAACCGCGCGTTTTTTGGCTTTCTTCTCATTCCGCGCCTACCCGGATGAAGGGGAAACCCTGCGGGCAAGCGAACAGGCGTGACCGCCTATGTCTCTGAAATGTATGTCAAAACTATCATTTCTTCCGATTCATTTCAACAATCAAACCGGGGTTTCTGCACACCCGCAATGGAAAAAATAAATTTTGGTCCGTTGAAGCGCATTCTGCCCGCGATGCGAAAACAGCCGGCACCGGCCAGGGTGACGGTTCTTAAAACCGGTACGCCGCCGCTGCGGCAACGGCCTGAAATCAATCGCATTATTTTTGCCAGTTTGGGCACTTAAAAGGAAATGATTGTTTTTTCGAGCGTCGCGTGACTTTTTTTTCCCGCACGCATTGATTTTGCCTGCGTTTTGTTCCATAATACCGGCGGCTGTGAATCCGAAATAAATGATTTAAAACAAACGATTTCATCCTTGCCAAGTCAAGGAGCCCGCATCGGAAACGACGCATTCCGATACGGGGCGCAAAAGCGAAGGACTCGGGTATCTTTTTAAAAAAGGAGTGGTTATGAAAAAGTCAGCGCAATTGTTTATTTTGATGACGGTTCTCTTTTCGTTTGGATGTGCCCAGATGCAGGGAGGCACGGCGTCGCCCTCGAGTGGCGGATCGAGTGCTTCCACATCCCAAAAATCCGGCGGCAAGCAATTGACCAAGGAAGACCTGAAGCGCATGGGAATCAACGAAACTGCCGGCAGCAATTGACGGCAAGGCGTTCGCCCCGGCCTTGAAACGGGCCGGCTTGGCGAGGACTTTCGGGTTCACGTGCCCACGGCAGGCCTCCTCCGGTTTGAATTCATAAGTTATTGATCCTAAATCTGGTTTTTCGTTGCTCGATGGGGCCTGGGTGGCAAATTTCCCGGATGCATGGGCCGATCCACATCGGAAACCATCCCATCTTCCGGACCTCGTTCGCGTCTGATCCCCCCTGCAGGATTCTGTATCCGAACCCCGCTTCAAACAAAATCCATCCCTGTTTTAGGGATGGATTTTGTTTTTTCCGCCTTATAAAATGAACCCTTTTGGCCAACTCTGCGAAACGGACATCGATCGAAACACATGAATGGGCTCCCGCTGACCTCCGGTCCGGTATTTTCCGACGACAAACTGATCAATCTGTTCTACCTGAACGAGCTGTACGGCAACCTCGCCCGGCAGGTTTCGGGCCGGTTGTCTGAGGCGCATCCGTTCGAGGTCCCCATCACCTCGGGCATCTGGGGCGGCACCTATCTCATCGCCGATCCCAGGGGCAAATCCCGGCGCAGGATCTGGCGTCTCTACTGCATCGCCAACCTCCCGCAAAACAGCGCCCTGGATCAGCGCGACAACCTCGAACGCATGGTGAGTTACTACTGTGACGGGTTCGCCGCCGCCTTCGAGCCGTACGGCCTGAAACTCAGTCTGAAAATGTGGGGCGGCCGGCTGCCCTACAGCTGCAGCGAAAAACCCAGCATCACCATGCATATGGAGGACGCCAGCGATACCGTGCGCTGGCTGCGGGTGTTTTTCGTCTGGAACCACGTGCCCTGGGAACAGTCCATCATCTACGACACGGTGCGCATTCTGAAAGAGTACAAGGAATTCTTCGACCTGGACAAAGGGCCGGTGCTGAAACCGCCGCAGGATCTGAAATACCTGCTGCAAGATATCATCATCATTTACCGGACGCTGGAACAAGCCTGCTCGGAGGATTTCCGGGAACACGCCGATCCCATCATCGAGGATCTGATGCGCCATTTCATGGAGGGGCTGCACGATCCGGCGACCATTCAGGATCTGTATATCAAGGTGTTTAAAAACGCCCTGATCTACGGCTACGAGGAGGCCCTTTCCGGCCCGTTTTCCGAAGACGGGCTGGACATCCGCCGGATCGAAGAATGGCCGATCGAAAAAATCAACTGGGTTCCGGAAGCGTTGCGGGAAAAACTCATCCCTCCCATCCAGCAACGGTTCGCGGGATTCAAAAGCCAACTCGACAACGCCTAAGGGTTTTGTCCGCCCTCCCCCATCGCATGAAGACCGCAATTCTGTTCAGCCTGTGCGCCGTGCTTTTCTCCGCTGACATTGGGTTCGCCGAGGACATTCCGGTGCAAAGCCGCAACGGCAAAACGCTGACCCTCAAAGACATCCGCGGCGGCTATTTTCAGACGGTGTCGCCGCGCAAAAGGAAAAAGATCGGCGCGGATTCCGCCGGCAATCCGATTTTCAAGAGCGACGCGCAGTCCTACAATTTTTTTCGCACCGATTCGATTCCGCTGCGCATCGGCGATCTGTTCGGCTTTCAATTCATCCTGCCGCCCATGGAAGAAGGGGACTTCATCGAGCTGGAAGGGATCATGCAGTTTCCCGCTGCGGTGACGGTGGCGGGCAGATCGCTCAGCAGCACGCAATGGAAAACCCGCTACGCCCCACAGCAGGGTCGCGTGATCAACGCCTGGGAATTCCGCGAGGCAACGCCCGCCTACCACCTGAAAGGCCGGTGGATCTTCAGCCTCTACAACCGCGGACGGCTGGTGGTCTCGCAGCCTTTTTTCGTCAAATGAAGAAACGGCGAGTGAAAGCGTTCAGGATGAGGGCGAGTCCAAAAGGGAAACCATGTGCGCGAGGCTGTCGAGGATGAGATCGGCTTTGGAAAAATCGATGTGCGCGTTGAGGCGGTTGCGGATGATGATGCAGCGCATGCCCGCCTCCGACGCAGCCTCAAGGCCCTTCAGTGCGTCTTCGAGCACCAGGCAGGATGCGGGCGGGCACTGAAGGGTTTCGGCGGCTTTTTGAAAAATGTCCGGATGCGGTTTTTCGCGCGGCGCGGATTCCTTGCCCAGAATGGCGGGGAAGTGTTGCAGCGCACCGGCGTTTTTGAGGATGGCGCGGATGTCGTGGCCCCAGGAGCCCGAGGCGATGGCCAGTTTGTGACGCGCGCCCAGCGCCTTGACCAGCGGCAGGGATTCGGGAAACAGGCGGATCGACCCACCCTGGCAGTAGCGCGAATACGCCTCGAATTTCTGACGCCGCAACTCGGCGGGCTCGACCGCCAGCTTGAGGTCGTGCCGTTCGATTTCGCCGGCGATGCCCTTGCCTTTGGACGTCCACTCCACCCAGTATTCATCCGGATCGAGGCTGTGCCCGTAGCGTTCGAACACCTCGTTGTAGGCCTTGTAGTGATACGGTTCGGAATCCGCCAGCAGGCCGTCGAAATCCAGCAGAACGGCTTCGCTGTTTGCGAGCAGGGCTTTCAGTTTGCCGGCGGGAGAGGCGCTGTCGGTGGCGGTCATGGGGCGTGGCTGGATGTTATTCGAGGACCTGCCCGAAACGGTCGAAGCGCACCCAGCTATCGTTAGAGTTCCAGGACCAGTAAATCATCAGGGCCTTGCCTTTGATCAGGTTGAAATCGAGAAAACCCCAGGCGCGGCTGTCCTGCGAGTTTTCGCGGTTGTCGCCCATGACGAACAGGTGCCCTTCCGGGACGACAAGCGGGCCCAGATTGTCGCGGGTGCTGTCGGGATCGGAACTCGGCAGCTCGCTGTGAAAGGCGTGCGGGTCTTCGTAGGGCTCGTTGTTGATGTACACCTTCTGGCTCTTGATCTGCAGCGTGTCCCCCGGCAGGCCGACGACGCGTTTGATAAAATCGCGCGTTTCGTCTTTGGGAAATTTGAAAACGATGATGTCGCCGCGTTCGGGCAATTCGTCGAACAGGATGATGTCGCGGAACAGCTTGACGTTGACGAAGGGGATTTCGTTGGGGATGTGGATGCCGTAGGCGAATTTCGAGACCAGGATGTGGTCGCCGATCAGCAGCGTGGGTTTCATCGAACCGGAAGGGATCTTGAAAGCCTGCAGGATGAAGGTGCGGATGAACAGGGCCAAAAGCAGGGCGATGAGGATCGCCTCCGTATATTCCCGAAAAACGCTTTTGGTTTTTTTCTCGGCGACCGGTTCCGAGGCCGTGTCCAGTTCCTTATTTTCCATCGGTCCTCAACACAGCCAAAAAAGCCTCCTGCGGGATTTCCACATTGCCCACCTGTTTCATCTTTTTCTTTCCCGCTTTCTGTTTTTCAAGCAGTTTGCGTTTACGGGTGATGTCGCCGCCGTAACATTTGGCGAGAACGTTCTTCCTCAGGGCCTTGATGTTTTCCCGGGCGATGACCTTGCTTCCGACAGCGGCCTGGATGGCGACCTCGTACATCTGGCGGGGAATTTGTTCCTTGAGCTTTTTGGCCAGATCCCGTCCCTGGTAATACACTTTGTCCTTATGGGCGATCAGGGAAAGGGCGTCCACCAGCTCCCCATTCAGCAGTATGTCCAACTTTACCAGATTTGAAGCTCTAAAATCTATAAATTCATAGTCGAACGACGCGTAGCCCTTGGTGGACGATTTCAACCGGTCGTAAAAATCCAGCACGATTTCGTTGAACGGCAGCTCGTACTGCAACAGCACCGTTTTGGGATTGAGAAATTCCATCTTGGTCTGGTGACCGCGCCGCTCGCGCGTGAGCGTCATGATGGTGCCGATGAACTCCTCGGGCGTGATGATGGTTCCCGAGACGTACGGCTCTTCCAGCTGCGCGACGTTTTTGATGTCTTTGAGCTTGGCCGGGTTGTCGATGTCGATGGTCTGCCCGTCGGTGGTGATCACTTTGTAGACGACGGTGGGGGCGGTGGTCAGGATATCGACGCCGTACTCCCGCTCCAGCCGTTCGCGCACGATCTCCATGTGCAAAAGCCCGAGAAACCCGCAGCGGAACCCGAAGCCCAGCGCGGTGGAGGATTCGGCCTCGTAGGTCACCGACGCGTCGTTGAGGGTCAGTTTCTTGAGCGAATCGCGCAGCATTTCGTACTGGTCGCCGCTGATGGGATACAGGCCGCTGAACACCATCGGCTTGACTTCCTTGTAGCCGGGCAAAGGTTCCGCGGTCGGCGCGTTCACGTGAGTGACGGTGTCGCCGATCTTGGTCTGATCGAGCTGCTTGATGTTGGCGATCATGTAGCCGACCTCACCGGCCTCCAGCCGGTCCAGCTTGCGCGGCGCGGGTTCGAACACGCCGAGTTCCTCGACCGTGAACTTGCCACCGGCGGCCATCAACAGCACGTCCTCTCCCACCTTGAGGGTGCCTTCGCGTACCTTGACCAGAACGATCACGCCGCGATACGGATCGTACCAGGCGTCGAACAACAGCGCGCGCAGGGGTTTCGCCGCATCGCCCACCGGGTGCGGGATGCGCTCGACGATGGCCTGCATCAGTTCCTGGATGCCGATGCCTTCCTTGGCGCTCACCAGAATCGCCTCTTCGGCCTCGATCTGCAGCACGTCCTCCAGCTGCTCCTTCACGTTGTCCGGATCGGCACTGGGCAGATCGATCTTGTTGATGACCGGGATGATGGTGAGATGGTGCTGCATGGCGAGGTTGAGGTTGGCGATGGTCTGCGCCTGAATCCCCTGGGTGGCGTCCACCACAAGCAGCACGCCTTCGCAGGCGGCGAGGCTGCGCGACACCTCGTAGGTGAAATCGACATGACCGGGCGTGTCGATCATGTTGAACACGTGCTCGGTTCCGTCTTCGCCCTTGTGCGTGAGGCACACGGTCTGCGCCTTGATGGTGATGCCGCGCTCGCGTTCCAGATCCATGTTGTCCAGCACCTGGTCCTTCATCTCGCGCTGCTGCAGCGCGCCGGTGGCGAGGATCAGCTTGTCGGCCAGCGTGGATTTGCCGTGGTCGATGTGGGCGATGATGGAAAAATTGCGGAGTCTGTCTTGTTGCATCAAGTGGCTTTCAATTTAGAGTGACGTCGTTTTCGATTTTCTTGAGCGCGGATGCGGCCGCTTTGTGTGCCGGCGGAACGGTTTCTGTTTTTTCCGAGGCAATTTGCGAGAAGCCCTCTTCCCGGGATTCACCGGGATAAAGGGAGAGGGGAGTTTTCCGGATGGCTCAAAAATTCCCGCCATTCGTCGAAACGGACTTTCATGGCTTCGTAATCCCGGTCGTTGTCGATATCCAGGGCGGCGCCCGGGAACGGCACCTCCAGCCCCATGAAGCGCGTTTTCATGATGGTCGAAATGCTGCGCTCGAGATCTTTTTTCGGCGTCATCCGGCGGAACAGCCGCACCAGCGACTCCATGCCCAGACTGGCGAAAAACAGGCACAGCTGCAGGCCGACGTAATATTGGTAGTGCTTGATCTTGTCTTTCCCGAACAGGGACAACCCGAACAGGATGAGGTTTTTGAAATTTCTCTGATACCGGTACTGGTACATCTTCTGGATGTACTGCCGGTTGGCGATGCGCACGGGTTTGACCAGATGCAGGTTGTTGATGCGGAAACTGTTCTCCTTCAAATGCAGGTACGCCATCTTGATGCCGGGCTTGCCGTCTCTGGGGTAAAACGGCTCCAGGTTTTGCCGGGAGGTCAGCCCGAGAATGTGATCGTAGTTGTCGATGTCGCAGTGGGTGATGAAATGCTCGACTTCGTGCGCGGTCAACAGCGGCGAGTCGCAGGGAACGATCAACACGGCCTTGTCGCCGTATTGCGAGTTTTCCATCTCATCGGCGGCGATCTGTTCGGGAATGGTCTGCAAAAACGTGTGCCAGATGTTTTCGTACAGGTTGCTTTTCTGCTCCACCAGGTGAATGGGCTTGGGGAACTTCAGATCGGTCTTCTCTTCAGCAAGCGCTTCCCGCAAACGGTCCACCGAGCCGACGATGTAGATTTCACCGATCGAGCGCACCTGCTGCAGGGCGGACAGGACATGGCAGATGATACTCTTGCCATCCAGTTTGAGAAAGGCCTTGTGTTGATGGTAGACCTTGTAACTGGACTCTCCCTGTCCGGCGACGAGGATCGCATCGAATTTTTTCGGGGTGCGAATCAAATTCATAACAGTTTCCAATGGACACTCTCTGACCGGCGCGGACGCTTCCTGATCGTAATATACGGCGCGCTCCGCCCGGGTTCCACTTTTACAGTATCCGGTTTTCCCTCTTGAACTTAACGGGGAATTTCGCTATACCCAATTTCAACTTAATCCTCAGGATAGCAGATTCCCCGATCATGTCTCAACCACCTTCCGCAGACCTGAAAACCACCCCTTTGATCGAACTGCACCGCAGGCTGGGAGCGCGGCTGGTGCCGTTTGCGGGATGGCGCATGCCCATCCAGTTCGCGGGGGTGATCCAGGAGCACAAATGCGTCCGCGAGCAGGTGGGCCTGTTCGACGTCAGCCATATGGGCGAAATCGATATCCGCGGAAAAGACGCCCGTTCCCTGCTCCAGCGGCTGGTGACCAACGACATCGAAACCATGCAGGACGGGTCCATCCTGTACACCGTCATGTGCTACGAGAACGGCGGTGTGGTGGACGACCTGCTGGTCCACCGGTTCGCGGAGGACCACTATTTTCTCTGCGTCAACGCCGCCAATACGGACAAGGATTTCGACTGGATCCGGCAGACCGCAAAGGAATATCGGGTCGCGGTCGAAAACCTCAGCGCCCAGACCGCACAACTGGCTGTCCAGGGCCCGCAATCCGAGGCGCTGCTGCAAACCCTGTGCGACCTGCCTTTGAACGAGGTCCGATATTACCACTTTAAAAAAGGCAAAATCCACAACTATGATTGCCTGATTTCCCGCACCGGATACACGGGGGAGGACGGTTTCGAGCTCTACACCGAGGCGTCCGGGGCGGCGGATCTGGCTGAGGCCATCCTGGAAGCCGGAAAACCGTTCCAGATCCAACCCATCGGGCTGGCCGCCCGGGACACGCTGCGGCTGGAAATGGGCTACGCCCTGTACGGCAACGACATCACCCAGGACACGACGCCGCTGGAGGCGGGGCTGGGCTGGGTGGTCAAACTGAAAAAGGGACCGTTCACCGGCAGCGAGGCTTTGTCCGCACAGAAGCAGAACGGGATCGCGAAAAAACTCGTCGGCGTCAAACTGCTGGAACGGGGCGTGCCGCGGCCGCATTATAAGGTGTTGAAAGAAGGCAAGGTTGTCGGCGAGCTGACCAGCGGTTCGTTTTCCCCTTCCTTGAATGTGGGGATCGGATTGTGCTATGTATCGAAAGAGCACTCTGAAGTCGGTTCCCGCCTGGACATCGAAATCAGAAATCAGAACGTACCCGCGGAAATCACCAAACCGCCTTTCGTACCCAGCCGTGTGAAAAAATAACCGGCTCCCACCCGAAAAAACCGTTGTGGGTCGTCAGGCAGCGGGGCGCAGCCCGAAGCGGGAATCCGGGACTGCGGCCGCGGATCGTTCATCCATTCACCAACATCATTTTGAGCGGGAGGAAACATGGAGGTCCCCAAAGATCTTCGATACACGAGGGAACACGAGTGGATCCGCGTGAACGGCAACACGGCGGTGATCGGCATCACGGACTTCGCTCAGGAACAACTGGGCGATGTGGTGTTCGTGGAGATGCCCAAGGAAGGCGATGAAGTGACACAGGAAAAAACCTTCGGCGTGGTGGAATCGGTCAAGACCGTGTCGGACCTGTACGCACCCGCCACCGGCAAGGTCGTCAAGGTCAACGTCAACCTGGAATCGCAGCCCGAGCTGGTCAACAGCGAACCGTTCGGCCAGGGCTGGATTCTGGAAATCGAGCTGGCCGATCCCAAGCAGATCGATGGATTGCTGACACCGGAACAATACATCGAGCAGTGCGAAAACGAACAATAATCCCTGAAGCGAGTTTTTCCGCATGCGTTACATCCCGCACACAGAGCAGGACATCCGGGAAATGCTGGCGGCCATCGGCGTCGAGAACATCGACGAGCTGTTCACCAGCATTCCCCCTGAGCTTCGGCTGCAAGACCAGGCCCTCGACCTCCCCCCGGCGCTTTCCGAGACCGAGCTGACGGCACTGCTCGCGCGCTACCAGAAACGCAACCCGGACCCGGAAGGCACCTCGGTGTTCCTCGGCGCGGGGGCCTACCGGCATTTCAGCCCGGCGCTCGTCGGCTCGCTCATCGCGCGCGGCGAGTTTGCCACCAGCTACACACCGTACCAGCCGGAGGTCAGCCAGGGAACGCTGCAGGCGATCTTTGAATTTCAGACCCTGATCGCCCTGCTCACCGGCATGGAGATCGCCAACGCCTCGATGTACGACGGCGCGTCCTCGCTCGCCGAAGCGGTGGTGATGTCGCACCGGTTGAACGGCAAAAGCAAAATCCTCATCTCGGAAGCGGTGCATCCCGAATACCGGCAGGTGGTGGCCACCTACACGCGGGGAACCGAGATCGAACTGGTGTCGCTTCCCTTCGACGCGACGGGCAAAACCGACCTTTCCCGCATCACTGAGACGAAAGACATCGGCGCGGTGGTGCTGCAGAGCCCCAATTTTTTCGGCGTCATCGAAGAGTACGCCGCATTGGGCGAAACGCTGCAGGCCGCGGGCGCGCACCTGATCGTCGCGGTCGCCGAGGCGCTGTCGCTCGGCATCCTGAAACCTCCCGGGGAACGCGGCGCCGACATGGTCGTGGGCGAGGGGCAGTCGTTCGGGCTGCCGGTTTCGTACGGCGGCCCCTACGTGGGTTTTTTCGCGACGCGCGACCGCTTCCTGCGCCACACGCCGGGCCGGCTGGTCGGCGAAACGGTGGACCAGGCGGGGCGGCGGTCGTACGTGCTGACGCTGTCCACGCGGGAGCAGCACATCCGGCGCGAGCGCGCCACCTCCAACATCTGCACCAACCAGGGTCTGTGCGCGCTGGCGGCCACGGTTTTCATGGCGGCGCTGGGCAAGGAAGGGATGCGCGAGATCGCGCTGCTCAACGTGCGCAAGGCGGACTATCTCAAAAACCGTCTGCGCAAGGTGAAGGGATTCGAGATCCGGTTTTCGGGCGACACGTTCAACGAATTCGTGCTCGAATGCCCGGCGCCGGCCGAAGAGATCCAACAGGCCATGCTTCAGGAAAACATCCTCGCAGGCTATCCTCTCAAGACCCACTACCCGGATCTCACCAACAGCCTGCTGCTGTGCGCCACCGAACTCAACACGCAGGAAGAAATGGACCGCTTCGCGGAAAAACTGGAAGCGCTCTGAATCTTTCCTTCCCCGGATTTTCTTTTTACATCGAGTCCAAAAACGTCAGCAACAACCACATTCAGGCACTGAGTCTTTCCAACCCCGCCCCCTTGAACGGCCCCGGAGGATTTTCAATCATCGGCTGCCGCCGGGTGATCGTGTGCTCGGCAGAAGGATCACTCACTTCCCAACGGAAACATTTACGAACGTCTGGCGCTCATCGGAATCGATGATGAAAATGGAATAATTGCCTTTGGCGTCCTCTGAAGCTTCCACGGTGAACGCCCGTCCGAACGATTCGACCTGATTCAATTTCAAGCCGGTTTCTTTACCGTGCAGCTGTGCCAGGAAGGGTTTTTTCCCTCCTTTCACCACGAATCCCCTGGCATCTCCCGGAGCCAGAGTGAGGGTGTCGCTGGGTTCGATGGACAGATCGTGAACCAGCAGGGTTGGCGACACGCCGCAATCTTCGAGTTTATGCTTTGGTTTTTGCTCCTTCACGGCCCGGATGAAACCGGCCATCTTGCGGCTGCGTAACGACAATTCCTCCATAGCCGGCTCCAGGTTGTCCTCCTTTGAAGCCATATTGGGAACAAACGATTCCTTCTCCATTCCGGTTATGTTGGGGGTTCTCAGATCCGAAGACTGCTGCGCAAGGCGGTTGATGATATTTGCAAGGTCCCTCAAATCTTTGTCATTGGAATGGATCGCGGCATCGACATCGGCTGAGATTTCATCGACCGCATCGACCAGCATCGTCCCCGCCCGGGACGCCTGATATTCCAGCGCCAGTCCAAGCCGGTAGGTTTCTTTCGACTCTTTTAAAAGATCATTTGCCCGCTTCATTCTTTTTTTGTTTTCTACCGATTCAGAAATGCGGGATACCTCTGACTCCACCCGGTTGATCGCCAGGTTCAGTTTATCCAGTTCTTCACCGAGCTTCGCGTCCTTCAGGTCGAGAGGCCGCAGGGCGATGACGGCACAGCCGATGGCCTTGTAGCCCGCAGTGTACACCTTGTTTTTTTCCGGGCTGGCGAACCAGTATCCCAGGCCGAGGCCCGTCGCACCCGTCAAAGACAACGCGGTGACGGCATCGCCGCTGGCGCCGGTGATGGCGAGTCCCAAAACGGAGGCGGTCAAGGGAATGAGCCCCAGAGCCAAACCGTTTCTCAATAATTCCTGGTCGCCGATGGAGTCCTTGTAATCTTCTTTTACCTTATTGGCGTATATCTCACCGTCCTGAAACTCGATGGGCCGCGTACGATACGCTTCACTGTCGATATAGTTCCCGTCACTATCCCGTTGATACGCATCGTCCTCTAAACCCAGTCCAGGCCTGGCCCACTGTCCATTCGGCTTGATCAGCGAACAGTTGGAAATGAACAAAGCAAGGATCAAAATCGTTGCAATCTTTAATTTCCTTCTGAATTTTTTCATAGTATTTCTCTATTGAAAATTTTTACGGTCCGGCTTTAGAAGAATAATTACCTAAAAACCATTCACTCCCCAATTTCACTTTCACTGATTCCCGGAAGCAAAAATTTTCCAGAGGCTGAGGCGGCATCGAGATAATGATGCGCGCGCTCTCCAGTCCTGGGACTCCGGAAAGGTTGACTTTCAGCTAAATATCTATTGAAATCGATATTAATTTAGCCATTTTTGACAATCAACTTGTGATTTAAACCACTGACCCGGGTGCTCTGCTTCAAATGCACCACTCAAGCCGGGCTCGGTAACACTTAGGAGAGAAACTATTCCTGGTGCTGTTTCGGACTCAATTGATTTTGAAGTTCCTCGGCGGGGTAGGTGAGGATCTCCGACAAGGTGGGATGGTAATGCGGAATGGTGGTCAAATCCCGCACGGTGCCGCCAAAATGCATGAGGGTGATCATCTGGTGGATCAGCTCGCCGGCCTCGGGACCGACGATGTGCGCGCCGATCACTTCGCCGATGACCGGACGGCACAGGATTTTCACGTGCCCGTGCAGCTCACCCATGCAGATGGATTTGCCGTGGTCGTCGAAGGGGTACGACGCGGAAAGATAGGGGATGTCCTGCGTCCGGCATTCCTTCTCGCTGAGTCCCACGCTGGCCACGGTGGGATCGGTGAACACGATGCTGGTCTTCAGGCGGTCGTCGAAACGGCGCGGCGGCCGGTCGCGATGCACGGCGTTGTGGGCGGCGATCTCCCCCTGCTCGATGGCGACGTGCACGATCTCCTGCAGCCCGTTCACGTCGCCGACGGCGTAGATGTGCGGCTGCGCGGTGCGCATGCAATCGTCCACGACGACGCGCCCGTGCTCGAGCGTCACCCCCGCCGCTTCCAGGTTGAGCTCCGCCACGTTCGGCACCCGGCCCAGCGCCTGCAGGATGACCTGGGCCTCGACGTTTTTTTCCTCACCGTGATGCAAAAACCGCACGACGCGCGCATCGCCGTTTTTGTGCACGCCGATGAGGCGGGTGGAGGTGTAGACCTGCATGCCCTCTTGACGGAAACGCGCTTCCACCGGGCGGGCCAGATCTTCGTCGCCGCCGGACAGAATGTGATGGCTGCGCTGAATCAGATGCACCGCCACGCCGATGCGGGAAAAAAACTGCGCCAGCTCCACAGCCACCGGCCCGGCCCCGAGCACGATCATGGAGCGCGGCATTTTTTTCCATTGCAGCACGTCGTCGCTGGTGACGTAGCCGGTCTCATCGAGTCCGGGAATGGGAAAATGCGCGATGCGCGATCCGGTGGCGATGATGAAGCTGCTTGCGGTCAGGGTGCGGTCGCCGACGCGCACGGCGTCGGGGGAAACGAAAGCGGCGGGTTCCTCGATCAGGGTGAAGCGCGGGTCCTTGAGCTGTTCGACCCGGTAGCGGGTGAATTCGCCGATGATCCGATCCTTGCGGGCGTTGATGGCGGCGAGGTCGGCCCCGGCCTCGACGGGCAGCAGGCCGAATTCGGGAGCGCGGCGCAGCAGGGACATCACGTCCGAGGAACGCAGCAGCGTCTTGGTGGGCATGCAGCCGCGCAGGATGCACAGCCCGCCCAGCGGACCGGGGTCGGCGATGGCGACGCGCGCGCCCGCCTCCTGCGCGGTTCTCGCCGCGGCGTAGCCCGCGGAGCCGCCGCCCAGGATCAGCACATCGAAGTCGGTGGACCCGGTTGCCATGCGTGCGCCGCCCGCTAAAGGGTCCGGCATTCCTCTTCGGTGAGGCCGAATTCCTTGGAGCATTCGTTCAACAGGTCCACGGCGTTGTTCTCCATGAACGTGTCGCCGGTTTTGTTGAACTGGTCGCGCGCCTGGATCAGGTGGTGGATGGTTTCCTTGCCGCGCTTGATGGAGTAGTACAGCATGGCGAGGTTGCTGTGGGCTTTGGCGAACTCGGGATTGATGCGCAGCGCTTCCTTGTAATGGTTGAACGCTTCATCGGTCTCACCGATCAGGTTGCTCACAACCGCCAGGCTGTAGTGCACCATCGGCGCTTCGGGTTTGATGCGCAGGGCCTCCCGGAAACATTTGGAGGCCTCGAGGTTCATGCGCACTTTTCCGTAACGGATGCCGAGGTTGAACTGCGCCAGAAAATGATCCGGGTCCAGAGCCACCGCTTTCTTGTAGGACTCCATCGCGGTCGCGTTGTCGCCGGCGCGGCCTGCGGACAACCCTTCCTGAAACCAGTCTTCTGCGGTTTTCGTGTCTTGCGATTCGGGTGCCATGGTTCTTCCTTGCAAAAAAGCCCCTTGGGGGCTTTTCGGGGTCGAAATTGAATTCTGAGTGGGGTCTATGCTACCTTATTGCCGCCCCGCTTTGCAACCGGAGGGCGGACCCCGGCCGACGGGCCGGCGGCAGCGCCGTTTTCACCGGGAAACAGGGAATTCCAATCGCCGGCGCAGCCCAACCACGCGCCGGTTTGCGCTTTGGGGCGGTCCCCATTTCGCCGGACGGAACCGAACCGGTTGCGTCCGCTGCGAGGCGTTCGGATTTTAAGGAAAGAGGAAACGATGGTAGAAAAAGGATCGGAGGAAGAGCGGCTGCTTCTGGGCCGCTGGATCAAGATGGGCCAGGGGCTCATCGTAGCGGGATCGGCGCTGGGAGAATCCTACCTGGACCCCAAGATCAAACGGCCGCAAGACGTCGAGGAAAAATCGCAGAAATACGTGAGCTTCGACCACGAAGTCGCGGAAAAGCTCCCCCACTTCAAGGGCCGGTTCCGCTGGGACCTGGAAAAGTATTACCGGGAAACGTTCGGCCCGTACCTGCCGAAGGACTGAATTCGAATTTTATGTCACGCGTCAATTTGTGCGATTATGCCGAGCCGCCCGAAGAAGGCTCCGGGGTGAGCATCCCCTTCAAGCACCCCTACACCGAAATCCCCTACAAGATCGCCCTGTTCCAGGTGGAGGGCACCTACTACGCCATCACCGACCAGTGCAAGAAATGCGGCGGCAGCCTGGGCAAGGGCGGGTTGAATGGCCTGTTCGCTTTCTGCAACAACGAAGAATGCGGCTGGAACATCAAGAAGGGATACTGCAAGTTCGACCGCACACTGGTGATGCCGACCTATAAAGTCTCGGTCGAAGACGGCGGCCTCGTCATCACCATCTGAAATTTCTCCGCAAGCCACCCATCCTTCAGCGCCGCCAAGCGTGCACTTTCTTGAGGAAATTCAGGACGCCCTGGGGCGCGTGCGCTTTTTTCCATTCGCCCGCGGCGAACTTGTTGGCTTCGGCCATGGTCGGGTAGATGTGGATCGTGCTCAGGATGTCGTTGAGGCCGAGTCCGTGTTTCATGGCCGACACGTATTCCGCGATCAGATCACCTGCGTGGTAGCCGAGGATGGTGACTCCGAGGATCCTGTCCTTGCCGCGCTGCGTGAGCACCTTGACGACGCCGTGATCCTCGCTGTCGGCGATGGCCCGGTCGAGGTCGTCGATGCCGTAGCGGGTGACTTCGTAGTCGATGCCCTGCTGCTTCGCTTCTTTTTCATTGATGCCCACGCGCGCCACTTCCGGATCGGTGAACGTGCACCAGGGGATCACGCGGTAATCGACCTTGAATTTTTTCAGCGGGCTGAACAGGGCGTTGACCGCGCAGTACCACGCCTGGTGCGCCGCGGTGTGGGTGAACTGATACGGCCCGGCCACGTCGCCGCAGGCGTAGATGTTCGCATGCGTGGTGCTGCGCAGGTATTCGTCCACTTCGACGGTGCCGCGTTTCGTGGTCTTCACGCCGATCTCCTGCAGCCCGAATCCCTTTGAGTTGGCCGCGCGGCCGAGCGCCAGCAGAAGCTGGTCGAATTCGATCCTTTCGGTCTGTCCGTCCTTTTCCACGACGAGGTATTTTTTTCCGTCCTCGACCACCACTTCCTTGCCCATGGTGCCCGTGCGCACCTCGACGCCTTCCTCGACGAAACGCTTGCAGACGGCGTCGCTGATCTCATCGTCTTCCCGGCTCAGAATGCAGGGCGCTTTTTCGATCTGGATGACCTGCGTGCCCAGGCGGGCGAAACACTGGGTCATCTCCGAACCGATGGGGCCGCCGCCGAGCACCACCAGCCGTTTGGGCTGCTCGCGGATTTCCCACAGATTGTCGGTGGTCAGGTAATCGACCTGATCGAGTCCCGGCATCGGCGGCACGAAGGGCCGCGCGCCGGTGGCGATGATGATGTTTTTGGTGGTGAGGGTTTTGCCGTTGACCTCGACCTCATGCGGAGACAATATCTTCGCGGCTCCGGTGTGACAGTCCACGCCGAGACCCGTGTAGCGCTCGATGCTGTCGTGCGGTTCGACTTTTTTGATGACGGTCTGCACCCGCTCCATGACATCGGCGAAATTGAACGTCGCCTCGGCGGAACTCAATCCGTAATCCTTGTGCCGCTTGATGTAGGAAAGCATTTTGGCGGTGCGGATCAGCGCCTTGCTGGGAACGCATCCGGTGTTGAGGCAGTCGCCACCCATCTTGTGTTTTTCGATCAGCGCCACTTTGGCTTTCACCGCCGCGGCAATATAAGACGAAACCAGGCCGGCGGAACCCGCTCCGATCACGATGACGTTGTAGTCCATTTTGGCCATGATGCTGTTTTCCTGTTGGGTGCTGGGTTGTTATTCGGACACGTTTGCCATTTAGATAGCACGGGTGGAGTCGCGCCGGGAGGAAATTCATTACAAAATTCCGGGCTGCCGGGAAAAACCGGCGGCCCTTGCGGCTTTTGAAGCGCGAAGGAACAGGACGGGAAAGGCGGTGATTTACCGCGAGCTGGAGAAGAAGATGCCGAGCTGGATCTTGAAGGCTTTTTCGTAATAGCCCTCTTTCCAGTGGATGGCGAGCTTGATCTGATCCTGGGTCAGGTTCTGGGCGTCGTAAAAGACGGTGTTGGACACTTCCGCGTTGGTCAGGTCGGCGTCCTTGAAATCGACGCCGGTCAGATCCGCCGACTCCAGATTGGTTTCCCGAAGGTCGGCGCCTCTGAGGTTGGCGTTGGTGAGATCGGCGTCGGACAGGTCGGCAAAGCGCAGGTCCGCGCCGCGCAGGTCCGCACCGCGCAGGTTGGCCCCTTTCATGCGCGCGAGGTGCAGGTTCGCCCCCACCAGCGACGCGCCGCCCAACTTGGCGTTGCTCAAAAACGCCGATTCCGCGACCAGGTAGTTGAGGTTGGCGCGCTCGAGCTTCGCGCCGCGCACCCATTTGAGGCTGCTCTCATCGTCGGGGTCGTAATTAACGGGTTTTTGGGAAACGTCCCGTTCGGAGAGGTTGGCTTTCAGCCGGTCCAGAACGGGTTGCGGCAGCTTCTCATACTTCGGCAGCGGGTCGCCGGCGGAGCCGGGCAGTCCGGCGACCTCCCACGGCAACAGCTTGAGGGGAACGGAGGCATCGTTCAGGTTGCCCTCGATGGCCTTGTGCGACAGGGAGGAGGTGACCGCAAGCACGGGAAACACGATGAGCAGGGTGATGACCACCACGCTCCACGAAGGCATCTTGCGGTTGCGCAGCGTCTGCTTGGCGAGAAAGTGCAGGGCGATGGCGAAAAAGATGGAAAGCACCAACAGCACGATCTGCAAGCGCGTGCCCGCCCAATCGTGGCGGTTGAGGTAGCGCAGCCAGAATGTCGCCAGCAGGATCGGCAGCGCATACCAGCACATGGTCACCACCAGCACGTTGCGCAGCTTTCCGAGGACGGCTTCCAGGCTGAGGCTTTCCCGCAGCACGGTGAACCATTTTCGTTTTTTGTGTTTGCGGGTGGAAAAGTTGCGCACCCAGGTGTTCAAAAGCCAGGGATAGATTTTTTCGTCGAGCGGCGTACCGTCGGGGAACACCGCGGGCAGCTTGGAGATCAGCCGCCACTGGTGCTGCAACTGAAGATGAAAATAGAGGTACAGCCCGAGCAGCACCAGCGGTGCGAAAAAATAAAATCCGGCGATGGGAAACGGCGTCTGGATCACCGGCAGCGGCGACGTGGTGGAGTTGGTCAAAAGCTGGATGTCGTCGGTGGCGGCGATCGTCAGCACGGAAAACGCCATCCCGGCGATGAGCCAGGCGTACAGCTTGCGCGCGATGAGCGAGGCTTCGGAGACGGCTTTGACGCCGTCGAAACTCTGGATCGCTTCCGGCAGCACGGTGTTGGTGACCACCGCGCCGCCCAGGTTCATGCCGGCGGTTTTGGTGCCGCTCATGTCGGCGCGGATCAACAGCGCGTTCTTGAAGTTGGTGCCTGTGAGATCGGCGCGCGTGAGATCCGCGTCGGTGAGGTCGGCGCCGGTCAGGTCCGCATGGGCGAGATTGACTTTTCCCGGCACTTCCAGATCCGGCTGCGTGCGTGAGAGGTCCGCGCCGATGAGACGGCAGCCGGACAGGTCCGCCGCTTCGAGCCGCACGTTCCTGAGACAGGAGTCGCGCAGATCCGCGCCCGGAAGCTTCGCCCCGGAGAGGTTGGCGTTGTCCCACTTGGAATGGCGCAGGCTCGCGCCGGTCAGATCAGAAAACGCCAGGTTGGCGCGCGACAGGTTGGCCTCCTTCATCACCGCGTCGCGAAAGCGCGACATCTGCAGACTGCACTGGGTGAGGTCGGCCTTGCACAGGTTCGCGCCGGTCAGGTCAGCTTCCTGCAGCGTCGCTTCGGACAGCACCGCGCCTTTCAGGTTGGCGCGCGTCATCAGGGCCTGCTTCAGACTGGCGCGCGTCAGGTCCGCTTCGCCCAGATTGGCTTCGCTCAAGTCCGCCTTGTCCAGTTGGGCGTGCACGAGGGAAGCCTCGGCGAGGTTGACCCGCACCAGCTTCGCTCCCTGCAGGTTGATGTCGTTCAGAACCGCTTTGGAGAAATCCGCTCCGGTAAGATTGGCGGCGCCGAGGTACACCTTGTTCAACACCGCGCCGGAAAAGTTCACCTCCTCGATGTTGGCGCCTTCGAGCAGGGCTTCGTCGAGATTGGCCTCGGAAAGGTCGGCGCCTTTGAGGATCGCGCCGCGGAAGTTGGCGCGGCTGAGCTGCGCGCCTTTCAGGTTGGCTCCGGTGAGATCGACGTGCGTGAGGTTCGCGCCTGAGAGGTCCGCCCCGGTGAAGTTCACTTCGTACAGGTTCTGCCCGGAGAGGTCGGCGAACTTGAGGTCGTAGTTGCTGAAGTCCGGTTTGCTCGCCAGATCCGGATTCATCTGCCAGCGCTGCACCTCGCGCAGCTTTTCATCCCACTCCTGGCGGGTCACCTTCACTTTCGTCACCCACTTTTCTTCCGTTTCGGCCATGCGCGCAACCTGATGGATTTTAGGTGAATTTTAGGGAGTTTATCAGAATTTCGGCCGAAATGGTTTAAGAGAACCTCTGAGATCCCGATATTTTTTCGTCCGGCCGATCGGCGCGCCTGCCTGTAAGTTTCAGATTTTCCATCCCCGCAGCGCCATCCACTTCAACAGCGCGGGCAGCAGGGTGATGGAGGCGAGCATGCAGCAGCCGACGCCGATCGACAGCACCAGTCCCAGACTGAAGATGCCCTGATGGTCGGCGACCATCATGCTGCCGAAGCCCGCGATGGTGGTCAGCGCGCTCAGGATCACCGACAGGCCGGTGCTTTTCGGGAGCACCGCGTCAGCCGGGTTGCCCTCCTCGCGGAAGCGGTGGATGATGTGGATGCCGTTGACCACGCCGATGCCCAGGATCAGCGGCAGGATCACCAGGTTGGCGAAATTGAAACGCACGCCTGCAAGATGCATCAGCCCGATGGTCCAGACGAAGCCGACGAGGACGGGAAGGAAGATCAAAACCGAAGTGCGCGCGTTGCGGAACGTGGCGAGCACGAAGATCAGGATCGCCGTCAACGCATACAGGCCGCCGGTGACGTAGCCCTCTTTCATGAGACGGCTCGATTCGAACATGTGCACCGCGTTGCCGACCACGCCGTCATCGAGGCCGCGCAGCTCCTGTAAAAATTTCTGCCGCTGATCGATGTCCCAGATATCGACGGCGGGAAACACTGAAATCAGAAAACGCCCGTTCTTGCTGACCATCCTTTTTTTCAGCTCGCCGGGCACCTGCTCCACCGTGACCGGCGAGGGGTCGGCGTTGGCTTTCAGATCGCGCATCTTCTCCCGGTAATCGGCAAACAGCCGCTGATTGAACGCGGTCAACCGCTGCTTCGCCGTGTCGGCATCCACGGTCTTGAGGCTTGTCCGCACTTTCTGCACCCAGTTCCCCGCTTCCGACACCGCATCCTGCGGCTCTTCCTCTGCCTTGCTGCGCAGCTTGAAGCCGATCCGTTTCAGGGTGCGCTTCAATGAACCCACGAAAACCGGTTCGTCCTCGGGCGCGACGTCCAGGGCGTTGAGATCCGGCGCGAGGGTGCGGATGGTTTCGATTTTTTCCTGCTGGTTTTCCGGGATCATGGAGACGACGCTTTCGACGCCGGCGACGGTGGACAGTTCTTTCACGGCCTTGTGTTTCTGCCGCGCCTCTTCCAGCGAATCGGCGATCAGCGCCGCCGACCAGGCGGAACGCTTGGCGCTTTCCAGGATTTTCAACTCGTAACGCACCGCTTCGGTGTTTTTCGCCTGCAGGTTGAGCAGGTTGTAGTCGAAGCGCACGTCCTTGAGCGTCCACGCCGCCGCCGCGAACAGAACCCCGCAGACGACGATGATGGCTGCGTGGTGGCGGTAAAAACCCGCAAGCCATTTTTTGTTGTCGGCGGCTTGCGCGCCCCGCTCGTAACGGGGTGTGCGCCACCGCTCTTCGATCACCACCAGCGAGGGCAACAGCAGGACCATCGCCAGCATGCAGAGCAGGATGCCGCCGCCGGCGATCCAGCCCAGCTCGGCGATGCCGATGAAATCGGTGAGGGTCATGGCGCCGAAAGCGATGGCGGTGGTGATGGCACCGGCGAAATTGCCTTTCCCGGTACCCTGCAGTGTGACTTTCAATGCGGTGCGTGTGTCGTGTCCGGCCTGCCGTTCCTCTTTGAAGCGTTCGAGGATGTGGATGCCGAAATCGATCCCCAGACCGATGAGGATGGTGGTGAACACGACGGACAGGATGTTGAGGTGGCCCACGGTGAGCGTGGTGAATCCCATCGACCAGCACAGCGCGACGATGAGGCAGAAGACCGCCATCAGCGGTTTGACGATGCCGCGGAAGGCGACGATGAAGATCAGCGAAACCCCCGCCAGCGCGATCAGCGAGGCCTTGCGCACGTCGATCTGGGTGGTGACCATCTCGTCGGAGGCGATCACCTCCTCACCGGTGATGCCGACGCGGACGGTGGGAAACGACGCTTTCGTTTCCGCGATCAGGCGGCGTGCGGACTCGACGGATTTTTTGTAGCCGGTGAACACGGCTTTGTCCTCGCTCGGTGTGACGAGGATGAACAGCAGTTCGCCGTCGCCGGAGGTGAGGTAGCCTTCCTGCTGCAGCGAGGGTTCGTCGTCGGAAAAAAACGAAGACCAGGGCGAACGATAACGGGTGTCCCCGTTCAGGTGCGCATCCATCTGTTTGAGGAGCGCGATCAGCAGGCTCAAATCCTGCGTGTCATCTTTTTTTGCTTCGGTGGTGCCGAGAAAATCGCCCATCAGGGTGTCCACCATGCCGGAGCTGATTTCCGCGTTGATGCTTTTCAATAACTGGTTGAGGCCGGGGGCGGCGTTCACGCTGTCGAGAAAATCGCGGTGCTCGCGGATCTTCTCTCCCAGCTCGACGATGTCTTCGGGGCTCAGGTATAGCAGAGCGCGGGATTTGAAATAGCTCGTGTCTATTTTGTAAAACACGTCCGAGATGAGATCGCTGTGTTCGCGGAATTTTTTCACCAGCACCTCGGCGAATTCCTTCTGCCGTTCGGGATCGTCGTCTTCAACCACGATCACCATGCCGTCGAAATCGGAAAACTCCTCGCGGAATTTTTCGTGGCGCTCAACGTAGGGCAGATCCTTCGCGACCAGATCCCCGCGCCCGGTCTTGAAGGTCAGGCGTTCGGCGGTCACCCAGGCCGAAAGCACCGCGAGCAGGACGGACATGGCGAGGACGAGATACGAATGCCGGTAGGCGAGACGCTCGATGAGCGTGAACAGACGCACGAACCACGAGGCGTCGCGGCTCGCTGCGGGTTCGGTGGGTTGTGTTTCAACGGCCATGGTGCGGTTGTTCCTTTACGGGTGAACGTGCGCGCGAGCCGTACCGGCCGTCACGTCATTCGCAGCATCGGGGTTCCTGTCCATCAAACCACAAAGTTTTTTTTATTACAGGGAAAAAAAGCAAAACGGGCTGGCAGAGAAAATGGGGAGCGGCGGGGAAGGAAGGCGCGGGCTTGCGGCGACACGGCACGGCTTTTCGGCGTTAAAACCGGAATCCCAGGCTGAAGATGTGCGCGTTGAGGCCGATGTTGGGCAACTCGATGCCGGCGTTGGAGACGTGGAAAAAACGGTAGTTGAGGGAGACGGAGCCCTCGCCGACGAAATATTCGATCCCCGCTCCGGAATGCAGCAGGAACTGAAATTCCGAACCCAGTTCGCGCTGGGCCACGTCCTTCCAGTTGGTGTAGGAGGCCCCCACGCCCATGAGGATGTTCGGCGCCCAGTTGCGTTTGGGATTGAGGAATTTGTACTGCGCCATCAAGGGGGACACGCCCAGTAGGTATTCGCCGTTGCGGTTGAGCACGGAGGCGAACCCCGCCTCGACGTGCCAGAACAGCGAACCCTGGTACCAGGAGCTGCCGATCTGGCCGGTGAGATTTTGCTGGTAGTTGGGAAAGAAAAACAGAAAGCTGAGGTCCGTCCGATCGACGCCGCCGGGGATGTCGTCGGTGTACCCCCAGCCCGCATGCACGCCGAAAGAAGAATCGCCTTTTTGGAAGCGCGAGGAACCCGAAGCGTCCTGCGCCTCGACCCAGGAGGGAAACACGAGCAGCGCGATGAAGAACCAGACCGATTTGACGTTGAATTGCAGCATGAAACTTATCAGAACGTTCCTTTGGATACCCGAAAAATAAAGTTTCAATGGTAGCACAATATCGGAGGGATGCCACAGAAATTCTTGTTTTCCGATAATTTATTAAATTTGTACGGCCTTTTTGCGGATGCTATAATCGTTTTTTTTCGTTCAAATTCATGAGGAAAGGGCTTCGCTATGATGGGGATCGGTTTTCCAGAATTGATGATCATTCTGGTAATCATCATGATCATTTTTGGCGCCGGAAAGCTCCCGGAAATCGGCAGCGCATTCGGCAACAGCATTAAAAACTTCAAAAAATCCATGAAAGAGGCCGAGGAAATCCAGGAAGAAGCCGACGTCACCGGACAGGTGACCGAGGGAGAAGACAAGGACGCTTCCCAGGAAGAAGGGGACGCCGATCCGGCCAAAACGCAGGAAGATGCGGTCCCCTCGGCTGAAGAAACCCAGCCCAAATGATCTTAGGCATTCCCCCTCGATCCGGACGGGGATGTCCCCGAGGGCCTGACTCCCCTCTTTTTCTTTGACACGGCCCCATTTGATTGAATCGATCCCGTGCCGCGGACATCTTAATTCCGGGCACACCCTGACCGCCGGGGGCTGTTCAGCGGGATGCGGAAAAACCCTTTCCCCATTCTCACGGTGCTTCCCCGGAAGGGATTTGCTCTATGGCTTTCACTCAAAATAAAGAAGGCAAGGAAGCGGAAAACGAACTGGTCCGCTCCCTGCAGGAAGGCGATCTCAAGGCGTTCGACAAGCTGGTCGAGCTGTACCAGAAAAAGATCTACGGGCTGAGCTTCAACCTCACCCGCAACGCCATGGACGCGCAGGACATCACGCAGGAAGTGCTTCTGACCCTGTTCAAAAAAATAAACACGTTCCAGGGACGGTCGGCGTTTTCCAGCTGGGTCTACCGCATCACGTTGAATGCGGCGTACATGAAACTGCGGAGCAAGAAAAAGGAGCCCAACGTTTCTCTCGACGACCTGCTTCCTTCATACAACAGTTCGGGCTATCAAAAGGACAAGATCCAGGACTGGTCGGAAAACACCGATTCTTTGCTGTTCAGCAACGAGACCAAGGAAGTGATTCAAAAAGCCGTGGATCAGCTTCCCGAAAAAGAGAAGGTGGTGTTCATCCTTCGCGATGTGGACGGCCTGTCTACAGAGAAAGTCAGCGAGATTCTGGATCTGACCATCCCGGCCGTGAAGTCCCGGCTGCACCGGGCCCGGTTGTTTTTGAGGAAGAAGCTTTCCAATTATTTTGATGAGTATCACTTCCAGGAGAAAAAGAAATGATGTGCTGTAAAGAATGCCTGGACCTTTTGTCGGATTATCTGGACGGATCTCTGGATGATTCCACAAGCGCGTCGCTGGAAGAACACTTTCAAGACTGTCCCCCGTGCATCGCTTTTCTCAACACGTACCGCTCCACCACGCAACTGGCCCGCGATTCTCTGGGACAGATCGAGATCCCGGAAATCGTTCAGCAGAAGCTCAAGGAGTTTTTGAAACTCCACACCCGTAAAAGTTAACGATCCCACACGTCCCCCGGACGCATCCTCACGACCGCAAGCAGTATGTGCACGCCGGACGCACCGCAAGGCGGCGCAAGCCGGGGATCTTCAAACACTCCGAACCGATTCGTTTTGTTCCGCAACCCGGCAACGCCGTCAATATCGGAATACAATCGTTGACAAATGTGGGTTGTTTATCTATAGTTTTAAAGGTATTGTTTTTATAGGATTGAGTTGAATTCCTTTCATTTACCGTGCGTAGCGGCTGCGCCGCGCATGACTTGCCACCCCTCTTTCAGGACAGGACATCATGGTAGAGATGAAGGTTGAAGGATTGACCCTGGATCCTCTCACCAACATGCCGATCATCATCCTGAAAGATTCCACGGGATCGAAAGCGCTGCCGATCTGGGTGGGATATTTCGAAGCGAACGCCATCGCGCTCGAAATCGAAAAGATCACCACGCCACGCCCCATGACGCACGATCTCATCCGCAACCTGATCCAGACCATGAAAGCGGAGATCAACCACATTCTGGTGAACGAGTTGAAGGACAACACGTTCTATGCGGTCATCTCGCTGGTCTCCGGCGGCAACACGGTCACCATCGACTCGCGGCCCTCGGATGCGATCGCCCTGGCGCTGCGGACCAAATCGCCGATCTACGTCGAGGAGAAGGTGATCGAAGCGGCGAAAAGCCTCGATTTGCCCGATCCGGACAAGACCAATATCGACGAGAAAAAGCAATGGAAGGATTGGTTGTCCAATATCAAGCCGGGTGATTTCGGCAAGCTGTAAGCCCTTCCGCGGCAACGAAGTTTTTTATTCCCTCCCTGCGATTTTTCCTTATACTACCGAGCGAATATTCAGGACGATGCCGCGTGGCATCGCAACGGTTTGCGCGTGCACCGCGCGTGCGACGCCGCTCCATTTTTCGAACCGTTCCCGGATCCAGACCATCCCGTGAAAAACATCGCCGTCTTTTGCAAACACACACCCTCGGTTGACGGGGAAGTGGTCCGGGAGCTGGCCCGCTGGCTGCGCGAGCGCGGACTCACCGTGTTCATGGACAAGGACACGGCGGCGCTTCTGGGTGAGGATTCGGGCCACGACCGGGCCGACATCCCCGGCAAGGCCGATCTCATCATCGTGCTGGGCGGCGACGGCACGCTGCTCAGTGTTGCGCGCATCGCGCATTCCTTCGACGTTCCCATTCTGGCGGTGAACCTGGGCAGCCTGGGTTTTCTCACGGCCATCACGCTGCCGGAAATTTACACGACATTGGAAACGGTGCTGCGCAAGCAATACGAACTCGACCACCGCATGCTGCTGACGGCCTGCCTGAAACGGGACGGCGCGACGGTGGAGGAGTATCACGTGCTGAACGACGTGGTCATCAACAAAGGCGTGCTCGCGCGCATCGTCAACCTGCAGGTGCGGGTCAACGGCCAGTACATGACGGCGTACCGCGCGGACGGCCTGATCGTCGCCACACCGACGGGATCGACGGCCTACTCGCTGTCGGCGGGCGGTCCCATCATCCATCCCAGCATGCACGCGCTGGTTCTGTGTCCGATCTGCCCGTTCACATTGACCAACCGCCCGATCGTCATTCCCGACGGGTCCGTCATCCAGGTGGAACTGACGTCCGAAAAGGAAGACGTGCGCGTGACTCTGGACGGCCAGGAAGGCTGCGACATGATCGCGGGAGACGTGCTGGAAATCAAAAAAGCCGCCTCGTCTTTGAAGCTGATTCAACTGCCGGGGAAAAACTACTATCGCCTGCTGCGTAAAAAGCTGCACTGGGGCAGCAACGACGACGCCCCACCGGGCTCCGCCCGGCAGGAATAAGCCGGGCTTGTCGAGGCGGACCGGAATGAATCCGGCACAGGATGGTGAAACCCGCTTTGCAAGCCGGGTGCACAACCGCACTCCGTCATGCCGGAGCAGGACAAAGCAGGAACCGGATATCCACTCCGCTCACCAGCGGAATCTTCTTCGCGATTTTTCTTTCAACGATCCACGTTCATGAACCAAAGCATCGTCGCCTGCGGCAAGCGTGTGGACATCGGAACCGAAGTGGTTCTGTGGGACGATCCCGCGGGCTTCGTGTGCCCCAACAAACGCGGCCGCATCGCCTGCACGCAGCACGACCCCATCCTCAACGATCGGCCCACGCAGCCGGACGCGGCCTACGTGCTGCGCGATGCGGAGCGCGCCTACGAAGAGCTCAAGCAGACGGTGTATCAGTTCCTCGTGCATTACGATGTGTGCTGGTGTTCGTGGCAATGCCACCAGTTGATGAAAGACAGCACGTTCAAGGGAAGCCAGTTCTACCTCGACATCGACGGCACCATCTACCAGACCTGCGATCTGTACTGGAAGACCAACACGGGACCGGCCGACGACCGCATCGGCAACGAACGCTCGATCCATGTGGAGATGGCCAACCTCTCCTGGGAGGCGTTCGCGGACGAATCGGAACTGTACGGCGTCAAACGCGACCAGTACAAACAATCCAACGGCAAGTGGCGGCTGCAGCTGCCCAATGCCTACCGCGACAAACTGCGCCGGCCGGGGTTCAAGCCGGCTCCGGCGCGCGCCTACGGCCAGCGCGGTTATTTCAGCCGCAGGATCAACGGCCGGTTGGTGCGCATGTGGGATTTCACGGAAGAGCAGTACCAGGCGCTGATCAAGCTCTGCATCGGCGTGAACAAACTGCTGCCGAACATCCGGCTCCGGACCCCCTACGACAAAACCACGCGCCGCGTTCCCCTGGACCGTCTGCCGCGTTATTCCACGTTCAAGGGGGTTCTGGGTCACGCCCACGTGCAAAAAGGCGCCTCAGCGGATCTCAAGCCGAAATACGACCCCGGCTCGGCGTTCGACTGGCCCCGCCTGCGCCGGGCATTCCTCAAGCAGAGGAAAAAATAATTCCCGCCGGCTGCGACCGCCGGTGGCACGCACCGTTGCAGGCCGTCGCTCGGGCCCTGTAAACGCCCTGTGTTTCGCACAAGTGACGGGGTTTCAAACGTTTTAAAAAGGGGTTGACCTCCCCACCTGTTTGGAGATAGCCTTGGATGAACCCCTATGAAAGGTGCCAGCATGACTTTTTTCTGCAGACAATCCAACGCAACGCACCGGCGCGCGGTGGCGCTAGGCCTCGCTTTTGCAGTGATTTTCGTATTCGCCAGCGCCGCCTTTGCGGAGACGTTGTATGTGAAAAAATCGGGAACCAAGTTGCAGGCGGCGGATTCACCGAAATCGGACGTGCTGGCCAAGCTGGACGCCGGGACGCCGGTTGAGGTTCTGCAGCGGGGCAAGAAGTTTTTTCAGGTCTCTGCCGCGGGCAAGAAGGGGTGGATCTTCAAATTCAAACTCACGGCGAAAGCGCCTGCGGCGGGCGGCGGGGACGACCTTTTGGGTGCGCTGGGCGGCCGGCAAAAGATCGCCGCGCGCGAATCCTCCTCGGGATCCAGCATCCGCGGTTTGAGCCCGATCGCGGAAAAACGCGCAAAATCCAAAGGCTCGCCCGAAGCGAACATCCGCGCCGTCAAACAGATGGAAGCGTTCAAGGTGTCCGCCGAGGAGCTGGACCGGTTTCTGCAACAGGGGAAACTGGGAGAATACGCACAATAAGAGATCGTTTTTCGATGAACGGCTCTTTCATCCCAAGAATAGACGATGACAAAACGAACTGTTAGCATCCTCACCGCCGTTGCGGCGTTCACTCTGCTGGGCGTTCAGAGTTCGCATTCGTTCCGCCTGGATGACCTGCTGAAACCGCCGCCGCAAAAACAACCCGAGAAGCAGCAGGCGGCGCCGGAACAGCAACCGCAACAGCAGCAGGAGAACAGCGGGCAGGAAGGCGGTCTGATCGGCCTGGGTGAATCGCTCGGCATCTTCGATAAAAAAACTTCCAAGGTTTTGAAGCAGGGCGTGGGGACGCTGCAGGCGTTTCAGCCGATCGGCTATGAAGAGGAAAAAGCCATCGGCGGTTCCCTGGCCATCGAGGTGTTTGACAAGTTCGGCGGCATGCACACAGACGCCAAGCTGCAGAAATACGTCAACCTGGTGGGCCGTTCCGTCGCGGACGTTTCGGACCGGCCGGAGATCGAGTATCATTTCGCCGTCGTGAATACGGACCAGCCCAATGCGTTCGCAGCGCCGGGCGGCTATGTGTTCGTCAGCGTCGGGCTCCTGCGCCTTTTGCAGAACGAAGCGCAGCTCGCCGGGGTGCTGGGGCACGAGATCGCCCACATCACGCAAAAGCACGCGCTCAGCACGCTACAGCGCAGCAAGGTGCTTTCGGGGCTCAGCGGCCTCACGATGGCGGCGATGGACAAGGATGCGGGACTGTTCGACAACGTGATCAACGAAGTGTCGAACGTGCTGTTCACGCGCGGCCTGGACAAGGAACTGGAATTCGAGGCGGACAAGTTCGGCACCGAGTTCGCGTACCGCATGGGCTACCAGCCCGCCGGTCTCAAGGAGTTTCTCAGCGTGCTCTCACAGTCGCGCGCGAGCAACGGTTCCATTTTCCTGAGCACCCATCCCAGCCCGCGGGAACGCAACGCGCGGCTGATGCAGCTGTTGCCGCGCTACCAGGGTGGCGCGCGCTATCCGATCCTGGCGAACCGCTATCAATCGGTGGTGAAGGGCCGCATATGAAAACGGGACTGTTCCGGGACGAGCTGCCCGGCGAAAAGAAGAGCATCGTCAACCTGCTGATGACCGGCTACATCGTCAGCATCTCCTGCCTGGGCTACGCGGCGTTTTACATCTTCATCCAGATGGGTCAGCTGGAGCGCATCGTCAACACCATCGACGTGCAGACGCAGACTCCGGAGCAGGTCGAGCTTTTGAAAAACCGCATGACCCGCAGCACCGGCCAGTTGAAAAACGAAATCGTCGGTCTCGCCATTCTCGGCAGCATCGTCTCGGTGATCGGCGGCATCTACACCATCAACATAGTGGTGCGGCCGCTGCGCAAGCTGATCCTCTACACCGAGAACAAGGGCAAGGGCGAGCTGCCCGAGATCAAAACCAACAACGAAATCAAGCAGCTCACCACGGCGCTGAGCGCCCTGGGCGACAACCCGCCCGCGAACGGGTCCGGCCCCGAAAAACCCGCAGAAAAATTCCCCGCCTGATTTTCCGTCATTATTATTTCCAAAACCACGAGTGCGCGCTGAAAAGTTGCAGCGCCGTTGCCAAAAAGGCAGATCGTCGAGAGCGTTCAGGAGGGCTGCTCGGCCACGCCGGCAACGGGGCGGCGGGCTTTGCGTTTGAGACGCATAAAATCGAGGAACCGGGGCGTTTTGTAAAACCCGGCGTGCGCGGTGTCCTGCCCGCTGCGCGCCAGCGTTCCCGCGCTCGCCTGTTCGAGAGCTTGCAGGATCAGATCCGCCGCCAGCTTCAGGTTTTTCTTTTTGATGGCAAGCAGGCCGTCGCCGGCTTCGAGGGCGATGCGGCCCTGCAGGGCGATGGGACCGGAGTCGATCCCCGGATCCAGATGCAGGATGGAGGTGCCGATGTTGGCGAAATCACCGTCGTAAAACGCCCAGAAATCCGAATGCACGTTGCGGTAGCGCGGCACGATGCCGCCGTGGATGTTGAGCATGTAATGTTTCGGGACGCGCAACACATCGGGCTTGAGGATGGAGGTGCCGTACACCACCACGATGTCGGGCGCCAGCGATTTGAGGTGCGCGATGCAGTCGCCGCCGGAAGCGTTTTCGAAGGACTCGATCGCAACGCCCTGCGGATAGCCGGTGATTCCATTCGGTTTGAGCAGTTGTTCCTCGAGATAGCGGTTGCCGGCGCGCGCATACAGGTAGACGGAAGCGAAATCCAATAGCTTCACGGGCCAGCGCCACCCGTTCGATGCGCGAAACTCGCGCTTGAGTTTCTTTCGGGTTTTTGCGGCGGCGGTTTCCAGGACGATCGCATCCAGCTTGCCTTTAGCGCACAAGCTATGCGCGAGGTACTTCGCACCCACCGAGTCTGTGGCCAGAAAAACGGTTTTCATGATTTTTCTAGGCGCTCCTTCGCACGATGTCCTTGAGCGTCGTGACGGTGAATCCCAAAGACTGCGCTTTGACGATCATCGCTTCGATAAGCGGCAGTTCCTGCACGCCGGCGTAACCGGGATGCTCGTACACCACAGCGATGTTTTTGTCCGCAAGCCGTCCGGCAAAATCGTCGAGGATCGCCGCATCGTCCTTCCCCTCAGCGCGCAGGTGCTCGACGTAGCCCACACCGCCGGGCTCGCCGAGAATATTGGTCGGCACCTGCCACAATTTTTCCGGAGACCCGGCGGGGGTCATCGCCTCCCATTGCGATCCTTTCCGGTCGGCGACGTAGTGAAACCCCAATGTCGGCAGCACCCGGTTCAACGCAGCGGAGCCCTGCCATCCCGGTGAGGCGAACCCGGCCGGCGCAGCGATGCGGTGCCGGGTCAGCGTCCTGAGCGCCCCGGAAACTTCGCGGCGGATTTTTTCCACCGGCCAGCCGGCGCCGTCGTGTTGCCAGGCGCCGTGATTGAAGCCGCCGTGCAGACCCAGTTCGTTGCCGGATTCGGCCAGGGCCTTCAGCGTGTGCGGGCAGGAAGCGCCGACTTTCGGGTTCCACAGAGCGGTGATCAAAAAATCCTTCCACCCCAGTTTCTGCAGATTGGAAAGTTTCGCGGTCGTGGGACCTGTGCCGTTTCTGCTGGCGAACAGTTTTTTCAAATACAGCCGCCGCGAGGTGCCCCTGCCCATGTTGACAAAAAAGGTGAATGGAACGTGCAGGCGCTTAGAAAGGGCGAGGAGGTTGGGAACGCCGCGTTTCATGCAGCGGAGCGTGTCCACATCAAAACGGAAGCAAAAGTATTTCATTTGACCCATGAAGATGAAGTCCGGCGGGAACGGGAAGACAAAAACAGAAATCTTTGTCCGGCGTGAGCCATCCGCCCCTCGGCGGAGAGTCAGGAATCGAAAAAATCCCCGGTCATGTGGTCGAGCTGGATGGGGAAGGAGAAGACGGATTTGCGCGGGATGCCGATTTCGTCGAGAAGCTGCACGAAGAAAAAATAGTTCATGTTGTCTTTCAGGTTTTTCAGCGCCGCCGTGACGACTTTTTCGTCGTGCGCGATGGGAACGAGGGTTTCGCAAAGCTCCGCCGCGTTCCACGCCTGCCCGCGCGGCATCTTCAGCAAACGCGTGGTGCGCGAGACGCGCTGCACGTTGGAGCGCCGCCGCTCCTCCTCTTTTTCCAGATCGAGATACTTGATGCATTTTTCCCTGAGCAGCAGTCCCCGCTCCCAGGGCCCCGCCTCCTGCCAGCCGACGAACAGGGCCTTGTCCGTGCGGGTGTGTTCGAGATCCTGCATCAGCACTTTCTGCTCGAGACGGCGCTTTTCTTTTTTGAGCTTTTCGGTTTCCTTTCTCAGCTCCAGCTCTTTTTCCCATTCCTCCCAGCGGAATGTGCGGTCGGCGTCTCTCTTCGCTTTCCATTTGCGGTAGCGCAGCGAGAGCACGTCCTCGTAGGTCATCGCGTCCAGCTCGCGGTACAGGGTCTGCGCGCGTTCGACCTTCAACGAGGTGGCGGCATCGACCAGGGAGGCGTATTTTTCCGGGTCCTTTTCTTCCAGTTCGGCGGCTTTGGGAAGCACGTATTGCCAGCTCAGAACACCCCCGGCCAGAAGAACCACGCCGAACACGCCCGCCGTATATTTGATCCATCCGGGTATTTTCATCGCCCCGCCCGAGAAGATTGAAATCTCAATAAATCAAATGCTTAATACTTATCGACGGGATCGGGAAAAAGGTTGATGGTTTTTTGCGGGGTTGTGGAGAAATCCGGCGCCGGCGTGGAGCCGGGATGAAGGGTGCGGCTGAAAAATCAGTGCTTGAAGTGGCGGATGCCGGTGAACACCATGGCGATGCCGTGCTCTTCGGCGGCCTGGATGACCTCTTCGTCGCGGATCGATCCTCCGGGCTGGATGATGGCGGTGACGCCGCTTTTGGCAGCTTCGTCGATGGAGTCGCGGAACGGGAAGAACGCGTCGGAGGCCATGGCGCAGCCCTTAAGGGGCTTTTTGGCCTTGTCCACCGCCAGCCTGGCGGAATCCACCCGGCTCATCTGGCCCGCGCCGACGCCCAGGGTCTCGCCGCCTTTGACGTAGACGATGGCGTTGGACTTGACGTGTTTCGCCACCACCCAGGCGAACATCAGATCCTGCATTTCCTGATCGCCGGGCGCGCGCGAGGTGACGGTCTTCAGTTTGGCCGGATCGTGCGTGATGGCGTCCCGGTCCTGAACCAGCAGGCCGCCGCCGATGCGCTTGAGGTCCGCTTCCGGTTTTGCGGGTTCCGGCAGGGGCAGCTCCATCAGGCGGATGTTCTTTTTCGAGGCGAACAGCTCCAGCGCCTTGGGATCGTAGCCGGGCGCGACGACGGCCTCGACGAAATTCTGCAGGATCTCCTGCGCCAGCGCCTCGCCCACGGGACGGTTGAACCCCAGGATGCCGCCGAACGCCGACACCGGGTCGGTCTCGCGCGCGCGGATGAACACCGCGTGCGAATCTTCGCCGACGGCGACGCCGCAGGGATTGGAATGCTTGATGATCACCGAAGCGGAGCTCTCGAATTCGGTGACCAGCTCCCAGGCGGCGTTGAGATCGAGGAAATTGTTGAACGACAGTTCTTTTCCCTGCAACTGCCGGGCGGAGACGATGTCGGAAGGCCGGGCGCGCACGCCGCGGTACAACGCCGCGGCCTGGTGCGGGTTCTCGCCGTAACGCAGGTCCTGGACTTTTTCGTGCGGTTCGAGGAACACCGGCGGGAAGCCGCCTTCCTGCAACTCGCCGCTCAGATGACGCGTGATGATGGCGTCGTAGCGCGCGGTGTGGGCGTAGGCGTCGCGGCTCAGGCGCTGGCGCGTCTTAGCAGTGAGCGCGCCGTCGTAAGCCTGCATCTCCTTGAGCACCGCGTCGTAGTCTTTCGGGCTGACGACGACGGCGACGTCGTTGAAGTTTTTCGCGGCCGAGCGGATCATGGCCGGGCCGCCGATGTCAATGTTCTCGACGGCTTCTTCGAGCGTGCAGTTTTCCCTGGCGATGGTGGCCTCGAAGGGATACAGGTTGATCGCCACCAGATCGATCGGCTCGATGCCGTGCTCGCGCATCGCAGCCATGTGGGCTTCCACATCGCGCCGGCCGAGAATGGCGCCGTGGATTTTCGGATGCAGGGTCTTGATGCGGCCGTCCATCATCTCCGGGAACCCGGTGTAGTCCGACACGGCGGTCACGTCCACGCCGTTTTGCTTCAACAGATCGGCGGTGCCTCCGGTGGACAGAATGACGACGCCCTGGGCCTGGAGTTTTTGCGCAAACGCCACCACGCCCGTTTTATCGGAAACGCTGATCAATGCCCTTTTTATGGGTCCCATCAACTATCAGATCCGTGGGGTTTTCTTTTTCGGTGGGGATTTTTTGAGCAAGGAATCGGGAGTGAGCGCTTCGATGATCTTGAGCAGCCACACGGGAAACGACCCGACGGTGTCGAACAGCCTGGGTTCGGGTTTGGGAGGCGGCGGCGCCTGATACTTGCTCGGATTCGGGGTTTGCTCGTTCATGGATTTCCTCAGGGTTCATGCCAACGGGACGCGCTTTTCCAGCGGGGAAAATTGCATGCGGTTGGATCGAGTTGGAAATAGTACTATTTTTTGACTGCATTGCAAATAAAAAACCGCGCTGCGCCGGCCGGGGAGTTTCGGCCCTCCCCCGCTGCGCGTTTCGTTTGGCAATGGGTTGATCGGGTGCGGGTTACGCCGATGCAGGGGAACAACCGGTCACAGGGTGACGCACAGGCCGTGCGTGTATTTCCATTCGATGGGGCCTTTGAAGTTCAGGCTGCCGAACTGCTCGTTGAGATTGCGGGTGCATTCGGCCAGCAGACCCTGCACATATTCGCGGTCGCTGTCGGTCCAGGCCATGCCGGTTTCCAGGATTTTGCGGTGGAAGGTTTCGATGAGGTCTTCGTCGCAGACCCGGCCCTCGTCCGCACGGATCGGCAGAACGAAGATCATTTCGAGAAAACTTCTGGCGGCGGGCTCGGGCAGCGGCTTGCAGCCGATCTCCTGAAACAGGACGAAGCGGGCCAGGGCGGTGGTCACCCAGGTCAACAGATCGACGCCGTCGCGGTTTTCCGGCACATCGCATTCTTCCAGATAGGCGTTCATCTTTCTTTCCGACAGATCGAGGAAGAATTTTGAGAAACGCAGGTAAAACTTCCAGCGGTTGAGAAAGGCCTCCTGCCGGTGGATGTCGGCGAGGCGCTCGAAATCCCGGTAGTCGAGCGGCGCGCCCGCACCGGCATATTCCCCGACCTGCGGGAAGCGCACCACGAGGGCGGCGAGCTGGTCCTTGTCGCCGGGCGTCAAAAGGTAGTCCAGGTGCTTACCGTGCTCCTTGAGAAACGCCTCGGCATTCCATTTCAGATGCATCACGGTGTGGTGGCCGGCCTGAAACAAAAACTGCAGCCAGGTGTTCCTGAGCAGCGCCTTGCCTTTATCCGGATCGGAAGACGCGCCCGATTCCAGCCCGATGTCGATGTAGCCCAGGACTTTGCGAACGGCGCGGCGGCGCTGCTCCCGGTCGGTGGGATCGGCGCGATCGGCGACGAGCACTTTGTTGGCGAGGGCCGCGAGTTCCCAGCCCATCGCATGCAACCCTTCGGAACCGGAAAGCCCGGACAGGCAGGTTGCCAGAAAGCTGGACGGCGAAACTTCAGTCAACACATATTGCGGCGGCAAACTCTCTTCCCGTTCGGGCAATGTTTCCTTTTTCGGCGCGACGTTGTCCCTGAGCGTCTGCGGATCGAGAAAGTGGTAGACCTTGATCGCTTCGGTGTATTCGGGGATGCCGTGTTCGGCGGTGCGCGTCAGCCGCCAGCGGTACGCGTTTTCCAGCGTGGGGGTGCGGGGATACCAGATCACCGCTTCCATCAGCGAAAAAAACAGCGGCGGATCTTCCGCGTGCAACAGCAGCAGCAGTTTTTTGAGAACGCCGTGTTCCTCGACCAGAAAATAAATGTCGTACACGCCGTCGGGCGTGAAATGCGCGAGCTGTTCGGTGTTTTCATACGAGTCGGTCATCTCGTCGCGCTTGTACACCTTGATCAGCGCCTGCAGGAGCGTGACCTTTTTATCGGACTCCTCGCTCTGGAACCACCTGAGCGCCTGCGGCTCGCCGCATTGGTCGAGCAGCGTCAGCCACTCCAGGGCTTTTTGCGGCTGGAACTTGTCTCCCTGCCACCATTCCAGATCGAACACGAACTGCAATTGCTCCTGCGAAGCCTGCGCGATGATGGCGAGCGCGTCGGATTCGCCGATGTCCTTCAGGCTCTGGTACAGCTCTTCCACGGGCAACGCCCGCACCACCTCACCGGCGTGCGGGGAAAGCTGAAGAAAATCCCGTTTCTGCTTGCCGCGCAAAGCCATCACGCAACGCGCCTGGTCTGCGACAGGCAGGCCCGCCAGGATCTCCTCCACTTTCCAGGGCTGGGTTTCGATCCAGTCTTCAGGAAAGGGCAGCGCAGCGGCTGCGGGATTTTCAATGGAATCGTTTTTCTCTTTCATCGGACTCAATCTTTACTTCCGCCGCCCGCCGGATAAAACCGGACGCACGGACCCGTTGCCAGCACCGCTCCTCGCCGCGCACGGGTCTTGCGTTTTTTTGCAACGATCATCCGCAGGCGCGTTGTGTGGAATGAAACTCGATTATAGCCGCATGACCGGGGTGTTTCAACACGGCCGCGTCATAACGGGCGCAGCATGGCGAGGGTGAGCAGGCGGCCGGCGGCGGCTTCCTTGCGGTAGGAAAAAAAACGTTCGGTGTCGCAGGCGGTGCAGTGGCCCAGGCGAAAGATCTTCTCCGGCAGCATGCCGGCGGCCAGTCCGTCCTGCACGTTGGCGGCGAACAGATCGAGCCAGACCTTTCCGTTTTCATGCGGCTGGACGAAGCGCTGCCATTCGGGATAGCGGGCGCAAAACGGTTCCAGGCAGTCGGCGTCCACTTCGTAGCAGCATCCGCCGATGCCGGGACCCAATCCCGCCTTGAGGTCTTCGGGACGGGAGCCCATGTGTTCCTGAAATGCGGCGACGGTCGCCGAAAAAATCCGCTCGGCGGTCCCGCGTCTGCCGGCGTGCACCACGGCCGCAGCGCGCTGCACGGGATCGTAGATCACGATGGGAACGCAATCGGCGGTCAGCACGGCGATCGGGCGGTCCGTCAGGGCGGTGAGAATCGCGTCTGCGTCCACCCGGGCGACTTCTTCCGGGGTCGTTTGCGGATCGTGCAATAGATGCACACCGTTCCCGTGCACCTGCCGGGCGAGAAACAGGTCTTCCCCGTCGATGCGCAGCGAATGAAGCAGAGCCCGCTTGTGCCGCTTTGATGTTTCCGACTCCCACATACGCGAAAATTCCAGGTCGGTGCGCGCGCCGTTTTCGTCTTCGAAGTAACGCTGTGTGAAGCCATGAACCAATGCGAAATGATCTGACAAACCGTCGATTGCGAATGTGGAGACAAACATTTTCATTGCAATATCCGAAAAAAATTTTTCTCCGCAACCAAGAACGCCTCCGATTGCGCGTTAAAATATTTTTTGTCCTTTTTCTTTCCCGCCTCCCCGCTCAAGCAGATCCAGAGAGGTTTTCCGGCGCGCTTGAATTTTTCCCCGCTGAACTTAAAATTTCAAATTTTCACCGGTCATCGACTCCCTTGTAACCCTGTAACCTCTTTTTTGTCAATATTTGCTTGACATTGATTGCATATCGCATAGAATGAATAAACAATCATTTGGGCGCTGAAACAAAGCTCGATGAGGGAAGAGAGAGGTAAAAAGGAGATCTTGATGGCAACCAAGAAGAAGGCTAAGAAGAAAGCAGCAAAGAAAAAAACCACGAAGAGAAAAGCTGCAAAGAAAAAAACCACGAAGAAAAAAGCAACAAAGAAAAAAGCGACAAAGAAAAAAGCAACAAAGAGAAAAACCAAGAGAAAAGCTGCTAAGAAAAAAACCACAAAGAAAAAAGCAGCCAAGAAAAAAACGGCAAAGAAAAAAACTCGAAGGAAAGCGAAGAAGAAATCTGCATAACCCGACTTTCGCTTCGCCGGTTGCAACCGGCGGGTTTTTTCTTTTTGTCAAGTCAAACTTTTTTACTTTTCGACCCTCTTTCAACCCTCATCTCTTTCATCTTGTTTCAGCGCCCAAAAGCATCTTGCCTTTTGGGCCTTCGGCATTCCCCCCTTCCTGAGCCCCCACCCCGACCCAGCAAGCCCTTGTTTTTAAACAACTACTCCTTTATTCGCGCGTAAAACCCCTTCAAATATTCCCCTTCGGGAAAGCGCACCGGATGATCCTGTGCGTGGCCGGTTTTTGCCAGTTCCTCGTGTTTTTTCCCCGCCGAGGCGATTCCCCGCTCGACGGCGCGGAAAAAGTCCTGCTTGGAAACCCGGGCGGAACAGGATGCGGCGAACAGCATGCCCCCCGGCCGGGTGCAGCGGGCCCCCCTCTGCACCAGCGTTTCGTAGGCTGAAAGCGCTTTTTGCCGGTGCTTTTTTTTGTTGGCGAACGCAGGCGGATCGAGCACCACGCAATCGAACGACCTGCCTTTTTGATGCAGCGTTTGCAGCACGGCAAACGCATCGCCTTCGATCTGTTGCAAATTTGAAATTTGCGCGGCGTCTTCGGCAAAGTTCAAGCGCAGGTTCCGCAGAGAACTCTCAAGCGCCAACGGGTTGGAATCGACTTCCACCACCGAGCGCGCTCCGCCCGCCAGCGCGTACACGGAAAACCCGCCGGTGTAGCTGAACACGTTCAAAACTTCCTTGCCGCGCGCCGCATCGCGGATGCGCTTGCGGTTGTCGCGCTGGTCGAGAAAAAAACCGGTCTTTTGTCCGGCAAACACATCGGCTTCGAACCGCAGTCCGTTTTCCTGGAAACACACGGGACCGGCGGGAGGGTTGCCGAACAGAATCCGTCCGTCCTGCCAGCCGCCGGCGCCGGTGTCGATCAGTCTGCGGCTCAATCGCAGGACGCAGCGCTCGACGGGCAGCGTCTCTTCAAGCAGAGGCAACAGCGTCGCAAGATGCGGGAACCAGGCGACGGTGTAGAGCTTCAACACCGCCGTGTCTTCATAGCGGTCGAGAACCAGACCGGGAAACCCGTCGTTCTCCCCGTTCACGATGCGATAACCGGTGGTCCCTTGCCCCGGCAACGCCGCGCGCAGCCGCTCTGCCGCATCCAGCCGCGTGCGGAAAAAAGCCGCATCCATCTCGACGGCCTGACCAGTGGCTACGATGCGCAGGCGCAGCTCGGAATCCGGATCGTACAAGGCGAGCGCGAGAAACCTGTTGCGCGCGTCGTACACCACGGCCAGGTCGCCCGGTTCACCAGCGCCGCTTTGCTTTAGGATCTGGTAATCGAAAATCCAGGGGTGGCCTTTACGGATTTTTTCCTGCAGGGTTTTGGAGATGCGGATTTTGACAAGGCTCATGGTGCGCGAAGATCCTGCGTGAGATGCAGGACCCTTTCGGGTGTCAATTGACGCCCGGCAGGTGGCCGCGGGTCATGACTTTCAGGATCCTCGCCTGGCGGCGCTCCACGTGTTTTTGCGGCCGGTGGATGGACCATTCTCTCGGATTGGGCAGGATCGCCGCCAGCCACGCAGCTTCAACGGGGGACAGTTTGGCGCAGGAGCGGTTGAAGTAATAACGCGAAGCGGCTTCGCAACCGTACACGCCCTTCCCCCACTCGATCACATTCAGATAGACTTCCAGGATCCGGTCCTTGGCCCACAGGTTTTCGATCAGCACGGTGAAATAGGATTCGAGGGATTTCCGCAACCAGTTGCGCCCCTGCCACAAAAACACGTTGCGGGAGGTCTGCATGGAGATGGTGCTGGCGCCGATCCTGCGCTTGCCTTCCAGGTTGACGCGGATGGCGGACTCGATGGCCTGCCAGTCGAACCCTTTGTGCTGAAAAAATTTCTGGTCTTCGGCGGCGATCGCGGCCTTGATCAGGTGCGGGGAAATGCGCTCCAGCGGGACCCAGAACATCAGCTTGCGCGGGTAGTTTTCGCTGCGTTCGTTTTCCACCCAGCGGATCCACATCAGCGGGGTGGTGGGCGGGTTGGTGGCGCTGTAGATCAGTACCGGCACGACGGTCAGGGTGAGAAACACAAACACCGCATCGAACAGCAGCTTGCCGATGCGGATGCGGATGGTCTTTTTGCTCTTCGGTCTGCGGTTTCCGAACCACCTCATGCGGACGCCTCTGATTCGAACTGTCTCTTTTACGACGCAACCGTGCCGCACCGCGCCCGGTATCGGCGCAGTGTCTCCGATGACACGGGTGAGGTCAACCCTTTCTCAAAAGCGATTCGTAACCGAGCACGATTTTCTGAAATTCATCCCGCTTGTCTTTCGCAACCTTGCGGTAATACGATTTGACGGTTTTGAACTCAAACGGATTGTGCACGATGGAATTGTTCTTGCGGTCCTTGATTTCATAGTGCAGGTGCGGCGCGAACGAGCGGCCGGTGTTGCCGGATTCGCCGATCTTCTGTCCCTGTTTGACGGAATCGCCGACCTGCACGCCGACCTTGCTCAAGTGCAGGTACAGGGTCTTGACGCCCTGTTCGGGATGATCCAGTTCGATGCAGAACCCGTTCGCGCGGGTGTTCCAGTTGACCCGCTTCACCCGCCCCGCAAAGCTCGCGAACACGGGCGTTCCCACCGGCGCTTTAAAGTCGGTGCCTTCGTGCCCCACGGGGCCTTTGCGGTGGTCGCCGGGCAGCGAGGTGATTTCGCTGTATTCGAGGATCGGCGCGAACGGTTTGGCGATGCGTTTCGCGATTTCCCGGCCCTGCTTGTCGAAAAAAGCGCCGTAGCCGCCTTCCTGTTCGATGAAATGGTTGGCGTCGAATTTTTTCTTGAGCAGGGTGCTTTCGTAGACGAACTTCAACACCTTGAACCGCTCTTTGCCGGGAATCTTTTCATAGATCACGCTCAGGGTGTCCCCGTTGCGCATGTTTCTGTTGACGTCGAAAAACCACACCAGAAGCCGGTTCAGGTAGGCGGACAAATGCTCGCAGCCTTCCGAGCGCGTCAGCACGCCGCATAGGGTGTGGGTGAGGGAGTTCTGGATCTTGATTTCCAGCACGGTCGCCCCGCGGTCGGTGTCCGGAAGCGGGGCGGGCAGCAGGGCCGGAACAACCTTGCTTTTCACGGCGAGTAGCTTTTCGCGCGGAGAGGCGTCCACATCCAGCTTCACCGGCAGCGTGCGCGGCTCTGCGATTTCGGTGTCCGCGGGGGAGGCGGCGGTCGGCAAGCGCGAGGGCGGTTCCGGGTCCTGAAAAAAAAGGAAATAGGCGTTTAAGGAAATGGAAGCCAGAAACAGCAGGTTGAACATCCTGCGCAGCGGCGAACGCCGTCTGGTACGCCGCTGCTGGCTGTTCACGGCGCCGGCCAGGCTGCGCCCCTCCAGCGCGGTTTCCCTCAACGAGGTTGAAATATAAGATTTTTTATCATCAGTGGGCTTCATGGATCGCATCGCTCATTCGGGTGGATGGATTCGGTGCGGCAACGGCAACGGATTGGGGCACGGGCATGGGTTTTTGAATGTCAGGGATCGATTTTGTTGCGGAATCGGGTGGAAACGGTGGGACGCTTCGGGCAAAGCGTTTTCAGCCGGGGATAATTAGCGGACACCTCCTTGGTTCCATTGCGGTTTTGTACTACAATTTTGCGAACCCATTATGGCAAATCGCGCCCGATTTAACAACCTATTGATTTTTAATTTTCTATTCTCATGACCAACGCACCGGAACGCATTTTTATCGAGACCGGGGCCGAAGCCTACCCGCTCGCCCGGCAGGTCCTGGAACGCTTCCCGCAGGTGCCGGTCGAGCGCATTGCCGAAACCGGTCCGGTGATCGAACGCATCCGCCGCACTCAGCAAGACGTGTTCGGGGCGAGCAAGAAACAGCTGGTGCTGTCGCGTTTCAAGGGGTCGTATCTGCGCAAATGTCCGGGCATCAGTCCCGGCATGGTGTGCTGCAATTATTACGTGGTCAATCTGCTGAAAAACTGCGTGTACGACTGCTCGTACTGCTTCCTGCAGGAATTTCTCGACAACAACCCGCTGCTGGTCGCCTACGTCAACGTGGAAGACCTGATCGAAGAGCTGGACGCGGTGCTGCGTGCGCATCCGGACCGCACGTTCCGCGTCGGGACCGGCGAGCTGACGGACAGCCTGGCTCTGGAGCACTGGCTGCCTTACGCCGAGCGGCTGATCCCCTTTTTCAACGGCCAATCCAACGCGGTGCTGGAGCTGAAAACCAAATCGGACCGGGTGGAAACCCTGCTCGCCCAGAAAGATACGCGCAACGTCATCGTTTCCTGGTCCATCAACCCGCCTGAGATCGTCGAGCGCGAGGAAAAGGGAACGCCCAGCCTTGCGAGGCGTCTGGAAGCGGCGCGGCTGTGCCAGGAAAAAGGCTACCGCGTCGGTTTCCACTTCGACCCGATCGTGCTGTTCGATGGCTGGGAAGCGGCCTACACGGAGCTGATCGACCGGCTTTTCGCCACGCTGTCGCCTTCAGGCATCGAATGGATCAGCCTCGGCAGCTTCCGCTACCGGTCGCCGCTCAAACGCATCATCAAGGAGCGGCACGCGGACACGCGGCTGTTCACCGAAGAGCACATCGCCAGCAAGGACGGCAAGTTCCGCTACCTGCGCCCGCTGCGCAACCAGGCCTACACCACCGTGCGCGACCTGATCAAACGGCATTCGGAGTCGTTGAACGTCTATCTGTGCATGGAAACGAAGGAAGTGTGGGAAGGGGTGACGGGGAAGACGCCGCGCAGCGACCGCGCGCTGGATCAATTCTTCGATCTGTAAAAACTCAAGACCCTCAAAGCCGCATGGGCATGACGATGCTCATGTAGTCCTTGTCGTTTTCGACCGTGATCAGGCAGGAGTGGTTCTGGTCTTTCAGGTTGAGGACGATTTCCTCGTCCTCGATCACGTTCAGCACGTCGAGCACGTATTTGGCGTTCAGCCCCACCGAAACATCCTCGCCCTGGTAGTTGACGGGCAGCTCTTCGCGGGCGGCGCCCAGGTCGGAATTGTCCGAGACCAGGGTCATGTTGCCTTTGTGGATGTCGAACCGCACCATCTTGGATTTTTCATCGGCGAGCAGGGCCACGCGTTTGAGGGCGTGCACCAGATCGTTGCGATTGATGGCGACCTTCAGGTTGTTATCCGAGGGCAGAACCTGGCGGTAGTTGGGGAACTTGCCGTCGATTTTGCGCGACACGATGACCTGCTTGCCCTGGATGAAGGCCAGGTGGTTGTTCTTAACGGAAAAGGCGAAGGTGGCCTCTTCGTCCTCCATCAGTTTCAACAGCTCCGCCAGGGCTTTTTTGGGGAGCAGGTAACTCAGGTTCTCGCCCTTCGGCACGGTGGATTTGAGCAGGGGCCGCTGGATGAAACACAGCCGGTGCCCGTCGGTGCCGACGAGGTTGGCATGCCCGTTTTCTTTTTCCAGAAGCAGCCCGTTTAAGGCCTGGCGGGTCTCGTCCGGGGATACGGCGAAGAAGGTTTTGCGGATCATCTCCTTGAGCAACAGCGAGCTGAACTCCATCAGCGTTTCCTCGCTGTATTCCGGCAGCGCCGGGAAATCCGCCGCCGGCAGCCCGGGCAGCCGGAACTTGGAATTGCCGCATTTCAACGTCACCCACTCGTTTTCTTCCTTGATCATGTGGATCTCCAGATCGGGAAGCTCGCGGATGATGTCGTAGAGTTTTCTCGCGTTCAGAGTCGTGGAGCCCTGGGCGATCACGTTGGCGGGATAGAACCCTTTGGTTCCGATCTCAAGGTCGGTGGCCTCGACGAGAATGCCTTCCTTGTCGGTCTTGATGAGGACGTGCGACAGGATCGGCATCGCGCCTTTGGTTTCAACGATGCCCTGGACCTTTTGCACCGCGCTCAGAAAATTGTCACGGGTGATTCGGACTTCCATACTTTGTTCTCTCCCGATTCGGCCTTATTATCGCATTTTAGAAGAAAAAAAGCTTAAATAGCATGAAACCCCTACCCTGTCAAAAGTAAATATCCGAACCGGGAACTCCCGGTTGCCGGGCGCGACCGGCGGCCCGAAGCGGTCGAAATTCAGGCCCGCCGCCCGGAACCGGGGCGGACCGGGCGCGGGCTAAAGACCTTGCGGGCAAGGCGGCTCGCGACGCAAGCGGGTGGCCGCGTTCGATCGGCCCAAGCTTTTCATTGAGATGACGTCTCGCGATTGACTCGCCCCACGGCTTGTGGTATTTTCAACGATTTCCTGCCTTTGAGGGGACCATGATCATCGTAATGCGGCCGGAGGCCACGCAAGAACAGATCGAAGCGGTGGAAGACCAGATCACCGATCTTGGCTACAAGCCGCACGAAATTGTGGGCGTCGAACGCAAGGTCATCGGCGCGGTGGGCGACGAACGCGGCAAAGACCGGCTGCAGATGATCGAATCGATGCCGGGCGTGGAGTCGGTGTTCCCCATCCTCAAACCCTACAAACTGGCCAGCCGGGAAGTGCAGAAGCAGGACACCGTCATCCAGGTGGACGGGCTTTCCATCGGCTCCAAAGAGATCGCCATCATGGCCGGTCCCTGCTCGGTGGAAAGCCGTGATCAGATCGTGGAAACGGCGCGCGGGGTGAAGCAGGCGGGCGCCAACATCATGCGCGGCGGGGCCTTCAAACCGCGGACCTCCCCCTACAGTTTCCAGGGGCTGGAGGAAGAAGGGCTCAAACTGTTGCAGGCGGCGAAGGACGACACCGGGCTGCCCATTGTGACGGAGGTGATGAACCCGCGCGAGGTGGAGCTGGTCGCCCGCTACGCGGACATCATGCAGGTGGGAGCGAGAAACGTGCAGAACTTTTCTTTGCTCAAGGAACTGGGCAAGCTGCGCAAACCCGTCCTGCTCAAACGCGGCATGATGACGACGATCAAGGAATTTCTGATGTCCGCCGAATACATGCTGGCGGAAGGCAACCGCGACATCATCCTGTGCGAACGGGGCATCCGCACGTTCGAGACGGCCACCCGCAACACGCTGGATTTGAGCGCCGTTCCGGTGCTGAAAAAAGAATCGCACCTGCCGGTCATCATCGATCCCAGCCACGGCACCGGCCACTGGGACCTGGTGGGCTCGATGGCCAAGGCGTCGATCGCCGCCGGCGCGGACGGGCTGATGATCGAGGTGCACCCCGACCCGATCCGGGCCTATTCGGACGGCCCCCAGTCGCTCAAACCGAAAAAATTCGCCAAACTGGTCGAGGAACTGCGGCCTTTCATCCAGCTCATGGGCCGGACTCTGGCCTGAACGGGTTCGGCAGTCCGACCTGAAGCGAATCCGATCCTTCCAATCCCCCCCTCTTCTCTTGAATCTGCGCAGAAATGCGTTTATCCTTAAAATTACAGGTATTTTTCGCATAATTGAGGGAATTTAAGCGGCCCCGACGCCCCCAGCGGAACATCATGAGTGATTTGCTCCAATCCAACCGAAAGCTTGCCGACGCTTACCGGGACGCAATCGCAAACAAACTGTCCCGCACCATCGACCCGTCCGCCCTTCTGGGCTCGCCCGATTCGGACCCACAAAAATTCTACCTGGAATTCAAAAACCAGGTTGCGCAGATCGTTCATGAAGAAACCGAAACGCTAAAGAAAGAGATTCTGCAATCGGACGACTGCCACCTGTTGCTGCTCAAGCGCACCGCACTGGTGGACGAGGTTGTCAAGACGGCGTTTCAAACCGCCGTCTGGTATTACAACCACCGGCATCAGACCCAATTCAAACCGCAGGAAATTCCGATCGCCATCGTGGCGCGCGGCGGCTACGGCCGCGAGGAGATGTTTCTGCGCTCGGACGTGGATATCCACATCGTGATCAACGTCACGAAAGAGCAGACGGAAACCGAGTCGATTCCCGAGATCTCCAAATATTTCGAATACCTGTTCATCTTTCAGAACATTTTCCCCACGGCGAGCCATTCCTGCCTGTTCGAGTTGAGCGGTCTGGACGAGGAGTACCATCCGGAGAAGATGCACGATTTTTTCGCGCTGCTCGAACACCGCTTCGTTGCGGGCAGCGCGCACATCTACACCGAGTTCAAAAGCTCGCTGAAAACCGCGACCCTGCTGCACCAGAAAGAAATCCTCAAATACTGCCTGCAGCACCGGACCTACTACGATGTGCAGAACACGGTGTTTCAGCAGGAACCCAACGTCAAGGAGGAGCTGCGCCGGCTGTACTGGGCGCTGGCGCTGGTGCGCATCCGGCAGAACCTGGAAGCGACCAATCAGTTCGAACTTTTGGAAGTGCTCTTCAACAACAAAACGCTGAACAAGAAGACCTACAACAAAATGAAGTTCGCCTTCAACTTCCTGGTGAAGGTGCGGCTGCTTTTGCACGCGCATCAACCCGAGGCGCACCGGGATGTGATGAGCTACGAAGTGCGGGAAAAAATCGCCGAGTCGATGGGCTACGAGTTGATCGCGTTTTACAACGAATATTTCTACCGGGCGGGGCTGCCGCTCAAACGCTACAGCCGCAACCTGTTTCAGGAAAGCATCGCCTTCGACACAAAGATGCACGAAGAGCTGTCGAAATACTTCGCGCTCAGCAAAGAAAATCAGATCATTTTCAACGGCGGGACCGAAGCCGCCGGTTCCGCTCCGCTGTATCTGATGCTGGAAGTGTTCGCCTGGGTGTCGGAAAAGAATTACCGGATTTCCTACCCGGTGATGCGGTTTCTCGAAGACCGTCTGGCTCAAGCGGGACCGCTCGGTTTCAACGCGAAGGAGGCGCAGGCGGTGCAGGGCTTTTTCAAGCGGGTCATGGAAGGGCAGTATTATTCCAAAGCGATCCGGCTGCTGCACGAATTCGGCCTGCTCGGCAATTACTTCATACCGGATTTCAAAAACCTCTGCGGCCTCTTACAAGATATCTACGTGCACAAATTCCCGACGGACATGCACATCCTCTCGGCGCTCGACGCGCTGAACCTGCTCGACACCGACCCGAACGCCGACGCGTTCCTGGTGGAGCTGTACCGTTCCCTGAAGGACAAAACGGCGATCCGGCTTGCGGTCCTGCTGCACGACATCGGCAAGGGCGCCGAGGACAAATCCGTCAACGAAGAGATGATGGGCGCGCGCATGATCCCCGGCATCCTCGCCCGCCTGGGGTATGCCGACAAGAAAAAGCGCGTGGACGATCTGGCGTTTCTGGTGGAAAAGCATCTGACCATGTACGATCTGATGCTGCTCGACCCGGAGGCGGACGACACCTACGAGATGGTCTGGGACCTGGTGGAGCACGACCGCGAACGGCTGAAGATGCTGGTGCTGCTCACCTACGCCGACCGCGCGGGCACCAAGATGAAGATGTCGCCCACGCAGATCGAGCAGTTGAAAATCTTCTACCAGTACACGCTGCACCACAAAAAACACGAGGAGGTCCCCCAGTCGGTGAAGCTGGAGTTTTTGCAGATGGTGCGCCTGCCCAAGGATTTGCAGTCGCAGCTGGAAACCTACTATGCGTTTTCCCGCTCGAAGGAAAAGCTGGCGGTGGAGTTTCTGTTCAAGCCGGACCAGCCTTCGGAGCTGGTGGTGTGCGCGCGCGATCAGAAAGGGCTTTTGTTCAACGTTTCCACGGTGCTGGCCTTCAACCAGCTCAACATCGTGGAAGCCAACATCCAGACGTTCAACGACAACGCGTTCGACGTTTTCAAGGTGGTGTCGCGCGAGGACAGCCGCATCGACTACTCGAATTTCTATTTCGTGCAGAAGCAGGTGAAGCAGGACCTCAAGCGGATCCTGGTCGAAGGGGACTCGTTCGCGTCGATCTTCAAGGGCCGCACCCTGAGCAACGAGCGGGAAAAGCACCCCTACCGCGACGTCAAACTCAAGATCAAGATCATCGGCCGCTCGGTGACGCTGTCCACGCACGACCTGATCGGCACCTTCATGATGGAAACCAAGGTGTTCGCCCAGCTCGGCATGGAGATCCAGCGCTCGGTGATCCACACGCAGCAGGGCACCGCCTCGAATATTTTTTATATCCGGCCTGAGGACGTGGAAAAAATCCACCGCAATCACGCCGAGTTTGAAAGCATGCTGAAAAAGGCATTGCTGCCCCTGATACAATCGGACCCGTTGTTCCTGGAGGAAACCGTCGTTCCGGTCCCGTGAGAACAACGCGGCCAAAAGAGAGACCATCATGCATTGCCAAACGTTCCGCCCCCGATACCACACTCGACTGTGGATTCCGTTCCTGTTGTTGACCCTGACCGGTCTGCCCGCAATCTGCGCGTTCGCGGAAACCGGGCAGAGCCTCGTCGAAAAAGCGCAAAGGCTCGACAAGGACGGTTTCTTTCAGGAAGCCGTCGCGGCCTGGGAACAGCTGCTGCAATCGAACCCGTCCGCTGAAACCGCAGCGCTGGCGCGGCTCAAACTGTCGAGCACGTATCTCAAGCTCGGTCAGCCCACCAAGGCGCGGGCCACGGTCAAAGAGCTCACCGAAACGTCGCCGGATCATTTCGACGCCCAGTTTCACCTCGCCAACACCGAAGCGGTCATGAAAAATTTCCCCGCCGCCATCCAGGCGTACGAAAAGGCCGTCGCGCTGCGCCCGGATGAAGGTCTGGGTTACGTGGGACTGGCGCTGTGCCAGTTCGGCAACGGCAATCCGGACGCCGCGGTCGAAAACCTGCAGGCCGCAAAAAAAATATTCAAAAAGAAGAAAAACATCCCCTGGTACCGGGACGCCCGCATCGCGATCCAACAGATCAAGGGTTTCGCCAAGTACCCGAAGAACTTCGCCGACCTGTGGCTGGAAAATAATCTGGTGCTGGTGCGCAACACCTATGAAAAACAGGTTTTCCCGAAAGAATAACGGGTTCGCATATAAAAACCGCGGCAAGGAAAAAATACCGGCGGCACGGGCTGCGTTTTTGCAACATTAAAAAATTTTAATCTCCGATTAACTCTATTTTAATTTGCGTAATTTAAGATGGTTTTATTACTTTTCTCCTCCTTTCTGCGGGGATGGGCACGGCGCCACGACCGGGCCCTTCCCCATCTCCTTTTTTTTCAGTCCCGATTCTCAGATTGCATTTTTCCGTTCGCCCTGCGCCATCGATCCGGCAATTTCTCTAAAATCAAACCTTTGTTTTAAAGTCTCGGTGAACTCACTGAGGCTTCGCTCTTTTTACGGGAGAGGTGCATGCGACCGCGATTTCTGATGTGTCCTCCAAATTATTTCGGCGTGAAGTACACGATCAATCCCTGGATGGAAGGACGCATCGGCACGGTGGACGCGAGAAAAGCACAGATGCAGTGGAACGATTTTTATTTTTCTCTCGCGAAGGTGGCGGAGGTGAACCGCATCCAACCGCAGTTGATGCTGCCGGACATGGTGTTCACGGCGAACGCGGGGCTGCTGCGGAACGGTGTGTTCATTCCCAGCCGCTTCCGGCACGAGGAACGGCAGGGCGAAGAACCTCTTTTCAAAGGCTGGTTTCTCTCCCAGGGCTACCGCATCGCCGACTGGGACCCCAGCGTTTTTTTCGAGGGCGCGGGCGACGCGCTGTTTCAGCCGGGGCAGGATCTGTTGTGGGCGGCGCACGGATTCCGCACCGATCCCGCCGCACACGCCGAGGCGGCGCGCCTGTTCAACATCGAGGTGATCTCCCTCAAACTGGTGGACCCGCGGTTTTATCACCTGGACACCTGTTTCTGCCCGCTGCTGGATGGGCATGTGTTTTATTACCCCAGGGCGTTCGATGCGGCGTCGCGCGAAGCCATTGAAAAACGGCTGCCGCAAGACAAGCGCATCGCCATCGCCACGGAGGATGCGGTGCGGTTCGCCTGCAACGCGGTGCTGGCCGGTAAAAACCTGTTCCTCAATCACGCAAGCGATGACCTGCGGCAAACACTCGAAGGCCTGGGCTACCACGTGCAGGTGAAACCGGTGAGCGAATTCATGAAAGCGGGCGGCGCCAACAAATGCCTCACGCTGGAGCTGACCGCTCCCGGCAGCTGAACGCGGCCAACCAGTTGGGCGGTTTTCGATTTGAGTTTGGTTTTGCAGGCAATTGAGTTACAATCGATGTGATTAAATCCAATTTTTTAAATGATTTTGCTGCTTTCGGGCCGTTTTTGCCTGAACATTTCCGCGCAATGCAATTTTCATCCTACATGCGAGCGATGGCCGCCGGTTTGAGCCTGTTTTTTCTGTCCCCAGCGCACGCCTCGTTCGCGGCGGAGCACCGGACCGATTCCAGCGGCGGGGCAATGTTCCGGCTCGTCCACGGGCCGGCCGGGCACGCGCAAAAAACTGAAAACAATGCGGTTGTCTCGCAAAACACCGCTCCCCGGTCCGCTCCGCAACTGGGCAACGGCGATAAAATCAAGCGGATGCAGGATCGGATGCTGGAGGACCCGGAGACGGTGCAAAAGATCCGCAACCTGGAAAACGATCCGCAGATGCAGCAAATCCTGCAGGACCCGGAACTCATGCGCGCCATCCAGCAGGGCGACCTCAACCGGCTGGTGCAGGACCCCAAATTCATGGAGCTCATGAACAACGAGACGGTCGAAGAGATCATCCAGAAGAATCAATCGCGTTGAAGCTTTTTACCCGGCCTCGCCGCCCTGAACTATTTTTATTGAAAGAATCATGAATCAGCAATCGCCGAACAATCTGATCTGGATGGATCTGGAAATGACGGGTCTGGACCCGGAAATCGAGACGATCATCGAAATCGCCACCATCGTCACCGACGGGGACCTCAACATCCTGGAAGAAGGGCCGTGCCTGGCGATCCACCAGAACGACGAGATCCTGAACCGCATGGACGAATGGAACACCCAGCACCACACCGCTTCCGGGCTGGTGGAGCGGGTGCGCAAATCGACCATCACCCTCAAGGAAGCGGAAAAGAGCACGCTCGAGTTCATCAAGCAATACTGCCCCGCCAACACGACGCCCCTGTGCGGCAATTCGATCTCGCACGACCGCCGCTTTCTCGTCAAATACATGCGCAACCTGAACGACTACCTGCACTACCGCAACATCGACGTCACCTCGATCAAGGAGGTGGTGCGGCGCTGGTTTCCCAACGGCCCGAAATTTCCCAAGAAAAGCCAGGTGCACCTGGCCAGCGTCGATGTGCGGGAATCGCTGGAAGAACTCGTGTTCTACCGCAAACATTATTTCTCCAACGGCACTCCGGAAACGGCCTCCCAGCCCGACGCACGCTGAACGCTCATGAACAAAGGCGCATTTCTCACCATCGGATTTCTGCTGTTCGTCAGCTACCTCTCCTTCACCCTCATCTGGACGGGCAACAAGTGGCAGTGCCACGTCTGCATCGTCTACAAGGACAAGGAAGTCTGCCAGGAGATCAAGGGCATGGAAAAAGAGGAAACGATGATGGTCGGCATCAGCACCGCCTGCGGCGGCGCCGCCAACGGCATGACCGAATCCATCGAATGCCAGGCCCAGCCCCCGACAAAAATGCAGTGCAAGGAGCTGTAGCTCCCCGCACCCCTGCCGCCACACTTTTCAGCGCGCACTACCGCGACCGTCGTTTCTCCACAAAAGCAAGCCTCGCGCAACACCCGCCGCTCCCTTCAGACATAGAGTAAAAAGCTCGACAGGATGAACAGGATGAAGGCTTGGGATAAAAGCAAGAAAAGGGAAGTCCCATCCTTTGTCATTTTTCTTTATCTTGTGATTGGCGTTGAACGATTGCCTCAGGTCTTGGACACTCTGCGTTCTTTGCGCCTTTGTGGTGATCTGATTTTTTGTTTTTTTTAGGATCAGCCGTTGTTCAAAGGTTTCTGGAAAAGCTTTTTTTTCAACGCAAAGGCGCAAAGAACGCAAAGAAAAACCGAAACAGAGAAGCTAAAAAAAACCTCTCCCCTGGAGGGAGGTCAAGCAAAGCTCGCCACCCGCTCATTAAATACGGGAGGTGGCTTGGGTGAGGCGGATTCGTCACCCTGAGCCTGTCGAAGCATGACAAAGGTCCCGCAAGGAGAAGAAGGTTGAGGTGAGAAGGAATCAGCAAGACCTTCAAATTCCATCCACAGGGATGGCTTCGAGGAAGGCGATGTAGGCTACAGGCAGTCGCCAGTGGTGCGCGCCGCGCACCAGATGCGCTTTGTAGACCGCGCTGGTGGGATAGGTTTGCGTGGGGTTGTGAACCTGATACAGCTCCACCGTCCGTGTGTCGCCGTTGTTCCCGCTTTCCCACACCACGGTTTCTTTACGGCTGTACGCTCCGGCTTCCACTTGCCGTTGCGGGTCGTAGCCTTCGATGGCGTCCAGCGCGATGAATTCATCCGCATGCATGCGGTACACCACACCCCACACGCTTTGATCGTTGTCGGGAAGCACGTCGGCCACGCCGCAGCGCCGGTTGGCGCTGGGCGACCAGCGGGTGAACCCGAGGCGGTGGTTCTTCAGTTCGGCGACGCACACGAATTCAGCAGACGGGCAGCGCCTCTGCATCTGCGGCCAGTCGAGGTTGGAGCCGTAGGCGAAGTAAAGAACGGACATTGGGTAAAGCGGGTCAGCCTGGCTCCCCGCACACGAGGTGGTAGACTTCCTGGTATTTTTCCTCGACGCTGCCGAGATCGAAGCGGAACCGGTCCTTGTCCATCTTCTCGCCGGTGTCCCAGTTCCACAGCCGGCATCCGTCCGGGCTGATCTCGTCGCCGAGCAGCACCTCGCCTTTGTGTCGGCCGAACTCGAGCTTGAAATCCACCAGCCGGATCTGCCTCTGCTTGAAAAATTCGAACATCAGCCGGTTGACGGTTTTGCCCTTCTCCTTGAGCAGCGCGATCTCTTCCTCGCTCGCCCAGCCGAAGGTGATGCAGTGCGAATCGTTGATCATCGGATCGTGCAGCGGATCGTTTTTGAGAAAAAACTCGAGGACCGGCGGTTCGAGCACCTTTTTTTCCTCGATGCCGAGGCGCTTGCACAGGCTGCCGGCGGCGACGTTGCGCAGCACCACTTCGACGGGAATGATGTCGAGCTTTTTCACCAGCATCTCGCGGTCGGAAAGCATCTCGACGAAATGCGTGGCGACGCCCTGCTCTTCGAGGTATTGAAAAATCCTGGTGGACACCTGGTTGTTGATGCCGCCTTTATCGACGATGGTGCCCTTCTTGACGCCGTCGAACGCGCTGGCGTCGTCCTTGAAATACTGGATCACCAGATCCGGGTCGTCGGTGGCGTAGATGATCTTGGCTTTGCCTTCGTAGAGTTTTTCCTGGCGTTTCATGGTCTCCCCATTATTTTCATCCAAACACGCGTTTGAAGATGGTGTTGACATTTTTAAACTGGTTTTTCAACTGCATGGCATTCTCGATTTCTTTCTGCGTCAGGTGCTGCTGGATTTCCTTGTCTTTTTTCAGCAGGGTGGAAAAATCCTTGCCCTGCTCCCACACCGGCATGGCGTTGCGCTGCACCAGGCGGTACGCGTCCTCGCGGCTCACGCCCTTGCGGATCAGCGCCAGCATGACGTTCTGCGAAAACACGAGGCCGCGCGTCTGCTCGAGGTTTTTCATCATGTTTTCCGGATACACCACCAGGTTGTCGATCATCCGGGTCATGCGTTTCAGCATGTAGTGGATGAGGATGGTGCTGTCGGGCCCGATCACGCGCTCGACCGAGGAATGGCTGATGTCGCGCTCGTGCCACAGCGGCATGTTCTCCATGGCGGCGAGCGCGTTGGCGCGCACGACGCGCGACAATCCGGACATCTGCTCGGAAACCACGGGGTTGCGTTTGTGCGGCATGGCCGAGGACCCTTTCTGGCCGGCCGAGAAAAATTCCTCCGCCTCCAGAACCTCGGTGCGCTGCAGGTGGCGGATCTCGGTGGCGATCTTGTCCAGCGTCCCTCCCAGGATGGCGAGGGTGGTGAAATACTCGGCGTGCCTATCGCGCTGAATGATCTGGCTGGAGACGGGCGCGGGTTTGAGGCCCAGTTTTTTGCAGACGTGCGCCTCGACCGCCGGATCGACGCTGGCAAACGTTCCCATCGCGCCGGAGATCTGCCCGACGGCGATGCGCTGCCTGGCGCGCTTCATGCGCTCGATGTTGCGCTGGATCTCCTCGTACCAGATCGCGAGCTTCAGCCCGAAGGTGATGGGCTCGCCGTGGATACCGTGTGAGCGGCCGATCATCGGCGTGTTTTTGTGCTCGAGCGCGCGTTTCTTGATGGCGGCGGCGAAATGGGCGAGTTCCTTGAGGATGAGATTGGCCGCGTCCTTGAGCTGCACGGCAAACGCGGTGTCGAGCACGTCCGAGGAAGTCAGGCCCAGATGCAGGAAACGCGCGGATTCCCCGACGTTTTCGCCGACGCAGGTGAGGAAGGCGATCACGTCGTGCTTGACCTCCTTTTCGATGGCTTCGATGCGCTCGATGTCGAAGCGGGCGTGCTTCTTGATGTCCTCCACCGCCGCGGCCGGAATTTCCTTACGCTCTGCGAGCGCCTCACAGGCCAGTATTTCGATTTTCAGCCAGACATTGAACTTGTGGGTCGGCTCCCAGATTGCCGCCATTTCCGGCAGCGTGTAGCGCTCGATCACGCTTCCATCCTCGCTGTATGGGGGTTCAAGATTGGGTTGCTGGGTGCAAAGCAGTTTTATACAATGATTTTTGCAGGTGACGCGCCAATCTTAAACGCAATCGCCAGCGAAATCAATCCCCGAGATCCCTTTCGCCCTGAATTCCGCAGGCCCCGGCCGGTGTCTGCGCATGGTGCCGGGAGGGGTTTTTTAGCAATTCCGTCGCGCCTCTTTCAGAATCCGCTTTGTTGCGAGAGGCGTGCGAGCGAAAGGTGTGAAGCCGGTATGTATCGAGTCTGTTTTGTGTGTCTGGGAAACATCTGCCGTTCCCCCATGGCCCAGGGGGTGTTCGAAAAACTGGTGACCGAGCACGGGCTGCAGGACAAGATCGCCATCAGCTCGGCGGGCACGGGCGACTGGCATGTGGGCTCTCCGCCGGATTCGCGCGCGCAGAGCAAGGCGCGCCAGCACGGCGTCGTCCTCAACTCGCGCGCCCAACAGTTCGCGGCGGCGGATTTCCCGGAGCAGGACCTGATCCTGGCGATGGACCAGAGCAACCTCGATTCCCTGTTCCGCCTCTGTCCCGACCCGCGGCTTGCGGAACGGCTGCGGCTGTTCCGCTCCTTCGACCCGGACAGCAACGGCGATATGGACGTGCCGGACCCCTACTACGGTGGCGCCATGGGCTTCGACACGGTGTTTCAGATCATCGAGCGCACCTGTCCCGAGATCCTGAACTTCATCCGCGAACGCACCGGAATCCGGCCATGAACGAGGTGATCCGCACCCTCCTGCAATCGGTGTTCGGCGAAGACATCGGCATTCAATCCTCCCGCGCGGTGGGCGGCGGCTCCATCAACCAGACGCAGATCCTCACCCTCTCCAACGGGGAAAAGGTGTTCCTGAAATACAACGCCCGCCCGCCCAAGGACCTGTTCCCGGCCGAATCGCGCGGACTCCAGCTTCTGCGCACCGCCAGGAACGGACCGCGCGTCCCCAAGCCGCTGGCGCTGGAGCCCGGAGCCTGCCCGCGCTATTTCATCCTCGAATACATCGAAGAGGGATCGCCCGCGGACGGGTTTTATCCGCGCTTTGCCGAAACCCTGGCCAACCTGCACCGCACGCACTGGGACCACCACGGCCTCGACTACGACAACTTCATCGGCTCGACGGTGCAGAAAAACACGCCGGAGAAAGACGCGCTGGTATTCTTTCGCGAACACCGCCTGCGGTTTCAGCAGGCACTGGCGCGTAAATCCGGTCTATTGCCCGCGGCGCTCGACAAAAAGATCGATGCGCTGTGCGAGAAGCTGGCGGACCTCATCGATGTGACGGGCGAGAAGCCGGCGCTTTTGCACGGGGATCTGTGGTCGGGCAATTATTTCGCGTCTGCGGACCAGACTCCCTGCCTGTTCGATCCCGCCGCCTATTTCGGCCTGCGCGAATCCGACCTCGCGATGACCGAGCTTTTCGGCAGCTTGCCACAGGCCTTCTACAAGGCTTATGATGAGGTGCACCCGCTCAATCCCGGTTACGGAGAAAGGAAGGACCTGTACAACCTGTACCACCTTCTCAACCATCTCAATCTCTTTGGAAACGCCTACCTCGGTTCGGTCGAGACCCTCGTTCACCGGTACACGCGCTGAGCGTTTCCATGCGAGTGGAGGAATTCCCATGCGTTCTCTGTCCTTTGCCGCGGGGCGGCCTGCTGTTTCCCTCTTTCTCTATTTCCTGTTTATCACGATCCTGCTTGCACTCAACGCACCGGCTCTGAGCGCCGCGCCCGCCGATTACCAGCGCCTGAAAGCCGAGGCGGAAAAATTCTATCGGCAGGGTTCCTTCGCGAAAGCGCACAAGCTGTACGCGCAGACCAACGCGCTGGAGCTGGATCTCAAAGAACGACGCTGGGTGGATTTCAGGATCGCGGACACGCTGTGGCGCGAACAGGCGGCGACGAAACAAGCCGACGCCTCGGCGTTCGACCGGGCGCGGCGGCAGCTCGACTTTCTCATCCGCGACATCACGCGCGAAGAAGAAAAGGACCGGGTGTGGGCGGAGGTGCACGAATCGCTGGGGGATTTCTGGTGGCTGCGCTCCAGATCGAAAAACTGGGGCCAGGGCTGGACGCATTACCAGAAAGCCCTGGACTGGTGGGCGGGGGCGAAGGACATCGAGCTGGCGCGCACGCGCTATCTCGGCATGGTCTGGAACATCGCCAGCCCGCACTGGCGCGAGCCGTATTACTACTACGGGTATTACGGCAACATGCTTCCGGTCGCCATCGTGGAGAACGCGCTGAAAATTTCAAAGAGCGAACAGGACCGGGTGCGGGCGCAGTACCTGCTCGCCATGACGCTCAAGCAGCGGGGCGGATGGGAACAGCGCGAGCGCGTTCCCGAGGCGTTCGAGGCGGTGATCGCCGCGGGCAAAACCTTCGAGTGGTACGACGACGCGCTGTTTCAATACGCGGAGTGGCTGAACAACCAGGGCAACGTCGTCGTGCTGGAGAACGGCGGGCAGCGGCAGGAACGGGATCACGTGAAAGCACTCAAACTGTACCGGCGGCTGGTGCGGGAATTCAAAAAAGGCGAGACGCGGCATTTCGATGCGGCCCAACGCCGGATCGAAACCATCACCAAGCCGGTGCTGAACCTCAGCGTCGGCCATGTGTTCGTGCCCGATTCGGAAATCGAGGTGCGCCTGCACTGGCGCAACGTCGAGAGAGCGGGGCTGGCGCTGTATGCGGTGGACCTGACGCGCGATGTGAATTTCGAGAAGGACAAGGGCGCGCACGACTGGATCCACCAGATCAACCTGCGTCTGAAAAAGAAATTCACCTCCTGGAGTGAGGACACCGAGGACGACGGCAAACACAAGCCGGGACAGAAAACCATCGCCTTCAAAAAGAAACTGCCGCCGGGCGCTTACATCTTGGAAGCGACGGGAGGCGGCGCGCGCGCCCGCGACCTGATCCTCGTCACGGAAGCGGCGCTGGTGCTCAAAACCACGGGCAAGCAGGCTCTGGTCTACTTCTGCGACGCGATGAGCGGCGCGCCGATCGCAAACGCACGGGTCGCGCTCTGGGAGCGTCACTACACCGGCCGCAAATGGGTGTGGTCGGACCGCACGGCGCAGACCGACGCCGACGGGCTGGCGCGTTTCGAGCTGAAGGATTCGCGCCACAGCGAAGAACTGTTCGCCGCGGCTCTCGAGAGCGACCGGCAGGCCTTCGGCATCGGCCACAACCGCCGCTATCATCTCGACCGGGCGCAGTGGAAACTGTACGCCTTCACTGACCGGCCCGCCTACCGGCCCGGCGAAACGGCCGAGTGGAAACTCACCGCGAGGACTTACGACGGCTCGCTGTATTCGACGCCGTCCGGCAGCACGGTGGAATACAAGATCACCGACCCGAAAGGCGCGAAGGTGGCCGAAGGTGCTTTGAAGCTCAACGATTTCGGCAGCGCCTGGAGCGAGCTCGCGCTGACCGAAACCATGCCGCTGGGAACGTACCGCGTGAGCTTCTGGATCGAGGGCAGGAAAAAACACATCGGCGACGCTTCGTTGTTCGCCCTGGAGGAATACAAGCTGCCGGAATTTTCGGTGCGCGTGGCGACGCCCGAGGAAGACGACAAAAAGAAATCGTTCCAGCTCGGAGACAAAGTAACGGTCGATATCGACGCGGAATACTATTTCGGCGGGCCGGTGGCCAACGCGAACGTGGAGGTGTTTCTCTACCAGCGCCCGTTTTATCCGGCATGGCGGCCCGAGCGGCCCTATCCCTGGTACTACGAGGACCGCACGCCGCGCCATTGGGGCGGCCGGGGGCAGCAGATGCAGCGGCAGGTGCTCAAAACCGATCCGGAGGGGCGGGCGCGTTTCAGTTTCGACACGAAGCGCAGCGGGCAGGACCTGGAATACACGATCGAGGCACGCGTGACCGACGCCTCCAGAAGGGAGATCGTCGGCCGCGGCAGCGTGCGCGTGACGAAACAGAAATACTACGTCTACCTGAATCCCAAGCACCGCATCTACCGGCCGCAGGACCGGCTGGACACCGAGATCAAATCCCTGGATGCCAACGATCAGCCGGTGCAGGCGGCGGGGGAGATCCGCGTGACGCGGGATTTCTGGTTCGAGATCTGGATCGATCCGCAAGGACGCGAGGTGCAGGGTGCGGCGCTCGAGGCGGCGCGCAAGGCGAGCATTGTGTTCCCGCCGCCGCCCCCGGTTCCCGGTGGTCCCTCCTGGCGTTTGAAATTCCGCGGCTACCAGCACGACGAAATCCTCAAGCAGCGGGTGGCGACCAACGCGGAGGGGGAAGCACTGTTCACTTTCACGCCCGAGCGCGAGGGCTATTACCGCATCGCGTTCACCAGCGAGGAGAAACACCGCGTTCCCATCAAGGCGGAAACGACGGTCTGGGTGGCGACGGGCGACACAGCGCATCTGGGCATGCGGCCGGGCGGGCTTCAGATCATCGTCGATAAGGACACCTTTCAGGCCGGTCAAACGGCTCCGGTCATGCTGGTGGCGCCTGCGAGCGGCCGTCACGTTCTGTTCAGCGTCGAAGGGGACGACCTGTTGAGCCACCGGCTGGTGCATCTCACCGGATCGGTGAAACTCATCGAGCTCGCCATCGGGGAAAAACACGTCCCCAACATTTTTTTGAACGCGGTGATGGTGAACGACCGGCAGATCTATCAGGACACGAAGCAGGTGGTGGTGCCGCCGGTGAAAAACTTCCTCAACGTGTCGGTGGCCGCGGACCGGGAAGGGTACGAGCCGCGGGAGGAAGGCACATACACGGTCACCACCACCGATCACGCGGGAAAACCGGTGTCGGCGGAGGTGGCGCTGGGCGTGGCGGACGCCTCGGTCTACACCATTCAGGAAGAGATGGCCCCGGATCCGCGGCAGTTTTTCTTCGGCCGGAAGCGCATTCAGCGTCCGCAGACCGTGAGCACGTTCAACTTCCGCCGCTACATGAAACTGGTGGAAGACGGTGAAGGACGATTGATCGACGCGCGGTTGCAGACAGGAGACAAAGAAGAAGCACGCAGCAATATCGTCGGTCAAAGAAGCGGGTCCGCCGGCAGCTACCGGCAAGACGGAAAGTCGATACAGGGACTGTCTGCACGCGCACCGGCCCCGGCGGCAAAGAGCCGCAGCGAGGCGTTCGCCGACGACAGCATGGTGGCGGAGGAAGCGGCGGCGTTTGAAATGGAAGCCGACGCCGGCGGAGGAGGCGAGGCCGCGGTGACGGTGCGATCGGATTTTCGCTCGACCGCGTTCTGGCAGCCGGATCTCAGGACGGATGCGCACGGCAAGGCCAGGGTGAAGGTGAAATTCCCCGACTCGCTGACGCAGTGGAAAGCCACGGCGCGCGCGGTGACGCAGGGCAACCGGTTCGGCATCGCCACCGGCGAAACCCGCACCCGCAAACCCCTCACGGTGCGCCTGCAGGCGCCGCGGTTTTTTGTGGTGGGCGACAGCCTGACGCTTTCGGCGCTCATCAACAACAACACGGAACAGGCGATGACCGTCCGCCCCGCCCTCGATGTGGAGGGGATCAGCGTCTCGGCCCGCATGCAGAACGGCAAGAAGGTGGGCAGGGGCGATCCGCTTAAAATCGCCGCCAACGGGGAAACGCGGGTGGACTGGTTCGTGTCGGCGCAGCGGCCCGGTGAAGCGCGCATCCGCGTGACCGCCGCGGGCAAGACGCACGCGGATGCGATGGAAAAATCCTATCCCGTGCACGAGCACGGCGTGGAGAAGCTGATCGCCAGATCGGGCAAGATGTCCGGTTCCGATCTCACGGTGGGGTTTGACATTCCTAAAGAACGCAAAGCCAAATCCACCGAACTCACGCTGCAGGTCGCACCGAGCATCGCAGTGACGATGCTGGATGCGCTGCCCTACCTCATCGATTACCCCTACGGCTGCACGGAACAGACGATGAGCCGGTTTCTGCCGGCGGTGATCACGGCGAAAACGCTCGCGGATCTGGGATTGCAACGCGAAGCGGTCGGCGAACGGATTTTCCGCGGCGGCATCGATCCTGAAACCGCGGCGAAGACCCATCCCAAGGGCAGAAAAAACATGAAGGAGCTCGACGCCATGATCGAGAAGGGTCTGGACCGGCTGTACGATTTCCAGCACGCCGACGGCGGCTGGGGCTGGTGGAAGAAGGGCGAGAGCGACGGTTTCATGTCCGCCTATGTGTTGTGGGGGCTGACGCTCGCGCAGGGCGCGGGTGTGGAGGTGGAATCGGGGGTGCGGTCGCGGGCGGCGAAATTCCTGGACACGCAACTGGTGGAGGCGGAAAACCGGCTCGATCTGCAGGCCTTCATGCTGCACGCGCTTGCGTCCCGGCACGCGGCGGTGAAAGCGAAAAAACGCGGCAAGCTGCAAGCGCAGGCGTTCGCAAACCTGTGGTCGAAGCGCACGCAGCTCAACGCGTATGCGCGCGCGCTGCTGGCGCTCAGCGCCCACCACTACGGCGAAAAGAAAAAGGCGCTCATCCTGATCGAAAACCTGGAAAACGGTGTGGTGCTGGATCAGACGCCGGACAGCTCGGCGATCCAGCGCGGCAAAAAGAAGGTGCAGCCCTGGATCCTGAAAACCGCCCATTGGGGCGAAGACGGGATTTTCCGGCGCTGGTCGGAGGGCGGGGTGGAGGCGACGGCGTTCGCGCTTTCGGCGCTGATCACGATCGACCCGGGAAACCCGCTGGTGGAGCCGGTGATGAACTGGCTGGTGAAAAACCGGCGCGGTTCGCACTGGAGCAACACGCGCGACACGGCGATGGTGGTGCTGGCGCTCAACGATTACCTGCGCGCCTCGGGCGAGCTGAGCGGCAGGATGGAATACGAGTTGTGGGTGAACGGAACGTCGCTGGGCAAAACGCGCGTCGAAGACGTGCTGTCGGCGCCGACGGCCTACCGCATCGACCGCAAGCTGGTCGAGGATGGGACCAATCAGGTCCGCCTCGTGCGGCACAAAGGCGAAGGGCCGCTTTACTTTTCCATTCAAGCGAAGTTCTTCAGCCTCGAGGAACCGGTGCTTGCGGCCGGCAACGAAATTTTCCTCAGGCGTGATTATTACCAGCTGGTGGGCCGGCCGACGCTGCTGAAAGGCTACGTGTTCGAAAAAATTCCGCTGAAGGCGGGGGACGCGGTGCGGAGCGGCACGCGCATCGAAACGGTGGTGACGATCGAAACAAAAAACAACTACGAGTACCTCATCGTCGAAGACCTCAAACCGGCGGGCTTCGAGGCGGTGCGGCTGCGCAGCGGGCAGTCGTTGTACGCACGGGAGTTGAAGTCCTCGGCGGTGGATCGCAAGATGAAACCGGCCCCGGCGTCGTTCGACGCCTCGACGATCGCCCCGGTGCCGGGAGGCGACTCACAGGATCACACCGGGCGCACGCGCTGGGTGCATCAGGAGCTGCGCGACCGCAAGACGGCGCTGTTCATCGACAAGCTGCCGCAGGGGGTGTGGGAGATCCGCTACGAGCTGCGGGCGGAGGTGCCGGGGGAATTCCACGCGCTGCCGGTTCTGGGGCATGCGATGTACATCCCCGAAATCCGCGCCAACGGCGAGGAGACCCGCGTTTCGATCCTGGAACGCCGGGATGCCCCCGAAAACTGACAAAAAAAAACGCCCCCTTGCGGGGGCGTCTGCTAACGGGAAGGTATTACGGCAATACATATAGGATGTGGGGTTCGCGCAAAGGATTCCTTTTTTTGCCGAAAATCGCCGATTTTTTTTAAAACCCGCCGCCGATTTTCTTGATGAAGGTCTCCAGCTCCTTGTGCACCGGCCCGTCCCAGTTGTTCTTCTCCCGGGACAGGGTCGCCAGCACCGACCGCCCGGTGCTTATCTCCAGCCCGTCGGCGATGCTCACCAGGATGCGGGTGCCGTAACGCTCGACCAGCCCGTGCTCCTCGGCGGCGCGGAACACGATGTCCGGCCCGACGATCATCGCCCAGGTCTGGATGGCGGCCACCTGTTTCGCCTCGCGGAACGGCAGCGACTCCACCGCTTCCATGTAGGTTTCCGCATCGATCTGGCCGGACTCGAATTTTTCGATCAGGGTCGTGAGGTTTTCCTCTTTCGACTGGATGTTCTGGTAGATGTAGTCGAAAATCTTGCCTTCGAATTTTTTCAACGCTTCCAGGTCCCAGGGACAGTAAAAATCATCGGTCCCGGTTCGCCCCGCCTTGACGTTTTCCACCTGGATCTTGCCGATGCAGTCCGGGCAGCGTTCCCCGGCATCGTGGCTGAAACTGCCGCCGCAGGTGCACCGGGCCACCACGCTTTGCAGTGCCAGCGCCAGGGCCTCGCCATCGATCTGCAATACCTGGCGCAGGGTCGCCCGCACCGGGTCCTTACGGGAAATAGGACGCCACTCGACGCAGGAGGTACAATACAGTTTGTAAGTGGATTTGCCTTCTTCGGGCTCGATGACCGGGGAAAAGATATTTTTACAAAGAACGCATTCGATTTCTTTGGAAAAGGTGTCTGCCATGGTCGGCTCCAATCTATACGTGCTTTTCATCTGTCAGGAGTTGCTGCAAACATTTCCCGAAGGAAAAGGTTCTGCAAAAAAAATAACCCATGGCCGGAACCATGGGTTATCTGAAAAATGCGAAGATAAGTCTCGGGATCTAGCCTGAGTATGCCTGGCCGAGGCCGGCGGCTTCCGCTTCTTTCTCGCCAAGCTGTATCTTTCCGGTCGTCGGATCCACGGGGTGCATGCTGATGGCGTTGTGAGTGCTGCAGACCACTTTGCACAAATCGCAGCCCTTGCACCGCTCCGTCACGACCAAGGCTTTCATTTTCTTCTCATCCAACATGATCGTGTCCGCTTCGGGGCAGTACATGATGCAAAGCCGGCATCCCTTTTCGGCGATACACTTGTCGTCATCCACAAACGCTACGTTATACACTTAGTTCTCCTTGGGTTGAAAATTTAAAAGAGACTGTCGAACCGGAAACGGCTTCGGCGCACTGAGAAACGCTGTTCTAAATCGTGGCTCCGATGCCTGCCAGAGCCGGTTGGGCTTTTTCCGCCCAGGCCACGGCCAACTCATGGGACTTGGTGATCGTGTCCATGTTTTTCTTGAGCAGCATCTCTTTTTTGGCGTATTTCTTTTTGATCGCCTCGTCCAAAGAAGCGGTTCCGCCGGAAGCGACGTATTTCTTGCCGAAGCGGTCCTGCAGCGCTTCGTCCAATGCCTTCAGGGACACGATGTCGGTGACGCCCGCGCAGGCGCCGATCATGGCCATGTTGGTGGAAAGCTCGGTGCCGCCGATTTCCAGAGCCAGCTTGGTGGCGTCGTGGTTCATAACCGCGACGTTGAGATCCTCCAGACGCTTGTGATCTTCATCCGTGAGCAGATCGCCGCTGGTGTTGATGATGATAAGCCCGTTTTCCTTGATGCCGGAATAGAACGGCGCGGTGTAGCTTTTCTGCATGGTGATGACCTGAGGATGGAATATCATGATCACATCCGGATAGACCAGTTCACCCCGGTCGTAAATCTTCTCCACACCGATGCGGGCGTAGCTTTCTGCGGGCGCCATGCGCTTTTCGGCGCCGAAGAACGGATTGGAGATGGAATACTTTCCATCCTTGTTTGCCGCCATGGCAAGGATATGAGCCGCGGTGACGGCTCCCTGACCACCGAGGCCCGAAATACGGATATTCATCCTCTTAAACATAACGTTTTTTCTCCTCAGTTCTATTTCGCGGTGACAGGCTTTTTGGCTTTGGCCTTCGCGGCTTTTTTCTTGGCTTTCTCTTCGGCATCGATGCGGGCCAACAGTTCCTTGGCCTCGTCGGTGACGTATTCCTTCATGACGAACCTGCCGCCGATGGATTCAGCGTCTTTCATTTCATCCAGGCCTTCCATGCTCTGCTTGCCGATTTCGAGGATGCAGGGCGTGTAAAGCTGGATGTAGGTCGGTCCCAGCTCCCGGGCCACGTAGATGGCGTTCTTGACGGCTTTTTCCACGCGGTTCGGTTTGCTCACGGTGAGCAGGGCGACGTAATGACAGCCGGCTTCGCGGGCGATTTCCGGCAGCCGGACTTTTTCAAACTGCTTGCCGACCGGAGCCATCTTGGAAACGAAGCCTTTCTGCATCAGTCCGCTTTCCTGTCCGCCGGTGTTGGCGTACAGCTCGTTGTCGTAACAGATCGTGGTGAAGCGTTCCTGGCGGAACCAGGACTGCATGGTCATGTCCAGGCCGATGTCGACGGTGGCGCCGTCTCCCGCCAGCACCACGACGTCTTTCTGCTTGTCGGGGAAGCGGGATTTCAAAGTACGCCACAACCCGGAAGCGATGGCGTTCTGGTTGCCGAACAGGGAATGGATGTTCTGCACGGCAACGTGCGGGAACACCAGGCTGGTGCAGCCGGTGGAACCGACGAACACGGTGTCCTCGGGAGCCGGAAGGCTCGCCAGGATGTAGCGGAACGCGATGGACTCCGGGCAGCCGGCGCACAGGGAATGCTGTTCGATCAGCTCTTTGGAGCTGCCGATGTCCTTCCAGCCGCGGCCCTCTTTGCCGTAAGTGGCGGTCTCCACCAGCTCCTGGTACTCCGGCGGCATGATGTCCGCCAGGTCCTCGCTAATGTTGATTTTTTCCTTACTCATGGTTTCCCTCTATCGGTGATTTCCCAACCGGGAAATGTTTGTAATGATTTCAAATCAAATCGGCTCCTGTGGCCTAGCTGCCGCGGCTCGCCAAAGTTGCGGTCTGCATTCCCAGGTGTTTTTTGATCTCTTCCACGATCACTTCGGAAGGCAGGGTCATGCCGCCGGCAACATGCGGGCCGCAGACGACGCGATCGTTGTCCGGAAGAATCGCTTTGATCTCGCGGGCCAGCCAGCCGGCCATGTTGAACTCGGGAACGAAGATGTGTTTGGCGTTTTTCAAAGCCTCGCGCAGTTCCTGATGCGGGAACGGGCGGATGGTTTTGATTTTCACCAGACCCACTTTGATGCCTTCTTCTTCCAGCAAGCGGATCGCTTCGCGTCCCTGCGACACAGCGGTGCCGGAGGAAACGATGAGAATTTCCCGATCGATGTTGTGCGTGTCGATCAGGCCATCCAGAAGCAGCTCGGTGTGCTTTCTGGAACGCTCGACGGCGGCGCGGACTTCCTGCTGCCAGGAAGCGTGGGTGGCGAAGCTGATGTAATTGGATTTCATGACGAACGGATCCCGCATCATGCGGACCGGAGGACATTCCATGTCCATGCAGGGAACCGGGGATTTGTACGGATCGTAAGGCGTCAGCGTCATGTCTTCAGGCGTCAGCTCGACGGTGTCTTTCGTGTGGGTCACGAAGAAACCGTCGCAACAGGTGGCGATGGGCAGATGCACATCGGGCTGCTCGGCGACGATGAACCCTTTAAGAATGAAATCGAACAGGTCCTGCGCGGTCTCGGCGTGCCAAACGAGCATGCCGGTTTCGAGCAGATAATGCAGCTCCAGCGTGTCGGGCTGGATGCTGAGCGGCGAGTTGATGCCCCGCATGGTCACGCACACCTGAATCGGCAGCCTGGAGCCCGCCCACATGGGGAAGTTTTCCATGGCGCGCAGGGTGCCCGGCCCGGCGGTGGTGGTGAACACGCGGTGTCCCCCGAACGAAGCGCCGGCGCATTGCCCCATGACGGCGAATTCGCTCTCGCCGCGGAAATAATCTTCCAGATATCCCTCGGCGTACAGCTCACCGATGAGAGCCGCGGCTTCACTCTGAGGCGTGATCGGGTAAGCAACGGAGGTGCCCACACTGGCGCGCTTGATGGCATCGCGGATCACTTCACTGCCGGTCAGAAAACTCGGAGTGCGTTCGGCTTTGTAGAACATTTCGTTGACGTCGGTGTAGGTCTGGCCTTTCTTGTTCTTGGTGCCCAGCGCAACGTGCTGCGATCGTATAATTCTGTCTTTAGGAACCTCAACCTCTTTATTCATAAAATCACTCCCTCAGAAATGACGCTTAAAATGGTGTATCGATGATCTCATAACCAACAAAAGTTCATGTATTCGAATCCTAGGCAACCACCCCGGTGCGGTCCATCTTGAGCTGGGTGAAAGCCTCGGCTTCGCTTTTCACGCCTTCTTTCTTCAACCTTTTGACCGTCTCCGTCAGCTTCACGATCTTTTCCACGGTGGCATCGCGGAACGACATGCAGGCATCTTCGTGCCCCGCCTGGGCGCACATGGCGATGGTGTAGCAATCGGTGCCGCCGCGAATGATCTTGAGTGCGAGGTTGGCCTGGTGACAGTGCACACCGACAAACATGCAGACGTCGATTTTGTTGTGCCAAATGGTCAGGTTGGGATGGTTGGGGTTGATTTCAATCTCGGGATAGATTTTCGGATATTTGGGCCGGTAGTCGGCCATTGCGATCAATCTTGCGGGAAGCGCGTTCGCGAGTTCGCGAATGACTTTGGCTTTTTGAGCCGCCTTTTCGTTCCATTTCCAAAGGACCAGAGGTCCGGGGAAAATGGTGGGCACTTTGGCCCCTAACAGTTTCCGCGCTGCAAACTCAAGCCCTTCCTCTTCCGGGGCGATCCTCCCCTCTATATGACATTCTCCGGGATCCGGTAACACAACCCCCATGCATGCTGCCGCAGGAGGTAAAAAAGCCTCCGGCCCCGCTTTGACCTGATATTGGCTCATTCTTGTTAACCCTTTTCGAATTTGAAAGTTGAAAGTGTGTAAATATAAACCACTAATTGCAAGGTTGTCAAACCTTTTCCCTGATTACGGCCGGGGCCTTTGCGGCACGTTGGTACGGAAATATTATACTGTTTCAAAAGCCCCCGGACCAAACAAATTACCCGTTTTCCAGGCCACCCGATCGCGGTATTTTCACCGTTTTTTTCGACCCCGTGCGTTTGCTTTTCCGGGCACAAAACAGCGGGACCGCAAAAGCGTTGATCGGATGCGGATTGAACCGTTTTCCGCATGCCGGGGCTATCCCCCCGACGATACACAACCGGCGAAATTCTCAGGGGCCGGGTCGAACCGGGGACGGCTCAGACATCATTTGTGCACCCCGTTCCGCATCAAAACGATAGGAACGGAGCCCGAGAGCCTGCCATTCCCGGTGATTTCCCGAAATTCAGGCATTCTGGGCGATCAGGGTCTGTTTCAAGGCTTCCAGCGAAGCGAGGTGCTTGTGCTCTTCAGCCAGAAGATGCGAAAAGATCACCCGCACGTCGATCTTCTTTTCATTCTGCAGCAGTTTGTCCAGCACTTCGATGGAGCGCTTTTCCGATGCGATTCCCACTTCCAGCGCTTCGAGGTCGCTGGTGAACTCGGGAAACTCGGCAGAATCGGGATCGTCCAGATCCGGGAACACCCTGCCCTGCACCAGCTCGGCGATCATCTGCTCCACCTGCTTGCGGCTGGCGGCTTTGGTTTTGAGAGCCGGCTGCAGAAACCCCGCCTTGTTCTGCAAAGACTGGATGTGTTCTTTCTCTTCCTCGGCAAGCCGTTGAAAGATCGCCTGAACTTTCGGGTCCTTGACTTTCTTCGCGGACTTTTCGTAATACACCAGTCCCTGTTTTTCGATACACAGGCTCACTTCGATCGCGTCGATGCAATGAAAACGCAGCGGAGGGATTTCCTTGGAATCGTTTTCTTTCATGGCCGGCCTTTTTGAGAGATCGATCCGCGCCTGTCTGCTTCTTCCGGTTCCCCTGTTGGACTCGCAAATGGAGGAAAAAGATTCAAACAAGCACCATTTATTTTAATAAATTATGCTAAGATAATCCGCGTCCCCGGATGGGGTGACGGATATTCAACTCCGGGTTTCCCGTTTCGGAGCCCGCGCCCCCAATCTCCTGTTAACCCAATTTTTCAACAAACTAGGCGCTTAGAGCCGGGGAAACCCGTTGTTTCGCAGCGGTGAACTTTCTCAAAGTAGCCGGATTATAGTCAAGACGATGAAAAAAGTGCAAATTTTTACGGACGGCTGCTGCAAAGGCAATCCCGGTCCCGGCGGCTGGGGCTGCATCATCCGCTACAACGGCACCACCAAGGAACTCAAAGGCGCCAAAAAACAGACGACGAACAACGTGATGGAGCTCACGGCGGCGATCGAGGCCTTGCAACACCTCAAGGAACCGTGCCAGGTGGAGCTGACCACGGACTCGCAGTATCTGTTGAAGGGAATGACCGAATGGATCGACGGCTGGGTGCGCAAGGATTGGGTCAACGCTTCGCGCCAGCCGGTCAAGAACAAGGATCTCTGGCTCAAGCTGCTGGAGCTCAGCAAAACCCATAAAATCAAGTGGAAATGGGTACGCGGCCACACCGGCCATCCTGAAAACGAACGTGCCGACGCTTTGGCCAACGAGGCCATGGCTTACCTTTAACAACCGGACCGCTCTTTTTTTATGCCGACGCCCCCTCTCTGTCCAGAAGCGACCTCGCCTTTGCACGGTTTCTGTGCCCGCATCCGGTGTGTAATAACGGCGATCGTTCTGGTGTTGTTGCTGCTGGGAGTCGCACCGCATCCGCTTGTCGCCAGCTCGACGTTGCCGCCGGTGCTCGGCGACGATCTCGATTACGATTCGCTGAAAAAAACCATAGAAAACCAGCTCGCGGTGATGCAGGAGGTCGATCCTGAGCGCAAGCTGCGCCTGGGAAACCGCCGGGTGACGCACGGCTTTCTGGTGCACACGCTGCGATCGTTCCTGAAACTCGTCGAGCAGAACCTGCCTCCCTCGAAATTTCAAAGACGGGTCGCCGAACAGTTCGAGTTCTACAAGGTGGGGGACGGAAAAAACAAACGCTTCCTCTATACGGGTTACTACACACCGGTGATCCGGGCGAGCCTCAAACCTTCGAAAATCTACCGCTACCCGCTGTACCGGCTGCCGGACGATGCGGTGGTGGACATTCGCCGGATCTCGCTCTCGCAAAACAAGACGAATCCCGCGAATCGGCAAACCCTTCCCTGGCGTGACCTGACCCGCAGGCAGATCGACCGGGACGGGGTGCTGAAAAACAAAAACCTCGAGATCGCCTGGCTGAAAGACGACCTGGAACGGTTTTTCCTGCACATTCAGGGATCGGGACGGCTTTTGTTTCCGGATGGCACCACGCAGGGCGTGCGGTTTGCGGGCGCCAACAATCATCGCTACAAGGGAATCGGCAAGCTGATGATGAAAGACGGGCTTCTGGGACGCAACGAGCGGTCCATGCAGGGGATCAAACGCTATCTCAAAAAAAACCCGGCGGCGATTCCGAAATATTTTTTCCAGAACAAGCGCTACATCTTCTTCTCGTTCACAGACGCGAAACCGCGCGGCTCCGGCGGCGGGGAACTGGTGGCGGGCCGCTCGCTGGCGACGGACAAATCGCTGTATCCCGCCGGCGCGCTGGCGTTCATCCGCACGCGCAAGCCCATCCTCAATGCAAACAACCGGATCCTGCGCTGGCAGTGGACGTCGCGCTACGTGGTCGATCAGGACACGGGCAGCGACATCAAGGGCCCCGGCCGCGGGGACATCTATTTCGGCACGGGCGTGCGCCCGGGGGTGATCGCGGGGAATTTCAAGGAAAGAGGCGAGCTGTACTACCTTTTCAAGAAGTGATCACTGCGCTTCGCTGTAAAGCGAGACCAGCCGCCGGTCGATGAAATCGAAGCGTTCGTCGCGCACGTGAAACTGCTCCTTGTTGAGGTCTCCGTGCACGGCGGAATAATCGAGGTTGGCGGGATTGCGCTTGATCATGCAGGCGAAGGTGACGCTCTCGGGTTTTTCCTCGATCTCGAGATAATCCACCGCGCGCATGAACGTGGATCCGGTGGTGACGATGTCGTCCACGATCAGCCAGTGCGTGTCGGGGGAACGCGCGGGCGTGACCAGCTGCTCCAGGTCGATGCGTTTTTTCGGCATGATCTGAAACGGCAGGTTCATGAGCCTGGATAGCTGATAGCCGATGCGGATCCCTTCGGTCTCCGCCCCGACCACCACGTCCAGCTTGCCGTGTTGTTGTTCCCATTGATTCAGCTTGTGCAGCAGCATTTCGCAGTAGGCGGCGTTCATGCTGTCGGACACGGACGCGTAGTCGTAGTCGTAGCTGGATTTGACCCCGGTGTCCAGGGTGAACTGGCCGCGCTTGATGATTCGTGAAAACATCGAAACTCCCTCTCCTCTCCGCAAAATCGCAAAAACAACCCATCCCGCAACGCGCCTGATTGAGACCCCTGAGATGAGGGTTTTATTCAGGTCGGCTCGGGCCAGCCGTATTTTCCGACCAGCGGCACGAATTTGCAACCCCCGATTTCCCGGGTGGTGATCTTGCCGTTTTCCTTGATCAGCAGCTTGAGGGACTGTTTTTCCAGGCCGCCCACCGGAACCACCAGGCGGCCGTTGTCGCCGAGCTGGCCGATCAGCATTTCGGGGATGGACGGCGTCGAGGCGGTGATGAGGATGGCGTCGAAGGGGGCCTGGTCCGGCCAGCCGTAGGTGCCGTCGAACACCTTGAACACGATGTTGTTGATGTAATTGAGCTGTTCGAGCAGGATGCGGGCTTTCTGCGCGAGGCTGCGGATGCGCTCGATGGTGAACACCTGGCCGCAGAGTTCGGCAAGCAAGGCCGTCTGGTAGCCGGAACCGGTGCCGATTTCCAGCACCTTGTCGGTCTCCTTGAGATTGAGCGCTTCGGTCATCGCCGCCACCACATAGGGCTGGGAGATGGTCTGGTTTTCTCCGATGGGCAGCGGGCAGTCGCCGTAGGCCCGGTGCTGCAGCGGTTCGTGCACGAACAGATGCCGGGGGATGCGGTTCATCGCTTCCATGATGCGAAGATCGGTGACGCCCCGGTTGACGAGCTGCTCTTCCACCATCTTGCGTCTTTGTCCCTCGTACAACCGTGTTTCCAGCATGGTCATCCTGTCCTTGTCATTTTTTCGGGTTCGGCGCTCGGGCGCAATACGGCTGTCAAATGCGATCGCCGCGGTTCACTGTTGCGCCATTGGAAACGTTTTTTATCGTGGAGCATGGTGCCACTCGGGATGGGTGTGCTGACAGGAACCGGTCAAAAGACCGTTCCGGTGAGGATCGGGAGGATCACCGGCGGGGTCCGTCAGTTCAGGGGGGTCATTCTGTCGGAATCGGACCGCTTTGATGGAATCATGGAAAACGAATTGACTCCAAAATCAGAACTCGGCAAGGATTCCAGCTTTTTCGGGTTCTGGTAAAAGATCAGGTCCCAGCGGTCGTCCCACTCGTCGTACTTGAGCAGGTAGATGTTGTCGTCATCGGCGCGCACTTTGAAGTAACTGGCCTCTTCACCGTACCAACGGTCGATGATGTCGTTCACAACGTAACGCCGGTCCATGAGGCTGAAGGCGATGGGCCTCTCGTTTAGCTTATAGCCTGAAAAGCATTCCACCTTAAGCATAAGTGTATGTTATGACGAACCCTTGAAAAAGTAAACTATTTTTTGACTCGTTGAAATGGATGCCTTTATAATTTTTAGTTCCACTTCGTCTTCACTTTGACCGAGTCGATTGTTTGTGCAAGTACGGGCAACTCGTGCGCGGAACCGGGTTCCTGACGACGATTTCCGCAACTCAACGCAACCTCCACCCTGGATTTTAAAGCGAGCATGCTGCAACCGGAAAACAGCCGCATCGAGGCCCATCTCCAGTCTTTGATCGGGGAGCGCAACCCGCTCAGCACCCCGCAAACACTGGCTGAGGCGGCCCGCACCGTTTTCCGGCATTTCGACTCTCTGGGCCTCGATGTGCGCGAAGAGTTCGTGCCGTTCGAGGGCGGCGATTCGTGCAATGTGCTCGGTCTGAAGGCGGGCACCGGCGCCGAATCCCCTCCGTTTATTTTAGCTGCCCATTTTGACACGGTTGAGAAAAGTCCCGGCGCCGACGACAACGCCAGCGCGGTGGCGGCGCTGTTGGAGACCGCGTATTGCCTCAAAGAGGTTCCACTGCGTTCGCCTTTGCTGTTCGCGGGTTTCACGCTGGAAGAATACGGCTTCGTCGGCAGTTCGCATTTTCTGTCGCAGGCCACTCAACACGGCGAGACGTTTCCCGGCATGATCTCTCTGGAAATGGTGGGCTACCGCGACCGCAGCCCCGGTTCGCAGACCTACCCGCCCTACATCAACCCTTCGCAGTATCCCGACACTGGGGATTTTATCGCCGTGGTGGGCAACGAACCTTCGGCGACCCTCACGCATGCCATTGCGGACGGCATGCAGCGTTCCTGCAAAGACCTCAAGGTCGAACGGCTGGTGGTGCCGGGGCGCGGCGACCGGTTCCGCGAGGTGACGCTCAGCGACCACTCGCCTTTCTGGGAAAACGGAACCCCGGCGGTGATGGTGACGGACACGGCTTTTTTAAGAAACCCCCATTATCATCAGCCAACTGATACAATAGAAACCCTGGACGTTGATTTTATTCGAGAAACAACTCAGGGAATCCTGGGATTCCTGGTGCAGCACCTTGGCTGAAAACCGGTCCGAACCGTATTAAGGTTTCTATGCGATGAAATCCAACAAAGTCCGCAAGGAGATCCTGGAAGAAATCGCCGCCCTCGAAGCGGAAACGGCCGCAAACGATCCCGCGCCCGAGGAACCGCCTCCCGCACCGGCGAAGAAAAAATCGTTTCTTGGGCGTCTGGTGCGTTTCTTCCTGTGGACGTTCCTGGTGCTGGTGCTGCTTCTCGTGGCAGGCGGCATCGCGCTCAGCTATTTTTTTCCCTCCGAAAAAATCCGCCCGATCGCCGAAGAGGAACTCACGAAAATCCTGCGCATGCCGGTGTCGATCGAGTCGGTGGACCTCAGCCTGCTGAGCGGGCTGAACGTGCAGGGGCTGGTGCTCGGTGAAGACAAGCCGCTGTTCACACTCGACGCATTGATCCTCGATTACGATCTCACCCAGCTTCTGCAGGGCCGCCTGATCATCAATCAGGTGATGGTGGACCGGCCGGACATCTATCTCGAATCGGTGGACGGCGTGTGGAACTTCCAGCCGATCCTCGAAGGCAAAGACGCGGCCCCCGAGCCCGAGAAACCGAGCGAGCCGGGTGAAATCACCGTGCTGCCGGTCGGTGTCGATCTCAAACAGTTTCTGATCCGCAACGTCCGCCTCGTCGTGAACCAGGACGGCCACACGCAGGCCCGCATCGAGGGGCTCAACGTCGAAGCGCAGGGCAAGGTCACCGAGGCGGAAGTGGATGTGAACGTGCGGCTGCACCTCGGCGCCGCGCCGGGAGCGGGTTCGCAACCGAACCTTGTGGTCACTTCCACGCAGGAGCCGGGTATCGACGTGAAGACGCTGGCGCAAACCGATCTGAGATTGACGGCGAACGATCTCAACCGGCTGAATCTGAAAGGCAGCTTCGGCCTGGCGGACAGCGCCGTCAAGGTGGGCGAGGTGCTGCCGGCTCCCGATTTCAACGGTAACATCGAACTCAGCGTCGATCACAAAGCGCAGACGCTGTCGCTCCCCAGTCTCAACCTCGCCATCGCCGAGCGCAACCGCATCCGCCTTTCCGCGCACGCGGAAAAGATCCTCACCGGCCCGGATTTTTCGCTGACGCTCAAACAGTTTCTCCTGCATCTCGAGGATGCGATCGCCTGGGCGGGAAACAAGATCCCGCCGGTGGAGGCCACGGGCACGCTGAAAGTGACCGGGCTGAAAGCGATGGGCATGCTGCCGGATTTCAAACCGGATACGCTGATGGTCCAGGGCGGCACGGTCGAGCTCGACGGGGTCGCGGCGAAACACGCACCGGCCAAGGCGGAAGTGGCCGGCCTCGACGCGCAGATCCGCATCGGCAACGCGCTGGTCAAGCAGGGCGTCCCGCAAAGCGCCGCCGCCGACGTGTCCATTCAGATGCAGCGCGCGCAGCTTCCGGACTATCGCATCGAGGGACTGAAAAACACGCTGACGCTGGAAGCGAAAGGCGCGAACCTGCCGCAGGCGAGTTTCACCCTCGACCTGTCGGCCGATGCGGTCACCGCGTCGCCGCCGGATGTGGGAACCGTGAAAACGCCGCTTGCGGTCAAAGGATCGGGGGCGGGAAACATCCAGGCGGGCAACCTCGATGCGCTGACGCTCGCCTATTCGGCGGGAACGGCGGTGAACGGCACGGTCTCGGGACAGGTGCAGGATTTCGGCAAGCGCTCCTTTTCCGTGCAGAAAAATCTCGACCTCGATCTGAAAGCCGTGCGCGCCCTGCTCCCGCAAACCCTGCTGAAAAAGATCGGCGGCACGGTTTCCGGTGGCGGGATCGCGATCGCCTCGGATCTGAAAGGCAAACTCGATGCCGAGTTTCAACCGGTCGCAGTGAAAGGCCGCGCCGATGTCAACCTCAAGGGGGTGGACGCCGCCTGGAACGAACCGCAAGCCAGCGCCAAAGGGCTGTGGGCGAACGTGGCACTGCCGATCGAGTTCGACAACAAGCGCGGCGTGAAGATCCCGGACCTGAAGCTGCAGTCCAAGTTCGAGCGGGTGCAGGCGCTCGGCAACTGGACGGTGGGGCCTGCGGAGATCAACACCGATGTTGCGATGCAGGGGCATTACCATCTCGAAAAACCCAAAGGCAAACTGCCGCTCAGCAACCAAAGCCGGATCCGCATCGGAAAGATTGAATCCCGGGAACCGCAACTTTCCGTCACCGGGTTGAGCGTGGACACGACGTTCAAAGGCGACGTGTACGGCAAGGACGTGAAAAACGCTGCGGTGAAGGGCACGGTCGGCATCGAGGATGTGGCGGGATTGAAACAAATCAAAACCGGCAAGATCGGCACGGCGTTTTCGGCGAGCGTCAACGATCTTTCACTCACAAAGACCCAGGCTACCGTCCGGGTCACGGTGGACGCACCCACCGGGAAAACCGTGGAAGGGCAGGTTCCTCTGGGGCCGCTGACGTTTGAGAGCGACACGCGGCAGAACCTGAAACAGGGCGATGTGAACATCAAAAAGCTCGTCCTCAACGCACCGGCGCTGGTGGACCTCGACGTTGAGGGCACGGTCAAAAACTGGGGCCAGAAATTCGACGTGCGTTCCAAAGTCCAGCAGGCGCATCTGAAGGCTCTATTGGAAAAAGTGCCGCAGCAATTCCTCAAAGGGTTTGAAGACGTGCGCGTCGAGGGCACCGCGAGTTTGGGATTGAACGCGAAAGGCGAGCTGCCGGAATCCTTCAAACTGGCGCCCGAGGGGCTGCCGGTGACGGCGAAGCTCGCGCTGGGGCTCGCCGATGCGGGCGTCTCCTGGCCGAGTCGCGGGCTCACAGTGGAAAACCTCGTCGTGGTCACCGATGTGGATTTTCATAACGGCGACGGCGACGTTTCCGGCACGCTTTCCGCGGACAAGGTGTTTTACAAGGATGCGCTGGGCGCCAGTCACCTGAATCCCAGGTTCGACTTCAAGTACGCGCTGCAGGATTTCAACAAGTTCACCATCGATGAGCACACGTTTTCCATCCCCAATCACGGCATCCGGCACACGTTCTCCGGCCGGGTGGACGGGCTGAAACCCTTCCTCACCGGTCAGGCCCCGCTGCGCGCGGATGCGCTGGCCAGGCGGCTGGACATCGCGCTCGCCACGCGCAACACGCTGCAAGCGGAAAAGGCGCTCGCCACCGATTCGGCGGCGGCGTTGTTGCAGAATTTCAAGGCGGACGGCACGCTGCACTCGCTCCTCAACCTCAAACTTTCCGCCGGCAAAAAGGTCGAGGTGGACGGGACCTTCGAGTTTGAAAAATTCAACACGCAGATCCCCGGCAGCGTGACGGTGAAAAACGTCACCGGGAAGTTCCCGTTCAACAAGGCGCTGCTGCTTGACAAGAAGTGGGTCCAGCCCCGGCGCAAATCGTTCTCCGCATCGAAAAAAGGCTTCTTCAGCCAGCTGCGCGATTTTTCCCGTTACAAAAACAACCTGATGATCGATTCGATCGATCTGAAAGGGCAGACGCTCTCCAACATCGGGCTCGACCTTTTGTTCAAGAACAATCAGCTGCGGGCGGAAAAATTCCTGTTCGACGTTCTGGAAGGATCGGTCGCGGGCAACCTGTTCGTGGTGCAGTCCCAGGAAGGTCCCGAGCTCAACTTCTCCACGGAATTCGCCGGGCTCAATTTCGGTGCGCTCATCGGGCGCAGCCGCGCGGAGGAGGCGTCGTTCTCCGAGATCGACGGCAACATGCAGTTCGGGCTCAAGGTGCAGCAGGGATCGGGGCCGCTCTCGCTCGATCAGATCTTATCCAAAGTGGCAATCACCCGCATCGGCGCGGACACGTTCGATAGGGCGCTGTTGTTCCTCGATCCGGATGAGAGCAAACCCGCCATCGTGGACACGCGGGCGAAACTGAAACTCGCCTCGCCGCACAAACTGCTGGTGACGCTGGAAAACGGCAACCTCAACGCGGAGGCCTGGCTCAAGAACAAGGTGCTGGGCGATATCATCAAAGCGCCGGAACTCAAACGCATCCCCATCAGCAGCCTCAAGCAATTCCGGGACATCAACGAGCAGTTGCAGGTCCTCTCCGGGCTGCAGGATGTGCTCAACCTGCTCGCCGCTCAGGGGGTGGAGTTCGATGAAGAAGGCAAGCCGACGTTTTTCTGAAAGCCCGCGGCGGTTTGTTGCGGAAGCGCGCTCTCATTAAAGCAGGTCCGGGACACGCTGCGCCTTTCCTGTGCCGCAACCGGTGAGACGGCCCGAAAACAGGGCGTTGCCCCTTTGCGGGAGGGGAATTTCCCGCCCAACCGATTTGTTGACTTTGCCAGTGCAGTTTGTTAGCGTACCCCCATTGTCAAACGCACATTGACTTCAACCGTTTTCACACGATATCCGATATGGCTTGGGACGATTTACACGAACCGAAAGGACCGGACGACCGTTTTCGCGGTGGCGGAGGAGGAGGCCAGGAACCCGGCAACCGGCCGCCGTTTGAAATCCCGCAGATCAAGGTCCCCAAATTCAAACCCTCGATGCTTCTCGGCATCGTCATCCTGGTGCTTGTGGTCTGGATCGTGCCGGGGCTTTTCTATTTTGTCGAGCCGGACGAAGAAGGGGTGGTGACCACCTTCGGCAAGTTTTCCCGCACCACCGGACCGGGCCTGCATTTCAAGTTCCCCTCGCCCATCGAGCACGCCACGACCCCCAAGGTGCGGCAGGTGCGCCGCGAGGAGATCGGTTTCCGCGCCCCGCCCAACGGCCCCAAACAGAAGGTTCCGCCGGAATCGCTGATGCTCACCGGCGACCAGAACATCATCGACATCAACCTCGTCGTGCAGTACAAGATCGCCGATTCGGTCGCCTACCTGTTCAACGTCAAGCGTCCGCGCAAGCTGGTGCGCGACTCCGCGGAAACCGTGATCCGCGGCATCATCGGCAGCCGCAAGATCGACGACGCGCTGACGATTGGCAAGGCGGACATTCAGATCAAAGCGCAGGAAATGATCCAGGCTCTGCTGGACAAGTACGAATCCGGAATTCAGATCGTCACGGTCCAGTTGCAGGACGTGGACCCGCCGGAACAGGTGGCTGCCTCATTCAAGGACGTTGTGAGCGCCCGTGAGGACAAGGAACGCATGATCAACGAAGCCCAGGGTTACCGCAACGCGGTGATTCCGGAGGCAAGAGGTAAGGCGGCGCAGATCGTGCGTGCGGCGGAAGCCTACCGCGAGCAGATCATCCGCGTGTCCGAGGGTGACGTGAACCGGTTCATCTCGCAGTTCGAAGAGTACAAAAAAGCGCCCGAAATCACCCGGAGACGGATCTACCTGGAGACGATGGAAGAGGTCTTGCCCACCATGCAGAAATTCCTGATGGGTCAGCAAGGCGGCCAGGGTGTGCTCCCCATTTTGCCTTTGTCAAAAAACCCCGTTCTTCCCGATTCTAGAAAGTAATCTCATCCTATGAAGCAGAATGTCGTCATCATCCTGGGCATTATCGTTATCGTTCTGGCCTCGTCCACGATGTTCATGGTCCACATGACGCAGAGCGCCATCGTTCTGCAGTTGCAAAAACCGATCAAGACCATCTCGACGCCGGGGCTCAATTTCAAGATCCCGTTCATGCAGCAGGTGCGCTATTTTTCCAACCAGCTTCTGGACCGCGACTCGCCGCCGGCGGAGGTCATCACCAAGGACAAGAAAAACCTGCTGATCGACAATTTCACCGTGTGGCGCATTGTCGATCCGTTGCGCTTTCTGGAAACGGTGCGCGACGAGCGCGGTGCGGAACTGCGGCTGGACGACATCCTGTATTCGGAGCTGCGGGTGGAAATCGGTACGCACGATCTGGTGGACATCGTCACCGAAACCCGCGAGGACATCATGGCCAAGGTTTCCAAGGAAGCCAACCGCAAGGCGGCGGAATACGGCATCGAAGTGGTGGAGGTGAGGATCAAGCGCACCGACCTGCCGCCCGAGATCGCCAATTCCATCTACAACCGTATGCGCACCGAGCGCGAGCGGATCGCCAAGGAATACCGTTCGGAAGGAAAAGAGGAGGCGACGAAGATCCGCGCGGAAACCGACAAGGAACGAACCATCCTGATCGCCGAGGCGTACAAAACCGAACAGGCGGTGCGCGGTGAAGGCGATGCGAAGTCGATCAAGATCTACGCGGACGCGTTTGAAAAAGACCCCGGTTTTTATTCCTTCATTCGCTCCATGGAAGCCTACAAAAACTCCTTGAAAACCGACACGACGATTCTTCTTTCGGAAGATTCGGATTTTCTCAAGTTTCTGAACAAACCGAAATGATCTCCCGTCCCCGGGATCCTTCCCGGAAAGCCGCTGTCCCGGGGGCAGCCAATCGGATTTGACCGCATCATGAAAATTCTCATCGTCGGCGCGGGCGTCGTGGGCTTCAACCTGGCCCAGGAGCTTTCCAAGGAAGGCCACGACATCGCCATCATCGACCAGCACACAGAAAAAATCCGCAGGATCGCCGACACCCTCGACGTTCTCTCGATCCGTGGCAACGCCTGCCTGCCCAGCGTGCTGTTGCAGGCCGGCATCGAATCGATGGAAATGGTGATCTCCGTCACCGACAAGGACGAGATCAACCTGCTCGTCTGCTTCCTCGCCTCCAAATTCAATGTGCAAAAACGTTTCGCCCGCCTGCGTTACGAGGAATTCTCCAATCCGGACTCGATCATCAAAACCGAAGATCTGTGCGTGGACCAGGCCATCAATCCGGGGCGGATCATCGTGGACACCATCACGAAAATCATCAGCACGCCGGGCGTGGTCAATGTGGCGGAGTTTGCCGAAGGAGCCGTGCTGCTGCGCGAGTTCGACGTGCCGGAAAACGCGCCGCTCGCCGGCAAGAAGATCCAGGAACTCGGCGAGGTTTCCGCCCTGGATTCGTTTCTCATCGTCGCCATCGTGCGGCAGGGAAAACTGGTCATTCCCCGTGCCGAGGACGTCATTCAGGCGGGCGACAAGATCTACACCATCGTCGACAAGGCCTTCCTGCCGTTCCTGCTTCCCATGCTCAACAAAACCCTGGAGGAAGTGCAAACGGTGGTGATTTACGGCGCCAACCGGGTTTCCATCAATCTGGCGAAGGTGCTGGGCGATACGATTCCCAACCTGTACATCATTGAGCCGTCGCGGGAAAAAGCCAACCAGGCGGCCGAACTGCTTTCCCGCTGCGTGGTGCACCACGGCAGCGGCACGGACATGAACCTGTTCAACGATGTCAACATGCGCGATGCGGATTTTTTTCTCTCGCTCTCGCAGGACGACGAGTCGAACATCCTGTCCGCGCTGCTGGCCAAGAAAAACGGCGCGAAGCGGGCGCTGGTGATCACGCACGATCCGGAGTACCTGCCGATCCTCGATTCCATCGGCATGGACGTGACCATCAACCCGCGGCTGATCACCGTCAGCGCCATTTTGAAACATCTGCGCAAAGGCCGGGTGATGTCGGTGTTCAAACTGATCGAGGATGCGGAGGTCATCGAGATCGGCATCGATTCGAAATCCGCGGTGATCGGCAAACCGATCTCCAAGGTGAAGTTTCCCCAGGATGCGATGATCGGCGCGATCCTGCGCAAAGGCGACATGATCGTGCCCAACGGAGACATCCAGTTCGAACAGGGGGATTCGGTCGTGGTGGTCGCGCTGCCGCAGGCCATCGATAAAATCGAAAAAATCTTCGGCGCCAAAAGAAACTTCCTGCCCTTCTGATGAACTTACAGGCAATCTTCAACGTTGTCGGTGTCCTGCTGCTGTTGCTTTCCGGTCTCCTGCTCGTTCCGATCGGCGTTTCCTTTTATTACGACTCCCCCGCCCTGCCCGGCCATGTCACCAGCCTGCAGGCGTTTTCCATCACGCTCGCCGCCGCGTTTTTCACGGGGCTCGCCCTGTGGAAGCTGCTGCCCTCGGGCGTGGAAAAACTGCGGGAGCGCGAGGGGTTCGCGATCGTGGCGTTCTCCTGGCTGTGCGTCGCCCTGTTCGGCGCGCTGCCGTTCCTTTTGACCGGTGTCTGCCCGAAATTCATCGATGCTTTTTTTGAAAGCATGAGCGGCTTCACGACCACCGGCGCTTCGGTTTTGACCGACATCGAGGCGGCCCCCAGAGAAATCCTGTTCTGGAGAAACCTGACGCAGTGGGTCGGCGGCATGGGCATCATCATTCTGTCTCTGGCGATTTTTCCGGTTCTGGGAATCGGCAGCTTCCACCTGTTCAAGGCGGAGATCCCCGGCGGCTCGACGGTCGAGCGCATGCAGCCGCGACTGGCGGAAACCGCCAAGGTGCTCTGGAAGACCTACCTGGTTCTCACCGTGGTCGAAATCGCGATGCTCAAGGCCGGGGGACTGGGCTGGTTCGATGCGGTCTGCCACACATTCTCGACGGTGGCGACAGGCGGGTTTTCTCCCTACAACAGCAGCGTCGGGCATTTCAACAGCGGATACGTGGAGGGGATCATCATTCTTTTCATGTTTCTCGGCGGCGTCAACTTCGCCCTGCACTACCAGCTGGTGGTGCGCAATTTCAAGGCGGTGTTCCACAATCCGGAGTTTCGCATCTACTGCCTGATGCTCACCGGCGGCATCCTGTTTGCGGCGCTCGCTTTGCTTAAAACCGGGGCGAAAACCGATCCGTCGGATGCGTTCCGCAGCGCGGCGTTCACCATCGTTTCGATCAACTCCACCACGGGGTTCGTCACCGACGATTTCAACCAGTGGCCGGATTTTCTCCGGGTGATGGTGCTGATGATCATGATGGTGGGGGCCTGCACGGGTTCGACCAGCGGTTCGCTGAAGATCATCCGTTTCATCCTGCTGTTCAAGTTGGTGCTGCGCGAATTTAGAAGGCTGGTGCACCCGCGCGCCATCTTTCATATCAAGGTGAGCGGCAAGACGATTGCGCCGGAGCATCTGACCAACGTGGTGGCGCTGACGTTGATGTTTCTCGGACTCTCAACCTTCAGTTGTTTTCTGCTGGCGCTGATGGGCGTGGACCTCACGACGGCGTACTCGGCCTCGGTGGCGACGCTGTTCAACATCGGCCCCGGCCTGGGTGACGTGGGCGCCACCGGCAACTACGCCGACATCCCCTTCCTCGGCAAAGCCATCGCCATCTCCTGGATGCTGATGGGGCGGCTCGAGATCTACGGGGTGATGCTGATCTTCCTGCCCATGACCTGGCGCAAATGATCCCGTCGATCTCCCCCTGAATCCGCCTGCCCGGACCTGTTCTCCGCTCGGATGCGACCCGCCGGACGGGAAAGCCGTGGCCCCGGTTCTCCCCGATGCGGACGCCGGGGAAATAACGATTGATTTTGCACACTCAATATTTTACTATTCCATGATTCCCGGCAAAGCGGTCCATTTTTCAACAGTTTTATTGTGAGCGTGGCGCCTTTTTGCCGGACGATGCGCAAACCGGTATTCTTAACACCAAGAAAGTTTCGGTCTGAATCCCATACTGCGACCCGCTTCACTCCCCAGTTTGATTGCACAGGGGCAGCGGTTTTTTTTTGGGGTTTTGCGGCGGGTTTGCGGGCAGTGAAGAGTCTTCGGCCTGGAGCGGACAGAAACGGCCGGAGGCTGAAATGTGAATTCAGCCGTAAAAAAAAGGATAACGGACTATGGGAGACGCACCTCGCCCCATTAAAATCACCGATGTCATATTGAGGGATGCCCATCAATCTCTGCTCGCCACGCGGATGCGAACGGAAGACATGCTCCCCATCGCCGGAAAACTCGACCAGGTCGGATTCTTCTCGCTGGAGATGTGGGGCGGAGCCACCTTCGATTCCTGCATCCGGTTTCTCAACGAAGACCCGTGGGACCGGATCCGCAAGCTCAAGCAGAAGATTCCCAACACGCCCTTTCAAATGCTGCTGCGGGGGCAGAACTGCGTGGGCTACCGGCATTACGCGGACGACATCGTCGAGCGTTTCGTCAAGCATTCCGCCGACGAAGGCATCAACATCTTTCGCATCTTCGATGCGCTCAACGATTTCAGGAATATCGAGACGGCGGTCAACACCGTGAAAAAATGCGGCGAAACCGTCGAAGGCACGATCAGCTACACGGTGAGCCCGGTGCACAGCATCGATCTTTACCTCAAGATGGCTAAAGACCTTGAGAACATGGGATCGGACATCATCTGCATCAAGGACATGGCGGGCCTGCTCACGCCCTCGGTCACGCGCGAGCTGATCAGCGAGATCAAGAAAAACATCAAACTGCCGATTCACCTGCACACGCATTCCACCACGGGGCTTGCGGGCATGAACATCCAGTGCGCCATCGACGCCGGCGTGGACATGGTGGACACCGCCATCTCCAGCATGGCGATGGGAACCTCGCATTACCCGACGGAGAGCCTGGTGGCCGCGCTCAAGGGCACGCCGCACGACACGGGGCTGGACATGAACCTGCTGGAGGAGATCGCCGACTATTTCTCCGAGGTGCGCAAAAACTACGCGCAGTTCGAGAGCGACTTCAAAGGCGTGGACGTCAACATCCTCGACTCGCAGATTCCCGGCGGCATGATCTCCAACATGGAAAACCAGTTGAAGGAACAGAACGCCATCGACAAGCTGGACGAGGTGTTGAAGGAGGTCCCGCGGGTGCGCAAGGACATGGGCTACCCGCCTCTGGTCACGCCCACCAGCCAGATCGTCGGTTCGCAGGCCACGCTGAACGTGTTGACGGGTGAGCGCTACAAGATCATCACCAAGGAAACGCGGGAGTGCGTGCTTGGCAAATACGGCCGGCTGCCCGGTCCGCTCGATGAAGCGCTGCTGGCGAAGGTCTCGGAAAACGAAAAGATCATCGACTGCCGGCCCGCGGATCTTCTGGAGCCCGAATGGGAGGGCGTGGTGAAGGAACTCGGCGACAAATACACCTCCGAGGAAGACCGCCTCTCTTACGCGTTGTTTCCCAAGGTGGCGCTGAAATTTTTTGAGACGCGGGGCAAACCGCTGCCGGAATCCCCCGCACCCCAGGCTGCCGCCAAGACAGCGGCACAACCGGCTGCGGCAGCCGCACCGGCCCAGGCTTCCGCACTCACGGGAGCCACGGCTTTCAACGTGAAGGTGAACGGCCGGGATTATTTCGTCGAAGTCAGCCACGGCGGCGCAGCGGCTCCTGCTGCTGCACCCGCAGCCGCCCAACCGGCAACCCCGGCTCCCGCTGCCGCACCGGCCCCCGCGCCGGCTCAAAGTGGACAGGGTCAGGCGGTGGTCGCGCCGCTTCCCGGATCGGTGTTCGCCATCAAATGCAGCGTCGGCGATGCGGTCACCGAAAACGACACGCTGGTCGTGCTCGAATCCATGAAAATGGAATCGGAGGTCAAATCCACCGCAACGGGAACCGTGCAGTCAATCGCGGTCAAGGAAGGCGACAAAATTCAAACCGGTGACACTCTGGTGATCGTAGGCTGATGGATCTCAACTTCACGGACGCCGCAGCAAAGGTTCTTGGCAGCACCGGATTCACCGCCCTGACCACGGGACACGCGGTCATGCTGGTTGTCGCCTGTGTCCTGATCTACCTCGCGATCTGGAAAAAATTTGAGCCGCTTCTGCTTTTGCCCATCGGCTTCGGCTGCCTGATGGCCAACCTGCCGATGAGCCTGATGACCTCGACCGACGAAGGCGGCCTGCTGAACTTTTTCTACATGGGGGTGAAGCATGAGATCCTGCCGCCGCTGATTTTTCTCGGTGTCGGCGCGCTCACGGATTTCGGGCCGCTGCTGGCGAACCCTTCGACGCTGCTGCTAGGGGCGGCGGCGCAGATCGGTGTGTACACCACCCTGATCGGCGCGGTGGCCCTGGGCTTCACGCTGGAAGAGGCGGGCGCCATCGGCATCATCGGCGGCGCCGACGGACCCACTTCCATCTTCATCGCCAGCAAACTGGCGCCGCATCTATTGGCCCCCATTGCGGTGGCGGCGTATTCCTACATGTCGCTGGTGCCCCTGATTCAACCGCCCATCATGCGCTTTCTCACCACCGAGAAAGAACGCACCATCAAAATGGAACAGCTCAAGCCGATCTCGCAGACGGTGAAGATCCTGTTTCCGGTGGTGGTGACGCTGATCTGCTGCCTCATGCTCCCCGGAGTGACGCCACTTCTGGGGATGCTGATGCTGGGCAATCTGTTCCGCGAGTGCGGCGTGACGGCGCGGCTGCATGAAACTTCGGAAACGCATCTCATCAACATCGTCACGATCCTGCTGGCTCTCGCGGTCGGTTCGTCGATGACGGCGGAATCCTTTCTGAAAGTGGAAACCCTTAAGATCATCGTGCTGGGGCTTTTGGCCTTCTGCATGGCCACCGCGGGTGGGGTGATCTTCGGAAAGATCATGAGCAAGGTCTCCGGTGGCAAGGTCAATCCGCTGATCGGTTCGGCGGGTGTTTCGGCGGTGCCGATGGCGGCGCGGGTGTCGCAGAAAGTCGGCGCCGAAGAAGACCACACGAATTTCCTGCTGATGCACGCGATGGGCCCCAATGTGGCGGGCGTCATCGGCAGCGCGGTGGCGGCGGGCGTGTTCATCTCCCTGTTCGGTTCTCCGGGACCGGAAACCCACGCGGCGGTCGAAGCGGTCGCGCAAGAGTTGACCCTGCCCTGAGGAACCCATGAACTCCGCACTGCTCACCTCGGTTTCGATTTCCCTGCTGGCGATGGGCGTGATCTTCATCGTCCTGATCCTGCTCATCTTCACGATCCAGATCCTGGTCACCCTGATTCCCTACCAGGAACCGCCGGCCGCACCGGTGAAAAAGACCGCGCCGCCGCCGGCCGCCGAAGAAGACGAGCACGTGGCGGTGATCGCGTCTGCGCTGGCCGCGCACATGGGCAAATCCCTGGATCAGTTCCGCATCGTCAACATCTCCTCGCGCTGAACCCGCTGCGTCATTGGGCGCAACACGCCGCCCTCATCACACCGAAAAAATCATTGTAACTTTACAGACGATCAGTTCGTGTCTTCGGAAGGCAGGGTAAGGATGTATTCGGGCGTCTGCAGAATACCCTGGAAAATGCCGGTGACTTTTTTGGTGAGGGAGGTGAAGGGAATGGGCCGGATGTTGGGATCGTCGAACCGGCCTTTGACGGTGAAATAGGTTTTCACCAGGCTCTGTTCGTCGCCGCCGGTGATGATCTTTCCGACCACGGGGATTTTGGTGAGGATTTTATCGAGGTCCGCAAGCGGCGCGACGCCCAGCACCGCGTCGATTTCGTTGCGGTCGAGATCGAACTTGCCCACCAGGGAGCTGCGGCGCGTCTCGTCTTCGTAGATGAAGTTCTCGGTCTGGGCGATGCCTTCGGACAGGGTGAACCGGCCGGCGATCTGCTCGTAGCGGGTGGGGCCGTTGTCGGTGTCCTCTTCGGTCACTTTTTTCAACGAGCCGAACAGGCGCAGGAAACCGAGTTTGAGGCGCGGGTAATCGAGCTGGCCGTCCCGGAAATCGAACGCCAGCTTGGCCACCAGGGACTTGCCCACTTCGGACCAGCCTTTGCCCTGCCCTTTGACGCGGATGTCGAGGGTTTTCATCTGCCCGGTCAAGGCCTCATCGAAGGTGTCGCCGAACAGCTCGAAAAAATGCCGGGCGGGAATTTCCTTGGCCCGCAGCAGTCCCCTGAATTGCGCCTGGTCCGGGTTCTCAAATTCCATCACTCCGCGCCCCTGGATCCGGCTGGGCTTGCCGAAATCCAGCCGCTGGATGTTCAGTTTTTTATCTTCGACGGCGATATCGCCCGAAACGGCTTTCAGGTTGAGGACGCGGTAGTCCAGGGTGTCGAGATCGAAGGCGATGCGGCAGGCACCTTTGCTGAACAAAGTGACGTCGTCGAGGAAGGTCGCCAGGGTGCCGCCCTCGCCGGTCTCGGGCAGCAACTCGTCCAGAATCAGATCCTGTCCCTGAATCTTCAAATCCAGTTTCGGCTGCGTCCCCTGCTGGTAGATCGCGTTGAACCGCAACCGGGTGCGGTCCGACTCCAGCTTGCCCTGCTGCACTTCGAACCGCCCGCCGGAAAACGCCACCTGCGCGTTGAGAATAAAATCGTGCAGGTTTTTACGGGGAGAAAATCTAAGATCTTTGAGAACGGCGTTTCCGGAAAATTCGACGCTGTCAAAATCCTTGAGACTGCCTTTGCCGGTGACGTTGAAATCCGCGCTGCCGTCGCGGTTGTCGTGCAACGGCTGCAACACCGGGGCCACCACATAGGTTTTGAAATTCCTGGAATCCAGAGTCACGGTGAAACGCTGACTGTCCAGGTCGTCGATCTTGCCGCTGCCTTTGATGGAATTGCCGCCCAGTTCGTATTCCAGATCGTCGATGCGGATTCCCTGTTGCGTGCGATACGTTCCGCGCATGTGGAATTCGTTGAAGAAATTCTCCTGCTTGAAGAACGTGTCGCCGTAGCGGTAACCGGCCTGAGACAGATCCAGGCGGTGGTCGAACCGGAACGCTTCGGAGGTGCCGTCGAGCTTGAGCGTGGTCTCGGCGCTGCCGGTGAATTTCAGGTCGCCCAGAAACGGCAGTCCGGAAAGGGAGGTGGAAGTCACGTCGGGGGATTTCAGGATCAGGGAGAATTGCAGTCCCTGTTTCGTCTCGGGACCGAGGTCGCCTTCCACATGAAAACGGGCGCCGCCGTAGAGCCCTTCGATGTTGGTGAGCTTCAACCGGTCCTCGCCGAATTCCAGGCCGCCGGTCAGCTCGGTCACCGGCAGCGGCCCATCGCGGGGCTGCACCGCCAGATTCAACAGGGTGATCTTTCCCCATTCTTTCATCCCATCGGGCAACTGCGGGTTTCCGTATTCGTTGAAATTCACCTCCACGCCTCCCTGGGTGAAGTCCAGGTCCTCGTGCAGGGAGTCGAAAGGTTCGGACAGTTCCAGGTCGGCGACCACTTTCGGAAGCTGCTGGGCATGGATGCGAAAAATTCCATTGGCGGACTTGAGCGGGATTCCCTTTTTCAGAAAGATTTTTCCTTCCATATTGGAAAAGGAACTGGAACCGAATTTCCCCGAAAAACCTTCATAGTGCAGCAGGAGAAACTCGGTTTTGCGCTTGATCACCCGGTCGGGCAGCTGGTTGAAGTGGATGATGCCGGTCACGTTCTCGAGCCGCGGGCCGATGGTTTTGTCGTTTAAGGAAACGTTGTCGAGAAACAGGTCCGCCTTGATGGAAAGATCTTCGCTCCGTTCCAGCGGACCGGAAAGGCGCATGAGAAATTTTCCGGAGCCGCGAAAATCGCTGTAGTCGCTGAGGTACTCCTGCGACTCCGGGTCGTCGCCGATCAGCTTCAATAAAATGCGGTGGAATTTGCGCATGTCCACCGCGGTTTCAATGGAAAGATCGGCGACCGGGTTGAAGATCAGGTTGCGGATGGTCCCCTGGATGCTGGAAATCGCCTGATTCTCATAGATGGCGCCATCGACCTTGAACGTGCTGATGCCCGATTCGACGCGCACGGAGCCGGTGACTTTCTTGAAAGGGAACAACGGTTCCTGCCAGTCCATGTTTTCCATGAACACGTGCGCCGAATAGAGCTTGTGGTTTTCGGCCTGGTCGAGATTCTTGAGCTGGCTCAGGGTGCCGGCGAACTGGATGGATTCGATCTTGATGTTGCCGTTGCGGAACCGCTTCTGCACGCGTTGGTGATACCCTTCGGGCAGGATGTGCAGCGGCAGGTAGTTGCGCGTCTTGTTGATGGGAAAACTGCTGGTGGAAAACTTGAGCGTGATGGAAGGGTCTTTGCTCTGAAAAGCCGACAGAATGCCCATGCCGGTGAACGCAAACTCTCCGGTTTCCATCCGCACTTCCTGGACTTCGAAACGGTCGCGGTTCATGCGCACGCTGTAATCGAGGGTTCCCCTGGGCGGAAACTGGATGCTGGCGGCCTTCGCGCTTTTACGGCTCTGATCGAGAAGGTATTCAAACTTTCCTGCGGTCTGCAATCCTTCCTGCAAGCCGCCGGAAAACCCCGACTCGAAAGACACCCGCGCTTCCTTGAAGCTTTCCGGAATCCAGCGCTTGAGGTAGGGTTGAAATTTTTCCACTTCAAGATTGAGGATTTCCGCGACGCCTTCCACGGAAAGATCGGCGATGTTGCGATTTTTGAGTGTCGTGTCCACACTGCCGGACAGGTTGAACATCGCGGGCGTGACCTTGCCGGGAAGCGCTCCTTCAAAGCGGAACTCAAACGGGATCTGCAATATTTTCTTGCGCAGCAGAATGTAGATGTCCTGCACCACGATCGGTTCGGGGTCGGGCTCCTCGCTCATCTTGTAATCGTAAAACCGGACCGTCCCGCCTTTCACCTCCACCCGCCGCATGAATTTGGCGTTGAGGATCTTGAGCAGGCCTTCGCCGGAATCGTTCGCCGCCTTTTCTCCTCCCAGACTGATGTTGAATTCACCCGCTTCATCGCGGATCAGTTGAATGGAGGCCCCTTCGATCACGATTTTTTTCAGTTCCACGTTCTGCCTGAGCAGCGGCCAGAGCTTGATGACCATCCACAGTTTTTTGGCGAAGAACCGGGGTTCGCCCTGATGAAAACCGCCGATGCGCACGTCCTGGATCTGCACGCGGATGCCCTTGGTGAAGCTCATGTCCGCGGAACGGATGGACACTTCCCGTCCGGTCATGCGTTCCAGCCGCTCGATGGCGACCTTCTTGATATTCTCGATATCGCTCAGCTGAAAATAAAACATCGTGCCGATGGCCAACGCGGCCACGAGCAGCGTCGCCACCGAATACAAAGCGATCTTTTTTTTCGAGACGGCCATGGAATTTAACGGGAACGAATCCGAAACAGGTTAGAATGGGTCGGAAAATTCAACCCTCAGGGTCCGTGAAAACATGCGTGACTGTCCCGGGATGTTTGCGGGAGGAAATACCGGTTCTGGATTTGGCCCCTGTGTTGCGGGCTTCCTTTCCGGTTTGCGGGCGTTTCCGGGATGCGGCCCGCCGTTCTCTCAGTTTCGCCTGCCCAAACAGGCGCGGGCTTCATCTGGCTGAAAGGCCGCCATGCGTGATAAAAAACAACAGCTGATCTTCGGGATCCACCCCGTCACGAAAGCGCTCAAAAACAACCAGCGCGAGTGCTATAAAATCGTCGTCAAAGAAGGCGCTTCCAATTCCCGGATCGGTGCGGTGCTCCCTCTGGCGAAAGCCAGGAAGGTGAGGGTGGAAACGCTCCCGGCGGCGGCATTCAACGAGAAATACCGCGCGCATGTCCATCAAAGTATTATAGGCTATTTTTCCGAAAAAGAATCGCTGGATGTGGCCGATCTCATCGAGCGGGCGTTGAGCCGCGAGCCCGCGCCCACGCTGGTTCTGCTGGATGAAATCCAGGATCCGCAGAACCTCGGGGCGATCCTCCGCTCCGCCGAAGCGCTGGGAATTCAAGGCATCGTCCTGCCCAGGCGCCGCAGCGCGCCGCTCAACGAGTCCGCCGCGAAAACCTCGGCGGGCGCGATCGAGCATCTGGACTGCGCCACGGTTTCCAACCTGACGCATGCGGTGGATCTGTTGAAAAAGGCGGGGTTCTGGATCGTGGGGGTGGATGCGGCCGGCGGCACGCCCTGCCACGCGTTTTCTTTCGACATGCCGCACGCGCTCATCATCGGCGGGGAGGCCAAGGGGATCCGCCCGCTTTTGCGCAAACGCTGCGATTTTTCCGTGACCATTCCGATGACCGGGGCCACCGAGTCGCTCAACGCGTCGGCGGCGGCGGCGGTGATCTTTTACGAAATCCTGCGGCAAAAAAAATCAGCCGAGCCACAACGGGACGCCGACTGACGCCCAACCGGTTTCCGTTTACCGCTCCCACCGTTCGACGCGGATCGATGCCAATAAAAAAAGCGGCCCAACCCGAAGGTTGACACGCCGCTTTTTACCCTGCTGAAAACCGGACCGCTCACATGGAGAACGAACGTCTTCTCCGCATGGCCGCTTTTCGTTTCTTTTTTGCTTCTTTTTGCTTGCGCTTTTTCTTCACGGAAGGTTTTTCATAAAACCTTCTGCGTTTCAGCTCTTTCAGCAGCCCTTCTTTTGTCATCTGCCGCTTGAGCACTTTCAAAGCTTTTTCGACCTGGTTCTGGTAGACAGTTACTTCCAAAAAATATTACCCCCCTCCATCGTTGGTTAGATTTAATGAATAAAATTCAAAGGTTTTGATCAACCCCGCAAACTCATCAACCCGTTCCCGTAGAACACCCCGGTTTTGCGGCACCGGATTTTCGCACACTCTGGGAACGGTAAATTCTAGATTATGTCTGGAACCGGACGCAAAGTCAATCATTTAATCCCGAAAGGCCGTTGTTTTTTCGCGGCGAGCCGGGGCGGCAGGATTTGGTTTGCCCCCCGGTTTCCTGTATATTTTAGATACGACTCACCCCTTTATTCGAGTGAATGCATGAACCGGTCTCCTGTGCTGCTTTCGATCAAGATCATCATCGGCACCCTGCTGCTTTTCTGGATTTTGTCCGTCTCGAAGAAAGGCAATGCGGAGGAATTCGCCGTTCCCAACCAGGGATCGCCCTACATCGACATGCGGCAGGTCGAGACCGGTCAGATCGTGCACGTGCCGACCGGGGTGCGGGTGACCCAGGCGCAGATGATGGACATCCTCTCCAGCGCCCGCGTCATATATATCGGCGAGACGCACGACAACCTGGAAGCGCACCGGGTGCAGTTGGAGATCATCCGGGCGCTCGCCGAGAAGGGGCCGATCGCCGTGGGCATGGAGATGTTCCGCGTGGACGCCCAGGATGATCTGGACCGCTGGCACTGGGGTGAGCTGGACGCAGCCGGGTTCAAAAAACTGTTCGGCAGCAACTGGGGGCCGGGCTACCGGCTGTACCAGCCGATCTTCGATTTTCTCAGGCAGAAATCGATCCCGCTTCTGGGGCTGAAATCGTCGCGGGCGATGGAAGACCAGCTGCGCGGCAAAGGCAACGCGCCGCGGGCTCTGCCTGAGCTCGACACGTCGGATGCGTTTCACAACGCCTATTCGATGTCGGTTTTCGGCGGCCACGGCGATCATTCCGAGGCGCTGTCGAGACCCTACCAGATGCTGCTGTTATGGGAAGAGACGATGGCGGAAACGGTGGCGGCGTTCGTCGCCGACCCCGCGCACGCGCACCAGAAGCTGGTGGTGCTGGCGGGAGGCTTTCACGTGCAATACGGTTTCGGCGTCCCGAAACGCGCGTTCCGCAGGACGCCGCACGCCTATTCCATCGTGCTGCCGACGGTCACGGAAATGCCGGTCGAACTGAAGGACCGGGAGATGACGGTGAAGCACGTCTCGATCCCGCTCTACATGGCGGATTTCGCCTGGAAGCTCGACTACCGCGTGCTGCCGGAAAACAAGATCAAGCTGGGTGTGCGTTTGAAGGAAGAGGAACAGGGCGTGAGCGTGACGCGGGTCAGCGACGCCTCCAACGCCAGCCGGGCGGGCATTCAGGTCGGCGACGTGCTGATCGCGATGAACGGCGAATCCATCGCCGGCGTGCACGATCTGGTGGATCGCCTCCAGACCTTCAACGTGGGTGACAAGACGGTGTTTCTGCTCAAGCGGCAGGGACAGGACCTGGAGCTGGAAGTGCTTCTGCAGGGCGCTTCGCCGTAGCCCCCTCCGACCGGGTCAGACCGCAGCGACGGTTTTCAACGAATCGATCAGCGACTGCATTTCGTTGTCGCCGGTCAGCTTGAGAAAAATTTCTTCCAGATCGCCGTGATCGTTTTCCGCTTTGCGGCGCATTTCATCCAGCGTACCCGAAGCGATCACCCTGCCTTTTTGAATGATGCCCACCCGGTGGCACATCGCCTCGGCGATCCCCAAAGAATGGGTGGACATGAACACGGTGGTCTTCTCTTCCCGGCACAGATCCTGAAACAGGTTTTTCACCTGCCTCGCCCCGCGCGGGTCCAGCCCGACCATGGGCTCGTCCACCACCACCACCTTGGGGTTGGGAATCAGCGCGCCGGAGATGATGAGCTTCTGCTTCATCCCGTGGGAAAACCCTTCGATCAGTTCGTTGCCGACTTCAAACAGGTCGAAAAACTCCAGAAACTTGTGCGCCCGCTCGCGGGCGGTGCGGCGGTCCATGCCGTGCAGGTCCGCCACGAATTCCAGATATTCCAGACCGGTGAGCTTTTCGTAGATATAGGGCCGATCGGGAATATAACCGATCATGGCTTTCGCGCGCACGGGGTCTTTGCGGATATCGACGCCGCCGATCTCGATCGATCCGCTGGTGGGCTTGAGCAGCCCCATCAGCATTTTGATGGTGGTGGTCTTGCCCGCGCCGTTGGGACCGAGAAAACCGAACAGCTGGCCGGTGGGGATTTCCAGGTTCAACCGGTCCACAGCCACCACCGAGGCGTATTTCTTCACGAGGTCTTTGATGACGATCACGATGCACTCCCTGGATGATTAGCGTATCTCAAACGCGCGCAGCCCCTGCGGGGCGACGTGATTGCAATCGAGCGTGTCCACCCGGGCCGACGGCGGCCCTTCGCGGCACCATTCTTTGAAACGGCGCAGCGCTTCGGGGGTTCCCTCCGCATGGATTTCCACAGCCCCGTCCGCATTGTTTTTGACCCAGCCGGTGAGCCCCAGCTCCCGGGCCTGGGTCTGTGCGCTGGCGCGATACCACACGCCTTGAACGCGGCCGCGCACGAACAGATGAACCGCTTCGGTTTCCATGGTCAGCCCTTGCGGTTCGCTTCCTCGAACAGGTGCTGCACTTCCCGGTACACCTCGAACTTGGAGCCGTCGCCGATCTTCGCGCCGAACTTGCCCAGATCCCGCATGATGCGCTGAAACTCGGAGGTGCTGCCGGAAAAATTTTCGATCAGCGGCCGAAAATAGGCCTGCTCGTCGGCATCGAGCCGCTCGCAGATGGTCCGCAGACGAATTTTCAGGGGTTCGAAATCTTTCTCCATAGGTATTTCCATATTAACGGCGCTCTGGCCGGTTTGCAAGCCGCAGGCCCCTCATCCCACCCGTGTTGTTCAAATAGCAACCGGTTTTTCAACCTGTTTCGCCGGCAACGCGCCCGGCCGCCGGCACCCGGATAAAAGGGGTAAACGCTTTGAATGCAATTACTTATCATTATCTGGAAAGTATATGTTAGAATAATAGCCATCCCCTTGAAATATAACTGTTAACAAAATTCACGCTTTTGACCGGGTCTCGGAATTTCTCCCCAGGGGATCGATCGGGGAATCGCCCGCCATTCACAATCGCTCATGCTCGCTGCCGCTGAAAATTCAATCCAGGGAACCTTCGACCCCTGGTGGGTCGTTTTGTCCTACCTGGTGGCGGTCCTGGCTTCCTTCACGGCGCTGGATCTGGCCGGCCGCATCCGCGAACATTCGGGATGGGCGAAGGCGCTGTGGATCTCCGGCGGAGCCCTGACTTTAGGCGGCGGGGTGTGGTCGATGCATTTCATCGGCATGCTCGCCCTGAAACTGCCTGTGGATGTGCAGTACGATCCCGGGACCACTTTCCTCTCGTTTGCGTTCGTCGCCCTGTCCGCAGGGTGCGCGTTCATCATTTACACGGCGCTGCAAACCCTTTCGCTCAGGATCGGGCTGGGCAGCCTGCTGCTCGGGGGCGGCATTGCTGCGATGCACTACTCGGGCATGGCCGCGATGCGAATGGAGACGCAGTATCACCTGCCTCTGGCCGGTGGTTCCATTCTCATCGCCATCGCCGCTTCCGCCGCCGCTTTGTGGCTGTTTCACCTGTTCAACGAAAAAAACAGACAGATCCCGTTCCGGCACCGGGTGTTGACAGCCGCGATCATGGGCGTGGCGGTGGTGGGCATGCATTACACCGGCATGGCGGCGGCGGATTTCTATCCGACCGGACCGACGCCGCAGGCTCCCAAAGAAACGCTGGATGCGCAAAAGCTCGCCGGCATCGTTTCCATCGTGACGCTTTTCATCTTTGCGGTGAGCCTCGTCGTTTCCTATTTCAGCAAGAAATGGGTGCGGCTGGAAAAATCCAGGCATGGATTGAAACATTCGATTGATCGCCGGGAAACGCTTCTGAAGGATGCGGAAGAGCTGTTTGCCAAGGGCAGCCTGGAACGGAGAAAAATCGAGCGCTCGCTGAGAGATTCGCGGGAGCGGGTGCGCTTCATCATGGACAACGTGATGGAAGGCATCATCACCATCGACGAAAACAGCATCATCGAATCGTTCAATCCCGCTGCGGGAAAAATCTTCGGCTACGACTCCTTCGAGCTTTTGGGTCAAAGCATCACCCAGCTCATGCCCGAGAGTTACCGGGACTCGCACCTGCAGGCGGTCGAGCGCTATCTGAAAACCGGGACGGCCAAGATTCTGGGGTCGAGCGCCGAGGTGGAAGGATTGAGAAAGGACGGTTCGGTGTTTCCCCTGGAACTGTCACTGAGTAAAATCGATCGCAGCGGTTATCCCGTATTCATCGCAACGCTACGGGACATCACCGACCGCAAGCGAATGGAAGAAAGCCTGATCGAGGATAAAAAGTCCGCAGAAGAGGCCAATCGCGCCAAATCGGAGTTTCTGTCGCGCATGAGCCACGAGCTGCGCACCCCGATGAACGCCATCCTCGGCTTCGGCCAGCTGATGGAACTGGACACGGACGAGCCGTTGACCGCCTCGCAGGAGGAACGGCTTAAAGAAATCCTCACAGCCGGGAACCATCTGCTCGAATTGATCAACGAAGTGCTGGACCTTTCGCGAATCGAATCGGGAAAGCTCACCCTCTCGATCGAGAATGTGGATCTGCTGGACGCGCTGGAGGAGACGCTCACACTGGTATTTCCGATGGCGGGCGAAAAAGGCGTAATCATTGAAAACAACCTGCGCGGCCGCCCTGTCGTGCGCGCCGACCGCACCAAATTAAAACAGGTGCTGCTCAACCTGCTGTCCAACGCGGTCAAGTACAACCGCGATGGCGGCCGCGTGACCCTGAATCAGCGAACGACGCCGGATGGAAACATCGGCATCGAAGTCCGCGACACCGGTTTCGGCATCTCACAAGAACAGCTGGAGGACATCTTCGAGCCCTTCAACCGGCTCGATGCGGAGAAAACCGATATCGAAGGCACCGGCATCGGGCTCACCATCACCCGCCGCTTGCTGGACCAGATGAACGGCGGCATCGAGGTCAACAGCACTCCGGGAGAAGGCAGCACCTTCATCCTGACGTTGCCTGAGGGAGAAGTGACCGCCCTGCCGGAGAATGCGGCGCCGGCGCATTCAGAAGGCTCGAACGGCGGCGGAGACACCCGGGTTCACAAGGTGCTCTACGTGGAGGACAACCCCGCCAATCTGTCGCTGATCGAACAGATCTTCAAGCTCCGAAAAGACATCACGCTTCTCAAAGCGCCGCAGGCGCAGATCGGCATCGACCTCGCGCGCGCCCACCGTCCGGATCTCATCCTCATGGACATCAATTTGCCGGAAATGGACGGCATCGAAGCGTTCCGGCGCCTGCGCAGCCATGAAGAAACCCGGGACATCCCGGTGATCGCGGTCAGCGCCAACGCCATGGAATCGGACGTCAAAAAGACCCTGTCCGCGGGCTTTCGATCCTATATCAAGAAACCTTTCAACCTCCCCGCTTTTCTGGAGGAGGTGTACGGAATTTTAAAAACAGAAAAACCAACCCGTTTGCAAACATCATGACCGACTGGAGGACACCATGATTGAGGAAAACCAAATCCTGAATGCCAAAATACTGATCATCGACGATGAGAGCGCCAATATCATGCTGCTGGAACAGCTGCTCAAACAAAAAGGCTACCAGCATTACACCAGCATCAGCGATCCACGCAAAGCGACCCAAACCTATGAGCAGTTTTGTCCCGACCTGGTGCTCCTGGACATGAACATGCCCCACAAAGACGGGCTGACCCTGCTGAAGGAATTCAACGAGCTGGAAAAAGACAGCTACGCCCCGGTGATGATTCTGACGGCGCAGACCGACAACAAAATCCGCATCGAGGCTCTGGAGGCGGGCGCGCGGGATTTTCTTAGCAAACCGTTCGACCTGGTGGAAGTGTCGCTGCGCATCCGCAACATGATCGAAGTGCGCCTGCTCAACAATCAGGTGAAAATGTACAACGAGATTCTGGAAGGAAAGGTTCAGGAACGCAGTGTGGATCTGGCGGCCACGCAATTGCGGCTGGAGCACGAAATCGCGCAACGGCAAAAAATGGTGGAGGAGATCAAGCGGGCGCCCACCGTCTCCGGTTGAGCGTGCGAAGCATCGTCTGCAGGTAGCGGCGCTCCCGCCCTGGAACGCTCAGTGATCTTGATGGCGAGAGAGGGCATTTACATCGCTGACGCCTCGCTGCCGTCCGTGCGACGCGCAAGGGTCAATCCCTGAGATCGAGGTATTTCGCTCCCTGGTATTTGAGGCCCTCGAATTCGCGCTCGTTGACGAGCTTGTTGGGCAGCCCCTGCTCGTCAAGATCCTTTTTGAACTCCAGGTATTCCTCGTTGGAGCTGAATTCCGCCACGGCCTTCGCCCCTTCGGCGTCCTCGAACTGCAGCAGGAATCGAAATCTTCTTTTCATCGCGTCACACGCTCCCGTCTGTTGAAACTCATTTCCAGCCTCTCCATCAAGGTCGGTTTTCGCCTTTGGAATCCACATCGTATTTTTCGAACAACAGCCGCAAACGCCGCTGGGCGGTGCGGGTCTGCCGGTGATTGCGTTTCAGCCGATACAACTGCCGCGCCTTCAACATATGCCGGATCGCCCCGGTCCCGTCTTCCAGCAGATCGTAGGTGATTGCCAGATTGAAATGGGCCTGCGCGAAATCCGGTTGCAAGCGAATCGCTTCCTGATAGGCGGCGATCTCCTCCGCATGCAACCCCAGAGCCTGATAGGACAAACCCAGCTTAAAATGCCCTTCGGCGTTTTCCGGATCCTGCCGCAACGCCTCTTTCTGTTTTTCGATGTTCTGCCGGACGCTTTGCCGGTAGACTTCGAATCCGGAATCGGCGGCGAAGGCGACCGGCTGCAAAGACCCTAAAAAAAACCACAGGCAGACCGCAAACCTCGGGACTGCCGGCATCGCTTCGATTCGTCCGGGCATGGTTTCGTTTTGGCAATTGGGAGCCGCGCATGCGGCTTGCGTCTATAATAGATAAATTGTACGTGCCGCAGGATTCATAAAGAAACAAATTTTGATCGCCAACCCCGGGCCGGGAAGCGCACGCCTCGCGGTCCGAATCTCAAGGAGTGAAACGTGCGCGAACGAACCTTTGACAGCTCCGGACTCTCGGTTTCGGAAATCGGATTGGGCACCTGGCAGCTGGGAGCGGACTGGGGACGGGTGGACGACGCCACCACCGAGGCCATCCTTCAAGAAGCTGTGCAATGCGGCGTGAATTTTTTCGACACAGCCGATGTGTACGGGCTGGGCCTTTCTGAAACCCGCATCGCGAATTTTCTGCAGCGTCATAAAAACAAGGTGACGGTGGCGACGAAGCTCGGCCGCTTCCCGGAGATGGACGGCAGCGACCCCGTTTCGCTGCAAGGGTTCCGCAAACACACCGAGCGCTCGCTCAAGCGGCTGAACGTCGATTCGCTGGATCTCACCCAGGTCCACTGCCTGCCCACCGGGGTGTTGCGGCAGGGTGAGGTGTTCGAATGGCTGCGCACGCTCAAACGGGAAGGCAAAATCCAGCGGTTCGGCCTGAGCGTGGAATCGATGGAGGAAGCGCATCTGTGCCTGGAGCAGGAAGGCGTGGCCTCGCTGCAGATCATCTTCAACGTGCTCCGGCAAAAACCCGCTGCCGAGCTGTTCGACCGCGCGCGCGAAAAACAGGTGGCGCTGATCGTGCGGCTGCCACTCGCGTCCGGCCTGCTTTCGGGCCGCTTCGACGCCGACACGCAATTCCCGCAGATCGATCACCGCAACTACAACCGCGACGGAGAGCACTTCAACGTCGGAGAAACCTTCAGCGGCCTTCCGTTCGCAAAGGGAGTGGAGCTGGTCGAGGAACTCAAAGCGCTCGTGCCCGAGGGGATGAGCCTGGAGCAGATGGCGCTGCGCTGGATTCTGGATTTCGAGGCGGTGACGGTGGTGATTCCGGGAGCGACGCGGCCCGAACAGGTGCGGAGCAACTGTTCGGCAAGCCATCTCGCACCGCTCAGTGAGGCGCAGCACGCGGCGCTGCGCTCGTTTTATTCGGAAAAGGTAGCGCCGCACATCCGCGGTAAATATTGAGAGAAAAAACGGGCTATTTTTTGCCTTCGCGCCTGGCCTGGAAATGGTCCGCCACGGTCAGCAGGACTTTGACGATGCCGATGGTGATGAAAACGCCGAGCAGAAATTGCAGCAGAGGCGGCAGGCCTTCCACAAAGTCGATGAGGGTCTGAACGAATCCGTAGCGTATGGGGTCCATGGGTGCTTTCTAAGGGTTGAAGTGGGTGCGTTCCCGTCCACTTTGAGCGAACGCGGCGATCGAGCTCATTGCAAAAAGATTTCGGTTTTGCGGCTGTCGAGACCGATTTTCAGAATGCGGTGGTTGTTGGTGTCCGAAACAAACAGGTGCCCCGCCACTTCGATCACCCCGGCGGGTTCCCACAGCCGGGTGCAGCTCGTGTCCTCGCAGACGAGATCGGTCGAGGCCTCGACGGTGACGACGTCGCGGGTGTTCACATCGAGCGTCTTGATCTTGTGGTTGTAGGAATCGGCGATGTGCACGCGGCCGGCGGAGTAATGCACGCCCAGCGGATGCTGCAAGAGCGCCTCGGTGCCTTTGCCGTCGCGGTCGCCGAAATCGAACAGGCCGGTTCCCACGTAGGTGGCGATGTGGCCTTTGCCCTGCAACTCGACGCTGCGCACGGCGCTGGTCTCGCTGTCCGCCAGGAACAGCTTGCCCTCGCCGATGCTGAGTCCGCTCGGTTGCGCGAACGCTCCCTGAATACGGTCGCCGTCCACCAGCGCTTCCGCGCCGGTCCCGGCAAAGGGTCCCGCCATGGCCGAATCGGTCTCGAACACGCCGATCTGATGCGTGCCCGCATTGGCGAAGTACAGCGCCCCGTTGTCGAAGGAAACGTCCCAGGGGGAACTGAGCGCCACCTGCTTTCCCGGCCCCCGGTCCTTGAGCACCGGCCCCTGGCTGCCGGTGCCCGCGACGGTGGAAACGCTGCGCTTGGCCAGATCCACTTTGCGGATGCAGTGGTTTTCGGTGTCCGCCACCCACAGGATGCCATCGTGCAGGCAGAGCCCCTGCGGGCGAAAAAACGCCGCCTCTTCGAACGCGCCGTCGGTGCGTCCGATGGCGCCGCAGCCGATGGTGCGCGTGACGTTGCCTTGCGCGTCGAGCGTGAGGACGCGGTTGTGGTTCGAATCGGCGACCGCAAACTCCCCGGTACCGGGATCGTGGGCGATCTTGCCGGGAAAGCGCAGCGTCGTCTTTTCGGCGGCGGCAGCGGGTTTCAACAGCGCCGCCGCTTCGCCCTGCAACACGCCCTTTTCCCGCATCTCCCTGATGACTTCACCGATGGAGGCCATCAGCATCTCCGGGTCCGGTTCCCCCGGCAGCTGGCCGAGCACGTAGCCGTCGGGGCCGATGAAAACCAGGGTGGGCCAGGCGCGGACGGCGTATTTTTTCCAGATGCGGAACGCCTCGTCGTGCACCACCGGATGTTCGATTTCATAGCGCTCGATGGCGTGGACCAGGTTGTCGGTCACTTTCTCACCCGCAAATTTCGGGCTGTGCACGCCGATCACCACCACCTCGTCGGGATAGGCGGCCTCGATGCGCTTCAGGGTGGGAATGATGTGGATGCAGTTGATGCAGCAGTAGGTCCAGAAATCCAGAATGACGAGTTTTCCCGCAAGCTCCGGCAGGTCCAGAGGGGCGTGAACGTTGAACCAGGGCAGGGTTGCGGCCTCGAGTCTGGGGGCGTGGATGAGTTGCATGGGGCGGCGTTTTTCCAATCTTTTTTTCAGAATTGGAACACGATCGGCCTTCCAAATCAACCCCCCGCTGCGCAGGGCAGCGCGCATTCTCGAACCGGCGGCTCGCGCCGGGAACGCCTCGATTCGCCGCTCCGAATCGGTTTTTTTGCGGGCCGCCGCAAGGGGTTTGCTTCCCCATTGGCATCCGGTATAATCGAATTCGATCCTCCGGAAAACCATTTGCGACTTATGCTGAAATTCACCGCACCCATGAAAAAATCGAATCCCGACGGAAACGCCCGAGGACTCCGGTGCTGTTTTGCGTTTCTTCTCTTCTTCACGATCGCAGGGGTCCTTGCCAGTGTCTCGTTCGCCAATCCTTCCAAGGAAGTTGTGATCGACTCGAAGACGGGTTTGATGTGGCAGAAAGGCGACTCCTACCACGAGCTGAAAAAAGGGCTCAACTGGTACGAAGCCCTGGAATACATCGACAAAAAAAATGCCGAAAAATTCGCCGGCTACAGCGACTGGCGGCTGCCGAGCATGAAGGAGCTGGCGGCGCTCTGGCGCGCGTCGGGCGCCGTCAAGTCCAAGGACGGAGAACCGGTGGGGCTGCCGGAGACGTTTGCAGACGGAGGCAGTTATTATCTTTGGAGCGGGGACGAGCGCGGGCTGGACAACGCCTGGTATTTCGGCCTCGGCCAGAAGGAAGAGTATTTCAACCTGAAGGATCTGGGCGACCTGGATCAAGGCGTCAAGATGGTGCGGTCCCCGGACAAGGCGGGGGGATGATTCCAGGCTGAACGGTGATGGAGCGCCCCCCATTGACGATTCTGTTTTCTTTTTCCTGATGAGGGAAAACTTATGAAGAGGCTATTCGATCGAAACGGCAGATTTCACGGCACACTCCTCATGGCGGCGGTTGCATTGCTGACCGGCCTGCTTTTTTTCCTTCCTTCACAGACGGTGTTCTCCAGCGATGAGCACAAAGGCCACGACATGGGCGCGATGGATCATGGCGGCATGTCGCACGGAGGCCAGGCGGCGCAGCCGGGCGAAGAATATCGCATCGAGGAGGAGCACGGGGACCACGGCCACATGGACCACGGGGAAGAGCCGGGCAACCCGTTCCGCACCCGCGGCGCGCACGATGCTCTGGGGAGCTTCAAACCGAAGATCGAACCCGGCGCGCTTCTGGCGCGGGGACGCAACATCTACCTGCACATGTGTGTGTTCTGCCACGGCAAGGACGGCAACGGCGGCGGCGCGGCGGTCGAATTTCTATATCCCTGGCCGCGCGATTTCCGCAAGGGCATCTTCAAGTTCCGGTCCACACCGACCGGCAGCCTGCCCCGCGATGAAGACCTGTACCGCACCATCATCGAGGGCGTTCCCGGAACCTCGATGCCCGCATGGGCGGATGCGGTTTCTCCGGAAGACACCTGGGCCCTCATCAACCTGATCAAAAGTTTCTCGCCGCGCTTTCAAAACGAGCCGCCCGGGGAACCGATCAAGGTCAGCGAGCCGCCGGAAGCGACGCCCGAGCTGCTGGCGAAAGGCAAGGACCTGTTCACCCGGCAAAAATGCGTGGACTGTCACGGCGATTCTTTGAAGGGCGACGGCAAGTTCGCCGATTCCCTGATGGATGCCTGGAAACATGCGGTGTTTGTGCACGACATCACCAACCCTAATTTCTTCAAGGGCGGCCACACGCCCAAGGAAATCTTCCGCACGATCAGCACGGGTCTCGACGGCACGCCGATGCGCTCCTACGCGGACCTTTCGGAAGAAGACCGCTGGGCGCTGGTGCTCTACATCCAGTCGCAGTTCAGCCGTGAATTCAAAAAAGCGGCGTTCGAAACGGACATCTACTCCTACAAGGTCGGGGTCGAGCTGGACACCGATGTGAACAGCCCGGTCTGGGAGGGCGTGAAGTCCACCAACCTGGTGCTGCGCCCGCTTTCGGCGCGGCGCGGCGCGGTCGAAGTCATCAACGTGGCTTCGGTGCACAACGGCGAGCAGATGGCGGTGCGCCTGCGCTGGGAAGACCCGACGCACGATGCGTTTTCCGAGCTGAACTCGGACATCTTCCGCGACGGCGCGGCGGTGCAGTTCGCGCTCGGGTCGGTGACGCTGCACACGCACGGCCACAACGAACCGTTCTTTGGCATGGGCAACCGCAGCAAGCCGGTGAACATCTGGCACTGGAAAGCGGGGCTGGAAGAAACCCTCGCAGCCGAGGAAGAGCATGAGTACGCCGGCGGCGGCGTGGACATGGACGCGCTGATTTTCGGCGGCATCATGTCGAACCCGGTGTCCAGGCTCAACACGACGGCGGAAAACCCGGTGGAAGAACTCAACGCCGAAGGATTCGGCACCATCACCCCGCAGCCGCCGGAAAACCAGAACGTGGAAGGCAACGGCGAATGGAAGGACGGGGTCTGGACGGTGGTGTTCCTGCGCGACACGGTCAAGACGGGCAAGTGGGACATCGATCTCAATAAAAAAGATCCTGCTCTCGTCGCGTTCGCGGTCTGGGATGGTCTCAACGAAGACCGCAACGGGCGCAAGGTGGTCAGCGTGTGGCAAAGGTTGAACAAACTGGATTGACTGAGGTGACGGTATCTCCTGGCGCACGCAGGCACACACGGGTTTGCTCGCGGCCGGCTTTTTTTTCCTGACGGCGGCCGCCGCATCGCCGGTTTTCTCCGCTTCCAAAATGGGGGTCGAGGAACTGGACCGGCTGATCGCCCTGCACACCCCGCAACCGGCGCCGGAGGATTCCGCCTCGCTTGAGACAGTGGAGAAAACCCTCGACCTGGGGGATCTGGCACAGGACGTGCGGTTTGTGATTCCCGGTTTCGCTGAGTTCGGCTGCGGTGAATGCCATGAGGCCGAAGCGCTCCTCACCCGTTCCGCGGAACGCATGCACGGCGTGCTCGAGGACCTGCAATCCGCCTTTCCCGCAATCAAACCGGTTCCGCTGAAGCAATACCTCATCCAGCCCTGGGCGGACGAGTTTTTGCACCCGCGCCAGTTCGCGCACACCACCTTCGACACGATCCGCATCTTTCCGCGCACAATCCTCATCGACGATGCGGTTTACGGCAACGCGACGCAGCTGCACGAATCGCTTCACCTCACCCAGCCCTTCATCGGGCACGCCAACGAGCTGGAGGCGTACGGCCTCAACATCCGCTCGGACCCGAAATTCCTGCTGCTCAACTTTCCCTATTTCGCGGATGTGGTGACGGCTTTTTTCATCCCGGAGTTTCACGACATCCTGAAAGCGTTCTACGCGCAGCCGGTGCGGGAGCGGCTCAGGGTTTCGCGGGAAGTGCAGTGGTTTTTGCTGCCGTTCGAGGAAACGCACCTCGCGGCGCTGGCTCAGGCTGTGAAAGACATGCAGCCGGTGCTGGAGGAAATGAGCCGGCTGATGCGCGCGCATCCCGTGGCGGCGAGCTACCTGAGCGAGCAGACGGGCAACCCCGCGCTGCTGCTGGAAATCGCCGCCGCCAGGCTGCTGCCGCTGCCGCCTGCGGACATGAATGAATCGCTGCGCAAGAAAGCCTGGGCGTTGTTCGACACGCAGATCCGCAAAACCGACAACACGCGGCTCGGGTACAAAATCGACCGCAAAAAGGAAGCGCTATTGACGTTGAAATTCCAGCACGGAGTTGTCGGCCCGGAAGGGCTGCATCTGTACTTTCACTTTTTGCGGGACCGCTTCGTGAAACCGGACGGGGAAGTGGAACTGGTGGTGGAGGATGAGGAAGATTTTGCGGCGTTCACGCAGGCGCAGCTCAAAAAGATCCGCACGCTGGGCGCATCCAAACGGCTCACGCCTGTGGAACGCAAAGCCGCGGACGTTCTGATCGAAACCATCGAGAACGAACTCGCCGCCGCTCCCACGGGCGCGCCCTGAAGCGCGCCGGTATCGGGGAAACGTTTATGCTTACAGCTTGCTCGCGGGGGTGACCATCGCGGGACCTTTGACGTGGTCCTCGAGGGTCTCGTTCTGCACCTTGTCCTGCAGCTTGATCAGCGCGTCGATCACCATTTCCGGGCGCGGCGGACAGCCCGGGATGTACACGTCCACCGGGATGATGGTGTCGATGCCCATGACGGTGGCGTAGTTGTCGTAAAAGCCGCCGGAGACGGTGCACACGCCGTACGCGACCACCCATTTGGGCTCGGTCATCTGGTTGTAGACTTTGACCAGAATGGGCGCCTGTTTGTGGCTGATGGTTCCCACGACCATGAGCAGGTCGGCCTGCCGCGGTGAAAACCGGGGAAAGGCAGCGCCCAGCCGGTCGAGATCGTATCGGGGCCCGGCGACGGACATGAACTCCATTCCGCAGCAAGCGGTGATGAAGGGGTAAATGAAGAAGGAATATTTTCTCGCCCAGTTGATCGCCTGCGTCATCTGAGTGACGATCACGTTGTTGCCCAGACTCAACTCGGCTTCGGATTGGTACAGGTTGGCCATTACTTGCACTCCTTTGTTTGCGTGATTCACTTGCGGCCGTTTGACTTCTCATCATAAAAGATTTCACTCGAATTTCCAATCAATTCGAGGCCAGGAGCCGCATTTCACCCGGCCCGCTCCGGTGCGGTTTCCCGCGCTAAAGGCTGCGCGGACCGCCGCGCCCGGCACTCGGCCCTGTGCGGCGATGCAAGCGTTTAACCCGCAATTTCAACGGCTTCGGGCAGAGCCGGGCGGCTGCAAAATTTTGCCGGAACGGTGAGGGGAAATGCTATAATTGCCTCAAAATCGAACGTCGGGCTGCATCGGGTATTCCATCCGCTTGTCGAGGAATATCGGCCCCTTGAAACGCACCCGCCGCTTTGCGGAACCGGCGTGCCTCGGAGAAACGGATTTATGGATTACACGAAGAACAAGGAAGCGAAGGGACAGAACCGCGTCTCGGAAGAAACCGAGATGATCGTGCGTGACAATCTGAGCAAAGACGGCAAGACGCTGGATCTGACCGCGGCGTACCTCAAGGAATACGGCGCGAAGGACATCGCTTCTTTTGAATTTCTGCGGGATCTCAACACGCTGGAGATGGGCACCAATCTCATCGGTCCCAAAGGCGCGAAGCACCTGGCGAAAAGCACCGTCCTCACCAACCTCAAAACGCTCAACCTGTTCTACAACGAAATCGGCAACGAAGGCGTGAAGTTCATCGCGGTTTCGGACAACCTGCAAAGCCTGCAGAATCTGGTGCTCTCGGACAACAACATCACCGACGAGGGCGCGCTGATGCTGGCCAAATTCTTACCGCTGTTTCCCAATCTGCTGCGCCTCGACATGCGGCTCAACAAACTGAAGGACGAAGGGAAACAGGCACTTGAGGATGCGAAAAAACTCTCCAAGGTCAAGCACCTGCTGCTCGACAAGGTCGAAGGCTTTCAGGTGAAGTCCTGACTCCTGCGCGGAGGGCGTACTTACTCACGCCGCGCCGGACTTTCCGGTTCAACGCAACGTTTTCTAGAAAGCCGTTCTCCTCCACGCAGCGCGTGTTGACGCACGCCGCGCCGCTCCCCCATCACACATTTTTTACAGGCACCAGCGCTTCGTCGAGCAATGGGCGGACGTCGGCGAAATCGATTCCGGTCAGCGCGATCGACTGCCGCACGCCGGGATGTTTGTACACGATGTTCCAGAGCTGGTTGCCCATCTCCTCGATGTTCTGCATCACCGGGGTGAGCCCGTCCTCGCGCAGCAGCCGCAGCAGATCCAGTCCGACCGCCTGCCATTTTTCTCCGGCCTCCACACAGCTTTTGTAGAACGCAAGTTCCGGCTGCACGCGATCGAGGCTCGCGCGCAAGGGATGCGCTTCGGCCGCGCCGGGAAACAGCGCCTGAAATTGTTTCTCCGCGTTTCTGGCTCGAAAGCCGGTGAACCAGTAACCGGTGCGCCTGCCGTTGAGGGCGCGCAGCGTCGCCGCCAGCGCCTCGGCCTGGGTGAGCCGTTCGACATCGATCTCTTTTTCCAAAAGCGGTGAAGCGAATTCCTTTTTGCGGCGCTCGCGGATTTCGTGCAGGGTGCGGTACAACTCGCGCAGCACGGCGTTGAGGTTGGCGACGGTGACCGGGTCTCCGGGGTTTCTCAGTTCTTTGAGCGAATCCACCTGCACATCGAGGTTGCGGTCGGAGGTTTCGATGAAATTGATCGCGGGGATTTCCAGCAGCGTCTCGAACGCGCCGGGGCTGACGGTCAGATCGATGCCGTGGTTGTCTTTGAGCCAGCGCAGGCTTTTGCGGCATTTCACGATGTCGCGCAGCACCTCCACCACCATCTCCAGCGGTTCGCCGGTGGCTTCGAGGGCGTCCCCCTTGGCGGGGTCGTCGAGCAGTTTTACGAGGATGCGTTTCGGGTCGCGCATGTTTGTTCTGAATGTTTTTAACGGCCCGCGTTGCCGGTTTTTTGCGGCCCTACGCGGCCGGGGATCGCGGTTGATTTTTACATGAATCCTGCTACCATTCGCACCAGCCTCAAGCGATACCGTCATTGTACGCAACAAATCCGCGGGAACACAAGCCGGCCGGAGTGGTGGAATGGCATACACAAAGGACTTAAAATCCTTCCCCCGAAAGGGGTTGTGGGTTCGAATCCCACCTCCGGCACTCCTCCCCGGAGGGCGTGTGTGCTCACGCTGCGCAATGGCTTCGATTTCGGGTTCAAACTCCCTTCTTGAAACCGCTCCCCTCGCCGTGTGGGCGGTTTGCGGGCGACGGGCGGAATTCCATCCGTTACGTTTGGGCTTTCCTTTTGAATCCGCACCCCGCGGAGGGCACTCCTGCGCGGAAGGCGGATTCGCTGACGACGGGCAACATTCTATCGCTTGCGTTTGAATTTTCTTTTGGGATTCGCGCTCTGCAAAAGGCTCCGTGTGACAGGTCAGAGATCGCAATGAATGCTGCTGAAAAAAAACCGGCACCCAAAAAACGCGAGGAAAACCGTGTGTTCACGGTGTTCGTGCATGTGGGCTATTCGATCCTGATCATTTCGATGCTGGGCTGGATGATCTACATGGAATTTTTCATGTGACGGCCCGTCGGTCATTCGATCACGACGTAACGGGAGTCCGCATCGACCTTGCCGCCCCATTGCTTCACTTCGTCCAGAATCTGCTCGCGGGTGAAGTGCGTCCGGTCCTCGCAAACCCGTTCCGCAAAATTGGCGCACCGCACTTCGCCCTCCGCGTCCACCGTCCAGACGATCTCGCTGTCCGAATGCCGCGCGGTGGCGGCGAAGGAACCGGCATCACCTGAGATCAGAGTCACGTTGGCGCTGCCCATATCCGGGCTCCACTCGGGTGGATGCAGCGAAAAGGAATACGGCGGCTGCGTGATCGCATCGATCCGGCATTCCGCATCCGCGCCTTCCCGCTGCCAGAACAGGCGGCAGTTGTTGCGCAATTCCCACAGCTGGCCGCGCGCCATGTTCTCCTGCCAGGGTTCGGTCCAGCGCGGCTCGGGTCCGGAAACCGCAGCGCTGCGGGAGCCCGCCGGGACGAGCGTGAACCCCGCACCGGCGTCTTTGGGTTTTGCCTTGAGAAGAGAGTGGATGAGCCCGGCGCCGCCCACAAACAGGACGAGGCCGGCGGTCCACAGCATCTGCTTCATGAAGGAGGATTTCATAGGCCTTCCCGAGTTGATAAAATTTACGCTATAAGAGCAAAGCCGGTGCCAAAATATTTTCCTTTGAAAAACCGCCTGTTTTTGATTTAAGACCATCAGGTTGACCGGATAGCGTCCGATTTTTCAGACACCGGTCGCAGGCTACTCAGACTTTTTCACTCGGACCCGATCATGAACTACCAACGCGCGCTCTGCTGGATACGCCGGGACCTCAGGCTTTCCGATCACGCCGCCCTCGCCCAGGCGACGCGCGCGGCGCAACAGGTCTTCGTCGTGTTCGTGTTCGACACGAACATTCTCGACCGGCTGAAAGATGAGGACGACCGCAGGTTGAGCTTCATCGCCGACTCGCTTGAGGAGGTGCAGGCGGCGCTGCGTGAAAAAGGATCGGATCTCATCGTGCGGCACGGAGACCCGGTGCGGGAAATCCCCAAGCTGGTGCGGGAGCTGAAAGCGGAGGCGCTTTTCTTCAACCGCGATCACGAACCGCAGGCCAAACGGCGGGATGAGAAGGTCACGCAAGCGGTGCAGGCGCTGGGTGCGGACAGTCATTCTTATAAAGATCAGGTGGTGTTCGCATTTCCGGAGATCGTCACGCAGCAGGGCCAGCCGTATCGCGTGTTCACACCCTACAAGCGCGCCTGGCTGGCGACGCTCGATCCCTCGCACAGCGCCGAACTCAAGCCCAACCTGAAACGCCTGGCGGCCAAAAAGCAGATCGCTCCGCATGCCTGGAACTGGGATCTCAAAAAAATCGGATTCACTCCCAACACGCTGTGGCTCGATGCGGGACCCAAGGCGGCGCGCCAGCGGCTGAAACGGTTTTTGCGATCCATCGACGCCTATCACGATGAGCGCAATTTTCCCGCCCGGCGCGCGGGCACGTCCGGGCTGTCGGTGCACCTGCGCTTTGGCACGCTCTCGGTGCGCCAAGCGGTGCGGGCGGCGCGCCAGCGGGACGGCGAGGGAGCGCAGGTGTGGCTTTCCGAGTTGATCTGGCGGGATTTTTACCAGACGCTGCTCGACCGGTTTCCGCATGTGGTGGACGGCTGTTTCAATGCGAAGTTCGACAAGCTGCGCTGGCCGGGAAAGCCGGAGCACTTTCATCTTTGGTGCGAAGGCCGGACCGGTTACCCGCTCGTCGATGCGGCGATGCGGCATTTCAAGGAGACCGGCTGGATGCACAACCGGCTGCGCATGGTGGTGGCGAGTTTTCTCACGAAGGATCTTTTGATCGACTGGCGGCAGGGCGAGGCGTGGTTCGCGCGCTTTCTGCTGGATTTCGATCTGGCCGCCAACAACGGCGGCTGGCAGTGGTGCGCGTCCACCGGCTGCGACGCGCAGCCGTGGTTCCGCATCTTCAACCCGGTGAACCAGTCGAAAAAATTCGACCCTGAAGGCGCGTTCATTCGGGAACACCTGCCTAAGCTTTCCGGGTTTTCAAACCGGCGCATCCATTTTCCGGCCAAGGCGAGCGCGAAGGAGCAGGAGCAGGCGGACTGCGTCCTCGGCGAGGATTATCCCCTGCCTATCGTGGACCACGCGGTGCAGCGGGAAAAAGCGCTGGAGCTGTTCAAGGCGGTTTGAGCCGCGTCACGCGCTGCAGCTCAGGCGCATGTGAACGTAGCGCGCGGGGGTTTCCTGGGCGTAGTGTTCGGGATCGATGCCGTGCGCCGCGAATTCCTGCAGGCGGTCGTTGAACGGATCTTGGAGCAAGATCCGCAGCCGCTGGATCTCGGTGAAATCCTGCTGCTTCAGCGCCTTCTCGATGGCGTTGTGCAACAGGTAGTTTCTCAGGATGAATTTCGGGTTCACCGCATCCATGCGTTTCTTTCTTTCACCGGCGTCCTCGTCCTCCCGTTCGATCAATTTGCCGTACTGCTGCAACCAATCTTCCAGCGGTTTCACATCCTCAAACAAATCGCGCAGCGGCGTCGTATCGCCCTCGGGAAATTCGGAGAGGCGGCGGAAAAAATTGCTGTAGTCGGCGCCGCTTTCGTACAACAGTTTGAACAGCGCCTGCACGCATTCGGAAAACCCGGCATCGTGGATTTGAAGCCCCAGCTTTTCCCCCATCCACTCGCGGTAGGCGGCGTTGTAGACGGGCTGGTATTCGGCAAGCTCGGCCTGCAGCGCATCCGGCCCGACCGCATCGACCAGCGTCTCGGCGAATTTGCTCAGGTTCCAGTGGCCGATCTCGGGCTGTTTGGCGTAGGCGTAGCGGCCGTGCGCGTCGGTGAGGTTGGGCGTGAAACCGGGCTGGAAGCGATCCATGAAACCGAAGGGGCCGTAGTCGAACGTCGCGCCGGTGATGGAAAAGTTGTCGGTGTTCATGACGCCGTGGATGAAGCCGAACGCCTGCCACTTTGCGATCATGCGCGCGGTCTTTTGCACGACGCTGCGGAAAAACAGCCGCGGCGCGTCGCTCTCTCCGACCGCCTCGGGCAGGTGCCGCGCGATGGCGTGCTCCAGCAACGCCGCCAGGCGATCCGGCTTGTTGGTGTAATGCAGCAACTCGAAGCTGCCGATGCGGATGTGGGTGTCGGCGAGGCGCACCAGGATGGCGGCGAGTTCGGGGGTCTCGCGGTAAATGAGGTCGCGGATGCCGATGAGCGCCAGCGAGCGGGTGGTGGGGATGCCGAGCCCGTGCACCGCTTCCTGCCCCAGGTATTCGCGGATGCTGGCGCGCAGGGTCGCGCGCCCGTCGAAGCCGCGCGCGAACCGCGTGGGCCCCGCGCCTTTGAGGTGCAGATCCCAGATCTCTCCCGCGCGGTTTTCGATCTCTCCCAGCAGCAACCCGCGCCCGTCTCCCAGCCGGGGATTGTAGACGCCGAACTGGTGGCCGGAGTAGGCCATGGCCAGAGGCTGGGCTCCCGGCAGCGGCCGGTTGCCGGACAAGCAGTCCACCAGCTCCGTGCGCTCCGCTTCCGAAGGATCGAGGTCGATCAGTTTCGCCGCTTCGGGGTTGAAATCGACGAGATAGGGTTCGGACACCGGGTCGGGGGATTTCAATTGCAGGTGCTCCGCCCCCAGCGTCACGAAGCGGTTGTTGAAGTTCAGGGTTTCGAGCGTGTTCACGGGCATTGCCTTGGATGGTCGTTGCAGTCAGCTCCCGCGCGTGAACCCGGGGCGTGGGGATGGGATGCAGGTTTTGGGTGTTTGGATTCGGATTGACTCCGCGCCGCATAGGCACTGGCTCGCGCCGTGCAGAATCGTCCCGTGGCTTCTCAATGCAAAACATCCGTGCTGCGAAAATCGGTGCCGCCGGCGCAGGGGCAATTTCTTTGCTTTGCGCGGGCAACTGACTTAGACTGATGCGAATTCAACCCGTTTCGAGGAACGATCGTCATCATGAAAAAAGCCACATTCGGGGCAGGCTGTTTTTGGGGTGTGGAGCTGGCATTCGCAAAAATCGCCGGCGTGACCGCCACGGCGGTCGGCTACAGCGGCGGCGCAGCGCCCAACCCGACTTACGAGATGGTGTGCACGGGGCAGACCGGGCACGCGGAGGTGGTGGAGGTGGAATTCGACGCAACGCGCGTTGCGTATGAAGACCTGCTGGAAACGTTCTGGTCGATTCACGACCCCACGACCCTCAATCGTCAGGGACCGGATATCGGCACGCAATACCGGTCGGCGATTTTTTTCCACGACAAGGCCCAGGAAACCGCCGCCCTCGCCTCACGCGATGCGCAGCAGGCTTCGGGCCGCTTTCGCAACCCCATCGTCACCGAGATCGCCCCGGCGCAGACGTTTTACCGGGCCGAGGAATACCATCAGCGCTATCTGGAAAAACGCGGCATGGGCAGCTGCCACTGATTCACCCGCATCGAGGTCTTTGTTGACGTGCAACGCGATTATGACATTTTGAAACTGAAGCCGGGTGCGAGCTGGTTGGAAGTCAAGCAGGCCTACAAGAAGCGCGTGCTGGAATGGCACCCCGACCGCTTCCCGGCGGACGACGCGAAGAAGCAGAAACGCGCCACGCAGATGTTCACAGAGATCACCGCCGCCTACACGCGCCTGGAAGCCAGGCACACGCGCAACGAACAGGGAAAATTCGCCGACGAGCAGCCGGAGTACGAAAATGTGTCCAGCGGCGGCGGTCCCTCCGGCAGCGCCTGGCAGGACACGGCAACGCAGAATCTGCCGCAGTTCATGACGCGCACCTGGGACAACGGCGACAAGTACGAGGGCATGGTGCTCAATGAAATGATGCACGGCCAGGGCATTTTCACGTATCGCGACGGTTCGGTGTACTCGGGGCAGTTCCGTTTCGGAAAAATGGAAGGCCAGGGGACGCTGGTGTACCCGAACGGCGACAAATACTCGGGCGGTTTCCGGGAAAACCGTTTCCACGGTCAGGGCAAAATGAATTTTGCCAACGGCGACCGCTACATGGGCGGGTTCGTCAACGACCAGTACCACGGACAGGGCGTGTTCGTGTCTGAAGGCAAAGTTTACGCCGGCCAGTGGGAATACGGTTCGCTGAGCGTCGAGGAACCGCCGCGCGGTTTCTGATCTCCTGCGCGGAGGGCGTGTGTGCTCACGCCGCGCCGGACTTTCCGGTTTTAACGCAGCACTTTCTGCATGGCCGTTCTCCTGCGCGGAGCTGCGCGCCCCGTTTTGCGATCTTACAAACACGTTTCCTTTTAGTCCGACCTCCTTCGCAGCGCTTTTTCCCGTCATGGCCGACTGGTCCCTTTATCTCATTCGTCTCGAAAACGATCAGCTCTACACGGGCATCGCGCTCGATGTGGACAAGCGGTTCTCCGAGCACGTGGCCGGCGGAAAAAAAGGCGCCAAGTTTCTGCGCGGCCGTGGACCGCTGCGGCTGGTTTTTGAGCAGCGCATCGGCAGCCGGTCCGCAGCCCTGAAAGCGGAAGCCCAGGTGAAAAAATGGCCGAAAGCGCGGAAAGAAAAACTGATTCAAGGGGATGTGCGGCTCACACCGTTGAGCGAACCCGGCGATTGCGGGTGAATCTTTCCCGGCGGACCGCGCCCGGAGCGCGAAATTTCAACCTTTTTGGGCAAAAAAAACGTTGGTTCCCATGCGCAATGGGGTTAAGTTAGAAACACACCCCAAAAAAACGTGGAAGGTTCCGTTTGACGGAACTGCCAACGGAAAGGAGAAACAAGAATGATGAAAAAGCAACTTGCAGGATTGCTCGGTTCGTTTTTACTGATCGCCGTGCTGACGGGATGTTCCAGCAAAGCAGGCAGTGCGGGTCTCGGTGCGCTGGGCGGCGCCGCTGTTGGCGGAGGCGCCTATGAATTGCACCTCAAAAGACAGAAGGACCGCATCGACGCCGACCTGAAAGGCGGCAAGATCGATCAGACGGAATACAATATCCGCAAATCCCAGATCGAGCGGGATTCGCTGTTGCAGTAAAAAAATCGTTGAGAGGATCCCTGTGCGACCGCTCGGCCGCATGAGTGGATCCACCGGTTACGGTTTCCGGCCGCGGGGCGAACGCCGCCCTGCGGCGCCGTTTCCTTTCTCAACAATTCGCGGCCACGGTTTTTCCATCCAGCCCGAACGGGCATTCTCCCCTCGCCCGCAATCCATCTCCCGCCAAGTGGCAAAATCCCGCCCTGTTTGTGATCCATGCAACACTCATCCTGATTTTTTTTCATTGTCCAACGCCGGATTCATCCTTTAAAGAGGGCGGACCGTCAGACAAGCCGTCGTTTCTCAGTGATTTTGCCGGGCTCTACCTCAATCAGGGTAAATCTCTCGAGCCGTTGCGCAATAAGGGATTTCCCGCGCAGGAACCGAAAAAAAACATTATAATGTGGATTGAATTTCTCAGGATTCAGGGTACCGGAAAGGAGAGGGAACCGGCTGTCACTCTTCAAAAAACGATTGGGATACAAGCGATGCAAAAAATTACCGTGTTATCCATCACCCTGATCATTTGCGCGGCGTTCCTGTTCATGCTGATGCTGCTGGACAACGCCTTTTCCAACGGGATGACCGCCTTCGCCGGGATCGGCCCGATCGCCGGCCTGCTGGTCATCATCGCGGGCATTCTCTCCTGCTGGCAGTACAGCTACAACCGGCTGATGCCCGAACGCGATTACCGCCCCTTTCTGGGTGTGATCTTCGGTGTTCTGGTGAGCTATCTCCTCTTCAACAAGATTTCCTTCACGGAAGTGTCGAAGATCTTCCAGGTTTCCTTCTCGATTCTGGAATTTTCCCTGCGCCTGTTTCTGCTCACCTCGGTGTACAGCATGTCGCAACGCGTGGGGGAATGGATTCGCGAACGCTGAACCGCCTGTTCCTCCTCCTGAGAACCCCCGCCGGGACGGTTTGCGCCGCCTGAAACGCGCACGGCGGCGACGCCGATTTCGAAAACTCCCTTAAAATCAAGCAACAAGCCGTTTTTCAGGGCTTTTGACACTGTTACAAAGTTGTAACGCCGGATTGACCCTGCTGTGATGCGGGTTTCCTATACTTTCAGAGTTTCCGGAATCACTCCGGATCTAATTCTGAAAGGGGTCTCCCGTTATGGTCAGCAATCCGGCGTTACGCGCGTGTTCTTTCTCTCTCATTTTACTGGCAGCGCTTTGTCTGCCGTTTAAAGCCGAAGCGGCTTTTGAAAATTTCTGGAGCGTGCAGGAAATCCATGAAAAGAGAGCGTTCTATCATGCGGAATTTCCGGGAACCGCTCCGGTCCTCATGGCCCGGCTGAACGTCGCGCTGGACACCCGGGAGGAGGACCCGATCGACAACCTGCCGCAGGAGGCGCTCGATTTCAAAAACCTCGCGGAAAAATACGAGGAAAAAGGCGAGTTCGAAAAAGCCGAAAAGCTGTACCAGCAATCCATGAGAGTGATCATGAAGTCTCTGGGAACCAACCACCCGGTTTCGGCGTTCGCCTTGATCAATCTGGCGGACCTCTACATCCAGATGAAGGATTTTCTCAGAGCGGAACCGATGTACCTGCGCTCGCTGATCATCATCAACAATTCCATGGGTCCGGATCATTTCTTCGCGGCGCTGGTGCTCAACAACATCGGCGGCATGTACAAAAAGATGAAGGAGTTCAACAAGGCCGAATCCATGTACCTGCGGTCCCTGGAGATCCACGAAAACTCGCTCGGGCCCAATCACCCCAACGTGGCGGTGCCGCTCAACAACCTGGCGGAGTTGTACCGCCTGATGGGCAACGACGAAAAAGCGGAGCCCTATTTCCTGCGCGCCCTGGATATCTACAACGAGTCGAAAAACCACCCCAATTAAAACCCGGTCCGCGCGGTTCCGGCACGACCGCACGCGCTTCCTCCTCGTCCGCGGTCACTATCGCGGGCGCGAACCCGCCTCGCCCCACCGGCAGATATTATCGGGAAACCAAAGTTTTTCCAGCTTCGCGTAAAACCCGGAAAGCCCTTTGCCCGCAATTTCCCCGCAAAATAAAACCAGCCTTTTCAACAACCTAGATCACACCTGCGCGGCAAAAAAATTCCCGGCGACCGGCTTTTAGGCTGGATTTGATTAAAAAAATATGACAGTATCGAACACCTGAACGAAATTCTTTTTTGAGGAAGAACGACTAGGAGACGCGCCTCATGAACAAGAATGGAACTGTTTGCCTGTGGGGTTGGATGTGTGCGGTTTTTCTGCTGTTTACCGCCGCCTGCACCACCATCACCACACCCGCCATCAACGATGCCGCCAAAGTCGGCGATTTCAACAAAGTGGACATGCTGATCGCCCAGGGCAACGACGTCAACGCGGAAACCCGGGACGGCAGCACGGCCCTGCATTCGGCGGCAAATAACGGGTACCAGAAAGTGGCCAAATTGCTGATCGAAAAGGGAGCGCGTGTGAACGCCCGCAACCGCAAGGGCACCACGCCGCTTTACCTTGCCGCCAAAAACGGCCACACGGCGATGGTGGATCTTCTGATCGAAAGCGATGCCAATGTCAACGCGCAGAACCTGAAACGCAACACGGCCCTGCACATTGCGGCGCAGAACGGCCAGCTCGATGTGGTCGAGCTGCTGTTAGCGAAGAAAGCCCAGGTGGATCTGCAAAACCGCGACGGGGCGACGCCGCTGCATCTGGCTGCCGGCGAAGGGCGCATCCGCATCGCGGACCGGCTGCTGGAGGCGGGCGGCCGGGTGGATTCGAAGGACAAATACCGCAAGCAACCGCTGCACTGGGCGGCGGCCGGCGGTCACCTCGATCTGGTGGAGCGGTTTCTGGAAAAAGGCGCCAAGGTGGACGTGGCCGATCAGTTCGGCCTCACCCCGCTCAACCTGGCTTCGCTCAACAACCACCGCAAGGTGGCGGAAGTCCTCATCCGGGAAGGGGCGAACGTGAACCCCTCCGGCAGTTCGCCGCTGTTTTCGGCGGCGCGCAAGGGCCACACCGACGTGGCGCGGCTGTTGATCGAAAAAGGCGCCAAGATCGATGCGCGTGAGGAAGAAGGACCGACGCCGCTGCATTTCGCGGCCGGCGGCGGATACGTGGACCTGGTGAAGCTGTTTCTGGACAACGGCGCCAATTTCAACGCCAAGGACCTGGTGGAAAACACGCCGCTGCACAGCGCCGCAGCGGGCGGCCACGCACAGGTGCTGGAGATTCTCATCAAGCAGGGGGCCGACGTCAATTCGCGCGAGAAAGACGGCACCACGCCGCTGCATCTGGCAGCGCGCGGAGGCCACCGGCTGGCGGTCGAGTCTCTGATCAAGAGCGGTGCGGACATCGACGCCCGCGACAAAAAGAACCTGACGCCCCTGCACTGGGCGGCGCAGCGGGGTCACTCCGAGGTGGTGAAAATACTGGTGGACAAAGGCGCGAAGCTGGACGCGAAGGACACCACCCAGGACACGCCGCTGCACCTCGCCGCGCAGAAAGGTCACAAAGCCGCGGCGGAACTGCTGGTGACCGAAGGCGCCGATCTGAAGGCCCTCAACAAGGACGGCAGGACGCCGATCGATCTCGCCGCCAGGATGAATCACATCGTGGTTGCGGACATGCTGAAGTGGTACGCCTCGAAGCGCTGAAGCGCTTCGCTGCGGCCTGAGCGCATCGAAAACCCATTTTTTTAAAAGACCCCGGCACACGTTTGTGTCCGGGGTTTTTTGTTTCAACGCGATGGCCGTGCTTTGAGGACGACGGTCACCTCCTGCGGCCGGCGGTCGCGGACGATCTCAACCGCAACGCGGTCCCCGACCCGGCGCTTTTCGACCTGCCGGATCAGATCGTCCATCGATTTCACGTTTTGGCCGTCCACCGACACGATCAAATCCCCGCCCACGGCGAGACGCAGGTTCCCGTACAAGACCTCGCGTCTGCCCCCACGCAGGCCCGCATCGTACGCGGGGCTTCCCCGCACGACTTCCACGACGAGGACCCCGGCGTCGGCCGGCAGATTCAACGCGGCGGCGAGATCGGGGTTTAAGGCCAGCCCGGCGATGCCGAGCCAGGGCCTCTGGTAGCGGCCGGTGCTGATCAGCTGCGCCGCCACATCGCGGGCCCGGTTCACGGGGATGGCGAAGCCGATTCCCTGATAGCCGCCGGAAACGGAAAAGATGGCGGTGTTGATGCCGATGACGCGGCCGTTGGAATCGAGCAAGGGGCCGCCGGAGTTTCCGGGATTGATCGCGGCGTCGGTCTGGATGAGCTCGAACAGACGGCCTCCGGCCTTGTGCTCCAGCTCGCGGTTGAGCGCGCTGACGATGCCGGTGGTCAGGGTTTGCGACAGGCCGAAGGGGTTGCCGATGGCGATGGCTTTCTGTCCCACGCGCACCGCGTCGGAATCGCCGAGGACCGCTACGGTGGGGACGAGGGAGGCGGGGATGCGGATCACGGCGAGATCGGAAGCGGGGTCGGTGCCGATCAGCACCGCTTCGCTTTTGACCCCGTCGCCGAGCGTGACGGTGATTCTCTGCGCGTTGCCCACCACGTGGTCGTTCGTCAGGATGTAGCCCTTTTCATCGATGATGAATCCCGAGCCCTGCCCGCTCTGCGGCACGACCTGCCGCCAGAAATTGAGCCGCATCGTGGTGGTGGAGATGTTGACCACGGCCTTGTGCACGCGGTCGTACACGTCCATGTTGATCTTCTCATCGCTGGAGATCACAGGAGCGGCGCCGGCTGGCAGGGCCTGGATGCGGGTGAAATCCAGCTCGGTCACATCGGGACGCCCGCCCAGGCGGAGTTGCAACTCGGGCCAGACCTGGTGGAGCAAATAGGCGGCAAGCACGACGGAAAGAATCCACAACCCGCCGCGGAAGGGGCTTGGGGGAGGTCTGGACAAGAAAACGTTTCCTCAATCAAAAATGAAAAACAAAAACCCGACGCAAAAAATTGTAGCAGAAATCGGGATGGCGCTCACCTTTGATTGATGCCCGGAACTTGCCGGGCAATACGGGGACAGCGAGGAATCCGGTCCGACCATTCGAACCGCGGACCGGCGGGCCGCGCGGTATCGGAATGGAAGGAGCGGGATCAGAAGTGCGATTTGCACTCGGCCTCGATCTCGCGGTTGCCGATCAGATCGCATTTTGCTTTTTGGGAATCGATCACAGCCTGGCAAAGGTTCTGCAGGTCGCGGCTGCGGATCAAAGAACAGTAATACGAACTGTGGTCCTTGTTCTCGAACCGATTCACCCCTTCATTTTTTCCATGGGTGGGATTGCTCATGGCCAGGCACAGGTTGCGCCGGTCCGCACTTTTGATTTTGTCGCAATCGGACATCTTGGAAGGCTTGTCCTTGGCGTGGACGGGTTGCACCATGATCACCCCCAGCACCAATGCGGCCAGCCACATTTTATGGATACTCCTCATTTCCCACTCCTTTCACCTTGAAGGCACGCGTCTAGAACGGACCTTTTTTCGATCGATAAATTGGACCTGAATCCTGAGAATAAACCAAACTTCATAAAAAAAACAACGCCCTCGAAGTAAGCATAATAGTTTCAGATCGTTATTGATAGCCTAAACTGGCAAGGATTCTGAATTCCGGTGACCGGACGGGCCGGGACACCCCTTGTGCGCAAGAATCGGTTTTCCAAACCCGGCTGTAGATTTTTTGGGTTTTGCGATTTTCCTGGTGTAATCTGATTGGATACGGAAAGGGGGCGATCCGCCCACCCGGCCCGTTTTTGTTGAATCCACCGCAGTGTGCGATGCGGTCTTTTCCTGGATTCAACCCAAAGGGAGGCGTCACCCGGCGATCTTTGGTTCGCCGCTTTTGCCAGGAAGGAAAGTCCATCATGAAAGCCATTTTTTCACGCCCATTTCTCGCTGCCGTTCTGACCGCCTCTTTGATGCTGCTGAGCGGTCCCGCCCATGCGGGAACGGAAACCGGCAATCCCGTCGATGAGCCGAAACTCGAAGAACAATTCAATGAACTGACCGATGAATGGCAGCGGCGTTTCGTGGACGCGCTGCGGCAGCTGCTGGCCAACGAATTGAACCGGCTGAAAGCGAACCGCAACAAACCGGTCGAATCGCTGCAAAGCCAGATCACGGACCACGAATCGGTTTTGAAAAAAAATCCGGACAACCCTTCCAGTCATTTCGCTCTGGGTTCTCTGTACAGCGACATGGGGGACGGCGCCAACGCCATCATCCATATGCGCAAAGCCGAGCGCCTGTTCAAGGAGAAGAACGACGTGAAAGGCGTGGCCGAGTCGCGGCGCAGTTTGCGGAATTACTATTCCAAGTTCGGATACAAACCTGAGGATTTCAATCTCACCCAGTGAAGCGGCGCAAAGAGAGAACCGTTGCTCTTTCTGCGGCAACGCGCAGCGGATCACCGATTGCGAAAGGGCCGCTGTCACATATCAGGAGGAGGGTCGCCCGATCATGTCATTGGCACTGGCCATTTCCGGTTTGACGCAGCGCGAAGACGGTGAAAAGGTGTGGACGGTCGAAACGGTGTCCTGGTGGGACGAGCGCGAATTGCTTAAAGATCCCCGCTTCGCGAAGCTGGACCTGGGCCCGGAGAAGCTGGTGTACGAGGCGATCCTGGAAACGCAGGAGGCCATGCGATTGAACGCAAAATACAAGCAGGAATTTCTCGGCGCTTTCGAAGGGGACGCCCTCGCTTCGAATTATCAGGAGCGGCGAAAGCAGCAGGTGGAAGAATTGGAAAACAAACTGAACGATCCCCGCACGCCGTTCGTCAGCCTGTGGGTGTTCGAGTGGGATTACTGAATTCCGGCACAATAAAAAAACGCCCTTGCCGCCGACGCGGCAGGGGCGTTTTTGCTTTACAGGCTGGTTGACCGGCGGCGCTACACGGATTTGCCGTATTTTTTGCGGTGCTCTTTCTTGGCGCCGCCGATCCAGTTGTCGCGTTCGATGCGGCCGGGAAAAAGCTGAATGGCCTCGGCGACACGGGCGATGTCTTTCTTGCTGAACTTCGCGATCTGCTGGTAGGTCCGGATCCCCAGCTTGTTGAGGGTCTTTTCCAGCACCGGGCCGATCCCGGAAATTTTCTTGAGATCATCTTTGGTTTTGGGCGGATCGAACAGGGTTTTCTTCTTCGCCGCGGGTCTGGTTTTCGCGGGCGCCGGTTTGGGCGCCGCCGCCGCAGCCTTTGCGGGCTTGGTATTCGACGGCTTCTGAGCGGCGCTTTTCGCTTCCGGGCTCTTGGCCTTGGCTTCCTGGGCCTTTGTTTTCGTTTCCGGAGCGTTTGTTTTCGCTTCCTGAGTCTTGGCGAGCTTCGCTTCCAGATCCTGGATGCGCTTGAGCATGCGGCTCATTTCGGTGTCTTTTTTCTCAAGCGCGGTGCGGTGCGCGTTCTGCAACCGGCGGTTTTCGGCATCGGCCCGTTTGAGCCTGTCCTGAATCAATTCCTGACCGGTGTTCTTGCGCTGCAACTTTTTCAATTCCGACTGGTGATCGCTCTTGGCGGTTTTCAGCTCTCTTTCGAGGCGGGCGATCGTGACCTCCCGCTCTCCGACAACCCCTTGCAGAGACTCGAACTGGGAGACCCGGCGCTCCAGTTTCTCGACCTCTTTCTCCCTCTGGCTTTGCGCGGTCTTGATTTCCTTTTCCAGGCGGGTGAGCGTCGCGTCGCGTTTTTTGATCTCTTTTTTCAGCGCCTCCACTTCCTGCTGCCGGTCTTCGGTGGTTTCTGATTGCTTCGCCCGTTCGGACTCCAGGCTCTGGATGCGCCGCTCATACTCTTCCTGTTCTTTCTGGCGGGCGGTCTCCAGGCTGGCGATCTGCTCGGCGAGTTGCTGCTGTGTGCCTTCCTGCTCGCGGATGCCTTCCAGGGAGGACTCCAGTTCACGGACGCTTTTTTTCAAGCTGAAAATCTGTTCGTCTTTTTCCAGTACCACCGACTGCAGGGCCCCTTCCAGGCGGTCGCGGGCGATCTTCTCCTCTTTCAGCTTGCTCTGCAGAGGCTCCAGCTGGACGACGGTTTCCTTGAGGCTCTTGACCTCATTTTCCTTTTCTTCCATGAAGGTGTTGTATTCCTCCTCCAATTCGGCGAGGCAGGCTTCTTTTTCCTGGACCGCCGCTTCGAACGGCTCGAGCTCGCGGATGCGCGCCTGAAACGTCTCGATCTGCTTTTTTCGCGACGTGGTCTGCTGGCGCAACTGGGTCTCCAGATTCTCGAGCGCGTTGTCGCGTTCCTGGATCTGCTGGCGCATCGACTCCAGCTCGCCGACTTTACCTTCCAGCCGGGAAATTTCATCTCCCTTTTGCACGATCACCGTCTGCAGTTCGCCCTCCAGCTGCTCGCGCACGGAAGTCAGCTCCTTCAATTTTCCCTGCAACGGCTCCAGGCGCGTGATCGCGTCCTTGAGACCGGAGACTTCCATTTCCTTTTCGCCCCGGAAAATGTCGAGCTGGTTTTCCAGGCGGGCGATGGTCGCGCTTTTCTCCTGCAGGGTCTCGTGGAGGGGTTCCAGTTCCTCGATACGGGTGCGCAGGGTTTTGATCTCCGCGTCCTTCTCCGCCCTGAGATCGCTCAAGAGCCCTTCAAGCAGTTTGGATTTCTTCTTGGCCAGATCGAGAGAGTCTTCCTTCGCTTCGATATCCTCGCGAAGCTCGTCCTCACGGGCGCCGATGTTGAGCCCGCGGATCATCCAGGCGAGGGCCGCTCCGATGAGCCCGGCTGCGAACAGGCAAATGAGAATTTCACCCAAAAGATATGTCATGGTTCCCCCTCCTTAACTATTGGATAACTTTGAATTCGATGCGTCGGTTCTTGGCTCTGCCTTCCGGGGTGTCGTTGTCCGCAAGAGCCAGCGTTTCTCCGTATCCCTGGATTTCCAGCCGGGCGGGATCCAATCCCTTAGACACGAGGTAGTGATAGACCGAGTTGGCCCGGTTGCGGCTCAGGATCATATTGAACTCTGCGTCGCCCTGAGCGTCGGTGTGGCCGCCGATCTCCACCTTGACGGTGGGGTATTTCTTCAACACTCCGGAAACCACATCGAGAATGCGGCTGCCCGCCTCGGTGAGATTGGAGCTCAGCTTTTGAAACTTGATCTCGGGAAGATCCAGCGACTGCAGGGATTCCTGCGCCTCTTTCATCTGCGCTTCCTGGGTGATGACAACCTCGATCTGATTGTCCACCGCGAGGTCGCCGCTGAGCGCTTGCGCGTGCTCGCCCAGTATGTCGCGTTTTTTCTTGGAGCTCACCGTACCGGTGAGCAGGACTCCGGCTTCGCTGATCTCCACCGACAAGGCGTCCGCAGGATCCAGCTGGGATAAAAACTCCGGCAGCGCGTCGGTCCATTGCGGTTCGCGCGCTTTGGAATCGATCCTGAGTTGATCGGCAATGCGTCCCTGTCCGTAGACCTTGCCAAGCGTTTCCACAACCCGGTCGAGCGATTGCATGTCCGGCAGCACTCCCTCCAGGGACGCCGCGCCTCCGGTCGCCGTCAACTTCAGGCTCGAGGGCACCCGCTCGAAGACGTGGAGCTGGTTGACCACCCGTCGCACTCCCCAGAGGCCTTCGGCGGCGGCGATCATTTTTTCCTGATCCAGCGCCGCATCCATCTCGCCGGAAAAAATCACGTCGCGCCCGTCCACCCGCATGAACACCCGGTTCGGATCGAACCCGACGCCGGTGAGAGCCGCGCTCACGCGCGCGGTGAGGTCCGCTTCGATTTTGGGGCCGTGATGCCAGAGACAAAGAATGGGAAGGAGCGTTCCGAAGAGAGTCCAGAACCAGATCATCGTTGAAGAACCTGAGGATTCAGCTGCCCTCATTTCACCCTCCAAAAAGGTTTTCAAATCGGTACAGATGATGCAGCTCAAATCGAGGGATATCCCCCCGACGATATGCTCGCCTTAAACTACCAAATAATCAATAATATACAAGCGATTTGAGAGAAGCGTGGACGTGGGAGCCTCCTTAAAAATGGATCGAAACGCAAAATCCTTTTCTAGGAGTTGGGGTCTGGGGCGTATCTATCAGGAGGTATTTCTCAGTTTTTCTATGTAACTTTCAATTCCGGGAAAGGGTGCAGCTTTTCCGACGGAGCCTGAAAAATATTTTAACGATCGGCCCTTTGAGCTTCGACAACGGCTCGGAAAGGGCCAGAGAATGTGCAGGGATTTTACTTGGGAATCACTTTGGTAGCCTGAGGCCCTTTCTGCCCCATGCTTTTTTCGAATTCCACCGGCTGGCCTTCCCGCAGTGTTTTGAATCCTTCCACTTGAATTTCGGAATAATGCACGAAGCAATCTTCGCCTTCGTCGGATTCGATAAAACCATATCCTTTACTTTCGTTAAACCATTTTACCTTTCCATTCGTCATTTCCCAACTCCTCCTCATAGATAAAAAATTAGGCCCCCAATACTACCACGATTTGTCCGTTCAAATTAAGGTATATTTTAAATTTAATAAAATTTATTGCCACTCCCGTTGCAACGTTTTGCTTCGATCCGTCTTGCAGGTGTTGGGAAACACGGTATTCTTATCGGAATCCTTTTAAAATCAATGAGCAAAATTTTCCTTTTTTTCTTTCTCTTCTGCAAGCGCGGGAGAACGCGCTTTGAAGCAGGTGAAAAAAAAGTTCGAGGCCTTGAGTTTGTGAATCCCGTTTTTAGAATTTCACGATCGTTATGATTTCAGGTTGTGTGTTGAAGGATCGCTGTCAAAACTTGAAAGGCTTGTTGGTCTGCGCATCGCAGCCGCGCGTGCAGGCCCAACGCTTCTCTCCGCAGCGGAACTTGGCGTCTGCGCTGTCTCCGGCGGAGGACATACAGGATTCGAACTGGGAATCGCATTTCATCAGGCAGGCTCTTTTGTTGAACTCGAGAAGGAACCGGGATTGTGTGTTTCCACGCTCATAGTGGATTCGGTTGAATGGGGATCCAATGGGATTTTTTTTGAGCAAGCCGGATTCATGCTTGGGGCTCGGAGCGGATTTGAACTCCTCCGCCGTTGCGAAACCTGTCATTGACAAAATGATCAAAAAAGCGAAAAAGGAAATGCATGCTCGTTTCATTTTTATTCTCCCTCTAAATCCACGATCGTGTTTTCAAACCGGGCATGCAAACATCAAGACCTCGAACCCGCAATTTTGCACAGATCGGTGGAACTGAATTGGAGATACAAACAGTTTAAACAAACCTTCCTTTGGTTCTACAGCCCAAGGCCGTAAACAGGCGATCGGGCGATCTTCTGCATTGCCAGGGACCGCAGCGCACCCGCCCATCCAGGAGACAACCGCTCAAAAAGATTGAAAGAAAAAGATTTGTATTTTCCGGTCAAAAATGATGCCTTAGAGGGGTGGCAACAGTTTCTTCACAAACCGGGAAAATCGCAAGCAGAGGAAAGCGGAGACGGATTGCAGCGGCAAAGACCGTCCGCTTGTGCGCGGCTGCGATCGGCTCGTGCGGCCGCTTCGCAAGGCCGTTGCCCGCTGTGGGATGGGCGGAGCCCGCCTGCGGGTCTCGCCCTTTGAGGCCAACTCCATCGAAGTGCGGTCCCCCGACTCAGGGCGGGCGGAGAAAACCGGGGGCATCCCGATCGTCCCAACCGGACCGGGAGCGGTTTCCGATTGCCGAAGCTTGTGATAACAAGTTTGAATTCATTTCAAGGAACCATTGATAATTCGGACAAAATGTTGTAATTTTGGGTATTCCCAAAATGAATCCGAAAGGCGGAGCCATGAAAAAATCCATTTCCCTCATTTTGCTTGTTCTTTTTCTGGCGGGCGGCCCGCAAGTGTTCGCTGCACAGGAAGAAAAATCCATCGATGAGATCGAAGAGAACGTGAACAACATGCTCAAACTGCTGGAAAACCTGGAAGAGCAGGAAACCGGAGATCCGAATCAGAACCTGGAAATTCCGGAAGAGACGCTGGCTCCGGAAACCGGGGAGGCGATGGGAGCGGTGCTGGACAACGAGGCGATGGAAAAACCCGAAGCCATGATGGCCTCCGAAGCGGTGGAGGAAACGCCCGAACCGGCGAAGGAAGTTCCGGAGGAAAACATCGTGCGCAACGAAACGCCCGCACCGGCCAAAAAAATGATCGAGGAAAGCAACGAAGTGGTGCGGTTCGTTCCCAGCGACCCGGACCTGCTGTTCCGGCTGGGTCTGGACCAGTGGAAATCGAAAAACCTGAACGGCGCGATCGAGCAGTTCGAGGAAGTCGTCCGGCTGGAGCCGGAAAACGCGCACGCCTTCTGGAACCTGGGCCTCATCTTCAAGCAGAAAGGCCAGGGCCAGGAAGCCGTCGATCACATGAAAAAAGCCGAAGACCTGTACCTGAAATACAATTATTTTTCGTACGCCGAGGAAACCCGGGAGCACCTGGACTCGCTGATCAAAAAATACAATCTGGACCCCGAGCAATACAAAATGGCGTCCAACTGACCGCGAAGACGGATCGGTTGCGCCCAAACCTTTCGGATTCCATCCACCCTCGTGGATGTCCCCTCATCTCCGCCTAGGAGACGCGCCTTCCCCCCGGCTCAGGGGAAGGCGCGTTCTGTTGTAAAAAATCGATGAAAATTTGAATCGGGCGGGTCAGCGCCTCGCGGCGGCTTTTTTCCAGCTTTCGATCCTGCAGGACTGCCGGTTCAGCACCGGGTGCATGGTGAACAGGGGCGTGTTGTGGGGCACGAACGCCGTGTCGACGCCCGGACTCAACTGCAGGTGGATGTTCACGTAGTTGAAACTCAAACCTTCCTGCCAGGGTTCCTTGGCGGCATCGGCGTAGGCTTCCACCTTGTCGGAGGCATGGCTGCGCGTCATCAGCCCCGAACCTCCCTGCAGCCCGTATTCGAAGAGATCGGGCGCCCCTTCGATCAGCACGGACACCACCGAAGCGTCGAACCACACCTTGAAATGCGTGACGAGCTGGAAGAAAGGCCCCAGCGTGCCGGACCGCTCGATCACTGCGACGGGATAGACCATCTCCGGCGGCACGGCGGGCGGGGTGTCGGATGCGGGGTTGCGGAATTCGGGTTCCTTGACCGCGGACGCGGACACGAACAGCAGGTTCGGGTCGTCCATGGCGATGTCGAGCACGGTGCCGTCGTGATAGCTCACGAGTTTTCCCATCTCGTACGCCAGGGGAAAGGAGTAGCCCATTTTTGCATAAAAGATGCGGACAATGCCGTCGAGAGGCTCGTCCGGCTTGCGGCTGATCTTCAAATCGAACGGCATCATCAGGTGGTGCGCGTTGGTGCGGGCGTTCATGAACGGCGCGCAGGCGCCGGAAAATTCTTTCTGGATGGCCGGGTTGTCCGGGTCGAACTCGCGTTTGGCGCCGGAAAAATGCTGCGCGGTTTTCGCCTCTTTGCTGAGACCGTATTTTTTCTGGTAGTACTCGGTGGCCCGCTTGGGCGCGATGTCGAGAAAATAGTCCGGCACATCGGTCTCGACGAGAATCCGTTGCGCTTCGGGTTTGCCGGAGCCTTCCGCCGCGGGGCGCAGGGTCTTGTTGTAGATGTCGATCTCGGCTTTGGTCTTTTGAATGTCCCGTTCCAGGTCGCGGTCGAGCTGCGGGTTGAAAAAGCTGGCCTTGCCGAGAATCTCCCTGGCTTTTTGCAACAGCTCGACTTTCAGGGTGTAGCGCTTGGGTTCGGCGGCGAGTGCCTGCACGGTGGCCATGTACAGGCCGAACTGCTCCTCGGCCATCAGGCCGAGCGCGTCCAGGTCCTGCTCTTTGATGAACGTCATCGCCAGCGGGCCGAACGCCTCCTCGCCGCGGATGTTCAGAGTCATCAGATAATTGAGATGCGCTCGCGCTTCTTTTTCGTCCACAGTCCACTCCTCAAAGGGCCGTCGTGAACCCCATGCCCGGGTCCGAGTCCCGCAATGTTTTCCATCCGGTTTTTATAGAAGCGTTCACTATAAACTTTTTTTTCTTCTCCTGTCATCATTTCTTAGGCCGGGCAGGAATTTTCTCACCCCGTAAGGCCGGGTTTTTCAACCTCGCACACCGGTTTGCATTAGAATGGAAGGCCGGTTTCACCGGAGCGTTCTATCGCCCTTCCAAATGGGAATTTCGGACATGAGACTTGCGCTGCACTGGCAGATTCTGATCGCGATGGCCCTGGCCGTGGTGTTCGCCTGGGCGCTGGGCGACGCTTCGCGGTTTGTGGAACCCTTGGGCACGCTTTTCATCCGCCTGTTGAAGATGCTCATCGTGCCGCTGGTAGTGCTGTCGCTGGTGTTCGGCGTCGCGGGGGTGGGCGATGCGAAAAACCTCGGCCGGCTGGGGATCAAGACGTTTTGCTATTACATCGCCACCAGCCTCATTGCCATCCTGACCGGCCTGGTGCTGGTCAACGCGATCCATCCCGGCGAAGGCGCGGACCTGGTGACCACCGAGGCCTTTTCGCCCGAGAGCCTGCAACAACCGGGCGGCGCGTCGGATCTGCTGTTGCGCATCGTCCCGGAAAACCCGATCGCTGCCGCGGCGGAGGGGGACATGCTGGGGATCATCTTCTTTTCGATCCTGTTCGGCTTCGCGCTGGGTCAGCTGCAACCGCTCTACCGCGACCGGCTGATGCCCTGGGTGGAGGCGGCGTTCCACGCCGTCATGAAGCTCACCCACTTCGTCATCCTGCTCGCCCCCCTCGGCGTGTTCGGCCTGATCGTGGGCATGATGAACCACTCGATGGGAACGGGCTTCTTCAAGGCGGTGGGCTGGTACATGATCACCATCGCGGCCGGCCTCACGCTGCATTTTTTCGTGACGCTGCCGCTCATCTACTGGCTGTTTCTCAGAAAAAACCCGCTGCGCGCCTACGGTTACATGGCCAGCGCGCTCGCCACGGTGTTCGCCACCAGCTCCTCGGCGGCCACGCTGCCTGTCACGATGGAATGCGTCGAGAAAAACGCCGGGGTGTCCAACAAGATCGCCAGCTTCGTGCTGCCCATGGGCGCGACGGTCAACATGGACGGCACGGCGCTGTTCGAATGCGTGGGCGTGCTGTTCATCGCCCAGGTTCTGCAAATCCCCCTGGGGCTGGAACAGCAGCTTCTGGTGGTGGGGGTCGCGCTGCTGGCGTCCATCGGCACGGCGGCGATTCCGTCTGCGGGGCTGGTGATGATTTTCGTGGTGCTGGAGGCGGTGGGCATCGAAAGCGCCGAGGTTCCGTTGATCGTGGGCACGATGCTGGCCGTGGACCGGCCGCTGGACATGTACCGCGGCCTGATCAATATTTTCAGCGACGCGGTGGGAGCGATGATCATCGCCAACTCCGAAGGGGAGCTGGGTCGCGAAGAGGAAGGACTGAACGAATGAAAGCGGAGTTTTCACTCACCTGGAAACGCGGTTCGGGACCGGCCGTTCCCGGACGGATCTTCTGTATCGGGAAAAATTACCGCCTGCACATCGCAGAATTGAACGAGAGCGATCCCGGCGAGCCGGTGGTTTTCATGAAACCGGCCGCCTGCCTGGTCGCGCCGGGAGAAACCCTGAATCTGCCCGCGCACGGAGACAGCCTGCATCACGAGGTGGAGCTGGTGCTGCTGGTGGGCAAGCGGGCGAGCCGCATCGAGGAAAGCGACGCGTTGTCTCACATCGCGGGCGTCACACTGGGGATCGACCTCACGCTGCGCGACGTGCAGTCGCGCCTCAAGAAAAAAGGGCTGCCCTGGGAGATGGCCAAGGCGTTCGAGCAGAGCGCGCCGCTGGGGGCGCTGGTGCCGTGCATGGCGGATCTGGATGTGAACGCGCTGGAATTCACGTTGAGCGTCAACGGCGACTGCCGCCAGCGCGGACGGGTGAACGAGATGATCCATTCGATCCCGCGCATCGTCACCTTTCTGAGCGGCATCTGGACGCTGCTGCCGGGAGACCTGATCTTCACCGGAACGCCCGCCGGCGTCGGACCACTGGTTTCCGGCGACCGGGTGGCGATCGCCTCGGAGGCGATCGGCGAATTCGAATGGAACGTGCGCTGAGCATCCACGCCGGGCACCGCATCGTCGCTGAAGATGCGCCGCCGCACTGTCAGGCGCTGGCGATCTGGACGCGGATGTCCTGCTTGATGGTGCTGCGCAGGATGTTTTCGATGGCGCGCAGGGTGCCGGTGGCGGAGCTGGGACAGCTGCCGCAGGCGCCCTGGTAACGGATGCGCAGGGTGTCGTCCTTGAAGTCGAGGATCGTCACGCCGCCGCCGTCCTGTGCCAGGGCCGGGCGCACCGTCTCGTCGAACACCGCATCGATCACCGCGCCTTTCTCATCGTCGGACATGCTGGGAAAATCGATCTGGTCCATCTGGGCCAAAATCGAATCGGCGTTCTTCTTCTCCACATCCTGTTCGAAAAAATGCAGGTATTCCTCGATCACATCCTCGGCGGCCTCGACCAGGATATCCAGTTGGGGATCGGGCTGGAAGGTCACCGTGACAAAATTATCCTGCAGATACAGGCTCTGCACCGGCCCCAGCGCGAACACCGCTTTGGCGAACGGATCGCTATCCGCCTCTTCCTCAGAGGCGAACGACCGGGTGCCGGAACCGATGACACTCTTATTCAAAATGTATTTGAAGGCGTTGGGATTGGGCGTCATCTCCGTGTCCACCACTTCAAATTTTTTTTCTTCGCTCATGTTCGGCTCGTCTCTTTCATAGGATTATCCCCCTGCCCTCAGCGGCAAGGGGCCGCGCCGGGCGTGGAGTCCGCTTCCCTCCCTGCATCGCAGTGCGGCGCAATACAGCTAAGATGGCGTTTTGTGAATTTGGGTTCAAAAAACCCGGGACCTGCCCGCCCCGAAGGATCCGTCCTGGAATTTCATTCGCTGGCTTGCAGCCCGCACAGCGGTTTGCTGCGTGCCGGTTCGGCCAGCAATTCCGCGACCGTGGTTTCCTGGTAGGCATTTTCGATGCGTTCCTGAGCCTGGTTGATCCGTTTGTGCAGCGGGCACAGGTTGGTTCCGTGCTCGTCCAGATCGAGCGGGCACCGTTCAATGCGGCGGACCGGATCGACCGCATTGATCACCTGCAAAAGGTTCAGCCGATCGGGCGCTTGAGCCAGGACGAACCCTCCGTGCAGGCCGCGTTGCGAACGGACGATCCCGGCCTTGCCCAGCGCCTGCAGAACCTTCGAGAGGTAGCTCGCCGGCACGCGTGTCACCGCAGCGATCTGCGGCGTGGTGAGGGGTGTGTCCGGGTAGGCGGCCAGACAGACCACCGACCGGAGTGCATATTCCGCTGTTTGAGAGATCATGTTTTTTTCACTTCGCACAATTTCAGGATATCTGGATCTTGACATCCAATTATAGGACCTTTATATTGAAAATACAATAAGGATAAAAAGATCTTTTTATCCATAAATAGCCGAAAACGAGAAATGCTAACAATTTCAATCAAATACAAACAGGGAGGGTTTTTGCGATGAAAACACACCTTTCTCCAGACGACACCGTCAACGATTTTGTCAAACAGGACATGCAACGGGCCGCGGTCTTCGAGGCATTGGGCATCGACGCCTGCTGCGGCGGGCATAAATCCCTGGCCGAGGCCTGCGCGGAAAAGGGGCTGAACGCCCAGGAAGTCCTGGCCCGATTGCAGCCGGCCGGGGAAGTCGAGGCACAGGCCCCCTTCGATGCGCAAAGCGCCAGCGCCGGGGAGCTGGCCGATCACATCGAAGCCACCCACCACAGCTATCTGAAGCAGGCCCTGCCGCGGCTGACCGCTCTGATCGAAAAAGTGATCCAGGCGCATGCGGCGCGGCATCCGGAACTGATCGATCTGGGAAAATCGTTCGCCGCGCTGCGCGCCGATCTCGAGCCGCACCTGTTGAAGGAAGAACGCGTGCTATTTCCCATGATCCGCAACCGGGAAAACCCGGGAGCCGGGACCGGCGGTTTGCCCGCAACGCTCGCGGCGCCCATCCGCGTCATGCGGGCGGAGCACGACCGGACCGTGCAGCTGCAAAACCGGATCCGGGAACTCTCGCAGAATTTCACGGCGCCCGCCGACGCCTGCACCAGCTATGCGCAGTTGATGAACGAGCTCGAGGTTCTGGATGCGGATCTCACAACACACATCCACAAGGAAAACGACATCCTGTTTGCCGGACTCGCAAATTGAACGGCAGTGCGAATGCACCCGATGAATCATTGCAGGATCGTTTTGCTTGCATGGGAAACTGGAAATTCACGCGAGCCCGGTGGCACCCGTTGAAGTTCGGGACACCGCATCGGTTAAATTTGAATTTCCATGAGGTCCTCGGCGAGGACGAGCTCGCCGGAGTATTGCTTGCGCACCACCTCGCTGAACTGCGCGAGGTCGCAGGGGGGATAAAAATGCGTGAGGCAGAGTTTCTTGCAGCGGGCGGCGGCGGCGATCTGCGCCGCCGGGGTCGGGGACAGATGTCCATCGAACTTTTTCTCATCCGGCATGGCGCAGTTGAGCACCAGCAGGTCGGCGTCCCGCCCCAGCTCGATGAGGGATTCGCAGTGATCGGAATCGCCGGAGATCGTCAAAACTTTTCCGCTGCGGTCGGTGAAGCGGAACGCGCGGCTGATCGGCAGGTGTTTCACCTTGCGCGTTGAAACCGTCAGCCCGCCGTAGTCGCGGGTGCTCTCGTCCTGCTCGACGACATCGACGCTGAAGTGGTCCGAATCCAGCCAGCCCTGATAAGCCTGCCGCAGCCCGTCGAAATAGGCTGTGAAGCCGGGACCGGCGACGATCTGAAGATTTTTTTTGCGCGGGTTATCCGGGTAGCGGCAGGCAAACAGAAACGGCACCAGGTCGTACATGTGGTCGGGGTGGATGTGGGTGAAAAAGATGCGGTCGATGCCGTGGTAGTCGATGCCCAGCCGCAACAGCTGATGCAGAGCGCCGTAGCCGAAATCGACCAGCGAGCGCGTGCCGCTATCCTCGATGAGAAGCGCGCTGGAATGGCGTTGCAGTGAGGGGACCATCGTCCCCGTACCGAGCAGAGTGAGTTTCATTGCAGAGTCTGGACGAAGGGTCGTCTCAGTAAGAGGATTTGATGGCTTCCAGGACCGGGCCTTCGATCGGTCCCCACTTCGCCTCGGGCTTTTTGGAAACGGTGACGAAATCGGCCATCAGAAAAACCTGGGCGACGCCGTCGATGGCGAACAGCGCCTTGGCCACTTTCGATTCCTCGGCTTCCGCGGCGTTCTTGTAGGTCTTGTGCCCGGATTCGATGGCCGGGCAATTCAATGTGTATTTCATCGCGTGTTCGTTCGGTGTGGTGGAAACCGTCACTTCAACTGCCATTCTTTTCCTCCCTGTGTTTGCGGTCGCAGATGGTGAACCGTTCTCTATTCTGTTGCCGAAGGGCTCGGCCGGAAGATGCCGAACGAGCTGGTGTAGCCGTGCAGAAACGTGGTGTCTCCCACAGGCCCGATCTCGCCGTTGCAGAAAAACCCTCCCAGCGGGATGGCCCCGAGCCGGTCCTTGAACAGATCGGTGTCGTGGTTGGGTTTGCCGTACAGGTATTGCCCGCGTCCGAGGCAGGAAAACAGCAGCGCGCCGCAGGCGTCGTCGGCGCGACCGCCCTGGTTGTAGCGGGTCAGCATCAGGTCCAGGTCCTCGGCGGACATCACTTTGTCGCGCAGGTGAAACTGCACGAGCTGGCCTTCGCGCAGCATCGCGCCGATCGCCAGCGCGCCGGATTCCCGTTCCACCCCCATCAGGTTGCGGATGAGAAAATCCCCCTGCTTGGGCTCGTCGTTCAACGGGTTCATCTCGATTCCCAGAAACAACGACGTGCGCATCAGGCCGCGGTCGTGTTCGTTCAGGGACTCGTTGATCTCCTGCAGCACTTCCAAGGGCGGGCTGCCTTCCAGTTCCTTGAGCAGGGTCTGATGGCACTTGGTGATCTTGAGCGGCTTGCCGATCGGGCGGCAACCCTGGGCGACGATGGTGTCCAGCTCGATGTTGCCGCTCAGGGCGATGCCCACCAGCCCCTGCGCGTAGACCTTGTCTTCCAGATACAGCGCGTTCCCGCCTTGTGACTGCGCGCCGCTGGCGAGGCCGCCGACTTTGCGGCTGCCCGGATAGGCGAAATCAATGCCGGAGAGAAATTCTTCACCGCGGAAGGAAAACGGATCGGCGAGAAAAATAAAATGCAGCGGGTTTTCCGCCGGGACGCCGAGCCATTCCCGCCACACTCCGGGGCCCGTGTCCTGGTCGGGCAGATCCATCGTGTTGGAATAGATCGGCCGGAGGGTCACACCGGGAAGGTGCGCGCTGGTCATGCTGAACGCGGGGTTCTGCTCCACTTCCTGGCCGCCGCCGATGATGCCGCCGCCGGAGCAGCCGATCAGGATGCCGGGATCCATTTTTGCGCGGATGAGGCCGGGGATCTCCCGGTAGTGTTCCTTGTAGTTGGGCGACACGAAGATGACGGTCAGGTGCGGGGCCTTGCCCGCGAGGGTTTCCTGGATGGTTTTCGTCGTCTCCGCGACGCAGTCCTCTATATTTTCATGAGTGGCGATGGTGGATGCCCATTTCATGGATGACTCCTTGTGGTTCGCCCCCGCAGACGGGGGAATTTCAAACGACGGTGGCCGCTTTGCCGGTCAGGTGGTGCAGGAGCGACTCGGCGGTCTGCGTTCCGTTTTGAATGCAATCGGGAATTCCGATTCCCTTGTAGGCGCTGCCAGTGAGAAACAGGCCGGGTGCGGCGCTCAACGCCTGCTGCACCGATTCGATCAACCCGGCGTGGTCCACCTGGTACTGAACGTTGGATTTTTTGTTGTGGAACACCTTCACGAACACCGGCGTCTCGTCGATGCCCATGATGTCCCTGAGGTCTTGTTGCACAAGTGCCGCGATGCGCTCCTCATCCTGCTCCGCAATCGCCTCCTGCAGCGCGCCTCCCAGATAACAGCGCAGCATGACGTGATCCTCCGGAGCCCGGTGCGGGAATTTGGAGGAGGTCCAGGTGCAGGCGAGGATGCTTTTGTTTTCGGTTTTGGGAACGACGAAGCCGAAGCCGTCCAGGGGATGGGAAAACCCCGCGCGGCGGTAGGCCAGCGTGACGGTGGCGGTGGACACGTAACGGATTTTCTGCAGCTGCGCCGCCGCATCCGGCGCCACCGGCTCGATGAGCCGGGCGGTGATGTTCGCGGGCGTGGCGAACACGACCGCGTCCGCGTCGAGGGTCAGGCCGGATTCGCACTCGATGCGCCAACCGGTTTCGCTGCGTGTGAGGGCGGTCACAGATTCTTGCGTCTTGAACGCGACATCGGGACACTGCTGCACCGCCGCATCGACCATCTCGCCGAGCCCGGATTTGAGTGTCATGAACAAGGAAAAGGGTTTTTTATTCGCCGCGCCCTTGGGTTTCGGGCGGGTGAGCATCTGACGTTTGCGCTCCAGCATTCCCAGAATGAGCGAGCGGTGTTTGCGCTCGGTCTCGACGAACATGGGGAAAGTACTCTGGATGCTCATAGTCTCCGGATCGCTGGCGTAAATGCCCGCCAGCATCGGCTCGGCCATCTTGCGCAGCGCCTCTTCGCCCATGCGGCGGCGCACGAACGAGGCGAGGCTCTCGTCCCTATCGTCGGATTTTTTCGGGATGACGAGATCCAGTCCCATGCGCATCTTGCCGGGCAGGCTGAACAACGGCGTCAGCACGAAGGGTAAAAATTTCGTCGGAATCATGAGGCTCAGCCCGTCCGGCATGGTGACGAGCTTGTTGCCGGTGTACACGAAGGTGGCGGTCTGCTCCGGGTTGGTGCCCACGAGCCGGTCGCCGATGCCGAGACGTTTGCAGAATTCGATGGCGGCCGGTTTCTGCGAGATGAAGGAATCCGGCCCACGCTCGACCACGAATCCGTCGAACCGTTCGGTGGCGATCTTGCCGCCGAATTGCGCGGATCGCTCCAGCAGGACGCACTCCAGCGGTGCGCCCCCGGTGATGGCCTGCTGAATCCGGTGCGCCGCAGCGAGACCGGCGATCCCGCCGCCGATGATGACGATTTTTTTCATGTGCTTATTATGGCAGTTTTATCAGACCGGCGCAATCGAAGCGCCCGTTTTTAGCAATGGTGTTTTTTTCGGATCGCAGCGGCCGGTTGAAAACGTCTGTCCGGCGCGCGGGATGGACTTCAAAGGCAGGCCGGCTGTTTTTCACCCGTCACTTTTTTGCCCGCGGAGTAGGTGGCGGCGACGAAATTTTCGCCGAAGTAATAAAACAGGTCGCGCGGGTCTTCGGTATGCAGGACGCAAAAATCCGCCCGCTGTCTCGGCAACAGCCCGCCGAACTGTTTCTCGGCGGCCAGCGCCCGCGCGGAACCGGACGTCGCCGCGGCGATCGCCTGTTCGGGCGTCATGCGATAGAGGAAAAAAGCCTGGTTGAGCACCGCCTGCATGTTGTAGGAGGGGCAGCTGCCGGGATTGCAGTCGGTGGCGAGCGCGATGGGCACGCCCGCTTCCATCAACGCCCGCACCGGCGGCAGCTTGCCGCCGCCGAGAAAAGACGTCACGCCCGGCATGAGCACGGCCACGGTGCCGGCCAGTTTCAGGGCGCGGATGTCGCGCGGGCGGATGTGTTCGAGGTGGTCGCAGGAAACCGCGCCGTGGCGGGCGGCCTGGTAGCAGCCGCCCTGATGCGACAGTTCCTCGACGTGGGCGCGCAATTGGGAAAAGCCCAGCAGCCTGGCCTGCGCGAACAGGCGTTTGAGCTGGTTGACGGTGAACACGCCGCGCTCACAGAAAATATCCACGCCGTCGGCGAGTTCGCAGAACTCGGGCAGCGTGTCCATCACCGACTCGAAGTACTGCTTGGCGCTCATCTCCGGCGGTGCGGCGTGCGCCCCGAGGTAGGTGAGGGTGACCGGAACGCGCAGGTCTTTTTTCAGGCGCTGGCCGACGCGCAGCATCCTTTTCTCGGTTTTGACATCGAGCCCGTAGCCGGACTTGATCTCGAACGCCGTGGTGCCGAGCGTCATCATGCGGCGCATGCGTTTTTTGGCGGCGGCGTACAGAGCATCCTCGCTGGCTTTGCGCGTCGCCTTGACGGTATTCAAAATGCCGCCGCCGCTTTTGAGGATCTCCAGATACGTGTCCCCGGCGGCGCGCTGCTCCATCTCGTCCTTGCGCTCGCCCGCATAGATGAGGTGGGTGTGGCAATCGACGAATCCTGGCAGAACCGCGCGTCCTTCGAGATCGATCACTTTGGCGTGATCGGACGGTTTTATTCCTGTGTCCTTGATCACTTTTTCCACTTTTCCCGCACGCACGATGAGGGCGCAGCGGCGGCGCGTCTGCACCCGGGGCGGCGGACCGGGCTCCACCTGAATCAGTTGTCCGATGTTGCGAAAGCAGAGGGTGGGTTCCATGCGGCTCCTTATGTTCAACCGGGCAGCGGGACGTCGCGTTCCCGTGCGATCTGTTGGGCTTCTTCGTACCCCGCATCGACGTGACGGGCGACGCCCAGACCCGGATCGTTGGTCAACACCCGGTCCAGCCGTTCCTGTTTTTTGCGGGTGCCGTCGGCGACGATCACCATGCCCGCATGCAGGGAATTGCCGATGCCGACGCCGCCGCCGTGGTGGAAGCTGACCCAGCTGGCGCCGGAAACGGCGTTGACGGCGAAGTTCAACAGCGGCCAGTCGGCGACCGCGTCGCTGCCGTCGAGCATGGCTTCGGTCTCGCGGTTGGGTGACGCGACGCTGCCGCAGTCCAGGTGATCGCGGCCGATCACGATCGGCGCGGCCACCTCGCCTTTTTTCACCATGCGGTTCATGACTTTTCCCATCTTTGCGCGCTCGCCGTAGCCCAGCCAGCACACGCGGGTCGGCAGACCGAGGACGGGCACCTGCTTGCGGGCTTTTTCGATCCAGCGCGCGAGGGCCCGCTTTTCCGGAAAGGTTTCGATCACAGCGCGGTCGACCGCGTGCAGGTCCTTCTTTTTACCGGAAAGCAGCGCCCAGCGGAAGGGCCCCTGCCCTTCGCAGAACAGCGGGCGGATGTAGGCAACCACGAAACCGGGATACAGAAAGCTGCCGTCCGCATGCCGGATGTCCAGCCCGCCGAGTTCGGCCTGCCCGCGCAGGTTGTTGCCGTAATCGAACACCACCGCACCCTGTTCCTGAAGTTCCACCAGCGCCCTGGCGTGCTCGACGGTGGTGGCGAGAGAACGTTTGCGGTATTCGTCGGGATCCTGCGCCCGCAATCGCATCAGCGCATCGTAGCTGTCGCCTTCGGGCACGTAATCCATGAGGTTGTGCGCGGAGGTCTGGTCGGTGACGATATCCGGGATGCGTTTGCGCTCCAGCAGCTCTCTGGCGGCGGTGGCGCCGTTCGCGAGCAGTCCGACGCTCACCGGCTGCTGTTCCGCGAGTGCCTCGTCGATCCACTCGAGCGCCTGATCGATCGATTCGGTGGCGCGGTCGAGATAGCCTTCCTCCAGACGCCGCTCGATCTGCGCCGGGTTCACCTCCGCCACCAGCACGCAGGCTTCGTTCATGGTGCCGGCCAGCGGCTGCGCGGCCCCCATGTTGCCCAGACCCGCGGTGTAGATCCATTTGCCCTTGAGGGTCGAGGCGGCGAATTCCTTGTGGCCGCAGGCGCCGAAGGTCTCGTAGGTGCCCTGGAGGATTCCCTGCGTGCCGATGTAGATCCAGCTGCCGGCGGTCATCTGCCCGTACATCATGAGACCCAAGCGGTCGAGTTCGTCGAAGTGCTCCTGGGTCGCGTACGCGGGCACCAGATTCGAGTTGGCCAGGATCACCCGCGGTGCGGCGGGATGGGTCTGCGCGATGTACACGGCTTTTCCCGATTGCACGCACAGGGTTTCATCCTCTTTCAGCTTTTTCAACGCCGCGACGATGCGGTGGTACTCCTTCCAGTTGCGCGCGGCGCGGCCGCTGCCGCCGTAGACGATGAGCTGCCGCCAGTCGAGGGCGACTTTTTCGTCGAGATTGTTGTTGAGCATGCGGAGCGCCGCTTCGGTGTCCCAGTCGCCGCATTGCAGCGCGGACGATGTCCGGGCGCGCGGCGCTTTCTTGGGACAGTCCTGCATTTCCATGGGACGGGTTTCTGCGGTTGGTTTGCGGTTCATGATTTTTTCTCTTTCCTCAGAGCGACGCCGAAACAGAAATAATAAAAGATCGCCGCGGCGAGACGGCCGGTGCGCTCTTCTTCGATGAGGGGGTTGTACTCGGAAAGGTCGAACAGGGAGACGGACGGGTGTTTGCCGGAGTGGTAGGCGATCTGCGCCGCCTGCTGGCCGGACAGGCCGAGCACCCCCGGACAGGAAACGCCGGGCGCGTAGGCGCTGGCGATGGAATCCAGGTCGAAGCTGACGAACAGAAACGGGCACTGCCAGGCCAGGGTGCCGAGCGAGGCGATGAACTGGGTGACCACCTGGTCGCCGGCCTGCAATTCATCGTGCCAGAGGATGCATCCGTTGTTTTTGCGCACGAAACGCGCGTGCTCGCGGCTGCACTGGCTGCCCTGGGCGGCGAATTCGATGAAGTTCTCGCCTTGAAAGCGTTCGTCCTCCAGCAGCAGCCGGAAGGGAGACCCGCTGTGGGCCTGGCCGTCCTTCAGCGGGCGCACGTCCAGATGGGCGTCTACATTGATGACGCCCACGGGCTGCGTGCCGCTGTGGGCGAGCAGCGCCGAAGCGTTGGGATAGGACTGGTCGTTGCCGCCGCCGACGACGAAGGGAACGCCGCCCTGTTTTAATATGGCCGCCACGTGGCGGCTGAGTTCGCTGTGGGCCGCATCCAGGGACAGCCCTTCGGCGATGTCGCCGGCGTCCGTGATGGTGAGGGCCGTGAGGTCCACTTCCATTTCCGGGTTGGCGACGCTGCCGTAGCGCTTGAGCCAGGCGCGGAACTTTTCCGGCCCCTTGCGCGCCCCGGCCCGGCCGCCGTTGACGGCCACCCCGGCATCGTGCGGAAACCCCAGCAAAACCACGTCGCCCCCGTCACCGGGGGCCAGAATGTCTCCCAGCTTGACGTCCGCCATCTCTCTATATATAGGCCCTTGCGCGGCGTTTGTAAACCTTCCCCATGCGGAAGGCTGTCCCCAGACCGGTGCGCCGCGGCGGGGCCGGACAGCGGAATCGCGGCGATATGCGGGGGGCCTCGCAACGAGGCGGCCAAGCGGTCCGGGGCTTGTGCGGCCGGGGCGATTTTGCTATATTCGGGATTCACGAAATCAAATTTTAATGCAATTTATTTCAAGGAGAACCCCCGATGTCCGCAGCCGCAGAAGCGCTGAGAAAAGCCATCGAACACGAAAAACTGGCTCTGGAACGTTACAAGGAAGCCATCAATTGCTCCTCCAACGAGGAGACCCGCAAGTCGCTCAAGGAAATCGCTTCGAACAAGACGCAGACCATCGATTCGCTGCACTGGATGGCGCTGGCAGAGGCCGGTCAGCTGGACACCGATGCGGCCGCCGAAACGAAGGAAGAAACCACGCAAAGCTCCGCCAGCAAATGTCCGTTTTCCGGCGCACTGAAAGAGATGGGCGTTGACATCACCAAGATGGGTGAAATGTCCAAGGAAGACATGAACAAGATGATGGGCGGCATGTCGCGCGAAGAGATGGCCAAGATGATGGGCCTGGATGATTCCAACAAAAACTCCGACTCATCCGCAAACTGAACCGGGTGCGCGCGCCCGCCGCATTCCGGTCCCGGCGAACGGCCGGGCCGGGCTCTGGCGTCGCGGCGCGGCCACTGGGATGGGTTCCCCATGAATTTCCTCAAACCTTTCGACCTGCTCGTCGAATGCGCGGGCTGTGGGATCGAAAATCTGCTGCCCGGCTTCACCGCCGCGATGCCCGCGATCTGCAACCAGTGCCGGGAACGGCTGCTGGAGGAAGCGGTCACCGAGACGCATCAGGAACTGGTGTGCGAGCAGTGCGGCATGCTGCTGCTCCTGAAAAAGGACGCCCCCATCCTTTCCGGGGAATCGGTGTGTCGCTGCGGGGGCACGCAATTTCTCCGGCACGCCGCCCCCACCCTGCCCGCTGTGGCCGCACAACACGCTGCTGAGGATACGGACGACGCCGTCGAGGAGGATTTCGACTGGTGCCGGCCTGCCGGCGGTGAAGATAATATGAATGATTACAACGATCTCTTCGATAAAGACCCCAGCCACTGAGCGTTTTTCCCGCCTTTTTTCGCCCCCTATTCGCCTCTCCGGAGTTTTCCACAAGAAATCCACCCCGCGATCGATTTTTTCCTTGTCAGGGACTGAAAAGCGCCCTTATAATTATCCATTAGTAATTGATTTTTTGTTAGTTATTGGAATGAGCCCCTTCCTGAAGGAAGCCGCCCCCATCCCAAAAACCCGATCGTCGAACCGGCCCGGAAAGCCGTTAATGAATATAAATCAATCACTTAAAAGCATAGTCGCAAAAATCTCGTTTTTGGACTATAATAAAGCGAACCCAGATTCTCCACAACTACTTATGAAACAAAAGGTTCCAGCATCAGGCGCGGTTTGGGAAGCGCATCTTAAAGAGGCGGCGGATCTGATCGGCTCGAATCAGAGGTTTCTGTTCTCAGCCGACATCGACCCGGATTCGGTGGGTTCGATGCTGTCTCTGGCCCTCTACCTCAAGAGCATGGGCAAAGAGGTGTTTCTGATCATCTCCCAGGGCTTGGGGGACAACCTGGACTACCTGGACAAGATCATCGCCTACAACGCCATTCCGGTTCTGAAGACCCAGGAAGACATCGCCGGTGTCCGCGATCAGATCGACGCGGTGGTGTTCTGCGACACGGCGAACACCAAATTGATCCCGTTTTATCCCTATCTCTGGGAACACATCCTGTGCAAACGGGTGCCGGTGCTGGAAATCGACCACCACTTCGGCGCCGACAGCGAAAAGATGACGGAACACGCGGTCTCTCTGTTCCGCAAGGCCAACGCCACCACGGAAATCGTCGCGGAACTGCTGCGCGTCATCCACCGCGCCCATCCGGACGGCCCCAACCCGCTGTTTCAAAGAAACATCGTTCTGAGCCTGATCACCGGCATCCTGGGGGACACGGTGGGCGGCCGGGTGGTCCCGTACCGGGGACGCTACCATTACTGGATCGACACGCTCGGGCACTCGCTCAAGGAAAACACCCGCTGGCGCAAGCACAACGGCAAACGCAGCGGCGACGACCGGGAAACCAAGTTCGGCCACCCCGATCAGGTACAGAAATACCTGAACCGCCTTTCCGAGGAGCAGCACGCCTGCCTGAAGCTGCTCAAAAACCGCATCGAGGTGGACGGGGACATTGAAACGCTCAACCTGCTGGATTCCACCTACGCGCAGGTGCGGCACGTTTCGCAGCCGTTCGATTCCAACTGGTTTGCAGACATCCTGTTCTTTCTGCTCAACGAGATTCCGGGAAAATCCGGCAAGATCGGCGTGGTCTACATTCACGGCAAGAACGCCGAGGACAAGGAATGCATCTACATCAAGATGCGCCGGCCGGAACACCACGCCCACATCGATCTCAGGCAGGCGGAGCAGGCCATCCGCTCGGCGTTTCAGGGCAAGTACATGGGCGGCGGGGGGCATCCCGGCGCCGTCTCCTTCCGCATCCACCCGCACGATGAAAGCGAGTTTCTGGCCAAATTCGCGCAGGCGCTCGACGCCCTCAAACGCGACCACGCCCTGACGGGTGCGGCGCACTGATCGTCCTTGCGGTCTTTCCCTTGCCAATCCGTTTCCACACAGAGAATGAATCGACCGGCTTCATGCCGCGGCTTTGAGAATCCGGGTCAGCACACCGCGGTCGGACGCGTTGAAGGTCTTGAGAAAAATCAGCAGTAGAAAATAAACGGCTCCCGCCAGCACCACCAGCACCCCGAAAGGCAGACCCTCCAGACCGAACAGCAGGCCCGCCATGCCGGCCGCCGCTACAGCCGGTCTCCAGGCCAGTGTGAAAAACGGCGCCGCACCGAGGGCGCTGCGCACCTGGGGCAGGTAGACGGCGAACAGAACCCACTGCGTCCCGGCCGCAACGAAGGCGGCGCCGGTCACGCCCCAGCGCGGAATGCAATACAGGTTGGCGATGGGATTGAGCACCGCGAAAGCTCCCGCGGTCAGCAGCACCCTTCGGGTGCGGTGACCCGACAGGAGCAGGTGGGCGGCCAGATCGTTGAGACACAGCAGCGGAAATCCCAGAGCCATGCCGGCCAGGACGATTCCCGCACCCGCATACCGCTCCCCGTACAAAAGCTCCACGATCGGCGACGCGCACACCGCCATGCCCACAGCCAGAGGCAGCGTGATGAGCAACAGATAGCGCGCCGATTCCCGCCAGAGACGCACGCCCGCGTCGCGGTCGTTCTTGAAGGATTTGGAGAACACGGGAAACAGCGCCAGGCGCACGCTGGCCATCAGCAGGAACAACGCTTCGATCAGCTTGAACGCCGCCGCGTAGCGCCCGGTTTCGGCTTTGCCCGCCAGGAAAAACACCAGCACGGCGTCGATGCGGAAATAAATGTAGGTGAACAAAAGCGCGCCGCAGACCGGGGCGGCCTGCCGGACGATTTTGCGCACCAGCTGCCAGCTGAATTCGGCGAATTTGAACTGGTAGCTGACGCGCATCTGCCAGCGGGCGATGAAAAAGCAGAGGACGGATGTGAAGCAAAACGCCGCGGAGAACAGCAGCACATCGGCCCCCATCAGGAGAACGGCCAGTCCCAGCGCGAAAAACAGCACCCGCGCCAGCACCGTGAGGACCGACACCAGCGCCATCTGCTCGAAAGCGCGGAACACCGCGAGGTACAGGTCGGTGAAGCCGTGCACCATCAGCGACACGCCGATCAAAAGCGCGACGCAAACGGTTTCCCGCGACAGCTCCGAAACCCCCAGCCCCGCCACCAGCAGGACCGCGGTGGCCAGCGACAGACCCAGCTTGAGCCCCATCACGCTCCTCAGATAATCGCGCGCCCGATCGGGCTCGCGGCTCACTTCCCGCGTCAGGTACAGGCTGAGCCCGGTGTCCACAAACACGGTCAACGCCCCGGTCAGCGAAAACGCGAAACTGAAAACCCCGAAGCCTTCCTTGCCGAGGTAACGCGCGGCCACCACCTGCGTCAACAGCGCCAAGAGCTTGGCGAGCGCTTCGGCGGCGAACAGCCACAGGGAATTTTTCACGACCCGCTGCGCCGTCTCGCCGCTCGCGGGGGAGGGTGCGGGCCGGGGATCATCGTTCATGCGTTTTCCAATGGGACGTATGCAAAGCGTGTGATCGGCGCATCAGGATGCGGAGGGCGCTTGCAGCCGCAGACGTTTGAGGTACAGAAGCTCCATCGAGTTCATCTCAAAGCCCTGCACGCGCGATTTCATGAGCAGGTTCTGTACCTGGATGAAAAGCGGGATCATGGCCGCGTCGGTCTCGGTGAGCAGGACCTGCGCCTCGTCGTAGATGGCTTTGCGCTTTTCAGGATCGCGCACGGTGGGCCCCTGGGCGACGAGGGCGTCGTAGCGCGGGTTGGCCCATCGCAGCCGGTTGTTGCCGCTGGTGGAGAGAAACAGATTCATGAAGTTGTCGGGATCGGGAAAATCCGCACCCCAGCCGAGACGGAAAATCTGCGGCGGGTCGGTGTTCAGGCGGCTGAGAAACACTTTCCATTCCTGGTTTTCAAATTCGATGTTGACGTTGAGGTGCTTGCGCCACTGGTCTTTGACAAATTCGGCGATCAGCCGGTTGCGGTTTTCGGAGTTGAACACCGCCACGGACCTGGGGAAGCCTTTTCCGCCGGGGTAACCGGCTTCGGCCAGCAATCTTCTGGCTTTTTCGGGATCGAAATGCGCGCCGATGTCGGGATTGTAACCGAACATGCCTTTGGGAATCCAGGAGGCGGTGGGGATTTCCCCGCCCTTTAAAATAACCGGGATCTGCGAACGGTCGATGGCGTGCGCGAACGCCCGGCGCACACGCACGTCGTCGAACGGCGGTTTCTGCACGTTCATGCCGTAATAATAACCGCGCAGCTGCGGCCGTTTTCTGTATTCGGGATGTTCCTTGTAATGCGGAATGGCCACCGGCGGCAGCTGCACCATGTCGAGTTCGCCGGTTTCATAGAGAGTGAGCGCGGTGGTGGGTTCCTCGACCACGAACACCTCCACTTGCGGCACCGGCGGCGGGCCTTCGAAATGCCGCTCGTGCGCCTTGAGCACGAGCTTGTATTCGTGCTGCCATTCGGCGAGTTGATAGGGTCCGTTGGTGACGATGTGCTGCGGTTCGGTCCAGCGGTCCCCGTAGCGGGTCACGATGTCTTCGCGCTGCGGGTAGGTCACCATGAAGGTGGTGATGCTGGGAAAATACACCACGGGTTTCTTGAGTTTCACTTCCAGCACGGTCGGCGACAGGGCGCGCACGCCGACCTTGGAAGGATCGGTGACGGTGCCGGCGTTGTACTCGGCGGCGTTTTCGATGTCGAACAGGAAATAGGCGTACTGGGCGGCGGTTTTCGGATTCAAAAGCCGCTTCCAGGAATACTCGAAATCCTGCGCGGTGACGGGCTGGCCGTCGCTCCAGAACACGTCGTCGCGCAGGGTGTAGGTGATCACCCGGCCGTCCTCGGAGAATTTCCACTCTTTCGCCACGGCCGGGATGGGTTCCAGATCGGCGGTGTACTGGGTGAGCCCTTCCATGAGGTTGGTGAGGATGTTGAAGGAGATGCTGTCGGTGGCCAGGGTCCAGTCGAGCGTCGGCGGATCGGCCCGCACCGACATGCGGAAGGTATCGGCATTCCGGGCTCCGGCATCGGAACAGGCGGACAGTATCGCGGGAAAGATAATCCAGAAGACGGCCTGCCACGCAGCCGCCGGGAAACGGAAAAGGCGAGAACGTTTCATGGGCGTCAGGATACCATGCGCCCCGGTTTCTGGAAAGCCGCTGACGGCTGCGGACGCCAACCGGGCTTTGCGGGACGGGTGGCTTTGCGGATCGTTCACCCGAATCGCTGCATATATTAATTCTTTACATTTCAAGGGACATCGATAGAATAAAACGTTTTAACCCCTTACTTCCAATGGCAGACGACCTTTCCTACATCCGCAAATGGCTCAAGCGCGGCTTGAGCAAGGACAAGCGCACGCTCGATCTTTCCGGGAAAAACATCGACAACCAGGTGGCGATGGAAATCGCCGAAAACATGGTGGTGCCCGACCTGGAGATCGTGTACCTGCACACCAACCGCATCAAGGATCCGGGCCTGGAAGAGCTGGCCGAATCGGATCTGCTCGCGCCGGTAAAGGAATTGTGGCTGTATGAAAACAGGATCGGCGACGACGGCGCCACAGCGATCGCGGAGTCGTCGAAGATCAGCCGCCTCAAATATCTCAGCCTGTACACCAACCGCATCGGCGACGCGGGTGCGATCGCATTGTCCGAATCTTCGGCGTTGTCGCAGCTGGAAACGCTGGATCTGTCTTTCAACCGCATCGGCGACGCAGGAGCCGTCGCGCTGGCGCACTCCACAAAACTGAAAAACCTTAAGGTGCTGCATCTGGACGCCAACCGCATCGGTCTCACCGGCATGCAGGCGCTGGCGCAGGCCAAAGGACTCAAAAAACTGAAGACGCTCAACCTGCTGTACAACCGCATCGAACCGCAAGGCCTCGAGTTGATGCGCGATTCAGAGCGCCTGCAAAGTCTGGACGTTCTCAAGACCGACCTGTTCCAAGCCGATGACTGACGGAGCGATGCAAGAGGAAAAACGCGAGCTCCGCCGGGTTCAGGCACTGCGTGAAAAAGCGGAACGGGGCGACCCGGCTCTCGACTTGAGCTACGAGAGCCTGGGGGATGCGGGCGTGGTGCTGCTAGCCCGGACGTTCGACCTTTCGCATGTGCGCACGCTCGATCTGCGCTGGAATGAAATCACCGACACCGGCCTCGCCGCGCTTTGCCAATGCGCCTCACTTGCGGGATTGACCCGGTTGCGGCTCGACGCCAATCGCATCGGCGACGCGGGCGCGAAGGCGCTGGCGGCCGCTAATTTTCCCCGGCTCGCCGGGCTGAGCCTCGTTAACAACCGCGTGGGCGACGCTGGCGCGCTGCACCTGATCAAATCGAAATCGCTCACCGCGCTGGAACGGCTGGACCTGGAACTCAACCGCATCGGCCGGACCCAACTCACTGAGTTTCCCGACGGCGCGGCCAACGCCGCCCTGAAATTTTTAAACCTGCGACGCAACCGGATCGGCGATGACACGCTGGCGGACTGGATTCCCACCGGGGCGTTCGCGCCTCTGCGGCAGCTCAACCTGGGCTGGAACCGCATCGGCGATGCAGGCGCGCAACGCCTGGCGGCGGCGCCGACGCTCAAGGATCTTGAAGAGTTGTATCTCGATTCCAACGCGATCGGCAACGCCGGCGCGCAGGCGCTGGCGTCCTCGCAATGTCTCGCCGCCCTGTCGCGGCTGAATCTGTTCGACAACGGTTTTTCGCACGCGGGGGAAAGCGCGCTGCTGGACCTGCACGCGCGGGTGCTGCTGCGCAACCATCTGCACGACGGGGTGCTCACGCTCAACGAATACGGTCTCGGTCACAAAGACATCGAGGCGCTGGTGCGCTCGCAGGCGTTTTCCCAGGTGACCGCACTCGCCCTGCGCGGCAACGAGCTGGATCACCGCGCGGTCCGGGCACTGGCGGCGGCGGGGCCGCAGCTGGAATCGCTCAACCTGATGGGCAACCCCATCGGCAACAAGGGCGCGGTGCTGCTGGCGCAATGCGAAAACTTTGCGGGACTGAAATCCCTGAACCTGGAACAGACCGGCATCAAGGCCGCGGGCTGTTTGGCGCTCGCCCGGTCGGAACATCTCAAGGGGCTTGAGGTATTGAACCTCAGCGGCAACGAACTCACAGAAAAAGGAGTGCGCCATCTCGCAGCGGCGAAAAATCTTTCCCGTTTGAAGCGGCTGCGCGCCACGGACGTGGCGATGGGCGACGCGGGATTCGCCTCTCTGGTGCAGTCGCATCATCTAGGCAAACTGCAGGAGCTCACGGTCAACGGCAACGGCATCCGGCGTGCGGGGATCGATGCGTTCGCCAGCGCCGCGAACCTGGACTCGCTCACGCATCTCGATCTGCGGCGCAACGGCCTGCGCTCGGAAGACTGCTTTTTCATGGCCGACGCGCCGCGCTTTCAGAAACTGCAAACGTTGCGGTTTTAAATTTAAGAAACGAATCTTGCGCGGAATGGGTCCCGAGTGTTGGTGAGGGATGAAAGGCGGGCGCGTTATTTATCGCTGACGGTGAATCCCTTTTGCGCGAGGCCGTCCCAGCCTTTGGTCTTCATGCAGTAGTTGAAAATTTCCTGCCACTTCAATGTCCAGGTGATGCCGCCGACGCCGAACCCGCGCGAGGAATCGTCGGCTTTTTCGTTGCAGGCGGCGGTGTCGCGCGCCAGCCGCCGTTCCTGTTCCACCGTCAGGGCTTTCGGAGCGGGGGCGGACGAACAGTGCGCCAGCAGCAGGGCACAAACCAGGATCAGGAGTTTTTTGGGCATGCGGTCCTCGTGAGCCCTTCCCAGCTCCCCTCTGGCAACGGGCCTCTCTCCTCCGGTGTGTCCCCTCATTAAATTTAACACAATTGTCACCCAGGCTAGACACCGATGTGATGTGCGTCGCTTACTCTGGTTCGGTGAGGCACTGTTTCCGGTCTCCGAAGGCCCGCAGGAATCCGGAGACAAAGGGCACAGGCGCTTCCACATTAACATAACTAATTGATTTTATTGACTATTTATTGATTCGGCCGCATATCCACAGGGTCCGGGGCGAGCCGGGAGGAGACCGCATCGTGAGCACAACGATCAAAAAATTTTCCTTCGAAATCATCGTGTCGCTGCTGTTCGTTTTTCTGATCGCCCTCTATGTCGCGTTCCCCCAGGTCGGCAAGGCCGAAGCGGAGACCGCCGACGTCCTGGCCGAAAGGGTGCTGAAGCTCTACGATGCCGGGAACTACGCGGAAGCGGTGCCGTTGGCCCAAAAAGTCATAAAAATTCGCGAGACCACCCAGGGGCCGGAACATCCGGATGTGGCCACCGCCCTGCAGACCCTGGCGGGGATCTACCAGGCCGCCGGCGACTACGCACAGGCCGCGCCGCTGGACCGGCGGGCGCTGACGATCCTGAAAAAACTCGAGGCGTCCGCACTCGAAATCGCCCCCGCTTCCTGATTGCAGGGCTTTTTCAACGCTTTTCCCACCTCCCGTTCTTTCCCGCTGCACACTCAATCCCGGTTGACAAGTTTGGCAGGCTGAAATAAATTAGGTGTATCCCGTTTGTGTGCATGAGGACCTCCACTAGTTTGCAACAGTTCTTTTAAGGCGTTCCTGGGCCCGACCTTCCAGGGGCCGTTCACAGCCCGACACCATCGTAAGGATGCCATCGTCACCCGGTGCGGGGCTTTCACCGGTAAAGCTACGGAGCAGAACGCCTATCGACAACCTCTAAAGGGGAAGCGTGATGAAAACAACAATGCGTGCTTTTGGCGGCTTGGTTCTGGCGCTCGTTCTCGTTTTGCTGGGCTGCAACCAGGGCGCGGAACAGAAAAAAGAGGGACCCGTAAAATCCGAGAGCAGTGTCACGGAGGGACAGCCGCCTTCGGCTCTGGCGGGGATCAAACAGGAAGTGAAAGAGACCACCGAAAAGGTCGTGGAGAAAGTGGAAGAGACGACGGAAAAAGTGGCTGAGAATATCGAGGAACAAAAAGACGCGGCGGTGGACATGATCAGCAAGTTGGCGAACAGCGGCGCACTGCTGGTTCCGATCGAAACCGAGGGCGGACCGGAAAACAACGAGGGCGTTGGCCACTACAAGGAAGGGCACTGGGAGGTTTCCGAAAAGCACTTCCGCAAGGCGCTGGAGGAAAATCCGGAACTGCCCGAAGCGCATTACAACCTGGCGCTGACGCTGGACAAACTGGACAAGCACATGGAAGCCACCAACCACTTCGAAACCGCCCTGGACCTCGACCCGGACAATCCCAAGATCCGCGATTCGGAGATCCTGCAGAACCACGTGGGGGGCAGCTGAGCCCGCCCACCGACGGGCGCGCCATTCACAGCGCCGGTTTTTTTCGGGCGATGAACAGGTGATTCTGCACCAGAGGACGAAACAACGCCGCCAGCCATTTATCGGCGGCGTTGTAGGTTTTGACGAACGCCGGATGGTTTTTCACCCCCGCAGGCAGACGCGTCAACTCGTTGCGCGGCAGGAAGGCGTAGGACTGGAGGCACTCCAGATCCAGCCCGGAAGCGGTGCACAGGCGTCGGATCGCCCGGTGCGTGAATTTATAGGGATGCTGGTGTTTGGAAGGAAAGCAGCGCGCGAGCGTTTCCACCCAACTGAACTTGTTGGGAAAATGAAAGCATAAAAAACGCCCGCCGGGTTTGAGCACGCGGCGGATCTCCAACAGGCTTTTCCCCTCCTCCCCGCCCTGCTGACGCACGTGCTCCAGCACACCCACCGAAACCACCGCATCGAACGTTTCCCCTGCATAAGGCAGACTCACCGGGTCTCCGGAGCTTTCCTGATACCGGAACGCCTGTGGGTAACGCGTTGCCAGTGCATCCGCGATGCGGCAGCCTTCGGGGTTGTAGTAATCCGATGCGGTCACGTTGAAGCCCTCGACCGTGTGCCCTTCATGCAATAAAAACGCGCTGAAATGCCCGTCGCCGCAGCCCCAGTCCAGCACGCGCGCGCCTTTGGGGAGCGTTTGCGTGACCCGGTCGTAAACGATCCAGTACTGCGCGGCGGTTGCGGGGTTTTCAAACCGCGCGAGTTCCCATTCGTGCAACTGCGGGTAGACCTCCTCCATCCAGCGGCGTTCGCGTTCACTCCAGCGCATGCGGCCCCCTTTTCAGGCAAAGGACAAAAAAAAGCCCGCAGGGCGTGAAACCCCGCGGGCTGTAAAATACGCAATGATCAGAGGATCGCCAGGAAATTGCAGGCCTCGTAGCAGGCGTTGCAGTTGATGCACAGATCCATGTCGATGTGGGCGGCGACTTTGCGGGTGCCGCCGGTGATGGCGCCGGTGGGACAGGGTTTGATGCAGGCCCCGCAGGCGACGCATTCTTCCTCTTTCACGTAGTAGCGGTACAGGCCCGTGCATTTGGCGGCGTCGCAGATCTGATCGACGATGTGGCGCTCATATTCCTTGCGGAAATACTTGATGCCGGTCAGCACGCTCTTGACCGCCGTTTCTCCGAGACCGCACAGGGAGGTCACGTTGATTTCCTCGCACAGGGCCTGGAGCTTGTCGAGGTCCTCCATCTTGCCCCGGCCTTCGGAGATGTCGTCGAGCTTGTTTTTGATCAGCGAGAGTCCGATGCGGCAGGGCGTGCACTTGCCGCAGGTTTCGCCCTCGTTGAATCCCATGGAAAACTTGGCCAGATCGATCACGCAGGCGGAATTGTCGTAGGCGGAAAAACTCGCCTGCCCCATGAGCACGCCCGCATCCAGCAGGCTCTCGTAGTCCATGGTGATGTCGGCTTTTTCCGGAGGCAGGAATCCGCCGGTGACGCCGCCCACGTGGATGACCTTGAGATCCTTCTTTTTCACGATGCCGCCACAGATGTCGTCGATGACCTGGCGGAACGTGAGCCCCATGTCCAGTTCCATGAGGCCGTTGTACTTGAGGTTGCCGGCGATGGCCCAGGTCTTGACGCCCTTGGCGTTGGGGGTGCCGAATCCGGCGTACCAGTCCGCGCCCTTGCGCAGGATGGGCGGCACGCTGGCCCAGGTTTCGGCGTTGTTGAGCAACGTCGGCCGGCCCCACAATCCGTTCTCTGTGGAATGCGGCGGCTGCGCCTTGGGAAAGGGCCGCTTGCCTTCGATGGACTGCATGAGGGCGGTCGATTCCCCGCCGATGAACGCCTCGATGCCTTCATGGATGGAGATGTCGATGGAAAAACCGCTGCCCAGGATGTTGTCGCCGAGCAGGTTGCGTTCCTTCGCCTGCTCGATCGCCATGTTGAGCCGTTTGACGGCGATGGCGTAATCGGCGCGGGTGTAGACGATGCCTTCGGTCGCGCCAATGGCGTAGGCGCCGATGATGAGGCCTTCCAGCATCTGGTGCGGACAGCCTTCCATGACGCTGCGGTCCATGTAGGAGGCGGGGTTGCCTTCATCGCCGTTGACCAGAATGTAGCGCACGCCGTCGGGCGTGTGCGCCTTGGCGGCTTTCTCCCACTTGTGGCCGGTGACGAATCCGCCGCCGCCTTTGCCGCGCAGGCCGGATTTTTTGATCTCTTCGATCACCTCGGCGGGCTTCATGCTTTTGAGGACTTTTTTCAACGCCTCGTAACCGCCGACCGCGAGGTACTCGTCGATGTTTTCCGGATCGATGGCGCCGCCGAATTCCATGGCCACGCGGTCCTGCTTTTTCAGCTGCTCGTAATAGTCTTCCTTGGCCGCAGCTTTCTTGAACACCTTGCCGCCGACCACATGATCGTTCAGGATCTTGGAGACCATTTCCGGCTTCACTTTTTCATAGGTCACGCGCGGCTCGCCGGGGATGTAGACGTCCACCAGGACATCCCGGCTGCAGTAGCCGCGGCAGCCCACCTGCCCCATGTTGCACTGCCGGTCTCCGAGTTCCGCGTTGGCCTGCATGGCGGCGATCTGTTTCTCGAATTCCGCGTACACTTCCTTGCCGCCCTCGGCCACGCCGCTCAGGCTGAGACAGACGGTGATTTTGACCGTACCCTGTTTTTCTGCAGTCGCTTGGGCTTGTTCCTGAACCGCTTCCATGTGAAAAGCTCTCCTAAAAAAAGCCTGGATTTTTTATACGCTCATGCGGATGCGCACCCACGGGACGGCATCCGCTGCAAACCGTTTGATAACTTACGATTTTAACATCTTTCGACGTCCCCACCTAGACGGAAAATCCCATAGATTCTAGTCACCGGCCACAAGGTTGTCAAACTTAAGCGACCGGCTGCGGGCCGAATATCCGCGCCGCAATCCGCCTGCGCCGGGCCCTGTCCGGCGGCGGGATCGCGGTGAATCCCGGAACCTGTTGAGCCTGCGGCGTTTTTTGTCGCGAGCGCGGCTGCGGGTAGGGGCGCACGCCCCGCAACCCACCCGCAGCAAACCCTTGATATTATTACATCTATATGCAACCTGCTTTGAGGCCAATCGGGATGCGGGTGCGAGCCGGTTACAATTTCTGCAAAGCGAAATCGGCCCTGCCGGTGTGATTGCGCTGCCGCCTCAAGGCGTCAGCTTGCCGATTTTGTTGTTGAACTGCCCGCGGAAATAGCGGCCGGTTTCGACGAACCAGACGTTGCCTTCGGCATCCAGGGTCAGGGTGTTGGGATGCGCCTTCGGCGTGGGAATCTTAAATTCCTGCATCCCCTCACTGGTGCCGGGTCTGGCTTTGGCCAGATCCAGAAGGCCGATGCTGTTGGCGTGGTTGAGCGCCACCCAGATGCGGTTTCGCTCGTCGTCCACCACGAGATCGTGCGTCCCCTTGCGTTTGCCGGGAAGCGGGTACTCCACCAGTTTTGCGGCACCGTCTGTGAAATCAAGTTTTGTGATCTTGTTGGCGAAAAACTGCGTGAACCAGATGCCGCCGTCTTTCGCCTTCGCCATCGCGTGCGGCACGGACCGCTCGGGCGGCACGGGGATTTCCTCGATCGCGCCGGTCGCGGGATCCAGCGATGCGATCTTGTTGAAGAACACCTTGGCCCAGAATTTCCCACCCTGGGTGTACCAGATCTTTCCGTTGTCGATCACCAGATCGTGCGGATGACCGGGGTTGACCGGGTGTTCCCGGATCGCGCCGGTTGCGGGATCGAGCCGGGCGATTTTGTCGGTTTCAAACTGGGCGAACCAGATGCCGCCGTCCTCCGCTTCGACGAGATGGTGCGGTTCGCTCCCGGGTGTGGGGATCGGGTACTCCTTGATGCTTCCGGATTTCGGGTCGAGCCGGCCGATGCGGTTGCCGTGCATCTGGGAAAACCACACCGTGCCGTTTCGGGCAACCAGGATGGCGTTGGGCTGGCTGTTCTTTTTCGGCAGATCGTATTCGGTGATTCCCTCGGAGGTTCCGGCCTTCACTTTATTGGGATCCAGCCTGCCGATTTTGCCGGCGTTGATCATGGTGAACCACAAAATGCCATCGGCATCGAACGCCAGCCCGGCTGGGCTGCTGTCCGCACTGGGCGTGATGTATTCCTCGATGACCGCTGCGTGGACGAGCTGCGTCTGAATCCAGAAAACGGCGGCGGCGAACCGCAGCCCGTGACGGAAGAAAGTCGAATTGTGTGCTGCCATGGCGAATTCCTCCTGCAGGAAGAAGTTTGAGGTTGATTGCGGTATGGCTTAAATATAAACTCTTACCTCAATGTCACAACCCCGATTTTTCAACTCCCTTCCGGTCCACACTCTATGATCAAAACCACGGTCAAACACGACGACGTGCTGACGCACACCACGCCCTGCCTGGTTGTTTTCTGCCCGGAAGAGGCCAAACCGGGCAAAGTTCTCAAACAGATCGACACGAAACTGCACGGCGCGGTGACGGCGGCGTTCAAAGACAAACGCTTTGAGGGCAAACCGCAGCAGACGCTCTGGCTCAACGCGATGGGGGCTCTGGGGGCAAACCACGTTCTGCTTGCGGGTGTGGGCACGCTGAAAAAACTGAACGCGGAAATCGTGCGCCAGGCGGCGGGATGCGCGGCGAAGCGCGCGGAACAGGCGCGCGCCACGAAAGTTTCGTTTTATGTGGAAGACGCGACGGTGGGCAAGGCGTTCGGCAGCGCCAAAAACCAGGGCCCGGCGGCCGGTGCGGTGACCGAAGGAAGCCTGCTGGCGCTGTATCATTTCGATCACTACAAAAGCGAAAAGGACGGCGACGATGCGCCCAGCCGCATCGCGGAGATCACGCTGCTTTGCGATGGCAAGGCGCAGGTGAACGCCGGCAAGACGGCGGTGGACAAAGCCCGGACGCTGGCAGAGGCGGTCTGCCTGACCCGCGATCTCATCCTACATCCCTCCAACCGCGCCACGCCCTCCTTCCTCGCGCAGAACGCGAAGAAGATCGCCAAAGCGGCCAAGGTCACCTGCAAGGTGCTGGGCGAGAAGGAAATGAAAAAGCTCGGCATGGGCTCGTTTCTCGGCGTATCGAAGGGCAGCCACGAGCCGCCCGCCTTCATCATCTTGGAATACGCTGGCGGCAAAAAATCCGACCCGCCCGTGGTGATCGTCGGCAAGGCGGTCACCTTCGACACCGGCGGCATCTCTCTCAAACCGCCGGCCAACATGGACGAGATGAAAATGGACATGTCCGGCGGCGCGGTGACGCTGGGGACGATCCAGGCGGCGGCGGGTCTCAAGCTGCCGATCAACGTGGTGGGGCTAGTGCCGGCGACGGAGAACATGCCCGGCGGCTCGGCGACCAAACCGGGGGACATCCTCACCAGCATGTCCGGCAAAACCATCGAGGTGCTCAACACCGATGCGGAAGGGCGGCTGATCCTGGCGGACGCGCTCACTTATGCGGCGCGCTATAAGCCGCGCGCGCTCATCGATCTGGCGACGTTGACCGGAGCGGTGATCATGGCGCTGGGGCACTACGCGGCGGCGGTGATGGGCAACGACGACGATCTGATCGAAAAACTCACCGAAAGCGGCGAGGAAACCGGCGAGCGGGTGTGGCGGCTGCCGCTGTGGGACGAGCACGACAAGGCGGTGAAAGGCAACATCGCGGACCTGAAGAACATCGCGGCTCCGGGCGTCGGGGCGGGCACGACGATGGGCGCGGCGTTTTTGAAGCCGTTCGCCGGTGAGGGTCCCTGGACCCACATCGACATCGCCGGCACCTCCTGGTCCGGCGAGGACAAGCCCTACACACCGAAAGGCGCTTCGGGTTTCGGGGTGCGCCTGCTCACGCATTTTCTCGAACGCGAGGCGCACGCCGCCAAGCCGAAACGCCGGAGCGCCCGGAAAAAATAGATCGCCTGTTTGGACTTATCGTTATTCTTCCACCGGAGGGGCGGACCCTTTGCAGAGTTTTTTCATCGTTTTCCTTCACCTGGTCGCCGCGGCGGGCGCCATCGGCAGCCTGGCCTACGCGCTTTGGGTATACCTGCCGGCGGTGGAAAAGGACGCCAAAAAGCCTGCGGATGAAAACGCACCGGCCTACAAAGTGCTGGAGACGCTGCAGCCCACGGTGTTCGTCTGCCTGCTGATCCTCGTCGGCACCGGGATCTACACGCTGCTGACCCAGTATTCGCGCCAGGGCGAGTTGCCCGCAACCTATTACGATATTCTGGGAATCAAAATGGTGTTCGCGCTGGCGGCGTTTTCGCTGAGCCTGTATCTGACCTTCTCGCTGCGGCCGCAGATCACGGATCTCGACATCCGGCCGGAAAAACGCAAACTGGTTCCCGCTACATTGCAGCGCATGCGGACGCTCAGTCAGTTCACACTGGGGGCAGCGACGGCGGCGCTTTTTCTCGGTGTCTGGCTGGCTCGGGTGGCCGGATGATGCGGCCCACGCGGCGTGCGATGGCTTCGCGAAAAAGATTTATTTTAGCGTTGTGAGCCAACGCGTATTTGGGTAGCATTAAACAGGTGATCTTTTTACGAGGCGACCCATGAACGAAGACAACGCCACCCCCACCCCAAAGCAGGAATCCGCCGGCGCGAACGATGATCCGCAAGCTTCTGCGGAACCGGCAGCCGAATCGCCCGCGGCCGAATCCCACGCGCACGAGATCGACCTCAACACGCTGTTTCCCGACGCCGAGGAAGACCTGAACGCACTGTTTCCGGATGAGGAAATGAAGCAGTTTCTAAAAAGCGTGAGCCGCAACAAAAAGGATCTGTCGGCGCTCAACGAACGGTTCATCCAGGAAAATCAACGCGACGTCCCCCCCGAAGATCTGGTCTGAAAACTTCCTGAGTCAATTTGAGCAATCAGGTGTGCAACGCTTAGAGGAAACGGCTGTCCTTACAGGTTGCGCTGGCCACGCTGCGGGATTTTCGGCGCGTGCGCCGGAGGCCTGTCGGAAGGCGCGATCCCGCGCTGCGAATGGGTGGCGGGGGCTTTTTTCTTTTTGATCACGGCGATGACGTTGGTGATGTGGTCGTACCCCATCTGGTCCTTGAGCGCGGCAAACGTTTCCTGGGCGTGGCCGAAGTTTTCCAGCGCCAGCGGCAGGTCTTCCGTCTTCCAGTAAAACTGGCCGATCGCTTCGTACACCTTGGCGCGGTCTTTGTGCACGGGCGCGTGCTCGATGGCCGTCTGCGCTTTCTGATACCACTCCTTGGCCGGAGACATCTGCTTGAGCCCCATGTAGAGATCGCCGATGTCCTTGAGCGCCCTGCCTTCGCCCACCGCATCCTTGTTTTGCGTGTGGTATTTCACGGCTTCCAGGTAACTGCTCTCCGCCTCTTCGGTTTCGTTGGCGAATTTATACAGATCGCCCAGCGACTCGTAGGTTCGTGCGACGCGTTGGAAATTTTTCCGCGCTTCAAAAATGGCGATGGCTTTGCGGTAGTTGTCCGCGCCCTGGGAGAACTCGTGGTAGAAATAATTTTCCGATGCTTTCTGCAGCAACGCGGACGCTTCGTCCTCGCCGTCGAGCGGCGGTTTGTACAGCGTTCCCGGTTCCTGTCCGTGCTGTGAGGCGGCGGACGTTTCCGGGCTGTCCATCAAACCGGATTTGTTGATCCAGACGGACACGCCGATCATCAGGATCAGACAGGCAATGAGAACGATGCGGGGAGGGGTGATCGTGCGTTTGCTGTTTTTGGCCACGGTTCGATGCCCTCATGAAGGGGAGTATTCTTCAATTATACACCAAATGCGGAGGATCGGCGCGGGATGACTCCGGTCAGAGCGTTTCCACGCGCAGGCCGCGGCTCACAAATTTGAAGTCCAGGACGTTTCCGCCCTGTTTTTTAAGGGCGTCCTCGACGGCGTCCTTTTTCCCCCTGCGCACGATGAACGCGACGCAGCCGCCCCCCCCGGCGCCGCACACTTTGCCGGCGAGGGCGCCGTTTTTTTCGGCGACGCGGAACAGACGGTCCATGTGCGGCGTGCGGATTCCCGGAGCGAGGGCTTTACGGGCTTTCCATTCCTCGGCAAACAACGGAGCGATGCGGTCGAGATTCGCAGAGCCTGTGAACGCCTTGCGCATTTTTTGCGCAATGGTCTGAATTCCCTTAAGGTGGCGGCGGGTCTTGTCGTTGCCGTCGATGGTTTTTTTCGTGACGTCCCAGTTGTTGATGCCGGAGTTTCTCGGTTCTCCCGTGTAGCACAGCACGAAACGGCGGGTCATCTCTTTCGGGTCCACTTTGACGCGCTCGAACGCGACGCCCGCAAGGCCGGGCTCGACCGCGAGGGTGCCTCCGTGCGCGGCGGGGAAGTAGTCCTGCCAGCCGGCGGGCACGGCGATGACCTGGGTTTCGATGTCGCGGGCGAGGTGGATCATGCGGTCCTTGGAGGTGCGCCGATTGACGAAAGCCTGGATCGCGCCGTGCAGGGCGATGCTGAGGGCGGAGGAGCCGCCGATGCCGGAACCTTTGGGCGCCTGGCACTGGGTGACGAGGTTGAGGCCGCGCCTGGGCCGGTAATGTTTGAGTGTGCGGAAAATCAGATCCAGGGCGTGGTTTTCAGGCAGCGCGTCCAGCGATGCGAATTCTTTTCTGAGTTTCAGGTCCTTCGATTCGACGCAGACTTTTTTGTCCTTGCGGGCGGAAAGCTCGACGGTGGCGTACAGGTTGATCGCCGCATTCAGTGTGGGCGCCTGAAAAAAAAGATAAAGGGGCCAGATATCCAGGGTACCCCCGGCCAGATCGATGCGGGTGGGGGCGGAACTTCGTATCATAGGAGTGAAAGGGGGAACTGAAAATCCCGGTCCGGCAAGAGCCGCCCGGCCCGGGATTCGAAAATCGGATTAGAGGTTTTCGGAAACGGCGTCTCCGTTGCTGGATTCGATTTCGCTGATCTTGGTGGTCAACTTCTCCACCAGCGCCTTATAGGATTTTTTGCGGATGATCTTGGAAAACTGCGACCGGTAGTTGCGGATCATGCTGACGCCTTCGACGATGAAGTCGTAGACCAGCCATTGACCGTTGTCCTTGATCAATTTGTAATCGACGCCGATCGTGCTGTCCTTGCGCACGATTTCGGTCTTGACCAGGGCGTATTTTCCTTTCACGACTTCATCGATATAATTGATCTTTTCATCGCTGTAGGATTCGATCTTGCTCGCGTAGGAATTTTCCAGCAGCTTTTTGAACAGGGCGATGAATTCAGTGCGTTCTTCGGGGGTCCGGTCGTTCCAGGCTTTGGCCAGGGAACGCATCACCATCTGCTGGTAGTTGAACCGTTTCTCGATCGCACTGCGAATTTTATCGCGCCGTTTTTCCTGCTGATCCTTCAGGGACTCATCGCTCACGATCGAAATGACTTCGTCGATCGTGGACTTCAAATCCTTGGTGATCTCGGTTGCGGCAAACGCCTGCCCGCCCAGAAAGAGCATTCCCATCACGACCGCTGTGATCAAGCCGACACGCACCTGTTTTAAGATCATGCACTTGTCTCCTGATATTTTTTTCATTTTCACACCTTACCAAATATGAATTCGCTTATCAAATTTTCCAAATCAATGACAGATTCAGTCTCTATCAGCACATCGCCCGGTTTTACAATGTCCGGCGACCCGCCCGGAGAGACGTTGACCATCTTGGCTCCGATCAATCCGCGCGTCTTCACGGACACGATCGAATCGTCGGGGAGTTCGATCTCTTTTCGCAATTTCAATTCGACGCGGGCCATGCCGTCTACCAGAGAAATCTTGCCGACGCTGCCGATGTTGACGCCGGCGATTTCGATGTCGGCGTTTTCACGCAGTCCGGCGATGGAACCGAAGTCCGCATACACCGAGTAATGGTCGCTGCCCAGGATTTCCTTTTTTCCGAGTTTGAAGGACAGGTATCCCAGGCAAACCAGGCCCACCACGGCGAATATCCCCACTGCTGTTTCAAGAGTGAATCGATTCATGACCGGTTTTCCTCAAATCGCAGGCTGTTTGCAAAATGGATAAGGAACGCCCCCTCAGTTCACGCTGATGGGCCCCTCGATTTCCCCTTTTAAAAACTGCTGCACGCCGGGATCGTTCGACTTCTGGAATTCCTCGGCCGTCCCTTCCTCAACGATCACCCCGCCGTTCAGCATGACCACAAAATCGCTGATCTCGAACACGTCGGGGATGTCGTGGCTGACGACCACGGCCGTGCATTTCACCCGCCGCTGCGTGTCGTAGATCAACTGATGAATGGCTTTCTTCATGATGGGATCGAGCCCTGTGGTCGGTTCGTCGAAAAGCACGATCTCGGGTTTCATGATCAGCGCCCGGGCGAGCCCCACCCGCTTGCGCATGCCGCCGCTCAACTGTGCAGGAAACTTGTCGTTCATGCCGACGATCCCGACGTTACTCAGCTCGGTGTTCACCCGCTCCTGAATTTCGGATCGGCTCAGCCGGGTTTTCTCCCGCAACGGAAAGGCGACGTTTTCGAACACGGTCATCGAATCCAGAAGCGCCGCCCCCTGGAACAGCATGCCGAATTTGTTGCGCAGCTCATTCAGCTCGCGGCTGTTGAGCGTGGTGACGTCCACATCGCCGATCATGAGGCTGCCCGCATCGGGTTTCAAAAGACCGATGATGTGCTTGAGCAGCACGGTTTTCCCGCAACCGCTGCGGCCGACGATCGTCGTGATCTTGTTTTCGGGAATGTCCAGCCGCACCCCACGCAACACTTCCTGCTGCATGAATTTTTTTTTCAGGTCCCTTATTTTAATCATGAATTCGCCTGCCCGGGCCCTGAATGCGATCCCGATCCCGTAAACAGGTCACATTTTAGTCTGCAATGGGCCCCATTCCTTACCGCCCGGTCAAGACAGGACGGTGGTGATGAAGTAGTTCCAGATCAGGATGCTGACCGAGGACACCACGACAGCGGTGGTGGTGGCGTGGCTGACGCCTTCCGCGCCCTGACCGCTGTAGATGTTGGCGAAAAACCCCTCGAAACAGCACACCCAGCTGATAACGAGGGCGAAGGTCACCGATTTCACGATGCCCGCGTACACATCGTCCCAGCCGACGCTCGATTCCATACTGCCGGTGAAATCGCCGGCGCTCACGCCCAGCATCTTCACACCGGTGATGTAGCCGCCGGTGATGCCGACCACATCGAAGATCGCGGTCAGCAGCGGCACGCACAACAGCGCCGCCAGCACCTTCGGGACCACCACGTATTTCAACGGGTTGAGCGCCATCGTGTCGAGGGCGTCCAGCTGCTCGGAGATGCGCATGATGCCGATCTCCGCCGCGATGGCGGACCCGGCCCGGCCGGTCACCATGAGGGCGGCGAGCACGGGACCCAGCTGCTGAACCAGCGTCCAGGCCACCATGGCGCCGAGCTGGCTCTCGGAACCGTAGTCGCTCAGAATGTTGAACCCGGCCACCCCAAGCACCATGCCGGTGAAGGAGGCGGTCAGTATGATGATCATCAGCGAGCGGACGCCGATGAAATGGATCTGCTTGATCAGCTCTTTAAACAGCACCGGCGGGCGCAGCGCCCACATCAGGATCTGGCCGAGAAAGATGAACTGGCATCCCACCCGTTCGAGAAAATAGACCCCCCAGGTGCCCCAACGCTGGATCAGGTTCATCGGCAGCCCCGCTTATCCATCCATCCTGCAACGGGGGGCACAGCCATTTTGGGGGAAGCTCTCAAAGGAGAGGTCATCAAACGGAATTCGATTCAAGAGTTGGCGAACGATCCCGCTCCGTTCGGGAGGGGGATGCTTTGCGATCTGGAACGGGTTTCGGTTTGCAAACGCGATCGGGGATGAAGGCCGAAATCCCCTGGAAATTGGGAATTTATCCTGCTCCCCGAGGGGCCGACGCGACCGCGACAGGGTGCCGGAAAGTTATCACGAATCCACAGGGGAGTCAACACGGTTCGCCGCGCGGAATCCGCACAAACCATTACATTTAAACGGTTATCCACAGTGGTCCGGCGCGCGGGCGAATGCGGCTATCTTCCCGAATTTAAACAAATAGTGCGATATTGTTGACAACTTCTCCATTCTTTAATATATTGAAATTTCTCATCTAATAAATTTGAGCATTCTTTTTTCAACGTTTTTTCAGCAGTTAAACCGGACCGCCGTCATGATGCGTGGATCGCCATCCTTGCGCCTGGCCGCTCTGGGCTTTTTGGTGTTGTTTCTGGGATCCGGGTGCGGGTCCGCCAAAGTCCGGGTGAGCCAGAATTCGGACAACCCCGCCACCTTTCCCAAAAAAGTGGCGGTGCTGCCGTTCACGGTTGAGCCCACGATTCACGAAGAAGAGTTTCCCCACATCATCTTTCGCGAAGTTTTCTTCAACAACTTCAGCTACTTGGGATTCACCGACTTACCGCTTGACGAAGTGGACCAAAGATTGTACAACGCAGGCGTCCCCCCAGAAAATGCGTCGAAACTTCGTCCTCGGGAACTGAAGCGGATCTTCGGCGTGGATGCGGTGGTGCGCGGGCATGTGCTGGAGGCCAACAATTTCACCGGCGGCATCCACGCGGAAACCCTGATCGGCGCCAAGCTGGAAATGCTGGACCTCAACACCGAGGAGACGGTGTGGGAGGTGGAGCACACGGAAGTTTCCTATTCGGGCATCGCCACCCCCACGATCGTCGATATCATCCAGGAGCAGATGGAAAACGCCAAGGTGCAGCAGGCGTACTACAAGACGGCGGAAGTGTTCTGCCAGAAAATCCTGAAGCAGATCCCGGATCCCGCGGACACGCGGCTGGGGGAAGTGCGGCCGCCGGTGATCAAAAGCATCGAGACCAACATCCGGCCCAACAAGAATCTGAAAGAGAACGACCTGATCCGGGTCATCCTGCGGGGGCAGCCGGGTCTCACGGCGACGTTCGACATCGGCAGCTGGAGGACCCACATTCCCATGGAGGAGGTCGAGGTCGGCGTGTATTCGGGCAGCTACCGCATCCGCAAGGGCGACCGGGTGGCGAGCGCGTTCATCATCGGCACGCTGCGCAACAAGCGCGGGCTGGCGAGCAAAAAATATTACAAGGCCGTGATGGCCACCATTCATTAACCGAGGATCGATTTTGTTTTCTTTTTCGTGGCGAAGACAGGAACACACCGCCTGTTGCAATCCGGGTGTGCTGAAAACCATCGTGCTGCTGGCGCTGCTGTCTCTGGGCCTGTGCGCCTGCACCAATGATCTGCAGACCAAGGTCTCGGGAAGCCTCAACGGGCTTTCGGGAGAGCAGATCGTCGCCATCCTGCCGGTCGAGGTGGTCGAGCATTCCCCCAGGGATGCCGCTAATCTGTTCCGGCAGGTGCTGCACTCCAAGCTCAAGCAGACGCGTTTTGAAATCCTCGAACCCTACGTCGTGGACAGCCTGCTCAGGAGAAACGGGCTCACCGAACCGGCCAAATACCCGACGCTCAACCCGATGCGCCTGGGCGAAGTGCTGGGTGCGGACGTGGTCCTCATCAGCCGTCTGAACAAGGTCGAACGCTCCTACTTTCTCGTGCATTCCTCGATCAAACTCAGCATCTCGGTGCAGATGGTGGACACGCGCAGCGGCGAGATCCTGTGGCGGGCGGAACAGACCGAATCGGATTATCAGGGGTTGTGGAAAATCCCCACCGGCATGGCTTCGGCCGTGGTCGGCCCGTTCTACTTCGTGACCAACAAGCTCAACCTCAACCGCATCACCACGAAAATGGTGGACAAGCTGACGGATGTGGTGAAGCACCCCGGCCGCGCCGGCAAGGAGAAGACCTTCGAAGCGCCGGTGATCGCCTCGGCGGCGACGCGCGACATCCAGCGGGTGAAGCGGGCGGAAAGGATCCGGGCGAAGTGGGCGGAGGAACTTTTTGAAAACGCCGAGGCCATCTGGGCGCGCGACACGCTAGCAGGCATCCACGGCGCTCCGCAGCCCAAACCGAAACCGCTCGCGATGACAGCGAGCTATCAGCCGCAACCGCAGGCGTATGGCCAACCGGCCCTGTCGCAGACGCTGGAGATCCCGATCCAGATTCCAGCGGAGCCGCTGCCGGTCGCATCCATTCCCGCTGTGGCGCCAAAACCGGTAAAACCCGCCATCACCAGACTGAACCTGCCGGCAAAGAAAACGCCGCGCGTGTACACGGTGCAGGTGGGGGCCTACAGGTCGCGGGTGCTGGCGGAAAAGCTGGTGGCACGGCTGGTCAAAAAGGGCTATCAGGCGTTCATGACCCAGCCCACCCCCAACAGGAAAACCGTCCTCTACCGCGTGCGGGTCGATCTGTTCCCCAGCAAACGCGGCGCGGCGCGCCTGGCGAAAAAACTGCGCTCGAAGGAACGGTTGAAAAACTTCGTGACCACGCTGAGCGCACTCTGATTTGTCTTCACGCCTCTTTCATTCCTCTATTTCATTCGGCCTGCAACCAGCGGTCCACAATCGCAAAAAACCGGTCGATCTCTTGTTCGCTGTTGTAAAAATGCGGCGAGAGCCGCACGTTGCCGTCGCGCACGGAGAGAAACACCTGGTTTGACTTCATCACCGCGGTGAAGGAGTCCAGCCGCTCCGGTGCGATCGAGAACACGACGCTGCCGGAACGTTCCTCCCGTACCTGCGAGCTCACCACCCGGATGCCGCGTGAGGCGAGCCCCTCCAGTATCTTATCCCCCAGATGGAGAATGCGCCCGGCGATGGCGTCCATCCCCACTTCATGAAACAGCGACAGCGCCGCGCCGAACGCGTGGATGCTCAAGGTGTTGAAGCTGCCCTCCTCGAATTTTTTCGCATCCTCGCGCAGGGTGAAATCGTGGCTGGAAAAATCGTGCGCGTTCACCACGCTGTCCCAGCCGACGACGGCGGGATGCAGTTGATCCATCACTCTGGAAGCGATGTAAAACCCGCCCAGGCCTTCGACGCTCAAAAGCCATTTGTGCCCGTCCGCAGCGAGAAAATCGATGTGGTCCCGCTGCACGTCCATCGGCAACACGCCCAGACTCTGGATAGCGTCCACGCAGAACAGGATGCCTTTGTCTTTGCAGAACGCGCCGATGCGATTGAGATCATTGCGGAAGCCACTGCCGTATTCGACGGAGCTGATCGACAGGACGCGCGTGCGCGCATCCACCGCCGCTTCGATGTCCTCAAACAGCACGCGCCCATCCCGCGCTTTGACGAAGCGGGTGGCGACGCCGCGCCGCTTGAGGTTGAGCCAGGGATAGACGTTGGCGGGAAACTCGATGTCCGGCACGACCACGTTGTCGCCCTCCCGCCAGTCCAGCCCGTTGGCGACGAGCGAGATGCCTTCGGATGTGTTTTTGATGAACGCCACCTCAGGGGTTTCGGCGTGAATCAATCGGGCGAAGCTCGCACGCACGCTTTCCACGTGCTGCATCCAGCGCGAATAGTTGGCGGTGCCCTGGAGGCAGGCGTCGGCCGCAAACGTCTCGATGGCTTCGCGCACGCGCGCGGGAAGCGGCGCGACGCAGGCGTGATCGAAAAAAACCCTGCCCTGCGTGACGGGAAATTCGCGGCGGATGCGGTCGGCGTCGAGGAGCGGGAGGGTCATGGTATTTCGATCGAAGCTCTGTTCAACCGCTGCAGGCGCTCTTGCCGCGCAGGATGGCGTCGAAACCGTATTTGCTGCGGATGCGGTCGATGCTGTTGTAGAGACGGTCCCACTCCTTGAGGTCCGCCGGTTCGAACAGGTCGTTCTGCAGGCGGGCATCCCGGCTCAGCGAAGACAACGACACGCCGATCAGGCGCACCCGCGTGCGGCGCTCTTTGCGCAGCAGCCGGAGCACGGTCTGCAAAATCAGGTGGTCCTCGGAAACCGGTTCGGCCAGGGTGTGCGAGCGGGTGCGGGTGGTGAAATCCGGAGCGCGCAGCTTGAGTGTGACCGAACGGGCGTACAGGCCGGAAGCGCGCAGTTGCGCCGCCACCTCTTCCACGAGGCGGCAGAGCGTCGCTTCGAGAAACACCGTATCGCCGGTGTCCTTAGCGAACGTGGTCTCGCGGCTGATCGAGCGGCTGTCGCCCGCGTGCTCCTGCACGCGGTCCTCACACAGACCGTGGACGCGGGCGTGCAGCGCCGCGCCCCATTTGCCGTGCGCGTTTTGCAACACGCGCCGCGGCTGGGCGGCCAGCTGGCCGACGGTGCGGATGCCCATGCGCCTGAGTTCGGCGCCGCCTTTCTTGCCCACGCCCGGCAACCGGCGCACGGGCAACGCGGCGAGGAACTTGCTTTCCTTGCCGGGGGCGATCCACAACATACCGTTTGGCTTTGCGAAATCGGAGGCGACTTTGGCGAGCAGTTTGTTGGCGGCGATGCCGATGGACGCAGACAATCCGGTTTGCGCGTGGATCTCCTTTTTAATTTTCTCCGCCGCCACGAGCACCGGGCCGTGCAGCCGCTCGCAGCCGGTGAGGTCCACGTAGGCTTCATCGAGAGACACCGGCTCCACCAGCGGTGAAAAGGTTTTCAGGATGCGAAAAACGCGCTCGGAGTATTCGCCGTACAGCCCTGCGAGACGCGCAGAAAGATCGCGTGCGGGCAGCGCCGCTTCGCTTCCACGAGCGGCATGGCGGAACGGATGCCGTATTTGCGCGCGGCGTAGGACGCGGTGGAAACGACGCCGCGGCCGTCCGGGTCGCCGCCGACGATGACGGGTTTGCCCTTGAGCGAGGGGTCGCGCAGTTCCTCGACGGACACGAAAAACGCGTCCATGTCCACGTGCAGAATCTGCCGCCCGGCCCCCGTGCGGGAAACCGGCCCCACGCTTTTATCCTGACTTGTGTTCTCAGGCATAGGACGGGACGTTTTCTCCAGCTTATGAATGATGAAAACGGTCTATCGCTCCGCGCTCACTCACTCGATTCGACGGTGACTTCGGTGCGTATCGAGTTGGCGATGAAACACGCCTGGTGCGCTTTCTCATGAATCCTGTCGATCTCTTCTGCGGAGGGGGTTTTGTCGCCGCCCCACACCACCTTGGGGCGCAGGACCGCGCGGGTGATCGCCAGTCTGCCATTTTCGTTTTTTTCCAGAAACCCCACGGCGGCATCTTCATAGCTCTCCACGCTCAGGCGTTTCTTGGCCGCCACCGCCAGAAAGGTCAGCATGTGGCAACTCGACAGTGCGCCGACCAGAGCCTCCTCGGGATCGACGCAGTCCGGGTTGCCGTTGAAGCCGGGGGCTGCCGACGCCTGGACCTGGATGCCGCCCTCGAACGTCCACACGTGGTCGCGGTTGTAGCCTTCGTGACTGAATTCCTCGCTGCCGCGGGCCCAGCTCACTTTCACTTTATGTTCTGACATGACTTTTCTCCCTGTTTGCTAAAAGTGACCCCGGCGGATGCGTTCATTTGAATTTGCGCAGGACGCCGATCACGACGCCCTGGATTTTGAAATCCCCCTCTTTCACGATGATCGGCTGCATATCCTGGTTGGCGGGCTGCAGGCGCACCTGACCGTTCTCGCGGTAGAAGCGTTTGAGCGTGGCCTTTTCGTTGTCCAGCAGGGCGACCACGGTTTCGCCGTTGTCGGCGCTTTCTTTCTTCTGCACGATGACGTAGTCGCCGTCGCGGATCGAATCCTCGATCATGGAATTGCCTTTGACCCTGAGCACGAAGACGTCCTCGTCCAGAGGATCGGGCAGGATGAAAACGGTCTCGCGGTCGTCCATCACCTCGATGGGTTTGCCGGCAACGATGTGCCCGAGCACGGTGTATTCGCGCGCCAGGGCGTTTTGCGGCGGCTCGGCGATCTCGATGGCGCGGCTGAGGTTGTGCTGTTTGCGGATCAGCCCCTTCTCTTCCAGATGGCTCAGATGCTTGTGCACGGTCGCCGGCGAGTTGAGCCTGAACTGCTTGCCGATTTCCAGGATGCTGGGCGCGTAGCCCTTGCTTTGGATGTGCTCTTTCAGGTATTGGTAGATCTCTTGCTGCCGTTTGGTGAGGTGCATGCCCCCTTGCCTCCCGCTTGAAAGGATTTTCGGAGTATAGGCGAAAATTAATCGAAAATCAAGCGTCGCACGGCGGAATAACAGCATAGCAGCCTGGTTTTCTTCGCAGACTCACCTTTCGACAAAGCCTGTCCTGAGCTTGCCGAAGGACTCAGGTTGACACGGTAAGGGGAGCGGGCTCAAAAGATCTCAGGCGCAAGCCAACGTATCGCTCCATTTCTCCCGAGACAAAGACTCACACCATGACTGAAAAACTGAAACTGCTTTTTTTGTGCACGGGCAACTCCTGCCGCAGCCAGATGGCGGAGGGGTGGGCGAGAAAGCTGAAAGGCGAGGTCATCGAGCCCTATTCGGCGGGATTGGAGGCGCACGGGCTGAATCTGCTGGCGGTGAAAGCGATGGCGGAAGCGGGCGTCGATATTTCCGGGCAGAAATCGCAGCGGCTGGAGGAAGTGATAGCGGTGCCGTTCGACCGGGTGGTCACGGTGTGCGCGCACGCGGACGCGAATTGTCCGGTGTTTCCCAAACCCGTGCCGGTGACGCACAGGGGTTTCGACGATCCGCCCAAACTGGCGCGCTCGGCGAAAAGCGAAGCGGAAGCCCTGGTGCATTACCGCAGGGTGCGCGATGAGATCCGTGCGTTTGTGGAATCGCTGCCTGAGGGTCTTGAGACTAAAACTTGAGATCGGGCGATGCGGAAGCCGGTCAGAACTTGATGGCGGGGGCCTTGCGGGTGGATTGTTTCACGGGCAGCCGCTTGGATACCGGTTGCGTTTCTTTCAGCACGGCGTCGGCGGGCATCTGCTCGATGGAGGTCAGCCGCGAAGGTTGATCTTGCTTCACATTGGCGACAGCCTGTTTTTTGTCCTTATCCAGGATCTGCGTCCAGTGCACTTTTTTGGTTTTGTCTTCTTCCTGGACGTTCCAGGTCTTGGCGATCAACGGCTCCTGAAAGGTGCCTTCGCTGTCGGCCTGGTCTGGGAACTTCACGATGGAGGTGAGCTTGCTCACCATTTTCGAGGTCATGCGATCCATCTCCACCGCGTTGGTCACCAGATACAGCGGGGCGATCACGGCGGAGGCGATCCCCGTGGGAATCTTCGCCAGGCCTTCGAAATCGGACTCGGTCTGCTCCGCCATCCACAGGACTTCGCCGCTGCGCGTGTCCACCATGCGGGCGGAGATGTTGAGCTCGATGGAGGAATGCAGCAGCATGTAGGCTTTTTCCACTTTGTTGATGCGGGTGATGAGCACCGCATCCACACCGAGCACCTCGCCGAACCGCATGGGGTTCATGTCCCAGAACACAGCGGGGTCGTTAAGCCCGTTCTGCTTGAGCTGGGCGTCCACCATGTAATGCTCGAGAAGATTGAACTGGGACTGTTTGAGGTTGGCGTGCAGGCTCTGGCGGAACAGGTCGGCCATTTCCTGCTGCTTTTCGTCCTGCACCAGAGCGGGCAGGATCGCCACGGTGTGGCGGGCGGACAGATTGTTCAGATTGCCGGAAACCTTGGTGGTCAGCTGGGTGGTGCCGCAGGCGGACAGCAGGAGCCCGAGCGCGAGACAGAACAGAGCGCGCTGGCCCATCGCAAACGCCTTGGTCCGCTCATTCTTTTGGGTTTGCTGTGCGTGTTTCAAAGGATCCACCTGGCCTGTTTAAGGTTTTAAATCCGGTGTCACTGCCCCAGAGTGATGCGGGCGATGAAATCGATGCCGATGATCCCGGCTGCGAGGTACAAAAACGCTTTGAGGAGCAGATATGTGTTGCTTGCGGGTCGAGCCTCGACCCGGCTGCCGTCATTCGTCTCATTTTGATACTGTGAATGCATCCGGCCCTCGCAAAAATCGTTGGGATGTTCCTATATATGTGCACAAGACATGCCAATTTTCGCAGAACCGTCAAATTTTGAGCAACTCGCCGTTTAACAAGCTAAATTTTTATAGACAAATATTTCCATACCCTGTTTATGGTAAAAATTACAATCAAAATTACACACACAGTGTCAAATTTTGTGACCTAACTTACAAAACAGGGCTCCCCGAGCGCCGGATGCGCTTGCTTTGGCCCTTTAACAGGAGTAATTTGAAATCACCATGCGGAAAAACAAACTAACAAGCGGATTATCAAAGGCGTTGATCCTCGCCGCGCTGGTTTGCAACGCGGGTGCGGCGCTGGCCCAGGACGAACCCGCAGCCAGCCTGCCGGATGAGGGTGCGACGCTGCGGGTGGCGGTGGTGGGCGACACGGGGATCGGCGAGCGGGCGTATCACTGGGGCTTCCTGGCGGTGCAGCGGGCGATGGAAGCGGAAAAACCGGAGGTGCTGCTGCACCTGGGGGATTTTGTCTACCAGCCTGAGTTCATGCCCGATGCCTGCGACCCGAAATACATCGAGGAGATCAAAGAGAAGCTGGTGCAGCCCTTCCCGCTGCGGCTGTTCGTCGCGGGCGACAACGACCTGCCGCCGCACCGCCGGAAACCGAAAGCCTCCGGCTGCTGGGAGCACATCGATCCTTTGGACACGCCCTTCGACACGCGCGTCGCCTGGGGCAGCCAGCCGCGGGCGCACGAGGGCACGAAGGTGATCGGCAACACGCTGTTTGCCGTGCTCAACAACTATCCCTGGCAGGACCCGACGCCGTGGCTGGGCCCGGAGATCGAGCGCGCCCGGCAGGAGGGGCTGTGGGTGGTGGTGGCGGTGCACGAACCGGCGCTGACGACGGCGTGGTATCTGGAAAAACGCGCGACGGTGCTGCGGCAGATCAACGCGCTGGGGCCGGACCTGGTGCTTGCGGGCAACCAGCATTCCTACGAACGCTTCCACGCGCTCGGCGTTCCCGATGCGGACGGCGTGTTTTCCGTGCACGCGTCGCCCACCGGCGAGTACCGGCAGGGGGCGGGGACGGTGCACGTGGTATCGGGCGGCGGCGGCGCGCTGTTCAAGCCGTTTGCGGACCAGCAGGGAATCGCCGAACGCACGGCCCCCAAAGCGGTGTTCAACGCGCTGGCGGCGCGCGCGCTGATGAACCATTACCTGATCCTGGAGATGTCGTCACAGACGCTCACGGGCAAGACGTTCCGCGTGTGCCCGGGTGAGGCGCAGACGGGCCGGAAAAACCCGCGCTGGAAAGCGCGCAAGAAAATGTGGAACAGCATCTCCCTGCGCTGCGACGGCAAACCGGTGGGGGTGACGCAGTTCGATCAGTTCCGAATCGTGCGCTGAAGGCGAAGAAACGAAGGGGACAGGATGAACAGGATAAAGACGAAATAAAAAAAACTTTGCCTCGCGCAAAGGCGCCAAGCCACCTCCAGTATTTTGATAAGCGGGTGTCGAGCTATGCTCGACGAAGGCGCAAAGAAAAACGAAAAACGGTGACGAAACAGTTTCTCAACCAGCACGAATCGTTCATCAAAAATCTGCTCGACAAGTAAAACCCGATTCAACGATTTCCTTCAAACCGCTTTCACCGCCACTCCCGCTATGAACTTCAAACACATCGCCATCGGTCTCGCCTGCTACGTTCCGGGTGTTTACAATTTTCTCTCGCACCTGATCGATCAACCGGCGTCGGCGCGCTACGGCTATGCGGTGTGGATGCGGCACCTGGTGCGGGCGCATCAAAGAGGTGTCGCAGAATTTCCGTGTGTGGTGGCGGAGCTGGGGCCGGGCTATTCGTTGGGTGCGGGGATGGCGGCGCTGCTCTCGGGAGCGGAGCAGTATTACGCGGTCGATGTGGTGGGCTACGCGGGCAACAAAAAAAATTTAAAACTGTTCGATGAACTGGTTGAACTTTTCCAAGCGCGGGCGGACATCCCGGATGCGGCGGAGTTCCCGCATCTCAAGCCGGCGCTCGACTCGTACGCGTTTCCGAAAGATCTATTGAGCGACGCGCACCTCGCGCAGACGCTGGACGAACAGCGCGTCGCCGACCTTCGGGCGTCCGTGCTGAAAACCGACGCGCCGGATTCGCCGATGCGCTATGTGTTCCCCTGGACCGACGCGAGCATTCTGGAAAAAGATTCGCTGGACATGATCTTCTCGCAGGCGGTGCTGGAGCATGTGGACGAACTGGAGGCCGCCTACCGCGCGCTGGCGAACTGGCTGAAACCCACAGGCTTCATGACGCACACGATCGATTTCAAATGCCACAACACGGCGAAGAAGTGGAACGGGCACTGGGCGATCGCGGACTGGCAATGGCGCTTGATGCGAGGCGGACGCCCGTACCTGTTGAACCGGCAGCCGCATTCGGCGCACCTGAGGCTGCTGCACGAATCGGGGTTCAGGATCCGGCTGGATCAGCGTTTCTTCAGCAAGGAAGGCATCGACAGAAAGGACCTGACCGCGCGTTTCCAGCATCTGACCGACGAGGATCTCAAAACGCAGGGCGCGTTCATCCTGTCGGTCCCGCACCAACACGAGTGAAACGCTGCGGAGAAGGAGACGGCGAAAACCTGAACGACTTTCCCGGCTGTGGTTTCTTTTTCAACCGCAGCTTTTCAGGAACGCGTCGATCTCGTCGCAGGTCTTTTTCACATCCTGGGCGGAGGTGTTGAGCGCTTTCATTTCCTCATCGGTGAGCTTGAGCTCGATGATCTTCTCCATGCCGCCGATTCCCATTCTCACCGGCACACCGAAGAAGATGCCGTCCCAGCCGTACTCGCCTTCCAGGTAGGCGGTGCAGGGCAGGATGCGCTTCTTGTCGTGCAGGATGGCTTCGACCATCTTCACCACCGACGCGCCCGGCGCCATGAACGCACTGCCTTTTTTCAGCAGCGCCACGATCTCGGCGCCGCCTTTGCGGGTGCGTTCCACCAGGCGTTCGATCTGCTCGGTGCTCATCAACTCGGTGATGGGAATGCCGGAGACGGTGGTGTAGCGCGGCATCGGCACCATGGAATCGCCGTGACCGCCGAGCACCATCGCGTCCACGTCCACCAGCGAACAGTCCAGCTCCAGGGAAACGAAGGTACGCAGGCGGGCCGAATCCAGCACGCCGGCCATGCCCACGATGCGGTCCTTGGACAGGCCGGATACTTTTTTCGCGAGGTACACCATGGCGTCCAGGGGATTGGACACCAGGATGATGATCGGATTCTTGGAGTGCTTCATGATCTCCTCGGTCACCGTTTTCACGATTTTGGCGTTGGTGGCCAGCAGATCTTCCCGGCTCTGGCCGGGTTTTCTCGGCAGACCGGCGGTGATCACGACGATGTCGGAACCGGCGGTGTCCTTATAGTCGTTGGTGCCGACGATGAGGCTGTCGAACACCTGCAGACAACCGGATTCCTGAAGATCGAGCGCCTTTCCCTGCGGCATCCCCTCGACGATGTCGGTGAGGACGACGTTGCCGAGGTTTTTGTAGGCCACAAGCTGCGCCACGGTGGAACCCACCTGCCCGGCTCCGACCACCGTGATTTTTTTCCGCGCGGAGTTCATAGCTTTCCCCTGTGAAGTTTTCGAAGTCGAAATGATGACGCCGGAAATCGAGTTTCAGGTTACGAAGCCAGGCTGTCCATGATTGCGTTGAACGTGGCGCTCGGGCGCATTCCGGCTCGGACCTTCTCCGGATCCGGGCGGTAATACCCGCCGAGATCCACCGCTTTGCCCTTGGCGGCGTTCATCTCTTTGAAAATATCGTCCAGCTTCGCTTCCAGCTGCTCGGCAACGGGTGTGAACTTCGCCTTGAGGTCCGCGTCGTCGCTCTGCTTGGCCAGCTCATGCGCCCAGTACAGAGTGAGGTAGACATGGGTTCCGGCGTTGTCCAACTGACCGAGTTCGCGTCCGGGCGATTTTTTGTTCTGCATCAGGGTGCCCGCGGCGCGGTCCAGCGTGTCGGCGAGGACCTGTGCCTTGGTGTTGCCTGTGGTGCGGCTGAAATGCGCCAGCGATTCCGAAAGCGCCAGAAATTCACCCAGCGACTCCCAGCGCAGATGTCCTTCTTTCATGAACTGCTGCACGTGCTTGGGCGCGGAACCGCCGGCGCCGGTCTCGAACAGGCCGCCACCCTGGATGAGCGGCACGATGGACAGCATCTTCGCGCTGGTTCCCAGCTCCAGAATGGGGAACAGGTCGGTCAGGTAATCCCGGAGCACGTTGCCGGTGGCGGAGATGGTGTCCTTGCCTTCCTTGGCCCGTTTCAGGGAATGTTTCATCGCGTCCACCGGCGCCATGATCTTGATATCGAGGCCGCTGGTGTCGTGGTCCTTCAGGTAGCGGTTCACTTTCTCGATCAGCTGCGCGTCGTGCGCCCGGTCCTTGTTGAGCCAGAAAACCACCGGCGTCGAGGATGCGCGCGACCGGGTGACGGCCAGCTTGACCCAGTCCTGGATCGGGATGTCTTTCACGATGCAGCTGCGGAAGATGTCGTCCTTCTCCACTTTGAGCTCGTGCAGGGTCTTGCCCGCTGCGTCCACGAGGCGGATGGTTCCGTCGCCGGGCGCCTCGAACGTCTTGTCGTGCGAACCGTACTCCTCGGCCTTCTGCGCCATGAGCCCGACGTTGGGCACGGTGCCCATGGTGGTCGGATCGAACGCGCCGTTCTCGCGGCAGAAGTCGATGGCGGACTGATAGATGCCGGCGTAGCTGTTGTCGGGAATGATGGCCAGCGTGTCGTGCTCCTTGCCGTCCGGCCCCCACATCTTGCCGGAGTTGCGGATGGCCGCGGCCATGGAGGCGTCGATGATGATGTCGCTGGGCACGTGCAGGTTGGTGATGCCCTTGTCGGAATCCACCATCGCCAGATCGGGCCCTTTATCCATACACGCCTTGAGGTCCGCTTCGATTTCCTTCTGCTTGTCTTCTGGCAGGTTCTTGATCTTGGCGTACACGTCGCCGATGCCGTTGTTGGCGTTGACGCCCAGTTCCTTGAACGTTTTTGCGTGCTTTTTGAACGCGTCTTCGAAATACACCTCGACGGCATGCCCGAAGATGATGGGATCGGAGACTTTCATCATCGTCGCTTTCATGTGCAGCGACAACAGCACGCCCTGCTTTTTCGCTTCGTCGATCGAGTTGCGGATGAACTGGCGCAACTTTTTCGCGCTCATGCAGGTGGCGTCCACCACATCGCCTTCGTCGAGCTTGACGTTGTCCTTCAGGACCTGGGTGCTGCCGTCCGCGCCGACGAACTCGATCTTGGCTTTGCCGGCGGACTGGGCGGAAACGGTCGTGGACACTTCGTTGGAGCGGAAGTCGCCACCGTTCATGTGCGCGACGTTGGTTTTGGAATCTTTCGCCCACGCGCCCATTTTATGGGGATTGCTTTTCGCGTAATTTTTCACCGAGACCGCGGCGCGGCGGTCCGAGTTGCCCTGGCGCAAAACCGGGTTGACGGCGCTGCCCTTGACTTTGTCGAAGCGGGCTTTGAAGTCTTTTTCCTCGTCGGTCTTGGGATCCTCCGGGTAATCCGGAATGTCGTACCCCTGCGACTGCAGTTCCTTGACGGCGGCCTGAATCTGAGGAATGGAGGCGCTGATGTTCGGCAGCTTGATCACATTGGCGTCGGGCTTCATCACGATTTCACCCAGCAGGGCCAAATCGTCCGGCTGTTTCTGCGCATCGGTGAGCCGTTCGGGAAACTGTGCGATGATTCTTCCCGCAAGCGAGATGTCCTTGGTTCCCACATTGATTCCCGCGACCTGCGTGAAAGACTGGATGATCGGAAGAAAAGATCCACTTGCGAGTTCAGGTGCTTCATCGACTTTTGTGTAAATAATATCTGGCGTATCTGACATCGTTTCTCACCCCATGGAAAAAGTAGCGGAGACCCCGCTGTAGTCGGAATATTATTAAATCATCAAACGACCGTCTTCATATAAAAGGCTGTATGTTCATGGATTGCGAAGACGGTTTGTTCCGCAAGAATTCTTTGGAAACCACTTGAAAAATAGAAGAATTTGGATTGGGGGGTAAACTAAATTATTCGCTCCCGTTTTGTCAAGCGATTTTGGATGCAAACCCCGCCGCAAACCTCCGGGCGGCGCTTTTTGGGGTCGCCTGAGAGCGCGCTGGCCGCAATTCGGGTGATCGAAAACCGCACCTCCCCGCTGCGACGTATCTACTGCATTGAAAAGTAAAATTTTAACGATTGCCGGACTGCGGACCCGGGTGCTATCTTGATGGACTTTCTCTTCACATTAAAATTTTTTCATGAAGACGCCGCGGGACCGTTTTGCGATCCCTTTGCCGGGATTCGCTTCCGGTCCGGTACACTTTCCCGTGCTTGGGCGGATCATCTATAATAGAATCGCAGCCGTGAATTTGCATCCCTCATCGTCACAGATCCATGAATGATTCGGTCACATCCTACAAATTCGGCATCAATTTCGAACCGGTGCGCCACATCCCGGAAGACCCGAAGGAGCGCCTGCCCTATTTCCAGGCCCTGAAAGCCCTGTTGTCGCAGGAGAAACGGAAAATCCAGGCCTGGCACCAGAGCGGCGTGGGCGGCCGCGAGGTCATTCAGGCGCACACGTCGCTGATCGACGAGGTCATCCGGCACCTGCTGGTTTCGCTCGCGGCTCTGCCTGTGTATCAGGGCAAGCAGATCCTGGACGAGTTCGCGCTGGTGGCGGTGGGTGGCTACGGACGCGGCGAGCTCAACCCGTTCTCCGACATCGACCTGCTGTTTCTCAACCCGCCGAAGATCAAAAAATCGACCGACGAATTCGTGCAGGACCTCATCTCGGTCTTCTGGGGCATCGGCATGGAGATCGGCCACAGCTGCCGCACGGTCAAGGAATGCATCCAGCTGGCGCACGAAGACATCACCATCAAGACCTCGCTCATCGAAACGCGCTTTCTGTTCGGCAACCGGTCGATCTACGACAAGTTCTGCGATTCGTTCGCGCGCAATGTGCTGAAGAAAAACATCCGCGCCTTCCTCGATTTCAAGCTGGAGGAAAAAGCCAAGCGCTACGGCACGCAGGAGGAGATGGTCTGCGTGCAGGAGCCCAATGTGAAAGACGGTCCGGGCGGCCTGCGGGATTACCACACCGCTCTGTGGGCGGCGGCGGTGCGCTACGGTTCGCTGTCGCTGCGCGAGATCGGCCAGAACGAGATGATTTCCAGCGGCGAGGTGGACGCGCTGTACGAATCGGTGAATTTCCTGCTGCGGGTGCGTAACGAGCTGCACTACCAAGTGAAGAAAAAATCCGATCTGCTGACGCTGGATCTGCAAAAGAAGATCGCCGCCAGCCTGGGGTATCCCTCACAAAACGACGCGGTGTGCGTGGAAAGTTTCATGCGCGATTATTTCCTGCACGCGACGACCATCTACAAGTTTTCCAAAACCATCTTCGAGTTGTGCCGGCATTCGAAGCGCGGCCTGAAAACCGTGCTGTCCGCCCTCACGCAGAAACCGCTGGGTGAGGGGTTCCTGGCGAAAGAATCGTCGCTGATCCTGGAAAAGGACGCGGACAAATTTTTTGCCGACGATCCGACGCGGCTGCTCAAGCTGTTCGACCTGTGCCGCGAACACGGTCTGGAACCGAATTTTCAGCTCAAGCGGCAGATCCGCGTCAACAAGCACCTGCTGGACAACGAATTTCTGCGCGATCCCTGGGTCAAGACTTTTCTGTTTGCCACGCTGGAAAACCCGCGTTCGATCCAAAGCCTGAGGCTGATGCACGAGACGGAAGTCCTCGGCCAGATCCTGCCGGAATTCGGCCGCGCCCACTGCCGGGTGAGTTACGATTTCTACCACCAGTACACCGCCGATGAGCATTCTCTGCGGATGGTGTATTTTCTCGAGGAGCTGGTGGGCGCCGACGGCCAGGACCTGGGCGAGCTGGGAGAGATCTACACCGCCCTGCCTTCGCAGGCCCAGCTCAAGCTGGCGGCGCTGCTGCAATCGATGGGCAAACAGGAAAATCCGGCCGAGACGCAGTGCGAAACCGAAGCGCTCGACGCCATCGCTGAACGCCTGCAGTTCGACGCCAACGATCTGGAGACGCTGAAGTTTCTGGTGGAACAGCAAAACGCCATGGTGGAGGCGGCCCTGCACCAGGACATCCGCCAGCCGGCGACGGTGCGCGGCTTCGCGCAGAAGGTGGCGACCCGCGAACGGCTCGACCTGCTTTATCTCATGACCTACGCCGATCTGCGCGCGGTGGCTCCGGGCACCTGGACGTCCTGGAAAAAAGTGCTGCTCTCGGAGCTGTACCACCGCACCGGCGACTATCTGGAACGTCCCGAATCCCTCAAGCAGATCCCGCAGGCGACGCGGGAAGAGGTGTACAAGGCGCTCAACTGGGAGTTCACGGCAGAGGAAATCGAAAAGCACCTGAGCCTGCTGCCCAAGGACTACCTGCTCGCCTCGCGGCCGGAAGAAGTGGCGCTGCACCTGCGTCTCATCCGTCCGCTCAAGAACCACGGTTTCATCCTGCACCATCAGTTCAACGAGGACGGGGATTACCACAACCTGACGCTGTGCTGCATGGCGAAAATGGAGGCGTTCAAGAAACTGGTGGGCACAGTGACGTCGAAAAACCTCAACATCCTGGGTGCGCAGATCTATCTTAAAAAAGACGGCATCGTGATCCTCTCCATCCAGGTGGCGACGCCGAAAAACTTTCTGCCCAACGACATGAAAATCTGGAAGGAGGTCAAGGAAACGCTGGAAGAGGTGCTGAGCGAACGCATCACGCTGCCGGCGCTCTTGGCGTCGCGCACGCGCTACGTGAAACCGCGCGCCGCTTCGCTGCCGATCGTGCCGAAGATCCGCATCGAAAACGCCGCCAACCACCCGTACACGCTGCTGCGCATCGAGGCGCGGGATCACCTGGGCATGCTGTACAAGATCGCCAAGGTCATCGCCGATTTCGGCATCCAGATCCACCGGGCGAAAGTTTCGACGCAGGGCAACCGCGGCATCGACGTGTTTTACATTTCGCTGAAAAACAAAAAGCTCGTGTTTCCCAAGCTGATCCGCCGCATCAAGGAACGGCTGGTGCACGCGCTGTTGATGGACAAGGTGGAAGACATCGGATGACACCCTACCTCCTGGCAGGCCTGCTGATTCTCTCCAACGGCTGGGTTGCCGCCAACCACAACGCACCTGAACCCGATAAGGCGCTGGGCGAGAAGACCTACAAGGAGCGCTGCACGGTGTGCCACGGCGTGAACGGCGACGGCAACAACTTCGTCGCCACGGTGCTCGACCCGCCGCCGAAAGACTTCACCTCCGCGGAATCGAAAAAGCAGCTGACCTTGAAGCGGATGATCCGCTCGGCGACGGAAGGGCGGCCGGGAACGGCGATGATGCCGTGGAAGGACGTCCTCTCTCCTGAAGAGATTTCCGCTGTGATCGCCTACATCCGCTCACAGTTCATGAAGCTCGACTCCTGACTCCTGCGCGGAGGGCGAGTTTGCTCACGACTGGCAGCACAGATCCGTTGTACGCAAACTCCAAGCCCCCTCTTCTATCTTGACGAAATCTCTGCATAAGTCGAATGTTTAAGAATTCCAGCGCTTAGCGTCACCCTGAGCTTGTCGAAGGGTGCGTTGAATCATGCTTCGACAGAGCTTGTCCTGAGCTTGCCGAAGGACTCAGCATGAAAAACAAAAACTTATGCAAAAGATCTTCCGAAGTCATCCCCGCTCACGCCGCTCCTCGCCGGAGGGGCGACTTGCTCGCGCAGCGCGATGTTTCCCGATTCGGAGCAAATGTTTCAGCCGCACCTCTCTTGAGGCAACGCGAAGTCACACCTCCGCATCACTTTTTCACGGTTTTTCCGAGTTTGCTTTCGATGGAAGCCATTTTGGATTGCAACCGCCCGCTCTTGCCCTTGCGGTAGTCGATCTTGATCGAACAGGTGATGCGGCCGCAGTCGGACTGCATTTTGTCGAAGCAGGCCTTGACCACCTGCATCACTTCATCCCATTCGCCTTCCAGGACGGTTCCCATCGGGTTTAAGCGGTAATCGACCCCGCTTTCGTCGATGATCTTCAAGGACCGGCTGACGTAATCGCTGACGCTTTCCCCTTTGTCCATCGGGGACATGCTGAATTCCAGAAGTACCATGTTTTGAATTCCTTATAAAAAAATTTCCTTGCATTTTAGAGGGCAATTGTGAAATGATCAACTTTCCCCATTCGAAATCCTGTATGGAGTTTCGAACATCCCAAGCGAAGGCGGTAAAATGCATTGCCCAAAATCTCGGATTTACGCGACAAGATAGACAAGATCGACGATCAGCTGCTCAAGCTGATCAACCGGCGGGCCGCCCTGGCGATCCAGATCGGTAAGGAAAAACATAAGAAAAACCGCAGCAACCATTTCCACGTTCCCCACCGGGAGCGGGAAATCATCGAGCGCCTGAAAAGCAGCAACACCGGTCCCTTCCCCGACGATTGCATCGAATCGGTGTTCAAGGAAGTGTTTTCCGCCACCCTTGCGCTTGAAAAACCCCTCAATATCGGCTTTCTCGGCCCGAAAACCACGTTCAGCCACCAGGCCGCCGTCAAGCAGTTCGGTCATTCGGTGGTGCTCACGCCTCTGGCCAATATCGAAGCCATTTTCAAGGAAGTGGAGCAGGGCGTCTGCGACTACGGCATCGTGCCGGTGGAAAACTCCACCGAAGGGGTCATCAACCTGACGCTCGACTGCTTCGTCGATTCCAAGCTCCTGGTCTGTGACGAGCTGAAACTGGGCATCGACCTTTACCTGCTCTCCACCCTCAAAGACGCCAAACAGATCAAGACGGTGTTTTCGCATCCGCAACCGCTGGCGCAGTGCCGCGGCTGGCTGAACCAGAACCTGCCCTGGGCGGAAACGGTTCCCGCTTCCAGCACCGCCAATGCCGCGGAACAGGCGCAGCAGGAAAAACACGCGGCGGCGATCGCCGGTCCGCTGGCCGCGGAGGTCTACGAGCTCAACGTGCTCTCGAAAAACATCCAGGACCGGCGCGACAATTTCACCCGCTTCTGGGTGATCGGCAAGGAGGAGGCCAAAAAAGCCCGGAAAAATAAAACCTCCATCATGTTTTCCATCAAGGATGAGGCGGGCTCGCTGCTCAAAGCGCTGCGGCTGTTCGCCCGGCACGACATCAACCTCACCAAGATCCAGTCGCGCCCGTTGCGCAACCGGGCCTGGGAGTACCTGTTCTACGTCGATTTCGACGGCCATGTCGATGAAGAAAAAGTCCAGAAGGTGCTGGCGACGCTGGGCCGTCACTGTTTATTCTTGAGAGTCATGGGCTCTTATCCGAAAGCGGGGACCCGCACATGAAACTTTTCAATCAATTGACCATCGTGGGCGTGGGTCTTCTCGGCGGGTCCCTGGCCCGGGCCGTCAGAAAGCTGGGCCTGGCCGACACCCTCGTCGGCTGCGGCCGCAATCTCGATAACCTCCAAGAAGCCAAATCGCTTGGGTTGATCGACGCCTATAAGCAGGATCCGGCGGCGGCGGTGAAGGGCTCGGACGGCGTCATCCTGTGCTCTCCGGTGGGCACGATGCAGTCTCTGGTGGAGGCGATGCTGCCCAGCCTGGAGGCGGGATGCCTGCTCACCGATGTGGGTTCTGTGAAAAGCTCGGTGGTGCAGCAGATCGAAGCGCTGCTGCCGGAGCACATCGCGTTCATCGGGTCGCACCCGATCGCGGGCGGGGAAAAGTCGGGGCTGCACGCCTCGAGCGCGGAGCTGTTTCAGGGGGCCAACTGCATCGTCACGCCGACCGGACGCTCGAAGCCGGAAGCGCTCACCAAAACGTGTTCTTTGTGGGAGCGGCTCGGGATGCGGGTGGTGACGATGGATGTGGAGGAGCACGATTTCATTTTCGGCGCGGTGAGTCATCTGCCCCACGTCATCGCCTACGTGCTGATGAACACGATCGGCGGCCTCTCGACGGAAAACCACGGGGAGATCACTTCCTTTTCCGGCAAGGGGCTCAAAGACATCACCCGCATCGCCGGCAGCGATCCGGTGATGTGGCGGGACATCTGCGTCGCCAACAAACGGCCGGTGTTGCATCTGATCGACGATTTTCAGGAAGCGCTGCTCAAGGTGCGGCAATGGATCGAAGAGGAAGACGGCGGTGCGCTGAAGGAATCGTTCGCCAGCGCCAACCGTTACCGGCTGAACCTGACGTGATTTTTCAATCCAGCGTGCCGGACTCAAAGCGCTTGAAAACGAACTTTGCGAAACCAGCACCACCGTCTGAGCCTGACGTAAACTTATGATGATCATCGCGATCGACGGACCTGCGGGGAGCGGGAAAAGCTCTGTGGCCAAAATCCTGGCCAAACGGCTGCACTACCGGCACATCGACACGGGATCGATGTACCGGGCGGTGGCGTGGAAATCGCTCGGCGCCGGCGTCGATCTTTCCCGCGAGGAAGCCGTGGTGAAAATCGCCGAAGACATGGCGATCGAACTGGTTCCGCACGAAACCGGCCAGCGGGTGCGGGTGGACGGCGAAGACGTGACGGCGCATCTGTACAACGAGGAAGTCGGCCGCGGCGCGGCCGCAGTCGCCAGCCTGGCCAGGGTGAGGGACATGCTGGTGGCAAAACAGCGGGAAATCGGCAAGAACGGTTCGGTGGTGATGGACGGCCGCGACATCGGCACGGTGGTGTTTCCCGAGGCGGAGAAAAAGTTTTTTCTGGAAGCCAGCCCCGAGGAACGGGGACGGCGGCGGTATCTGGAACTGAAAGACAAAGGCAAGGACGTCGATCTGGATTCGATCGTCGAGCAGGTGAAGCAGCGGGATTACGAAGACCGCAACCGCAGCGTATCTCCGCTGATACCGGCGGCCGATGCGATTCAGTTGAACACGACGAAGATGGATCTCAACGAGGTCGCGGACACCTTGCTCAAATGGATCGAAAGTGAATGAAGGCCGGGAGGGACCGGCCGGCTTTTGGCATCGCAAGCGCACAAATCCTGAAATCAGGAAACGCATACAATCAATCGAGGGTGCGGCCCTCATTTTATCAACAGAAAGTGAGACGGTTTGAATCATGAAAAAGCAAGCGGACGTTATTGCTCAGATGGAATTGGATGATCTTGAGGAAAAGGAGGTGTTGTCTCCCGAAGATCAGGCGGCCATGGAAGAGATGGAAGCTTATTTCAGTGAAAGTCTGGGACAGTTCAAGGAAGGACAGATCATCAACGGCAAGGTGATCAGCATGTCCAAGGACGCGGTGATCGTGGATGTGGGCTTCAAATCCGAGGGCATCATCTCTTTGTCGGAATTTCCCGACCACGGCAAGAACCTGTCGATCGGCGACGACATCGAGGTGTACCTGGAACGGGTCGAGGACAACGACGGCAATGTGGTGCTCTCGAAGGAAAAAGCCAACAAGATCAAAATCTGGGACGAGCTGGTCAAGACCTACGAAGCGGACGAAACCATCGAGGGAGTGGTGGTGGCCAAGGCCAAAGGCGGCCTGACGGTGGACATCGGGCTGAAAGCGTTTCTGCCCGGTTCGCAGATCGATCTGCGGCCGATGCGCAACCTGGAAAAGCTGATGGGCGAGAAGTTCAAGATGAAGATCATCAAAATGAACAAAAAGCGCGGCAACATCGTGCTTTCCCGCCGCATCCTGCTGGAGGAGCAGCGCAAGCAGCTGCGCGAGGGCACGCTGGAACAGATGAAGGAAGGCAACCTCATCGAAGGCATCGTCAAAAACATCACCGAATACGGTGTGTTCATCGATCTCGGCGGCATGGACGGCCTGCTGCACATCACCGACATGTCCTGGGGACGGGTGAACCATCCTTCGGAAATGTTTTCCATCGGCGACAAGGTCAAAGTGATGGTGCTGAAATACGACAAGGAAAAAGAACGCGTTTCTCTCGGCCTCAAGCAGATCACGCCCGATCCCTGGGTCGAGGTGGATCAGAAGTTTCCGGTAGACACCCGCATCAAGGGCAAGGTGGTCAGCATCACCGATTACGGCGTGTTCGTGGAACTGGAAAAAGGCATCGAGGGGCTGGTGCACATCTCCGAGATGAGCTGGAGCCGGCATGTGAAACACCCGAGCAAGGTGGTTTCGATCGGCGACGAAGTCGAGGCGGTGGTCCTCACCCTCGACAAGGAACGCAAGCGGATTTCCCTGGGCATGAAGCAGATCGAACCGAACCCGTGGGAGAGCATCGACGAAAAATACCCCATCGGTTCGGAGGTATCCGGCATGGTGCGCAACCTCACGGACTTCGGCGCGTTCGTGGAGCTGGAAGACGGGGTGGACGGGTTGATCCACATCTCCGATCTGAGCTGGAAAAAAATCAAGCATCCTTCGGAAATGCTGAAAAAGAAAGACAAGGTCAAATCGGTGGTGTTGAGCATCGACAAGGACAACTGCCGCATCTCGCTGGGCGTCAAGCAGCTGGAGCCGGACCCCTGGGACGACATCGCCAAAAATTACCCGGTGGGCACCGATGTCAGCGGCACCATCATCAAGGTGACGAGTTTCGGTGCGTTCGCCGAGTTCGGGGACGGGCTCGAAGGGCTGATCCACGTTTCGCAGCTCAGCTCGCAGAAGGTCAGCCATCCCGACCAGGTCGTCAAGGTGGACGATGCGATCAAGGCCAAGGTGATCAAGGTGGACACGGCCAGCAAAAAGATCGCATTGAGCATCAAGGCGTTCGAGGAAAATTTGGACATTCCGGCCATCGAGCAGGAACAGGCGCAGATCGAAAGTTTCAAGGAAGAGGACAATTCCTGAGTCGTTCCCCCTCGCCGCTTTGCAGTGAATCTGCCACACGGATTGCGGCCCCGGTTCCGGGGCCGCCGTTCCTCCCCCTTCTTTTCTCTGGATACATTTTGATTTGTCTTTAAAATTTCTGTATATACAAATCAGTACGCATCCGGTTTGATTTTTTTCAGGAACCCGCCATGGAATTTTCCAGCTCCCGCAAACCGAGACGGTCTTTCGGCAAGACCCTGTTGTTTTTCATTCTGGGCGCTTTTCTGCTGCTCATGATCACGTCCGTCATTTCCGCGCTGCTGCCGGACGACATGATGGGCGGCTCCGAAGAGGCGATCGCCCTGGTGGAAGTGCGCGGCATGATCACCGACTCGCAGGACGTGGTCCGCCAGCTGGCGCATTACCGGGACGCTAAAAACATCCGCGGCATCGTCCTGCGCATCGATTCTCCCGGCGGCGGCGTGGCCCCGTCTCAGGAGATCTACGATGCGGTGCTCAGGGTGAAGGAAAGCCAGAAAAAGATCTTCGCGTCGATGGGCAGTGTGGCCGCATCCGGCGGTTATTACATCGCCAGCGCGGCGGACACGATCTTCGCCAATCCGGGTACTCTGACCGGAAGCATCGGGGTGATCATGGCGTTCTCCAATGTGGAGGAGTTGGCTTCCAAATTGGGCATCCGGCCGGAGGTGATCAAAAGCGGCAAGTTCAAGGACGCTGGCTCGCCGGTGAGGCCCCTGTCCAAGGAGGACCGGGAGCTGCTGCAGCAGCTGGTGGACGATGTGCAGGATCAGTTCGTCGAGGCGGTCGCGGAAGGCCGGCAACTGCCGCCGGAAGAGGTGAAGAAAGTTGCGGATGGACGCGTGTTCACGGGACGCCAGGCGCTGGAAATGAAAATGGTGGACCAGCTCGGCGGTCTGCAGGACAGCATCGAACACATGGCGGAACTGGTGGGAATCGAGGGAACGCCGAAGGTGGTTCAGGAAACCGAAAAAGTGCACTTTCTCGATTGGCTGATGCAGGCGGCGTTTTACAGGGAAATCAAAAGTTCCCTCAGCCCGGATCGCATCCCCTCGCTGCAGTTTCTCTGGGTAGCCCCCAAATAAACAATTTCTTAGTCTACAGACGGCGGCGCGATGCCCCCCCTTGCGCGTCGAAAACGCCCCCATCATTTCATTAAAATTTCGTAAAATTTCATTCTTTAGGCATCACTTTTGGGTTGACTTTTGGGATAGGTTCGATTTTGTTGACCGGAAATTAAGCAAAAAAAAAATTCCGAGGCGCTTGTAAAGGGCTTGACTTCATTGACTTTAGTGCTATACTTTCGAGCGAACTTACTCCTACAAACATACCAAGATATTAATTTGCTGGGCGGGGGGCTGATTAATGACTAAGGCAGAGCTGGTTGAAAAAGTCGCGAACCAAATCAATCTGACCAAGAAACAAACTGAAATCGTCGTCAACACGGTGTTTCAAAGCATTACCGAATCCCTCAGTCAAGGTAAGAAAGTCGAGTTGCGGGGATTCGGCAGTTTCAGGATCCGCGAAAGAAACGCTCGTATCGGTCGCAACCCAAAATCAGGAGACAAGGTGGATGTGCCTGCGAAAAAAGTTCCTTTCTTCAAAGCGGGCAAGGAGTTGCGGGAACTTGTTGATCATGAATGACTTTTCAAGTTTCGATTGCTGACAGTTCCAATCCCGGTCTTTTTAATCGGAAATCCGCATTTCAAATATATCGGGAACTTAAGGTGACAGCGGGCATCACGGTCCGCCCGGTTCCTCGCCTTTTACCCCTCCCCCTCCCACAGCGATGTTCCCCCCCGCATCGCACGCGTTTCGCGGCCCGGATTCATTCGAAGCGTCTTCCTCACCCATTGATGGCTGTCAACACTGCGTTTGCCGGGAGGCCGATCGTTGCCGCTGACCCAAACGCAAGACATCGCCCCGAGGATCACATTATAAACGAGCGTTTATTTACGCAAAAACCCGTCGCCCACACGCGCGGTGGCGTCGTTCTGTCGAAAGCGTTCTGAGACCATGCCGGGAAATTCGTACGGAAAACTTTTTAAAATCACCACCTGGGGCGAATCCCACGGAACCGGAATCGGTGTGGTCGTCGAGGGCTGCCCGGCGGGACTGGCGATCAAGGAAGCGGAAATCCAGAAAGAGCTGGACCGGCGGCGCACGGGTCAGAGCAAGGTGACCACCACGCGCAAGGAAGGCGACCGCATTCAGATCCAGTCCGGTGTGTTTCAGGGCAAAACCACGGGGACGCCGATTTCCATGTGGGTGGAAAACAAGGACGCGGACTCGTCCAAATACGAACTGATCAAGGATCTGTACCGGCCGGGACATGCGGACTTCACCTACGATCAAAAATACGGCTTCCGCGATTACCGCGGCGGCGGCCGTTCCAGCGCCCGGGAAACCGTGGGCCGCGTCGCCGCAGGCGCGATCGCCAAAAAGCTGCTGCTGCGCGAAAAAATCAGGGTCACCGGCTACACGCGCCAGATCGGCCCCCACGTCGCGCAGACGGTCAACCTGAAAGAGATTGAAAAAAATATCGTTCGCTGCCCGGATAAAAAGATCGCCGCAAAGATGGTGGATCACATCATGCAGGCCCGCAAGCAGGGCGATTCGGTGGGCGGCGTGGTGGAAGTGATCGCGCAGGGCGTGCCCGCAGGACTGGGAGAACCGGTTTTCGACCGGCTGGATGCGGATCTGGCCAAGGCGGTCATGAGCATTCCCGCGGTCAAGGGCGTGGAGGTCGGCATCGGCTTTGAAGCGGCGACGATGCTGGGCTCCGAATGCAACGACGCGTTCGTGACGAAAAACCGCAAGATCACCACGCGCACCAACAACGCCGGCGGCGTCCTGGGGGGCATCTCGAACGGCGCGGACATCGTCCTGCGCTTCGTGGTGAAACCCACCTCCTCCATCAACCGGGAGCAGGACACGGTGACGCGCAAAGGCAAAGCCGCCACCATCCGCGTCGAAGGCCGTCACGATCCCTGTGTCTCGCCGCGCGCGGTTCCCATCGCGGAAGCGATGGTGGCCCTCACCCTCATCGATCATCTGCTGCGGCACCGCTCCTCGCGCCTGTAGCGGGTTCGCTTACCGCGCACTCACTTTCCTCTGGCTTTCCCGCAAATCCCCCTCTCACGCGACGGATCAATTTAGGGTTGTCACACCCTTTTGAGATCTTTATCCTTAACTCAAAGATCCTTTTTTCTCCTGTGGCGGGCTTCCGTCGGAGCCGATACGGTTTTCATCATGCAAGTGGGCTTCATCCAGAACAATCCGGTGTTCGGTGCGAAAGAGAACAACCTCGCCCGCGTCGTGAGCGTGCTCGCCGAGGCCTCGGCGGATCTTTTCGTCCTGCCCGAGCTGTTCGCCACCGGCTACCAGTTCAGGGACCGTTCCGAGGCACGGGATCTGGCGGAACCGGCGTGCACCGGGCCGACGTCGCAAGCTCTGGTGTCGCTGGCAAAAAATCTCAACGCGCACATCGTGGGCGGTTTCGCGGAGCGGGACGGCGATGCGGTGTACAACTCCGCGCTGCTCGCCGGTCCCGATGGGCTTGTGGGCACCTACCGCAAGGCACACCTGTTCGACACGGAAAAGGAGGTGTTCGATCCGGGCAACACGCCGCTCGCGGTCTTCGACATCGGCATCGCGCGCGTCGGCATCATGATCTGCTTCGACTGGAGGTTTCCGGAAACGGCGCGCACGCTGGCGCTCCAGGGTGCGGACCTGATCGCCCATCCCGCGAACCTGGTGCTCAAACACTGCCCGGAAGCCATGATCACGCGCTGCCTGGAAAACCAGATTTACGTCGTCACGGCGGACCGGGTGGGACGCGAGGAACGCATTGCGGGGCAATCGCTGGAGTTCATCGGCCAGAGCCAGGTGGTGGACCCGCACGGCAATGTGCTGTACCGGGCCTCGCGCGACCAGGAGGAGATGCGGGTGGTCTCCATCGACCTCGACAAGGCGCGCGACAAGCATCTCAATGCCCGCAACCACCTGTTCGAAGACCGCCGGGAAGACCTTTACAGACTCAAATGATTTCTGCTACCCTTGTGGGCGATTCAACGCAAACGATTGATTGCCAAAGGGATGCCATGCCCATGCTCTGGGCGGCGGAGTTTTTCCCCTGAGTTTTTCTGAAAGGCGAAGTGATGGATAAAAGCAAGTCGCGGTTTTTGAAAAAAGACGATGGCACGATTTACGATTCTTTGACCAGCCTGACCTGGATCGCCAACGATTCCCGGCTGGATCTCGATAAGGAAGTCACCTGGGACGAGGCGGAACAGTACGCCAAGGACCTCAACGCGAAGAATTTCGGCGGTCATGCGGACTGGCGGCTGCCCACGATCCACGAAGCGACCTCTCTGTACGACAAAAATCACCTGAACAAGGACTTCAAGGGCGGCGACATCAACATCGATTCGGTCTTTCCCCCCGGAATGGGCAACTGCACCTGGACCAGCGACACGCGCGGCAACGAGGCGCAAATCCTCTTCTATGTCAACGGCTGCCCCTACTGGTACCGCAAGGACGACAAAACCATTTCGCATGCGGTCCGCCTGGTGCGCCGCGACTGACTCCTCCTCCCCGGAGTGGGAACAGGCCGAACGTTGACCGCCGGAAAAAAAAATCCACAATCACTCTGAGCTTGTCGAAGAGGGGCGGACCAAGTTCGGCTAAGACTGAGGGTTTTTATTCTTCGAGCAGTTTGGGATTGGGAAGACGCAGCCCGAAGGCGCTCACGGTTTTATCCTGACGGGTCAGTTGGCGGTAGAGTTCCTGAAATTCGGGTGTTTCCAATGCCGGGTCCAATAGCTGGGCGACTTGCTGTCGGGTGATCGGCTGCAGGGAACTTTCGGCGAATAACGAAGTCGCCACGCCGACCCAGTGCGACGAGATGAAGCCCTGGTGAACCAGGCCTTTCACCTCTCCGTAGAAATCCAGCGTCTTTCTCAGCGCATGCTGTGCGATGTATGCCGGCACGCAGCGGCCGATGGCGACGATGCGCGACGGGTTGTCGGCGGGATAGATCCACAGGCGCACGCGCGTTCTCCCCATTTCGGAAAACTCCCGCTTCACCTGACGCCACCCTTTTTCATAGCGCTTGGAAATCCAGGCTTCGAGCTTGACGGGTTTTTCGGTTATGGGCTGGCATTCTGGGCGCTCGGCCGCGGACGAAATAGATGCCCAAACAGCGGTAAAAACAAAAAACAGCAAAAACCCCAATAGCCCCATAAGAAAATAACTGACTAGGCCAAGGGTTGTGGAGAGTGCGCCTTCCTTAAGGGTTTTGGACTTTTTTTGCATTGGGGCGCTGCAACCCGAAAAAGGGGACGGTGTCGTCCTGAATGGAAAATTTCCGGTACAGGGCGTGAAATTCTTCGGTGCTGAGCTTGGGATCCAGAAGCTGCTGCACCTGTTCGGCGTTGACGATCTGCTGCGAGGGCTCGTCGAATACGGTGGTGCCGATTCCCACCCAGGTCGGCGAGAGAAATCCCTGGTTCACCAGGCTTTCGATGCCACCGGTGTATTTGAGAGCCGTGGCCAGGATGTGCCGGGCGAGGTGAGCGGGAACGCAGCGGCCCACGGCGACGACTTTGGCCGTCTCTCCCATGGGAAACACCTTGAGGACCACGCGGGTGTGCCCCAACTCGCCGAATTCCTTGGCGATGGCTTTTTTCTGTTTCTTGAATTTTTTGGAAATCCAGCCCTCCACCTTGATGCGTTTTTTCTCGACCGGCTGGCAATCGGCCGCCGCCCACACGCAAGGGGTGAAGAACAGAAAAACGAGCGCTGCAACAACCGGAAAGCCTATTTTTTTCATCTCAATGTCCAAGCCCACATCCCACACCGGCCGCCGGGAAATGTCCTCGGGGGTGCGGGCGTCGTCTGTTATAATAAAGCCCTTTGAAAGGGTGGTCCGTGCTGGCATTATAGCGGAATCGCAGCGGCAGCGGGTGCAGAGCGCGTGAATTCATGCGTTTTTTTGCGCATATTCCTCGGCGCATTTTTCGCTGCAGAAGAAATACTTGGTTTCGCCCACCGTTTTCTCCAGAGCTTCGGTTTTGGGAACGTAGGTTTCGCAATTCGGATCCTTGACCATTTCCCGGGTTCCCGAAGCTTCTTTTTTTTCGGCAGAAGGGAAAAACAGCCGGACCAGCCAGACGAAAACGGCGATGAAGAGTCCTATCAATGCGATGCGTGCCATGCTTCTATTCTAGTTTCTACGGATAATGAATTCAAGGACGGGGTCCCGTATTTTGAGCTGCCGGCCGTTCCCGCCTCTTTTCAGCAAAACCGTTGATTTTCCGTGTCGGGAGGCCGGGCCCGCCGAAACCGCAGGAATCGATGAACAAAGAAATCTCCAAAGACATGGAGGATCACGAGGAAACGGGTGAAACCCTGCTTCCGGTCAAGCGGAAGGACGGCTCGCTCGTCCCCCGCGATCCGCTCACCGCCTACCTTCAGGAAATCCAGAGCCACGAGATGCTCACCGAAGAGGAGGAGCATAAGCTCGCGGTCAAGTTCCATGAAGAAGGCGATCTCAATGCGGCCTACCGGCTGACGACGGCGCACCTGATGCTGGTGGTGCGCATCGCCATGACGTTCAAGCGGGAGTGGAACAACCTCATGGACCTCATTCAGGAAGGCAACGTGGGGCTGATGAAGGCGGTGAAAAATTTCGATCCGTTTCGCGGCGTGCGGCTGTCCGCCTACGCGACCTGGTGGATCCGCTCGTACATGCTGAAATACATCATCGACAACTGGCGTCTGGTGAAGGTGGGGACGACCAATGTGCGCCGCAAGCTGCTGTTCAACCTGAAACGGGAGAAGGAAAAGCTGGAACGGGAAGGATTCTCCCCCACCACCAAGCTGCTGGCGGAGCGCTTCGGGGTGGACGAAGGGGAGGTGATCGACGTGGAGGCCAGCCTCGGAGCGGCGGATGTGTCGATGGACGCGCCAGTGCACCCCGGCAGCGAGGTGACGCCGGAGAATTCGATGGCGCATTCCGATTCGACGGAACAGCACGTCGAACTCAACCTGTTTCTCGAACGGCTGAAGGAAAAGCTCTCTGAATTCAAGGCCGATCTCAAACCGATCGAGATCGAAATCCTGGAGGACCGGGTGCTCTCGGAATCGCCGCAATCGCTGCAGGCGATCGGCGACCGGCACGACATCACCCGTGAAGCGGTGCGGCAGGCGGAAGCGCGGCTGTTGAAAAAACTGAAGACCTATCTGGAAGAGCACCTGCCGGAAGCGGCGGAGTATTTCAGCCGTTAGACGGCGCGCCGGCGTGGCAACATTTTTTTGTTTGTTCGGCTCCGGGCACAAGACCCGGAGCCCGGTTTATTTTGAGGGAGGGGAAGATGGCACATCGCACGGAAACAGACAGCATGGGGGAAATCCAGGTCCCGGCGGACCGCTATTACGGCGCGCAGACCGCGCGGTCGCTGATTCATTTCGACATCGGCACGGAAACGATGCCGCGGGAAATCATCCGCGGCATGGGGATTCTGAAAAAGGCCGCGGCGATCGTCAATTGCAAGCTGGGGCTACTGGATGCGGACAAAAAGGACCTGATGGTGCAGGCCGCCGACGAGGTGATCGAAGGCAAGCTGGACGACCATTTTCCGTTGCGGGTCTGGCAGACGGGAAGCGGCACGCAGAGCAACATGAACAGCAACGAGGTGATCGCCAACCGCGCCATCGAGATCAGCGGCGGCACGCTGGGTTCGAAAACGCCGATCCACCCCAACGATCACGTGAACATGGGGCAGTCCTCCAACGACACGTTCCCCACCGCCATGCACATCGCCGCCGTCGATCGCATCCACGAACGGCTGATTCCCACGATCACCACGTTGCGCGACACGTTTAGGCAGAAGTCCGACGCGTTCAAGGACATCATCAAGATCGGCCGCACGCACCTGATGGACGCGACGCCGCTCACGCTCGGGCAGGAGTTCAGCGGCTACCGCACGCAGCTCGACTATTCGCTCGACCGCGTTCAAAGCTGCCTGCCGCGCCTCTACCAGATCGCCCTGGGCGGCACGGCGGTGGGCACCGGCCTCAACTCGCACCGCGATTTCGCCGTGAACGTCGCGGAGGAAATCGCGACGCTCACCGGGCAGCCGTTCGTGACCGCACCCAACAAATTCGAATCGCTGGCGGCGCACGACGCCATCGTCGAGGCGAGCGGCGTGCTGAAGACGATCGCCTGCTCGCTCATGAAGATCGCCAACGACATCCGCTGGCTGGGCTCGGGACCGCGCTGCGGCATCGGCGAGATCACGCTGCCCGCCAACGAGCCGGGTAGCTCGATCATGCCGGGGAAAGTCAATCCCACCCAGTCGGAAGCGATGACCATGGTCGCGGCGCAGGTGCTGGGCAACGACACGGCGGTCAACGTCGGCGGCTCCTCGGGCCATTTCGAGCTCAACGTGTACAAGCCGGTGATGATCTACAATCTCTTGCAGTCGATCCGCCTGATCGCGGATTCGGCGCAATCGTTCAACGATCACTGCGCCGTCGGTATCCAGCCGAATCACCTGGCCATCGAAGCGCACCTGAAAAACTCGCTCATGCTGGTGACGGCGCTCAACCCGCACATCGGTTACGACAACGCCGCCAAGGTGGCGAAGAAAGCCTACGAGGAAAACACCTCGCTGAAAGAGGCGGCGGTGGCGCTGGAGCTGTTGACGGCGGAAGAATTCGACGAAAAAGTGCGGCCGGAAAAAATGACCGGACCAAAATAGTTTCTGAGACCATTCAAGCCAGCCCTCTCCCTGATGGGAGAGGGCTTTTTTTATGCCTTCTAACCGCCCCTTTTTTCTTGCTCAGTACGAACCACAATATTGGATGTTTCCGTCCAACCTTGCCTTATTCATAGTACCAATATACACTAAATATAAGTATATATTGAGGAGTCCGGTTCATGGCAAAGCACACCAGTATTTCTCTCGGAGAGCATTTCAATCAATTCATCGACCAGCAGATTTCCCAGGGCCGGTACGGTTCGGCCAGTGAAGTGGTGCGTGCGGGACTGCGGATGCTGGAGGAGCACGAATCCAGAGTCAGCGCATTGCGTTCCGCTCTGATCGATGGGGAACAAAGCGGGCCCGCCAAAAAATTCACAGCCAAAGAATTTCTGTCTTCTGTGAAAAAAAGAAAAAAGAATGGCTGATTTTTTCCTGCGGCCAAAAGCACGTGCCGACCTGGAAGATATCTGGCATTTTACTTTTGAGCACTGGGGAGAAGAACAGGCCGATCATTACATCCACGACCTGGACAACGCCTTTCAGGCTTTGGCAGCCATGCCGGAAAAAGGAAGGCCTTGTGATGACATTCGGGAAGGCTACCGCAGGCATACTGTTGGCAAGCATCTGATTTTCTACCGGCAGACTGTAAAAGGAATTGAGATCGTCCGCATCCTGCACCAAAGGATGGACCCGGATCTGCACTTTTAAATCAAATCACCCCTTTTCATCGGCGGGGCGGAACGCGTCTGCCAGTTGCAGGTCGTTGGTGATGCAGCGGCGGGAAGCGAGCAGGGTCACCAGCAGGCAGGTGACGGCGGTGGCGCCGGCGATCATGTAGATGACGGCGAGCTGGTATTTGACGGCGGTCAACGGCGAGCCGCCGGCGATGATGAACCCGGTCATGATCCCCGGCAGGTGCACGAGGCCGACGGTCTTCATGGTGTCGATGGTGGGAATCAGCGCCGCCTTCACCGCCTGCCGCACCGCGTCCGCCGCGGCCTGCGATTTCGACGCCCCCAGCGCCAAAAGATTCTCGATCTGCGGCCTTTTGCCGCTCACTTCGGCGATCAGCCGGTTGAGGCTGAGCGAACTCGCCTTCATGGCGTTGCCCACGATCATGCCGCCCAGTGGAATCGCGTAGCGCGCCTCCGGCTGGATGACACCCGCCGCGTACAGCGTCGCGAACGTGCAGCCCGATCCCAGCGCGATCGCCAGAAACGCGATTTTGCGCGCATGCGGGATGCGTTTGCCCCGCCCTCCCGATACCACCCCGGCCACCGCGCACATGAACAGCAAAATGGCAAACAGGTAAAGCGGTTCCTCGATGGTCAGCACCGCTTCGAGAACGAAACCCACCGCGATCAACTGCAGGGTGGCGCGCAGCGAACTCAAAAGCAGGTCGCGCTCGATCTTCAAATGGTGGTACCAGGAGATGGCGACGGCGGTGACCACCAGAGCGTAAGCGAGAAACAAGGATTCGGTCTGCATGGGAAACTCCGTGCGCATCGCGTGCGCTGCGATCTCTCAGTGTTTGAAAAATTTCCGCACCACCGGATCGTTTTCTTCCGCCATCAGCAGCTCAATCGGCCCCTCCGCCACGATCATTCCGTCCACCAGCAGAATCGTGTGCGCGTCGAAGCGCAGCGCCTGCGCCACATCGTGCGTGACCCAGAGCAGCGGCATGTTTTTTTCGCGGTGGATGGTGGCGATCAAGGTCTCCACGATGCCGACCGCGGTGGGGTCCAGCGCCGAGGTGGGTTCATCGAGAAGCAGCACTTTCGGGTCGTTGGCCAGCACCTGCGCCAGCGCGACGCGCTGCCGCTCGCCGACGGACAACGTGCCGACGTTGCGCTGCAGCGGGATCTTTTCCAGCCCCACTTCGCGCACCAGCGCCTGCAGGCGGTCTGCACCGAGTTTGTGCCCGTTCAGTTTCGGCCCCATTTCGATATTCTCTTTCACGGTGCGCGGCAGCAGCGAGGGCGTCTGAAACAGCAGCCCGATCTGACGGCGCAGCTGGGCGGGATCGAGCGTCTGGATGTCCACTCCATCGAGAGTGATGGTGCCCGAATCGATGGATTCCAGCCGGTTCAGGCAGCGCAGCAGGGTGGATTTCCCCGATCCGGACGGACCCAGCAGCGTGATGCGGTTTCCGGCGTCGAGCTTGAAGGAAACGCCCTTGAGGATTTCTTTGGTTTTGCGAAGATGGATCCGGTCAGCTGCGAGCAAAATCCCTGCCTCATGAAGGTGGACAAATTTTTCTCATGGTAGCACAGGCGCAAACGGGGGAATGGAAATCGATGTGGAGCGAGAGTGTCCTGAGTGAGGCGTTTGGCGAGATGAACCTAGCTCTTACTGCGTGTACTCGAACATGCGTTCGACGCAGCGCAGGGCCTGTTGCTGAACTTCGGGGCTCAGCTCGATGACGTTGCCGGGCTGCGGGTTTTCGAGAACCTTCAGGATGTCCTCGAGAGAGTTGGATTTCATGTAACGGCAGGTGGTGCAGCTGCCGACGAATTTGCGCTCGGGAAATTCCGACTGCAGCACGCCGGTGAGCCCGCATTCGGTGAGCAGGAAAAAGGTGTCGCCGCTCGACTGCCGCACGTGGTTGAGCATGCCGGAGGTACTGCCGACGTAATCGGCCTTGTCCACGACGCTGGGCTGGCATTCGGGATGCACGAGGATCTCCACGCCGGAAAAGTTCCTGCGCACCTGGTCGATGCTTTCAGGCTGGTATTCCTCATGCACGTAACAGGTGCCGTCGTACACCTCGATCTGTTTGCGCACACCTTTTTTCTCCAGGTGCTTGATGACGTTTTCGCCCATCAGCCGGTCGGGGAGAAAAAAGATCTTGTCGTTGTCGATGTGCTCGATGATTTCATACACGTTGGAAGAAGTCACGCACACGTGGCACTGCGCCTTCACGGCGGCGGTGGTGTTGATGTAGCACACGAAGGTGTGGTCCGGAAACTCGGCGCGCAGCTGCTTCACATCGCCTGCTGTGATGCCGTCGGCGAGGGTGCAGCCGCCGTCCGGGTTCGGGTCGAGCACGGTCTTATCGGGATTGAGGATCTTCGCGGTCTCCGCCATGAAACGCACGGCGGCGAACACGATGACATCGGCGTTGGAATCGCGCGCGGTTTTGGACAGGCCGAAGGAATCGCCCGTGTGATCGGCCACGCCGTAAAGGATCTGCGGCGCGACGTAGTTGTGCGCCAGCACGATGGCGTTCTTTTCGCGCTTGAGCTGCTCGATGCGGTTGATGGTGGGCATCAGCGCTTCACAGTTTTCACGCGTGAACCGGCAGACCGGGTTTCCGACCTGGATGTCCTTGAGTTTTTCGTACAGTGTTTCGGCGCTGACCATACTCACCCCGGAGGCCACTTGAGGGCCCTGCCACCCAGCAGGTGGTAGTGAATGTGAAAGACGGATTGCCCGGCGCCTTCGCCGCAGTTGAGCACCAGCCGGTAGCCTTTTTCGCTGAGGCCGTTCTCCTTCGCCAACTGGTTGGCGACGGAAAACGCGGAACCGATCCAGCCGCCGTCGCCGCCGTCGATCTCCCAAAGCGTCGCAACGTGCTTTTTGGGAATGATCAACAGATGCACCGGCGCCTGCGGATTGATGTCCTTGATCGCGAAAAGGGTTTCTCCGTCGTACACCTTTTCAGATGGGATTTCTCCTTTATCGATTCGACAAAAAAGACAATTTTCCATTTTTCAATGACTTGTTATCGGTGTTGGAAGTGGGAAAATGAGTCCCAAATATAGCAATTTATTGCGTCCCGATCCAAATAATAAATCACCGTGCGGGGAAGGCAGGCAGGGCGGTTGAAAACGAAAATCGATCTCGCTTAACCGGTTGCGCGCGGGCAACGGGATGGGTTGCAGCGTGAAAGCCTCAGGATTTGTCGCGCGGGGGCTCGTTGTCGGACGGCAGCAGATCCATGCTTTTCAAATATTCGCGGATCTCGCTTTTGTAGGAGATGAACGGATCGACCATGAGGAAGGGTTCTTCGTTTTTGCTGAGCCTGAAACCGATCCAGTCGATCAGGTATCCGGCGTGGGTGCCCATGAGGGCTTTGATGAGTTCGCCGCGTCCGTCGGCGCGCGTCCCTTTGGGCGGATTGGTTTTGGCGTGATCGACGGCGGCGTCGTTGCTTTTGCGGAACGCGTCGCCGTTTTCCTCCAGCCCCCAGTACAGGCCGGTCGCCCGGTTCAGGTTGTGGTACTCGAGGTCCTGACTCTTGAGCCAGGGGTCCTGCCAGTCGAGGTTTTCCTCTTTCTGGAATTCGCGCAGCAGCCAGTACTTGCTGGCCCAATCGACGCGCCCGAGCAGCGCTTCCGGGCCCTTGGGCAGGTCGTTCAGAATCGATTCCCAGTGGGTCAGAATCCAGTCGGTCTCGCGGTTCGTGCCGGCCAGGTGTTTTTTCGCGGCGGTCAGGATTTCCAGCTGCAATTCGAGGGCGGTGCTGCGGTTGCCGTCGCGCAGGGTGATCTCCCATTTGAATTCCGGGTCGCGGGAGATCGAGCGCATGGCGCCGACGGATTCGGCGAGGATCCACTCGCGGTTGGCGACGCCCAGCTCCATCAGTTCGAGCATCAGGGTGGTGGTGCCCATCTTCAGCGCCGAGGCGAACTCGCTCATGTTGGAATCGCCCACCAGCAGGTGGATGCGCCGGTACTTGCTGGGGTCGGACAACGGCTCGTCGCGCGTGTTGACGATGGCGCGGTTGTACTGCACCCAGCGGTAAAATTCGTTGGGGATGTGGTCGGCGCGCTGCGAGATCTGGAAGTTCACCTCCTCTTCGTCCTGCATGTCCATGGAGATGCCGTCCCAGTCGCGGAACGGATGCGGGTTGCACGCGCCGATGCGGCCGGCGCCGCAGAAGATCTGCCGCGTCACCAGAAACGCCGACAGCAGTTTCAGGTTGTCGCGCTCGTCGAACGGAAACGAGCGGCTGACGAGATAATTCTCGTGGCAGCCGAAGGTGGCGTTGGTTTCCAGATCGACGTTGTTCTTGATGATCGACACCTGATCGGCCCAGCCGAGGTCTTCCACCGCATCCTGGATCAACAGATCGCCCGCCCGGTCGTAGGTGATGAGATCCACCAGGTTGGAGCATTCGGGCGAGGCGTATTCCAGGTGCCCCATGTCGAGATACAACCGGCCGCCGTTGGACAAAAACCCGCCGTTTCCGGGCGGCTCGTCGTTGGCGCGGTAATGCAGGTCGAGCACGCCCATGCCCTTGGAGAAAACGTGGTTCTTGATGCGGTTGGCGATCTCGACGGGGTCGTAGCGGAATTCATTGTCGCGGATCAACAACCCGTATTCGGTTTCCAGTCCGTAGATGCGTTTTTTCATTATTTGGCGACCGCTTTCTTTAAAGTTTCGATTTCTTTTTCGCTGACGGGGCGGTAGATGGATTTGCGTTTGCTCTTGCGGCTGAGCACCGCCGCTTCCAGATTCCAGGCGTCGAAGGCCTCGGGAATGGTTTTCGGAAGGCCGTCGTTATCGTCCGCTTCGTCCTGGTTTTCGGCCTGCTTCTTCCCCTCTTCCCAGAGCCGGCACACTTCGGTCAACGCCTTGTCGAGGGAAAAGGTGGCGAACGGGGTTGCGGCGATCTGTTTGTCGATCCACTCCATCACCTTGTCATCGCCGGAGAGGACGCCGCCTTTGGCGAGTCGATCCCAGTAGCCGTCGTAGTTCAGGCGGAAGATCTGCGGTTTGTCGTCTGCATCCAGCTCCACCAGCAAGAGCTGGATGAGATACGGGGCGCGCTGCACCTCTTCGAAATTCTGCTTGAGCACCGGCGCGATGCCGAACTGCAGCAGGCGGCCGACGGTCACATCCTCGGCGGAGCGGTTGAAGCCTTCCAGATGCGCCATGTCGAGCAGCGTCATGCGCAGCTTTTCCACATCCGCAGGGTGGCCCAACCCGCCCATGGCAATGCGGTCGTACAGCTCGAAGATCTTTCCCGGCTGCGGTGAAAACCCGAACAGCAATGCGCCTTCGTCGTAGGGCACCGCGAACACCGGCTGTCCCTTGCGCAGCTTTTCGCGCACGTAGCTGTGACGGGTGGAAATGGCCTCAATCCAGCGGAACGGTTCTTCAAACATCCCGGTCTCTCCGTTCACAGCGCATCGCGTTTTGTTTTGATTCGGTCATCGTTCAGCTCCGGTGCATGCTTTTCTGATACAGGTCGGCCATGTCCTTTTCTTCGATGAAGCGGTAGCCCTCTTTCGTGATGACGGCGACGACGGGGAAGATGTTGTCTTCCGGCCGCGCTTTACCGGTGGCGGAGTCGAACTGGCCGGCGGTCTGCAACAGGCGGATGGCCAGCGTCGCGGCCTGGTTCTCGTTGCGCTTGGCGAGCGGCTTGTCGCCCCAGAGATCCTCGTGCTCCAAAATGCCGCGGATCATCGGCGAGCCGGAGCCGGTTGCGGTGTGCGTGAGAATCTTGAACTCGGCGCCCAAAAGGTCGTAAAAATAGATGAAGGGCTTGCCCTTGCGCAGGTCGTAGCTGGCGAAGATGGGGCTCACCGCCCCGACGCCCTGCATGGCCATGCCCACGTTTTCCTTGAGCAGCTTGGACAAAGAGCGGATCTTGCCTTCGGTGCTCATCGGCTGCATCTGCGAACGGCGGTAGTATTCGAAGTTGTGGGACAGGATGCGCGCCATCTCGAACGCGGTGGCCGGCACGCCGGCGATCGCCATCAGGGAATAGTCGTCGATCGGCAGCACCTTGTCGCAGTGTTCGTACATGATGGCGTTGCCCGCGGTGGCGCGGCGGTCGCCCGCGACCAGGACGCCCTGATCGAAGTGGAACGCCAGAACGGTGGTGCCCTGCGGCACCGCGAATTTTCCGTCTCCGGGAGTGGGGTTGTTGAGTGCGGGCAGACGGTACCCGGACTTTCTCAATAACTCGAAAAAATCGCCGGGGTTGGCATCGGGGGAAACCATCACTGACCGGTGCGCTGCTTGTAGCGTTCGGATTGCTTGGGGTCCACCTTTTTCATCCGTTTCAACAGACTGTCCCGGCCGGGCCGCGACACGTCCGGGCGGGAAGGCCCGCTGTCGTGCCGGTCGGGAGTGGATTCTTTCTTTTCTTCCCGTCTCAAGGGATCGTTCATATCCATGCGAACCGCTCCTTGTTTGAGTTGAGGATTTTCTCGACGTCGGCGGAGGTCACGACCGACGACAGATCCAGCTCGCCGCCATCGTTGAACTCCACGCCCATCCAGTGAATGCTTTTGATGTTGTCCCGCTCGTTCTCCACCGCCATGCCCCGTACCATGGCGCGGGTGCCTTCCGGGGGTTTGTGCATCGCCTCGGTGATTTCCTCTTCCGAAAACACCTGCATCACCCGGTTCTCCTGCTGCAGCCCGCGGTACAGGCCGCGCTCGGGATTGAGGTTGTGGTATTCCAGATCGCAGCTTTTGAGCCAGGGGTCGTCCCAGCCGATGTTTTCTTCCTGCATGAACTCGGTGAACAGCTTTTCCTTGATCGCCCAGTCGATGCGGTCGGACAGTTTCTCCGGGTCGTGTTTCAATTCCTGCAGGGTGCGCCGCCACTCGCCGAGAATCCATTCGGTCTCTTTGCAGGTGCCCTGGAAATTTTTTTCCGCGCAATCGAGATAGGCTTCCTGGATCTCGATCGGCGTCAGCGTCGCCCCGGATTCCTGCCGCAGCAGCACGGTGCCGGTGCGGTCGCGCGAGACGCGTTTCACATCCTCAACCGGATCGGCGAGCGTCAGCGGCGTCCGCCATTTTTCCTCGGCGATGAGGGAAAGCACCAGCCGGGTCGTGCCGATCTTCAACAGCGTCGCGTAGGCGGACAGGTTCGCATCGCCCAGGATCAGGTGCAGCCTGCGGAACGTTCCCGGTGTGGCGTGCGGCTCGTCGCGCGTGTTGATGATGGGGCGCTGGGTCATCGTCTCGATGCTGAGCAGCGATTCGATGAAATCGGAACGCTGGCTGAGCTGCAGGCCGGAAAAGGGATCGCCTTTTTCGCTTCCGACTTTGCCCGCACCGGCGAACAGCTGGCGGGTGATGAGAAACGGCGCCAGTCCCTGCACCCAGACGTCGAATTCGAGATGCCGCGGGATCAGGTAATTGTCGTGGGTGCCGTAGCTGTGGCCGCTGTAATCGGTGTTGTTCTTGAAAATCTGCACCACGTCCGCGCCCAGTTCGCGGTTGCGCACATCGGCGCACTGCTGCACGATCCGTTCGCCGGCGAGATCGTGCGCCACCAGCTGAAAGACGCTGTTGCATTCGGGCGTGGCGTATTCGGGATGCGTGTGATCGTTGTAAAACCGCGCGCCGTTGGTGAGCACCCGGTCGCTCTTCATTTCCCAGTAGCTGTAGGGCCGCTTCTTGTCCTGTTCGCAGAACTCGTCTTCCTCTTCGTCCTGCGCCAGGTGGCGCACGCGAAACCCCCTGAGATCGAGGTGGGAGTTCTCGTGCCGGTAATTCCAGGCGCGGAACACACTGGGAGCCTCACAGCCCGCCAAGAGCCGCATCGATTCCTCGACCGGATCGGAGGCCTCCACATCTTCCCGAACGATGCCAAATTCGGTCTCTATCCCCATCAGGGGAACCCGCTCACTCATATGATCGACCGTTTCAGGGTGGCGGCGGCAGCGTGGTCGGACTGGCCGGGTTTGCGGATGCGCACCACCTGGTGCGACTCCATGTCCAACAGCTGCAGCCAGTCCTCCATGTTGGACTCGGCGGGCAGCAGGCTGCTTTCGGTGAATTCGGTCTCAAGGCAGGTCAACAGATCGTCAACGAGGATTTTCAGCTCCTCTCCCTTGATGGCGCGTTCGATGGCGCGCTCCTTCACGCGCTTGACGATGCCTTCGATGACCGCGCCGGAGATGAAATCCTTCCAGTACAGTTTTTTGTATTCGCCGTTGCGCAGGGTGAGGACCAGCACTTCCTGGTCGCGGGTCTGCTGGAACAGTTTGTCGAGAAACGGCTGCACCATGACGTTGAAATCCGCGTGCTCCATGGGCAGGCTCTCTTTGAGATAGACTTTGAGAATGGCTTTGCAGCCGTCCCGGTCCGGCCGGCCTACTTTGATCTTGCGGTCGATCCGGCCCGGCCGGAGGATCGCAGGGTCGATCAGGTCCGGACGGTTGGTGGCCAGGATGACGACGGTGTCGCGCAGGGACTGGATGCCGTCCATCTCGGCGCAGAACATGGGCACCAGCGTGTTGGAAATATTGAGACCGCGGCTGGCCTGCCGGGTGCCGAGCACCGACTCCGCCTCGTCGATGAAGATGAAAGGCACCTGGCCCTTTTCCTTGTAGTCGCGCGCTTTCTTGAAAATTTCGCGGATTTTCCGCTCGGATTCGCCCAGCCACATGTTGAGAATTTCCGGGCCTTTGACGTGGATGAACCGGCCTTCCAGCGTCGTGTCTTTCTTGTCGGAGAGTTTGCGGATGACTTCGGTGAGGATGGCCTTGCCGATCAGGGTCTTGCCGCAGCCCGGCGGTCCGTAGAACAAGAACCCCTTGGGCAGCTGGTACTCCATGCGGCTCAGGATGTCCTGGTGCAGGATGGGGTACTCGATCACCTTGTGCACTTCCTCGATGACGTTTTCCTGGCCGCCCACCTGCTTCCAGTCCACGGGAACGAAATCGTCTTCCACCGCGCTGCGCTGGATTTTCTTGGGCAGTTTTCCGAGAATGACTTTCTGGTTCGAATCGAGAAACACGTCCTCGCCTTCCTTCAGGGAATCGGGGTCGAGGTCCTCATGGTGCAGCACCATGGTTTCGGACGTGTTGCCCGCCCCCTTGATCAGCCACTGCCCGTCGTCCAGCCGGCCGGTGACGGTGGTCACGGGACCCTGGGTCGGCAGCGGCAGCTTCTCGATGGCGACGAACCCTTCGTTGAGCGCCACCTGATCGCCGGTCTTGAGGGATTCTTTTTCAAGGATCTCGGGTGAAACGGCCGCCTGGTATTCGGTGCCGCCGACCACAAGCCGGTACAGACCGTTCTCGCCTTTTCCGAGCACGGTGCCGATGCGGTGGGCGGGAGATTTCAGTTTCTGGACCGCTTCTTCCAGAGTTTTGATTTTCAAGGAGAGTTGCTGATTCATCTGCTGGGAATGAAACAACGCATCCCTCAGATCGAAAACTTTTTCCTGCAGATGCGGCTGACCCGCGGTGTCTTCCAGGATCTGGTCGATGAGTTCGATGATATGGCTTTGATCTCCCATTATTTATCCTTTTTTAAAGGGAATAAACAATTGTATGTCTAACAAAAAATAAAGGTCAAGTGTATTTATAATGAATTGAATCACGGGTTGACCCGCTTGTGCCTTTGGTCAACGGAAACGCTGTATGGCAAATTTCGCAACCCCAATTTTTAATGAAAACAGCGGCTCCGGGATAAAACCGGTTGTCAGCCGGAAAAGAAACGTGATAAAAAATGAAACACTGCTAATGGACTCATTTGGGGATCGCATCGCCCGGGCGGGATGTTCGGGCTGAGTCGCATTTCTCATGAATTTTCGGTCCTTAATTGCCTCATGATTTCCGCATCCAACAAACCCTTCATCAAGAAATGCATCATCAGTTTCAGCCACGATCGAATCGAATCGCGGGCGCTGGCGGACCGGATGAGCATCGAAAAGGCCGAGCGGGAGATCGCTGCAGGGAAAAAGGGCATCAGCCATCTCATCCTGCGTGCGAAAAACGATGACATCGACCGGCTGAAGTTCCTGTTCCTCATCAACGGAATTCCCATTTTGTGCTACGCGATGGGAAACCTTCTCGTCTCTTCCCTCAAGGAAATCGTGGTGATCGGTTCCTGAAGACGTGGAACGGGTGTTGGAGCCGTTTCTCGAGATGGTGGGCACACAGGACAAAAAGGTGACTTTCGTGCGGGAAGATCCGGACAACCTGAGCCTGTCCAACACTCTGGCCCTCGGACGCAGCCGGCTCTCTCTCGCTCCAGGACGAGCTGGTTCTGTTCCAACCGGGAGACCTTCCCTTCATGTACGATCTGGAAAAAGTGCTGCAGGACGAAGCGATCCGCCACAACAACCTGATCCTATGGCTCAACTCCAAACAGAAAATGTTTCCGAATCATGCGCAGGATGCGGACAGCGAATTCGTGCAGAGAAATTACCACTACCGCGGCATCTTCGAAACCCCCCCGCAGTTGCACGACATCAAGGAACCCAACGTCTATCCCATCAATCTGACTCAAGCGTCGATCAGAACATCATCCACCGGCTGCATTCGATGCGCAAGGACGGAAAGATCCTCAACGCTGGCCTCAACAGGCCCTGGAGCCTGCCGGTGCGGTTATTCAAGCTGCTGCCTGTGCTCAGTGAACCATGTGCTGCATTTTCGCAGGGACCTCAGTCGATCTGCGCCCCAAGTCGACCGCTATCAGTTCGGCATGCATCAGAAAAACTTCAACCGCGGCGCGTCGATCCTTACTGGACACGGCCATGACCGACGAGACTGCACGACGATCCCGCCTTCGTTTCCGATGTGGACGCTCTGGAGGACTGGGAGGATTTCGAAGCGCTCACCCGCGAGGCCCGAACGGCAGTACGGGGAGGAGGGGCTCGCAACGCATCCACCCATTCGGTGAGGAGCTGCTGCGCTTTCGCGAAGAGCCATGCCAAAGCTTGCGCAAGCGCTTGCCATGTACGCGGATTTTCCCGCCTACATGAACCACCTGCACCGACACGCTGCGCATGCCGCACACGTTCCCTTCGATGCGAAAGGGGCGTTCGTCTCACCCAATGCATCGCGCCGCCGGGTCGAACACGCCCACCGCTGGTATGCGCGACAATGCGAGCGGGTGCGGGCACAGCGGGAAGAGCGGCTGCTCCTCCCACAGAACGGGCCGGCCCCACCGCCTGACCCCATCCCTCCGCGCCCGGGCGGACTTCGCATTCTGCCTGCGATCGCAATTTCAACCGGAACGGTTTTAGCGTCCAGACACCCCACGCAACAAGGCAACGATTTTGATTTTTTACCCTTCGCTCAAAGGTAATCCTGACCCGGCAAAATGCGGCAATCCAGGCTTGCACCGCCGCCCCTTAACGGGTAAAGTACTTACTACTTATAGGGTTATTAGGAGGAAAAGCTTTATGCCCTCTAAAGGGGTTTCGGTGATAGGACAGATTTCGGGCGCCACTCAGGCGATGGATCGCCTGGGTCTGGAAACCAGCTTGCTGGATCAGACCCGGCTGACCCGTTTTATCCTCATCTCATTTCGCTTCATCTGGCATGCGATTTTAGTCGTCATTCAGTTGCTGATGCCCAACAAACCGCATGATGCTGGCGACCAAACCGCCGCCCATCAAGGTCAACTATGCGGAACCCAAGAAGAAAGGAGTCGGAGCTCAAACACGGCACGATCATCGACGCGCCCAAGCCGGAAAAAATTGAAAAACCGAAAACTTCGGATCTGCTCGCGAGCCACGACAGCCGGGCCCATTCGAACCGCAAAAAAACCGAGGTCAAAAAATACCAGCGCAAAAAAACCCGTGGTTCCCAAATCGGCGGGAGTGGCCCGGCCCACGGAAAACAGCACGATCCCTCCGCAAAAAAGCGTGAGCCAGTCGCAATCCAACCGCACTCGGGAACAGAGCCGCATGGCGCTGCCTCTTTCCGACCGCGGCCGGTTCGCGGCGGTTTCCAAGGAAAAAGAGCAGGCCGACGCGCAATCGAGCCTGCGTTCGGGTTCCAAGGGCTCGCTTTCGCTGCTGGACGGTTTCGACCCGGACAAGTACGCGTCGCTGGACACGCAGACCGATCATCCGGAAGACCTGGACGACGACGAAACGGTTTCGCTGGACACCACCGAGACGAAATACGCTTCCTATTTCGCGCGCATCAAGCACCAGATCGAACGGGTGTGGACGTATCCTATCGAAGCGGCGCAGCGAGGCATCAGCGGACAGATCACCCTGCGCTTTCGCATTTCCAAGGACGGCAATCTGCTCGGCGTCTGGCTGGTGGACAAGTCCGGCCACGAAATACTGGACTTTGCCGCGATCAAGGCGGTGAAAGAGGCGGCGCCGTTTTATCCGTTTCCACTGAATATCCAGAAAGAACGGTTGTCGATTCTGGCAACCTTTATTTACAGCCCCACCTACGGCCTGTTGAACCAGTGAATTCGTGCAGGGGCCCGGCAGCAACCCATGAAACAAACCCAGGGGGCGATGTGCGTCTTCGGCGGGCCGCCCCCACGGCGAGTGCCAAACCGCTGCCAGACCGATCCGTTTTTTCAGGCAACTCGCCGGCCCCTGTTGCAAAAGGGCCGCTCAAGGCTTGAAGCATTTTTTTGAGACGCCCTTAAGATTCTGATGCCTTTCACTCAGCTTGCCGTCATCTATCTCAAGCCGCCCCCTTCGGGGTTCCGGCTGCTGTTCGAGCAGGACGTCGCCGGCCTTTCGATCCTGCAGCGCCTCCTGTTCACGCTGGGCCGGGCGGGGATCGAGGACGTGCTCCTCATCTGCAAAGGGCTGGAACCCGCCGCCCGGCAGAAATGGATCGACGCATTGCGCGCGGATTCCCGCTTTCCGGGCAACCTCCACGTTCAGGACCACGCTGAGCTGATGCAGCGGGGTTGCGAACAGAACCCGATCCTGGCCCAACGCTCCCGGTTTCCTGCTGGCGGCGGGCAATCTGGTCACCACACCCGCATCGGTGAAAAACTTCCTGCGCCACGCCTATCTGGACAACCCGACCGATCCGGCGCCGGTGTACTCCACGCCGCAAAAACAGGATTCGGACGCCCGCCTGTATCTGGTGGCGCCGGGACACCTGGAAATCCTGGAACGGGTTCTCAAGGACAAAGACATCACCGATCTTGTGCAGACGGTGCTTTGGGACGAAGACGAGGATCGCTTTTTCCTGGTCTCCGTGGACGGCAACGAAGCCGCCGTCGAAGCGGGGAAGGGGCTGCTCAAGCAGAACGAGCTGCAATACACGCAGCTCATGGACCGGTGGGTGAATTCCGTGTTTTCGACCCGCATTAGCGCGAGGCTGATCAAGACCCCGCTGACTCCCAATCAGGTGACCCTGCTGGGGCTGGTGATCGGGCTGTGCGCCGGGTGGTTTTTCTCCTGGGGCAACTATCTCGGGGGGCTGTTCGGGGCGGTTTTGATGGCGGGCACCGCCATCTGGGATTGCTGCGACGGCGACATCGCCCGGCTCAAGTTCATGGAGTCGGATTTCGGCGAAACGCTCGACACGTTCTGCGACAACCTCATCAACGTGTTCGCCTTCACGGGCATCATGATCGGGATGGCCCGCACGCAGGGCTTCGCGCAGGCGGCGATCCCTTTCGGGCTGCTGGCTGCGGGCGGGCTTTCCATCTTCGCCCTGCTCTATTCCACTCCGGGGGGCAAGGGGGCGCTGTTTCAGGACACGGGGCTCAAACCGGTCATCGACGTATTGGCGAGCCGAAACTTCATCTACGTGATTGTGCTGTTTGCGCTGTTCGGGCGGCTCGACATGTTCCTGTGGGCGGCGGGGGTGGGATCGCTGGTTTTCGCCGCCATCCTCTATCTTGCGAAACGGAAAATCGCCCGGCCGCCGGTGGGCGACGCAAACGGGCTAAAATCCCCCTGAATCGGGGCGCGGATAATCCACGATCTATCAATCCAATTGCCCGGCCGGCTGTTTTTCCACCCCGCCAAAACCAGCTTACCTGTTGATTTTTTTAGCTTTTTTGCTATTCTTAATGATTGTAAGCCCTTTAAATATTTGACCGATGGCGCCGCTGACCGACACAGAAAAAAAGGGTTCCGATAAGCAGGATTCGCCTGCGGTTTTGATCATTTCCCGGCCCCCGAATGCGTGTCCACCGGGAGACTGGTACTGGAAAAACATCGCGGGGGTGCCCTTTCTGTTGCGCAATGTTTTGACCCTGCAACGGGGCGGGGCGGACCCTCTGGTTCTTTATGCGGATAAGAATCTGTTCGGACTGGGCGAACTTTCCGAACGGCTTGCCAAAGACCATCGCCTGAAACGGCCGGTGCGCTGTATTTCCAGACCGGAAGAGCTGGTCGCGTTCAGCCGGCAAAGCGATCGGGTGCTGATGCTGGACGGCTCCCGGCTGCATGAGAAAGACCGGGTGGAAAAGCTGTTGCAGCCCGGGGCGGAGCCGGACACGCTGCGCCGCATCGACGGCAGCGAGTTGCAGTCGCGTCTCAGTACCCTCGACGCCGGGGGAACTGCCTGGTACGAGGCGCTGCGCGGACAGCCGAAGGTTCTGCCGGGTTCAGACGATGCCGGCTGTGTGCGCGCCGTGTTTGCAGAAGACGCCGGTGTGCGGCTGGCCGAGGAAACGGATTTTAAAGACTGCGAGAAGCAGCTGATTTCCAGCTCGAGGCTGTCCAACGACAGCTTCATGGACCGCTGGATCACCCGGTCCATCTCGCAGAAACTGACAGCGCAATGGATCCACACCGATCTGACGCCGAACCAGATCACGCTGATCTCTCTGGTTGTGGGACTGATTTCGGCGGCCTGCTTCGCGGCGGGCCAGTACACGCTCTCGGTTGTGGGGGCGGTGCTGCTGTTGATCTCGGCCTGGATCGACTGCACCGACGGCGAGATCGCACGGATCAAGTTCATGGAATCCGCGCTGGGCAAGCGGCTGGATATCCTGAGCGACAACGTGGTGCATTGGGCGCTGTTTTTCTGTATCGGCCTGGGACTGTACCGGGTCTCGGGCAACCCGGTCCACCTCGTGCTGGGCGGGCTTGCGGTGCTGGGCAGCCTGGGGGCTTTCCTGCTGCTCTGGCGGGACATCATGCAGGATAAGGAAAACGCCGCCCGCAACCCGCAGGAAAACGCCGAAGCGCTGAGCTGGGTGGACCGGCTGGCCAACCGGGATTTCACGTATCTGGTTTTTTTGATGGCCTGCATCGGCAAACTGGAAATTTTTCTCGGACTCACGGCAATCGGGTCCAACGCTCTGGCCGGGTATCTGTTGTTTGCCCGGCTCAGAAAGAATACCGAACTGAAACCGCAGCATTGAATTGTACCGGCAATTTTTATCGGAGGAGGAAATGGTCCGTTCCATAGAAACAATCGTCAACGCATTGAAGGATGCGAAATCCAACGGGAAAGGCGGCATCCTTTTGACCGGGGCGGGCTGCTCCGTGGAAGGCGGTATTCCCGATTCGGCCGGTTTTGTCAAAAGGATCGAGAAAGAATTCCCGCAGATTTTCTCCAAGGCCAACACCCGGGACTACCACCGTCTGGCAGCCGAAAGTGCGGGGGAAGATCCGTTCAAGGTGCACGGTCACGATCCCGAGAGCGCGGCGCTGAACTGGGCGCACATCGCCCTGGCTCTGCTCATGAAAGAGAAGTTCATCGACCGGTTGCTGACGGTGAACTTCGACGCGCTGGCGTTGCGCGCCTGTCACCTGCTGGGCCAGTATCCTCCGGTTTACGATTGTGCGGCGGGCAAACCCTCTGTGAACGGTTCGGTGCCCACGGCCAGCCTGTGGCACCTGCACGGGCAGTATCCGGGTGCGGCGAAACTGCACAGCAAGGAAGGCTACAACGCGCTCTCCCAGTCTCTGGAACCGGTCTTCAAGAATGCCGGCAAGGACCTGCCCTGGATCGTGGTTGGCTACCGCGGCGAAGGCGATCCGGTGTTCGAGCATCTGAAAAAGATCGAGTATTTCGATAAAGGACTGTTCTGGATCGGCCATGGCGATGCGGAAGCCCCCAAGCACGTGCAGGAAGGACTGCTCAACAGGGACAAAGGAGCGGTGTACCTGAACGGCCACGATGCGGACAGTTTCCTGGTGGCGCTGTGCCGGGAATTAAAGGTGTTTCCTCCGGAATTCGTCGTCCGGCCCTACACGCACCTGCACACGCAGATCAAATCGATCGCTCCCTATCCGGTGCAGGGACCGCACGACCGTATCGATCTGACCAAAACTTTGAGAAGCGAGTTGCAGTTTTCCATCGCCCGGTTTGAGAGCAAGGACGGCGCGGGCAAAAAAGCGGTGAATCCGCCCGAGGAACAGCGCGACCTGTTCAACAGCATCCTGGCGGCGCAGGGGCACCTGCTGGCGCAGGAGCCGGATCAGGTGCTGCAATACCGCAGCAAATACGACCGGACGCCTTCGGCGGAACTGGCGGTGCTCTTGTACTGGGCCTCGATCATGAAAGGCGATCAGCTGCTGCAGGAATCGCAGTCGGTCTCCGACAACAGCAAGGCGCAGGCGCTGCTGAAAGAAGCGGGCGCGGTATACGAAGGGGCGTCGCAGATCTATCCCGACCAGCACAAGGCCTTCTACCTGTGGGGACGGGTGCTCATGGAACAGGCACGCAAGGAAACCGGCGACAAGGCGGCGAAGCTGTTCGCCGGGGCGAGCGAGAAATTCCAGGCGGCGGTCAAAATCAATCCCGATCTCTACGCAATCCACGACGCCCTGGGCGCGGCGTTTTTCGAGCTCGGCGTCCTGACTCCGGACAAGCAGGCCGAAACCCTGTTCGAGATGGCGGTGAAACATTACAAGGCCGCACTCGCGCTCAGGGAAGACCTGCCGGAAACCCTGTTCGGCCTCGGCAAGGCGATGGTCAACCAGGCGGCGTCGATAAAGGGCGGCCAGGCGGTGCAGGTGTTCGCCCAGGCCATGAAGCAATTCGAAATGGCTCTCAAGTTCAAGCCCGACCACGGCGAGGCGTTCGTCTGCTGGGGCCATGTGCTGATGACGCTGGCGGAGAACATGGATCACGAGGACGGCGACGCGTTCCTCGCGCAGGCGCAGGACAAGTTCGCCGCCGCGGTCAAAATCCATCCGGATCATTACCAGGCCTACGCGAGCTGGGGCAAGGTGCTCTGGATCCGCGGCAAACGCTCGGGCATGGAGCAGGCGGAAGGGTTCTTCAGCCAGGCCATGGAAAAATTCCAGGCGGCGCTCACGCACAACGACCGGCTCGTGGAAGCGCTGTTCGTCTGGGGCGAAGTGCTGTTCGCACTGGGCACCCGGACGCGCGGCGAGAAGGGCAACCGCTTTTTGCATCAGGCGGTGGAGAAATACCGGGCCGCTCTGGAAATCGATCCGGAGCACTGCGACGCGTTGAACGCCTGGGGCAATGCGCTGTTCTTCCTCGCGAAAAACTCCGACGATCACGAAGTGGAGGAGATCTGCTCGCTGGCGGCGGCGAAATACCAGGAAGTGCTGACGAAATCGCCCAGCCATTCGCAGGCGCTCACCAACTGGGGCAACGTGTTCCTGCATCTCTCGCAGGTGAAGAAAGCGCAGGAGCAGGCGCTGCTCAACCAGGCTGCCGAGAAATACCGGGCCGCTCTGGATGTGGACCCGCAGAACGCGGAAGCGCTCAGCAACTGGGGTAATGTGCTGTTCCGCCTCGCGCAGCGGAAAGATTTTCCCGACACCAAGAAACTGTACCGCATGGCGGAAGAAAAATACCAGGCCGCCCTCGCGATCAACCCGACCTACATGGACGCCTTCAACAACCTGGGCTGGATTCTGACGCACAAGGCCATCAACGGCAACGTGGACGATCCGGAAGCCCTGTTCAACAAGGCCAGCGAGAACTTCCAGCAGGCGGTGGAGATCAACCCTGACCTGGGTTCCGCCTACATCAACTGGGGCAACGCGCTCATGGAGCAGGCGAAAACCAAGAAGGGCATCAACGTGCATCCGTTTCTCGCCAACGCGAAAAAGAAACTGCTGCGCGGCGAAGAGCTGGATCCGGGCAGCGGATCGTACCAGCTGGCGCGCCTGATGGCGCTTTTGGCCAACGAGACCGGCTGCCGCGAATGGCTGATGAAATCCAAGGAGCAGGGTGTGCTGCCCAACAGCAACATCTGGATCAACGAACCGGATTTCGACAGCGTGCGCGAATCGAAATGGTTCAAGAAACTGATGCTGGACGCCATGGCGCAAAAAAGCAAAACCGGACGCCCCGTGGAAGAGCTGGCTTCAAAAGCATAAAGCTCTCCCCCCTTGCGGGGGAGCGCCGCTCGGCTTTCCCCACCCTCTCCGCACCACTCCCAATCCTCAGCTTGAAATAAATTCAAAACGCTCAAACCGCGTCGTCCGCCTCGAGTCGTTGCAGCCGGGTCCTGGCGCTGAGAAAAGCTTTCACTTCCTCAAGATCGTCCACCACCGGGCAGGACGGCAGCGACGCGAGAAAGTGCCTGCCGTAACCGCGGTTCACCACGCGCGTGTCGAGGATCGACACGATGCCGGTGTCGGTTTTTTTGCGGATCAGGCGGCCGAACCCCTGCTTGAGCTGAATGATGGCGCGCGGGATCTGGTAATGGGTGAACGGATCGAGCGAGTTTTTTCTCAGGTCCTCCATGCGGGCTTCGGTGAGCGGTTCGTTGGGAACGTCGAAGGGCAGCTTGGTGATGATGACGCTGGTGAGCGCGTCTCCGGGAATGTCCACGCCCTGCCAGAACGAGCTGGTGCCGAAGATCACCGACGGGATCTCCTTGAAGCGGCGGATCATCTCCGCGGTGGGCAGATCGCCCTGTTTGAGCAGACGGAATTTCTGCCCCAGGTACTCCAGCTTTTCATACACCCGGTTGAGCACCGAATAGCTGGTGAACAGGATGAAGGTCTTGCCCCCGGACGCTTCGATGAGTTCACCGGAACGCCGGGCCACCCCCTCCACATAGGTCTCGATCTTTTCCGTCGGTTCCGGCAGGTCGCGCGGCACGTACACCAGTGCCTGAGTGCTGTAGTCGAACGGCGCGGGCAGCACTTTCTCGTCGGTGGATTCGCAGCCGATGCGCTCCTTGATGAAATCGAAGCCCTTGTGCGTGGTGAGCGTGGCGGAGGTCAGGATCACGCGTTCGTTTTTTTCGAACACTTCCTGCTGCAACAGCGGCGCCACGTTGATCGGCACCCCGCGCAGCGACACCCGGGGGTAGCGGCGGCGTTTGGCGATTTCCAGCCAGTAGACAAAATCCTGCAGGTTCTGGTTGAGCAGCGCGGAGAGGCTGTGGTTGAAATTCAGGCTGCGCTCGGCCGCGGAACCGGCGTCGAGTTTGTCCTCCTCGGTCTGCATGCGGCCTTCCAGGGTTTTCAACAACTCGTGCAGTCTCTGCATGGGGACGAAGACGTTGTTGTCGAACACCGGCGGCTTGTAGAAACGCAGCACGCGGTCGTCGCGGCCGAACTCTTCCAGCAGCCGCGTGAAAAAAACATCGACGGCGGTGCGGGTGAGCGACACCTGCCGTTTGATCTCCGGCACCAGGTCGTGCTCCAGCCGGTTCAGGACGCCGCGTTTGGTTCGCGGGTTGTGCAGGCGGTCGAGAAAATAGTACAGCGACGCGTTGGAGATCTCCAGGCCGAGGAACGAGGTGGCCGCGTCCTCGACGTTCTGCGCCTCGTCGAACACCACCGCGTCGTAGGCGGGCAGGACGCCGCCGCCGTGGGCGATGTTGGCGAAAAACAGATGGTGGTTGACGATGAGCAGGTGCGAACGGAACCACTTGCGGCGCTCCTTGAAATAAAAACAGCTGGAAAACGTGGGGCAGTTTTTCCCCATGCACTGGTCCTTCTGCCGCCCCACTTCCTCCCACACCGAAGGCAGCGCTTCGAACGGCAGCTCGCCGCGCAGCCCGGTCTGCGTTTCCTGCGCCCAGTCGAAAATCGCCTGCATCTGGCCGTCCTCTTCCGAGCGCGCGAACAGCCCGGTCTGGGCGGCGCGCTGCAGCCGTCTCAAAGAGAGGTAATTTTCATGCCCCAGGCAGAGGGCGTGGTTGAATTCGACCCCGAGCCGTTCTTTGATAAACGGGATGTCGTGGCTCAGGATCTGTTGCTGCAACGTCTTGGTGTAGGTGGAGACCACGACTTTCTTCTTGTTGCGCACCGCCCACAGGATGGCGGGAATGAGGTAGGCGAGGCTCTTGCCGGTGCCGGTGCCCGCCTCGACGATGAGGGGATGGCCCTCTTCAAACGCGCGCTCCACCGCTTCGGCCATTTCCACCTGCGGGGGGCGGTATTCGAAACCGGCCATGCATTGCGACATCAGGCCGTCCTCGTTGAGGATGGACTGCACTTTGGTCAGGGACATCGGGTCCTCATTTCAGGGTTGCCCAGGCATTCCGGGACCGCCCGGAACGGCGGTATAATTTAAAAATCAATGCTTTACCCACAGGGTGCATTGTTGACCGCACCGGCTAAATTTCATAAGATATTTGTGACAGGGGTTGTCCCGAAATATCCGGTGAGCGACCCATTCTACCATTTCCTCTCAGGAGGTCCGATGAGAACCCTTGCATTGATCCTGCTCATTTCGTTTTTTTTCCTGCCCCCTGCCCACGCTTCCTCCGATCAGAGAGAAAAACTGCGGGAAGCGGTGATGGTGCTGGAAGAAATCCAGCGCTCCCCCGATCAGAAAATCCCCACCCGTTTGATGCAAAAAGCCAAGGCGATCATCGTGTTTCCGACCATGCTCAAAGGCGGTTTTATCTTTGCGGCGCGCTACGGCAAAGGCGTGGCAGTGGTGCGGGACAGCAAAACCGGGAAATGGGGCCCGCCGGCGTTCATCAAAACCATCGGCGGCAGCTGGGGCTTCCAGATCGGCGGCGAGGCGATCGATCTGGTGCTGCTGGTCATGTCGCAGCGCGGCCTTGAGGGCCTGCTGAACAGCAAGTTCACGCTCGGCGCGGACGCTTCGGTCGCGGCGGGACCGGTGGGCCGCCATGCGGAAGCGGGCGCGGACGTGACGCTGAAAGGAGAGATCTATTCCTACTCGCGCAGCAAAGGCGTGTTCGCCGGCGTTTCGGTGAAGGGGGCTGTGATCAACGAGGACACCGACTCCAACTGGGCCTATTACGACCGGCCGCTGTCTCCGAAAGAGATCCTCATCGAAGGCCGGGTCAAAAAATATTCCGAGTCCACGCGGCGCTTCATGAGCGAGATGAACCGCATCGCGCCGGTGCGCCGCTGATGCGATTCACGCGTCGATGCGGGCCCGCACTTTGGCGCTCACGGTGTCGAGGACGATGACGACGATGGCGATGGCGAACAGCGCCGTCCCCGCCTGCCGGTACTGCAATAGATTGATCCACTGCTGCAGCAGAAACCCGATGCCTCCCCCTCCCACAAACCCGATGATGGTGGACATGCGCACGTTGATGTCCCAGCGGTAAAAACTCAGCGCGAGAAACTGCGGCGCCACCTGCGGCACCACGGCGTACAGCACGACCTGCGCCGGGGTGGCGCCGGTCGCCTGGATCGCCTCGATGGGGCCGGGGTCGATGCTCTCGATCTGCTCGGAAAACAGTTTCCCGAGCGCGGCGATGGAGTGCACGCCCAGCGCCAGCACGCCGGCGAACGGACCGATCCCCACCCACACCGCGAACAGGATCGCCATGATCAGCGGTTCGATGGAGCGCAGCACGTTGAACACCGTGCGCACGCCGTAATAGACGACGGTGGTGGGGATCCGCCGGGTCATCAGGTTGCGCGCGCCGAGAAAACTCAAGGGCGCGGCGACGAGCACCGCCAGCGTCGTGGCCATGAGCGCGAGAAACAGCGTCTCGACCATCTTTTCCAGCGTCAGCTTCAAAGTCGGGCTCACCGACCAGACGCCGGTTTTGCGGGTCAGGACCGCCCGCAGGATCTGCGGGTTGCCGCGCGCCGATTCCGGCACCACCACATCGAGCGCGAACGCGCCCTCACCACCGGTGGTGAATTTTCCCAGCGGGAACTCCTGCTCGATGGCGTTCACCCAGTACAACACGCCCTGGCTGTCCGGCGGCAGCCGCACCCCTTCGACGCGCAACGCATCCCCCACCCTTCCCTCCCGCCTCGAAAGCATCAATGCGGGCGCGGCTGCATCGCTTTTTTCCTGCGGCCGCACGGAGGAAAAACCGTCCGCCAGGTAAAACCCGGTTTCGACGGTCAGCGTCTCGGTGTCGGGACGCATCAGATCCGGCTGCAGAAGATCGCGGATGAGCGGCTTGACGAGATGCACGTCGCGCACCAGTTCCCCGATGTCGATCTCGGTGACGCGCCAGCCGTAGCTGTAGACCACGCCGATCAGAAGCGCGAGAAAGAGAATCCGCGTCCTGGCGTACCAGGGCCGCCGGGTTTCAGGGGCCTCCGGCTTGGCGGACGCGCGGGGTGTGTTTTCAGATTCGGTCATGGCCCTGTCCGGTTTCCGAGCCGAGTGTGGGGATGGGCTAAAGCGTGAGGCCCCGGGCGGTCAATCCCAAAAGCACCAGGCCGGCGAGCAGCACGGTGCCGTTGAGTTTCACGGAAAAAGAATGCAGCTTCTGAAATTTTTCCTGCAGGGGTTTCTGGTCCTTTTCCGAAGCCGCGGTTTCGATCTGCTCTTTCAACGCGCGCGCTTTCGGGTGCACGACGCGCCCGCCGATGAAGGTGGCGGCCATCATCAGGACGATGCAGCCGATTTTCACGGGAGACAGTGTGGGCGCAAAGAGCAGCGTGACCAGGATCAGCACGCTGCACACGTAGCCGATGCCGTAGTAACGGGGAAACAGCACGCCGATGAGTTCGCCCGCAAGCGGTCGTTCCAGTGTCTTGAACACAGCCGGCGCGGTGAAAAAGGAAAAGAACACGATGCTGCCGATCCAGAAGACCAGCGCGAAAAGATGCACGAAGGAAATGAAGGTGTTCATGAAATGCCTGCCTTTGAATTTCTCTGCTTTTTCCGATTCGGTTTCAGGTTTTGTCCGTCAACGCCTGTGCGATCTCGGCCACGATCTTCTCAGCCGCTCCTCTCGGATCGTCCGCATCGCGTATGGGACGGCCGACGACGATCAGGTCGGCCCCGTCAACGATGGCCTGACCGGGTGTGACGATGCGGCTTTGATCGTCGTTTGCGGAAGCGCTCCAGGCGGGCCGGATTCCGGGGACCACCACTTTGAAACCGCCGCCCGCCTGCTGCCGCACCGCTTTCGCTTCCAGGCCGGAACACACGCAACCGGCGCACCCCGCCTCCTGCGCCCAGCGGGTGCGATGCAAAACCAGCTCTTTAAGCGTGGCGTTGTTGCCGTAACCCAAATCGGCGAGGTTCGCCTCCGCCTGACTGGTGAGAACGGACACGGCCAGCACCTCCAGACCGGGATCGCATTCTTTCAAAGCAGCCTGCAAGGCATCGGCGCCTTCCGAGGCGTGCACGGTGACGTAGCGCGCGCCCAGCGACGCTGCGGAACGCAGCGCGCCCCGCATCGTTGCGGGGATGTCGTGCAGCTTGAGATCGAGAAAGATGTCTGCCGTGGAGTTATTCCGAACGATGCGGAGGATATCCGGCCCTTCGCGCACGAACAGTTCGAGCCCGACCTTGAAGCAGCCGACGCTGCCTTCCAGTTGGCGGACGAGACTCAACGCCGCCTGCTTGTCGGGAACGTCGAGGGCAAAGGCGAGCTTTGTTTTAGCTTGGTTCATTTTGCAGGGTTGCTCCGGGAAGTGCCTTTGAGGGTGTTCAGGTTGTGCCGCACCGCCTTGAGGCCGGGATCGATCGCCAGGGCTTTTTCGTAAGCGGCGCGCGCCGCTTCGCGGTTGCCGAGTTTCTGGTGGCACACGCCCAGATTGGCGTGCGCCTGGGCGAAATCGGGATACAGGGCCAGCGCTTTTTCGAACGCCGCGACGGCGTTTTCGCATTGGCCCGTATGGGCGTATGCGGTTCCGAGATTGTAATGCGTCTCCGCGAGATGCGGCCTCAATGTTGCCGCCTGGGTGAGAGGGACGATCGCTTCCCGGTGCCGGTTCAGGGAGAGCAGGACCTCGCCCAGCTTCTGATGACTGACCGCGTCGGTGCGGTCCAGATCCACCGCGAACTGCAACTCGGGCGCCGCTTGTTCGAGCTTTCCGATGCGCTGGTAGACGGAGCCCAGCAATGCATGATAGCGGGCTTCGGCGGGCTTTTTTTTGACGAGCACCTGCAGGTGATCGAGCAGGTTTTCCAGGCGGCCGGTGTTTTCATACACCATGACGAGGTTGGCCCGGGCTTCGATCAATTCGGGATCGAGCGCGAGGGCTTTTTCGCAGTGTTCCTCCGCCTTGTCGAACTGCCGCAGACTGGCGTGCACGAGCCCAAGATAATGGTGCGCGTCGGCGTCCGATGCGTTCAGCCGGATCGATTCGGTGAGCGGCGCCACGGCGGCTTCGTATTCGCCGCCCCGCGCCAGCGCCACCCCCAGATCGTAGTGCGCTTCGGGGTCTTCGGGCCGCTCCAGAACCTGCTGGCGATAGAAAGCGATGTCGTTTCTTGCCGGTGCCGTGCCCTGCGGTTCTGAGTTGGCTTCTCCGGTTCCCAGAACCAGCAGGAGAGGGAGCACGAGGGAAACGTTGCGCATGGGTTCTCCCTTCGGGTTGGTGCGCCTGTGCGGCTCAATAGTAAGACGGAACGCGCTTTTTGTAAAGCTGGCCGCCGTTCGCGACGGCGATACGACATCAGGAAGGAAAAAACGCATCGATGTAGCGGGTCATGACGGACCCTTCGCGCACATCCGTGACGACGGAGCGCAGATCTTCACCGGCGAGGTCGCGCAGGATCATCTCGGGGATGCGCCCGCCGGCCTGGATGGTGTGCACCGATCCGCTGCCGAACCGCAGGTTGACGTCGGTGAAAAAAAATTTGCCCGTTTGGTCTTGTATCCCCTGCAGGTTGCAGGGGCCTTGGAGTCCGAGACGGGAAGCCAGGGTGGTGGCCGCGGCGACGAGGGCCGGATCGAGGTGGATGCGGCTCACCATCACCTCGCCGCCGCGCACCGCCAGCCGCTCGCGGGGCACCACGCAGCGCGGCGTGCCGGTACGGTCGGAAAACCAGTCGATGGTGAACTCGCGGCCCGTAATGAACTGCTGGATCAGATGTTCAGGATGCCTGCGTTTGCAGTATTCAAGATCCTCGCCGTTTTCAATCTTAAAGGTGTTTTTGCCGCCTTCCCCGCGGCGCGGTTTGGCAATGAGCGGAAACTGTGCGTCCGCGTCGCATCGCGTCTGCGGTGTGGGGATTTCATGTTCTGCGCAAAACCGCGTCAGCTGCCGTTTGTCGTGACAGGTCGCGATCGTTTCGGGACTTTCCAGATAGGCCAGCAACGAGGCATCCGCAAAGGCCTGCCGGTGGCGGTCGAGAAACTCCACCGCTTTGTTGGTCTGCGGCAGGATCGCGGTGATCGATTCGGCGCGGCAGATGGCGAGCAGCTCATCGATGCAGGCGGGATCGGAAAACGGCGGCAGGGTGTGGGCGCGGTCGCACACATTGAGGGCCGGGGCGAGCGGATCGCTGTCGGCGCCGACGAGCTTGCCGGTGTCTGCGTGGGCGCTGCGCGCTTCCCGGAAGGCGCGGATGAGCGCGACGCGCCAGTGCGGCGCCAGGAACAGCAGGTGGACGGGTTTCATGGCAAAAACCTCGGCGCGGCCGGTTGAGTCGGCGCGTTTTTGTCCGGTGTTGCGTTCGAAGGGGAGCGAAGCGCGCTCACAGCACGTGCAGGCTTTCGATCTGCTGAAGGATTTTCGCGGACGCGCCCCAGATGCGGTGGTGCTTGTGCCAGTACACCACCATGCCGTCGGACTCCTTGAACCCGATGTCGCGCTGCTGGGTGGAAAGCAGCGCGGCGAGCGGGATCTCCAGCACCGCATCCACTTCATCGGGACAGGGCCGGTAGCGCAGCGCGGCGTCCACCTGGCAGACAAACGGCGCGATCTCGAATCCGGTGAGCGTCTCCACGGTGGGCAGGCGGCCGATCACCTGCGCCGGCGACACCTCGACGCCGATCTCCTCTTCGGTTTCCCTGAGCGCGGTGGCCAGCAGGTCGGGATCGTCGGGTTCGACGACGCCGCCCGGAAAGGCGATCTCACCGGCGTGGACCTTGAGATCCAGCGCCCGCTTGGTCATGACGGTGTGGGCTTCGCCGCGTTTGGCGAACAGGATCACCAGCACCGCCGCGCGCTGCGGGTGCGGTTCCACCGATTCCCGCACCACGGGATAGCGGCTTTTCAGTTGCGTCGTGATGGCGAACAGGTTCATGGGTTTCCGATCCCGATTGCCTCAGCCCCAGACCGAGGCGAATTCCGCGGCGTCGAAGCCCACGGTGATGCGGTCCTTGTCCACGGCGATGGGCCGTTTGATCAGCCTGCCGTTGCCGGCCAAAAGATCCAGGGCCTGCTCCTGCGACAGGGAAGGCAGTTTGTCCTTGATTTTGAGTTCTTTATATTGCTGCCCGCTGGTGTTGAACAGCTTTTTCAGATCGCGGGTTTTGAGGGCGGCTTTCAGCACGGTCTTGGGCGGCGGCGTTTCGGTGATGTCGATGTCCTGAAACTCCAAACCCTTGCCCTGAAGGTATTTTTTCGCTTTGCGGCAGGTGCCGCATTTGTTGTAGCCGTAAAATTTCATGGTGCGTCGTCTCCTGAATCACGTTGCGTTGCGGTGGCGGCCATTCTAGCAGGCGCGCCCGGCGGAAAAAACCCGGTTGCCGCGCGCAGACCCGTACCCGGCCTGCGGACGGGCTTTCCGGCCTACACCATATATAGTGCACTCACTCAACATCTATACCAGAGATAGTATAATTTCACTTTACTTTACCCAATTATTGGGATATCTTCGAGCATAAAATGGAGGGTTATTTGTTTCATTTTTCAGGGGTAACGACCGACACATGCTACTAAAAAGTCTGGAACTGGAAGGTTTCAAATCGTTCGTGGACAGCACGGCGCTGAACTTCAACAACGGCTTCACCGCCATCGTGGGTCCCAACGGCTGCGGCAAGAGCAACGTCTCCGACGCCATCCGCTGGGTGATCGGCGAGCAGAGCTCCAAATCGCTGCGCGGAACCCGCATCACCGACCTGATCTTCAACGGCAGCGGCTCGCGCAAGCCGGTGAACCGCGCTGAAATATCGTTGACTTTGACGCGTGTGCCGGCCGGCATCCGCATCGCCAGCGTGCCCAATATATCGGAAGAGGTAAAAATCACCCGCTGCTACCATCGCTCCGGCGAAAGTGAGTTTTACATCAACCAGGTGCCCTGCCGCCTGAAGGACATCACCGACTTTCTGCTCGACATCGGCATCAGCCCCAAGGTGCTGACCGTCATCGAGCAGGGGCACATCCAGGACATCATCACCTCCAAGCCCGAGGAGCGGCGCATCCTCATCGAAGAGGCGGCGGGCATCCTCAAATTCAAGCACCGCCGCAACGAGGCGATCCGCAAGCTGGAATCGTCCGGCCAGAACCTGGAACGCATCACCGACATCGTGCAGGAGCTGGGCCGGCGGGTGGAATCGCTGAAGCGCCAGGCCGCCAAAGCCGAACGCTACAAAAAATACCAGGCGGAGATCAAGGAGCTGTCCCTCAAGCTGTTCTCCAAGAAACACCGCCACTACCAGAGCGACCTCAAAGACATCGAGGAACAGTTCGCGCGGGAAAACGAGCACAAGACGCAGCAGGCGGCGCGGGCCTCGACGCTGGAAAACGGCATCACCGAACTCAACGTCGAAATCGACGAACTCTCCACGGCGCTCAACGAGAAAAAGGAACGCACGCACGAGCTGGCGGGCCAGATCAGCAAGCTGGAGCACAACATCGAGCTCAAGCAGTCGCAGATCACCCAGGCCGAAACGGACATCCAGGCCGCCGAGGAGGAAGTGCGGCGCATGAACGAGGAGATCGCCTCGTTTTCCGCGGAAGTGGAGCAGCAGCGCACGGAACTCACCCAGGTGTCGGGCGAGATCAACGAGCAGGAAGACGTGCTCAAGACGCGGTCGCAGGCGCTGGAAGAGGAAAAAACCGCGCTGGCGGAAAAGGAGAGCCGCGTGCGCACCGAGGAAGAGCGCGTCCGCTCGCTGTACCAGACGATCGCCACGAAAAACAACGAACTGACGGCGCTGGAAACCCGGCGGCAGCATCTGGAATCGCTGGAAGAAAAGCTGCTCCAGGAGCTCACGGAAACCGGCAGCCTGGCGGAAGCCAGCCGGGTGTCGCACACGCAGGCGGAGGAAGAACAGAACGAGCGGCTGCGAGCGCTGTCGCGGCTGAAGGAAAAAAAGGAACTCTGCCAGCAGGAGACGCAGGAATTCGGCGACAGGCTGCAGGCGAAAACCGATTCGCTCGCGGCGCTGAAGGAAGATTACCTGACCCAGGCGTCTCTGCTTTCCTCGCTCAAGGAACTGCGCGAGAAATTCGCCGGGTTCGATGAGGGCATCCAGTCTTTGATGACCGAAAACGGCAACGGCGGCCGCCCGGCCGGGCTGCGCGAGGTGCTGGTGGACGTGCTGAAAGCGCCGAAGGAGCTGGAACCGGCGCTGGAGGCGGTGCTGGGGGAAAAACTGCAGAGCATCATCGTCGATTCCTATTCCGACACCATCGCCGCCATCGACTATCTCAAGAACCGGCAGTCGGGCCGCGGCTCGTTCATTCCGCTCAAGGCCAAGAGTTCCCCGGCGCAGCCGGTGCACCTCAACGGCAACCCCGCCGTGCGCGGGCGCATCCTCGATTTCATCGAATGCCGCGACGAATACCGGCCGGCGCTGGAACTGCTGCTCGGCAACGTGGTGCTGGTGCAGGATTTCGACACGGCGCTTTCGATGCACCAGAGCGCGGACTTTTCGGGAACCTGCGTCACGGAAAACGGCGAGACCATCGATTCCAAGGGGCTGGTCTCGGGCGGCGCGGTGAACAAGAGCTCGGCGGGCCTGTTGTCGCGCAACCGCGAGATCGAGACCCGCTCCGAATCGGTGGAGCGCCTGAAAGCGCAGCTCGATAACGAGCAGCGCGAACTGGAGGACATGCAGGCCACGCTGGGCGGGCTCAAGGAACGGCTCAAGCACATCGAATCCTCGGTGCACGAGAGCGAAATCACGCAGACGCAGTCGCAAAAGGACATCGAGCAGTTGATCAAGGAAATCGAACGGCTGGAAGCGCGGCTGTACGCGTTGCAGTCGGAAAAATCCAGCGGCTCGGAGGAATTGCAAACGTTGAACCGGCAGAAGGAAACGCTGACGCAGGAGCTTGCCGAAGCGGAAGCGGAAAAAAACCGCGGCGAGGCGCAGGCGAACGAGCTGAAAGCGGAACTGGAGAGCAAGCGGCGGGAACTGGAAACGCAGTCCAGCGAGATCGGTGCCATCCAGGTGCGCATCGCCTCGTTGATCGGCAAACGCGAAAACACGCTGACGGAAATCAAACGGCTCGACCTGCAACAGGAGAACCTGCGGCACCGCATTCAAAAACGTGAGGAAGACCAGTCGCAGAACAAGCGCAGGATCGAGGAAACCCGCGGCGCCATCGAGGGGCTGGAAAAAGAAATTTTACAGAATGTGCGCGACAGGGACGCGCTGCAGGAGACCGTGGTGCGGGAAGAGGAAGCGCTGACGGAAAAGGAAGAACAGCGCAGCGGGATGGAGCAGGAGGCCAAGCAACTGGCGCGCGAGCTGCAGGAGTTGACGGAGAGCCTGTCGAAAACCGAGCTCAAGCGTTCGGAAACGCGCATTCAGATGGCACACCTGGAAGAGAAAGCCTACGACGATTTCAACGCCACGCTGGACGAGATGAAAGCGGCCTACGACGATGCGGTGGACGAAGGGCCCGCCGACGAGCGGGTGCGCGAGCTGAAGGGCAAGGTCGCCAAAATGGGCGAAGTCAACCTAGCGGCGCTTTCCGATTTCGAGGAAACCAACGAGCGCTACACGTTCCTGAAAAAGCAACAGGAGGACCTTTCCGATTCCATCGTCACGCTGCACGCCACCATCGAAAAGATCAACCACACCACGCGCGAACGGTTTCTGGAAACGTTCGAAAAAGTGAACGAAAACTTCAAGGCCATCTTCGCCCGCCTGTTCCAGGGCGGCAAGGCGGAGCTGTCGCTTTCCGAACCGGACAACCCGCTGGAATCGGGCATCGAGATCACCGCCAACCCGGTCGGGAAAACCATGCAGAACCTGACGCTGCTGTCCGGCGGCGAAAAATCGATGACGGCCATCGCCCTGATGTTCGCCGTCTTCAAGGTGCGCCCCAGCCCGTTCTGCCTGCTGGACGAGGTGGACGCACCGCTGGACGACGCCAACGTCATCCGCTTTCAGGAAATGCTCAAGGAGATGGCGGTGAACACCCAGTTCATCCTCATCACCCACAACCAGCAGACCATGTCCTTCGCCGACGTGCTGTACGGCATCACGATGGAGGAGCAGGGCGTCTCCAAGGCCGTCTCCGTGCGCATCAACTGACCGGCTGCCGTCCGGTTCCCCCTCCCGAAAATCGTATCGCCAGTGCAGGCTCGCCCGCTTGGTCCCCCGGTTTTGAAAATGCTATACTTGGTGACTCCCACAAACCGAGTGACCGATGACGGAAGCCAAGGACATCGACGACAGCCTGGAGTTTCTCCGCTATTTCGAGCGCTACACGCACAATCCGGGGCTGGCGGAACTGGTGCAGCAGAAATCCAGCCTCGATAAAAAATCGCTCGACCTGTCCAGCTGCCAGCTCTCGGAAACGGATTTTGAGGCGCTGGCGGGTATGGAACCGCTGGCGCGCCTCACCGGTCTCAACCTCGATCAGACCGGGCTGACCACGGCGGGGCTCGCGCATCTGGTGACCTCGAAACTGTTCTCCAACCTGAAATCGCTGTCGCTGTTCAACAACAACCTCGACGACGAGGGCCTGTTCTACCTCTCCAAATGCACACACCTCGCGCAACTGGAAACGCTCAACCTTTCGGGCAACGAGATCGGCATGCTGGGCGCGAAGGTGCTGTTCATGGCCGCGGGTCTCTCCCGCCTCACCGAACTCGATCTTTCCTACAACCGCATCGAAGCTCTCGGCATCAAGGCGCTGGGGGAATCGCCGCTGGCAAAACAGCTCACGCACCTGAACCTGCGCGACACCTGCCTGGGCGATGAGGGCATGCAGGCGATCGCCGGCCATGTGGTGCTGGATGCGCTCGAAACGCTGGACCTTTCGGACAACAACATCACCGCGGCGGGCATGGAGGCGCTGAGCCGGGCGCGGCCGTTTCCCAAACTCAAACACGTGATCCTGAACAACAACCACATCGGCGACGACGGGTTTTATGCGATGGCGGAGTCGGACCTGTTTCAAAGCGTCGAGGAACTGCAGATCATCAACAATTCTTTGACCACCGACAGCGCCATCTCGCTGGCGCAGTCGAAAACGCTCTGCGGACTGCGGATGCTGGACATGAACAACAACGACATCCGCGCGGAAGGGGTGCGCGCGCTGTCCAAATCGAAGAACATGCAGGGGATGGAAACGCTGGATCTGGGGGAAAACCGGCTGGATGCGGAAGGCGCCGAAGCGCTGGCGAAAAGCCCCTACTTTTCCGGACTCAAGTCGCTGCGGCTCAACAACAACAATATTTCCGACCGGGGCGCGGCGGCGATCGCGCGCTCGAAAACGCTCTCAGGCCTGGTTTCGCTCTACCTGGAAAACGAAAACTGGATCCACGCGCAGGGCACCAGGGCGCTGGCGCAATCCACCACGCTGTCGAACCTGAAACGGCTGGTGTTGAGCCTGAACATGATCGGGGACGAAGGCGCGCGTTACCTCGCGGAATCGACGGCGTTGTCCGGCCTGACCCACCTGAACGTCGCGGGCAACCGGCTGACCTCGGCGGGCGAGGACGCCTTGGTCAAATCGACCGCTCTCTCCAGCATCCAGCAGCTGGAAATCGTCTAGTTCACCTCACCACCGGTTGCGCTCTCTCAATTCGCAGAGGTACGCGCCATGCCTTTCTTCTTGAGCGTGCGCTCGATGTTGGTCTCCACCACCGCGACTTTGTGCGGCAGGTTCGACTTTTTGAAGATGGTCAGGGCGTTCTGATAGTACTCCATGGCCTTGTCGTAATCGCCCTTGTCGTGCCACATGGAAGCGAGGTTGTTCCAGTCGTGCGCCACGGTCGGGTGATTGGGCCCGAGCGATTTGAGATTGCTGGCCAGGGCTTTTTCGTAATAATCCAGCGCCCGCTCCTCCTCGCCCTTGGCTTTCCAGGCGGAGCCCAGGTTGTTCCAGAGGATGGCGACGTTGGGATGGCCTTTGCCGTAGATGTTGTTGAAGCTGTCGAGGGCTTTGTCGTAGTAGGCGATGGCCTTCTCCTGGTCGCCCTGCCGCCGCCAGGCGGTCCCCAGGTTGGTCCAGTCGTGCGCGACGTTTTCGTGCGCCGGGCCCAGGGCCTTCATGTCGGTGAGCAGCGCCCTCTCATGGTACTGGATGGCCTTGTCGTACTCGCCCTTCTTGCGCCACGCTTCCCCGAGATAGTTCCAGTTGCGGGCGACCACCGGGTGATCCTCACCATACGTCTTCAGATTGCTTTCCAGCGCTTTCTGGTGCAGGCGGATGGCCTTGTCGTATTCGCCCTTCTTGCGCCAGGCCTCGCCGAGGTCGTTCCAGCGTTTCGCGATGGTCGGGTGGTTGCCGTCGTAGATTCGCATCTCGCTGTTCAACGATTTCTCCCAGTTGGCGACGGCGAGATCGTATTCGCCGTTGTTGTAGTGCGCGGTGCCTTTGTGATTCCAGATGCGCGCCACAAAGGGATGCTCGGGGCCGATGGTTTTTAAGAAACTGTTGAGGGACTTGTCGTAATAGGCGGTCGCTTTATCGTAGTCGCCCTGCTTGCGCCAGAGGTCGCCCAGGTTGCTCCAGTGCACCGCGACGTTGGGATGATCGGATCCGACCAGCTTCAGGTCGCTTTCGAGCGCGCGCTCGAAATAATCGCGGGCGGTGTCGTAATTGCCCTGGATCAGATGCACGACGCCGGTGTCGTTGAGATAGGCGGAGTTGTTGGGCTCCAGCTGCACGGCTTTTTCATAAAACAGCAGCGCGTTGCGGTAATCGAGAGACAGCTCGTAGATGCGCGCGCGGGTGAATTCGATCAGGGCGGGGTCGGTTCCTGTGCCCTTGCGCTCTGCCGCGGAAACGGCGGCATGCGCCTGATCCAGCGCTCCGCGGTCCACCATGCCGAGCACCGGTTCCAGCTCGCTGCCTTTCAGCTCATCGCGCATCCTTAAGATCACTTCTTCCATGCGGATGACTTCGGGATCCGCAAACCGCTGCACCCTCGGGTCGCGCGGCTTTTTCAGGAGAATCTGCCGCACCCATAGATACACGGGGTCCGCCGATCCATGCGGCTGCGAGAGGTGCGCGTGATTTTTGATGAACGGCTGCGACTGGCGGGAAAACAGTTTCGCGGACTCCTTGCCGACGACGGTGCCCATCGGTCCGGAGGGGACCAGTTCGTAGCCCGCATAGATGTCCACCGTGCGGCCGCTTTTGGGTTTGAGAAACTGTTCGCGCCACCTCTGGTTCAACGGATCGAGCTTCTCGCGGCTCGCCGCCTGCAGCGCACCCGAATTTCCCGGGCAATGGTGGGCCGCCACGTTTTTGTAGCCGCTGCCGAGATTGGGTGTGCCCAAAAGGACAACTTTATCGAGCAACACCCGGCGGTCGAGGTTTTCCGGATGGCCGAGCACGAACTCCCGGGCGATCAATCCGCCCACGCCCTGGGCGACGATGGACAGGGACTGATAATGATCGTGGCTGGGCAGCAGCGTGTTGATCTCTTCGGCGAGTTGCTGCGCGGTCTGCTGAATGCTGAAGCCGGGCCCGCAGTCGCCTTGGTAAGCAAACGACAGGACGTCGGCGTTATGAAATCCCTTTTCCTGGGCAAACCGCTCGGGCCAGAAAAATGCCGGCTGGTTTTGCGGATCGGACCAGGTGTCGATCGGGCCACCGTTCAGATCGTGGATGAACACGATCAGCTTGACGGAATGTCTGTTTTCAATGAGGATCGACTCATTCGGCAACACGCTTTTGGCGGGAAAACTGGTGCAACTGGAAATCAATACCAGGACGGCTGCGATGAGTGCGAGCCGGCGACACGGTTTCACTGCCCGGGAAAGGAATGGCTTCCGCATGAATTACTCCTTAAAATTCAGTTGGAAAGAATTTTTTAGGGATCATATCACAGATCGAAAACTTTTTTAATAAATTGAATCCTAATTTTTTCAGCCTACCACCGACACGCACTGAAAGAAGAAAAAAATTTCTCCATTCATGCTTGAAAAGAAATGCCGTTTGCAATCGGGCCGCGGGGGAAATTTTTCCGCTGCGCGCGCTAGCGCTGCGAAGGCGCGCCGGATTGAGATCCGGTGTGCGGCACGGCGTTTTTTTTCGCCAGCAGGTGGAAGGTGTTGTGAGTATGCAGAATCGAGGTGGCGATGCGCGCGAACAGGGCGTGACGGCGGGCGCAACAGGTCTGCATCTCCTGAACGGCGACGCCTTCGGATGCGAGCGCGTCGCAAACGGCAGCGGGATCGATGCCGCCGAAGCGTCTTTGGTAATCCGAAAGGCTGTAGTCCTCTTCGAAAACGGCGATCCCCTGGCGCTGCATTTGCCACCGGTACAAAGCCTCATCCATTTGGGCCAAAATCCGGTGCAGCCGGTAGCGCAGCGGCGAAGCGATCTCCTGCTTGAGCGGCTCGAAAAAGATCAACAGCAGGCCGCCGGGCTTGAGCACGCGGCAGGCCTGCGCCAGCACCGCCCTGTAATCGTACAGGTGGTGCAGCAGGGCGGAACAGACGATGCCGTCGTACGCATCATCGGCACGTTGCAGAAACGCCGCCACGTCCGCTTCCACGAGGCGGGAGGGCGCCGCAGGCGGAATGCGTTTTTCCAGCGCCGCCAGCATGTCGCGCGAGAGATCGACGCCGGTCATTTCCAACCCGCGCGCCAAAAGCTCCAGATACAGGTAACCGGTGCCGCAGCCCAGATCGAGCACCCGCGGCCCGCTCAGTTGAGCGCATAGGCTGTCGAGCGCCTGTTTGCGCACCCGGTCGATGAAGCGGTTGGTCTGCTCGGGGTGCCGCGCCAGGTACAGCGCGCCCTCGCGGGCGTGCACCTCACGGTTTGCGTCGAGGATGGCCTCCTGCAGCGCGGCGCTGTCTTTCAGGGCGGGGGTCATGTTCCGGTCACAAAGGGGCGGGCGATTTCAGGTCCTGGGGATAAAAAAACCGTTTTCCAGTCGCCACCGTCTCGCACTCGTTGCAGTTTTCGCAGACGGCGGGGAACTTTCCCGCCCGGTGCTCCGCGCGCAGGGATTCGATGCGGCCGCGCCGCCACAGATCGGGAATGCGGTCGTTTGAGGCATTGCCCAGTTTGAGCGTGGCGTTGTAATCGACGCAGCAGGGGATGACGGTGCCGTCCCACAGCACCACGAGCTTGCCGTAGTCTTTGCCGAAGGGTTCCGGGCACACCTCTTTGCGCGGACTCTGGATGAGCTTGGGCTGGGTGCGGACGTGATCGACGATTCGCTCCCAGTGACGGATGTAGGTATTCACGTCCTGCCAGGTGTCCTCTTCGACGGTGAACACCACGCCCATGCTGAGGGCGGGCCGTTCGCGCTCTTTTCTGCGTTTGAGCTTTAAAATATTGCGCTCGATCTTCTCCAGCGGCACGCCGCGGATTCGCTCGAAGGTTTCCGCCGAGCCGTCGATGGAAAAGCGGATGATGCTCAACGGCGAGGCGAGGATTTTGTCCAGCATTTTGTCTGTGAGCAGGGTGCCGTTGGTGTTCATGACGATGTGCCGGACGCCTTTGGCGTGGGCGTAGTCGAACATGCGGAAGATGTCTTTGTTGAGAAGGGGCTCGCCCCAGTTGTGCATGCACAGATGCTCCAGCCCCGGCGTGTCGTCGATGACTTTTTTGAACAGGTCGAAGGACATGAATCCCTCGGGCCGGGTCATGCCCTCGGTGACGAAGCAAAAGGAGCAGCGCAGGTTGCAGGTGTTGGTCGGCTCGATGATGAGCGAGGTGAGTTTCCGGATCTGCATCAGTCCACAGTCTCTAACACGATGTAGTCGGGCCGGTTCTGGATCTGCAGGTGCACCCTTCCCAGGTATTCCCCGAGAAACCCGATCGACAGAAGCTGCACGCCGGCGAGGAACGCGAACACCGCCGACAGAACGATGAAACCTTCGATCAGAATTCCCTGCACGATGCGCTGATACATGAGAAACAGCATCACGGCGAAGCCGGTGCCGGCGCCGAGCAGCCCCAGGTAGGTCACCGCCCGCAGCGGCAGGTTGGAGTAACCGGTGACCAGATCCCAGGTGAGCTTGACCAGGTTGAGGATGGAATATTTCGTGTTGCCCTTAAGCCGGTCGTGGTGCTCCACCTCGATCTCCGCCGAAGGAAACCCCATCCAGCTCATGAGCACCGCCATGTAGTGCGAGCGGTCGCTGGAAGCGCCCACCTTTTCGATGACGTTTCGTCGCATGGCGCGGAACGAACTCAGGTTGAGATGGAATTTTTTTCCAAACAACAGCCGGGCGATGGCGTGCAGGGCTTTCGATCCCAGGACGCGCAGCAACCCGTCGCGCCGTTTCCGCGGAACGGTCGTGACGAGCTGCACCGATCCTGTGAGCGCGGCGAGCAGTTTGGGGATCTCCTCGGGCGGATGCTGCAAATCGGAATCGAGCTGCACGATGCGCTCTCCCCGGCAGGCGCGGAATCCGGCGAGCACCGCCGCCTGCTGGCCGAAGTTGCGCGTGAAGCGCACCAGACGCAGGGTGTCGTCGTGGCGCTTGAATTCGTTCAGAATGTCGAAGGAGCCGTCGGTGCTGCCGTCGTCGATGAACAGCATTTCATAGGGGACGCCGAGATTCGCGCACACCTTTTTCAACCGGTCGCACAACTCCGGCAGAATGGCGGCTTCGTTGTAGACGGGCACCACGACGGAGACATCGATACGACCCGCGTCAGACATTGCAGTGCGGCTGGGTGACCAGCTCTTTTTGCGGCGTTTCGTCGAAGACGCCGGTCTTCACGCGGATCGGCTCCACCGGCGGGCCCTGCTTGCCGATGTATTCGGACTGGCAGCAGCCCAGGCAGCCGGGAAAGATCTTCTCCTTTTTCAGCAGCCTGCGAAATTCCTGCGCCCGCTCGGAATGCCAGGGGGCGGTTCCGGTCTGAAAATCGAAACTCCCCAGGCGGACATGCGGGCAGCTGAACACATCGCCGTAGGCGGACACCGCCATCTTGGTCCACGGCACGCGGCAGCGGTAGTCGGTGTAGGAACTCTCGTTGGAGTAGTAGCGCACGATTTCCTCGGGCGTGATGAAATTGGGGGAAAACCGCAGCTTGGTTTTGTGCGAGCGGCTGCAGGCGGTGAGCCGGGCGAGTTGCTCCCCCAGCACCACGGGCGAGATCTCCTCGACGGGCTGAGACGGGGTTCTAAGGTGCCGATCCTGATCGTAGCCCTTGCCGTGCCAGTAGGTGGCGGGGTTTTCCAGCACGAAATTGCAGACGTTGACGCCCAGGCTGTTGGCGTAGTCGTACAACGGGACGAGGTCCATGACGTTGTTGCGCTTGATCACGCAGGTGAGGTGGACGAGCGGGTAGCCGGTCCCGCGTTCCTTTCGCTGCCGCAACAGGCACTCGAGTCCTTTGGTGGTTTTTTTGAACGAGCCCTGGACGGTGGTGATGCGGTCGTGCAGTTCTTCGTGCCCTTCCAGGGACACACCGACGTAGAATAGGCCCGAGCCCCAGATCGAGCGCACCCGCATGTCGAGCAGGCTTTCCACCACCGGCTCGCTGAGCGGCGTGCCGTTGGTGATGACGTGCACTTTGTGGCGGCGTCCGGCGTAGCGCAGGATCTCGAGAAAGTCGGCTTTCATGAAGGCCTCGCCGCCGGTGAAGGTGATCAGCGTGCGGCGCGGCACGGCGTCGATCGCCCGCTTGACCTCGGCGGTGCTCAACTCGTTTTTGTAGGTTTTGTGGGTCTCGGTGTCCTCGATGATTTCCAGGTAATGGCACATGTCGCAACGCAGGTTGCAACGGTAGGTCACCTCGAAAAACGTCTGCACCGGCGGGAACGACGACTCGGGACGAAAATAAAAGGGCAAGAAGGAATACACCCTCGGCAGTATTTTCTGTAGAAATCTAAAATCCAGCATGATCAAAGGGTTTGAGGGACTCCAGCCGCGGGCGCTTTGAGGTCGGCCGTTTCGCTGTGGCCGTTTTCGATGACCGCAAGGCTGGCTTCTCCCACGTTGAACAGCAGGTCGATCACGGACAGATAGGGGACGAACCCCGGGTGGCGCTGCGGATACTGCGGATGGCGGTAGTTTTGATATTCCAGGCCGATTCCGCGTTGCGCGAACGCTTCGGGGGAAAGGTAGGCGCGGGCGGCGTCGCCGCTCAGATAGTGCTGCGCGCCCAGTTTCGCGCACAGTGCGAGGATCTTTTCCCCACGCGCGCTCCCCACCTGCAACTCCGAGGATTTTACCGTGCGCGTGGGGATTGTTAAAGCCTTTTTAAGGTGTTCGGTGGTCTCGACGCACAGGTCCACCAGCCAGGTCCAGCGCTTGCCATAAAGGGCATCGAAATAAGGGAAATGCGTTTCGAAATGCGGGGCGCGGGCGTACTGGCAGCGGATCGCCTCTTTGTGCTTGCGCTGCCAGGGAAGCGCCGCATCGATGCGGGTCTCCTTGAGACTCTGATGATATTGGTTTTTCTGCAATACCGGTACCGTGAGCCACATCCAGCCGGCCGGCGTGCGGATGCGGTTGCGGTTTCTCCAGTCGCGCCGGGTGTACTGCACATCGTCCAGATACACAAAGGTGTCCACCCGGTTCATCTGGTCGAAATACCCCAGCCAGGGAAGGTAGGAGGGCTGCAGGATCGCGAGGCGCATGGCGTCCGTTCTGCTCAGGAAGACGCGCGGTCGGCGCGGCGCCCGGGTTCAGAGCGCATCGCAGCGGCCGGCCACGAGGTTTTCCCGCTTCGCCAGGACCTCGGCGTTCTGTCCCCACAGCTCTTTCATCCAGAGAAACTTCTGCCACCAGCCGCGGTTGTTGACGTAAAAATCCACCGTGCGCGCCAGGCCTTCGTCGAGCGACACGCGGCTCTCCCAGCCGAGCAGGCGTTTGGCCTTCCAGGTGGAGGAGATGTGGCGGCTCACCTGACCGGGCCGGTCGTCGATGAACTTGAGGTAGGATTCGGGCAGGTTCAACAGGGCGAGGATTTTTTTGGCGATGGTTTCCACCGGGGTGTCGATCCCGGTGCCGAGATTGATGGACTCGCCGACCACCTTGTCGGCCTCGACGTGCAGAATGCGGCACAGGGCCTCGCAGGTGTCCTCGACGAACATCCAGTCGCGCGAGCTTTTGCCGGTGCCGTGCACGGTGAGGGGCTGTTCGAGCAGGGCGCTGATGATGAAATTGGGGATGGCTTTTTCCAGATGCTGGCAGGGGCCGTAGTTGTTGAAGGGACGCACGATGACGGCGGGGATGCCGTAGGTGTGGACGTAGGAATACACCAGCCGGTCGGCGCCGGCTTTCGCGGCGGCGTAGGGGCTCATCGGGTTCAACGGGTGCGCCTCGTCCATCGGGCTGTGCAGGGCGGTGCCGTACACCTCCGAGGAGGAGATGTGGACGAACCGCTCCACGGGATGGTTGACGATGGCATTGGCGATCACCTGCGTGCCGATCACGTCGGTTTCGAAGAACAGGGAATTGTCGTAGATCGAGCGGGTCACGTGCGACTCGGCGGCGAAATGCACGACGATGTCGCTCTGCGCCACCAGCTTGTTGACGATGTCGGGCTGGGTGACGTTGCCGTGATAGAACGCGAAGTTGCCGTTCTGCTTGAGGGCCGCGTCGATGCTGTCGAGGTTGCCGGCATAGGTCAACGCGTCGAGCAGAAGGATGCGGTACTCCGGGTAACGCGTGTGCAGGTGGTTGATGAAGTTGCTGCCGATGAATCCGGCGCCGCCGGTGACGAGGATGGTTTTGTCTTCGGATCGCATGCGCACTCGCGGGGGAAGGGAAAATAAGGGGAAACGCGGCGGCGTTTCCTCACGCAACACCACTTATTTTCTTAGCGGGAATTTTCAAAAAGGGCTTTAGCTGTTTTTTTGCTGCGGGTGGAATGAGGAGCAAACAGAACCCCCTCCCCCACTTCCGGGGGAAGGGGAAATCCGGGAAAGAGCGTTTCCCGTTCAGATCATCTTCACCAGTTCCTTGATGCTTTTTTCGATGCCGTCGGCCACCTCGGAGATGTTCTGGCCCAGCATGTACGCCGGTGTCGAGACGATCTTGTTCTGCGCGTCGAGCACCACATCCTGCACGGCGCAGTCCTGATGGCGGCTGCCCATCTTCTCGATCTTCGCGCCGGTGTCCTTGTCGTTGCCGATGGTGAGGGTGGGCTGCACGTCTCCGCCTTCATAAATCTTGGCGAACATGGCGGGGGCGATGCAGGCGACACCCTGCGGTTTGTGCCTGGCGGCGAATTCCCGCACCAGCCGGCTCACTTCCGGATGCACGGAGCAGTTCTCGCCGTTGACCGCGAAATCGGAAAGGTTTTTTGCGGCGCCGAAACCGCCGGGAAAATACAGCGCGTCGATGTCGTCGGCCTTGACGTCCGCGATGTCCTTGATGTTGCCGCGGGCGATGCGCGCCGCCTCCACGAGCACGTTTCTTTTTTCGTTCATCTCCTCGCCGGTCAGATGGTTGATGACGTGCATCTGGTCCACGTTCGGGGCCATGCAGACCGCCTCGGCGCCCGCACGGTCGATGGCGAGCAGGGTGATGACGGATTCGTGGATCTCCGCTCCGTCGTACACACCGCAGCCGGCAAGCACCACGCCAATTTTCTTTTTCATGATCGACCTCCCGCTACTGACGAATCCATGGTTTTACAATCGGTTTGGAATGCGGCCAGTGTACCACCGGCTGTGGGTGGGACTCAATAACAACGTCCCACAGGAATCCCGCATTTTGTCCACCGGGTGCGTGTTGTTTCCTGCGAAGGGGCGGCGCTTTAGCCTTTGAAATGGTTGGTGATGGGAAGCCTGCGGTCCTTGCCGAAGGCTTTGGGGGTGATCTTGATGCCGGGCGCGCCCTGGCGGCGCTTGTATTCGTTGACATCCACCAGCCGCACGATGCGTTTGACCTCGGCGGCGCTCAGGGGTTTGCCGCCAAGCTTTTCGACGGGCTTGTCTTCCTCGATGTAACGCAGCAGCACCCTATCGAGCAGATCGTAGGGCGGCAGGGAGTCGGTGTCCATCTGGTCGGGCCGCAGCTCGGCGGAAGGCGGCTTGGTGATGATGTTCTCCGGGATGACGTCCCGCCCCTCCTTCTGGTTGACCCAGCGGCACAGCTCGTACACCCAGGTCTTGGGCACGTCCTTGAGCACGGCGAAACCGCCGGCCATGTCGCCGTACAGGGTGCAGTAGCCGACGCTCAGCTCGCTTTTGTTGCCGGTCGTCAGCACCAGCCAGCCGAATTTGTTGGAAAGCGCCATCAGCAGGTTGCCGCGGATGCGGGCCTGCAGGTTTTCTTCGGTCACGTCCGGCTGGCATTGTGCAAACAGCGGCGCGAGGATGGCGTCGTAGGCGCGCATGGCCGCCTCGATGGGCAGCGTGTGGGTGGTGATGTTGAGATTGCGGCCGAGGTCCAGAGAATCGGTCACGCTGTGTTCAGACGAATGCGGCGACGGCATGAGCACGCCCACCACGTTGTCGGCCCCCAGCGCATCGACGGCCAGTGCGGCGGTGAGCCCCGAATCGATGCCGCCACTCAGGCCGATGACGGCTTTTTTGAAGCCGTTTTTGACCAGGTAGTCGCGCGTGCCCAGAACCAGGGCGCAGTACAGTTCCTCCCAGGCGCTTTTGCGGCGAAAGAGCCGGTCGGGCAGTTCCTTTTTCGGCGCGGCTTTTTTGAACGCGGCGACGCGGTAGGTCTTGATGCGGGGCGATGTTTTTTTCGCGGCGGTCTTTTTCTGCGGCTTGGGCCGGACCTCAAGATCGGCGAAGATCATCTCCTCCTCGAAGGCGTTGCCCTGGGCGAGCAGCGTACCGTCGGGCGCCACCACCAGACTGTGGCCGTCGAACACCAGTTCGTCCTGACCGCCGATGAGATTGGTGTACACGATGAAGGCTTTGTAATTTTTGGCGCGCTCCTGCAGCATCTGTTCGCGCACCGCACCCTTGCCCTTGTGAAAGGGAGATGAGGAAATGTTGAGCAGCACGTCCACGTTGCCCTCCAGGCACAGCGGTCTGCCCGGCCCGTCTTCCACCCACAGATCCTCGCACACCGTGAGCCCGAGCGTCACGCCGTTTTGCGTGAAGCGGACCAGCCCGTCCCCTTCGGTGAAATAGCGTTTCTCATCGAACACGCCGTAGTTGGGGAGCTGCATCTTGCGGTAGCTGGCGAGCCATTTGCCGTCGGAAAGCAGCGCGGCGGCGTTGTAGAGTGTCTTCCCCTCCGCCTCCACATAACCGATCACGGCGGTGATGCCTTTGGTCTGCGGAACCAGGCGCTTGAGCGCGGCGGTGTTTTCGCGGATGAATTTTTCCTTGAGCAGAAGATCTTCAGGCGGATATCCCGTCAGCGTCAGTTCGGGGAAAAGAACCACGTCCGCCTGTTGTCTTTTGGCCTGCTGCAATGCGGTGCGGATTTTGCCGGCGTTGTGCTCGAAATCGCCGACGATGGTGTTGACCTGCGCCAGCGCCACGCGCACCCCCGCCGTGGGCGCAGATGCCGCCCGCGACTTTGCATTGCGCCGTTTGACAGATCCGGATTTTCTGGGGGATTTTTTTTTCGGAGACCGCTTTGGATTCAAGGATGAAGTTCGGGGTGCAGGGTGAAACATCACGCCGGGTTTTTGCCATCCCGCGCGCTCTTTTTTTGGACCGCCGCGGCGATTATACTACAATTACATCCAGTTCCTCACCCCGCGCGTAAGAATCCTTATCACAAAGGCTCGCCCGGGGACCCATTTTTCTTTCAACAGCGGTGACGCATGAACCCCGGCCCGGTCGAACAGAGCATCAAACATTCCATCGAGAAAAACGGTTTTCCGGAAAAGACCGTGCGCCTTCCGTTCAAGCCGGTGTACGACAGCTGCAAGCAGCATCAGACGTCTTTGAGCGCGGTGCTGAAAAACCTGGAGGCGGAACAGATTTACGGCAAAATCCAGGGCAACCACCTCGCCTTCTATTCTGCCGAGCGCCTGCAGGCGGAGGTGAAACGCCAGGCGGAGTCCTCCGCATCCGAGAGGCAAGAAGGCGGCCTGTTCGATGCGGCGCAGGAGTCGCTGAAGCACCTGACTCCGGAACAGCTGGCCCTGCTGAAAAACCAGGTGGAAAACATGAGTGAGGAAGAAAAGCAAAACCTGATGAAGCTGGTCGCTGATCAATTCAAACCCAGGTCACCCTGACAGACAGCCATGCTGATTTTCGCCAAAGACATCACGCAACGGGATCACAAACACGCGCACGAAGACCGCGACCCGCAACTGAAAGCCTACATGGATTATCAGCGGCGGCTCTTTCCCTACACGTTCGTGCGCGCGGGGCTGGATCTCGCCTACAAGGAACTCGACGAGATCCTCAACTACATCGACAACGACCACCAGCCGCCGGCGGACTCGACACGGCAGGAATTCCCGGCGGACATCCCCGCCTGGTACCGCGAGCGGTTTCCCTGGAGCGCGGCGTTTCTCGACAGGGAGCACATGCACGCGGCGCTGGTGCACCTGATCCAGGCGATGGATTCGTTCCGCACCGAAGAGACGCCCAACACCTATCATCTGGCGGTGCTGTACGATTCGGTGCACAACATCGTGAACCTCTACAACTCGCTGCTCCAGCAGTCCGAGGCCGACGCCCGCAACATCCACCTCAGCCAGGGCGTGGCGGTGAGCTTCGACGATTTCATCAACAACTACTGGCCGCACCTGCACTTCATGATCCTGTCGAAACCGGACTATCCGCACGCGCCGCTGCTGAAGAAAAACCAGCCGATCGAAAAGCGCATTCAGACGTTGATCGGCGACGGCGTGGAGCCGCTGGCGGCTCTGGACACGGCGGGGCGGGAATTCGGGCTGGCGGCGAGCACCCAGGCGCTGCTCAAGCGCGATCCGCTGAGACCCGAACACCTGGCGCTGCCCTCGGAACCGCAGGACGAGCGCCGGTTCGATGCGATCTATAAGGAAACAGTGGAAAGCGAACAATTCGGCCCGGTTTCGCGCATCGACCTGGACTACGAACTGAACGCCGGGCACGCGCACAACGCGGGATTTTCTCTCGAAGCTCCGCAAAAAACCTGACCGGCGCTGCCCAAGAAGAAGCGGATCAGGGGCGGTTTTCTCCTGTCAGGACGGTGTTGTCCGAGGCGCGTTTTTGCGGCAGGCGGGTGGCGGCACGGGAGTTGCGGTTGCTGTCCGAATCTTCCTGAACGCTGGCCTGCTCGCGCAGCCGCTTCCGCGTGCGGGTCTTCGCCACTTCCACCTGCCCGCCCTCAAGCGGTCCCCAGAAACGTGCAAAGCCGCCCAGGCCCTCGTATTCGGATTTTTTCCCCGCCACTTCAAACAGTTTGAAATCCTTCTCGAACAGGTTGGCGACGAACGGCCCCGCACCCGAATCGGAGAGCGCTTCTCCCACAGAACGGACGCGGTTCACCGGCAGCGACGGCCCGGCGTATTCGCCTTCCAGGGTCTGAAAGCGGCTGGCCGTGGTTTCGGTGGACAACTGCGACAGGGTTTTGCCCGAACCGCCCACCGCCACGTTGCCGAAATCGCGGTTGATGAAGGTCTTGCTGCCGTCCGCGGCGGACACGTTGGCCTCGCCGGTGAGCGCGCCGAAATAGGATACCTTCACATCCCCGGTCCCCGCATGCTGGATGGAGGCGATGTTCAGGCTGTCGGTCTCGAACAGGTTGATCTCGCCATCGCCGCTGTTTGTGATGTTGACGCTGGCGATGCGGGTTTCGATCGGGTTCGATGCAGTGCCGAATCCGGTGACGCTCTTAACGACGAGTCCGCCGCCGGGCGCGTCGATGTCGAGGCCGCCGTCGCTGTCGCCGTCGAAGACGCCGCCGTTGCCGGAGGTGAGCTGGATGGCGGAAGCGGACGCGCTGGTGCTGACGAGCCGGCCGGTCAGGTTGAGACCGCTATCGGCAGTGAGCGACAAGCCGCCGGATGCGGTTTGCGTTCCGTTCACTGTCAGGCCGTTGCCGCCACCCACCGTCGCCGTGAGCGTCCCACCCACACTGGATGTGCCCAGCGTCAGGGCGCTGTTTGTGAACAGGGTGGCGTTGCCGGAGGTGGTGGCGAGGTTCACCGGGCCGCCGAAAACATTGGCGGTATTGGTGAAGCTGACGCCGTTCGCCGCCGTGAAGCTGGCAACGCCGGAGGTGTTGAGCGTGCCGTCCGCCGCGTCGGAAATCGTGCCGCCGGAGAGAACCGTGAGCTCGGTGAAGGAAGACGGGTTGTTGGCAAATGCTACCTTTTTGCCTGCCGCCGAAGAGACCAGCGTGAGAGGCACGGCGGCGGTGAGGCCGTCCACGGTGATGCCGCCGTTGTTGGCGCCGCCGAGTGTGAAGCTGCCGGCGGTGATGTTATTGAGATCGCCGGACCTCAACTGCAGGTCGCAGCTGCCGCCGCAGTCGGCGCTGTCGCCGACGCCGATGCTCGCTCCCGCCTGCGACACTTCGATCGTCGTATCGGCGCTGCCGCTGCTGAGATTTCCGTCCACGGACAGTCCGGCGGTGGTGATCGAGAGGGCGTTGTCGGAGGTGGAAAGGTTTTTACTGGAATCCAGCGTGAAGGAGCCGCTGCCGTTGCCGTCGGCGTCGGTGTTGAGCGCCACCGCGCCCTGAGCGGTGACGTCTGCGGACACATTCACGCCATTGCCCGCATTCACGTTGAGCGCGTTGAAGGCCGAGGCGTTGTTGGCAAACGAGACGGAAGATCCCGATTTCGTGGCGTTGAGGGTGAGCGTGCCGATGCCGCTGCCGTCGGCGGCGAGAACGTTGTCCACCGTGATGTCGCCGTTTGTGGCGTCGCCGACGATCAATTGATTCGCCGCGATGCGCTGCAACTCGGCGCCGGACAGCGACAGGGTTCCCGCCGCGTCGCCCAAGCCGATCGTGCCGCCTGTCGAGGAAGCCAGCGACGTTGCCGCCGCGCCGCTGGTGAGCGATCCGTTCAACACGATGTCGCCTGCTGTGATGGAAAGCGCGTTGTCATTCGTGTTGACGGTTTTGCCGCCCGCCAGTGTGAACGCACCGCCGTCGCCGTCAGTGTCCGCATCGATCGCGACCGCGCCCTGCGCCGTGAGGTCGTCGTTGAGTTGCAGACCGTCCGCCGAGTTCAGCGCCACCGCTCCCTGCGCCGTGACGCCGCCTGTCGTGGCCGACATCGTCAGCGCGCCGCCGGAAGTGACCGCAATGCCGCTCGCCAGCGTGATGCCCGTGCCGCCGTTCAAGATCGCGTTGCCATCGCTGGAAAAGTCGTTGCCGAACGTGAGTTCCGCACCGGAGGTGAGGCTTGCGTTGCCGGAAGAGGTGATGCCGCCGCCTGCGGAGCGCAGTTCCAGGTTACCGGCTGCATTGACCGCCACGCCACCGGCCAGATCGATGCCGGAACTGCCGCTGCCGTCGGCGTTGCCGTTTAAAATCAGGCCGCCGCTGTCGGTTGTGACGTTCGCTGCGACTGTAATGCCGTTACCCGCATTCGCGGTCAGGGCGTCGAAAGTGGACGCGTTGTTGGCAAACGTGATCGAAGATCCGGAACCTGTGGCGTTCAGAGTGAGCGTCCCGATACCGCTGCTGTCGGTGGCGCTGACGTTGTCCACCGTGATGCTGCTGGTCCCATCCCCCACGGTGAGCCCATTCGCTGTGATGCGCTGCAACTCGGCATCGGAGAGCAACAGGGTTCCCGCCGCGTCGCCCAGGCCGATCGTGCCGCCTGTCGAGGAAGCCAGCGTTGTCGTTCCTGTGCCGCTGACAATCGATCCGTTCAGCACGATGTCGCCTGCGGTGATGGAAAGCGCGTTGTCATTCGTGGTGACGGTTTTGCCGCCCGCCAGTGTGAACGCACCGCCGTCGCCGTCTGTGTCCGCATCGATCGCGACCGCACCCTGCGCCGTGAGATCGTCATTCAGTTGCAGGCCGTTTGCCGAATTAAGTCCCACCGCGCCCTGCGCGGTGACACCGCCGGTCGTGGTTGACATTGTCAGCACGCCGCCGGAAGTGACGGCGATGCCGCTCGCCAGCGTGATTCCCGTGCTGCTGTTTAGAGCCGCGTCGCCGGTGCTTGTGAAATCGCTGCCGAGCGTGAGTCTTCCACCGGAGGTGAGGGTCGCGTTGCCGGAAGAGGTGATGCCGCCGCCTGCGGAACGCAGTTCCAGGTTACCTGCCGAATTGACCGCGACGCCGCTTGCCAGAACGATGCTGGAACTGCCGCTGCCGTCGGCGTTGCCATTCAAAATCAGGCCGCCGCCGTCCGTCGCGATGTTCGCATCCACGGAAATGCCGTTGCCCGCATTCGCGGTCAGGGCATCAAAAGTTGAAGCACTGTTCGCAAACGTGATCGAGGATCCGGAACCTGTGGCGTTCAAGGTGAGCGTCCCGATACCGCTGCTGTCTGCGGCGCTGACGTTGTCCACCGTGATGCTGCTGGCTCCGTTTCCGACTGTGAGCCCTGCCGCTGTGATGCGCTGCAACTCGGCGCCGGACACCGACATCGAACCCGCCGCGTCGCCCAGACCGATTGTTCCGCCGGTTGAGGAAGTGAGCGTCGTCGTCCCGGTGCCGCTGTCGATCGTGCCCTGCAAGTTCAGGTCTCTGCCGGACAACCTGATATTGTGATCGTTGGAATCCAGCGATCCCAATGAGAGGTTGCCGTTGGCCGTGATGTCGAGACTTCCGTTTGTGGTGATTTTATCCGCTGTGTCTTTAAATGTTATGTCGCCATTCCCGGCAAAGAGGGTGACGGAGCCGCTGATGTTGAGCGACAGAACGTCGTCGGAAAGATCGTTCAACGTGATGGACTTGTTCGCGGTGAGGTTGACGTTGTTGAAACCGGCGAGGGCTTCCAGGGTTTTCTCGTGGATCGTGAAGGTCGCCGCGCCGCTGGCGGAGGTTCCCGCGCCGTCGGCGATGATGATGTGTTCGGGGTCCAGCAGCAGGGTGCCGGTGTTGCCGTTGGCAGCGCGGGTGTCCACGCTGCCGTCGAAATAGAGCTCCTCCTTGCCCGACACCTCGACGAAGCCGCCGTTGCCGCGCTGCCGCCCGCCCTGCGCCTGGACGCGGCCCAGGAACTGCATCCTGCGGTTGGCCCAGAAAATCACGCGGCCGCCGTCGCCCGTATTCAACGCATCGGCGAACACCGAAACGCCCTGCCCCACGGACGCATCGGTGGCGGTGAAATAGGGACCGCCGCCCTGGTAGTCGCCGCCCACCAGCACGTCGCCGCCGCCGCTGTCGCCGGAAACATCCAGCAGCGCGCTGCCGAACAGGTTGAGGTTCTCGCCGAACACGTGCACGCTGCCGCCGGTCTCACCGGCCCCGGTTCCCGAGGCGTCGAGCGTGCCCGAGACGTTCACCTGCCCGGTGTCGCCGCCCATCAACACGATTTTGCCGTTCTGTTCGACGGCGGTGCGCGCCTGCACGATGCCGGACAGGTTGATCACGTTGTCGAGCGCATGCCGCGCCGTGCTGACATCGAGACGCACGATGCCGCCGTCCGCGTGGATGGCGCCGGAATGATTCACCAATGCGGAGACCGGCTCGCCGTCGAGGCCGGTGAGCCCGCTGGCGAATTCCTGTCCCACACCCAGCTGCACCAGCCGGTCGCCGTACAGATCCAGGGTGAAGGTGCTGCCGGAGGCGAGGCTCACGCTGCCCAGGCGGGCGTTGATGACGCCGGAGTTTTCCACCCAGGGGGCAACGAGGGCGACCAGCCCGCCTTCACTGGCGGTGATGCGTCCGCGGTTGACCACGCCGGCTCCGGTGGATGACGGCAGATCGAATCGGAACTGTCCGGCGAGAAAATCCTCGTTGCGGATGTCGGTGGTGGTGGCGATCAGGCCGTTCACGTCGATCTGCGCATCGCGGCCGAACAGGATGCCGTTCGGGTTGATCAGCATGAGGTTGCCGTTGGAGGACAGTTTTCCCAGGATGTGCGACGGGTCGTTGCCGGTCACGCGGTTGAGGCTGGCGCTGTCCGCAGAGGGCAGTTGAAAATGGATGTGCTCGTTGACCTGGTTGCCGAAGCTGTCCCAATGGATGATGGCTTTGTCGGACGCCTGCTGGATCACCATTTTCTCCGGCGACACGGTTTCGATGGTTGCAGCGCCCGCCTGCACGCTGCCTCCTGAAGGCAGGGCGTACAGGTGCGACGGGAACACGCCCAGCAGATAGATCAGCCAGGAGACGACGCCGACCCAGCGGCCTTGCTTTCTGCGCGCAAACGCGAACACCAGTTTGCGTCTCGCGGACGATCTGGGCCGCGGCCGGGCCGGCGATCCGGCTTTGCCGGAAGACACCGGCTCAAGCAGGCCGGGGAACACCGATTTTCCGCTGTGCAATGCGTTCATGGTTCAGTACCTCGCAGACACGCTGAAGAACACGCGCGGATCGCGGTCCCCTTCTGCGGAAACCTTGCGGTTCAAGGGAAAGTCCACTTCGATGTAGCCGGAAAGAACATCCGTCAGGTTGAAGCGCGCGCCCAGCCCGGCAGATGTCAGATCCTGCCTGCGGGCCCCGGTTGCGGTATCGACCCGGTTCCACACCATGCCGTAGTCGAAAAATGTGTAGGCCTGCAGGTCGCGCAGAAAGCGCTTGCGCACGGCGATGGCGCGCTGCAGTTCCAGCTTGAACGCCAGCCCCTGATCGCCGGTGATCTCGGAAGGATCGTAGGCCCGCCCGTACGTGCCGCCGCCGACGCCGAATTCCTCGGAAGCCAGGAGCTTGTCGAACGCGTATTGCCAGTCCACGGAACCCAGCAGCATCCAGGAGGGAACCAGCTGCTGCAGACGGGTGAAGCCGCCGGTGAATTTTGTGAAATCGCTTTTACCCTGGGCGCGCGTGAGGTTCGCCGAACCGGGCTCGGTGGCGTCGAGGATGTTGAGCCCCTGATGAAATCGCAGGCGGATCAGATTGACGCCGCGGAAGCGGTCGGCGTAGTCGTAGGTCGCGCCCAGATCGAGGACGCGCAAACGGTCCTCGGAGTCGATGACGCCGAGGATCTCGGTCTCGGTGTTGCGGTGGGTGTAGCCGATCTGCGCGCGCAGCGATTCGCCGCGCGAACGCAAAAACGGATGCGACCAGCCGAAACGGAAGCTGTGGCTCTCGCCTTCCACGTTGAACACGGCGAGGCTGGAACCGGGCTCGGAGCGGCTGACGGTGCCCGATAAAAAAAACTGCGTGCCTTCGGCGGAGACGGGCAGGTCGAAAAACGCGCGCACAAAGTACAGCTCGCTGGGGTCGCCGGTGACCACGCCCTGCACGCCGAGACGCTCGTAAGCGTTGAGCAGGTTGTTTGAGGACGCGCCGGCAAACAGCTGCACCGGGCCGTTGAAGCGGGTGCCGCGGTTGTCCACGCCGAGATGGGCGTTGTAGGCTTGCTGGTCGAGGATCAGGGTCAGCCGCGACGCGCCGGAGTTCTGCTCGGAAGGCGTGAGCACGGATTCGACCGAAAGGCCCGGCAGGTCGTCCATCAGCAGCAGGTAGCGTTCCAGGTCCTTCGCGTGCAGCGGCCGGGAATTCAACAGCCGCTTGCGGTAGGCGTTGAGCAGCTTTTTCGGTCCCTCGATGTCGCCCTGCACTCTCACGCTGTCCACATAACCTTCGACGATGTCGATGACGGCGGCGCCGTTTTCGATGGTCTGCGGCGGCACCAGCGCGCGGGACAGGATGTAGCCGTCGTTGCGGTATTTGCGGGTGATGGCGTTGGCGACTTTATAGATGTGCTCCAGCGTCACCTCGCGCAGCAGCAGTTTGCGGTACAGGGGAATGAACTGGGTGTCGGCATAAACGGTGGAGCCGCGCACCTTCAGTTCCTTGAGTTGAAACCGGACCTTTTTGAGGTTCTGCGGAAACAGCGGTTTGAGGGTGTCGGGCTGGATGGGGACGACCGTGGACTCGGGAACGGGCGGGATTTCGAAACGCTCGTCGAAACGCTCGGGATTCGCCTGTTTGTAGGTCTGATCGCGTCCCTGGGGGCTGATCTGCGCCGCGAGGGTGCCCGCAAAAACCAGCTGCAGCACAAACACCGCGAGCCATCCGGTTACGGTCTTCAAACCGTTGTCTTTAGTAAAGAAAAATTCCATTCGCAGAATACTTATCGGCCACAGAAAAAATTTTTTTAGGCGCGGCTGCACACACGGCGGAGAAACCGGTCGGATCCCGGGAACAGGGGGGAGGTGTTCCCGCTGCGAACCGGCTGAACGCGGCGCGGCTTTGGGATGGAGATGCGTGCCGATGGCACGCATCCATCGGTTCAGATGAGCAAGCTCTGTGCCAAAGGCCCGCATTAACTGTTGGAGAAACAAGGCGTTTAAAACAAACGGCTAATAGGGGAGGCGCGCCGGGAAGCGCGTGACGGCGTGGAAAAAACAGGAAAATAGTTCCGCAGGCGGACGCTTTTTACCGGGTGGAAGGCCGGTTTTTCAGGCGTTTTGGGTGGGGGAGCCGGGATAGAGACCTAACACCAAATAAAACAATCATCTCGCATTTTAATGCGTTACACTGGAAGGAACGGCGGGATGTTCCGCAGCCGCAATCATCCGGCCGCAGGCGACATTCATCCGATCAACAGAACGAATCACGAACCGGGACATGGAATCTGCCAGCAAACTCAAAACATTGAACATGTGCGATTTCTGCAGCAAGGAACCCAAAACCTGCGGCGCCACCCCGGTCTACGCGCGCAAGATCAACCGGAAACCGAAAAATCTCGCCGATCCGCAATCCGTGATCGCGTGTTCGGGTTACGAAAACCCGATGGACGCGTTGCGCGATAAATTTCATTGATTTGTTCCCACACCCCGTTTCGCCTCCCGAACCGACACCCCCGCCAACGCCCTAACCTCCGATATTACTGGGCTCTGCCGGCCTTTTTGTTGACACATTTGTGACTTCAACTTCATGCTTCCGTGATACCCGCTCCCTATACTCCGAGATGCTGCAGGGAAATGTACGTGCATTTTTTCCCGGCGCATTCGTTCAATATCAAACACGGAAGAGGTCTCATGAACAGCAGTGATGAGTCAAAAAGAAAACTGGTCGAGTTTTTGTGGGTTGAAATCAACCGGGCCATTCTCACATCCAAGGAAGTGAAATCCTCTATAAAAATCCTGCGGGATCTGGATCTGCTGGACCATTTGTCGGATTACAACCTGGTCCTCGACGTCAACGCACTGGTCGATCTGATCCAGAGAAACGAAACCATCCGCGAGTCCAAGGACCGCCGCGCCGGAGACAAACCGGAAGTGCAGGACAAGGCCGCCGTGGATCGCGACGAGATCAAGCCTTTGGATATGGTGGATGGAAAAGAGCTGAGCCGCAATGAAGTCCAGTTTCAAAAGCACATGGAAAAGAACTTCGACGAGGGAGAATGGATGAAACAGATCGGCATCCGTTTCCTCAACAGCGACTGACCCGTTCGCAGGCTCAGTTCTGCACGTTGTCGGCGATGACGACCACGTGATTCTTGTTGACCGCGAGAAACTCCGCTTCATACATCAGCTTTCCGGTGCCCACATTGAAGACCTTGGCGCCGGACACGGGAATGAACCCCTCGCTCTCGTGGTTGAGCATGTCCAGCAGGCGGGTTTCGGGGATCTTGAAAATGGTTCCTTCGATGTTTTCGCTGGACGTGCGGATGATGGCATCGATCTTTTCCTTTTTGACCACGCTTTTGTAAACCATGTCGCTCCTCCTGTTTTTCCCCCTGTGAGTGATTGAGCCGCGCGGATCGTTGCGGAAGGATCCGCATCCCTTCGTCCCGCGTCCCGGTTCATTATCGGCCTGTGGCTGCGATGAGGACAGAACTATTTTTGCCCCGCCTCAAAGCGCCGCCTGTGAAATTTACAACCCCGCCGCCTTGTGTTAGGATTCGCCCCACCACCTGATTCGTATGGGCCCCGCTTCACTGGATACCGACCGAACCATGATGTCATTCGATTCTAACCTCAACGCTCCGGATTTCCGCCTGCAGGGAACCGACGGCATCCGCCGTGAGGTCCGCAGGGCGTCCGAGTTTCCCGGCCTGTCGCCGCTCGAGGTGTTTTTGCAGCACGGCGTCGTCACCGAAACGTTCATGGAACTGTACGCCTACGCCCACGTGTCGGGCCTGATCCAAGCGGGTGCGCTTCAGGCGGGGGCGGAATTCGTGATCGGCTGGGACCCGCGCGACCCGGAAGGCGTCTTCACCGAGGCGGTGATCCGCGGCGTGCAGAAGGCCGGCGCGTCCGCGCGGGTGCTGGGAGTGGTGCCGACACCGCTGGTGCCGATGGTCATCCTGCACAACGACGCCGGCGGCGGGTTCATGGTCACCGCGAGCCACAATCCGAAGGATCAGAACGGCATCAAAACCTTCTGCGCGCACCGCGGCATGAAGTTTCTGCCGGGCAACGACGCGGCGCTCACCCAGGCGATCCTGAAAGCGGACGCCGGACGCATCGCCGCCCTGCCGCTGACGGGGAAGCGCATCGACGGACGGGAGGCGGCGCTGGAGCTGCTGCGCCGATTTTCCGTGCTTGCGGCCAACTCCTGGATCGACGCAACGCTTTTGCCCGCCCTCAAACAGATCACGCTGGTGGTGGACCCGGCCAACGGCTCGCTGTCTGCAATCGCGGCGGAGGTGTTCAAGCTCTGCGGCTTCGGCAAGGTGGTGGAGGTGAACGGCAAACTGAACGGCGACGTGAACCTGCATTCGGGTGTCGCGGATCTGGAGGGGCTCACCGCCATCACGCCGCTGATGATCGAAAAGGGCACGGGCGTTTTCCGCAGGCACAAGGCGGTTCTCAAACTGTTCGAGCTGGGACGCAAAGCACGGGACGCACTCAAACTGGGATCGCGCCGGGTCGCGGGCGCGGTGTTCGACGCGGACGGCGACCGGTTCTTCCGGCTCGAGTACAACCCCTTTGCCGACGCGCTGCTGGTGCTGAGCGGCGACGAAACGGCGTTTCTGCAGGCGCGCTACCTGATGGAGAAGGAACCGAAGGCCACCAGGAACGCTCTGTACATCAACACGGTGGAAAGCGACCTCAATGCGGCGGTGGCGGCGCAACAGCTGGGCCTCAAACCGAAGCTGACGGCGGTGGGGGACAAATGGATCCTGCTGCAGACGGCGCTGCTGATCGCCGAGGCCAGGCTCAAACGCTTGAAAAAAGCTTCCGGCGGCAAACTCCCCGCCGCCCTCTCCCGCCAGTGGGACGCGGTGCGCAAGCAGGAACGATTTCAGGTCGAGCCCTTCGCAGCGCTGGAAAAAGCCATCGACAAGGCAAACAAATCCGGCCCCGCCTGGGATCCTTTCACCGGCAAGGGAGAACGTCTGAAATTCGCGGTGGGCAGCGAGGAGACCGGGCACAACATCACGCTCGGCAGCCTGCCGACCGCACGCGGAGAAACGGTGCCGGTGTTTTGCGGCAACGGGCTCAAAAGCGCGTTGAACACGTTCGCGGCGACGGAAACCCTGTTTGCCGGACAGCGCACGCGCGGGTATTATTCGGGCATCCACCAGCCCTTCAAGCCGGGTTACAAGGCGACGCTTTACGTCTACCACATCGACAAGTTGCGCTTCGCCAACGGGACCGACCTCTGGAAGCGGGTGCGGCGGACTATCCTGACCACCGGGCGCGATCTGGGTTTCAAAGGTGCGGCGCAGCGGTTTCCGGAAGATCCCGACATGCTCTACCTGACGCTCAAGCCAGGCGTGGACGCGGACCCGGCGGCGGTGTTCGTGCGCAACTCGGGGACGGAAAACAAGATCAGCGTCAACCTGCGCGGCGCCAAAAAGCAGGCGAAACCGCTCAACGCCATCGGCGAAGCGGTGCTGCGGCTGCTGCTGGCACAGATGAAGGACACCGGCGACCGTTATTACAAACTGGAGCTGGATGTGCTGAGCCAGATCGCCGGCGGGCCGGTCCCGGAAAACAAACTCAAGGTCAACAAGGGCGTGCGCCACCGGCTGCTGTCCGAGATGGGCAAGCAGGGGCTGATCCAGCTCATCGAGGCGGGTTACCGCCTCACCCCACGCGGCAAATGGTATATTGCCAGCGACCGCAACGACGGCTGAGCGCCGCTGCGCCTATCCCGCAAACGCAAACGTTGTTGGATTCCAAGAAACCATGATCGCCATCGAACAGTTTTTTCCGCAACTGGCGCATTTCGCCCACAGTGATATTTTTGCGCAAGACGAGTGGGCCTTCGAACCGCTCAAAGAGCTGGAGACCCACATCCTCAAGCTCATCGAGCAGCAGAGCGCGGAAACGCTGACGGACCTGGAAGGCACGACGGTGGTATCCGCCAGCGACCCCGCGGGCAAACGCGGCGGCAAGGGGCTGATTTTCAACCGCTGGATCGAAACGGCGTCGGCGGTGCACCTTCCCGCCCTCGATATCTGGATCGGCGAAGGCGTTTTTCTGGAACCGACGGCGATCATCAAGGGACCGGCGATCATCGGCGCGGGCTGTGAGGTGCGCCAGGGGGCGTACCTGCGGGGCAATGTGCTGGTCGGTTCGCGCTGCGTGCTGGGTCACGCCACCGAGATCAAAAACAGCATCCTCATGGATCACACGGAATGCGGCCATTTCAACTACATCGGCGACAGCGTGGTGGGCAGCCACGTCAACCTGGGCGCGGGCTCGAAACTGGCGAATTTTCAGTTCCGCACGCCTGAGGAAAAGCGGAACAACGTGATCCGCGAAATTTCCCTGCCGGTCGAGGGGGAAACCGTCGCCACCGGCATGCAGAAATTCGGCGCGGTGGTGGGGGATCACGTCGAGGTGGGCTGCAACGCGGTGGTCTCACCGGGGACGCTGATCGGCCGGGACAACTGGGTCTACCCCAACACCACGCTGCCCAAGGGCTATTACGCCCCCGACACGCTCATCGGGCCGAAAGAACGCAAGCCGAAAATTTCCGGTAAATGAGCGCAAATCTCTCTATAATGGAGGCGATCCATCGACATCTTCGCCTCGCAGGCAGGACCCTTCCCCAGACCTTCGGGATTTGAGGGCGCATCGCAACAGCGTCAACGCGCGGGCGTGGCGGAACTGGCAGACGCGCTGGATTTAGGATCCAGTGGGCAACCGTGGGGGTTCGAGTCCCTCCGCCCGCACTCCTCCGCGGAGAGCGAATATGTTCACAACGGACGAGGCGGCATAACCGGGTTTCGAACTTTTCTCCTGAGTCCGCATTCCATCGCAACAGGCGGGCGGGCTCCCGGCTGTTTCTGTCCGGGCTCGGCGCCGTTTCGCCGCAACACACGTTCAACTTTTTGAGTTTATAAATCATGGAAATCGAAATCGAAGAAATCGACGCGTGCAACCGGAAGATCAAGTTCGACATCCCGCACGGGGACTACCAGAAGAAGGTGACGGATTACTACAAATCGCTGGCGCGGGAAGTGAAGGTGCCGGGATTCCGCAAGGGCAAGGTGCCGCAGTCTCTGCTGGAAAAACAGTTCGGCCCGCGGGTGAAGCGGGAAGTGCTGACGCAGCTGATCGGCGACAAGGTGACTGAGGCGATCCGCGAGAAGGGCCTCAAGGCGGTCAGCCAGCCGAACCTTCTGGAAGTGCACGCGGAGGAGGGAACGGACATCACGGTGTCGGCGTCGGTAGAGGTGCTGCCGGATTTTGAGATCGGCGATTACAGCGGCATCGAAGTCGCCATGAAGATCCCGCGCATCACCGATGAGGAAGTGGATCAGATGATCGAAAGCTACCGCATGCAGAAAGCGGAAACCAAGCCGGTCACCGGGCGGACCTCGCAAAAGGACGATCTGCTCAAGATCGATTTCGTCGGCACGCTGGACGGCAAACCCTTTGAAGGCGGCGAGGCGAAGGACTACGTGGTGCAGCTGGGCCAGAAACAGCTGATCGAGGATCTGGAGGACAAGCTGTACGGCATGGAGATCGGCGAGGAAAAACAGACGCCGGTGAAGATTCCCGAGAATTATTTCAACAAGGCGATCGCCGGCAAAGAGGTGGATTTCACCATCTCGCTCAAGGGCATCCAGGTGCGGACGCTGCCGGAATTGACGGACGCGTTCGCGCAGAGCGTGGAAGCGAACAACAAGTTTGCAAGCGTCGCCGATATGAAGGCGAAGATCCGCGAAGACCTGGAAAACCACGAGAAAAAGCAGGCGCGCAAAAACGCGCAGAAAGAACTCGCGGAAAAACTGCGGGAAATCAACCCCGTCAACCTGCCGGAGGGCCTGGTGCAGGAGCAGATCCGCTTCATGGCGAAAGAATCGAAGAAAAAGGCCCAACAGGCCGGGCAGGCGCAGCAGCACGACCATGATCACGACCACGATCACGCCGGGGAAGTGTCGCCGGAAGAGCAGGAAAAATACCGCGAACCGGCTCTCAAAATCCTGCAGCAGGAACTGCTGGTGGACAAGCTGGCGGTGTCCCTGAATGTGGAGGTCACGCCCGAGGAGCTGGACGCGGAGGTCAACAATTTCATAAAGATGCTGGGAGGTGGGGATCCGCAGAAGATGAAGGCCGAATGGCAGAAAAGCGGGGTGCTCTCCAAACTGCACAATCGCATGCGCCGGGAAAAGACCCTGGATGCGGTTCTGGACCAGGTTCAGGTGAAAGAAGAAATGGTTGACAGGAAAGAATTAATTGCTGATAATTGATCGAGAAGATAAACCATATCTTTCTATTTCTTAAAGAGTTACGCCTCTTCCTTGCGCCTTGGTTCCGTAAGCTTCCGAGGAGCAAATCCATTCTCAATCCGACATTCCCATTGAAAACACTAAAGAGACCGTTATGAGCGAAATCTACAACCAGTTGGTGCCCATCGTCGTCGAACAAACGAGCCGGGGGGAACGTTCCTATGACATTTATTCCCGATTGCTGAAAGACCGGATCGTGTTCCTGGGGACGGCGATCGACGACCAAATCGCAAACCTCGCCATCGCCCAGCTCCTGTTTCTCGAATCCGAGGAGCCGGAGCAGGATATCTATATGTATATCAACAGCCCCGGCGGTCACGTGAGCGCCGGACTCGGCATTTACGACACCATGCAGTACATCAAGCCGGATGTGCAGACCATCTGCATGGGCCAGGCCGCCAGCATGGGTGCGCTGCTGCTGGCAGCGGGCACCGCCGGCAAACGCTTCGCCCTGCCGCATTCGAGGATCATGATCCATCAGCCCAGCGGCGGGTTTCAGGGGCAGCACTCGGACATCGAAATCCAGGCCAAGGAAATCACCCATGTGCGGTCCATTCTCGATCAGATCCTGGCCCACCACTGCAATCAGGACATCGAGAAAGTGCACAAGGACACCGAGCGCGACCGGTTCATGCGCGCCGAGGAGGCCAAGGAATACGGTCTGATCGACAGCGTGATCGAAAAGCGGGTCGAGTCTCCCGATCTGGAAAAGGCGGTCACAGCGGGAAAGGAAAAAAAGTCGGATAAAGAGAAGAAATAACTGCAACCTCGCGGTGCGGGCTCGCTGCGCCGCGAAACATTTGTAAGGGGAATGAATGGCCAAGAAAAATTCAACGTCCGGAAATTACAGGTGTTCCTTTTGTGGTAAGAGCCAGGAAGAAGTCAAGAAACTCATTGCCGGTCCCACGGTCTACATCTGCGACGAGTGCATCGAGCTGTGCAACGAGATCATGGTCGAGGAATGGGCGCAGGAGAAGAGCGAGGATTTTCAGCACCTCTTAAAGCCCAAGGACATCTACAAGCACCTGGACCAGTTCATCGTCGGACAGAAGCGCTGCAAGAAAATCCTTTCGGTCGCCGTTCACAACCATTTCAAGCGCGTCGATTCCTCGATCGACATGGAAGACGTCGAGCTGCAGAAAAGCAACGTGCTTCTGATCGGTCCGACAGGCTCGGGCAAGACCCTCATGGCGCAGACCCTGGCGAAGATCCTCGACGTCCCCTTCACCATCGTGGACGCCACGACGCTGACGGAAGCGGGCTACGTGGGCGAGGATGTGGAGAACATCATCCTCAAGCTTTTGCAGAACGCCGATTACGATGTGGAAAAGGCCGAGCGCGGCATCATCTACATCGACGAGGTGGACAAGATCTCCAGAAAGTCGGAAAACCCCTCGATCACCCGCGACGTTTCGGGTGAGGGCGTGCAGCAGGCGCTGCTCAAGATCATCGAAGGCACCACGGCCAGCGTGCCGCCGCAGGGCGGACGCAAGCACCCGCACCAGGAGTTTCTGCAGGTCAACACCACCAACATCCTGTTCATCTGCGGCGGGGCGTTCGTGGGGCTGGGCGGCATCATCCGCAACCGCATCGGCAAAAAATCGATGGGCTTCGGCCAGGAGGTCGTGAGCAAGGACGCGATCGAGGACGAAACCATTCTCGAAAAGGTGCAGCCGGAGGATCTGCTCAAGTACGGACTGATCCCCGAATTCGTGGGCCGCTTCTCGGCGGTGGCCACGCTCAAGGAGCTGAACGAGGAAGCGTTGATGCAGGTTCTGACCGAACCGAAAAACGCGCTCGTCAAACAGTACAAGAAGCTGTTTGAATTCGAGAACGTGAAGCTCAAATTCACCGAGGGTGCGGTGCGGGCGGTGGCGCAGAAAGCCATCGAGCGCAAAGCCGGCGCCCGCGGGCTGCGCGCGGTGCTCGAAGACACCATGCTCGACATCATGTTCGACCTGCCTTCCAGCGAGGATGTGGAAGAGGTGGTGATCAGTGAAGAGGTGGTTTCCAAAAGCGAAAAACCGCTGCTCGTTTACCAGAACAAAAAACAGGCCAGTTGATATCATGACCTCCGAACGTTTGGAACTCCCGCTTCTGCCTTTGCGGGACATCGTCGTCTTTCCCTTCATGGTGATCCCGCTGTTTGTCGGACGCGCCCGCTCGGTGCGCGCGCTGGAAAAATCCATGGCGGAGCAGAAGCACATCTTTCTTTCCGCACAGCGCAACCCCGGCAACAACGATCCCTCGGAAAGCGACATCTATGAAACCGGGACGCTGGCCAATATCCTGCAGATCCTGAAACTCACCGACGGCACCATGAAGGTGCTGGTCGAGGGCATCCAGCGCGGGCGCATCAACGCGTTCGTCGAGAACCCGGAATTCTTCGAGGTGGAGGTCGTCAAGATCCAGGAGAACACGCAGGTGACGCCGGACGTCAAGGCGCTGATGCGCAGCGTGGGCAACATCTTCGAACAGTATGTGAAGCTCAACCAGAAGATCCCGCTGGAAGCGGTCTCCGCCACCGCCAACATCCAGGAGCCGCACCGCTATGCGGACACCATCGCGGCGTACATGGTGTTTCAGACGACGGACAAGCAGGACCTGCTGGAAACCTACCATCCGGTGGACCGGCTCAACAAGCTGCTCTCGAGCCTCAAATCGGAGATGGAGGTGTTGAAGATCGAAAAACGCGTGCACGGCCGGGTGCGCAAGCAGATGGAGCGTAGCCAGAAGGAGTTCTATCTCAACGAGCAGATCAAGGCCATTCAGAAGGAGCTGGGCAAGCGCGACGAGTTCAAGACGGACATCGACGATCTGACGCAGAAGATCAAGAAAGCCAAGATGCCCAAAGAGGTGAACGAGAAGGCGATGAAGGAGCTCAGGCGGCTGGAGCTGATGCAGCCGATGTCCGCCGAGGCGACGGTCTCCCGCACCTACATCGAATGGCTGGTCGAGCTGCCGTGGAAAAAACCGCCGGCATCGGCCGATAAAATCAAGATCGACGAAGCGCAGAAAATCCTCGACGAGGACCACTACGGCCTCGACAAGGTGAAGGAGCGCATCGTCGAGCACCTTGCGGTGCTGAAACTGGTGAAAAAGATCAAGGGCCCCATCCTCTGTCTCGCCGGCCCGCCGGGTGTGGGCAAGACCTCGCTGGGCAAATCCATCGCCCGCGCCATGAACCGCAAATTCGTGCGCGTGTCTCTAGGCGGCGTGCGCGACGAAGCGGAGATCCGCGGGCATCGCAGAACCTACATCGGCGCGTTGCCGGGGAAAATCATTCAGGGCATGAAAAAAGCGGGCGTCGCCAATCCGGTGTTCATGCTGGATGAAATCGACAAGATGACCAGCGATTTTCGCGGCGACCCCTCTTCGGCGCTGCTGGAGGTGCTCGATCCGGAACAGAACGTCAATTTCAACGATCACTATCTGGAAGTGGACTACGATCTGTCGCAGGCGCTGTTCGTGTGCACCGCCAACGTGCTGCACACGATCCCGCAGCCGCTGCTCGACCGCATGGAGATCCTGCGCATTCCCGGTTACACCGAGGACGAGAAGGTGGGCATCGCGGAGAATTTTCTCCTGCCGAAAAAACTGGAAGAGCACGGCCTGACGAAAAAAAACCTGGAGATGAGCAAAGCGGTGTTGCAGCGCATGATCCGCGAATACACGCGCGAAGCGGGCGTGCGCAACCTGGAACGGGAACTGGCTTCGGTGTGCCGCAAGGTGGTGAAGGAAGTGGTGAAAGCGGGCAAGAAGTTTTCCGTCGCCATCAAACCGTCGCAGCTCGACAAATACCTGGGCATTCCCAAATTCAAAAGCCCCGGCCCCACCGAACCGCTGGACGTGGGCGTCGCCATGGGCATGGCCTGGACCGAATTCGGCGGCGAGGTGCTCTACATCGAGGTGACCGCAGTTCCGGGCAACGGCAAGCTGGTGCCCACGGGCAAACTGGGCGATGTGATGAAAGAATCCGCGCAGGCGGCCATGAGCTATGTGCGCTCACGCGCCACGCAACTGAAACTGCCGAAGAACTTCCACCAGAAAATGGACATCCACATCCACATCCCGGAAGGCGCGGTGCCCAAGGACGGTCCTTCCGCCGGGATCACCATGGCGGTGGCTCTGGTGTCGGCGCTCACGCGCAAACCGGTGCGCCACGACGTCATCCTCACCGGCGAGCTGACGCTGACCGGCAAGGTGCTGCCGATCGGCGGGCTCAAGGAAAAGGTTCTGGCCGCGCACCGGGCCAACATCGAAAACATCATCCTGCCGAAGGACAACGAAAAGGACATTCCGGACATTCCCGCGAACATCAAAAAAGCCCTGACCTTCCATCCGGCCGAAACGATGGACGATGTGATCCAACTGGCTTTCGACTCGAAACACAAGCTCGGCAAGAAGCCGGTCAAGCGCAAAGCCAAAACCGCGAAAAAACGCGCCCCGGCCAAACGCCCTTCGGTCTCCACCCTCAACTGACCGGGTCCTACCCGGTGAGTACAGGTCACACTCCCTTTCCAGACTATCCAGCACAGGCATACTGCATGAGTCGCTTTCACTTGCAAGCGGAGGCTCTCCGCTGACCCCGTCCCACGGGAGGGAACGGGTCCAGCCCGCAAACGAAGCCACCCGGACAGGCATACTGCATGAGTCGCCTTCACTTGCGAGCGGAGGCTCTCCGTCGGCCTCCCGGCCGGGGGGGTATAGAGTCGAATCCCTGAGCGCGATCCTTCTCTAAAGACTTACTTCCAAAATTTCTCTTACAGATCGGGGGATTCGTTTTCGAAGGGGATGTCTTTTTCCTCTTTGAGCGCGAGGACCAGGTAGTGTTCCTGGGTGAGGTGGCCGTTCACGGTATCGAGCAGCGTCGCCGCATCGGACAGGAATTTTTGCGCGTTGGTTTCGTCCACCTGCCGCCCGGCGAGTTCGCCGTAAAACTCGATCACGGGTTCGGCCTGCGCGATGAGACGCTCGATGGATTGAAAATCGAGGTCGCGTTTCTGGTTGTTCTTGTAGTACTCCGCGTGCTCCAGCCAGATGTCCACGTCGGCGGGGGGGTTTCCCAGTTTCACCAGCTCGTCCTTGGCGGCGTCGCGGCCGACTTCGGTCACTTTCCGGGAAACGAAGCGCGCCACGTTGTCCATGGGCAGGCCTTTGGCGGTGCGGCACAGGTGCTGGATCGCAAACACCATTTTGTTGAGGTGGCTGTCGAGCTGCATGCCGGTGTCGGAATGGGAACGCACCGCGGCGGACCGTTCGAACGCGTGCCACATCCCGCCGGCTTTCTGCACGGCGGTCCTTTTTTCATCGAGAGCCTGCATCCGCTCGAGACAGGACTCGGCGCCCTCCACCTTGCCGGTGATGCGGGCGGTGTCCACGGCGGTGAGACGCTCCTTCAGAGCGGGATCGATCGGGATGACGGGTTTTTCCTCTTCTTTTCCCTCGAGGTCGTCCTTGGTCTTTTTCACGGTTTCGGTGCGGACCCAGGTGTGCTCGCGCGGCGGCAGACGCACCGCGGGCTCCTCGGTGACTTCCTGGGTGCAGGCCCCCAGGGCGCCGGAAACCAGCACCGCACATCCCAACACAACGGCTTTACGCTTCAACATGCTTGTCCTCAATGGCATTCGGTAATAGGGTGTCCTTTCTTTATACACCAAACCCGGCTTTTGTGCAGTGACCGGGGCGGCATTTTCCCATCGATTCCGCACTCCCAACCCCAGAGCGACGCTAACCCGCTATTTTTATTAAGGTTATTTCAGTTCCAGGCGGAATGCGCGGCGGCCGGATTGCGGGATGAATTATTGCTTTAGTAAAGCGGTTGAATTGTCGATAGTAACGAAAACACTGTGTGCCGCCAACCCCATGCTGACTCGAAAAATCCTGCCAACTCTCCTCCTGATCGTCGCCCTCACCGCCTGTGAAGTGAAATTGGGCCCCTCGGACATCTGGTCCAAGTGGTTCAAAACGCAGACCGACTCTTCCTATTACCAGGAGAAGGCGGAGGATCTGGTCAAGGGCCTCTCACAGGACAGCCTGGAATACGAAATCAACAAGGTGGCGGTGATCGACCTGGTCAACGACAAGGGCAAATCGCCGGTTCTGGGCGATTACCTGTCCTCGCGGGTCATCGAAGCGATCGCGCGCAAGCGGGTGTTCCGGGTGGCGCAAAAGGGTGAGGTGCGGGACGTGCTCGCGCAGCTCAACCTGCCCTCCTCGTTTGCCTACACGCGCGGCGAACTGAAACGGCTGGGCACGGCGCTCAATTCCCAGGCCATCGTGACGGGCAAGTTCACCGACCTCGGCACCAACCTCGATGTGCACCTCACGTTGATCGACGTGGTCAGCGGCGAGGTGATCGCCTCTTCCACGGAACCGCTCACGCGCACGAAGTTCGCGGTCGAAATGCTGCGCCACTACTGACCCCGGCTCCCGCCGGAGGGGACAGGTCCAACCTGCTTATCGCTGATAATCCTAATTAGGCACACTACCGGAGTCTTTTGCCCCAGTAAGCAGAACCACTCCCCTAACCCTGGCTCCCGCCGGGCAGCAAACCCTTCCTGACTCTTTCAAGATAATCTTATATGAGTGACACCAGCCTGCGGGCAGGGGCGCGCTATCTCTCTTCTTCGGCTAGCGCATTGTTGTAGCGGGACAGGGCCATGAGGGGGAAGTAGTGCTGGTACATGTGGTATTTGATGAAGAAATGCACGGGAAAACCGGTGCCGGTGAATTGATCCTCGTACCAGCTGCCCTGCTCGTTCTGCCGTTCGAGTAAATAGCGCGCCCCGCCGAAGGCGGAGGGATGCCGGGCTTTGCCCGCCGCCACCAGCCCCAGCAGCGCCCAGGCGGTCTGGGAAGCGGTGCTCTCGCCCTGACCGCGCAATGTGGGATCGGCGTAACTTTCGCAGGTCTCGCCCCAGCCGCCGTCTTCGTTCTGGTGCGCTTCCAGCCAGGCCACGGCTTTGCCGATGCGGGGCGAGTCCATGTTCTCGCCCATCGACCTGAGGCCGTTCAGGGCGAGAAAGGTGCCGTAGATGTAGTTGACGCCCCAGCGTCCCCACCAGCAGCCGTCGGGCTCCTGGCGGTCGAGGACGAAGCCCAGCGCCTTTTTGACTTTCGGGTGCTCGCGGTCGAAACCCAGGCGGCCCAGACACCAGAGGATGCGGCTGGAAACATCGATGGTGGGTTGATCGAGCAGCGCCTTGTGATCGGCGAACGGCACTTCGTTGAACACTTCCTTGTCGTTGTCGATGTCGAACGCACCCCAGCCGCCGTTTTTGCTCTGCATGCTGAGCAGCCAGCTCAGCGCCCGCTGGCTTTCCTTGAGCTTGAAGCGGATGTCGGGCAGTTCCAGCCGGTCTAGAGCGATGAGGATTTCCGCGGTGTCGTCGGTGTCCGGGTAGCCTTCGTTGTAAAACTCGAACGCCCAGCCGCCCGGCTCGGCGTGCGGGTTTTTCACTTTCCAGTCGCCCGGCTTGACGATCTGCTTGGTCAGTATCCACTCGCCCGCCCGCACCAGATCTGGGTGATCGGCCGGCATGCCGGAATCGAGCAGCGCGTTCAGTGTGATGGCGGTGTCCCACAGCGGCGAAACGCAGGCCTGAAAGTTGAGGCATTCGCCTTCGTCGATGACGAACCGTTCGATCGCTTCCATGCCTTTGACGCAGGCGGGATGGTCCTTGGGGTAGCCGAGATAGTGCAGCGCCAGCATTGAATTGAGCATGGCGGGCTGGATGCCGGCAAAATCGCCCTCGTCTTCCTGATGTTCGCAGATCCAGCGTTCGGCTTTTTTGAGCGCAAGCCGGCGGAACGGTTTGACGGGAGATTTTCCCAGCCATTTGATGAAGCCGTCGAGGTGGATGAAAAAATTTTTCCACGAGCTGAACAGGCCGCCGTCCGGGTGGAAAGCGAGATCGACATCGCTCTCGCGGAACAACTCCTGGATGTCCTTGCCTTCAGGCAGCCGGTGCACCGGCTTGTGCGCGAGCACCACGGACAAGGGCACCACGGTTCCGCGCGACCAGCTGGATATCTCGTAGATGTTGACGCCGATCCAGTTGGGAAACAGCACGAACTCCACCGGCACCGCCGGCGGCACGTCCCAGGGGATCTGCCCGAACATCGCGAGAAAGATCTTGGTGAACACGCGGGTCTTCTTGATGCCGCCGTTCGCCCACACCGCCTCGCGCGCTTTCACCATCGCGGGATGATCGGCGGGGTAGCCCGCGATTTTGAGCGCCAGGTAACTTTCCACGGTGGAATTGATGTCGCAGGGGCCGCCGAAATACAGCGGCCAGCTGCCGTCCTCGCGCTGTTTCTTGAGCAGGTAGCGGGCGTATTTCTCCTGCTTGTCGAGGTCAACGCGGTCGGTGAAGTGCATGAAAAAGATCAGCTCCGCCGTGATGGTGGCGTTGGATTCGAGTTCGTCCACCCAATACCCCGTCTCGGTCTGGCGCGACAACAGAAACCGCCGCGATTTCTCGATGCCCTCCTGCAGCAGGCTGCGAAAGTGGGTGTCTTTGGGGGTTTCGGGCCCGGCTTCGGCGCTTTGGGTCTCGGGGGAGGTGAGCTCGTTCATGAAGGCCTTTTCGGTTCGGTTTGCACAACCGATAAAATATAGCATTTCTCAGGCAAAAGCACACCCCCGCCTCCGCTCGATGCGGACAATATCGGCGGTGCTATTAATTGATTGACAAAAAGGGCCGCTTTACCTAGTATTGAGGGTTTACGAAACCCGAAGCAACGATCCTGAAAAGAAAGCTCCTTCCGACATGAAAACGTATTCGGCGAAAAAAAGCACCGTTGAAAAGAAATGGGTGCTCATCGACGCGGCGGATCAGTCCCTGGGCCGGGTGGCCAGCAAGGCGGCCTCGATCATCCGGGGCAAAACCAAGCCCATCTTCACCCCGCATGTGGACACCGGCGACAACGTCATCATCATCAACGCGTCCAAAGTCCGCCTGAGCGGCAAAAAATGGGACCAGAAGGTCTACTACCATCACAGCGGCTATCCCGGCGGCATCAAATCGACCACCGCCAAGGAGATGCGCGAAAAACGACCGTCCAACCTGCTGAAAAAGGCCATCACCGGCATGCTGCCGAAAAACCGGCTGGGGCGCTCGCTGCACGCGAACTTCAGGATTTATGACACCGACGCCCACCCGCACGAGGGGCAGAAACCCGAGACGGTCACGGTGTGAACGTCGAGCGTCATCGAACGAACATTTCACTTACTGAACGATAAGGAGCGGATTCATGGAGGTTGTGGTCGAAAAGTTTTACGCCACGGGAAAGCGGAAAGAATCGATCGCCAAAGTCTGGCTGGAGCCGGGCGATGGCAAAATCACGGTCAACAAACGGGACATCCACGATTATTTCAAGCGTGAAAGCCTGGAGTGCACCGTGAAGCAGCCGCTGGTCCTCACCGACAGCCTCGAAACCCTCGACGTGATCGCCACCGTGCGCGGCGGCGGGCTCACCGGCCAGTCCGGCGCGCTCCGGCTCGGCATCGCCCGGGCGCTGATCGAAAGCAACGCGGATCTCCGTTCCAAACTCAAGGCCGCCGGCTTTCTGACCCGCGATTCCCGCGAAGTGGAACGCAAAAAATACGGCCAGCCCGGCGCCCGTAAAAAGTTTCAGTTCTCCAAGCGTTGATCGTTTTTTCTTCTTTAAAATCCTCGACGCCGGGAGATCTTCCGGTGGTTGAGGATCTTCCCGCGCGTTTTTTCCTTTAATTCAATCGTTATGAAAAAAGTCGGCATCGCAGGCGCAAGCGGCTACACGGGCCTGGAGCTTGTGCGGCTGCTGCTCAAGCACCCGGGAGTGGAGCTTCGCGTTTTGACTTCGGAGACCCACCAGGGCAAACGCATGAGCGAGGTGTTCCCCGCCTTCGGCAACCAGACGGCGCTGTCGTTCGTGCCGTTGAGTCTGGAGGCGGTGCGGGGGCTCGACATCCTGTTTCTCGCCCTGCCCCACACCACGGCGATCGACCGGGTGCCGGAGTTTCTCGGTGCGGGTCTCAAGGTGATCGATCTCAGCGCCGATTACCGCATCGCTTCGGCGGCGGTGTTTTCCGAATGGTACCAGGTGGCGCACAATCAGACGGAGACGCTGAAACGCGCGGTCTACGGCCTGCCGGAGCTGCACAAGGAGCGCATCCGCGAAGCACAGCTTGTGGCCAATCCGGGTTGCTACCCCACCGGCGTCATCCTGGCGCTGGCGCCGTTGATGACATCGGGCTGGGTGGATCTCGGCTCGCTCGTCGCCGACTGCAAGTCCGGCGTTTCGGGTGCCGGCCGCAAACCCTCGCTCACCACGCAGTTCGCCGAATGCAACGAAGCGGTGGCGGCCTACGGGCTCACGACGCACCGGCACACCCCGGAGATCGAGCAGGAGTTGTCCGGGCTTGCGGACAGCGCGGTGCGGATCACGTTTTCCCCGCACCTGATGCCGATGACGCGCGGGCTGTTGAGCACGGTCTACGCCAAAACGACGCAGACATTGACGTTCGCCGAACTGGCGGGCGTCTATCAGAAATTCTACAAGGATGCGCCGTTCGTGCGGCTGCTGCCGGAAGGCAGCTTCGCCAACACGCATCACGTCGGCGGGTCGAATTACTGCGACCTCGGCCTGGCGATCGATGCGCGCACCGGCCGCATCGTCGTCACCAGCGCCATCGACAATCTGGTGAAAGGCGCCGCCGGACAGGCGGTGCAGAACATGAACCTGATGCTGGGCCTGGAAGAAACCACGGCCCTGGATTTTCCCGGCCGGTTTCCATGAACCTGAAACAGGACGCTTCCACAACGCGCATGCCGCAGGTGCCGGGCTTTCGGGCCGCGGGAGTGCACTGCGGCATCAAACCGACAACGGACAAGGACCTGGCGCTCATCGTGTCGGACACGCCCGCCACGGCGGCCGGGGTGTTCACGCGCAACCGGGTGGTCTCGCCCAGCGTGGTGTGGAGCCAGCGGGCGCTGAAAAAAAAGGGACCGATCCGCGCGGTGCTCGTCAACAGCGGCAACGCCAACGCCTGTGTCGGCGCGCAGGGGATGAAACACTGTACGGCCCTCGCCAAAATCACCGCCGGGGAACTGGGCACGGCCACGCATGAAGTGCTGATCGCCTCCACCGGCGTGATCGGCGTACCGCTGCCGATCGAGGTGGTTTCGCGCGGCATCCCCACGGTCACGCAGTCGCTGTCCGACAAGGCGCAGGCCTGGAAAGACGCCGCCGATGCGATCCTGACTACCGACCTGGTCGCCAAAACCGCCGTCCTCGATTTCAACATCCACAAGCGCAACATCGTGATCGGCGGGATCGGCAAAGGTTCGGGCATGATCCATCCGGACATGGCGACGATGCTGGCGTTCGTGCAGACCAACGCGGCCGTCGCACCGGAAGCACTGCGGGCAGCACTGCTCACAGCCAACGCGGCATCGTTCAACAGCATCACGGTCGATGGCGACACCTCGACCAACGACTGCGCGTTCGTGCTCGCCAACGGCGAAGCGGGCAACAAACCCATCGCCCCCGATTCCAAGGAATACGCGTTGTTCGTGGAGGCGTTGACGCAGGTGTGCCGCAGCCTGGCGGTGCAGATCGTGCGCGACGGCGAAGGCGCCACCAAATTTGTGACCGTGCAGGTGCTGGGCGCCCGCTCGCAAAAGCACGCCACCGAGGTCGCGAAAACCGTGGCGTCGTCGTCGCTGGTGAAAACCGCGCTGTTCGGAGAAGACCCCAACTGGGGGCGCATCCTGGCGGCGGTCGGCTACGCGGGCGTCCCGGTGCATCCGGAACGGCTCACCATCTCCTTGAACGGCGCGCTGCTGTACAAAAACGGCACCCCCGCGCAAGGCTCGCCGGAGACGCTGCGCAACAAAATGCAGAGCAAATCCATCCTGATCGCCATCGATCTGAAAAACGGCGACGCACAGGCCGAGGTGTACACCTGCGACCTGTCGCACGACTACATCCGCATCAACGCCGAATACACCACCTGACCGGGTCCTGCCGCACGAAGCGCTCTGCGCGATGGACTCCAACCCGAAAAAAAGGCTATAATTCAACCGGTTGCGCTACCGCCTCCGCGGCTGCGCGGGATTTCCCGCAGCCGGCGGCGGTATTTGCCATGACAAATTTTCGCCGATGGTTTAAACTTTTCAGATAGCCTTTTAATTTCAAATCCATTTGCAAATCACCCCTTCGCATCGAAGGTGCTCCTGTAAGCCTTGTCTATTCTAAACATACGCAATTGTCTCGACCCGGTTCTGCGTAAAAAAAGCATGCCCGTGGAAAACATCGACGGCGATCTCGTGGCCCTGTCCAAGGACATGATCGAAACGACGCTCGATGCCAAGGGGGCGGGGCTGGCGGCCAACCAGATCGGCGTTCCCTACAGCCTGTTCGTGGTGGATCTGGGCATCGAGAAGGAGGAGCACGAGTTGATCACGCTGATCAACCCGGTGATCACGGCGATGGAGGGCGAGGAGACCGCAGACGAGGGCTGCCTCAGCATCCCGGAGGTGTTCGCTGAAGTCAAGCGCGCACAAAAAGTGGAAATCAAGGGCTACGATCTCAACGGCAACGAAGTGCGCTACGAAGCGGAGGGATACCTGGCGCGGGCGTTCCAGCACGAAATGGACCACCTGAACGGCAGCCTGTTCTGGGACAACCTGGGCAAGGCGAAACGGGACATCCTGCAGCGCAAATTCAAAAAGAAACTCAAGGAGCTGAAAGAGAAGGACGCATGAAAATCGTTTTTATGGGGACCCCCGCGTTCGCCCTTTCCACGCTGACCAAACTCGAAGCATCCGAACATGAAATCCTGAGCGTCGTGACGCAGCCGGACCGCCCGCGCGGGCGCGGCCGGGAAGTGTCGTTCTCGCCGGTGAAGGCCTTCGCCGTCGAAAAAAATCTCCCGGTGCTGCAACCGGAGAAAGCGCGCGCGCCGGAGTTCATCGAATCGATCCGCAATCTGAATCCGGAGCTGATCGTCGTGGTGGCCTACGGACAGATTCTCAAACAGGCGCTTCTCGATATTCCCAAACGGTTCTGCATGAACCTGCATTCCTCGCTGCTGCCGAAGTACCGCGGCGCCGCGCCGATCAACTGGGCGATCATCAACGGCGATGCGGAGACCGGCGTGACGACGATGGAGATGGATGTGGGCATGGACACGGGCGACATGCTGCTCACGCACAAAATTCCCATCCGCGATTCGGACACCGCCGCCACACTGCACGATGCGCTGGCGGAAGCGGGCGGGGACCTGGTGCTGGAGACGATCGCCCGGCTCGAGGCGGGAACCCTCACGCCCATCCCGCAGGATCACGAACAGGCGACGCTGGCGCCCAAGCTGAAAAAGGAAGACGGGCTCATCGACTGGGAAAAGGATGCGCGGACGCTGCGCAACCTGGTGCGCGGGCTGGATCCCTGGCCGGGAGCCTACACGTTTTTCGATACCCACCGGCTGCGCATCTGCGCGGTCGAGACCACCGCGGGCGATGGGGGGGACACCCCTGGAGAGATCGTCCGCATCACAGACCACGGAATCGAAGTGGGAACGGGGGGAGGCCGGCTGGTGATCACCGAGTTGCAGCCGGAAGGCAAAAAAAGGATGCCCGTTAAAAGTTATCTCGCGGGAAACCGCATGGAAAAAGGGAACCGGTTTCTTTCCCAACCGAAGGCGGCCCCCACCGTTTAACATTTCACACTTGAGGAATCGATGCCTAGAACGCTGATCACCGGAGGAGCGGGTTTTCTTGGGTCGCATTTTTGCGACTATCTGTTGAAAGAGGGACACGAAGTCGTCTGCATGGACAACCTGCTCACCGGCTCCCTGGAAAACATCGCGCACATCAAAAACGACAAGTTCACTTTCATCAAGCACAACGTGGCCGAATACATTCAGGTGGACGGGCCGCTGGACTACATTCTGCATTTCGCCTCGCCCGCGAGTCCGATCGATTACCTGGAGCACCCGATTCCGACGCTCAAGGTGGGATCGCTGGGAACGCACAACACGCTGGGGCTTGCGGAAAAAAAGCGAGCGGTGTACCTGCTCGCCTCGACCTCGGAGGTGTACGGCGACCCGCTCATCCATCCGCAGAAGGAGCACTACTGGGGCAACGTCAACCCGGTCGGGCCGCGCGGCGTGTACGACGAGGCCAAACGCTTCGCCGAGGCCATCACGATGGCCTACCACCGCGCGCACGGGCTCAACACCAAGATCGTGCGCATCTTCAACACCTACGGGCCGCGCATGCGCATCCGCGACGGGCGCGCCATTCCCAATTTTCTCAGCCAGGCGATCCAGGGCGAAGACATCACGGTCTACGGCGACGGCAGCCAGACGCGCAGCTTCTGCTACGTTGCAGATCTCATCGAAGGCATCTACCGGCTTTTGATGTCGGACATGCACACGCCGGTCAACATCGGCAACCCTGTGGAAATGTCGATCCGCGAAATGGCGGAGAAAATTTTGCAAGCCACCCAAAGCAAGAGTAAAATCATCTGCACTTCGCTCCCCGAGGACGATCCGAAAGTACGTCAACCGGACATTGAACTCGCCAGGACCAAACTCAAATGGGAACCCAAGGTGGAACTCGACGAAGGCTTGAAATCCACGCTGGAGTATTTCAAGGCGAAGCTCGCATCCTAGCAGCCGGGGCTTCCGTTTGATGGCGGACGTCAACGAATCCTCCATCAAGCACTGGCCGGAAGACGAACGCCCACGCGAGCGGCTGATCAAATACGGAGAGGACACGCTTTCGGACGCGCACCTGCTCGGCATCCTCATCGGTTCCGGGGACCGCGCCGCGCGCAAAAACGCCGTCGATCTCAGCCGCGACCTGTTGCGCGTGTTCGAGAATTTCACCCACATGGATCAGGCTTCGGTCGCCGAGCTGTGCCAGGTCAAAGGCATCGGGCTCGCCAAAGCCGCGCAGATCAAGGCGGCGCTGGAAGTGGGGAAACGCATGTCCTCGCAGGCGGTGGGCGCGCGGGTGAAGATGGACACCTGCCGGGCCTTCGTCGATCACTTCTCGCCCTTCATGAAAAACCTGCGCAAGGAAATCGTCAAGCTGGTCCTGCTGAATCCGAAGCTGTTCATGATCAAGGACGTCACGATCTCGGAAGGCACGGTGAACGCAAGCATCGTGCATCCGCGCGAAGTCATGATCCCGGCGATCAAGGAATCGGCGGCCTCGATCGCCCTGGTGCACAATCATCCGAGCGGCGACCCCACGCCCAGCCAGCAGGACATCGAGATCACCCACCGGCTGCACAAGACCGGACAGATCGTCGGCATCCGCCTGCTCGATCATGTGATCATCGGCGGCAACGACTATTACAGTTTTTCGGAACAGGGTTTGATCTGAGAGCCGCGCATCCGCAGTTGAGGCTTGTGGAAACCCCGCCCCTTAGGTAAACTCGGAGTGTTCGGCCCCTCGTCAGGAACGTCAATCGCATGGAACGGGTTAAAAATTTTCTCAACGCCAGCGCCGACCTGAAGTATCAGGTCGCCGAGACTCTGGCGGCGGACATCCTCAAGGCCGCGCACTGGGTGCGCGACAGCCTGAACGCCGGCGGCAAGCTGCTGCTCATGGGTAACGGGGGCAGCGCCGCCGACGCGCAGCACATCGCCGCCGAGCTGGTGGGACGCTTCAAGAAGGAAAGAAAATCGATCCCCGCGATCGCGCTGACGGTGGACACCTCCACGCTGACGGCGCTCGGCAACGATTACGGGTTCGACACGATCTTTTCCCGGCAGGTGGAGGCATTGGCCCGAAAGGGCGATGTGCTGCTGGGCTTTTCCACCAGCGGCAATTCCGAGAACGTGATCCGCGCGTTCAAGCTCGCCAACGAGATGGGCGTCACCACGATCGCACTTCTGGGCCACCAGGGCGGGCGGGCCAAGGAGCAGGCGCAGCTGGCCATCGTGATTCCCTCCGAAGACACCGCGCGCATTCAGGAGGTGCACATCACCGTCGGCCACATCCTCTGCGAGTTGATCGAAGAAGACATGGGATCGCCCGCGTGAAATCCTCAATCTGACGCTGCGACCAATCCGCGATGAAAAATCAATTTCAGTTTTTCTTTGACAGTGAAAAACGCCCCAAGGTGCTGGTGGCCGGCGACCTCATTCTCGACGAGTACCTGTGGGGCGGCGTGAGCCGCATCTCGCCGGAAGCGCCGGTGCCGGTTCTGGAAACCCGTTCGGAAAACCTGTCTCTGGGCGGCGCGGCCAATGTGGCGAACAACCTGGTGGCGCTGGGTTGCGAGGTGTACCTGGTCGGCGCGATCGGCCAGGACGAAAAGGGCGACAAGCTTTTGGAACTCATCCGCGATGGAGGCATCCACACGGAAGGGATCTTCCGCTTCGTGCACCGGCCGACGACGTCGAAGATGCGCATCATCGCGCACAACCAGCAGATCCTGAGGATCGACAAGGAAGACAACCGCCCGATCACCGAAGGGACGGAAAAAAAGATCGTCCAGTTCATCAACCAGACCGTGCCGGAGATGGACGGCGTCATCTGTTCGGATTACCAGAAAGGCGTGCTGTCGGAGAAGGTGCTCAAAAACCTCATGCAGCGGGCGCGCAGCAGCAAGAAAAAGGTGATCGTCGATCCCAAGAGCGCCGACTTCGCCCTGTACAAGGGCGCGACGGTCCTCACCCCCAACCAGGCGGAGGTGGAGCGGTCGGTGCCGATCAAAGTGAAAAGCATGGAGGACCTCGAACGCGCGGCGCACTACCTGTTGACGCTCACCAAGGCCGAGGCGCTTCTGGTCACGCGCGGCAAGGACGGCATGATCCTCTACGGCCACAAGGGCAAACCGGTGGAGATCCCCACGGTTGCGCGCGAGGTCTACGATGTGACCGGCGCGGGCGACACGGTGGTCAGCGTGTTCGGCATGGCGCTGTTCGTCGGGTTCGACTTCCGCGATTCGGCCTGGCTCTCCAACATGGCCGGCAGCATCGTCGTGGGCAAGGTGGGCACGGCGGTGGTGACGCTGAACGAGATCAACGATTACCTGCAGGAGGAGATGCTGCACACCTCGCAGACGGTGCTCGAGCTGGAGGATCTGAAAAAACGCGTCAGCCTGGCGAAGAGCACGGGCAAGACCGTGGTGTTCACCAACGGCTGCTTCGATCTCATCCACGGCGGGCACATCGAGTTTCTGCAGAAAGCCAAGGCCAAGGGCGACCTGCTCATCGTCGGGCTCAACAGCGACGCTTCGGTTCAGGCGCTCAAGGGCAAGGGCCGGCCGATCAAGAGCGAGCGCGAGCGCGCCAACATCCTGTCCGCGCTCAAGTACATCGATTACATCACGGTGTTCGACGAGGCCACGCCGGAAGCGCTGATCCGGCAGATCCGTCCCGACATTCTGGTCAAGGGCGACGACTACAAGATCGACGAGGTGGTGGGGCGGGAGATCGTCGAAGGTTACGGCGCGCGCGTCGAGCTCATCCCCATCGTGCAGGGCCACTCCACGACCAAAACCCTGGAAAAAATTCTCGAGAACCACAAGACGGAGTGATGCGCCAAAGACGGCGTGCTCCTCTCAATCCTCGCCCAACCGCTTTCCCGCAATCAGAAAATTCTGCACGTAATCGCGGATGCCTTCTTCCAACGAAGTGGCTGCGTCGGCATAACCCGCTCGTTTGATTTTGTCCATCGCCGCCTCGGTGTGGTACTGGTACTGGTCGCGGATGGAGCCGGGCATGTCGATGTATTCGATGTTCGCCTCCCGGCCCATCGCGGCAAACAAGGCGGCGGCGAGGTCGTTCCAGTTGCGCGCGGTTCCCGAACCCACGTTGAACAGGCCCAACACGCCGGGATGATCGAGGAAAAACAGCGTCATCGCCACGGCGTCTTTGATGTATAAAAAATCCCGCTCCTGCGCCCCATCTGCATATTGCGGTTTGTAGGATTTGAACAGCCGCATCTTTCCGGTTTCTTTGATCTGGAAGTAGCCTTTGCGGATCAGGCTCTGCATATCGCCTTTGTGGTATTCGTTGGGGCCGTACACGTTGAAGTATTTGAGGCCGACGATGTGTTCGAAGGCTTTTTCTTCGCGCGCCCACAGATCGAAGTCCTGCTTGCTTTTGCCGTACAGGTTGAGCGGCTTGAGCGCATCGATCGCGGTTTCATCGTCGTCGTATCCCTGCGCGCCGTCGCCGTAGGTGGCGGCGCTGGATGCGTAGATGAAACGAATGTCCTTTTCCAGGGCGTAACGGGCCAGGGCCTTGGTGTATTCGAGGTTGTTCTTGCGCAGGTAGTCCCAGTCGGTCTCGGTGGTGGAGGAACAGGCCCCCATGTGCAGGATCGCATCGAATGCGGGAAGGCGGCTCTGGCGCAGGTTGGCGAGGAAGGTGATCTTATCCTGAATGGCAGCGTACTTCAGAGCCGCGAGGTTCTGCCGCTTTTCACTATGATCGTCGGCATCGACGATGAAAATCTCGGCGATGCCCCTTTGGTTGAGTTCGTGGACGAGGGCGCTGCCTATGAATCCCGCGCCGCCGGTGACTGCGATCATGCGTCCTCACGTGGACCGGGGCGTTTGCGGTGCGCCGCCGGATCGGTGTTCAGGGCTCTTTCTGGGTGTGGAAGAGTTGCTTCCACTTGAGATCGGGCAAAAGGGGTTTATAGGCTTTCTGGGTGGCGTTTTCAACCTGCTTTTGCATGCGGTCGATGCGGTTTTGCGGCGCGGGGTGGGTGGAAAGGTATTCCAGCCAGGAATCCTCCGACTTTTCAGACGCTTGTTTCTGTTTTTTCTTTGTGGCCTGCTTGCCGTTTTTTTCGGAGGGCTCGGCTTTCTCTTCGCCGGTTCCCCAGAACCCTTCCTGTTCTTTTTTGAGCGCTTCGAAAATCCGGATCATGCCCTCAGGGTCGATGTTTGCTGCGAGGATCATCTCCATGCCCCTGCGGTCGGCTTCCTCTTCCATGCTGCGGTTGAACTTGAGGCTGTCCAGGCTTCCCGCCAACTCCAGCACGCCGTTCATCACGCCGTTCACATCGCCGATCACCAGGGTGGCCAGCATGCCGGAGGCCGCGCCGCGAATGATGCCGCGGGTGGAATGCCTGAGCAGCACGTGCTGGATCTCGTGCGCCAACACGCCGGCCAGCTCTTCCGGCGTCTGGGCGGCATTGATGATTCCCTGATACAGCAGAATGGTGCCGCCGGGCAAAGCGAAGGCGTTGACCATTTCGTCATCGGCGATGTAGACCTTGAAGGTGTAGGGTTGATCCGGAACCGTGGCGAGCAGGCGCTGCATCATGGCGTCGATGGCTTTCACCTTGCGCGCGTCGCCGCCGCCCACCTGCAGCTCGGAGCCTTCCATGAGGGTGTCGCCCAGTTTGACCTCCCACTCCACCGGCACGTGCTTCGCCGCCTTGTCGGAAAGGTAGGGCAGACCCAGCGCCCAGATTCCATAGAGAAACAACGGCACGCCCACCAGTCCCAGGACCAGCGCCACGTGACGCCAGGGGCTTTTGGGTTTCCAGGTGGCGTTGAGACCGCCGGCGGCGGTTTCCTTCAGGCTGGGGAAGAAATCGGGATCCTCGACGATGAGGGATTCGACGCGGGTGCCTTCGGCTTCCTGGACCGAGTGATGCAGGCGCAGGGAGCCGGAATCGATGGAGCCGCTGCGATCGATCTTGCCGTAGTTCCAGGTGAGGGACTGCCCGCCCGCGAGCTGGAGCGTCATTTTGTCCGGAGCCAGATGCACGGCGACCGGGTGCTTCTTCGCGGTGCGGCCGTCGTACAGGAAACCGGAAAATTGCAGTTTGCGCATCGTCACCGCCAAATGCCCGAGTTTCGGGCTCCGAAGGGAACGGGTGTGGTGTTCACAGTATACAGGAGTGGCGTCAAACCGGATGCGCTCTCTCTTGTGAGGGAGCGCACCCGGTGAAAGGACGGATCAACCGATGTCCATGGGGAGGTCGAAGGCGTCTGCGGCCGCATCTCCCAGGGCGCCGGATTTCTGCATCTCCTGGATGACCCAGTCGATCTGCACGTCGCCGTCCAGGCGCAGGTGCCGGGTGAAGAATTTCATGTTGCGCACCTGCACCCAGGGAATTCCCATGCCCAGCGTGAAAATCACGATGAACAGATTGCCCAGATGCAGCGCGAAGAAATCCATGCCCGTCGCGCTGAAGCGGAACTTGCCGCCGGCCATGCGGGTGTTCTGCCAGAAATACCGGGTTGCGTACGCGTGCCACCAGAACCAGTACAGGCCCAGGGTCAGGATGATGAGAACATAGGAAATGCAGAATTTCTTGAAGATCTCGCGGCCTTCGCCGGTGAACTCAAACTGCAGGTTGCCGAAATGGGTGTTTTCGCGCCAGAACCGCTCCATATGGTTGCGGATATAGGGGTAGTAAAAACCCAGGGTCAGGATGTTCAGAAAAAAGTTTTTCAGGCTGAGAACGATGGCGGCCTTTTTCTCGCCGCGAAAGGAAAAACGGATGCCCCGCCACGACGTGCGCGACCACAGATAGCGCATCGCCCCCACCATGAATACCGGAAACAGGACGAGGTAAAACCCGATGATGAACACGGTACCCAGGATATCCTGCAGTTCGGGGGCCATGATCTGCACGCCGACCAGCACACCGATGGCAAGAATGAGGAACAGGGAGAACTTCATGAAACCCATCAAGAGTTCCTTGGGGGTGCCGTGGTACTCGAACGGATCGCCGGCAAAATGGGTGTTGGACCAGATGTAATTGCGCACCTTGGTCTTGGCCCAGAAATGGTAAATCCCCAGGGTGAAGACGCGCTTGATCCAGTTGGTGAGGAACAGCATGAACAGCTCGCCGCCTTTTCCGGAAAAGCTCAGATCCAGCCCCGGACCGGAGTGGCCCATGGCGGAATCCGCTTCGCCGTACGCGTCGTCCATTGACGCCTCGTCTCCAGGAGACACCATCTGCGCCTGAAACCCGAGGCTGTTGAGGTACTGCACCGCAGTCGCCGCCTGCCGGTCGGACACCGGGTGCTCGAACTTCCAGGAATCGCCATCGCTCAGGCGTCGCAGGATGTCCGCGCCCTGCTCCACGGTCATGCGGAACACTTTCGCCATTTTCTCGACGGCCAGGTCCTCATCCGGGCCATCCCATGCATTTAAAACGATCACTTGACTCATGAAGACTCCTCCTCCGTCTCAATGGGTGTTTCCGTTTTTTCGGCCGGTCCCGCGTCGCCACATTTCGGGACCCTGAATCATCGACAATTAAAAATCCGCAAACGCAGCTGCGCAGGATAAAAAACCGCGCGCCTTCACGTCCGGAAAAAATATTTTCAACTTGGTTTGTGTGACCCCAAAAGATTCCAACCCCTTTAAATACAGTAACATGAATTGCCCGGCCCGTCCATAAGAGATTGAATTTAAAACACTTTTTCGCCTCCGGGCGGCAACGCCCGCCGCCTCTGAAAAGAGGGAACGGCAACCCCTCGATGCGGTTTTTTGCGATTCAGGGGCCGATAATTGAACGGCTTTCGCGGTTTTTCGCTGCGAAAGGGAGACGACAGGCCGCGGCAATCGTGATATGATGCATATATGCAACAAAAAATACTCATACTGGACCCGCGCCGGCAAGGGGTCGAAACGCTGCGGGACATCCTCGAAAAGCACGGCTACGAGACAACCGCCGCTTTTACAATCCAGGAAGCGCGCAGCCGCCTTCTGGAGCGGGTGTTTCACCTGGTTCTTGCGGACGCGAGTTTTGTTTCCCAAAAACAACAAAATTTCCTCGATCTGCTGGCGGAGGGCTTTCCCGGCCTGCCCTGCCTGGTTCTGGAAGACGCGGGGTCGGCAGAGGGCGCGAGCGACGCCCCGGGGGTGTTCCGGTTTTCCCGCTCTTTAGGCCTGCCCGCCCTGCTCGATGCGATCGGCGACATATTGAACCGGGTGGAAGCGGACGCACCGCCGCCCGGCGAAGCGAAAGAAACCGCAGCGGGACAGCTTCTGGGCGCGAGCGCGGCGATGACGGCGCTGCGGGAGACCTTGCAGGCGGTGGCGGAAACCAACGCGACGGTTCTGTTGTGCGGCGAAACGGGGACCGGCAAGGAGCTGGCCGCGCGCTTCCTGCATGCGCACAGCCGCCGGAGCGGGCAGCGGTTCGTGGCGGTCAATTGCGCCGCCCTCACGGAAACGCTGCTGGAAAGCGAGCTGTTCGGCCACGAGAAGGGCGCGTTCACCGGCGCGCACCGGCAGAAGCTGGGGAAATTCGAACACGCGGGTGCGGGAACGCTGTTCCTGGATGAGATCGGCGAGATCTCGCCGCACCTGCAGGCGAAGCTGCTGCGCGTGCTCGACGATAAGGAATTCGAGCGGGTGGGCGGCAACCGCACGCTCAAGGCGTCGTGCCGCATCGTGGCCGCCTCCAACATCGACTTTGCGGCGGCTCTGGAGCAGGGCCGGTTCCGCGAGGACCTGTTCTACCGGCTCAACGTGGTCACCATCGACCTGCCGCCATTGCGGGCACGCAAAGAGGACATCCCGCTTTTGGCGCAACATTTCCTCAAGCTCGCGGCCGCCCGCCACAACAAAGAGGTGCGCGACATCGCCGCCGATGCGATGGCGCAGCTTCTCGACCACGCCTGGCCGGGCAACGTGCGCGAGCTGGAAAATACGATCGAACGGGCGGTGATCCTGGCGAGCGGGGAAAAGCTGCGGCATTTTCCGCTCAAGCGCGCAACCGCCGCCGCGCCGGTCGTTTCCCTGGAAGCGATGCAGGAGACGATGACGCTGAAGGAATTTCAGCAGCGGGTCCTCACGCACTACGAAAAGGAATATTTCGACCGCCTGCTGCGCACGCACCGCGGTCATGTCTCGCGGTCCGCGGAGGCGGCGGCGATCGACCGCAAGACGTTTTACCGCAAACTCGCGCAATGCGGCCTCGACCCCAAGCAGTACAAAAAGGGCAAATCCACGGATTTTGTGTAGCAAAGGAATCACTTTTCTCGCAATAATGTTGCACTTATTCCCCATTTTTTGATCGCACGATCCGGCTTTCCCCGCTGCCCCCTGATTTTAACGCCTCTGCGCCCCGCCCCCTCCCACGGCACAGGGATTGCTCTTAGGTAGGCAGCGTTTATCGAAACCTTTTGACCGATTCCATTCGAGGACCCGCATGCCCAAACCCAGTCTCAGCAAAATGACCAAAGCCGAGCTCATCGAACTGGCGCGCAAGCGCAAGGTCGCCATCAAAACCTCCATGCTCAAGGCGGAAATTCTCGTCCTGCTGGAAAAGCACGAAAAATCCACCGCCAGAGCGAAAAAGAAGGTGACCGCCAAAACTGCCGCCGGCAAGGGGAAAAAGACCCCGGTGAAAAAGGCGGCTCCGGCCGCGAAGAAATCCCCTGCGGCCAAAAAGGCCAAACCCAAAATTGCAAAACCGGCTGCGGCCAAAACCCAAAAAGCCGCCGCCAAAAAAGCGGTGGCGAAAAAACCCGCAAAGCCCGCCGGCAAGACCGCGCTGTTTTCCCCCTGGCCGCGTGCGGCTGAGCAAAAACCCGCCGCGGACGTCGCATCGTCCGTCGGTCTGCCGCACGGCGAAATCGAACTGGAGGACAAGGCGCAGGAAGCCAAATTCATCGTCGGCAGCGCCGATCACCACGAACCCTGGGAGGAGACGCATCAGGAGCTGCCCGCCCGCTACGGCGACCACCGACTGGTGCTGCTGGCGCGCGATCCCTACTGGGTCCACCTTTTCTGGGAACTCGATCCCGGCAAAATCGACGAAGGCCTGGCCTCGCTGGGCTGCTCGATCGAGACGGTGCGCTGCGTGCTGCGCATCCACCCTCAGTCCGAGGGAGCGGGTTCGGTTTTCGATGTGGACGTGGATTTTCGCACCGGCCGGCATTACCTGGAACTGTCGCCTCCGGGAGCTTCGTTTTTCGCGGAGATCGGCATGACCGCCCCGAACGGCCGCTTCTATTGCCTGGCGCGCTCCAATTCGGTGACGCTGCCGCGCGACAAACCTTCGGACCGCATCGACGAACGCTGGATGACCACGGACGAGGAGTTTGAACGGATCTACCTGCTGTCGGGAGGCCGGGAGGGCAACGGGCTCTCCGGTTCCGAAAGCATCGTGAAGCACGAGCACAAGGCGCGCCAGTGGACGCTGGAATTCCCCACCTCTCCGGTGGGCAGCCACGGCTCGGCGTTTCTGGGCGGTGAACGGCAGAAGGAATTCCGCTTCTGGCTGGATGCGGAGCTGGTGGTGTACGGCGGCGCCGACGCCGGATCGCGCATCGAGCTGGCGGGCAAGGCCGTGGACACGCGCCCGGACGGCACGTTCACGGTGCGGCTCGCTTTACCGGACGGCCCGCTCCACATCCCGGTGCGCTTCGTATCGCCGGACGGCGAGGAAAGCCACAGCGCCGATGTGGATGTGACCCGCAAAACCCGGATCGAACAAGACGTGCCGGACTGGCAACTCTATTAGCCATCGAACGCCCCAAGCCGATGACCGGCAGCGGGGCTCACTCAACAGGAGAATCAAGTCTGTGAACTCGACACCCAAAGGATACCTCGCGCTGGTCCTGCACGCGCACCTGCCCTTCGTCCGCCATCCGGAGTACGACGAGTTTCTGGAAGAGGACTGGCTGTACGAAGCGATCACCGAAACCTACATCCCGCTGATCAATATCTTCGACGGCCTGGTGCAGGACGCGGTGCCGTTCAAACTGACCATGACGCTGACGCCGACGCTGCTGTGCATGCTGAGCGACCCCCTGCTGCAGGAGCGCTACCGGCGCTTTTTGGACAAGTCCATCGAGCTTTCGCACAAGGAACTCGAGCGCACCCGCATGCAGCCGGAGTTTCACCGCACCGCCCAGCTTTATCACTGGCGGCTGGGGCGCTCGCGGGAAACGTTCGTCAACCAGTATCAGAACAACCTGATCCACGCGTTCAAAAAGTTTCAGGAGCTGGGGCATCTGGATCTCATCACCTGCGGCGCCACGCACGGCTACCTGCCACTCATGAACCTCAAGCCGGAAGCGGTGCGGGCGCAGATTCAAACGGCGGTCGCCACGCACGAGCGGCACCTGGGCGTCAAACCCAAAGGCATCTGGCTGCCGGAATGCGGCTACGCGCCGGGGATCGAACGCCATCTGGAGGAAGCGGGCATCCGCTTTTTCTTCACCGACACGCACGGCGTGCTGCACGCGAACCCGCGGCCGCGCTACGGCGTGTTCGCGCCGCTGTACTGCCCCAACGGGGTGGCCGCGTTCGGCCGCGACGTCGATTCCTCCAAACAGGTGTGGAGCGCCAAGGAGGGTTATCCCGGCGACGCCAACTACCGCGAGTATTACCGCGACATCGGGTTCGACCTGGACTACGACTACATCCGGCCCTACATCGCCGCCACCGGCGAGCGCAAGATGACCGGCTTCAAATACCATCGCATCACCGGGGAAACGGACCAGAAAGCGCCCTACGATCCCGACCGGGCGGTGGCGAAGGCCGCCGAGCACGCGGGCAATTTCATGTTCTACCGGGAAAAACAGGTGGAGCACCTGGCCGGGGTTCTGGGCAAACCGCCGCTCATCGTCGCGCCCTACGACGCGGAGCTGTTCGGCCACTGGTGGTTCGAGGGTCCGGACTGGCTCAATTTCCTCATCCGCAAAATCGCCTTCGACCAGGACACGATCGAGCTCACCCGGCCGACCGATTACCTGCGCCAGTTCCCAACGCACCAGGTGGCGGAACCGGCGGAATCGAGCTGGGGCTACAAGGGATTTCACGAGTACTGGCTGGGCAACCCGAACGACTGGATCTACCGGCACCTGCTCAAGGGCGCGGAACGCATGGTGCAGCTCGCGGAGAGCCACCCGCACGCGGACGGGGTCACGGAACGGGCGCTCAATCAGGCGGCGCGCGAGCTTCTGCTCGCCCAGGGCAGCGACTGGGCCTTCATCATGACCTCGGGAACGATGGTCGAGTACGCCGTCAAGCGCACGCGCGACCACCTGAACCGCTTCAACGGGCTGTACGAGGGAATCCGCCATCGCAACCTCGACGAGCGCTGGCTGGCGGAGCTGGAACGGCGGGACAACGTGTTTCCGAACGTCGATTACCGGGTGTACGCGCCCAACTAGCTCATCCCACGGAAAGGGACCGGTCAGACGGAACAGGGCCACCAGGGGCCGGATTCGGCACTCCCAACCGCTCATCGAGGCGCAGCGCGAGTTTGAGCCGGGCCGGTTTATGCGTTATAATTGAATTCTTTCCCCGGTATCCTTTGTATCCACGGTTCACCCATGAAATATTTGATCGTCGTCGCCGGCGGCCTGACCGACAAGCCGGTGGCGGAAAAAGACAACAAAACGCCGCTCATGCTCTCGGAAACACCGAATCTGGACCGGTTGGCCCGGACGGGCTGTGCGGGGACGGTGCAGACAATTCCCGAGGATTTTGACGCCGGGGACGACGTGTCGCTGCTGTCCCTGCTCGGTTACGACCCGAAAGCACATCACGCCGCACCGGCGGCGCTGGAAGCGGCGGCATTGGGTGTGGAGCTGGGTGAAGGCGAAGTGCCGGTCTGCTGCGATTTCATCAAGCTGCAGTCCAGCCACAACGACATGGTGATGAAAGACTTCACCGGCGGCAACCTGTCCAGCGAGGACGCCAGCCTGCTGCTGGAAGCGCTGGAAGAGCAAATCGAGGAGGCGCGGTTTCACGCGGGCGAAGGGCCGCACAACCTGATGGTGATCGAAAGCCCGCCGCTCAACGGCAAGCTGAATCCGCCGAACGAGCTGATCGGCGAGGGCATCCGCCGGTTTCTTCCGGAAGGGGAGGAGTTCAAGGACCTGGTCTACATCATGAACCAGGCGCAGATCATCCTGCACAACCACCCCTACAACCGGGACCGGCAGCGGCAGGGCAAGGACACGATCAACAGCGTCTGGCTCTGGGGAACGGGCAACGCGCGTCCGCTGCCGGCGTTTCACAACCGGTGCGGCAAATCGGGGGCGGTGGTCACGCCTTCGCTGCTTTTCACGGGCATGGCCATAGCGGCGGGGATGCACGCGGTGTTTCTGCGGGGATCGCGCGACGCGCTGGCGGAGCGGTTTCGGGAGGCGGTCGCGAAGGCGCGGGATGCGCTGGACACGCACGATGTGGTCTACCTGCACATTCCGGATGCGGACACGCTGTCTCTCAAAGGCAACATCGACGACAAAATCCTCGCGATCGAGGATTTCGACAGCGAAGTGATGGGGCCCGTGCTCGATCTGGTGGAATCGCGCGGCGACGTGAAACTGCTGTGCGCCGTCGGCCACATGGCTTCGGTGGTGCACATGAAGTATTCGAAAGACCGGGTGCCGTTTCTGGCGTTTCCGGCACAAAAAGCGAGCGGCCTTGCGGCCTTCGATGAGGATTTCATGATGGATTCCCCGAATCATTTTAAAAGCGGGCCGGCTCTGCTCGAAGCGTTTCTTGAGGAGCGTTTGTGATGGCGTCCCTCATCGTGCAAAAATACGGCGGCACTTCCGTTGGCAGCATCGAGCGGATCAAAAATGTCGCTCAACGCATCGCCAAAACCCGCGAATCGGGCAAGGACATCGTCGTGGTCGTCTCGGCCATGGCGGGCGAAACGGACAAGCTGCTGCAGATGGCGCGCTCCATCACCGATTCGCCGGAGCGCCGCGAGATGGATCTGCTTCTGTCCTCGGGCGAGCGCATCTCCAGCGCGCTGTTGACCATGGCGCTGCATGCGATCGGCTGCCCGGCCGTGTCGATGACCGGCCGGCAGATCGGCATCCAGACCGACGACAAGCACACGCGGGCGCGCATCCGCCAGATCGATGCGGAACGCTGCCTGGAGGTGCTGAAAAAAAACCACGTTGTGGTGGTGGCGGGGTTTCAGGGCATCAACCAGCACGGCGACGTGACCACGCTGGGACGGGGCGGGTCGGACACCTCGGCGGTGGCGCTGGCGTCGGTGCTGAAAGCGGAAAAGTGCGAGATCTACACGGACGTGACCGGGGTCTTCACCGCCGATCCCAACATGGTGCCCAACGCGCAGAAACTGGACCTGGTGTCCTACGACGAAATGCTGGAAATGGCCAGCCTGGGCGCGAAGGTGCTGCAGCTGCGCTGTGTGGAGTTCGCGAAAAAATTCAACATGCCCCTGATCGTGCGGTCTTCCTACAACGATGAAGAGGGGACGCTGATCACCAAGGAGGACCCGAATATGGAACAGCCGGTGGTTTCCGGTATCATGTACGACAGAAATCAGGCCAAGATCACGGTGGTGGGGGTTCCCGATCAGCCCGGCATCGCCGCCAACCTGTTCACCGCGCTGGCCGAGGCGGCCATCTCGGTGGACATGATCATCCAGAACATCAGCGAGGAGGGACAGACCTCCATTTCGTTCACGGTGACGACGGAACACCTGAACGACGCGATGACGGTGACCAAGGCGGTGGCCAAACAGATCCGCGCGGAAGAGATCACCACGGATTCGAACATCTCAAAAATTTCCATCGTGGGCGCGGGCATGAAAAGCCATTCGGGCATCGCCGCCACCATGTTCAAAACCCTGTCCGAGGGCAACATCAATATCATGATGATCAGCACGTCCGAGATCAAGGTTTCCTGCGTCATCGACCAGAACCACACCGAGGCGGCGGTGCGCGCGTTGCACGACGCCTTCGACCTGAAGTCCGGACCGGCCCTCGAATTCAGCGGCAAGGGGGGCTCGCCGGAAAACAAAATGAAAGCCCTGTGACCATGAGACGGATACTGGTTTACGACACAACCCTGAGAGACGGATCGCAGTCGGAGGAGATCTCCTTCACGGTGGAGGACAAGATCCGCATCGCCCACCAGCTGGACGATCTGGGTGTGCACTACGTCGAAGGGGGCTGGCCGGGGTCGAACCCGCGGGACATCGACTTTTTCAAACGGGTCTCGCATTCCAAGTTCAAGCAGGCCAGGATCACTTCGTTCGGCAGCACACGCTATCCGGGGAAAAACGTCGAAAAGGACGTGCTCATGCAGGCGCTGTTGCAGACGGAAACGGAAGTGGTGACGATCTTCGGCAAGTCCTGGGACATGCAGGTCGAGCAGGCGCTGGGAACGGACCGGTCGGAAAACCTGCGCATGATCACCGAAAGCCTGGCGTATCTGAAAAAGCATTTTCAGGAAGTGCTGTTCGATGCGGAACATTTTTTCGACGGCTACAAAAGCAATCCGGAATACGCTTTGAAAGTGGTGCGGGAAGCGGAATCCGCCGGCGCCGACTGGATCGTATTGTGCGACACCAACGGCGGTTCCATGCCCTGGGAGATCCGTGAAATCACCGAAACGGTGAAAAAAACGCTGAAAGTTCGTCTGGGCATCCACTGCCACAACGATTCGGAACTGGCGGTGGCGAATTCGCTCAACGCCGTCAGCGCCGGGGCGGACCAGGTGCAGGGTACGGTGAACGGTTTCGGCGAGCGCTGCGGCAACGCGAACCTCATCTCGGTCATTCCCAACCTGAAAATCAAGATGGGGCTGGATTGCATCTCCGACACACAGATGCGCCGCCTGAAGGACGTGTCTGCGTTCGTCAACGAGCTTTCCAACAAAGCGCACTGGAGCCATCAGCCCTTCGTGGGCCAGAGCGCGTTCGCCCACAAGGGCGGGGTGCACGTGAGCGCCGTGCAGAAAAACCCGCAGACCTACGAACACATGGATCCGGAAGCGGTGGGCAATCACCGGCGCATCCTCGTCTCGGACCTTTCCGGGAAAAGCAACATCCTCTACAAGGCCAAGGAATTCGGCATCGATGTGAACGGCAGCGACCCCAAGGTCAAAAACATCCTCGACACGCTGAAATCGATGGAGAACCTCGGGTATCAGTACGAAGGCGCGGAGGGTTCGTTCGAGCTGTTGATGCACGAAGCGCTGGGCGACAAGCAGGTGTTTTTCGATTTCGTCGGTTTCCGGGTGATCGTCGAGAAGCGGCGCGAAGACGAAGAACCCATTTCCGAAGCGACGGTCAAGATCCGCGTCAACGGCGTGCCGGAAGTGACGGCGGCGGAAGGCACCGGACCGGTCAACGCGCTCGACAAAGCCATCAAGAAAGCCCTGATCAAATTTTATCCGGAGCTGGCGGAGGTCAACCTGTACGATTACAAGGTGCGCATCCTGGATGAAAAGAAAGGCACCCGCTCCAAAACCCGTGTTCTGGTGGAATCCGGCGACCCGCACTGCAAATGGGGCACGGTCGGGGTTTCCGAGAACATCATCGAAGCGAGCTGGCAGGCGCTGCTCGACAGCATCGAATACAAACTCAACGCCTTCTCCAAGAAAAGCGACTCCCAATAAGACCGCGGTGGATTCCCCTCCACCGCTCTCCTTTTTTGCCCTCCCCTCTGTCATAAACCCTCATCGTTTCGCTTTCATAAATCCGTCTTAGGGGTCGTCGTTTCATTGAAATTCTGGGCCTTATATGGTAACCTACTGTTAATATTATTTTATGTAGCATTATTTCTACATAAGGTGTCATGACCGCCTCCCTTTCCGGTAACGCAGACAACCAATCCGGGCCGCAAGAAACCGGAGGCATCGATACCGTCCTGCCATCCGAAAGGGGGGAAACCGTCCTGATTTCCCCCTCGCTGCTGCTGTATCTCGCCACCCTGTTCCTCCTCGCCACGATCGGCTGGTACGGCTACCAGAGCGTGGAAAAGGAAATGAAAAAAAATCTCAGCGCCCAGCTTGCGACCACGCTGTCGGCAAACGTCGAGTCCTTGAAAATCTGGACCGAGGACAAGAAAACCGACGCGGAGATCCTCGCCGCCCAGCCGGAAATCCGCGAAAAAATCCTGTCCCTGGTGGCACTCACACAAGAAAAAGACATTTCGGCTGCGTTTCTAAAGCAAACCCCGGAGTTGGGCTGGTTGCGCGAACACCTGGGGTCGGCGTGCAAAAAATACGGCTTCATCGGCTTCGTTCTGTTCGACCCCACCGGATACCAGGTCGGGGCGCTGCTCGAGGAACCGGTGGGCAAGCGGCAGATCATCGGCAAATCGGACTTTTTTTACCGCTCGTTGCAGGGAGACACGGTGCTTTCGCATCCTTTCCCGGGTGAGGTCCCCCTGCCGGATATGAAAGGCGTCTGGCGAAAAAACTGGCCCACCATGTTCGCCTCCACGCCGATCCGCGACCGGGAGAATCGGGTGGTGGGTGTGCTCGCTTTCCGGATCCGGCCTGAGACGAACTTCACGCAGATTCTGGAAGTGAGCCGCTTCGGCAATACGGGAGAAACCTACGCGTTCAACAAAGAAGGCCTGATGCTTTCCGACAGCCGGTTCACGGATGAATTGAAATCTCTGGGTCTGATCCCGGCAGAACCGTGGGGCAATGCGATCCTGAACGTTCAACTGCGCGTGCCGGCGACCTCCCTCCTGCGCAAAAGCGGAGCGGGATCCCAAACATCCGAACCCGCGCCGCTCACCCGCATGGCGGCGAGTGCGGTGCAAGGCACGTCCTGGCAGGATTTGGACGGGTATTTCGATTACCGCGGCAAGAATGTGATCGGCGCCTGGACCTGGCTTCCGGAACATCATTTCGGGGTGGCGACGGAAATCGACGTGGAGGAAGCCTTCGGTCCGCTTTACAGCCTGATGCGGGGGTTTTTCCTGATGTTCGGGCTGCTGGTCCTGGCCTCGTTGGCGGCCGGCGGGCTGCGCTGGCGGCAGATCCGCGTCGAACAGGAGCGCAACCGCGCCTGGGATCAATTGAAGGTGAGCGAAACCTGGCGGCGTTCCATGCTGGACAACGTGATGCACGCCATCGTCACCATCGATCCCAACGGCATCATTCAGTCGTTCAACACGGCCGCGGAAAAACAGTTCGGTTACCGGGAAGAGGAAGTCCTGGGAGCCAACGTCAACGTGCTGATGCCGGAACCCTACCGGTCGAAACACGACGGCTACCTCGAACGATACCGGGTCACTGGGGAAGCGCGCATCCTCGGCAGTGTGGTCGAAGTACCGGGACAACACCGGGACGGCTCGGTCTTCGATCTGGAGCTCGCCGTGAATAAAATCTCGGCGGGAACGGGATATTTTTTCACCGGCATCATGCGCGAGATCACCGAGCGGAAAAAAGCGGACGCCCGGTTGCAATCCCAGGCGCGGCAGCAGGCCGGGGTGGCCGAGCTGGGAAAATCGGCGCTGGCGGGCGCCGACCCGCAGGATTTGATGTTCCAGGCGGTGCGCCTGCTCAGGCAAACGCTGGATGTGGATTTCGCCCAGGTTCTCGAGCACCATGTGGATACCGACACCTTCACCATCCGCGCCGGTACGGGATGGGGAGACGGTGTGGTGGGAAAGACCAATATTCCCGGAGGCGATCGCTCGCATGCGGGCTACACGTTCCTGTGCGGTGTGCCGGTTGTGGTCGAAGACTTCACAAAGGAAACCCGTTTTTCCTGCCCGCCCATCATTCACGAACACGGAGTGAAAAGCGGGGTGAGTGTGCTCATTCAGGCGGGCAGCGTGCCGTTCGGCGCGATGGGAATCCACACGAAGCAGCAGCGAACATTCGCGGAAGACGAGATCCATTTTCTCGAAGCGGTCGCGCACATTCTGGCCACCGCCATCGAACGCAAACAATCCGAGGAACGCCTGCAGCACTACGCACAGGAACTGGAGCGCAGCAACTCGGACCTCGAGGATTTCGCTTCCATCGCCTCGCACGATCTGCAGGAGCCGTTGCGCAAAGCCTTGCTGTTCGGAGACCGCATCAAAATGACGTCTTCAGAGAGCGCGGGTGAGAGCGTCCTCTATGTCGAACGCCTGCAACGGTCGATGCATAAAATGAAGGATTTCATCAACGACCTTTTGCTGTTCTCGCGCACCACACGCCCGGGCAAACCGTTCGAACGGATCGATCTGAACGAGATGCTCAAGGCAGTGGTTTTCAATCTTGAAGAAATGGTCAACCGGGAGGAAGGCACGGTGCGGCTGCACACGCTGCCGGCGGTGGAGGGAAACCGGTTTCAGTTGACGCAACTGTTTCAAAATCTCATTGCCAACGGATTGAAATACCATCGCAAAGGAGAACCGCCGCAGGTGGAGGTGCGGTGCCGGCACGAATCCCGGGACGACTGTGAGATCGTGGTCGAAGATCGGGGGATCGGCATCGATCCCAAGTACCATGAAAAAATTTTCAAACCCTTCGAGCGGCTGCACACCGACCGGGATTACAGCGGCAACGGCATCGGGCTCGCCATCTGCGCGAAAGTGATCAACCAGCACCGGGGAACGATCCGCATCGAAACCCCCGCAGCGGGAGGCAGCGCCTTCGTCATGTGCATTCCCAAACAGCAGCACAAAACCTCTTCCCCGATTCCGCAGGCAGCAAAAACCAGAAACTGAAACCGCAGGCTACAAAGCGGTTCGCAAAAATTTGTCGATGAGTTTCCGGTAAAACGCCCGCACCTGTTTGGTGGTCGCGTCGTAATCCGCCACCAGGCGCTCGCCGATGCGGTCCGCTTCCGAATCGCCGTAACCGAGAAGTTTCCCCAACGGCGCCAGGCCCTGCGCATCCTTTGGAAGGTGGTTGGTGGAGGGATCGTTCTGAATGCGCAGCGCACATTCCAGGGTGCGCAGGAACAAATAATGCTTGCGGATCTGCTCCACCTCCTGCTGATCGAGCATGCCGTACGCGCCCAGCTGTTTGAGCACATCGAGAGTCGGCGTCAGGCGCAGCCCGTGGTTTTGCTTCCCGTGCATGAGCTGCATGATCTGCACGGCGAATTCGATGTCCACGATGCCGCCGAAACCGAGCTTGACGTTTTTCCCCTTCCTGCTTTCCCGCGCCAGTTCTTTTTCCATCCGTTCGCGCAGGCGGGAGATTTCGATGAGCGACCCGTAATCGAGTTTTTCCCCGTACGTGAAAGCGTGCGCCTTGTCGAGGAACGTCTCGCCGAGTTTTTGGCTGCCGGCGATGAAGCGCAGCCGCAGCATGGCCTGCCGTTCCCAGATGCGGGCGCGGTTCTTGAAATAGTCCTCGTACCCCTGGACCGAATGCGCCAGGGTGCCGCGGCTGCCGTCGGGGCGCAGGTCGGTGTCCAGTTCGTAGGCGATCCCCGCCTCGGTCCTCTCGGCCGTGAGCTGATGGATCAACTGGCACCAGCCGACGTAATGATCCATGAGCTTTTCTTTGGGAAAGTCCGCATTCTGTTCTTCCGGCTCGTCGAACACGTAGACGATGTCGAGATCGGAACCGAAGTTGAGTTCGCCGCCTCCCAGTTTGCCGAGGCCGAAGATCGCGAAATCATCGGGCAAAGGCGCTTCACCACCGGATCGTTTCTGCAGCTCCTCGTACGCGAGTTGGGTTACGGTTTTGAGATAGACTTCCGCCAGCGCCGAAAGATCGTTGAGGGTTCCGGTCAGATCCGACTCGTGAATCAGAAAACGCAGCCCGATGCGCAGCTCCTCCCCCTGCTTGAAACGGCGCAGCGCGTTTTTGCAGGCGGTGAAATCCTGAACGCCGCGAAGGTTGCGGTTTAAATCCTCGGCGATTTTTTCGGGCGGTTTGTAACGGTAGATCGCTTCCAGGTCCATCAGCACATCGACGAGCCCGGGCTGTTTCACCAGGGTGTTGGACAGGTAGTCGCTGCTGCCGAACAGGATGAGAAACAGTTCGAGAACTTTATCATTGCTGCGGAACAGATTGAGATAGGAATCGCGGGCCCGGCTCGCCTCGACGAACTTCACCAGGTTCTCGACAGCGGCGTTGGGCTTGGGGATGCGCTCGCAATGATCGAGGATGCGCGGCAGGCAGGCGTAAAAATCCTGAATGCTCTTCTCACTCGGGTGGGAAAACTGCGGCCCGTCGCGCAACGAATGCAGGAAGCGCAGCGCCTGTTTCGGCTCCGTGAAGCCGCGCTCGGACAAAAGTTCTTCGGACAGTTCCATGCGGACCGCGGAGGCGCTGCCCTCAACCTTCTGCTTGGCTTCGCGTTCTTCTTCATCCGCAAACAGGCCGGCGAACATCGTGCCCACCCTCTTGGTGTGCTGCTCAAACTGTTCGAGCAGAGCCTGTCCCTGCTCCTGCGGCGTGCCCGCATGCACGCCCATCTTGCGCGCCAGCACCGCGAGTTTGCGCTCGTCCTCCGGCAGCATATGGGTCTGCAGGCCGAAGGAAATCTGCACGCGGTTTTCCAGGTTGCGAAGAAAGATGTAGGCGGCTTTCAGGTTGTCGTGATCCTCAGGGGACAGGTATTTTTCGTCGCGCAGTTTTTTCAGAAGGCCCAGGGTGTTCTTCACCCGCAGGCCGGGCTGGCGTCCGCCGAAAATCAGCAGGTAGGCCTGCACGATGAACTCGATTTCGCGGATGCCGCCGAAGCCGAGTTTGATGTTGCCCTTGCCGGATTTTTTCCCCTTGAGGCTGGCGTTGATCTTTTCCTTCATCGCCTTGATCTCTTCGATGGCGGAAAAATCCAGATGGCGCCGGTAAATGAAGGGTTCCAGCAGCGTGAAGAATTCCTTACCGAGCGCGATGCTGCCGGCGCAGATGCGCGCCTTCAACAACGCCTGGCGCTCCCAGGTGCGGCCCCAGGACTGGTAATATACTTCGCAGCTGGCGAGCGAGTTGGCGATCTCGCCGCTGCGGCCTTCGGGGCGCAGATCCAGATCGACGCGGAACACATTGCCCTCGGGGGTGATCTCGTGCAGGGCCTGGGTCAGTTTCTGCGCCAGCTTCGTGAAGTACTCGTGGTTGCTGAGCCGGATGCCGCCGTCTTCCCCGCCGGTCTCGGAGCGCGTTTCCCCCATGCTGGAGGTGTAGATGTAGATGAGATCGATGTCGGAGCTGAAGTTGAGTTCCTGCCCGCCCAGTTTGCCCATGCCTAAAATGGTGAATTCCGATTCCAGCCAGTTGCCCTCGGGATCCTGATACATGGGAGCGCCGTATTTCTGCTTGCACTCCTTGTCCGCCAGTTCGTAAGCGATCTGCAGGCAGACATCGGCGAGGTTGGAAATGTCGCGAACGGTTTCGAGCATCTCCGCCTTGCCGAGAAGGTCGCGCAGGCCGATGCGGATGTATTCCCGTTTCTTGAACCGGCGCAGGTGCGCGGGCGTCTGGGCGTCGAGCGTGTCCCCTCCCGCCATCTCGTAAAAATCCCGCATGAGCGCATCCTTCGAGCGGGATTCGTTCAGCACATCGGGATTCTTGAGCCAGTCGAAATGCCCCGGTTCCTTGAGCAGCGTGTCGGTGAGTACCTGGCTGCCGGAAAACAGGGTTACCAGCGCGTGCAGGAGATCCGGCGACTCGTTGAGCAGGATGTAAAAATAATTCTGATCGAAGATCTTTCCGGCGAAGCGTTCGAAATTGCTGAGGGCGAGATCGGCATCGTACGACTGCGCCAGTTTTTCCAGAAAGGCCGGAAAAAAACCAGAGAACAGAGCGGCAAAATCGAGCGGCTTCGCGAGCGTCAGCAACACGTTCCAGGCTTTTTTGGCATCGCCGAATCCGCAAGGCGCCAGCGCCTCTGCGAACCGGTCCTCCCAGGGCGTCTGCGAATAGAGCAAGGGCAATGGGTCGAGCTGCAGATTCATGGTTTCCCCTCGGCGAGTTCACCGGCAAACACGGTCACCGCCTGCCCGGAAAGAAGAATGCGATTTTCCCGCACGGCCACTTTCACGATTCCGCCCCGCCGGGAAGCCTGGAAGCCCGTCAACGCGGTCTTTCCCAACCGCTCACTCCAGAACGGTCCCAGGCTGCAATGGGCGGAACCGGTGACCGGGTCTTCGTCGATGCCCGCGGCGGGCGCAAAAAAGCGCGAGACGAAATCGATTCCGGTTTTGAGGGAAGCGGCGGTCACCATGACGCCGCGCACGGGAAACGCGCGCAGGGCGGTGAAATCCGGTTTCAGTTGCACCAACTCCGCCTCGGAGGCGATCTCCACCAGATGGTCCACGCCATCGGTCCCAAAATACAGGCCCTCGACGCCCAACGCCGCGGCCAGACCGGCGGGTGGGTCGATCGTCACCACCGTCTGGGCGGGAAAATCCAGTTCGATCCAGGTCCCGTTGCGGTTGGCGGTCAGCACCCCGCTTTTGGTGTGAAAGCGCGCCGGCTGATCTTCCGGCAGGCGGCCCGCCTGCCAGAGAACGTGCGCGGAAGCCAGGGTGGCGTGGCCGCAGAGATCCACTTCCGTGACGGGAGTGAACCAACGCAACTGGAACCCGTCCGGTCGCTTCAGCACAAAAGCGGTTTCGGAAAGATTCATCTCCGCCGCGAGGTTCTGCATCCAGGCGTCGTCCGCAGGCGCGTCGAGAAGGCAGACCGCGGCCGGGTTGCCTTGAAACGGCTCGCTGGCAAACGCATCCACCTGAAAAAGAGGGTGTCCCATGTGTTCACTCTGATTTGACCGCGGTCGTTGCCGACATAAAAAACCCCTTGGGGTGCTTCCCCAAGGGGTTTTGATTATACCGCGATCGAAGGCCGAACGGGGTTCGGATCAAACGTCGTAGTACATGTAAAACTCGAGGGGATGCGGGCGCAGCCTCAGGTTTGCGATGTCGTTGTCGCGTTTGTAGTCGATCCAGCCGTCGATCACATCCTGGGTGAACACATCTCCTTTCAACAGGAAATCGTGGTCCTGCTCCAGCGCATCCAGGGCCCCTTCGAGGGAATGCGGCAGCGTCGGAATGCCCTGCAGCTCCTCGGGTCCCAACGCGTAGATGTCCTTGTCCAGCGGCTCGCCGGGGTCGATCTTGTTTTCGATGCCGTCCAGCCCCGCCATCAGCATGGCCGAGAACGCCAGGTAGCCGTTGCAGGAGGGGTCGGGAAAGCGCGCTTCCATGCGTTTGGCTTTCGGGCTCGGCGAATACATGGGAATGCGGCAGGCGGCGCTGCGGTTGCGGCTCGAATAGGCCAGATTGACCGGCGCTTCGAATCCCGGAACCAGACGCTTGTACGAGTTGGTCGTGGGCGCCGCGAACGCACAGATGGTGGGGGCGTGTTTCAGGATGCCGCCGATGTAGTGCAGCCCCAGCTCGCTGAAGCCGGCGTAGCCGTTGCCCGCGAACAGCGGTTTGCCGTCTTTCCAGATGCTCTGATGCACGTGCATGCCGGAACCATTGTCCCCGAACATGGGTTTGGGCATGAAGGTCGCGGTCTTGCCGTGCCGGCGCGCGACGTTCTTGACGATGTATTTGTACCACTTGAGGTTGTCGGCGCATTCGACGAGCGGTGCGAAACGCATGTCGATCTCGCACTGGCCGCCGGTGGCGACTTCGTGATGGTGGCATTCCATGTGCAGGCCGACCTGCTCCATGAGGAGCATCATCTCGGTGCGCATGTCCTGCAGCGTGTCGCTGGGAGCCACCGGGAAATAGCCTTCCTTGTGGCGCGGCTTGTGGCTGAGGTTGGGGCCTTCGTCGCGTCCGGAGTTCCAGTTGCCTTCAACCGAATCGACCGAATAAAACGCCCGGTGGTTGGCGTTTTCGTAGCGCACGTCGTCGAACACGAAAAATTCCGCTTCCGGACCGAAGTAGGCGGTGTCGCCGATGCCGGTGGATTTGAGATACGCCTCTGCCTTGTGGGCGATGTTTCTCGGGTCGCGGGTGTAGCGTTCCTTGGTGATGGGATCGACGATGTTGCACAGCAGGCTGACAGTGGGCGCCTGCATGAAAGGATCCATGATCGCCGTTGCGGGATCGGGGATGACGAGCATGTCGCTGGCGTTGATCGCCTGCCATCCGCGAATGCTGGACCCGTCGAAGCCGAGGCCCTCGTCGAACAGGTGCTCTTCCAGCTCGCTGATGGGAACGGTAAAATGCTGCCAGGTGCCGATCAGATCCATGAACTTCATGTCCACCATCTGGGCGTTGTTTTTCTTGGCTAAAGCTATGACATCTTTGGGGGCCATCGAACACTCCTTTTATTATGATTTACAGATTCCAATAGAACATGCCTGACGGGGAACACGAAAAACCCCCGCCGGTGTGGACGGAGGAGACCCCGGAAAATAGAAACGGGTGATGCCTCATCGAAGTTGCGCGCGGGTTTGCTTTTTCGTCAAATGGCTTCCTCCCCACGCTCGCCGGTGCGGATGCGGATGGTGTCCATCAGGTCGGTCACGAAAATCTTGCCGTCGCCGATCCTGCCCGTCTGCGCGGCGGACATGATCGTGTTGATGACCTCCTCGGCCTGACCGTCGCCCACGATGATCTCCAGTTTGATTTTCGGTAAAAAATCGACCACGTACTCCGCTCCCCGGTACAGCTCCGTGTGCCCTTTCTGCCTGCCAAATCCCTTCACTTCGCTGACGGTGATGCCCTTGACCCCGATCTCGTTGAGTTTGTCCTTCACCTCATCCAATTTGAACGGCTTGATGATCGCTTCGACCTTCTTCATATGGTTTTTCCCCTTCTAGATAAACTCGATGATTCGAATTTCGATCAGGGTGCTCCTCCCCCAATTCATTGAAACCGCATCGAATAAGCGGAAGTCGGATATCCGCTTCCAGATTGAACCGTCGTTCCCCGGCTGAACGCAAACGCACACGCCACCGCCCTGCGGCGGAATCAAACCGAACAGGCATTCGGACCGTTCCCTTGCTTGGCATTCAATTTCAATTTCTGTGCCAATGCAGGGCTTCCCGCCCACGGGCAAACAACTTGTAAATAATTATTTTTTAAGGGGTTCTAAAATCGAAGGAACTATAGCACATCGAAGGTATTTTTTCAATTTAGAAGAAATGCCGCTTTTTTCAGCACAGGACCGATAAACTGTAAACTTTTTAGGCTTTTATTGGGGTGCGTCCGCGGCGTCGGTGAGGGCGTTGAGGGTGTTCTCCAGCTGCCGCCGTTTTTCCTCGAGCGTGTTTTTGTCCGGCCGCGTGGCGAGCACAATGGGGGGTCCGAAATGCAGGGTGCAGCGGGTGAACGGAAGCGGGATCAAGAACCGGTCCCAGCTTCTAAGGTGCCGCCGGCTGCGGGCGCCGTAAGTCATTGGGATCAAGGGGGCGGCGGTGATGCCGGCGATCTCCAGCGAACCGGGTTGGGCGATGCGGGCCGGCCCGCGCGATCCGTCGGCGATGACGATGATCCTCTGGTCCTGCTTGAGCACTTTGATGAGCTTGCGGGCGGAGGCCACGGCCTGTTTGTAGGTGGAACCGCGGATCACCGAATAGCCCATGAGCCGGGCGAGGCGGGCGAGAAAATCGCCGTCCTGGCTCGGGCTGATCAACAGGTGCAGGTCGGGCCGGTTGCGGAAATAAAAAAACAGGTAAAAAATCCGGCCGTGCCAGAGGGACAGGATGTAGCGGCCGGGCAGATACTTGAAGTAGTTTTCCTCCTGCGGGTTTTTGTTTTTCACCCGCAGAGTGCGGCACCAGATGTGCGCGATGGCCCACGCGAGATAAGGGAAAACGTGGTTGTAGAGAAAGCGTTTCATACGTCGGCGGAATTTTCGGGCAACGCCTGGGCGATGTTTGCGGCGATGCGTTTGAGAACCCCCGGCTCGCCCAGGGATTCCCGCACCTGCCTGAGCCGCGCGCGCAGCGCTTCCCGGCCTTTGGCATCGTTCAACACCACGGACGCATGGCGCGCGACGTTTTCGGCGGTCACCTCCCCCTGCAGCAGTTCGGGCACCACGCGCTCGCCCGCAACGATGTTGATGAGGCCGAAATTTTCCGCCTTGACCAGCAGCTTGGCCAGCACGTAGGTGATTAGGTTGAGCCGGTAGAGGATGACCATCGGGCAGCCCAGCATGCCCGCCTCCAGCGTCGCCGAGCCGGAGGCGATGACGGCGAAGTCGGCACAGTTCAGAACGTCGTAGGCCTTTCCCGACACGATGCGGATTTCCGGGACGGCGTGTTCGGTCATCCTGCGGATGCTGTCCGGGTCGATGGAATCGGCGACGGGCAGCACGAACTGGCAGCCCGGGTTGTCGCGGTGCAGGATCGCGGCCGCTTCGACCATGACGGCGAGCAGGGATTCGATCTCGTTCTTGCGGCTGCCCGGCAACAGCGCCACGATCTTTTGCGCGGGGTCGAGTCCGAAATGCTTGAGGGCGGCGTCGCGCGGCATCGTGGGCTTCACCAGATCGACGAAGGGGTGCCCGTGAAACACGGCGTCCACCCCCGCATCGCGGTAGAGTTTTTCTTCAAAGGGCAGGATGACGTGCATGCGGGTGACGTCGCGGCGGATGTCCTTCATGCGCCCTTTGCGCCAGGCCCAGATCTGCGGGCCGATGAAATAATGCACCGGGCAGCCGGCGCGCTTCAAGTGCCGCGCCAGGCGCATGTTGAGGGTGGGGTAGTCGATGAGAATGGCGGCGTCGAAGGTTTTCCGCCGGATTTTCCGCGTGAGGGTGCGGTACACGTCCCAGTAATGCGGCAGTTCGCCGAGGACTTCGGTGACGCCGACGGTTCCGGTCTTTTCGATGTCGAAGAACGTCTCGACGCCGGCCGCGCGCATGCGCTCACCGCCCATGCCGTAAAACCGCGATCCGGGACGGATCGCGGTGAGGGCTTCGGTCAGGCTCGCCCCGTGCAAATCGCCGGAGGCTTCCCCCGCGACGATGAGTATGCGAAGCGGTGCGTGCGTCATGTTCGATCCCCACTGGTTGCCGAAACGAATTTCACATCAAACGCACACGATGGCAAGACCCGCCGCATCCGCCATCTCCACGACCTTAGGCTGATCGACCACCATCACGCGTTCCGCTTCCAGGCCCACGGCGCGGGCCCCGCCCTGGATGAGGGTTTCGACGGTCTTGGGTCCGATGCCGGGGCTGTCGTAGCGGTAATCCTGATCGGTGCGGCTCACTTTGACCGCGACGCATTTTCCTTTCGCCAGAGCGCAGCCGCGTTCGATGGCTCTGTCGGTGCCCTCGATGGCTTCGGCGGCGATGACGGTCTTGTTTTTGACGACGATGGTCTGGCCGATTTCCAGATCGGCCAGCTGCTTGGCGCGCGGCAGGCCGAACTCGATGTCCTCCCGTTCTTCCCGGGTCGGCGGACGCCGGGTGAGGACGCCCGCGACAGGGTAGATTTCCCGCAGAAACTCTCTTTGATCGAGCACCTTGAACCCTTCCTTTTCCACTTCCTCGATCATGCCCACCATGAGGGTCTTGTCCTCCAGGCTCTTGGCGTTTTTCAAGAACTTGAGCGTGCGCAGATCCAGCCACTGCGGGCGGAAAATCACGCTTTTGTCCACTTTCCCCAGGATCAGGATGTCGCGGATGTTCTCGTCTTTGAGCGTCTGCATGATTTTCGTGGCGCGGCCGACACCCAGGGCGTAGGCCGTTTCCGCATACGGCTTGAGGCTTGTGCGGATCGCATCGGTGAAACCGATGGAGACAAGTTGGATGCCGTGTTGAGCGGCTTTGCGGGCAAAGTAGAGGGGGATGTCGCCGGCTCCGGCGATGAGCCCGATGCGGCGGGTTTTCACGGGGTGCCTGCCTTCCGGTTGTTGGGGCGAGTCATCGCTGTTCGGTTTCAGTCAGGGACTTCTCTTTGTGCGAGTCATCGATTCGGGTTTCAGACTGCCGTGACGGCTTGCTTTGACGCGCGGTTCATTGCGCATTTTTACTGCCGTTGAACTGGGCGAGTATGTCCAGGGCGATCTCCAGGGAATACAGCTCGTCGTCCACCGCGACCTTGCGCGGGCTGCCGTTTTTCACGCAGTCGATGAAGTGCTGCAATTCCAGTTTGAGCGGGTTTTCCTTGTGCACGAAAATGCGCTCGACCAGCGATTCCTGTTTGTAGCGCAGCGCGCCTTTGTGCAACTGATGCTCGGAGGAAGACTGCCGGTGCACGTAGATCTCCTGATCGGTGTAGTCGAGCAGAACGTAGGAATCCTTTTGTGTGACTGAAAGCGTCCGCACTTTGTTCTGCGAGGCGCGGCTGGCGAGGATGTTGGCGATGCATTTGTTTTCGAATTCCAGCTGCGCATTGACCAGATCGTCTTTACCGGAAAACACGGAGGTCCCCAGCACGTGCGAGCGGGTGACTTTGGATTTGATGAGGTTTAAGATGATGTCGATGTCGTGGATCATCACGTCCAGCACCACGCCGTCGTCGCGGATGCGGTCGCTGAAGGAGCTCATGCGCTTGCACTCGACGAACAGCGGTTCGGTGACGATTTTGTGCAACTCCTGCACGGCTCCGTTGAACCGTTCGATGTGACCGATGTGCAGGGTCAGATCCTTGTCGCCGGCGAGGGCGAACAGCTCCCGCGCCTGGGCGAGGTCGTTGGTGCAGGGTTTTTCCAGCAGAACGTGAACGCCCGCGTTCAAAAGATCCTTCGCCACGCTGTAGTGCAGGGACGTCGGAACGGCGACGACGGCCAGATCGAGGTCGTTCAGGATTTCGTTGTAATCGGTGTGATGGGCGCAACCGTATTTTTCGGCGATGCTTTTCGCGCGCTCGGCGTCCACATCGACGACACTCGAAAGCGTGACTTCAGAAATCTGGGACAACACGCCGACATGGTATTCCCCCATCTTGCCCACACCGATGACGCCTGCTCTCAACCCTCCCATTATTTCGTGATTCCCCGTGATGAAGTTTTTATAAAGTCGATAAGATAGCGAATTTCATCCGACATTTCAATTTCGTCCTGGATTTTCCCGATCGCCTGGGTGGTGTTGAGCTCGGGCGTCAAAATCAACTTCAGCGCTTTCTTCAGCCCGGCGCGCACGGCGGGCTTGAAATCGCTGCGCTTGAGCCCCACGGCGTTGGTGCTGACCAGCCGCGCGGGAGCTCCTTCCACCAGCGAAAAGGGCAGGATGTCTTTGCTCACGGCGGACGCGCCGCCCACCATGGCGTGTTTTCCGATGCGTACGAATTGATGCACGCCGACCTGACCGGAGACAAACGCTTTCTCTTCGACGACGACGTGGCCCGAAAGCCCCGTGTAATTGACGACGATCACCCGGTCGCCGAGTGCGCAATCGTGGGCGATGTGCACGTAGTTCATCAACATGCAATCGCTTCCGATCGTGGTTTTGCCGTTTTCCGTGGCGCTCCGATGGATGGTGGCGTATTCCCGTACCGTGGTGCCGTCGCCGATCTGCACCGAGGAAGGAGCGTCCTTGTAACCGAGAATCTGTGGCTCGCCGCCGATGGCGGCGCCTTGAAAAATCCGGCAGTCCCTGCCGATTTGCGTGCGCGCCTCGATGTGAACATGCGGACCGATCCAGGTGCGATCGCCGATTTTCGCATCGGGGCCGATGACGGTGTAGGGCCCCACGGCGACTTCGTTTCCCAACTGGGCACGCGGATGGATGTCTGCGCTTTTATGTATGGTCACATTCCGGAACCGAGAAGAGACGCCACTGCATTCAGGAAGGATTTCGGTCGGATGGAGAAATCATGGTTACCCGGAGCCGGTCTCGGTTTTGCCCAGCATGGCCTGCAGGGTGCCTTCCGCCACCAGCGCATCGCCGACAAACGCGTTGCCCTGAAAGCGGAACAGGGTTCCGCGCTGCTTGATCTTTGTCAATTCCAGCCGCAGGCAGTCGCCGGGAATCACCGGCTTGCGGAACTTGGCCCCGTCGATGCCGGTGAAAAACACCGAACCGTGCCCCTCCATTTTGAGAATCTTCAGCGCCAGGATGCAGCCCACCTGGGCCATGGACTCGATGATCAGCACCCCGGGCATCACCGGAAACTCGGGGAAATGGCCCTGGAAAAACGGCTCGTTGACGGTCACGTTCTTGATCCCGACGATGCGGGATTCCAGGTCGCACTCGATCACTCGATCGACCAGCAGGAACGGATAGCGGTGCGGGATGATTCGCTTGATTTCTTCAATTTCGATCATGATCGGGCACAATTCGATTCAACGGGAAAAAATATCGGGAACGGGTGGATCCATCCAGTGCGAACGGGAGCGGCCGGGGTCATCGCTGTTGCGGGTGTGCGTCTACTTGTAGGTGCGGTCATAGGTTTTGATGGCGAGTTCCGTCAGGTCGTTGCCTTCGTTGTGATACAGGACGGCCTTTTTCTCCAGAATCATGGTGTACTTTTTATCCTTGCCGATCTTTTTGATCACTTCCACCATCTGGATCAGAAGCTGCTGGGTCATTTCCTTTTCTTTTTTTGCAAACGCGGCGTTCTGGTCTTCCACATAGCGCTCGAAGGCGACTTTCTGCTTGCGAAAATCATCCTCTTTTTTCTTTTTGAGTTTGGGGTCGAGCACAAAGCTCTGCTTGTTGAGATCCTCAAGCATCTTTTTGATCCTCACTTCTTTCTTCGCGATCACGTCTTTTTCTTTTTTGAAGCTGTTTTTGAAAGAAGCGAATCCCCGTTTCCAGCCCTTGGTGCTGGATATGGCTTTTTGAAGATCGATGAACCCGATGCGCGCGTCCGCCGCGAATGCGGATTGCGAGTTCAGCACGAGGAGCAAGGCGGCAAACAAAAAGACCCGGCACGCTCTCATCATTGGTGGATGAACACTATACGGATTGTACATATTCCCTCTCAAAGCTTAAGACTGAACATTCAAATGATTAAAAGGAACTTCCGGCAGTGAAGTGAAATTCTCCGATATCTTCTCCCGTTTCCCGATCGAGCTTGATCCCGTAGGCAAAGCCCACCGGCCCGAATGGACTGAGGAAACGAATCCCCGCACCGACACTGTGGCGCATGTCGCCGAGGTTGATGGTTTCGGCGGTGGTGCTGATATCGGTTCCGGTGCCGTAGACATTGCCGCGATCGTAAAAAACGAAACCCCGGAAAGATTTCGAAAACGGATACTGCAATTCCGCGTTGAACAGGAGAGACTGGGTACCCCCGAGCGGATCGCCGGTTCCGTTTTTGGGACCGACATCGCGGATGCTGAAACCTCTCAGGCTTTTCGCGCCCCCCATGAAATACCGTTCGAAGATGGGAAGCTCTTCTCCGTTGTAGCCGTCGGCCCAGTTGATTTCACTGTGCAGCGCACCCACCAGCTTGCCGATGATCGGGAAGTAATAGGTGACTTCATAGCCACTGCGGAGAAAGTCCGCCCCGCCTAGAATTCCGCCTGCAACCTCGAATCGTACCACATGCCTCCAGCCGGTGGAAGGGTTTAAAAAATCGTCGCGGGTGTCGCGGATGTAGCTGGGAGCGATGCGGCTGGTGGTCCGGGTTTCGTTTTTCAGGAATTCGGTCTCCTCCCCGGGCTCGACATCCCGGACCCGGACCTGTTCCGCCCGGTAGTTCAGCCCCACCCAGTCGTATTCCGTCAAAGACTTACCGACACGGATGCCGCCGCCACGGTTTCTTGAGGTGAAGCTGAAAAAGTCCGACTCGCGGTTGAACGCGTCCACGCCGAACAGGATTTCGGTATCGAAAATGCGCGGTTCGGTGAACGAAAGGTTGAAGTCGGTGCGGATCGCCGACAGGCTTGCGGAAAAGACCAGGCGCTGGCCCCGCCCAAACAGGTTGTCCTGGGAAACGGAGCCGGTGAACACCACTTTTTCCACGGAGCTGAACCCGGCGCCCACGGTGATGGAGCCTGTGGGGCGCTCGGTCACGGTGGTGACGACGTCGATGAGGTCGGGGTTCTGGCCGCGCCGGGTGTCGATCTTGACGTCTTCGAAAAACTTGAGATTGTTGATGCGCTGCTTGCTGCGCTTGAGCTTGGTGCTGTCGAACAATTCCCCTTCGCGCAATCTGAACTCGCGCCGGATCACGTTGTCACGGGTGCGGACGTTGCCGAGGATGGAGATTTCACCGACGTAGACTTTTTTGCCTTTTTGAATCTCGATGTCCAGATCGACCGTCCGTTTCTCGTCGTCGATCTTGGTGACGGGATTGACGTCCGCGTACGCGAATCCCCGTGTGGAATACAGATCCGAGACGCCCAGCACATCCTCGCGCAGCTTGGAGACGTTGTACCATTCGCCTTTTTGGGTTTTGACGGCTCCGTACAGCTCTTCCTCGGTGAAGGTGCCGTCTCCCTGAATCTTCAAACCGGAAATCTTATAACGGGGCCCCTCGACCACGGGAATGGTGATGTAGATTTCCTTTTTCTCTTTGTTGACGTCGATCTTGGGTTCCTGCACGTTCACCCGCACAAATCCCTTGTCCTGATAAAACGCTTCGATGCGGAACAGGTCCAGCTTCAGCACGTCTTTTTTATAAATGCCCGAGTCGTCCAGCCAGGAGTACCAGGTCTTTTCCTTGGTCTCCATCTGCTTTCTCAGGACCTTGTCCTTGACGGCGCGGTTTCCCGAAAAACGGATCGTCTCCACACTCACCTTCTCCCCTTCGGTGATGTTGATGGTGACGTCCACCAGATTGTTTTCCGTCATTTCGGTTTTGATCGCCGCATCGGCGAAGAAATACCCCTTCTCCTGATAAAACTTTTTGATCTCATCGACGCTTTCCTTCACTAGGTGATTCTGGAACGTGGTGCCGCGCTTCAGGCTGATCTTCTCGCGGATGTCGTCGGACTCCATCTTCTCGTTGCCGACGAGTTCCACGTCGCCGATCGAGGGGATCTCCTCCACCTTGAAAATGACAGCGAGGCCGCCGGCCACTTCCTCGGTTTCGACCTGGATGTCCTTGAACTGATCGAGGCTGTAGATTTGTTCGATGTCTTTGCGGATCTTAATGCGGGAGAGGGGTTCGCCGACTTCGGTCTTGATGTAGTAGAGGATGGTGGAATCGTCTACGCGTTTGTTACCACGGACTTCGATGGATTGAACGATTTGCCCTTCCTGCGCCGTGGCAGGTGCGGCGCCCAGAAGCGAAACGCAGCCAATACAAAAAATGAGAACGAGCCGGGAGAGTTTCCTCATTCCACCATATATAAATTAGATCCCCGGCGGTGCGGGGATTGTGGGAATTCATGGTTTGAGGCCAAAAAAAAGTATTAAGCTTTCGAACCAGTGGGCTGACAGCTTAATACTTTTTTCAAAAGATTGATGTCATTGGCCGCTTGTTTTTAAGCGGGATTCTAATTCCGATCAACAAGCATTTAGAGCCCCGGCTGATTTTTCTGTGAAAACCAGTTCATCGTCCTGCAAGCCGACTTCAATGTGTCCGCCGTTCTTGAACCTGCCTTTCAGCATCTCATCGGAGAGCTTGTCTTCCAGGTATTTCTGGATGGCGCGTTTCAAGGGACGCGCACCGAAATGCTTGTCGTAGCCCTTCTCCGCCAGCCAGCGCTTGGCCTGGGTGGTCATCTCCAGGGTGAGTCCCTGCTGGATCAACTGCTCGTTGACCTGATCGAGCTGAACGTCCAGGATCTCCACGATGTGGTCCAGATTCAACGGACGGAAAACCACCATCTCGCTGATCCGGTTCAAGAATTCAGGATTGAAAGTCCGCTTCAAGTCCTGTTTCAGCTCCTTCTGCATTTTCTCGAAGGTCAACTCTTCGTCGTCTTTCTGGAAGCCGAGCGTTGAGCCCTTGTCGAGCGCTTTGGAGCTGATGTTGGAAGTCATGATGATGACGGTGTTCTTGAAATCGATCACGCGACCGTAGCTGTCGGTCAGGCGGCCGTCATCCATGATCTGCAGCAAAAGATGAAAAACGTCCGGGTTTGCTTTCTCTATTTCATCAAAAAGCACGACGGAGTAGGGCTTGCGCCGCACTTTCTCAGTCAGTTGCCCACCTTCCTCATAGCCGACATAGCCTGGAGGCGCGCCGGTCAGCCGGGACACGTTGAATTTTTCCATGTATTCGGACATGTCCAGCCGCACCAGTGCGTCGCGGTTGCCGAACAGAAATTCCGCCAGCACGCCCGCCAGTTCGGTTTTGCCCACACCGGTGGGTCCGAGAAACAGGAAGGTGCCGATCGGCCGACGCAGATCCTTGAGCCCCGAGCGCGAACGACGGATGGCCTTGGTGATGACCTTGATCGCTTCGTCCTGCCCGACGATCTTGCCGGCGAGCTCCTTCTCCATGTTGAGAAGCCGTATGCTTTCTTTCTCTTCGATGCGGGAGAGCGGGATGCCCGTCATGCTCGACACCACGGCGGCGATGTCCTCCTCGGTGATCGAGGGCTCGCTCATGTCCTGCTCGCTCTCCCAGCTGCTCTTGACCTTCTCGAGTTCCTCGCGCAAAGTTTCTTCCTTGTCGCGCAGCTCGACGGCCTTCTCAAATTCCTGGTTTTCGATGCAGATTTTCTTGTCCCGGATGATCGCGTCGATGTCGCGCTGGATCTTGCGCATCTCGGGAGACTGGGTCACCTTGCGCAGCCGCACCCGCGAACCGGCCTCGTCGATCACATCGATGGCCTTGTCCGGCAGGAACCGGTCGCTGATGTAGCGGTCGGAATAACGCACGGCGGTGAGGATCGCATCGTCGGTGATCTTGGCCTTGTGGTGCATCTCGTAGGGAACCTTGAGCCCCTTGATGATCTCGATCGTTTCCTCGATCGTGGGCGGGTTCACCATGATCGGCTGGAACCGCCGTTCCAGCGCACCGTTTTTCTCGATGTACTTGCGGTACTCTTCCAGCGTGGTCGCGCCGATGCACTGGATCTCGCCGCGCGACAGGGCGGGCTTGAGCATGTTGGAGGCATCCACCGAACCTTCCGCGGCGCCCGCACCCACCAGGGTGTGGAGCTCGTCGATGAAGAGGATGATGCTTTCGTTCTGCACGATTTCCTTCATGATGCCTTTCAACCGGGCCTCGAACTGACCGCGGTACTTGGTGCCGGCGATCAACGATCCCAGATCCAGGGAAACCACCCGCTTGTCGAACAAGGTGTCGGGCACTTCCCGCTCTACGACCAACTGCGCCAATCCCTCGACGATCGCCGTCTTGCCCACCCCCGGCTCGCCGATGAGCACAGGGTTGTTTTTGGTGCGGCGGCTCAAAATCTGAATGACGCGCTCGATTTCCTTGCTGCGTCCGATGATGGGATCGAGCTTGCCGTCCAGCGCCATCTTCGTGAGATCGCGGCTGAACTCATCGAGCGTCGGGGTTTTGCCGACTTCGCGTGCGCTTTCAGTGGGCTCTCTGAACATCTCGACAATTTTTTCCTTCACATCATCGAAGTACATTCCGAAACTGTTCAGAACCCGGCAGGCGACCCCTTCTTTCTCTTTCAACAGCCCCAACAGAAGATGCTCGGTCCCGATGTAGTTGTGATTCAGGGAGCGGGCTTCCTCGACCGCAAATTCCAAAACTTTCTTGGCTCGCGACGTAAAAGGGATATCACCGATGATCAACGAGTTGGAACTGCGCGGGAGATTCTTCTCCAGCTCTTTTTTCAACTCGCGCAGGTCCGTTCCGGATTTCTGGACAATCGCCACCGCGATGCCGCCTCCGTCTTTCACGATACCTTGCAATATGTGTTCCGTTCCAAGATATTCATGCCGGTAGAGTTCCGCTTCTTCACGCGCAAGAATGATGACTCTGCGAGCTCTTTCTGTGAATCGTTTAAACATGATTCAAACTTCCTCGGATAAGGATTTGCGGATTTGTGCTTTGAGGACCCCGGATTGAACGATTTCGGCTGGGATCGCACGCCGTTTTTTTAGAGGTTGATGCTCATTCCATTTTAGCAAAAGGAACCAATTATACAAGGATTTATTTTCCCTCCCCCGATGCCCCATAAGCCATTAAATCCTTTAACGTTTCCATGATTTCAGGACTGCGAATGCGGCCCGGTTTCGGGGGCTCTGAAGGGGGGCAAAAATCCCGGCGTTTTGCTTTTTTCACAACGCAAAATTCACCATCGTTTTGAATCGGGAACGCTTGTGAGGATCCTGAGAAAATTTTCCGTTTTTTCCGCGACGAAAAATTTTTTTCCTCACGTCATTGCGCGCCGGTCCACCCGCAAAAAAAATTGATTTTTTTTCAGCGCGTGCGAATGCGCGGCGCCGGCAGCGTGCGGAAACAGCGTCAAAAGCCCGCAACCTGTCAAAACGATGACAACATCAGCGGCAAATTTATCAGGGTTTTGACGGTTCGGTTGGGAGATTCTGCGATCAGGAGTAACCGGCGTCTTTGTGAAAGCAGACAGCGGCGGCGGTGGTGCTGGGCGGGTCGAATTCGTTCGATCCGGTCAGCGTGACGCCGATGTCCTCGGCCTTGAGGACTTCCCAAATGATTTTGTTGTTGATCAGATCGACGATGGCGGGATAGCCGGGGCTGTAGCGCTGCCCGTTTTTTTCTTTTTTGTAGCCCGCACGCTCGCGCAGCAGGCGGTGGATGTATTCGGCCAGATCCTCGGTGACCCGGTCGCAAAGCCCCTGCAGATACAAGGCGGATTCCGAGTCCTGCTCTTTTTTGAAATCGGCGATGACCTTTTCCACCTCGGAGCCTGCGGTGGTGATCTGCAGGCCGATGGCGTCCATGCGGCCGGAGCTTTTGGGATAAAAATACTGCGCGACGGAGAACTTGTCCTTGCCGCCCTTGCCGATGCACACGGTGAAGTGCAGCCGGGCGATCTCTTTTTTCAAATCGTTGGGATCGAAGATCAGCACATCGTCGCCTTCCGACTGCGCCGGCAGCAGGGCGAACCGGGCCTTGGGCTGAATCCAGCCGTTCTTGCCGGCGGCCTCCATCCATTCTTTTTCAAGCGCTTTGAGCTGTTCGAGCGTCACGCCCTTCTGTTTCCAGGACGACTTCTTGCCATACTTCCAGTTGAGCGAATACAGGCTCTTGGTGTCGATGTTGGGGCTCAGTTTGTTGAGCTTGAACTCGACCTTGTGCACGCCGAACCCGTCGCGGGGAACCTCATGATTTTTAAAGCTCACGTTGCGGCGCGACAGCTTTTCCAGCAGTTCGTCCTGCGCTTCCTGCATGCCCTTGGCGCGCTGGTACTCGCGGATCAGCCGCTCCCTGTTCGACTCGATGTACTGGGCGCGGGCACTTGCATCCTGCAGCGCGTTCATGGTGTTGACCCCGTCCATGCCGCTCTCGCAGTAAAACACGTTGTCGAGAATCTTCCCGGTCTCGCCCTGTCCGTGCATGGCCACGTAGCCCGCGTGCCGGTGGTTGACCGGCGCGCCGCCGATCAGGATGGGCAGGCTGCAGGCCCGTTCGGCCAGCATGCGCGCCACGGTGATCATGTGGTTGGAGGTCTGCACCAGAAGCGCGCTCATGCCGATGGCGTCGGCGTTTTCCTGTTTGGCGGTCTCGATGAAGCGTTCCAGCGGCACCTGCACGCCGAGATCGATGACGCGGTAGCCGTAGTTTTCCAGCAACGTTTTGGCGAGGTCCTTGCCGATGCTGTGCACGTCCTGATAGACCGTGCCGATGACCACCACGCCTTTGTATTCAATCACCGAGCCTTCGGTGACGCCGCTCTGCACGCGCATGAGCCACTCCAGATACTCCATGACGCCGCGCATGACGTCGGCGCTTTTCAACAGATGCGGCAGGCTCACCTCGCCGCGGCCGAAGCCGTCGCCCAGCTCGCGCATGGCTTTCATCAGGTACTCGCTGATGAAATCGAGAGGCGCGTGCGTTTTCACCGCCTCGACCACATCGAGCACAATGCGGTCGCGGTACTGAAAACTCTGGCCTTCGACGTCGAGCGCACCCTGTTCCTTCTGCTTGTAGCCGTCCTTGATCTTCTGGCAGATCCGCTCTTCGAGTGTGAGTCCCTTATAATCGACCTTCTTCTGCACCGCGCCGGTCTTCTTGGTGACGGCGATCTGTTCCAGCTCCTCGAACGCTTCCATGTCGCGGTGCAGGATGACTTTGCGCGCGAGATCCACGTCGTGCTGGGTCAGGCTTTCCAGCGGCACGTAGTGATTGGGGTTTAAAATGGCGCAGTCCAGCCCCACCTTGCGCGCCTCGTCGAGGAACACGCTGGTGAGCACCTTGCGCATGTAGGGTTTCTGCCCGAGGCCGTTGGTCAGGTTGCCCACGCCGATGGAGGTTTTGAGATCGGGATGGATCGCCTTGATGCGCGGCAGGCAGCTCAGGGTTTCGGCGCAGAAGTTGAGCCCCTCCACCGATTCGCTGCCGATGGGGTAGGCGTTGACGTCGATCAAAAGCTGGTCCGGCCCGACGCCGCGCTCGCCCGCCAGCTTGACGATTTCCGCGGCGAGGTCGTATTTTTCTTGCGCCGTCTGCCCCGGCCCTTCGGGACCGTTCACCAGCGCGATGTAGACCGGGTTGTGTGCGGCCGTGCCGTCGAGCACCGCCTCGAGTTTGGAGACCCCTTCTTCGTATTCTTCCAGGCTGATGGAATTGATGATAGGCCGGCCGGGATAGGTTTCGATCGCCCGGTTGAGCGCCTCGACGGAAAAACTGTCGATGCACATCACGCCTTTGAAATCGCTCGTCAGATCGTGGATCAGTTGAGGCAGCAGGGTTTCGGTTTCGACGATGTTGCTGTCCATGCACACGTCGATGATGTCGATGCCCAGATCCTGCACCTGCTCGGTGACCACTTCCTCCAGCACCGGCAGCTGCACGTCCCCGGAAGACTCGACGGCGTCGCGCACTTTCTTGCTGCCGCGCACGTTGAGCCGTTCGCCGATGCGGATCAGGCTTTCGGCCCCGTCCAGAGCCACGGCGTTCTGCGGGCCGGAAACGTAGCACTGCGGTTCGATTTCATTCTTCCTGCGCTCGACAATCTGGATGCGCTCTTTGAGCGCCCGGATGTGCGCCGGGGTGGTGCCACAGCAGCCGCCGACGATGGACACGCCGTGTTGCTCGACAAATTCGGCGACCGCCTCGGCCATCTTGCCGGGTTCGAGCTGGTAGCAGGTCTTGCCGTCCACGGACACCGGCTGGCCGGCGTTGGGCACGACGGAGATGGGAAGCGCCGCAAACCGGCTCATCTTCTGCACGGCCTGGGTCATCAATTCGGGGCCGACGTTGCAGTTGATGCCGAACACGTCGATCCCCATGCCCGCGACCGCCGTGTGGGCGGCGTGGATGTCGGTGTTGAAAATCTGCATCTTGGCGTGCTGGTCCACCGTCACCTGCACCATGATGGGAAGCGCGGCGTTCTTTTCCTTCAGCGCCCGCTTGGCCCCGAGGATCGCGGCTTTGGTTTCGAGGATGTCCTGCTGCGTCTCGAACAACAACACGTCCACACCGCCGTCGATCAACCCGAGGACCTGAAGATAAAAATTTTCCTCGATCTGCCGGAACGTGGCCTTGCTCAGATTGGCCTGGGTGCTGGACACGACGTAGTTGGACGGACCGATGGACCCCGCCACGAACAGAGCGCGGCCGTCGTACTCGGGACTGTTCTTGTAGCGCTCCACCGCATCTCTGGCGATTTGGCCGCCGAGGCAGTTGAGCTGCTGCGTGATCGCCTTGAGATCGCAGGCGGAAAGGTCGAGTCCTTCCGGCAGCGCCTGGATATCGTCGGTGTCGATGCGGGAAAAATCGAATTCCTTGAGACGCAGCGGCGACGCGCCGAACGTGTTGGTCTCGATGATGTCCGCGCCGGCCTCGAGATATTTCAAATGAATGCCTTCCAGATCTTTGGGACGGGAAAACACCAGAAGATCGGTCAGCATCTTGAACTCTTCGCCGCCGAACGCGGCGTCGGTGAGTTCCAGGTTCTGCACCATGGTTCCCATGGCGCCGTCCATGACCAGAACTTTCTTTTCTAATTCACTGGCAAACGTCATGATTCTCCGCGAAAAAAATACCCGGGCTGTTCCTGCAGCTGTTTTAGGGGCTCGGTGTTATCGGGGGTGGGAAATCGAATCCGGCTTTAAGAAATAAAGCTATTTTGAAGCAATTGCAAAAAAATTGCACACGCAAATTGCTGCCCTCCGCACAAGCACGCCCCGCAAGGCTTGCAGCGCCCCCTTCGAAGCATTGAGAACGATGCCTGGATTATAGCATTGTCGCCGCTGTGCCCGGCCGTTTTCACCACGAAGGGGGCGTTTTAAACTTCGTCACTCCCGGTTGCGGACCCGGGACGCTGCGGCAGGGTGAGAATGAAGGTGGAACCGAGGCCCGGCCGGCTTTCCGCGGTGAGGGCGCCGCCGTGGCGTTCCACGATTTTGCGGCAGATGGACAGCCCCATGCCCGAGCCTTCGTACTCGCTGCGGCCGTGCAGGCGTTCGAAGGGCTCGAAGATGCGTTCCAGTTGATCGGGTTCAAACCCGATGCCGTTGTCCTGCACGCGGATCTCATGATGCCCGGACGCCAGCGGACGGTGGCGGATCGTCACCTCCGGCGGTTCTCCCGGCTTGTGAAATTTCAGCGCGTTGGAAATCAGATTCTGAAACAACTGGTGCATCTGCATGCGGTCCGCTTCGAGTTCGGGCAGCGGGTCCACCTGCACCCTGCCCTGGGTCTGGGTGAGCAGGGTCTCCAGCATGGCCAGGGTTCCCTCGACCACTTCGCTCAAACGGATCTTCTGAAACAACGCGGTGCCCTTGATGGAGACCCGCGAATACTGCAACAGGTCCTCGATGAGCCCCTGCATCCGGTGCACAGCGCGCTCCATGCGGTCGAGGTAGTCCTGTCCTTTCACACCGAGATTTTCGGAACAGTCCTTGCGCAGACGGTCGGAAAACGCCGTGACTTTGCGCAGCGGTTCCTGAAGATCGTGCGAGGCGGTGGCGGCGAAGTTCCGCAGCTCCCGGTTGCTGCGTTCCAGCTCCTGGGTGTAGGAGCGCGAGGGCTCGCGCGCCCCGCGGCTTTCCTGGATCTCCTGACGCAAGCGCTCGTTGATGCGCAGCAACTCGCGGGTGCGGTCGCGCACGCGCTGTTCCAGATCCGCCTCGCCGGCTTGCGGTTGCGGGGTTTCCCGCCGTTGCGGTTGCGCTTCGACCGCCGGGATTTGCGTTTCCACGCCCCGGTATCCGAGAAACGCCCCCGCTTCGCCCCAGATCGGCGACGCCTGCGATTTCAGATACACACGGGTTCCTTCCTTGTGCACGTAGGGAAACAGCACGCCTTCGATTTTCCCCCTTTTGGCGAACACGTTGAACGCGGTGGTCTTCGCTTCTTCACGGCAGGCCGGATCGAACAGGTCGAAAAAGAATTTTTTCCCCACCAGATCCCCGGGCGCGTGCCCCAAGAAGTCCTGCACGGCGTCGCTGCAATACGTGAACGTTCCCTGCGCATCGACCTCCCAGATCCACACAGCTTCCACCGGCTGGGCGCTGTGCGATTCGCTCTTCTTCAGAGCCGCGGCGGTGCGCTTGAGATCTTCCTCCACCGTTTTGAGCCGTTGCTCGCGCAGCGAGGCTTCTTTCTCGATCCGCTGCTTCACCGCTTCCAGGCTTGAGATGCGCTCTTCCTGCTGCCGGTGCGCCGATTGCAGCGATTCGCGTTCCTGCCGCAGGCGGTCGAGGAACGACCCGCTCTCCAGCAGGTCGGCTTCCAGCTTGAGCCACAGTTTCTCCATCTGCACCAGTTTGTCTTCCTTATCTTTGAGTGCGCGCCCGGCCTGAAGCAGAGCGTCGTTGAGGCGGGACAATTCTTTATCATGATCCGCCTGCAAGCGTTCGAGCTTGAGCCGTTCGTTGTCCGACTGCTCGAGCTGGGTGCCGGCGGCCAGCAGATCGCGCTCGGCCTGTTGCAGGTTCTTTTTCACGAGGCGCAACTGTTCCTCTTTTTTCCACACATCGTCGCGCAACCGGTCGCGCTCTTCCTTTGTCCGCGCCTGTTCGGCCTGCGCTTCTTCCCGTTCCGCAGACACGCGCGCCTGTTCGGCCTCCGCTTCGCTGCGCTTTTGTTTCTCCTGTTCCAGTTTTTCTTCCAGCGCGTGCTTTTCTTCCTGCGATTGCGCCAGCACGTTCTCTTTGATCAGCAGGTCGGCGCTCAATGTGCGGCAGTCTTCCTGCACGCGTTCGAGCGATCGGCGTTTTTCCAGCAGGCTTTCTTCTATCTGTTTTTTTTCGTGGTCGAGCCGGTGGATGTGGACGTTCTGCGTATTCAGGGCCTGTTCGAATTCCTCGCGTTTCTCGCGGGCTTTTTTCTGCATCAGGCCCGCAACGGCTGTGAGCCAGATGACGAAAACAGCGGCGCCGCGATTGGAAATTTCCTGCACGAATTCTGTGGGCGGGAACAGCAGGTAAAAACCCAGACCGGTCAGCAGGGTGCCGCCGACGGCGGCAGTGAGGATGTAGGCGCGGCCGGGCCACGCCACGCCGATGAGCACCACCAGCGCGTAGCCGACGCAAACGGCGATGCCGCCCCCCAGCCAGAGGTCGAGCCCGAACACATCGGCGGCGATGAACAGGCCACCGAGGATGAGCAGGGGATCCCCGCCTTGATTTTTCTGGACGTCCGCCGTCATCGCAATGCCCCAGGGTGTTGAGATTCCCATAAGTTACAGACATACCTACCTGTTTTCAACGGCATAATGTATACTCAAGGCTTCATCCCTACAGGTTGTTTCTGAAGTCGCCCGTTTCTTTTTCAGGAGTTCGGAATGCCATGAAAAAAACCCGTGTTAGCGCCCACTTCACCCACACGCAACGCAATCTGACCGGCTGGTTCTGTTTGATTTTTTTTCTGGCCGCCGTCACGAACGCCAACTGCTCGGGCCTGAATCCTCCCGACATCTCCCGTCTGAACCTCACGATTCCGGCGGGCGTTTCGTTGACTCTGTTCGCCAACAACGTCCCGGCGGCGCGCCACATGGCGTTCGACGACCAGGGCATCCTGTTTCTCAGCCAGCACCGTGCCGGCAAGGTGGTGGCGCTGCCCGATAAAGACAAGGACGGACGCTCCGACCAAGCCGTGGAAATTCTGGTCAACCGCAAGACTCCGCACGGTCTCGCTTTCGTTCAACTCGACTCGGGCTATTACCTTTATGTGGCCGAGGAGCACCAGGTCGTGCGCCTGAAGCGCACCGGCAAACCCTACAGCTACGGCAAGCCGAAAGTGATCGTATCCGGCATCCCCGAAGGCGGCCATTCCACCCGCACCATCAAAATCAAAGACGGCAAGCTCTACCTTTCGGTGGGATCGTCCTGCAATGTCTGCCTGGAGAAACACCGGTACCGGTCGGCCATCATCCGCTTCGACCTGGACGGGTCGAACGAAGAGATCTTCGCGGAGGGCCTGCGCAATTCGGTGGGCATCGAGTTTTCCCCCTACAGCGGCGAGCTCTGGGGCGTGAACAACGGGCGCGACCGGCTGGGCGACGACACGCCGCGCGAGGAACTCAACATCATCCGTCAGGGCAAGCACTACGGCTGGCCCTACTGCTACGAGGACCGCGTGTTCGACACGGATTTCAACAAACCGTTCGACTGCGCGAAAACCGTGCCGCCCGCCCACACTTTCACCGCGCACATGGCGCCTTTGGGGCTGGTGTTTTACCAGAACGGAAGCCTGCCGGAAAAATACAACAACAGCGTGTTCGTTTCCTTCCACGGTTCGTGGAACCGCTCGGTGCCGGCGGGTTACAAGGTGATGCGTGTGATCCTCAACGAAAAGGGCGAGATCGTCTCCGACGAGGACTTCATCACGGGCTGGCTGAAAGAGGGCGGCAAGCGCGACGGACGGCCGGTGGATATGGAACAGTCGCCGGAAGGGGACCTCTACCTGTCCGACGACACGCTGGGGGTGGTCTACAAAATCTCCGGCCGCTGAGCGGATTTATGTGAGGTTTTTTTCGGGTTCTTTTTTCTGACTGAACAGCGGCTTGCGGTCCTTGGCGCAGCGGAATCCCACGTCCTTTTTCCTGGAAAAGGGATGCAGTTTTTCGCGAAAGCTGGCGCGCGCTTTCAGGGCGAGGACTCTCTTGTACTCCTTGCCCTTGAAATGCCCGACGCTCAGGTAGGAGAGGCCGCGCACCACGATGAAATTTTTATCGTATTCCTCTGAGTGGTAGGTGCTGCCCTCGTAGGGGCGGTAATAATCCCACACCCATTCCCAGACGTTTCCGATCATGTCGTGCACCCCGAACGGGCTTTGTCCCTGCGGGTAGCTGCCGACGGGCTTGAGCCCGTGACCGGTTTTTTTTCTGGCGGACGGGCTGAGGTTCGCCGCATCGGGATCGAAATCGTTTCCCCAGGGAAAGTAATTGCCCAGCGGACCGCGGGCGGCTTTTTCCCATTCCTCTTCGGTGGGCAGCCGCTTTCCCGCCCATTGGGCGTAGTAGCTGGCGTCGAAGTAGCTCACGTAGGACACAGGCCAGTCGCCCTGCCCCTCCGGATATTTGGGGCTGCCCCAGATGGCGGGCGTGCGGTGGCCGGTCGCCTGACAAAAGATGTAGTACTGGCGGTTGGTCACTTCGTACTGGTCGATGAAATACGCACGCGTGGGCACCCGGCGCTCGGGGGTTTCGTCGATGAACCAGGGTTTGGCGAGCCCCACGCTCAGCGCGTGCTGTTTTTTATCGACGGCGTCGGTGCCCATGGTGAATTCCCCTGCGGGAATGAGCACCATGCCTTCGGGCGTGGGTTCGAACAGGCAACCGCCGCACAATCCCAGCGCCGCAAGCAGGGCGAGACACTTCCATTTGAAATGAGAATGCAAAACCATGATCGAATCGTACCCGAACCAGTTTGTTTCTGTGCCTCTGGATTCCATCGACTCAGAGGACACTCTCACCGACTTTTCCCTGTCTGCCGCTCCCGCCGCGCTTGAGCAATCGATCCGCTCAAGCGGTGTGGTGCACCCGGTCGTCCTCATGGCGAGCGACGGCCGACACCGCATCGTCTGCGGCCACCGCCGCGTCCGCATCGCGCAGGCGCTGGGCCGGGACTCCATCGCCGCCCGGCTCATCGAGACGCCGCTGAAGGACAGCGAGCGGCTTTTGCTCAATCTCTCGGAAAACCGCGGTCACCGCGTGTTCAGCGATGTGGAAAAGGGCCTGCTGCTCGCGAAGCTGTTGCAGGCGGACCTGACCGAAGCCGCGATCATCGATGAGTATATGCCCTGGATCGGATTGGAGCGAAGCAAAAAATGGCTGCAACGGCTTGTTCGGGTGAGGGAACTGACGCCCGCGCTGCAGCGGTTGCTGCACGAGCTCAACGTCCCGGTCCGGGTGTTCGACCCGCTGCTGCGCTGGAGCGAGGCGGACCGGCTTGCGACGTTTCCGGTGTTTGCGGCGCTGCGGCCGGGCGTGAACAAATGGCGCGATCTTCTGGAACTGGTGGACGAAATCGCGGTGAAATCGAACCGCTCCCCGGCGGCGGTGCTGAACGAAACGGAGGTGCGGAGCATTCTGGACGGGGATACGGCGGCGCCGGAAAAATACGCGCTCCTCACGCAGGCGCTGTCCGCAAAGCGATACCCGCACTGGACGGCCCTGCGCAAACAGGCGGCCCAGGCGATGGACCGGCTCCAACTGGAACCGGAAACCAAAATCCGCGTGCAGGATTCGTTCGAGTCGAACGAGATGCGCATCGAACTGAAGTTCTATGACAGCAAATCGCTGGTGCGGCAGGTGGAGGCGCTGGACCGGGCGGCCCGGTCCGAGGCGATGGCAACGCTGATCGGGATGTTCAGGAATCTGGATGGGTGAAAGCGAAAATACGAGACAGGATGAACAGGATAAAAGCAGGGATAAAATCAGAAAAACCTTTGCCTCGCGCAAAGGCGCCAAGCCGCAAAGCCCCCCTCACCCAAGCCACCCCCAATAATAATAAGCGGGTGGCAGAACAAGTTCTGCACTTCCTCATTAAACTAATTTCAAGGAAGGTCGCCAAGCTATGCTCGACGCAATCCTCTCCCCCCTCATAGGGGGGAGAGGAAGATAGTTAGAAAATCATAATGGGTGAAATAAAGGATAAAGTCGTGAGTTAAAGGACGCTCCCCCTCTCCCCTGGAGGGAGAGGGCTGGGGTGAGGGGGATTAAAAGAATTCGTTCTTTCTACTTCCTCGGGATTTTGAGCTTGGCGAACTCTTCCGGTTTGCGCCCGTAGCGTTTGTACAGCGCATTGATGACGCGGATGGTTTTGGCGATCCATTCGTCCTGGTGTTTTTGCACGAAATGGTGCTTGGCGATGGTGAGGTGCTGGATGGCGTAGTAGCCCTCCTTGTTTTTATCGAGCGCCTCCCCGAGCCAGTAGTGCGCCATCGCGTGTTCGGGGTTCATGTCCACGGCTTCCCGAAGCGCGGCGAGTTCGGCTTCCAGATCCTTGGCTTCGCGGTGGGTTTTGGCGGCCTGGTACTGCGCTTCCGCAAGGTGGTCGCGCACCTTCTCGTTGTTCGGGGTGATCTTCACCGCCTCCTGCAGCGGCTGCACGGCTTCCGGGAAGCGTTTGAGCTTCATCAGGGCGACGCCGAGCTTGAAGTTGGCTTCGCGCGCCATCCTCGGGCTGACCTTCACCGCGGTCGCCAGGTACTGCACGGCTTTTTCGTGCTTCCCCAGCCGGGCGTACAGCATGCCGAGATTGAGATTGGGCAGCACCGATTTCGGGTTGACGCGGATGGCGTCCATGTAATGCTTGATGGCCCTGTCGTTGTCGCCGAGCTTGCTGTAGACGATGCCGAAGTTGTAATTGGCGTCCACCACCAGGTTCTTGTCGAGCCGCAGCGCCTCCTTGAATTTTTCCAGGGCGTCGTCGTAGCGCCCGAGTTCGGTGTAGCAGATGCCGAGCGAGAGATGCGCCGGGCCGTAATCGGGCAGGATCTTCACCGCCTCCTGAAAATGGTGCATCGATTCTTTCTGCTGTTTGCGTTTGCCGTACAATATGGAGAGGTTGGTGTGCGCCTGCGCCAGCCTCTTCTTGACAGCCGGGCTGTCCGGGTCCAGCCTCAGGGCTTCTTCCAGAAATTCGAGCGCTTCGTCGTCGCGCCCCAGTTCCACCAGCGCCAGCCCCAGCTGATAATGGGCGCTCTTGTGCTTGGGGTTGATGCGCACCGCTTCTTTCAGGGGCGAGACGGCTTCGGAAAAACGGCTGAGCTCGATGTACACTTCGCCGAGGTTGTACTGCCCCATGCCGTCGAGCGGGTTGGCGCGCACGGCCTCCTTGTATTTTTCCAGCAGGGCTTTCAGTTCTTCGGGAGGGCGTTTCGGACGTTGTTTGGGCGCGGTTTTCTGGGGTTTCTTGGAGAACAGTCCGCCGATGAGGTTTTTAAACGATTCGAACAATCCCCTTTCTCCCGTTCTTTAAGGTCTTTTCCCGTCCCGCGATCTGTGCGACACTGAATGAAGCGGGCGCTTGAAAATTGCTGGCACCTTTTTAGCGGGTTGATGGGTCAAAATCAACCCCCGCCGCCGCGGCGAAAAAAATTTCCGGCCGCGGTCCTCTTGCGGTTGTGACATCGCATTCTTTTGGATCCTTCGGAAGGGCTTCGATCTTCCGTCCGCCGCCCGCCTTCCGGAGTTCCCTCATTTCCACGTCATGAAACACAAATAGAAGGAGATGCACCGTGGTTTCCTCTGCAACGGCCAAAGACAAATCCCTGCTTCCGGCCTCGATCCTGCGACTGATCGAGTCGATCGAAGCGGAAAAGGACATGACGCCTTACAAAGCGCGTGATCTGCTGATTGCGGCGGAACTGAAGATGGAAGATTTGGAGACCTGGGCGACGTACGATCACCCCGCGGCGGACAGCTACGGCCGCACACTGGTTTACGACGGCGGTTATTTTGAAATGATGGCGATGTCCTGGCTGCCGGGGGACTGTTCGGGCATCCACGACCACGGGCACACGCAATGGGGCGCGGTGCAGGTGTTCGGCCCCGCCGAGCACGCGGTGTTTCTGGTGCAGGACGGGGAGATCAGCACGCTGACGCGCACCAAGGTGAAGGCGGGTCAGGTGCTCGCGGTCGGGCACCAGCTGGTGCACCAGATGCAGAACCCGACCAACATCAAGTTCCTCACGTTTCACCTGTACGGCACGCCGGATCCTGCGCGCCCGATCACCGGCGACGCGCGCATCTTCGTGATCGAGAGCAATCAGATTCAGCGCACCGACGGCGGCGTGTTCTACGCGCTGCCTGAGGAACAGATCAAATCGACGGAACCGGGCCCGCGCCCGGACTACATGACCTGGCTGCGGGATCTGGTGGAGCTGTTGAAGCGGCTGCACCGGACGCAGGTCGCGGGGCCGCTGCCGGACGACTGGGAAACGCGGCTGAAGGAGTTGCAGCAGAAACTGTTCGATGTGAAAAACTGGGACTGGTTCGTGCGCGACCTGATGTACAACGTGGACGAGGAAACGGGCTTCGTGGTGGAGGCGGGAGTGTACAGCCTGCTGCGCAAGGAGCTGACGGAAGCGGCGGAGGTGCAAAAGCACCTGTTGTTCCAGCACAAGGAAGAGGAAGATCCGTTTTTCACCTATGCGGAGTTGTACGACGATGTGGTGGGGCTGCCCTGTCTGGAGGAATTCATCGCGCCCTACCTGCGTTTCGTGATCGACAAATACAACCTGAACCTCAAAGAAGACCGGCTGCTGTCCATCGGCTGCGGCACCGGCGTGGTCGAGGATTTTCTCATCCGCGAATGCGGCATGCCTAAGGAAAACCTGCTGGGCATCGACAAATCGGAAGCGATGATCCAGGTGGCTTCGCGCCGCATCCACGCCGAGGTGAAAGACCTGCTGGCGTTGTCGGGGCAATCCTGGGACCTGTCGTTCAGCGGGCTCAACGTGTTTCAGTACCTGGCTCCGGAGCAGCTGGAGCAGGCCATCGAGGTGACGGCGCAGATCACCAAACCCGGCGGCACCTTCTTCGGCGATTTCATCACGCCCGACCACATCCGCATTTACCCGCACGTGATCCGCTCGCAGAGCGACAACGTCATCTCGCTGCGGCAGCCGGTGCTGATCGAGCGCGGCAACAGCACCTATCAGCAAAGCGAGATCCTCAACGTCAACCGGCAGTCGGGAAAACTGTCGATCACCCACGAAGGCAAGCACGTGCGGTTCCTGCCGTCGCTGTGGCGTCTGCGCAAACTGTTCGAGCGCACCTTCGAAGGCGCGGTGGACGTGTACGACGCGGTGACGCTCAAACCCATCGAGCGCAAGGCGGACACCTGCCCCTCGACGCGCATCCTCATCGTCGCGCAGCGTAAAAAATAAAAGAAGCGACGTTCAGCGTTTGCGTTTCGCCTGGCTTTTCTGTTCAGATTTGAATTTAAAGTGGATGAATTTTTTCTTTTCCCACTGCGGGGCCTGGTCGGGGATGAAATACTTCACCCGCGAGCCGCTGATGGAGGCGGCGTTGGTGAGCAGGGCGATGCGCCAGCGGCCTTTGACTTTTTCCCAGTAGTCGATGTGGGGCTCTTCCACATCGAACGCCACGTTGTCCCGCACGAGGGCGGGGTTGAGTCGTTCGCGGGCTTTCAGTTTGCCGGCGACCATCGCGTAGCGGCCGTCCTGGCTGATGGAGACTTTTTCCAGCACGTAGTCGTTCACCTTGATGAACGGATTGGTGAACCAGCGGTAGGTGCGCGGAATGGGAAAACCGAGCGGATCTTTCTTTTCGGGGTTCTTCTTGATGTGGGCGAGGGAGGGCGTCATCGCGCCGGAGACATGCTGGTTCGCGCCATCGCGGTAATCGTGCGGCACGCGGCCTTCGAAAAACTTGTATTCTTCCAAAGACACCTTTTTCTGAAACTGCGGGTGCTGGTAGGCGTAGAGGGATTTCCACTGGCTGGCTTTGCGCTTGGCGAAATAATCCTTTTGCAGGGCGGCGAGTTTTTTCGCCTCCTTGAGATATTTTCCTTTGGATGCAGCCTGCACGGGGTCCGCACCCGCCACAACCAGCACCACTAAAGCCGCTCCGATCAACGCCTGCTTCCACCCCGCCTGCCCATCGCTTAGAAATCGCATCCGTCCGGATCTCCTGGAAAAATTCGAAAGTCGTCTCCGGTCTTAACGGCAGCAGCGAAGCAGAGCTAAAGCATCCATTTGAAAGGGGAATTTTTACCAAATATGGGCATGAAGAAAAGTAGAAAGTACCTAAAAGGTTTTTCCCCTTGTGGACTTGTGAAAAACCGCTGACCGCTTTTATCACAGGGTCCACAGTTCCAACAATCACAAATAGTTAATTCCACTAAAAGTTAAAATTAAGTTTATTCAATAATTAGATTTATCGTTGAGAGGATCACTTTAACTGGAGCAACAATCATGGAGATCATCGAATTAAAATCTTGGGAAGAATTTGAAGAAAGCTTCAAAAGAGAAATCGACGGGTCTGACTTTAAAAATAAACAGGAATATGATCATATCTCCAGTCCTTTATTTAGAGGGCAATCCGATAAAGACTGGAAATTGCAAACTACTCTTGAAAGATTCTTCCAAAGCAAAAAAGGATTCAATCAGGAATTTTCATGGGATACTTATCATCGAATTCTTCAAGCTGTCGAACGCGCAGTTTCCTCTTTAACATCAAATAGAATTGAGCTTCCTACCTTTAAACATCACATCTCTCCCATTCCACCCGGCTATGAGTTTATGATTTACTTGAGGCATCACGATTTTCCATCTCCCTTACTAGATTGGACAAAGTCACCTTACGTAGCAGCTTTTTTTGCATTCAGTGGAGCTACAGTATCAACCGATGTAGCAATCTTTTCGTTTAGAGAAGATATCGGTTTAGGCAAGGGCGGTTGGAGAGGTGAACCACAAATTGAGGCATTAGGCCCTTATGTAGTAACGCACAAAAGACATTACCAACAACAATGCTACTACACTATTTGCTTTAAAGAAGATGAATACCAAAAAAGAACCTATTGCTCTCATCAAGATGTGCAATTTGGAAACGATCAAGACATTTTAAAGAAATATATTATCCCTTACAAAGAAAGAGGAAAAGTTCTTGCGAAACTTGACTTGATGAATATCAATGCATTTTCCCTCTTTGGAAATGAGGAAAGTTTGGCGAAGATGCTTGCTTACCGAGAAATGGAAAAAGAAATATCATCAATAATTTAAAACCCAAACATCTCTTGCCCTAATAAATTGAGGAAATAATTTCTTTATCGCAACGCGCTACTCCCCAACCTTCTGCAAAATCGTTTCGGCGAGGGCGGGAGTGATGCCGGGGACGGCGGTGAGGTCGGCGACGGAGGCGGCGCGGATGTTCTCGAGGCTGCCGAACTGTTTGAGCAGCAGCACGCGGCGCTTCTTGCCGATGCCGGGAATGGCTTCGAGCGGCGAGTCGAGCGTGTTCTTGCCGCGCAGCTTGCGGTGGTAGGTGATGGCGAAGCGGTGCGCCTCGTCGCGGATGCGCTGCAATAAAAAGCGCGACGGCGAGTTTTCTTTGAACAGGATCGGCGTTTTCGTCCGCGTGAGCAGCACTTCGTCGGTGTCGAGGTTGTTGCGGAACTTGCCCTTGGCGATGCAGGCGAGATCGACTTTGCCGGTGAGCCCCAGCTCCTCCAGCACGGCGGCGGCGGTGTTGAGATGACCGCGGCCGCCGTCGATCAGCACGCAGCTGGGCAGCGGTTTGCCTTCATCCAACAGCCTCTGGTAGCGGCGCTGCATCACCTCGCGCATCATGGCGTAATCGTCGATGCCTTCCACGCGCTTGATCTTGTAGCGGCGGTACGATGATTTGTCGGCCTGACCGCTCTTGAACACCACGACCGAGCCGACGGCGTGATCGCCGGAGATGTTGGAGATGTCGAACCCTTCGATGGTTTCGGGATAGTTTTTCAGTTCCAGCGCCGCGCGCAACTCCTCCAGCATGCGGGTGGCGGTTTCGCCTTTGTCGAGCTCGGTGCGCATGGCGAAACGGGCGTTTTCCTCGGCCATCTTCACCAGCTCGCGTTTTTTTCCGCGCGCGGGAACCTCCAGCTGCACGCGGCTTTTCTTCTTGCCGGAGAGCCAGGCGGCGATGAGATCGCCATCCTCGATGCCGTGCGGCAGCAGGATCTCTTTCGGCAGCATCGGCTCGCCGGCGTAGTACTGCTTGAGGAACGAAGACAGGGTTTCGTTGTCCTCCATTTCGTTCTGGCTTTTCATCTTGAAAATTTTCTCGCCCACCATCTTGCCGCTGCGGATCGCCAGCACCTGCACCATCGCCTGGCCGCCTTCCATGCAGTAACCGACGATGTCCTGATCCTCGAAGGTCGTGGAAACGATCTTCTGCTTGTCGAGCACGGTTTTCACGGCGGCGATCTTGTCGCGCAGCACGGCGGCTTCCTCGTAATGCTGTTTTTTCGGAGGCCCGCGGCCATCCTGCTTTTCAGGATGTCCATCAGCTCGGAGTTCCGGCCCTTTAAAAACAGGATCACCTCCTGCACCACATTGCTGTAGTCCTCGGGTGTGATGTAGCCGGCGCAGGGGGCGTGGCAGCGGTTCATCTGGTAGTTCAGGCAGGGCCGCCGCTGCGGCTGGCCGTCGAGCGGGTCGCGGCTCTGGCGCAGCGGGAAGATCCTGTAGATGATGCGCATGGTCTCGCGCACTTCCTTGACCATGGTGTAGGGGCCGAAATAGGTGGCGCCGTCTTTTTTCACGCGGCGCACGACTTCCAGCCGCGGGTAGAGCTCCTGGGTGGTCAGGCGCAGGTAGGGGTATTGCTTGTCGTCGCGCAGGCAGACGTTGTAACGCGGCTGGTGCTTCTTGACGAAATTGCTCTCTAAAATCAACGCCTCGGCTTCGGTGCGCGTGGTGAGGAATTTGATGTCGCGCACTTTGCCCAGAAAGGTGCGGGTCTTGAGCGGCAGGTGGCGGGAGTTCTGGAAATACGAGCGCACCCGCACGTTGAGGGATTTGGCCTTGCCGATATAAAGGATCGCATCCTTCGAATCCTTCATGATATATATTCCCGGAAGCTTGGGAATTTTTTCGATGATGTCGTTGAGCTTGTCCGGCATGGGCCTTTTCCGCTCCGCCTGCGGCGGGCTTGAAAGAGAGATCGGGTTTCTCTCTCAATTATACCGGACTGGGACGATAAGCAATAATTTCAATCATTTCTCAACTTTTTGCATCCAAACTCAGGAAGACAAAATGAATCAATGGGTGCCCATCACCGAAGAGGAAATGCTGAAACGATTGAATGAAGAATGGAACGACTGCTCTGATAAACGAAAAGCAATCTTCGAGAAATACAGAGTGCCGCTGAAAAAGCATCCCATCGAAAGAAACGGAAAAACGGAGCACGTGTTTGTGGTGGCCCGGAAAGGCAATGAAGTCATGTATTACGAGGATGTGGAAGAGGGCTTCAATATTTCCCCGATTTCACCGGACGGGAAAATTCTGGAACATGGGTGCAATCAGGATGAATTAAAACATGCTCTGCGCCATTGGGATACCGAAGACCCTATAAGGGATTGAAGGAGTGTTCATGAAAACGCATCAAGCAGGTGATTCTGATCCGCAAGGATCTGAACATGCGGCGCGGCAAGGAGATCGCCCAGGGCTCGCACGCGGCCAGCGGGTTTCTGGTGGAAAACCTGCGCGGGGCGCTGGTGAAGGACCGGGCCACGGAGGTGACGCTGGAACTCTCTCCGGAGGAGACCACCTGGCTGCTGCAGGGCATGGCCAAGGTGTGCCTGAGAGTCAACTCGGAGGCGGAACTGGTGGAGCTGCACAAAAAGGCCGAAGCAAGCGGGCTGCCCAGCCACCTGGTGCAGGACAGCGGCCGCACGGAGTTTCACGGCAAGCCCACGTTCACCGCCTGCGCCATCGGGCCGGGGGACAGCGAGGCCATCGACGCGCTGACGGGAGATCTGGTGCCGTACTGAACCGCTCGTTATTTTTACGCAAGACATTGAAAAATTCTCGGAAGGGCGCTACAAAACTCTGCCCAATCGGGTTATACTTTCGGCACCAAGAAGACAAGCGACGGCAATCAGAAGGGTTTTCGCGCTGAGGCGCGAAACTCTTTTGCAAGCAATCACCAATCAGTTTCCCTCCTATGAAGACAGGCAACGGCAACCAGAGAGGTTTTTGGGCATCCCGGCTGGGCTTCATCCTCGCGGCGTCCGGTTCGGCCATCGGCCTGGGCAACATCTGGAAGTTCCCCTATATCACGGGACAAAACGGCGGCGGCGCGTTCGTGCTGATCTATCTGGTGTGCATCTTCGTGGTGGGGCTGCCGATCATGCTGTCGGAATTCACGCTCGGCCGCAAGACCCAGCTCAACCCGGTGGGGGCGTTCGACGCGCTCAAGCCCAAATCCCCCTGGGTGGGCATCGGTTTCATGGGCGTGCTGGCGGGCTTTCTCATCCTGTCCTTTTACGGCGTGGTCGGCGGCTGGACGCTGGCTTACGTCGTCAAGTCGGTCACGCAGTCGGCGCTGGCGTTCGACGACCCGCAGGCGGCGGGCGCCTTTTTCGGCAAGTTCATCGGCAACACGGGCGAGGTGCTGCTCTACCACGCGCTGTTCATGGCGATCTGCATCGGCATCGTCATCAAGGGCGTGCACGGCGGCATCGAACGCGCCTGCGACATCCTGATGCCGACGCTGTTCGTCATCCTGCTGCTGCTCATGGTGCGCTCGCTCACGCTTCCGGGAGCGATGGAGGGCGTGAAGTTCTACCTGTATCCGGATTTCAGCAAGATCTCGCCGGGCGTCGTTCTCATCGCCATGGGGCAGGCGTTCTTCTCGCTGAGCCTGGGCATGGGCGCGATGCTGACCTACGGCAGCTACCTCTCCGGCAAGGAAAACCTCACCTCGGTGACGGTGTACGTGGTGCTGTTCGACACGATGATCGCGCTGCTGGTGGGCATGGTGATCTTTCCGGCGGTGTTCGCCATGGGCCTGGAGCCCGCGGAAGGGCCGAGCCTGGTGTTCAACGTGCTGCCGGCGGTGTTCTCCAGCATGCCGATGGGCTCGCTGTTCGCCATCATCTTTTTCGCGCTGCTGGTGATCGCGGCGGTGACCTCGGGCATCTCGCTGTTGGAAGTGGTGGTCGCCTACTTCATCGACCAGAAAGGCTGGAGCCGCAAAAAAGCCGTGCTCACCGTCGGGTCGATCATCTTCGCGTTCGGAGTGCCTTCGGGTCTGTCCTTCGGCGTGATGAGCGACGTCAAGATCATGGGCATGACGTTTTTCGACAACGTGGACAACATCGCCTCCAACTACCTGCTTCCGCTGGGCGGCATGCTGACGGCGATTTTCGTCGGCTGGGTCTGGGGCACGAAGGCGGCGGAAGAGGAGATCGAAAAACACGAAACCACATTCCACTGGGCGCACGCCTGGGGGATTCTCATCCGCTACGTCACCCCCGTCGCCGTCGCCATCGTTTTTCTCGCGCATTTCTTCTGATTCCCTAACCTAACATTCCCCGTTTGCAAACAACGCTGGACGCCGCGCCGCCCGCCGTCTTAAGATAGCCTCTTTCCTCAATCATCCGTGACCAACAGGAGCGAACGATGGCGCAAAAACAATACAAGGTGGAGATCGTCAAGGAAGGCGCACTGGGAACGCTGTTTCTCGGGGCCAGCAAACTGCCCATAGACAAACTGGAAGACACGCTGAACGATTTCGGCAAGGAAGGCTGGGACCTGGAGTTCATGGTGATCGAGAGCCACCGGTTCATGCTGTTCTGGACGCGGGAAGCGGCGATCATCACCCTTTCCCGGACGTTGGCATAGACGGTATTTTTTTCACCACGCCGCCCGCCGGGAGGCGTACAATAAAGGCATACCCGATAAAAAAACTCAGAGGTGCGTGCTCATGAAACGCTTGTCCCTGATTTTTGTTGTGCTGGCGGCCCTGGGGTGGAGCGCCCCGGTGTGGGCGCAGAATGCCGACGCCTGCAAGCCGCCTTACAAGCCTAATAATATCTTCAAACTGCTGGTGAACTACACCCCCACTCTGGAATGGATCGCGCAGACGCCGGACAGCTGCGGCAATCGCAGTCCCTTCACCCAGAGTTTGAAAAAGCTGGTCAGCGACACCTGGGTCATGACCCAGGGCTGCATCGACGTGACGATCGAAGACATCGAGCTGGCGGAAAAACAGCGCAAGGTCGCCACAAAGATGTCGAAGCGGGAACGCGCGATCGCAACGAAAAAGTCGGTCAGAGTTTTCCCTGCGTCGCCGCGCGGTATTCCTTCGCAAAGCGCGGGAGGTTGAAATCCTTGGGATGGTTTTGCAGATGCGCGAGCAGCCTGCGGTAGCGCTGCTCTGGCTGCGGCGGGTGTTTTAAAAAGGCCGGCCCGTTTGTGGGCCGGGCGACCATGCGTTTTTCCAGCACGTGTTTCAGGCCGCCGGGATGGTAGCCCAGCCGGCGCGCGTATTCGGCGGCCTTGCGATCCGCTTCGTATTCCAGCGCCGCATCCAGCCCCCGTTCGAACACCCGATCCCCCGCAAGATCCGTCAGCCGCTGCAAAGGCGCGGGGTTGAAACCCGCAAGCCCCGGCACGAGAGCGCCGAAGCCCGGAAATTGCGCGTTCGCTTCCAGCGTTTTCAACACGTGGCGGCCGCTGATGTGGGCGATGGCGTGCCCCAGCACCCCCGCCAGTTGCGACTCGTCCGCCACCAGCCTCAACATCCCCCGGCTCACGAACACATAACCGCCCAGCAGACCGATTGAAAAAGGCACGGCGCTGTCAAGCACCGCGAAACGGTATTCCACACCCGGCCTTTCGGCGGCCTGCGCGACCGCCTGCCCGACGAGCGCGACGTAACGGCGCAACGCCTTATCCTCGATAACCGGACCGTGCTCGCGAAACATGCGGATGGCGAGCGATCGGCCGATCAACTGTTCCTCCTTGAGCCCGATGGGCGAGGCGTAGCCCAGCGGCCGCACGGGCCCCGCACCGATCTCGATGGCAGGCCCGCCCCCAATGCCCACGGAACCGGCGCAGGCGGTGAGAACGCAAAGGCACGCGCTCAACAGCAGTTTCCTGAAATTCATTTTCGATTCAAACCTCGTTCGCGGCTGAATTGGTTTTGCAGCAAAGCTAGTTGGCATTGCCTTCGGCTTTCTGGTACGGCCCCAAACCGCGGGCGGACAGAAACGCGTCCAGCTCTTCCGGCGTCACCTGCGGGACTTCCATCGCCTCGACCGCCTGAATGTCGGCGCCGGACGCTCCGGACTGCACGGCTTTTTCGTCGAGCAGCGGTTTCAAACCGCGGATCATGGAACCCGAGTCCGCTTCTTTCGCGGCGATCACCGGGCCGTTGCCGAGCACGCCCCAGAGCCCCGGATCGAACGCCGGGTCCACCGGCGCCTGCGGCGAGAGCTTGAACTTGTACACCCAGCCGGTGTCGCCTTCGGGCAGTTTCACCTGATAAAAAATGCGGGATTTTTTCAGCACCTCCACCGGCGCACCGATGCCGAGAATGCGGACCACGGGAGCACGGGCCGAGGCGGCATCGCGCAGCTTGGTGCCCGAACGCTTCACGTACAGCGTTTCGGCGAATGCGCTGACAGGAAAGAAAAAACCATTCGCGAGCCACACGCAGGTCAAAAGAAAAACCACCCGGCTCTTGCAAAACGGATGTGCGGTCATGGATGTGAGCGGATTTCGGGAACGCAACGATCAGGGCTGATGCTGGAATTTCTGGCCGCGGCAAATGAGATCCAGGGAAGGCAGGGTGACTTCCTTGCCGTGGCAGGGTTCGACCTGGCCGATGACGCGGCAGTCCACCTCGTGCTCCCTGGCGACGGCGGTGACGGCTTCCGCATCCTTGGTGCTTTCGACGATGAGGCAGAAACCGACGCCCATGTTGAACACTTCGTGCATTTCGGCGTCGCTGACTTCGCCGCGGTCCTGAACGAGGCGGAACACCGGCGGCACCGGCGGCGGCGCGTCGATGACGAAGCGGATGTTCTCCGCTTCGACGCGGTTCAGGTTGCCGTAGCCGCCGCTGGTGATGTGCACCATGGCCTTGAGGTCGATGCCGGATTCGAGCATGTCGAAAACCGGTTTGACGTAGATGCGGGTCGGCTCCAGCAGCTCTTCGCCGAGGGTGCGGCCGAGCTTGTCCTCGAACTGGTTGACGGCTTCTTTCTGCTCCTCCCAGTGGGAACCGAGCAGCACTTTGCGGGCGAGGGTGAGGCCGTTGGAATGCACGCCGGTCGAAGCGAGCCCGAGGATCAGGTTGCCGGGGCGGACGTCTTTGCCGGTGTTGACCTTGTCGAGAGCGACGTGGCCGATGCAGGCGCCGATCAGGTCGATGCCGCTGATGATCTCGCGGATCTGCGAGATCTCGCCGCCGGAGATGCTGATCCCGGCCTGCCACGCGCCTTCGGCGAGGCCTTTGCCCAGCTGGGTGAACACGTCTGCGTCGGTGAAGGAGCAGGCGATGTAATCCACCATGCTGACCGGCCGCGCGCCGACGCAGAGGATGTCGTTGACGTTCATGGCCACGCAGTCGATGCCGATGGTGTCGTATTTCTGCATAAGCTCGGCGACCAGCACTTTGGTGCCGACGCCGTCGGTGCCGAACGCGATGCCCTGGCCTGAGCCGATGTCGATGACGTTGGCGAAGTAACCGATGTCCGCCGCCAGCGGATAGCGTTCGTTGTAGGTGCGGCTCGGCAGGATGTGCTGCAACAGGCCGGACAGGGCCCCTTCCGCGCCCTGGCTGTCCACGCCGCTTTCAGCGTATTTGGACGTTTCTGTGGATTCGGATTTGCTCATGCGCTCCCGCGAGATCGGTGGTTTCCGGGTGCGATCGGCCGTCATGCCGCCGCCGCAAACGGGCGCTGGCGAAAACGCATCGGCCTGCGATTCCGGAATTTGCGCCTATCTTACCATTAAACGGCGGTGGCGTCAGCGCTGAGTTGCGCGGGTGGGTTTTCGGGCGATATGGCTCCCAAGCGGGTGTAAAAGCCGGTTCGGCTTAGGGGTACACGCCCATGGTGCGGTAGCTGTTGTGGATTTTTTCGATCGCCAGCGCCATGGCGGCGACGCGGAAGCTTTCGATCGCGTCGTTCTTCCAGTAGTAGTCGCGGATTTCGTTCCAGGCCTTGCGCATGGTGTCGTCCAGCCCGGAACGCACCAGGTCGATCTCCTCGGAGCCCTGGCAGATCTCCTTGGCCAGCGCCGGGGGAACGGTGTGTCCGGACCCTTCGATGGCTTTCAGCAGAAGCAGGTTTTTGCTTTCCTCGTAGCGGCGCTGGATGCGGCCGAAGCGGATGTGCGACAGGTTTTTGATCCATTCGAAATAGGAAACGATGACGCCGCCGGCGTTGAGGTACACGTCCGGGATGCTGACGATGCCCTTTTCGCGCAGGATGGCTTCGGCTGCGAAGGTCACCGGTCCGTTGGCCGCTTCCGCCACGACCCGGGCCTTGATGCGCGCGGCGTTCTGCTGGTTGATGACGCCTTCCATCGCGGCGGGAACCAGGATGTCGCAGTCATTTTCCAGCACGGACCTGCCCTCTTCGATGTACTGCGCCCGCGTGTAGCCTTTGACGCCGCCGTTCGCCACTTTGTGCCGGTACACGGCTTCCACATCCAGGCATTCGGAGTGAACCAGTGCGCCGTCGTGCTCGATGATGCCGACGATCTTGGCTCCGTCTTCTTCCTGCAGGATCTTGGCGGTGTAGTAGCCGACGTTGCCCAGCCCCTGAATGATGACCCGCTTGCCTTCCAGGCTGCCGCCCAGTTTCGCCAGTTTGGCGTCTTCCGGGTTGCGGAAAAATTCCCTGAGACCGAACACCACGCCGCGGCCGGTCGCTTCCACGCGCCCCTGGATGCCGCCCATCGAGACGGGCTTGCCGGTGACACAGGCCAGGTGGTCGATGTCGTTGGGTTTGTGCGAGGTGTAGGTGCTGACGATCCAGGCCATTTCCCGCTGGCCGGTGCCCATGTCCGGCGCCGGGACGTTGGTTCCGGAGCCGATGTAATCTTTTTGAATGAGTTCGAAGGCGAACCGGCGGGTGATGCGCTCCATGGTTTCGCGGTCGTATTTCTGCGGGTCGATCAGCAGGCCGCCTTTGGACCCGCCGAAAGGCACATCGACCAGGGCGCATTTGTAGGACATGAGCGCCGCCAGCGCCTCGACTTCGTCCTGATCCACCAGGGGAGAAAAACGGATGCCGCCTTTGACCGGGAGTTTGTGATCGCTGTGCACCGCGCGCCAGCCGATGAAGGTCTCAATCTTGCCGTCGATTTTGACGGGAAAGCGGACCTGGTAGACGTTGTTGACGTTGCGGATGTACTGGGCCATTCCCTCGGGAATATCCAGCACCGCGCGGGCCAGATCGAAACTGAAGTTGACGCTCTCTTTGAAACCGATTTCTTTACTCGCGGGCACAGACATGTCGGGTTCCTTTATGGTGGAGTCTTGCGGCCGGGACCCCCGGCGCATGAATTTATCTAATTTCAATAATTTATAGAATAACTCCAGTATAATCAAAAAACGGCAAGCGCAAAGCCTTACTTTCCAATACTTTCCGCGATTGCCGCGCAAATGGCGGAATATCAAGGGGAAACTCATAAAAATTACACTTAAAATCTAGGTAACATGTTTGTTTTCAGGCGTCTTTTCAGCGTCATTGCCGCTCAGCAGGCGGGGGGCGTGTGGACAAGGCGGCATAAAACCGTTATCCTGAAAGCGTCAAGCCTTTTAAATTCAATAGCTAAAAGCCGCCCCGCGGCGATTCATCATGATCCAGGCCGAGCATCGGATTCAGGTTGCCACACAGGGCAAGGGACTCTACAACATCCAGAGACAGATCGATGCCTGGATGGCGGAACAGAAGATACGGACGGGCCTGTTGACGGTGTTCATCCGGCACACGTCGGCTTCCCTGATCGTGCAGGAAAACGCCGACCCGGACGTGTTGGCGGACCTCAGGGATTTTTTTGCGCGTCTGGTTCCCGACGGCGACGCCGCCTACCGGCACAGCTCGGAGGGTCCGGACGACATGCCGGCGCACATCCGCGCGGTGCTCAGCCAGACCCAGATTGCGGTCCCGGTATCCCGGGGACGGCTGGCGCTCGGGACCTGGCAGGACATTTACGTTTTCGAACACCGCACGGCCCCGCACCGGCGGGAAGTGGCGCTGCACCTCATCGGAGAATGAGCGGCGGCATCGGATCCAAAAAACTTTTGGGAGCTCGAACATGTTCACGCGATTCAGGCGAAGCGGCAACATTGAGAAGGCGCGTCGTGGCAACGGGTTTCTGCGAAACACGATCCTCGTCTTCGCGTCTGCGTGGGTTTTTCTGCTGAGCGGATGCGGGAACGACGCCGCGACCGAATCCGCCGGCAACCCCGATGTTAAGAAAGTGCATCCCAAAATCGCAAAAGCCCGCGAGCTGGTGAAAAGCAAGGACTACGAAGGCGCGATCGTCGCAGCGCACGAGCTGCTCGCCAAAGAGCGGAAAAACACCGATGCCATTGCGTACATGGGATACATTTATCTGCAGCAAAAACGCTTTCACGATGCGGTGGTGTGGACGGAGAGGGCCCTGAAAATCGATCCGTACCTGGCTCTGCCGCTGGCGGTGCAGGCCAGTGTGAAATTTCATACACGCCGTTTCGATGCGGCGCTCGAACAGGCCCGCAAGGCGTTGCTCATCGACCCGAAAACGGCGCTGGCTTACCGGGTGATCGGAGAAATCTATTTGCGCCGGGGCTACCTGGAACAAAGCGTTCAGGTTCTCAAGCAGGCGGCCGCTCTGGAACCGGATGACGCAGAACTGCTCAACCTTTTGAGTTCGGCGTATCTGAAAACCAAGAACTACCCCGCCGCTTTGAAAGTGCTTCTGAAAGCCAATGAGCTGGATGGAGAAATGGCGGGCGCGCATTTGAACCTCGCCCTGACCTACGCCGCCATGGATAAGGGCATGCAGGCTCTCAAGCACATCGGCATCGCGGAAGTCCTGTATGTCGAAGCCGAAAACAGGCAGTGGGTGGCCAAGGTGCGCGACGTCCGCCGCAATATCGAAAGAAAATTCAATGTAGCGCCGGAACAGATGGTGCACTGACCGGTTTTTCCGGCCCGCGTCCGAAAGCCCCGCCTCCGCAATCAAAGCGCAGCGCTTTACGTTTCAATCATTTTCCTTCTAGTCGCGCTTTATGGCAGCTCCGAAAGAACGAGACGGGTCCCACCGGTATTAACTCCCGATACGGCAACTGTTTTGAGCCGACGCTCCCAAACCGCCTTCTCGGAAAGTCGAAATATCTCAATGGATTACTAGACTTGTCCGAACCATTCATTTACAATAACCCATAAAACATCTTCATTTACATTACATCTGATTGTTGAATTTTGCGTGCAGGGATGTGTGCGTTCGCACTGAGTTGCGATCCGCATTCCTTAGATGTGCAACGCGGTGTCGTTTGCAAATTCGCCGAACGAATTTTTTTTTAAAGCGGTCTTTGACCGCAACATTTGTTTTTGTAACCCGGCCTCAACTTTATTACAACCACGTGCTGCCTTATGTGCGACCGATTCGAATTCAACCTGCGCCTCGTTTCCGCGACGTTGCGCACGTGCTGCCGCTCCTTAGTGATTTCGATTCTGTTCTGCAGCGTTTTTCTTTTCGGTCCCATACACAACGCCAACGCCACGCAATACCAAGCGGCATCGCTTCTTTCCGGCAGCGTCGAGCCCTTCGCCACCCCTACGCTGTCGGTCGCTTCGGTCGTCGGCGGGTTCGACTACCGCGACCGGCTGTTGCTCGGGTTTGAAATTCTTTCCATCGTTTTTCTCATCATCCTTTTTATTCAGATACGCCGGCGCACCATCGAGCGCGAGCGCTTCCGGGCACAGGAAAAAATCCGGCAGAGCGAAACGCGCATGGACAAGGTGCTGCATCACGTGCTCGACGGTTTCGTCACTCTGGATGCGGAAGGAACCCTCGACAGCTTCAATCCGGCCGCCGAGCGCATCTTCGGACACCGGGCTGCGGACATCCTGGGAAAAAATTTCAGCCTGCTGATCGCGGAAAAAGACCGGGCCGTGCTGGAGGCGTCGCCGGAGAAGTTTTTGCGCTCGCATGTGGGCGTGCTCGTCGAAAGGACGGGGCTGCGGCAGGACGGCACCGAATTTCCGCTGGAGATCGCGGTCAGCGAATTCGTCGATGCGGGACGGCAGACCTACACCGCTGTGTTGCGGGACATCACGGAGCGGAAGCGGCAGGAGGAAGCGCTCAAGCAGGAGACCGCCTACGTGCAGCTGTTGCAGGAGGTGTCCGCCGCCGCCAACGAGGCGCAGACTCTGGAGCAGGCGATCAAGATGACGCTGAAAAAGATCTGCAATCTGACGGGCTGGTCGATCGGGCACCTGTACCTGCCCAACGGCGATGCGCCGCCGGACCTGATCTCCACGCCGGTGTGGCACCTGAGCGACCCGGAGCGCTTTGAAAAATTTCGCGAGACCACCGATCTGAAGACGCTGAAATACGGCGAGAGCCTGCCCGGCAAGGTGCTGGCCACCGGCGAGCACAGCTGGATCCGGCGGTTTTCGCTGGACACCTCGCACGCACGCGGACAGATGGCCGCAAGTTGCGGCATCGAGAGCGGATTCGCATTCCCCATTCTGATCGGCCGGGAAGTGGTAGGCGTGATGGAATTTTTCTCGACCTTCGTCATGCCTCCGGACCAGCGCCTGCTCGATGTGATCGATCAGATCGGCACCCAGCTGGGGCGGGTGGTGGAGCGCAACCGGGCGGAGAACGAAATCATCCGGTCCAAGGAAAAAGCCGAAGCGGCGCAATGGGCCGCCGACCGCGCCAGCCAGGCGAAGACCGAATTTCTGGCGAACATGAGCCACGAGATCCGCACGCCCATGAACGCCATCATCGGGATGAGCGATCTGCTGGGCGAAACCGAACTGAACCCGGATCAGCAGCAGCTGGTCAAGGTTTTCAAAGGCGCGGGGGAAAACCTGCTGATCCTCATCGACGACATCCTGGATATCTCGAAGATCGAGGCGGGCCAGATCGAACTGGAAGCCATCGACTTCAACCTGCGGGCGCTGGTGGAAAAGACCATCGAAATCCTCGATCTCAAATCGCAGGAAAAAGGCCTGTCACTGAACTACCACATCGCTCCGGATGTTCCGAGCCTTCTGATCGGCGATTCGCACCGTTTGCGGCAGGTGTTCACCAACCTGATCGGCAACGCCATCAAGTTCACCGAGCAGGGCGAAGTGCTGGTGCGGGTGGACAAGGATCCGGACAACGAGGCCCCCGGCGCGCTTCTGTTCTCGGTTTCGGACACGGGTGTCGGCATTGCCGATGACAAGCGCGAAGCGATCTTTTCCAGTTTTTCGCAGGCGGATTCCTCGACCACGCGGCAGTTCGGCGGCACCGGGCTGGGGCTTGCGATCACGCGCAAGCTGGTTTCCCTCATGGGAGGACACATCTGGGTGGAAAGCGCGGTGAACCGGGGCAGCACGTTCTATTTCACGGTGCCTTTCGAGATTCAGGATGCGGCGCCGGCCACCCCGCCGCAAAAACCGGAACGGCTACAGGGAATCAAAACCCTGTGGATCGAACACCGGCCCTCGATCCGCGGCATGGTGCGGGATCAGCTGGCGGATTGGGGTCTGAACGTGAAAGCGGTGGAGAACGCACAGCAGGCTCTGGACACGCTCGCCAAAGCCGAACGTTCCGGCGCGCCCTACAGACTGCTGCTGCTCAACAGCCGGCTGCCGGGAATCGGAGGCTTCGGTTTTCTCGACCGGGTGGCGAAGGAGTTGAATCTCAAGCTGCCGACGTTGATGATCCTGCCGATCGACACGCGCAAGGGCGACCTGGAAACCTGCCAGGAAAACGGCATCGTCGATTACATGACCAAGTTCATCCAGCCGGAAACGCTGCTGGAAAAAATCAACGCGACGCTGGGATTCACCGATGCCGAACCAATGACCGAAACACCAGCTCCGCTCAAGGCCATCGACGCCGCACCGGAACGGCCGATGCACATCCTGCTGGTCGAGGATTCCGACGACAACCGCTTGCTGGTGCAGCTTTATCTCAAGAAGACGCCGCATTACCTGGATACCGCGGAACACGGGGAGGAAGCCATCGACCTGTACGCCAGGGGCCACTACGATCTCGTGTTTATGGACATGCAGATGCCGGTGATGGACGGCTACACGGCAACCCGCAAGATCCGCGCGCTGGAACAACTCACCGACCGTCCCGAGACGCCCATCGTCGCGCTGACATCGCACGCCCTGAAAGGCGACATGGAAAAATGCCTGGAAGCCGGCTGCTCCAATTTCGTCTCCAAACCGATCCGCAAAGACCACCTGCTGGCAACCATCCGCCATTACGCCGAAAAAATGGAAAGCACGGCGAGCGGCAACGTTTCCCACTGACATTTCCTTACAACCTTAATGGAAGCGTCCCGTTATCCCGGGATGGTCTGCGGGTTTTGACGGCCGGTCTCGGTCATCCAAAACCGGCAATGCGGATTTTCAATGGTTTTTCACACAACGGGTGAGGACGAAATACGGGTGCGGTGCGGAACGGGGATGGCCGGTCACTGGTCTTTGGACACAACCGTGCGCCATTTGGTGCTTTTTAGATAAATCAGCATGTTGGGGGAGTTCTGCATGTGGTTGACGGCGACCACCTCCCAGTACCGGCTGCCCATGTCGGAAAGCTTTCGTTCCAGCTCGATCACTTCCCCCTCGGACGTCGGGATGGGTTCTTTCAAGATCTTGTAATTCCATTGATATTTTTCAAATGCGGCCATGGAGGGTCCTTCCTGTTCTGAGGTCGATTTGCAGCCTTTTCCCGCCGTGAAGCCGGATTTTTCCTGCATCCCGCCGGCACAGCCGCGAAAAAAGACAACCACTGGGAAAATGAAAGCAATCTTTATACCAATAATAAGGAAAGCTTCGGGCCGGGAACCGGGGGATAGAAGCATTCCGGAACCACTGAGACTGCGGTGAGCGATGCGGGCTGACGGAATTTCCCGCAGCGGGCTGGCATCCTCTCCGCCACCGCGAAAATAGTCACCCGTAACTGATTGTGAATAAACAGGTTATGCGATCATCGCATAGAGATTTGTATTTCCGGCTCTAATCTTTCCCCGGTTTCCGGCGAGGGGGCCCCACGCCACAAACGGTCTGGTTTTCCGGCTGCTGGGGCCGTTTCAGGCTGGCAGCTAAGCGGATGCACCGGCTCTCAGGCCCGTGGCGGGAGGGAAAATCCGCCCCGATTTGACAAATTTTGTCAATCAATCGGGCTTTGGGCAAAAATCCTCACGAATTTTGTCATCCCAAACGGCGATCCCGCACTAGATTGTCATATGTGGTAAATCTTGCTGTTGAATTTCTGGGCTTTGGCGGGGCGGCATGGGACTTGCTCTTCCAGGTGATAGAAGCAGCAATGCCGTAATCGGGATCGCCGCTTCCCATATTCACAGTACAGTGAGGAGGAATGTCATCATGGTTACTGAGAACCGAAGTCTGGCCCGTTCGTTGTTCGTTCGCAAAGCCATTTTGAGAATGCTCGAAATCGTGATGGGTCTCAACCATCCCTGGGTCGCCAAATACCTCAACTATTTGGGTAAGAATTACAAGGTCAAGGGAAACACCGCGAAAGCGGAACTGTTCTATGTGCGTTCGTTGCAGATTCGCGAGGACGTGCTGGGACCGGAACACCCTGAGGTTGCGGATTCGTTGACGCGCCTTGCCGGTCTGTATGAGGACATGAAGGATTACGCGCGCTCCAAGCCGCTGTACCAGCGTGCCGAGAAGATCGGCCAGGAACATCCCGGACAGGCCGTCGCCTGCTGAAGCCTCACCGGCTTCATGCGGGCGGCTCGCCTTCTGTGTGGGAAAAAGCTCTCCCATCCAGAGGACCGTTGAACCGGCCGCTGCCGGGCCTCGCGCCCCGATCCAACCGAAGCGCCGCCGGCTGTCTCCCGCCGCATTCCTTTCGAACCCATCCGAATATTCCCATCGCACTACCGCATTCCGGGCATCGCCCTTCACCGTAAAGCGACTGTGGATCGCGCCAGCTCTTCAAGCGTCTGCCGCCCCTGTTCGAGCAACGCGGGTTCCGTGTCCTTTTGCGCGTACAACTGAAACACCAGCACGTCTTTTTGCAGCGGGATTCCATACAGGGCACGGGTTTCTCCGGCGATGCGGAATTCACCGCGATAGAGCGCCGCTGTGTCTGTAAAGGGCTCTTCGGTCACGGTCAGCGAGCCTTTGCGGGCGGGGGGATGAAACTCCGGGAACACCTCAAGATACGATTTGACCAGATTCTCGGGAACCGGGTTGAAGGTATCGTATTTCCAGGTGCGGAACAGCCGGACCAATTGCCCCCTGGAGGTGGAAGCGGCCAGGATGTTCATTTTCCCGGATGCGTGACGGAATCCGATGTCCACCTTGAAGATGTACTTGCGTTTGGGCGGCACGATTCTGGGAAGCCGGTCGCGGCTGAAGTCGGTGCGGTTTCGATCGCGGCGGTATCGGTGGTATTCCTCCAGCGGCTTGGGCTGCTCGACGCGAAAGCCGAAATCCCGGTTGTAGGTCCAGGCGTCGGGATCGATCTGCCAGGCGGCGCCGGGAAGGAAGAACGCGTAGCCGCGGAAATCCTGCACGAAGCGGTTCGCTTCGATTTTTGTTGTCGAACAGGCGGACAGCGCAGCCACAATCAGCAGCACGCCCAATCCCGCCCGTATCGCTGTTTTCCAGAGAGGCCGCGCACAGCCACGCGCTTTCTGCGCAACCTGCGGCCGAGTGCGGGCATTGATGAGAGCGGGGCTGGGAAGGATCGCAAGTCGTTTCATGAGGACGCGTCCATGGTATCAAGGCCTGAGAGAAACGCAACGGTTTCGCGGCCCCTGCATCCGGCCGCAGGTCACAAAGCCGGCGGTCTGCCGCCTGGGATGGGGCACCGTTCGCTTTTAGAATCATTTTCGCTTGTGCGGCTTTTTCAGGAGCCGCGTCCCGGGGATGGAAACGGTCTTTTCCGCAGTGTGAAATCCACCCTCTCCGGCCCGTAAACCATTGATAACAATTGACTCTCACCCCAATATCCGCTACCCTATAAATACCTTTCCCTTCTTTGTATGTTCAAAAGGTGTGCGGTGTTCCCCTCGTTTTTTGAGGAAGCGATTGTTGCAAAGCAGTCTCCCCGATGAGGGCCGACGCCGTGCGATGGCAATGAGCGGTTTTTTTCTTTTTTCCGGATTTTTCGATGCGAACAGCTAACGGCGAACCTGTGATTCTGGTGGTGGAAGACAGCGAGGTCGATTATGAAACCACGCTGCGCGCCTTCCGGGCGGCAGGGGTGAAAAAAGGCCTGCACCACTGTGCCGACGGCGAGCAGGCTCTGGATTATCTTTACCGGCGCGGAGAATACGCCGCCCCCAACAGCGCACCGGTGCCCGACCTGATCCTGCTGGACCTCAACCTTCCGGGAACGGACGGCATCAAGGTGATCGAAGAGATCAAGGGCGACCCGAAGCTGCGCGGCATCCCCGTCATCATTCTGTCCACCTCTTCGCTCATCAGGGACATCGACGCCTCGTATCGGGCCGGAGCCAATGCGTACATCAACAAGCCGTTAACGCTTGAGGAATTCTACGACACCATCCAGGCGTTCAAGGAGTTCTGGATCAACCGCGCCCTGCTGCCCACCGAGGAGTTGCAACCATGAACGCGAGGAACGCTCCGATCAAATTATTGCTGATCGACGACACGGGTGAAGACCGGCTGCTGTACCGCCGTTTGATCAGCCAGGGTGCGTTCCAGGATTGCGAAATCATCGAAAGCGTCACGGGTGAGCAAGGCCTGAGCCGCTGCCTGGAACAAAAGCCGGATTGTGTGCTGATCGATTACCGCCTGCCGGACCTCGACGGTTTGCAGCTTCTTTCCCGCCTGCGAACGCATTCGTTTGCGGGAGCGCTGATCATGGTCACCGGCCAGGGGGACGAAACCGTGGCGGTTCAGGCCATGAAAGAAGGGGCGGAGGATTACCTGATCAAAGACAACCTCACGGTGGAGAGCCTGCAGGCGACCATCACCAAAGCGCTGAAATGCCACAAACTGCAGGAAGCCAAGAAGCGGGCGGAGGAAAAACTCAAGGAGTACACGGCGAAACTTAAGGAAAGCAACGAATCCAAAGACAGCCTGATCCGGGAGCTCACAAAGCTCAGGAACGATCTGGAGATCTTCGCAAAAACCGATCCGCTGACCGGGCTTTTCAACCGCCGTGAAATGGAGGAGAAACTGCGCTACGAGAAAATCCGCTTCGAACGCTCGCGCAAACCCTTCTCGCTGATCCTGGCCGACATCGACCATTTCAAGAAAATCAACGACACGCACGGCCACGCAGCGGGAGACCGGGTTCTGCAATACGTCGCGGACACGTTCCGGGCCCAGTCCCGCAAGCAGGACGTGGTGTGCCGCTGGGGCGGCGAGGAATTCATCATCTTCCTTCCGGAAACCCATCTCGAAGGCGCCATCGTTCTGGCCAACAAACTCCGTTCGCACCTCGCATCCCAGCAGATCGACGCGCAAACCCATCCCCTGTCCATCACTCTGAGTTTCGGGGTCAGCACCTACAACAACGACCGCCTGACCGTCGAAGGTTTGATCAAGGAAGCGGACGATTGTCTGTACCAGGCCAAGCGGAAGGGGCGCAATTCCCTGATCTACGTCTCCCACGTCCACAAATTGATGGAAAACTGCGCCTGAGCCGCACCCCGTTTCAATCGCCTCCCCATCTATAGAACTCTTTAAATTCGAATATTTATAGGCATACCGGTGCGCGCGCCGGCACGCGCGCAGAGATCGAACAGCTGTGCCCCATCCTCCACCAAAGCATAAGCATTTGAAATATTGACAATTTCCAGCCCGATGGTACAATTAACTACACCCTTTCTTTCATTGTATAAATAAAACCAGGGGAATTCCCGCAATGAATCTCAATCACGCACCCCAGAGAACCGTGGCAGAAAAACCGACTGTCAAACTGCTGATCGTGGATGACAATTCCGAAGACAGGGAAACCTACAAGCGCCTTGTGCGGAATTCGAAAGAAGCCGAATTTTCCTTTCTGGAATCGGACACGGGGGAAAAAGGCCTCGATCTTTGTCTGCGGGAAAAACCCGATTGCGTTCTTCTCGATTACATCCTTCCCGATACCGACGGTCTGGAGTTCATCGCATCGCTCAAAGAAATGTCCCGGGCGCTGCCGGTGATCATGCTCACGGGACAGGGGGACGAGACGGTGGCGGTGCTGGCGATGAAGGAAGGGGCGGAAGACTATCTGGTGAAGGAGCACATCACGTCTTCGCTGTTGAAGACAACTATCTTCAAATCCTTGAGGTACAACGGCAAGGGCCGCAACGGCCCGCATCCCCAGGGCGCCCGCCCCAGCCCCAGCAACGGGGAGCCGGAATCGAACGACACGCCCACGAATGAAAAAGCGCTGATTTCCGAAATCCAGTTCCTGAAGAAAAAACTCGAGCAAGGCACTTCCGATCCGGTGACGGGCCTGCCCAATCGCAACGGCATGACAGAAAAGCTGCATTCCGAAAGGGTGCGCTACGAACGCAACCGCATGCCCTTCTCCATGATCGTGGCGGACATCGACGATTTCGCGCTGTTGCAGGCGAAACACGGTCCGGAAACCGCAGACGGGATCCTCGTGCAGGTGGCGGACATTCTGAAGAACTCCTGCCGCGAACTGGACATGGTCGGACGCTGGGATGGCGAACGCTTTCTCATCCTGTTGCCCGAGACCAATATGGAAGGCGGCTCGGTGCTGGCGGAAAAGTATTGCCAGCAGATCGAATCGCAGAAATTCGTGTTCAAGAAACAGGAAATCCCGCTCAGCATGAGCTTTCGCGTCGGGGTTTTCGACGACCCCCGCCTGAAAATGGAGGATTGCATCCAGCAGATGGATGTGCGCTTCCATTGATTGCACTGCGCCGCTCCCGCTGACAGGCGTCCCTCCCCGCACGCAATTGGCAATGCATCCCCCTTTCGCCGATTTTTTGCCCCCTCCGCAGGCCCGATTCGAAACGCTCTGAATTTCCGTCCCTTGTCTGAATTCCCGCCGGTCGCCCTTTTTTCCTGACCCCTTCCTGTTTCGCTCTTCCGATGAAATCGCCCTCTTTTTGTCTCACCAGCAGCCCCAAATTTCATCTAATTACTTGTTTTTTATAGATATTTATGGCCTAATGGAGATTCATCCCAATTAAAAAAAATATGGCCAGGGCGAAACCCATGAGCGAATTAAAGTCATTTTCCGTACCCCATACGCGGGGCAGCATCCTCACCAACCGCCTGTTTATGGTGGGTCTTTTGTGGACGGCGGTGATTCTGGCGATCGACCTTTCCGCCCCCCTGGGGGTGGCCGGTGGGGTGCCCTATGTCGGCCTGGTTCTGCTGAGCCTGTGGCTGCCGCAAAAGTGGTACATCAATTTCGCCGCGCTGGGCGCCACGCTTCTCAACGTCATCGCGTTTTTCAAATCGTACACTCCGTCCGCCGATCTGCTCATCGTGCTGTCCAACCGCTTCATCGCGGTCTTCGCCATCTGGGTGACGGCGCTGCTCTGCTATCTGTACAAGCGCGACGAGGAAACGCTGGAAGTGCGCACGCGGGAGCTGGGAGAAACGCTGAAAACCGTGGAGCAGATGAACATCCAGCTCAAGGAAGCCAACCAAGAGCGCAGCCGTTTTTTGTCCTCGATGAGCCATGAGCTCAGGACGCCGTTGAACGCGATTCTGGGATTCGCCGACCTGTTGAATGGAAAATTTTTCGGTAGCCTCAACGAAAAGCAGCTGGGCTACGTCAACCAGATCGAGAAAAGCGGCAAGCATCTTCTGGATCTGATCAACGATCTGTTGGACATCGCGAAAATCGACGCCGGCGCCACCGAACTCAATCTGGAGGAATTCGAACCCAAGGAATTTCTGCTGGGATCGGTGACGCTGATGCAGCCGCAATTCAAGAAAAAGGACCTGCAGGTCAAACTGTTTCTCGATCCTTCGCTGAACTCGCTGACCGGCGACAGGCGGCGCTGCAATCAGATCATGCTCAACCTGCTTTCCAACGCTTACAAATACACGCCGGAAGGCGGACGCATCGAGGTGCGCGTCCTCAACAAAGGCAACACCGCCAAATTCCTGATTTCTGACACCGGCATCGGCATTCCGCCGGAGCAGCAGGAAAACATCTTTTCCGAGTTTCACCAGGCGGACCGGGAACGCGATGAAAATCTCGGCGGCACCGGCATCGGGCTCGCCCTGACGCGCAGGCTGGTGGAATTTCACGGCGGCCAGATCGGCGTCGAAAGTGAACTGGAAAAAGGCAGCACCTTCTGGTTCACGCTGCCTGTGAACGAGCAGGCAACGCAAAAAGACGCGTCCAAGGAGGAAACCGCCAAACTGAACGATTCGGCCGTGTCCGGGAAACGCATCCTTGTGGTCGAGGACAACGACGTCAACCTCGCCATGATCCTCGATATGCTGAGCATCTTCGAGTTCAAGGTGATCGTGGCCCGCAACGGTCAGGAGGCCCTGGATCTCACCACGGCCAACAAACCGGACCTGATCCTCATGGACATCCGCATGCCCGTCATGGACGGCCTGGAAGCGACCCGCCGCTTGCGGGCGCAGCCGGAATTCGAAAAGCTGCCGATCCTGGCGCTCACCGCCAGTGCCGGACAGGAAGGCAGGGAGCGCTGCCTGGAAGCGGGATGCACGGCGCACCTCACCAAACCGATCCAGTCCAAGGAACTGTTCGATGCGATGTCCAAATATCTGGGGCAGGACATCACCACCGATATGGTCCTGCATCCGGTGAAGAAGCAGGACGCTGCGGAAACCGAAGAAGTGAACTCCTAAACGAAAGACCGAGGAAACAACCCGGATGCTTTATTCGCCGACACCTTCGAACCACGACCTTCCCCTGAAAAAAGAACAAGGGACCGCCAAAGGCAAACCCGCCCGGCAGACGATCCTGATCGTGGACGATTCGGAAGCCAACCGCATGGTTCTCAACGATCAGATCTTTGCTCTGGGGCACACGCCGGTGCTCGCGGAAAACGGTCTTTCGGCGTTGAGCAAAATCTCGGAAAATCCGCCGAGCCTCATCCTGCTGGATGTGATGATGCCGGAGATGAACGGCATCGAGGTGCTGGACCGCCTGAAACGGGACAGCCAGTTGTGCCACATCCCCGTGATCATGGTCTCGGCACTGGATCAGATGAACAGCATCGTCCACTGCATCCAGAACGGCGCCTTGGACTACCTGGTCAAACCCTTCAACCCGACGCTGCTGAAAGCCCGGATCAACGCGGCGCTCGCCAGCAAGCAGTTGCACGACCAGGAACAGGCCTACCGGAAAAAAATCGAAAGCTACAACGTCCTGCTGGAACAGAAAGTGCGGGAGCGCACCCGGGAACTGGAGGAAACGCGGCTGGAAGTGGTGCACCGGCTGGGCCGTGCGGCGGAATACCGCGACTACGAAACGGGAATGCACGTCGTGCGCATGAGCCATCTCTGCCGCCTGCTCGGGCGAGCGGCGGGTCTGGACGAAAAGCAATGCCAGCTGCTCATGCTCGCCAGCCCCATGCACGATATCGGCAAGATCGGCATCCCGGACCAGATCCTGCTAAAGCCGGACAAGCTGAACGATGAGGAATGGGAAATCATGAAAACCCACACCACCATCGGCGGCAAGATCCTCGACGGCGGCCGCTCGGAACTGATGAAGATGGCGAGAACCATCGCGCTGACCCATCAGGAAAAATGGGACGGCAGCGGCTACCCGGCCGGGCTCAAAGAAAAAGAAATCCCGCTGGTGGGGCGCATTTCGGCGGTGTGCGACGTGTTCGACGCGCTGACTTCCGAGAGACCGTATAAAAAAGCCTTTTCCGTCGAATCCTCGATCCAGGTGATGCAACAGGGCCGGGCGCAGCATTTCGATCCCAAACTGTTCGATCTGTTCAAGGAAAACCTCCCACTCATGGTGGAGGTGATCAAGAAATACCGCGATTGACAAACGGGACACACCGTCCCGTCCGCAACGATTTTTTGCAGCCTGCTCACTCCTCTTGCACGGGTTGTGAATGTGAAAGGCCCCCGGGTTTTCCCGGGGGCCTTTTATCTTGTGCCCGCCCTGCAACTAACACTACCTTTGCAGGCGGGGATGGGATACACTTTGGGCATGTTTCACCGGCCGTTTTTGTCAACCGCATCCAACCGGAAGAACAAACCCATGTCCGTCTGGATCCCGCTCGCCCTGGTTCTCGGACTGCTGCTGGTTGTGCTGACCGGCTGCACGGGGAGCCCGCCGGCGACGCTCGGCACGTTTGCGGATTGCCCCGATTCGCCCAATTGCGTCTCCACGAAAGCCAAAGACGAAGCCCACGGCGTCCCGCCCATTGAGACATCCCTCACGAAAAAGGAAACGCAAAAACGGATCCTCGACATCATCGCCTCCCTGCCCCGCACCCACGTGGTGACCCAGAGCGAAGACTACCTGCACGTGGAATTCACGTCGCTGCTGTTCCGTTTCGTGGACGATGTGGAGTTCTTTTTCGCCGAGGAAAACGGCAAGATTCACTTCCGCTCCGCCTCACGCCTCGGCCGTTCCGATCTGGGGGTCAACCGCAAGCGCATGGAAGGCATCCGCGAGCGCTTTGCCACCGCTTCCGAAAATCCGCCGGACGAATCGACAACATCTTAATCTTCAACGGCATCCGCCGCATCCGGGTTTCCCTCGGGCGCGAAATGGGCTAGACTTGCACCTCCCGTTCTATTTGATAACAATCGCTATGTTCAGGAGACGTTTCCATGGAAAAGACCGCACTCGTCGATTGGTCCGAACTTGAGGACCGGGTTCCCGCCTACGGGCTGGTGGCCAATGTGGATCTCGTCATCGTGCGCCACGACGATGCCGTTTCGGTTTTCTACGGCCGCTGCCCGCACCGGGGGGCCCTGCTGGCGGACGGATCCGTGCAGGGCGAGAACCTGATCTGCGGCGTGCACAGCTGGGATTTCCGTTACGACACGGGCATCAGCGAATACAACAACGAGGAACAGCTGGAGAAGTTCAAAGCCTGGGTCGAAGACGGCAAGGTTTATGTGGACGCGGCCGAAATCGCCGCCTGGGAGAAGGAGCACCCGCAGGCCTACGACCGCGACGCCTACCAGGGCCTGTACGCGGACCACACCGGCACGGACGCGGAACCGCATGTGAACTTCATTCAGAAACTGGCCAGAGAGGGCCTGTCGAAAACCGGCGAGCACGGTCCGGTCGCGGCCATGGGCGTCTCGCACGAAGAGCTGCCCTCCTGGGACGACATCCAGGTGCTGACCGCGCAGGTCGCCCGCCTGCCGCTGCTGGAAGAACACGCGGTGGGGACGGAGGTGGTCATCGGCCCCAACGCCCAAAAACCGCTCAAGCTGGACATCCCGCTGCTGGTCTCCGACATGAGCTTCGGCGCGCTGTCCCTGGAAGCCAAGGTGGCGCTGGCGAAAGGGGCCGATCGTGCGGGCACCGGCATCTGCTCGGGAGAAGGGGGCATGCTGCCGGAGGAACAGGCGGCCAACAGCCGTTATTTTTACGAGCTGGCCTCGGGGCGCTTCGGTTTTTCCATGGACAAGGTGAAAAAATGCCAGGCCTTTCATTTCAAGGGCGGTCAGGGCGCCAAAACCGGCACCGGCGGGCACCTTCCCGGCTGCAAGGTCGATGCAAAAATCGCTTCGGTGCGCGGGCTTAAGGAAGGGGAACCGGCTGTGTCGCCGGCGCGGTTTCCCGACTGGGAGCACGAGAGCGATTACCGCGATTTTGCAGATAAGGTGCGTTCGGAAACCGGCGGCATTCCCATCGGCTTCAAACTGTCGGCCCAGCACATCGAAGCGGACATCGACGCCGCGCTGCGCATCGGAGTCGATTACATCATCCTGGATGGCCGCGGCGGCGGCACGGGCGCGGCGCCGCTGATCTTCCGCGATCACATCTCGGTGCCCACAATCCCGGCACTGGCGCGGGCGCGCCGGCACCTGGACACTTTGGGGCGCAAGGACATCTCGCTTGTCATCACGGGCGGGCTGCGCACCCCGGCGGACTTCCTCAAAGCCCTGGCGCTGGGGGCGGATGCGGTGGCGGTCTCCAACGCGGCGCTGCAGGCGATCGGCTGTCTGGGCATGCGCGCCTGCCACACCAACAACTGCCCGGTGGGCATCGCGACGCAGCGCAAGGATCTGCGGGCCCGGTTGATCGTGGACGAATCGGCAGAGCGGCTCGCCCGTTTTTTCCACGCGGCTGTGGAACTGATGCAGGTTCTGTGCAGGGCGTGCGGGCACGATCACTTCAGCAAGATGTGCCCGAACGATCTGACCACCTTCAAAAAAGAAATGGCCGACCTTTCCGGCATCGCGTTCGGAGGCGTGGGCTCCTGACGGAGCCCGGCGTTTTCGCCGCCGAGCTTTTCCCCGTTTCAGCAAACATCCGACACACTGCGTTTCACAAAATCGATTTGTGTGACGCACCTCACACGCCCGTTGTTGCGATCGACGGCGTTCTCTTCCTTATGAAACAACGCTTGCGAGAAAAAAATTCGTTGCGCTGAAAAAATTTTAATTTTTTTCTTGCGCTTTGCGCCCAAACGCGCAACATTTGTTGTTACCACTTACAATTAATTTATGACCATCGGGGCCGCTTTCGTTTTTCCGCTCTGTGTTGTTTCGTGTGACGCTGGCGCGCAGGATGGGTTCCGAAGGTCCTTCCAATTCCAGAGGAAGGGGTCTGTGATGAAACATACCGAAAAAGATTTTCTCTGCCCGTTTTGCAACGAACCGATGTCGCAGGTGCTGAACTTATCCGTGAACGGGCAAATCTGCACCGAATACTGTGAGATCTGCAACCATCGTTTCGCGGTCCGCTACAGCGTGCGCAACGGCAAGGTCGCCGAGTTCAAGGCGCAGCCATATTATTCCAACGTGGCGTGACCGGGGCCGCGACCCCTTTTTAGAAAAACAAACGACCCGCATCGGCAACGGTTTCCGAACCGATTCGGGCGCATTCGGGTTTTACAGGCCGGCAATCGATTGCCGGATTTGGGCGTGAACGGCAGGCCGGGGAACGGATTCCTCCCGCGCCTCGCCCTTTGCGGGCTCCGAACCACCTGTGACCACCCCGCTTTCCGCCGCCCCCGCTCTTTCTTCAACCTGCTGATTGTCCAGCCCTTCCCCCATTATTTTCATCCCTTTTCGAGCGCAATCGTACTAAAATAGCCCTGTTCCCCACCCGCGCACCCTGCCCTGGAACGTTTTGTCACAAGAGGCGAAATTGCACCATCACACACACGTATTGAATCCGGTATACAGAGCTCCCATCCACCCCGGTCCCCGGCAAGCCCGCTACTCATGGCGGCTGATGGCTTTGCTTGCCCTGATGTTATCCGGCTGCGGTCCCGGAACCTTCGGGGGAACCTGGGCGGAGATCCTGTCCCCCTCCGGTAAAGAAACCCAAGCACCGTCACAAGCCAAGACGCAGGCCCCGCGCACGGATAAGAACACGGGCCCGGAGACAATCCGCCGGGTCGCCGGGCTCTCGCTGGCGAAACTGTACGGGGCGCCCAACCGCGAACGCGGCATCCTGCCGCTCGCCCTCAGCAACGCCTACAACGGCTATTCGGTGACGTCCTGCGATCTCAACGGCGATAAGGTGGACGACGTCATCGTCGGCGCGCCGGAATCGGAGGGCATCCTTCCTGAAACCACGCGTTCGGGATGGGTGTACGTGGTGTTCGGCAACGCCTCGCTGCCTGCGAAGCTGGATCTGAAAACCCAGGCGGATGCGGGATTCTGGGGCGGCAAGGGATCGGGCGTCAACCGCCTGGGACATTCCCTGGTGTGTGCGGATTTCAACGGCGATGCGATCCCGGACCTCGCGCTGGGCGCGCCGCACGCGCGCAGCCGCCCTTTCAACCGCATGCTTTCCGGCAGCGTGTACCTTATCTTCGGGCGTCCCACGCTCAAAGGAACGCTCGATGTGTCGAAACAGGCGGATGTGGTGCTCACGGGCGCGGAAGAGGGGGACCGGGCGGGCTCGGCGCTGGCGGCGGGGGATGTGAACGGCGACGGCATCGCCGATCTGATCGTCGGCGCTCCCGGCGGCTACGGCTACCAGAACCAGGAACCCGGAGCCGGAGAAACCTATGTGATCCTCGGGCGGCCGCGTTTTCCCAGGGGCATCGACCTGTTCAAAAACTGGAACAGCCGGATTTTCGGGATCGACGGTTCGGAGTTCACGCTTTCGTTCAACCAGAGCCCGCCGGACCAGAGCGGCTTTGCGGTGGGCTCGGGCGATGTGAACGGGGACAACCTCGACGATGTGATCATCGGCGCTCCCTTTAGCGACGGGTTTTTGAACCAGGATGCGGAGGCGGGAGAAGCGTACGTGATCTATGGCCGCAAGAAGCTCGCCAAGAACCTGCATCTGGGCCGGCACGCGGACATCACGTTTTACGGGGCGCAGGCGGGCGATCGGGCGGGCTCGGTGTTCCAGATGGGTCGTCTCGATAAAAACAGCCGCGCTCTTTTGATCGGCTCGCCGGGCGCGGTGCAAAAATCCAGCAGGAAGCTGCGCCGCGGCCTCTGGCACGCTTTCAAAAACCAGCAGGAGCACCCCAGGACCTATCATCTGAAAGATGCGGCGTACGTTTACCGCGGGCATTCGGCCTGCGGCAAACCGGATCCCACGAAGACAAACTCCCTGTCCCACGCTCTCGGCTATTCGGCGGCGCTTCTGGATTTGAACCGCGACGGGCGCGACAACCTGGTGGCGGGCGTCCCCTGTTCGGAGGGCGCGGATGGGAAGAAAAATTCCGGCGCCATCGTTTTTTTCCGCGACGCGTTTGACAAAAGATTCATCGCCCCCTCGGTGGTGTTTCAACCGGAAGGCGGGCGGGAGGATGAATATTTCGGCTACGCGCTGTCCCGGGGCGACGTGAACGGCAACGGCAAGATCGATCTTCTGGTCGGCGCGCCGGGGCTGAAGCGCGGCGGCAAGGGGGCGCACAGCGGCGGTGTGTACATCCTCAAAGACCTCGCCGATCCCTGAACGTTGCCTCCAGAAAAAAGAAAAAGGCCCCGCGGGATGCGGGGCCTTTGGTTCCACTCAACCGGCAAGCTCTAAAAACCGAAGCGCGCGTTCAGGCGAATGGATTCGGAATTTTCATCCCTGGCGTTCGCCAGGTTGCCGCCCGCATTGCTTTTGAAGTTCACATACTCCAGGTTCAGCTTCACGTTCGGCACCGGATGGTACTGCAAAGACAGCACCCACTGGTTTTCGAACGCGGCGCTGTCGTTGGTGTCGTGCCAGTCGTAGCGCGCCAGCCCGAGCCATTTCTCGGTGAGCATGTAGGTTCCCTCGACGGTGCCGCTGGTGGCCTGGTAGGTGTCGGCGGTGCGGCCCGGCTCGGCGAAGTTCAGAAATTCGCCGCCGAAAAACTGGTAGGCGCCGGCGACGACGTTCAGTTTATCCTGAAAAAAGGAAAACTGGATGTTGCCGCCGAGGGTGTAGGTGTTGTTGGTGTCATCGGGTGCTGCGAGGGCGGCAGCGGGCGAGAGGTTGTCGTCGGAATCGCCGATGTTGTCGCCGCGAAACAAGAACGAAACAGTGTGGTCTAAAATGTCCTGATTCAGGATCAGGTAATACATCTGCCCGAAACTGTCTTCCGCGCCGCTGCGGTTGTCGTTGCCGACCCCCAGCGCATAGCGGAATCCCCTCTCGACGAACTGGCCGTTGAGTTCCACGCCCGCATTGGTGAAGGTCACGTTGTCGTCGCGCGCACCGGAATCGGGCGCAGCGGACCCGGAAGCCATGCCCGCCGCCGAGGTCTGGATCAGGTAGGTGCTCTCGGTCAAGCGGCGCGGATTGGACAGGTAGTAGTTGTCCACGTTGAAATCGCCGAATTTGATGTTGAGCGCGCTGTCGGGCAGGATGTCGTCGAACTGGATGAGCGGCGCGTTGGCGTCGGTGAGTGCATCGATGAAGTAGGAAATGCGCGGTCCCAGCGTGCCGCCGCTGAACAGCTCGACGCCGCCGTCCACCAGCTCGGTGGTCTGGGTTTTGTCACCGGCGCTGTCGGTGCGGGTGAAAACGGCGCCGACCCGGGCGATGGCGGCCAGCGGGATGATCTTGCTCTCCCAGATGTAATCGCCCACTTCGCCGGGCATGCGGTAACCGCGGTTCTTGAACTCGATGCCGGTCTTGTTCAGCTTGGGAAACTGAACGTGGCAGGTGCGGCAGTTGACGCCGTATTTACGGGCGAATGCCGGAATGGCCTCGGAATCCTGCGGGATGCCCCAGACCCCCGCCAGGATGGCCAGGGTCACCCCCCAGAGTATCCATTTTCTTTTGTTCATTGCCTTCCCCTTTCCTTTCATTGCTTCCGGTTGTTCAAAGATTTCCGCCTCTTTGCAGTTTTATGAAAATGAAAATGATAATCATAATAGGAGTAAAAACAAGGGAAAAATCGCTCACGGGAGCACTTCCGACACACGAAACGACTTATAATATTGTTATTTAATGGGTTTTTAGCATTGCGCGGCCGGGGTCAGGGCAGACTCTCCCCCTCCCCCATATTCTCAAAATAACCGGTCTTGCGGCCGGTGGTTTTTTATGAACCGTGAGGAAGATTCCGCCCAACCCTGTGCGGGACAGTACATGGAGGGGCAACGCCTGAAAAAGGCGGTGGGTGTCCCTACGTTCCACATAAACGTTTTCCTCGCAACAGAATCGGGTAAAATTGTTGCCGGTCCTTTCCGTGCCCGTATTCCGGGTTGAGTGTTGGCCACTTTTTGAGAAATGGTGTTTCCAAAGCCATGCAGCCGCTTTTTTGTTTTTCCCCGCACATTCAACCTCAAGGATGAAAATGTCGAAGAGTCCATTGCCGGTGCCTGTCGAGCAGCAGTCCTGGCCGCTGCCGCAACGAGATACCTGGTCCACGCCGTTTGCGGAGGTTCTGATGGAGCGGCTGGAGCTGTTCTCCGGCGCTTCGGTGCTGGACATCGCCTCCGGCAGCGGCATTCCCGCGTTCCACATCGCCGAGCAGGTGGGCCCGCAGGGCCAGGTTCTGGCTGTGGACCTGCATCCGGCGCAGATCGCGCGGGCCCGGTCCATCCAGGGAACGCGGCTGCCCTGGCTGCGGTTCGAGCTGGGGGACATGCGCGCGCTGCCGCCGAACCTCGGCCGTTTCGACCGCATCACCGGCAACATCGCCTTCATGTTTTTCCGCCCCGACCGGCCGGCGGCGCTGGCGAACCTGGTGCGTTTGCTGAAACCGGGAGGCCAGATGGTGCTCACCTTCCCCTCGCTGGGGACGTTCGATTCCATCTGGCAGCGGGTCGATCGGGAAATGCAGGCGCACGGATTGGTAAAGGAACGGGAAGCGTTGCAGGAATACATCGACGAGCGCCCCTCGGCGGCGGATGCGAAACGCTGGTGTGAAGAACTCGGCATGCAAAACGTGGAAACGGTAGAACGACCGCTGGAAATCGAGTCCGGCCCCGGCGAGGAATTTCTGTTTCACCCTTTGCTGCGCGGCGGCTTTCTCGAAGATGCGTACGAATGCTTTGAGGATCCCCGGCTAGCCGACACGGTGATGAACGCGGTGGCTGAAGATCTCGAAAGCTTCAAGCCGCTTCTGGCGCTGCGCTGCGCGCTTTCGGCCTGGCAGCCGGATTCCGCGTCGTGAGCGGCGCTGCGAACGTTCGCACCGGCTTGTCCGCCCTCCACACACTCTTTAACAGGCAACGATGACGGCCCTTTCCCCGAAAGCCGATTGCCGGTTGTGCGGCACCGCTTCGCCGCTGTTTTTCGCCGACCGCCGCCGGTTTTTCAAATGCCCGGAATGCGCGTTGATCTTCACTCTGGAGACGGCGGAAAAAAGCGCGGAAGAGGCGCATTACAAAAAGCAGTGGGCGGAGACCGATCCGGGATTCTGGAAGGGGCAGGTGGATGTGCTGTTGCGGCTCATCGAGCGGTACCGCGCGCCGCGGCACCTTCTGGATTTCGGTTCCGGGTCCGGCGCCATGACGGAGGAATTTCAGCGGCGCGGACTCAAGGTGACGCCTCTGGAACCGATGATCCACGGATATTTGAAGGATCAGAATTTTTCCTGTACCTTCGACGTGGTGGTGGCGGTGGAGGTGATCGAACACCTTCCGGGTCTCTGGCAGGAGTTGAAACAGATCGAACGCGTGCTCGATCAGGATGGCATCGTGGTGTTCAGCACGCTGTTGACCAATTCCTTCATCGACGCGGCCGACGCCCAACAGCAGTTTGCCGAATGGTGGTACAAGGACGATCCCACACATGTGAGTTTTTTCTGCAACCGGGCGTTGGGCAAATTGGCCGATCTGGGCCCCTACGACATCGACATCTTCGGAAACAATGTTTTCGTTTTGAAACGCGCACAACACACGGACGAAACCACTTTTTATCCCTCACCCCCAGGAATGTTTTGAGCTCATGAGAATTATCGAAGTGTTAGCCGACGACAGTTATTTGAGCGCCGTGCACGAGGTGGCGAAAAAAAACGAGGCCGCCGATTACTGGGTGGGCCCCAGGGGGGAGGACGCGCGCCGGGTGGTGCGTTTTCTGGTGAAACCGGATTTCAGGCAGGAAACCCTCGATTCTCTGCAAGCCATCCTGGGCCACAGCGATTCGGCGCGCATCAATGTGATTCCCGTTGAAGTGACGCTGCCGCGTGAAGAAAAAGAAGAAAAAGCCGACACGGAAAGGAAAGACAAAAAGGATTCCGTCGCCGCGACGCGGGAGGAAATGTACAACAGCGTCGAAAAAAGCGCCCGCCTGGACGATACGTTTCTGCTGCTGGTTTTCTTCTCGACGGTGGTCGTCGCCATCGGTCTGTTGGAAGACAACGTGGCGGTGGTGATCGGCGCGATGGTGATCGCGCCGCTTCTGGGCCCCAACATCGCACTCGCACTGGGGACGGCGCTGGGCGACACCGCCCTGATGTGGAAAGCCTTCAAAACCACGCTGGCCGGGGTGATGCTGGCGCTGGGCCTGACGTTTTTCATCGGCATGGTCTGGCCCTTGAATGTGGAAAGCGAGGAATTGCTGGCGCGCACCCGGGTCGGCCTGGATTCCGCCGCGCTGGCGTTCGCTTCCGGCGCTGCCGGCGTGCTGGCGCTCACCACCGGGCTTCCCAGCGTGCTGGTGGGCGTGATGGTGGCGGTGGCGCTGTTGCCGCCGACCGCCACGCTGGGCCTGTTTCTGGGCGCGGGCGATTTCGATCTCGCCTACCGCGCGGGACTGCTTTTGGCCATCAACATCGTGTCCGTGAACCTGGCCGCCAAGATCACCTTCATGGTCAAGGGCGTGAAACCGAGAACCTGGCTGGAGAAACAGAAAGCGCGCCAGTCCATGTCCCTTTATATCCTGTTCTGGCTGATCTCTTTGGCCGTGCTGCTGGGCGCGATCTATTTTCTGCGGGAAATCCCCGGCACCTGACGGGTTCGCGCTTCCGAAACGCGGACCTGCCCACTGCAATGCCTTTACCCGCTCCACCGCCCTTCCACTTTTGCAAATCACAGGAAAAACCGTGTCGTAAACCCTCGCCGTCGAACGGACGCTTTCGGGATAGCGATTTTTAAGAAACAAATTTGTTCGAATCTGCGAACTTTCCGGTTTTTTGTGTGGGCCGGGTCCCGGCGCAGCCTGTTCTGGCGCGGCTTTTCGGGCATCGGATATCGAAAACGGTGTTTGATTTTTGCGCAATGTTTCGATAACTTAAACAAAAAACCATGCAAGTAACAGGGAATTTTCAAAAACCCTTGCACTTATAAACAATTCAATCGAGGGGGCGTATCATGCAGGCAGCCCGGAAAACGGTAACGGAGATCCATTCCGTTTTGGACAGGTTTCGTGTTGGATATGGCAAAAAAGACATTCGCATTCTACTGAACCTGTTCGCACCGGACCCTGATGTGACCATCATCGGTACGGGGGAAGACGAAAAACGCACCGGTCTCGACGAAATCAAGCGGCAGTTCGAGCGGGATTTTTTCCAGTCCGAAGAATTGAACGTGCGTTTCGAAAATATATCGGTCTCGCAGCTGGGCTCGGTTTGCTGGGTTGCGGGAGACACGCATGTGGAGTACACCCTGCAGGGGCAGGCCATGCAGGCTTACGTGCGCTTCACGGCGGTGCTGGAAAACCGCAACGGCAAATGGCTGTTCGTGCAGACGCACTTTTCCGTGCCGTTCGCGGAGCAGGTGGAAAACAGCTCGCTTTCCTGAAGCGCCCTTTCAGGCGCTTTTTAAAATACAGGCTGCGGTCGCCGTTCCGAGCGAATGCGATGTGGGGCGTCGCAACACGGGAGCGGCGCCGGCCACGGGTTTCGCCTGCGATAGGCGCGCGTCGCCGTTCTGTGCGTTCGGAATGCGCCCGGGCGCGCTCGTGTGAGGAACCGGATCGCCAAAATCGGGCAGAAAAAAAGCCCCGCTTTGTGAAAAGCGGGGCTTTTCTGTAAAAAGGAGCTTCCAGGCGCAACTAGCAGTTGTCTCCGGAAGCTCCCCTTATACTCTGACTAGACAAGGGATCACCTCCTTTCATCCAGGGGGTGAACCACCGCCGCAAAGCCTCCCCTGGCGACCTTGCGCGGCTCAACGTTAATACATTGACCTAATTTCTTCAAAATGTCAACCACCCCAAACGGGCGTATTGCGGTCTATTTTCCCAACAAGCCGCTCACCGCCGAGCCGATTTCGCCGGCTCCCTTCTCCAGCGCTTTCTGGGCTTCGCCGGCGTTTTTGCCGAGTACCTCCTTCGCTGCGTCCCCGGCGGCGCCGGACACCTGCTCGATGGCCTTGTCTACACCCAATGTCTTCACGGCGTTGCCGGTGATGTCGCCGATGGCGTCGAGGATCTTCTTCACCACTTCCTCGGGCGACGCGCCGCCCTTGTCCTTGCCGATGTCCTTCAAGTGAACGGTGGGCAGACCGACACTCATTTTTTTCCCGCCCAGGCCGACCGCGCTGACGCTGACTTTTCCTTCACGGATGTACAGGTTTTCGATGATGAGCTTTTTGCCGCCCCCTCCCGTATCTTTGGAATCCGCGCCGCCTTTTTGCGGCGAGCCGGAGCTCTCGCCTCCGGTGATGTTGCGCTTGAGCGCGTCGAGATTGCTGCCCTGCGCCCCCCTCTCGTAGGTGACCTGCGGCGCGAGCAGATTGACCTCTTTGATAACCACGGTGTTGCCGGCGATCGTTCCCATGTCGATGTGGACGTCCACTTTATCCAGCTCGAGTGCGGATTCGGTCTCGAAGCCATCGGGATTGCTCACGCGCAATCCACTCAGGCTGCCCTTTCCGGAACTGGCTGAGATATCGGTCTGATTCAACCGGACATCGGCTTTGAGAATTTCGGTCCCGTATTTTTCCACCGCCATGGTGACCAGCGTGTCGAGTGAAATGAAAAGGAAAAACACCACGATGCAGGTGAGGGCGACCACCATGGCCACGGTTATCAAAACTGTCTTCTTCATATTCCATCCTGATTGGTTTGAGTTTATGTCTCTGCTTGCATCATATTCCAAAACGAAACAATTAAGAAGCCTTTTGTCATAGCGGATATCGACAATTCACAGCGTTTTCCTGCTGCACCAATGAGGCGCAAAAGGGATTTTCGTTCTGATTTCGCGCCATCCGGCCATCGGGCCGGAATTCACTTTAATCGCCCCGGCAACGCCGCATTCGTGGTACAACGCTTTCTTACAATCCATCTCACAAGGAAGGGCCGTCATGATTTTTTTACATATAAGGAAAGCCGCGATCCGGCTTGCGACGCTGTTGCTCCTGCTGCTGTTTTGTTCCGTTTCCACACACGCGGACGCAGCGGCAAAACCGGACAAAACCGCCCTCGTCAAAAAACTGCTCGCGGTGTCGGGCATCGAAGATCAGCTCGCTTATATGAAAGACGGCGTGTTGGGCTCCTTCGCGCAAATGATCACCGCTTCTTACCCCAAGGTGCCCAAAGCGTTCTGGAAAGACTTCAACAACCTGATGGGCGAACAGGAGATGGACGCGCTCATCGATGCGGTGGTGCCGGTGTACGCAAAGCGCATGAGTACGGAAACGATCGAAAAACTGGTGGCGATGTTCGAGACGCCGTTCTGGCAGGAATGGAAAGAGCAGATGCCGGCGATCAGCCGCGAGGCCGGGCAGATCGGCCAGAAGTGGGCGATGGGGTTCACGCAGTCGAAAGAGTTTCAGAAGCGGATCGGCGCGCTGGTTGCCAAACACAAATTGGAAACACTGAACGCAGAAGATGAAAAGAAGAAATGAAACGGTGGAAACAAATCCAGAACCACCGTCGTGAAATTTCTATCAGGGTTTCACCTTAAGCAACTGCTAAAGCTAATTCTGTGTTCGAGGCTCAATCAATCCTCCTTTCTGTTAGCCATTATCTCCCTCTCCCCGCTTCGCGGATCAGGGCTTCGACCGCATCCATCGGCAGATCCTCGAGTTTTTTGAAACGCACACAGCCTTTGCCCAGATCGAGATGGGCGAGTGCGTTTTTGTATTTTTCCAGCAGCGCCGCGTCGCAGAGGTACAGGCTCATGTGGTGCTTCTGGCTGGCGATGGCGCAGACAAACCCGTCGATCTCATAGGTCGGCATTTTGCAGGCCATGGTTTCTTGGGCCTTAGGCAGCAGCGAGCGGATGCGGTCCCGCAAAACGCTGAGGTCTTTGCGGCGCGCCTCCGGCAGCGCGTTGAAGTAATCCTCGGCGCTCTGAGCGGTCTTGGCCATGCTCAAAAGCGCGAGCTGGCCAGCTTCACGTCCGCGCCGCTCCAGGATTGCTCAAACTGTTTCTCCACTTCCGCTGCAGCCTCGGTTTTGCCCTGCCCTTTGAGACTTGCTTGGAGACCGTACAAGCCCCAACCGTTGCCCTTGTTTTTTTCCAGGTCCTCGCGGTACACGGCTTCGGCCTTTGCGAATTTTCCCGCCTCGAGCAGCACCGCCCCCAGCGCATGCCGCACGGGAAAGGACCAGTCCGGCGGTTCGTTATAGATGAGAGCATCCTCGATGCCGGCCGCGATGGTGAGATGATCGATCGCGTCCTGCTGGCGGCCCGCCGCTTCGGCCAGTTCCGCAGACAGGATCTCCGCGCCGATGCGCAGCAGTTTTTTCACGCGGTTGAGACCGAAGACCGTCATCTCGTCAATGGCGGGGTCTTTCGCCGTTTTCTGCAAACGGTCGAGCTCGCTCTGCGCCGCAGTGATATTTCCCTTGCGCACCTGCGCCATGCCACGCGCGAAATGCCACACGCCCGCAGGATAGATGAGTTCCTTTTCCGGCTTCGGTTCCTTAAGGATCGCGTCCCATTTGCCGAAGCGCACAAAGGCATACAGGGGCATGGAATAAAAATGCTGCAGCGTGCCGCCGAACACAGGATCGTGGATCTTGGTTTTATCGACGTTCTCAGCGGTGCCGCGCGCCGCCTGGATGGCGAGTTCGCTCTTGCCGCTCATCATGGCCGCCGCCCAGAGAAAGTGGTGTTTGTGCGGCACGTAGGCCAGCGGATACAGCCCCTGGGCTTTCACCTGCCTGAGATATTCCTGATCGGCGGCGATGGCGTCCAGGTTGGCTTTGGCCGCGTCCTTGTAGCGGCCGATGTTGATGTAGATGTGCCCCGGCATGTGCACCAGGTGTCCGGCTCCGGGAGCCAGGCTCGCCAGCCGGTCCGCCGCCGCTTCCGCCCGGCCGGGATCGTCGGAGGCTTCGACGGCGTGGATGTAAAGATGGTTGGCCAATGGATGATCCAGGGTCTTGGCGAGGATCGCTTCCAGGGTGGACACGATCTCCGGCGTCCAGGGTTTGGGCTTCTTGTCCTTTGTCCAGAAATCCCAGGGATGCAAATCCATGAGGGCATTGGCGAACAGGGCGGCGGTGTGCAGATCCTCCGGATACCGCTTCGTCACCTCGCGCATGGCGTCGGCGTACGCGCGGTCCAGCGCGCTGCGGTCCTTCTGCACTTCCTTGGAATAGCGCTGGGCCATCGCCTCGATGAGCGCCTGCTCCAATTCGCTCGCCCCGCCTTTCAACTCCTGCGCTCTCTGAATGGCCGCATGGGCTTTGGGAACCGCCAGGTCCTCCATCGGGGCGTTGAGATTGGGCCCCAGGACCCAGGCCACGCCCCAGTAGCACATGGCACAGGCGGGGTCCAGCCGCGCCGCCTCACGGAAAGAACGTTCGGCTTCGGCGTGGTTGAACGCGATGGCGAGAATGAATCCCTGATTAAAATAACGCTGCACCAGTGGGTCTTTCGTGGTGATGGCAAAGTGCGTGCTGCCCAGATTGTCAAACAGGGGGGCTCTGCGTTCGCCGGCCCAGACGGACACAGCCACCGAAAACGTCAACAACGATGCCATTAATACGGTCCCATTCAATCGTTTCATGCTCCATCCCTCACTCATATGGTTTGAAGATTCGTTTTTTTCAGGCTTCCCGGATTGCCGTCCGGCGGAGGCTTCGTTGCCACCGGTCTTTGTCCGCATCCGGAACGCACGGTTAGAAACCCGCTCGTAAAGGGTTGCGCAGCAGGGACTCTAAAACCGCCGGTTGCGCCCCCATCTTGGTATTTGCGCATCTTTATGCTGGAAAGGATGCGTTTTCCGTTTTAAATTAATTAAATAGTCCATTCTCACATAATCCGGTCGGTGCGTGCCCCTGGCTCTCGTTTGCAAACAATCCCGGCTTGCTCCCCTTGCAAGGACACCCAGGCTTTTTTCCCAATATCGCATGTTCATTCATAAATCCTTCAAATCCTCGCTGCGGCCGAACCCGTTTGGAACACGATGGATGGCGTCTTTGCTCACGGTCGCCGTCGTGGGCTGGACGCCGTCTCCGTCTGTCGCCGGCGGCGCCGGCGCGCCGTTCTCGCTGCGGGATTTCGCCCGCTCCGCCCCGACGCTGCGGTCGCAGCATCCGGTGCGCACGCTGCAGGAAAACGCGCACCTGCTCGAGAAAATGGGAGGCATCGTGTTCGAAAGCGCCGCCCGCCCTGACGCCGAGGCCGAGGGGAAACAGGTCGGCATCGAGTACCTGCCGCACAACGAGGACGGCAAGCGCCTACGGATTTCCATCGGCGACCGGGATCATTTCCCTGCCATCTTCGACTGGCAGCTGCTCCCCATCGCCCGTTTCGCCGATTCCAAAGCGACGGCGGTGATCTCCACCACCGAACAAAGCCCCGATAAGATCCGCTACCACCCGGCTTTCAAAAACAACCTGCTGGGACTGCGCCTGTTCCAGGCCGACACGCTGTTCGACGCGCCGTCTTCCGCGTGGAACCTGCCGCGTTACTACCTTCCGGGCGATCACACGCACTGGGTGACCGCGGACCGGGTGCATGTGCGCTCGCTGCCGAACGAGAAAGGCAGCGTCGTCCGGGTGCTGAAAAAATGGGCCGGTGTGAAGGTGCTGCAATCGCAGCTCGGGTGGTCCCGCATCGAGCTGGGAAAAAAATCCGGCTGGATCACATCCAACCTGTTGACCCGCAAAAGCCCTCCCCTGTTGGGAGGCGGCGAGTCGGGCTTCCACACCGAAAAACCCAAGGCCCTGGTGGAACAGATCGAGGCGATCCGCAAACGCCATCACCTGTCGCTTCGGGCCAAATACGGCCGGGACTACCGCTACGGATACCTGATCCACGACAAGGACTCCGGCATCGAGTTCCAATCCGAGCCCGGCCGCTTCACGCTGACCGGTCAGCCGGAGTACTATTTCTGGAGCGGCCGCAAGGGCGAAGGCAAAACACACCCGGTCGTGCACATGAATTTCGAGATGCGGCAAAAAATCCAGCTCATCGGGCAGGTCAATCCGGTGGTCTTCCAAGCCCTGCTCAACACCATGCGCTACGCGGCTTTTTTCCGCTACTGCAAAAATAAGAACCCCAGGCAGTGGAAATCGTTTCTAAAGTCTTTGGAACCTGTTAAAATCCCCTCGATCGAAATACCGGTCACCTCGATTTTTCACGGCAATCGTTATCAACCCGGATCCGGGTAAACTCAAAATCCCCCGCAGCATCACCCGGCTTCGTTCCGCCTGCATCTCGACTCGCAAACGGATCCGGCCCGACACCCTCTGGACGCCCGACATGGCCGCAAAAAAGAAGAAACCCCTGCCGAAACGCAACGCCACCTTCAAGGAACTGTTTTCGCCGCAGAAAAAATACGCCTATTTTGAACACGGCGAGCAGCACGCCTTCAAACACAAAGCCAAGCGCTTTCAGTGGGTCAACGGCTGGTGGCTGGCCGAAGCCTCTATGCTGGCCTACTGCGATAGCGCCACCGTGATCAAAAAGCTGACCGTCCCTGCGCCGCGCTCCCAAAGCGACGCGTTTTTTGAAGAGGCGCTTTTTTTCGACCGCGGCGGCACCCAGTGTTTTGTGGCGCACAACCGGGATTTCGTCCTCGTTGCCTTCCGCGGAACCCTGATCCCGAGATCCGGGAAGAGCCCTTCTGCCACGGCCGCCAAAGAGCCGCCGAACATCCCGAAAAAGGCGATGCTGGATCTGAAAAAGTTTTTCTCCGGCAGAACCCGCGCGAAATACTTCAAACAGTTTTCCGACATTTTCACGGACGTGAACATCGTTCTCGAAGCGGACCCGCCGCAGCGCGGAAAAGTGCACCGCGGCTTCAAGCAGGCCCTGGATGCGATCTGGAATCCCCCGGACACCGGCGAAGAGGCGGAATCCGATGCCCAGCCCGGGTTGAAAGCCACGCTCGATAAAATCCGCGCCCGCGGCAAACGGCGTCACGGCAAGGAGCCGACGCTCTGGTTCACCGGGCACAGCCTGGGTGCGGCGCTGGCGACGCTGGCCGCCAACCGCTACAAAAAAGTTCAGGGGCTGTACACGTTCGGCTCCCCTATGGTAGGCGATGCGGAGTTCATCAAGGAATTTCAGGTTCCGCAGCATTTCCGCATCGTCAACAACCGCGACATCGTCGCCCTGGTGCCGCCGCGTCTGCCGCCGTTTTTCGATTACTGCCACCTGGACGGCGTGCGCAAGATCACCCACCCCAAGCCCAACCGGGTGGCGCTGCAAACCGGCGAAAGCGACGACGGACTGTATTCGGGCGGCTACGACATCCTGAGCCTGATCGCCTCGATCCCGAAGATTCCCGACGGCACCCTGCCCGGCAGGCTGTTCGACCACTGCCCCTACGCCTACGTGGCCCACACCTGGAATCTCTATCTCAAGTCCTTGACCTGACCGTTTCTCAGGGCTGGCGGTACAGCATCCGCAGATGATCGGCGTACAGAGCGAGCTGCGGCGCCACCAGCTTGGGATCGTCCAGGGTCTTCGACTGCAGCAACGCCCCCTCCAGCACGCAAACGAGAAAATCCCCCAGCAAGTCGGGGTCCACCTCTTTAACCGGCTCGTATTTTTCGTTGGCGGCGCGGATCTTGGACGCAAACATCTGCCGCCAGTCGAGCATCGCCTTCGTGCAAACCTGCAGCACCTCCTCCTCGAACTGCTGACTCTGAAACGCGTAGGCCGCAATCAGGCAGCCGGGAAACGGCTCGTCCAGAGAGTCGAACATCTCCGCCAGCAACCCCACGAAAATCAAAAGCTGCTGTAAAGGATCGGGGCTCATTTTTTCCGCCCGCGTCATGAATCCGCCAAAAACTTCCAGGTCCTGGGCGTGAAAGCGCTCGATCAGCCTTTTGGCGAGGTCCGCCTTGTTCTTGAAATGATAAAAAAAGGTCCCTTTGGTGATGCCCGCTTTTTCGATCACCTTGTCCACAGAGGTTCCCGCGAACCCGTAACTGAGCACCAGCTCCTGCGCGGTGTCGAGAATCCTTTCCTGCGTCGTCACACTCGATTTCGGCATCGTTTGACCTCGCCTGGTTGGAGAAATTCATTGCCTGGCTGACCATTATACCGACTGGTCGGTATCTGTCAACCACCTCACCGCGAATAATTTTGCATTATCCACCCCAACAAAACCCATTGCAAATAAAATACTTATGAATTTACGCCTTGTCCCAGACAGGGATTGGTGATTTTTTTTGTTGACGACGGCCGCGCACATGACTATTTTACACCAACCAGTTGGTACAACAAAAATTCAACCGAAGCCAAAAACCATGAGTATTCCCAAGCAAGACACTTTTCTGCAATCTCTCGCCGTGCCGGGCCCACATTTGGCAGGGAACCGGGAAAACCCCTTCGGCCCGGCGGTGGAATCCATTCAGAACCGCTTTTTCGAGGAGCGCGCGATCATGAAACGCATTGCATTTTTTATTTATGGAACGCTGGGACGATCTAATGAGAAACGGCTTAGGAATGAGTTCACAAAATGATTGGTTTTAAACGCCAGCAAACATGAAAACTCAATTAAAGGGGGTATCATAAGATGACGACTCAACTGCAAACCATCGACGAAAAAAAAATGGGAGACTTTATGGGCAAAATGGTGGGCGACCTTGGAGCCGCTACCAGCAGTGTGCTCGTTCTCATTGGGCAACGGCTTGGATTGTATAAAGCACTTGTTGAGTACGGTCCGCTCTCGGCCGAAGAGTTGGCAAAAAAAACAGGAACCGCGCCGAGATACATTTTAGAGTGGGCTTCCAATCAGGCCGCCTCCGGTTACATTGAATATGACCCGATCACAAATCAGTTTTATCAGGATCCGGAGCAAGCCGCCGTGTTTGCCGATGAGGAAAGTCCATTCTTTTTAGGAGGAGGTTTTTATTCGATCGCTTCCATGTTTTCCGACGAACCTAAAATCACAGACGCATTTCGAACCGGGGAGGGGGTTTCCTGGGGCGCTCATGACTCTTGTCTTTTTTGCGGCGTTGCAAAGTTTTTCAAACCCACCTACAAAGCCAACTTGATTCAGTCCTGGATTCCGGCTCTCAAGGACGTCCAGGGAAAACTGGAAAGAGGCGCAAAAGTTGCGGATGTCGGTTGCGGATACGGTCACTCCACTCTCCTTTTAGCGGAAGCGTTTCCCAAAAGCCGCTTTTACGGATTCGATTTTCATGAACCCTCCATTGAACACGCAAAAAAACTGGCCAGAGAAAAAGGGTTCGACAATGTGACCTTCGAAACCGCGAAAGCCAAGGATTTTCCTGGAGAGTCCTATGATCTGGTCACCTTTTTCGACTGCCTGCACGATATGGGAGATCCTGCAGGCGCCGCCAAACATGTGTGTAGCAAATTGGATAAAGACGGCACCTGGATGATCGTGGAACCTTTTGCCCACGATACGCTGGAGCAAAACCTGAATCCTGTGAGCCGGGTTTATTTTTCCTTTTCGGCGACGGTTTGCACACTCTCGTCTCTGAGTCAGGAAGTGGGTCTTGCATTAGGCGCTCAAGCAGGTGAAAAGAGGCTTCGTGAAGTGGTGACATCGGGCGGCTTTACCCGGTTTCGACGCGCAGCGGAAACTCCCTTCAACCTTGTTTTGGAAGCCCGCCGCTAAAACCAGCTTTATTTACTGTCAGAAATTTCTCAATCAAAGAAAGGTCCTGACCTCTATTGAACACGTAAACGAAATCACAAGGAGAAATAAAATGACGACATCCACAAAAACCAACACGCTGCCCAACGACATCGATGTGCCGGCATTGAAGGAAGTCATCCAGGCGGTGAGTGAGGACGCCTCCAAGGGGAAGGTCAAGTTTCATGTGACCACCGGCTGGACGGGACAAACCAGCAGCACCACTAAAGTGCACGCCATGCAGCTGGGCGGCGAAACCGTCGAGCGCTCGTTTTCCATCCGCGCGGACGAGCCGCCGGAACTTTTGGGAAGCAACACGGCGCCCAACCCGCAGGAGCTGCTGTTCTCGGCGATGAACGCCTGCATGCTGGTGGGCTATGTGGTGGGGGCCTCGTTCAAAGGCATCACGCTGGAAAAACTGGAGATCGAAACGCAGGGCGAACTGGATCTGCGCGGCTTCCTCGGCATCGACGAAAGCGTCAAGCCGGGTTACGACAGCATCCAGTACACGGTGCGCATCAAAGGAAATGGAACAAAGGAACAGTTTCAGGAAATCCACGACACCGTCGTCAAGACTTCGCCCAACCGCTTCAACATGGCGAGTCCGATCCGGCTGGACGGAACCCTGATCGTGGATTGAGTGTTTACTCAGAAAACCTCGAGGCGGATAAAAAATGAACAGGCAGGATCCCGGCCTTCATGTGCTGGAAGGTCCGGGTCCCTGCCTGCCGGGGGAACCGCTTATTCCTGAAGGATCCGATCGAGCATCGCACCCAACTCTCACGCCCTGTGATCAGATCACTTCAAGCAGGTTGAGCGAAATCGCGATCAGCGCGATCATCTGCAAGGAATTGATCAGCACGCTGAAACGGTGCAGGCGGGCGAACTGCTTGCCCGCGCTTTTGTCTCCGGATTTCTGCCGGTCGCTGTAGTGGTTGATGCGGTGCATCAAAAACTGACGGCAATAAATGAAACCGGCGAGGATCGCCGCCAGCAGGGCGATCTGCAGCGGGCCGGCCGCCAGTGCGCCGATCAGCGCGATGGCCGTGACAATCGCGCCCCAGCTGTAGTAGCGCGGGAAAAACGCGCGCAGGTAGACGCTGGCGGACTGCCGGTCGAGGTGGCTGATCGCTAAAGGAGCGACGATCACGGCGAAGAAGATCATGCTGCCGAGCAGGATGATCACCGAATACAGCGTGAAAAAACTGAAATAGTGTGGAATCTCCATCGTTTCCTCTCAACCCGATTGCGTCACCGATTTACGTTTGCCTGGATTTCTTCCGTTTCTCGTAATAAAATTTTTTCTGACATTCGTGCGAGCAGTATTTTGCCGCTTTGTGCCGCGCGTGAAAGGTGTTGCCGCATTGCACGCAACGCTTGTCGTGAAATTTACGGGCTCGAGCGTCGGGGCTCTCTCCCTGCTTGAAATTTTCGACGAACCGCCTCGCCTTGCGCGTGGATTTCTGGCCAAGCAGCTTCTCGGTGGACCGGGACTTGATATCCTTATTTTGATGAACTTTTTTTAAATTCCCTTTGCTGTCATAGATCCTGCACTCATAGGCCATGTACGCTTCCGCCTTGTATCCACGAGAAAGAATAAAAAAGAAGAAAATCCGGCTATCCGGTTTTTTATCTTCCGAAGCGCCAGTAGAGAAAACCGGAAAGCCACCAGGCGATTCGCCGGATTTTCTTCCCCACCTCCTGCCTTTTGACAAAGGCGTTTGCCGTCCATCTCCTATCTACCTCAGGAACCCGCCGGTTCGTAAATGTTCCAGTCCTCGTACTTCCCCGCCTGCGCGTTCTTCGATGATGTGAAGCGAAGCACCTTGATCAGGCAGGTCGCCCCCTCTGATCCCTCGCCGGGAAACACCGCGTGCGGCCTGATTCTCAGCACCTTCGGAATCACCTGCGCCGATTGCGGCGTGTCCAGCACCAGTTCCACATACGGGTCGGCCTGCAGCTGCGCATTTTCCAGATACGCGACGGTGGTCGTTTCTTCATTGGGGTGCAACAGCGTCAGCGTGCCCTGCTGAAACCAGATCGCTTTCGGCGCGCTCTCTGAATGGCTGCGCGCTTTCCAGCGGCCGGTCATGTTTTTTTGCGGACAGCCCCGCCACTCCGCATCGCTCCAATCCAGCGCCTGCGCGGAGTCCTGCTGCGCAAACACGATCAAGAAAGCTGCCAGTGCGGCGGCGGAAAAATTGAGACTGCGGATTGAAGTCATGATTGTTTCCTGTCTAATGGTTGTTGGCGTTTTCGTTGATATTCTGCGGCTCGGTTCCATTTTGAAATTTCTCGATGTGGCTCCAGAGCATGACCGCCACCTTGTTGAGATCGAACGGCCAGGCGTATCGGATCTGCACATCCGGGAATCGCAAGTGCAAGGATTCCACTTCTTCCGGGATCTCGACTTCCGAATGGGAGCCTCCGGGTGTGAGCATGGTCGTGACCACGATGATCCGGTTGACGCCCGATGCGATCAGATCCTCCGCGGCCTCGGCGAGACTGGGCGCACAGAACTCGTTGTACGCGACGGCCAGTTTCGTGTCGTTCATGTACAGGCGCAGATGATCGGCCAGCGATTCGAGCCCGGCCTGGTAGGGGTCGGTTTCCTGCGTCCGCGGCCAAGTGCGGATGGCCCGGTCGGCTTCGATTTCCTCGGCGCTCGGCGGCAATCCTTTTTTCCGCCGCCCGGCTTCCAGACGTTTGAAGCGGGCGACCAGCTCCTGCGGACAATCCTTGGGAAGCCCGCCATGTCCCACCAGAATCACGCCTTGATCTTTCATAAATTTATGCTCCCGATTTTCAGACACAATGTCGAAACTTCTTGAAAAAGCCACCTGACTCACTCCAATAACTTAGTCACTATTTGTGTTTTTGTCAATATATTTGACAAAAAAAATTTTTTTGTCTAGAATTTAGCAGGAGTTGCCGGTTTGCCACGAAGCTCAAGTTTTAGGAACCGGTGTTGCGGCGCACTTAAAACCGAAAAGAAACCATGAACGAATCGACACAGGACAGCGGCCTGGCGATCGGCGAATTGTCACGGCTCACAGGAATCAGCACCCACGCGTTGCGCGTCTGGGAACGACGTTACGGTTCGCCCCGGTCCACACGCCTTCCCTCCGGGCACCGCCGCTACGCAAAAGAAGAGGTGCCGCGGCTGCGCGCCGTGGCGCGCGCGCTGAAGGCCGGACTGCGTGCGAAAAAGGTCGTGCCCGCCAGTCTGCAGGATCTGGAAAAACTGCTGCAGGTGGCGCCGTTGTTTTCCAAGGACAAAAAATCCGAGTCCGCCTCGAGTGAGGCGGAGCAGAAACGTCAGATGGTGATCGAGAACTGGATCGAAGGGGTGCACCGCTACTGCAATCAGACCCTGAACCAGGGGTTTCATGAGGAATGGTCGAAGCGCGGCGCCATGAATTTCGTGCAGGAATGCGCGGCGCCGTTTGTGCAGCGGGTCGGCAAAGGCTGGGAGCACGGCGAGCTGTCGGTTTCCCAGGAACACTTCGCATCGGCGCGGCTCAGCGATTTTCTCGGCTCGATGTGGCGGCGGCTGAGCGAACGCAACGAGGGAGAAACCTGTGTGCTGGCGGGCCTGCCGGGCGAGCCGCACAGTCTGGGCCTGTCGATGGCCGCGGTCATCACGGCGGTGACCGGCCGGTCGATCGTTTACCTGGGAACCAACACCCCCATCGAAGACATCGTCGCTACCGTGCAATCCTGCGCGGCGACCATCGTGTGCTTCAGCGTTTCGGTCATCTACGATGCAAAAGCCGCGCGCAGCGCTCTCAAAAAAATCCGCAAGGCGCTCGATCCTTCCGTCCGCATCGTGGTCGGCGGGAAAGGCGCTCCCGGCGGCTTGCCGGGTGTGGAGACACTGAGCAGCATGAACGCCTATTACGAATGGCTGGAGAATGCGAACTCAGACTGAGCCATTGCACTGAACAAAACAGATCGAATTATGAAACTTTTTATCGAGTGAGATCATGAATATAAAATTGAAAAAACTCAGCGGCGGGTTGGGAATCGCGCTGATCCTGGTTTGCTGGACCGCGACGGCGGAAAGCCGCGGGCTCAGCGATGAAACGCTCGCCGTCGGCAAACCGCTGCCCAACGCGGCGCTGCAACAGGACGGCAAACCGCACATAGAACTGAACGCGCTGAAAGGGCGGGTCAAGATCATCAGCGTGGTGCCACAGCTCAACACACCGGTGTGCGACGCGCAGACGCACAAGCTGAGCGAGGAAAACGGCGGGCTGGACGCGCATCTGGACATCGTGACCATCAGCACCAACACGGCGGCGGATCAGTCGCGCTTTGCGGAAAAGGCCAACATCCACAACATCCTGTTTCTCTCGGACAACCCGGACTACGACTTCGGCAACAAAACCGGCCTGCTCAACCCGAGCTTTCATTTTCTCAACCGCACGGTTCTGGTGGTGGACGCCGACAACATCATCCGCTACGTGGACCGGGTGCCGGGCGGCGGCATGCCCGACATCCCAAAAGCCCTGAAAGCCGCCAGACAGGTGTTGGAAAAAAGTTAGCAGAAAGATCAGCCTTTCACGCACACCACCTGGCGCAGGGTGTGCACGATGTCCACCAGATCTTCCTGCGCGGCCATGACCGCTTCGATGGATTTGTAAGCGGCGGGGGTTTCGTCGATCACGTCGCGGTCCTTGCGGCACTCGACGCCGCGTGTCGCCTGGATGTGATCGTCCAGCGAAAAGGTTTTGCGCGCGGCGGTGCGCGAGAGCACCCTGCCCGCGCCGTGACTGCAACTCTCGAAGCTCTCCGGATTTCCGCGCCCGCGCACGATGAACGATTTCGCCCCCATGCTGCCCGGGATGATGCCGAGATCGCCTTTGCCGGCGCGCACCGCTCCCTTTCTCGTCACCAGCACGTCCTCACCGAAATGCCGCTCCTGCGCCACGTAGTTGTGGTGGCAGTTGACCGCCTGCGCAACGGTTTCGAAAGCAGGAATGCCTTTCGCGCCTGCGAGTGCGTCGAGCACCGCCCGCATCATGAACTCGCGGTTGACCCGCGCGAAGTGCTGCGCCCACTCCACCGCCTCGACGTAATCGGCGAAGTGATCGCTGCCTTCCGGGAAATACGCCAGATCCTTGTCGGGTAAATTCCTGAGCCAGCGTTTGGCGTCCTTTTTGGCCAGGTCGATGAAGTAGGTGCCGATGCGGTTGCCGATGCCGCGCGAACCACTGTGCAGCATGCACCAGACGGTATCCGCTTCATCCAGGCACACTTCGATGAAATGGTTGCCGGTCCCGAGCGTTCCCAGATGGTTGACGTGGTTGGTGCGTTTTCCCAGCACCTTGGGGTGCTTTGACGAGATGGAATCCAGTCCGGTCTTCAGGCTCTGCCAGGCGATCTGCTGCGGTTCGGGAATCTCGCCCCAGGCGCCGCGGTCGCCGGGCCCGCCCTGGTGGGTCCGGCCGTGCGGGACGGCCTGCTCGATGCGGCTGCGCACTTCGCTGAGGTTTTCGGGCAAATCGCTGCCGTTCAACGTGGTCTGCACCGCCATCATGCCGCAGCCGATGTCCACGCCGACCGCAGCGGGGATGATCGCGCCTTTGGTCGGGATGACACTGCCCACCGTAGCGCCGATGCCCACGTGCACATCCGGCATGACCGCGATGTGCCGATAGATGAAGGGCAGGCGGGCGGCGTTGCGCAGCTGCTTTTCCGCTTTCGGGTCCACGAGCACGCCGCGCGTCCACGCCTTGATCGGCGCACAGCCCTCCTGCGTGATCGTTTCATAGGTCTTTTCGGTCACACTCTACTCCCGGCGAAAAACGCATGTTTGCGGAATCCTCTCAGTTTAAAGGACGATCGCCGATCGCCCAAATGTTATTTCCTTTGCACAAGGGTGGCGGCAAGGCCGCCGGCGCGCGCTGCAGGCAAACGGAATGGGTATTCCGGGATCGCGGATTGAGTGTTAAAATTCTCAAGCGTTCCCCGATTTTGCCGTGTCCCATCAACGGATTCCATCTCCCATGCACCCAGACCAGAGCCACCTGTTAAAAACCCGGCGTTTCCTGCCGCTGTTTCTCACCCAGTTTCTCGGTGCGTTCAACGACAACGTGTTCAAAAACGCGCTGGTGATTCTGATCACCTACTCGGTGGCGGAAAAAGCCGGGCTCAACGCGCAGATCCTGGTGACGCTGGCGGCGGGGATCTTCATCCTGCCGTTTTTCCTGTTCTCGGCCACCGCCGGGCAGATCGCCGACAAGTACGACAAGGCCCGGCTCATCCGCATCATAAAGGCGGTGGAGATCGGCCTCATGATCGCGGCGGGGGTGGGTTTTTATCTGCAAAATGTCTACTTCCTGCTGACGGTGCTGTTCCTCATGGGCACGCAGTCGTCGTTTTTCGGTCCGCTCAAATACGGCATCCTGCCCGATCAACTGCACGAGCACGAGCTGATCGGCGGCAACGCGCTGATCGAAGCGGGCACCTTCGTCTCCATCCTCATCGGCACCATCCTCGGCGGCCTTTTGATTCTCGCGGAAGGCGGCATCACGCTGGTTTCGGGCATGGTGCTGGCCGTCGCCGTCCTGGGATGGGTGAGCAGCCTGTCGATCCCGTCCACGAAGGCCGCGGACCCGGACATCACGGTGCGCTACAATCTGTTCACCGAGACTTACAGGATCATCGGACACATCCGCGAAAACAAGGTGGTGTTCCGCTCGATCCTGGGCATCTCCTGGTTCTGGCTGTTCGGCGCTTCCTTCCTGTCGCAGTTTCCCACCTACGGCAAGGACGTGATCGGCGGCAACGAGCAGGTGGTCACTTTATTTTTGACCGTGTTTTCGATCGGCATCGGCGTGGGCTCGCTGTTCTGCAACAAGCTGTTGAAAGGCGAGATCGTGGCGACCTACGTGCCGCTCGGCGTGCTGGGCATGACGCTGTTCACGGTGGATCTGTACTTCGCCAGCGGAAACGGCATCACCGCCGGCGGCGGCGAGTTGATCGGCGTGTCGGCTTTTCTTGCTGAGTTTTCCAGCTGGCGCATTCTGTTCGACCTGTTCGGCATCTCGGTGTGCGGCGGCATCTACATCGTGCCGCTGTATTCGCTGATGCAGAGCCGCTCGGAAGCCGAATACCGGTCGCGCACCATCGCCGGCAACAATGTGATGAACGCCCTGTTCATGGTGGTCTCGGCGCTGTGGATCACCTGGATGCTGGCGAAGGATTTTAAGGATTTTTCGGTCACGGAAGTGTTCCTGACGCTCGCCGTGGTGAACGGCCTGGTTTCCATTTACGTGTGCACGTTGCTGCCGGACGCACTGGTGAAATCGCTGCTCACCTGGCTGTTCCACACGCTGTACCGGCTGGAAGTGCGCGGCGCCGAGCACATCAAAAAAACGGCGGATAAATCCATCCTGGTTGCCAATCACCTGTCGTTCCTGGATGCGGCGCTACTGGCCTCCTGCGTTCCGGACCGCCTGACTTTCGCCATCAACACGCAGATGGCGAAACAGTGGTGGGTGCGGCCGTTCCTGTCGCTGGCGGACACGTTCGCCCTCGATCCCACCAACCCGATGTCCACGCGCTCGCTCATCGACGCCATCCGCAAGGGCCACAAGGTGGTGATCTTTCCGGAAGGACGCCTGACGGTGACCGGATCGCTGATGAAGGTGTACGAAGGGCCGGGCATGATCGCCGACAAATCGGGCGCGCAGCTGCTGCCGGTGGCCATCGCCGGGGCGCAGTACACGCCGTTTTCGCGGCTCAAGGGCAAAGTGCGCACGCGCTGGTTTCCCAAGATCACACTCACGTTCATGGAACCGGTGGCGTTCGACCTTCCCGAAGACGTCAAAGGCCGCAAGCGGCGGCGCGCCGCCGGCGCGAAGCTGTACGACATCATGACGGACATGCTGTTTCACAGCCACGATCTCAACCAGACGCTGTTTCAATCGCTCTTGGATGCCAAATCGGTGCACGGCGGCGGTCACCTTGTGGCCGAGGACATCGAACGCAAACCGCTTTCCTACCAGCAATTCGTGGCGCGCAGTTTCATTCTCGGCAAAGCCTTCACCAGGAGCACCGCCCCGGAAGAAGTGGTAGGCATGCTGCTTCCCAACATGGTCGGCACGCTGCTCGGGTTTTTCGGCTTGCAGGCGTTCGGGCGGGTTCCGGCGATGCTGAACTTTTCGACCGGTAAAAAGAACCTGCTTGCCGCCTGCGCAACCGCGGCGATCCGCACGGTGATCACCTCGAAGCGGTTCGTGGCCATGGCCAACCTGCCCGAAACGGTGGAGGCGATGCAGAGCGTGGGTGTCGCCATCGTCTATCTGGAAGACCTGCGCGACAGCATCTCAGGCTGGGACAAACTGAAAGGACTGCTGGCAGCGCGGGCGCCGCAGTTGTATTACCGCATGCAGCATAAAAACCCGGATGCGGACGCCCCCACGGTGGTGCTGTTCACCTCCGGTTCGGAGGGCACGCCCAAGGGCGTGGTGTTGAGTCACAAGAACATCCAGGCCAACCGTTTTCAGGTCGCCTCGCGGGTGGATTTCGGTCCGCTCGACATCGTGTTCAACGCGCTGCCGGTGTTCCATTCCTTCGGCCTGACGGGCGGGACGCTGCTGCCGCTGCTTTCGGGCATGAAGACGTTTTTCTATCCCTCGCCGCTGCATTACCGCATCGTGCCGGAGCTGGTGTACGACACCAACGCCACGATCCTGTTCGGCACCGACACCTTTCTGACCGGATATGCGCGTTACGCGCATCCCTACGATTTTTACAGCATCCGTTACGTGTTCGCGGGCGCGGAAAAACTCAAGGAATCGACGCGCGCCACCTGGTCGGAAAAATTCGGCGTGCGCATCTTCGAGGGCTATGGCGCGACCGAGACGGCTCCCGTGCTGGCGATGAACACGCCGATGCAGAACCAGCCCGGATCGGTCGGGCGGCTGATGCCGGGCATCGAATACCTGCTCAAGGACGTGCCGGGCATCGAAACCGGCGGACGGCTCTGGGTGTCGGGACCGAACATCATGAAGGGCTATTTTCTCAGCGACGCGCCGGGAAAACTCGTGCCTCCGGACGGCGGCTGGTACGATACGGGCGACATCGTGGAGGTGAACGCGGAGGGTTATGTCACGATCAAGGGACGGGCCAAGCGCTTCGCCAAGGTGGGCGGCGAGATGGTTTCGCTCACGGCGGTGGAAGGCTTCGTGAACCAGGTCTGGCCGGGTTACGCGCACGCGGTGGTGACCGTTCCCGATGCCAAGAAAGGCGAGCAGCTGGTGCTGGTCACCAGTTTCAAAGAGGCTTCCCGCGAACCGTTGATGCAGTACATCAAACAGAACGGCATCGGCGAGCTGTCGTTGCCGAAGAACATCCTTGTGATGGACAAACTGCCGGTTCTCGGAACCGGCAAGACCGATTACGTGGCGCTGAACGAATGGGTGCTAAAACAGACAGGATCGTCTTCCTGAGTCCTGCGTGCAGCAACATCCCGTCCGCATTCAATCTCGCTGGAATTCTCCCTGCTTTAAAAAATTCAGGATCTGCGCGATGGCTGCGTCGTTTTTCATGATGAAGGTGTGCGTCGCGTGCAGAACGATGTGATCTTTCATGCCGTCGAGTTTGGTGCGTTCGATCGACACCTTGCCGTCGTCGCTGCCGGGAATCAGGTAGGAACCGAAAGGGTCGATGGAACGGTCGCCCGCGATCACGCCCAGTTCGAAATCGACACCGCCTAAAAAAGAACGCAAATCATCCTGATCGGTCCCCAACTGCTGACCGGCGGGGCCGTAAAATTTTTTGTACAGGAAATTGTCTTTGAGAAAGTCCGCCATCTCGCTGCCGCGGTTCGGCGGGCTCAGCATGACGACGCGGCCCAAGTTTTTCGGCCGATGCTGCCGGATCAATCCCCGCGCCACCAGACCGCCCATCGAATAGGTCACGAAATGCAAAGGGCGGTCCCGGTTGGCGTTGAACGCATCGATCTGCGGCTGGATTGTTTGCACCAGTTCGGCAAGGGAAAGATCGGTGGAAGGGTAATCGACGTTCAACACACGGTAGCCCTCTTTCACAAGCGCGTTTTCGATCTTTTCCATCGAGGCGCTGCTGCGCGCGATTCCGTGCAGCAGGACGACCGACTCCGCCTCGGCGGCGTGGACACTTGCCCCAGAGACCGCAAGCCATCCCAACCAAAGACAGAACACAAAGTGTGCAATCACGGTTTTGGAAATTTTCAAATCGATCGCGTGCATGCGTTTTGCGGGAAAAGGCCGCTGTTATTGGTCTTTTAAAAGATCGCGGGCCACGGGAAAGATGCGCTCGACCCACAACGCGTATTGCGCGGCGGAAGGGTGCAGCTCGTCTTCTGCGAACATGCCCGCATCGGCACAGAGTTGCTGCGACAGCGGGAATATGTCCACCACCGGCAGCTTGCGGGCCGTGGCCGCAGATTCGACGATGCGGTTGAGCCGGGTCATGCCGTTGGGCGCGCTTTTGCCGTAGCCCCATTTTTTTCCTGAAGGCGAGCAGGAGAAATCGGGAATGGTGACGAGCAGCAGCTTTCCGGAAGGAGACAGCGTTTCCTCGATGCGGTCGATCAGCCGCTGCACATGCCGGGTGAACAGGCGGCTGGGAGCGCCGCTGCGGATCCAGTCGTTGACGCCGATCAGTAGGGTGACGAAGTCCGGTTTGTGGCCGGCGAGCAGGGGGATCTGACCGGACAGCACCTGCGATGCGGTCCAGCCGTTTTGTCCCAGGTTGGCGACCAGCTCGAAATCGAGGCCCGCCGCTTGCAGTTTTTTCGTCAACTGCGCGGGCCAGGTTTTCTCAGGCGCGACGCCGGTGCCAGTGGTGTAGGAATCGCCGAGCGCCACGTAGCGGATGGCCGCGCCCTGCACCGCCGAAACGAAAAGCAGCTGAATCACCAGGATTGCAATGAGGCTGCGGACGGTCATGCGAAACACAGAGAGCATCGGAGTGAATCCGAAACGGTTTTGGAATGAAACCGGGAAAGCGATTACGCGATGGACTCCCCCAACTCGTCTTCCTCGAACAGTTCGGTCATCATGTCGTGGGTGGATTCCTGGTTTTGTTTTTTTTCGGTTCCGTCCAGGTACAGGTTGATACGCTGAAGCTGTTCCTCCGACACGTTGCAGAGGATGAGGCGCTGCATCAGGGTTTCCCGATCGAAGCGCTGCAGCAGCCTCCCGAGACTGGCGTGCAGAAACGGGACCAGGATGGTCTGCACATCGGAAAAATCCAACTCCACCGATGCCTGCTTCTCCAGCCGGGATTGCAGCAGCGCGAACAGTTGGTTGCCATCGTCGATCGATTCCAGTTGACCGTCGATTTCCTGCGCCAGGTGAATGCGTGTATTTGCTTCTGAAGTCATGGTTCTTGTTGCGCGTCCTTTCGGTTTTTTCTCCTGCGATTGATATCCGCTCAATCTTCAGCCAGTTCTTCGGCCAGTTCGGCGATCAGCTTCAGCGCTCCGAGAACCCGCAGCCGGTCGTCGTCTTCACAATCCTCGAGCCATTTGCCGTAGCCATTTTCCTGCAACACGGATCTTGCCGGCCGCCCGTCTTTCACGACGCCCTGCAGATTTTCCAGGCAATCGATTTCGGTTTTGGCCTGCGCGGCGATGTTCTCGAAGCGGTCACCGGTTTCGATGCTCTGCAGCGTCTGCATCGCTTTCGGCAATTGCCGGGAAAGCTCTGTAAGTATGGGATGCGGTTGAGCGTTCATGGATTCAGCCTGAGTTCAAATCATGCGCCGCCGCAGCGCATGGATGCGTTGCTTCCAGGAATCGGCCCAGGGTTCGGTCGTCGCGCTGAAAATTTCCTCAGCCCGGTTCAGGTGCCCCTGCGCGCGTATCCGGCTGTCCAGGGCGCAGCAGATCTCAGCCAGATCGACGGAAATGCGGGCTTCCTCCCGCCGGTCTTCCAGATACAGGGCGAGGTTCAGAGCCTGCCGCAGACATTCCTGCGCCGGTTGCAGGTTATCGATTTTTTGATGGTTGAGAGCGATGCCCACCAACAGTTCCAGCTGCTTTTCGGGATCCTCAAGTTCGCGAAAAATCGAAAGCGCTTTCGAGTACGCGTCGATGGCGCGATCGACCCGGTTGCGCTTGACGCAAACGAATCCCAGACCGTTGTGGGCGCTGCCGACATACTGCCGCAACCCGTGCGATTCGGCCAGAGCCAGCTGCTGCTCGTAATAGCCGGCGGCCCGGTCGATGTCTCCGGAGACGGCGTGCGCATCCCCGAGGTTGGCCAGCAGGCCGCACTCTTCCTCCACATTGCCGCTTTGCCGCACCAGCTCGAGTTCCTCTTCGAAATACTGGATGGCCCACCGGGTCTGCCCCAGCTGGCTGAACGCCTGCCCGAGTGCGGACAGCGCTTTTTTTTCGCCGGTTCGGTCTGCGCGGCGGCGCGCTTCCTTGAGATTGAACTTCTCCGAATCGATGGTGCGGCGCAATTCGGAAGTGGGGGACGTTTTGAGATCCCATTTTCGCGAGGACGGCAGCTTGGCTGCCAAATCGGCCTTTTCCTGGGCGGCGTCCGGTTCGGTTTGCATCAGTTTTTTCTCGATCTCCTGTTTGAATTGCAGTTCCTTTTGCAGGTCCTCGAAAAGCAGGTGCAGATCTTCGTACCAGTGCGTGCTCCGCATCCGGTGGGCCGTGCAGTCGTGCAACAGCTTCAAGGCGCCGGGCAGCATTTCCTTTTCGGGAAGCCGGGCTTCATCGAGCAGCAGAGGAACGATGAGGATATCCCGGTTCATCGCCGATACGATTTCAAACCGGATGCGCTCCAGCGCGTTCGGTTCATCGAGCGGAAGAGCGGGACGTCCGGGGGGCGCATTTCCGATCACCAGGATCAGGGCGTCGCACAGAGCGAGGGTTTCGCGGACGCGTTGTTCCGAGTGCAGAGCGGCATCGTGCCCCTGCACGATGCATTTGCACTGCCAGAGCGTTTCGCATTCGCCGGCCATTTTATGCACCAGAGCTTGCGATTTTTCAAAGCACACGCTGAAATACAAGGTCGGCATGGTGTCCTGTATGGTGTCCTGTGCGGTTCTGCCTGAAGACCCCCGGCGTTTTCGTCCCACGTATTATATAGAGAATCGCCGTTGCGGGGAATCGGCACAAAAAAATCCGCAAAAGCGGCCGAATTCGGCGTGGAATCTGAAGAAACGAAGGGGACGGGGAGAAACCGGCAACAGGGCAGCAACCCTAACTAGATCAACAGCCTAAACAGAATGCGTGGGGATCGACTGGGGCCGGTTTTGCTCGGAACGGCGGGTTGTTTCGCTGGCGGGTGCTTTTTGCGACACGATGATGCGGTTGCGAATCGATCCCAAAAGCCAGCTCAATACGGGTTTGAGCGGAAGTTCTCGAAACAACCGGGCGGCCCCGCCTCCCGAGTTCGACAGGTAAAACTGCATGGGTGCATCGAAATTGCCGAACACCTTCAGGGACAGCTCCCGGTAGTCGCCATTTTTCCAATAGGAAAGACCGTCCTGGCAGTAGCGATGATTGAGGTCGGCCACCTGCCTCCAGGGCAGTCCGGTCTGAAAGCCGTTGCGCACACCGAGCAGCGCCCACAATTGCAGCCACCATTTGGGGCATCTGGGCCAAAAGCAGTTGGCCAGCGGCACAAATATATGCGGCTCGCTGGGCAGATAGTATTTCGCCGGGAACAGGTGGATCGAAACCCCTCCCCCCTTCAGTATCCTGCGGATCTCTTCAAAACACTGCCGTTTGTTTTTGGCGTGCTCCAACACCGAGATGCTGAAAACCACATCGAACGTGTTGTCTTCGTAGGGCAGCCGGTAAGGATCCATGGGGATGGTTTTGAAGATTTCGTTCGGGACGGAGGGATTCTTACGCCACTTCTGTTTGAGGTCGCAACCGTAGGCCGCATACCCCAAATCCAGAAATTGCTTGACCATTTCTCCGCCGCCGCAGCCAAAATCCAAAACCTTCACTTTCGCGGGGTCTTTCCATCCGCATATTTTTTCGATATAGGTGTGAACGATCGGTGTGTGCCCGTGCGCTTCGCTCAATGATCTCTCCTCTCTAACCGGCTCGTGTTGTTCTGGGTTTAAGATAAACAGACGCGCCTGCCCTCACTACAAATGTATAGTTTCAGCGAAAAAAAATCCAAAATCAATTTTTCCACTTTTCGATTCGATCGCGAGCGAACCCAGCCCCGTAAAACCGGTATAATAGGGTGCTATTTTAATGTGACGGTTGGATTTATTGGAGATCACGATGGATGACCGGAACTATGCGGGGTTTTGGATTCGAACCGGCGCCGCGCTCATTGACTCGGTAGCGATTTTACTGCTCATCGCGCCGGTGCTCACCGTTGTCTATGGCAAAGGCTACTGGTTCGACAATTCCCTGTACCAGGGCGTGTGGGACATCGTATTGAATTTCATTTTCCCTGCCGTCGCCGTGGTGCTTTTCTGGCTGTACCGCTCCGCCACCCCCGGTAAAATGCTGACCCGCCTCGTCATCATCGACGCCCAGACTGGGAAAAAACCCACCACGGGGCAGTTCATCATTCGTTACTTAGGTTATTACGTTTCGATGCTGCCGCTTTTTCTGGGGATCTTCTGGGTGGGAATCGACAAGCGAAAACAGGGCTTTCACGACAAAATGGCAGACACCGTGGTGATCCGGGAAAACCCTCCCGAATCGAAATCTGCTTAACCATCTGATTTCCATCAACCTACTACAGTTGTCATTGAGACGCGTTTTTATATCGGTTCTAGTCATACCTCTTTCTTACGTGTTCAAATATGAGTTTTTTTATTTGTCAAAAAAGGTTTTTGGATAAAAACTTTCCCAGTTCTCGATAGTATTGCTTGGACTCTAAACCATATTCTCCGTGCGAAGCTCCTTCATAAACATTGAGATCGGCCTAAATCCCAGCTATCTTTTATTTTCTGTGCGTTCGCACCACATCGCTCAAGAACAGGTCTCGGGTTCCAGTGACGAGATAAGTTGGAAAAAATCCAGTGAAATCCCCATACACCGGTGAGATCAGCGGATTCTTCATATCGTGGTCGCCGGCAAACAACTTCGCGGCATCGGCCAACAGGCCATCGTAGGTCACAAGAATGCGGTCGATGCCTTCGTTCGTATAATGACTGTCCCCTGTTTTTGTCAGATCCGCCCACGGCGTTCCTGCGAACAGCGCGGCTGGGATGTCCAATCCGAGTTCGATCAGCTTGTGAGTCGATGCCAAGGCGAGACCGCCACCGGCGGAAGAGCCGCCCAATGCAATCGAGCGGGCGTGCCGCGTTTTTAACAGGTGCTTGTAAACCGCGACGACATCCTGCACTGCGCCGGGAAAAGGGTGCTCGGGTGGCATGCGGTAATCGATCGACAACACCGGTATTTTCACCTGGCTGGCGATCACCATGGCTTCGTGCACTCCCGCATAACCCCGGTGGAACACCGTGCAAATGAATAAACAGGTGCCTCCGATGCTGGGGAGTAATTCCTGCGGGAATCACATGCCGTACCGGAACTCCCGCAATCGTGTCTCTTGCCACCGTCCCTGAAAAACGCCTATCAAAGTTTTTTGCCGTTTTTTCCCCTATTGCGTTTGCGGCTTGGATCAAATCGATCCACATCGTTTCACTCTTTGGCGAATGCTGACGGGCTTTCGTGACATCGGGTGCGTGAGCGGTTGTGAGCTGCTGTCTGAGCGGCTCGCTCGCAGCAGCGGGCACCGGCACGGTTCTTTTTTGTAACGTCCAGGGCCGTTCCTGCAACCGAAAATGGTTGATGGCAGCGGAACCGACACTAAGAACGAATACGCCGACCACAACACACACCGCTTGCACTGTTTTTCTAATCGAATGACTCAATCAGCTTGGGCTCGTTTTTTCACCAAAAAATAAAAGGCTGAACGCAATTCGTTCAGCCCCTTTTATGCCTTCAACATCATCACAGCACATTCACAGGCAGGTCATGATTCTTAATGAGTGTGTTTTTATTTTTGAGCGAGGGTCATTGCGACGTTTTCCGAACATGCGGGAAGGGAAAGATGGGGTCCCAGTCTCCGATTGCAAAACTCTGAACGGCAACCTTCCCCAATGGACTGCCATTGCGGAACAACTGCGCCCGAACTTCTCCCGTTCCGGTCAGGGGGATTCGCCCGTTGTAGAGGCTTGAGTACGCATTGGGCATGCTGCCGTCCTGGGTGAAGCGGATTTGACTGTCCGGAACCTTGCTTCCAAGTGCAAGCGTGAGATGCCCGGCGCCGTTTGCCAGTGCAAAATGAACATCATACAGGCTGCGAGCAACGTGGACGCCTGCTTTTTGCAGACGCGGTATGTGCGCATCCAGTCTCTGGGCAAAATTCCACCAATCTCTCATTTCTTTTGGCGACCACACGACTTCCGCAAGCGCCAGAGCACGGGGATACGTCATATAGTCCACGGCCGCGCCCGTCTTCATATACTCGGTCCAGACCTGCCCCTGAGCACCCAGGATATGAGCGGCCTCTTTTTGGGAGAGGTCTTCCGGTACAGGTTCGAACGCGTAGACCTTCTCGATCGGTGTGTAGCCACCGATTGCAAGCGGTTCACCGGGGGAGTGCGACTGATAATAATCGAAGTAGGTGTGGCTGGAAGGGGTCATCACCACATCGTGGCCGGCTTTTGCGGCGGTGATGCCGCCACCCATGCCCCGCCAGGACATGACCGTGGCGTTGGCTGCAAGCCCGCCCTCCATGATTTCGTCCCAGCCGATGATCGTGCGTCCTTTTGCGCTCACGAATCGCTCGATGCGCTGGATGAAGTGGCTTTGCAGTTCCTTTTCATCTTCAAGGCCCTGCTGCTGGATCAGCGCCTGTGCAACCAAGCTGGCCTGCCATTGATCCTTGGGGGCTTCGTCGCCGCCGATATGGATATACGGACCCGGGAACAGGCCCATGACTTCGCTGAGCACATTTTCGAGGAAGCGGAAGGTCCTTTCATGCGGGCAGTAAATATCTCCATGCACGCCCCACTTTGTGGAAACGAAGATCGGTCCCTCATTGCAGGCAAATTCCGGATAAGCGGCGAGCGCGGCCGTCGAATGGCCCGGCATCTCAATTTCCGGAATGATCGTCACATGACGCGCCGCGGCGTAGCGCACGATCTCGCGGATTTCCTCCTGCGTGTAAAACCCGCCGTGCGGGGTGCTGTCAAAACGCAGGTGTTTTTCTGTGACCAGACCGACCAGCGTTTCGCTGCGTGTGCCGCCGACCTGTGTGAGGCGCGGGTATTTTTTTATCTCGATCCGCCAGCCCTGGTCGTCCGTCAGATGCCAGTGGAAGCGGTTGAACTTGTAGCGCGCCATTTGATCGATAAAGCGTTTGATGTACTCGGGCGGCAAAAAATGCCGGGCCACATCCAGCATCATCCCGCGATAGGCAAAGCGCGGCCGGTCGCGGATGACCCCCTGACGCATCCCCTCTCCCGTTTCCGGAATCAACTGCTTCAGAGTCTGTATCCCGTAAAAGAGTCCGGCGGAACTTTCTCCCGTGAGGACGATGCTCCTTTCCCGCACTTCCAGCTGATAGCCCTCCGGTCCCAATCCTGTATCAGCCAGCACCAGATACAGGTTGCCTCTCACACCAGAGAGAAAGGGTTCCAGCGCATGCAGCGTTGGATCGCTCACTTGCACAGTGAGGGTTTCAGGAAGCACGTGCTGTTTCCCTTCGATCCACTGGACCTGCATGGGCATGGGAATGAGATCCGTATTGCCTGCAAACGAGGGAGATGCCACAAAAAGGATAAGAGTGACGAGCAAAGACAGAATTGGGGTGAACCGGCGCGAAAGCACCATTCCTCTTTTTCTGAAATGGGAAAATGAACTCTCCGGCTTTTTGAGTGGGGGTTTCATAAAGCCTCCCTAAAGGAATTGGAATTTTATTTAGGGCTTTATTCGGGTTTTTCTTTTAGAAAAACGAGGGTTGGGAAGCGATTGATGATCGGCCCGGACAGGACCGGGAAAAAGAACTGCGGAACGGGAGGACTTGAAGCCCACCCGTTTTTTTCAATTTCAGGTTGCGATCGGCAAGCAGGCACTTGCCAAAGCTAAGTCATTATAAAAGAAAATTGTAACTTTTGTATATCGTTCGATCGGACTAATGTGCGCAGACAAAACGAATCAGAGTTTCAAAAATATTCTTCTGTCATACATGATCTTCAACGGAATGTAGAGCAGACCCAAAAACAAAACGGCAAACATCAAAGAGCCCTGGTAATTTCCCAAAAGGGGTTTGAGACCCTGTTCAAACAACCAGCTTTTTAAAGTCGCCGTCCCGTCCACCTGAACCATCAAAAGCAATGCCGCACCCACTCCTTGCAGCATGTAAAAGGCGATGGCGTTCAAGCCGCACACGGCAAACGGCGCCGACCACAAGCGCCAGCGTTTGATCTCCAACAGCCAGATCAGCAACGCCAGGCACAACGCCGCCAGGCCCGCGGTCAACAACACGAACGTGGGCGTCCACAGGGTTTTGTTGACGGGCAACCAGCTGTGCAGCGCCTGTCCCGCAACCGCCGCGATCAGTCCCGCGACAACGAGCAAACTCGATTTTCTCTTGTGGCCGATTCCCTCCTGCTGAACCCACGTCCCGGCCAGGGCGCCGAACAGACAGGTCGCAATGGACGGCATCGTGGACAACAGCCCTTCCGGATCGTAGACAAAAGGCATCGTGTTTTTATAATAAACGTATTTCGCTCCGAAGACCCAGGAATCCATGTAAGCGGGAAAGCTGTTGCCGTGTTCCAGCAGTCCGGAATATTGTTTCGACTCGCCGTAAGGCATGTAGAGAATCAGGACCGCGTAACCGGTCAACAGACCGAGGATCCAAAGAACACGTCCGCGCAATTGAAAATGCAGTACCAGCAAGCTGGTAAAAAAATAAACGATGCCAATGCGTTGCAGCACGCCCATGATGCGTACGTTGGGCAGCATATCGGTGAACCAGTTGAACCCGGCCTGGTAAAAATTAAAGTAAAACAGATTCAAAAACAGTCCCAGCGCGATCAACTTGAGGGAGCGTACGGAAATATTTTTATACACCGACCAGTTCGCTGGACGTTGCCGATTTCCCGGTTCCAGCGCCATCACAATCGACATGCCGACGATAAAAATGAAAAAAGGAAATATCAGATCCGCCAGGGTCCAGCCATGCCAACTGGAATGCAGCATGGGAGCGTACACATAACTCCAGTTGCCGGGATTGTTGACCAGAATCATGGCCGCCACCAGAGCGCCGCGAAACACATCTACGGTCAGCAACCGACCGGATGGATACTGTTGGTGAACATTCGACAGATAATTGCGCACGGTTGTGGAATACGGAGAGTGGTGCCGCTCAAGACAGAAATTTGGAATCGCTCCGCCTCGCTGAGCCGGTTGGCAACAGTCAGGTCGGATGGGATGCGTTCCGTTGGATGTTTCTTTTCTATATCAGGAGGCCGCGGACTGACAGCCGTGGATCGTCAATGAATACAATACCGCTTGCGGATTGCCTGCTGATTGTGGCAATCGCTGGATACGTGAAGTTTTTGCAAACAATTGGATGTGGATGCAGATCAAAAAAATTTTTATTGAGGTGACTCTTAAATTTGGCAGTGATGCCGGGGAAACTTTGAGTTTCAGGAAAGAAATAATTTACCGGAGCATTAAAGATGAATTCATGTAAAATTTCAATATAATTTCACAACCATTACCGCACAAAATAGTTCGCCGATCTCAGCCATGCGCATCGGACCATGCGCTCAAGATTTGTTTACAGCTTGTTCCAGTTTCGCCACAGAAACCACGCCGAACCACACGCAATGAAAAACAAAAACCAGGACAAGGTTGTGTGACCGTACAAGCCGTAGCCGATCGCGAATAAAAAACTGTAGACCGCAAGACACGCGACGCCCATACAAAGAATCGACAACGCCAGTTGCCCCCCCTGGGCGTCCGCCTGCAACACCTCTCCATCGGCCTGCGCTTCCCGGACCACGCGCCGCCAACCCGGCCCGGCCGGTTGGATCAAGCTATAGAACTTCCTCAGGGTGGCTTTGTCTGTGGCCGGCGCCAGCCAGGTGGCGGCCAGCCAGCCGGCTGTGGTCACCGCAATGCCCCCCACCAGTTTTTGCCATTCGCTCCAGCCCGGCAACTCCGCCAACTGGAAAAACAGCGCCGCGAGGAAGGACACCGCCATGGCCGCAATCTCGCTCCAGGCATTGATGCGCCACCAGAACCAGCGCAGAATCAGCAACAGACCGGTGCCCGCCCCGATCGACAGCAAGATATTGAAAACCTGTAAAGCGCTTTCCAGAAACAACGCCAGCGAGCAGGACAAAACCATCAGAACGACGGTGGAAAGCCGTCCGACCCGCACCAGCGTTTTATCGCTGGCCTGCGGATCGACAAAGCGCCGGTAAAAGTCGTTCACCACGTAGGAAGACCCCCAGTTGACCTGGGTTGACATCGTGGACATATACGCGGAGACGAGCGAGGCGACCACGAGCCCCAACAGGCCTTCGGGCAGAAAGGTGAGCATCGCAGGATAGGCGAAGTCGTGGCCGATCACGCCCGGATCGACCTCGGGAAACGCCGCGACGATCGCAGCGGTGTCGGGGAACACCACGAGCGAGGCGAGCGCGACCAAAATCCAGGGCCAGGGTCGCAGGGCGTAGTGCGCCAGCTGGAAAAACAGCACCGCGCCCATGGCGTGCCGCTCGTTCTTCGCCGCCAGCATCCGCTGCGCCACATACCCGCCGCCGCCGGGCTCGGAGCCGGGATACCACACGCTCCACCACTGCACCGCCAGCGGAATGATGAACACAGTCAGGGCCAGCTCGGTATTGGAAAAATCCGGTAACATCGACAGCTTGCCGCTGACGTTCGGGTGCAGGATCAGATTCGCCAGGCCCCCCACATCCGGATGGTTGAGCGCCGCCCAGGCGGCAGCGATGGCGCCCAGCATGGCGATCGCGAACAACACCAGATCCGAGATCACGACTCCGACAAAGCCGCCCATGGAACTGAAGATCACCGTCACCGTGCCGGCCACGAGGATGGTCTCTAAAGGGCTGGTGCCCAGCATGACCGCGCCGATTTTGATCGCCGCCAGCGAGACGGTCGCCATCACCACCACATTGAAGAACACGCCCAGATACAGCGCCCGGAACGCGCGCACCGCCGTTGCGGATTTGCCGCTGTAACGCAGCTCGTAAAACTCCAGATCCGTCATGACTCCGGAACGGCGCCACAGCTTGGCGTAAACGAAGGTGGTCAACATGCCCGTCAGCAGCATCGCCCACCAGACCCAGTTGCCGGCGACGCCATTGTTGCGCACGATATCCGTCACCAGCAGGGGCGTGTCGGCGGCGAAGGTGGTGGCCACCATGGACACTCCCAACAACCACCACGGCATATTGCGGCCGGAGAGGAAAAAAGACTCGGCGCTGCGACCGGCCCGTTTGCTGACCACAGCGCCGATCGCCAGAGAAATACCGAAAAACAGGAGGATGATCAGCCAGTCGATCAACGTGAGGTGCATGCCGTCGCTCTTCTCTGATAGAGATTTGAGCTAGCGACTTTACCCCGTTTCGATGGCATGTCCAATATTTTTGCACCCCATTCGGCGCAGCAAAGGACAGGGGTCCACCACGGAGTTGATATCTTTGGGCTTTGAAGAGGATGGGAAAGTGATGCCAAGGAGGGAGGCTGCTGAAACCGTTTGCAATGATCGGCAAAGGATTTCATTTTGCTCATTTCAGCATTATTACATTGAATTGAGCAATGATTCTTATTTCATCTCCATCATCTGGGAAACGCGGATAGTTCCGCCATTCTCTAAAAACGGATCGGATTTTGCGATTGCAACGGCGGCGTCCATATTTTCCGCCTGAACAACGGCGAAGCCTTTCATCGCATTAGGATCGTTATCCTCTTCAACGCCACTTGATGTTACAATTTTCAAAGCCGGCAACGGGGTTCCCGGATTGACGATCGCGTCACCGAGACCTGCTACCCAGGCTTTCCATTTTTCCATCTGAGCCATTCCCTCTTCAGATACCTGGACAGCGTCGGCGCCGCTTAGCACTTCCTGAAGGACAAGGAGTTGATGCCGCGGCTGGCGGAACTGCTGGCAGAGGAGAATGTGATCGGCTGGTGCGCCGGACGCATGGAGTTCGGGCCGCGCGCACTGGGAGGCCGTTCCATCATCGGCGACCCCCGAAGCCGGAAAATGCAATCGGTCATGAACCTGAAGATCAAGTACCGGGAATCGTTCCGCCCGTTCGCACCGGCGGTGAAAGCGGAAAACGTGTCGGACTGGTTCGAGATCGAAACCGCAAGCCCGTACATGCTGCTCGTCGCGCCGGTGCGGGAAAGCTTGCGCATCCCGATGACCGAGGAGCAGAAAAACCTATTTGGAATTGAAAAACTCAACGTGCCGCGTTCGCAGATTCCGGCGGTCACGCATATCGATTACTCGGCGCGCATTCAGACCGTGCACGCAGAGACGAATCCCCGGTTTTACCAACTGCTCGATTCGTTCGAAAAACACACGGGCTGTCCGGTCCTGGTCAACACCTCCTTCAATGTGCGCGGCGAACCCATAGTCTGCACGCCTGAGGATGCCTACCGCTGTTTCATGCGCACGGAGATGGATTATCTGGTGCTGGAAAATTATCTGATCCCCAAAACCGATCAGCCGGAAAGGAAAGAGAAGGGTGACTGGAAAAATGAATTTGAACTGGACTGAACGATGCAGCCCCAGAAACTGACCGAACCCGAATTGCGGAAATTCGGTTTGACGACCGGGGCGATTGCCGCGGTGTTGTTCGGTTTGCTGCTGCCCTGGATCTTCGGCCACCGGCTCCCCCTTTGGCCGTGGTGCGTGGCCGGGACACTGTGGCTGCTGGCGCTGGTTTATCCCAAAGCCCTGCAGCCCATATATACGGTCTGGATGAAGATCGGTCATGGGCTGGGCTAGGTGAACACACGCCTCATCCTCGGCATCCTGTTTTATGGGCTGATTTTGCCGATGGGAATGGTGATGCGTTTTTTTCGCAAGGACCCGCTGGCCCGGAAAATGGAATCCGACCTCACCACCTACCGGGTCAAAAGTAGAGTGCTCCCCAAACAACATATGGAAAGGCCATTCTGATGCTGGATCTGATCAAAGATCTGTGGGCGTTCATGAAGGACAGAAAAAAATTCTGGCTCGCGCCCATCATCGTGATCATGCTGCTCATGGGAGCGCTGATCGTTCTTTCGCAAGGCTCCGCGGTCGCGCCTTTCATCTACACGTTGTTTTGACTCCAGGCCGCTCGCCTGGGCCGTCTTCCCGGGAGAACGAAGCTACTTGAAGAAGATGAGTCCTGCCTACGAAAAAATCTATGCGGCTGTGAAGCAAATTCCCCGCGGCCGGGTTGCCACATATGGGCAGATCGCCGAAATCGCAGGGCTACCGCGGCAGCCCCGTCGGGTCGGTTACGCCCTGCATGCCCTGCCCCCCTCTCACGCGATACCTTGGCATCGGGTGATCAATGCCAAAGGCGAAATCAGCAGGCGGTCAAAACCGGGCTGTGAAAAACGGCAACAGGAGCTGCTGGAGAATGAGGGAATTGAAATGGACGCCGCGGGCCGGATTTCACTGTCTCGATATCGCTGGCGGCCGAAGCCACAACCTGCGTGTGGACACGCAGACTCATTGACGGAATAGATTCAAACCAACAGTTTGACAATCAAATCCTTCCCGGCTTTTTCCGGCGCCCCCCTTTAATTGAAACAAATTTCGGGGTTTCAGCCCCAGTTCCCGAAATCCTGGGAATGCTGTTCTGGACTCCGAACCCATTTTGCTATCAAAGAGAAGTCTTAACCTGCCCTCCGCTCTTCTCGCTTCTTCACAGGAATCCACCCTCTTTTCATAAATTTACTTCGAATTTCTGAGAAATTTTTGCCGAGGTTTTGCTACAGTAGAAAAAATCTCCGCCAGTCATCGGTTTGATTCTGCATCGTGAAAGGAAAAGCAATGCCTTGTAAAAAATCCGTCCTCATTTCAATTTTCTTTTCATGGGCCGTTTTTTTCCTGTCCGCCTCCCTGAGCTACGCCAATTTATGTCCCAACCCGTCCCCACAGGCTTCGCAAGTCTTCAGAGATTTTAAGAAGGTCTTGAATGCCGAATACTTCGATAAAAGAGTGAGTGAGAAAGAATATATAAGAATCTGTGAAGAAAGGTATAAAAGGGGTAGTGAGGAACATATAAACTTATGTAACAACTTTAATAAAGATTTTTTGAATTGGATAATGATCGGTCATGCTTTGGGCCGGTTGGCTCCGGCCGTTCAAGATCAACCCGACCGAAGAATCGCTTTTGATTGTGTGCAGCTGGGACTTGAACAAATAAATGCATCAGAGATAACGGAATCCTATGTGCCTTCCTTATTTTTCAGGGTAATGATGCAAGCGGGCTATGGGATGCACGACGATAAATTGGATATACTCATCAAGGGTGGCCTCTCCACGGAACCGCTCTACGATGTGTTGGGTGGAAAAATCAAAACTCCAACATCATCAAAGAGGCCTGAAGGGGGAAAATCCCCCGCTGATAAAACCACCCCCAGGACGACTCTTAAAGACCCTGTGGTGTCTGGAAGCGTTTCTGCGCCAGGAGGTTCGTCCAGTGGCGGGAAGGTGGCCGGGGCGGGTTCTTCGGAAGGTCATTGTTCCAACTGGATGACCCTGAGCTTTTCGGATAGTAAAGGCGAACTTGATCCGGTTGACACGGAGGAAGCCTGCACCGTTACGGGGAATACCGGCGACTTCATCACAAAAACCAACCCGGTCACCAAAGCCTGCCACGTATGCTCCAAGGACGACTGGACGCCCCCATCCCCACCCACTCCCATTGACACAACGGGCGGTGGTGGGGTTTCCGGCGGTACTGCGAGTGGGGGAGGATTGAGCACGAGTGGGGATTCCTCAGGTAAAATGAAGTGCCAGTTGTATTCGGGGTATATTTTTTCTACAGAACCGGGCGCGAAGTTCAATGTTTTGCAGGCAAAAAAACCGGACCCCCGGGGTTATATCGAGTTCCTTTATACTGTGGGGGTGAAAACCGACCGGTTCAATTCTATCGAAAGAGCTCGTAAAGACGCCGAGAGGATCGTGAAAGAAGGAACCCGTGCGAAGCAATACGTTTTCGCCTTGCGGGATAGTAGTAAGGATGCATTTTGCAATTTCATTGAGAGCCAATGCGATATGAATGTGTCTTCCGTGAATATTGCGGCGAAGGGTTGTGGGTGGTCGAAATAGGATTGATAGAATTATAGAACGAACCCGGCAGTGGGAACACCGGTTCGTTAAAACAAATCATCTATCTCATTGAGAATTGGAATGAATGTTCGGAATTTGATCTGTGCTCTGATCGTATTGATGGGTTCCTCAAGTGGCGGGAATCTTGCCCACGCGCTTTCTCTGGATGGTACGTGCTCCAACTGGAGGGTGGGAACCCTGACGGATTCAAGCGGCAAGAACCGGGAGGCCGAAGCAAAGTCGATTTGCACGAACCTCGGAAAATCCCCAGGTGTCATCACCGTGTTCGACCCAAGAAATCAGACTTGCCTGTTGTGCTCTCTCGACGACTGGACACCCGCCTCTTCATCCTCCTCCGCCACGCCATCGGATGGTGATGGTCCATCTGAGGAAGAAGAAAAAGTCGCTTCGGGGGGTACGATTTCCGGCAAACCCAAATGCCATTTACGCACGGGTTATCTTTTTTCGACCAAAAAGGATACAGAGTTCAATGTCTTGAAAGAAAGAAATCCCCAAAAAAATGATTACTACTGGCACTACTTTACGGTTGCTACCCCATCAAAACGGTTCAAGCATCGCATCCCCAAAGCCCGCAAGGAAGCGCAGAGGATTATCGCTGAAGGCAATCAAGGAAGACAATACGATTTTGCCCTGCGAGGCAGTTTGGATGACTTTTGCAAATACCTCAAAAATGAATGTGATATCGAAAACTCTGTCTTGAAGTCTGTAGGCAAAGGGTGCGGGTGGTCCCAATAAATTTACAGGATCGTGCAGCACTTTTGCAGCGAAAGAAGGATGTGACTTTGACCCGTTAGGGTCTCTTACCCTTTTGATCCAATTTAGAAAAGAGCATGCAATGAACCGCGAATTACGATCCTGCATGTCAAACGCCAAATGGCGAAAATTATTCAAGGTGGTGAATAAGGACACGATTGAATTGAACATGTGCACCTGGAAACTCTTGGATGAAGAGCAGCCTCTGTCGGGATATCTTCCAAACTATCAGGAGTTGGGTGACGACTATGTCGGGGATTGCGGTGCGTTGAATGGTCCTTTTGAGTATCGCCTGATCGAATGGCTGTTGATTCCCGCGAAACACGGATATCAACCCTATGACAAGGCACCGGTTCAGTATCTTTTTCAGGATCTTGCTGACATCCGGAAAAAATTGGATGCGGTTGGGCAATTCGAGTACGAAAACAGCGAGACGGGACTGAAAATTTTTGGATATAGATGAGGAAGCTCCATTCCGTATTCCCGATCCCATCACGCCAACGAATATAAATGGATAGCATGTTTCGCAGACAGGTATTAGGATCTGTCGTTATTTTGACTTGGCTGGTACTGATATTTTTTTTATGGGGCCCGATGCGGTGGGAATTCGCCCATACCTATGAAATTTCAATCAAAGACATTGCAGACTCGCTGCCTGCTCCCACAGTGATATTCGCCCTTCCGGTATTGGGGCTTGGAAACTCAGATTTGATTTCATGGGGAATAACCGCGGGATTCTGGGGGATCGCCTGGTTGGGCCCGGTGGTTTTGTTTATTGGAATTTGGCGTGCCCGCCATCGAGAGCAACTTGTGGATTGGATGCTGTTTGGAGGATTTCTTTACGGCGTTTTCATTCTGTTCTTGGGGGCCTGGTTTGTCTTCAGCTTATGGTTGCCTTTTGGATATCTTTAACTCAAAAGAATATGAAAAGGCACCTGCATTTCATTTCAGACTTTAATTCGAACTTCGTATGGCCTACAAAACTGCTATTTGTACATGGCACGGCAGAGGAGAAGGAAATGCGACGATGAGTAAGATCACTCGGTCAAATAAAGCACGATGCTGAATGTTCTCTCTTCGCCATGATGGTTGAAAGGAAATACCTGTAAGAAAGGACCCATGATCGGCAGTCGGGCAATGTATGAGCTTTTGTTATGCGGGCGGCCGTGCCAGCTGGCCTTGCCGGAAACTGTGATCATCCTCGGATTCTGCGACCCGGAAAAATTCTCATCGTATGTGACGTACCTTCGCGATCCCCACTTGCCATTCTGATCATACGCGAAAACCACGCCTAAAGAAACCGGCTCTTCATCAAACGCTCTCTGCTCAAACTCTACCGCAATATTCACATAACGATACCCATCCACCTCCGTATAGATCCCTGTGCTGATTCCGGTATTCGCCGGGATGCTTGCACCATCATAGATGGCGATGGTCTTCGATTGGACCACAGAGCCGTTGGGCGAGACGCATCCCTGGATGGTCATTGCCAGCAAAACAAAAACCACAATACGCAGCATGGATTTCAACTTCGTGCGAATTCCCCGGTTTGAACGAATCGATGATTTTCAGCACTACCGCACAAATACTAACCCAACGATCGCGAATAAGACAGTGGCAAGCACCTAAGTGGATGCTTGCAAAACAAAAAACCCAGCTTTTACGCTGGGTTTGGACCTTGTTGGATTTCGTTGGATGTGAAACTGCTGGAGGCTCGGGGAACAAGCTCGAGCCGAAACCAAAAAACGCGGTACGGCGTGAGCAAACTCGCCATCCGCGCAGGATTGGTGGAGGCGGGGGGAATTGAACCCCCGTCCGAAAGGTTTCAACTAAAGGCGTCTACATGCTTATCCTCTGTATGAAATCTCGCCGTGGCGCTCTCCCAGAGGCAGGATAATGCCAAAGCCAGTCCCGAAGGATCTCATCCGACAAGTCCGGAACAACCCGGTCGGACCAGCGCGCTGAATGACGTTCGACCCTCTTCCCGCGGGCATGGAAGAGGCGAACGGTAGCTAACTTAAATTAAGCAGCTACAGCTACTTCATAATCGTTGGCGATTATGTTTTATGCCGTTTTTTAACGGGCCAACGGCATCCCGTGCATGCAACCTTCGTCTCATTCCTCCCGTCGAACCCAAATCGCCCCCAAAAGGGTGAATGGTGTGGATGAAAAATTCCTATATACTCACTATAGCAAGATACCTTGCGATTGCAAGAAACCCGCATGGCAATATGGAGGATTTTGACCCTCCTCCTCTATATAAGATGCAAATTGCGGCTCTAGGTTGCGGCGAAATCGTTAAAGTTATTGATTAACCGGACGTTCGGTATACTATGACAGCGGATTCACCCCCTCCAAACCTGACCCTCCTTTCCCTGCAATACCATAGCTATCCGGATGCGGTGGGAGGCGCCTGGGGGCTGACGTACGAGGTCAACAAGCGGCTGGTCCAGCGGGGCTTCAACGTGCATTGCATCACCTGCAAACCTGTGGAAAGCCTGCCCGCAAGCGAGCGCATCGAAGGCATCCACTATCACCGGATTCGCACTCAGGACAGCAAGGGGTTTTTCCGGCTCGGGCGCGGCGTGAAAAAAAAGATCCACGCCGTCCTCAAAGAAGGGCCGATCGATCTCGTTCACATCCACAATCCCCTCATCGGCTACCTCGCCCTCAAGCACCCGGCGCTGCGCTCGGTGCCCCGGGTCTACCATTTCCACAGTTCCTGGTACGACGAGGAAAAAATCAACCGCGAAGCGGTCCGGCCCGAGGGCGGCATGGAAAACGTCTGGTTCGACATGAAGCTGGCGTTTTCCCTTGCGGCCATCCGCCGTATGGAACGGACCGCCATCCGGGCCTGCGGCAGCATCCTGTTTTTGAGCCAGTATTCCCGGGAGCATTTTCTGCAACACTACCCGATGAAAAACATCCGCCTGCGCGTGATTCCGGGCGGCGTCGATGTGGATGAGTTTCACCCCGCAGACTCACCCGAGTCCCTCGCCGCGCTGCGCAAGGCGCTGGAATTTCCGGTGGGCCGGCCGCTGTTTTTGACAGTGCGCCGCCTGGAGCCGCGCATGGGGCTCAAAAACCTCATCGTCGCCGCGGAAAAACTGCGTTCCCGCTCTCCCGAACTGGATTTTCAGATCTGGATCGCAGGCAAAGGATCGCTGCGCGCACCGCTCAAGGCCCTGATCGAGGAGAAAAAACTCACCGGCACCGTCCGGCTTCTGGGGCTGGTGCCGCGGGACACCCTGCCCTCCCTCGTGCGCTCGGCCGATCTTTTCATCCTGCCGACGCAACGCATCGAGGGTTTCGGCCTCGCCACCGTCGAGGCTCTGGCGAGCGGCGTCCCGGTTCTGGGAACGCCTGTGGGCGGCACCGTCGAAATCCTCAAAGCCCTCGATCCGCGGCTGCTCCTGCCCGGAACCAGCGCCGATGCCCTCTCCCAGGGCATGGAAAGCTACCTAAAAAATCCCAAACCGTTTTCGGCTTTGAAAGAAAAATGCCGCCAGCAGGCGGTCTCCAAGTATTCCTGGGAAAAAGTGGTGGATCTTCTGGAAGAGGAATTCCGCTTCGCAGCCGGAAAATGAATGGAGTTTTTCCGCCAGAATCCGAAACGTTGATAGAGGCCCCTTTTTTCTAAAACAACTCCGACCCCGCATGAAAAAATTCGTTCCCGCTTTGATCCTCGCCGCCGCGATCGCTTGCGTCTACGGCAACACCCTCAACCATTCGTTTCACTTCGACGACATCCCCTCGATCCTGGAAAAACCCTGGGTGCGCGGTCTCGACAAGATCCCTGAGTTCATCTTCAGTTTCTGGCAGCGCCCGCTGGTCATTTTGTCTTTCAACCTCAACCACGCTGTCAGCGGGTTCGAGGTGTGGAGCTATCATCTGTTCAACATCACCGTCCACGCCGTCACCGCGTTTTGCGTTTTCCTGCTCGCCCGGCTCATGCAAACTGCAGCCTGTGCCAAAAAACCGCAAGGCGTGTGGCAACACTTTCCCCTGCTTGCCGCCCTGTTGTTCGCGTTGCACCCTTTGAACACGCAATCGGTGACCTACATTTCCAGCCGCTCTTCCATCCTGGCGACCCTGTTCTATGTGGCGGCGGTGTGGTGTTGCTTTCGGGGCATGCTGATAAAACGCCAAACCGATGCCGCCCCGGAAAAAAAGTCAACGGCGGCAAAAGCCTTAGGTTTGTGGGCGGCCGCAGGGGTCAGCTTCTTGTTGGGAGCCCTTTCGAAACAGATCGTCTGGACGCTGCCTGCGATTCTGTTTCTGTTTCATTATTATTTTTTTTCAACCGGCTCGTTCACGGACTGGCTCAAGCGCAGCGGCAAATGGCTCGCTCTCACCGGGATGCCGCTTGCGGCTTTTCTCGCCTACAAGCATTTCGCAGGCGGAGGGCTTGCGTCCGCGTCGGAAACGCCCTATTCCTGGAGCACGTATCTACTCACTCAGACCTTCGTCGTTCCCTTCGAGTATTTTCGAAAACTTCTGTTTCCGTTCAATCTCAATATCGACATCCATCACCCCATCAAATCGGATTGGAGCGATCCGGCAAACTGGATGGGAATAGCCGTCCTCATGATTTTTATTGGCGTCTGCATTCACTTCTCCAGACGCCGCGCAAACGCCGATGAAAGGATTGGTGAAAATGCAAAATCAGCCGAAGTGAAATTTTTCAACGCCTGCCTGGGATTCGGCCTTGCCTGGATCGGGATCACACTGCTGCCGACATCGAGCGTCGTTCCCCTGCTCGATGTGGCGGTCGAACACCGCACCTACCTGCCGATGGTGGGGTTTTGCCTGATTCTCGCAGCCATGCTTTGCCGGCTGTATGCCGCGTTTTCTTCATCCGGCGTTACCGTTCGCAAACCCACAGCCTTTGTGCCTGCGCTGTGCACGGCTCTGATCCTGATCCTGTTTGCAGCGGGCGCTGTGGATCGCAACGCAGTCTGGCAAAACGAGATCACTCTGTGGAGCGATGCGAAAAAAAAATCACCCAACCTCACCCGGCCCTATAACAATCTTGGAGAGGCTTACGATCAACGCGGGGAATACGACAAAGCCATTCCGGAATTCGAGGCAGCGCTCAAGCTCAACCCACGCTATTTTTTCGCCCTCAACAACCTGGGGAATGTTTACGGCAAGAATAAAGACTACAGCAAGGCCATTCATTATTTTGAAAAAGCCCTGGCCGAAAAACCCGACTACCCTCCGGCACTGTACAACCTGGGCCGGGCGCTGCACCTCACCGGCAAGCCCGATCGGGCGCTCGCCGCTTACCGCAAAGCCGTGGCGCACAATCCCTATTTTGAAGAAGCTCACTACAACCTCGCCAATCTCGCCCTGCAGTTCGGCCTGATCGACGAATCCGTGCAGAACTTCCAGCGCTTCGTCGCCATGCGCCCCGAGCATCCCGAGGCCCGCTTCGGGCTGGGAAACGCCTACGCGATGGGCGGCAAGTTTGAGTCCGCGCTCGATCAGTTTCGGCAAGCGGTGCAGCTCAAACCCGGTTTTCTGCTTCCCATCGTCGGCATCGCCAACCTGCACCTGCAAAAAGGCAATGTGGACGCGGCTCTCGCCACCTACGGCGCTGCGCTGACGGTCAAACCGCACGCCGGCATCCACAAAAACCTGGGCATGATCTACTACCGTTTCAAGCAAAATCGCCCGAAGGCGCTGTTTCATTTCCTCGAATCGCTGAAGCTCGAACCGGCACAGCCCCAGGCCCCGGCCTTGCAAGCCATCGTCGCTGAATTGCAGAACGCGGAAGAAACGAAATCCTGAGGCAGGCTGCCAGTGAGTGCGGACACTCACTTTTAAATGTGAGATTCGAACAGGAAGGCGAGCTTTAAGCGTCGATCACTCTTTCAGTTTCAGCAAGTCCTGGATCTTGGCTTTCAGAATATGGGCGTACACCGGTTTGATGATGTAGTTGCGGATGCCCAGTTTCATCGCTTCCATGACCTGCTGTTTTCCCGTTTCGGAAGTGATCATGAGAAACGGGATCGATTTTAAGGCGGGGTCTTCACGGATGTTTTTATACACATCGATGCCATCGACACCCGGCATGTGCCAGTCGGTGATGATGAGATGGATTGTATCCGATTTCAGGATCTTGAGCGCGGCCTCTCCATCGCTGGCGCTCACGATATTGGAAAATCCCAGGCTGATCAGATGGTGTTTGATCAACGTCTGGGAAGCGTTTTCATCGTCCACCACGAGAATCTTGATTTTCTGTTTCATGAATCGGCCCGCAGGCAGTGGGAGGTGGAAGGGGCCCCTAAAGTCCGGTCAGGGGAACAGGATACGGGTTCTCACGATGTGGTCGATGCCGAATCTCGAGTGTATCAGATCCACACGCACATCCTGACCGCCGCCATCCGGAAAATCGGCGTATTGCAATTTTTCGAAGAGTTGCAGCGCGTCGTCAATTTCCATGAATCGGCGGGACTCCGGTTTTCCGCCGAGGATTTCCGTGTGATCCTGGTCCTTTGCGTTCCATTTTTTTCCGACCACCGCGAAATGATTCTCCGGATCCAACGGGTTGCCCCTGGCGTCTTTGCTGGTTTCCTCGCTTTCCGATGCGGGAGTGGCTGACATGATCGCTCCTTTCTTTTTACCGTACTCTCAACCCCATCTTCCGGCTTTGTAAAATAAAAAATGAAACGGCAGCGGAAGACATCTCCGGAATCCCGAACGGGGCACAAACTCGGCCTATTTTAATGGATATTTCTTCCTTTGTAGACCGATTTTTTGCCCTCCCTTTTGGCGATTGACAGAAACTGAATGGTTGTTTAGCATGGAGTATCGAGGTTACGAATGCCCAGACAAAAGGAATACGACCGCGAACACGTGGTTGAAAAAGCGATGCAGGTTTTCTGGGACAAGGGGTACGAGGGGACCTCCGTCCAGGATCTGGTCAATGCCACCGGCCTCAACCGGTTCGGCATGTATCAGGCCTTTGGTTCGAAAGAGGGTCTGTTTCTGGAAGCCTTGGACGCGTACCGCAACCGGATCAGCGCGCAGTTGATCCGCATCCTGGAAGAGGGCCCGCCGGGCAAGACCACCCTGCAGGATTTTTTTCGCAAACTCATTGAGAAATATACCCGTTCGGAAGGATCGCGCGGCTGCCTCATCACCAACACCGCCATCGAATCGCAGCTGCGCGGCAAAGACGCCCAGTCGCGGGTGAAAAAGCACTTCAGGCGCATCGAGCAGGGGCTGCGCCGCTGCCTGGAAGGCGCGCGGGAAAACCGGGAAATCGACGCCGGCGGGGACCTTGAAAAATTGTCCCGCTACCTTTTGGGCATCACCCAGGGCCTCGCGGTTTTCGGCCGCACCTTCACCGACGCCCGCACCATGGAGAACATGGTGGAGGTGGCGCTCAATCATCTGTTTCTCCCGCAAAACCGCTGATTTTTCTGTAAAGGAGCGGCATTTTTTTTGCCCGATATCTAAATGATCGTTCTGGGCCGAACGGGAACACCCTCAGGAGAGTCTCCATGCAAGCGATGATCGATTTTTTCAAAACCCTATTTTTAATGCCTTTGCACTGGCGCATCTGGGTCGCACTCCTCATGGTGCTGAATATGGTGGCGCCGCTGTTTTTCATCACAACGCTGGAAGCCCAGATGGTGTTGCTCGCCATGATGTTGAACGCGGCCACGATGATCGCCATTTTTGCCCAAAAGGGGTTCGTCCGTCTGCTGGGCCTCGGTCACATCTATTGGCTGCCGCTGGTGGGATGGCTGGCGACGCGTCCGGTTTCCGCCATGGATGAGGGCCCGATGCTCTCGTGGCTGCTGAGCCTGATGGTGGTCAACAGCATCTCGCTTGTGATCGATACGATCGATGTGATCCGCTATTTTCTCGGAGAAAAAGCACCCACGCTGGAGTTGCCCGCACGGACCGCGGTGATGGCGGCCAGGAAAGCGGATTAGACCGGGAATCAGGCGATCGGGGTGCGGCTGCGTTGCTCCAGCAGCAGGACAAAGCGGGACATCAGCAGGGTCAGTGCGAGGTAGGTGAGGGCCACATAGGTGTAGGTTTCAAAATAATTGAAGTGATTGGTGGCCAGATCGTTTCCGACCCGCAGGATGTCGGAGATGGCGAGCACCGAAACCAGGCTGGTGTCTTTCAGCATGCCCAGAATCTGGTTGCCGATGGCGGGGACGATGGTGCGCATCGCCTGCGGCAGAATGATTTTGTACAGGGCCTGCTGTGGATTCATGCCCAGGCTGCGGGCCGCCTCGCCCTGCTCTTTGGGTATCGCCTCGATTCCCGCCCGGAACACATCCGCCATGTAGGCGCCGTAACAGGTGCCAAATCCGAGCACCGCCGCTGCGAGAGCGGGGATGTGGAGATACTCGCCCAGCGCATAATAGATATAGAATAGCAGAACCAGAAGCGGCACGCCTCTCAGGATCTCTGTATACAGGGAAGCCAATGTCTGCACGGTACGGCTTTGCGATAGTTTGCCCAGAGCGACCGCGAACCCCACGGCGATGGCGGCCGCACTTCCCAAGAAAGTCACCAGCAGCGTGATGCCGATCCCCTCAGGCAACAGCTTGAGCAGCATGAGGTAATCCTTGTTTTCCCCTTCGGGCAGATACAGATCGTTGGCCGGCAGATAAACCAGAAACACGATGCTGCCCGCCAGCGCGATGTACCAAGCCCAGTGCTGCGGTCCCGAGGTATTGCCAACGGATTGCCGGGATGAATTCATGGTGCTGTCTCCGCCAGGCGCGGAAGCTGGGCGGCTTTGCCCAGTTCCCATTTGTCGTGCAGTTTGGCGACGGTTCCGTCTTTCAGCAGAGCCTCCAGGGCCGCGTTCACTTTTTTGAGCAAGTCGGTGTCCTCTTTTCTCAGAACGATGCCGTAATGTTCATCGGTCAGGATCTCTCCCACCATTTTTATCTGTTCAAAAAAATCCTGGCGGTGATTTTTGTAATACAATGTTCCCGTGCTTTCGCCGAGCACCGCATCCACCTCGCCTTTGATGAGATCCGCCACCGCATGCCCGTAGGCATCGTAGCCCTTTTTTCGCACAGCCGGATCTTTCTCAAGAAAAAAATACGCCGTCGTTCCCCGCGTGGCCGCTGCGAGCAGGTTTTTGGCTTTGATGTCGTCGATCGAATCGATGCCCTCGCTGTCCCGCCGCACAACCAGAGCCAGTCCGCTTTTGAGATAGGGAATCGAAAACGCCATCCGCTTTTTACGTTCTTCAAGGATCGTCACCGAACTGATCACCATGTCGAATTTCCCGGTGATCAACCCGCCGAACAGTCCCGGCCACGCGACGGTGATGAGTTCGATGTCGAATCCGGCCCGTTCCGCGATCGCCTGCATGAGATCCGGTTCGAACCCCATCAGCTGATTGTTCTCCCCCCTGAAAGACATGGGGATCAACGTGGTGTCGGTGGCCACTTTCAGAGTTTGGCGCGAGGCGGGCGATTGTTTTTCTTCCGAACAACCGGTCAGGGCGGAAACGAAAATGAAAAGCAGCACCGCCTGCAAAAACGCATGGAGACGATTTCGTTTATTGAATGGGAAAGGCATCGAGAGCGGGTTCGGGAGCGGGGGTGGATTCGAAAAGCAGAATGTCGCGGCCCGACACAAAAAGCGGAACCCGTTTCTCCACTTTCAGGTTGACCGGGCGCGTTCCTTCGGGCGTGTTGCCTCCGGAAACCAGCAGTTTGTGTCCGCCGGCGATCTCCACCTTGAACTGGGTCTGGTTGCCGTAAAATATCTTTTCCTGAATGACCGCGTCCAGCTGGTTCACCGGCTCCGGAATCCGGTCCTTGCCGGAAAAAAAGATCCGCTCCGGCCGGATGAAGCAATCGACCTGCCTGCCTTCCAGAAACTTGCGGTCGGAATGGCATCTTAGGGTGAGTTTTTTGCCGAGCGAGACCACCGTTTTGTCGGGCCCCTGATATTTCACCGTGCCGCCGAATTGGTTGATGGTTCCTAAAAAACCGGCCACGAACGGCGAATTCGGATGATTGTACAGCGCTTCCGGCTCGCCGACCTGCAACAGCCGTCCTTTTTCCAGGATGCCGATGCGGGTGGCGAGGTTCATCGCTTCTTCCTGGTCGTGGGTCACGAACAAAAAGGTGATGCCCAGCGTCTCCTGGATTTCCTTGAGCTCCTCGCGCAGGCTTGTTCTGAGGGTGGCGTCGAGCGCCGACAAGGGTTCATCGAGCAGCAGGATCTTGGGGCGGTTGACGATGGCGCGGATGATCGCCACGCGCTGCGCCTCGCCGCCGCTCAAACGGGCGGGCATGGCGTGCTTCAGCCCTTCCAGGTGTGTGATATTCAACAGCTTGTCGATGCGCTTGGCCAACAGGTCCTCCGAAAGCCCACGTATCCGCGGCCCCACCGCGATGTTGTCGTACACGCTCATGTGCGGGAACAACGCGTAACTCTGAAAGATAAAGCCCACCGGTCGTTTCTCCACAGAAAACGGTTCCATGTCCTCGCCGCCGATGTGGATCGTGCCCTGATCCGGAGTCTCGAATCCCGCGATCAGGCGCAGGAGCGTGGTTTTGCCGCAACCGCTGCGGCCCAGAAGCACGAAGCGCTCACCCGTTTGAACCGTGAGGGACAGATCGCGGATCACGGTTTTGAAACCGAAAGACTTGGAAAGCGAATCGAGCCGGACCACACAAAACCTCATTTTTGTTAAAAACTTGAAACCCGAGCGCATTTTATATAAATTTGCGGCTCTATGACACCACCTTGTTGTATTTGGACGAAATCGACATGCAGGTATTGATCGTGGGCGGCGGCGGGCGCGAGCACGCCCTGGCCTGGAAAATAAAGCAAAGCCCCAGTGTGGACCGCATTTTCTGCGCCCCCGGCAACGCAGGCACCGCACTGTGTGCCGAAAATCTCAATCTCGCCGCCGATGACATCGAGGGACTCCTCGCCTTCGCGGAAAAAAACAATATCGGATTGACTGTGGTGGGACCGGAGCAACCGCTGGTGGCCGGGATCGTCGACCGGTTCCAGGAAAACAGCCTGCGCATTTTCGGGCCTTCGGCGAAGGCGGCCGAGCTGGAGGGCAGCAAGGCGTTTTCCAAGGATATGATGAAACAATACGGTATCCCGACCGGGGATTACCGGGTGTTTCATTCTGCGGAGGAGGCCCGTGTCTACGCCGGGAAACAATCCGACCCTCTGGTCGTCAAGGCCGACGGTCTGGCGGCGGGAAAGGGCGTGCTGCTTTGTGCGAACGGGGACGAAGCAGCGCAAGGCATCCAGTCGATCATGGAGGAAAAAGCATTTGGTGACGCCGGCAACAAGATCGTCATCGAGGAATTTCTCAAGGGGCAGGAAGTTTCGCTTTTGGCATTCACGGATGGAAAGACAGTTCTGCCGCTCGATTCCGCACAGGATCACAAGGCGGCGTTCGACGGGGACACCGGCCCCAACACGGGCGGTATGGGTGCCTATTCCCCGGCGCCCATATTCACACCCGCTTTCAAAGATGAGGTGATGCAAACGGTTATGGTTCCCATGGTGCGCGCGATGGAACAGGAGGGCCGCGTGTACCGGGGGATTCTGTATGCCGGGCTCATGCTGACGGCGGCGGGACCCAAGGTGCTAGAGTTCAACGCCCGCTTCGGCGATCCCGAGACGCAGCCGTTGCTGGTGCGCATGCAGAACGACATCGTGCCGTTGTTCGAAGCCTGCATCGATGGCACTCTGGATAAACAGAACCTGAGCTGGAAAAACGAGTCGTCGGTCTGCGTGGTCATGGCGGCGGAAGGTTATCCGGGTTCCTACGCCAAGGGCAGGGCGATCGAAGGTCTAAAGGAGGCGGAAAAGATCGATGGCGTGGTGGTATTTCACGCCGGAACCAAGGCTGTGGATGGCGCTGTCTGCACCAACGGCGGCCGCGTTTTGGGTGTCACCGCGTTGGGAAAAGACACAGCCACCGCCATCGGGCTCGCCTATCAGGCGGTGGAAAAAATCCACTGGCAGGGAATCCATTACCGCAAGGACATCGGCAAACGGGCAGGATGAAGATCGGCGTTGGAGTGTCAGGCTGGCGGACTTGCACGCTGCTCAGTCGAGTTGCGGTTCCTTGATGTCCTCGACCTTTTCCATCTGTTTGTCGAACAGTTTGTGCGAAAGGTACCAGGACCCCCAGGAAATCACCGCCACGGTCGCCAGGCCGATGGCGGCCCACAGGCCGACGTTGCCGGAAACGGACATGCCGCGTAAAAACACGAACGCCCCCAAAGGCAGTGCCATGATGAACCCGAAACAGGTGAGAAGCATCGAGCTGCGCGCGTAATATTTGGGGCGCACATCGATGTTGAGCTGGCCCAGGTATTTCTGGTTTTCCGGTTCCGCCGCATCGAGCAGCGGCACCTCGCCCTCGCATTTCGGGCAGAACTGCCCGCCCCAGAAGGCGTTTTTGCATTGCAGACAGAATTTGACCATTAGCCGGTAGCGTCCGATTGAAGAATGATTTAGGATACCCTTTCGGATACAACGAATCAACGACCAAAACCATGGCCAACCCAACCATCACCGTTTTGACTCACGGCGGCGCGGGCTCCGACGCGAAACACGCCGACGGCACCCACAAAGCCGCGCAAACTTGCGTGGAATCAATCCGTTCGGGAGATCCGCTATTGCAGTCTGTAAGCCGGGCTGTGGCCGTGCTGGAGGACGATTCCCGCTTCAATGCTGGAATCGGTTCGCATCCCCGATCCGATGGGTCGGTGGAGATGGACGCCGCGGTCATGGATTCTTCCGGACGCTTCGGTGCCGTCGCCGCTCTCAAAGGATTCAGAAACCCGGTACATGTGGCCCACGCCATCGCAAAAACCCGCTACCGAATTTTAGCCGGTAGCGGAGCCGCAGACTTTGCGGCAAACGGCGGATTTGAATCACTGGATCGGAGTCAGGTAACCGCGAAAGGGCAGGATTTTTCCACCCGCGAACCGACCACCGACACCGTGGGATGCGTCGCCTTCGATGGAATCGGATTTGCCGCCGGGCTCAGTACTGGCGGTATCGGTAACGCCATCCCCGGACGCGTGGGTGATGTGCCGCTGATCGGGTGCGGCTTGTATGCCGGCCCGCAAGGCGCCATCGCCGCCACCGGCAGTGGCGAAGCCATCACCATGAACCTGACCGCGATCCGCACCTATCAGAAAATCGAACAAGGAGAGACACCAGAAAAGATCCTTGAGGATGTATTAAGTTGGTTTCAAGCCGATGAAGCATTCGGCATTTTGATCTTGAGTCGTAAAGGGTCCGCAGGGGGGGCCAATCGGTCCATGGCGTGGTCCACCCTAAAGGATTGAATGTGTTTAACAAAACACATAAAAAATTCCAAAATACAAGGGAGGAATTTTACCTTAAAGAAACTGTCTGATTACACGAGCCCTATTGGTATAGAAAAGGGTAAAGTTCAAACAGTCCCTAATCCAATCACAACATCTAGACCCGTTTTTTTGGGGGCAAGTCATTTAGAGTAATCGATCGGATCTAGGGGAAATAATCATTTTGGCACAGAGATTTACTATCTAGTTTCTTTTCTTTTTTTATGAAAGTCCAGCAATTCACTGGGCTTTACTTTTAGTGCTTTAGCGATTTTGCATATATTAAGCAATCCTACATTTCTCCTTCCCTGTTCAATTCCTCCAATATAAGTACGATCTAGACCGCATTCAAAGGCCAATTCCTCCTGAGACCAACCATAGTCTTTGCGTAGCATTCGCACCCTTCTTCCAAATAGAATTCTGGGATCGGCCTTCAAATTCAATTTGCCTCATTTGGGAGAGGAAAATAATAAAAGAAATAAACTCCCAAAATTGAAGCAGTTTGATGACTTTAAGTCTACGGACTATAAGTATCATTTGAAAAGCCCCGCCCTGGTAGTTATACTGAGTTATGGGCGCCACAAATAACTACAAATATTGACCTTATTTCCACATAGAAACCGAAAATCGAGGGAATTAAATGCCCTAAATTGGCAAACAAAGTCTAAATATGAACACAATGGAACGAGGAGACCATGATGCTTAGATTAATTTTATTTTTGATATTCTCATATTTATTTACCCAACCCTCTTTCGCGGAAATATATAAATGGGTAGATGAAAATGGAAAAACCCATTTTACAAATAACCTTTCACAAGTACCTCAAGAAGAAATAAATAAGCAAAAGATCGGAAAATCAAAAAAGGGCTTTAAAGGCAAAGTATTTGGCATACTTGTAACTTGCAAAAAACCTCTTTCACCTGATGGTAAAGAAAAAATAGCGAGTTATTATAAAGGCTATCAACGGGCAGTATCAAGGTTCGGAAAGAAATCCGTTAGGATATATCAACTAAATGAAGAAGGCACTAAATGGTGCGAACTTTTGGGGGAAAATTCATTGACCTGCGCAAAACAGAAGCGCAAATATGCGAATAAAAAAATGGAATTTTATCAAAATATGGTGCTGTCAACTTTCGTCTTAGAAGGATGTAAGTTTAAAAAATCAAAAACAGGTTAAACGATATTGAATCGATACTTTTAGCAAAATTAATATATAAGGAAGATCAATTCTCTACTTTATTTAGAGTAGAGCAGACTTCCACTATCATATTAGAAACCATAGCTGCATAGGGTATGGTTTGTAACTCCATATGCCCTCCATCTTCTGTCCGCTTTAATTCCTCTACTACGAGATTTTTTGACATTGTCTATATCTAATAGATCATTCTGGCGTCTTGAATCCTCCCATTCACCAAATATCTCCCCTATCACTTGTGTGTCATTCGAGACTATTTCTATTTTCTTCCGTAAGAATCGCTGGAGATCTTCTTTCTCCTTTTATTTCTCAATACGGTAGTTTTAAAATTGCTATTGATTTATGAACTTCCAAACTTATTGATTTTTTCAGTAAAGAAAAATGGACAAAAGGGTCTAGAGAAAACCCAACCTCACAAACTCATTTCTCAGTTTTCCAGAGGTAGGGTCTTCAACAGAAGCTATTCTTTTATTTGCATTTACAAGCTTCCTGTTATTGGTATCAAGGGGGGGGGGTGAAAGACGAAATACAAAGAATAAAGGGTGGCCCCAAATTGGACCCAATCAACCTAATTAATTGTTAATATTACCTCTTCCTATGAGTGGCAATCAGAGGGTGCTATTTCCCACCGTTTGCGTTATCCTTCCCAAATACACGATAAATTCAAATAAATTGGTGGGTTATGGTGAGTTTCCAAAAACGCAGGAAAAAGCATGGAAAAACCGTTTTTCGGGCCCGAGTGCGGCTCACTGGGCACCCAGATCAATCGGCCACTTTTGAACGAAAAACTGATGCCCGCTGCTGGGCGACGGCAAAAGAATCTGAAATCCGTGAAGGGCGGCACTTTAAAACCTCTAAAGCCAATCAGCATACTTTAGGTGAGTTGATCGATCGATACATCCAATCTGTGCTACCTAAAAAAAGTGAATCCATGCAGGTAAATCAGTACGGTCAGCTTTTATGGTGGAAAGAAAGATTTGGGGAGAAACGTCTATCAGAGATGAGTCCCGCGATGATCGCTCAAGGCCGGGATCGATTGCTGAATGAAATTGGGTTTAAAGGTAAAAGCGATCTCATGCATCTGTCAATCGTCATCTTGCTGCAATCTCTCATGCTTTCACCATTGCCATACGTGAATGGGATTGGATGGATGAAAACCCCATGAGTAAAGTTTCAAAACCCAAAGAATTTCAAGGAAGAGTGCGGTATCTCAATGATGAAGAGCGGAATCGTTTGCTGAAAGCTTGCCGAGAAATTAAAGAACCCTTTCTGTATCCCGTCGTGATTTTAGCCTTATCCACGGGTGCCCGAAAATCAGAGATCTTAAATCTAAAATGGGAAAATGTCGATTTTACTCGTTGCATGGCCATCATCCATGCAACCAAAAACGGCGAGCGTCGCGCCCTACCGTTATCGAGTGAGTCACTTACAGTTTTAGAAACGCTTAAGAGAAATAAACGAAAAGACTCGAAACTTTTGTTTCCAAATATGAAAGGGGATAAACCCTTTCAGGTTGATCCTTCCTGGAAATTAGCACTAAAACAGGCTGAGATACATGACTTTAGGTTTCACGACCTCAGGCACTGTGCAGCGAGTTATTTGGCGATGAATGGAGCGACTCTGTTGGAAATAGCGCATGTTCTGGGTCACAAAACATTAAGGATGGTAAAACGTTACTCGCATTTGAGCGATCAACACATTGCGGGAGTTGTGGAGAAGATGAATCGGATGATAATAGGGAAGTAAATTAGCTGAGTCTAGTATGGAGGAAAAGGGGAATTCTGCATTTTAGCTCTTTTGCCCCTGGAAGCATTGGTACGTAATTATTATAGTTTCTAAATTCCCTTGAAATAGCATAAGTTTCAAAGATTAGAGGATAAATAGTCTGCTTTGCTTCTTAAGTCGGATTTATAAAGTAAATGCTTATTTCAAATTCTAATTTCTATTAATCGGATAAATCCTTCAATGCATATGAGTATTCCCGGCGATTATATGATTCATAAAATTTAATATTCGACGTTTTTTCAATATCAACATACTCCCTACTAATAACCCCAAACCATTAAAGAAAAGATCTAAAATCTCAAATTTTCGCTCAGCTATTTGGGATTGATATATTTCCAGGCAAAAACTCATTAAAAATATAAAGAATGATATTTTAAACAGACTCATTTTATCTTTATTGAATCCCCAAAGCACAATTAAAGAAAGATACAAAAATAAATGGCCCCACTTATCAATTCCTAATAAAAATAAATCATATGCTGGTATTAATGGTTTATTATTCAATGAAAAAAATAAAATAATTAATAAAATTATAAATCCCCCAAATATTCTAGCAATATCGCTCAACGCTTTTATCACCGAAAAAAAAGATTTTCTATATAGCCGCAAATTTCACCGAATTGACCAATACCGTCTTGAATAGAACCCAGAATTTAAGCATATCAAAACATCATTTCATCTCTCTTGGAATATTTATCAAGAAATCTACAACCACTAAGAAAGTTAATTATTTTTCACGAAAGACCACCTGGAGTTGAGATCGATAATTCCAAGAATATTTGTAATAGCATATAATCTTTAAATTAACTATCTTTCCACTTGATTAATCAATAAAATTCGAACCTTGCAAATATTTACCCCACTTGTCCAATACAGCCAGCTCTAAAATACTTAAAAAATTTTCTTCCTTATAAATTCACCTCCCCTTCCAGCCTTGTTTTGAGTTGTCATATAGTTCACTTGCCTCAAGAATTATGACGAAACTCCAGATTGGTTATTTGATCTTGACTCATTAAAAGTAGAAATTTATTAATTTTTCCATGAAGTTCGTGAACTTAACTCACACCGCATTTTTTTCTTCCGTCGATTTCTCTGTGAAATGACCTGATACTCCTATAATAAGAGTCCTTCAATAAAATTTTACCTCTCTAAAATAGAGGTATCGTTCCGTAAACTTTCTTCTCAAAAACAATTTCAAAAGCGTCAAAATATCCTTCACTATCAATGGGTTTCCCACCTATTCACCATAGATTTATTGACGCCCTAGAGGAATGAAACTTTTTCTATCTGTAGGTAATTAAAAATATATTGAATCAAAATACCCCCCACCTTTTTATTTTATTACCTTTTTAAGATCTCAACATACTCCTTTGAAATTATTAATAAAACCTCACTTACCCCAACCAAGAAGGCATAGATATTGCTACCTCACCTCAGGTAACTTCTAAAAAAATACTTTTTTATAAACACGAAATATAAGTGAAAAGTTTGCTGAGGATTTAAAAGCTATCTGATTTTTAATTCCTCTAATTTAGTGAAGTACTTCTTAAAACACAAAAGGTCAATTGGAGTTTTTTGGTGAACCTGAGGACTCACAAAATTGTTGCTAATGCAAGCGAAAGACCGTTTTTTTTAAAGCGGGAGGATGATGTTAAATCGTTTTCGCTGAATACCGCCACTACTCTTATTATATTCTTCGATGCGCTTATATTTATTGCAACAGGAGCAACAATTCAGTGGTTCCATTTGGGATGGATAGGGCAAAGTATTTGGATTTACCCAACAGCGACAATGATATTAAGCGTCATTGTGATTGTAGCCCTGAATAAAGCAGGATGCTATGAACTTGAAGCAATTCATACGCCGGAAAAACATTTTCAGAAAATTTTAGGCATTTTTTCGGTTAGCTTTTTATCATTTCTAGCTCTAGCCTTTGCTTTTAAGCTATCTGAGCAATTTTCGCGTATCTGGTTTTTTTCTTGGTTTTTGTCTTCATTTACTCTTTTAACTCTTGGGCGAATAATTTTTAAGTACATATTTGAGCGCTGGGCTAAATCTGGAAAAGTTATCCGAAATCTTTTGATAGTCGGAAGTGGGAAGCAGGCTAGATTGCTTTTGGAGAAACTAAAGAAAGAAAAATCACCATGGCTTAAGGTATTGGGTATTTTTGATGACAGAAAAACACGAATTAGCCCCTCGCTAATTGAAATACCTGTTCTCGGAACATTAGATGATCTCTTGAATTATGCTAGGGTCAATCAGGTGGATGACATTCTAATTGCGTTGCCTTGGAGTGCGGATACACGAATCTTTCAAATAATAAAAAAGATTGGCGAGTTACCGGTGTCCATTCACTTAAGCTCAGACCTAGCCGGATTTTCCAGCCCGAAACCTATTTTTAGACTCATAGGAGGTTTACCTATGTTGAACATGGTGTGCAAACCTCTGGATGGCTGGAAAAATTTTGCAAAAAACGCAGAAGATAAAATATTTGGTTTTGCGTTATTGCTCTTGTTTTCGCCTCTTATGATTTTGATCGCCTTGGCAATTAGGATTGAAAGTAAAGGGCCTATTCTATTTAGACAAAATAGAGATGGTTTTAATAACAAACCATTTTCAGTTTTTAAGTTTAGAACTATGTATCACACGGAATTGTCTGATGTGGAGATGGTCCAGGCGACCCGAAATGACCCTCGTATTACCCCCTTGGGGAAAATTCTAAGGCGAACAAGTTTAGATGAGCTCCCACAACTTCTAAATGTTCTTAGTGGGGAAATGTCTCTTGTTGGACCTAGACCACATCCCGTAGAGCTAAATGGGAAATTTGGGAAAATTATCCATGGATATTTCTCGAGACATCGGGTTAAGCCTGGCATTACGGGATGGGCACAGATAAATGGGCTGAGGGGAGAAACAGATACAACAGAAAAAATGAAGGCCAGGGTAGCCTTTGATGTGCATTACATCGAAAACTGGTCATTTTTTCTTGACTTAAAAATTCTTTTCCTGAGTGCCTTTGTATTTATTTTTCAAAAAAACGCATATTAAGAACTATCGAATATATAGACTCTAAACTCCTATCATATTTTTATAGGATTCGAGTGTGTATCCGTAATATTTCATATTTATCCATTTCCAGCTAGAAAATTTTGTTCTCTTGATTAATAGGAACCTTAACTTTTCATTATTGTAATAAGTTAAAACATAGGGAGTGAGGAAATATGATTGGTGAAACTCTTGTAATCGCTGAACCCAGAGCTATTCCTGAAAGGTTCAATGTCTTGGGAGTGGGTATCGACTCAATAAATATGAACAAAGCAATCGAAAGAATTATCCAGTGGATAGAACAACGTGAAAAGAATTATGTCACGATTACAGGTGTCCATGGCGTTATGGAAAGTCAGCAAAAAGAAGATATACGCCAAATTCATAACCAAGCAGGAATGGTTACGCCAGACGGTATGCCATTAGTATGGATCGGGAAATATTTCGGGCATAATGACATTGAAAGAGTTTACGGGCCTGATCTCATGCTCAATGTTTGCAAAAAATCTATTACACAAGGATACAGACACTATCTATATGGTGGCAAAAAAGGTGTTCCCGAACTTCTTAAAAATAAGCTTGAAGAGAAATTTCCGGGAATCCAAATTGTTGGAACTTATTCACCTCCATTTCGGAACCTCAGTATTGAGGAAGACAACGAAATTATCCAAATGATAAATAATACAAGGCCAGATATTGTATGGATTGGTCTTAGTACTCCTAAACAGGAACTTTGGATGGCAAATAATAAGAATAAATTGAATGCTCCTGTTCAAATCGGTGTTGGAGCCGCCTTCGATTTTCACTCAGGCTTGATTAAACAAGCGCCGCTCTGGATGCAAAAAAATGGGTTGGAATGGTTGTTTCGATTATGGATAGAGCCGCGACGATTGTGGAAAAGATATTTTAGAAACAATCCACTGTTTATATTTTTGATTGTCAAGCAACTATTGGGCCTTAGGCGCTATAAAATATAATTTGGACTACTTTATATAAGAAGGCACTTAAACTTTATTAATAAAGAAATTGATTTGGGGAGACCTGACAAATGAACATAAATGGGCGAAATTCAGCTTTAGTTTTGGGTGCAGGCGGATTTATTGGAAGTCATCTTGTTAATAGACTAAAAAAAGAGGGGTTCTGGGTTCGAGGTGTTGATTTAAAAAATCCAATTTTTTCGGAATCTACAGCCGATGAATTCGTAATCGGCGACTTGAGAGATCCCCAAATTTGCCGGCAAATCGTTGACCGAGATTTCGACGAGGTTTACCAACTGGCCGCCGATATGGGCGGTGCTGGGTTCATTTTTACTGGGGATAATGATGCCGATATCATGCACAATTCCGCCCTTATTAATCTAAATATTCTCGAAGCTTGTCAAAGAGAAAAGGCAAAACGAATTTTTTATTCATCCTCTGCTTGCATGTATCCAGAGCACAATCAACTTGACCCTAGTAATCCCAAAACGGCTGAAGACTCCGCTTATCCCGCTAACCCTGACAGTGAATACGGATGGGAAAAGTTATTCAGTGAAAGACTCTATCTTGCTTTTCATCGAAATTTTGGGATGGAAGTACGAATAGCACGTTTCCATAATATTTTCGGCCCTGAAGGTACCTGGGAGGGTGGTCGTGAGAAGGCACCTGCTGCAATGTGTCGTAAGATAGCAGAAGCGCAAGTCGGGAGCGCTATTGAAATGTGGGGTGATGGAAATCAAACCCGGTCTTTTCTTTATATTGAAGAATGCCTCGAAGGTGTACTAAGGCTAATGCGTTCAAATTGGACTGGTCCTGTAAACATTGGATCAGAGGAGATGGTTTCCATAAATCAACTTGCACATATGGTCATGGAAATCGCGGGAAAGACCTTGCCAATTAAACATATTGACGGTCCCCTTGGCGTGCGGGGTAGAAACTCTGATAACCGCTTAATTGAAGAGAAACTTGGATGGAAACCAGACCAGCCGCTATTTGAGGGGTTGAGGGTAACGTATGCTTGGATTGAGGAACAAGTAAGGCAAGTAGCCACTGTGTAAGAAAAGGAGCTCAAAGACTTGCCCTAACTATTCTTTTTACTAAAATAAATTTTCCTATCAACGAGCTGATCTACTAAAGGGGCAGCACATTAGCTATTCTTAATTAAAACTATCTATGAACCCACTTTTTGACTCAATATGGAAATCGATAAGATCAGTAGGAGAAATTTCTTAAATCGCCTAATCGTCAGCATTACAGGTGGCTCAGTAATTTCAGCCTTTCCAGCAGTCGCAGCATCATTAAACAGTTTTAGTGCGCAACATAATAAAGTCAACACACTAACTTTTCCTGGCATAAGATCACCTAAAACTAGATACGTATCAAAGAGCGGAAATGATTTAAACAATGGTTTTCATCCTGATTCAGCAAAGCTTACTGTTCGCGCTGCCGTAGAATCATTGCCTGATGAGGCTAGCGGAAAACAACAAAGAAAATCTGGAGACATCTTTATTGGCGAAGGAACATATATTGAAGATGCGGCAGGTATTTCATCAAAGCAAAACTATTTAATCGAGTGCTCATCGAATATTCGCTTTCACGGTGCGGGTGTTCCTGTCAGCACTTCTTCAGGAGGTACAGTTCTAAAACTAGGAGATAATGTAAGCAAGCATTTTTTCGGCCCTCGTCCCACGTTTTCCGATTTTGCCCACAATGTTTATTTTGAAGATATGATGATTGATGGCAATAAAAAGAATAACCCGGGAAACTATGACATCATTAGACTATTAAATACCGGATTTAATACTCACCTCAGGAATGTTTCATTGCGAAATGCACCAAGAAATGCAATTGCAATTGTGCACAACGCAGTAAACTTCTACGCTTTTAATTTGACAGGTGCTGGATGCACTAGATTTTTCCATTATGAAAGCATTCCTTCGTCAAATAATATCAATATAGGTTTTTGGGGAGTGCAGATCGATGACTGTGGGATGTATCCAATCGAAATTGATGCACGTCTTAATGGAACAGGCAACTTTTTCATCGAAGGCTTAGAAGCTGAAGCAAGTTCTATTGATAATCACCATGCAATAATTAAATATAATCCAGTTAGTGGTGCTAATGGTCTGAATCTAGATTTTAACAATATGCAAGCTTGGAAGGATAAGCGTGTTAAAGATGAGTCCATTGTACTTATTAATCATGGCGAAGGTTCTTCTCCATTTATAACTTATAGAAATTTAATTCAAGATGGCTACGAGTGGGTATTAAGTGACTTAAAGAATTCAATTAATAGTAAGCAACGACAATTTGCTGTAATGGGGCGCAGTAAATGGGCATCTATGCAATTAGGGCCTATCGGTTGGTATACAGCTGAAACTAGCCCAGAAAATGTAATCAGTGCAAATCCGGGATCAATTTGTTCAGTGACTGACGGATCTTTATATATCAAAATAAATGGTGCCGGTAAAACTGGATGGAGCAAAACATCTACTATTCGATAAATATTTAACCCTAGCTTAAGCTGTTTTTAATAAACATATGGGCTGGGTCGATTTCTCAATAAATGAAGAATTAAATGTCTACATCAAAAATTTCCATAGATGTTTTAAAAAGAACTAATAAAGCAAAAGAAACTGGATATATATCAAAGAAACGATTTTTCCAAGGTTTACATAATGCTTCAAGTATAAAGAGAGATAAATCGACTTCTATACGAATACTGAAAGTAATAAAACGGTTGAGAAAGGTGATTTGCTTGTTCATTTATTACTCTATTGGCATCAGGCTTCCTGCCCAACCAATGCCTGGATATTCATTAGCATTTGCATTACGAAGATTGTTAGTTCGATATATTGCTCAAGAGTGTGGAGTTCAGATATATGTAAAAAAAGGTAGCTATTTGGGCCAAGGGATTGGCTTAAAAATAGGCGACCGTGCTCAACTGGGTCAAAACAGCAAAATAGGGAGAAACGTAACTATAGGTAATGACGTAGTTATGGGGCCAGATGTTGTTATCATGACTGACACACATAAATTTGAAGAAGTTTTAATTCCAATAAACAAACAAGGTTCTCCTGAGACTGCTGGCGTAGTAATTGGAAATGATGTTTGGGTTGGGACACGTGTCATTATCATGCCCGGAATTACTATTGGAGATAAAGCAGTAATTGGTGCCGGAGCCGTTGTGACCAAAGATATACCAGAAAGAGGGATTGCCGTAGGCATACCAGCAAAGGTAATTCGTTTTAGAGGTAACAATAAATAATGCCCCGCCAGGTCAATATCAACATTTTAACTCGTTATCATCAGACAAATTGGGCTCTAGCTGATCAGACTTTAGTAAGCGGCGTCAATTTCCTCACTAGTATTTTGCTGGCTCGCTATCTGGGTGTCGAAGAATTCGGACGATATACTTTAGTATGGATGGTGATTTTATTTGTTAAGAGCATTCAACATGCTGCCATTAATTCCCCGATGATGAGCATCGGCCCCAAGCAATCCAAGGATGAAATTGCAACCTATTACGGCGCAATTATCGTTCAACATATTATTTTTTCGTGCACTGTCTCTTTATTTCTATATATCGTAGTATTATTTTGCAGTGTTATATTTCCAGATTTCCAAGTGAAAGGTTTAGCTTTACCAATTGCAATCGCCTCCCTTGCCTGTCAATCGCATGAATTTCTACGTCGTTATTTTTTTACTCTAGGAAATTTACAAAGAGCTTTCTTCAATGATGCAATTCATTATCTAGGACAAATTGCCATTCTAGTTTTGTTTTTTAAAACATCTCCTGATGAAATGGATACAACTAGAGTATTATTAGTCATTGCAGTTATGGCTTCAATCGCTACCATGTCTGGAATATTCTTCGTAGGAAAAATAAAAATAAGTACTGGAATACTACGCAAAATAGCTTACCGACACTGGCATTTTTCCAAGTGGCTTACAGCTTCAGCTTTGTTTCAATGGACCACAGGAAATCTTTTCATCATAATGGCAGGTGCTTTGCTAGGTTCATCCGCAGTGGGTGCTTTGAAAGCGACGCAAAACTTAATGGGAGTGATTCATATCTTGATTATCGGATTAGAAAATATAGTACCAGTACGCGCAGCGCAACATTTTCATGATAAAGGCAACAGAGCACTATTTGGATACTTGAAACGTGTTGCAACCTTTGGATGTAGTGTCACAGCAATCACCTCAATAGTCGCGGCAATAGCCCCAGATTTCTGGCTCAATCTTGTATTTGGAGAAAAGTACTCAAGTTATGGGAGTTTACTCAGATGGTGGGCTATTTATTACCTGCTAATATCTACAATTGTTCCTTTAACTTCCGGCTTACGGGCAATAGAAAACTCTCAAGTAATATTCACCGCCTCTGCATGGATGACCCTGTTCAGCGTTCTTACCGCATACCCAATTGCTAAATATTTTGGCCTTTTTGGAGTAATGGCAGGAATTACGGCAGTTGGTGCGATTCAGGTTTTTATCCTATGGTCCGGCTTGAAAAAGATAAAATATGCTTATTAAAGAAGCGACAAGTAATGAGACCTCGTCAATATTATCCACATTCTTTTCCTACCTTGACCAAAAGGGATTTAATTACTGTGTTGTAGGCCCCACCAACGAATTACCCAATAAAATAACATCAGACATAGATATAGTCGTCGATTCTGATCCAATTAAAGTTATTCATTTCCTCATTAAGGACTTTAGCTTTATAAACAAAATTAGAGTAGCGCAAATAATCCAGCATGAACAATCTGCATATTATTTAGCGTTGTCTTGGAATGGCAATGACGGAAAATTAAAATTTCTTCATCCAGACATTTGCAACGATTACTTCCGAAATGGTAGAAAATATCTAACTGCGGATGAAATTTTATTAACGCGTAAACCTGCAATTGATGAAATGGGAAAGGAAAAAGGATTTTTCGTTGCAGGTTCAGCCAAAGAGTTTATTTATTACCTTTTAAAAAAAATCGAGAAGCAAATACTTAACAAAGACCATGGAACCTATTTGAGTTCTATTTGGGCAACAGCAAAAGATGAGTGCAACAAGGAAATTGACCGATTCTGGCTTAATGATGACGCAAAACTTATACGCAAAGCAGCACAAGAAGGAAACTGGAAGAAAGTTAAAGAAAAATTACCCGAACTAAAAAAATCTCTTCAATCTAAACTTCCACCAAGAAAATTTATGTCACGGGGAAGAGAGATAGCTCGTTTAATAAAACGACTAAGATTTCCAACAGGACTTCATATAGCCTTTTTGGGTCCAGATGGAAGCGGAAAAAGTAGCGTCATACACAAGATTATTCTAGACTTGGCTCCTGTCTTCCGCAACACCGCCTCCTCACATTTTCGCCCAGGCCTTGGAATTAAAAGTAGTAACAGAAAACCTGTTGTTTCCCCACATAGTCATCAGGTAAGAAACAAAGTCGAATCGTTAGCGAAAGTTATCTATTTTTGGTTCGATTACTTTATAGGCTGGTGGTTAACTATATGGATAAAAACCATAAGATCAACACTTGTAATCAATGACCGCTATTTCCACGATATTCTGGTAGATCCAAGACGCTACCGCTATGGTGGTCCGTTATGGTTCGCCAAATGTATTGGGAAGATGATACCTAAGCCTAATTTATGGATTCTTCTTGATGCACCACCTGAAGTACTACAAGACCGTAAACAAGAAGTCCCATTTGAAGAAACGGCACGACAAAGAAATGAATATTTAAAACTCTTCAAAGTCATGGAAAATTGTATTGTCATTGATGCTTCTCAAACTCTTGACGATGTTGTTGCCGATGTTAACTGTTCAATTCTTAACTATATGGCCGAACGGATAGAAAAACGTGGTTTGTAATATGTTTACTAATATGATGAAAAAAATATTTCCCTTAGGTACAGATATCAATGTAAATGTTGAGACCTGTACACCTTGCTCCCAATTTTGGATGATTCCAGGAAAACAGGGCGAGCCTAGGTGGATACTTCCTCATGAACCAAAATCTGCATTGCCTTTTCTCAAACAGTGGAGCCCTTACGATTTTCGATCACGCATCAAATGGCGATTTTTAATAGGAGCATATCGAGCGAAAAGACTGAACTGCATTCCTGGTGTTATTCCTTTACAAGTCATTGCCCCTAAATGGAATAATTGGGGTCACCTGGGGTGGTTTTTCACCAATCCTCCGGTTCCAGTGATCTATATAGGCACTCCTGGACCAAACCGAAAAGCTGTTCTGGGTTTGGTTGATTCCCCAAAAAACGAAGTAAAAGCAATTGGCAAAATTCCATTAGAACCTGCAGCAGGTCATGCAATTAACCATGAAGCCGATGTCCTATATGAACTGATGCATGAAAAACCTGGGATGGCACCCGCCCGACTTTTCCTTGATAGAAAGAATTCTATAGCAACACAAGAATTTGTAGCTGGAAAAACAACCGATCGACGTCTTACAGAACATCATATGAATTGTCTAATCGACCTAGCAGTTCCTGGGGAATCAATATCCATAAAGAGAATCGTTGAAGATTTTACGCAACAAATACATGCTCTAGAGCATATAGATTCTGATCTTCTCAACATTTTTGAACATACTCTTTCAAGCATTGATAAAACTTTGACTCTCCCAGCCGTCTGGATACATGGTGACTTCGCACCCTGGAATTTGAAAAACGTGGATAATTCTATACGTGCTATTGACTGGGAGGCAGCATCCAAACATGGCCTTCCTTTATTTGACCTAATTTACTATAGATCGATTCAAGCATTCCTATTTAATGAGAGAGAAGTTTTTTCCAGATCCGATATCCGCATTTTTTTAAAGTACATAACCTCTCTCGGGATCTCTCGGACTTTACTACAAAAATTGACCGCACTTTGTCTATCTTATAGTTGGTGGCAGGCTCATAAGATGAATAATCAACCATTGAAATTATTTTTTTTTAAATTGATGGGGAACGTTTTATGAATGCCCTGATTTTAAGACTTGGAGAAAACCATCAAATATCTATTTAGCCCAAAACAATATTTCAAACTAAACAGACAAAAGAAGGTAATAAGTTCGTCAACTTAGAATACGGTGTAAAAACTCACCTGGGATGGATCAATGTAGACTTTTCTCCCTACACACTGTGGATTTTAAAATTACTATATAAGATTAGCTTTTTGTCAGACCTTCTCTGGCAGCGACATAATTAGCTTCCATAAGATATTTGCTCTTAGAACTTGCGAATAATATGATTAAGCTTGCTATGATTTCTTTTATTAGTAGGTCCGCAGCGACAAAACATGAAGTTTTCTAAAATTGAGCGAATATTTCTTGGTGGTCAGGCAAGCTCGGAGAGTCACATAACTGGACATAAATATTCCTTGAATTAAACTTTTGCCCGAAGCCGGATTATATAAATATAAAACTGCATTTCTTTAATACAAAGTGACATGCAGTAGTTGGAATGGGCATTATTTAGATGCTCAAATTGATGGAAGAGAGAATAAGAGAAACTCACTTTATATCGAGGGACGCAAACCTTTATGAAAATTTTGTTGTCTGCTTACGCTTGCGAACCAAATAAAGGGTCCGAACCTGCTGTAGGTTGGCAATGGGCAATTGAAACATCACGCCTTGGCCATAACGTCTGGGTACTTACACGCGAAAATAACAGGGCTAACATCGAAGAAGAAATAAAAAAGCTTCCGCTTATCAAAAAGCTTAATTTCATTTACTATGATTTGCCACGATGGGCACAAAAGTGGAAGAAAGGCAAATGCGGAATTTATTTCTACTATTTAATTTGGCAATTGAAAGCTTATCTCCTTGCTAAAAAGGTTCATGAGACTGAGAAATTTGATCGTGTTCATCATGTCACATTTGCCAATGTTCGCCAACCCAGCTTCATGGGTAACTTGGGAATCCCATTTGATTTCGGACCTGTGGGAGGTGGAGAGCGAGCTCCTTGGCGACTACGTCTAGGATACGGATTGCGGGGTTTTTTTACAGACGCTTTACGCGATCTCGCGAATTATTTGATTAGAATTGACCCTATTCTTCGCCAGACTTTAAAAAAAGCAGAACGAATCTATACAACTTCGGAGCAAACTCTCTCCCTTTTGCCGATTAAATATCAAAAAAAGGCTGTTGTGAAACTTGCAATTGGCTTTAATCCAAATGAAACTTCAAGTTTTCTTCAGCAACATTGTGAATATCAAGTAGGCATGAACCGATTTAGAATTCTTTATGTTGGTCGCTTACTTTACTGGAAAGGAATGCATCTTGGAATTCCTGCGTTTGCTCGCCTTTTAGAAAACTTTCCTTATGCACAGATGACAATTGTTGGTAATGGGCCCGATGAGATTCGATGTCGAACAATTGCAAAAAAATTGGGGGTCTTCGATCAAATAAACTGGGTGCCATGGCTCAATCAAAAAAAATTGTCCCTCCTTTATGCAAATCATGATGCTTTCCTATTTCCCAGCCTACACGACTCGGGAGGCATGGTTTTGTTGGAGGCCATGGCTAGTGGGCTCCCAATTATCTGCCTAGATTTAGGAGGACCCGGTGTTGTTGTCGACAATACTTTTGGTCGTGTGATATCGACTGCAAGAAAATCAGAATCGCAAGTATTGTCAGATCTAGGGTCAGCCATGTTCCAATTCGCCCAAAATCCACACCTCCGACGTGAGCTTGGGCTAAAGGCGAAACAAAAAGTAAAAGAATATAGTTGGGCAAAGTCTGTTGCTCAAGTTTATGCGGAATGCAATAGCTCAGTTTAATTTATATAATTTAACATAAGATCAGTTTTGTAATAAATATATGAAATGGAGCCTTCGCCACACCATAACTATGCTTGTGATTGGGGCTTATTTGATTTTCTCCTACGGTTTTATGCTTATTCGCATCCCCCCTGTCGCAGGAGGTGGAATACCGATAGGAGAAATATTATTATTATTTTCTCTTAGCTTTTTGATTAAAGACTTAAAGTGGGTCCCCCTTTTTACTAACAACATTATTTTTATTGCCTTTTTAATGTGGTGGACCCTTGGAATCTCAAGAGTATTGTTGGCATTACCGGAATACGGTATGTGGGCATTTCGTGATGCCACTCACGTAATTGAATCTCTTTTCCTGTGGGTAGGTTTTGTTTTTGCATCATCGCCAAGCGCAATTGACCGGCTTTTTTTATGGTTGAAAAGAATTCTTACTTTGGGTTGTCTTAATGCCTTAACCTTTCCATTTCGTGAGATCATACAAGTAATCTCCCCCACTATCACTGCAGCTTCAGGATACACAGCATTTCTTTTCCCTCATTATACTTTATCTGGAGTAATACTTCTCTGGGAAGCTATACGCCGATTAATAGACCAGACAAGAGTTAACTTATTAATTTCAGGTTTACTTCTCGCATATGCTGTAGCGATTTTTCAAGCTAGAACAATTTATATTCAAGTATTAGCTATTTTATTATTGATGCTATGGTATCGACCAAAGATTTTTGGAAAAATGAGCTTGGCAATAGGGGCTGGCCTGTTTGCTTTAATATTAGTTATTGTGTCTGGGGTAGAAATCAAGGGCCGAATTGGACAAAATATTTCTTTTGAATTCATAGGCAATCACTTTACTGCCATAGCTGGAATTGAGAATACTGGTGTAGAAGGTGCAGCAAAGGGAGTTGATCTACGTCTGAATTGGTGGAAAGATATTCTCAATAAATTGATTGAAAGTCCGGAAAAACTGTTATTGGGTTTGGGTTATGGTTTCCCACTGATGGATTTCCACGGAATAATGGGGAATGCTGCTCGCGAGCCCCATAACTCATTCATATCGATTCTAGGGCGAATTGGTATTCTAGGAGCTATATTTTTTACTTGGATGCATATACATTTAATGCGTGCGTGGTTAAAAGCATATTACCTTTGTCGAAAAAAACGTTATTTCCTTGGCCAGGATCGACTTTTTATGTTCTTGGCGTATTTTGTTTTAGTTTGGGTTTATTCTTTGGGTGAAGATGCTTTTGAAAAACCCTTTATAACCATACCATATTATTTTTTTTGGGGTGTTTTTCTCCACTACCGGCTCCACTTAAAGAATTCATTGCTTACAAATATTAAGGAAAACTAATTTATGGAAATTGCTTAATATGCACATACAAATTTTTCATAATACTTATCAGCAAAAAGGAGGAGAGGATGCTGTTGTCGCCAGCGAACTCAATTTGCTTCAAGAACGCGGTCATAAAGTCAATTTACACACGATTTCTAACAACTCAATTCAGGGATTATGGAGCAAGGTAAATGCTGCTTGGAAGACATCTTACTCAAAATGGGGAAAAAAAAAGACAAAGAAAATCATCAATGAAAACACACCTGAAATCGTTCACATCCACAATTTTTTCCCCCTGCTTTCCCCAGCTGTATACGATGCCTGTCGAGATGCAAGGATCCCGGTGATTCAGACTCTTCATAACTATCGCACCATCTGCGCAGGGGCTCTTCTTATGCGAGATGGATCGCCATGTGATAACTGCATTCAGGGGACACCATATCAGGCCGTATTGCATGGTTGCTACCGCAATTCAAGGTTAGGCTCTCTGATTGTTGCCCGGATGATCGACTATCACCGACGTCAAAATACGTGGAAAACAAAGGTTGATCGATTCATTGCATTGACTAATTTTTCCAAAGGAAAGTTTGTCGAAGCAGGTTTTCCTTCTGAAAAGATTGTGGTCAAACCCAACTTTATAAATGTGATAGATTCTCAAATAAATTCGAAAATCAATCGAAATGGCGCCCTATTCGTTGGACGACTTAGTCAAGAAAAAGGTATAAGAACACTCCTTAAAGCTTGGAAGACCTTGGATATTTCCTTAAAAATTGCCGGAGATGGACCATTAATGAATCTAGTGAATGAAGAAGCGCAAATAAAAGTAACTGCTATTGGAAGAAAAGAGCCGATACAAGTAGCGGAGGAAATGACTCGTGCAGCGTTCCTTGTAATGCCATCTGAATGGTATGAGGGTTTTCCTATGACAATGGCAGAGGCCTTTGAAAGAGGTCTGCCTGTAATTGCTTCTCGCATAGGCTCTTTGAGTGAGATTATTGAGGACGGAGTAAATGGCCTGCTTTTCAATCCTGGCGATGCCGAAGATCTTGCCAAAAAAGTACGTTGGGCAAGTACACATAAAGAAGAAATGCGTCGAATGGGGCTAAACGCAAGGCAAATTTACGAAGAAAAATATTCCCCAGATATCAACTACCGCCAGCTTTTAAAAATATATAAAGAAGCTATTGATGAAAATCAATGCAGAAATGCTAGGCTTAGGGCGGGACAAACTATTACGCACTCCCCTTAGAGCAAAAACTAAAATCATTTAATTTATTTTACTGTTAGAGCTGGATACTTCTTTTTAATCTTGAACTAGGTTCGAACAAAAACCTAACATTAAAGAATTCAAAGAACAATAAAGCAAATATGGGAAAAGTAATACCGGCTAAAGTTCCTAAGATCAAGTGTGTGGATATATCGTCGATTCCAAAATATTTATGCAAGATAATGCGGATACCACTTCCGGCTATGACATGCATCAAGTAAATTCCCAGCGAGGATCTGCCAATAGTCAATAGCACTCTCAACTGAATATGCTGCAGTAAAATACAAGTTGTAACAACAAAAGCAATAGAAACAAGAGCAAGTAGGAGCGTAAGCAACCCTGCATTGTTAATAATTAACAGCTCTAATTTAAAATGAAAATACCACTGACAAAGCAAAAATGTTAATAATGAGAGAGGGAATAATATATGGATATATTTTGAAAACAAATCTTTAATATGAAAAAAATTAATTCCGAAAACAAAGAACACTAAGTAATTTGATATTAAATTTAATGGAACAATCTGAGGAATATCTCTACCAAACAAATACAAAATAATAGATACAATTAAAATTGATACGTAAAATTGTTTGGGCAAACGTGTGTACAAAAATATAGAAATAACGAAAATAAAGAACAATGCATACAAAAACCATAAATGAGAATAGGGTACCCATAAGAAAGACAACAAATCTGAAACAGAGTTATTTCTATTCGTATAGCTGGACAGTGCAACACCGATTCCCCCATCGACAACACACCAAATAATATATGGATAAAGAATAGTTTCTATTTTATTTTTAAATAGACCTCCCTCACCTCTTTTGTTTAGCGACGAGAAAAAGAATAATCCAGATAAAAAGAAAAAAAGAGGCATATGAAAGCTTCCAATAATACTTTGGAGAATGTAGTGTGTTTTTTGGTCATATTTAAATCCAGCACTAAAAATTCCCCCCTCCACATGACCAAAGACAACTAAAATAATGCCAATTCCTTTTGCATAATCAACCCAAATACTTCTATTCAGCAAAATAGTATTTTCTCTCTTCCCACATGTCATACGCAACCTTCACAAAACTTAAAATTCACTTCTTATTTTTTGACTAATCATACAGTTGAAAGCCTTCTTTTTTAGCTATCCCCTTAGTGAATGTTGCTGTAGAAATTTCTAGACTCACACTTCAAGACCATCTATCCAATACTCAGACATAATTGACTTGTTTTTGTTTCTTTGAATTTCTAACGTAAAAAATATTTAGCCATAGATACACATCAGCAAATTATTCACACAATGCAATTGAACAAGTATTTGCCAAAATACTCAATTTAAACTCATAGATAGAAAAGAAAAGCTATACCGCACTTCCCCTCAAAAATAAGTTATGCAATTTCACAATAATCAGGATTATTGTATTGTTTTTCCCCATAAGGCGTTTCATCACATTCTTTTACTTTATTAAGCACAATTCTAAAATATTTTTCGTTGCCATCCCCCCCCCCTGGCAATATACCGTTTCTGTCTTCTTTTCTTCTATAATAATGTTTTCCTATTATCTCATTAGGAATGGAATCCAATTGAGCAATCGCTTTTTGGATCAATTTTTTATTACTAACTCCAGAAGCAACTACAAATAAAATACCATCACAATATTTCTCAACGAGACTAGCTTGCGAGACAGTTAAAGTAGGAGCTGTTTTTATAAGTATCACATCAAAATTCTTCCTTAATCCAAACAGGAATGACTTAAGAACGGTCGAAAATAGTACATCTGGAGAATAAGAAAATTTCAGATTTTGTCTACCCGCAGGTATAACCCACAACCCTGGATACTTAGTTTTCACTATAGCCTTTCTCCAGACTTTGGGGGTAGACAGAATATTAATTAACCCCGGGAATTTTTGAATTTCAAATTTTTCATGAACCTTAGGGTTTTCTAAGTCAGCGTCTACGACGAGGACATTCTTACCCACGTGACTGAGAGAAACAGCAAGATTTGAGACAATAGTAGATTTACCCTGTCCAGGAGTTGCACTGGTTACCATAAAAATTTTATTTGGTTTTTCCGAAATCATAGCTAAAAACCTGGAACGCAGATTACGAAAGTCTGCAGTACCAGTTGACTTACCTTTATCGCTGGAAGAAAAATATCCATCGTTCTTAAACCACCTAACCGAACCAAGAAGTGGAAATGGTAATTGGAGATCAACATCCTCTTCATTTTTTATAGTGTCATCAATTGATTCCATGAAAAAAACTATGATCAGCCCACCAAATAAACCAAAAGTTAATGCCAGGATAATGCTAATACCTTTTCTAGGCTGAATTATTTTTGTTGGAACTTCCGCTGGATCCACTAAACGGATAGGAGGAACATAATAACTTGAATAAACTTCGAGCTCCTTACCCCTTGTCATTAGTTGGTCTTGAAGTTTTTTACTTGACTCGGCATCTTGCTTTATTTGATTGAATTGAAAAATATTAACATCTAACTGCATAATCTCAGCTTTTTGCCTTTTTTGAAGTAACCGCAGTTCCTTTTCTTGCTCTTTTGTTGCCTTAAATTCAGAAATAAGTGATCTCAGCAAGCTATCAATCTCTAATGGAATTCTCGCCTCAATGGCTTTTAAATTCCGAAGTATATTTTTTAGGTCCGGATGAGATGGCTCCATAGTTTTTGAAAACTTATCAAATTTAATTTTTTCACTTATATAAGTTTTCCTTAATTGCCGAATTGCATCATCTTTAATGGATTCCGGAATAGAATAAAACATTTTTTCTGGTGATAGATTTACGTTCCTTAATTGCTGAATTAAAGATTTTAATTTAAATATTTTTGCTCTGACTGATGTAATTTTCGAAAGCGTCTCTCTATATTGTTGGTTAGCGAAATTTCTTTTGTTATCCAACTCAACCATGTCTTTATTTTTCACATAACTTTGCATCTCTAAATTTGACTTGCTGACCCGTTTTGTCAACTCATCAACTTTTCGACTCAACCATCTGTGCGCATCTGCCTCAAGGACCTCTTGGTAAGCCATCTGCTCCCTAATAAAAATATCTACCAGTGTATTTGCTATTTTTGCGATCAAGGGAGGTGAAAACCCCTGGAAATGGATATTAGCAATTTTACTTTCTTTAACAGGAACAACCTTAAGTCTCTTCAAAATTTTGTTTACCAAAGGTGAATAAGGGTCTGCTTCAAAGTTCCCCAATTTACGTTTTTGAGAAATCCCCATATCTTCCAACCTAGAAGAGACCCAGTTTCGAAGAGGTTTTGTATTAATTAATGGGCTAGCATCTTCAAATTCTTTATTCTCTAGCAAATTTAGCTCAATTATTAATTTCTTTATCAAGGAACGGCTTTTGATTAGAGAATATTGAGTATTTAAATATTGGTCGTCTTTAGAATCTTGAACCCAAATATCTTGAGTAGAAAGCGGTTTTGGTGGCTTAGATTCTATTAATACTTTTGTTGTAGCTTGATATACAGGAGGCACTGTAAATAAATAAATCGCAGTTAAAATAACCGGAGCGAAAACGAATAGAATAAGTGTTTTTCTTCTTCTTTTTACAATTTTAATGACTTCTGCTATTTGGAGCTCTTCCATAAAAATATTTTCCCGACAATTGCATATTTTTAAATTTTGGTTTGGGGCTCAGAACCAAATGTAAATACTAATGCTTCTCCAGATAAATTTACTAATGAGAAACTGCCACAATATTAAGAGGGCAACTACTGAAAACTATGGAGTAAAAAAAAAGCAAGTTACTTCACATATTATTCTAAGAATTGGCGAAGAAACTTAACCGTCAATTTTTCAAACTTTTGAAGACTAAAGACTTGATTGACAAAATAGCAATTTTTATGCCACTCCAATTATCAAAAATAATTTAATTCCCAACAAATGAGGCCATAATTTTCAACTTATATTATCCCCACAGAGGAGCAAATAAATTTTAGAATCAATACTATTTTTAGGCGTGGTCAGATCTGTAAATACTAGCGATTAAAAGATGGGAGGGGGAAGGCGAAGTTGATGGAGGAAAAGAGATAGAAAGAAACCTTTTGATGCTTCACTTTAGGACGGGGACAGGAACTGAAACTAAATGCTGTATGATGTTATTCAACTTACCCAACAAGAAGGGGCTAAGTTTCCTCCTCAGTTTGATATACTGATTTATAAAATGTATACGGATTGAAACCTTGCCAACAAAATCGAAAACCGTCAATTTTCAGGACTGTGATGGAATTTTGACGCACATCCAAAGCGAAATAGTTATGAGAATTTAATTAAAACATCTTCTTACAATAATGCAATACCACATCCTTTATCATCCAGTATCTTTAGATGTAACTCCCCCCACCGTAAACTGGAGATAGGAACTTACTAACCTAAGTTTATCTATTCATATCTACACAAACTAAATCTAGCTTTCTCCTGGGAGCTCTACTAGGCCCCAAAATGGGCATATTTACGGAAAAAAATTTAAATCATCAAAACCCAAAATTCAAGTAACTTTGAGACCACCACATTCTTGAAATTAAAAGAATCTAACTATCTTTGCTCATTTCCCCCGAAACTTCCAATTGAATTCAAGAGCGATATTCTGAATCGCTCATTGCGGAATACGACTCAGGATCTAATGGATACAATATTTTTTTCATTCTTAATGGCATAAGAAAATAAAGGTGTCGATAACTAGATTAAACCATTGCTAGGGCTACCCAAAGATTAGCATTGAAGGTAAAGATAGAAAAATTTTCCGACCAGCCATCTAACCCGTGTATTTAAACTATAACAATTCTATACTTTAATATTTGCTTCATTAATATGCCTTATTAATCGCACAAAAACATTCTACTTCCTGTCAGAGCTAAAAACTTTTCACTTGATACAAACCCGTTAATATTAATGCCACTGAATGATTCCCCCCTAAAACTCCTTTAGTTCGCTGAGACATCCACCTCCCAAGTCATCCCCCTAGCTGAAAATCTATAGAAATCTAATCTAACTTAAATGGAAATCTAAAAATATAAGGATTATACCATTGATTTTTATATGTATTTTTCCGATATAGGTAATGGTTATTTTTTTTATTCTTTTTGCTTTCTTTCACGCACCCAAAGATGCCTAACAGGTTTTAGAAGGTATTATTTTATTAATAAACTTTTTTTATGAAGAAAGGAAATAGAAATGGGAAAGATATTTAACAGTGCAACTTCTCGACTTTTTTATTTTCTAGTTTTGATTGGATTCTTGTCTCTAGATCTTTCATCACCGGTTTGGGCAGATACAATCAATGTGCCAGGTGACAAACCGACAATTCAGGAAGCTATTGATGCTGCAGTGGATGGTGATGTGATCACAGTTGATGCCGGCACTTACACCGAGAACATCACACTAGGAAAACGCCTTAAATTACAAGGGGCTAGAGCCAATGAAGATGCTTGTGAGGCCAGGTCAAGTATGGAGTCTATTATCGACAGTACAGGGGTTCAACTCAACTTTATATCTGGTTCGGCAGGATCTATCATCGATGGGTTTACCTTTTCAGGATCAACTGGTCTAAGTGCGCTAATATCAAGTTCAGGGCCAACTAATAATCTACAAATTGTGAATAATATCATTGAAAAATTTTCGCAACGAGGTATATCACTTAACTCTCCAGGAACCGACATCACATTGAGTCAAAATAGAGTCGATGGAACAGAAGTAACAGGAACGTCACCATCGGTTTTTTTAAATGAGTCTCAATTTAACGGCTTCCACTTCACAAACAATTGTCTCCTCAACAATCCTGGTGGACATGCGATTTTATTTTGGGGCAATCGAAACGTTGCCCCAAGTTTGGTACGCAATCCATTATTTCATGGAAACCTTATAGACAACAACACGGGCGGAAGTGGCGTAAATTTAGGCTCTAGCTCGATTGATAATGCAGAGATTAGTGGCAATATTATTAGCAATAACACTAACAACGGCATTATTGGCGGCCCTAAAAATTCGCAGATAACAGGTAACACTTTTGACTCAAATGGAATTCGAGGTTTGCAATTATTGGCATTTGGAAATGGCACAGATCCATTGAAGGGTGCTCAAAATAATATAATCTCAGCAAACTGTTTTCTGAACAATGGTAGTGCAGCGATTGAATTCAGTAGTTCACAGTTTCCAGGTACAATCTCTACAAACACTTTCACTGGTAATAATATTATCGGAAACTCCAGTGGAGCTGTCTATACTGGGCCAGAGACAATTGATGCAACTGGAAACTTTTGGGGCGATATTAGTGGGCCAAGCATAGACGGCCCTGGAATAGGTGACTCTGTTGATGGAACCAGTGGTGGAGGATCAATCGATTTTAGCAGTTTTTTATCAGTCCTTGCTTCAGGCACGCCCTGCTCGTTAAACGCGGGTAGCACTGAGGATCATTTTCAATGCTATGATCTTAAAAGAAGATCGAGACTTCATCCTAGACCTCGAGTCAGCCTAAACGATCAATTTGGCTTCAGAGATGACATCCGGGTAGGTAAGTGGGCTGAATTTTATTGTACTCCTGTTGATAAGAATGGTGAAGGAATCAACAACCTGGATAACACCATGGCCTGTTATGAGATCGAAGAGACAAAACGAGGAACAGAGCGAAGAAAAAACCAGGAAATATTAATAGAAAATCAGTTTGGTAAACAAAGCTTTGAATTAGAAGATCCGGAAATACTTTGTGTCCCATCAACGCAATTAAGCGTATCTGAAACAGATCGCGATTAGTAAAATTTCGGAATCATAAATTAACCAAATAGCCAAATTAAAAGCTGAAGTCCCATATATTATGGTCAGTTTAATGTTCAATAGTGAATATATATTACCTACAGTTTAATAGACCACGAATCCAATCTTATTTTATTCATTATTCATACGGATATTAAGTTGTTAAGCTTTTCCTACGATTCAGTTCACTCTTGTGAGCAAATAAAGAATTACTATATGGAAACCTGCATAAAAAAATACTTCTGTAGACTCAAAATAGTTTGCTCACATTCATCAATTGAAGACAATTAAAAAAAATCTAAAAATTAATCCCAAAATGCTTAATACTAATTTATCAATAAATCATAAACACAATTCACAATAGGTCTTTCTCCATATTGTGAGAGACTATCAATCTAAAATAGTGATCAAGTTATTTAAAAAGGAAATTGATTCAAATGAAAGTATTATTGGTTGGAGGTGCGGGATATATTGGCAGCATAGTAAATCGATTACTTCAAGAATCCGGCTATCAAACTACTGTATTAGATGATTTGTCCACTGGTCATCAAGAATCTCTTTGCCAAAATACAAATTTTATTTTGGGGGATTTCGGAGATATTTCGATTTTAAAAAAAATATTCTCCAGAAATTCATTTTCTGCAGTTTTACATTTTGGAGCTAAGTCACTTGTTGGAGAGTCGATATCTAACCCACTGCACTATTACCACAACAACGTTGCCAAAACCCTTAATCTTTTAACGGAAATGAACAGTGCAGGAATCAATATTTTTATTCTTTCCTCTACTGCTGCAATTTTTGGCAATCCTGAAGAAATCCCAATTACGGAGAAACATCCCATTCGACCTATTAATCCTTATGGTCAATCGAAGTCCATTATCGAGCAAGTATTGCGTGATATTTCATTAGCTCAGGGTTTACGATATGTATCCCTCAGATATTTCAATGCAGCCGGTGCATCTTCAGACGGTATGTTAGGTGAGGATCATAAAAATGAGACTCATTTAATCCCTTTAATATTAAAGTCTGCACTATTTCCTCCCCCCCCCTCTTCAGCTCTCAAAATTTTTGGAACGGATTATGATACTCCAGACGGAACTTGTGTGCGGGATTTTATTCACGTTTCTGATCTTGCAGAAGCTCATTTGAAAGCGCTAAAGTATTTATTAAATGGTGGAGAAAGTGAGTCCTTCAATCTTGGAAATGGGAAAGGATTCTCGGTTCGTGAAGTAATACTTGCATCAAATGAAGTAACTGGAAAAACGATTCAATATGTTGAATCAAATAGGAGACAGGGAGATCCCCCAACACTTGTTTCAGACTCCCAATACATATATAAAAAATTAAAATTTAAACCTAAATTTAACAAGTTAGAAGACATAATTGAATCTGCTTGGAGATGGCATTCTAAACATCCAAATGGTTATGAGTCTCGAGGCAAAAATTGATTTCATTGAGTTTTTTTAGAACTATCCTTCAAATTATTGTTTCTAGTTTTTCCTCCCAAGTTTCCATAGCTTTTCTTTTCTCATTATCATAACTGTATCTATCATATATAGAAGTTACATCCCGCTCAGAATGGTTCAATATTTTCTTAACTATTAATCGTGGAATTTCTAAACTTGTCATGTGGCTTGCGGCTGTTCGGCGTAAGTCATGTGGAGTAAATGGGTCTACTCCAAAATGATCTTGATTTTTCCGAACTGCATGATTGACCGATGTTTTACAGATATGTTGATTTATATTGCGAGATGGAAATAACCATCTTGATTCACCAGAGAATATTTTAATTTCGTTGATAATATCCAACGCAAGAGAAATCAGTGGAATTCTGTGAAGATTGCTATTTTTTGACTTATCAGAAGGTATAGTCCACCATCCATTATTCAAATCGAAATCTTTCCATTCTGCAGTAATTACTTCTCCTTTTCGTTGGCAAGTAATCAATTGAAGTTTTAAGGCTAATTTAATCCCCATACTCATTTTTGAGGTTTCCAATCTTTCCCAAAAAATTCGTATCTCCTCCTCGGTCAGAACACGATCCCTTCTATTCTCTCTGGAGGGAGCAGGAATTCCGAGGCAAGGGTTGATCTCAATAATTCCTCGCCCCAAAGCAAAAGAAAACATTTTTCTAATAGTAGCAAGAGTACGATTCGCCTGAATCAATGCACCCCGCCCCACAATTTCATCAAGCAGAAGAATTATCTCCCTTCGAGTAATGTCCTGAGCTTCTCTATGACCCCACCTTGGAATGACTTCTTTATATAAAATACGTTGGTCCTCTTTCCATGAGCGTTTTCGCATTTTGGCGTATTTTTCAATATACTCCTCTACCATCATTCCCACATTTAAAGAGCCTTGAATATCGTAATTTGACTCGCTATGAGATCTCCCAGGATCAATCCCTTCAGCAAGAATCTGTCGGGCAACTGCGTGAACAGATAAGGCATTTTCTAGTGAAATTTCCGGATAACTCCCGATTGTCAACCTTCGGGGAGTTCCCATAAATCTGTACAAAAAAATGAAGGTTTTTTTTCCTTTCTCCGAAACTCGAATACCAAAACCACGACCATTTGTTTCCCATACTTCGTAACGGTTTTCTTTAGGCCTTAGAGCTCTAATATTGCTATCCGTGAACTTCATAAGCTCATATAAAATATAGATTATCTATGCTTAGCGTGATTACTTCAAAGTGTACCCTGCATACGAATTTTCTAGCTTAATCCATAATTTTCGCTGGATTCAAAGTTTGTGATAAAAGAGGCAAACGATCAATTACCACTGGGGAAATACAATGCAATAATACCACCCAAACCATTATAAATAAAGGGACTCATTCGATTTCACCTTCTATTTTTGATGTTTTTTTCGATGATTGAGTCAGAAATCTCAGTTCGGCATACCCACAATAAATTAAACTACTTCAACCAAATACACACCCATACGGAAATAGAGGTATAACAAATATTTTCAATAACTTAACCTAAGTGAAGTTTTATTTATCATTTTGGCGGAGGTGTAACTTTTACGAAAGTTTCATCGCAGGAAATCAGTATTTATATTTCGGATGGGGTCAAGAAGAGGAGGGTTGGTCGTGGAAACCCTATATTCATGAGAAGCTACATGGGGGACACTGGGAAGGGTGTTGTTTCATGATTTCCATGAAATAGATATTCATTTTTGTCTAGTGCTCAAAAAGCGTCTTGGCAACCGCGATGTATCACAGATAAATAAACCTCATGAATAGTACACTCACGTTTTATGAATTAGGTGATATAAAAAGTCGCTCCTTGAATTAAGTAATTATGACCTTTAAATTTTGATAATAAAAAAAGCATTTGGCGTAATGTCCTTCCTGAATACCGCCAGATGGACTATCCCAAGCATAAGATTTAAATTATCGAACAAGGGGAAAAGTGTTGACCTGCCCCTGTTAGTTGTACCAGTTTCTAAGTTAGAGTTTCGACTTTTTGAGGTTGAATGGCTTCCGGAGCCGGAGGCCGATACCCCAAGGCGCTATGCGGTCGAAACCGGTTATATTCTATACGCCAACGCTCGATGAGGACCTGATCTTCCAGAAGCGTGTTGAAGATTTCTCCATTTAAAAGCTCATCTCTGAACTTTCCATTGAACGATTCATTGTAGCCATTCTCCCAGGGGCTGCCTGGTTCGATAAATAATGTTTGAACGCCCAGTTCTTCCAGCCAGGACCGAATCACCTTGGCGGTGAACTCGGGTCCGTTGTCCGAACGGATGAAACCCGGCAATCCGCGATAGATGAACAGAAGCCCCAACTGTTCCAGGACATCTTGAGACCGTAGCCTCCGAGCCACTTTTAAAGCCAGGCATTCTCGAGTGTACTCATCGATCAAGATCAATATTCTAATTGGTCGACCATCATGTGTGCGGGTGGCGACAAAATCATAGCTCCATACATGATCCTTGAACTGCGGCCGAAGACGGATGCAAGAACCATCGTTCAACCATAACCTGCCTCTCTTTGGCTGTTTTTGTGGAACCTTTAGTCCTTCTCGCCTCTAGAGACGTTCTATCCGTTTGTGATTCACATCCCAGCCTTCCCGATTCAACAGAGCCGTGATTCGTCTGTACCCATACCGGCCATACTGAGTGGCCAACTCGGTCATTCGTTTTATCAACCGCTTTTCCTTGTCCGATACAACCGGTCGATACCGTTGCGTGGATCGCGCTTGACCAAGAACCCGGCAAGCTCTCCGCTCAGAAACACCCAACTCCTTAAGAACGTGCTCCAAAGCCTGCCTTCGTTTCGCCGGGCTTAATACTTCCCCCCGGCGACCTCTTTCAAAATCGCTTTGTCCAAAGATAAATCCGCTACCAGCTTCTTCAACTGAGCGTTTTCCTTCTCCAAATCTTTCAACCGCTTCACCTGGTCCACGCTCAAACCGCCGTATTCTCTCCTCCACCGGTAGTAGGTCTGTTCAGATACACCGATCTTACGGCATACCTGACCCACAGTATCTCCTTTAGCTAAAAGAACTTCTGCTTGCCGTAAATGCCCAATGATCTGCCCAGGTTGAAATACTTTCCTACTCATATCCGCCTCCCATGCATCAAGATTTAGATCCAAATCCTAACACAACATCTGGACCCGTTTATTGGGGGCAGGTCAGTGTTACACATAAATATCTTTGATAATTTGTTCAATCATGCAGCATTACCTCCAATCACAAAAGGAATTTTTCACTGTTTTATAATTGATGTCGTAATTTAGCACAACCAAATCTCTTCGAGATCTCATTCATCAAGTAATTATTTTCCAAACATATCATTCAGCTTAGTAAATTTTTCTAATAGTTTCTTATTTTCATCAGAAGAAAGGACCTTACTTTCCGAATACAAACTTAAACCAGCTCCGGCTCTAACCAGTCGCACTGATCCCGTAGCATTACTAATGAGGTTGAGTCCAATCTGGGCTGCCTTCAAAGCTTGGTCTGTTGTTAATTCTCTAATGTCTAATTTTCTTAACTTTTCTACACATTTATCCAATAGAAGATTTGCTGAAATAGAAATTTTTTCCCGGAACTCAGTTTCATAAAAATCTGCCTCATTGAATTCATCGTCTTTTGTCTCAACCTCGGCTTCTTCTTCGTTATCTCCAAATGCATTCCAATTCTTTTTTTCTGCAAGGAGCATCAATTTCTCGGGGCTATATTTATGCTTTTTGGCCATATCATTTATGATTAACTGATTTATTGTTTTTTCATCCACCATGGAATTGAATTCTTCCTCCAATTCTTTCAACTTTTCTTTGGTAATTTTCATCTCATCACCTCTTAATTGACTTTGGTTAATATATTTCCTCTTCATGCGGATTCCATCAATACCGAAATCAGCATATCGAGGAGCGACCTTTTATTCACACATTCTGCAGCGGGACATCATCCACGTTGCCAAAAGTTAAATTCAATGTGATTTGATAACTCCTATCACTCTCCCCACCAATGGATCGGGGCTTTTATTTAAATCAATACTCTCGATTGCATCTCCCAGCTTAATGGGAGCTAGCATCAAATATGGATGATCTAAATAAACCTGCCTGACACTCAATGATTGATGCGTGCGAATGGCATATAAGTGTTCTTTATGAACCTCCCTTTCGCCACAGGCCACGATGATGATGTCTTCATTTTCAGCAAAAGGGGAGTACTCAACGCCCTCAACCCTAAAAGCCCGTATCGGCCCATGAAAGTTTTTCCAAATTTCCTTTTGTATGACCATATAGGGTTCGGTCCCACCCCCAGAGAATTGAAGAGACGATTTAGGTTCGAATCCAAGACGAACATCGAATAGATCCACTCGCTCCAATTCAATAGATTGATCATTCTCCTGCACATCCCAGCCGGGTCGAATCAATGGCTCACCTTCCCCCGTTGCCAGCCAGTGATAGTTGATCGATTCTTGAGTACAAAATACTTTCAATTTGTCTACCGGAATGCTGTTTGTTCTCTTTCTGGCCGTGAGCGCCTTTTGACTAAACCCTAATAAATCAGCAATTTGACTGTCAAAACGCAATGATTTGACTTGTTTGATCCGCTCAATAATCGAATGAAAATCTCGTCCCATGGCTCGATTCCCCCTGCAAAATGATATAAAAACAGCATAATAAAAAAATTAAGGATAGTAAAGTAGTTTTTCTTCGTTAGATTCCTCTTTTCCACTGAGAGATCGCATTGGGGAATCAAGTTTGATGAGTCCAGAAACCCACAAACTCACCAACTAATTGTTTTTTAATAGATTAACTCAAATTAACCGCAAGTCAAAGATGGAGGATATCCAATGATTGACCAGGAAAAGGAATTGAAAATTATAGAACTACGGGCAATGGGATGGAGTTGTGACAAAATAGCCAAAGAACTTGGGGTGAGCAAGCGCACCGTATTGAAGTACAACAAGAAAAATGCAGAAAGCATTTCTAATAGGAAGAAGCTGTTAGTGGAAGAGACGCTTGAGGAATTTCACCTTTCAAAACTTAAAAGAATTAAATTGTTAGGGATGAGATTGAATGATGTGTCCAAAGAGCTTGATGATCGGGATTTGAAAACGTTCACAACGGCTCAGTTGGTAAATTTAGAAACCAGGTATCTTAAATTAGGAAGAGAACTCGAAGTGTAAGGCTGGTTCATTGGAAAAAATTAATTAATAATTTTCCAATGGAACGAATATTTAGAAATTGAACGGGGAACTATTTTCAGTTTTTACATAAAAGAAGTGGTTTCCTAATTTCACACCAAAGCCATACTTAAATAAGCTGAAAACCGAAAAGTGCACCAAAACTTCACCAAAATTTCACCCCCCAGAAACAACCAGGTTTAGGATCAAACCCTCAGATCATAATGGATTTTTATAGTTTTTAGCGTCATCCCACACCGCCCACCCATTAGCCCAAACTGGCAACTTTCTCACGACGGTCGAACGCCAACTCCTTACTTATCAGATAGTTAATTGGATTATTTTGCTACCCGAGAGTGCTACCCGAAGGACAAATCTAAGGAAGGTAAATTCTAGATGGTTGAAAAGATGGAGCCAGCCAAGTTTCTTGCAGGAGACATGGTTTATCTGGTTGATTTCTATGCTTAAAATCGGTTAAATAGCAGCTTCATCCTGCCTGCCACACAAGGCCAGCGTAGCTCAGGGGTAGAGCAACTGATTCGTAATCAGTAGGTCGACGGTTCAATTCCGTCCGCTGGCTCCATTAAATCAATTGCTTGCACGCCGCCTCCCCAGTTTACTTTTGATTAATAAGGCCATAATAGGTTTGTTCGCTTGCCTTGCTATCGCGATTTGTGGGAACTTCGGAAAGGCGATCCCGCAGAAAAGAAGTTTTAATTTTCCGCTTTTTAAAACGCAAACCTTTACTCCTTTCCCACCATTTATACGGGCTTTGATTCCAAAGGTCCCCTATTCCTAAATCTCTCTGCGCCCAAGTCTTTGCCTGGACAGCTGAGAAATGCCTTTGCTTGATCGAGTTGCGCCGGACGTTGTCAGAGCTATCGGATCGTGCAGCGTGTTTTTATCCGCCGAGGTCCTGGACCATTCGGCTTTCGACACAACCGGCGACGGCAAGCCCGACCAGTGGCAATATCTGGATCCTTCGCAAAAGCTCATCAAGGTGGAATACGACACCAACAAGGACGGCAAGGCGGACCGTTGGGAGCATTTCAACGCTTCCGGGAAAGTGTCCAAGGTCGAGCTCGACCGCAACTTCGACGGGCAAGTGGACATGACGCAAAAGAAGGAAAATTCCCATTTCCTATTTTTTGGGTATTGATTGGTGGATGGATTTTGAATCGAAAACAAAAAAAGAAAGCTCAACGCCTGAGATTAAAGAGTGAAAATGAAAAACCGGATTGTCTTCCTTTTAATTTTTTTACACATATCAACCAGTGGTACATTTTGTCATCCTCCCTAAAAGTCTCTTCCCTCGCACATCCCACTATGCACCAACAATATAGGAAGGATTGTGAAAAGGAAGGGCACCGATATGGGTCCAAACTCCATACAGAATGCATAAATAAACGATTGAATTACAAAGAAGATATAAAAAATGGCGCAAGGAAAAGATGAAAAATAAAAAGGAAGAAAAGGAAAACCAACCATTGCCTTAAACCAGCGTGAATGCTGCTTTTTTTGTTTTAGGCTTGCCTCAGGATCGATTGACTCCGAGGCTATTGCAAAAGGCGAGTCTGAGTTGATGTTTTTCTACTCATCCTGTCTCACTTAGATTTTTCCGTCGATGTTCAAAAACCCGATGTGGTCCCTGGATTTTTTGCTGTCCGGCCAGAACCGCCGATTGTGGTAAGGAAAGAAGGCGATCTGTTCGGGGTCGCCCTCATCGGGTTTGAGTTCCAGCGTGTAGCCGAAGATGCGATAACTCCCCTCTCCCCGGCTGCTGCCGCCGCTGTTGCCGATGCCTGCTGGCGCACGGGTGACGACGCCCGAGGATGCCGAGGTGCTGTAGCGCCCGTTCTTCGCCAGCTTGAGGGTCTTCGACTTGATCGCCACGACGCCGACGCCCACAGCGCCGCCGCTTCGCTTGAAAACCCCTTCCAGCCGGGTGCCATCGGGCAATGGCGGCACATAATGATACGGCTTGCCTTTGACGTCGATGCGTTTGCCGTTTTTCTTCAGCGTGTTTTTATCCAGGTATTGGAATGCGTCATCGAAATAGCCGCTCACAGTGAGCGCGTTCAGGTGGTATTTGGGGGTTTCTGCGTACACGATCTTGCTGTTGTCGTTGAGCAGCAACGGTATTGCATCCGATTTGGCGGGTGTGGGTTGCGTTTCTTCCGCTGCGAAATACGCAGGGTATGTTGCCTTCGCCTCCCGGTACAACTCGGGATGTTCTTTCCGAAATGGCCGGGCCTTGTTTTTCAAAAAACCGGGAAGGTTCCGGCAAAACGCGGGATCTTCCTTTAAAAGTTGTCGGGAAAAAACGGGAATGAGCGGCTTCAGCTTTTCGATGTTTTGCGGCAACTCCCCTTCCACCAGCCCGGTCATCGCAGGCAATGCGTTGTCCTTTGAATATTTCTTCCAGGCCCTGTCGTTTGCCGATCGGGTTTTGCGGGACACTTTTTCACATTGCGTCACCGCTTCGCGAAACACCGACGCCGTCGTGTAAATATCGATGATTTTCCTCTGCGATTCACCGCTCAAACCAACACCGGCCGGCTTGGGTGCCCGCTCGGCGGCAGGTGGGGCTTTCAATGCGGGCGCCGTCGCGCCGGCCTGTGGCAGCAGGGCGTCGAAGGTCGATCCCAAATGAGAGGATCCGGTTTTTTTCACATAACTGTCCAGCAACAGGGGCAGCGCCGAACAGGCCTGTGGATTTTTTTTGAATTTGGCACGCATCTTGGGAATGCCGATCTTCTGCCCCCGATCCTTGATCACAGCCAACAGCGGCATCTGTTCCTGCGATTTTAAGAAATGATCTTCGATGCGTTCGAGCTCTTGTTTCTTGACGAACTCCTGCATCACCACTTTGTTGACCGCCGCCCGCTCCGGCGCCACTTCGTCGCACAAAGAATGTATGGACCGCAGTGCGAGCACATGCGCGTACAGTTTTTCCAGGCTCATGGCCGCATTGCCGGCTTCCTTGGCAAATGCAGGCGCGGCCGGCAACAGAAGCACGGCGGTCAGCAGGACGCCGCATCTTGGGATGCTCAATAATGTTTTGTTCTGGTTGATCTTCATGGCTGTTTCACTCGTGAGCGGTCTGCAATAGGAGGGAGCGGCGACACCGGCCCGCGTCTCCCTCAAACGGTGATAAGAAATTGTTCTCTATCAACGCAGCAAACCATCTCGGTCGAAGAATAAAAATAAGACAGGTCACAAAATCCTGTGACCTGCGCAACCCGCCTTTTTCTTTCATTGGAGACCCACATCATGAATTCCCTCTTCACGCGTTTGAACCAGCTCATCGAAGCGGCCTGCAATTTCGCCTTCTACCTCTTCGCGTTTCTGATCGTCCTGTTGCCGCCGCTTGTGAGCATCAACAACGGGCTGTCCGGCCGCACGGGTTTCCTTTGGGTGCTCGCCGCGCTTGCCTTCGCCATCGTCGCACCGGTTGCCGTGCAGCTTCTGGGAGAATCGTTCATGGATGTTGTGAAAAAAATACGGAAGGGAGAGTTGCTGAAGGAATTCCTAAAACCATTCCGAAACGTGGCGGCGGTGTTGGGGATCTACGGAGCCTTCAAAGTGGAATACGCACAGGTGCACGGGATCGAGGAGGTGGAGTTCGGGGCGCTGATGGATTTTCTCTGGAAATTTCTGACCGCGTTTTAAAAAGAGCCCAATCACATTGCCTCCCTCCTTCGCTCCTGGCCTGGAGTTGGGCTTTGTTTGAAGCGTCCTCCCGGCCCCACGCGCGGCCGAAATCTTCTCAGCAATCTGTATGAAAAATTGCTACTTGCTTTGCAATCGGCTCCCTTCAAACCCAACGCGCGCTCACCCCTGCTTGTAAAGAAGAGGGAAATTCAATCGTTTTTCCAACCCAATCTTCGGCTGCTTGCTGGCATGCAAAATGCTTGAAGAATAGGCAGAAGGATTCACCGGCCGCCTGGAAATCTTCCGGTCCGGTTCCGGACTGCGTTCCTTCTGCCAAGGTGAACGTCCTTACCAGACGTGGGTTCAATTCCCATACGGATCCTTTCCGGGAGACCAGCGGTTTCCGCACCAACGCAACGGCCCTGCGGGTTCAGACCCCCGCTGTTTCGCTGGGGGCTCCCGGAATCGATTCGATCTATCAAGAGGAGGTGCCATGGGTTTTTGGGAAATTCTCATTGTTTTTTTGCTGACACTGATCGAGCTCTGGCTGCTCTTGAAGTGGATACGCCCGGTGATCGTGCAGGAATACCAGGTGGGCCTGAGGTACAAAGCCGGCCGGTTCGTGAAAATGCTGCCGCCCGGCATGTACTGGATCAACGCCTTCAACAGCCGAGTGGTCCGTATCGACAAACAAATCCGCACGGAAACCGTTCCGGGGCAGGAAGTTCTCAGCCTCGATCAGATCGGGCTGAAAGTGAGCTTGAGCATCCGCTACGAAGTGGAGGACCCGGTCCTCGCCACCCACAGCACCGAGTCCTATGTGACCGATCTGTACCAGAGTGTGCAGATCGCCCTGCGGGTGCTCGTCGGCGCGCAGAACATCGAGGCGTTGATGGCCCAGCGCAACGCCGTCGGCGAAGCATTGATGGAAAGGTGCGCTCCGGAAGCGGAGAAAATCGGATTGAAACTGCACCGTGTGGAAGTGAAGGACATCATGTTTCCGGGCGAGCTGAAAAAAATCTTCGCCGAAGAGATCAAGGCGAAAAAAGAAGGACAGGCCGCACTCGAAAGGGCGCGCGGTGAATCCGCGGCGCTTCGCAACCTCGCCAACGCCGCCAAGATGCTGGAGAACAATCCGGCTTTGCGGGAGCTGCGCCTGCTGCAGGCTCTTGCCAGCGCGGGAGAGAAGAGCAACAACGTGATCGTCACCCAGCTCGCCCAGTCCCTGGGCGGCAACGGCAAGAAATGAGAGTGAGCGTGATGGTCCCTATCTCCAAATACGGAGTTTGCCTGTTTGTATTGCTTGCGGCCTCCGTTGCGCTGGCTGAAGAAAACACTCTGAGACATTACCCGCTTCCGGGGCATGGCGCGTTGCAGATCTCCACGCCCGGTGCGTGGCAGGAAAAGGTGCAGCGACGGCCCAATCCGCTGCCGCCCACCATCGTGTTCACACCCGAGTCCGGTTCCTCTTATCAGATACTCCTGACGCCTATGTATCCTTTGCGCGAAGAGATTTCTTTGCCCACACCGGCCCAGTTGCGGAACAATGTCGAACGGGAAGCGAAACGGGTGCAAGAACAGGCGCTGGAGAAAACCATTCCCGTGCAAGAGCTGAAAGGCGCCGATACCATCGGTTACTACTACCGTGTGACCGACAAGTCTTCCCAGGCGAGCGAATACAAATACATGACCCAGGGCGCGCTGCTATTGAAAAAAAGCACTCTCCTTTTCACGATACTCACCAACGATGGCGCCGATGGGATTGAGGGCGAGGCCATGACGATGCTGAAGAATGCCGCTCAGGTTGAGGACTGACCGCGCTATCAATATCAATTCGAATTGTTGACCGATGATCGATGCTCTCTTCGCTGTGATAATGACGATCACAGATCGAATATTTAAAGGAGCGGATCGTTCAATTTCATGAAAGCATTCATTCAAAGACAGGCAGAGACCAACCCCATGCTCATGCCCATTTTGGGAAAGTCAAAGGGATGGACGTGGTTTTGGCTGGTTTACTTCTCGTTTACCGGCATATTCTTGTTGATATTCTTTTCGGAAGTATTTCTATTCTATTTCACAGGAACCAATTTATTCTTCGAACATTTATTCGATGGGCATAACCCAGATAAAAGGATAAATACTCTTGGAGACTGGGTTAGGGTGGTTATCCTTTTCTTTTACCTTTTTAGTACATTGATTTTCATGATGCAGGTAATGGAGTCCTGGGGGAAATTATGCAAAGAAGGAAAATGGAAGCCCAGGTTTGAATCGTTGTGTTTTGATATCCAGTGGCATAATTGGGCAAGCCCGTTAGTATCATTTCTTCTTGCAATCTTATTTTTGTTTACCTTCTTTCCCTTGGTCATAAAAGGCTTGAAGTTCATTCCTTCTGACTGGGAAATTAATGAAACGTATTTGCGGATAGGCATATTCGTTGCCTTCATTTTTGGGATAGGCAAGTTGGGTCAATGGATGACTCTTTGGATTGACAGACAAAAACCCGCACTCATCTACACGGCTCTTGGAGTGGTGTTTTTCCTTTTTTTTGGTTGGTTCGTCCGTCTTGTGAATGGCAGCTAGGGTCAGGGCAAGGGGAGAGGCGTGTGAAACGAAGAATTTCCTGGTTACTCGGAGGTCTTGCCTATGTGGGTCCTCCAACATGGGCCTACTTCGAACAGGTAGCGGTCTATGAAAGGCTCAGTGCCCAGTACGGCTATGTGTGTGGGCTGGCATGGTTGGGAATCATTCTTATCGGGTGCTTCGCAGCGGCGCTGTTGTCAGGAACCGCTCTGTGGCTTGGCTGGCTCGCCTATCGAGCTTTACCGCACCCACGCCCGCGTTTGCGGATCGCGAAACTCACCCTCATCGCAGTTCCGCTGATACTTCCCGTCGCATTCGTTGTGTCGCTGTACAGCGCTTAAATCCTTCGTTGTCCGAAAAGCCTTGCGGTGGGTTCCCCTGCTATTCCGAAATGAGGAAGTGGGCCCTGCGGTTCTGGTACCAGCAGATTTCGTTGCTTTCGGTGCAGAAGGGCCGCTCTTCGCCGTAACTGATGGTGCGGATCCGGCTCGCATCGATCCCCAGAGATATCAGGTAGGATTTCGCCGACTGCGCGCGCCTTTCGCCAAGGCTGATGTTGTACTCGTTGCTGCCGCGCTCGTCGCAATGCCCCTCGATTTCGATTTTGTACTGCGTGAACGATTTCAGATACTCTGCGTTTTTCTTCAGGTTCTTGCGCGACTTGTCGTCCAGGTCGTAGCGATCGAACGCGAAAAAAATGTCCTGCAGGTGGTCGGTGGAACGGTAAGGCAAAAAGCGCCGGGCTTCTTCCTGCTCCTGAGGAACGATCACACGGCTTTCTTCGACGAACGTCTCGGCGCTGAACGAGCCGGTGGAACCGTCGCCCGGCATCCCCTGTTCCGCGCTGCCGAAATCCGGGCCGGGACCGGGTTTCTCGTATCCACGGGGAAGCTCCGCCACTTCACCCACTTCATCGATGCTTTCTTCGCGCAAAAACTCGCCTGCCGGTTGCGAATCGCCATCGGCTGACTCTGCGGCCAGGCCGCCTTCCCCCGCACTGTCGAACGGCAGGGCGCTGTACGAACCGGTGGAACCGTCGCCGGGCATCCCCTGTTCCGCACTGCCGAAATCCGGGCCGGGACCGGGTTTTTCATAGCCACCGGCAATGCCCTCTTCGACAACCTCGATGCCGGGCTGCGCGTCCGCCGATGCGGATTTACTCAGAGAGTCGCTCGACGGGGCTCCCCCATCCGGTCCACTGAAAGGCTGGGCGCTGAACGAACCGGTGGAGCCATCACCCGGCATCCCCGGCGCCGCACTGCCAAAATCGCGGCCCGAGCCCGGTTGCCCGCCCGCATCGCCACCGGCGAACGGCTCGGCGCTGAACGAACCGGTGGAGCCATCACCCGGCATCCCCGGCGCCGCACTGCCGAATTCGCGGCCCGAGCCCGGTTGCCCGCCCGCATCGCCACCGGCGAACGGCTCGGCGCTGAACGAACCGGTAGAACCGTCACCCGGCATCCCCGGCGCTGCACTGCCAAAATCGCGGCCCGAGCCCGGTTGCCCGCCCGCATCGCCACCGGCGAACGGCTCGGCGCTGAACGAACCGGTAGAACCGTCACCCGGCATCCCCGGCGCTGCACTGCCAAAATCGCGGCCCGAGCCCGGCTGCCCGCCCGCATCGCCGCCGGCGAACGGCTCGGCGCTGAACGAACCGGTGGAACCATCGCCCGGCATCCCCCGGTCCACGCTGCCGAAATCGCGGCCGGCGCCGGCTTCGGTTTTTCCTTCCGCGCCTGAGGTGGACGCCACCGGGCCGAAATTGTCATCGATTTGTTCGAGGGTGTTGCTTCCAAAACGGGAATCCGCGTCTGCACCCTCCCCGGGCATGAGGTTTTTGGAACACCCGCTGGCAAAGACGAGGCAGAGGATCGCTGCGATGCAAAAATTCTGTTTCGACAGGTTCATGATCTGAGAAAGCAAGTTGGATGAATCCTTCGTTTCCGTAATCCGGAGCCGCATTCTCGGATGCAGCTCTCACTTGCGCACAGCATACTAAAAACAGCGGTGTGCTTTCCACCTGTGTTTTCGATTATTTACCGGTTCCCCGCGGCTCTGCGCGCGGGTTCAAACGGCGGATTTGCGGGGTGGGAAACGCATTCACTTTAAAAACAAGGTGAATACATGCTCAGTTCATCTTAATCCCTGCATGTCACAGCCGATGCGTTGCTCACCCGTCTCTATAATAAGGAAGTTTTTTTATCTCAAATCCGGACTGCGTCCGGCCGCACCGGTTCGCATATGCGCTCCAGCCGGAGCGGACCCCAGTCCGCCCCGGCGCACGGGTGCGGTGAATATCCCCGTTTCGATACTCTGCGCCGGCTCGATGCAGCGAAAAACTTTGTTTTTTTTGGCCGGAAAAGATCAAGGAAACAGCATTCTTTCCGATACTTAATGAGGAACCCTTGATCGCCAAAGGCCGGAAAATCAAGGGTTCCAGACCCTTTTTCAGGCTCACGACTCCCGGACACGCCCCGCATGGATGGGCCCCCCAACCTTGACACCGACATCCCGGGGCCCTCTTTATGATTTGAAATTCCGGATTTTATGGTATCCTAAAAGTACCCCGACACAGACAGCAATCTTTTTATTTTCAACCACTTATTTGACTTATCGGACAACCGATTCCGATCGATACGATGACCCTTGTGACGCAGACATTCACGATCCTGATCGCAGAAGACGACGAAGACGATTACCTGTTGACGCTGGAAGCGTTGAAGGAAGCCGGGGTCAACAATGAAATCCGTTGGGTTAAAGACGGAGAAGAGTTGTTGGATTCCTTAAAGGCATCGTCGAACGGAGGCAACGGTTCCGGTTTTCCCGGCATGATCCTGCTGGATCTGAACATGCCGAAAAAGGACGGCCGGGAGGTTCTGGAAGAACTCAAAACCAACCGGAACTACCGCAGAATCCCCGTCATCGTCATGACCACCTCCAGCGCGGAAACGGACATCGCCCTTTCCTACGAACTGGGGGTCAACTCCTTCATTCAGAAACCGGTTCACTTTCAGGAACTGGTGAAAGTATTCCAGACTCTGTCACACTACTGGTTTGAAACGGTGAAGCTGCCCCAGACGACCCACTGACCGTCATGATCGAGCAACCGCTGAAAATCCTGATCGTCGAAGACGACGAAGACGATATCTTTCTGATCCGGGATTTCATCCGCGAAGGCATTCAGGACCCCACCCCCGGCATCGACCACACCTCCAGCTACGAAGACGCTGTTGCCAAACTGGAAGACAGCGACTACGATATCTGTATGTGCGACTATCGCCTGGGAGCGATGGACGGGATTGCGCTGATCAAAAACCTGCGCGCCCGCAACGTGAAGATCCCCATCATCGTTCTGACCGGGCAGGGGGATCAGGAAGTGGCGGTGGAGGCGATGAAAGCGGGCGCCACCGATTACCTGACCAAGGGGAAGCTCTCTCCGGAAACGCTGTCGCATGCGATCCGTTATTCGTTGAAACTGCACCGGGAAGCCTCGCGCCGCAAGCAGACCGAACAGATGCTGAAAAAATCGCATCAGGATCTGGTGCGCGCCAACAACGACCTGAAAGAGTCGATGGCCAAGCTGAAATCGGCGCAGAAGCAGATCCTGCAATCGGAAAAGCTCGCGGGCATCGGCCGGCTGGCCGCCGGAGTGTGCCACGAAATCCTCAACCCGCTCAACATCATCTCCGGCCACGCCCAGGCCCTTTTGATGGAACGAGATGGGGACACCCCGCTGATGGACGACCTGTTCTCCATCACCGAGGAGATCCAGAGGATCGAAAAAATCATCTCCGGGCTGCTCAAGTTTTCCCGCAAAGGCGACGTGGAACTCACCCAGACCAACATCAATCAGGAACTGGACTCGGTGCTTTCGATCATCGAGAAGGAAATGAGCCTGGAGGGCATCGAGGTGGTGCGCGAATTCTGCGAAGAGTTGCCCAGTCTCTACCTCGACAACGACCGCATCCGCCAGGTTTTCCTCAACATCATCAACAACGCCAAATACGCGATGTCGGGCGGCGGCGTCTTCACAGTGCGCACGCAGGTGATCGCCAATAGCCGGGAAAACGGCGTTCAGGCCAACGGCGATTCCCCGCTTTCAAGTGAACGGCATCTGCGCATCGAATTCACCGACACGGGAACCGGCATCAAGAAAGAACATCTGGGAAAAATCTTCGATCCCTTCTTCACCACCAAACCGGAAGACAAGGGCACCGGCCTGGGGCTTTCGGTGTCCTACTCCATCATCGAGAAGCACGGCGGGACACTCGAAGTGGAGAGCGACGGCAAGACCGGCACCACTTTCATCATCGAGCTGCCGCTCAATCAGGAGGAAGTCGAACTCACATCGTGACCGACGCCGCACGGCATCCCGGCAAAAAACGATGGGGCCTGCGCATGCGATTGCGCTTGATCACATACGGTCTGCTCGCCCTCTGGCTCACGGATTACTTTCTCATCCAGCCCCAGCGCCTCACCGCCGACAAACTCCCCACGCCACAGGCAGAACTCAAACCGCTCGTCGAACGACTCAAACAGCACACGCATTATCTCGCTTCCGAGGAACTCAAGGGCCGCGCACCGGGCACGCCGGAAAACGCGCAGGCGGCGGAGTACATCCTCAACGCGTTTCAGGACATGGCCCTGGCATCGCCGGCTCCCGATGGAACGATGCTGCAGGAAATTTCAGACGGGCTGGGCCACAACGTGTTCGCCGCGCTGCCCGGTTTCGACCCCGCGCGCGACTGGCTGCTTCTGGGCGCGCATTTCGACCACCTCGGCGAATGGGAAGGCAAAACCTACCTGGGGGCCGACGACAACGCCTCGGCGGTGGCGATCCTGCTGGAAACGGCGCACAAACTTTCCAAGACGGGTGCGTTCCAGCGCTACAACGTGCTGTTCGTGGCGTTCAACGCGGAGGAGTCGCCGTATTTTCTCACCGCAAAGATGGGCTCGTTCCAGTTTTACAACCGCATCGAGACCACCGGCATCGATCCCAAACGCATCCGGCTCGCCATCATCATGGACCTGATGGGCGGGGTTTTCTGGAAGCCGCTTCAGGACACGCTGTTCGTGCTGGGTGCGGAGAAAACCCCGGCGCTCAAACCGCTCGTCGATGCGGTGCGCGTGCCCACGCTCGATGTGCGGCGTCTGGGCATGTCGATGATCGAAAACGTTTCCGGCACCGGCGGGCTGGCGTTCAGCGACTACCAGGTGTTCCGCATCCACGCCATCCCCTACCTGTTTTTGAGCAGCGGGCGCACGCCGCATTACCACCGCGACCACGACACCGTGGAAACGCTCCACCACAACCGCATGGCGAAAACCGTGCTGTGGCTGGAGGATCTGCTGCAAAAGCTGGACGGCTTTGAAGGTCCGTGGACCTACAAATGGCGCGGCGAGGATTACGAAACCGACTATGAGTCCATTTCGCCTTTGATCGAATGGGCCGCCGACTGGAACACAAAAATCCCGCAGACCGGCTGGTTCAGTCTGTACCGTGTCAAGCAGGATCAAAAACGCATGCAGGCCATCGCGGAAAAACTCGAAGCGGGCGCAGCGCTCGACGATAACGACGCCGCCGCCCTGCAGCTTGCCTCCATCCGCATCCAGTGCCTGCTGGGAAAGATGGGCCCGTGCTTTTTACTGCCGGAAGGCACCGACGACACGGGCGATTGACCGACCGCAACGGACTGCGACGTCCGCTATCCTCTTTTGATTTTCGATAAAAATTTTTTAACGCAGAAAATCCAGCAGGCTGGGTTGCAATATTCTCGCTGTGGTGTTGAGGGTGGCGTTGAGGGCGAGTTCCAATGCCGCCAGTTCGGAGGCGGCCTTGATGGGATCGGAGTCTTCCGTGTTGGAGAGTTGCAGATTCTGATCGACGATGTCCTGATCGAGCACCGTGTCGGTGGCTTCGACGCGCCTGAGCGACGCGCCGACGATGGCGCGCGATTCGTTGACCGAGTCGAGTCCTTTGTCCAGGTTCTCCAACGTCGCCAGGATGGCGGCGGGATCGTTGGCCGCCAGCGCGCGCTGCAACTGGATCAGCGTTTCGAGCACGTTGCGCCCGCCCCCCAGTCCGAGGTCGGCGGCGGTGGTGCCGGTGCCGATGTCGTTCGCCACGGCGACGGTGGTCGGGTCGTTGGAAACGATGCTGAGCGCATTGCCCTGGCTGTTGATGCTGGCGGTGACGTTGGTGCCCGATGCGTTGATCAGGCTCAGGACATCGCCCACGGTGGTGGCGGAACTCAGGGTGACGGTCGCCGAAGCCGCGCCGTTGGTGAGCTTGATGTCGTTGAGGGCGAGCCCGGCGCCGTCGTTGAGATCGGCGATCAGCGTGGAACTCGTCAGAAAGCCGTTGATGTCGCGGCCGACGATATTGCCGTCGCGCTGCCCCGCAATGCCGAGACTGGAGGCGGTGCTGCCGCCGGAAACTTCGGTGACGCTCAGAGCCTGCGTGATCACGCTGCTGCTGTCGGTGAGGGTGAGTCCGTTGCGGCCGCTGTTGAGCGCCGCGGTGACGTTGAGCCCCGCGGAATTGATGGCCGAGATCACGCCGCCGACGGTCGCGCCGGCGCTCACGGTGATGGTGGCGCTGTTGCCGCTGCGGTCGGTGATGTTGAACTGACCGGCCGGCACGCCGGCGCCGCCGTTCAGGTCCGAGAGCAGCGTCGAGGTGGTGATGAGCGGGTTGAGATCGGTGCCGAACACCTCGGAGCCGGGGAGCGTGACGCCCACGCGGATGTCGCGCTCGATCTCGATGTTGATGCGGTCGGTGTCGCCCAGGTACACCGCCCCGGACGCGCTGGTCTGGAAAGGCGGCGTGCGCGTCTTGCTGCCACCGAAGATGTAGATGTTCTTGATCTGGGTGTTGGCCGCTTCCAGAACCTGCGAGACAAGCTTCTCGGTTTCGGCGGCGGCGAAACTGCGGGTCTGCGCGGTGGCGGTGCCGCCGAGTTCGCTGATGGCCAGTTCCTTGGCGCGCGTCAGCGCGAGGCTCGCCGACTGCAAAGCGGAATCGGAACTTTGTATGAAGATGCGGTTGTTGTCGATGTTGCGGATGAACTGCTGCGCCTGCCCGATGCCGGTGCGCAATGCGAGGGAGTCGCGGATGCCCGAAGGGTCGTCGGAGGGCTTGCTGATGCGCTTGCCGGAGGCGATCTCGGTCTGCGCCTTGAACAGGTCTTCCGTGATGCGGAAGATGTTGCTCAGTACCGTGCTGCGGATCGCCTGACTGGTTACCCGTTCGACCATGACCTATCGCCTCGACTCAATGATATTGCTGAAATAAAAAATGTTCACGTCCGGTTGATGAGCGTGTCGAACAATTCCTCGACGGTGCTGATGAGCCGCGCCGAAGCGTTGAACGCCTGCTGGAACTTGATCAGCCGGATCATCTCTTCATCGATGGACACGCCGGAAATGCTTTCGCGCCTATTGTTGAGCTGCAGCAGCACGCCTTCCTGCTGCGCCACCGAAGCCTGCGCCGACTGCGACTGCACGCCGATGGCGCCGACGATGGCGTTGTAGAACTCGTCGAAGGTGAACGCGCCGGATCCCGATTGCAGCGTCACGCTGTTGAAGGTGAGTTCGTTCTGCAGGTCCGCCAGATCGAGCGCGTTGGCGCCGTCGCCGTTGGTGGTCTCGCCGGCGGCGATCTTGCTCGAGTCGGTAGAAACAGCGCTGGACACCGCGATCGTCGCCGCGGCGTTTTCGGACACGGAGAACGTGAAGCGGTCGCCGGCGGCGCCCGATCCCGTGATGGTGACCGCAAACCCGCCCGCCAGGTTGAAGGCGCTGCCGGGTGTGAAGGTGAAGGTTCCGGAGGCGAATCCCGTGGTCAGGTTGTTGAGGGTGAATGCGTTCGCGCCGGTGAACGCCAGCTCGTACTCGTCCACCGAGACCGTAGTGGGGCTGGCGTTCTGCACCGATACGACGGCGCTGCCCGTGTTGTTGATGTCGGTGAACACGGTGGGGTTGAGCGGCTCGAAAAAATTGACGCCGGTGCTGCCGTTGAGTCCGAAGCCCTGCTGGTGCACGCGGTTGAACTCCTGCACTAAGCCCGCCGCCAGGCGGTTGAGTTTTTCCAGCACGCCGGCCACTTCCACATCGCGCATGTCCAGGTAACCGCGCAGGCCGCCGCCCTGCAGGGTGCTGGTGATGTTGCGCGTGCCGCCCGCGCCGTCGCTGATGAACACGTCGAGAAACGAATTGTTGTTGCCGTTGAGCCCGGTGCTCAAGGAGAACACGGTGTCCTTCAGCAGCAGCGGCGTGCCGTCGCGCAGCGTCAGGCTGATCTGCCCGTCCGATTCGTTGACGAAGCTGATGTCGAGCTTTTCGGATAGTTCCTTGACGAGCACGTCGCGCTTGTCGCGCAGGTCGTTGGCGGCAAACTCGCCCGATTCGCTGCCGAAGATGGCCTTGTTGAGCTTGGCGATCTCGCTGGTGAGCGAGTTGATCTCGCTGATCTCGTCGCTGATGATGGCGTCGAGGTCGCGCTGCAGCGTGAACAATCCGTCTCCCAGCGTGTTGAACACCGAGGTGAGCGATTGCGCCTGCCCGAGGATGGCCGCCCGTTCGGGCAAACCGCGCGGATTGGTGGAGAGATCCTGAAACCCGGCGAAGAACTGGCTGAACTCGCTGTTGAGGCTTCTGCCCTGGTTTTCGTTGAACAGCAGCTCCAGCTGGTCGAACACGTCCTTGCGCACCTTGAAGTTTCCGGTCGGGTCGCCTTCGGCGAGGATCTGCAGGAACAGGAACTGGTCGGACACCCGCTCGATGCCGCTGACGCGCACGCCCGTTCCCAGCTCCCCCTGGGCGACGGTGCGCGGCGTGTTGGCCGTGAGGATCACGTCCTGACGCGAGTACCCCTCGGTCTCGACGTTGGCGATGTTCTGGCCGGTCACCTCGATGGCGAGCTGCTGGGACAAAAGCCCCAGCTTGGCCGTGTTCAGGATGCTGAAAATATTTGACGACATAAAAACTCAGCGCGGCGAAGATTCAGACATCGAGGCTCAGCATTTTTCCCTGCGGCTTGGCCTCGGGAATCCTGCCGTTGGCGCGGTACGGCGTGGACGCGGCCTCGACGGTGGAATGGATGAACGCCATCGAGCGTTTCATCGACAAGGACGAATGGTCCATCAGCCCTTTGATGCGCTCGTGCAGCTCGTTGATGGTGGCGATCTGCGCCAGCAGCGTTTCCCGGCGTTCGGCGAGCTGTTCGCCGATCGGGTCCTGCGTCATCTGGATCAGGTTTTTCAGCGTCAGGCCGGGGCGGGTGACGCACAGTTTTTCCTCGATCTTCTGCATCAGCCGGGAACGGTCTCTTTCCAGGATCTGCATCTGATCCACCAGACCTTCTTTTTTATCCATGATCTGCTGCAGCGATTCCAGCGAGTACTCCGTGATGCAGGTCCACTGTTCCTCGAGCAGACGGATGAAACGGTCGTAAAGGTCGATTTTCTTTTCGATCAATGCTTTCAGATCCTGCAGGTGCCTGTTCATCGTTCAACCTCCTTCGGTTGTGCCAGCGTGAATGACGTTGCTTCTGTCCCCGCCTGCCGCTTCCCCTCTTCCGCCGGCCCGCTCTCGCTGTCCCCGCGCAGACGGCTGAACTGGTTGTACAAGGCGTCGGCCAGGCCGATTCCCCTGGCTTCGGACACCTTCGCCGCCACTTCCTCATCGAACAGGGACTGGTACATGTCGCCGGAAAAACTCCGCATGAGTTCCGACTTCGGCACCGTCTGCCGCATTTCCTTGAGGAGCAGGTTCACGAAGATCGACTCGAATTTCTTGGCGAGGCTTTTGAGCTCGGCGTCGTCTTTTTTCCCGACCGAGTCGGCCTCGCGCGCGAGTTGGCCGATCCTGTTATCCTGCATGCGGGACAAGGCGTTGTGCTGTGAGCCTGTGGGAGAGAGGTATTCCATATCAACCCGATAGCGTTAAAAACTACAAAGATTTACACCTGGAACCGATCTATTGCACACGATGTGCCAAATACAGGCGTTTTCATCCCGCCCCCAGCGCCCCCGCAATAACCCCCGAATTCTAAAAGATTATTCAAACCCAGGCGGGCCCCCGAGCCCATATCGCCCCCGATCCACCGGTGCGAAACGCCTGCAAGACGCAGCCTGGCGCACGCGCAAAAGGGAAAAATTTTCCCCTTGCGGCAAATACCGGCCGCGCAACGGCTTCCCGGGATTGAGAGGTAAAAACGGCCGCCAGGAGCGCGGCTCAGATGATCTCCAGCTCGGCGTGCAGGGCTCCGGCCACTTTGATGGCCTGCAGGATGGCGATGAGATCGCGCGGGGTCACGCCGATGGCGTTGAGGCCGTTGACCACCTCTCCCAGCGAAACCCCCTTGGGGACGACGAGCAGCCGGTCCTCGCCTTCCTTGACGCGCAGACGCGTGCGGGGCACCACGACGGTCTCGCCGCGCGGCGACAACGGCGACGGCTGGGAGACGGTGGGTTCCTCGGTGATCTGGATGAACAGGTTGCCGTGCGCGACGGCGACGGCAGAGATCTTCACGTTTTCGCCCATGACGATGGTGCCGGTGCGCTCGTCGAGGATCACGCGCGCCACGGTGTCCGGCTCCACATTGAGCGATTCGATGCGGGTGACGAACTGCGAGGTGCGGTCCTTGTAGAACGGCGGCACGGCGACGCGGATGGTGCGCCCGTCCACGGTGCTGGCCAGCATGTCCTTGAGCGTGTCGTTGATGACCTGGGCCAGGCGGCTGGCGGTGGTGAAATCGGTTTTCTTGAGGGTGAGGAAAATCTCCTCCTTGGAATTGAAATCGTTGGGCAGCTCGCGCTCGATGAACGCGCCATTGGCGATGCGGCCGACCGTAAGGTGGTTTTTCTGCACGCCGCGCGCCTGCCCCTGCACCGAAAAGCCGCCGATCGACAGCGCCCCCTGAGCCACGGCGTAGGTCTTGCCGTCGGGGCCCTTGAGCGGGGTCATCAGCAGGGTGCCGCCCTGCAGGCTTTTCGCGTCCCCCATCGAGGAGACCATCACGTCGATCTTGTCGCCCTGGCGGGCGAAGGCGGGATAATCCGCCGTCACCATGACGGTGGCGACGTTTTTGAATTTCAACTGGTCCACTTCCGTATCGGGGACGGTGATCCCCATCTTGGTGAGCATGCTGACCAGGGTCTGGATGGAGAAAAACACGTTGGTGGCGCTGTCGCCGGTGCCCGCCAGACCAATGATGAGGCCGAAGCCGATCAGCTGGTTGCTGCGCACGCCGCGCACGCTGGTCAGATCCTTGATGCGCACGGCATACGCACTCTCGGCGGTGAACACGAAAATCAGACAGAACAGCAGCACTTTCATGCGGACGGACGCGGACATCGAATGCATTCTCCTGAAAAAATGGAAACGGGAATCACGAAAGCGCTAAAACGGCCACACGAACGTGAGGATGCGCGTGAGCCAGCCCACGCGCTGTTCGTCGGCCACGACCCCTTCCCCGGTGTACGTGATCGACGCGTTGGCGATGTAACGGGACGAGACGGTGTTGTCGAAATCGATGTCCACCTCGCGCACGATGCCCCGCAGCACCACGATCTGCTCTTCGTGGTTGACGGTGACCGAACGGCGGCCCTCGATGGCGAGGTTGCCGTTGGGAAGCTTATCCACCACCATGGCGGAGACGCGTGCGGACAAGCTGCCGGCGCGCGTGGTCGTGCCGCTGCCCTGGTTGCTGCGGCTCAACGAGGCGGCGACGCGCGGATCGAAGGGATCGGCGGAGCCGAGGAAATTCGAGATCCCGAGCGAGCGGTCGATGCCGAACAGGCTCTGCCAGTCCATCTCCAGGTCGGAGTCTTTCGAGGTGTCGGTGGTGGCGCTCTGCGACGAGGTGGCGCTCTCATCGACCACAACGGTGACAATGTCGCCGACGTTGCGCGCCTTGGCGTCGATGAAAAACAGATTGTCCGCGGTGTCTCCCGGCCACATGGCGCCGTCGGCGCGTTGTGGCGGCGGCAATTCGTACAGCCGTTCCGGGATCATCGGCTCTTTGGCGGCCACGATGCCCTTTTTCTGGGCGCAGCCCACCGCGCCGATCGCAGCCCACAACAATATCAGAACCGTGCAGCCGCGCACCCTGCCCTTTTTTTTGCTCAAAAAGATCAATGCGAATTCCTTTGCGAGAGGATTGCTGTCAAAAGTTCACTTTCACGGTGTTGGCGTCCACCACACGGGCGTACACCATTTTCTTGGTCTGGATGTTCAGCACCTGCACCAAGCTGTCCTTGAACCCCGGGGCGCGCACGATGCCCGGCGCGGTGATCTTCATCATGCCCTTTTCGGCGACGATGATCACCTGATCGCCCTTGTCCACCAGCGGCGGGCGCTTGAGCGAATTCAGCGGGATCATCCGCCCCTTGGAAAGGGTGCGCTGCGCCTCCAGACCCACCACATCCTCCAGCCGCGTTGCGATGCGGCGCACGGGACGGTCGAATTTCATGGTCTCGACGCGCACGTCCTCTTCGGTGAGGATGTCGCCGCGCTTCACCCGGTGCCGGGTCCAGATCACATCGCGGTACGCGGTCAGCCGCGCTTCCAGACGCACCCGGCGTTGATACTTGCCGCCCACCTTCACGTTCAAACTCAAAGGAACGCGCCCGACGTTCAACCCGTTCACCGGCAGACGAAAATCGTAGTCCACTTTTCCCTTCGGCAGGACCAGATCGGAGCCTTCGTAACGCACGGTCGGCTCCAGCGTGTCGTCTTCATCGATGAGGTGGCTGTGCAGAAATTCCAGCGCCTTGCTTTCGATGACTTCGCCCGTCACGCGCTGGGTGCCTGCGGCGTGCACCGTTTCAAACGTTGCAAGCGTGAGGATGCCGAACAGCACAACCGCCACAAGGCGTGCGGGCGTTTGCTTTCTATTGGTAAGGTAGATCATGGCGGGTCCCGGTTACCGTTTCATGTTGTTCGCGATCTGCAACATTTCGTCTGAAGTCTGAACGGTGCGCGAATTGACTTCGTAGGCGCGCTGCGCGGAGATGAGGTTCACCAGTTCTTCGACGACGCTGACGTTGGAGAGTTCCAGAAAACCCTGCTGCAGCGTGCCGCGGTCGTCGATGCCCGGACTGCCGATGGCGGGCGTTCCGGAGGCGTCGGTTTCGATGAACAGGTTGAAGCCTTCCGCCTGCAAGCCCGCTTCGTTCTGGAACGTGGCGAGCTGAATGGTGCCCACGACGGTGGGGGCGGTGGCGCCGGGCTGCGTGACCGAGATGCTGCCCTGGGGATCGATGGAGATCGTGAGCGCGTCCGGCGGGATGGTCAATGCCGGTTCAAGAGGTAAGCCGTCCGCGGTCACGACCTGTCCGGAGTTGTCGAGCTTGAAGGAACCCGCCCGCGTGTACGCGGTGGTGCCGTCGGCGCGGGCCACCTGAAAGAAGCCGCGGCCCTGAATCGCGATGTCGAGGCTGTTCTGGGTCTGGGCGAAATCGCCCTGCAGAAAGAGCTTCTGGATGGCGGAGGTCTTGGCCCCGAGACCGAGCTGCGCGCCGGTGGGAACCTGATTGCCATTGGGAGACAGGGTGCCGACCAGCCGCAGGTTCTGATACAGGAGGTCCTGGAACTCGGGGCGGCTGCGCTTGAAACCCGCGGTGTTGACGTTGGCCAGGTTGTTGGAGATGACGCTGACGTTGAGCTCCTGGGCGTTCATGCCCGTCGCCGCGGTGTACAGGGATCGAATCATGGAAGCGTTCTCTTTCTAGATAAATGGAATGGAGCCGATGGGGTTGGGGCGCAAACGTCAGCCCACCCGGCCCAGGCTGTTCACCACCTGGTCGTCGGCTTCGTCGATGGACTGGATCACCTTCTGATACGCTTCAAACGCGCGCAGGGTGATGATCATCTGGGTCATCTCTTCCACCGAGTTCACGTTCGAGGTCTCCAGAAACCCCTGGGAGACCACCACCTGCTCCGGTTTTCCGGGTTTCGCGTTCGAGCTGAACAGACCGTCGCCCTCTTTCGAGAGCACCGACGGGTCTTTAAAGTCAGCGAGCTGCAATTTCCCCAACGGCTGGTTGGACAATCCTTTGCCGATGGATACGTTGCCCAGGGCATCGATGGTGATCGTGCCGCCCTGGGAGGAATCGATTTTGATGGGTTTGCCGTTGTCGGCGAGGACCTTGTAGCCTTCCTGGGTGGCCAGAAACGCGTCGGGACTGAGCTTGAAGTTGCCGTTGCGCGTGTAACGGTTGCCCTGCGGCGTCTCGACGACGAAATAGCCTTCGCCTTCGAGTGCGATGTCCAGCGCGTTGCCGGTCTGTCTCAGGGTGCCCTGGCCGGTGTCGGTGAAAAAATCGGTGATGCCGACGTAGGAAGCGTCAAAAGCGGGCTGAGTTCCGGGAACCGGAACGTTGAGCCCCTGACCGGGACTGGCGGCGGCGTTGAAGGGCGGGATCATTTCGCGAAACACCATGCCGTCCCGCTTGAAACCCATGTTGCCCAGATTCGCCAGGTTGTTGGCGATGGTCTGCATCTTGCGTTCCTGTTTGAACGCTCCCGACGCAGCGATGTAAATGCCTTCCTGCATGTGCACCTCCCTCGTTCGCTCTCATCAAGCAAACTCTATACCAAAGACTTTGATTTACCCGGACTTGCCGCCGCAAGGGGAAAACTCGCGTCCGCCAGCGTTTGCCGCAAAAAACAAAAATGTGATCCAGGATGCAAAATTTTCCGCAAGCGCAGACGATCCCGGAACTTTATTCCCCATGCACGCGGCCAACAAAATTCAATGACAGGGACACGCGGACCGGTCCCGAATCGCCGGCCTTGTTTTTTATGACCGTGGTATAATTGCAAACTCGATCCCGTATGCAACGGCTTGATTCATTCAGACTCCATGCTCATTTTGAGGATTTAACCATGAAGACGATTTCAATCGATGAATTGCACGACGCGCTGCCCAACCTGAAAGAAAACGATCTCATCCTCGACGTGCGTTCGCCCGCCGAATTTCGGGAAGGTCACATTGCCGGCGCACGCAACGTCGGCCATGAAGACGTGGGCTCCATCGCCGACGAGTTGAAAAAACACGACACGGTCTACGTGCACTGCAAAATGGGCGGGCGCGCGAAACTGGCGTCCGAGATCCTGACCCAATCCGGTCTCGACAACATCGTGTGTGTCGGCGATGGCGGCATGCACAAATGGATGGAACAGGGCTGGCCCGTCGAAAAATAATCACCGAGCCGCATCCCGCAGGGGGAACTCCGCAAACGCAAGGGGTTCCCCTTTTTCATGCCGACCGTTCGTCTGCGCCCGGCGCTCGCAACGCTGAAACATTTTGATTCAACGGAGCGAAAAGCCGTATACTGTGGTTTGTGAGGCCGCTCACATTTCTCCTGGGGCCAGAACGTTTCACTTCGGGAGCGGAGTGAGAACGAAGCCTCGATTCGCTTGCGCTGAACGGGAGACCGTGGACAACGTCCCCGCGTCTGTATTCGTTTCCTTACGAGCTATGGACCCTAGAAAACCCCTGTCCCTGCTGATTTCCGCATTTCCTTTCGTCTATTTCACCGAGTCGTTTTCCGACCCGCGTGAGTTCGGCAATGCGCGGGTCGAGTATTACAAGAACGCGCTGGCGCCTCAGGGAAAACCGGACTGCAAACCGACGGCGGATGAACTGCTGCGCGACCTGTTTGCCTCGGAAGAGGAACTGAAAGCGTTTTACTCGATTCTCCTGAAGGAAGGACGGGTCGAAGACAGAGAGTTCCGTCTCAAGGACCAGGACACCGCCCGCATATCGAGCCGCATCACCCGCATGAAACCGGGGTCGTATTGTCTGCAGGGTTATTTTGCCGGCACCACACGGCATCAGGCGCCCCCCTCTCCCGTAGCAAAGACGGAAACCCTCCACCCTTTGCCGGCACAGGATGACGAGAAGCAGGAGAGCGACGGGATCCTCGGAACCTCCCGCGCCATCGAAAAGGTGGTGGCGGCGGTCGCCAAAATCGGTCCGCTGGACACGCCGGTGCTGCTGGAAGGCGAGCCGGGCTGCGGAAAAAAACACATCGCCCAGGTCATTCACCGCACGAGCCCGCGCGCCGAACGGCCGTTTGTGACGGTGAACTGCGACGCATTGTCCGAAACGCTGCTCGATTCGGAGCTGTTCGGCCACACTGAGGGCGCGTTCGCCGGAGCGGAGCACGAATCGGTGGGCCTCATCGAAAAGGCGGAGGGCGGCACGCTCTACCTCGAGGAACTGGGCGCCCTGCCGATGAGCGTTCAGTACAAACTGCTGCGCCTGTTGCAGGAAGGGGAAATCATGCCGCTGGGGAGCATGAAAAGCCTGGAGGCGGATGTGCGCCTGATCGCGGGCTGCGACGGCGGGCTGGAAAAACAGGTGGCGGACAAAACCTTCAATGAAGAGCTGCACCGCCGCATGCAACTGTTCGCGCTCAAAATCCCGCCCCTCCGGGAGCGGGAGGACGACGTGCTCCTGCTGGCCGATCATTTTCTGCAGCAATCCGGCGCCCCCAACCCGCCCGCACTGTCCCGGTCCGCAGCGCTGGCTTTGAAGGGGCAGCGCTGGCCGGGCAACATCCGCGAGTTGAAGGGGGTGGTGCAGCGGGCGGCGCTGCTGTGTGAGGGCGGACTGCTGACCGAGGACCACCTGCCCCTCCCGGGCCCTGTGAAAACGGCGGCCCCCCCGGTGGCAGAGCCTCCTTCCGGGTCGCCACCCAAGGATGCGGGGATGCGGCAGCGGATTCTCGACTGCCTGGAAAAAAACCGCTGGAACAAGACCCAGACCGCCCGGGACCTCAATATCTCGCGGGCGACGCTGTGGCGCAGGATCAAGGAATTTTCCATCTCTTCTTCCTGAGTTCTCAGGTTTACGGCTTTTTTTTCAATCCTTCCGATTCGATGGAAACCTTCCGGAGCCTATGGTAGAATCCCCAGCTTGATGACAGCCTATCCGGATACCGTGCCATCGACAGCGAGCCATTCAGGGCGAACGGTGAAAATGGCGTCCGGGAACGCCCCGGTTGAGAAACGCCCTTATGGAAAACAAACGCATCGCCATTTACCCCGGCACTTTCGACCCGGTGACCAACGGCCACATCGACATCATGCGCCGGGCGATCCGTTTGTTCGACCGCCTGGTGGTGGCGGTCGCGCTCAATCCCGGCAAGGGCCCGCTGTTTTCGCAGGACGAGCGGGTGGCTTTCATCCGCGAGGCGCTCAACGACACCGGCAATGTGGAAGTGGTGCCGTTCAACAGCCTGTTGACGCATTTCGCCCATTCCAAGGGGGCGACGGTCATCATCAAGGGACTGCGTGCGGTCTCGGATTTCGAGTTCGAGCTGCAGATGGGCCTGATGAACCGCAACCTCGATGAAACGCTGGAAACTCTGTTCATGATTCCGAGCCAGGAGTATTCGTTTTTGAGTTCCAACCTGGTCAAAGAGATCGCACGCCACGGCGGGGAAATCTCCAACCTGGTTCCGCCGGGTGTGCAAAAAAGATTCGAAGAACGCTCACCACAATGAAATTTTCAACACGCATTCAAAACCTGAAACCCTCGATGACGTTGGAGATCAACGCGCTCGCCCAGGAACTGCGCGCCAAGGGCGAGGATGTGATCGGCTTCGGCGCCGGCGAGCCCGATTTCGACACGCCGGACAACATCAAGCAGGCGGCGATCCAAGCCCTGGAAGCCAACGACACGCACTACACCCCGGTCGGCGGCACTCCGGCCCTCAAGGACGCCATCGTCCAGAAACTCAAGCGCGACAACGGCTTGAGCTACGCCAATGATCAGATCGTGGTTTCCTGCGGCGCCAAACACTCGTTTTTCAACCTGGCGCAGGTGCTGTGGCAGGAAGGCGACGAAGTCATCGTGCCCGCGCCCTACTGGGTGTCCTATCCGGACATCATCGGCCTGACCGGCGCCCGCGCCGTGATCGTGCCCACCAGCGACGATTCGGACTTCAAGATCGTGCCGGATATGATCGATGAGGCGGTGACGCCGCAGACCCGGGCGATCGTTCTCAACAGTCCGTCCAACCCCACCGGTTCGGCCTACACGCAAAAGGAGCTGGAAGCGATCGCCGAATGCGCGCTGCGCCACAAGCTGACGATCCTGTCGGACGAAATCTACGAAAAGATCGTGTTCGACGGGTTCGAGCAGGTGAGCATCGCCTCGCTGAGCCCGGAGGTGCAGGCGCAGACCGTGGTCATCAACGGGGTGTCGAAAGCCTACGCGATGACCGGCTGGCGCATCGGGTACATCGCCGCGGACAAGAAACTGGTCGCGCAGATCCAGAAGATTCAGGGGCAGAGCACCTCCAATCCCACTTCCATCGCGCAGGCGGCCACGGTCGAAGCGCTGCTGGGACCGCAGGATTCGGTGGCAGAAATGACAAAAGAATTCAAGGCGCGGCGGGATCTGATTCTGAGCTGCCAGAAAAAAATCGAGGGCGTTTCCTGCTACGAGCCGGTGGGCGCGTTTTACACCTTTCCCAACTTTTCCGGCGTGTTCGGAAGAAAATACGCGGGCAAACCGATCAGCGGGTCGATCGAGCTGTGCAAATTCCTGCTCGAGGAAGCCAAAGTCGCCGTGGTGCCGGGCATCGCCTTCGGCGCGGACGCCAATGTGCGGTTTTCCTACGCCACCGCGCGCGAAACCATCGAGGAAGGCCTGGGACGCATCGCCAAAGCGGTGGATGCTCTGGGTTGAAACTCAAAGGACGGCTGTGGCCAAACCGGGGAACCGGGTGCGTGGAAAAGGGAAGATGTTATGCGAATCAGTGGGTTGTGGGCTGGACGTTCTGCTTCTGACTTCTCTTGTAATCGAGGACTCTCTGCTCGATGTTGGAGCGGCAGCGTTTCGCCTTGCAGTTGCCGGTTCCGACACCGATTTTCCGCCTGAGGGCCTCAAATGACAGACAGCCCCCCCGGATGGCCTGCATGATGGTGCCTGCCTTGATGCTTCTGCAGATGCAGACTTTCTTAAAATTATCTATTAATTCCTTTTGAGAGCTCAAAGCCGTTCCGGGGTTCAGGTTATCTTTCCCTTATGACTTCCACTATAAACCATGTTCGACCGAAAACCCAGTGCAAACCCTTAAAAATATGCGGTTTTGGATCTTATCGACCCTGACCGGCCTGGCTTTAATCCTTGTATTCCCTAGGTTTGACCTGAGTTTTCTGGCCTGGTTCGCGCTCGTGCCGCTGTTTTTCGCCCTGTGGGGGCAACCGGCCCGCAGGGTGGCCCTGGGAGGGTTCTGGGCGGGGTTCGTGTTCTATTTTTTCGGGCTCAACTGGGTCACCAACACCCTGTCGAATTATGGGAACATTCCCCTTGTTTTGAGCTATTTGATCCTCGCCCTGCTCGCCGCTTATCTCGCTTTTTACTTTTCCGTGTTCTGTGTGCTGTCGCTGCGTTTCTGCCGCGGCCAGCCGCTGCTTTTTTTCCTGCTGACGCCGGCGCTCTGGACCTCGCTGGAATGGCTGCGCTCAACCCATTTGAAATACGGCTTTTCCTGGCTCGGCCTCGGATATTCGCAGGTGCCCTTCCCGTCGCTGATCCAGATCGCAGAAATCACAGGGATCTATGGCGTGTCGGCGTTGATCGTGGCGGTCAACTCGGCTGTGTTTCTGGCCCTGAAGGAGGGGCTCGAGCGCGATCCGGACACGCCCTTTCTGCGCGGACAGGGGGCGCGCATCCTCGCGGTGGCGCTGTTGCTGTTCGGGGGTTTCTGGGGCTACGGCACGGCGGCGCTCAAACGCTGGGAGGGTTTCGCATCGGGCAAGGCGACGCTGACCGTGGGACTGGCGCAGGGGAACATCGACCAGGCCATCAAATGGAACCCGCTGTTTCAGGACCAGGTTCTGAACACCTACAAAAACCTGACGCTGGAAGCGGCGCGCTCGGATCCGGACCTGATCGTGTGGCCGGAAGCGGCGATTCCGTTTTTCTACCCGCTCGACCGGGAAAGCTCGGCGGTGCTGGAAGCCATCGTGGATGATGCCGGGGTTCCGCTGTTGTTCGGCAGCCCGTTCAAAACCGACGGGGCAGACGGGACGGTGCTGTTCAACAGCGCCTACCTGCTCTCGCCGCAAAGCCGGATCGGCGGCCGCTACGACAAGCGGCACCTGGTGCCGTTCGGCGAGTTCGTGCCGTTTCAGAACGTGCTGTGGTTCGTGGAAAAAATGGTGGAGGGCGTCGGCAATTTCGGCCGCGGCGAAGACATGACCCTGTTCGACCTTGAGCAGCACCGCTTCGGGGTGTCGATCTGTTTTGAGATCACCTTTCCGGACCTGGTACGGCAACCGGTGAAACAGGGCGCGCATTTTCTGGTCAACATCACCAACGACGCCTGGTTCGGCAAAAGCGCCGCTTCCTACCAGCACATGGCGATGGCGGCGATGCGCGCGGTGGAGAACCGCGTGCCCATCGTGCGCGCCGCCAACACAGGCGTGACCGGGACGATCGATCCGACTGGCCGGATGCGCGAGAGAACGGAACTGTTCACCAAAGCGCTGGTCGTGACCGGCATCGTTCCCAATGAAGGTGGGCGCACGGTTTATTCACGTTACGGCGACGTGTTCAGCCACGCCTGCCTCGCCGTCACGGTTTTTCTGATCGCGCTGCGCAAACGGCTGTTTCCCGCTGCGCCGGAGACCGCTCCGCTCACCTAGCGTGCGCGTTCGGTCACTGTGTGACGATGTGCTTTAAAACCACCTCCACGTTTTCGTCTCCCGCCTGCACGATCTGCTGACCGACGATGTCCCCCGGACCGGCGCGGGCGTCGCCATCGCGGTCGATGCGGGCGGTCAGCGACATCGTGCCGGTGAATTCGGCGCCCGGCATCATCACATCCTGCGTTCCCAGTGAGAAGTTATGCGGAAACTCGACCGCCTCCAGCCTTTTCACGGCGATGGGAATCCCCTGTTCCTGCCCGTGCGCGCGGGCGATGAGAAACAGCTTCCAGTTGTCGGGCAGATCCTTGGCGACACTCGGGTCGAGACGCAGCGTGCCGGTGACGGAACTTTTTTTGCCTTCGACGATGCGGTTCAACACGATGTTCACCTGCTTGTCGCCGGCCTGCGCGACGATGTCGCCCTCGATGTCTCCGGGCGAGGCCTTGGCGTTGCCGTCCTGATCCAGCCGGGCGGTGATGCGGATGCTGCCGTCGAACTGATTTCCCTCAAGCATCACGTCCGCGGGACCGATAGAATAGTCAAAGGGGAGTTGCACCCGGCTGTGCCGTCTGGCGGCAAGCGGCGGTCCTCCCTCTACGCCCTCGGGCCGGGCGATGATGAACAGCCGCGCCTGATCCGGCAGGGCGTTTTCGTGCTCCGCAGCAAGCGTGACGGTGCCTGAAATCACTTTCGCCTTGAGGGCGGGATCGTTCTGCTTGATGATTTTCTGCTTCATGCTCTGCGGCAGCGGGTGTTCCTTGAGCTCCTTCTCGCAGCCCAAAAGAAGAGGGACCCACAACCCGGCAATCAGTAAGGCTCGCTTTTTCAATAGATTTCTCCGACTTTCGATGAGATTGCAGAAATTGAAACCATTTGCTTTCCCAAACATCCTAATAACAGAGCGTCCCTTGACGGCGACTGTGCCCAAAAGGACGCACACAGCAAGGATGACTTTGGAAATCGCAAGGTTTCGCCCGGCGCCCGTCCAAGCCCGGGATTTCAACCGGTTCATTCCTATGATACCCCAAAGTATCAAGCACTCAAACCGCGACGGAACGAATCATCCTGGTTTTATTTCTGCATCTGGATTCGGGGGGCGCGGAGGAAAATTCTATGTTCCATCAGGTAAAAATCATCGATCCGAAAGGGAAAGTCAAAAAAATTCTGTCGCCCAAAAAGCTGAGTAAGAGTTACTGGGGAGAGTTTTTCGACCCGGACAACAAATCCCGGCAAAAATCGCCGAGAAGGAAAAAAACCAAACCGGTCAGAAACAGGAAAGCCGATCTGAGTTACGATCCGGTTTACTTCTCCGAAGACTGAAATTTCAGGGAGACCCTTTAGATGGCCTGACTCCTAATCCTCCACCAAAGGTTGAGTTGGAACATTTTAAAATTTCCCTGATTACGTGAGGGGGAATCCCTGCGGTTTCCCCTCGCGTGCCCCATTCCCCGCCTCACCCATTTAAAAACCACTCCCATAAAAAATAAAACCCGTGTTCTACACAAACGAAACCGCGTGCGCGCAAACACAGCGCAAGGGGTGGGGTCTGCGAATGTTTCGGAGAGGGGTTGCGGTCAGCGCGGAAAGCGCTGGGTCTTGGAGAGGCCCTTCTGTCTGAAATCCTGGCCCTGGATCATCACGAACTTGCACATCTCCGCCAGCCGGGAATAGATGCGGGCGCCGATCTTGTCCTGCAGCCGCTCGCGCGTGTAGCCGTCGGCGAAACTGGAATCGCCGTTGTCGGAGTAGGAGGGGGCGTCGTGGCGGATCGCCAGCTCGCTGGGATAGTTGGTGGTGAACAGCGTCACCTTGTCGGCGGCGTTGTAGCGGCTTGAGATCAACTGGTCGAGAACGGTGAGTTCCCATTCGGTGTTTCTGCCTTTGGCCAGCTCGTCGATGACGAGGACGCGGGAACGCAGGTAAGGATAGAGGATCGCCTGATCGGACAAATCCTGCGAGTAACCGTGGCGGATGTCGGACAGAAGCTGGAAGAAATCCACGAAACGGCAGTCCACCCCGTGCTGGAGGATGAGGGTTTTCAGGATCGCCACCGAGAGGTGCGTCTTGCCGAGTCCGGGATCGCCCATAAAGACCAATCCTGCATTTTTCTTTCCCTTGCCTTCCACCCAGTCCTTGACGAAATCCATGGCGATGCGTTTCGCCCGTCCCTGGGACTGTTTGCCCTTGTCGTAGGAATCGAAATCGGCGTTCAGGAACTTTCCGGGGATGCCGGCGTCGCTGAGGATGCGAAAGCGCTTCTTCATGAGCGTGCAGTCGCAATCGGAGAGAAACGCGACGCCGTTTTCCTTTTCGTAAAACACGCGTCCCTCGCCGCCGCACAGGCCGCATTGATAGCAGGAACAGGTTTCCGCCTGGACATGGCCTTCGCGATTCAAAAACACGAAGCCCCGTCCCTGGCAGGACGTGCACGCATCCAGTTGGGGTTGGACGTTTGGCATTGAATTTTCAGGTGTTACAGTTGAAGGTGAAACGAATCTATGAGGAAAAGAATAAACTCAAAATTGTGGATTTGAGTGATTGTTGTGTGGGAGAAAAAAGCCGGTTGCGTTGATCCGATCTGTAATGATCACGCAAGGATTTTACGCCTGCTTGAATTCGCTTTCAATAAATTTTTCGAGGGAAGAGAGGGAAACCTTTTGCGCAAAGGGTTTCCGATTTCTTTTTTTCTGTTCGTGAAAACCTTTCTCGATGGCGCGGCACACGGTGTTGACGGGAATGCCCTGCTGCTCCCAGCGGCTGATGAGATGATAATCGTTGGAAGAGAGGAAAAGGCCGGAATCCTTCAGGGTGAGAAAAAACTTTTCGACGGCGCTGATGTAGTTCAACGGCTGCTTGTTGAGGAAACCCACGTTTCATTCCCGATGGAGGTGCGTTGCTTGCCTTGCGCGCCGTGCGTGCGGCACTCAAGGCGGATCGTCTTTTCAGGTTAAGGCATTCGCACTGGCTTTGCAACTTGCGAATGCGGAGTCGCGCTCAGAGCCGCTCCCAGACTGGAGAAGCGGCCGGGTGCCTGCAACGCCCCCACGCATCAGGACTTGATATCCAGAAGCGTTCCCAAAAGATCGTCCGAGGCTTTGATCACCTTTGCGTTGGCCTTGAATGCGGTTTTGGCGACGATCTGGTTCACGGCTTCTTCGGCGAGGTTCACATTGGAGCTTTCCAGCGCACCGGACACCAGCGTGCCGCGGCCTCCGGTTCCCGGAAGCCCGCTGACGGGCGTCCCCGATGTGGGGGAAGCGGTGAACAGGTTGCCGCCCTGGGCGGTGAGCCCGCCGGGGTTGTTGAAGTCCGCCAGTTCGATGTTGCCCAGCGTCACGGAGGTTCCCCCCACCTGTGCGGTGACCTGTCCCGACTGCGACACGCCCACCGAGGTCGCGCCCTGGGGCACGGAGATCGCCGGCGTCAACGGATCGCCGGACAAGTTGGTCAACTGACCGTTTGCGTCCACTTTGAAGTTGCCGGCGCGGGTGTAGCCGGTGCCGCCGCCGCTCAGGCTCACTTGAAAAAAGCCGTCGCCGTTGACGGCAAGCGAAAACGGATCGGAAGAGGGGATCAAGGCGCCGGGGCCGGTGCTTTTGCCGATTCCCAATACCTGGGAACCGCCGGTTGCGTTGTCGGCGATCTGCGCTTCGCCTTTTTTGAATCCCGGCGTTTGCAGATTGGCGACGTTGTTGGCGCTGGTCTCGAGTTTCCTGGACGCGGTCCTATGACCGGACAGGGCGTTGTACAGGGACTGGATGATCATGGAAGACCCTTGAATGAGGAACCGGGACGGGGTCGAATGCGTTTGCAACCCCCTGAATCTCAGTATAGAACCTCGGAGGCGGGGTTCAACGGCATATTGCCGAATCCGCTTTTTTTCAAGGGTTTCAGGGAGAGGGTCATGGCGGTTTCGTCGCAGTTGTCCTTGTGCAGGCAACCCTCGCAGTCGTTGTAGACTTTCACCGGCAACGACTGCTTGTCGACGATTTGAAAACCGAGCCGGGTGAAAAGATCCACCGCGTAGGTGAACACGAACAGCGTTTCGCAGCCGGAGACCAGCGCTTCTTCGATGCAGGCGCGCACCAGGGCGCTGCCAATGCCGCGCCGGTAGTGGGTGGGGTGCACAGCCAGCGAGCGGATTTCCAGCAGCGGCTCCCAACCTGTTTTCAGGCTGCACAGCGCGACGACGCAGCCCTCGTGCTCGGCGACCCAGAACTCGCCGATGTTGGCGCGGATCTCTTCCAGAGAGCGGGCGAGCATCTGCCCCTGCTCCGCGTACAGAAGAATGAGGCTCTGGATGGCCGCCGCATCTTGAATTGTGGCTTTTCGGATCATGCTTTGTTCCTGATTATTCTCAAACCGCCTGTTGATCGTCCAGCGCCTCGGCATCGTCGAGGTTGCGGGTCACCGCATCCAGAAGATCCCGGTGCGAATCCACCGCGTCGCCGGGGTAGGAAGCGGTGGCCAGCTTCATCGCGAGCGCTTCGAACCCCTTCAATTCCGGGAAGCGCAGCCCGGCCAGCGCGGTCTCGACCCGTTTGGCGACACGCACCGCCCCTGCACGATCGATCTGGGGCAAAAGCGCCAGAAACTCGTCGGTGTCCGTTCGGACCAATGTATCGCAGGAGCGGCAGTGGCTTCTGAGAATCTCGCCGATGCTTTTCTGGATGGTTTCTGCGGCGGTGTTCCCCCAAGTATCCAAAAGATCGCTGAAATAGTCAATGCGGATTTTGATGCAGGACAGGCTTTTCCCGCGCCGTTTCGCCAGATCGAATTCCCTGAACAGCACCGGATCGAGATACGCCCGATTGTACAACCCCGTGGGCGCGTCGGTGACGCTGCCGGTTTTGAGCCGCTCGATCATCAGGATATGATCGATGGCGATGGCGAGCTTTTCCGCCATGCCCTCGAGAAAATCGGTGCGCAGGCCGGGGTAAAAATGAAACGCCCGCGTGCTGCCCAGCACGATGGCCCCGGCGATCTCGCCGCGCACGCGGATGGGAATCAGCGCTTCGGAACGAATGGACTCGGCCGCTTCGCAATCGGCGAACACTTTGGAATCGTCCTTCACCTCCCCGCGCAGAACCGGCGCACCGCCCTCCTCGAACCAGGCGGCCACGGTTTCCGGTGCGACGAACTTCAGCGCCCGGCTGCTGTCGGGACCGCATTTTTCCTGCAGCCGGCTTTCGATGAAATGATCGCCGCCCTCTGTCAGACACACGCGCACGTGCGGAATCGCGAAACGGGTGGTGATCTCCTCTTCCAGCTGGTTCACCAGTTGATCCAGGTTGGAGCTTTTGAGGATCAGCCGTTCGATCTCGGCGAGGTGCTCCTGAATGGTCTGGTTGGCCTGCGACACCTCCACCAGCCAGTCGAGATGACTTTTCAGATGCTCCTTGTCGTCGTGCGCGCGCTTGATGATGCGGTCGGTGAGGCTCACCGTGCCTTTCGGTTCGAGCGGCAGATCGGTTGCGTCGATCGCTTTTATTTTAGCCAGCAGTTCGGGGTAGTCGTTGAAAAATTCCAAATGCTCGTCGAGGTAAAGGGCGATTTGGTCTTTGTTCATTGGCGTAACCTGCCTGAAAAAGAATGGATGGATGTCAAACGGGTACAACGAAAATGCGTTCGTTTCTTTATGGCACGGTGCGGGCGCCGCTTGCAGCTTGAGCGCACACGCCCATCAATACCCGCCGGGTCGTTTGTCCGAGTAGCCGGGGGCGCCCCGGGGCGGCGGTTTGCCGTCGCTGGGTTTGGGCGGGGCTTTGTGCCCGCAGGCGGTCACAAACAGCAGCGCCGCCGCAAGCAGCGCGCCCAAAAGCGAAGCGGAGATTCGTTTCATGCTTTTGTTTCCCGGTGAGGGGTTCATTTTTTTTTCGTCCGGCTGGTTTTCAATTGCTTCTGCCAGCGCGCGATCTGTTCGCGCACACGTTTTTTTGCGGTGCCGCCGTAGGATTGTTTGGCGTCGATGGAGTTTTCGATGCGCAGCCGCTCGTAGACATCGCCTGCGATTTTCGGTGAAATCTTTTTCAGCTCGGCGAGTGGGATTTCCGCCAGCGTTTTTTTGCGTTTCAGGCACAGCGCCACGGTTTTGCCGGTGATGGCGTGCGCCTCGCGGAACGGCACGCCCTTCATCGCCAGATAATCGGCGAGGTCGGTGGCGGTCATGAAGCCCTGCGCTTCCAGATCGTCGGGATCGAGTTTTTTGAACTTCGCGGTTTTCAGCATGCCGTTCATCACGTTGAGCGACATCCGCACGGTGAGCACGCTGTCGAACAACGGTTCTTTGTCCTCCTGCAGATCGCGGTTGTACGCCATCGGCAAGGATTTCATCAGGGTGAGGAGCGCCACGAGGTTGCCGTACACGCGGCCGGTTTTTCCGCGCACCAGCTCGGCGGGATCGGGATTTTTTTTCTGCGGCATGATGCTCGACCCGGTGGAAAACGCATCGGAAAGCTCTATGAAATCGAACTCGCTGGAAGACCACAGGATGATCTCTTCACAAAAACGGCTCAGATGCATCATCACGATGGCGGCCGCCGAGAGAAACTCGATGATGAAATCCCGGTCGCCCACCGAATCCATGCTGTTGGCGGACACGGCGGGAAACTTCAGCAGCCGTGCGGTGTATTTGCGGTCGATGTTGAAATTGGTTCCGGCGAGCGCCGCGGAACCGAGCGGCATCACGTCGATGCGCTTGAGCGCGTCGGCGAGCCGTTCCTTATCCCGCATCAGCATTTCCAGGTGCGCCAGCAGATGGTGCGAGAGCAGCACCGGCTGCGCCCGTTGCAGGTGCGTGTAGCCGGGCAGGATGTGGCCGAGGTTTTTCTGCGCCAGCGACAGCAGCGTTTTGCAGAGCTGGGTGATCTCTTTGATGATGGCTGTTGTTTCTTCGCGCAGATACATGCGCACATCGAGACACACCTGATCGTTGCGGCTGCGCGCGGTGTGCAGCTTGCCCGCCACCGGTCCGATCAGCTCGGCCAGCCGGGTTTCGATGTTCATGTGGATGTCTTCCAGATCCTCGCGCAGCGGGAAGGTTCCGGCTTCGAATTCCTTGAGGATCTTTTGCAGACCCGAAACGATTTTTTTCGTCTCTGCGGCAGTGAGGATCTTGCATTTTTCCAGCATTTTGCAATGCGCGATGCTGCCTTCGATGTCGTGGCGGTAGAGCAGGTGGTCGTAGCCGATCGATGCGGAGAATTGCTCCATCAACCGGTCGGTGGCATCGCTGAATCTGCCGCTCCAAGGCTTTTTCACTGCAAACGCTCCCAAAGCTGTTGAGACAATCCGGGGAAAAAGGGGGGAATCACGCGGCCGGGCGGGGCAGGGTGTTCGAGTGCGGCCGCCATTTGTCCTTCTGCACGATGTTCACCCGGGTTCCTTCGGGAACCATTTTGGCGAGAAAATGCAGGTACCATTCCTGAATGTTGGGGCAACCGGCGCTGCCGTTTCTCCAGTCGAAATTCTTTTTGTAAAATTCGTTCACTTTGCTCGTGTTGACTCCGTGCAGGCCGTAGCTGCCGGGAACCTGGGCGCCGATTTTTTTCATCCCCATCCACCAGTGGCCGATCTCGTGGTCCTCGTGCCCGAAGGGAATGGCGCGCACCTTCACCTTGCCGCCGATCCGTTCCTTCTTGTACCAGGTGGGTTTGTACACCTTGTTCACGATTCTGTATTCGCCGATCGGGGTTTCCTCGCCCGCGCGGCCGAATATCGATTCGATTTCAAGGATTTCCTCATCGTCGTAATAGACGCGGATCATGCCGCTGTCCACGATGCCTAGAATATACCATAGGTTCGGATCGGATTTGTAACTGGCGATCTTGCGCTTGTTGAAATACAGGCCCATGTGATCGCCCTTGCGGATGTACTGGGTGTGCGGGTCGTTGTGGACGCGCTTGATGATGTATTTGAGGTTTTCGGTGACCTTGTTGTTGGCGATCATCTGCTCCACCATCTGGCTGAGCTCCTGGTTGTTTCTTTTGGTCTTGGCGAGCTCCAGGGCGGCGGTCTCCAGATCGGTGCGGATGCGTTCGTAGCCTTCTTTCGACGCCAGGCCGATGCGGTTCAGCCCGGCGTAGTAGGCGAAGTCTATCTCGCGGCGGGTTTCCTCATCGAGCAGAAACTGGTACACCAGCCAGCCTGCGGCGATCAGCATGACCACGGCGGAGGCGGTGATCTTCAGCGTGTCCTTGACCCGTTTGGACAAACGGTAGCGGGCCACTTCGAATCTGACTTTTTTTTCCTTGTCTTCCAGCGCCAGGAAGCGGGCGTGCTTGAATTTCTGGAAGAGGCGCTGTTCCAGATGGGACCGGTTGCAGGGGTTGCCCCGGAGTTGTTCGATGACGCGGTAGAGGTTTTCGCGGGTTTTGCGGTCGTAGCTGCCGCGGGGATCCTTGTTGGCAATGAGATTGTAATCGGTCACCTTGAGGACCGACAGCTTGCTGTTTTCACTCATATGCCAGGATTCAGAGAGGGTCGTTTTTTATTGCCGAGCCGGGGAGTGGGCTCCCGCTCGAGGGATCGGTGCCTCCTAATGAAGTTATAGTTTAAACAAAATACAGTGATTTTCCAAGTAATTAATCGACAAAACCCTTGTTATCCCGTGGATAACAGCCGTCCCGGTTTGGGCTTGTCCTTGACCTGGAATTCCTGCGGCTGGCGCGGCATGGTGCTTTTGCCCTCGAAGATGGCGCCCATCTCGATGTGGATCGAGGGGGTCTGGATGGTGCCCTTGAGCGTGCCGCCGTCGGCGATCTTCACCTGGCTGAGCGCCTGCACGTCGCCTTCGATGCGGCCTTCGCAAACCACCGCACCGGCGGACACGGTGCCGCGCACCCATCCGTCCGGTTCGACGAAGAGGGTTTCCTTGAGGATGATCTCGCCGTCGAAGTGACCGCGCACCCGCATACCGCCGGGGTGCATGATCCGGCCTTCGGATTCGGTGCCGGCTTCCAGCAGGATGTCGAAGTGGCTGTCGGAGAACTTCTTGTAGATTTTCTTCTCGCGGCTGGTGCAGCGGTTGAGGTTGTCCGCCAGCTTCTGGATGATGCGGTAGAGGTTCTCGCGGGTGGCGGTTTCGTAAGTACCGCCGGGTTCCTTGTCCTTGATCAGTTCGTACTCGGGGCCGGATAAAACTTTGAATTTTTTTCCAAACATGGCTTCAGTGCACGCTTCCGGAAAGGCGGCCGAGCATTCCCGCCAGACTGGGCTTGCCTTTCCTTTCGAGGTAATTGAGGATGTCCTTGTTGTCGTCCGCCAGAGTGGGACTGGAATCGTTGCCGGAGACGATGCTTTGCGCGACCAGGTCCATGCGCGCGCGCAGCGACTTGTCCTTGTTGTAAAACAGGGCGCCGCGGTTGTTGGTGATCTTGATGATTTTGTGTTGAGGCATCATCCCGACGATATGAATCCTGTCTTTGTATTTCTGGAATTTGTCTAAGGTATCAAGATACTCTCTCAGACGATTTAGGCAAGAAGAAATTTCGTGCGTTTCCTCACATCGGTTGAAGAAAATTCCGATTTTCTTGTTCCGAAACACTTCGCCCAAAGCGGACGGTCCTTTTTTCGCCACCACGCGGTTCACATACGCTTTGTCGAGGTTTGACAAACGGCTCTTTTGGTATTCCTCTAAAAATTCCTCGTAATAGTCGATGAAGGTGTGCAGCGCGTCGATGCTGCCGTTGATGGCGATGGTGTTCGACATATCGAACACCAGCACGACCTGATCGATGGCGTTCATCAGCGAGGACATGTGGCTGATGCCGCCGGCCGGTGTGTCCAGAATGACGTGCTCGAACTTGTCGAACACACTGTTTAGAAACTCCAGAAACAATACCAGAAACGCCGGCTCGTTGATGCGCTTGCGGTGCTTCTTTTTGCCCAGCACGGGCACCTCGCCGCCGATGATGGAGAACCCGTACTCTTCGATGTGGTTGACGAACTCCTCGACGACCGGATGGGAATTGGCCTGGATCTGATCCAGCCGTTTGCGAAAGGCCACGAGATCGATCTTGTCGAGCAGCGGCTCGAGCTCGCGCAACTGACTGACGGTTTCGATCTTCGAGCGGTTCAAAAACAATTCGTAGATGGTGTCGCCGAATTCGAACTGGGAAAAATGAAACAGCTGGGTGCCGAGCGTTTTATATAAGGAAAAACTTTTTGCCAGGTGGCGGTGGTTGCGGTCGATGTCGCCTTGAAAATAATTGTGGAAGGTGACGAGGATGCGGTAGAGGGTCTGTAAAAAATCCCCCTGGTAGGTTTTGTTGTCCAGGGTCTCGAACAGATCGAAGAAGGTTTTCTTGGGATGGCTGTCGAGAATGCTGGAGACGGTGGGGAGCCGGAGGTCCAGATCCACCAGGCAGACGGGATCTCCGTTTTTATCGTGCTCCAGAGCGCGGGTCAATGCGGCGGCGGTGTTGATCGATAACGTGGTTTTTCCGATTCCCCCTTTCGGGCCGATGATGCAAACGATGGCCATTTAACCTTCCTTGCTTTTGCGCGGGCAACCTTCCAGGATCAGCGTGATCTCTCCCTTGAAGGTTCTTTTTTCCGCCAGGGCGATGAGGGATTCCAGACTGCCGCGGATCACTTCCTCATACTTTTTCGTGAGCTCTCTCGCGAGAACCGCCCTGCGGTCGCCCATGACCGCGTGGAAATCCCGGAGGGTTTTTCCGATGCGGTGCGGGGATTCGTAAAACACCAGGGTGCGCGTTTCCTTTGCCAGCGCCTCCAGGTGGGTTTTTCTGCCTTTTTTGCGCGGCAGGAAGCCCTCGAAAACAAACCGGTCCATCGGCAGTCCCGAAACCGTGAGTGCGGTCAGGACAGCGGAAGGGCCGGGGACGGCGACCACCGCGAGGTCCGCTTCGAGCGCCAGCCGAACCAGGTGATACAAAGGGTCCGAAACTCCGGGCGTTCCCGCATCCGACACCAGCGCGATGTCTTTACCTTCTTTGAGGAGGCGGATGAACTGCGGGCCTTTCTGCGCCTGATTGTGGCTGTTGAAACTCGAAAGCTTTGCCCGGATCTCATATTTGTTCAGGAGGATCCGGGTGCGGCGCGTGTCTTCGGCGGCGATGCAGTGCACCTGCCGCAACTGTTCCAGCGCCCGCAATGTGATGTCCGAGAGGTTGCCGATCGGCGTGCTCACAATGAACAGGCAACCGGCGCTCGCACCCTCATCGCCACCGCTATTCATAGCGGAGAAAACGGGAGTCAACATTACCCCCCAGATACAGAATGGTCTCAAATAACATGGGTTTCATGGTGAAACACAGGCGGGGTGAACTGAAAAAAGGGTGACGCATGGCGTTGAATCCGGCTGGGGCACTGCGGGGGTGGAGCGCCTTCCCCGGAGCAAACGCCGGGGAAGGCCATGCGGTTTCAGGTCGAGGCGGATCCGGCGGCCTCGATTTTTTCGTTCTTCACCAGTTTGACGATTTTGCTTGTCTGACCGGTCATCTCGCAGTTGCCGTCGAAGATGCCTCCGACTTCGACGTTGAGCGCCGGCGTCTTCACCGTGCCCACAACCTGGGAACTGGAATGGATCTCGACCCGGTTGGTGGCGTTGATGGTTCCGTCGATTTTCCCTTTGCACACCACGGTGCCCGCGGTGATGTCCGCGATCAGGTGACCGGTCTCTCCGACGATCAGGGTGTCCTGAGTCGCCACCTGCCCCTCGAACCGTCCATCGATCCGCACGGTGCCCTCAAAGCTTAAGGACCCGTTGAATACCGCCTCTTCGCCCATGTAGGCTTTGAGGTGCGCCTCCTCCTTTTTCGATGCCATTGTCAACCCTCCGCTTGACGTAGTTGCCGGCTTGTCAGCCTATTTTTTTAGATATCATCCCCAGAATGCGGTCGAGGTCTTCATTAGAGTAATACGTGATGACCATCTTCCCGCCTTTTTTCTGAGGCGCGATCTCCACTTTCGTTCCCAGCTTTCTCTGCAGATCCGTTTCCAGGTTTTTCAGAAAAACGTCCTTGGCCACGGTTTCCCGCTGCGGCTTCGGATTTTTCAACTGCCGCACGCGCGCTTCCACCTGCCGCACGTTCAGGTTCTTGCTGATGATCTCCTGGCGCAGCAACTCCAGATCCTTGGGAGACTCGACGCCCAGCAGCGCGCGCGCGTGCCCCATGGTCAACCTTCCTGCGATCACGTCTTCCTTGATCGCGCCCGGCAGTTTCAACAGCCTCAGGGTGTTGGTGATGGAGACCCGGTTCTTGCCGAGCCTCTGGCCGAGCTTTTCCTGAGTCAATCCGAATTCGTTCAACAGCCGCTGGTACGCCTCGGCTTCCTCGATGGGATTCAGGTCCTGCCGGTGGATGTTCTCGATGATCGCCAGTTCCAGAGACTGCGTGTCGCTGGCTTCGCGCACGATCGCGGGAATTTTTTTCAGACCGGCTTTCTTGGCCGCGCGCCAGCGCCGCTCGCCGACGATCAGCTCATAATTTTTTTTGCCCTTTTGGACAACCACCGGCTGGAGGATGCCGTTCTCGCGAATGGAGACAACGAGTTCTTCCAGTTTGTCGTCGTCGAAATACTTGCGCGGCTGAAACCGGTTGGGCGAAATCTCGTCCACCAACAGCTCGCCCGCCGACGTTTCGACCGGCGCGGTCTCGGGAACGCCGAGCTCGAAATCCGGAATCAGGGCGTTGATGCCTTTTCCGAGGGCTTTGCGGTTCATGACACCCATTCGTCCTTCGCGCCGACTTCGCTCATTTCATCTTTGGTTCTCAGAATGACCTCGCGCGCCAGCTCCACATAGGAATCGGAACCCTTGGAGCGGCCCGCATACAGCACCACCGGCTTGCCGTGGCTCGGCGCTTCGCTCAGCCGGATGTTTCTGGGGATGACGGTCTCCATCAAAAATTCCTTGAAATATTTTTTCACCTGGTCTTTGACCTGGGCGGCGAGCAGGGTGCGGCCGTCGTACATGGTGAGCAGGATCCCCTCGACGCGCAACTCCGGGTTGAGGGATTTTTTCACCAGCTTCAAGGTTTTCAAAAGATGACTCAAACCCTGCAGCGCGTAATACTCGCACTGCATCGGGATCAACACCGAATCGCTGGCCGCCAGCGCGTTGAGCGTCAACAGTCCCAGCGAGGGCGGGCAGTCGATGACGATGAAATCGAAATCCTCCTCCGCTCGCTGCAGCACCGAGTGCAGGCGCTTCTCCCGCGCTTCGTGGGTCACCAGCTCGATCTCCGCGCCGGTCAGATCCACCGAAGAGGGAATGAGTTTCAAGGTTTCGATTTCCGTTGCGCGCACCACCTCATTCAGCGGCGCCTCCTGCATCAGCAACTCGTACAGGCCCTTGTCGCCGTCCTGCAGCTCCACACCGAGACCGCTCGAGGCGTTGGCCTGCGGGTCCACATCGACCAGCAGCACCTTGCGGCCCGAAAGGGCGATGCATGCCGAAAGGTTGATGGCTGTGGTCGTCTTGCCCACACCGCCTTTTTGATTGGCGACCGTTATGATTTTGCCCATATCACATTGATTTTAAGGGTAATAGGCCCAATGCTAGAATAGCACAAAAAATACCGGCTTCCAACTGAAAATTCGGAGCCTGGATATTGCAAACCGCGGAAAAATTCGGCGAAGGGCGATTTTATCGCCATGCGGAATAAAATATTCCCAGAACCTGTTGTTTTTTATTCACTTATTGTTTCACATGAAACGGCGCTCAAAAACCATCAGCTTGGAGCGCGGTCCCGGGGGGGAGTCCAGCGGGATTTCCGCCACCAGCGCGGGCAGGCCCGGGGCGCTCTGAACCGTTTCCGGGACCCCCGCTTCCGGTTCCTTCTGCACGATCATCCGGCCTCCCGGACACAAAAACGGAGCGGCCCAGCGCAGGCAGTCCGCAAGCGAACCCACCGCCCGCAGCGTCACCGAATCGTAGCGGCCGCGATGCGCCGCGTCCGCTTGTTCGGCGCGCACGTTCAACACCGTCACCTCCTTGAGCCCAATGCTGCGCACCGCCTGCTTGAGAAAAGCCGCGCGTTTGCGGTGGCTTTCGATCAGGGTGACCGGCACCTGCGGCAGCACCGCCTTGATGGGAATGCCGGGGAAGCCGCCGCCGCTGCCGATGTCCAGAATGTTGCGCGGTGTTTCAAGTCCTCTCAGGTATTGCAGGGAACCGCCGATGTGCCGGTCGATCAAAAGCGCCGCCTCCTTTTCGGATGTGAGGTTGATCCTGGCGTTCCACTTTTCCCATTCGGCGATGAAACGCAGCAACCGCTCGGCGGCGCTCTTCGGTTCCACGGGAAATCCGCTGTCCTGGGTGTTCGCTTCGATGAGCTGGATCAACCGGTCTTTCATATGAAAAGTGTACCATCCGGATTGCGGCGGGACCACACGTGAAAAGGTCACACTTACTATTTGGGCTGGAAAAGCCGGGAGACTCTCCCGGCTCGGGATTCAGAGTCGAAGAAATGGGAAAGAAGACAACTTTAAGGAAAGAACTGGATGTGGGGCGGGGGGGTACTGGGAAAACGATCAGGCGAGGACCTTGCGGAATTCCCGGGTCAGGATCGGCAGCACTTCCAGCACATCGCCGACGATGCCGTAATCGGCGATGGAAAAGATGGGCGCGTGCGGATCCTTGTTGATCGCCACAATGCATTTGGAGGAGGACATGCCGGCCTGGTGCTGCACCGCACCGGAAATGCCGCAGGCGATGTACAGGTCCGGTGAGACGGTGCGGCCGGTCTGTCCCACCTGATTGGAATAGGGCCGCCAGCCGTCGTCCACCACGGGGCGGCTGGCGCCGACCGCCGCGCCGAGAACAGAAGCGAGTTCTTCCAGCAGTTTGAAGTTGTCCGCGCTCTGCATGCCCAATCCCCCGGACACGACAATGCGCGCCTCGGTGATGTCCAGCTGCTCGCCCGCCTCCTTGACGATCTCGCGGATTTTCACCGCCAGGGAAGATTCCGGCACCTCCACGGGAAACCTTTCGACACCCCCTGTGCTCTCGTGCACCGCATCGTTGCGAAACACGTTCGGGCGCAGCGTGACGATCTGTGTGCTGCCGCTTTGGAAAACCAGGGTGGCGATGGCTTTTCCGGCATTGACCGGGCGGCGCACGCGCAGGTTGGAATCCGCATCGAACTCGAGCGCGATGCAGTCGGTGGCGAGACCGGTCTGCAACCGGGCGGCGAGGGCGGCGGCGAGTTCCTTGCCGTGCACGGTGGCAGCCAGCAGCAACGCTTTCGGCGCGGAGTCTTTGATCTTCTCGCTCAAAACAGCCAGGCAGGCGGCGCTGTTGTATTGCGCGAGCTGCGGAGAGGTCAAAACTTCCACCTTGTCCGCTCCATTTTTAAGCAGAACGGCCGTGTCTGGAACTTTTTCCTCCGAACAAAGGCAAAGCGCGGTGACGGCGCCACCGCAGGATGCGGCCAGGGTCCGGGCCGCTTGCACGACTTCCAGGCTGACGGGCTTCAGCTCCCCCTCAACGTGTTCGGCGATGACATAAATTTCCGTGCTCATACCACCTTCCGCTGTTTCATGTGAGTATTCTCATTCAACGTGATCGTCACTTCCCATCGGGCGGATCCGGATCGGCACCGGCCTGATGTCGCGCCGGAAATCAGGAACCGGATACAAGAAGATGGAAGGCGATACTATAGCACTCTGCCATCGCAGGATCAAAACGGGAAAGCGCGGGCGGCATTTCAAATATTAGCCTATTTGGGCATATTTGTGGGCGCGAGGTCAGCCTTGCCGGAGAGGCAAGCCGGTCAGTTGGGGTACTTGCCGGGCGGGCGGAACAGCGGCAGATCGAGGATCCATTCCACGTCCCAGATTTCGCCGACCGTTCCCAGTGCCAGCAGGAACACGTACAGCAAAAGCAAGGTGAGCCCGAGCTGGGATTTGTATTTTTGAAAGTTTTCTTTAAGGGCGTTCATTCGGGTGGGCGGCGCTGCGGTTCGTGCAACGCGTGGGGTTGTCGTTTGCTATCTACGGATTGAAGTCTTCAAACCAGTTTTTCGTCTTCGCGCAGGATCCTCACGAGCTGCGGGATCGTCTCCGCGTGCGGTCCCTCGAGCACCCTGCCCTTCTTGCGCGCATCCGGCAGCGACAGATCGACCTGGCGGATGCGGTTGCCGCTGACTTCTGGCCCTGCGTCGGGGAAAGCCAGCGCGGCGCGGTCCAGCACCTGGATCGTCTTTTTCTTGGCAGCGATGATACCCTTCAGCGCCGGCAGCCGCGGCTCGTTGAGGCCCTTCTGACAGGTGCCGACGAATGGCAACCGGGTTTCCAGTACCTCGCTGCCGCCTTCCACTTGGCGGGTCACCACCGCCTCTGGGTTGTTATCGGAAATTTCCAGCTTCGTGATCACCGAAATAAACGGAATGTCGAGCAACACCCCGAGCGCGGGGCCCACCTGCGCCAGGTCGTCGTCCACGGCCTGGCGGCCGCAGAGAATGAGATCGTGTTTCAGGGTTTTGAGAGCCTGCGCCAGCACCTGCGCCACACCGAGATTGTCGAGCCCCTCGAAGGTGGGGTCCAGGCAGTGGATGGCCTTGTCCGCGCCCATGGCGAGCCCGGCCCGGAGTGTGTCCTTGAATCCTTCGGGTCCGAGGCTGATCAGGGTGACCTCGGTGTCGGAGATGCGCTCGCGGATGCGGAGGGCTTCCTCGACCGCGAATTCATCGTAGGGGTTCATGACGCGCGGACTGCCGGCGGCGTCGATCGCCCCGTCCTTGATGCTGATTTTGGCGGCGGTGTCCAGGACCTGCTTGATACAAACGACGATCTGCATGGCTCTCACAAGGCGTGTTGCAACGAGCGGGCATTATCGCATTGTTGTGTGCAAATGCAAAGGCGGAGAAAAGATGAGGGAAATTCAACGGAAAACAAAAGGGAAGGAGGGCGGCCTGTTTCACGGTGAAACAAACCATCACAGCGTGCGTGCGATCTTCTTCAGGGCGGCCTGCACGTGGTCGGCCACCGCCTGACTGCTGATCTTCATGGCTTTGGCGGCGCGGTTTTTGCGCACGCCGCCGAAAAACACCAGGCTCACGGCGATCAACTGCCGGTCGGTCAGCTCCAGCCCGTTCAGGTCCAGGTGCAGGTCCTTCAAGTGGGCGAATTCCTTGCGGGGAGCGTGGCCGCTGCCCGGGTTGCCGCGGAAAATGGCATCGCCCATGGAAGCGATCACCTCCGGAGGCAGAAAACGCAGTTTCTGATCCCAGCCCGAGTCTTCACCCGGATCGTTTATCGGGTCTTCATCGCGTGTCATCGTCGATCCCCTTCCGCTGCAGATAGTGTTGGAATTCGCTCTCGTCCTGCAACACAAAATACAAAAACCATTGCGGCGGGTGCACTTCCATCAGATCCCGCTTGAGCGCGGAAGGCAGCGCATCGGCCGGACCCGCTACCGGAACGCCGTTGACGAAATTTTTGTCCTGCCGGCTCATCACCCGCCAGTATTCGCGCGCGGTCTTGAAATGAAACCAGAGCACATCGAGCGGGATCTGTTTTTGATAGACGAAATTTCCGCAGTAAAAACACTTCCAGCCGACCGCATCGGGAATCAGCCCCACCCGGCCGCAGCCGCGTTTGAGCTTTTCGCCATTTTCCAGAACGATGCTCTTGGGCCGGCAACGCAGCCACGGCCCCAAAGGCGAGCGGTTCCTTCCCGGCCCTTTCACAACTCTCACAGCGTGGCCTCCAGCGCGCGTTTCCCGCCACAATCCCAAAAACCGTCCACAAACGGAGGCGCAAGCACATGCTGCCTGAATCCGCACAGGGAATGCGCTTCACTCACACCCTGGCAATGCGTGACGAGAACCTGATCCAGCCAGCCGTTATTTTTCAGCCGCGACAGAAATGCAAGCAGCGGCAACAGAGAGGTGGGTGTCAGCGCGTCCGCTTCCAGACACAGCAGCTTCAGAGTCGGCAACCCGGATCGTTCGCGCAGGCGCGCGTGCCTGTGCAGCAGCGCCGCCGAAAGAGCCGCGGTGAGGACGAGACGCCAGGCGGTGTCCAGCGTGTGCAGAGGCAGGAAGCGGCCCCGCAGGCAGCAGCCCATGACGAAACGCTCTCCCCTGCCCTTGATCGCGAACCGGAAATCGCAATAAACGGAACGAAGCAGCGCATCGACTTCTTCTTCCAACGCGTTCAAAAAACGCGTCTCGATCCCGCCCAGGATTCCCTTGAACCCGAGCGCTTCGGAAACACTCTTGACCAACCGGCAGCGGGATTCTGTTTGAGCGCCATGCTGCCTGCCGGTTCTGGATTTCTCCAACCGGATGTCTTGGGCGAGACGGCGTTGCACCCTCTGGATGTTCTGCAAACCAGAGAGCGAATCCAGCCAGCAGGAAAACGCATCCCACGACGTTATCGACCCGCCTGCCCAAGGCGGTGTCCAACTCATCAAAGCGCTGCAACAACGTTTCGGACAGGCCAGCCAGGGACCGGCGGTTCGGCTGCCCCGGTGTTTCCGCTTGCAATGGGGGGTTGTGCTCGGGCAAGGCTTGCCTGAGACGGCGCTTTCCCCAAAACCGCTCGAAAAGCCGGGCCAGCGTGTGGAAGCGGGTCGATTCTTTGTCCGGGCACTCGGCGGGCAGCACATAGCTGAAAAACCAGTCCCGCCTTGTTTTGCAACCGGGTCCGGCGCCATCGAGAAACGGGAGTGTGGGAAACAGCACGCCGAGCCGCCGCGTAACCCAGCGGTGGCCTTCTGCATAATTTCTGTCAATCCCGTCGATGCGGATGCGGCTTCTGGCTCCCAGGCCGCCGTCCTGCGTGAACACGCGTTCCACCTGCAGGCGGCACCGGTCTGTTGATACAGAAATTTCAACGGTGATTTTGGCGGATGATGTGAAGCGAAGAATGTCATCGATCTGGTGTGCGCGGCCGGGAATCGAACCGGCCAGGCTCAACTGCAGGGCCTCGATCACCGCCGTCTTGCCGGCCCCGTTCCGATTGCCGGAGGTGATCAGATCGAGACCGGAAAGCGGCACCTCCAGCGCGAGATCCTTGAAACCAGTTGTCTTTAAGTGCAAATCCATGCGCCCGCCTGTGGTTGGCATTCGATTGCAATGAAATGCTATAATTGGGCGGCGTTGCCGCCGCACCGGGCCGAAGAGCCTTTCGTCCCCCTGTGAAAACAATAATGGGACATTTGTCCCCTTCTGTCAAGTGGTATTTTTCCTTTTTTGATGCCGACTCCGGATATCTGGGACCGAATTTCGATGCTTCAGGAGGGCGAACCCCTCACGGTCTTTTGCCGCAAGGTGGCCCTGAATTATCAGGCCATGAAAAAGAGTTCGCAAAGAAAGACCGCGCCGGACACGCAATCTCTTGAAAAAATCGCGCGTTTTTTCCGCGCCGACCTTCGCTGGCTGGTGACGGGGGAGCGGCACACGACCCGTTTGAGTCTGCGCGTGGGGAGGAAACTGAAGGAATTTCGCAAGCACAAGGGCTGGTCGCCCGATGAGCTGGCGGCAAAGCTGTCGCTGAACGCGGACGTCCTGCAAATGTATGAAAAGGGGATCGGCCAGATTCCCCTGGATCTTTTGAACGAGCTGGCAAAAAAACTCGGCGCCGCTCCGCACGAATTTTTACTGGAAGGCGAAGCGCACCCGGCCCGGCCCCCGGAATTCAAAGTCATCCAGGCGGCGAGCGCGAAACCTGCCATGAAACTGAACGAGGAAGATTTCGTGTCCATCCCGTTGACCGCCTCCTCGATCGCAGCGGGTCATCCCATCATCCAGGAAAACGCCATCGAGGATTATGTGCTGCTGCACGTGCGCGCGGTGGGAAGAAGAAAGAATCTCGTCGCCAGCCGGGTGGACGGCGAATCCATGGAACCGATGCTGCGCTCCGGCGACATCGTGGTGATCGACCGCAACGATAAAAAAATTCAAAAGAACCGGATCTATGCTATCTTTTTCGAAGAAGGGCTGACCGCGAAATACGTCGAAAAACAGAAAGACATGCTCGTCCTGCGCCCCGTCAATCCCAACGCCCAGGTGCAAATCGTCTCCTTGAACGAACATCCCGATCCCGTAGTCGGCAGGATCATCGGAGCGTGGAAGGAATTGTAAAACCCCTCACGCAAACGCCATGAACAACCCCGATTCCGCTTCTCCCAGGGAAGGACTGAAAATTCTGGTGGCGGACGACACCCCGCTCAACCTGCACCTGGCCAGCAAGCTACTCACCCGCAAGGGGCATCAGGTGGTTGCGGTGGACAACGGGGTCAAGGTCCTGACCGCGATCGAAAAGGAAATGTTCGACGCGATTCTCATGGACCTGCAGATGCCCGTGATGGACGGCATCGAAGCGACGCAAAAAATCCGCCAGTCGGAAGCGAGAGGACTGAAGACCAACCGCTCGGCCCCGGAAAAAAAAATTCCCATCATCGCCCTTACCGCGAACGACGAGCGCGGCGCGCACAAAACCTGCCTGGATGCGGGAATGGACGGCGTGATTGCCAAACCCATCGAAGTGAAAACGCTGATGGACACCATCACCGCGATCATCGACCAATCCGAATCCTCTGCCTGACCCGGTCCATCCGCCCAGGGCGACCGTTCCGCCGAACAAAGCCGCACACAATTTCTAAATAATTTGCGCCAAGTTTCAACGCACGGGGGATTTCCTTTGCTTCGGTTATGCGAAGTATGCTATTGGAATACCGATAACCCAAAAAGGAAACCACCATGCGGAACACAATTGTTTTTGCACTCGCTTTTGTCTTCGTCGTTGCAATCAACGATGCCGTGCACGCAGAAGGCGTTTACTTCTCAGGGCAAGGCGGAGTGACTTTCCTGGAGGATGCGGACAATAAGGGGGGCGGTGTTGTCATCGAAAGCAACACGAAAACAGGGTTCAACGCCGGCGGTGCCATCGGTTATAAATTTAATGAAAATTTTCGCGCCGAGGTGGAGGCATCCTACAAACGAAACGATCTGGATACTCTGAGAGTCACCCAATCTCCGCTCGGGTTTGTTACCGGAACGCCTGTCGATACCGAAGGCGACATCACATCGAGATCGGTCTTAGCGAATATTATCTGGGACTTTGTAAACAGTTCGCAGGTCACGCCCTATGTTATGGGCGGCGCCGGGATCGCTAACATCGACCTGAATGATGTCCGGGTGGGATCCATTCTTTTTTCAGATGACGACGCCACGGTGTTCGCTTACCAGTTTGGCGGTGGTGTTGAAGTTGCGGCTTCGAAAACCGTGGGATTTTTTCTTGACTACAAGTTATTCGGGACATCGGATCCTGAACTCAAAGACAGCGCCGGATTTGATTTCGAATCCGAAGTATTCAGCCACAATATTTCAGCCGGAATCCGAATCTATCTGTCCCCCCGAGAGAGAGTCGCGAAAAGAGGTTCCGCAGGCAAGACCCGGAGGGTTCGATCCGCCCCGCCGCCGCCAGCGCGGGAAGCGACGATCTACCCCAGGCCCGGCGCAGACAGCGAACCCGGGGACTCCACGGCTTATTTCGTGAGAGAAACTCAAATGCAGAAAGACAAACGGGAATGTGCGGCGATCACGTTTCCCGAAGACGATCACATCCCGCCCTATTCCGCCAGGTTTCTTGCCTGCATGAAATCGCGCGGCTGGGTGCCGAAAAAATAACGGCTCACAATTTTTTCTCGATCCGCTCCAGCGTTTTGTTGATGTTCTTGATTTCGTTCTCGATCACGCCCACCTTCACGTCCAGTTCCCGGTACCACTGATTGTCCTGGTTCTTCAGTTCGATCATCTGATCGTACTTCTCCTTCAGCCTATTCACTTCTTCCTGCGATGCCCAGGGGAAGTCGCCGAACGCGGTGAGCAGGGCTCCCGCCATCATCAGGGTCACCACGGTGGTGATGAACGGGACCGGAAATCCCAGGTCTATGAGTTTCTGCATGGCTCCCCCTTTTATTTAGCCACCCAGCCGGTGTTGGTGCCGGTGCCGGTTTCCTTCATCCATAAAACTTTATTTCCTGTGCCGTTCGGCACGAAGGCCATCGCGCACGGGTCGGCGGTCACATCGCCGTTCGGGTCGCCGTCTCCCTCGAAAAAGTGAAAGGTGCATTTGCCGATCTGCCCGACCGTGTAAGAAGAAAGCGAACCGATGAAGCCGGTGCGCTGCACGCTGACGATGGAACGATCGACGTGGTCCACAATGCGGTCGTAGCCGTTGGCGATGACGTTCTTCCAGCTGATTTCGGGATCGCCGCCGGACCCGGCAAACACTTTGATGACCGCTTCGTTGACTCCCGGCGTGGTTTTGTGCGCGAACAGTTCGTTGATCGATATCGTGAGGGCGTTGTCGCCCGCTGTGGGGTAGTAGCAGATCACGCAGTCGTGCAGCGTGGCGCCTGCGCCCTGCGCTTCGGTCTCCATGCCGTAAATCGCAAAGTTTCCGGGGCCGTTGGAGTTGTCGTCGATGCGGACGGGCTCGTTGCCGCTGTTGTCGAACTGGACCCCATACCACACGATGTTCGTGGTGCTCGACTGCGTTTCACGCGTGAACTTGAAGAAGTGGGTATCGCAACCGAACGCCGCGACGTTGAAGAGATACAGGTTGACGGCGTTTTTATCGATATCCAGACAGGTGCGCGGCGCATCGCGGAACTGCACGTTGATGAAAGCCGCGTTGCCGCCGGGTTTCTGCATGCGGACGATGTCGTAGTTTCCAACATTGTTCGCCTTGTTGCCATACAGGCCGAGGTTCATGAAGGTGACGTTGTGCGCCCAGTCGGTGAAGCCGTCGCGGTGATCGAACAGGTGGCGGTTGCAGTTGTCGCCCAACTCGATGATGGTGCCGCCGCCTCCGGTAGTCAAAGGAACGCCGGAGCCGTGAAAGCGGATGTTGCTGGTCAACTCCATCACATAGGTCTGGGATGGGGAAAGACCCTCACAGCTTTCCTTGAAGTTTCCCAACCCGAGATAAATGTCCCCGGCGGTGCGCTTCTGGCCACCGGCACCTTCTTCCTTAAGCCGGGCTTCGAGGCAGGCGCGCACGGTGAGCTTGGCGTTGTGCCAGTTGCTGCCGTCTTTGCCGTTGCTGCCCTGCTTGGAAACGTAGCAGCCCCAGTCGGAGACGGGCGGATCGCCGTACACAACGGTGCCGCCGGGGATGCCGTCCCCTTGCATGGACGCAAACGCCGGTGCGGCGAAAAAGAACGAGATCCCTAAAAACAACACGATTTTTTTCACGCTTCCCTCATGGAATGGTTGTCACAACCTTATTGTATTTCGTACCCAGACACGAAGAAAAACTATTCGCTTCGGCCGTGGTCAATGCCGGGTCGAACAGGGCGATCTCGGCGATGCGCCCCTGCAGCTCGCGGCTGCCGGTGGCCCGGTTGCCGATATGAAAACCGGAGGTGCCGAACTCGTTGGCCCCGGCATCGCCGGAAGCCACCGGGCTGCCGCCGTTCTCGTAAATCGCCGAACTCACGCCGTTGGCGAGGAAGCGGGAAATGATCGGATCGTCAAACCCGGAATTGGTGTCGGTGATCGTGGTCCCGGCCTCAAAAGGCAGGTCGTCACCGGATACGGTTGGAATGCTGGACGGGCTGTTGTCGTTGTCGGCGAACAAACGCGGGAAATCCGAAGACGCGGTGCCCTCAACGTCCCAAACGATCCACAGATCCCAATCCTGCGAAGTCGCCGCAGCCAAGGTGGCCACCAGTTCCATGCCGGTGTCATCGCCGGGGAAATCGACCACTCCGCGGTTGTTGTAGTCCGCATCGGAAGCGACAAAATCCGGTTTTTCCCCGGCCGTCGCCTGCACCGCGTGCGCGTCCTTGCCGCTTTTGTCCCACCACTGATCCACCTCCAGCGTGGACAGCGTGAAGTGGTTCGAATCAGCGGCTTCCAGCCAAAGTTGCAGCTTGACGTTGTGGTCCTGCGCCGAGCACGCATAATTTGCGGAGTTGCCGATCAGGTGCACCTGCGGGTTGTCGATGCGCCAGGTATCGCTCACATCCTCGGTCGTGAGTATCAGATCGCCCCAGGCCATGCCGGCCTTGCCGATGGCGGTTATGGATGAATCCGTCACTCGCGCAATCTCAACGCCGTTCACATAGACGGCGATATTGTCGGCATCGCAGCGTATCTCGGCGCGGTCGCCATCGGTGGGCGTGCGGGCCACCCCCTGCATGAGCTTCGTCGGCGTGCCCGATACGATCTTGTACAGACTCACGTCCTTGTTTGCGCCGGTGAACCGGGCCCAATAGCCGTCCGTGTCGCCGGTGGTGCGGCAACCGATGAAAAAAGGATCGTCGGCGTCAGCGTCCACCGTCTTGAGATCCACGGCAAACCCGTAATTCGCATCGGTCGGCGCGGGAGACAAAGAATAAACGATCCGGTCGTCCTCTTTCGCTTCCAGATTCCAGCCGATCTGCCGGGTGGGGTCGTGGTGGTCCAGCACCGGAACTTTGCCGCCGTTTTCACGCAGGGTCTTTTTGAACGCGCCGCGGTCCACGACGTCGCCGCCCTGATCGACATCTCCGAATGTCGAGGCGTAGCCGGTGAATTCGCCGGTGTCTCCCACCCGGTCCACTTTCAGCGGAAAGGATTTGATCTCCTTCATGCGTTCTCCTTCTGGTTCGATCGTGCCTGCCCATCCGGGAACCCGGTTTGCAAGGTTCCCGGCAGCAACAGCACATCGCCGCCTTCGAGATCCTCGAACCCCACCAGGCGGCGTTTTTCATTCACCGTCAGGAACGAGCTCTGAGCCGCCCGCTTCCACAGCGACTGCTGGTCGTCGGCGAGCGCTTCGATGCGGTCCTTGTCGTAATCCAGGTGCAGGTCGGGCCCGAAACGCGGCAGCAGCCGATGGTTCAGGGCATCGCGAAGCCGGTTGAGCGCCGGACAGACGACCTCGGTGTACAGGGCCTTGCGGGCTTCGCGACGATTCTGATAGGTCGCGGGTTGCAGGCCGATCAACTCCGGAGGCACGTTGTAGATCTGTGCGATCTGCAGTGCGCTGAAACGCACTCCTTCGATCCAGTCCATGTCCCGGGGATGGACGCCGAGCTCTTTCCAGTCGAGGTCCTGCTCCAGCAGCAGCGGTTCGCGGGCATTGGCAAGGCCCTGGATCTGATCGCGCATTTCCTTTTTCAAGCGCTCGAACTGTTCGTCGCTCAACCGTTCCTTCGCCACCAGCGCCCCGGAAGGCACGGCGGAATTGTTCAACAGGGCGGCGTTCCATTTGTCGCCGGAATTCATCTTGTCGATGGCCAGAGCCGCGACCTGAATGGGAGACAAACCGTACCAGTCGTCCAGCGGATGAAACAGCTTCAGATGGATCACCCGGCTGCGGGGATAGTTGACCTTCTGCCCGTTGACGCTGTACTCGTAGCCCTCGATCAGCTGCAGCGGGTGCGGCAAGACGCGCATGCGGTCCGGCCGCAACGCGTAGAGCTCGCGCGGCGGCGTTTCTTCCGATCCCGCGCCCACCAGTTCCAGGTAGGTGTTTCCTGAAAGGTAGAGATAGGACAAAACCGATTCGAAAAATTCGAATTTGCCCTGCAGCGGGTTGGGCCGTTGCATCAGCCGCAGGACGGGATGCTGCCCGATTTCCCGGAGGCCGCCGTCCGGTGAGCGCTGGAACAGCTGCCAGCTGACGCCGGCGGCGGCTTCCGCGATCTCCTTGACGCAGGCGAACACCACGCTGTTCTGGGTGAACCCTTCGCGGGCCAGGGAAACGAAATCGCCTTTCGGCGCGATTCCCCGGTTCAGCGGAACGTAAAGGGTGAGCGCCCGATGGATGGCGGACTGCTTTTTAAACCAATCAAAAATTTTCATGTGTTTTCATTCTTGTCCCGATCCGGGCTGCGCATTGTCATCGAAGCAGTGTTCAACCGATCCTGCGGATGCGCGGACCGTCGAGCCCGCGCGAGATCAGCCCGAACAGCATTTCCAGAGCGTCGGGGCCGTCGTCGTGACTGGCCTTGGGGAAATATTTGAGCTGTTCCAAAAGCATGCGGTCCTGCCTTCTGAAACGGATGACCCCGTTTTTGATGTGGGGCTGCAATTTGGAAATCCGCAATACCTTGTCGCCGTGCGGCCGGACCCCCTCGACAGGCAGGTACACACCGCGCTGGGCCGCTTCCCGGATCAGTTGATCCTTGAACAGCTCCTGAAACTGCACTTCCTCCACGGCGATGCGGCTGAAGTGAAACCGGCTGTGGTGATCGAGCAGGTCCTCAAGGATTTGATCGGGATGCCGCTTGCGGATGTCGGCTTCCAGGACGTCGATGTGCCCGTCTTCCCGAACCGCCGCGAACACGATGGCGGACGGATCCGAGTGTTTTGACGCACCCCCCATCGAGGGATCGACCGCGCAGTAGACCGGTTCCACCGTGTTTTCGCGGCAAACGAAAGGCGCCGTGTCCTCCCAATAGCGAAACCAGTCTTCCTGAAACAAACAATCCTGCGGGTTGATGGGCTCGTTCTGTTTTTCCGAGTCGAAAAAAGCGGGACCGTCCGAGACCCGCATTTTCATCAGGTAGTGGTAGTCCTCCACTTCCGGCCACAGGACCCGCGTTCCTGCCAGCATGGCTTGCGCATGATGTGAGAAAAACGCATCGGCTTTTTTTTCTGCATCGGCGGAACCCGGTTGGGAGAACAACGCCTCCCAGGTCTCCCATAAGGGGGAGTGAGACGGGGAAAGGATGGCCTGCCACTTTTTCCCCTGCCAGCCGGGCTGGGTGAGAAGCCGCGCGAGCAGGGAATCGTAGTGCAGCAGGGTGCCGATGACGATGAAGACGGTGCCGGCGGCGCCGCTTTTCATGACCGCTTTAAAAAACCATTTGCGATCCTTTTCCCGCTGTTCGGGAGAATCGATCTGCTCGTCGTTTTCCAGATCGTCCAGAATCATCAGATCCGGACGCCGGTTGCCGAACCGGGCGCCGCGCAGCCGCTTTCTCTTTCCCCAACAGGTGACTTTCACCCCGTTGCGGGTGAGGATTTTTCCAACTTTCCAGGTGGAGCCTTCCCCGCAGACCGCCGGGAAATCCTCGCGCAGCCGCTCGTTGACTTCCAGTTCGGCTTTGATGGATTCCAGAAACTCTTCCGCCTGTTCGGTGGTGTCCGAAATCACGCCGATGAAACGGCGGTGCTTAAAGGCGATGCACCAGAGTGGCAGAATCAGGGTGGCCAGGGTCGATTTGGCATGGCCCCGGGGGGCGGCGTGCGCTTCCTTGCCTCCCTGCCCGGTGGCTTCCGCCGTGAGAATGAGGCGGCTGAACCGGGTGTAATGCGTCTCGTGCATGAGCGAGGGTTTCGCCGTGAGATGATGCGGGAAATAGGTCGTGGCGAAAAACCTCAGTTCGTTTTGCGAGCGGGCGATCCGCTCGTTTTTTTCCGGCTCCGAGCCGGGACCGAAGGGGGTGAGGGCTGCCTGGATGAGGCTGCGGATTTCCCAAAAGCCCCGTGCGAGCCGGCCTCGTTTGCTTGCAACCATGTTTGCCTGACTTTTTCTGCGATCGCATCCAGGGACTCTCCCAGGGTTTCAGCTGCCTCGGTCTCTCCTTTCTCGATGAGTGTGGACACCGTGGCTTTCAAAAAATCGATCAAGAGGGCTTCGGGGTCGAGAGCGCGGGACTGCAGCCGGGCTTTATGGATGGCGATGATTTTGCCGACGTAGCTGCAGTAAACCCGGTGCGTCTGCAGGTGGTCCGGCGTCTGCCGGAGCTGCCGGTAGAGGCTGTTCTTGCCTTCGCAGAGCTCCGCCAGCACCCCTTCCAGGCTCTCATCGCCTGAGGTTTTCCGGGATCCCACTTGGTGAGGCCTCGTTGTTGTGCGGCTCGAATGCATCCTGAGTCAGGTTGGCGGCGGGGGTTTTCTCGATGCGATAGAACCCGTCGCGCGGCACCCGCAAATAACGGGGATCCGGATCGGCGCAGGGACTCCCACGGGCAACGAACTCGAGCACGGCGCGATACACGCGAAAATCCACGGTGCCATCGCGATCGCGGTCATAACCGAAGACGATCTGCCGGGTGGGCAGCGTGGCGATCTCCACGATTTCCTCAAAGGAAGGCTCTCCCTCGAGAAAATCCGCATCCGCCATGCAGGGGTTCGGGCTGAACAGGACGAGCATGCTCTCCGCGTAGAGCAGCGCTTTCAAGCCGCGCTCGTAAATGGTGTGAAGAGAGGAAATCATGACATCGCAATTTTCAGTAGCGGCAATCCTGTTGATTGATCCTGCGGATCACACACCAGTGTTTGAAGTTCACGGACTCGAGCCGGATCACATAGTTCCTGAGCGCCTGGTAGTCGGGGTTGCGCAGGCAGCGATCGCCGTTGCCGGGCCGTATCCAATGGATGTCCGGGAAGGGGCCCGCCGTGTAGGTCGGGAAACCGGCGCCGGTATCAGGAACGGTCCCGCAGCCAGGGCTCATCCACACGATCAGGATCCATGCCGTCGTCCTGACGGCCCTGCGAAAGTGCCTGGTGCATCCTTTCATCTTCGATCCTCGATCTGTCGTTGAGTTCCCGGTAGAGCGCTTCCTGTTCCGATTTGCGAGCGAGTTTTTCTTCGAGCTTCCCGGATCTTTTGGCCTGCCGCCACACCCACCAGCGTAAAAAGCCGCTCAGAACCGCCAACGCGGCGGCGATCCAGGCCAGAATGGCGACCACACTCATGATCCGTCTCCCACGCTGTGAAGATTTTCAATGAAGTTATTAAAAGTCCGTTCGGGCGCTAATCTGCGGAATGATGATTTTTATCGCCGTTTTTCGCATGTCCCCGGGAGAGGATATAGGTGATCACCGCGCCAATTCCGGCGGCCAGAAATTCGCTCCCCTGTTCGGTGAAACCGTACCCCAAAGCGGAGGCGATCGATGCGGCTACCGTGAGCCAAAACTCCGTGGTTTTGTACCCTGGGTTCTGCTTTTTTTCGATCAGAGGCATGGTTTTTTATCCTTTCTTTCGTTCAAACCGGCAGCGGATTTTAACGCTCATCCCGCTTTGCCGTTCGTATCCAGACTTGGAGAAGCTTTTTTTAATGAATGGTTTGTGGATGGCGATCCGGAATAAAGCCAGAGCCGGGATTGAGGTTTTTCAGGATCCGAATCCACGTGAATGAAATCACGGCCCAAACCGATCCGTGTGAACCCCGCATGGAGCAAGGCCCGCAAAAGCGAAAACCGCTGCCCGGAGGATTCGCACTTAAGATCCGCAGCCCAGCCCCGGAGGTGAGAACTTGTGGTTTTGCCTCCGACGTTGCGGTTGTGCGTTTCACACCGGCAACCCGAATTCACGTGCAGGGGTCCGTGGTCCTTACGGGCCATTTGCAGACGATTCACCAATGCGTTTTGAATCGCGTCGAATCCACAGCCACACAAGCACGCAAATTCTGTACGCGAAAAATCCTTTGTGAGGTCTCCCATCGATCGACTCGCTGCATGCAAAAGAAGGAAAAGAGCCGCGCCTCAAAGCGACGGCTCTTTCGGGTCGGGAAGGCTTTCCCCGATGCGCATTGGGGAGGGGTGGCGTTATTTTTTTATTCTGATAGAAAACCGTGATTGAATTCTGCCGTGCGCGTTCCATTCATTTGCAATCCGCACCCGTTTTGACACCATCGGCGGGAAACCCGCGCGGGGCGTGGGTTTTATCCCCTTACCCAATGTCAAAACGACAAGGTAATAAATCTGTAAATCGTTTTATCTAAACGGGGTGAGGGTTTCTTTTTGCAGGTGGCAGCTGAGAAACCGCGCTCATTTGAAGGAGGGATTGTCGAAACAAATTGGAGGTGAAAATTACTTGAAAAAAAACTTTTGTTAAGTTTGGACTTATTGAAATATTAAATCGTTTGCTGCTTTTGCGGTTGATTTTGCAAAATCCGTTTTATATATTACCCGCTACTTTCCCTCCGGCCGGTGTTTATCTTTAACTTTCTTTTTTCCAAACTATGAACTCCAAAGAAATCCTTTGGCAAAAATGTTTGAAGGAAATCGAAGAACAGATCCTGCCGGAAAACTACACCACCTGGTTTTCTCCCACCTACCCGTACAACATCGGTGAGGACAGCCTCACCATCGTCGTGCCCAATCAATTTTATAAAAAATGTCTTGAAGAAAATTACCAGGACCTGATCGAGACCACTCTGGAATCGATCCTGAAAAATAAAATGAGCGTGGACTTTCTCGTGAACAGCGAGAAACAGGCTCCGGTCGAATCCGAAGAAAAAACTGAAGAATCAAATACTTCAGAGCCTTTGATCACAGCGGATGAAAGCCGGGATCGCAAGATCCGCTCCTCGTTGAATCCGAATTTCGTGTTTTCCAGTTTTGTGGTCGGCTCCAGCAACCAGTTCGCGCACGCCGCCTCGCTGGCGGTGGCGAACCACCCGGCGTTGACCTACAATCCTCTGTTCATCTACGGAGCAGTCGGTCTGGGGAAAACCCATTTGCTGCACGCGATCGGCAACACGATTCTGGAAAACGATTCGCAAGCCCGGGTCCGCTACATCTCGGCTGAAAATTTCACGGTCGATCTGATCGAATCTCTGAAGAAGGACGACATGCCGTCTTTCAGGAAACGCTATCGGCCTCTGGACGTGCTCCTGGTGGACGACATCCAGTTCATCGCCGGCAAGGACCGGACGCAGGAAGAATTTTTCTACACCTTCAACGCCCTGTACGAATCGCACAAACAGGTTGTGATATCCAGCGACAAATATCCGAAGGATATTCACAATATGGAAGAACGATTGCGTTCGCGTTTCGAATCCGGGCTGGTGGCGGACATCAATCATCCGGACCTGGAAACGAAGGTGGCGATTCTCTACAAAAAAGCGGATTTTCACAAAAAACCGATTCCCCAGGATGTGGCGATCTTCATCGCCAGCAACATCAAATCGAATATCCGCGAACTGGAGGGGCTGCTGCTTCGAATCATCGCCTACTCCACGTTCACGCACCGCGAGATCAATCTGGAACTCGCCAAAGAGGTGCTCAAGGAATTCACCTACAATAAGACGAAAAACTTCACCATTCCCACCATCATCAAAACCGTCTCCACCCACTTCAACGTGAAGGTCCCGGATCTCAAATCGAGGAAGCGGTCCCGAGACATTTCCGTGCCCCGTCAAATCGCCATGTATCTGTGCCGGGAATACACCAAGGCGTCCCTGCCTGAAATCGGCAAGCACTTTGGTGGAAAAGACCACACCACGGTCCTGTTCTCCCACAAAAAGATCACCAAAATGGTCAGTGAAAACAATGACATGTCAAAGGCTGTCCAGGAAGTGGTCCAGAAAATAGAAAGTGAGTAATGTGTCCAAAACGTGTACAAAAAATGTGAGTAAAACCTCCATTTTTAAGGTATAATAAGTCATTGAAACTTATTCCTTCCCGAGTCTTGAAAACGACACTTTTAATAACACGTTTTTAAATACTCATAGCCCTAAAAATCAGTATGTTAAGAGAGTTTTCCACATCTTAACAGGCCCTACTACTCCTGCTAAGTATTCATTCTTTCTATTTCTTATATAGCTTAAGTTAATGGCACAAACTCCAGACTCCGCCTACGATTCGAAAAACATCAAAATCCTTGAGGGTCTCGAAGCGGTTCGCAAACGTCCGGCTATGTATATCGGAGGAACCGGGATCGATGGGCTTCACCATCTGATTTTCGAGTTGGTCGATAACAGCGTGGACGAGGCCATCGCGGGATTTTGTTCCGAAATCGAGGTGATCATCCACATCGACAACAGCGTGACCGTGTCCGATGACGGCCGCGGGATCCCGGTGGACATCCATACGGACCGCAAGGTGTCCGCTGCGGAGGTGGTGATGACGGTGCTGCATGCGGGGGGCAAGTTCGATAAGGACACCTACAAGGTTTCCGCCGGCCTGCATGGAGTGGGCGTGTCCGTGGTGAACGCGCTGTCGGAGTCGCTGTACCTTGAAATCAAGCGGGACGGGGCGCTGCATCACCAGAAGTATGAAAAAGGCAAGCCGATCACGCCGCTTGAGAAGGGCGGCAAAGTCACCTCCAACGGCACGAAGATCGTTTTCAAGCCCGATTCTTCCATTTTTTCCGACACGAATTTCAGTTTTGAGATTCTGTCCAAAAGGCTGCGCGAGCTCTCCTTCTTGAACAAGGGGCTCAAGATCCATCTGCACGATGAGCGGGACGGCAAGGACAAGGAATTCTTTTATGAAGGCGGGATCGTTTCGTTCATCGAGCATCTGAGCGAAAACAAAAAAGTGCTGCATCCCAATCCCATCTATATCGAACGGGAAAAAGAAGAGTGCCATCTGCAACTGGCGATGCAGTACAACGACAGCTACATTGAGGAGATTTTCACGTTCGTCAACAACGTGAACACCCGTGACGGCGGCACCCATCTCTCCGGCTACCGCTCCGCATTGACGCGCACCATCAACAGTTACGCGATGCAGAACAACATGATGAAAAGCACCGACCCGAGCCTGACCGGAGACGATGTGCGCGAGGGGCTGATCGCGGTGCTGAGTGTGAAGATCCCGGAGCCGCAGTTTGAGGGGCAGACGAAAGGCAAGCTCGGCAATACCGAGGTCAAGGGCGTCGTCGAGCAGATGGTCAACGACAAGCTGAAGCAGATCTTTGAGGAATCCCCGTCGGTGGCGAAAGCGATCGTGTCCAAGGCGATCAGCGCGGCCCAGGCGCGGGAAGCGGCGAAAAAGGCCAAGGACCTGGTGCGACGCAAAAGCGCTCTGGAGGTGAGTTCCCTGCCGGGCAAACTCGCGGACTGTTCGGAAAAAAATCCCGAATTGTCGGAACTCTACATCGTAGAGGGAGATTCCGCGGGCGGGTCCGCCAAGCAGGGACGGGACCGCCGGTTCCAGGCCATCCTGCCGCTCAAGGGAAAGATCCTCAATGTCGAAAAAGCCCGCTACGACAAAATGCTGGCCAGCAACGAAATCCGAACGCTCATCACGGCGCTCGGCACGGGCATCGGCGCTTCGGATTTCAAGGTGGAGAATCTCAGATACCACAAGGTCATCATCATGACCGATGCGGACGTGGACGGAGCTCATATCCGGACACTGCTTTTGACGTTCTTTTTCAGGCAGATGCCTGAGCTCATCAAGCGAGGATACCTGTACATCGCGCAGCCGCCGCTGTTCAAGGTCAAGAAGGGCAAAAGCGAAACTTACATGAAGAACGAGAAATTTCTGGTGCAGTACCTGGTGGAGCAGGGCACGGACAAGCTGGAGGTGCAGCAGGCCAACAACGGAACGCACCTCAACGGGGCCAATCTGGTGAAGTTCATCAACAATCTGTTCCGCTATCAGGAACGGTTCGATCAGGTTGTGAAAAACAACATCCCGGCGGGGATCCTGTCGGCCCTGATCAAGCTCAACGTCACGCGGGAAAAATTCGAATCACTGGATTCTTTGATCGAAACCATCGTGCGCCTGATGGACGAAGTGATCGATGAGGAAAACAAAAAGAAATATTCCTACAAAGAAGAATATTTGAACATCCCGCTGCAGTTCGATCGCGGGGTGCCTATTGATGCTGGGACGGAGGAAAAACTGAAAACGCATCTGGTGGAGCTGGACCGGTCGGACCCGGACAACCTGTGCGCCCGCACCACGCACGGCAACGAGAGAATCGATTTCGATGCGGACATCAAGGGGGTGCGGCTCAAAGTGCAGTACGATTCGGAAAACGACCTTTATAAGTTTTTCATCAAAGGGCTGAATCAGGGCAGGGAATTCAATATCAAGTTCAACGCGAGTTTCGTCGAGTCTGTGATCATGCAGAAGATTCTGGAAGTGTATGAGCCGATCCGCGCGTTGGACAACCCGCCTTTCGTCCTGAAAAACAACGGGGACACCGCCGAAGCGCGCACCAAGCACGAGCTGTTGCAGGCGATTTTAGACAGCGCGAAAAAAGGGATCTACATCCAGCGCTACAAAGGTCTGGGGGAAATGAACCCCGAACAGTTGTGGGAGACCACCATGGACCCGGAAAAACGCGTGCTGCTGCAAGTGCGGGCGGACGATCTGGTGGCGTCCGAAAGCCTGTTCACCACGCTCATGGGGGATGTGGTGGATCCGAGAAGAGAATTCATTCAGAAAAACGCCCTGCAGGCGAGAAATCTGGACATTTGATTTCACACCATCCTTTTTCTCCTCTTTAGGAAAACGCAATGCCGGAAATCGTTGAGCCGATCAATATAGACGACGAGATGCAGAGCGCGTATCTCGACTACGCGATGAGCGTGATCATCGGCCGTGCGCTTCCGGACGTGCGCGACGGGCTCAAACCGGTGCACCGGCGGGTTCTGTATGCGATGCACGAGGCGGGAAACTTTTTCAACCGCCCGTACAAAAAATCTGCCCGCATCGTCGGGGATGTGCTCGGTAAATACCACCCGCACGGGGAATCGGCGGTCTACGACACGATCGTGCGTCTGGCTCAGGATTTCTCGCAGCGTTACACGATCGTGGACGGCCAGGGCAATTTCGGCTCGATCGACGGCGACTCCGCTGCGGCAATGCGCTACACGGAAATCCGCATGGCGGAGGTGGCGCAGGAGCTGTTGCGCGATCTGGAAAAGGACACGGTCCGCTTCGATGCCAACTACGACGATTCGCTGCAGGAACCGGTGGTGCTGCCCGCAAGCTTTCCGCAGCTATTGGTGAACGGGGCGTCGGGGATCGCCGTCGGTATGGCCACCAACGTGCCGCCGCACAATCTGGGGGAAATCATCGATGCGGTGATCGAGGTGATCGACAATCCGGATATTTCCATCGACGAGTTGCTCACCGTCGTTCCCGGTCCGGACTTTCCCACACGCGGCCTCATCTACGGCACTTCGGGAATTCGCGCCGCCTACCGCACCGGCCGGGGCATCATCAAGGTGCGCGCGCGGGTGGAAGTGGAGGAGATGGAGAAGCAGGATCGCGAGCGCATCGTGATCCAGGAGCTTCCCTATCAGGTCAACAAAGCGCGTCTGGTGGAAAAGATCGCAGAGCTGGTGCGCGATAAAAAGCTGGAAGGCATCTCGGATCTGCGCGATGAGTCCGACCGCGAGGGCATCCGCGTGGTTTTGGAACTCAAAAGAGGCACGGTCGCGCAGGTGGTGCTCAACACCCTGTACAAAAACACCCAGCTGCAGGAAACCTTCGGCGTGATCATGCTGGCGCTGGTCAACCAGCAGCCCAAGGTGCTCAACCTCAAGGACCTGCTCAAGCACTTCATTCTCTTCAGAAAAGAAGTGGTGACGCGCAGGACTCAGTTCGACCTGAGAAAAGCCCGCGAGAAGGAGCACATCCTCGAAGGACTGAAAATCGCCATCGACAATATGGACGAAGTGGTCCAGCTGATCCGGGAATCGGAAAACCCGACGGTGGCGCGCGACGGGTTGATGGAGCGGTTCGGTCTTTCGGAAATCCAGTCCAAAGCCATTCTGGACATGCGGCTGCAGCGGCTGACCGGGCTGGAGCGGCAAAAGATCCTCGACGACCTGGCGGAAGTGAAAAAAGAAATCGCAAGACTGGAAAACATCCTGGCGCACGAGGAAGTGAAACTGGAGATCATCCGCACCGAACTGACGGAGATCAAAGAGAAATACGGCGATGAGCGGCGCACCGAGATCGTAGATTCGGAAGACCACTCCATCGACATCGAAGACATGATCGCCGATGAAGACACGGTGGTGGTGTACTCGCGCGGCGGTTACATCAAGCGCCAGGGTCTGGACAACTACCGCTCGCAACGGCGCGGCGGCAAGGGCATCAAGGGGATGGACCTTCGGGAAGAGGATGTGGTGGAAAAACTGTTCATCGCTTCGACGCTGAGTTCGCTCCTGGTGTTCACCAGCACCGGCAAGGTGCACTGGCTCAAGGTCTACCAGATTCCGGAGGTCAGCCGGATCGCCAAGGGAAAATCCGTCGCCAACCTGTTGCATCTGCAGGGCGGGGAGAAAATCACCGGCATCCTTTCGGTGCGCGAGTTCACAGAAGACAAGTTCGTCATGGTGGTCACGGAAAACGGCGTGGTGAAGAAAACCTCGCTGATGGCGTACAGCAAACCGCGGCAGGGAGGCATCATCGGCCTGACCCTGGACGATGGCGACCGGGTGATCGGCGCCGAATTGTGCGAGGGCGAGCAGGAACTGCTGCTGGCGACGCACCAGGGATTTTCCATCCGCTTCAACCAGGGCGATATCCGGCCGATCGGCCGCACCGGGCGCGGGGTTCGCGGAATCCGTCTCAAGGAAGGGGACCGGGTCGTGGGCGCGGAAGTCGTCGAACCCGGCAACATGCTGCTCACGGTCACCGAAAACGGGTACGGCAAGCGCACCCGCCTGGAAGAATATCCTCTGCAGAACCGGGGCGGATTCGGTGTGGTCACCATTCGCTGCAATGAAAAAATCGGGCCGGTCACGGGAATCCAGCAGGTGACCGACAACGAAGAGCTCTTGATCATCACCTCCGACGGCAACATCGTTCGCATGAAGGTGAACGAGATATCGGTGATCGGCAGAAACACCCAGGGAGTCCGGCTGGTGGGCATGGGGCCGGACAACCGGGTCGTCAGCGTCGAAAAGCTGGTTGAGTGATCCGCGGCGATTCATGAACACACCGGGCGGACACAGTGAAGTGCAGCCGATCAGGCCTGCCGGTTTCCCATTCGCTTGTGCGCGTCTCATCTCCCGCTTTGCCTCCCGTTTGATTTCGCGTTTTCCCTCCTTCCGGAAACTTTCCCTTCCCGGCATCGTTTTATTGTGGTGCTGTTTGTGTCTCACCGGCTGCGGCCCGGGTTCGGGCGATCCTCTGATTCAAAAGGCCAACGACGCGTGGGTCCAGGGCGCCAACCACCGGGCTGTGGAATTGTTCAAGGCGGTGCTGAAAAAAAATCCTTCCGGCCCCTCGGCGGAGGAGGCGCTTTTTAGGCTCGGGGAAATCCACCATTTCAGTCTGGGAAACAGCGCGCAGGCGATCTTGTATTTTCAGGAAGTGCTGCAGCTCAACCGGCGCGGCGCTTTCAGTCCCGATGCGCAGAAATACATCGCCGAGATCGTCGAGTTCACGTTCAAGGATTTCGAGCAGGCCATCATCGAGTATCAGAATCTGATCAACATGTCGCAAAGCTCGGAAGAGCGCAGCCACTACCAGTACCGCATCGCCTCGATTTACTTTAAGATGCAGAATTTCGACCAGGCGCTGGCGGAATGGGAAGTGCTTTTGAGCGAGTACCCGGGTTCGAAATGGGCGGAAGAGTCCGAATTCAAGGTGGTGGAGATTTTATACACGCTGCAGCGGTGCTCGGAGGCGCGGTCCTTCTACGATCATTTCATGGAAACCTTTCCCGAAAGCAAATTCAAAGACGAGATGGAATTCGTGATGGCCAGCTGCCTGGAGGAGGAGGGCAAGCTGAACGAGGCGCTGAAAAAATTCAAGGATCTGGAAGAACATTATATTTATCCTGCGATTTTGAAAACCAAAATGGAGGGGCTCGAAAAAAGGATAAAGAAGAAAAAGTCCAGGAGGAAGTAATGCTGGATATCAAACAAATCCGCGAAAACCTGGATGAAATCCGATCCCACCTCGACCGGCGCGGGCCCGGAACCGCAGCGAATCTGGAACGCCTCATGGAGGTGGAAAAAGCGCGGCGCCAGTGCCTCAACGAAACCGAAACGCTCAAAAATAAAAAAAAGAAACTCTCCCAGGAAGTGGGGCGGCTGAAGCAAAAAGGGGAGGACGCGGAAGGACCGATGGAGGAAGTCCGGTCTTTGAACGTGTCGATCAAGGAGCTGGACGACTCGGTCCGCGATCTGGAGGCCTCGATCGAACAGACGCTGCTCGCCATTCCCAACCTGCCCGATGCCTCCATTCCCGACGGCGCCGACGAATCCGCAAACCGCGAGGAACGGGTGATCGGGAAGAAACCAGATTTCGATTTTTCTCCCAAGAACCACGTGGCTTTGGGAGAAGCGCTCGGAGTGCTCGATTTCAAGCGGGCGGCGAAGATTTCCGGGGCGCGGTTCACGGTGTTCAAAGGGGCGGGCGCGCAACTGCTGCGCGGTCTCATCCAGTTCATGATGGATGTGCAGACCCGGGAAAACGGCTATCTGGAATTGTATCCGCCGTTTCTGGTGAACGCAGACAGCCTGGTGGGCACGGGGCAGCTGCCGAAGTTTGCAGAAGATCTGTTCCGCATGCAGGACGACCCGTATTACCTCATCCCCACGGCGGAGGTGCCGGTCACCAACTACCACCGCGAGGAAGTGCTGGCCGGTGAGGATCTTCCACTCAAATATGCCGCCTACACGCCCTGTTTCCGCAGGGAGGCGGGTTCCTACGGCAAAGACACCCAGGGACTGATCCGGCAGCACCAGTTCGACAAGGTCGAGCTGGTGAAGTTCGTGGAGCCGCAACATTCCGAGGCGGAGCTGGAATCGTTGGTGGGAGACGCCGAATCCATTTTACAAAAACTGGGGCTGGCTTACCGGGTGGTGGTGTTGTGCACGGGTGATCTGGGCTTTTCGGCCGCCAAAACCTACGATCTGGAAGTGTGGGTCCCCAGCCAGAATGCGTATCGGGAGATCTCCTCCTGCAGCAATTTCACCGACTACCAGGCGCGGCGGGCCCGGATCCGCTTCAAGAAAAAAGGCGGCAAGCCCGAGCTGGTGCACACGTTGAACGGCTCGGGGCTGGCGGCGGGCCGGCTTTTTGTGGCGGTTCTGGAGAATTTTCAACAGGCCGACGGGTCGATCGTCGTCCCCGAGGCGCTGCGGCCCTATCTGCACGGAAAAGAGCGCCTCGGCCCCGGAGATTGACCGCTCTCGGCCGGGCTTTCCGCCTCCCCCGCATCCCGGTTTTATCGACGCCACACAGCGCGCTTGACATTTATTATGAAGTGGATAACTATTAGACTACGATTCAGGAGGGATGGCCGAGTGGTTTAAGGCGGCGGTCTTGAAAACCGTTGAACGAAAGTTCCGTGGGTTCGAATCCTACTCCCTCCGCCATTCCCATGCGGAGGGAGCTCCTTTTTTATTGTGAACCCTTTCCAAAGGACAATTTCTCTAAATTGTTCAGTGGTAATGGCTTACAGTCCGGAGAGGTGGCCGAGCTGGCTTAAGGCGCACGCCTGCTAAGTGTGTGTAGGTTAACCCCCTACCGAGGGTTCGAATCCCTCCCTCTCCGCCAGGTTTTTGCCCCAGGCAGGGTTTTGGGGAGTTTGTCATTTTATGAATGGTGATGCGATGCGATTGAATGCGATGGAGACACGCCGACCCTTCGGGATGCTCTGCGGTTTTGCGGCGATGGGTTTTTTTCTGCTCGTTTCCGGTTGTACCGGAAATCCGGACCAATCGCCTGTCGAGGCGAAGGTCGATACCGAGGCGAGCGCAAAGTTCGAAGGTTCGCAATCGAAAGGAATGCAGGCCGGCTCGGGGCCGGTGTTTGCGGAAGGTTCGGGCAGCAAGGAAGCGGTTGCGCATCCGGATCTGGACGCAGCGGAAAAAGTGAGTCGGCTGGTTGTGGTGCCGCAGGTGGTGCAGGGAAAATGGAAAGCCGTCAAGCTCCTCATCAAGGACAAAACCGATGAGGAAAACACCACGATGAAAACGGTGCCGCTGGGAGAGAGTTTCACACTGGGAGACTCGGGGCTCAAGGTTTCGGTGGGACCCTTTTTCCCGAATTTCGTCATGGGGAAAGACACCTACACGTCCATGAACAACAAGCTGATCAACCCGGCAGTGCAACTGATCGTTGAAGAAAAAGGAAAAATCGTATACAAGGGGTGGGCTTTTTCCCGTTATCCCACGATGTACGCATTCGAGCACGACGTGTACGCTTTGGAACTCAAGGACTTCATCCCGACTGAGGTGTCCTGAACCCGGTGGGAAAATGCGTCGCCTCATGTTGCGGCGGGTGAGCGAACACGTTAAAAAAATTTGATATCAGGCGCCCATAGCTCAGCTGGATAGAGCGACGGTTTGCGGAACCGTAGGTCGGAGGTTCGAGTCCTCTTGGGCGTATTTCTTTTTACCCGGAACGGTTTTTGAGAAGCCTTGCAAAGCCGGGATTTTTCGACGAGGAGAGGTGGCCGAGAGGTCGAAGGCGATTGACTCGAAATCAATTGTTCCCTCACGGGAACCGGGGGTTCGAATCCCTCCCTCTCCGCTCTTCGCCAGAGGGCTTCATTCCCCGACGGCGGTTTCGATTCGAACGGCAAAGACGAAGGATTGCCATCGGCGGGCGATGGATTTAAAATCTGGAGAGGTGACCGGGTCATTTCAGGAGCGCTCTTGAAAAGAGTGCGGGTGCAACCCCCTCCTCCACTCAAAATAAAATTTGGAGAGGTGGCCGAGCGGCTGAAGGCGCACGCTTGGAAAGCGTGTGTAGGCTAAACCCCTACCGAGGGTTCGAATCCCTCCCTCTCCGTGGAAACTGTAACGGATTGGCAGTTTTGTTGGGCCTCACGCAACCTGGCTTTGTGAACCCCGTCAGGTCCGGAAGGAAGCAGCGGTAGCAAATCACCTGGTGTGCTGTGAGTTCCCCAACAATTCTGCCTTAGTAAAACATTCCCACCTTTTGTTTTCCCGCGTTTCAGGCAGGTCCTATGGAATTCAAGGTCTCAGCGCGAAAATGGCGGCCGCAAAAATTCGGCGAGCTGATCGGACAGGAGCACATCGTCCGGACCTTGAAGAACGCGCTGGAGATGGACCGCATTTCCCACGCGTATCTGTTTTCCGGCACCCGCGGCGTGGGAAAAACCACCACGGCCCGCATCCTGGCGAAGGCCTTGAACTGCACCGCGCCCGAGAAGCACGAACCCTGCGATAACTGTGAAGCCTGTGTCGAGATCCGCGAAGGATCGAGCATCGATGTGCGCGAGATCGACGGCGCGTCCAACAACGGTGTGGCCGAGGTGCGGGACCTCATCGAAAACGTTCAGTACGCCACCTCTTCGCTGAAGCACAAGGTCTACATCATCGACGAAGTGCACATGCTCTCGAAAAGCGCGTTCAACGCTTTGCTGAAGACGCTGGAAGAGCCGCCCGAGCGCGTGGTGTTCATCTTCGCCACCACCGAGCTGATCAAGATTCCCGAGACCATCCTTTCGCGCTGTCAGTGCTTCGAATTCAAACCGCTGTCGCACAAGCAGATCATTCAGCAACTGGAGCTGATCTGCAAGCAGGAGGGCATCGGCATCGAGGCGGTGAGTCTGGAAGCGATTTCCAAAAACGGTTCGGGAAGCATGCGCGATGCGCAGAGCCTGCTGGACCAGGTCATCGCCTTCAGCGGGCAGGAGATCTCCGTGGATTCGGTGGAGGCGGTGCTCGGGATCGTCGGCAAGGAAGCGATGCAGTCGTTTGTGGACCGGGTGATCGCACAGGACGCCGCGGCGCTCATCGCGCAGATTCAGGAAATTGTCCATTCGGGCAAAGACCTGCATTATTTCTGCCGCGATCTGACGGAATACTTCCGCAACCTGATGCTGGTGCGCATCGCGAAGAATCCGGAAACCGTTCTCGACCCGCACACCGTGCAACTCGACGTCCTCAAGAAACAGGCGGAGGCGTTCGATCCGGATACGCTGCAGCAGATGTTCGCGGTCCTGCACCGGGCGGAGGAAACCATGCGGCGCAGCGCCCAGGCGCGCTGGGTGTTCGAGATGGCGGTGCTGCGTCTGCTGGACGCGCGGCCGTACCGTAACATCGATGCGTTGATCGATAAGATAGACCGCGCGCAGCCGGACAGTCCCGTGCAAAAGCAAAACCCCGGCAACGGCAACCGCGCGCCGGAGCCGCTCTCCCAGCCGGTTGCGGGCGCCCCGGCGCCGGTGCAGCGGGAAAGCGGCGGACAGGCCGACGATTCCCAGGGTGTTTCCTGGGGGCGGCTGCAGGAAGAAATCATCCGCAAAAAAAAGTTTTTCGGGCACTATCTCGAACTGTGCCGCCTGCTTTCGGTGGATGCGGCTTCGCTTTGCATCGGGGTGTCCGACCGCATCACGAAAGACATCATGGAGCAGGGGGACAATCTCAAGATCCTCAAGGATGCGGCGCAGACGGTGAGCGGCCGCAAGATGGAGGTGACCTTGAAATTGATCTCCGGCGACGCTCCCCGGCAGGAAGGATGGCAATCGGATTCCGGCGGGGAAAAAAAAAATTCTTATGAGCCCCGCAATGAAAACTGGGGCGAGAAATCGGAATCCGAAATCATTCAGGAAGCGATGGATATATTCGGAGGCGTCGTCGTTCGCTGATTGACAGAGCGAACCCCAAGGCCGCCGGGATTGGAAGCGATGGATACGAACTGGATGTCCCTGTTCAAACAGGCGAAGGAACTGCAATCGAAGATTGCGGATATTCAGGAACAACTGGCGGGAAAAACCGTGGAGGTGTCCACCGGCGGCGGCATGGTACAGATCAAGGCCAACGGGCTCAACCAGATCCTTTCCATCCGCATCGATGAGGAACTCATCAATATGCAGGATCGGGAAGTGCTCGAAGATCTGATCGTGGCCGCCACCAATGAGGTGCAGAAAAAAGTCAAGGAACTGGCGCAAGAGGAAACGTCCCGGCTCACCGGCGGTTTGAAAATTCCGGGGCTGTTTCCGGGCACGTGATTCAAGCAGGCGCGTGACTTGAAAAATCCGTATCGGGCGTTCTCGTCTCGATTCTTTGTGCGAAGGGAATTCTTTAGCCGGCGGGACTCCATCGTGTCCTCAAACTGAGTTTTTTTGTTCGTGAAACGACCTTCAGCGGTTAAAGAACTTGTCGAAGAATTGAAGCGGTTGCCGGGTATCGGGCAGAAAACGGCGGAGCGGCTGGCCTTTTTCCTGCTGCGCAGCCCGAAGGAGATGACGGCGCGGCTGGCGCGGGCGATTCAGAACGTACAGGAAAAAATCCGCTTGTGTTCGGTGTGCCACGGGATCACGGAAAAGGATCCCTGTGAAATCTGCAGCGATCCGAACCGCGACGCCTCGCGCATCCTCGTGGTGGAGGAGCCGCACGATGTTTATATCTTTGAAAGTGTCGGCCGCTACCACGGCGTGTACCACGTGCTGATGGGGGTGATCTCCCCGCTGGACGGGGTCGGCCCTGCGGATTTGACGATCGAGTCGCTCAGGAAGAAAGTGCAGACCGGCAAGGTTCAGGAAGTGATCCTTGCGGCCAACCCCGACATGGAGGGGGAATCGACGTCGGTGTTCATTGCAAAAATGCTGAAACCGCTTTCGGTGCGGGTGACCCGGATCGCACGCGGGCTTCCCATCGGATCGGACATCGAATACGCGGATTCGGTGACCCTGTTGAAATCACTGGAAGGACGGACGGAAATCCTGTAAACTGCCCTTTCCAAATCCCGCAACTGTGTGGTACAAATAGGCAACTTGTCGGATCGGTGGGCCGGATGGATGTTGCGGTTTCCCTCCGCGCGACGCCCCCGATTTGTTAGAGGACACCCGACGTTCTTCAATGCCAGGTTTTAAGGGGGTTGAGGGGCGAGAGAAAATCCCAGTTTAAATTCCAACCATTCCGGAGTGGCGCAATGGTAGCGCAAGCGGCTGTTAACCGCTGTGTTACAGGTTCGAGTCCTGTCTCCGGAGCCAGTCCAGCAGGGGCTCGGCCGGTCACCGGCTGAGCCCTTTTGTATTTGAGCGATTTGGACTGTTAAGACTGGATGAATGATAAAACAGATGCTGTAAATGCATTGGCCGACCCCCTAGGGGGTCGGCTTTCTTTTTTGGGGATTTTTATCGTGTTCTTTAAAAGGCCGGGGAATGGGCCGGGCAGGCAAGGGTATGCGGCAAAATCGCAACGCTAAAAAGCGCCCCAGTCCTGCTTTCCGGGAATGTAATGACTCGGGGTGATGTAGCGAAACATGTTGGCGAACCTGCGGGCCTGGGCCACTTTGTCCTGACTGGCCTGTTTCATTTGCATCAGTTCGTTGTCGAACACTTCGGAAAAATAGGCTTTGGCGGCTTGCTTGCGTTCTTCTTCGGTTTTGAACTGGCTGCGGATCTGGAACAGCTCGCCCGCATCGAGCCAGATTCCGCCGCATTGGGGGCATTCGTCGATCTCCACATGGCGCTTGATGCTGACGAAATGGCGTGACAGGACGATGTCCGCACATTTCGGGCAATTGTGGCGCGCCTCTTGATCGACGGAAGCGCCGTGCTCGGTTTCGATGCCGCACAGCACCTCTCCCGCGGATTCGTGCGGCTCGTCAAACTTTTTGAATTCGTAATTGTCAAACCAGATTCCGCCGCATCCTTCCAGGCAGACGTCGAGAGTGACGCCGTCGGCTTCCATTTCCTTGAGCGGGCGGGTGCATGCAGGGCAATTCATCGTGTCTCCTCCTCCTGTTCCGGTCGTGGTGAAAAATCCCCAAAATGCTTGTTTTTGGCCCAGTGCGGGCCTACTTATAAGATAAATCAAACCCGCTTCATTGTAAATAATTGATTTAAAAAGACTTTCTTGCTGGATAAGCGGCGGTTTCCCGGTTGTTTTCAATCCTGCAGGCCGTCAAAGGCGATGTGGAAACGCTGGACGGGATGTGGAGAAATAAAAAGCGATCCCTGTCGGGGCGGGACGATCGTCGCCCCTTCGGGGATGCTTTTTTTGCGTGGCTTGAGGAGAAATTTTCTCTCCCTTCTCACATCACCGGCAAGACATCTTCGTACCAGAGAGTGGAAAGACCGAGAACGCTGGATTTACCAGAGCAGGCCGTGACCCAGGGCTCCGCGGCTCAGGGCGTTCAAGCCGCCGACCACCGCACCGATGGCGGCGCCGTCACCCGGACTGCCCACCACCGCACCGATCGCGGCTCCCGCGGCGGCGCCGATGGCTCCACCCAGCAGGGTGTCGCCAACCACATAATCGCTATAACCACCATAACCTCGATCGTAGTAATACGAGGGTGCGGAATACACCACGGGCGGGTTCACGTACACCGGAGTGCGTTGGACGTATTGCCGCACCGGATATTTGATCGGCGGCGGCCCGTAGCGGTAATCCCACTCGTCGTACTGGGTTGCGTGGCCAAGGGTTCCGCTGTTTGCCGCACGTCCCTGGGGGATGCAGTGTTTGTGAATCCGTTCGCTGATCAGACCGTCGGGGCCGTATTCCCGGTAGGTGTGCTCGCAAACGTGAGTGCCTTGAGGACAGGGTGCGGTCGAAGAGGACACGGTCTCCGCGCCGCCGATCAGGTAGCCTCCGTCGTAGGTCACGACATGGCGGTTTTGTGCTTCGGCAGCCGGGTTGAAGGCCAGCGTGGCGATCCAGACTAGAGCGATGACCGACAGCCATTGAATGTTTCTCATGACAGCACCTCCATAGGCTCGTGCCGCAATCGTTAGCAGATTCTCAGTCCACTTAGAATATAATCCGGACGGTAGTTATGTCAATTTTATGCATAAAACTTTGCTTATTTTCGGATGCCGGTGAGAAAAAGTGAGGATGGGGCAGATGGCTGGGTCTTGAGATAGGGAGGACCCCCTCCCCGGAGGTTGGGGAGGGGGCGGCAATCAGCGTCTATCCATCTGAAGGGGAATGGATGGACGGAACTCCAGTACCCGAGGGTGTGGCTGCCTGTGGATGATCACCACAGGAGGCCATGACCCAAGAGGCTGCGGCTGGCGCCGCTCAATCCACCGATGACCGCACCGATCGCGGCTCCGTCACCCGGGCTGCCCACCACCGCACCGATGGCGGCTCCCGCGGCGGCTCCAAATGCGCCCCCGACCAGGGTTCCGGAAACCGGATCATGGCTCGGACCGTAGTTCTGACCGTACTGCGGCGCCGGAGCAACGTGTTGCGGGGCGGTGTATACCGGCCTTGGGGTCTGGTAGATCGTCACGTGTTTTTCATAGTGACGGCTGGGCTCGTAGTGGTGCCCGTGTTTGTAATGATGATGGTGATGATGGTGGTGGTGCCGATGATGCCGGCGCCACTTTTTGTGCCGATGCCCGTAGTCGTCGTGACTTCTGTAGGTTCGGGTGACGATCTCCACTTCCTGCGGGTAGGAGTCGTAACTGCGGGTCACGGTTTTTACGGTTTCCGTATGCGTGTAGCCGTGCGAACTGCCCCGGTACCGGTCGTGGGCCAGCGCCGCGCTGCTCATCACCAACACCAGAATCGAACTGTATGCGAGAATTTTTATCCATTTCATGACCTTACCTCCGTCGAAACATTGAATGCCTCCCATTCAACCGACTACAACTAGCATTACTTTTGTGAGTATAATTAACCATACTTTTGATGTCAAATATTTTTTTAGTTTTATGGTCAGAAGTAGGTATTTCGTTGCCGAATCGGACTTTTTTTTCTCAACCCCTGCATTATCAGCTAACTCAGACCCGCTTTCCTTCCGCAAAGAGTTAAAGTGTTACCTGAAGACACGCGGATTCGCATGATTTTTTACCTGTTTGAGCTGCAAACCGAGTATAAATCCGTTGTAATCCGTTAAAATTGGTGGTAAAAAACGCCGCGGGTAGTGTCAAACGTTCATCGAACGATCCAAAACAGCAAGCGCACGGCCCCAATCCCTCAATCCCCCCGGGACTCCTGATCGACCATTCACATTTCATTCTGTCGAGGTGATCATGCCGGTGAAAAATCAGGCGCAGCAGATTCGCTCATTTCTCCTTCAAGGCATCCCGCAGCATCCCCGCAATATCGTGGCTCTCGCATCGAAAGAATTCTCCGTCAGCCGCACCACCGTGCACCGGCATCTGAACCGTCTGGAACGGGACGGGAAAATCATCAAAACCGGGACCACGAAACAGGCGGCGTATTTCCTGAAAACCAGCCTGGACAAGACGCTGATATTCAAAACCGACTGCAACGCTTCCGGCAAGGAAATCTGGGAGGAATACCTGGCTGCGGATTTTTCACGCTTGAAACCGCATCAGGCGGAAATCTGTGCGTTCGGATTCGGGCAGATGTTCGACAACGCCCGGGCCCATTCGGGCAGCCAGGGGATCGTGGTGAAAACCGTGTGGAAGGAAAGCTCGGTGGAACTGATCGTCATCGACGACGGCGTGGGCATCTTCGAGAAAATCCGATCCGTCCAGAGCGTTGCGGATCTTCGCGAATGCGTTTTGCTTTTGGCGCACGGGGCCCTCTCAACGGACCCGGAAAAGCAGCGCGGTGAGGGTCTCCTGGTCACGTCGAGAGCGTTCGACATGTTCGGCATTCTGGCGAACGGGTTGTTCTATTTTAAAGACAATCGCAACGACGACTGGTTTCTGGAAACCAAGAAAAAGGCCAAGACCAAAGGGACGCGTGTGTCGATGGCGCTGTATTTCGATTCGGTGCGTTCACTGGATGCGCTGCTCCCGTATGCCGCCGGAGCGCCTTCCGGCCTGCAGGACAGGGAGGCGGCGGAGGTTCGGATCGCGCTCGGCCGCTTCGAGGAAGAGCCCTATGTCTCGCGGGTGCAGGCGCAGCGGCTGCTTAAGGGCCTGGAGCGGTTCCGGCGGGTGACCCTGGATTTCAGCGGCATCGCCACGGTGGGGCAGGCGTTCGTGGACGAGGTGTTCCGGGTGTACGCTGCGGAAAACCCGGACATGCAACTCGACGTGATCCATGCCAACGACGACGTGCGGTTCATGATTCAGCACGGCGCACCGCAAGCGGAAGAGGCGGGAGGCGTGTGGGAAGCGTGAGGCTCCGGCACGATTCCGTCAAACCGGAGATCCGCATTGCGCCTGTTTTGCTCGGCGCCTGCTGGCTGTTTGCGGCTCCGGTTTTTGGCGACACCCTGCAGGGGGAAGTGCGGCAGGTGGCGAGCGGCGATACGTTCACGATCGAAACGGCAGACGGGGGATTTTACAAAATCCGCCTGCGGGACGTCGATGCGCCGGAGCTTTCGCAGACGTTCGGCAAGCAGGCGCGCGCGTTCACCGAAAGCCGGGTGGGCGGAAAAACGGTCACGGTGCATGTTTCCCTGGTGGACCGGTTTCAACGCCGGATCGGCACGGTAAGCTTGCCGGACGGCACGCTGCTCAACGAGGAACTCGTGCGCCTGGGTTACGCCTGGCACTACCCCGCCCTGCAGCCGGTGAGCGGGGTGCTTTCCGGGCTGGAACGGGAGGCGCGGCAGAACCGGCTCGGGCTGTGGGTGGACGATGCAGCGGTTCCTCCCTGGATCTACCGCAGGGAAAGCGCCTATCCGGCTCCGCCGCAGGAGCCCAAGCACATGGACTACGATCGCTATTTCGAATACGGTTTGATCGGCAATCCCGACACCCGGATCTACTTGTGGCCGGCGTGTGGGGGGTACCCCGATCACCGTGACGGGTGGGTGCGTTTTGGCAGTCTGGCCACTGCGGAGGGCAGGGGGTACAAACGGGCCGCAAACTGCCCCCGGCCGGATGGGGATTTGAGCTGATCGACCCCGGTTGAGAGCCGTGCTGCTAGCCAGGGCAAAAGGCTTGGGAATCGGCCATTTTCGGCATATTTTATTGATTTTTAAGGGGTAGCGCTGTTAAAATTTAATGAGGCTGTGAATCGTCCGGCTGAGTTTCACGCCGGTTTTTCGCGAAAAAACCCTTTCCATCCCCAATAGCGGATGCGTTTTCGATGAAGACTCTTTTTTTCAAGCGAGGGGAGAAGATCATCTCCGAAGGGATGTCGAGCGACTGCGCGTACATCATCGAATCGGGCAGCGTGGAGGTTACCAAACGCGATCCCAGTGGAGAACGCAAGGTGCTCAGCACCTTGAAGGAAAACGATATCTTCGGAGAAATGGGGCTGATCGACGGCCTGCCCCGCTCCTGTTCGGTGGTCGCTCTCGAGGACAGTTCCATCACGGTGCTCACCCAGGAAGCCTTCAACTCCCTGGCCGACCACAAGCCGCAAGCGCTCATGCCGATTTTAAAGGTTCTGGCCGCCCGCCTGCGTTCCACGCTCAAAATCGTCGAAGACCTGCAGGACAACGGCAAATCCGCCTCCTTTCGATAGACCGCATCATCCTCAGCCGCAGCGATTGAAATCGGGTTCCGCCAAGGCACCGGGAAACCGGTTGCGCCCTTCCCTTTCCGTGGTGTAAAGTCGATCAGGATGACGATTCCTACACAAAGGTGTGCCTGTGGCTCCTGAATTGCTGGCTCCCGCCGGGAGTCCTGAAAAACTCGATTACGCGTTCGCCTATGGCGCGGATGCGGTGTACGCGGGGATCCCCAAATTTTCCCTGCGCGCCAAGGAAAACCGCTTTCGCGACGATTCACTGAAAGAGGCGATCGCAACCACACACCGGCTGGGCAAGAAAATCTACATCACCGCGAACATTCTGCCGCCGAACCGCAAGGTGGACTCGTTCAAAAAATCCCTGGCCTATTACGCCGAAGCAGGAGCGGATGCTTTCATCATGTCCGATCCGGGGCTGATCCAGTTCGTGCTGAAAGAATTTCCGCATGTGCCGGTGCACCTTTCGGTGCAGACCAACACGATCAACTGGTCCTCGGTGCAGTTCTGGCACGATCTGGGCGTGCGGCGCGTCATTTTATCGCGGGAGCTGTCGCTGGAAGAGATCCGCGAGATCCACGAGCGGGTCCCGGGGATGGAGCTGGAAGCGTTCGTGCACGGCGCGATCTGCATCGCCTATTCGGGGCGCTGCCTGCTTTCCAATTACTTCAATCACCGGGACGCCAATCAGGGCACCTGCACCAACAGCTGCCGCTGGGAGTACAACGTCTACCAGGAAAACCCGGACGCGCAACTGGGTGCGAGGAAGGTACTGGACGGGGATTTCTTTCTGGAAGAGGCGCAACGGCCCGGGGAACTCATGCCGGTGGATGAGGACGAGCACGGCACCTACATCATGAACTCCAAGGATTTGCGCGCCATCGAGTATCTGCGGGAACTCAAAGAGGCGGGCGTCGTCTCCTTCAAGATCGAGGGGCGATCGAAATCCGAATACTATCTTTCGCGGATCACAAAATCCTATCGCCAGGCTCTCAACGATTTGATCGAGGCGCGGCCTTTCAACCCCCAGCTTCTCGAGGAAGTGCAAAAAACCGCCAACCGCGGGTTCACTTCGGCGTTTCTGGTGTCCAATGCCAACCGGGAGACCGAGCGCTTCGACTCACCGCAGGAAGAAAACCTGCCGCAGGTGTACGCCGGGAAGGTCGTGGACGTGCGCGGCGACGGGATGGTGCAAGTGGACGTGAAGAACCGGATCGAGCTGGGCGATGAACTGGAATGCCTCTCACCCAAAAACCAGTACCGGTTCAAGATTGGCGCGATGGAGGATTCGGCGGGAGCGCCGATTTCGGTGGCTCACGGCGGCAACGGTTTGGTGTGGATCGCCGGTGAGGGGCCGGTGGAACCCTATGCCCTGCTGAGCCTGGTGAAAAAGCCGGTGGTCTCTCCCGCCTAGCTCGAGCGGTCGCATCACTTGCGGTTGTTTTCCTTTTCGTTTTTTTTGGTGGATTCGACCCAGGCGATGGCGGCGTAAATCGCCAGGATCAGCAGAACGCTGACCCACCCCGCAGGGGATTCGATTCTGTAGTCAAAGATATCGCGGGCCAGGGTTCCGTCGATGATCAGAGCCACTGCCACGAGGATGAAAAGAAACGCCAGTTTTTTCAAAATCCACCTTATTCCTGCAAGTGTGTTCCGGATAGCTGTCTGAAGGAGGCGGCGCTCACACCGCCCGGCCGGAACTCCGGCATGAATTCGTTTGTTCCCGTATTCGGTCTCAAATATAATACTTTTTTGGCCCCACTTTCCATATACACGTCACGCGGGCCGGGCCATTTTCAACCGATCGCGCTGCCACCAGAGGCGACTCGGGAAAGGATGCAATGGCGTTACCCATCAAGCAGGCATTGAAAATCGGATTCTATATTTTCCGGCAAAAACTCAAGGGGCGCAAACGCTTTCCTCTGGTGCTCATGCTGGAGCCGCTGTTCCGCTGCAATCTGGAATGCATCGGCTGCGGAAAAATCCAGAAACCCAACGAGATCCTGAAACAGAACCTGAGCCCCGAAGACTGTCTCGCGGCCGCGGAAGAATGCGGCGCGCCGGTGGTTTCCATCGCCGGCGGCGAACCGCTGATGCATCCCCAGATCGGTGAAATCGTGGAGGGGCTTCTGGCCCAGGGACGGTACGTCTACCTTTGCACCAATGCCCTGCTCCTCGATGATTTTCTCGGTAAGCTGCCGGTCTCCCCGCTGCTGACCCTGTCCATCCATCTCGACGGGCTGGAAGAGGATCACGACCACATAGTCGCGCAAAAGGGCACGTTCAAGGTGGCGGTGGAGGCGATTCGCAAAGCCAAGTCGATGGGATATCGGGTCAACAGCGCAACGACATTTTTCGATGGCATCACCGTCGAGAAAGCCGAGAAGTTTCTCGATTTCGTGAACCCGCTTGGCGTGGACGGAGTGACGCTGGCCTCGGCGTTCCAATATCCGGATGCGCCCGATCAGGAACACTTCTTCGGCCGGAAGAAGACGTTCGAGTTTTTCGACGAACTGTTGCAGAAAAACAAGAACGGCCGGTGGAACATCAACCATTCTCCGTTCTACCTGGAGTTTTTGCAGGGCAAACGCGATTACAACTGCACACCCTGGGGCAACCCGAACTACTCGGTGCTGGGGTGGCAGAAACCGTGTTACTTGCTCGATGACGGCTATGCGGAAACGTTCGAGGAATTGATGGAGACCACGGAGTGGGAGAAATACGGACACCGCAACAATCCCAAATGCGCGGATTGCACCGCCCATTGCGGTTACGAAGCCACGGCGGTGGAAGACGCCACCGCGAACCTGAAAAACATGGTTCAATCCGCAAGAGCTGTTTTTTAATTTATCCGATTCGCCGCAGTCCTGCTTGCTATTTCCTCAGACAGATATCAATTGATACCCCGTCCGCCCCCGGTGAAGTTGGTGCTGAAATCACTGGCCGCTCCGGAAGCCGCATTGGAATCCTCTGCATCACCGATGAATTCCATCGCAAAACCCGTGCTGCTTGAGGAAATAAAGACCACACCCCACATCGAAAGTTGGCTCAGATTGTCGTACTTTCGAATGCCACCCACCGTTGTGGGCGTTCCCGGAGCTTCGTTGATTCCTACAATCCGCACATTTCCGAACTGAGCAGAATCGACCGTGGTGATGAGATGCGTCCTTGAATCTGTAAAAGCCGGATTGGATGAATTGATGGTTGCGTGTGACTGGTTCACCACGAATATTCTGTGGGTTTCGCCTGAATCGACGGTGACGGTGACCGATCGTCCTGCGGCATTGTTGGGAACGGTGGTCATGTCCAACACTTCAAAGACCAACCCAATCTGTGACAGTGAGGTTGAAAGGGAAGGGTGGCTGATTCCGATGAAGGTATAACTGTCATTGGGTACCGATTGCACGTAAGGAGAGACGGCGAGGCGTGCGTTATCAGACGTATCCGGAGCGGATAAAATTTGGGCCTGTGCTGTTAAAGCAAAAAAACTGAATCCCAGATAAAGAAAAAGGGATAGATAGTATTTTTTATTCATCGGTCATTCTCCATGAGTATTTTATGGGCAACCTTTTTGTGACAACATTTACCGCTCAATGACCTCCAACACCGCTGACGCCGATAGTGGCTGAAGTGCCGATTGCGCGGATGCTGTTATGCAGATCGCCAATGAACTCCATAGCGAATCCGGTGGTGGTCGATTCGATGACAACCGACCCCCAAAACATCAATGTGGTCACATCCCGGAACCCGTCACCGTCATTGGAGCTGGGTTTCACTCCTGGATTGGTAGCGACAGGCTCGATGAGTAAGTGACCGTGCTTGAAATCGGTGGATCCTGCGATGAATTGCGCCGTGGGAATATTGGTGGGATTGAATGTGGGGTCGTTGGTGCCCACAATGAATACTCGTTCTGTGCTGCCTGATGAAATCGTAAACGATATTGCCGTGCCAAATGTCGATTGATCATTTTGAATAGCGCTGAGGGTCAAACCGATCTGGGAAGCCATGTTCGATAGGGAAGGATGGGAAACGGCAATGAAGGAATAGGACGTGCTGTCCGATTGCCAATAGGGGGAGATGACACTTTGGCTGTTATCAGCAGCAGCTACCTGTTTTGTCCCGACCGCAGAAAAAACCAACAATACGAATGCAGTAAAAATCTGCTTCAATGGTTCGGTTTTCATTTTATTGCTCCGAATTTTTTGAATTGTGGGGTAGAGGCGGCAAGCTGGATTATTTTGGAGTTTAATCTTAAATTGGCATGAATGACCGGGGTGGATTTCAGATAGGTCCGTTTTTTATGATTGTATTTTCCTCGGGTTTGTTCATGCCTTCCGGTAATATTGTGTGCGCGTCGCAACGGGTTGTATCGATTTGTTTGCGAGTCAAGCCGGAAGCCATTTTTAAATTTGCGCCTCGCAAGTCTGTGGACTGAAGATTCGCTTCGTGTAAATCCGCTCGCTTCAGGTTGGCCCCTTGCAGGTTGGCTCCTTGAAGGTTCGCCCAGCGTAAATTTGCACCCCGCAAATTAGCCTCCTGTAGGTTGCAGTTTTCCAGGTCGGATTTTTTCAGATAGGCTCCATATAGGAAAGCTCCTTGAAAACAGGCTTGCCTCAATAAAGCTCCCATAAAGACCGCACCTTTCAGGTTTGCCTTTTTAAAGTTTGCTTTTTCCCCTTCCCTTCCATCCGACTCAATCCATCGCTTGTGATTTTCGAGACGCGATTTGATTTCGTCTTTGGAAAGTTCTATTCGCTCTGTATTCTGCTTGGATTCGGTAGACATCGTGAAGAGCTCTTGTGTTTGAAATATTGGCGATCATCTTACCATGAGCGAATCACGAAGAAAAAGAACCCTTGAGATAACCCCGGGCGGTATCAAAGTGGCAATACTGGTTCATTGAAATTTTCAGACTCAAGAAGCTTCGATTTGGGACAGCAATTTCAGAAATTTGATATTTTGCGGATCGGTTTTGAGCGCTTGCCCCAGGGATTGCCGCGCCGATTCTTTTTCATTCTGATCCAGTAAAAGCAACGCCATCTGGTAATGCGCTTCTGGATAATAGGGATTGATTTTTATGGAGTTTTGGAAAGATTCCAGTGCCATAGCGTCCTGGTTGCGGTCCCGGTACAGGATTCCCAGATTGAAGTGGGTGAGCATGCCTTTGGGATCGGCAGACAGAGATTTTTTCAGGATTTCCTCTGCCTGGCTCAGGTCTCCCTGCAGTCTTAAAGAGTCTGCCAGATTGTTGAGGTACGTGGAGTTTGCGGGATCCTGTTTCACGGCCGTCCGATAGTACTGGATGGCTTTGGGGTAATCTTTTTGTTCTTTGTGCAGGTTTCCGATGTTGTTGTGCGCTTTGGCGTCCTGATCCCCTTCTTTCAAATCGATGGCTTGCTGCCATTGCTTTTTTGCCAGCTCTTTGTTGCCCTTGGCGTAGTGCACCATGCCCAGATTGATATGCAGTTGGACGTTTTCCGGATCCTTCGCCAAAACGGCTTCAAAGGCTTGTTCTGCCTGGTCGTACTGCTTGAGGCCGAAATGAACCAGACCTTTTTTTCGTTGCGCTTTGAGATTTTCGGGATTGTGCTTGAGGGCGAGTTTGAATTCTTCCAATGAGTTTTTGTACAGAGCGTGTTTGGCGAAGTCTAGGCCCAGCCGGTAATGTTCTTCCGATTGAGCCGGATTGATGGAAACGTCGTTGGAAGTGCAGGAGGAAAGAATAACAAGCAGTGCAGAAAAAAGGAGGGTCTGTTTCATGATTCAGTCCGTTGAAAAGTGAAAAAAAAGGGGCCAACCATCCTGGTTGGCCCCGACAAAAGAGTGAAACTAAAAAAACATCAGTTGATGCCGCGGCCGGAGCCTGTGAAGTTGGTGTCGGCATCGGGAACTGCCCCAGATGCCGCAGTGGAGTCATGCGCATCACCGATGAACTCCATGGCGAATCCCGTTCCGCTTGAGGGAATGAACACGACCCCCCACATATTGAGCTGGGAGAGGTTGTCGTATTTGAGTGTTGAACCGACAGTGGTCGCCGTGCCGGGTGCTTCATTGATGCCTACGATCCTCACGTTTCCGAATTGGGCCGAATCCACAGTGGTGATGAGATGCGTGCGGGAGTCGGTGAAGTTGGAATTGGAGGAATTGATCGAGGTATTGGATTGATCGACGACGAAAATCCGGTGGGTTTCGCCGGCATCGATCGTGAAGCTGGTTGACCTGCCTGCTGCGTTATTGGGGACGGTGGTCATATCCAGCACTTCCAGTACCAGACCGATCTGAGTCAATGCGGTGTCCAGCGAAGGGTGGCTGATGCCGATGAAGGTGTAACTGTCGTTGGGCACCACCTGGGCGTAGGGTGAGATGGCTACCCGGGCACTGTCGGTTGTATTCGGTGCCGATAATACCTGAGCCTGTGCGATTCCGGCGAATGCCGCAAACCCCAGCAGGGCGAGCATACTGGTAGTGAAAAATTTTCTCATCGGTCGTTCTCCTTTATCCTTAAATATATGCAGAGTCCCGCATATTTGAGTTTGGTTTCGTTCCATATTTAGCTTTTACGGTGCACCCACACCACTGACGCCGGTAGAAGCTGATGCGCCGAACGAACGCATGCTGTCATGCGCATCGCCGATGAATTCCATGGCAAAGCCTGTGGTGTTGGTTTCGATGACCACCGCTCCCCAGTAAGACAGCATGGTGACGTCTCTGAACCCATCGCCATCGGTGGTTCCGGTTTTGAATCCCGGAGTCGTGGCCACAGGATCGATACGCACATGGCCGTGCTGGAAGTCGGTACTGCCTGCAATGAAGTTGGCTGTGGAGATGTTCGTGGGGTTGATGGTGGAATCGTTGGTTCCGACGATGAACACTCTTTGTGTATTGCCAGCAGAAACTGTAAAACTGGTGGCCGAACCGAAGGTTCCCTGGTCGTTTTCTATGGCGGTCACCGTCACACCGATCGCTGATGCCATACCGGAAAGGGATGGGTGCGTTACTGCGATGAAGGAATAAGAGGTGCTATCAGATTGCCAATAAGGTGAGACGACACGACTTTTGTTTTCTATGGCGATCGCATTTTCCGCGCTCATCGCAAAGAATGCCAAAATCGCGAGGGCCGGGAAAATCCGCGTAATGAGCTTGGTTTTCATTATGTTTGACTCCTATATATTCAAAGTGAAATTGGTTGCTTGATTTGGCGTTTTGCTGCGATTTCGGTTTTGGCGTTCACCCCCTTCCGGTTCGATTCGTCATTGTTCCGCATTAAAACGGCCTTTATGATTTGTTCTCAAAAAGCCGGGAAATATAATTTTCATAATGCTTTATAGCTCCAATAAATCCCCGCCATTTTAATAAATTTGTTAAAACTATATATCAACAATGTATTATAATCTAAATCTTTGACGATTTTTATTAAAATCGTTGGATTTTCGTGGATTGAGGCGCATTGAGCGTTCCCGGTGTCCTCTTCAAGGCAGTAAAAAGGGGAGGAACACAACCCACCAATAAGGGTATCGGAAGAGTTCTTGTTTTCTTGAGCTTTATGAAAGGAACGCTCATAGATGCGGGAAAGGGAAATTCGTCCAAACCTGCAAGGTTTTATTGTGAAATTTGTCGCATTTTGTTATAATTTTTATTATCAAAAAGTTCCTAACTAAATGAAAGTTAATTAGTTATGAGATATAAGACGTCTAAGTCGCCCAGGCAGGGTTTTTGGAGAGGCGGGTTGTATGCGCTTATTTTAGCGGGATTTTTATCCGGTTGCGCTTCCGCGGAAAAGGGCGCAAACGATGAAAAAGCCTTGGCTCAAGCCAAGTTTCAGGAGGGGTTGGAGCAGGGGGCCTTGAACAACCGCCAGGAAATGATCGCGCGATTTCAGGAGGCAGTGGACCTGGATCCACAAAACGATCGCTACCGGCTGCATCTTGGAACCGCTTTTTTTCTTGCCGGGGATCTCGAGCGTTCGGAACAGGAGCTGCAGCACACTCTCAAGATCAACAAAAATTCGAAAGACGCGTACCGGCAACTGGGCCGGCTTTACATGCAGAAAGAGGACTGGGCGCGTGCGGTGAAGTATTTCAATGAGGATCTCAAGCGGCCCGGAACACCGCTGCCGCACCGGGTCTACAATTGGCTGGCTTTGAGCTATTACAATCAGGGGAAATTTGAAGACGCGGAAAGGGTGTGGCTCAAAGCAATCGATCTCAAAGACAACGCCGCGATCCGTCTCAACCTGGCCCTGGCTTACAAGGACCGGGAGAAATTCGACGAAGCGTTGGTGTCCCTTAAAAGAGCGGTTTCTCTCAATCCGCAATTTCCGCAGGCCCATTACGAATTGTCGCAGCTGCTCATCCGCAACAAACAGATGGAAGAGGCGATCAAACATTTTCAGGAAGTCATTCGGCTGGCGCCGGGCAGTGAATGGTCCCAGCTTTCCAAGGAATATTTAGAATTGATTCGAGGATCGAAATAAGCGTCATGGTGGATAATTTCGGACAATTTTTAAAGCACGAAAGAGAGCTTCGCGGTGTTCCTCTCGAGGAGATCGCCGGAGCGACCAAGATTCATATCCGTTTCCTGCAGGCTCTGGAGGACAACCAGTTCGATGCGCTGCCGGGGGAGGTCTTTGTCAAAGGGTATCTCCGGTCGTATGCGAAAGCGATCGGTTACGACGCTCAGGACCTGTTGCGGGCCTACGACAACTTTTTGGGTAAAAGCCAAACCGGGGCGCAGGCCGAGGCGTCCCCTTCCAGGAGAAAAAAAGCGGCGCCGAAACCGTGGATGATCGGCGGAGCTTTGGCTGCGGGCGTGGCGCTGGCTTTCATGATGTTTGCGAGGACCGGCGAGGATGACAAGCAGGAAGCGGCCGATTCTTCACCGGCCGTGATGGCGGAAAACACGGCTAACGATGCGGTTGAATCCCCTCCGGTTTTGACCCTCAAAGAAAAAATTCTGGAAACCGTCGATGAAAAGCCGGATGCCTCACCAAAAAAAAGTCAGCCAAAGCAAGCCGAGAAAAAGAAAGCCGAGAAAGCGGTGAAAAAAAACGCGGCCCCCGAGGTGAAAGAACCGAAGCCGAAAGAGGCCACGGCTCAAAAACCGGATTCCGGTAAGACGCTCGTGAAGAAAAAAGCGGAGGTCGCCGCAGCCCCGCAACCAAAGACGAAGCCGGAAAAAAAACAGGACCTGAAAGCACAGGAAAAAAAAGATCCTGAGCCGAAAAAGCAGCCGGTCGAGAAGAAGGCCGAACCGCAGAAAAAGGCGGAGCCCAAGCCCGCAGAACTCAATACGGCGGCCCTCAAACCTCCGCAAGAACTCCAGGTGATTCGGCAGGCCGAAGAAAAAGTGACGGCGCCCATCAAGAATCCCGCCTCCTCCCCGGTCGCCGGGCAGGATGAGACCGAATCCTCTGTGAAAGCGCCGGTGTCGGACCCGGAGCCGGAAAACACCCCTCCAGAAACCCCGATAGAATCGCAAGTAACGGAAAAAAATTCCGATTCGGATGAAAAAGAGGTTATAATTCAATCTGTTGCAGATAATTTCGCCGTCGTAGGCTCCGTCGCGGAAGCACCGGAAATCGAGGAAAAATCTTTGCATTTGATCATTCAGGTGCAGGGCAATTCCTGGTTCAATCTGGCGGTGGACGGCAAGCCGGAGGAGGATTTCATCCTTCCTGGGGGAACTTCAAAAAGCTTTTACGGGAACGATAAATTCCGTGTGACGATAGGCAACCGGCGCGGGACCCAGTTGTTTTTGAACGGTCAGGCGCTGGATATCCCGTCGAGTTCGGGCGATGTCGTGCGGGATTTCGAAATCACATCCCAATTCCTGGAATGAGACATGGCAAAAATCGACGCTTTTTTTAAGCTGATGAACGAGCAGGGCGCCTCGGACTTGCACCTGGTTGCGGGCTCGCAGCCGGTGCTGCGCGTGCATGGCGACATGGAGCGGGTCAAATACAAGGTCTTCGGCAACGACGACTTGAAGTCGATTCTCTACGAGATCGCGCCGGAAGACAAGATCAAGCTCTTCGAAGAGACCGGCGACATCGACTTCGCCTACGAGATTCCCAACCTGGCCCGCTACCGCGCCAACTATTTTCAGCAGAAATGGGGCATCGGCGCGGTGTTCCGGGAAATTCCGAGTGAAATCCTCACCGCCGAACAGTTGGGGCTGCCCTCGGTCATCACCAAACTGTCGATGCTGCACAAGGGGATGGTGCTGGTCACCGGGCCGACCGGTTCCGGCAAGTCCACCACACTGGCGTCGATGATCGATTTCATCAACAAAAATAAAAAGAGCCATATCATCACCATCGAAGATCCGGTGGAATTCGTGCATAAAAACCAGAACTGTATCATCAACCACCGGGAAGTCGGGATTCACACCCAGGGTTTCAAATCGGCGCTCAGAGGCGCGCTGCGTGAAGATCCGGACATCATCCTGGTCGGTGAGATGCGGGATCTGGAAACGATCGAGCTGGCATTGGAAGCGGCTTCCACCGGCCATCTGGTGTTCGGAACCCTGCATACCCAAAGCGCGGCCAAAACCATCGACCGTGTGATCGACGTGTTTCCGGCGCATCAGCAGCCGCAGATTCGGACCACCCTTTCGGAGACGCTCAAGGGGGTCGTGGCGCAGAACCTGTTCAAGCGGATCGATAAAAAGGGCCGCATGGCGGTGCTGGAAGTGCTGGTCGTGACGCCTGCGGTTTCGAACCTGATCCGCGAAGGAAAGACCTTTCAGATCCCCTCGGCGATTCAGACCGGAAAGAAATACGGAATGCAGTCGATCGACGACGCGATTCTGGAAGCTTTGAACGGGAAAAAGATTAGCGCGGAAGACGCTTACGAAAAATCGATCGTCAAGGAGCGGTTCATTCCGTTCCTGAAGAAAACCCCTGAATTCATTTAAAGCGACCTCAACATGAAAAAAGCCGAAATCGATCACATTCTGACTTCGATGCTGGAGTCGTACAGCAACATCTCCGACCTCAATGTCACGGCGGGAAAAGCGTTTCAGGTGGAATCCTCCGGCGAATTGACCGACGTTCCCCTGGTGCCGCCCATTCCGGAGATCACGCCGTTTCAGGCGGAAGTGTTCGCGCTCAATCTCATCAATTCCGACCGCAGGCTGACCGAAACGCTGATCCGGGAAGGTTCCTGCGACTGCTCCTATTTCCTGGTGGGCAAGGTCCGTTTCCGTGTGAATATTTTCTCGCAGCGGGGGCACTACAGCATCGTGATGCGAAAACTGGAAACGCGCATCCCCTCAATCGAGGATCTGAATCATCCGCCGCAGTTTGCCAAGGCCGCGGACGAAAAGAACGGGCTGATTCTGGTCACGGGAGCCACGGGTTCCGGTAAGTCCACCACGCTGGCTTCGCTGCTCAACAAGATCAACGCCGAAAAATCGATCCACATCATCACTCTGGAAGATCCGGTGGAATTTGTGCACCCGCACAAGAAATCGACGTTCAACCAGCGGGAGCTGGGGAGCGATTTCGACGTGTTTTCCACGGGGCTTCGCGCCGCACTGCGGCAGGCGCCGAAAGTCATTCTGGTGGGTGAGATGCGCGACCGGGAAACGGTGGAGATCGGCATGAGCGCCGCGGAAACCGGTCACCTTGTGATGAGCACTCTGCATACGGTTGACGCGGGACAGACGATCAACCGCATCGTGGGTATGTTCCCCAAAGAAGAAGAGCAGCAGATACGCATCCGGCTGGCCGATTCGCTGCGCTGGATCATCTCGCAGCGGCTACTCCCAAAAGTAGGGGGCGGAAGGATTGCGCTGCTGGAAATCATGTCCACCAGTCTGCGCGTCAAGGACACCATCGTCAACGGAGAATCGGAAGGCAAGACGTTCTACGACATCATCTCGGAGGGGAAACCCTACGGCATGTGGACGTTCGATCAGCATATTCTGGAACTCTACAAAGAAGGCAAGATCACGGAAGAAACCGCCATGGCCTACGCTTCCAGAAAAGCCATCGTCGGACGCGGCATCGACACCTTCAAGGCCTCGAAAGGTGAAAAGACCACCGACATCGAGGAGCTGATCATGGACGAAGATTACGAAGAGCAGCTCAAGTAACCCGAATACGATTGAGGAGACGCGATGATTGTCAAATGCACCGGGTGTGAGCAGGGCATCAACATTCCCGATGACAAAATGCCCAAGGGGCGGGCTTTTTCCATTTCCTGTCCCGGCTGCCGCGCCAAAGTGCGGGTGGACCCGCCGGAGCCGGAACCCGAAGCCACGGTGGATGTGTCTGTAGACACGACTCCCGAGCCCGAACCGGAAAAGCCGCAGGTGGAAGCTCCCGGAATCGTCCTGACTTCGGAGTTCGATGACGACGAAGAGGATGAACTGGTCATCTACGATGACAACGATCATCTGGCCCTGGTGTTGGATGAGACCCACATGACGGTTTGGACCGATGCGTTGGAGGAGCGGGGATTCAAGGTGCAAAAAGCGAAATCTCCGGACCATGCGGTTCATAAAATGAAATTCACGCATTTTCACTTTGTGGTCCTGCATGAGAATTACGGGGGTGTTCCGTTTCAAAAAAATCCCGTCTATCAAACTCTGACGCAGATGGAGATGAGCATCCGCCGCAATATCTTTTTCGGGTTGATCGGATCGCAGTTTAAGACTTTGAACAACATGGAAGCGTACGCTCACAGTGTGAACGTGGTTATCAATGAAAAGGATCTGGACAAGCTGCCTCAAATCATAAAGAAATCGTATACGGAATATGAGGGGCTCTACAAGGTTTTCAAAGAATCCTTGCACGCCATGGGGAAAGCATGAATCTGCTTAGAGAAGCATCGATCGTCCAGCGTTTTTCCAACGGGGACGTCATCATTTCCGAAGGCATCATCAGCAACAATGCCTATATCGTGCTCACGGGCAAGGTCCGCATCACCAAGAAAATCGACAACAAGACCGTGGTGATCGGAACTTTGAGCGAAGGCAACGTGTTCGGGGAAATGGGGCTGATCTCCAATGCCGTTCGCAGTGCTTCGGTGACGGCTGTGGGAGAGGTGACGGTCGGTTTTATCGATAAGGAAAAATTCAGCCAGATCCTGGGCACCCTGCCTGAGGATTTGCGGGCGATCATCGAGGCTCTGGTGCATCGATTGCGCAGCACCACGGAGATGCTCACGAAAATCGGGTCGGAACTGGAAAACACCCGAAAAAGTCTTAAACCGATGTGACTTGATTTCATACCGATATAAAGGAACTTCCCGTGCCAACGTTTACTTACAAAACCAAAATCAAAGGCCAGATCAAAAAAGGTGTCGTCGATGCGGAAGACGAGAAAGCCGCCCTTGCGAAGCTCAAGTCGCAGAATATCCGCGTCACCTCCCTGAGCAAGAAAGCGGGCGACATCGTTTTATTCGGCTCCAAAGGCAAAAAAATCACGGGACGCGATATCGTCATCTTCACACGGCAGTTTTCCACCATGGTGGACGCCGGACTTCCCCTGGTGCAGTGCCTCGATATCCTGGGTAAGCAAACGGAAAACAAAACGCTGGGAGAAGTCGTTCTTCAGGTCAAAGGCAATATCGAAAAGGGAAGCGACCTTTCCGATTCGATGCGCAAACACCCCAAGGTGTTCGACAATCTTTACTGCAACCTGGTGGAGGCGGGTGAGGCCGGCGGTATTCTCGACACGATTCTCAAAAGACTGGCCGAGTACATCGAAAAAGCCGAGAGCCTCAAGAAAAAAGTCAAATCCGCCATGGTTTATCCGGGGGTCATCGTCACCGTTGCGGTGGGTGTGGTGGCTTTCCTGATGATTTTCGTCATTCCCGCATTCGCTTCCCTGTTCGACAACAGCGGGGCGGATCTGCCCGGCCCCACCCAGATCGTCATGGATGTCAGTCATCTGTTTCGAACCAAATGGTATTACATGCTGGGCGGCCTGGTGGCCTTTATTTTTCTGTTCAAAAAGATCTATTCCACGGAACGGGGGCGCTTTGAAATTGACCGCCTCGCCCTGAAGGTGCCGGTCGTCGGCGTTTTGATCCGCAAGGTTTCGGTGGCCAAGTTCACGCGCACACTGGGTACGCTGATCGCGAGCGGCGTTCCCTTGATCGAGGGACTGGAAATCTGCGCCCGTACCTCCGGCAACAAAATCGTCGAGCGCGCCGTGTTCAACACCATCGAAGCGATCAAGGAAGGTGAAAGCATCGCCGCACCTCTGTCGCGCGAATCCATATTCCCACCCATGGTGATCCAGATGATCGACGTCGGTGAAAACTCGGGATCCCTGGACGCCATGTGTACCAAAATTGCGGATTTCTACGATGAAGAGGTGGACGCGGCGGTAGCTGCCCTGACCTCCCTGCTCGAACCCATGCTGATGGTTTTTCTGGGCATCGTTGTCGGATTCATCGTCGTTGCCATGTACCTTCCCATTTTCAAAATGGGAGAAGCGATCTGACGCTCTTTGGGGCTGTGCCAGCCCCGAAGGTTGCCATCACGAAACATCAGCGCGCAAGCTCCATGAACAGCCATTCGGACAGACCCGAGCAGGATCCCACATCCCGCCTCAAAACCGTGATGGTTTTCCGGGTGGTGTTTCTGACGGCCTTTGTGGCGTTGATTCTGCCTTTGCAGATGCGCATGGAGTTTCACGCATCGATCCGCCCCCTCACTCTCGTCATCAGCGCAGGCTATCTCCTTTCCATCGTTTACGCCCTGTTTCTCAAAATCTGGCGGCCGTTTGCCGGATCGGTCGTGCAGATCGTCGGAGACCTCATTCTGGTGGGGGCGATCCTGTACACGACAGGCGGGACGCAGAGCCCGCTTTCCTTTCTTTTCATTTTCGTCATTCTTGCGGCCAGCTTTCTTTTTTCCAGGGGAGGCTGCTATTTCGTCGCCTCCGGAGCCAGCATCGTATACGGTCTGCTCATCGATCTGGAGTTTTACAATGTCATCCATCCTTACTATCTGTTCGACGAACCCAACAAATCGCTGGACGGCGGGTACGTTTTCTATCTCATTTTTCTGAACATCGCCTCCTACTATTCGGTGGCGTTTCTGAGCGGTCTGCTCAACCAGCGGCTGCGGGTCATGGATGAAGAACTCTCGCTTGCCAGCAAAGATTTGCAGGAGCTGCAGGCCTTTCACCGCAGCGTGGTGCGGGACATGGGAACGGGCTTGATCACCACCGACGGCGCGGGGCGCATCACTTCCGTCAACCATGCCGCGGAAGACATCACAGGATACTCCTACGATGAATGTCTGGGAGTGTCTTTTGAAGGCCTGCTCAAGATTCCCGATTTGAAGGTCCTGTTTCAGAGTCCGCATCTGGTGTCTTTGCCTCTGCAGATCGAAGAGGAATGCAAGCGCAAGGATGGAAAAAAAATATTCATACGCATGAAGGTCAGCCGGTTTTCCAATCTCGAGGAACGGGCGAAAGGCTATATCTGTGTGTTCGAGGATCTGACCAGCTTTCGGGAAATGCAGGAAAAGATGTCTCAGGCCGAGCGGCTGGCGGCGGTGGGACGGTTCTCCGCAGGCCTGGCGCACGAGATTCGCAATCCGCTCGCTTCGCTCAGCGGGTCCATACAGGTCCTGAGCAAAAGCATGCAACTGGAGCAGAAACACAAAGCGCTGATGGACATCGTTCTGAAAGAAACGGACCGGCTCAACGGCATCCTCACGGATTTTCTCAATTATTCCAACCCGAAGAAAAACCGCAAGACCCTGGTGGACCTGACGCAGTTGATCCAGGATGTGATCACGTTGATCAAGAACAGCGATCGCTTCTCGGAAGAGACCCGCATCGAGTTCAACGGCAAATCGGATCATTTGATCATGAGCGGGGACGAACCGCAGATCAAGCAGATGATCTGGAACCTTTGCATCAACGGACTGCAGGCGATGACCGAAGGCGGGACGCTGAAAATCTCGCTGCAAAAAGTCGATTACTTTCACAGCGTGAATTTCAAGTCGGACAAGCGCGGATACCTGCTCACCGTCGAAGATCAGGGATGCGGAATCCCGCCGGACCAGCTCAAGAAAATTTTCGATCCTTTTTTCACGACCAAGGAGAACGGTGTCGGACTCGGGCTGCCGACGGTCTACCAGATCGTGCAGCGATCCGGAGGCACCATCGAAGTTTCCAGCCGCTATAAACTGGGAACCCGTTTTTCGGTTTACCTGCCCCGCGGCGTGGTCACTATGGAACCGGAAGCGGTGCCCGCAGGGCATTGAGCGTCGAACCTCAATCATTACCCTCCATCATTTTCGTCTGCTTTGGCATCTCCCGTAACAATTCCGAATCGAACACGTTGGCTTTGGCCTGTATTCTTCATGACGCTGCTTGCCTGCGCCTCGCTGGATGAAAAAGCCGGCGGACGCGGCGGGGAGATGGTGTGGATACCGGAAGGGGTGTTCACGATGGGGTGGGGCATCGAGAATGACCGGGACTGGGGCGACACGGATGAGGAACCGGTGCACGAAGTGGCATTGAGCGAATACTGGATCGACCGCTTCGAGGTGACCGCTTCCGACTTTTCCGATTTTCTCAACCGGCATCCGCAATCGAGCCAGCGCTTCATCGAACTGGGAAACGCGGTCACCGTCGAAAAGGTGAACGGCCGGTACCGTGCGCGGCCCGGGCTCGAGCGGCATCCGGTCAACCGGGTCTCCTGGTATGGTGCAAACGCCTACTGCCGCTGGCTTGGCAAGCGCCTTCCGACCGAAGCGGAATGGGAAAAAGCGGCGCGCGGAATCGATCAGCGGATTTTCCCCTGGGGCGACGCGTTTCCGGACAACACGCGCGTGACGTTTCGCAGAAAATTTTCCGAGCTGGGTTTTGCGGTCCTAGAACCGGTGGATGCCATGGCGGCAGGTCGCTCGCCCTATGGGGTGCATCACATGGCGGGCAATGTCTGGGAGTGGGTCGCGGACTGGTATGCGGACGATTATTACGATCGTTCTGAGAAAAAAGATCCTCAGGGGCCGGCTTCGGGCACAACCAAAGTGCTGCGCGGCGGCAACTGGTATTACAAGGCGTATTACATGCGCACGACCTACCGGTTCAACGAACCGCCCCACAAATTCAAAAACTGGCTGGGATTCCGTTGCGCTTCTTCAAAGCCGCCGAATCAGATCGATCCCAGGCCAAACGATTCGCTGGAGTGAATTCCTTTCATTTCGTGCCTCTTCCCTTCCTAACGTTTGCGGTTCAGCGCTTTTTTTAAAATCCACGCCACATTCACTTTCTTTCTGCAGAACCGGAACAGGGCCTCGTTCAGAGCCATGAGCTGGCAGTGTTCTGTCAGAATCCCGGCCTCGCTGCAATTGATGATGTTGAGCGGCGCGTTGCGCTTCCAGGTGCTGAACGCCCAGTGAAACCATTTTTTTGAAACCGCCATGGATTTCAATGTGGGCAGCGGTCGGCCGTGCAGATCTTTTTCCACCACGATGTTTTCCCTTTGCAGCTCGAAGGTGGTTTCCAGCCGCACCTCGCTGTTCTCACTTTCCTGGCTGTGGGTTTTGGGCTGAGGATAGGAAAGATCCTGCCCAACGAACAGGATCGGATCGCCGCCGGACTGGAACGCCAGATCGTACGCGACCGAAAGCACGCTGCCGCCGGGAGTCAGGGCGCCCAGGTGTGGGGCCCGGTTCTGGATCTGGGTGAGAAGCGGGATGTCGGGGGCGAATTTGCTGTAAAACAGCACGCCGCCCTCCCAGAGATCGAGCACCTGCGGATGGATGATGGACGGCGCGATGAGGGTGATCCCGCGATGCGAACAGTTCTTGAAAAACTTCGCGATTTCAATCTGCGGATCGAGGCTGGCGACGAAGGCGGGGACGATGTCGTGCGCCAGCAGGGGTTTCAGTGCGGCGTCGCTGGCGATGAGGACGGCTTTTTCACGCGCCCGGCTGAGCAGGCGGATGTTCCTGTCCAAAGACGGGCCGGCGCCGACGACGATCCAGGGAATATTCTGAAACCGATTCTTGAGGGACAGGACGCCCGGATTGCTCTGAACGGCTTGTTGATTGGCGGCGAAGTTTTTTTCCCAGAGCCGATTGAACCGGAGCAGCGTGGCGTTTTTGACTTCCTGAATTTGCGAGTCGGGGTTCATGGCGACAGGGTAACAAAGTCAAAACGAGAGGGCCAACGCCAAAATAAAAAAAGACCCGGGCGAATGCCCGGGTCCGGCAGGAGGATGGCAACGAACCAAGAGAAAACTTATCGGACCAGGTTCACGGTTTCCGTCAACAGGTCGTCGGTGGTGGTGATGACCCGCGCGCTGGCCTGAAATGCCTGCTGGGTCTGGATCATGGTGACGAATTCATTCGCCAGATCGACGTTGGAAAGTTCGAGCGAACTTCCCAGGACGGAGCCGAACCCTCCGGTTTCGGCGGTGCCGATGTTGGGTTGCCCGGATTCACCGGATTCCGCAAACAGGTTCTGTCCGCGCCGGGTCAACCCGACGGGGGCGAGAAAATCCGCCAGCGCGACCTGGAACAGGTCGTCGGACTGGCCGTTATTGAACAGCCCCGAGATGATGCCCTTGGAATCGACCGAAAGACCGATCAGCGTCCCGGTCGGGAACCCGTCCTGAACCACGGAGTTGTTGTTCGATGCGGCTGCGAAACCGGTGAGTTTGCCGTTGGTCGTGCCTCCCGAATCGACCAGATCCCAGTTGAGCGTCTGGGTGGCGGCGGGAGGCGTGGAGCCGGAATGATCGATGACGATGGACAGGTCCGCCGGAGAACCTCCGTTGACCGCGGATAGTTGACCGGTGGTGTCGAAGGTGACGCTGCCGGAAGCGCCGGAGGACACGGTTCCCTGAGACGGGCTGGCGACGAAGTTCCAGGTGTTGCCGGTGCTCGAGGTTTTGGTGAAAGTGAGGCTCAGGATCACCTGCGATCCCACGGAGTTGAAGATGGAGATGGGAGAGGTGAACGTCGTTCCGCCGGAGGAAGCGCCGTTGAGATTGGCTCCGAGGGTGAAGGTGGTGGTGGCCTGCGGTGAGGACTGCACGCCGGCGAGGTCAACATCGGTGAGGGTGGAGGAGGTCACGCCGTTGGTGATGCGAAATCCCTGCAGGGTGTCCTGTGTGACGTTCTGCACGACGCCGTTTTCATTGAGCCGGAACTGTCCGGCGCGCGTGTAAAAGTTGCCGGTGCCGTTGTTGACGATGAAAAAACCGGAGCCGTCGAGGGCCAGATCGAGCGCGTTGGAGGAGGATTCGAACGCCCCCTGGCCGAAGGAGGCCAGCACGCCCTGCAACTGCGACCCGCGGCCCACCTGGCTGGTCACTTCGCCGTTGGTGAGCAGGGTGCTGAACACATCGCTGAACACCGCCTTGCTGCCTTTAAAACCGACGGTGTTGACGTTGGCGATGTTGTCGCCGATGATATTCATGGCCTGGGAATTGCTGGTGAGGCCGGACACGCCCGTAAACAGGGAACTGATCAATGACATGAATCTCTCCTTTTTGGCTGAATCAGATGCCGACGCGTGTGATCTCGCTCACGGCGTGTTTCTGTCCATCGACGATGGCGAACGCTTTCTCGCCTTCAAAAATCACTTCTGTGACCTTGCCCTGCACAAAGGTCTTCGCGGTCACCGAGTTGCCTTCGCTGTTCTGGGCGCGAACGGAAAAACCATACAGTCCCGATTCGACCGGCAGCCCGTCGTTATCGAGTCCGTTCCAGGTGAACCGGTTCGCACCCGCCGACTGCGGTGCCAGTGCGAGTGTGGTCACTTCCTTTCCGGTCGCATCGAAGATGCCGATTTCAACCTGGGTGGCATCGGCATCGAGCGTGTAATTGAGCGATCGGGACTGCCCGGACTGATGCTGGAAGGTGTCTCCGGGTGAGTCGATCTGTTTGCCGATGAGGTTGAGGGAAGCGGTGTTGCTCAGAGCCGATTCAAACCCCTTGATCTCCTGCAGGGTGGAGTTGACGTTGGTGATCTGCTCCAGCGTGCTGAACTGTGCCAGCTGGGCGCTGAAATCCTGTGCGTCCATCGGACTCAAGGGATCCTGGGCTTCCAGTTGCGCGACCAGAAGCTGCAGAAATTCGTTTTTTCCGAGATCCCGGTTGCCCACGGTTTGCGCGGTGGCGGCTTTCGGGTCCGGGGCGGGAGTGACGCCTTCGATCATTTTCTATCTCCGTGTCAATTGCTGGATCTTCGGACGGCGGTCATGCCATCACGCTGATCGATGTGGATTCGTCGTAAAACATTCTGCTTCTCGCTGCGGTGAAAACATCGAGTTCGCTTTCCTGGGCAAGCGGGTCTTCCGCAGCGTAGGCGGATGCGTGACCGAATGCGTTTTCATGCGAGGTGTTCTGGCGGGAGCCGGAACCCTGATCGCCGCCCACCAGAACGGTGAAGCTTTCCACTTTCAGGCCGTTGCCATTGAGGGAATCGCGCAGTTGCGCCAGGTTGCTCTCGATGATCTGCTTGACGGTATTGTTGTCCGTCATGATGACCGTCTTGACCGCGTCTCCGGAAGTGGTCACGTTCATGCGCACGGTGCCGAGGGACGGCGGTTCCAGCCGCACCTTGATTTCGTTTTGATTGCCGTGCGAGCGCAGCGAAATTTTATTGAGGATCTGATGGATCACCTTGGCGTCGTCGGCGCCCCGGGTGTTGTAGGTCTGGGAAGCGAAGGATTTCTGTGCGTCGAGGATCTTGGCCGAGGAATTATTGCTGGTGCTGACCTGCGTGACCTGAACGTTCGGGAGATCCTTCAGGGTTGCGCCGTTTTTCAGGGGGCTGTCATTGCCTTTGAGCGCCGCTGCCGTGGAAGAGGCCGTCAGGTTGGGATTGACCGGGTTCTCCAGGGATTTGCCGATGCCGGCCGCTGTTTTGAGAACAGGAGGTTTTTCATTCGCTGAAGAAACGCCCTCAGAGGATTGGCCGAGTATTTTTTCCAGAGAAATTTTCTGGTCCAGCGATTCCTCGACCTTGGCTTTTCCTTTCAGTTGCGTTTCCCGGTTCAACTGACTGGCGCTTTCCTGCAGCTGCGCAGATTGAAGCTTGGCGAACAGGTCCTTTGCCTGCTGCTGGTTCAGTCCCGATTGGGTCAACAACTCCTGCGCCGGTTGTTCGGAATTCTGCAGCAGACCGGCAGCCTGCTCACTAACGTTCGCGGCCTGAGGGAGCGGCTGGGCTTTTAAAGAAGAAGCCTGGCCCAGCGTCTGCGCGAGTGACTGCAAAAACGTGTTGAGGTTTGCATCTCCACGCAGATTCAAGACCTTGAGCAACGCATCGATGTTGTTTTGCGAAACCCCGAGTGCCTGCAATTGATCGGTGATGGTTTCGCGGTTCACGGTGGTGTTTGCGGGCAGGTTGTCGGCGGGTTCGATGTCTTCGGATTGCCGGGGCTGTGCGGGTTGCGCGGAGGACTGGTTGACGGCGGAGGGTGTTTCTTTTTCTTTCGCCGGCCGGTTATCCACTTCAGCGGGTTGGTGGTCCTGCGGTTCGTGCCCGGCTTTCTCCCGTTCCTCGGCGCGGGCGGTCTTTCTCTCGCGTTGGGAATCGGAAGACTGTTTCACCGCTTCTTCCATGTGACTGCGAAAGGAATCGTCACCGGCGGAGGATTCCCTGGGCGGGGCCACCTCGACGGGGGCTTTGGCGGGAAGCAGGGAGATGATGTTTGCTTGCGGGATCATAGACACAAACCAAAAAATTGCACGCGAACGATTTCGCTGACTGTTGAGTGAGCAAAAGATATGCCAAATAGCGTGGGCATCAGGTAACCCATTGAAAGACACCGGGTTGGATTGAATTCGGTTGAAACACCTCGAATGCAAAAATCGGGCAAGATCTTCCCGGATGGGTAAAAAGTCACTGGTTTTTCAGCGCTTTTCCGATATGTCCTTTCGGGCGATCCACGATTTGTTCGGCGGACGGTGCTTGGTAAGTCGATGGGTGGGGCGCGGGGAATCTACAGGGCTTGGCAGAGCGTGTGTCAAAGCCTGTCGTTGCTGTGAGGAAGCGAAAAGCCCGAGAGCGCTGGTGAATGCGGGTTGGAATTTGTTATACTCTTTTTATGAAGTCCGTATTTTTTTTGTCACGTTTTGTTTTCCTGTTCTCGATCCTGTTCCCCCTCGCTGCCTGGGCGCAGCCCTTCGATCCGGGGCTTTTCCAGCCCTCCACACTCGTCAGCGTGGAAATCTCCAAGAACAAGCTCAAAGGGATTTACCAAAAAGGCGGTCACAGTAAAACCCTGCACTGCGGCTGTTTTTTCGACAAGATCAACCAGGTGCATCCCAACTCCTGTGATCGGGCGGACCGGAAATTGCGTCGCAAGCGCACATCGGAAGTGCTGGACTGGTTCCACGCCGTTCCCGTCGCGGAGTTCGCTGGGGCATTGAAATGCTGGGACAACAAGGTCTGCGGCCGTGCGGGGGAGACTCCCTATCAGGGCGCGCGCTGTTGTGCGGAGATCTCGCCGAAATACAAGACGCGGGAGGCGGACATGCACAACCTGTTTCCCACACTCTCCAGTCTGAATGCGGCCGGCGCCCCCTCTTCCGCTCAGGGATTGTCCGAGTACGCGTACTGCGCCAATGAAAAACCCGAAACGGGATCTCCGCGCGCCGGCGTTCGGGGGGACTTTGCCCGCGCTTATTTTTACATGTCCTATCAGTACAAGCTGCCTCTGCCTGAGGAGCGCGAGGATGTGCTGAGGCGCTGGCATCTGGAGGACCCGCCGGATGCCTGGGAAGAGACGCGCAACTCGATGATCGAAGTCGTGCAGGGCAACCGCAACCCGTTCATCGACCGGCCGGAACTGGTGGAACGGGTGCGCGATTTTTAAAAAACCCTGCTTCGGTTGAGCGCACGCTAGAGCCGCGTGTTTTCGTCCACCACCGCGCAGTCGAACACATCGGGATGAAGCCCGGTGACCCCGCGCAGGTCCGCTCCCTGCAGATACGTTCCCGCCAGATTCACGTCCGCAAGATCCGCGCCTTTCAGATCGGCCCAGGACAGATCGGTTTCTTCCAGATTGGCTTGTTGTAAATTCGCAGCGGCCAGACAGGCGTCCTGCAGGTTGGCTCCACGCAGGTCGGTGTTTTTCAGGTTGGCATCCTGCAGGTTGGCGCCTTGTAAATTGGCTTCCACCAGCACGGCGCCCTGCAGGTTCGCGGATTCGAGATCCGCCCCGTTCAGTTCGGCTTTTTTTCCATCGCGGCCTTTGGAGTCGTACCAGATCTCGTGGCGAAGCAGGATCTGTTCGAGATCGTGCCTGGAGGGTTGCATGATTTTGCGATCAACCCTTTCGCTTATTGCATTTGAACGCCGTTTCGGATTCCCAGGTGATGGCCAGATAATCCGGGAGCTTGGTGTTCTTATCGATGAAGGCGGATTGAAGTTGCGCGCAGTCGAGATTGAGCGCTTGGCTGAGATCGGCGTCCAGAAGATCCGCCGCCCTGAGGATGGTTTCTTTGAGATCGGCGTTGGCGAAATTGGTTTCGATGAGGTTGGCGCGTCCGAGATCCGCCCCTTCCAGCTTGGCGCCGCGCAAGTCGGCTTTTTCGAGGGTCGTGCCGCGCAGGTTCGCCGCCTGCAAACGGGCGTGCGGCATCTTGGCGCCGCGCAGGTCGGCGCCGCGCAGGTTGGCGTGCTTCAGGTTTGCTTTCGTCAGGATCGCCGATTTCAGGTTGGCGTTCTGCAGGTTCGCGCCGCTCAAATCCGCACTATTGAGGTCGGCGCGCTGCATGTCCGTTCCCTGCAGGTTGGCCCGCCGCAGCGAGGCCCCGCTCAGGGAGGCTCCGTTCAAATCCATTTTTCTAAGGTCGGCGCCCCGGTGGGATTTTTTATACAGTTCCACATTGCGGCGGGTGAACTTCCATTTGTCTTTGGTTTTCATTTCCGCGACAGCCCCTGAAAGTTGATGAATGCCCCGCTTATTTTAGGCGGGGCCTGCAAAAATGAAAATAAAAAAAGGGGACCAGGAGGTTGACTCTCCTGATCCCCTTTTGCAGCCGAGATCAACGAATTCACGTTTTCACGATGAAACTACATTGTCCTGTCCTTGACAACAAGCTTTCCGGCTGGCAAAGAATGCAACCGATCGCGCTGGCTGCGCTCTCGATGGCTCAATGACGATGGCCAAACCGGCCCCGGATGTGATGCCCCCGGTGATGACCGAAATGCCGTTTGTGGCCAAAGCCCCTGCGGAAGTGTTTGTGTCCACTGCGATGGCCAAAATGCCGGTGCAGATGCGGGCGATGATGGTGGTGATGGCGGATGCCGTGGCGGTGCTTGCCGTAGTATCCGTAAAAACCCCTGGAATACCCTCTGTAGTAGGGGCGTCCGAAACCGCCATAGTAGTAGCCGCCGTAGGGGCGGTACCCGCGATGATGCCGTTTGAATCCGTAGCCGCCTCTATAATGAACGGGCGCGGGATACACGTGTGTGTGGCTGGGGGTTTCGATGATGATGTCGAACGCGCCACTGGATGAGCTGACGATAAGACCGGGACCCGCCGGGTGCGGATGCGCTTGCGCTTGTGCGCTCATCAAAAACACGCTGAAACCGGCTATTAGGATGATGGCTGATTTTTTCATGTGAGGTCCTCCTCGCGTAGGACAGAATATTTCTGGCCGAAATAGTTGCAAAACCCCCCAGTGGATTTTATAATTATATATAGATATAATTTTAATGTCAATATTGCTATAAGTTTTTTTTGTATTTATAATCGCAAAGGAATTTCTCAATAAGCGTTTTAAAATTATTGAGTTATCCTGTTTGCAGGCCGGATCCCTCCAAAAAAACTTTACGGCGAACCGCCGTGCGGAATATTGCATTGTTACCGGGAATCCTATAAATTTTGTCCACTTTTGAGCGGCTTTCTATGTCTGTTAAACTCAACATGAAACTGAAATACAATAGGGAACAGCGCCGGGAATACCTTTTCATGATCGACCGGATCGGTGTGAACTGGATCGATGTGTTTCATGGTGATCCCGAGTTTTACTCTGCGGCGTACTGGGATCTGTTGACGGCGATCTGGAAGAACGACCGGCCGGTCCGTAAGACCGATGCCCTCAAATTCATGAAGGCGATCAAGAGCGCTCAGACCGCAGGAAAATATCTCGAGACCGCTATCGAAAAGGGGTTTCTGGTCGAGCAGGACAATCCGAAGGACGCACGCTCCAAACTGGTGGTGCTTTCCGCGGACATGAGGCAGCGGCTGGATGAGTTTTTCGATCTCTCGGTGATGGAGGTGCGCAAAGCCAATCAGCAGATCATGGCCAAGGGGCCTCTACCGGAAGAACCCTGACCCCTTTTTTTGTTTCGCACCGTTGCTTCGATTTTACATTCGTATTCCCGCACATCGCTCCGCTTTTTTCCGATCCTGTATCGATTCCAGAAAATCCACGCGCAGATCCGGCACGACAATCAACTCGTCTTTCCATCCTGAAGAAAAAAAGCACCGGTCGGCGTTTTGAAAAATTCGTTCAGCGGTATGGCTTCCTGTTTCACAAAACCCTTCTCGGGGAGTTTCCCGATAGCGGCCATTTTTATGATCGAGCACAGGGAAGCGGCGGTGGTCCAGGAAATCGCCTTCCATTCCGTTCCTGCAATTTTTTTGGGATAAAAGCTGCGAACGTATTCATCCCGGCTCAAGTCCCTCCCCTTCCAGCCTTCGACCGCAGCGTGGACGTACACCACGTCGTCGTTCACCGGCGGCTTGGCGTGCACCAGGATTTTCCCCGCTTCGCTGCGGTTTTCTCGCATGAACAGTTCGTCGAAGAAAAAGCGCATCAGTTTGCAGTGGCCGGGATAGCGGATGGTCTTGTAGTTCAGGCGGTCTACATTGTTCTCAAAGGTCTCGCACATGGTGCCCAATCCGCCTGAGGTGGTGAACGCTTCCAACTGCACCCCTTCGATCACGATGGTTTCGAGACTTTCCATGGAAGGAACTTTGGCTTTGATTCCATCCCGTATCACCTCGCAGTCGTTGAGGTACTCGTTGACCACGCCTTCGGGAGACCAGTTGAACGCGTAACCCAAAAGCCCTCTCGGATGCTGCGGCAGCGCCCCCACCCTGAGTTCGATGCTCCGGAGTTTGTCGAATTTTTTGGTGAGGTGGGCGCCGACCAGCGCGATGAAGCCCGGGGCCAGCCCGCATTGCGGCGCCATGATTCCGCGCGAGGTCTGCGATAATTTTTTGATTTCCTCGGTGGTCGGAACGTCTTCCGTGAGATCGAAATAATGGCAGCCCGCCGCATGCGCCAGCTTGGCGACCGCGATGTTGAGCCAGTAAGGGAGGCAACTGGCCACGGCATCGTGTTTTTCCAGGCTGCTTTTGAGAAAACGCTCGTCCGTCACATCCCCCTGAACGGTTGCAAAGCCCGGCTCACCGGCGAAACTCTTGTCGATGCCGGTCACCTGAAAGCCGTTTTGATGCAGCAGCGAAGCGACCAGCGTCCCCACTTTTCCCAGGCCGATCACCAGAACGGAATTGATTTTTTTCTGCATACTCTCCTCCTCGGTAACGGTTCTGACCCATTCTACAATGAATCCCCTCTATTGATATCGGCCGGTGTTTTGAGGGCGTGATTTTCCTTTGCGTTCGGAATGTTCTGGAGTAAGCTCGAAGTATGTAAAAGATTTACGCGGCATTTCCCGATAAAGACCGGGCCGTCCGCCCGGTGCGGATGAGCGGACGGATCCCACCTGCGATCGCTTGAATCGAGACGCTTTGTTTGTGTTCAATGAGGCAAAATTTTTAATTTTGCTCGAACTCATATTGATAACGCCAATACGGACGATTGTTTTTTTGCGGCGTTCCCGATCTCCCTCCTGAACGGATTTTTCCATTCCTTTTTTCACGCATCACTCACTCGCTTTGCGCGTTCCTGGGCGGCTGTAAGGGCTGAAAAATCACAGCGCTTGTTGGAAGGCCCTTCAGAGGCGGCCGGTTCTTTCCTCATCGGGTGAGGGGGTAACCCTTTCAGAAATATCCTCTTTCCAAACGAAAGGGCCGCTGCGCGGCTTTTTGTTCGGAGTGGCGTAAGCCATTGTTCGGGATCGCTTTGGCCGCGTTTCCGGCGGGTTTTATATCGGATGCCCGAACAGGCTAAATTTTATTTTTATCTTCGGGCTTCGAGATTGACATTGGAAAGAAAATATTAGTAAGCTGATTTTCCCCTGCATGGTTTTTTCTTTGTGATTTAGATCACAAACTCTTGTGACCTAAACCCTATTCCTTTCGCAGATAGAATCTTAAGTTAGTGAAAAAATCACATCTGATTTTGACTTCTTGGGCCAAAATTAACAGTTAATTTTGGTGGGGGTGGTTTATCCACAATCAGTTATTCATGGAGAAGGTTTGTTATGTCTCGCGCAAAAATGTCCAGCAAAACAGGGGCACGCCCGGAAGTAAGAGGCAAGTTTATTTTTTTGGGGGATCAAAAGCTTTGGATACGGGGGGTGACCTACGGAACCTTCAGGCCCGGGGAGGACGGCACCCAGTTTCCAAACCCTGAAACCGCAGAGCGGGATTTTGCGGAAATGTCGGCGAACGGCATCAATGCGATTCGTGTTTATACACTTCCATCACAATGGCTTTTGGATCTGGCGTGGCGCTACGGATTGAGAGTCATGGTGGGGGTCTGGTGGCCGCAAAACGTGGCTTTTCTGGATGATAAGAAACAGACAAAAAAAATCATTCAGGAATGGCGGGAAGCGATTCGCAAATGCAACCAGCATCCGGCGATCCTCTGCTACTGCATCGGCAACGAGATTTCCGCCTCGATCGTGCGCTGGTATGGCAAGAATCGGGTCGAAGCGTTCATCGAACAGATGTATCTCGCCGGTAAAGCGGAAGACCCCAAGGGGTTGTTTACTTATGTCAATTTCCCTTCCACCGAATACCTGGAACTGCCGTTTCTCGATCTGGTTTGTTTCAATATTTATCTGGAATCTCCTGAAAAGTATAAAAGTTATCTGGCCCGGCTGCAGAACATCGCCGATGAGCGTCCGCTGGTGATCGCGGAACTGGGACTGGACAGCCGCACCAACGGCGAGGAAGTTCAGGCCCAGAGCCTCGACTGGCAGGTGCGCGCCACCTACGCCGCCGGCTGCGCCGGTGCGTTTGTTTTCGCCTGGACCGATGAATGGCATTGCGGCGGCGCGGATATCGAAGACTGGGATTTCGGCCTGACGACGCGGGAGCGCCAACCCAAACCGGCTTTGGCCACGGTGCGCCGGGCGTTCGATGAGGTTTCCTTTCAACCCAACCTGCCCTGGCCGCGGATTTCCGTCGTCGTGTGCAGCCTCAACGGGGCGCGCACCATACGGGATACGCTGGAAGGCCTCAAGAATCTGGAATATCCCGACTATGAGGTGATTGTCGTCAACGACGGCTCCACGGACGCCACCCCGGACATCGCGAGCGAATACAACGTGCGTCTGATCAGCACGGAAAACCGCGGATTGAGCAACGCCCGCAACACCGGGCTGGAAATGGCGACCGGAGAGATCGTCGCCTACATCGACGACGACGCCTATCCGGATCCGCACTGGCTGAAGTACCTGGCCACCACCTTCATGTCGACGTCTTACGTCGGCGTCGGCGGTCCCAACATCGCGCCGCCCGGAGACGGGTTGGTTGCGGATTGTGTGGCGAACGCACCGGGAGGGCCCACCCACGTGCTGTTGTCGGATCAGGAGGCGGAGCACATTCCCGGGTGCAACAAGGCGTTCCGCAAGGAAGCGCTGGAAGCGATCGGCGGCTTCGACCCGAGATACCGCGCTGCAGGGGACGACGTGGACATCTGCTGGCGCTTGCAGGACAAAGGCTGGAAGATCGGTTTCAACGCCGCCGCCGTGGTCTGGCATCATTGCCGCAACGAGGTCAAAACCTATTGGAAACAGCAGCAGGGCTACGGCAAGGCCGAAGCGTTGCTGGAAGAGAAGTGGCCGGAAAAATACAGCGCCGCCGGACACCTGTCCTGGTCGGGCCGTATTTACGGCAAAGGGCTCACGCAGCCGGTGAGCGGCGGCAACTGGAGAGTCTATCAGGGAACCTGGGGGTCGGCCCTGTTTCAATCGCTGTACCAGACGGCGCCCGGAACCATCATGTCGCTGCCGCTGATGCCGGAATGGTATCTCATGGTCGTCCTGTTCTCGGTGCTTTCCTTCATCGGCATCTGGTGGTCGCCGCTGCTTTTTGCTCTGCCGCTTGCGGTGATTTCCATGGCGATTCCGGTGATCCAGGCGGTGCGCAGTGCGCGGCGGGCTTCGTTCCCGACGCCTTCGAAATCTCGCTGGGAACGGTTTAAAAAATATGCTGTCACGACCGCACTGCATCTCATCCAACCCATGGCGCGGCTCATCGGCCGGCTGCGTTTCGGGCTGACCCCCTGGCGCATCCGTGGGGTGTCGGGATTCATGGTGCCCTGGCGGCGCGTGTACACGATCTGGAGCGAAACCTGGAATGCGCCGCACACGCTGCTCACTTCCGTAGAGAGTTCTTTGCGCAAACAGAACGCACCGGTGTTCCGCGGTGGCAACTTCAACCCGTGGGATCTGGAAGTCCGCGGCGGCCTGTGCGGTTCGGTGCGCATGCTCATGGCGATCGAAGAGCATGGCTGGGGCAAGCAGCTCATCCGCTTCCGCTCCTGGCCGAAATGCTCCAAGCTGGCTCTGGGTCTTGCGGTTCTGTTCGGCGTGCTCACGGTGTGGGCGGGGATCGACGGAGCCTGGGGCGCCTGCGTTCTGCTCGGCGTGATCACACTCGGCATCGTGCTGCGAATGTTTCGCGAATGCGCGCACGCCGCGGCGACGCTCACCTACACCTTGAAACAGAGTTGAACGGGTTGAACATGAACGCCCCCAAATACTCCGACCTTGCGGTGTTCCGCCGCATCTTCGCTCAGGCGCGACCTTACTGGTCGCAACTGGCGGCGATCTTTCTGCTGGGACTGCTGGCGGCGCCGCTCGCCCTGCTTCTGCCTGTGCCGTTGAAGATCGCGGTGGACAGCGTGCTCGGCTCGGCTCCGATGCCGGCGGTGCTGGAGTTTTTCATTCCCGATGCCATCGAAAGCTCTCCGGCCGCGCTGCTGGTTCTGGTCGTGGTTTTGCAGGTTCTGGTGGTTCTCGTTTACCATTTGCATTCGCTGGGCAGTTACGTGTTTCAAACGTACACAGGCGAACGCATGACGCTCAATTTCCGCGAGACCCTGTTCCGCCATCTGCAACGGCTTTCGTTTCTGTTCCACGATTCGCGGGGCACGGCGGATTCGATCTACCGCATTCAGTACGACGCGCCCTCGATTCAGTACCTGACCATTTTCGGGTTGATTCCCTTCGTTTCCGCGGTGGCGATGCTGGTGGCGATGATCTACGTCACGGCGCAGATCAACCTGCAACTGGCTCTCATCGCCCTGGGCGTCTGTCCGTTTCTGTTTGTGATGTGCCACCTGTACAACCTGAGGATGCGCGACCGCTACAGTGATTTTAAAAACATGGAAAGCCGCGTTCTCAATATCGTTCAGGAGGTGATGAGCGCGGTGCGGGTGGTGAAGGCGTTCGGCAGGGAAAAATGCGAGGAGCAGCGCTTTGTCCGGCAGTCGCAAAAGACGCTGAATGCGCGGGTGAAACTTTCGTTCGCGGAAGGCATGCTGGGACTCATCGTCAATCTTGTGATCGGCGGCGGCACCGCGGCGGTGCTTTTCATCGGCGTGAAGAGTGTGCAGAGCGGCGTGCTGACGCTGGGCGAGCTGCTGTTGGTGATGGCCTACATCACGCAGCTTTACGGCCCCCTGGAGACCATCAGCAACAACGTGGCGAAGCTGCAGGATTCGCTTGCCAGCGCCCGGCGCGCTTTCGACCTGATGGATGAAATCCCGGATGTCGTCGAGCGGCCCGATGCGCTGCCGATCGAGCGAGCGCGCGGCGAAGTGGAAGTGCGGGACGTTTCTTTCAGCTACAACGGCGGTCCCGATGTGTTGCGTTCCGTTTCTTTACAGATCCCACCGGGCACCCGGGTGGGCATTCTGGGACCGACGGGGGTCGGGAAGACCACGCTGGTGAGTCTTTTGACCCGGTTTTACGATCCGGTGCGCGGGCAAATTCTGCTCGACGGAGAAGACCTGCGCAATTACAAGATCGCGGATCTGCGCAATCAGTTTTCCATCGTGCTGCAGGAGCCGGTGCTGTTCTCGACCACGATTCAGGAAAACATCGCTTACGGACGGCCGCAGGCGAGCAAAAGTGAAATCATCGCGGCGGCGGAGGCGGCCAACGCGCACGGGTTCATCAAACAGCTTGCCGATGGCTACGAGACCTTGGTGGGGGAACGCGGCATGCGTCTGTCCGGAGGCGAGCGGCAGAGAATCGCTCTGGCACGGGCGTTTCTCAAGGACGCACCGCTTCTCATTCTGGACGAGCCGACCAGCTCCGTGGACAACCGGACGGAAGCGGGAATCATGCAAGCGGTCGAGCATCTGATGCAGGAGCGCACCACGTTCATGATCGCGCATCGTCTCAGCACGTTGGATGCCTGCGACATGCTGATCGAAATCCGTCCCGGTGGAAAACTGAACATCCGCTCGCGGGATTCCGTTTCCATCGGTCAGGAAGACCCGGCGGTCTGAAGAAAAACTGGAAAAATATCACTTGAGGTGAGACCTGTGACACGCAACGAAATCTATCCCAAAGCCGATCGGGGAAAAATCATCGTCTGGGGATTTCTTGCTTCCTACCCGTTCGGCGGCATGACCTGGCAGGTGCTGCATCATCTGGTGGGGTTTCGGCGTCTGGGGTTCGATGTCTGGTATGTCGAGGACTCCAACAACCTGATCTTTGATCCGGACACCTGGAATCCGGTGGAGGACCCGCTCACGAACCTGAAATACCTGCGGGAAAAGATGGAGGAGATCGGGTTTGAAAACCGCTGGGCGTTTCGGCCGCCCAAATACAACTCCAACGTTCCGGAGGAGGTCTGCTACGGGGCTCTCGACCTCGACGGGCTGAAAAAGCTTTATAAGGAAGTGGACGCGGTTTTCAATCTTTGCGGATCGCACCATCTGCGGCCGGATCAGGAAGGCATCCGTTGCCTGGCCTACCTGCAGACCGACCCGGTCGTGCCGCAGATCGAGGTCGCCGAAGGCAACCGCGACGTCATCCGCGAATTCGACGCCTACGATTATCTGTTTTCCTACGGCGAGAACCTGGGCAACACGGATTGCCTGGTGCCGGTGAAAAAGCACGACTGGCTGCCCACTCGGCCGCCCGTCTGCCTGGACTGGTGGGACTGCAATGGCTCTCCCGTACCGGAGAAAAAGCTCACGACCATCTCGAACTGGCGCAACCTGGGAAAAGACGTGGTGTGGAAGGGAGAGACGTATTTCTGGAGGAAGGACCTGGAGTTCAAGCGCTTCGCCGACCTTCCGGTGAAATCCGCGCTTCAGATCGAACTGGCTCTGGAGGGGATCAAGGACAAGGAAGCCGAATGGATGCGGGACAAGGGCTGGAAGATCGTTTCCGCACGCGGCATGCGCGAACCCTCCGATTACCGCGATTACATCCGCACTTCTTCCGGCGAGTTCACGGTCGCGAAGGACCAGAACATCCGCTTGCGCAGCGGCTGGTTCAGCGACCGCAGCGTGTGCTATCTGGCGGCGGGAAGGCCGGTCGTCTCGCAGGACACGGCATTCGGGAAATTCGTTCCCACCGGAGAAGGCTTGTTTTCCTTTGCGAACATGGAGGAGATCGTGCAAGCGGTGGACGCCATTCAATCGGATTATAAAAAACAGAGCCGGGCGGCCAAGGAAATCGCCCGCGAGTACTTCAGCACCGACAAGGTATTGGGAAAGGTGCTGGATGTGATGGGGCTGTAGAAAAAAGCATGATGCAACGGCGCAAAGTGATCGTCAATGCCGACGATTTCGGTTTGAGTCCTTCGGTCAACCGGGGGATCATTGAAGGCTACGAGCGGGGCATCGTCTGTAGCGCCAGTCTCATGGTGCGCTGGCCCGCTGTGGTTCAAGCCGCAGCCTACGCGAAAAAAAATCCGGACCTGTGTCTGGGGCTTCATGTCGATCTGCAGGAAGCGCTGTTTCGCAACGGCAGGTGGTCGGTGCTGTACCGTGTGGTTCCCTGGAGGGACCGGCAGGCGGTGAAGAAGGAACTGGTTCGGCAGATTCAGCTGTTTCGCCGGTTTGTCGGCCGCGAACCTTCCCATATCGATTCGCACCAGCACATCCATCTGCGCGAACCGGTGCGATCGGTTTTCATCGAAACGGCGCAGCGCATGGGGGTTCCTCTCCGCCATTTCAGTCCCGGAATTCAGTATTGCGGAAAGTTTTATGGCAAATCGAATCAGGGCGGCGGTTTCGGCAACGGTATTCGAAGGACCAACCTGGTCACCATCATGAAATCTCTGCCGCCGGGTTTGACCGAGCTGGCCTGCCATCCTGGCAAAGGCGCGGGGCTTAGGAAATTGAGAACGATCTACCGATTCGAGCGCGAACAGGAACTCAAAGTGTTGTGCGACCCGAGAATCGCGTCCGCGATGAAGGGCATGGGAATCGAACTGGCTTCGTTTCGCTCCATCTAATTAACAAATTCAGATTCACAACGACGGGCCGTCATCTCAACAGGGTGTGCTTATCTCCATTGAGATCGCCCGCGGTCAGGAATTGAATTCGAGCTTTTCATCCTGAACCCTCTCTTTACAAAGGAGACAGGTTGACCGACCGGACTCAACTTCAATCGTCGGGATACATGCCGCACCTGGATGCCTTGCGGGCGTTTGCGGTGATCGCGGTTTTGATCCATCATTTTTCTCCCAACGACTTTTCCGAAAAATTTCAGCTCGGCCATTCGGGGGTGCAGCTGTTTTTTGTGCTGAGCGGTTTTCTCATCACCGGCATCCTGCTCAAAGATCGGGAGCGATCTTCCTCGACCCGACGAAGCGGCGGGGCCGTTCTCGGGTCTTTTTACTGCCGCCGGTTTCTGCGGATTTTTCCCGCCTACTACATCGCGCTGGTGATCGCGTGGATCGCTGGAAACAGCGAAGTGCGGCAGGATTTACTCTGGCATGCGACCTACAGTTCCAATTTTCTGATCGCCGACCGCGGCGATTGGGGACTTTCCACCAGCCATTTCTGGACCCTGGCCGTGGAGCAGCAGTTTTACCTGTTCTGGCCGCTGTGCATTCTTTTTATCCGCAAGAGTTTCATCCTCCCCCTGATCGTCGCGATGATCTTTTGCGGGCCGTTGTTTCGCCTGTCGGGTTACGAGTGGTTGGGGTTGCCGGACATCGCCATATTCACGCTGCCTTTTTCCTCCTGGGACAGTTTGGGGATGGGGGCGTTTCTGGCCTGGGTGCAGCACAAGCCGAGGCTCCGTGAAACCGTGATGAAAGTGGGCTTCTGGATGTTCGTCTTCTCTGCGGTCTGGATGGGGCTGGAATTGAAACAGTATTTTCTGCAGGCGGACGTCGTGTGGATGGAGGGAGTGCGGGCGGCGGGCTTCTGCTGGCTTGTCGGCCGCGCGGCACAGGGAATGGGTCGTTTTACAGGACGCTGGTTCAAGACCCGACCCCTGGTTTATCTGGGCAAGATCAGCTACGGCGTGTATGTCTACCATCTTTTCACACCGTTGATGTTGCGCGCCGTTTTCGATTTCTGGGGATGGTCTTATCCGGACAACCCGGCTTTGGCATTCAGCCTGTGCTTTCTCACCACGCTGGCCTTCGCCGTGCTCTCCTGGCACTGGATGGAAAAACCGATCCTATCCCTGAAATCGAGAATAAACGCGCTCGATCTGCGCTCATTGCGCAAGCCGGATTCCAGCGGCGCCGTCGCATCCGTTCCGCAAACCGGGCCGGTGTTTTCCATGGCGGCGGCCCCTTTCAAATTCAAAACCACACACACAGAGCCGGGATGATTCACCAGCGGTAGGAGAGGTTGAACGAGCCGAAATTGTCCTCCTGCGGCTGGCCGTCAAATTCCTTGGTGCGGAAGATGTTGGTGAATCCCAGACGGAAATTGCGAAAAAGGGTCACGACGATCCCCACCTGAAGGTCGCCGACGAGGGTTTTTTTATCGACGCTGTGGCTGTCCGCGAACGTGTTGCCGTCGAGGAAGATGTTTCTGCCCACGGCCCGGCCTTCCACGCCGGCGAACAGATACCAGGTGAATTTGTTTGTGGGCTTGAAGAAACCGGAGCCGGACAGGCCCGGCCGGATCCTCGGCGGGCCGTAGTCGTTGGGCAGATCGTTGCCGATGCGGACCGTGACCCCCGTCGCAAAATACGTGTACACGTTTCCCAGCGCGAACCCGGCATGCGGCGTGAGATCGGCGTGCGTGGTCCATTTTTCTTCCTTGGGGCGGATCGGCCACTTGCGTTCGTAAAACAGCACGATGCCCGGCTCGTTTTCCAGCTGGTTGTCCCACCCCTTGGGCAGGTTGGAACTGATGAGGCGGTGCCACTGCGTCTGCACCTGTTCGGCGAGGGAAGCCGGACCCACCACCCCCAGGTTCAGTTCCAGGTTTTCCATGAAAGGCCGCCGCTCGCCGCCCCCTTCCGAGACGAACCCGGCTCCCAAATACAGCCATCCGGCATAGGGCCGGTCGTTCTCGATCAACTGTTCCTGCTCGATGTCTTCGGGCGTGAATATGTTCTGCCCAAGGATGAAACTGACGCGGCGGGTTTTGGGAATGAGAAAATCCGGTATCGCTGCCAGGACCGTGGATTTTATTTCTTTTTCGAGATGGGTGGGCTTTTCCGCAGACAGGTAGGAGATCCGGGAGCCGTGGGTGTAATGGCGGTCCGAACCCCTTCCGAACAGATCGTTTTCAAACTGCACATTGATGTATTGGCCCAGATCGTATTTGCTGGGTTCGCCTTCATCCTCCGCTGCAAGAAGGGCAGGGAACAGGATGCAGAAGCAGAGCGCACCAGCCAAGAGCCGCAACATGGGTGTTCCAGTCTCCAGAGAAATGAGGAGGGAATGCCGGAGGACGGACTCGAACCGTCACGGGGTTGCCCCCACTGGATTTTGAGTCCAGCGCGTCTACCAATTCCACCACTCCGGCATTTGAGCGGCCTAAGTTATCACAGGGAAAGGCTCATTTCAATTGGCAGTGACGCCCGATTCCTTTTCACGAGGGGCCGTTTGGCGGCGGGGTCCGGGCGATGAGCTGGCGGATCTGCTCGGCCTGGGGCTGGTGCGGGTCCAGATTGAGGGCGCGGGAGAAATACAGGCGTCCCAGTTCGGGCTTGCCGAGATGGAAATAGTTCAACACGCCGAGGTTGCGCATGGCGGCGGTGTAATTGGGGTTGAGCTCGATGGCGGTCTGGTAATGCCGGGCTGCCTGTTCGTGCTGTCCCAGGTTTTGCCTGAGTTCTCCCAGTTTTCCGTGCACTTCCGGGATCTCGGGTTTGATTTGTTTGGCATGCGTGAGAAGCCGCAACGCGTCCTCAAGCTTCCCCCGGGCGAACTGCAACTCACCGAGGTTGTAGTTGGAAATGAAGATGTTCGGGGCTTTCTGCAGCGATTCTTCATACAGTTGAACGGCTCGTTCGGTGTCCCCTGCGAGCTGGTGCGCGCGCGCGAGGTTGATGAGAGGACGCACGAGCTGCGCCGATTTTTTTTGCGTGTCTTCCCACAGGGTCTGCTCGCTCCTCCAATCGAGGTTTCTGTGCATCGTCATGAGGCTTGAGCAACTCAACACGACGAAGGCCAGGACCCCGGCTGTCCGGACATTGAGCGGCTGCGTTTTCAAGGGAAAAACGCGAATGGCCTTCACGCCGATCAGGAGAACGGCGAGGATGATCCCGTAGGCGGCGAGGTACACGCGGTGCTCGGCGGCGAGATCGTGCAGGGTGACGATGGAGGAGGAGGGCGACAGAATGATCACAAACCAGCCGAGACAAAAAAGGTAAATGCACGATGCGGCCTTGCGGATCGCCAAATAGAGGATTCCCGCCATCACGCAAAGCGCCGATAGCAGGGGCAGTGAAAAAAAGCGCGTGATCACCGGAATGTCGGGATCGATGTTCAGGTTGACCGGGAACAGCAGCAGCTTGAGGTAGTAATACACCAGCACCACCGGCTGGGTCTGCATGTAGTTTTTTCTTCCCACCATTTGATGCGGATCGACCGGGCCGATCAAGAACGTCTCGTCGGAGAGCAGCTTGCGCAGAAGCAGGAGTCCGGCTGCAAGCCCGATTGCGGCGAGCGGCCATCGCCAGCGTTGCAAAAACAGGAGCGCCGGTGCGTTTGCAGGCGAGATGCAAAGCCAGTACAAAAGCAGCACCGCGGGCAGGGTGATGACGGTCTGTTTGACGCCGAAACCCAGGACAAACAGCAAGGCGATCCCCGTACCCCAAAGCAGGAATGAGGATGGTTTTTTCTTGTCGGAATCCAGATAAATCAGAAAGCCATAAAAAGCCAGCAGGTAAAAGGTGGCGGCGAGTATTTCAGAGCGGCTCATGATGTAGAGAACCGATTCGGTCTGGATGGGATGGCTCAGAAACAACAGACCCGCCAGTAAGGCAAGCCCAACGCCTTGCCCTGCCTCCGGTATCCTGCTGGTTGCAAACTGCCGCAGGATTTTTTCGCTGATCAGGAATATCAGGATGGCGTTGACGATGTGAAGCAGGAGGTTGAGCAGGTGGTAGCCGAATGGATTTTGGTTGCCCAGCAGCGCGTTGACGGCGAGAGACATCTGCAGCAGGCTGCGGGAAAAGTACTGCTGCGTGAAAAACCGCAGCGTGAGCATGTTTTCCGGATCGCTGAGGTTCTGTTTCTCGATGTAGGCGACGGTGTCGAACTGGAAGGGATTGTGCAGATGGTTCGCGTAAATCAGCACGCCGACAAGCGTGATCAGAACCATGCCTGTGATCCGCAAGGTAACGAGGCGGGATGTCCGGGGAAACGGTACGTGTTTCATGGATCGGGTTTGTCCTGAAACGTTTGCGCGATTTTCAGCAATTGCCGGGCCTTGTCGTTTTCAGGCTGCAATTTGAGCAGGGCGCTCAGATGCGACCGGGCTTCCGCAAAGCGTTTTTGTGCCAGATACAGGCTCGCCAGGTTGTTGTGGATCTTCGGGGAGTCCTTTTCCAGGGCGAGCGCCTGTTTGAATGCCGGCTCGGCGCGCGAGAAGTTTTTCAGGTTGTAAAAAATGATGCCGGTGTTGTTGAGGGCCTGCGGGTGGTCGGGGTCGAGGCGCAGCACTTCGCGGTATTCCTGCAAGGCGTCGTCGAACCGGCGCTGCCCGCGGTAGGCATTTCCGAGATGAAAACGGTATTGCGACCGATGCGGTTTCAGCGCTACGGCTTGTTCCAGAAACGGCGTGGCTTCGGCTGGCATGTCGAGCCGCATCCGCACGAGGCCGGCGTTGAAAAAGGCCTCGGCTTTCGCCGATCCCAAAAGCAAGGCCCGGTCGAAATGGTGTTTCGCCTCCTGCCAGCGTTCTTTTCTGGAAAGGATGTGGCCGAGATTGATGTGCGCGTCCGAATGCGACGGATCGAGCTTGAGCGCCTGCAGGAAAGCCTGCCGCGCAGCGGGAAAGTTCTCTTCTGCCAGATGCGCGGTCCCCAGGTTGTTGTGGACCAGGGCTTTTTGCGGGGATTTGAACGCGGTGTCCTGCCAGAGGCGGACCTCGCTGCGGTAATCCAGACTGCGGTTCAGGTTGAGTGCGGCCCACAAGGCGAACAGGGCAAACACGCTCAACCGTCTCAGTCGGGTAGAGGCGGGGACTTTCAACAGCAACAGGGCCAGCAGCAGACTGACGCCCAGTCCCGGCAGGTAAGCGCGGTGTTCGGTGGCGATCTGTTTCAAGGGGATCAGGCTGGAGGTCGGCAGCACGGTCAAGAGGCCCCAGAGCAAGGCGAAGCGGATCAGGTTGGATTTCTGATGCCAGCCCCAAATGGTCAGAACCAGCAGCACACCAAGCGCGGCGATCCAATGCGGGTTGAGGGTGGATGCAATCAGGCGGGCGTCCGGCTCGAAATTCAGACTGAAGGGAAGGATCAGCTTGAGCAGGTAGTGCCCGGCGATGACCTGGATCTGCGTTAGCAGGTATCCCCATCGATCGATGGCGGCGGAGTCCGGATCGGCTCTCAGGGTCAACAACCCTCCCAGGTGCCAGTAGCGGTACGCGAGGTAGGCCAGAAGCGGGGCTGCGATCATGAGGCCCGGTTTCAGCAGGTCTTTTTTGCGCCCCTGTGGTGTGCGCAGCCAGAGAAAGACCCCGGCGAGCAGCGGCAGCGTGACGATGATTTCTTTCGTTCCGGTTCCCAGTGCAAAGAAGAACAGCGTCCCCAGGATCGCCGGAAGGGCGTACTGACTCTGATTATGTTCATCTTTAAAAGCATGCAGAAAACAGTACAGTCCGAGCACGAAGAAGAACGTGGCCAGCACAGAGGAACGGCTGGAAAGATAGGTCACCGATTCGACGGTCATCGGATGCAGAAGATGAATCGCAGCCGCAAACAGGGGCAGGGGAGCCAGCCGGGTTCTCGTAGCCTTTGGTTCCAGCAGCGTGAGTTTCGCGGTCAAAAAATAAAACACCAGGCTGACGCCGATGTGCAGCCAGATGTTGACCAGGTGATAGCCCAGCACATTCAATTCACCCAGGTGGCGGTTGAGCGCAAAGGTCCACAGTAGCACCGAACGGTTCAAAATGTTTTCGATCCCGACGTCGCGCTGGAAATTTGCGAAGTCCCGGATGTGCGGGTTGTCCACGATGGCGTGCGCGTCGTCGTACAGAAACGGGGACTGAAGCGTGCCAAACCCGGCGAGGATGCCCAAAGCGCTCAACAGCACAATCGCTCGCAAGTCCCGCCGGACAGGTTCTGTGAACAGGGTGTGTTTGCACACGATCATGGGCGATGTTCAGGAAAGGTTCTGCAATAACCGGGTGATTTCTTGTTTTTGCACGGGCGGCGGATTCAGGGCCAGGCTTTTTTCATACTCTGCCTGAGCCTGTTGCAACCGGCCCATCTGCTGATGATTCCAGCCGATGTGGTAGTGCGCGCGTGCGTCGGGCCCCTTGACCCGTAAAAAACGCTCGAAGGTTTCGGTGGAGCGGTCCCACTGCTTTTTTTTCTGCAGCACCTGCGCCAGATTGAACAGAGCGGGCTCGAAGTCGGCATTCAAAGAAAGGCAGGATGCAAACCAGTGTTCCGCCTGTTGCAGTTTGCCGAGCGCCGAGTAAGCCACTCCCAGGTTGTAGTGCGCCAGAGCGAGCGAGGGTTCGCTTTTGACGGCGCGGTGAAACTGTTCGACCGCCGCTTCAAAACGCCCGGACTTTCCATACAGTTCCCCGAGATTGAGCCGCGCCAGGGCGTCGTCCTCGACGCCGGTGGCGGCCTTTTGGGCGGCCAGGGCGGAAAGATAGTATTTCTCGGCGTTGGCGTTGCTGCCGAGACGCGCGTGGATCGAACCCAGGCCGAGCAGAGCGCCGTAGTGATTGGGATGCAGACCGAGCGTCGTCTGGTATTCGGCGGCGGCGCGGTCCAGCTGCCCGAGATCCAGGTAGACGCTGGCCAGATTGTAATGCGGTTCCACCAGATCCGCTCTGAGCACCCGGTTTGCATGCGGGGCCTTCGATGCCGGTTTGCCCTGTTTGCGTTCGAGCCACTGCGCGGGGTCTTGCAGATTGTATTGCAGGGCCGTGTATCGGGGGATGTTCGCCACGCTCTGTTTGAAATGCCGCAGCGCCTGTTTGAGGTCGCCGCTTTCGTAGTGCGCCTTGCCGAGGTTGTTGTGGGTGCGGGGGGAGTGCGGGTTTTTCTTCACCGCATCGCTCCACAGGCTCTTTTCGTCGATCCACACGCGGTTGCGGTCGAGGGCGCCGGCCCCCAGCAGGATCAGCAGCACCCACACCCAGGCACGCCGCTGTGTGAAAAGAAGGTGCCGCAAGCCCCAGCCCGCGATGAGGCCGAGCCCGAGGGTTGTGGGCAGGTACATGCGGTGTTCCACCGCCAGGTCGTTCAGAGGCACGAGGGTGGAGGTGGGGGCGAGGGCCAAAAGAAACCAAAGCACCCCGACGCGGACCCAAAGGTTGCCGAAGCGCAGCGCAACGATCGACAGCGCGATCAGCAGGAGTAGAGCCAGCACGATCGTGGGGTCCGAAAAGACGCTGCTGAAGGGAAAGCCTGCGTCCACGTTCAGGTTGAAGGGAACGGCGAACAGCTTGAGGTAATAAAACACGATCACCTTCATCTGCATCCAGAAGTAGGGTCCGCGCCCGTAAAGCTCCAGTCCCTGATCCTTCGGCGCATACAGAAATCCCGGTGCGAAGTACAGAACGGCCCCCACCGCGAGCAGCATCCCACCGAGCCCGAATGCCAACGTTTTTCTCTGCCTCAAACGGTTCCACAGGCCGGGGTGTTTTTGCGGGCAGACAAAGGCGAAAAAACACAGTGCCAGAGCTGCGGGAAGGGTGACGGCGATCAATTTGGACGCGAGCGCCAGGTAGATCAGCAGGGGCAGCAGGATCGTGAGCGCGAGTACGATCTTGAAACGATTTGCCAGAGGACGGGCGGAAAACAGCGATAGAAACGCATACAGCGCTGCAAGGTAGAAAAACGTCGCCAGCAGCGTCGAACGCGAAGAGATGTAGGACACTGAATCGGTGTTCAAAGGATGCACGACAAACAGCAGAGCCGTCAAAAGCGGCAGGGCGAGATCGGTTGCGGTGGAAGAAGCGGAATGCGCAGGCTGCGGGGACACCCAGGATTGCGTTTTGAGCAGGATGAAAAAGATCAGCAGGGTCACCCAGAGGTGCAAAACAAGGTTGATCAGGTGAAAACCCAACACGCGATTCGGGTGCAGCGTGTTGTTGAGAGCGAGTGTGAGCAGCAGGACAGGCCGGTTTTTGTATTCTTTCAGCCCGACCTGTTCGCCGAAGGCATCGAGGTCGGCGATCCACGGCTTTTCGATCAGGTTGCGGTCGTCGAATTGAAACGTGCCGCCCAGAGAGTTGAAGTAAACCAGAATCCCGACACCCACCAGCAGGTAGCAGGCGAGGATGCGTGCTTTTAGGGGAGGGAGGGAGATCGTGCTCACGGACGGCTCCTGAAAACCGGGTGTGGTGACTTGCGGAACGGATTTGTGTCATATCGGAACCCTGCCGGGCGGGGACTCCTGTGAATGGGGGCTTTGCGGGAAGAAAATTCGACCATTTGCATGAATTTCGCTAACTACTATTAAAATAATGGGTTATGGCATTCCGGCGCGTTTGCGGACAGGGTGGAAATCCGGTTTTTCAGGGGTTGCAATCGTAAAAATTTACCAAAAATTATAAAAAATCGTCCGCATTTGGTGGCAAAAAGGGTCTGAATTTTTAGGACTTTTAAAGTTGTTGAAAAAAGTGTATACTTTTATGCATACTTTGCTTTTTATGTTTAAAAAATATGTGGAACTGCGGGTTTCTTTTTCACCTTTAAGAACGAGGCGTCTGAAACGGGATAATTTATGAAACTGATCGACAACCAAGCCAATATCCAGGCCATTCGAAAAATATCCTCCCTGTTTAAAACCTCATCGATGGAAATCGACGAATTGTTGAGCACGGTGATCAACACCGCCGCCGAAATCGTCGGGGTCCGCAACGCCTCGCTGCTGCTCGTTCAGGATGAAAAGACCAAAAAGCTACAGTATTACCAGGCCTCGGGAGAAAACATGGGGCAGCTCAAGGACATCGAGATCCCGCCCGGAGTCGGTATTGCGGGCACGGTTTCAAAAACCGGACAGGCCATCATCTCCAACGATGTGCAGAACGACCCGCGCTGGTTCAAAAAAGTCAGTGAAGAAGTGCACGACCTGGTGGAATCGATCGCCTGCATGCCGTTGATCCTGGAAAAAAAGGTGATCGGCGTCATCCAGTTCATGGACAAACAGGAGGGGGACGGTTTTTCCGAAAAGGACGTGGAAATTCTGGATAAATTTTCCAAAATGATCCCCAAATTTTTTCTCGCTTCCAAAAGCCGGGTGGCGCTGGGTGAAGAATTCAACCGGCTGAAAGAAAAATACCTCAAACGCTACATGATCGTCGGAGAAAGCCAGGCCATCAAAAAATGCATCGCCCTCGCGGAAAGGCTGGCCGACTCGAAAGCCGCGGTGTTGATTTCCGGTGAAAGCGGTACCGGCAAGGAACTGTTCGCGCATCTGATTCACGATCATGGCCCGCGTCAGACCAAGCCCTTCGTTTCCGTGAGCTGCGGAGCCCTGCCGGCTTCGATTCTCGAACGGGAGCTGTTCGGCCATGAAAAGGGCGCCTTCACCAGCGCCGACACCACCAAGATCGGCCTGTTCGAAGCGGCGCATCAGGGCACCCTGTTTCTCGATGAAATCGGCGAAATGCCCATGGACATGCAGGTCAAACTGCTGCGGGTGATCCAGGAAGAGTCGTTCATCCGCCTGGGAGGCACCGAAACCATCAATGTGGATGTGCGCATCATCACCGCCACGAACCGGGACCTGGAGCAGATGGTGCGGGAGGGGCAGTTCCGCCAGGATCTGTATTATAGGATCAATGTGATCGGAATCAAACTGCCGCCGCTGCGCGAACGGCGCGAAGACATCCCCGACCTGGTGACCTATTTTATAAAAAAACACACGCCCGATGGGCAACCCGGCCGAAAAATAAATAAAAATCTCATGGCGCATTTGATGGGCTACAACTGGCCGGGCAATATCCGGGAGCTGGAAAACACGATGGAGCGCGCCATCGTGCTCACCGACGGCAACGAGTTGACGCCGGAAGCGTTTCCCTTTGAATCGCAGCAGACCCCCATCGAGGTCAATGTCGGGGCTTCCCTCAAGGAAGCCAACGATTCCTTCCGCCGCACCTTCATCATGAACACCCTCAAGTCCACAGGAGGAAACCGCACCAAGGCGGCGAAGATACTCAACGTGCAGCGCTCCTACCTGTCCCGGCTGATCAAGGAGCTGGAAATCGACTGACGATTCCGTTCCGCTCCCCGCTTCCCCCCTTCATAAAAATCCCCTTTGCGGGCGGTTTCTGGTAATATGCCTGCCGCTCCAAAGATTCCAGACGTTTTCAACCTGCGGTGTCTGTTTTCGGACCCTGTGGAGCGGTCCCTCAGCCTGCCTGAACTTCAGAGACAATCATGGCCCTCATCGATGGAAAGCAAGTCGCCTCCGAAATCAAGGAAACGATCGCCGGACAGGTGACCGCGCTCAAGCAGAAAACCGGCAAGAGCCCCGGGCTGGCCACGGTGCTGGTGGGGGAGGACCCCGCATCGGCGGTGTACGTGCGCAACAAGAACAAGACCTGTCAAAAGCTGGGGTTTGTCTCCTTCGAGCACAACCTGTCCGAAAACACGCAGGAGAGCGAATTGCTGGCGCTGGTCGCCGCGCTCAACGAAAACCCCGAGGTGAGCGGCATCCTGGTTCAGTTGCCGCTTCCCGAGCACATCGATTCCAAAAAGGTGCTGGAAGCCATCGACCCGATCAAGGATGTGGACGGCTTTCACCCGGTGAACGTCGGTCACCTGAGCACCGGTGAAGCCTTGCTGACCCCCTGCACGCCCAGTGGCATCATCCGGCTGCTGGACCACACCGGCATCGCCATCGAGGGAGCGCGGGCGGTGGTGCTCGGACGCAGCAACATCGTCGGCAAGCCGGTGGCGATGCTGCTTCTGCAGCGCAACGCCACGGTGACGGTGTGCCATTCGCGCACCCGCGACCTGCCGGAAGTCACACGCAGCGCGGACATCCTGATCGCCGCCATCGGCAAACCCCATTTTGTGACCGGGGACATGGTGAAAGAAGGCGCGGTGGTGGTCGATGTGGGCATCAACCGGGTGGACGGCAAGCTGGTGGGGGATGTGCATTTCGAGGAGGTGTCGCCGAAAGCCGCCTGGATCACGCCGGTGCCCGGAGGGGTGGGGCCGATGACCATCGCTCTGCTCATGGAAAACACCCTCAAGGCCTTTCAGGCCCAGCACGGACTGTCCTGAGTCTCTGATGCGCTCCTTTTGTTACCGACTCCTATGAATGCGGATCTGTTCACAAGCGAATCCGAGGACGCGGCTCCCCGGGTCTACAAGGTCTCCGAGCTCACGCGCGGCGTGCGTGCGGTGCTGGAGCAGGCGTTCGACCGGGTCTGGGTGGAAGGGGAGATTTCCAACCTGCGGGTGGCCGCCTCGAAACACGCGTATTTCGTTCTCAAAGATGAAAAATCGCAGATCCGCTGCGTGTTGTTCAAGAATTACCGGGCCGGTCTGAAATTCCAGCTCGCGGACGGGGACCACGTCGTTTTGTCCGGCCGGCTGACCGTGTACGACGCGCGCGGCGAGTATCAGATCATCGTCGAAACGGTGGACCCGGTGGGGCTGGGGGCGTTGCAGAAAGCCTACGAGCAGCTCAAGGAAAAACTGGAGAAGGAAGGGCTTTTCGATCCCGCACGTAAAAAAGCATTGCCGCAGTTTCCCTGGCGAGTCGGCGTCGTCACCTCCCCCACCGGCGCTGCGGTGCGGGATGTGCTGCATGTCATCCGCCGGCGCAATGCCAAAGTCTCGGTCCTGGTCTTTCCGGTGAAGGTTCAGGGCGAAGGCGCGGCGGAAGAAGTGGCGGCGGCCATCGAACGCGCCAACCGGCTGAACGACCTCGACGTTTTGATCGTGGGCCGCGGCGGCGGCTCGATCGAGGATCTGTGGGCCTTCAATGAAGAGGTCGTCGCCCGCGCCATCGCCGCGTCTGAGATTCCGGTGGTCTCGGCGGTGGGCCATGAAATCGATTTCACGATCGCCGATTTCGTGGCCGATCTGCGTGCGCCCACACCTTCGGCGGCGGCGGAACTGACGGTTCCGGTGCTGCGCGACATCCTGTACACGATCGCCACCCACACGCAGCAGATGATCGCCACCAGCGAGCGGCGTCTGAAAGAACAGCGCGAGCGGCTGCACCGGCTGATGGACCGGCGGTTTTTCCGGCAGCCGCTGGAAATCCTCGCTCCGCAGGGACAGCGGCTGGACGAATTGAACCACCGGCTGTTGCGCGGATTGGGGCAATGGGTGCTCTTACAGAGGGAACGGCTCAAAGGACAGGTGGAACGGCTGTTTCAGGCTTCGCCGGCGAAACGCATCGTTCCCCTCACCGACCGCACCGAATCGTTGCAACACCGGCTCGTGCAGCACATGGCCGCTCAGGTGAAGTACGAAAAGAACCGGTTCGAGGGCGTGGTCAAAAACCTCAATGCCCTCAATCCGCTGACGATCCTCGACCGGGGATACAGCATCTGCACCCTCGACGGCAAGGGGCTCAAATCCTCGCAGGAGGCGAAACCGGGAGATTCGGTGCAGGTGCGTCTGGCAGAGGGCCGCCTCGACTGCCGCGTCGAAAAGACTCAGGAATGAGATTCAACGCCCCGATGCAACCGCATCTCGGCGGCGTTCCCTGCAAGACGCGATTTTCTAACCGTTTGCCTCGTCCCGGCGCTGCCTGACTTCACCCTCCCACCGGACCCGCTTTTTCAACACTTTTTCCCCCGTTTGCAAGCTAAGGGTTTGTTCTCCTAAGGCCCTATTCCAGAACGCTTTGGTAAATTCTCCAGGTGTTGACCCTTGCCGGTATCCGTTATATATTTCTTAGTTGAACCTACAGAACGACCGTCGCTTCGAGTTATTCATGAAAACCCCTCGCATCGGGTTTGTTTTGATTCTGCTGTTTCTGGTATTTCCGGTTTCCGGGGCGTTGTCGGAAAACAGCGGGACGGACACCCGTGGGCATAAAGAGTTTTCCATCCTGGACAAGGACGGAAAAAAAATCTGGCTTTATAAGGAAAGCCATGCCCTCGTTGTGGGTATCAGCGATTACCGCAAAGGCTGGCCGGATGTCCCCGGCATCAAGAACGACATCCGCGCGGTGTCGGAAGTGCTCGAGGCACAGGGGTTTCACGTCAAGGTCGTGGAGAACCCCTCTCAGACGGAACTGGAAAACGCCTTTCGCAATTTCATCCTCACACACGGTCTCAAACCCGAAAACCGCCTGCTGTTTTATTTCGCCGGGCACGGCTACACCCACAAACCCAGTTATGCGGTGAAAGATCCGGATGAATGGATGGGATACATCGTGTCCCGCGATGCGCCCGACCCGCGTCAGGACCTGCCCGGTTTTTTCCGTCACGCGCTCAGCATGCAGAACATGGAAGAGATGGCGCTGAAGATCGAATCCAAGCATGCCATTTTCGTGTTCGACAGTTGTTTTTCCGGTTCCGTGTTTGCGTTTAGCCGTGCGATCCCGCGCGATATCCGGGAACGCACCTCCAAACCGGTGCGCCAGTTCATCACCGCCGGCAACGCCGACCAGCAGATTCCGGACATCAGCATCTTTCGCAGACAGTTCACCGCCGCCTTGTCCGGAGAGGGGGACAAAAACAAGGACGGCTACCTCACCGGCACCGAGCTGGGCATGTATCTTGAGGAAACGGTCACCAACCTGAGCCGGGGATCGCAGACACCGCAATACGGGAAAATCCGCCATCGCCGGCTCAACAAAGGGGATTTCGTGTTTCCGTTGCAGGCTCCGCAGGGAACCGAGGTCGCTTCCAGCGGTTCGGGTTCCGGAGAAGAAACGGCGCTGGACCGGCTGCTGCGCGAGGTCAAAAAGAAAATCTTCAAAAAGGAAGAACGGGAAAAGAATATCGAATCGCATTTCGCCAAACTGCAGGAGCTGGACGGGGTCGATGAAAGCCTGGTTTCCCGCAGCGTGAAGATCAAATCCTGGCAGGACTTTATCAAGAAATATCCCGAGGACAATCCCCGGCTGGATGAAGCCAACAAGCGGCTGCTCAGCTTGAAAGGGTCGGACAAAGGCAAGGCGGTGCAGAAACGCTACCGGGAAATCCTCGCCAAAGTGGAAACGATGGATTCCTATGACGGCAAAGCCAGCCTGTGGAAGGAATTCGTCGCCGCCTACCCGGATAACAATCCCCGACTGAAAGAAGCCAAAGGCCGCATTCAGGAACTCGAAAAGCAGATCCGGCTTGAAGGCCTGGAGAAGCAGTACGCGCTGCTTCTGGATAAAGAAAAAAAGGTGAAGTCCCCGGAAGACAAGATCCGCATGTGGAAAGGGTTCACGGAAAAATATCCGGACCGCAACCCGCACCTGAAAGAGGCGAATGAAAAACTGGAAGAGATTCGCAAAGAAAAGAAAGTCCGCGACGAATACGACAAGCTGGTCAAGCTGGATAAGGATTCGGCCTCGTTTGAGGAAAAAGCCGGCCGCTGGAAGAAATTTATAGAGCAATATCCGAAAGACAACCCGCGGTTGAAGGATGCCAAAGCCAAGCAGAAAAAATGGATGCAGAAAAACCGCGAGAAAAACATCGAAGAGCAGGTGGCCAGTATCCTGTCGCTGGATAAGAAAGAGGCGACCCTGGAAGAGAAGCAGGCGGCGTGGCAGGGGTTTCTCACGCAGTTTCCGGAGAAAAATTCCCGCACCGAGTTTGCCCGCAAGAAACTCAAGCAACTGAAAAAAGCGAAAGTGAAGCAGGAGAAGGAAAAGCTGGCGGCGGTGCGAAAGAAAATGGAAGCGCAGCGCAGGGAGAATCAGCTGAAGAAGGAGCGTCTGGCGGAAGAGCGGCGTAAGCTGGAAGAAAAACGAAAAGCCGTCGAGGCCAAAAAGAAAAAAAAGGAACAGCAACCCCAAAAAAAGCTGGCCTCCCTGGTGCCGGCCCCACCCGAGGAGAAAGCGTTGCCTGTGCCCGCCAAGGTGAGTGGGATGGTTCAGGTTCCTGCGGGCGAGTATTATGCCGGCGAAGTGGGATCCTTGAAACCGGTGCGCACGCAAGCGTTTTACATCGATACGCGTGAGGTGACGCAGAAGGAATTTGAGCAGGTGATGGGCAGCAACCCGTCGCATTTCAAAGGTGCGGACCGCCCGGTGGAACGGGTGACCTGGAAGCAGGCGAAAGAGTATTGCAGCAAGGTGGGCAAGCGCCTGCCGAAGATGGTCGAGTGGGAAAAAGCGGCGCGCGCCGGCACCCGCACGCGGTTTTACTGGGGCGACCGGCTGCAGAAAAACAAGGCCAATTGCGATGGCTGCGGCAGCCGGTGGGATGGCAACGAAACAGCGCCGGTGGGCAGCTTCCCGCCCAACAAACTCGGGTTGTACGACATGGCCGGCAACGTGTGGGAATGGGTGGAGGAATCGCACGACGAACTCAACAAATACCTGCGCGGCGGTTCCTGGCTGGACGACACCGTGCAGGTGCAGTCGGACGGCACTTATTTCGTGCGGCCGGACAACCGCAGCTACGACATCGGGTTTCGCTGTGTCAGCGACCGGGCGCCCTCGCCCAATCAGAAACTCGCTTCCCTCAAGCCGGTGGCTTCCCGGGCCCGGGCGTCTCTGGGAGGGACTTCCGACGGCATGGTGCGGATTGCGGCCGGTGAATACTATGCCGGCGGGGTCGGTTCGTTGAAACCCGTCCGCACCAAAACATTTTTCATCGATGCGCGGGAAGTGACACAGAAGGAATACGAGAAGGTGATGGGCAACAATCCGTCGCATTTCAAAGGTGCGGACCGCCCGGTGGAACGGGTGACGTGGCATGATGCGCGCCAGTACTGCGAGAAACTGGGCAAACGTCTGCCGAAGATGGCCGAGTGGGAAAAAGCGGCGCGCGCCGGCACCCGCACGCGGTTTTACTGGGGCGACAAGCTGGGCAACAACCAGGCGAACTGCGATGGCTGCGGCAGCCGGTGGGACGGCCGCAAGACGGCGCCGGTGGGCAGCTTCCCGCCCAACCAGTTCGGGCTGTACGACATGGCGGGCAATGTGTGGGAGTGGGTGGACGAATCGCACGACGAACACAACAAATACCTGCGCGGCGGTTCGTGGCTGGACGATTCGAGCAACGTGCAGTCGGATGGCACCTATTTTGTGCGGCCGGACAACAAAAGCTACGACATCGGTTTTCGCTGTGCAAAATAATACTTTATTCCAATCGGTCCTTTTGTGATGATGGGTACTTTGCAGCGAGGAGGCCATGGCGGAAATCAAATTTGAAAAAGCGATGAAGCGGCTGGAGCAGATTGTCGAGGAGCTGGAAAAAGGCGAGCTCGATATCGACAAATCGCTTGAGATTTTCGAGGAGGGCATCAAAATGTCCCGTGTCTGTTCCAAAAAGCTCAATGAGGCGGAGGCGAAGATCGAAAAGCTGACGCAGGACAAGAAGGGGGAGTTGATCACGGAATTGTTCCCGGTGGAAGAAGAGGACAAGGATGCCCCCGATTAAAAAAATCCGTCTCGATCAGCTGCTGGTAAAAAAAAACTCTCCCCGTCGCGGGAACAGGCGCAAGGGTTGATCCTTGCCGGAAAAGTGAGGGTCAACGCGTGCGTGGCGGCAAAGCCCGGGGCGCACGTCACGGAAGACAGCCGCGTGGAGGTCTCGGGACCGCTTCACCCGTATGTGAGCCGGGGAGGTCTCAAGCTCGCGCATGCTTTGGAGGCGTTCGGTCTTTCGCCGCACGGCAAAGTCGTCGCGGACATCGGGGCGTCCACGGGAGGCTTCACCGATTGTCTCTTGCAGCAGGGAGCCGAAAAAGTTTATGCGGTGGACGTCGGCTACGGGCAGCTCGACTGGAAGCTGCAGAACGACCCGCGGGTCGTTCGCCGGGACCGGACCAACGCCCGCTATCTCTCAACAGAAGATTTTGATTCTCCCATCGATCTTGCCGTCGTCGATGTTTCGTTCATTTCCCTAAAGCTCATCTTCCCACCGTTGTTTGCCATTCTGCATCTTAAGGGCGACTGCGTCGCCCTCGTCAAACCGCAGTTTGAAGTGGGCAGGGACGAAGTGGAAAACAAGGGGATCATCCGCGATCCGCAAAAGCACCTCAACGTGCTTTTGGAATTGACCGTTTGTGTCGAAACGCTGGGAGGCGGCGTTCTCGGCCTGACCTCTTCCCCGGTACTCGGGCAGAAAGGCAACCGGGAGTTTCTCATCCATTGCGCACCTCAAAAACGCGGACCTTCTTTGCCAGAGGAGCGCATCCGCAGAGAAGTGAATTCATGACAACATTTTTCATGCGAGCGTTCCCATGATCTTGAGTGGCAACGATATCCTGGATAAAGTGGACGCGGGTTTGTTCGTGATCGAACCGAAACCGGAGGCGGACCAGATCGATGCCACGGCGATCGACCTGCGTATGGGGCAGTCCTTGTGGCTGTGGGACATCGAGGCGATCCAGAAAAGCGGCAACGAAAAAGGCGAGGAAACGCTGCGCATCGATGTGGACCGCATGAACTACGCGGAACTGACAGAAAACTACTTGCGGGAAGTGGCGTTGAACGCGACGGGCCAGTACGTGATCGAGCCGCAACGGGTGTACCTGGCATCGACGCACGAAAAAGTGGCGCTGCCCACGGGGTCGCGGCTGGCGGCGCGCATCGAAGGGAAGAGCAGTCTCGCCCGCCTCGGGCTCGCGGTTCACATCACCGCACCCACCATCCACTGCGGCAGCGGGCTCGGGATCATCACTCTGGAGATGTACAACCAGGGACCGTTTTCTCTGGAGATGACACCGGGAAGCTCGCGGATTTGCCAGCTCATTTTAGAAGAGGTGTCGAGCGAACCGGAGGAGAGGACGGGGCGCCGCTTCATGGATCAGAAAACGCCCAAGGGGTGAAGGGTTAAACTTCGTCCTTGTAAACGATGAAGCTGTCCACCGGATAAACCAGGTGGGATTCGCCCCACTGCCCTTCGGCGTCCAGCTGCCACTCCGACTCGTCTTCGAGAAACTTCATGCGGATGCCGCCGCTGCCGCCATAGATGAGCAGGGCGATGCCGTCGCCGGATTCTTCCACCTGACAGGCGTACGCGGGACAGGGTCGGTTGGTCTGCGAATCCCAGCCCGTGACCTGCACCGGCTGGTCTTCGATCCCACGCTGGTATTTGATGCAGAACACCTCGCGCGGCGGGGACACGTCGCGGTAGAGCATGGTGATGCCATTCTCGGTGTTGGGATTGGATTCCACTTCCAGATACATGGCGGCTCTCTGAATCTCTACAACATCCTTGCGGGGAGCGAATCTTGGTCGAGTCCATCATAGCACCGGCCGGGTGGATTCCCCACGGGATTTTAGCGGTCGGGTATGAAAATGAAGTGGAACGCAGAGAAGGGGATCGATGCGGAGCGGCAAACTCAGGTGCGGGCGAAGGCCCGGATGTACTCGACGAAAATCCGGTTGTCGAACTGACCGTTCATTTTCGTTTTCATCTCCGAAAGCGCCTCAAACGGGGTGAACGAGGGGCGGTATTGCCGTTTGCAGACCAGGGCGTTGAACACATCGGAAATGGTGCAGATCCGGGCAACGGTGGAGATCCTCTCTCCCACCAGTCCGGCGGGATACCCCGATCCGTCGAACTTTTCGTGATGCTCCATGGCCATGGCCAGAATGTTGGGGGTGAAGCATTTCATGTCGTTGAGCACTTTTTTGCCGGCTGAGGGGTGCTTGCGGATGTATTGCCATTCTTCCGGGGCCAGCTTGCCTTGTTTCTCGAGCACCGGCTCCGGAATCGTCTTCTTGCCGATATCGAACAGCATGCCCCCGAGCCCCAACTCCTGAATCTCTTTCGGGTCCATTTTAAATTTGGTGCCCAGATAGAGGTTGTACAAGCCGGTGTTGGCGCAGTGGGTGTGGTGCTCGTTTTCCCTTTGCGTCAATTTGAAGATGTCCTTGGACTCCATTTTGCCGAGAGCCATGCAGGTCTGCATGACATTGACGACATCGCCCAGGGAACGCAGGATGCGGGAGGAGCCGATGCTTTGAAAGTATTCCCGCAAGATCATCTGGGCGACCTGATAGCCGTCCTTGAGAATTTTCTCGAACGGCTCCTTCATGGACAGGCTTTGATTGAGATTTTGAATCAAAAAGTCGCGGTAGTAACGAATGAGGTCGTTTTCGTGGATGAACAGCTTCTGGTGGCTGTCGGACTCCAGCAGTTTTCGGATCTTTATCCGGGTCTCGGGCGTGTAGCTTGCGAACTTTAAAAACTGCGGTTCGCGTTCGCTCTTGTCGAGCCGGTAATACAGCTCGAAACCGATTTCGGGCCCGGCTCTCCAGGCTTTGTCGAGGAAGCCGCGGTTGATTTCCCGGTAATATTGGCTGATCGAGTCCATTGTTTGTGTGCTGTAAAATTGAGGGATGCGTCTGAGGAACCCTCACACGCTTGACTCACTCCTTCAAAAGCAAACTGCGAATGCCCGGTACTGGATTGGGTGAAGTAATACCTTTTCGGAATATTCAAAAAAATCTTTAATTTCGCTGAAATTTCTATTGAATCTAGATAAAATTTAATTCTATTTTATCAAAGAACGTGCAGAAATACAATGACTTAGGCGGAATCGGTCTGCGGGGGGGCGACCCGGAAATTTTCGCCAGAAACGGGTGTTTTGCGGCGAATTTTTCTGGAGAATGCCCGGAATTGTGCTTAAATGTGGCCCCGAAGGGGGTTTTTGACAGCCAATATGCGAAAAAATCGTGGGGGATCCTAGAATCATGCTGAAACTGGTGTTGCTGCGGCACGGTCAAAGTCAATGGAATCTGGAAAACCGGTTCACGGGGTGGACGGATGTGGATCTCACTCCCGAAGGGGAGCGGGAAGCCCGGAATGCCGGCAAACTGCTGAAAGAGGAGGGGTACACCTTCGACATCGCGTACACCTCCGTGCTGAAACGGGCGATCCGCACGCTGTGGATCGTGCTGGACGAGATGGACCTGATGTGGCTTCCCGTGCAGCGGTCCTGGCGCTTGAACGAGCGGCATTACGGCGGCTTGCAGGGGCTCAACAAGGCGGAGACCGCCGAAAAGCACGGGGCGGACCAGGTTCTGGTCTGGCGGCGCAGCTATTCCACCCCGCCGCCGGCCCTGCCGGACGGGGACGAACGGTTGCCGGACACCGACCCGCGCTACGCCGGCCTTGCCGCCAAAGACCTTCCGCGCACGGAAGCCCTGTCGCACACGGTGGAGCGCTTTCTGCCCTACTGGTTCGAGACCATCGTGCCGACGCTCCAGTCCGGAAAAAAAGTGCTGATCTGTGCGCACGGCAACAGCCTGCGGGCGCTGGTGAAACACCTGGACGGCATCAGCGAGGAGGAAATCGTGGGGCTCAACATCCCCACCGGAATTCCCCTGGTGTACGAGCTGGATGGGGATCTGAAACCCATCAGGCACTACTACCTGGGTGACCCCGAGGCGGCGAAAAAAGCCGCGGAAGCAGTCGCCAAACAGGCGGGAAACAATCCCGGTTGAGTTTTTTTGGGTGGATCGTGAGCCGGGAAAACCGCCTCACTCTTTGATCATCTGCTCGGCGTGCTTCAGAGTCACGTCGGTGATCGTTTCTCCGCCGGACATGCGGGCGATTTCGCGCACGCGCTGCGCGTGATCCAGTCGCTCGATCACCGAATGGGTGCGCTCATCCTTCACGGCTTTGTGCACCCGGTAATGCGCCGAGGCCATGCCCGCGATCTGCGGCAGGTGGGTGATGCAGAACACCTGCTTGCCGCGCGAGACCTTTTTCAGCTTCAACCCCACCTTCTCGGCGACGTTGCCGCCGATGCCCGTGTCCACCTCGTCGAACACCATGACCGGAACCGGATCCTGTTCGTTGAGCGTGGATTTCAAGGCCAGCATCACCCGCGACAGTTCGCCGCCCGAGGCGATTTTTGCGAGCGGCCGCAACTGTTCGCCGGGATTGGATGAAAACAGAAACTCCATGCTGCCGATGCCCGTGGGGTAGAGGCGGACCTTGTTCTCCCGGAAACGCACGCAACTTTGCGGATCGGGTTCGTAATCGAAGCGAACGCCGAAACGGACCTGATTCATGTTCAGGTCCTTGAGTTCGCTTTCCACCTTCTTCTGGATTTCCTTGGCGGTCTGTTCGCGTTTGTGCGCCAGATCGACCGCCCGCTTTTCCAGTTCGTTCTCTTTTTCTTCGATCGATGCGATCAACTGGGTTTTGGTTTCTTCGCTGCTGGAAAAAGAATCCAGCTCCTTCGCCAGGGTCTCGCGGCGGGCCAGGATGCTGGCGACGTCGCTGCCGTATTTGCGTTTCAAGCCGTTGATCTCGGCCAGCCGGTCCTCGATTTCTTCCAGGCGGGCGGGATTGAATTCGATCGTGCGCGAGTAGGACCGGGTTTCTTCGAGCAGCTCTTCCATTTCAAAGTAACCGTTCTGCGCCCGCTCAGCGGGTTTTTTCAGCGCCTCGTCCACTTCGGCACAGGTCTCCAGTTCGCGCTGGACTTTGCGCAACATCTCGAGGATCGATCCGTCGGCTTCCGCCAGCAGGGCCTGGGTGGTTTGCAGACTCTGGGAAAGTTTTTCCGCGTGCACCAGCTTGTGTTTCTCCGCTTTGAGTTCCTCTTCTTCCGCCGGGCTGAGTCCCGCGTTGTCGATCTCCGCCAGCTGGAACCGCAAAAATTCCTCTTTTTGCAGACGGTCGCGCTCGTTGGTATGAAGATCCTGCAAACGCTTCCGCTCGCTTTGCCAGTCCTGGTGCAGGCGGCCCAGCTCTTCTTTCTCGCGCACGGTTTTGCCGTGCTTGTCCAGCAGCTCCAGGTGAGTCTCGGTGCGCAGCAGAGCCTGGTGATCGTGCTGGCCATGAATGTCCACCAGCCGTTGACCGATTTTGCTGAGCGTGGCGAGGGTGATGCTGTTGTCGTTCAGATAACAGCGGCTCTTGCCGGCGTGCGAGAGCGTGCGCTTGATGAAAATCTCCCGGTCGCACACCTCGATTCCCAGATCGTTGAGTTCGCTGAGCAGAACCGCGTCGTCGGTATGAAACAGGGCTTCGACACTCAGGGATTGCTCGCCGGAACGGATCGCGTCTTTATCGGCGCGGCTCCCCAGAATGAGGTTGAGCGCGTCGATGAGGATCGATTTTCCCGCCCCGGTTTCCCCGGTCAGCACATTGAGCCCCGGCTTGAAATCGACGCGCAGCTGGTCGATGATGGCGAAATGCGTGATGTGAATTTCTTTGAGCATGGACGGTTCCTCTACTCAATGTAGGCGGTGATTTTCTGCAGTAATTTTTCGCCGCGCTCGCGGATGCTTTTGACTTCGGGATGGCCGGCATCCTGCTGCGTGTTTTGCAGCAGCTTGTTGAGGACGTCGCGGGCGGGGACGAATTGATGGTCCTGGTAATAGGCTTCGGCGAGGAACAGGTAGTTGTCGCCCATCTGCGGCCCCAGCCGCACCGCTTCTTTAAAATGGGCGATGGATTTTTCCAGGCTGCCGCCCAAAAGGCCGGGCAGCTCCATGTACAATTTCCCCAGCGCCCGGTGCGGCCCGCCCGATTCGACGGAAGGATCGAACTGGATGGCGGCCTGCATGTCCTTCTTGAACGGTTTGATGATCTTCAGACTGCTCCACACGCCCTGACTTTCCCCCTGTTTGCCGCGGCACAGGCCGCGGAAGAAATAACCGATGGCCGACTGGGGATCGAGCTTGAGGGCCTCATCGGCGGACCGGATGCAGGACTGGTAGCTCCGGTTTTTCGCGTCTCCCTGGCTCAGGTTCCCCTGGGCGAAATGGTTGCGCGCCTGCCTCCAGGCCAGATCCGCAGACGGATTCTGCTGCATGCGTTCGGTGAGGATTTGCAACTGGTTTTGCAGGGCGCTGCGATCGGATTTGCTCGCGCGGTGCTGCCGGTCGAGGGTTTCAAGGCTGTCCGGATCCGTCGGAGAGGCGAACGTCAGGAGTAGGGCCAACAGGAAGGGGGGGATCATGATGACGGATTAATTCCTTCTCAAGTGTCCTCTTGAATGATAGTCTATATTTGCCTCAAAGATGAAATCAAAATTTTGCCGCATCGGTACGGCCCCGCGGAGTCTTGAACGCCAAGGCTTCGGATTCGTCAACCACAATTTATCACACATCATGCGAATGCACGCCAAAGCGCTGGGTTGGGTTTTGATTTTCTTTTTGTTTGCGGGTGCGTCCCAAGGGGCGGCGCCCAAGGAGTCGGTGGAAAAACTTTTGCAGGCCATCCAGTCGATTCAGACCGGCGACGCGGTTTCCAAGGAGCAGAAGAAAAAAAACCGCGAGCTTTCCGATCGTGCGCTGGGTTATCTGGATGTGACGGAAGTCAGCAAGAAAGCCCTGGGGAAACACTGGGCGAAACGGTCGGATGCGGAGAAAAAGCAGTTCCGCGACCTTTTGAGCGAGTTGTTCGTCTACGTGGCGTTTCCCAACTCGGGCAAATTCTTCAAGGACCTCAAACTGGAATACGCGGAATCCGAGGTCAACAAAACCCGCGCCCTGGTTCCGATGACGGTGCTGCACAAGGAAGAGGGGGAAGTGGATATCGATTTTTTTCTCGAGTCGAAAAAGGATGGCTGGAAGGTGGTCGATGTGCACCTCGACGGGATCAGCATGCGCAACAATCTGCGCAGCCAGTTTTACAGGGTGATCGCGGAAAAAGATTTCAACGAATTGATGAAACGCATGCAAAAAAAACTCAAGGAAGCGAAAGCGTGAGGGATCGTGTGAAACGGCGTCGGGCATGAAGAAGATCGGCGTGGTCAGCCTGGGCTGTCCCAAAAATACCGTGGATACGGAATACGTGCTGGGCGATCTCACGGCGTCGGGCTATGCCATCACGCCCCGCTACGAAGAAGCGGAAGTGCTCATCGTCAACACCTGCGGGTTCATCGAATCGGCGACGCGCGAGTCGATCGACGCCATTCTCGAGATGGCGCAGTTCAAAACCGAGGGGCGATGCCGGCAGCTGATCGTGACCGGCTGTCTGTCCGAACGCTACCGGGAAGACCTGCTGAAGGAGATCCCGGAGATCGACGCCCTTTTGGGCGTGCACCAGTATCCCCAGCTCAAAGAGATCATCCGGCAATCCACAAGTGCGGGACCGGGCTCCAACGGCGGCAGCCATCTGGATCTGCCGGCGGCTTATTTTGAATCGTATGCCAACCGGGTGCTGACGACGCCGGGTTACTCCGCCTATCTCAAGATCGCGGAAGGCTGTTCGAACCGCTGCTCGTTCTGCATCATCCCGAAGATGCGCGGCCGGTTTCGCAGCCAGCCGATCGAGTCGATCCTGCGGGAGGCGCGCGGGCTTGCGGCGCAGGGTGTCAAGGAATTCAATCTCATCTCGCAGGACACGACGATGTACGGTCTGGACCTGGGGATGAAACACGGCCTGGTTCAACTTCTGCAAGCGCTGTCGCGCGAGGACGGAGTGGAATGGATCCGGCTGTTCTATTGTTATCCGACCTTCATCGACCCCGTCCTGATCGATTGCATCGCGACGGAGGAGAAAGTTTTGAACTACATCGACGTGCCGCTGCAGCACTCGCACGATGCGATGCTCAAAAAAATGAAACGCCAGGAAACCGAAAAGCAGGTACGCGGCATGATCGACGCCATTCGCGACAAGATCCCGGATGTGGCGCTGAGGACCACGTTCATCACCGGATTCCCAGGCGAAACCGGCGCTCACTTTCAACACACGGCCCGGTTTCTTGAGGAAATCGAATTCGATCATGTGGGGGTGTTCACCTATTCGCACGAGGAGGGCACGACCGCCTTTGAATACCGGGACGATGTGCCTGCCGAAGAAAAAGAAGCGCGCAAAGCCGCATTGATGGCGATCCAAAAAGATATCAGTCTGAAGAAAAACCGTGCGCGGGTGGGAGAGGTGCATCCGGTGCTGGTCGAAGGCGCGGACCCCGATGAGGGCTATCTGGTCACCGGCCGGCTTAGGTCGCAGGCTCCCGAGATCGACGGGCAGGTGATCGTCGAGGCGAGCGATGTGCAGCCGGGCGAGATCGTGCCCATGCGCATCACCGGGGCGATGGATTACGATCTTGTCGCGCAGGCGGAGGCACAGAGACTGGCCGGTTGACGTGTCCGTGTTTATTCTTGTTAGAGTTCTCTCCTGAGATCAAACCGCATTCCATGATACGTGGCATTCGATGAAACTCAAACGCCTGGGAATACTGACCGGAGGCGGAGATTGCGCGGGCCTCAACGCCGTCATCCGCGCGGTGACGCGCACCGCTCATTTCGAGCACGGAGCGCAGGTGATCGGGATCGAGCTGGGGTTCGACGGGTTGATCTTCGATTACCACAAAGAACTCACCTACGATAACACCAAAGACATCCTGCCTTTGGGCGGCACCGTCCTGGGCACCACCAACAAGGGAAACCCGTTCGCCTATCGGGAATTCGGTGCGGATGGCCAGGTTGTCGAAACCGATTATTCCCAGAGGGCGCTGGAGAATTTCAAGCGGCTCAAACTCGATTGCCTGTTTGTGGTGGGTGGTGAGGGAACGCTGATGATCGGGCAACGGTTGTTCGAGCTGGGCCTGCCGGTGATCGGGATTCCCAAAACCATCGACAACGATCTCGGCGAGACGGACTACACATTCGGCTTTCAGACCGCGGTGCAGGTGGCCACGGATGCGCTGGACCGGCTGCACACCACCGGCCGGAGCCACCGCCGGGTCATGATCCTGGAAGTGATGGGGCGGCATGCGGGCTGGATCGCGCTGGAGGCGGGGATAGCCGGGGGCGCCCACATCATTCTGATTCCGGAGGTGCCCTATCATCTGGATAAAGTCCTGGGCAAGATCCGGCAGCGCGAGGCGGACGGCTATCCGTTCAGCATCCTGGTGGTGGCGGAAGGGGCGCATGAGGTCGGCGGACGCGAGATCATCCTGAAGAGCGCCTCCAGCCGTCTGCAGGGGGTCGCCCAACTGGGCGGCGTCGGCAATCACCTCGCCGATGCCATCAGTAAGCAGATCGACCTGGAAGTCCGGTGCACGGTATTGGGCCACACTCAGCGGGGAGGCACCCCCAACAGTTTCGACCGGGTTCTGGGAACCCGGCTCGGGGCGTATGCCGTGCGGGCCGCCGCGGCGGGCGAGTTCGGCACCATGGTCGCCCTGAAAACCCCGGAAATGACTCTGGTTCCCATGCAGGGCCTGGCCGGGAAAATCCGCAACGTGCCGATGAATTCCCAGCTCATCGACTGCGCGGAGTCCGTCGGAATCAGCCTCGGCCGCTAAGCCCCGCCCACGCCCTGTGGGCCGCGGGGTTTGTCCTTGTCACGTCATAGGCAGTGTGCTAATCTAGCCCTCCAAAGGATCTCATCCATATAAAGTATTCTAATTTCACACGCAGCCGGATCGACCCCGGGGTGGCCTGATTCAGGTTCCGGGCGAGAGACGATGGCTGCGGCGGAAGAACCCACACCTTGAAGGAGCGCATCATGGCCGAAGTCACAATGAAGGGGCTGCTGGAGGCGGGTGTCCATTTTGGCCACCAGACCACCCGGTGGAGCCCGAAGATGAAGAAGTACATTTATGGCGCCCGAAATGGCATCCATATCGTCGATCTGCAGAAAACCCTAAAAAAATTTCGGGAGGCGGAAAAATTTGTCTCCGAAATTTCCCAGGCGGGTAAGAAAATCCTGTTTGTGGCCACCAAGAAGCAGGCGCAGGAGTTGATCGCCCAGGAAGCGGTCCGTTGCGGAATGTATTACGTGAATCAGCGCTGGCTCGGCGGCACGATGACGAACTTCACCACCATCCGCAAGAGCATCGACCGGTTGCTGGAACTGGAGCGGATGGAGGAAGAGAACGAGTTCGACCGGCTTCATAAGAAAGAAGCCTTGAAGAAAAGGAAGGAAATCGAAAAGCTGAATAAGTTTTTCCGGGGAATCAAACCGATGAAGCGGCTGCCCGATGTGATCTTCATCGTGGACACCCGCAAAGAAAAAATCGCCCTCGCGGAAGCCAAAAAACTGGGAATCAAAATCATCGCCATTGTGGACACCAACTGCGATCCGGATGGGATCGATTATCCGATTCCCGGGAACGACGACGCGATTCGTTCTATCAAGCTGTTCACCCAGCGGATCGCCGATCTGTGTGTCGAGGGCCAGGAAATGGTTCGGGCCCGTCAGGAGGAGGAAGCCTCCAGCAAACAGGAGGCTGCGGAAGCGGCTGCCGCAAGCGCCGGCGATGCCGCCTCGGACGAAAAAAGCGGAGACACGGTTCCTGCCTGATCGGCATGCCTTCCCCATCAATCCCGCCGGTTCATCGATCTTCAGTCTTCTGGGATTCCGGGGAGCCTCATGAGGGCTCCATTTCCGTTGCGATATTTCAGATTTGGAACAGGAGCGGGGACGTCGGGACCGGATAAACGGTAACTAACAATTTGTGAGTGTTGAGGAGTGAATTGAGGATGGATATCACTGCAGAAATGGTTAAAGAGCTGCGCACCAAATCCGGTGCGGGCATTATGGAATGCAAAAGCGCCCTGAAAGAGACCAAAGGCGATGTCGAGGAAGCGATCACGTTTCTCAGGAAAAAGGGACTGGCCAAGGCGGGCAAGAAGTCGGATCGCCAGACCGGGGACGGAGCGATCGGGGCGTACATCCATGCTGGCAATAAAATCGGTGTCATGGTGCGCCTTCACTGCGAAACCGATTTCGTCGCCAACACACCCGACTTTCAGGAATTGATCAAGGATATCGGCATGCACATCGCCGCTTCCAAGACCCGCTTCATCTCCCGGGAAGACGTCACCGAGGACGACATCAAAAAAGAGCGGGAAATTTTCGCGCATCAGGCGCGGGAATCGGGAAAACCCGAAAACATCATCGATAAGATCGTGGATGGGAAAATCGGCAAGTTTTACGAAGAAAACTGCCTGCTGGATCAGCCGTTCATCAAAGACACAAGCCTCACCGTCGGGGAATTGATCAAACAGAAGATCGCTCTTTTGGGAGAGAACATCACAGTCGGAGAGTTTGTCCGTTTTGAAATTTCCAAATAAAGGGTGAGTCATTTATGGACAGACCGATATACAGCCGCGTTCTCCTCAAACTGGGGGGTGAAAGCCTCGCAGCCAAAGACGGAGGTTTCGGCATCGACCAGGACGCATTGCAGGGCATCGCAACGGAAATCCATGAGGCCCGCGACCTGGGTGTGGAGATCGCGATCGTCATCGGCGGCGGCAATATTTTTCGCGGTGTGACCGCCAGCAATCTCGGTATGGAGCGGGTCACCGCCGATTACATGGGCATGCTCGCGACGGTCATCAATGCGCTCGCTCTCCAGCATGCCTTGGAAGCGCGCGGCATCTCCACACGCGTGCAGACCGCCATCGAAATCCACCAGCTTGCGGAACCCTATGTGCGGCGCCGGGCGATCCGGCATCTTGAAAAAGGACGGATCATCATTTTTGCCGGTGGAACCGGCAACCCGTATTTCACGACCGACACCGCCGCCTCCCTGCGCGCGATGGAGATCAATGCGAATGTGATATTCAAGGCGACGAAGGTGGACGGCATTTATTCTTCGGACCCGCTCGTGGATTCCGGGGCGACGAAATTCAGCGAGTTGTCTTATCTCGACGTTTTGCAGAAAGGGCTGAAAGTGATGGATTCCACATCGGTGTCCCTCTGCATGGACAACAAGCTGCCCATGGTGATTTTCAATGTGCGGCAGAAAAGCAGCATCAAGCGGGTTCTACTCGGTGAAAAAATCGGCACCACAGTAGGAGTTTGAACGTGATCGAAAAATTGATCAAGGAATCCGAAGCAAAAATGGGGTACTCCCTGGATCATTTGCGGACCGATCTGGCCAAGCTGAGAACCGGGCGTGCTTCCCTTGCGATTCTTGAAGATATCAAGGTGGATTACTACGGCAATCCGACCCCGCTGAATCAGGTGGGAACCCTTGCGGTTCCAGATGCATCGACCATCACCATTCAGCCTTGGGATGCTTCCGTGCTCAAAGACATCGAAAAAGCGGTGCAAAGCTCGGACCTGGGGTTGACGCCGAACAACGACGGCAAATTGATCCGTTTGACCATCCCTCCGCTCACGCAGGAGAGGCGGCAGCAGCTGGGCAAGGTGGTCAAAAAACACGCGGAAGAGTGCAAGGTGGCCATCCGCAACCTGAGACGGGTTTTCAACGACAAGGTCAAGGCGATGGAAAAAAGCCACGAGATATCCCAGGATGACAGCCACAAATACATCGACAAAATGCAGAAGATCACCGATGCGCACATCGGGGATGTGGACAAGATCGCCCAGGCGAAAGAAAAAGATATCATGGATGTTTGACTCGCTCTCATCGATGTTTCCTCATTTACCCTGGCAGTCCCCCATCCCAGGATTCGATTGAGTCGGATTTATTTTCCCCGCATTCAGGAGACGGCTTCTTGACGGATGCGAATTTGAAAGACCAGATTGATCCCAACCGCCTTCCGCGCCATATCGCCATCATCATGGACGGAAACGGACGCTGGGCGCGGAACAACCGCCGGCCTCGTGTGGAAGGACACCGCGAGGGGGTCAAAGCGGTGGACCGGATGGTCACGCTGTGCCGCAAGATGAATATCGAGGCGCTCACGCTGTATGCGTTTTCGGACGAGAACTGGAACCGGCCGCTGGGCGAGATCAGCGCGCTCATGAAGATCCTCGATTTTTATCTCAAAAAAGAACTGGTGCGGATGCAAAACGAGAACATCCGTTTCAACACCATCGGCCGCATCGAAGAACTTCCTCCCGAAATCCAGAAAATCGTCCGCAATGCGGAAGAGGTCACCCGGCAAAATGACGGCATGACCCTGACTCTGGCGCTTAGCTACGGCGGCCGGCAGGAAATTCTTTCCGCGGTGAAGGAAATCGCCGGAAAAGTGCAGGCCGGTTTTCTCCAGGTGGAGGACATCGATCCCCAGTTGTTCGAATCCTTTCTTTCCACCCACCCTCTTCCCGATCCCGATCTGTTGATTCGAACCAGCGGTGAATTGAGGATCAGCAATTTTCTTTTGTACCAGATCGCCTACACGGAACTGCACTACACTTCGGTTTTGTGGCCGGATTTTTCCGAAGACGATTTGTTTCGTGCGCTCATCGACTACCAAAAACGGGAAAGACGATTTGGGCGCACCCGGGAACAAATCGTCAAGGTGTGAGCCTGAGGATGCGGCCGCGTTGGATGCTTTTTCTGGCAAGCGGTCGTGAGGAAGCCCCTTGCGGCGGTGAAACCGGAGATCGCCGCCCATCCATAACAACTCTTTCAGCCCTTTCCGCTTTTTTCTCCCCAATGAGGTCGTTCTCTTGAAACGCGTTCTGAGCGCAGTCGTTTGCATACCCATCGTTTTGGGGATCGTTCTTTATGGTTCTTCCGAATGGTTTCTGCTGCTTGTGGTGCTCGCTGTGGGCGCCGGGGTGTACGAGTATTTTTCCATGATCGCCAAAACGGGCGTAGAGGGTTTTCCGGTGCTGGGCGGGATTTTGAGCGCCCTTCTGATTTTTTGTTTTTATTTCGGCGGAATTTATTTTTTGGAGTGGGGCGTTTTGGCCTGCGTCTCTTTGTTTCTGGCCTGGATCGTTTGCGAAAAAAATGTCAAAGTGGCCGTCGATCAAATTGCATACACGCTGCTCGGTGTTTTTTATGTGGCCGGGCTTTCGGGTTATTTTTTGCTCATCCGGCAAATGGAAAATGGCCGATTCTGGCTTCTGTTTCTTTTCGCGATCATCTGGCTGGGCGATACGGCTGCTTATTATGGAGGCCGCTGGTGGGGACGTCGCACACTCGCCCCTTCGGTCAGCCCCAATAAAACTCTGGAAGGGGCTTTTTTCGGATTGTTGGGATCTCTATTGGGAGCGTTGATCGCGCATTTTGTGTTTTTGCAGTCGATTTCTTTATTCCATTGTTTGCTTGCAGGTGGCATTTGCGGTATGATCGGACAAATCGGAGATTTGGCCGAATCGTTGTTGAAGCGCAATGCTGGAGTGAAGGATTCCAGCGGGCTGATTCCGGGACACGGAGGAGTTCTGGACCGCATCGACAGTTTGTTGTTTGCCGGTCCAGTGTTTTATATCTATCACAAACTCTTTATATAGGGACTCTCTTTCGTTTCCCGTTCGTGGTTTTTCGCAGCGTGCCCTCCAGGTTGCGTGATTGAATTCAATCTAAAATTCTAATAGAGCCTTCCTTATGAAGAGAATTTCCCTTTTGGGGTCCACCGGTTCCATCGGTGTGAATACTCTCGATGTCGTGGCGCGCAGTCCCGAGAAGTTTGAGGTGTGTGGCCTTTCCGCGGGAAGCAACGTGGAACTTCTGGCCCGGCAGGTGCAGCGGTTTCGGCCTAAAGTGGTTTCGGTCTTCGATGCGAGTAAACTTCCCGAGTTGAAAAAAATGCTCGCGGGTCAGAATGTGGAGCTGCTTTGTGGTGATGCCGGTTCGATTGCGGTGGCCACGCATCCGGACGCGGACCTGGTGGTTTCCGGGATCGTCGGCAGCGCGGGGTTGGTGCCCACGCTCGCTGCTGTTGAAGCGGGCAAAAACCTGGCGCTGGCGAACAAGGAAACGCTGGTCATTGCGGGAGAGCTGGTTTGCGGCAAGTTGAAGGACCGTGCGTCGCTGATTCCGATCGACAGCGAGCACAGCGCAATCTTTCAGGCTCTCAATGGCGAGAAAAAGGAACGAATCAAAAAAATCATCCTGACAGGTTCCGGCGGACCGTTTCGCACGTTTTCGAAAGAGCAGATGGAGCATGTCACGGTGCAGCAGGCGCTCAATCATCCCAACTGGTCGATGGGCAATAAAATCACGATCGACTCGGCGACCATGATGAACAAGGGGCTCGAGTACATCGAAGCGAAATGGCTGTTCGGGCTGGATGTGGATGTGGACATCATCGTGCACGCCCAAAGCATCATTCATTCGATGATCGAATTTGTGGACACCTCCATCATCGCTCAAATGGGCATCCCAGATATGCGCGTTCCCATTGCGTATGCGCTCTCCTTCCCCGACCGGTTGGACACGCAGCTCCCCTCGCTCAACTTCTCGAAAATAGCCCACCTCACGTTTGAGGCCCCCGATTTTGAGAAATTCCCCTGTCTCAAGCTCGCCATCGACGCGCTTGAAATGGGCAAGACCATGCCGGCGGTGTTGAACGCGGCCAACGAGGTGGCGGTTCAGGCGTTTCTGGATGAGCTGATTCCGTTCAAGGACATTCCGGAGATCATTCGCACGGCGATGGACAACCACGAATGCTTCCCCGTAACGTGCCTGGAGGATGTGATCGAGGCGGACCGGTGGGCGCGGGATGAAGCCCGCAAACTGGCGACCGTCCTGCATTGACCCCGCTTGTTCCTAACGCCTTTCACGGGTTTGAATTTCTGATTTTGAATTTCTGATGTGGATCGATGTATCGAATCGGTAACGGCTACGACGTTCACCGTCTGGTTGAAGGCCGGGAGCTGATCCTGGGCGGGGTGACCATCCCGCATTCCCTGGGACTTCTGGGCCACTCGGATGCGGATGCGCTGATGCATGCCGTCTGCGATGCGCTGTTGGGCGCCGCGGGTGCGGGGGACATCGGCACGCATTTCCCCAGCACGGACCCGCAATGGAAGGATGTTGCCAGCCGCGTGTTTCTCGAGGAAAGCGGGCGCATCTGCGGCGACCGGGGTTATGAAATCGCCAACGTCGATGCGACCATCGTGGCGCAAAAGCCGAAGATCGCGCCCTTCATCGCAGCGATGCAGCAGAACATTGCCGAATCCCTCAAACTGGATCCGGACCGGATCAACATCAAGGCCACCACCACCGAGAAACTGGGCTATGTCGGGCGCGAAGAGGGGATCGCCTGTTATGCGGTCGCCCTCTTGATGAAGACACCGCCCGACGACCCTTCCTGATCGAGCGCAGGAAACGCAAACCCCACGGGTTGACCCGCTTTTCCACTCAAAAATTCCATTCGACGCTTCCCGGCAATCGCGGGATTCGGTGGCCACGGCGTTGTTTATCAACCTCTTATGGGGCTGCTGCTGCTCTGCCCCGGCCCGGATGCGAGGATGGGGCGCCGAAACGGGAACCCCGGCCCGGTGCCGGCGAGATCGCTCTCTTGGAAACCCCTGTATTTAAACGGGTTTTATGGCTTTTGGGCGTCCTTTGGGTTTGCGGGCTTTTGCGGGTTTTTCTCTTTCTTTGCGGGGGGTTGTGTGCTAGATTAAGCGACTTTCCGGTTTAATTCCGACTTTGATATCTTAAGCTGCTGGTTTCAATACCCGGATCACACAATGGACAGTCTCTTTTGTTGCTTATGATTTCATCCCTCCTCTGGATCGGATAACTTGATTCCCCTCAATTTTTATTGGAATGAATGAGCAGGTAAACCCTGAACAACGTGTTGTCATCACAGGGATTGGGCTCACCGCCCCAAACGGCAACAATCTTTTGGAATTCAGGAAGAGCCTGCTTCAGGGGAAATCCGGGGTGCAGCGGTTCGAAACCCGATTCATGGGGGAGGTGCTGGCGGGGGTTTGCGATTTTGATGAGTTGAAGTACCAGAAAAGGAAAGAGCGCCGCCGCGGGACGCGTGCGGGTTCGGTTTCGATCTATTGCGCGAACGAGGCGTTTCAGGATGCGGGCCTCGATCTGGAGCGCATCGACCGTTCCCGCGTGGGGGTGTACATCGGGGTGACCGAACACGGGAATGTGGAGACCGAGAACGAGGTCCACAATATCAGTCAGTACGATTACGACACCAAGTTCTGGTCGCACCACCACAACCCGCGGACTGTGGCCAACAACCCCGCAGGCGAAGTGACCCTCAACATGAAAATCACCGGCCCGCACTACACGGTGGGAGCGGCGTGTGCGGCGGGGAACATGGGGGTCATTCAGGGAGTTCAGATGCTCAGGCTGGGGGAAGTGGACTTGGCCCTGGCGGGGGGTATTTCCGAAAGCATTCATACGTTTGGTATTTTCGCGAGCTTCAACAGCGAGGGGGCGCTGGCGAGTCATGCCGACCCCACCAAGGCGAGCCGTCCCTTCGACCTGGACCGCAACGGTATCGTCTGTTCCGAAGGGGGCTGCATCTACACATTGGAGCGCCTGGCCGATGCGGAGGCGCGGGGCGCCAAAATTTATGGAGAGATCGTCGGCTACGCGATCAATTCCGACGCGCACGATTTCATACTGCCGGAACCGGTTCGTCAGGCCGAATGCATCCGGCTGGCGCTTCGAAACGCCGGCCTGCAAGCCGGGGACATGGACATTCTGAATTCGCACGCGACCGCCACCAAGCTGGGGGACATTCAGGAATGCAAAGCGATCAACGATGTGTTCGGGCAGGAAAAAGGAGTCTGGATCAACAACACAAAAAGTTTTATCGGACACACGATGGGAGCCGCAGGCACGCTGGAATTATCGGGGAATCTCCCGGCGTTTGAGGATGGTTGGGTGCATCCCACCATCAATCTGGACACGCCGGACCCCGAATGCCACCTGGACAATCTGGTGACCGGGGAGCCGAAAAAACTGGACCGGGTGGATCACATCATGAACAATTCATTCGGCATGTTCGGCATCAATTCGGTGCTCATCGTCAAGCGGTTCGAGACCTAGTTTGCGGTTGAAATTTGCATACATTTTACCTAGAATCAAAATCTTAGGAGGAAACTGATGACCGGAGAAGAAGTCAGAAGGGCCATTGTCGAGATTCTCGCCGATATCGCTCCTGATGAGGATGTGAGTTCCATCAGCGATGATGTGAAGCTGCGCGACCAGATCGACCTGGACTCCATGGATTTTCTCGACATCGTGATGGAGCTTCGCAAGCGTTTCAATATTGAGGTGCCTGAAAAGGATTACGAGCAGCTCGCCACCATGTCGAGTTGCGTCACCTACCTTCAGCCTCTCTTGAAGGACCGGCAATTGGCAGGGTAGCCTGGATTCAGTGCTTGCTTGCGGTTGCCTCCGCTGGATCGATTTCACCGAATTTGCAGAATAAACCCCCCGCGTCAGCGGCCGGGGTTTGTTTTTTCCGCAATCCCCCTCTCCCTCAAGACTCCTTCCAGCCGTTCACACACCCTCAGGCTGTGAAATCAAGTATACTCGCGTTTTCATTTTTGTATGGAAACGGTGAGTGCAAGTCGGCGCGTGAACGCGCCGCGTTTCAATCATTATGGTTTACGACGCATTGATCATCGGTTCGGGGCTGTCCGGCCTAGCTGCGGGAATCCGGCTGGCGCTTTTCGACAAAAAGGTATGCATCGTTGAAAAGCATACGGTTGTGGGTGGCTTGAATTCTTTTTACACCCGCAAGCACCGCACGTTCGACGTCGGTTTGCACGCCATGACCAATTTCTCACCCAAAGGCGTACGCACGTCCCCGCTCGGCAAGCTGCTGAAGCAGCTGCGTCTTAGACACGAGGATTTCCGGTTGTGTCCGCAGCACATGTCGGAGATCCGCTTCCCGGAAAAATCCCTCCGCTTCACCAACGAGTTTGAGTTTTTAAAACAGGAAGTCGCCGAAAACTTTCCCGATCAGATCGACGGCTTCATCAAGCTGGTCGAAACGATTCGATCCTTCGATGAAATTTCCCTGAGCGGCGACACCCGCACTTCCGCCCTTTCGGTGCTTAAGAGTTGTCTGTCGGACCCGGTGCTCATCGATATGCTGTGCTGTCCGCTCATGTATTACGGCAACGCACGGGAAGGGGACATGGATTTTTACCAGTTCGTGATTCTGTTCAAGAGCATCTTCATGGAAGGCTTCGCCAAGCCAGAGGGCGGCATGCACTTTATCCTGAATCTGCTGGTGGAGAAATACCGGGATCTGGGCGGGGAGTTGAGGATGGGGGCCGAAGTCGAAACTTTGGAGGTGGATGCAGCGGGGGTGCGTGCGGTGTGTCTGGCCGGAGGAGAATCGATCCGGGCCAAAACCGTTCTTTCGTCCATGGGATATGTGGAAACCCTCAACAAATGCCGGCCGCAGGTGGTCGATCCGGAGACGTTGCAGCCGGGCCGGGTTTCGTTCATGGAATCGCTGTTCGTGCTCGACCGGCAAGACCCTAAAACCCTGGGATACGACAAGAGCATCGTGTTTTTCTGCACAGAGCCGCGGTTTCGCTACCGGGTGCCGGACGAGATCATCGATGTGACGAGCGGGGTTTTGTGTTGTCCGAATCATTTTCACTATCCGGAACCCCTGGCCGAAGGGATGCTGCGCCTGACCAATCTGGCCAGCTACCGATTGTGGGATGAGCTGAAGCGCCAGGATTACGTGCAGGCTAAAAAGGAATGGCGGGAGAAAGCGCTGCAGGCGGTGTTTACATTTTTCCCCGATTTTCGCGATTCTGTGGTATTTTTAGACTCGTTTACGCCCAAAACCATCTATAAATATACAGGTCATTTGAATGGGGCGGTCTACGGTTCGCCGCGCAAAACCAAAAACGGCGAAACCCCGGTTAAGAATCTGTACATCTGTGGCACGGACCAGGGTTTTCTGGGCATCGTGGGCGCGACATTGAGCGGCATTTCCATGGCCAATCTGCACGTTCTGCAGAAAAACTGACTTTTTAAACCCGAACATTTCAGGAAACTCCACTACATGGCACGCGACTGGCTGAAAGGGGCGAAATCCAAATACGACACGGTGGTGATCGGCAGCGGGCTGGCCGGAATGACCTCGGCCAATCTTTTGTCGCGGCTCGGGCATTCGGTCCTGCTGGCGGAACACCATTACAACCTGGGCGGTCTGGCGACCTGGTTCAAACGCAAGGGAGGTCACATCCTGGACATTTCCCTGCACGGGTTTCCCTGCGGGATGATCAAAACCTTCCGCAAGTACTGGACGCGGGAGCTGGCCGATTCGGTCATTCGGCTGAAGGGCATCCGTTTCGACAACCCGCAGTTCGCCATGGAAACCTCTTTCGACAAAGTCGATTTCACGCGTCTGTTGCGGGAGCGGTTCGGCATCATGAAAGAAGTGATCGACGAGTTCTTCCTCACCGTGCGCGGGATGAATTTTTACGACGACATCGTCATGACGACGCGGGAACTGTTCGAAAAGTTTTTCCCCGGCCGCAAGGACGTGTGGCGTTTCCTGATGGAACCCATCACCTACGCGAACGGATCCACCCTCGACGATCCGGCGATCACCTACGGCATCGTTTTTTCCAATTTCATGGACAAAGGCGTCTTCACCTATCAGGGGGGAACGGACAACCTGATCAAGAAGATGAAAAAGGAAATGATCCGCAACGGGGTGGACATCCGCACGCACTGCATGGTGGAAAAGGTGCATGTGGAAGGAAACGCGGTACGCGGGGTGCGCATCAACGGCAAAGACATTGAATGCAAATCGGTGCTGTCCAATTCGAATATTTTGAACACGGTGCACCGGCTGGTGGGGGACCAGAACTTCAGCCCCGAGTTCCTGAAGGAAGTCAAAGCGGTGCGGCTGAACAATTCCAGCTGTCAGGTGTACATGGGAATCCGCAAAGGCGAGACGATCGATTACGTGGGGGACCTTCTGTTCACATCGGTGGCGGATGAATACGATACCGAAAAGATCCTGAGCAAGAATGTGACGAGCCGGACGTTTTCTTTTTACTATCCCTCCATCCGTCCGGGCACGAACCGCTATTCCATCGTTTCCTCGACCAACGCCCATTATCAGGACTGGGTGGACCTTTCGGATGAACAGTACGAAAAGGAGAAAAACCACCTGATCGAGACCACGCTGGATGCGCTGGAGAAATACGTGCCCGATATCCGCAAAAAAGTCGATCATGTGGAGGCGGCCACCCCCAGAACGTTCAAGCGCTACACGCTGCACCCCTCCGGGACGTCCTTCGGGACCAAGTTCGAGGGGCTCAAAATCAGCCGGGACCTTCCCAATCAGATCTCCGGGCTTTTTCACTCCGGGTCCGTGGGGATCATCATGTCCGGCTGGCTGGGCGCAGCGAATTACGGCGTCATCGTCGCCAACGAGGTCGATAAATTCGTCCGCTCTGTGAAGTCGCGGGGCCCGCTGGTGCCCGCATCCGTGGGTTGATTCCTCCCTCATCCTTTGAGGCCAAAGGTCAGGCTGCGCCGGTTTGCCGGGTGCGGCTGATTTTTTTGTATGCAATGGGATTTTAAAGGCCAGAGGATCATCGTCACCGGGGGCACACGCGGGATCGGCCGGGGTGTCTCCGAAGCCTTCCTCAAAGCCGGCGCGTCCGTGATCGCCACCTACCGTTCCAACGAACAAGCCGCTCAACAGTTCAAAGAATCGCAATCCGCACACGGCGACCGGCTCGATGTGCAGTCGTTCGATGTGGCCCGCTACGACGATGTGGAAGCGTTCTTTCAGTATGTGGAGAAGACCTACGGGGCCTTTCAGGTGCTGGTCCACAGCTCCGGCATCCGCAGCGATGCGGTGGTCGGGCTCATGAAAGCCGAGGACTGGCAGGGCGTCATCGAAACCAACCTGAGCGGCACCTTTCATGCGTGCAAATTCGCGGTGCAGAACCTGATGCGCCAGCGCTACGGCCGCATCGTCATCGTGACCTCGCCGGTGGGGCGCTTCGGGTTTGCGGGGCAATCCAATTACGCGGCTTCGAAAGCGGGGCAGGTGGCTTTCGCCCGTTCGTTGAGCAAGGAAGTGGCGAGCCGCAAGATCACGGTCAACTGCGTGTCTCCGGGATTCATCGACACCGAGTTCATCGCCGATCTGCCTGAGGAGCAGCGCAAATCCTATCGCGATCTGGTGCCCCTCAAACGCTTCGGAACCACCGAGGAAGTGGCGCAGTCGGTGCTGTTTCTCGCATCCAAAGAAGCGGCCTACATCACCGGTTCGGTGCTGGAAGTGGCGGGAGGGCTTTAGTTTGCAGGATTTTTTGCAGTACATTCCGCACCGGGAGCCGTTTTTGTTCGTGGATCAGCTTGTCGAAGCCTCTGCGGACCGCGCGCTGAGCCGAAAATCCGTGAAGCCGGAGGAACCTTATTTCCGCGGGCATTATCCGGGGCGGCCGATCATGCCGGGTGTGCTCATTTGCGAGTCGGTGTTTCAGACCGGCGCCATTCTCATGGGCAAACGCGGGCAGGCGGGTGAGGAACGCATGCCGGTGGTGTCGCGCATTCAAAACGTCAAGTTCAAACGGCCCGTCAAGCCGGGCGACACGCTGGAAATCGAAGTGCAGCTCAAAGACGTGGTAGGGGCGGCGCATTATTTTTCCGGCCAGGTGCGGGTGGGGACGGACACGGTGCTGACGCTGGAGTTCACGGCGATGCTGGTAGAGGAGGGCGCATGAGTTTCCTCGGTCTCAAAGGAAAAAAGATCCTCGTTCTGGGTGTCGCCAATAAGAAAAGCGTGGCGTACCAGATCGGAAAGGTGCTGACCGAAGAAGGCGCGGAGGTCATCCACAGCGTCCGCTCGGAAGACAGGAAGCGATCGACCGCGAAACTTTTGGGGGATGCGCCGGTTTACGTGTGCGATGTGGAGCGCAAGGGCGAGATCGACCGGCTGCGGGAGGAGGTGGCAAAAGATCATCCCGTGCTGCACGGCATGGTGCATTCCATCGCGTTCGCCAATTATTCCGCAGGCGGCAAGCCGTTTCACGAAACCGGCCGGGAAGATTTTCTGCAATCGGTGGGCATCACCTGCTTTTCGCTGGTGGAGCTCGCCAACGCCTTCAAAGATTTGTTCGATCCGCAGGCCTCGGTGGTGACGGTTTCCATCTCCACTACCCGCATGGCGGCGGAAAACTACGGGTTCATGGCGCCTGCGAAAGCGGCGCTCGACTCTTCGCTGTGCTTTCTCGCCAAATCGTTCAGCGCGTTTTCAAAGGTCCGGTTCAATTCCGTGAACGCGGGGCTTTTGAAAACCTCCGCCTCGGCGGGCATCCCCGGCTACATCGATTCCTACCTGTACGCGGAAGAACTCACCTTGAGAAAACAGGCGCTGACCACCGAGGAAGTGGCCAACGCCGCTGTGTTTCTGTTGAGCCCGGCCGCAAGCGGCATCAACGCCCAGGGGCTGGTTCTGGATGCGGGCATGTCCGTCAACTATTTCGATACGGACATCGTCAAACGGGCCATGCGCCCCGACCCGGACAAAACCTGATCCGCACGCTGCAAACCCTGCGTTACTTCTCCGCCCAGGTGTTCTGGATGATCGCGTAGGCCCGGTGGGTCAGGTGACAGTTTTTACAGCCCAGTTTCCCCAGTGTGCCGACGTTTTTCCAGAAATTGCCGGGGTTGGGTTTGGCCTGCGCGAGTTCCGTTTTCAATCCCTCGAAAGCGGCGTCCACAGTTTTTCCCACGTAAAACAGCTTCACATCGTCGTTGGTGTGGCATTTGCTGCACACCGACTTGAGCTCCATGAACCGCGATTTGAAACCGCGCAGGGCTTTCGCGGCGCGATCGTATTGCCCCTCCTTGAAATTCACCGTCACGCCTTTGAACGATCCGGAAACCTTGCCCATGTAGTCGCCGAATTCCATTTCCTCTTCGCTCAAAGGATCGGTGATCTTGATCTTGGAGAATGAAGGCCAGTGAAAGCGTGTCCACACGGAGACGTAATTTTCCGCGTGACATTTGCCGCAGGTTTTGCCGACGCCGCCGACGGCTTTGCCGATTTTTGCCGGGTCGTGGGTCTTGGCGGCGGCGTTGAATTTCTTGGCCGCATCGAGATCGAAGTATTCCTCCCATTCGGGAACCATCTCAGAGGCTTTCTTGTAGGCCTCGACAAACGCGTCGGCGCTTTTGTCCAGGTTCTCCCAGTCTTTCTCGCGCATGTTGACGAACACACCGCCCAGGCTGCCGCTCATCGCGTGCATCTGCTGGATCCATTTGGGTTCTTTGCTTTCGGGAGGGTAAAACTTGCTCAGGCTTTCCGGGGGCGGCTTGACGATGAGATCTTTGGCATAGGATGGCTGAACGAAAGCAATCATCCCCATGAGAGCGATGACGGAAACATACCGGGCTGTGATGTGCATGGTACCTCCTTGCAGATGAACGGGAATACGTGGCAATGGATGCGGATCGCTCCAATTTAAAATGAAACACCGGTTGTTAGCAACGTAAATCCTTATTTGTGGAAGGTTTTCGTGAATATTTCCTGCTTTTCCCGAGACCAGGCCGGGCGGTAGCGAACGGTCAGTTCCATCCGTTCCACCTCTCCGAACAGCCGGTAAGTGAAGGCGACCTCCTGTTTGTAGGGGAGCGCGGTTTCCTGCTGCGGGGCGAGGATTTCCTTGAACTGGTCTATCTGTTCCCCCGCAGCGTCGAATGCCTTGAGGTAGGCATAGAGCCTGGGGTCGCCGTTGTCGGCGGTCGGCATCGCATGCGGGACGGATGTGTTCAAAAGCCTGAGCGAAAACCGGTTGCCCTCCAGAAACTCCCCTTTTACTTCAAGGTTTTCTTCCGACACGTCGCCGCGGGGAAAGCTGTGGTCCCCGGTTTTTTTCGCTGCGTGGAACCAGCCGAGCAGAAATTTCTGCACCAGCCGGTTCTTCGAAGCGGGCATGTGGCAGGACTGACAGGTTTTTTCGTGGCCGGTTTGCTGCCATTCCTTGTGGGTCTTCTCGTGGCAGGATCCGCAGATTTTCGATTTGCGGTAGTCCGGGTTTTGTTTCGTCGGATGCGGCGGCGCGTACAGCGCGTGCGGGCCGTTCATGACCCCGTCCACCAGGTGGCAGGGCACGCAGTAGACGCCGTCGTCGCGGTGCTCGAGCCTGGGGGAGGGCTTCTCGCCGTTTTTCACCACCTGCGGGATGTGGCAGGGCAGGCATTTTTCCTTGGTCCGGTTTTCGGAATCCTCGATGAAGATTTCGCTGGTCCAGGCCAGCGAGTGGCGGCTTTTCTTCCAGGACTCGAAAATCGTCTTGTGGCACTCGGCGCAGCGTTTGGCTCCGGGGCCTTTGATCAAATCCGGTTGGCGCACCTGCTCGGTCAACACGGCCGGGATCCATTGCGGCTTGTGATTGATCAAAAAATAAGCGCTACCGGCCCCCAGGATGCCGGCAATGGGTGCGAGATACATCGTTATGCGGATATATTTTTTCAATCTCAAGGAATCATCGCCTCTTTTGTATTGATTAACTTTGAATGTTTAGGTATATTTTAGTAGGGTTTTTTCTACGAGGGAGAATGGAGATTTCATACAAGGATCACGCATCGCTTTCTACATCATTCGGGATCTTCTGAAAAATCAGGTTTTTTGGGCTTTCTTCGCGGTTCACGTCCTGCATATCAGAACCCGCGAAGGACCGACGATCAGCAACAAAGCGACCGCCCCCGGTTTCCGACTTCACGATTTCCATTTCCTGCTGATTCTGCGATCCGCAGCTTCCGGAAAACACTATAGAGACAAATGTTTTATCACACCGCTGTCTACATACCTACCGAGAGGGGATGAGAGAGATGAAAATTTGGAGCAATATGAGCCAAAAATGGAAACAGACCATTCTGTTTCTATTGATCGGATTGGGACCTCTGGTCGTCGTGATGGTCATGAACAATTTTTCATTCAAGAAGATCCGCGACATCAATGCCGCGACCCTGCAAGGCTACGCGGAAGGGATTGCGGATAAAATCGACCGCAACCTGTTCGAACGATACGGCGACGTGCAGGCGTTCGGATTGAATCACGCGATTCGTAACCGCGAAACCTGGTACCAGAAAGGCGGTCCCATCGTGGTGGCGATGAACCAGTACGTGGACACCTACGACATCTATTACGTGACGCTGTTGGTGGACCTCGAAGGCCAGCCCATTGCGGTCAACACACGCGACCAGGATGGCCAGCGCATCAACAACAACGCGTTTTATGCCAAAAACTACCGCAACGCATCCTGGTTCAAGGATGTCCTGAACGGCAAGTTTTACACCTCGCAAAGTGGCAATGTGGGCGGTTCCGGCGATTTTTCCGGAACGGTCATCGTTCCGCTGCACGTGAATGAGGACATCAAACGGGCCTACCCCGGGGATTCGGGGTTGACGTTGGGGTTTGCGGCTCCCGTTTACGACGCGCAGGGACGGGTGATGGCCATCTGGCTCAATTATGCGAAGTTCTCGCTGGTTGAAGAGGTGTTTCTTGCGACCTACCAGGACATGAAGAAGAAGGAAATGACATCCGCGGAGCTGACGCTGTTGGACGGCCAGGGTCGGGTGATTGTGGATCTGGATCCCGCAGTGGGACGCGGCACCGAGACCTCGGTGTCGCATAATTTCGATGTCCTGATGAAACTGAATCTTGCGGATCTGGGAGTGCAGGCCGCCATCGAAGCTGTGCGCAACAAGAAGGTGGGATTCAATTATGCGATGCACGCGCGGAAAAAGGTCATGCAGGCATCGGGTTACGCCCACATGGATGGAGCGCTCGGGTTTCCCGGCATGGACTGGTCGGTGCTGGTGCGCATGCCCGACAAGGACGTGAATGCGGCGATCATCGCGATCGAAGAGCAGATGTTCCTGCTCGCGGGGGTCATCGGCATCGTGATCTTCGGGATCGGCATCTGGTCGGCGTCCGCCAACACGCGGCCCATCATTCAGCTCACGCGCAACCTGGAATCGTTTGCGCAGGGCAACCTGCGCGAGGTGCAGGAGATCGAGGTGCGATCGCAAGATGAGATCGGCCGGCTCTCGCGATCGTTCAACGATCTCTACAACGGAGTGCAGGCCTATCTGAGAAGTTCAGATGGGCTTTTGCGCGGGGAAATCCCGGAAAGCGAGAACTTCGGGCTGCACGGCGAGTTCGAAGACAAGCTCCGGGCCATGCGGCGCCAGGCCAGTGAAAAGAAAATCGCCGACGACGAGGCGAATAAGGTCAAGCAGATGGTCGAAGGCATGAACACGAACGTCATGTTTGCCGACACCGATTTTGTGTTGCAATACATGAACCCGGCTTCCTTGAACACGCTGAGGACGCTGGAACGGCTGTTGCCGGTTCCCGCAGACCGGATCATCGGCCAGAAGATCGACATCTTTCATAAAGAACCGGAACACCAGAGAAGTTTTCTGGCAGACGCAAAAAACCTGCCGCATCAAGCTCAGATCGAACTGGGAGATGAAATTCTCAATCTGACCGCCGCCGCCATCAACGATCAGGACGGCAACCGCATCGGTACGATGGCCGCCTGGTCGGTGGTCACGGAGATGATCAAGAATGAGCGCGCGGCGCAGGAAAGCCAGGAACGGGAGCAGGCGCAGGCCAAAGAGCTGCAGGAAAAAGTCGATTCGCTTCTGGATGTGGTGAACGCCGCGTCGCAGGGGGACCTGACCCAGGAAGTCACGGTGTCGGGGGCGGACGCCATCGGCCAGATGGGTGAAGGGCTGTCCAAGTTTTTCAAAAACCTCAGACAAAGCGTTTCCGACATCGGCAGCAATGCGAATTCGCTGGCGTCTTCTTCCAGCCAGTTGAGCGCGGTGAGCCAGCAGATGGCGGGCAACGCGGAAGAAACCTCCGCGCAGGCGGGCGTCGTGTCGGCCGCTTCCGAAGAAGTCAGCAAGAACGTGGACACGGTGGCCACCGGGGCGGAGGAGATGAATGCGAGCATCAAGGAGATTTCGCTCAACGCCAACGAAGCCGCCAAGATCGCCACGGAAGCGGTGCGGGTGGCCGAAAACACCAACGTGACGGTCGGCAAGCTGGGTGAGAGTTCGGCCGAGATCGGCCAGGTGGTGAAAGTGATCACCTCGATCGCGGAACAGACCAACCTTTTGGCTTTGAACGCCACGATCGAAGCGGCGCGTGCGGGCGAGGCGGGCAAGGGGTTTGCGGTGGTCGCGAACGAAGTGAAAGACCTCGCAAACCAGACGGCGAAAGCCACCGAGGAAATCAGCGAGAAGATCGAGGCGATTCAGACCGACACCGGCGGCGCGGTGTCGGCGATCGCCGAGATCAGCGAGGTGATCAACAAGATCAGCGATATCTCGAACACCATCGCCAGCGCGGTGGAAGAGCAGACCGCGACGACCTCGGAAATCGGCCGCAATGTGACCGAGGCGGCGAAGGGAACGCAGGAAATCGCCGAGAACATCACCGGCGTGGCCACGGCGGCGCAGAGCACGACTCAGGGAGCGGGAGACACGCAAACCGCGTCGGGCGAGTTGTCGAAGATGGCTGCGGAACTGCAGGAGCTGGTGGGGCAGTTCAAATACTGACCGACCCGAGACGCAACGGGGAGCGGCCGTTCAGGCCGCTCCCCTTTTTTTATGCCAAGTTTTTTTGTGGATGGGTTTAAAGCGAGCGGTACAGATACAGGCTGGGGATCGCAGGGCCAAAGCCCGCTTTTTCGTAAGCTCTGCGGGCCGGCACGTGGCTTGCGTCTCCGCCGGTTCCCACCGTGGCCACGCGCATCCCGGCTTCACGCATGGCGTGCAACCTGGGAAGGTCATCCGGTTGCATCGGCCGGAAGCGGCAATTCTCAATCACACCCGAGTCCCTTCTTCTTCGGTTTGAGGCAACGACCGCCCGGTTTAAAACTGCTTTAAAAATCGCAGGTCGTTTTCGAAAAACAGACGGATGTCGTTGATGCCGAATTTGAGCATGGCGATCCGCTCGATGCCCATGCCGAATGCGAACCCGGTCCATTTTTCCGGATCGTAATCGACGAACCCGAACACCGCGGGGTCCACCATGCCGGCGCCGAGGATTTCCAGCCAGCCGGTCTGCGAACACACCCGGCAGCCCTTGCCCGTGCACATGACGCACTGGATGTCCACTTCGGCGCTCGGGCAGGTGAACGGAAAGAAGCTGGGCCGAAAGCGCACCTGGGTTTTTTCACCGAACACCTGATGCACAAAGATGTTCATGATGCCCTTGAGGTGGCTGAACGAGATGTTTTCGTCCACCATCAGCCCTTCGATCTGATGAAACATGGGGGTGTGGGAGATGTCCGAATCGCAGCGGTACACCTTGCCCGGAGCGATGATGCGAAGCGGCGGCGCCTGTTTTTCCATGACGTGGATCTGCACCGGGGAGGTGTGGGTGCGCAGCACCGTGTCGCCCTCGATGTAGAAGGTGTCCTGCATGTCGCGGGCCGGGTGGTCCTTGGGGATGTTCAGGGCCTCGAAGTTGTAATAATCCGATTCGATCTGCGGGCCTTCCTCGACTTCAAAACCGAGGCTGGTGAAAATGGCGATGATCTCGTCCATCACCTGAGTGATGGGATGCAGCGACCCGGTCAACTCCCTGCGGCCGGGCAGGCTGGTGTCGAACGCGCCTTTGCTCGCGGAGCCGGTGGATTTTTCCAGCGACCGGGTTTTCTCCTTGAGCGCCTGCTCGATGTGCGCTTTGAGTTCGTTGATGTGCTTGCCGAGCAGGGGTTTTTCCGCAGCGGGCAGATCGCGCAGGTCCTTCATGATCCCGGAGACCCGGCCTTTCTTGCCGAGAAAGTCGATCCGCATCTGCTTGAGCTGATCGAGGGAAGAACACGTGGCGAGACGGGTGTCGAAATCCTGCCGGTGGCTGTTGATGGTGTCGATCATACGGTGGGGAGCGGCGGGCCGGCCTGAACATGGCGCCGGATGCCGGCTGCTGCTGAAGGGTGTGTCCCGCCCGGGATTGCCAATGTGATCAGTTGAGCTGTGCCTGGGCGGTTTTGGTCAGCGCGCGAAACGATTCCTGGTTGTGGATGGCGAGGTCGGAGAGGACCTTGCGGTCCAGGTCGATCTTGGCGAGCTTGAGCCCGTGCATGAACTTGCTGTAGGTCAGCCCTTCCGCACGAACGGCGGCGTTGATGCGGGCGATCCAGAGACGCCTGAAATCGCGTTTCCGGGCTTTGCGGTCCCGATAGGCGTAGGTCAATCCTTTCTCGACCGATTCACGGGCTTTGCGGAAGGCCCTGGAGCGGACACTCCGGTAGCCGGAAGCCTGCTTGAGGATCTTTTTTCTTCTCCGCCTTGAAACGGTTCCATTCACTGCGCGCGGCATGGACTCACTCCTCTAGTTACTTTGTTGTATTGCGGTTATTTGGGCAGCAAAATCCGGATGCGTTTGGCGTCGCCGGGCGCCATGATGACGGATTTTCTCAGATTGCGTTTTCTCTTCGTCGTCTTGGAAGTCAGGATGTGGCTGGTGAAAGCGCGGTTCATCCGGATTTTCCCGGTCGCGGTCTTGCGAAAGCGTTTGGCCGCGCCCCGGTTCGTTTTCATTTTCGGCATTTAAGGTCTCTCTTTGATGTGAGCTTTGCTGGATGTTTTTTTCAGTTGGTTTTTTTGCTGCCTTTGGGAGCGAGGATCATCATCAACGTACGGCCCTCCTGCTTGGGAGCCGATTCGACCACCGCAATGTCCTCGGTGGCCTCGACGACCCTTTTTAAGAGCCTTTCTCCGCCTTCCCGGTGGACGATCTCGCGGCCTTTGAAGAAGATCACCACCTTGGCCTTGTCTCCGGCTTCCAAAAACCGCATCACGTGCTTTAACTTGAAGTCGTAATCGTGCTGATCCGTGTTGGGCCGGAACTTGACTTCCTTGAGATGAACGATCTTCTGGTTTTTCTTCGCTTCGTGCGCCCGTTTGCTCTGACGGTATTTGAATTTGCCGTAGTCCATGATCCGGCAAACCGGAGGGACGGCCTGCGGGGCCACTTCAACCAGGTCCAGATTTTTTTCCTGAGCAATGCTGATCGCTTCTTCGGTCGGCAAAACTCCCAACTGTTCCCCGTCATCGCTGATCAAGCTGACTTCCTTGACCCGAATCATTTTATTGACACGCTGCTTCTTGTTAATTAACCCTGCCTCCCAAAAAGTAGGTTAAATCGAATCGATGGTTTTTTCCCGGATGTCCTTGTTCAATTCTTCGATAAAATCGCCCAACTGAAGGGTGCGGGTCTCCTTGGACCGCCGCTTTCGCACTGCGAGCGTCCCGGATTCCACTTCCTTGTCGCCGAGGACGACCATGTAGGGGGTTTTCTGCAACTGGGCCTCCCTGATTTTGAACCCAATCTTCTCATTTCGCAAGTCTTTTTCTACGCGTATCCCTTGGTCTGAAAGGCTTTGTCGCAATTCTTCCGCATATGCGTGCTGGCTATCGGTGATCGGAAGCAGAATCACCTGCACCGGGGCCAGCCACAGGGGAAACGCGCCGGCGTAATGTTCCACCAGGCAGCCAAAAAAACGTTCCAGAGAGCCCATCAGCGCCCGGTGGAGCATGATCGGCTGCTGGCGTTTGCCGTTTTCCTCAATATAGCTGATGTCGAATCGCTGCGGTAGATTAAAATCCACCTGCACGGTGGAAACCTGCCAATAGCGGTTCAGGCTGTCCTTGATCTTGATATCGATCTTGGGACCGTAAAACACGCCTTCTCCGGGATCGATTTCATACTCCAGCTGGGTTTTTTCCAGGGTGGATTTCAACGCCTCGGTGGCGGTTTCCCAGTCGTTTGCGGAACCGACGGATTTTTCCGGCCGGGTGCTGAGGTACATCTTGTACTCGTGAAACCCGAAGGATTTGAGGATGAACAGGATGAACTCCAGCACGCGCACGATTTCCTCTTCGATCTGGCTCGGCCGGCAGAACAGATGCGCGTCGTCCTGGGTGAATCCGCGCACGCGCAGCAGGCCGTGCAGGACCCCCGAACGCTCGTACCGGTACACGGTTCCCAATTCGCCGAAGCGGATGGGCAGGTCGCGGTAGCTTCGGAGCTTGTTCTGGTAGATCTGGATGTGGAACGGGCAGTTCATGGGCTTCATGATGTATTCCCGGCCCTCGATCTCCATGCCGGAGAACATGTTTTCCTTGTAAAAATCGGTGTGCCCGCTGATGTTCCAGAGATCCACCTTGGCCGAATGCGGGGTGTAGACCAGCTCGTAGCCGTTCTTGAAATGCTCCTCTTTCCAGAAATCCTCGATCAGGCTACGGATCCGGGCCCCTTTGGGATGCCAGAGGATGAGCCCCGGCCCCACTTCTTCGGTCACCGAGAACAGGTCGAGTTCCTTGCCCAGTTTGCGGTGGTCGCGTTTTTTCGCTTCCTCCAGCCGGTTCAGGTATTGGCGCAGCTCTTTGTCGGTGTGCCAGGCGGTGCCGTAGATCCGTTGCAGCACGGGGTTTCGCTCATCCCCGCGCCAGTAGGCGGAAGAAGTGTGCAAGAGCTTGAACGAGCCGATCGCGTCGGTCGAGTCCACATGCGGGCCGCGGCACAGGTCGGTGAACTCCCCCTGCGAGTAGACCGAGATGGGATCGTCGGAATCGATGCCTTCGATGATCTCCTGCTTGAAGGCTTCGTTCATGTCCCCGAACAGTTTGAGCGCGTCTTCGCGTGGGATCTCCTTGCGGGTGATCTTATGCCCCTGCTTGGCGATCTCTTTCATGCGGGCTTCGATTTTTTCCAGATCTTCGGGCACGAAGGGAGTCTCGCGGAAAAAATCGTAATAGAACCCGTCCTCGATCACCGGGCCGATGGTGACCTGGGTTTCCGGAAACAGCTGCTTGACCGCCTGCGCCATGAGGTGCGCGGCGCTGTGCCTCAGGGTTTCCAGATCGTATTTTTTAGCACCTTTGCTCATCGGACGGACCGGTGTGGTGTTGCAATCGAAAGTGACCGTTCCCTGCAACCGGGATCGGTCTGGACAACGGGGTTCGCGCAAGATCGCCCGATCACCCGGGGGGTGTTCGGGGAAAAGAGGGAACCGCAGGAAAAGGCGCTTTCCCGGCTGAGAAAGCGCCTTTTCATTCCTTGCGACATCCTTCGCGAGGATTTGAAGCAAATCTATAGGCACGGGCGGTTTCGAACCGCCGACCCCTTGCATGTCAAGCAAGTACTCTACCCCTGAGCTACGTGCCTGATTTGATTCAGATGGCTGTATTGTATGTTTTAACGCGCATTTGTCAAGACGAAGCGCAAAACACAGGCTGGCTGCGAAATGCCGCCGTGCCCGACAAGTGCGCCGCTCCGTTTCAGGCCATTCAGCTCGTCTGCGGTTTTTTCCCCGCTTCTGCGTGGTAGATGTTGCTCCCCATTTCCTTGAACGTTTCGGACATCTCCTGCATGCCCGCCTCGATCGCCTCTTTTTCCTCGAGGCCCTTTTGCTCGGCGTAATCGCGAACGTCCTGGGTGATCTTCATCGAGCAGAAGTGCGGCCCGCACATCGAGCAGAAATGCGCCACCTTGGCGGAATCGGAGGGCATCGTCTGGTCGTGGAAATCGCGCGCCCGTTCCGGGTCGAGCGACAGGTTGAACTGGTCTTCCCAGCGGAACTCGAACCGCGCCCGGCTGAGTGCGTCGTCGCGGGCGCGGGCGCCGGGGTGCCCCTTGGCCAGATCGGCGGCGTGGGCGGCAATCTTGTAGGTGATCACGCCTTCCTTGACGTCGTCGCGGTCGGGAAGGCCGAGGTGCTCTTTCGGCGTCACGTAGCACAGCATGGCGCAGCCGTACCAGCCGATCATGGCGGCGCCGATGCCGCTGGTGAAATGGTCGTATCCGGGAGCGATGTCGGTGGTCAGCGGGCCCAGGGTGTAGAAGGGCGCTTCGCCGCATTCCTTGAGCTGCTTGTCCATGTTTTCCTTGATCAGGTGCATGGGCACGTGCCCCGGTCCTTCGATCATGGTCTGCACATCGTGCTTCCAGGCGATCTGGGTGAGCTCGCCCAGGGTTTCCAGCTCGCCGAACTGACCCGCGTCGTTGGCGTCGGCCAGCGAACCGGGGCGCAGCCCGTCCCCCAGCGAGAAGCTGATGTCGTAGGTGCGCATGATCTCGCAGATGTCCTCAAAATTGGTGTAGAGGAAGTTCTCCTTGTGGTGCGCCAGGCACCATTTCGCCATGATAGACCCGCCCCGGGAGACGATGCCGGTGACGCGCTTGGCGGTCATGGGCACGTAGGCCAGCAGAACGCCGGCGTGGATGGTGAAATAATCCACGCCCTGCTCCGCCTGCTCGATCAGCGTGTCGCGGAAGATCTCGTAGGTCAACTCCTCCGCTTTGCCGTCCACCTTTTCCAATGCCTGATAAATGGGGACGGTGCCGATGGGGACGGGAGAGTTGCGGATGATCCATTCGCGCGTGTCGTGGATGTTTTTCCCGGTCGAAAGGTCCATCACGGTGTCGGAACCCCAGCGGGTGGCCCAGACCATTTTCTCGACTTCCTCTTCGATGGAGGAGGTCACGGCGGAGTTGCCGATGTTGGCGTTGATCTTGACGAGAAAGTTGCGGCCGATGATCATCGGTTCCGTCTCGGGGTGGTTGATGTTGGCGGGGATGATGGCGCGTCCGCGCGCCACTTCGTCGCGCACGAACTCCGGCGTGATTTCATCGGGAATGTTGGCGCCGAAGGAATTGCCCTGAAGCCGCTGTTCGCGTTCCGCATCGCGGTTCAACTCCTCGCGCCGCTGGTTTTCGCGGATGGCGATGTATTCCATCTCCGGGGTGATGATTCCCTGCCGGGCGTAATGCAGCTGTGAAACATTCTTTCCCGGTTTGGCGCGCAGGATCTTGATCTTGTCGCGGTCGAACCGGTACAGCGGTTCGGCCTGCTCTTCGCGTTTGTAACCGTTGTCAGAAGGCTGGATCGCCCGTCCTTCGTATTCCTCCACATCGTTGCGGTCCCGGATCCACTGAGCCCGAATGGGCGCAAGGCCCTGGCGCGGATCGATGTTCACGTTGGGATCGGTGTAGGGGCCGGAGGTGTCGTAAACCAGGATGCTGTCTTCGGAGACGGCGTTGCCGTTCCCATTGCCGTTTGCGTGCGGCGATGCAGACAGGGTGATCTCCCGGAAAGGAACGCGGATTCCTTTGTGGATGGAGCCTGCGATGTACACCTTTTTGGAATTCGGGGATATCGGTTTGGTTGTGATGGCGTCGAGCCTGTTGCCGTTGCCGGAATCGTGGTCGTTCATCGAAATCATCTCCTCGGGAAATACTTCATATATTCGAAGGTTTCATTGGCTATGTCAGAGCTGCTCCAGATACCGGAGATGAGGGCGACCCCAAACGCTCCGTGATCCAGAACGGTGGAAATGCGATTTTTTTTGATGCCGCCCAGCGCCAGAACGGGGATGCGTGTTTTTTTACACACCTCCTTGAGCTTTTCCAGACCCTGGGGCGGGCCGTATTGTTTTTTGGAAGCGGTTTCATAGACCGGGCTGAATGTGATGAAGTCGGCGCCGGCGCTTTCCGCCCGCAGCGCGCCTTGCAGCGAGTGGGTGGAAATCCCGACTAATAAATCCGGCGCGAACGTTTTCACCTCTTCCGCCGGCAGTCCCGCTTCGCCCAGGTGCACGCCATCCGCTTCCGCCATCAGTGCGATGTCCACCCGGTCGTTGACGAACAACCGCGCGCCGTAGGAGCGGGTGAGCGAACGCAACGAACGGGCGAGCGACAGCAGCTCGTTTGCGGAAAGATCCTTTTCGCGCAGCTGCAGCGCCGGTGCGCCGCCTTTGAGGGCGCATTCCGCGGCCTTGAGCAAATCCCCATCCGGTATGAGTGACCGGTCGGTGATGAGATAGAGTTTGAGAAAATCCAGCGGCGACCCCGTTGCGGTCGCCGGATTATCGATCTCATTCTGTCTGCTGGGCGGCGGGGTCATGGTTTTTTCAGCGCATCAAATGTCGATCAACCCCTCCAGCGGACTGCTGGCCGAGGCGTACAGTTTTCTCGGGATGCGCCCGGCCTCGTAGGCCAGCCGGCCGCATTGTACAGCCTGTTTCATGGCGACGGCCATCTTCAGCGGGTCCTTGGCGCCGGCGATGGCGGTGTTCATCAGCAATCCGTCCACACCCAGTTCCATGGCGCGCGCCGCATCGGAAGCGGTGCCCACACCGGCGTCGATGATGACGGGAATGTCCACGGCTTCCAGAATCAGTTTGATGTTGTAAGGATTGCGGATGCCCAGTCCGGAACCGATCGGCGCCGCCAGCGGCATCACGGCGGAGCAACCCATGTCCGCGAGCTTCTTGCACAGGACCACGTCGTCCGAGCAATAGGGCAGGACCTGGAACCCGTCCTGGATCAACAGCCGCGATGCTTCCAGGGTGGCTTCGTTGTCCGGGAACAGGGTTTTCTCGTCGCCGATCACCTCCACCTTCACGAAATTGCCCAGGCCGGCTTCGCGCGCCAGCTGGCAGGTCATGACCGCTTCTTTCACGTTGTAGCAGCCCGCCGTGTTGGGCAGGAAGGTGTACTTTTTCGGGTCGAGAAAATTGAGCAGGGAATCCTTGGACTGGTCCAGCTCGATTCGGCGCACGGCCACGGTCACCACTTCCGCACCGGAAAGCTCGATGGCCTCGCGGGTCTGCTCGAAGGAATCGTATTTGCCGGTGCCGACGATCAGCCGGGATTTCAGGGTTTTATCGCCAATCTGGAGCAACGAGGGTTCGCTGCCGGTTGCCACTGCATTTTCCATGGGAAATCCTCTTTCTTTCCTTATAGGGTACGGTTCAAACGCCGCCCCCGACGGCATGCACGATCTCAACCGTGTCTCCATCCTTGATGGGAGTGCTCGGGTATTGAGACTTGGGAATCACCTGATGGTTGAGCGCCACCGCGAAATGCGGGACGCTGATCTTGAGTTCCTGCACCAGCTCGATGAGCGTGGCGCTGGAATGAATCTCCTTTTCCTGTCCGTTGATCGTGAGCCGCATAGGGTTTGGTTGCAGGGAGTTTTTAGTACAAGAGAAAACACCCGAATAAGATGAACAAGAGGGCCGCTGCCAACGTTGCGGTACGCAATTCCATTCAGAACATGGGTGCGTCATTCGCTAAGGAAATCGTGGGCGCCGCCCTGTCTCGACCGGGGAGGGTTGAAAAGCCAAGGTGTGCTATCCGGCAGGCTGAAACAAAAAAGGCCGCAACCTGCTAGATTGCAGCCAAAGAAGCACAAGCTCATCGATGAAAGATCGCTTCACTTCCCTTCGCTGGTATAATCCAGATCAGGTTCAAAGGGTCATCCTTGCGGAAGTCTCAGTTGATCAACACCCCTAGTGAGGCGTATAGCATCCGGTACTTTTTGCCCCAAGTCAAGAACTATTGACGTGTGCTTGAAAAAGAGGGATACTGGTTATTATGACTATGAAAAAATTACATTTATGCTTGTTTTCGCTGTTGATTTTTTCCCTCTCCGGGCTGGCGGGCTGCACCGGCGGGTCGGTGCGCGACCAGTTTGAAAAACCCTACTTCGAATACCCTCCGGACCAGATTTCCAGCGCCGATAAGGATCTCTTCGAGCGCGCCCTTTTCCGGCAGAAAAACAACCGCATACAGGCGGCGATCAAGGTCTGGAATCAGTTTCTCAGCCGGCATCCCCGTTCCTTCGAGGCGCACAACAATCTGGGACTGGTGTATTACGAGGACGATCAGCTCGATCCCGCGATCGCGGAATTCGAGACCGCCCGCTCTTTAGAGCCCAGCGACGAGAAGATCAAAAAGAACCTCATCCGCGCGTTGAAATTCAAGTCCACGCTGATCCGGGAAAGCAAAGACTACAACGGTGCGGTCAGCTACCTGCGGAGAGCCCAGGAACATTCCGGTCCGCGCGAGAAGGAAAGGATCGGATTTCTGATCGAGGAACTGGAAGACCGGGTGTACGAACAGGTCAAAAACACCAACACGCTGGAAGCCTATCAGGATTTTCTGGACAAGTATCCCGACAGTCCGAAAAACTCCGACGACGCCCGCCGCCGGATCGAGGGCCTGAAGCCGAAGGAAAACGCGGTGTCCCCGGTTGAAAGCCTGGAGAAGCGCAGCGAAGTGCAGGAGTTGATCCCCGCTTCGGTTCGCGGCGGCATCGAAGAAGAGCCCGTCCTCGAACAGGCCAGTGCGGTGCAAACGCTCCCGCCTGCAGAAGCCATGATGGAGCCGGAAGCGGCGATGGAACCGGACGCCATGCCGATCGACGCCATGACCTCTGAGGGATCGGAGTCTTTGAACGAGGTGGACGCCATGAGCCGCGATGCGCTGGCGGAATCGGAAGCCGCGTTCGGCAAAGCCGAGCCTGCGATGATGAAAGCCATGACGAAGGAAACTTCCGTCATGGAGGACACACAGGCGATGAACGCGCCCCTCAACGAGCAAGCCGGGAGCCTTCCGGCTGCCAGTGAGAGAGCCTTCCCCGAAAAACCGGCCGAGGTGGCGCGCGGTCCCGAGCAGTACGTCGAGTTCGGAACGCAGCCTGTGCCCAAACCCTCGACCGGCACGCGCATTCTCAGCACCCCGCAATCCGATCCCCAGGAATTCGCGGAATTTGCAGTATCCGCGCAGCAGGTCCGGGTGATTACTCGCAACGATCCTTTGCGGGTCCGGGAAGCGCCTTTTTTGAAATCCCGCGTCATCACCACGCTTGAGAAGGGAGCCCTGATCCCGCTGATCAAAGAGGTGGGAGGCTGGTACAAAGTCGAATTCACCCAGGGCAAAGCCGGCTGGATCTCGAAAAAATTCGCCGAAGTCGTGAAGTGACCGTTCCGCTCGGGACATACAGTCCCCACCCCGCAACGCTCTTTCCTGCGTAAAAAATCCGTTCGCACATTCTGCCGGCCAGACTTATGGCTTGAGTCGAGCCGGATCTGATACTATAATTTTGTTCAGTTCCGCGCCGACATTTTTCAACCCTGAAACTTTTCCAAGGAAAAACAAACGACCATGACGGAAACCATTGTCAAAGATGAGTTGGATGAACTGATCGACAAAGAGTGGCACTATCTGGAATCGCAAAAGGGCGAATGGAGCCTTCTGGAAGGCGAGCAGGACCTGGAAGTGACGGAGCATGTCCTGCGATGCATCCTGCATGTGGGCGACACGGAACAACGTGGGCAGGATTTCAAGGAATGCGTCAAGGTGCAGAACCCGGACGGGGGCTGGTCCAAGCGATCGCACACGGACAAGACTTCGATGTGGATCACCACCTTCGTGGCGTTGAAACTGTGCCGCGGCAACATGGTATTGCAGGATCCCGCCATCGCACAGGCGATCGACAGGGCGCTCCAGTACGTGTTGTCGGTGCAGGAAGAGGACGGCCACTGGAGCGATCCCGAGTGGTCGCATCTGGACACCACGTGTTCGGTCACCTGCTTTCTGACGATTTATCAGGTCACCCACGACAAACAGAACGATGAAAGGATCAACGCGGCGCGCAAGCGCGGTTTTGAATTCATCAAAAACTGGCAACGGGACACCGGGCTCTGGAAGGACGACACGTTTCATCCTGCGGGCATCGAAACCACCGCCCACCTGATGCAGTACACGCTGGTTCCCGCTTACTTCATGGACGGAATCGATTACGCTGAAAAACTCTGCATGGACGCCGCGAAATCCCTCACCGACGAGCAGGCGGCGAACGGTTCCTGGGACAAGGAAAACATGGATCACACCATGGACGCCTGCCGCAACCTCATGCTGGTTTCGGACACGTTCAACCGGAAAGAGGAATTCGCTCCCATCATCGAAAAGGGCGTGCGCTGGCTGATCGATCAGAAAAACGATCAGGGATGGGGGGATTTCCCCGGCGAGCCCAGCAATGTGGAGCGGACGGCGGACGGTTTGGACACGCTTCTCAAGTACCGGCGCTTTTGTTCGGGTGAGCCCATGTCGCATTTCTGGGCTTACAGCAAATGACCTTGTGCCGCAGATTCCCCGTTTCCCATTGTGAAACCGGCTTGGCAGCCGGGGCTTTCTTCAGCTTCGCTTCACCTTTTTCTGCGGTGCGTTGCGGGTTTGCGGAACAACCGAATTCATGCAAGCGGTCATTCTACTAGCCGGGCACGGGTCCCGGCTGAACCGGCAGGATCTTCCCCACAAATCTTTACTTCCCTTCGGCGACGAAACCCTGCTGCAACGCCACCTCGTTTCGCTCAAGCAGGCCGGAATCCAAAAAGTCCATCTGGTTCTTGGCCACAACGGCGACCGGGTACGGGAGCATGCGGAGAGTCTCGGGCTTGCGCTCGATCTCCACTGCATCGACAACCCGGTGTACCTGACGACGGGAAACACCCTTTCCATGGTGATGGGGCTCCGGTTTTGTCCGGGCGATGCGATCATTCTGGACGGGGACGTCCTGTATCCCAAAAATGTTTTTGTGGAATACGTTCATCAGTCCAAACCCACTTCGTTCGCTTTGATCGCGTCGGATATCGACAACGCCGAGTCGGCGAAGGTGCTTTTGAAACCCTCCGGCACGATCCACGCCTTCATCACCAAGCGCCACCTGACTGAAACCGAGCGCAAAGAGTATCGGTTTGGCGGCGAGGCGATCGGGTTTTTCAAATTGTCGCAGGTGGATGTGAAAAAGTTTCTCAAGCTGTACGCCGAGAATGAAGCCGCGTTCGAGAAGACCCTCTGGGAAATCCCGTTCACCGAATTTGCCAAACAGGTCGATCTGCACCCCTGGAATATCAAGGGGACGGGCTGCTTTGAGATCGACACGCAGGAAGACTACGACGAGGCTCTGGCGAGCTTCAAGGCGCGTCCCGGCATCTATGGGTGAGGCTGAAGGCGTAGGTTAAAAATTTTCAAAACGCGTATTGCAGCGCCATGATCCAACGCAGATCGGATTCTTTGAATCCGGGAGTGGGGTCGCTCTCGTATTCCCAGATATTGGAAAACTTGAATTCCCAGCCGGCGCCGATTGTGGTGATGAGGGCGGCCTCGTTCCGGAAATTGTACTGGCCGAAATCCTCGAAGCTGGGAAAGATCACGAACTGATCGCTGAACGAGAGGTTTTTCAGGATCTGGTATTTGAAGTTGGAGGCGAACCGGCCGGTGGCGTACTGCTCGTCCGCACCGGAAACCCTGTCTTCATTGAAGTAGGAAACGCCGGCTTCCAGCGACCAGAATTTGATGTCGTCTTCCCAGATCTGGTAACCGACGCCCGGGCCGACGATGGTTCTGAGGTTCAGATCCTTGAACGTGTCGTTCAGCATTTCCAGGCTTAAAAAAACGTACCATTTAGGGTTGAAGTAGTGGGAAAACTGCATGGACCCGTAGGTGTTGCGGGCGGTCACTTCATCGTCTTCCTCGGCGTAGTTGAACAGGATTTTAAATTCAAAACGATCGTGTTCTGTTCGCTTGTGCGCATCGGCGGCCAGCGAGCCTGAGAACCGTTCGGTGTTTCCCGTGTCCCACTGCGCTCCCGCACCCAGATGCCCCTTCCAGCGACTGCGGGGCGGGTTGATGGCCTTGATCTGAGGCCACTCCAGAAACGTCGCGTGTCTTCCCGGGCCGCTTTCCAATTTCAAGCTGTCGTTCTCGGAAGGCAGCAGCCGGCCTTTGAGGATTTCACCGGAATCGAGGTGGATGACATTGGGCTGGTCGGTGATGATTTTTTCGATCTCTGAAATTTTGATTTTCAGTTTTTCAGAGTATTTCGTGGAAAACGTCAACACCCCGTCTTTCGCGCTGACCACCTTGCCGCGTATGCGATCGCCGTTTTTCAACAGCACCTTGTCCGCAAAGCATTCTCCGGCATAGGCAAACACGATCACCGCAGCAAACACCCAATATTTTAATTTCATCGATACCTCCCAGATGGTTTGATGCCAAAGAAGCAAGGATTTGGATTGCTCAGTCTGGTAAAATCTTTGAACCGGCTGAGGGCAAAGTCCTCATTGTGTGACGCTGTTGAAAACAGCACGCGCCGTTTTAAAAGCAAGTCCTATGCCGGGCGTCCGAAAAAAATCGGATAAGAGTTTAATTTGATTGTTTTTAGGGTGAATTGAGAAAAATAAAAAGAAAATTGCTGTCTATGTGGAAGAAAAAAAACGACCGGAGTCATACTTTTTCAGGTGTCACCATATTGACGATGAGATTGTTGTTCCCATTTTATTTTTTTTTGCAAAAATTGAAAGTGAAATACTTCACACACATTCATTTTTTCTTTCGTGAGTTGGAAACATCAGCACATTACAACGCTCATTCGTTGAAGTCAGGAAAATCGTTTTGTTGAAATCGTACAAAGCCGTTTTTTTCGATGTCGGCGGCACCCTGTTGAAAGTCCATCCGTCCGTGGGCGAGGTGTACACGCGTCACGCACGTCCCTACGGATTTTCACAACCGGCGGAAGCGGTGGACCGTGAGTTCCGCAAGCAATGGCGGCAGATGGGCGGGATCGCGTCTTTAGGCAGGCAAAGCGGCGTCGCGGCCGAAAAAAAATTCTGGCGCGAACTGGTGCTGCGCGTGTTCGACCGGTTCGGCGGGCTCGACGATTTCGAAAACTACTTTGAACATATCTACGAAGTGTTCAAAGGCAAGGACAGTTGGCGGATTTTTGACGACGTGGTGGAATCGGAAATCTTTCTCAAACTGAAACAGCGGGGTGTCGTTTTGGGAGTCATTTCAAACTGGGACTCGCGCCTGTCTCACACGCTGACGGCGATCGGGTTGGCAAAGCATTTCGATTTTGTTCTGGTTTCGGCGGAGGTCGGCGCCGCGAAACCGGACCGGAAAATTTTTGATGAAGCGTTGCGGCTGAGCGGCGTGCGGCCGGAGCAAGCCTGCCATGTGGGTGACGAGCCGGAGACGGATATTCTGGGCGCGCGCAATGTCGGCATCGATGCGATCCTGGTGGACCGCAAGGGGCGCTACGGCAATGACGTCAAGCCGAAGGTGCGCTCGTTTCTGGAGCTGGTGTGAAGACGCCGTGTCAGTTGGGGATGCCTTTGGCGCCGGTGAGGGTGGCCTTGACGAAGGAGGTCCCCTCGACCTTGGCGTGGGTCAGATCGGCGTTGGTCAGATTGGCTTTGAACAGGGAGACGGCGTGGAGGTTCGCGCCCCGCAGATTGGCCTGAGACAGGTCGGCGAACGAAAGGCTGGCCTTGCTGAGGTTCGCATCGGTGAGCGTCGCGGATTTCAGGTCGGACCGGCTCAGGGTGGCGTTGCTGAGGTCGGCCCTGGAGAAGTTGGCTTTATCCAGCTTGGCTTCGGAAAGATCGGCGTCCGTCAGGTTGGCGCCGGTGAAATTGGACTGCGACAGAAACGCCTTGGTGAATTTGGTTTTTTTCAGCAGGGTTTTGCTGAAATTGGTCTTCACAAGCGTGATCTCCTGAAAATTCAACCCGGAAAGGTCCAGCCCCGATAAATCGGCGCCCGCCAGATGGGGTTTCGTCCCGTCTTTCAGCAGTTCCTTGATTTTGGCGACCGTGATGTTGGCCATGATTTCCCACCTTCGTTTGTGAATTCTCCCGCGACTATAAACTCGAATCGATTTTTTAACAATCCATAATTACGGCTGTTCGGTCTGAGATTTTTTCAGTTGCCTGTTTTTCCACAACTCGTGGGTTAAAAGCAGGTAAAAGGGCAGGTATTCCAACCAGGGGATCCAGGCGGACAGGTGCTGGGTTTCCTGGTAGTCGAAATAAAAATCCAGATAATACAGCCCGATCAAGCCGGTGAGCAGAATCCAGGACGGTCTGGGAAACAGGCAGAAAAAGGGCAGCACCCACAACAGGTACCAGGGGTTCTGCACCGGGCTCAGCAGAAACACCAGAGCCATGAGGACGAAGCATTTTAAGAGCAGGTTCTCTGTCTGAGGCGCCGGCTTTTTGATCAGAAAGTAGAGCAGGGTGCCGAGAAGAATCCCGACTACGGTCAACTTGCTCAAAAACACACCCAGGTTGGTGCCGATGAACGATGTGGTGGGGGCGTCGAAGCCCAGCAGGTCCTTGTAAACATAGAGCAGGATGGCAAACAGGCTGTCGTTGCTCTGCCAGAAGGTGGAAAAGGTCTTCAGGCCCTCGAAGGTGCCCCATCCGGTTGCGATGAAGGGCAGGTAAAAGGCTGCGGTCACGGCGCCGAACAAAGCCGTGCAGCCCGCAACCGCGCCCCAGCCCGACTGCTGCTCCTGCCGGGATTCGAGGTAGATCTGTTGCAGGTAAATGGGAAGCAGGATCGCTGAATAGAGTTTCGAGAGAAAGCTGAGCGCGAGAAAAAACACGGCGGGGTAGTGCCGCCGGGTCAGAATGAAATAGATGGAGACGCACAACAGCGCCACGCCGATGATATCCAGATGCGTGGAGTTGAAGGTTTCCTTGATCAGCAGCGGGGACCAGTAATAGATCAGGCAGAGGTTTTTGGAGCGGCCCAGTCTTTTCAATATTAGCACGATGAATGCCAGTGCCAGGCCGTCCCAGGCCAGAAAGACGCCGCGCAGGGCGAGGATGCTGTCGGGCTGGATGAAGTGCGCCAGGCGGAAGACGTACTGCGCCATCGGCGGGTAGATGGTGAGCACGTGGGGGTGGTTCACCCGCTCCAGTGTGGTCAGAGAGTCCTGGCTTTTCCATTTGAGCTGGTTCAGCAGGTCGAGGTCGGCCCTTTGCCGCTCATCGTAGGTTTCCAGGAAACCCTTCGGGTCCTGAATCTTGAAATTCAAATACTCGTTGGCTTCCTGCGGGGCGTATTCGTAAGGGTTGACGCCGTGGGCGAACACCTTTCCGTCCCACAGGTAGCGGTACACGTCGTCTTCCTGGATCTGATTGGCGGGGAAGATCGCGGCCCGAAACAGCAGCCCGAACGCGATACAGATCCAGAAAGAGGGGCGATCCTCCTTTGCGCGCAGAACGATGCAGCAGGCGACCGCGTACAGGGCGAACAGAGCGAAATAGAGGGCCAGATAAGTGAGGATGGGACGATCGGCGTAGCCTTCTCCCCAGTTGAATTGACGCGAGAGGGCTGTCATGCCCCCGTAGAGAAGGCAGCTGGTGATTCCAAGCGAGGCCAGAATGAGACGTGTCCGCATGAGGCGGTGGCAAAAAGGGTGCGCCGGTTGGCGGGTCGAACGGGTTTAAAAAACAGAGGGGAAATTATAAAGCAAATGCGGGAGCAATACCAGCCGGGGGCGGCTTGAGAGCGGGCGGGTCAGGAGTTTTGCGCCACCGAGTCGCGGGATGGCTCGGAATCGTCGCTGTCCTCGGGAGTGTCTTCCTCTTGTTGGGACGCTTCGGCTTCCTCGATCTTCCTGTTGGCGATTTCGGTCATCAGCTCGAACACTTCGACCAGGCTGCGGTGGACTTCGGGGTTGTCTTCCTTGATCGACAAAGCGGTCCAGTAGCTCTGCACCGCTTCCTGATAGAGTTTCTCCCGTTTGTAAAGATTTCCCAGCCGGACGAGAATGTCGTCCCGCCCCGGCTGCAGCAGGCTGACCCGTTCCAGGATATTGATCGCTTCGAAGATCTGGTTGGTGTTTGCGTATTGCGTCGCCAGCTCTTCCATATACTGCGGGACGTTCGGTTCCAGTTCGACGGCCTCTTTCAATTTTTCGATGCAGGTGGAAGTCCTGCCCTGCTTGCAGAACACCCTGCCGAGCCGGTAATGGGTGATGGCGTGGTTTTTATCCAGCGAAAGCGCCTGGCGGTATATGGTTTCGGCTTCGGCGAATTTCTTTTTGCGTTCCAGGTATTCACCCAGCGCGCTCAACGGGTCAGGGCTGTCGCGGTCGTTTTCAGCGGCGATTTTCAGTTCCTGGTAGGCTTTCTTCGGGTCCCCCAGTGCGTAGTGCACGGCGGCGAGGTTGATGCGGCTGTTGGTGTCCTCGGTTTTTTCCAGGATCTCATTGTAGAGCTCCATGGACTGACGCAGTTTTCCCAGGTCCTGATACACCACGGCGAGATTGTATTTGGCGAACAGGTCGTCCGGGTTTTTGCGGATGGCGAGCTTGTAAGCCTTGATCGCCTCCGTGTATTTCCCCTTGTCGTACAGCTCGACCCCGCGATTGTAGTGGCTTTCCACGGGCAGAGGCTGTTCCGCACATCCGCTCAGCGCGAGGACGCCAGCGAGAAAAAAAGACAACCGAAAACGATGGAAGCGTTGATTCGACATAGAAATTACTTGCTAGAAATTTTATCCAGGCGCTGCATGCGAAAATCCCCCGGTGCGTACACCGGTACCGGTTCCCCGCGATACAGCGTTTTATTTTGAGGCGGTTCCCCGGCGAGCCTGTAGTTGCTCTGACTCAGATCTTCCGTGAGGGACTTTAAATTCTGTGACGATTCGTTGAGGTTTTTGATCAGCTCCAGAAGGTTTCTGCGGTTTTCGATCCTTCCTTCTTTGTTGCTCTGGAGCGCCTGATCGAGGCTGGTTGCGGTGAAGCGAATGTTTTCGATGACTTTATCGACATCCGTGTTCAAAACGGTGACCAACTGCGCCAGGTCTTCCTGGTTCTCTTTCAGCAGCACATCCAGTTTCCAGGTCAGGGTTCCGGCGCGTTTGATGAGGTCGTCCAGCCGTTTTTCTTTCGCCTCCAGCAGGTTGTCGGCTTTCGAAGCGACGGAAGCGATGCTCTCGACCGTGTCTCCCAGGTTGTTGCCGCTGCTCTGGAAGATCACCCCCAACTGGCTGGACACATCGAGGAGGTTTTTCATGCTGGCCTGCGTTTCCTGCCGGTTCTGGGCCAGGATCGCCTCGACATTGCTGAGGGAAGCCTGAAACGTTTTCAGCGTTTCCTTGGAGTCGTTCGTCAATCCCTCGGCGAGCACCGTCAGCCGCTTCATCTGCAGGACCATGTCCTCCATCATCGCTCCGGCTTCGGCTTGCTCGACGGGTTCGATTCCCAGCAACTGTTCGTCTTCGCCGAGCACCTTGGCGTCGGGGCTTCCGGGAAAGATTTCCAGAAACGGTTTGCCGCCGGGCAGGGATGAATTTTTGACCGCGGCCACCGAATCCTTCTTGAGCGGGACGGACGCCTTGATCCTGGCGAGAACGCGCACCTGCTTTCCGTTCGGATCGTTTCCGGGATCCAGCCGATGGATCTCCGCCACTTTGCCGACTTTGCGGCCGGCGATCCGGATGGGCGCGCCCGAATCGAGATCGCCTGTGGAATCAAACACGATGTGGACCTTTTTCTGCTGCTCCAGGCCGTTTTCCAGGCCGCCGAGAAAAAACACCAGCGCCACGAGCACCACCACGCTCAAAAAGATAAACATACCCGCTTTGTATTCCGAAGAACGGTATTCCATAGTTCAAAAAGAAGTCAGTGCTTTGCCGGGTTCGTTAAAAATATTCGTGTTGTACGCGAAGGGGATGGGGCCGTCCGGAGCGCCCTGCATGAACTGGACGACGCGCGGATCGGAATGGGTCTTTAAATCCTTTGGAGATCCGGTGGCGATGATCCTACCCTGCTGCAACATGAGCATCCGGTCGGAAATCCGCAAGGCCGATTGCACGTCCTGCGTGATCACGATGCTGGTGATCCACATCTTGCGGTTGAGATCGCCGATGAGCTTTTCCATCACCCCCGCCGCGATGGGATCCAGTCCGTGAAACGGTTCGTCGTAGATGATGATTTTCGGGTCGAGGGCGATGGCCCGGGCGAGGGCGACGCGTTTGACCATTCCCGGTGTCAGCTGATCGGGGTTGGAAAGTTCCAGTCCCTTCAATCCCACCATTTCCAGTTTCATCTTCACCATGATGCGGATGGTGCTTTCGTTCAGGTCCGTGTGTTCCCTGAGCGGCAACGCCACATTTTCTTCCACACTGAGCGAGTGGAACAGGGCTCCGCTTTGGAACAGGATGCCGATGTTTTTCCGCATCCGGTTTTTGGCTTCCGCATCCATGGAAACGATGTCTTTGCCTTCGATGCACACTTCGCCGGAATCCGGGGCGCTGGCGCCGATGAGATATTTGAGCAGCGCGTTTTTGCCGCTTTCGCTGTCTCCGACGATCGATGTGATCTGGCCCCGTTCGAAACGGGCGGTGAAGCCGTCCAAAAGGCGCGTGATCTTTTCCGGTTGATGGAGGGTCTTGTGGAGGTTTTTGATTTCTATCATCGCAGTAAGTAAAAGAAAGAGTTGAACAACAGATCGGCAGTGAGTATCAGGATCATGGAGATCACCACCGCGGTGCGGGTGTTGGGTCCCACCTGCTTTGCATCCCCGTCGATGGTGAACGCGAGGTAACTGCCCACCATGACGATGATGATCGCGAAGGCGCCGCTTTTGATCAGGCCGGTGACGAGATCCGCAACGCCCAGCGATTGGCTGGAAACACTCAAATAAACAGCGGGATCGATTCCCAATGTGGTGACTCCGGTCATGAATCCGCCCAGAAGCGCCATCGCGTCACCCATGACGGTCAGGCAGGGAAGCATGACCAGGATGGCCAGAAACCGCGGCGTGATCAGTATCTTGACGGGATTCAACGCCATCGCTTCCAGCGCCAGGATTTCATCGGATGTCTTCATGGCTCCCAATTCCGCTGTGAACGCAGCGCCCACCCGGCCCGCCAGAACGAGGGCGGTGAGAAGCGGGCCGATCTCTCCCAGCACCGCGGCTACCATGAGAGAACCCAGGTGGTCGGGCGTGCCGAGGCGGGACAATTGCAGAGAAAGGATGACGCCGATCAAAAAGGCAACCAACAGAACGAGAGGCAGAGAACGCACACCGATTTCTTCCATTTGTTTCCAGATGGGAGCCCATCGGTTGGACTTGCCGCGCAACGGTTCGATGAAAGAACAAACCAGCGTCGCCTTGGTCAGTTCATAGAGTCCGTTGATTTCTCTGAAAAAATCCAGAGCGGCTTCCCGGAATGAAATCTTGTTTTTTTCAAGCTGCCAAACGTTCTTCACAACGTGTTTCCTTCCCTGCGTTGCTACCGTGTTTTGAAACAGAACCTTGGAAAAGGCAGACCGGTTTCCCGTTTCATCCACAAAGTGGCGATGGGCGGAGATCCCTTGATTTGACGGGCGATTCCGCTGGTTTGCCGCATCGATTGAACTGTTGTCTCCTCCTGAATTTTAAATTTATGACACTTCACAGAGAGGAACAACCACTGGTTTGTTTTTTTTCTTCAACCGTAAGTAATGTTTGGCTTTTCCGTCGGAAAAATTTTCACTCCAAAAAAAGTTTGCAACGCGCAAAAGAAAAAAGAGAAAGTGCCGCTTCAAGGAATGTGATGCAGAGTGTTGTTTCGTTTTGCTTTTTACAAATTCATCGTTGTCCTTGTTCTGCGCCTGTTGTTAGCAAACGATTTGATCGCCTGTGAAAACGCTCAACCGGACTGGGTGCGTGTGAACGACGACGCGGGTTGCATCGGGTGCGAGGCGGCAATCTGTCATCGCTGGAATCGGTCTTGAATGTGAGATCTTTTATGGAGAGCGGTGCCATCTCACATGAAAACAAGGCGTGCGAAAAATGTGATTTTTCTCATGCGAAAATGCCGCATGAATGCGTCAATCCGAGGTTGCACTTTTGCGGCTTCACGAACATAATGTCGATTTTTGTGGCCCCGCAAACCTCGCTTGTTTGCAAACAGGGAGCCGGTGTTTTCTATTTATTGCGCTGGGTTTCGGCGCATGCGCCGACCCCATTAGAGGTGAGGGACGCCGCGATCGGGCGGGCCCGCAGCGCTTCCGGTAGAAGGTATTATTTTTCAAACGTTATCGAGGCGATTTGGCAAATTTTGCCTTTATCTTGACCGGCAACAAAGCTACAATAATTAGGTTAAACAAGGCTCTAAACCGTCGTTCCCGATGAAGAATTGAAATGCAAGGATCCTGGGAAGGGATACATTCGATCCTGTCAAAATCCCTGTCGTTGATCCAGGTTTCACCTGAAAATTCTCTGGAATGGGTTTCGTTTAGCTGGGACTTCACGGTGGGCCAGGAAATCGCTGCGGTTTCGGAAGTCGTGGGGCTTTCCGCCAAAACGCTTTTCGTTCAAGTGAACGATCCGAAATGGATTCCGGTTTTGCAAACCATGAACTATAAATTGCTGGGCAAAATCAAAAAGCAGACGGGATTGGAAACGCTGGAACGGATTCAGTTCAAACCCCTTTCGCCGGGCGCCGCGAGGCCATCGCATCCTTCCTGATCGGCCGGAATAAAGTTTCAGAATGAATTCAAATGCGTGTTTAAGATAGAGAGACAAGGAAAAATGCACATGATCAAAGATCCGACTCCTCGAAAAAGTTCTCCTTTCAGTTTCAGGAAACAACCTTTTTATACACTGGCGGTGGTTACCCTGGGCGGGCTGATTTCTGCCTGCAATACGTTGCCTTCGGGGCACGCGTCTTCCGGGTCGATCGATTTGTCTTCCTCTTATGCCGTTCCGGTGGGGGCGCGGTCGAATGGCGAAAGCCACAAGGAAGTCCACCGGGACCCCAGGGCCTATTACAACTATCTGTTGGCATTGAAGGCGGAACGGGATGCGGATTTTTCAAAAGCCGCCACGCATTATCAAAAGGTGGTGGAGTACGATTCCCATTCGGAAGAAATCCACGAGAAACTCGCCGGGTTGTTGTTGCGGTCCGGGCGGTTCGACGAGCTGGCGGATTTCAGCAAACGGGCTTTGGAATTGTTTCCGAAAAACCTGGCCTTGAACATGATCATGGGCGACATCCTGGCGGGCCGGGGCGAGTACTACAGCGCCATCAAGTACTACGGCAACGTGGCGCGCATGGATCCCGGCGGCGCGCGCGCCTACCTTTTGCAGGGAACCGTCTACGAGGAGTTGAAGCAATACGATCGCGCGCAGGAGATGTTCAAGAAGGTGGTGCTCTCCGAGCCTTCCAACCCCCTCGGGCACCATTATCTGGGGCGGTCTTACCTCAAACAGAACAACCTGGAAGATGCGGAACGGAGCCTGGAAAAATCGGTTTCCCTGCGCCCGAACTTCGTTCACTCCCGGGAGCATCTGGCCTGGGTTCTGAAACAGCAGGGCAAACTCGACCAGGCCCGCAGGGAGTACAAACTCCTGCTCAAGCTGAACCCCCGCAACAAGCGGGTGCGCGAGCATCTGGAAAGCCTGCAGGGCGAGAACGGCGACTCAAAGGACGCACAGAAAGGCGAGGCGGGGATTCCCAAAGAGCTGGAAAAACAGCCCGATGTGCACATGAACATCGCCACGATCTTTTACGAGCAGGCCATTTACCTCAAGGCCCTGGATGAGTTTCAGCTCACCCTGCTCAAGGAAGACCGCAAGGAACCGCACATGCTCATGGCGCGGATCTACGAAATCCTGGGCAAGCTGGACAAGTCGATCGAGGAGTTTGAAATCTTAAGGAAAATGAACCCCGAATCGGTGGAGATCCTGCGCTACACCGCCCGGTTGTACAGTTTGAATCAGCAGCCTGAGGAGGCGGTGAAGCTGCTGAAAAAAGCGGTCGAGATGCAGCCTGAAAACGATTCGTTGTACCATTCGCTCTCGCTCGCCTACATGACCAGTGAGAAGTACGATCTGGCGATCGAAAACATGCGCACCGCGATCACCCTCAACGACAGCAAGGATTCCTATTATTTTGAATTGGGTGCCCTGCTGGAACGGTCCGGCGAGTACGACAGCGCGATCGAAAACATGCAGCGCGCCATCGAGATCAACCCGATGCATTCCAACGCGCACAATTTTCTCGGCTACATGTATGCCACTCAGGGCCGGTATCTGGACAAAGCGCTCACGCATTTAAAGAAAGCCCTTTCGATCCAGCCGCGCAACGGCTACTTTCTGGACAGCCTCGGATGGATCTATTACAAAAAAGGCGAATCGCAAAAGGCGCTTCAGGAGATCAAAAAAGCCATGGTCTACACCGCGCCGGACCCGGTGCTTTACGACCACCTGGGGGACATTCAGTTTTCTTTGAAAAATTACTCGGAGGCGAGTGGCGCCTGGAAAACCAGCCTGTCCCTGACGCGCATCAAAAAAGAAGAGGATGAGGCCGGAGAATTGCCCGATCCCAAGGTCTTGAAAGAGAAGATCGAAAAGGCGCACAACCTTCTCAGGCAAGGATTTTAGGTTTCCTCCTGCATAGCATGATGATTCTGAGGACATTTGCATTTCCCACCGCAGCATTCTGGGGGCTGGCGGCGGTCGGCTTTTTTCTGTCTGCCTGCCAAACCGTGCCCGGCGGTTCCGATCATCTTTCCCGCGACCAGGTTTCCCTCGAATACATCCACCAGACCCTGCTCGAGCGGCAATCCGGCATTAACGACCTGAAATCCTTCGTCAACACCAAGGTGCGGGGAAAGAAGATACGGCACTCGTTCCGGCAGGTGATCCTGGTTCGGGACGACAATTCCTTGAGGATCGACACCTTCAACCTGTTCGGCCAGACCCTGGGGGTTTTCATCATCGACGGGCCCAACACGCTGCTCTACGACCCGGGACGCAACCGCTTGTTTCGCGGACGAGATGTGAACGCCATGCTGCAAAGGACGATCGGCATCAATCTCGATCTGCGCGCCTATGCCAGCGTGTTTTTCGGCAACATCCCGCAACTGCACCAGCTCAAAATCATCCGCGGCCGTCTCAGCGAAGACCGCAAACAGTACCAGCTGACGGCAATCGATCCTGAAAAGAAAGGCACGGTGGAGATCGATCTGGACGCGTTCACGCTGCTTCCTTCTCGGGTGTCGCGGCTGGACAACGGCGAGCCCACCTATCAGGTCCACTGGGAGGATTACCGCCGGGTGGGCGACCGCGATTTCCCCCATCGCTTGACCCTGGAATTGCCCGTACGCGGCGAAACCATGACGCTCAAGTACACGGATCCCACGCTCAATGCGGGGCTGCCCGGAGACGCGTTCGACCTGCCCAAGGAGGCGGAGAGCCTTTCCCTCTCGCGGTATTAGCCCGATCCGGGCTCCCATGCGACTCTCATTCAAAACTCCCGCGAAAATCAATCTGGGGCTTTTCATCTTGGGCAAGCGGCCCGATGGCTACCACGAACTGGAAACCCTCCTGCAGATGGTGTCTTTGTTCGATGAGATCGATCTGGAGCCGGTCGCTCAGGGCATCGAGCTGGAATGTTGTGCGCCGGGGATCCCTCAGGATGCTTCCAATCTGGCCGTCCGGGCGGCGGCGCTGCTTCGCGATGCGTTTCCCGAAAAAAGTTCGGGAGTGCGAATTCATCTCAAAAAGAATATCCCGGCCGGTGCCGGGCTCGGCGGGGGCAGCGGCAATGCGGCGGGGGTTCTGATGGGGCTCAACCGACTGTGGGATCTCAAATTGACACGGGATCGGCTTTCCACATTTGCGGCGCAGCTCGGCTCGGATGTCCCCTTCTTCCTGTGGGGGCCGTGCGCGCTGGGCCGGGGGCGCGGAGAGATCATGGAGCCGGTGGCGAAACCCTCTGGAAAATTTAGCGTCGTTTTGGTTTACCCAGGCTTTCCAATCACCACTTCCGAGGTCTATCGGGCCTTAAAAATCAAGTTGACAAAGCCCGGAAATCATATTAGCATTCTCGAAAAATTTTTATCTGAATCGGAGATCGTCGCCTTAGGGAGCCGATTGCACAACGACTTGGAACCTGTTGTGGAAGAACGGTTTCCAGAAATCGAGGCCATCAAAATTGAACTTTTAGCTCAAGGGGCGAAAGGGGCTCTTCTATCTGGGAGTGGTTCTACAGTCTTTGGCATTTTTGACAGCCCGGAGCAGGCGAACGCAGCCTGCTCGAAAATGAAACGAAGTGACAAAGGGTTGTTGTTTGTTACGGAAACCATTTCAGAGGTTTCCGAATTTTTGCCAGAGGAAATGCTGAATTACCCATAACGTTGCGAGGATCCCTTGCGCAATCGCACTGGGCTCACTTCCGGCATCACGCCTCCTCCCCGTATCCCGTTCCCGTTTTAAATCCGCAATCATTTGATTTTTTTGGGATCATTTTTTTTCGGCTCGACCCATGACCCGGTATCCGAGGGTGATTGATTCCGGTCACCGTTAGAAGCATCGTGAAGGTTTTTGGGGCGTCGACAAGCGGCTAAGTCACAGGATTTTGGTTCCTGCATTCGGAGGTTCGAATCCTCCCGCCCCAGTTTTATTCAAGAGGCTGTATGGACGCACATGAAAATGGCAGGGTTCTGGTGTTTTCCGGAAGGGCAAATCCTCTCCTGGCAGAGGATATTTGCCGTTATATGAACGTCGCTCTCGGAAGAACGGTCATCCGCGATTTTTCCGACCAGGAAATTTACGTGAAGATCGATGAAAACGTGCGCGGCGGCGATGTGTTCGTGATCCAATCCACCTGCAATCCCGGAAACACCAACCTGATGGAAATGCTCATCATGATCGATGCGCTCAGGCGTTCCTCGGCCAAGCGCATCACGGCCGTGCTGCCTTACTACGGCTACGCCCGGCAGGACCGCAAATGCGAGCCCCGGGTCCCCATCACGTCCAAGCTGGTGGCGGACCTGCTGGAGACCGCCGGCACCGACCGGGTGTTGACGGTGGATCTGCATGCCGGGCAGATCCAGGGGTTTTTCAATGTGCCGGTGGACCATCTTTTTGCGATGAACGTTCTGGTCAAATACATCAAGGAGCTCAATCTCAAGGATATGATCGTCATCTCACCCGATGCGGGCGGGGTGGAGCGGGCGCGGGCGTTCGCCAAGCGCCTGGGAACGTCGCTCGCCATCATCGACAAACGCCGGGAGCTCCCCAACGAAGCGAAGGCGATGAACATCATCGGTGATGTGAAAGGGAAAGTGGCGTTCATCGTCGATGACATGATCGACACCGCAGGCACCCTGATGGAAGCGACCGATGCGCTGCTGCAACAAGGCGCCACGGAGGTGCACGCCTGCTGCACGCATCCGGTGCTTTCCGGTCCGGCGGCGAAACGGATCGAGAAATCGCCGCTCAAATCGCTGGTGGCCACCAACACGATTCCCTTGCACGACACTCTGGAGAACAATCCAAAAGTCAAAATATTATCCGTCGCTCCCCTCCTGGGGGAGGCGATTCTCAGGATTCACCGCGAGACTTCGGTGAGTTCGTTATTCGATTGATCGGGAGGCATCATGGCGTCAGCCGCATTGGAAGGAAAACTGAGGGATCAAAAAGGCAAGTCCGCCGCGCGGAAAGCCCGGAGGGAAAACTTCCTGCCCGGAGTTCTGTACGGCATGAAGGACAACCTGCTCTTAAATGTCAATCCCAAGCAATTGCACAAGATCCTTGAGAGAAAGGGACAGAACACCCTGATCGAGCTGAACCTGGAAGGCGACAGCGCGCAGAAGCGTCAGGTGATTTTGAAGGACTTTCAAAAACACCCGCTCAGGGAAGACTGGCTGCATGTGGATTTTCTGGAAGTGGACATGAACAAGAAAACCAAGGTCCTCGTTCCGATCAAACTCATGGGCCACTCGCCGGGCGAGAAGCTGGGCGGGCTGGTGAACCACGTGATGAAGGAATTGCACGTGGAGTGTCTGCCCGGCGATATTCCGGAAGGACTTGAAATCGACATGACCCAGGTGCAATTGGGGGACGTGGTGCACGTCCGCGACCTGCCGGTTTCGGAAAAGATGACGATCACCGACGATCCGGCCGACACGGTGGTCAGCGTGTACCTTGAGAAGGTCAAAGAAGAGGAGCCGGCTGAAGGCGAGGAAGGCGAGGCCGTCGAAGGTGAAGCCGCCGCCGATGCCGAAACCAAGGAAGAAAACAAGGACGCCGATAAGAAAGAAGGGTCCTGATCTCAGCTGTGTACCTCATATTGGGGCTGGGCAATCCCGGGCCGCGGTATGAACTGACGCGACACAATGCCGGGTTTCTCGTCGTGGACAACCTGGCGGAAAAGCACAACATTGCGTTGACGCGTCATGGCTACCAATGCCTCTACGGGCAGGGAACGATCGACGATCTCGATGTCGTGGTGGCCAAGCCCATGACTTATATGAACCGGAGTGGCCGGTCCGCCAAGGCGCTGCTGTCCGCCTTGAAGTTGCTTCCGGAACAGGTTGTTGTCGTGCATGACGACATCGACCTTCCTTTGGGAAAAATCAAAAAGAAGAGCAAGGGAGGGGACGGGGGCCAGCTCGGCATCCGGTCCATCACCGAGTGCCTTCAGACCCGGGAATACCACCGGATCCGCATCGGCATCGGGCGGCCCGAGGACCGGGACGATATCGTAGATTACGTGCTGACCCCGTTTGAGGATGAAGAAATGGAAGCGCTGAATACGGTCATCGAAAATGCGGTGCAGCTGATTGAAGCGACGCTCAAGGAACTCAACAAACGAACTCATCTAACGGAGGATTAATCAGGATGCTAAAGGAATACACCGGAGAGCTGATATTTGTCGGCATATCCATTTTGGTTTATGTGTTGATGGCTCTCTTCGACGCATCGCACAATTTTGTCTATTTCGCCATTGTGTTCGGTTTGTTCGGCCTCGTGGTGGCCTGGAAAATATTTGAAAACGTCGATGACCAGCCCGAAGGCAATGAGAAGATGATGGAAATCGCCGACTCCATTCACGAAGGTGCGATGGTGTTCCTGTCCCGCGAGTACCGCATCCTGGGTTATTTCATCGGCGCGGTGTTTCTGCTTTTGCTCATCGTCATCTCCACCCAGAAGGGCCTTTGGATCGGCTTCTGGACGGCGGTGTCCTACGCCATCGGCGCCGGCTGCTCGATGCTGGCGGGCTTTTTCGGAATGAACGCGGCGACCACCGCAAACGTGCGCACCTCACAGGCCGCAAACGACAGCGGCCAGGCCAAGGCCCTCAACATCGCCTTCAACGGCGGATCGGTGATGGGCCTGTGCGTGGCCAGCCTCGGGCTCGTGGGTGTGGGCGGTCTGTTCCTGCTTTTCGCCCGCGGCGACTCGGCCAGCGTGATCAGCGGTTTCGCGATGGGCGCGAGTTCCATCGCCCTGTTCGCGCGTGTGGGCGGCGGCATCTACACCAAGACCGCCGACGTCGGGTCGGATCTGGTGGGTAAAGTGGAAGCGGGCATTCCGGAAGACGATCCGAGAAACCCGGGCGTCATCGCCGACAACGTGGGCGACTGCGTGGGCGACACGGCGGGACTGGGAGCGGATATCTTTGAATCCTACTGCGGTTCGATGATCGCGACGATCGCCATCGGCGCGAGCATGGCGACGATGAAATTCGAGTACATGTCGCTTCCCGTGATCATCGCGATGGTCGGATTGATTTCATCCATCGTCGGCATCCGCGCCATGAACGTGCTGGAAAACATGGATCCCGCATCGGCGCTGCGTAACTGCACCTTCGTGAGCGCGTTCGTCATGCTGTTCGTCGCGGTCATCGTCATCAAATTCATGGGACTGCCTTGGGGCGTCTTCTGGGCGCTGTTGTTCGGCTGCGTGGCCGGTATCGCCATCGGGCTGATCACCGAGTACTACACGGCGCACGGGCCGGTGGTCAAGATCGCCGAATCCAGCAAAACCGGTGTGGCTACCGTGATGATCACCGGTCTTGCGGTGGCGATGGAAAGCACGGTGCTGCCAGTGATCATCATTGCGGTCGCCATTTTCGCAGGCTCCGAATCCGCCGGGTTGTACGGCGTGGCGCTGTCCGCTGTGGGCATGCTAGCGACGGTGGGCATCACCATGTCGGTGGACGCCTACGGTCCCATCGCCGACAACGCGGGCGGCATTTCCGAAATGGCGGGCCTGGGTGAGGACACCCGCAAAATCACCGACGGTCTGGATGCGGTGGGCAACACCACGGCGGCGATCGGAAAAGGATTCGCCATCGGTTCTGCGGCGCTGACGGCGCTGGCGCTGTTTTCAGCGTTCACGCAGGCGGCGGGCATCGAGGCCATCGATATCACCCAAACAACGGTCATCATCGGCGTGCTGGTGGGTGGTGTGGTTCCGTTCTTTGTGGCAGCGTTGACCATGACCTCCGTCGGCAAAGCGGCCTTCACCATGGTCGAGGAAATCCGGCGGCAGTTCCGCGAGATTCCGGGATTGATGGAAGGCACCGGAAAGCCGGACAGCGCGCGCTGCATCGACATCAGCACCCAGGCGGCTCTACGCGAAATGATCGCTCCGGGTGTGGTGGCGTTCACGATGCCCATCGTCATCGGGTTCGCGATGGGGGCGGAAGCGCTGGGAGGCATGCTGGTGGGTTCGACCCTTGTGGGTGTTCTGCTCGCGCTGTTCATGTCGAACGGCGGCGGCGCCTGGGACAACGCGAAAAAATACGTCGAAAGCGGCAACCTGGGCGGCAAGAATTCCGAGGCGCACAAAGCGACGGTCGTCGGCGACACCGTGGGCGATCCGCTGAAAGACACGTCGGGGCCTGCGATGAACATTCTCATCAAACTGATGTCCATCGTTTCTCTCGTGCTGGCGCCGCTTTTCATTTGATTTAAAAATTTGCGATTCACTTGAGGGATGGGGGGAAACCCCCCATCCCTCTTTGTTTTTTACACGCGCGATCGGGAACGGTTTTCCCGAATGCGTTGAACCGGTTCTCACGATGCGCAAATCCCTTCGATTCGGGCTGCACGATTTTCTCAACGCGCAGCCGCTTCTCGCTTCGCTTTCCGGTGATCAGAAAAACTCCGGGATTGAGGTGGTGCGGGACACGCCTTCCGCTTTGGCCGAGCGGTTTGAAGCCGGTGAATTCGATCTCGCCATGATTCCCGCTGTGGCGTTTTTCAAGCTGAGCCCTGGACACCGCCTGCTGGATGGGATCTGCATCGCTTCGGACGGGAAAGTGGACACGGTTCTGTTCGCTGCCAGCGCTCCGCTTTCTTCCCTCAAATCCATCGCCTTCGATCGCCGGTCGCGCACGTCCATCGCTCTGTTGCAGATTTTGTTTGGTGATCGCTTTGCAGCCGATGTCGTGTACGAGCCGTTCGCTCCCGATCCCGAAGCCATGCTTGAATCGCGCCAGGCGGGGCTGATCATCGGCGATCAGGCGTTTCGCATTTCCCGGTTGCAAGCGGACTTGCAGGTGTTCGATCTCAGCGAGGCGTGGTTCGATCGCACCGGCCTGCCTTTTGTGCATGCGGTGATCGCGGTTCGCGAGGGCGTCGCGCTGGATCCTCAATTGCGGGAACGCATCGTGGACGCGCCGGAAGCAGGCCTTAAGCGGATGGATTCGTATTTGCCCGCGTACGCACAACAACAGGGACTGGATAAAGACGTCTGCGAACGGTACCTGCGGCAGAGAATCCGCTATCGGCTGGGGAAAAAAGAGGTGGAGGGGTTGCTGCGCTTTCAGGGGATGTGCGTGGAGCGGGGACTGGTGCCGGAGAAGACCCCGATCGAGTTTGTATGAACGGGAGGGCGGAAGAAACCCGTTCCCGCCCGCGGTGACCCACGGGCGGGAAGGATCGTGATCAGTTGAACGCGGATTTGAGGAAATCGACGGCTTTGCGCGCGGAGTTTTCGATGAAATCGAGATAGTTCCGCACATCCTCGGGCCGATCTTCCTGGGTCCCGGTCGTTTGCGCGTCACTTCCCGCATCCGCCGTCATGGTTGCGGAGTGGGCTCCCGTTCCTTCCAGCACTTCGGCCGTTTCTTCTTCAGACGCTTCGGCTTCTTCTGAAGATTCGGTTTCCGCAGGGGCAGCTTCGGCCTGCTCCACTTCCTCTACAGCTTCGGGTTCCGCTTCCACTTCGGCGGTGTCTGCAGCGGCGGTCTCTTCGCTTTCATCACCGGAGGCCTCTGCGATCTCTTCGGCTGCATCCTCGCCGGACGCTTCCCCGGCGCTGGCCTCTTCAGATGTTTCGGCCGACGCTTCGACCACTTCTTCGGCTTCAGCGGGGGCGTCTGCGCTTTCAGCGACGGCTTCCGCTTCACTGGCATCGGAAGCGTCTGTGGCTTCCGCGGTCTCTTCAGCAGCTTCGCTCTCGCTGTCGGCGGCTTCTTCGGTGCCGGTCTCCGCAGTCGCCTCAGGAGGTGCTACGGCCACTTCTTCGTCGGGAATGTCCGTGCTTGCAGCAGTTGCCTCTTCGCTTTCATCGCCGGAGGCATCCGCGGTCTGCTCAGCTGCATCCTCGCCGGACGCTTCCCCGGTGCTGGCCTCTTCAGACGTCTCGGCCGACGCTACGACCGCTTCTTCAGCTTCAGCGGGGGCGTCTGCGCTTTCAGCGACGGCTTCCGCTTCGCTTTCATCGGAAGCCTCCGTGGCCTCTGCGGTCTCTTCAGCAGCTTCGCTCTCGCTGGTGGCAGCTTCTTCGGTGCCGGTCCCTGCAGGCGTCTCAGCGGGTGCCAAAACCACTTCTTCGTCGGGGATGTCCGTGCTTTCAGCAGTTGCCTCTTCGCTTTCATCACCGGAGGCGTCTGCGGCCTGCTCGGCCTCGGCAGCAGGCTCTTCTGCAGCGGCCTCTTCAGTCTCGGCGTCGGCCGCGGCTGCTTCCGCTTCTATTGCCGCGGAAGCGTCGGCGGTCTGTTCGCCTTCGCTCACGCTGGGTACTGCTTCGGGAGCCTTTGCGGTTTCCGCAGTTTGTTCGGTTTCTTCGGCAGAAGCGGTGTCGGCGGCTTCGCCTTCGTCGCCTTCAGATGCAGTCGCCGGTTCCTGCGGATTCATGACGATCTGATCGTCCGGGATGTCTTCGGCATCGCTCGCGGTTTCTTCGGCGGCGGCGCTCTCTTCCGCAGCCGCTTGCGCTGTTTCGGTGCTTTGCCCGGCCGTGTCACCCACGGTTTCTTCCTGGATGTCCACCACTTCCACTTCGTTTCCTTCTCCCACGGCCTTGACCGACATGCTGATGGACGGGTTTTCGGTTGCAGCCGGAACCGCGGACGCCGTCGTTTCGGGATTCATCCTGGCGGCGACTTCCTGTTTCAGCGTGTTGAGTTCTTTCTTTAAAGCGGTGAGCGACTCGGGAGTTTGAAAGGGGGCGTTGGCTTCGGTTTCCAGGCTTTTGAGCCGGGTCTGCATGGTGCCCAGAAGCGATTGGATTTCATCCAACGATTCCTGTTTGCTCTGCGACTGTTGGAACAGCGCGATCGACAGGCCGACGACCAGGACCAGAAGCGCGGCCACGGCGATCAGAGTGAGGTTTTTTTTATCCTGCTGGGAAGAGGAATTCCCGGCGGTCACCTCGGACGCTTCGTTTTGTTCTTGAGAGTCGGCGTTGTCGTCTGAGGATTGGCTGGTATCGTTTCCGTTTGAGTTGCTTTCGGTGTTTTTTTGTTCGGAGCCGGATTTCTTTTTGTTGTCTTTCTTCTTTTTCATGGCAAAGGTTGCCCATCTCAGGCGGAATTAAGGGTCCACGTGCTTACGATGGAGAGGCGCGTTCGCTTCCCATCAATGAATGATTTTATTGAGCGGATATTCCACTATGTCCTCGGCGCCTGCCTGCTTGAGGTCGGGGGCGATGGTGCGCACCATCTTTTCGTCAAGAATCACGCTGACATCGACCCAGTCACCATCGCTCAATTGAGCGATGGTCGGCTTTTTCTCCGGAGGCAGGATTTTCAACACGGTGTCTAGTTTGGACTTGGGAACGTTCATCATCAGGCCCACTTTTCCGTTGGCGGCCATGGCGCTTTGCAGCATCAGGACGAGGCGAGCGGCTTTGTCTTTTTTCCACTCATCTTTGTGGGCATCCTTGTTCATTATGAATTTGGTGTTGGACTGCATCAGGGTATCGACGATTCTGAGATTGTTGGCGCGCAGGGAACTGCCGGTCTCGGTGATTTCCACGATCGCGTCCACCAGCTTGGGGGGTTTGACTTCGGTGGCGCCCCAGGAAAATTCGACATTGGCGGTGACGCCGTGTTTTTTCAGGTAATCGACGGTCATGTTCACGGCTTCCGTGGCGATGCGTTTGCCCTGCAGGTCCTTGACCGTCTGGATGGACGAATCGTTGGGAACGGCCAGGACCCAGCGCACCGGCCGGGAAGACTGCTTGGAGTAAACCAGGTCGGCGACTTCCACGACATCGGCGCGGTTTTCCATGACCCAGTCTTTGCCGGTGAGACCGACATCGAGAACGCCATCCGCGACGTAGCGGGCGATTTCCTGGGCGCGGATCAGCATGCATTCGATTTCGTCGTCGTCGATCGTGGGAAAATAGGAACGGCTTTTGATTTTGACTTCGTAGCCTGCTTTGGCAAACAGCTTGACGGTCGCCTCTTCCAGACTGCCTTTGGGAATGCCTAATTTTAAAACGTTGCCGCTCATGGGGTTGGGCTCTTTCTAGGTGAAGGGTAGATATTTCAGGACTTTTTGTACACTTGCTTCGGGTCGAAAATCCGTTCTTCGACCACTTCAAGCTCGCCATCGAGCTTTCTGAAAAAACAACTGGTGTAACCTTTGTGGCAGGCGGCCTTGCCCACCTGTTCGACTTTCAACAAAACCGTGTCGTCGTCGCAATCGACATAGACTTCCTTGACGATCTGCACGTTGCCGCTTTCTTCACCCTTCATCCACTGCTTGTCGCGCGAGCGGCTGTAAAACCAGGCTTTGCCCGTTTCCAGCGTTTTTTCCCAGGCGATCGGGTTCATGTAGGCGAGCATCAACACCTGGCCCGATTCCGCATCCTGAATGATGGCGGGAACCAGACCACCCATCTTCTCAAAATCCAGCTTCATATGTTCCTCCGGTGAAACTCGGAAATCTAAAATATTATTGATTTTCTGTCAACCTTATAATAGCCTGTTCAAAACCTTTTATAAAGTTAGACTTCGATATAATTCAACCGCTGCGACCGATCCGTTTTTGACGGGTAACCCATTATAAAACAGTAGGATTTCTCAGTCTCGTTTGCGAGGGGTCAGCATGCCTTCCATCACCCATTTTGAAATCTACAAACCTGCGGAACCGTGCGCATTGACCGGTGAAAAACTGCGGGAAACCATGGAAAAAACGCTCAATGAGTGCCTTTCTTCCGACGGCAAGGAGTTCAACCTCAAAGGATATTGCGTCGGATCCAACGGGATGGGCATTTTTTGCCTGGACGACCGGCTGAGCAAAGTGAAACGGCTGAACCTGGGGGGCAACCGCATCGGCGACAAGGGCGTGCGCCTGCTTGCGGAAGCGGAGGTTTTTTCCAAAGTGAACTGGCTGGAACTGGGGGGCAACGACATCGGCCCGGATGGCATCCGGGCGCTGGTGGACTCGAAGGTGCTCAAGAAAGTCAAGACCCTCAATCTGTACCGCAACTATATCAAAGACGAAGGCGCCAAGGTGCTGGCGGAGAAAAACGGTCTGGAAAAGATCGAGGATCTGGACCTGGCGCAGAATGAAATCGGCGATGCCGGCATTCTGGCGCTGTCCGAGTCCAAACGGTTTCCCAATCTGGTGGCGGCCTATCTCGACAACAATTTCGCTTCCCGGATTGCCAAGGAAAAAGCCCGGCTCGGACCGAATTTCAAAAAACTGCAATCTTTGAACCTTTGAGGTCGGCGTTTGCGGTCATCGGGAATCGATGCCAGATCGGTTCCCGTTTATTCGTTTACAATATATTGAGGCGTAATGAGCGAAACGTACGGTAAAGGATCTTTCCTGATCGCCAACCCGGTGCTGCCGGACCCGAACTTCTCCCGCACCGTCGTCCTCTTGTGCAATCACGACGAGCACGGCTCGTTCGGCCTGGTCATCAACAAGGTGGCGCCGGTGAACCCTGCCGAAGTGTTTGAAAAGATCAACGTAGACCGGCTGCAGTCGTTCAGGGGCAAAGTGTACATCGGCGGCCCGGTTTCCCAGTCGCAGATGTTTTATGTCTGCCGCTCCCCGGAAACGATTCCCGAGCTGGACCAGATCTGCGAGGGCGTGTATCTGGGGATGGATTGGAATTTTCTCGAAAAGGTCGTCGAGAACATCCCCGACCCGGAATCCAACGTGCGCTTTTATCTCGGCTATTCCGGCTGGGCGGCGGGACAGTTGGCGGGTGAGATGGAGCAGAGAAGCTGGCTCACCTGCGACGCCACGGAACGATTCGTGTTCGAACCGGAAGAAGATCAGGTGTGGCCCCAAGTCGTGAAGTCGATGGGAAAAGAATACGAATATCTGATCAAGGCCCCGGTCAATCCTTCCTTGAATTGAGCGGGTGACCGCGCGTCACCCGGTTTTGTGAAATCAGGGCCGGAGCACAGCCGCCCGATCCGGCCGGGACTCTTTCTCGATGGCATCCTTGCACACCCTTCCCCCTTCCGAGCAGGTTTACGAATCTCACGTTCCCGAGCGCTTCGCCGGATATAGCATCGAACACTACTTTGCGGCGCGTTTCGGTTACTGGAGCGAAGCGCAGTGGAAGCTCACCATCGAAGCGGGGCGGATTCACGTCAACGGCCGTCCTGCGGCACTGGGATCGGTGCTGCGTTCCCAGGACAGGATCACAACCCGCATGGGGATGCGCAGCGAGCCCCCTGCGAACCGTGCGCTGGATGTGATCTTTGAGGACCGGCATCTGCGGGTGTTCAACAAGGCCGCACCTATTCCCGTGCATCCGAGCGGGCGTTATTTCAAAAACAGCATGACTGAGGTTTTAAAAACGGTTTATCCCGATGAAATTCCCCGGCCGGTGCAGCGGCTCGATGCGGCGACCACCGGCGTGCTGGTTTTTGCACGCAGCAAAGAAGCTGCAACCCATCTGATGCGTGCGTTTCAGGAAAACCGGATTCACAAGGAATACCTGGCGCTGGTGGAAGGGGTGCCGAAAAAGAAACGTTTCACCGTGCGGGCGGCGATCGGAAAAATACGCGGGTCCAAACGCGCCACCGGTGAAGGGTTGCAAAACCCGAAGCCGGCCGATACGGATTTTGAATGGCTTGCGACTCTGGATGGAAAATCCCTGCTCAAGGCGATCCCCCGATCCGGCCGCACCAACCAGATCCGGGTGCATCTGAGCAGCGCCGGTCATCCGGTGGTCAACGATCCGGTGTACGGCACGGGATCGGGATGCGCCTCGGCGATGGGGCTGCACGCCTTGAAAGCCCGTTTCAAACTGTTCGAATCGCAGATGGAGTTCAGCGCCGCACCGCCTGCGCACTTTATGCCCTTTCTCAAAGAGGTTGAGAGCGAAATGCCATGACCCCTGCTGTTTTGAACGCAAACAAAGCGGCTTCCAAGCCCACGGGCAATCTGTTCGCCAAGGCGCGCAATCCCTTCTGGCTGGCGCCCATGGCGGGGATCACCGATGTGGTGTTCCGCGGGTTGATGGACGAGCTGGGGGCGGGGGTGCTGGTTTCGGAGCTGGTGTCTTCGAAAGGGCTATTGTACCGTTCCGGAAAAACCCGTCAGATGATGCGCATCCACCCCGATCGCAGGACGATCGTGGGCATCCAGTTATTCGGCGAGTCCGCAGAGGAGATCATCGACGCCGCCTGGAAGGTGCAGGAGGATGGGGGCGATTTCATCGACATCAACCTCGGCTGCCCGGTGAAAAAGGTGGTGAAAAAAGGCTGCGGCGCGGCGTTGATGCGCGACCCCGCGTACCTGGAGTCGTTTCTGACGCAGATCAAGCGGGGCATCCCGCTGCCCCTCACGGTGAAGATGCGCACCGGCTGGAGCGACGAAGAGCTGACGATTCACGAATGCGTGCGTGCCGCCGCCAACGCCGGTTGCGAATGGGTGGCGATCCACGGCCGCACCCGCACTCAGGGATACGAGGGGCGGGCAAACTGGGATCTGATCGCAGAGGTGAAACAGAAAGCGTCGATCCCCATCATCGGCAACGGCGATATCCGCGATCCGGCGCGCGCCCGGCGTTGTCTGGAGAAATACGGCGTCGATGCGGTCATGATCGGCCGCGGCGCGTTGCGCAATCCGTGGATTTTCCGTCAGTGCATGGGCGTTCACGGACGGGAAGACATGACCGCGCTCGATCTGCTGACGCGCTACCTCTCAGGGTTGCGGACCTATTACGACACGCGCATCACGCTCATCCTGCTGCGTAAATTTTCCACCTGGCTGGCATTCGGCTATCCGGGCGCCGCCGCGTTCCGCCGCGAAGTGTTTCTGATTCCCACACCCGACGAGGTGGTTGCGTTTGCGGCCGCGTTTTTCGAGGCTCGCGCGCACCTTCCCGCTCCCCGCTTCGACGAATCCGAAGCGTTTCTCATGGGCGGACACGGCTGAGACGGCATTCCTTGAACGACACGAAAGCAAAAGCGAAAAAGAATTCCAAGCCGAAAAACTCCCGGCCGCCGGAGTTCGCCCTTTACGGCTGGAACGCCTGCATGCGCCTGTTCGAAAAGCGGCCCAAGGACATCCTGCGCGTTTTTTTCAGCAGGGCGCGTTCCGCCGAACTGGGAGCGGTGAAGAAATGGTGCGCCGCGCGCAAGCTGCCGTATCGGCAACTGAATGCGGAGGACCTCGCCAAAGTCGCGGCCAGTGTGCATCACGAAGGGGTGGTGATGGTGGTGCGTCCCCTGGAAGCCAGGCGGGCGCATGCTCTGACACGGGAACCGTTGCCCAAGGATGCGGTGCTGGTCGCGCTGGACCGCGTCGAGGACGTGCACAACCGCGGCGCGATTTTGCGGTCCTGCGCTTTTTTCGGGGTGAACGGAATGGTCGCCCCGGCCGCAAAGGAAGAAAAGTGGTTCGCGCCCTCGGCGGCGCGCATGGCGGAAGGCGCTCTGGAGGTGGTCCCGTTTTACGGGTGTTCGGACCTGGCCTCGGTGCTGCGGGATCTGCGCAAGCAGGGGGCGTTCGTGCTGGGGGCCGATCTCGACGCGCGGCGGTCCCTGTATGAGGCGTCGATTTCATTTCCCTGCGTGCTGGTTGTGGGCAACGAGCGGGAAGGGTTGTCGGAAAAAGTCAAAAAGCGCTGCGACACGCTGGTGCGGATTCCGGGGACGCAGGAGATGCAGTCTCTGAATGTGTCTGTGGCGGCGGGGGTGGTGCTTGCCGAGATTTTCCGCAGAAAAACGCAACCGGTGTGAGTGAGCCATGTTTTTTGCAAAACTGCATCCTCTGATCGTGCACTTTCCCATGGGGCTTCTGGTGAGCGGCGCGCTGTTCGAGCTTTACGGGAAGCTCCGCAACGAGGAGGTGGTTTCCGCCGCCGGGCGGTTCAACCTGCGCCTCGGTTTCTGGAGCGCGTTTCCGGTGCTGGTCGTCGGTTATCTCGGCATGTTGAGTCTGGAAAACACGGAAAAATTCAGAAGCTTTCTCGGCAACCACATCCTGTTTGCGTTTTCTTCTGTGGGGATATTTATGGCGGCGCTGTTGCTGGCGCGGTTTCGCAGCCAGCGGGGCGGGCTGTATTACCTGCTGCTCTTTCTCGGGCTGTGCACGGTGCTCGCCACCGGTTTTTTCGGCGGAGAGATGGTGCACCGGTTCGGCGTGTCGGCGAAGCAGTCGCTGATCTAGAACACGAGAACGTAACCGGACCAGCCGGATGCGGCCAGGGACAACAATCCGGTCGCGTAAAAAAACACGGCGATTTTCGAGTAGGGGCGGGTGTACGAATAGCCCGCGCAAAAACCGTAAAGGACCGTGAAGAGGAACGAGTATCCCTGATGTCCTTCCACCTCCACCGTGGAGCGCAGGCTCAGATCGGCGGACAGCATGCCGGAAAAATCCGCCATCACCGCAGCCAGCAGCCCCAGGCTCAGGTTGAACGAACCCGCCGATTTGTACAACGGATTGTTGTGTTTCCACGACAGAAAAATCAGCGCGACCCCGGCAATGAAGAGAGCTATGGGGAAATGCGAGATGAAGGGGTGGAAGGAGACGGTGCTGATCATGTTTTAAGGATGCGGGAAATGCGAGTCGTGGATTTCAAGATGCAGCTTGCCATATCGTCTGCGGTTTGCAGACTCTGGACGCTGAGGGAACGAATCGATGGCGGCGCGCGCAACCGGTTGCCGCCACTGAATCGGCGGCCGGTGCCCGCCCGGTTCCGTTGAGGGCGGTTAAACGAATCAGGTGTTTTTCGTTGAGCTGTCGGAATCGTTGGTGAGGCCGAGGCTCTTTTCGGAAAGGTCGAGGTTGACGTCTACGTCCACCTTGGTGGCGTTCATCACATCCTGTTCCAGAACTTCCATGTTGACGTTCTGCTTCAGGCCTTCCGCCTCGTCCATCACTTCTTGCTTGAGGCTGCTGAAGGTGTTCTGGAACTCTCCCCAGCCTTTGCCGATCGCTTTGGCGAGCTTGGGCAGGTTCTGAGGACCGATGACCACCACGGCGATGGCCATGATGATGAGGATTTCAAAAAAACCGATGTCGAACATGGGCCGACTCCATGACAGGTTGTCCTTGCGTTCTCAGGATACAGCTAAATTCTACCAGATGAAAGGGTTGTTCGCCAGCACGACAAGGGCAATCAAAATGAGGACCGCATAATATAACCAGTCCAGAAAGGAATGAGCCTGCAATTTCCTGAAATTCCTCTTCATCCATTGAACCCGTTTGGGAATGTTCTGAGGACCGATGACCACCACGGCAGTGGCCATGATGATCAGGGTTTCATGAAAACCGATGTCGAACATGGGGAATCTCCCCAAAACCGTTTGGCTTGGAATATGAAAAATTCTACCAGATGAAAGGCCGGTTTGCTAATGAGATCGGGTTTCGCTATCCTGCTGCGGGGAACGCACAAGTCCGGAAAAAGCAAACGGATAGAGTGGGGCCCTTTGGTGGAGGACCGGCTTCGGCATGCGCATACTGCCGGTCTATACCGGTGTTGACAGCGGCGGGGATCGCTGGTAATCCTGCGGAACGGCAAGGCTCGATGATTCGCATTCGCAAATGAAAATTGTCCGGGGTACGAAAAACATTGTGGGGCCCATCGCCTATCCGGTGGTTTCGATCGGCAATTTCGACGGCGTGCACATCGGTCATCAAATGCTGTTTCGAAAAACCGCCGAGATCGCCCAGGCTGCGAAGGGCACCTCGATCGCTTTCACGTTCGAACCGCATCCGCTCAAAATCATCGCTCCCGAGCGGGTGCCGCCTCTGCTCACGACCTTTCGCCAGAAGATGGAACTCATCGAAGCGAACGGCATCGATCTGGTCATCTGCGCCGATTTCACGCGGCAGTTCGCGGACCAGCGGCCGCGGGATTTCGCCAGGAATGTGCTGGTGGATAAAATCGGTGTCAGGGAGATCGTGGTGGGATTCGATTATGCGTTTGGCCGCGGCCGGGAGGGCACCATCGACTACCTCAAGAAAATGGGCGAGGAGTTCGGATTCGTGGTCCACGTGGTCGATCCGATCAAAATCAACGGCCACCTGGTCGGCAGCTCGCACGTGCGGGAGCTGATCGAGGAAGGCGACGTGCAGGGGGCGCAGGAGTTTCTCGGCCGCTATTATTCGATCCGCGGTCCCGTGGTGCACGGCCACCACACCGGCAAGGCTATCGGGTTTCCCACCGCCAACATCGACACCAGCAAGGTGCAGACTCCCGGAACGGGGGTGTATGCCGCCTACGTGCTTTTAAAGGGCAAGCGCTACCGCGGTGCGGTGAACGTGGGGTTCAACCCGACCTTCAACCGCGACCGGTTGAGCGTCGAGGTGTTCATTTTCGATTTCGACCGGAAAATCTACGGCGAGGAAATCGAGGTTCAGTTTGTGGACCGCATCCGCAGTGAAATCGCCTTTGCGTCCGCCGACGAACTGGTGGCGCAGATCCGAAAGGATGTCGAAACCGCAAACGTGATTCTGGAGAACGCTCCTTGAAGAACTGGAAACAACTGCTGCTGGGCCTGGCCATCGCCGCGGCGGCTTTGTACTACACCTTGCGCAACGTTTCGTTTCAGGAGCTTTCGGATTCCTTCAAAACGGTGGAGTACATCTATCTGCTGCCGGCGGTGGGCTTCATGCTGCTCAGCTTTGTGTTGCGCGCCTACCGGTGGCGGATTCTGCTCGCTCCCATGAAAGCGGTGAAGGTGGGCGCCCTGTATTCCCCGCTGATGATCGGGTTCATGGGAAATATCCTGCCGGCGCGGGCGGGAGAGTTTTTGCGCGCCTACCTGCTGGGAAAAAAACTCGATGTGTCATTCTCGGGTGCGTTCGCGTCGATCGTGGTCGAACGTCTGTTCGACGTCGCGGCGCTGCTTTTTCTGTTCGTCTGGGTGTTCGTGTTTCACGCGGACATCATCGACCCGCAGGCGATGGTATCCGGGGTGCCGGTGCAGGTGCTGGCGACGCGATTCGGGCAGGTGAGCGCCGTTCTTTTGGCTGCGCTCATGCTGTTCGTTTATCTGATGGTGAATCACAAGGAAGGGTTGATGCGCTTTCTGCGGAAACTCCTTCGCCCGTTGCCCGAAACCTGGCAGAACAAGATCGAATATCTGCTGGAGGAATTCAGCCTGGGCTGCATGGCGACGAAAAATCTTGCGGCCGTTTTGAAGATCGTGTTTTTCACGCTTCTGGTGTGGGCGGCGATCGTTTTGAGCTATTATCCGTTCTTCTGGGCGTATGAACTTCCCGACCCGTCCCTGCAATCGGTCATGCTCGTCACGCTGTTTGTGTGTGTGCTGATCACGGTTCTTCCGACGCCGGCGTTTCTCGGGTCCTTCAATGCGGCGATTTTGTTCGCCCTGCACGAGATCATGCACGTGCCGGAAGTGACGGCGGTCAGCTTCGGGGTCGTGTGCTGGGCGGTCAATTTCGGGGTCGTTCTGGCGGGAGGGCTTTATTTCGTGCTGCACGATTCGCTGTCCGTGAGCAAGCTGGTCGAAATCGAGGAAAAGGGGCCGGACGCCCTGAAAGAAGCGGGTCCCTCTTGATTCCGTCTTGAAATTTCAGGACAACCCTTTCATAATAGCATCCCAACCCCGACCGCAGGGCGCCGAAGTGGCGGAATTGGTAGACGCGCATGATTCAGGATCATGTGTTCGAAAGAACGTGGAGGTTCAAATCCTCTCTTCGGCACCACTCTTATGAGGAGTTCGATTTCGTTTTCTGTGGACGAATTCCTCATTGTTTGATCTTAACCTTTTCCTATCGATCGGAAAACTTACACGTGGCGGGCGGATCGATCCATGCCGGGTGAAGATGGTTGGCTAGGATTCGAACCCGTTTCTCTGAACCCTATCCCCTATCCTTTTATCAGTGTGTCGCGTGCGGTTTTGCGGAATTTCAATTTGGTTTTTCCGGATCGTAATTTTTCATATTTGAGAAGGGGCACACTCCTCATTTGCTAGTTTGTGCCCCTTCTGAATTGTCTTGGGCCACGCAAGATGTAGTCTAATATCCGCATGTCCCACCTGTAGCAGCTCGAATCGCATGCTTGGCGGTCACTGGATTCGAGGCAACCGGTCTTCGGTCACATACCAGCTTCGCAGATCCAGAATTGTTTCCGTTGTGGTTTCCTGATTCCCCGAATACCGTTTGGGTGAAATGATTCCTTTCATGTGAGTCTTTGCCTTAGGCAGACGATCCTCAGTCACGTACCAGGAAGAGATGAGATCCTGTTCACTCGAAATTTCCACGACCGGAACAGCCATTTTTTCTGCGTGCATGGTTTTTCCATGCGGCAGAGCGTCTTCGGTCACATACCAGGAGGCCGTGGGATCCTGCACGGGATTTGAGGTGTTCGCGAATGTCGGTATTGCTGAAAAAAGAAGGGCGCCTACGCCAATAACGGAAAACACGGTAGAGAAAATTTTCTTGTTGTTCATGACTCGATTCCTTTTAAGAGATTTGTTGAATTTTTTCTGCGGGTATATTAACCGCGCGTCTAAGTATTAATATAGACTTATGTATAGATCTTGTAAAGATAAATATAGACAAAATGTCGAGGCTGTTTAATGTTTTATAATATTCTTAAAAACAATCATTTATGTTTGTTTTACGGGTGTTGATGCAAAAAAAAAATCAAGAATTCGCTTGTGCTTGTATAAATTTTTCTTGAGGTGGGTGATTTTCCTGAGAGTCGGGGCACGCAGCAGGAAGGTCTTTGTAAGGCACAGGAGGATAGAAAAAAGCGGCCGGGAATCAGAATGTGCGCTGACACTCCGCCTTAAGCAGCCAGAGTTGTTGCGAAAAGTTGAAAGAAATTCTTACATCGACCCCTGCCGTTTGAAGACCTGCAAGCGAATTGGGTTCAGCGCTCGAAAAAACCCACTTGTAGTTGTGGGAGTGGAAGTGAAACTCGGGTGAGAACTTGGGTGTGTCTTCTCGTATTTTTTTACTCTGAAACTATGTGTCAGATCGGTAACGGCTTGTTTTATCGACCTGCTTCATCCTATATACCGGCTTTTCAGTTTGATGAATCCTAAAAAGGCCGTCAGACCGCTGACGCCCACTGCGGTCATCCAGAGGAACCAGTCGAGGTGATCGATCAGGGCGAGCAGAAACAGAAAGTGGGTGAAGTCGCGGTTGCTGATCTTGTCCACCCAGTTTTCGGCCTGTCCCTCCGTTTTGGCGTTCAGGGTGGATTTGCCGGCAATGATTTTGCTTTGCAGCAGGAGAAAGCAGGCCAGGCTCCCCAACGCCGCGACGGTCCCCAAACCGAGGTAGAGGGCGTCGGCGCGGGTCTGGTACAGCCCGAAACCGATGGCGAAGAAAACCGCAATGTGCACCAGGTTGTCGCACAGGATATCGAGCTTTCCCCCCAGCGGGCTTTCCATGAATTTGATGCGGGCGATTTCCCCGTCCACGCCGTCCACCCAGATGGACAACAGCAGCAACGCGGCGCCGGCGATGCCCATCGCATGACCGCCGATAAAAAAGCAAACCGCGGCGGCGATTCCGAGTGCGAAACTGAACAGGGTGATCTGGTTGGGCGTGATCGTTGTGTCGATGAGCCCGCGGGTCAGGAATCCGGAAACCGGGCGTGAGAGCAGGCGGGTGATCAGGCTGTCGTTGGACAGGCCGCCGGAGGTTTTCAGCAATCGTTTGCTCTCTTTGCGAAAATCCGCTTCGTTTTTTATTTTCGGCCGTTCCTCTTCCGGAAGGTAGACCAGCAGACTCTTGTCCAGGTCGGGTGCCGAATCCGTCCAGAGCCCGGATTGTTCCCGCGCCTTGTCCACGCCGGGGAAGGCGAAGGTGTCCGTGGGCTTGAGCAGGTTTTTCAGGGCCTCGGTGTCCAGGTAGAAAAGGCGGCCGTTTCCCGAATCCTCCTTTGGCGACAGGGTCACGAGGGCGGAACGGATTTTGTTTTTTTCGTGCAGGAAAGACCCGTCGAGAAAAAGGTTTTTTGAGGACTGTCCGATCGCCTGGAGCAGCTGACGGCTGTCGTCCGCCCAGTTCAGTTGCAGATCGATTCGCGGGTCCTGGGTGATGGTGCGCCGCAGCGTCTCCATCGGTTCGCTGCCGTACACCACCAGACTGCGGATGCCCCCGCGCTGGATATTGAGGATATTGCGCAGCAAAAAAGGCAGTCCGGCGATGTGCTTGCCGTACCACTCCTGCAGGCTTTTGCTGGGGGAGGGAACCGGCAGGAACAGGACCGCGGTCCAGTCCTTCAATTCAAATGCGAACGATGCGGAACCCGAATTTGCAACCATCGTTGTCAACCGTTGGGAATGAAGTATTTATTAAAAGGTAGCAGGATTGAATATCTATAAATAGGAAAAAATCAATTCGCAACGAGAATGTGTCGATGCGGGCGAATATTCCTGACACGCGGATGCCCGGTCCGGTTTTGTGACGCCCGTCACTTTTGGCCGGCAAAAAAGATTGGGAGCCAATTTTCTCTGGCTAAAACTTTCAACGGAAGGCATTGATTTCTAAGCGTTGAATTCCGGTGCGTCCCGGCAATTCCGTTGATTTTTCCCGTTTTACCTGTAAGGAAAGAGCCCTTTGTGCTACGTTTTTAAGTTACAGAACGTTCATTTTCCTGGGAGCACCTGCAAGTGAAGAAAATAAAAATAGCCATTGTGGGAATAGGCAATTGCGCCAGTTCCCTGATTCAGGGGATCCATTATTACCGCGGCTCGAACCTCGAGGGAGCCATCGGTTTGATGCATGGGGTGCTGGGAGGCTATCGGCCCGAAGACATCGAGGTGGTCGCCGCTTACGATGTCGATCGGCGCAAAGTCGGTAAAGACCTCAACCGGGCGGTGTTTGCAGAACCCAACTGCGCGCAGGTTTTTTGTTCCGACCTTCCCGAGGCGGGGCTGAAAGTGAAAATGGGAAAGACGCTCGATGGCGTGTCCGCGCACATGGCCGATTACGGTGAGGGCCGCACGTTTTTGCCCTCGGATGCGCCGCAACCGGACAAAGCCGATGTGGTGCGCGCGCTCAAAGAAGCGGGCGCTCAAGTGCTGGTCAATTATCTGCCGGTGGGGTCGGAGCAGGCGACCCGGTTTTATGCGGAGTGCGCGCTGGAAGCCGGAACGGCTTTCATCAACAACATCCCGGTGTTCATCGCCAGCGATCCCGTCTGGGCGCGCCGCTTCGAAGAGAAGAACATCCCCATCATCGGCGACGACATCAAATCGCAGCTGGGCGCGACGATCACCCACCGGGTGCTCACCGATCTTTTCAAAAAACGCGGGGTCAAGCTGGACCGGACCTACCAGCTCAACACAGGCGGCAACACGGATTTTCTCAACATGATCAACCGCGACCGCCTCGCATCCAAGAAAAAATCGAAAACCGAAGCGGTCCAGTCGGTCACCGAGGAACCGCTGAACGCGGAGAACATCCACATCGGGCCCAGCGACTACGTTCCTTGGCAAAAAGACAACAAGGTCTGCTTCATTCGCATGGAGGGGCGGATTTTCGGCAACGTTCCCATCAACCTGGAAATGCGGCTGTCGGTCGAGGACTCGCCCAATTCCGCCGGTGTGGCCATCGACACCATCCGCTGCGCCAAGCTGGCGCTGGACCGCAAGGTGGGCGGCGTACTGTGCGGTCCCTCGGCGTATTTCTGCAAGCATCCGCTCATGCAGTTCACCGATGACGAAGCGCACACCATGACGGAAAACTTCATCAAGGGAAAACCGGAACGCAAAAGCCGCAGCTGCCTGATCCTGGCGGCGGGGCAGGGCAGCCGCCTGCGCTCACGCGGGGCGAGCAAACCGCTCACGCCGATTTTCGGGATTCCGCTGATCGAGCGGGTGATCGTGGCCGCGCAGGAGGCCGGGGCGAACGATTTTTACGTGGTCACCGGTTACCGGGAAGAACCCTTGAAAGCGTTTCTCGCCGATCTTTCCCACCGGCTCGGCATTCGCATCACGCCCATCGAAAACCCGGACTGGGAGCAGGGCAACGGCCTGTCGGTGCTCAAGGGAAAACCGTTTTTCGAGGAACCGTTTCTGCTCATGATGTCCGATCATCTGTTCGACCCGGCCATCGCGCGCGCGCTGCTGGCCTACCCGATCGGCAAGGACGAAATCGTGCTGGGCGTGGACCGGAATAAAGCAAATCTCCTGGTGGACCTGCAGGACGTCACGCGCGTGCAAACCGAGCAGGGGCGCATCCGGGCGATCGGCAAGGGCATTGCGGACTACGACGCCTTCGACACGGGCGTGTTCCTGTGCGGACCCGGTCTGTTCGAGGCGCTCGAGCGGTGCGCCGCGGAGGGAGACGACACGTCGCTTTCGCGGGCGGTGCAGATGCTTGCGGATGACAACCGCGCTTTCACGGCGGACGTCACCGGCCGGTTCTGGATCGATGTGGACGATCCCGCTTCCTTCAAACGCGCCGAGAACGCGCTGCTCGCCGAATTCGGCGAATCCCACGCCACGCCACCTGCGGATGCAGGGAAGGACGGGGATGCGGTTGAGGCAAAAACCACGCAGCAAAAGTGAAGTTTTATTTAAGAGGAGGCGGCTCAGGAGTTTTCCGAGGGCCGGGCCGCTTCCTTTCTCCACGGGGCGGAGAACACCTTGCGCCCTAAAACCAGGCCCACCGCCACCCACATCAGCTCCTTGATCCTGCGGACGAACGACACCACCAGCCCGAGACTTCCGCCCATCCCCATCGCCGTGAATATCAGGACCAGCCCGGTTTCCTGAGCGCCGATGCTCAGGGGAATGAAGAAACTCGCCGAACGCACCAGTTGCGACAGCGACTCGACGATCCACAATTCGGTGAAACTCAGCGAATGCCCCAGAAAATAGAGCGTGACCTGAAGTTCGAGGATGCCCGCGACCCAGCCTAGAAAGGCGTATGCGGTTGAGGCCGCGCAGCGCTTGGGGTGGCCACGGTAATAATCGGAAATGTTGTCGCTGACGTGGCGCAGATGAATGCGGGTTTTCTGCACCCAGCGCGATGGCGGCAGAACCTTGAGCGTGTCGGCCATCCGATTCAGGATTCCGGTGATCTGGAACAGCAGGAAAAGAAAAATCAGGGTGGAAAAAATCACCAGCCCCTGCAAGCTGATGCGCTTGAATTCCGCTGATACCTGTTCGTTCGCTGCGATCAGGACCATGCCGCCGGCCAGAAACAGGATCAAGGCCAAAAGAGTGGTGGTCCGCTGGATCACCTGCGAGGCGACGCCCGCTTTGATGCCGATGCCGTAACGGCTTTTCATCAGGTGAGCCTTCACCGGCTCGCCTCCCAGAGTACCCAGCGGCGTGATGAGATTGAACGCTTCACCAATTTGCCGTATTTCCCACACCCTCCAGATGCGGAAGCCCCGGGTCTCACCCGGTTTGAACGCGTACACCCACGCGTACGCGCCCATCAGCGAAACGAACAGGGCGATGCCCAAAATAGGGATGAAGCCGAAGCGGATGTCGGCCAGCAGGCGGCCGACCGCCGCAAGATCGACCTGCCGGACGGCCCAGACGAACAGAAAAACGCCCAGGATCCAGAAAAGCGCGTTGAGTAATTTCGCCATGATCGGTGTGCAAAGAGTGAGATAAAAAAAGACCGGCAAATCCTAAGCCGAAATCGCCGTCGCTGTCAAACGCCGCCTGAAAGGAAGTCGCTATGGCGTTGCATCGTGTGGTAAGAATAGCGAAGCGTTGCGCGAGAGGAGTCTCCATCCTGAAAATCTGTCTCACAATCCATTCGTCGCCGTGGTCGCGATTCAAAGGCGGCGGTCAGATCGCCGTGCACCAGATGGCCTGCGCGCTCAGCAGAAAAGGCTGCGAGGTGCACGTGGTGTACTCGAAACACCCGGATGAGAACCCGCGCCCCTCCGTCCCCTACACGCTGCACTGGGTGCGGCGGTTCGACTGCGCGACGGTCAATCTCGATATTTTCTCGTTCGCAAAAAAACTCCGCCGTCTGTTGCGGCGGCAGCGGTTCGACATCGTGCACGGCAATGCGGAGGAGTTTTTTTTCATTCCCGGCCTGTGCCGCAAATGGGGAGTGGTTCCTTTTTTCACCAGTCACGCGCCCTTCCTGCCACAGCAGGGAGCCCTGCGAGGGCTGCTAAAGCCTGTGTGGTTGTTAAAGCGGGTCAACCCGCATCTGCTGCGCGCGGCCGCCGGCCGTTCGCACACCGTCGTCACGTTCAGCGAATTTTCCAAACAGCTCGTCGCGGATGCGTTCACAGGCACCCACTGCCCGCGACTGGAAACGGTGGATCCGGGTGTGGACCCTTCCTGGTTTGATGTGACGCGTTGTCCCGATGCCAAAGCGAATCTTTTGTTCTGGGGGCGGGTGGAAGAGGAAAAGGGGCTGCTGGAGTTGTTCGAAGCACTCAAGCAGGTGATGCGAATGCGGTCCGATGTGCGGCTCACGCTGGTGGGAGAGGGAAACCGTCTGGAAGAGTACCGGCGCCGGGCGTCTGCCTGCAACCTGGCGGTGGAGTTTTTGGGCTGGCAGGACACCGGGAAAATTCAACAACTCGCCGCCCGCGCCTGGGCGGGGGTGTTTCCGTCGCGGATCGAGAGTTTCGGTCTGGCGGTGGCGGAGGCGCAGGCCGTGGGACTGCCGGTGATCGCCACGCGGGCGGGGGCGCTACCTGAGATCGTGCAGGACGGATCGACCGGCGTGCTGGTGCCGCCAAAGGATGCGGCTGCGCTGGCGCGCGCGTTGATAGAATTTTTCGAAGACCGCCCGCGTTTCGAGGCGATGGCGGAAAAAGGGAGGGAGTTGGCGAAGTCACGATTTTCCTGGGAGAAAACCGCGGATCGTTTGCTCGCCCTGTATCGTGCCGCGTTGCATAAAAAGCCGGGCTGAGTGGCGGGCGGAATCGTGCAAGCGCTCATTATTTTTACGCAGGCCGCCGTAAAGGAAGATTGAGGCTCACGATGAACAAATCACTCCTGCATCCGAAAAAACGCGAGCGCGGCGCGAAGGATTTACGATTCAGGAACCGGCTCAAGGGTTGGGTCAAGAATCTGCCTTTTTTCTGGGAAATGGATTACCTGCGCCGCAAGGTGCACGACTCGCGCCTGTTCGATTTCAGCGTGAGAGATCTTGCGGACACGCTGGAGGCCTGGCCGCAGGGCCTGCTGCTCGATGTCACCAACCGCTGCAACGCGAAATGCGTGTGGTGCCCGAATCCCGATCTCACCGACATGGGGTCCATGAAAATGGACCTGTACAAAAAGATCGTGGACGAATACGCGGGCATCGGCGGGGTGGTGCACTTCGGCACCTTCGGCGAACCGTTGATGGACAAGACCCTCGGCGAGAAGATCCGATACCTGAAACAATACCCGAGCGTTTCGAGAATCCAGGTTTTGACCAACGCGTTTTTCATGAACCGGAAGCTCATTCCCACGCTGCTGGAAAACTCCGTCGCCGTGGACATCAGCCTCGACGAGCTGGATAAGAAAACGTTCGAGGAGGTCAAGAAAATGAGCTACGACGTGGTGCGCAAAAACATCCTCGATCTGCTCGAAGCCAACGACCGCCGGGAAACGCCGGTGCCGGTGCATTTCCGCATCAAGACCCTGAAGACAATGGAAGAGACGCTGAACCACGAATTTCTTCAGGAGATCGAATCGCACCGCTGCACGATTCAATTGACGCCGATCACGGAAAACATCATTTCCAACTGGGCGGGCCGCTTCGACAACAAGCAGTTTTTCGAGTCCTACGGCATCGCGTCGAACGGCGGCTCGCGCTACAACCACAAACGCTTCAACCTCACCAACCGCGCTCCCTGCACGCAGCTCTGGAAATGGATGGTGGTGTACTGGGATGGCAGCGTGGTCATGTGCTGCGCCGACATGTTTTCCTCCACCACGATGGGAAACCTCACCGAGGACAGCATCGCGGAAGTCTGGCGCGGTACGAAGATGACCGAGCTGCGTAAAAAGATGATCGCGCGCAAGCGCTTCGACATCCCCCTCTGCCAGGACTGCGACATCCATCTGAGCTGGCAGCACCTGAAAGACCATTTCGACGGCACGGGCAGCCTGTTGCCCGAAACCTTCCTCTGACCCGAAAAGCCATACGTTCTATTAATTCAATGGAATAGCCTCATATTCGGGCTGCGGGCGCGATCCAGTTGCGCCTTGTCGAGGGAGGCTTCTTTTCTGTTCCGGGGTTTTTCAGGATGGTGTACCATGATGCTTTTCCCCTTTCCCCAGGCGGGGAGGGGGACCTGAGACCTTGAGGCCAGAGTGAATCCATCAAACAGAACATACGATGTTGTGGTCATCGGCGGCGGCCACGCCGGCTGCGAAGCGGCGCTGGCTTCCGCGCGCATGGGCTGCGCCACGGCGCTGATCACGCTCGATCGCGACAAGATCGCCCTCATGCCCTGCAATCCCGCCATCGGCGGTGTGGGCAAGGGCCACATGGTGCGGGAAATCGACGCTCTGGGCGGCGAAATGGCGCGGGTGATCGACGAAACCGGCATTCAGTTCCGGGTGCTCAACGCGTCGAAGGGGCCCGCCGTGCGCGGCAGCCGCGCCCAGGCGGACAAAAACCGCTACAAGGACGCCATGCGCCGGGTGATCGAACGCTGTGAAAACCTGGATCTGATCGAAGCGGAGGTGGACGAGCTGTTCATCGAGGACGGCCGGGTCCGCGGTGTGCGGACGTTAGCGGGCCGGGAACTCGCAGCGCAGGCGGTGGTCATCACGACGGGGACGTTTCTGAACGGCCGGGTACACGTGGGCCTCAAAAACCATCCCGCCGGCCGCGTGGGGGAAAAACCTTCCACAAGGCTTTCCGATTCCTTCCTCGCAGCGGGGTTTGAAGTGGGCCGGCTGAAAACCGGCACGCCGCCGCGGCTGTTGAGCGGCTCCATCGATTTCGGCCGCTGCATCGAACAAAAGGGCGATGCGCACCCGCGGCCGTTTTCATTTTCCACGCCCCAGATCGATCGCGAGCAGGTGTCCTGCTACCTCACCGCCACGAACGCGAACACCGCCGAGGTGATCCGCAAAAACATGCATCTCTCGCCGCTGTACAGCGGCATCATCGAAGGCGTCGGCCCGCGCTACTGCCCGTCGATCGAAGACAAGATCGTCAAATTCCCGGACAAAGGGTCGCACAACATCTTTCTCGAACCGGAAGGGCTGGACACGGACTGGGTGTACCCCAACGGCATCTCCACCAGCCTTGCGGAAGAGGTGCAGCTGGAACTGGTGCGCACCATCCCCGGACTGGAAAAAGCGGAGATCGTGCGGCCCGGCTATGCGGTGGAGTACGATTTCGTGCCGCCGACGCAGCTCGACCCGACGCTCGAGACCCGCCGGGTGGCGGGGCTGTATCATGCGGGGCAGATCAATGGCACCTCAGGTTACGAGGAAGCCGCCGGACAGGGGCTGATCGCAGGGATCAACGCGGCGCTCAAAGTGCAGCAGCGGCCGCCCTTCGTGCTGACGCGCATGGACAGCTACATCGGCGTCATGATCGACGATCTGGTGACCAAGGGAACGCAGGAACCGTATCGCATGTTCACCTCGCGGGCGGAATACCGGCTGATCCTGCGCGAGGACAACGCCGATGGACGCTTGATGGCGAAAGGCTATGAGCTGGGACTGGTTTCGAAGGAGGCGCACGCGCGCTGTCTGGAAAAATACCGCATGGTGGCAACCGAGATCACGCGGCTTTCCCAAACGCAGATCGTGCCCGGCAAGACCGATACGAGCCGGCTTTCGGGGCTGGGGATCGAGGAATTGAAACGGCCCACGACCCTCACCGGGCTGCTGCGGCGTCCGGAGATCACCTATGCGGGGCTCATCGAGGCGTTCAACGGCGCTGAAGTTCCGCAGGTGGTCGGCGAGCAGGTGGAGATTCAGGTCAAGTATGAAGGATTCATCGCGCGTCAGAACCAGATGGTGGACAAGCAGAAAAAGCTGGAGAACGTCACCATCCCGCAGGATTTCGATTACGAAGACATCCCGGGCCTGTCGCGCGAAGTGGTGCAGAAACTGCAAAGCGTGCAGCCGGTGACGCTCGGTCAGGCGGCGCGCATCTCGGGGATCACGCCTTCGGCGGTGGGTGTGCTCATGCTGGTGCTGGAGCGGCGCAGGGGCGGCAAGGGTTCGGCAAAACCGGTTCCCTGAATGCACACCGATTCCATACAGTGGCGGTTCGAAGTCGATAAGAAAGACATCGCCTACATCGTCAGCGTGTTCGAGGCCTACGAAAACCTGGCGGTGGTCCGCACGCTCGATCCTTCCAGGGGACTCATCGAACTGATGATCTCCCCGGATTATCTCGACGACACACAACGCCTCATCGACCATCTGGCAGAAGAGATCCCGCTGCGCCGACTTTGACCGGGTTTGGTTTAATAGTGCAGCAGCGAGTGGATAGAGTGGTCCGGCAGTTTTTCCCGCCCTTTGAGAAAATCCAGCTCGATCAGAAACGCCACTTCCACGATGTTCACCTGAAAATTGTTGCTGATCAGATCGATGGTCGCCGACACGGTGCCGCCGGTGGCGAGCACGTCGTCCACCACCAGCACCTGCTGCCCCGTCTCGAACGCGTCCTGGTGAATTTCCACCGAATCGGTGCCGTATTCCAGCGAATAGGTTTTTTTGTACGTCTTGTAGGGGAGCTTTCCCGGTTTGCGCACGATGACGGTTCCCGCGCCGAGGGAATACGCCAGGGCGGCGGCGAACAGAAACCCGCGCGCCTCCACGCCGACCACGCAGTCGATGTTTTTTTCGACGTAGCGTTCCTTGAGCAGGTCGATGGCTTGTTTGAACGTGTCTCCCTTTGCCAGAAGCGGGGCGATGTCTTTGAACACGATGCCTTTTTTGGGAAAGTCGGGAACGTCGCGAATGCTCGATCTCAATGATTCCATGCTGTTTCCTTCGTTGGGACGGGGTTTTTCAGGGACCCGGGGTGGGTGTCCGCAAGAGTGTACCTTTTTTCTCCGTGTTTGCGGAAGCGATTATCTGCGGGTGGAGAGGTATTTGAGCGGGTTTCGGGGATGGGTGTCGTTTCTCACCTCAAAGTGCAGGTGCGGCCCGGTGGAGCGGCCGGTGCTGCCGACGGAGGCGATCCGCTGGCCCTTCTTCACCCGCGCGCCTTTGCGCACCCAGTTTTTCGAGTTGTGCGCGTAGACGGTGGTCAGGTGGTTTTTGTGTTTGATGATCACCATGAGGCCGTAGCCGGTGGGGCCCCAGTCGCTGAACATCACGGTGCCGTCGGCGGCGGCGACGATGGGCGTGCCTTTGGGGGCGCCGATGTCGATGCCTTCGTGGCGGCGGCCTTTGCGTTTGCCGAAGGTGGAGGTGAGAGTGCCTTTCACCGGCCAGCGCAGAAAATTCTTGATGGGCGGCCGTTTTTTGCCTTTGACGCTGATGTTGCGTTTCTTCGGGCGCTTGCGGTCGGTCGCCGCCACCTGAACGACGCGCGTCGCGCCGGGGATCCACAGCCGGGCGCCGGCGCGGACCTGCGTGGCGTCGCGGATCCGGTTGACCCGCATGAGGGTGCCGACCTGCGTCTTGTAGGCGCGGGCGATGCTGTACAGGGTCTGACCCGGTTTCACGACATGGGTCACGCCTCCGCTGCGCGGGTAGATGGGCGTGGGCCCGAACAGCGCGCAACCGGACAGCAGGGAGAGGAGGACCCAAAGCGATGCGAATTTCAGAATCGAGGCTCTCAAAGGCATGGCGGTCGGCGTCGGGTTGCTAAGTTGTTGAAAAATTGTAACATTTTATGGGCGTTGAAGTCCATTGCAAGTCGTCCGGGGCCTTTACAAGCCGGGTGGCTTGCGGTATAAACGTGCTGTTGTTTCTCACGTTAGAAAAACTTCATGGCAACAATTCCCGCCTGTTTGGTTTCCGCTGTCTCCAGCCGGGGCCGGGTACGGATACTTGGAATCATGCGAATCGTTCATTGGTGTCTTTTGCTCGGTATGGTTTTCGGATGCGGGGACGGCCGTCCGGCGCCGGAGCTTTTTTCCCTTCCGGTGGTTTACAATGTGGGTAAAAAGCCCGCAGCGGTTCTCGCCCACGACATGAACAACGACGGCTACCACGACCTGCTGGTGGCCAATTCCGGCGACGACACGTTCAATTTCCTCGAAGGGCTGGGCAACGGCACTTTCAAGGACCCGCAGACTCTGGACACGGGCCGCGAGCCGGTGGCGCTCGCCGCGTCGGACTTCAACGGCGACGGCACCCCCGACATCGCTATCTGCAATTACGGTGACGGCGACGTGGGCATCGTTCTGGGGCAGAAGGACGGGTTGTTCAAGTCCAAGGGCAACGTCAAGGTGGGGCGGCTTCCCATCGCCATCACCACGGCGGATTTCAATGAGGATGGACACGTGGACCTGGCGGTCACGCTCAGGTTCGACAAAATGATCATCCTTCTCGGCGTCGGGGACGGCACGTTCAAACTCGCCGAAGCCTACAAGGCGTCGGGCACGCCGGCCAATCTGATTTCGGGCGATTACAACAAGGACGGCCACGCCGACATCGCCATCGCGTTCAACGCCGTTCAGGTGCAGTTCATCCGCGTGTTTTTCGGAAACGGCGACGGCACGTTTCAAAACCCCAAGCGCATTCCCGGCGGGCATCAATCCTCTTTCATCACCCAGCACGATATGAACAAGGACGGGATTCTGGATCTCATCACGTCTTCCACCATGAAGGACAGCGTGACGCTCTATCTGGGGGACGGCAAGGGCGGCTTCACCGCGACCGGGGATTTCGCAGGTGAAAAAGGACCGGAGCACATCGTGCCGGGACAGTTCTCGGGCGACCAGATTCCGGATCTGGTGGTGTGCAACCGGCGGGACAACTCGATCTCGGTCCTCGAGGGCCGGGGAGACGGCACGTTTGTGTTCCCGCATTTCAACTACCCTGTCGGGCGCAATCCGCGCGCGATCACCGGGGCGGATTTCAACCGCGACGGTTTGACCGATCTTGCGATCCTGCTCTACGACTCGCAGCTGCTGGAGATTTTCACACGCAAAGTGGACACGCAGTTTCCGACGGAGTCGTGAGTTTTCTACGAGTTGTTTTCCTGAAAATTCCCGGAATCGGGAAGCAGATCCGTTCCCGGAACGAAGTATTTTTCATCCAGCCAGGCGCCGAGATCGACCAGTCGGCAGCGTTCCGAACAAAAGGGAAAATACGGATTCTCTTCCATCTCCATCTCAATGGGCTTTTTGCACGTCGGGCATTTCATGGGTCACCCCCGTTGAAATAGATTCGAGATTAAAATGTGAAACGCGGATTGTGTTTCATCCTACCAAACATCCGTTGCGGCAATCAATCGTCAGTTGCTTTTCCGTTTACAATGATTTAACCCGTTTGTATAGTATTCTGGAACATACGTGAACCTTCTGGACGGTCCGATGACAAGCGGAGTGCAACAGCGGGATTATTACAAGGTTCTGGGGGTCGCACCCGACGCCACCCAGGACGAGATCGACCGTGCCTACCAGCGGCTGGTGGAACGGTTCGACGCGGCCCGCAACGCGGCCTCCCCCGAAACGCAGACCTCTCTCAAAGATAAGATCGGATTGCTGCAGGAAGCCTACGACACCCTTTCCAATGAGGAAAAACGGGGCGTGCACGACAGGAGCATTCACGAACGCAGGCAGGAGGTGCCCGTCTCGCTGAACCCGGTTGCCAGCCGGGCGGAGGCCCTGTTCGCAGACTGGAAGAACGGTCACAAGGACAAACAGCAGAACATCTATGAGGATTATTTCGGTTTCTCCGAAAAACCCTTCGACCTGACTCCCGACCCCAAGTACCTGTATCTGAGCCCGAAACACAAGGAGGTGCTGGCGCACCTGGTTTACGGCCTGCAGGAAAACAACGGTTTTCTCAAGATCATCGGCGAGGTGGGAACCGGCAAGACCATGATCTGCCGCAGTTTCCTCAAGGAACTGCACGCCAATTTCAACATCGCCTACATCTTCAATCCGGGCATCAACGAGTTGGAACTGTTGCAGACCATCAACTCCGAATTCGGCCTCCCCAGTGAAAGCACGAGCAAGAAAAAACTGATCGACACCCTCAACCGGTTTCTGCTCGATGAAAGAAAAAAAGGCCATCGCGTGGTGGTCATCATCGACGAGGCGCAGGATCTTTTGCCGGACGTGCTGGAGCAGCTGCGGCTGTTGTCCAACCTGGAAACCGAGAAGGAAAAGCTGATCCAGATCGTTCTCATCGGGCAGCCGGAGCTGAACCGAACACTCGATCAGGAGGAACTGCGCCAGCTCAAGCAGCGGATCACCATCCAGTGGGAACTGTTGCCGTTGAACCTGGAAGAGACCCGCGGCTACCTGCAGCACCGGCTGAACGTGGCGATGGGAAAAGGCAAGGTGCAGTTCAGCCGGCCGGCGGTGCACCGGATTTACCGCTATGCCGAGGGCATTCCGAGGATGATCAACGTGATCGCGGACCGCTGCCTGTTGATCGCCTACACGCTCAACACGAAGAAGATCAGTTCGAAGATCATCCGTGCGGCGGTGCGGGACATCGGCGGGCTCAAACCCGCTCCCACAGTGTGGGGGACGGCCTTCAAGTTCGTCCTGCCCGCGGCGTTGTTCGCCGGGCTGTTGTTTTTTATCATCAGCGATTTCGCGCTGCCGGACCTGCAGCGCGATGCGAAAGAGGGGCGGGATCTCGCCTCCCTCGTGCGCGACAACGCGGTGGCGCCGGATCGATCGAGTTCGACAACGGCCGGATCCGCCAGGGCGTCCAACAAGACGGGCGAGCCGGCCGCGTCCGCAACCGCTATGGCCCGTTTGGGACCGGACCCCGACCGCAACGCGCCCCCGGCGCGGGGAAGCGACCTGGAGCCGGGGACGCTCGCCATCACCGATCCGGACAAGCTGGTGACTTATCTTTCCACCCTGTCGCTCGATGAAAGCCGCATCGAGGCGGTGCAATGGCTTCTCGATGCGTGGGGACTGTCGGATACGGGATGGCCGGCGGGAGCGCCGGGGACGTTCGAGTCCCTGCACGAGGAATTCGGTCTGTCGGCCTACGAGGTGAACGGCAATTTCAAACGGCTCACCACACTCAATTATCCCGCTGTTCTGGAGGTTGCGCTTCCCAATTCGCTGGGGACCAAGTACCTGGCTCTGATGCGCTCCGAGACCGGGCTGGGGACCTTCGGGTCGGTGGACAAGATCGAAATGCCGCTCGAAGTCATCAACCCGCTGTGGACGCGGCGGGCGGTGGTCCTTTGGAAGGATTTCGAGAACCTGCCGGATCCGCTGGAAAAAGGATTCAACGGCGCCGAGGCGATCTGGCTGCAGAAGAATCTGCGGTTGCTGGGATTGTTCAAGGGACGGGAAGCACCGTATTTCGGCGAGCAGACGGTGCAGGCGGTGCTCAAGTTTCAACGCAAACACAACATCCGCGACGACGGGCGCTTCCGCACCGACAGCAAAATGCTCCTGTACAATATCCTGAAGATCTATCCCACGCCGAAACTGGTCGGTCCCTGAGCGCAGCACACAAAACCACGGATGGGTTGCTTTGCATCCATCCACGTACTCCCTGATTTTTTAAATCCAGTCCACGACTCGCACCGGTGCCGTCATGAGCACGATACTCAAAACGCTGAAAAAGCTGGAAGAAGAAAAAAGCGTTCTTGAAAAGAACAACGACCTCAAGGGGCTGGTCCTGCAGGGAGAGACCGGCGGCGGGGCGTCGGAAGAAAGCGGCGCGCGCAGCCGGCGGACCCTGTGGGGCGGGTTGCTGCTCGGCGGTTTTGTGCTGGGAGTCGCAACGTATTTTCTCATCGACCGGTTCGCTCAGGAGCCGCCGCCGGTGCCGACTTCCCGGCCGGTGTCCACTCCCGTCCCGGAAACACAGCCTCCGGTGAAGACGGCCTTCGACCATCCGACGGGAATCCCGCTTTCCCATATCCGCGACACCTCGCCCTATGCGGACGATCCGGTCTTTCCGGAGACGGAATGGATCGAGCCGGAAGCCCCGCCCTTGTTGGAAACGGCCGCGCCGAAACCGATCGATCCCCCGATCGCCGCTCCCCGTTCGGTGGACGGAGCGGTTGAAAAGATCGATTCGCTGATCAAATCTGTGACGACCCAGGCCTACCTGTTGCGCGAAGATCCCGCGGAGCCGGAGCCGCTGCGCTCAGAAACCCACATTCCGGGACTGCGGGTGAAGGGGATCGTGTACTTCGCCGACAACCACCCCGCCAACCACATCTACATCGCGACGCCCAGCGAAAGCAATGTCAAGCTCAAGGTCGATGAGACCGAGCAGAGGGCCATCCTCAAAGCGATTCTGCCCAACAAGGCGGTGTTCGTGTACCAGGGGAAACGCGTGGAACTCGCCATGGGCGAGTGAGCGCCTGCAAGCTCCGCGTTGCCAATCGGTAGTGCTGGTGTGGGATTCATGGAATGCTCCATTATTAATGTATATACACTTTTATGGGAAAATAATTGCACCGCTTCACGATTCCAGAGCGGTCACCGTGGTTTTCAGGTTTTTCAGCAATTCGCTCCACCGGCCTTTTGTGAGGCGCCGGATCACGCGGTTTTGCGCTTCCTCCCAGTGGGGCAGGGCCTTGAGGAAGGCTTTTTTCCCCTTCATCGTGACGCTCAAGGTCCGGGTGCGCCGGTCCTCGCCGGGCACGATGCGAACCAGATTCTGCGCTTCCAGGGGTTTGAGGTTGCGCGTCAGGGTGGTGCGGTCCATGACCAGTTCTTTGGAAAGCTGCCCCACGGTGGCGGAGCCGATCAGCGATAGAACCGCAAGCAGGCTGAACTGGGTGGCGCGCAATCCCGAAGGTTGCAGGGTTTCATCGAAAATCTGGGTCACGGCGCGCGACGCTTTCCTCAGGTTGAAGCAGGTGCAGTCGTTGAGGGAGCCGGTGATTTTTTTCGACGCGGTTTTTTTACGACGCTTCATATTGAGAGTATATGCACCTATCTGGCCGCTGTCAAATCCTTTTCAGAAGCTCGTGTGTTTGGCTGCCTGGATTCCGGGAGAGGAACCGGAGTCAGGGTTTGATATACAGGTAGCCCTGCTCCTGCAAATCGGCGATGCGCTTGACCGCAACCGGATGCTCGGTGGGTTTGAAGCCGGACGCCAGGGAGGTGAGCGGTTTGTTGAAGAGCTTCATAGAGACCTGGCACATTTCCGGTTCCACGCCCTTGTCCACGATGACCGTGAGCCCCTTGAGCAGCGCCGGGTCCACGTCTTTTTTATCGAACAGTTTCAAAGCCGGGCCGTGAACCACCACCTTGATGTCGATCTTGTCGGGACCGCCTTCGGCTTCCATGTGCTTGTTGATCAGCGCCATCGCGTATTTCGCCACGGCGACGTCGGCTCCGTCGATGTGGTACAGGACTTTGAGCTTGCCGTCTGCGGTCCGGTGCGGGCCGGCGGCCTGGCTGGTGGACGTTGCGAGCAACGTAACGATGAGTGTGATGAAAATCCAGATCCGGTAATGGTTCGGCTGCATGATTTCCTCCTGAGAAGATGCGATCCCTTTGGGGGTGAGTCGGCAATGCCTGTGCACGGTTGACGCTTTATTTCCGCCGGTCGGCTTGCGGTTTTTCGATGCGCAGCAGTTCGTTGAAACGGATGCGGGTTCCCGGATATCCCTGCTGCAAGAGAATGTCGATGACCTGTTTGATGGCCTTCACGTGCCGTTTTCTCGATGCTTCACCGTCGAAATGCGGGTCTTCCTCCTCGATGGAGATCACTCCCGGTGCGACGTAATTGAGATAAAACGCTCCCAGCGGCCGGTCGTCCTGAACCGGGCCGTCGCTGGCGCCGCTGTTGACCACCACCATCGTGAGGTCTCCACCACCGGGGTACACTTCGAAAAGCCCTCCCTGGCGGACGGTGTTTTCCCGGCAATAATCCAGGATTCGCAGGACATCCTCATAGGGAACCGCTTTGTAAACCGCGTGCATGCCTGATTCCGTTTGGGTTGCGATGGTTTCAGTCTATCAGAATCCGGGCTCCACCTGTGATATTTTGAGAGGGTTCCCTGGGAGGGGGGATTGGGTTTTCGGCAAGGCGGGAGAAAAGAAGCGGTTTTTTAGCGCGAAAACTCAGTGACGCGATTCACAGACACCGGTCGGGAAGGGAGACTATGCCAGACACCATCGAAAGCCTCATGGAAAAAATTCAGGATCTTGAAAAAAGTCTTCTGGTCGAAATCCAGAAAAAGGAAAAGGAGTTTTACTACGAGATCATCCGCAAGAAAGTCCGGTTCACACGCGAAGTCCGCGCGCAGCACAAGCTGCTGGTGGAAAAGTTCTACAAGTATCTCTACAACGCATCGATCCTGAACATCCTCACCGCCCCGGTGATCTGGTTTTGCCTCATTCCGACGGTGTTTCTGGACCTTGTGGTCACGCTCTATCAGACCGTCTGCTTTCCCGTGTACCGCATTCCCAAAGTCCGGCGCAGCGATTACGTGATCATCGACCGGAACTATCTGAGCTACCTCAATTTCATCGAAAAAATGAACTGCATGTACTGCGGCTACTTCAACGGCGTGGTGGCGTATTTCCAGGAGGTGGGCGCCCGCACCGAACAGCACTGGTGCCCGATCAAGCACGCGCGAAAACTCAAGGTGGTGCACAGCCGCTATAAAAACTTCCTCGATTACGGGGACGGCGTCGGCTACCGGAAAAAGTTCGGCCAGCTCCGTAAAGAATTCGACGACCTGCGATGACCCCGCATGGGCGCCCGGCGATTGAGGTTGACTTTGCGCGGGTTCCTCTGCTAAACAGCAGGCATCCATTGCCAACGATCGGCCTTTTGTCCTTCACGCACGACAGGATGCGGCGGACGCCGGTATTCAGATGAAACCATGAATTTTCAGAACATCATTCTCAAATTGCAGGACTACTGGGCCTCCAAAGGCTGCGCCATCCATCAGCCCTACGACATCGAAGTGGGAGCGGGGACCTTCAACCCGAGCACGTTTTTCCGGGTGCTGGGGCCGGAGCCCTACCGGGCCGCGTATGTGGAGCCCTCGCGCCGGCCCACCGACGGCCGGTACGGCGAAAACCCCAATCGGCTGCAACACTATTACCAGTATCAGGTCATCATCAAACCTTCGCTGGAAGACATTCAGGATCTCTACCTGAACAGCCTGGCCGTTCTGGGGATCGATCCGCTGGCGCACGACATCCGATTTGTGGAGGACGACTGGGAATCCCCGACGCTCGGCGCCTGGGGATTGGGCTGGGAGGTCTGGCTCGACGGCATGGAGATCACGCAGTTCACTTATTTCCAGCAGGTGGGCGGTCTCGATCTTTCTCCGGTCTCGGTGGAGTTGACGTACGGCCTGGAGCGGATCGCCATGTACCTGCAGAACGTCGATAACGTGTACGATCTGAAATGGAACGATTCCATCCTGTACGGGGATGTTCATTTGGAAACGGAGAAGCAGTTTTCCCGCTATAACTTTGAAGAGTCGAACAAGAAACGCCTGTTCCAATGGTTCGACATGTACGAGCAGGAGGCGAAGGATCTGCTGGAAAAGGATCTGGTGCTGCCGGGATACGATTACACGCTGAAGTGCTCGCACGCGTTCAACCAGCTCGACGCCCGCGGCGCGATCAGCGTGACGGAGCGGACCGGATTCATCGGGCGGGTGCGCAAACTGGCGCGGTTGTGCGCCGAGGGGTACGTGTGTCAGCGGGAGGCGATGGAATTCCCGCTTTCAACCGGCTGAAGAGTCTTTGGTTTCTTCCGCCGCAGGCGGGGCCGGCGTTTCCTGAGGCGGCGCGCTCGGCGGGGCTTTCTCGGGCTGGGGATGGGCCCAGCGCTTGAGGGCTTCCTCGACCTGGGTGCGTTGGGGATGGTTGACTTCCTTTAACAGCGTCAATGCTTTTTTGCCGCATTGCTCCGCCTTGTCCGTCTTTTCCGATTTTTCCAGCGCCTGGCTCAGGCTCCAAAGGGTTTCCCCTTCTTTTCTGCGGTTGCCGAGGTTTTGAAACAGGTTCGCGGCCTGTTCGAAACACTCGACCGCCTCACCGAGTTTTTCCCACACCAGATTGGCTTCGCCCATCTGCACTTTCAGCTGCGCTTCCGAGGCGGGTTCTCCTTTTTCAGCCGCCAAAGCGAGGCCGGACTCGTAAAAAGAGATCGCTTTCTGTGGCTTGCCGGTCTTCATCTGTGCGTCGCCCAGGTGCTGGTACAGGCGGATCTCCCCGGATTTGTCGCCGATCTTGCGGACCAGCTTGAGGGCTTCCTGAAACGATTCGATGGCGCTGTCGTGGTCTTTCAGGATGGTGTGCAGTTCCCCCAGATCGCCGAGCACACGTCCCTGGCGGCGGGGGTCTTCGGATTCGCGCGCCAGGGACAACTCTTCGTGGTAGTACTCCAGCGCTTTCAGGTTTTCTCCGACCTGGTGGTAAATCTGCCCCAGCCTTTGCAGCACGTTTTCCTGGTTTTTCTTGTCGTCCGATTCCTGGATCAGGGACAGCTCCTTCTCCAGCAGTTCGATGGCCTGGTGCGGTTTGCCCAGCGCCTGATAGGTCAGTCCCAGATGCCCGAGGGCTTCCCGTTCGCCCATCGTGTCCTCGGCTTCCCGGTATCGCGTCATCGCTTCTTCGAGCGATTCCAGAGCGCGCTGGTGCTGGGTGAGTTTGTTGTATTGCCGGCCGATCTCCAGCAGATACCGGGTTTCCGCTTCGCCGTCCCCCTGCCGTTTGGCCGATTCCAGCGCGGCTTCGAACCAGCGGATGCACAGCGTGGGCGGATGCCGCACGACCAGAATCGGCAGTCCCGCTTCGGTGAACGAGAGGCAGAGTTTGTCCGCCTCCGAGTCTTTCTGGCTGAATTCCTCCGCCCAGGCCTGCCCGGCCTGAATGTTTTCCCATTCCATGTCGAACAGCCGGAGACCGCGGATGCGTTCCTTGCCGCCCGTGTCGAACAGGTCCCTCGCGGTCAGGAGCAGGGTCAAATAGTACGTGGCCAGCCGTTTGCGCGCCAGGATCATGGCCGATTTGTTCACACGCGGCAGCAGGAATTTTCGTACCTGATCGTGCAGGAAATAGCGATTGGTTTCCTTGTCGGTCATGATGAGACCGTTCAGCAGCAGGTAGCCCAGTTGCTCGTTGTTTTTATCCTCGCAGACGAATGCCTCGGCTTTGGAATCGAAGCGGTCGAGAAACAGCGTGATCTTCTGCAACACGGCGGCGGTCGGTTCGTCGAGTTTCTGGTAGCTGATTTTGATGACCGCGTCGATGGGGGATTTCGTCTTTTTAGCGGGAGCGTCTTTGGGGCCTTTGATTTCGCGGCGCAGGCTTTCGAGGTAGGCCTCGGTGTCCGAATGCGGATGGGCCGAGATGTACCGCGCCGCGAGGATGAGGCCCAGAGGCTGGTTTTCGCACAGTTTGGCGATTTCACCGCCCCAGTAGCCGATCCGCACGGAAATCCCCTGAATGAGGAGGTTGGAATCGTCGGGACTGAGAGGCCCGGGTTTGCGGGATTCGACGCCGGATAGCTGCAAAGCTTCGTTGCTTGTAAAAATAAGTCCGCAATGCTTCGGCGGGACCAGCTTCTTCACAGCGTCGGTGTTGGGTACGTTGTCCAGCAACAGCGCGATCTTTTTGTTTTTGAGCACGATTTTGTAAAGCCGCACCAGTTCCTGATCGTTCACCGGCAGGATCTCGGTGGGCCGGTACAGATGAATGAGGCGGGCCATCACGTCGCGGGGAGCAAGCGGATTCGCGGTCGTCCCGCGCATGTCGAAATACAGCTGATCGTCGCGGAACTTGGTGAACAGGGTGCGAACGAAAGCCAGAGCCAACGCGGTTTTCCCGCTGCCGGCCGGACCGCAGAGACCGACCCGCAGTGGTGCGCTTTTGACCAGGGTGTTCAATTCCCGCAGAATATTTTTTCTGCCGATGAAGTCTTCCTGGAAGACCGGGAGCTTGTGCAAATCTTCCACTTGAAGACGATCGCCCACCGCTTTTTTCATGGCGCGCTCGAGTTCTTTTTTTCCCTGCGCGCTGGCTTCCGATTCGATGGTGGAGAACGAACTCTCTTCATTCGAACCGGAAGATTCCGCATCCTGGTTTCCCTTGCTTTCACCGGAACCGGAAGACAAAACGAATTTGGCGGCCACCGCGATCGCGATGGCAAACAATAAGATCAGTGCGATTGTTGTCACGACGGTGTGATCCCCGAGATCAATGCTTTGGGAAAGGTGGACTCAAACAAAGCCCAGATGATGGCGGCTCGACTGCGGTCGCCCGGTAGCGGACGCAAATATCATTATACCTTAGAAATCGTCTGTTAAATACGGAAGCGGGAAAATACCCTGCCGCGGGGCCGGTTGACTTTGCAGGGTGGGTTTGTTATATCCCCCTTTCTATAAGAGCTTATCTTTCCGGTTCCTCTTTGCTGACCCGGTCCCCAACCTTTTCAGCCCTCCGTCCGATCGTCCGGAGGCGGTGATGTCTCATGCCCGAATTTTTTCTGGAAATTGGCGCGGAGGAAATTCCCGCAGGCTATATCGAGCCCGCTTTGAATTTTCTCAACGAGCAACTGACCGCATTTTTTTCGAAGAATCGAATTCAGCAGAAAGAAGCCCGAGTCCTCGGCACGCCGCGCCGGCTGGTCGTGGTGTTTTCGGGAGTGGACGCGAGGCAGGAGGATGTGGTGGAAACCCACCTGGGTCCCAATGTCAAGGCGGCCTACGATGCGGAGGGGCAGCCGACCAAGGCGGCTTTGGGGTTCGCACGCGGAAAAGGCATCGATGTGGCCCAGCTCACCCGCGAAAAGACGCCGAAGGGCGAGGTGATCTGCGCCCGCGTGGAAAAAAAGGGGCAGGCCACAGAGACGATCCTCAACGCCGCGCTGCCCGGATTCATCGAGCGCATTCCCTTTCCCAAAAAAATGCGCTGGTCGGACAAGTCCCTGCCGTTTGCCCGGCCGATCCACTGGATCGTCGCGCTGTTCGACGGGAAAGTCCTGAACTTTGAGTTCGACGGCCTCGCATGCGGCAACCGTTCCCGCGGTCATCGTTTTCTCAAGCCCGATGCTTTTGAGGTGAGCTCTTTCGATTCGTATCTGAAAGCCAGCGAAGCACATTGTCTGCAGGTCGATCCGAACGAACGAAAAAAACGCATCCGCGATCAGGTGCACGCCCTGGCGCAAGAGGTCGGGGGAGCGGTGGAGGAAGACGCCGCGCTGCTCGATGTGGTGACGCAGCTCGTCGAGTATCCCGTCGCCCTGCGCGGCAATTTCGACCGCAAGTATCTGGAGCTGCCCAAGGAACTGCTGGAAGTGACGATGAAACACCACCAGAAATATTTCCCTCTCGTGGATGCAGACGGCAAGCTGATGCCACATTTCATCACCATCAGCAACATGAAAGCCGACAATCCCGAAGCCATCCAGCGAGGCAACGAACGGGTGTTGCGGGCGCGGCTGGAAGACGCGCGTTTTTTCTTTGAGGAAGACCGCAAGCGCAAGCTGGATGAATTCGTGGATGAGCTCAAGGGCGTGGTGTTCCAGAAAGCACTCGGCACCTCGTTTGAGAAAGTGACTCGCTTTACCGAGTTGTCGAAAAAGCTGGCGCAAACGGTGTGTCCGGCCAGGGAAGCCCAGGCCGCGCGCTGCGCGTTGCTGTGCAAGGCCGATCTGGTGAGCCAGATGGTGTATGAGTTCCCCGAGCTGCAGGGCATCATGGGAGGCTACTACGCGGAACTTTCCGGTGAAGATGCGGAGGTGGCCGCCGGTATCAAGGAACATTACCGCCCCGCTTTTGCCGGCGATCGCCTGCCGGAAACCGATGCGGGCGCGCTGGTGGCGGTAGCCGACAAGCTCGACACCATCCTGGGCTGCATCGGCGTCGGGCTGCTGCCTTCGGGGTCGGAGGACCCGTATGGCCTGCGCCGCCATTCGCTGGGGATCATTCAGATCGTGCTGGACAAGGGCTGGCAGTTTTCCCTGAACGAATTGATCGATGCGGGCATCGAGGTGCTCAAAGAGAAAATCAAGCTCAAGCCCGATGCGATCCGCGCGCACACGCTGGATCTGTTTTCGTTGCGCTACAAGACGCTTCTCAACGACGAAGGCTATCCGTACGATGCGATCGACGCGGTTTTGTCCACCGGAATCGATTCGCTGCTGGATGTGAGACAGAAAGTCGCCGCGTTTTCGGATTTGAAAAAGCAGCCGTACTTCGAGCCGCTCGCCATCGCTTTCCGCCGTGTGGTCAGCATCCTGAACGAGGAGGCGCCGGGCGAGGTGGACACGCAGCTGCTGAAAGAATCCGCCGAGAAAGAGCTGTACGATCAGTATCTGAAGATCAAGGATCCGGTCCGCGACCACATCCGCAACAGGGAGTTTGCGCAGGCGCTGGCGCGGATCGTCGAGATCAAGGGAGCGGTCGATGGTTTCTTCGACGATGTGATGGTCATGGTCAAGGAAGACGCGCTGCGGAAAAACCGGCTGCACCTTTTATTCGGGATTTCCCTGCTGTTTTCTGAACTGGCTGATTTCTCAAAGATTGTCCTCAAAAAAGGTTGAAAAGCCTCGAGGCATCGGATAACCTAGCTCGCGATCCCGTTGGGCAGAATTGACCTAAACCCTTTGTTTTTGGGGTATTCCAATACTTATTGTTGAGCCTCATGGAAAAGAAGTACGTCTACTTCTTCGGTAACGACGGTACCGAAGGCAAAGCGGAAATGAAGGATCTTTTGGGAGGCAAAGGCGCCAATCTCGCAGAAATGGCGGCTTTGGGCATTCGCGTCCCCCCCGGCTTCACCATTTCCACCGAAGCGTGCATCCAGTATTTCGCCCAGGGGAACCGCATCCCCGAGAACGTATGGCAAGAAGTCCTGAGTCATCTCAAGAAACTCGAGAAGACTCTGGAGAAAAAGTTCGGCGACCGCACGAACCCCCTGCTCGTGTCCGTGCGCTCCGGAGCCCGGGTGTCGATGCCGGGCATGATGGACACGGTGCTCAACCTGGGCCTCAATGAAGATTCGGTGCACGCGCTTTCCGAGCAAACCCAGGATCTGCGTTTCGCGCTGGACTGCTACCGCCGGTTCATCACCATGTTCGCGGATGTGGTTCTGGGAATCGAAGCGGAAAAATTCGAGACCGTGCTCTCCAAGAAAAAAGAGCAGCGGAATATCCAGGTCGATACGGAACTGACCGTCGCCGACCTGAAATCGATCATCCGGCAATACAAGACGCTGGTTCAGAAAAATTACGGCGAAGCGTTCCCCACCGATCCGATGGTTCAGCTCGAGATGGCGGTGCAGGCGGTGTTCAAATCCTGGAACACGCCGCGGGCCATCACCTACCGGAAACTCAACCGCATTCCGCACGACTGGGGCACCGCCGTGACCGTTCAGGCGATGGTGTTCGGCAACATGGGTGACACCTCGGCGACAGGCGTGGCGTTCACCCGCAATCCGGCCACCGGCGAAAAGAAATTTTACGGCGAGTACATGGTCAACGCGCAGGGCGAGGATGTGGTCGCGGGCATCCGCACTCCCAATCCGATCTCCCGGCTGGAAAAGGAAATGCCCGAGGTTTACCGGGACCTGGAAACGGTGTATCAAAAGCTGGAAAATCATTACCGGGACATGCAGGATCTGGAATTCACCATCGAAAACAAAAACCTGTATCTGTTGCAGACGCGTTCCGGAAAACGCACGGCCGAATCGGCGATCAAGATCGCCATGGACATGGTGAGCGAGGGGCTGATCAGCAAGCACGAAGCGTTGATGCGGGTGCAGGCGGACCAGCTGGACCAGATTTTCCACCCCATGATCGATCCCAAAGCCGAGATCAAGGTGTTGGCGAAAGGGCTCGGGGCTTCGCCCGGCGCGGCTTCGGGTAAGGTGGTGTTCACGCCGGAACACGCGCAGTCGATGGCGGAAAAAAAGGAACGGGTCATTCTGGTTCGTTCGGAGACCTCTCCGGAAGACATTCACGGCATGAGCGTTTCCCAGGGAATCCTGACGGCCAAGGGCGGGATGACCTCGCACGCTGCGGTGGTGGCGCGGGCGATGGGCAAACCCTGTGTTTCCGGCTGCTCGGAATTGAATGTGGAGCCGAAAAAAAAGCGCTGCACGTTGAACGGCGTGCAGCTCAATGAACTGGACGCCGTCACGCTGGATGGCACCACCGGCAAAGTGATCCTGGGCGCCGTTCCCTTGAGCCAGCCGAAACTGACCAGCAATTTCACGCGCCTGATGAACTGGGCCGGGGAGGTCCGGGCGCTCGACATCCGCGCCAACGCGGACACGCCGCACGACGCGATCGTGGCGCGGGAGTTCGGCGCGCAGGGAATCGGCCTGTGCCGCACGGAACACATGTTTTTTGACGAGGAGCGGATTCTCCTGATGCGCAAGATGATCATCTCGGAGGATTCGAAGAAGCGCACCGAGGCGCTCAAGAAACTGCTGCCGATTCAACGCAACGACTTCACCGAGATCTTCAAGGTCATGGAGGGGCTGCCGGTGACGATCCGTCTGCTGGATCCGCCGTTGCACGAGTTTCTCCCCAATTCCGCGAAGGAAGTCAAAAGCCTGGCCGGGAAAATGAAGGTGTCCCAGACTTCCCTCAACAAAAAAATCGAATCGATGAAGGAAGTCAATCCCATGCTGGGGCTGCGCGGCTGCCGGCTGGGCATCGTTTTCCCGGATATTTACCGGATGCAGGCGCGCGCGATTGCCGAGGCGGCGTGCAAGCTGACGCAAAAGGGGATCGAGGTTTTTCCGGAGATCATGATCCCGCTTGTGGGGCATGTCAACGAATTCAAGATTGTCCGGGCTTCGATCGAAGAAGTGGTGCAAAACGTGATCGAAAAAGCGGGGGTGGAACTGTCTTATAAAATCGGCACGATGATCGAGCTGCCGCGGGCGGCGCTCACTGCGGATGAAATCGGCAAGGAAGCGGACTTTTTCTCCTTCGGGACCAACGACCTCACGCAGACCGGCCTGGGATTGAGCCGGGACGATGCGGGCAGTTTTCTTTCCACGTATGTGGATCAGGGCGTGTTCGGCGAAGACCCGTTTGTCTCCATCGACCGGGACGGGCTGGGGAAACTGGTGCGGATGGGGGCGCAGCAGGGCCGCTCCGCCAATAAGGAGCTGCATCTCGGCGTGTGCGGCGAGCACGGCGGCGACCCCGCTTCGATCGACTTTTTCCACACCCTGGGGCTGGATTACGTCAGTTGTTCGCCCTTCCGCGTTCCCACCGCCATTCTGGCCGCAGCCCAGGCGGCCATCCGAAACCGTTGACCGCTTTTCCCGAACATTGCAACCGGCTCCCGGCTCTTGAGCACGCAGATCGTTGCGTTTCGCCTGCCGAACAAAATGGTGGTTGACTTCACCGGCCGGGGTTTCGATAATGTGAAATTCTACGTTTCATTTCAAAAAGATCGCTTCCCGTTTTCCAGAGACCGGCGCCGTCCGGACCGCACGGGGCGGCGAGAGGAATCATACAGGATTGAAGGCATGGGCGGCTGCGGCCGGGAGGCCCATCCCGATTTTTACGAGAGTTCGAAATGAATATTGCGCTCACCGGGATCACCGGTATGGTGGGTTCCCATTTGATCAAACGACTTGCCGAAAGCGACGGCAACGGGCAAAAACCCAATGTCCGGGCTCTGATCCGCGAAGGCAGTGTCGTTGAACATCTGAAGCCTTTTGAAGACGTGGACTATGTCCTCGGCGGGCTTGAAGACAAGGAGTCCCTCAAGAATCTGGTTGAAGACGCCGACTGTGTGGTGCACCTCGCGCATTTTCCCGGCCCCGTGCAGACGGCGGACGAGTTGGTGCGGGTGAACGTCAACGGCACGCTGGACCTTCTGGAAGAAGCGAAAAAGGCCAAGGTGAAGCAGTTCATTTTCATGAGTGCGTGCACGATTTTCGGCGAAGTGCTTCCCGGCATCGACGAGGCCCACCCGATGGATGAAAGCCACCCGGTGCGGCCGAGCAGCCTGTACGGGGCGATCAAGGCTTCGCTGGAAAACTTCTGTTTCTGCTATTACAAAAGCCGCGCGTTCGATATCGCCATTGTGCGGCCGGTCACGATTTACGGTGTGCGGCCGCAACTGGAAAAATCAGAGTGGTTTCAGACGATCGACTACCTTGCCACCAACTACAATGTGGATGTGAAGGGCAGCACCAAATACGTGTCCGTCGATTCGGTCTGCCAGGCCCTGGAAAAACTGATCGGCAATGCAGACGCGGCCGGGAAGATCTATCATCTGGTGGACGGACACATCCACAACCTGGAGCTGGGAAAGATGATCGCCGACACGATCGAATCCTTCGGCGAGGTGGAAGGCATCATGGGAGAAAAAGGGGTGCCCATGTCCAACCAGGCGGCGAAGGATCTGGGCGTGGAGTTTAAAGGCAAGGAAGGAATCACCGAATACATCAAGCTCCTGCACGATCTGCAGATGAAGTATGGTGGCGAACGCAGTATCGAAAACTGGTGAGTGGTCTCCCAACCGTCTATGATTTCATCCAAAGGATTTGTCGAACGATTGTCCGCAGAAGGGTTTCATTTTTATGCGGGCGTGCCCTGCTCCCTGCTGTCCGGACTGATCTCCTGTCTGGAAGAAACGCCGCAGATTTCCTACATGCCCGCCGTGCGCGAGGATGCGGCGGTCGGGCTCTGCGCCGGCGCCTACATGGCGGGAACTCTGCCGGTGCTGCTGATGCAGAACTCGGGGCTGGGCTACAGCCTCAACGCCTTCACTTCGTTGAACCTCATCTATAAAATTCCCACGCTGGTGATCATGAGCTGGCGCGGCTTCGGCGGCAAGGACGCTCCCGAGCACATCATCATGGGAGCCATCAATGAAGACCTTTTGAAAACCGCCGGCATGCAATACAGCGTTCTCACGGCGGAAAACTGCGACGAAGCTCTGGATAAGGCGCTCGCCTGCATCAAAAAAGAGCTGCCCTACACACTTCTGGTCAAGAAAGGCCTGTTCGATGAAAAGCACTGAGGCCTACGAAACGATCCTGCCGCTGCTCGACGGCGCACCCGTGGTGCATGCGAACGGCTACATCTGCCGGGAGTCCTTCAGCATCGAGGACCGCGAAGCGAATTTTTACATGATCGGCTCGATGGGACTGGCCTCGTCCATCGGTCTGGGAGTGGCGCTTTGCAAACCGGACCGCAAAGTCGTGGTGTTCGACGGGGACGGGAATGTCCTGATGTCGATGGGCACCCTCGCCATGATCGCCGCGGCGGCGCCCAAAAATCTGGTGCACGTGGTGTTCGACAACCAAGTCTACGAATCGACGGGATGTCAGCGGTCGCTGTCCAGGGCGATTTCCCTGGAGAAAGTGGCGGAAAGCTCCGGATACGCACAGGCGGTCAAGGTGACCGAAAAGGAGGAACTCGGCCCGGCGTTTCAGAGACTGATGCAGGCGGAAGGGCCGGTGTTTTTGTTGATCAAAGTGGATCCGGGTTTTGATTCCTCCACGGGACGGGTGACCCACACCCCTGAAGAAATCAAAACCCGGTTCATGAACACGCTGAAATGACGGCGTGGACCTTTTGCGGATTCAGACCGCGAGGTCCACTTGATTGCCGGTCTGCGATTCGCCTGTAGGCAGAGGCGTGCTGTTGTTGCCGGACTCCGAAGACGTTTCCACAGGCGGCAGAGGGCTCGTCTGGGACGCTTCGCTGCTTTGAGCCGTCGAGGAAGCGCCGGCTTCACCGGTGTTTGCGGGACGCGCGCTGTTGTTTTCGATGGGTTTGGGTGTGGCGGTCGGTTGCGTTGAATTCGTGACTTCCATGATCTCTTTAGATATTTAAATCGGGTGAATTATTCCCGGACAGGTCTTCCACGACCGTCCGAATCCCTTCTTTCAGCTTCAGTTCTTCTTCGGAAGGGATCTGTTTTACGACTTCCTGAGTCTGGGTGTCGAGGATTTTCACAACGACGTCGTTGTCCTCAGTGATCGTGAACTTGCGGCTTCGATCGAACGCTTCATCGGCGGACTCGGCCGAAGGCGCCGGTTTCTGGGACACTTCAAGTTTTTCGCGGCCCGTAGGAGACACGGAGACCGTGTCGCTTGAGGATGAGGAATCCGGCTTCGAAGACGGAGCGGTTGGGCTGTCTGACTGCGGTGCCGTCCGCCGCGAACCCTGGGTTCGGATTTCGGGTTTCTCGGATGAAGTGATGGGTTGACTGTCCATGATCTTTTTTCTCAAAATTCGTGGTGAATTTTAAATTCGCTCTTTTTCATTGCCCCGGCAGTAACACGCGGTTTTTCATAACTTTTTGTATTTATTAGCTTTATTCGCCTTCCGGGTCAAATGGCAAAAAGCTCTCGGTCTTAAGATCGGCAAAATTTGCAAAATCTTGAGCCGAAATTAAAAAATAGTCGATTTTCGGCAAATTCTTATAAAATCGCAGTCTGGGGCCCGGTTTTCCGCCATGTGTCCGGGATCCGGCCGTTTGGGGGTGTTTGGGCCGCCCGGTTTGCGGTGTCCGGCAGGAGAATTGTTGAATTGCAGCGGGGAGTGGAGTAGGATGCGGGGTTCTTATTTCCTTGAAATTGATCACTTTACCGGCTGTCCGGGGAAGGTTTTTGCGCGCCGGGCGAGCGAGGATTCGGCGGCGGGCTTTGATCCCGATCGAGATCTGCGATGAAGGATTTCCAGAAGATACTGCGTTACGCCCGGCCCTATAAAAAAAGCATCATCTTTGCTTTTCTGTGCCTGGTGCTGACGTCGGTGATCAACCTGATTCTGCCTTTGATCGTGCGCAACATGATCAATGCGGTGGTGGTTCTGAAAAACAGCGGCCTACTCGACAGCCTGGTCCGCGACCTCTTCATCATCATTTTCTTTCAGGCGGCGTTCGCCGTCACCCACAACTACGTTCTCGGTTTCGTCGGCCACAGGATGACGACGGATTTCAGGATCGAATTTTTTTCCCACATCCAGTCCCTGTCTCTGCGGTTTTTCCACAAGCGCCGGGTGGGTGAAATCCTGTCCCGCATGAGCAACGACATCTCGGTCATCCAGAACGCGCTCATCACCATTCCCGTGGCTCTTTTGCGGCAGACCATCACCCTGATCGGCGCGCTGGCCATCATTCTGTATTTGAACTGGAAGCTGACGGGGTTGATCCTGCTGGTGCTGCCGCCCCTCATGCTGTTCGCACGGGTTTTCGGCAAGCGGCTGCGCAAGCTTTCCGAGACGGTGCAGGACAAGCTGGCGCGGGCGGTGGTGGTGCTGGAAGAGACGGTGTCCTCGATCAAGGTGGTGAAGTCGTACACGCGCGAGCCCTACGAGCGCAAACGCTTCGAAAAAAATATCGAGACCGCGTTCGACGATTCCGTCCGCAAGCTGCGGATCTCGGCTTTTTTCGGCCCGTTCATTCTCGGGCTCACCTTTTTTGTCTCCGGCCTGCTGGTCTGGTACGGGGGATACCAGGTGATGGACGGCACGACCACGCCGGGCGAGCTCGCGGCGTTTTTCCTGTACGGATTGATCATAGCCGGTCCCATTGGCACGTTCGTGCGTTTGTACACGCAGATCCAGGAAACGCTGGGTGCGGTGAAACGGGTCTACGAAATTCTCGACACGCAGCCTCTCATTCAAAGCCCGGAAAACCCGGTGCCCGTTCCTGACCTGAAAGGGCGGATCGAGTTCAAAGGAGTTCAATTCGGCTACCAGAAAAACGCTCCCGTGCTCAAGGGCGTGAGTTTCGACATCGAGCCCGGAAAAACCGTGGCGCTGGTGGGTCCGAGCGGAGCGGGAAAATCCACCGTGATCCAGCTATTGCACCGTTTTTTCGATCCGGATGCGGGCCAGGTGCTTTGCGACGGCCACGACATCCGCCAGCTCGATTTGAAACAGTACCTCGATCAGATCGCCCTGGTGCCGCAGGAAGCCCTGCTGTTCGGCGGGTCGGTGCGGGAGAACATTCTGTACGGAAAACTGGATGCCACAGAAGAGGAACTCATCGCCGCGGCCCGTTCCGCCAACGCGCACGATTTCATCATGGGACTGGAAAACGGTTACGACACGCCGGTGGGAGAAAAGGGCGTCAAGCTGTCGGGAGGCGAGCGGCAGCGCATCGCCATTGCGCGCGCGATTCTGAAAAACCCGCGTATCCTGGTTCTGGACGAGGCCACCTCCTCTTTGGACAACCGTTCCGAATCGCTGATCCAGGAGGCGCTGGAGAATCTGATGGCCGACCGGACCACCCTCATCATCGCGCACCGCCTCAGCACGGTGCGCAATGCGGACAAGATCATCGTTCTCGATAAAGGGCAGGTGGTCGAATCGGGCCGGCACGAAGAGCTGATGCAAAACGAAAACCTGTATTACAATCTTTACACGCTGAAGATGCTTGAGATCCCGTCTCCCCCTGTCGAGGATTCCCTCGACGACACGGGATTCGGCTACCAAACCCAGAACGCGATTTGAACTCCTCCCATAGCTCCGCCACGCCATGAACAAAATCAAATTCCTGTTTGGCATCCACAATCACCAGCCTGTGGGTAATTTCGACCATGTGTTCGAAGAGGTGTACGAAAAATGCTACCGGCCTTATTTTGAGGTTCTGAGCGGGTTTCCCGAGCTCAAGACCGCCGTGCATTTTTCCGGGCCGCTGCTCGAGTGGCTGAAGGCGAACAAACCGGATTACCTGAAGATGATCCGCGGCATGGCGGGCCGCGGTCATCTTGAGATCATGAGCGGCGGGTTCTACGAACCGCTGCTCTCCACGCTTCCGGAAGAGGACGCGGTCGGCCAGATCCGCATGATGAACGATTTCATCCGCGAGGAATTCGATTTCACGCCGCAGGGGCTCTGGCTGGCGGAGAGGATCTGGAACCCGGAGCTGCCGAAGATCATTTCCACAGCGGGCATCCGCTACACCGTGGTGGACGACACGCATTTTTATTATTCCGGACTGGAAGAAAGCCGCATGCAGGGCTATTTCATCACCGAACGCACCGGGCACCCGTTGTTTGTGTTTCCCATCAGCAAGCCGCTGCGCTACGCGATTCCCTTCAAGATGCCGGAAGAAACCCTGGCGGAGCTGCGCCGCGCGAAGGACGAGCTGGGATTCACCGGCGTCACGTATGCGGACGATGGGGAAAAATTCGGCAGCTGGCCGGAGACCCACCAGTGGGTGTACACCGAAAAATGGCTGGAAAAATTTTTTACGGCGCTCAGAGACAATGCCGACTGGGTGGAGACGACCACCTTCGCGGAATACATCGACCGGCACCCGCCCACGGGAAGGGTGTATCTGCCCATGGCTTCGTACGAAGAGATGATGGAGTGGTCGCTCACCACCGGTGCGGCGCTGAAGTTCAAACAGCTGAAAGAAGACATGAATGCGCGCGGGATCGGTGAGGACCGGTTCAAGCTGTTTCTGCGCGGCGGGCAGTGGGACAATTTCCTCACCAAGTACGAAGAGAGCAACCACCTGCACAAACGCATGCTGCTGGTCAGCCGCAAAGTGAAACTGCTGGACCCAAACACGCAGCAGTCCAGTGGCGCGCTGAAGGCGCTGTACCGCGGCCAGTGCAACTGCGCGCAGTGGCACGGCCTGTTCGGCGGGTTGTATCTCAATTATCTGCGGCACGCGTTGTACCACGACCTGATCCATGCGGAGAACATCGCGGACGCCAAACTGAAGCAATCGTTTTCGGTGCAAAGCATCGATTTCAACCTGGACGGCAGGGAAGAGGTCTGGGTGGCCAATCCCAAGATGTCGGCCTTCGTGGCCCCCGCCTACGGAGGCGCCCTGCTGGAGCTGGACTACCGGCCGGCCTGCTTCAACCTGAGCAATGTGTTGCGGCGGCGCGAGGAGACCTATCACCAGAGTCTCAAGGAAGCCGCGCATGCCGAGCACGAGGACGGCGGCTCGCCGCAGTCGATCCACGACCGGGTCAAGTTCAAGGAAGGCGGACTTTCCGGCAAGCTGTTCTTCGACCGCTGGGAGCGGTATTCCTTTCTGGATCACTTTCTGGCCCCGGAAACCACGCTGGAGGATTTCAAGCGCGGCGCGTTTCATGAGGCCGGGGACTTCACGTCTGAAGAGTACGAAGTGCGCACCCCCGTTCCCGGACGCTCCGCGAAAGAATTTGCGGTGAACCTGTCGCGCCGCGGGCGTGTCGAATCACAGGGGACGGCGGCCGCAATATCGATTCAGAAGGGGTATCATTTTTCCCGCAGCGAGGCCGAAATCCGCGTGCAGTACCGCATCGTCAACGAAAGCGAGCGGGCGGTGGCTTTGTGGTGGGGCGTGGAATTCAATTTCACGCTGCTCGCGGGCGACGCGCCGGACCGCTTTTATTTCCAGCCGGGCCAGGAGCTTGCGGAGAACCGGATGGTGAGCGAAGGGGAACTGCCTTCGGTAGCGAGCTTCGGTCTGCGCGACGACTGGCAGAAATTCGGCCTGCTGTTCACCTTCAAACCGGAGATGGATGTCTGGCGCTTTCCAGTGGAAACCATCTCCCAGTCGGAAGACGGCATCGAACGCAACTACCAGGGCTCCTGCCTGCTGGCCCACCGCAAGCTCAACCTCGAGCCCGGAAAAAGCTGCGAGCAAACCCTGTATCTGAAAATTTCCTGACCGGACTGGACGCAATCCGATCGATGCGGGACAGGTTGTTTGGGAGGTCTGCGGAATGGGTTGGAATCGTCAGGAATAGGAATGCGGCTCGTTGCCGAGGGTGTTGCCCGGATCGGCGCCGATGAGAAACCCGAACAGGTGCGCTCTTTTTTCCGGGTCACCCTGATTGTAAATCCGCACCAGTTTGTCGATCAGATCCTTCAGTTTCGGGTCCTCGCCGTACTCGGCGCTTTCCTCCTGCGCCATCGGGGCATCGGCGGCCATCTTGTTATTGCCGCTGCGCTTCATCGGGCCCTGTCCGATGAGGAGCCAGATGATGTTGATGTTGGTGTTGATGTGAATTTTAGCGATCGTGTCGGCGGAGGGCAGGGATTTGTTGTTTTCGATGTCCGACAGCGATCCCTGGGAAATGTCGATCAGCTCGGCAAGCTCGAAGGATTTCAGCGGCAGGGACTTTCTCCATTGACGGAGCCGGTCTCCCAGAAAATTCGTAGGACCTGATCTTTTGTCTTGCAATATTCCGTTATCCGAATTATAGTGTTATTCTAGGAAGACTGTATCTTCACCAATCCGCAAGAAGTCACACCCGCCGCCGAAGCCGAAGATGGAGTGGTGTGAGAAATAACGATATTCCGAATTATAGCATCAAAGATTCGATCCTCTTAAAACTTTGTAGGTGAAGCAAGGACACGTTCCCTTCCTCAGCTTGCTTCGAGACTCCTTTATTCCGTGCATTTTTTCTTAAATAACCACGGGTTGGAACGCAGCCGGTTCCGATGCCGGCGTTCGCCGTGAACCGAAAAAAAATTCTCATCCCGGAAGACGTTTTCTCAGCAATCCGAGCGTTGTGTCGCAGGTTTTATTGTCAGGCACGCACTTTTTGCAGCTGCTGGTATTCAGGAAACGGCAACAAAGAAGCGCCTTAAGACTTTCGACATTCCGTAAAAAATTTCTGACAAAACTTCCGCGATCCAAAAGGATTTGCCGTGAAGATCACTCTCCGCGTGCGGTCTCGGGTTCTTTGGGCAACAGGATCTGAAACAGGCCGATCATCTCTTCAAAGCGGTAGTTGTCGGCGATGAACCGAAACAGGACCGGCGCGTAGTTCGACAGGCGCCGCTCCTCCTTGCCGTCGATGGGGATGTCCACATAGACGATCAGCTGCGGCTGGGCCTGCTGCAGCTGCCGCACCACTTGTGTTTGTGCTGTTTCGTCCAGCATGCCGGGCAGGATCCAATCGTACGGGGTGGGGTTGATGCGGTCGGTGAGAAAGTAAAACACGGGATTCAGCGGCAGAGCCAGGATGGGGGCGCCCCGGTCGGTGTAGATCTCGATGCGATCGACGACTTCTTCCAGCCAGAGCGCTTCCGCGGGATGCGGCCGCACGTTCATGCGCGCCAACTCAACGGGACGCGATTCTTCTTTGAGAGCGCCGATGGAGCCGGCGTAAAAGCCGTGGTGGACGTTCATCTCATAGGCGAAAAGAAACGGCAGCGCAACGGCAAGCACATCGATCGCGGTTTTGCGCAGCAACACCACCGGATGCGCGGCGGCAGCCGCGAACGCCGGCCGGTTCTGCATCCACCGGTGGGCGCGATGCAGGAGATAGCAGAACAGGATGTAAAACGGCGGCAGCGTGCGCAGCAGATTGTCGAAGCCGGCGCGCCAGATGACCAGGCCGTACACGCCCACACCGAAGCACAGCACGATGAACAGGTGCAGGTTTTCCCGTTCCGGAAAGGGCGCTCTCTTCAACAACCGGATGCCGATCAGGACGGCGACGCTCACATAGGCCCCGATTGGAAGATAAAACAGAACTCTCTCGAACAACTGATGCGGCCCCAGCTCCTTAAGGAGCGGGGTAAACGGCAGCAGCTTTGGAAACGGGTTGCCCCAGACCCGGTGCGCCTCGAACACCAGTTGAAACACCTTCTGCAGATAGTCGTTCCTGAAAAAAAACAGAGCGAGGGCGAAGAGCGGAGCCAGCAGCGCCAGGATGGAGACGAGGGTGGTTTTGCTTTTCAGCCGCAATGCGACGTGGGAGGCGTCTTCCCGTTGATCGCTGAATTTCAGGATCGCCGCCGCGGTTCCGCTCACCAGCAGAGCGATGAGCGCGATCTCGATTTTAAAAAAACCGCTCGCAAGGATCGCGGCGCAGACCATAAGCCAGTCCCGCGGCCGCCGTTTTGCCACCGCCTGCATGAGCAGGTACAGATTGAGAATGGCAAAAAACGGAAAGAAACGGTTGTAGTACATCGAGGGGGCGGAGAACATGCACAGCGCCGCCAGCAGGGCGAAGCCGGGCGGCATCAGTCTGCGCGCAGCGCCGTAGACCATGAGGACCATCGCGGGGGTGAACAGCAACACGGCGAGCCGCAGACTCTGCACCTCGACGCCGAACAGTTTGAAGAACAGCGCGGCGTACAGGTAGCGGCCGGGCAGATAGCCGTTGGGATTGAAATCCTCCAACGCGCGTTCGCCGTTCAGGGTGCGCAGCGTGCCGTTGGCGAAGCCGCCTTCGTCCCAGATGTTGAAGCCGTATTGCGAGAAGGAATAGAAATAAACGGTCAGCAGAAGATAGGCTGCGGCGAAGCGAACGAGTCGGGAGCGGGAGGCGACGGCGCGCAAACGGGCGAAGGGGGAGGCGGGGTCCATAGGCCGGGCCTAAAGGTGAGACTGCATTTCTTCCGCGAGCGTTTTGTGTTCTTGGACCAGCGACGGCAGATCCTGAATCCCGGAACCCACCGGCGGCATCTTCTTTTTGAGGGCGAGGATTTTTTCCACCGAGGATGCGATTTTTGCCTGCGGGATGCGCCCGGATTGCACATCCTGGATCATTCGATCCTGCAGCGCGCAGGTCTTCGGCAGGCTGTGGCAGATGAGAAAAAGATCGATCCCCGCCTCGACGCCCAGAGCCGGATACGAGTCGAACGGCAGGTTGTCTTCCACCGCTTTCATCTCCAGATCGTCGGAGATGAGCAGCCCCGCAAAACCGAGTTTTTTTCTCAGAATGTCGTTGAGGATGGTGGGGGAGAAGGTGGCGGGCCGTTTCTCATCCCAGCCGGGATACATCACGTGCGCGGTCATGAGGATTTCCAGCCCGCCCTGGACGGCTAGGCCGAAAGGCACCAGCTCGACCGACTCCAGATCGGCGGCTTTTTTATCGACGCTGGGCAGGGTGAGGTGCGAATCCTGGCTGGTGTCGCCGTGACCGGGAAAATGCTTTCCGACCGGCAGGATGCCCGCCTCTTTGAACCCGCGCATGAAGGCCACGGCCAGCCGGCCGGCCCATTGCGGGTCGTCGCTCAACGCGCGCACGCCGATGATCGGGTTTTCCGGGTTGGTGTTGACATCGAGGATCGGGGCGTAGTCCATGTTGATCCCCACCGCCGCCAGTTCTTTGCCCAGAGCGACTGCGAAGCGCTCGGCCAGCGATTCGGAGCGGGCCTTGCCGAGGCAGCAGGGGTGCGGGAACCGGGTGAAGGGCGGGCCGAGCCTTGAGACGCGGCCGCCTTCCTGGTCCACCGAAACGAAAAGCGGCGTGTGCGGCGGCGTTTCCAGGGCCAGGGCCTGCATGTCCGCGATGAGCCGGGTCAACTGGTCTGGCGTTTCGAAGTTGCGCTCGAAAAGGATCACACCGCCGATGCGGCGGTCTGTGATCAGCTCGCGGATCTCCGCGTTGAGGGCGGTGCCTTCGAACCCGGTGACCAGCATCTGCCCGGTGTGTTGTTTCAGTGTCTGTTGGGTGTCCAAAGGGGCGTGGCTTTCGTGCTAAATTGTGGTCGATGCCAGGCCGTTCTGGGAAAGGGCGTGAGACATTCCGCCGGGATCCCGGGATCGATGCGCGTCATCGGGAAGAATCGCATTACGGGTATTGGGGCCGCTACGGGGCCGGCCGCCTGTCGGCCGCGGGTGTAAAGAATCCCGATCCCGTCCGACGGAGGTTTGAGGTCCCCTTTTCGGATGCGCCGAAGGCCCAACGAAGTGATTTGCGGGGCATTGCCCGGTTTTGCGTCCCTATGGTAACATAACTGCATGGTTGGGAAATTTGCTTTTTTATGAGGACCTCTATCAATTCGATCGGTTCTTTCAGGCAACGCCCTTTTCAGGGTTGCTCATGGTCCTATGCAATTCTTAGAGGTGCCCTTGTATAAATGATGTCTCGTCGAGTGGTGATCACCGGCATGGGAGCGATCAGCCCCAATGGTTCCGGTCTCAAACAATTCTGGGAAAACACATGCCAGGGGAAAAGCGGGATCGACCGCATCTCCAGCTTCGATCCGTCGGGGCTTTCCTGCCAGATTGCGGGAGAGGTGAAGGCGTTCGACCCGGCCCTCTTTTACCCCAATTCCGAACTCAAAAAACTGCCGCGGGCCGTGCCGCTTGCGGTGGCGGCTGCGAAGGAAGCGCTGGATCATTCCGGCATCGACTTGAAAAGCTTTGAGGAGGAGGATTTCGAAAGCATGGGGGTGATGGTCGGCAGCGGCGGCGCCGGCTTCGACTTTTCCGAGAAACAGTTTGCAATCTATTATTCCGGGAAAAAGCACAAAGTCAGCCCGTATGCGATTTCCAATTCGCTGGTGGGGATGCTGTCCAGTGAGATTTCCATTTATTTCGGGTTTCAGGGACGCTCGCACGTGCTTTCCAACGGTTGCACCAGCTCCACCGATGCGATCGGCTATGCGTTCAATGCGATCCGTTCCGGCCAGGAAGACTGGTTCCTCTCCGGCGGGGTGGAGGCCTGTGTGACCCCCGCGTTCATGACGGGATTCGAACGGATGAAAGCCAATCCGGTGCATTTCAACGACGACCCCACACGCGGGTCGCGCCCGTTCAACCGCGACCGCGAGGGATTCGTGCTGGCCGAGGGGGGCTGGATGATGATTCTGGAGGATCTCGAACACGCCCGGCGCCGCGACGCTCCCATCTTCGCGGAAATTCTGGGATACGGCACCACCTGCGACGCCTATCACCGTGTGGCGATCATGCCGGACGGCAAACAGTCCACCCGGGCGCTCAAGCTCGCAATGAAGGATGCGCGCATCAACAAGGACGAAGTGGACTACATCAACTTCCACGGGACCTCGACGATCATCAACGACAAGATCGAGACCCACGCTGTCAAGCAGGCGTTCAACAGCCACGCGATGGACATCCCGGTCAGCTCCACCAAGTCCATGGTCGGGCATCCGCAGGGGGCGTCGGGAGCGTTGGGGGTCACGGTCACGGGGTTGTCGCTGCACCACGGATTCCTGACCCCGACTATCAATATGGAAAATCCGGATCCCGATTGCGATATGGATTATATTTCCAATGAAGGCAAAGAAAAGAAGATCCGCATCGGCATCAGCAACTGCATCTCCTTCGGGTCGAAAAACTCGGCGCTGGTGCTGAAAAAATTTCACTGACGGATGAGAGGACGCATGCGAATACTCAGCGGTAAGAGATGGGCCGGAATCCTGGCGGTCGCACTGTGGGCGTTGGGGGGCGCCGGCTGCAGCTCGCTTGTGGGTGTGGATGTGACGGTGGTGGATCAGAAAACCGCTCTGGAAAACCAGATCCTCGGCAGCTACGAGGAACTGGGAAACGAGATGCTGCTGCTCGCTTCAGTGCGGTCTGTGGATGAGGACGGGAAACTGAAGACGGTTGCGGAAATCCCGCCGGGCAAGATGGAAGCGATCCGGGCGTTGCAGCGGCAGGAGTTCAACCGCGACGACATTCAGGCGTTCAAGGCGGACGGTGTGGCGGGCGAGGGAAACGAGGGACTGCTGGTTTTTTTCGAAACGGAAAAGACAAAGAGCGACCCGAAGTTCAAGGCTTTTGCCCAGTCGATCATCGCGGAGGAAAATGCCGACCGGCTGGCGATCCTGGAACGCACGGTGGCGACCAATGAAGCGTTCGCGGATGGAGACCTTCCCAAGGTGCAGAGAATCTTCGCGAGCCTGAACCGGGACAACGCCAAGCCCGGAGAAAAGATCCAGCTTGAAGACGGCAGCTGGAGCGTCAAAGGAACGCCCGCCAAACCCAAGTGACTTTTGCGGTCCGGTTGATCCGAAAACGGATCAACGGTAAGGCATTTCGTTGCCGCTCAATTGCCGGGTGATTTCCTGTTCGAACAGGTTTTCCTTGCGCACGAACTCCTCGAATTCCCTTGGACTTTTGAATTCGAAACTGCGCGGTTCTTTCTGACCGCAGATTTCCTCGTCCTGCTCGACGGTCAAAACATTGTTTTCTACGGCCTTGATGACGAATTTTTTGCGGGTATTGAGTTTTGCAAAAATTTCCCGATAAACAGGTTCCAGGTTCAATGCCATGATGGTTCTCCGAGCGATGGTGCGAATGGCGTCTGATTTATTCGAATGAATGCAAAAATTATATAATCCGGTTCTCTCAAAATCAAATTATTTGCCTCTCAGGAAAATAGGCAGAATTTGCGAGTAAAAATAGTTAACACTTCTCGAAATGTATGCTAATCTACACGCGAAATTTTGGAAGAGGGCAACGACCCTCATCCTACCACATTCTCGCGCTTGGGGCCCCTCCGATTGCGGGTCCCGCGAACCAAACCCAGGACCATTTCCCCGCCGGGACCGACACGCACAGCTCGTTTTCAACCCGAAATTTTAACCGCTCCCGCCTTTCACTCAATTTCCCATGTCTCACAGACAAACCCTGCAGACTTTGATCGACGATTTGATCCGGGAATCCCGCACGCCGTTCACGGCCGAGGATCTGGAACAAAGAATCCAGCAACGCTGGCGCCGCAAGATCTCCGAATCCACGCTGGCGCAGTTGAAGGGGAAACTCTCGGATCACCACTACATCGTGGGAACCGATTCGGACGATTTTCTGCCCTATCAGGCGGTGCTCAACAAGATCGGACACATCCCCTTGCAGGTGGATCTGGGCAAGTTCGAGTTGCAGCAGCGGATTTTCATCCCCGGACACCGGCTGATTCCTTTTCTTTCCAACGACCGCAAGGAAGCGGATTTGACGTTCCTCGATGCGGACGGCCGGGAAATCCCGCGGCAGAAACGGAGTTTCTGTATCGAAGAGGTCATGCATTTCTACCAGTATGCGGGCGAGCGGCATTTCCCCGGAGACATCGACGTCAACGAATGGATGCCGGGCAAAAGTTCGGTGTTGACCTCGGTGTGGGACATGACGGCGTTTTTCAAAACACACCGCAGCCTGGTGGGCGATGCGCTGCGCATCCGGCTGGTCGATTTCGATCAGGGGGTGTTTCAGATCCTGCCCTGTCCGAGAAACGAAGTCCGCGCCGGTCTTTTGCTCAGCCGGCGGCTGCATGTGGCGCTGGAGAGCATCCTTTCGCAATTGTGCCAGCGGGAGGACTTCGCCTCCGCTTCCCTGCAGAAGCAGATCATGCGGACTCTGTTTTCCCTGGAAGAAGAGGCGCTCAACGTTCCCGCTTTTTCACTGACGGATTTTCTCGAATCGCTCAAAGAGCTCACGGCGGTGAGTTCGGAAGGCGGCCAGGTGCAGCTGATTCCGACCTGGAAATCCGAGCCGGTGGGGTTCGTGCGCGAAGACGCCGACCGGGTTCCGAAAGGAGAGAAGGGATCGCTGGAAGAAATTTTCCAGGATCTGGGACTCGCCTTTCACGAGTGGGAATTCATCGCCATCCTGTACACCGTGATGGCTTCCGACAAATTCAAGATCGAGCTGGTGTTCAATCTGCTGTTCGGCGGCCAGGGCAAGCTGTTTCAGGACCGCAAGCAGCACGATGCGTTTTACCAGCGTTTGCGCAAACTGCTCTATAAAATCTGCGAAGACCTCAAACAGCCCGAATCCCGGCTGGTGGCCGAACTGCGCGACAAGTGCGTGGAGGTCAAGCTGAGTCTGATCGGCATCCTGCGCTTTCTCGAGGAAAACGAGGTGGGTCTCGAAGATCTGCCGGCGGAAACCCTGAACCCGATCATCGATCTGGATTATTTTTGTACCGAGACATTGCGACGCTTCGCGGACCGGTCTGCCCCCCAGGACCTGAAATTCATCCGCGATGTCCGACTGGCCCTGAAAATCGTGCTTCCCCATCTGGACCATCTTGAAGAAGAGGTCTATTTTCGCCTGGGGATTTTCTAATACGAAGGTCGGTTCCAAATGCGGAACGGTTTGCCCTTCCGCCCCATCATCCTGATCCCTGACTTCTCTTAAGAAAGGGGTTTTTCACGATCCAGGCAGGACCTCAACGCGGGGGAACCCTTCCTCCCCGGTCCGCCAAAGCTTTTTCTTGCGAAAAAAAATACGAACTCCGGCCTGCAACTGAGAGCGAGGGACCGCAACTCCTCCAGTGGCCCCTCGGAAAGGTCGCTTTGCTCGTTCGAGCGGAGGCTTTTTGCCGAAAGCCCGGAGACGTTCACCCGTTCCGTGGCGTCCCGGTGGCGAAGCCTTTCAGTGAATGGCCGGAAACCGATTCCACCGCCACGCGGACCCGGTCTCCAGGACGGATGGTTTCCGGGTCGCCGCGAAAATGCACGTTCCAGTACTGCGGGTTCCTTCCCTTCCAGTTGGCGCCGGGTCGTCGCGTTTCTCCTTCCACCAGCACGTCCACCTCTTCACCGATGTAGCGTTTGCCCAGCTTGAGCGTGAGCGCGTCCTGCAAAGCCAGGGTGCGTTGCAGCCTGTCCTTTTTAACTTCTTCGGGGACGTTGTCGGGAAACGCCGCCGCCGGGGTGCCCGGCCGCGGGCTGTAGCAGAACATGAAGCTGCTGGAAAATTCGGCGCGCTCCATCATGACCAGGGTGTCTTCAAACTCCCGATCGGTTTCTCCCGGAAAACCCACGATGATGTCCGTCGAAAGCGCGATGTCCGGCACCGCCGCCCGCAACGCTGCCACGAGATCCAGATATTCCTCGACCGTGTTGCCGCGGCGCATGGCCTGAAGGACCCGGTTGTTGCCGCTCTGGGCGGGCAGATGCAGGTGGTTCATCAGGATATCGATGTCGCGGTAAGCGTCGATCAGCTCGGGCGTGAAATCCCTCGGGTAACTGGTCGTGAAGCGCAGCCGTTCCAGGCCGGGAATTTCCGCGATGCGGTACAGCAGCTCGTGGAACGCCACGGGCGTGTCCAGGCCGCGTTTGCCGTAGGCGTTGACGTTCTGTCCGAGCAGGACGACCTCCCTGGCCCCCTTCTCCACCCATTGACGGACTTCCTGTAAAATTTCATCCGCTTCCCGCGATTTTTCCCGGCCGCGCGTGAACGGCACCACGCAGAAGGTGCAAAACTTGTCGCAGCCTTTGATGATGTTTACGAACGCGCTCGGACTCGCCGCTTTTCCAGCCGGGTCGCGCACCTCGGGAATGTTGTAGTTTTTTTTCTTGTCGAACTCCGTCCAGACCAGGGGGCCGCGGTTTGCGCGTGCCCAGTCCACCGCCTGCGGAATGTCCTCGATGTGGTCGGGCCCGAGGATGAAATCCAGATAGGGAATGCGCTTGACCAGACGCTCCCCCTCCTGCTGGGCCAGGCAGCCGGTGAGCCCGAAAACCAGGTCCGGATTGGCCTGCTTGAGCGGTTTCATGTTTCCGAACAGGGAAAAGATCTTTTGCTCGGCCTTGTCGCGGATCGAGCAGGTGTTGACCAGGATGAGGTCGGCGTTCTCCTTGTCCAGGGTCCTCGCGTAGCCGGAATGAAACAGCAAAAGCTCCATCCGGTCCGAATCGGCGACGTTCATCTGGCAGCCGTATGTGTCCAAATACACTTGTTTCATAAGGACAAAATGTAAGCGAATCCGGGCCCCATTGCAACCGGGATTTGCCGGGTTGCGGGCCCGCGCCGCGTTGTGTGTCTGGGGCTGAAATCCTTTCGGTTAAAGGGGTTGGGCGAGTTTCGGCCCGGGATCGAGGGTTGAAAACTGCGGAAACTGAATCACAGAGTCCGGGATAGCCATGTATTAAATTTGTTTAAATTTATTAAAACTATATCAAATATGGTATTATTGTTAATTAATAATAAAGACTTTATTGACAAATTTTTAAACTTCGATTAATCTTTAGTTATTCCTTAAAAAATAACAAAACAATTTGTCCCCAAAAGGATCGAATCCATTTTCTCAAGAGGAGTGGGATTGTGTCCAAGTCCAACAGTGTCAGGCAGATACGTGAGTCCAAGATGATGAGCAAGGCTGAGCTGGCACGCAAAGCAAATGTAACGGTTCAAACCATCGATCGAATCGAAAAGGGTAATGATTGCCGCTTGGATACGAAAAGAAAAATCATTCTTGCTCTTGGATATAAGCTGGCTGACCGATCGTCGATCTTCTCGGAAAACTCTGAGAAAAAAGCCCGGAAAAAGAAAAAGACCGGCGCCCGGAAAAAGAAAAGCAGATGAGCGGATCGAAATGCCGCTGAAAGTCGCCTGTTAAGGCGCGAACAAAAAAGATTGATTGGAGAGTGTTGCAGTGCCGTCGGCCGGACGGCTTCTTCTCAATACGTTGACAACTTTTGTGAGTTTCAGAAAAATCGGGAGATCCCTCGAAAGGGGGACGGAGAACCCGAATTGACTGAAAAAACCTCAGGAAGTTATCTTTCAGGACTGCCGGAAACAGTGTGATTTTTTGCAACCGGTGGTGAAAAAAATGTTCACTTTGCTTTGGCAACGTCGGGCAGTTTTGACGTAACTGGCTATAACTCAAAGAAATTCAGAGGGGTGGCGGTTTGGTATAGTGTTTGCTCTTTGGGGGTGAATCCTCTGAAAAAAGCAGCCCGATCACCCAAAAACCACGTAGCTAATACAATTTAGGAATTGCGATGTTCTTATCGGAAAAAACGCCCCTGGTCGCTTTGGATATTGGTACCTCTTCCATAAAAATGGCCCAGCTTGCCGGCTCCGACAACAAATTCGAGTTGTTGAACTTCGGGGTCATGCCCCTGAAGGAAGAAGCCATCGTGGACGGTGTCGTCCGCAGGCAGGAAGAGGTTGTGGAAGCCCTGGAACGGATGATCAAAGCGGAAAAAGTCGATACGCGCTATGCGGTGGCGTCGATTTCCGGTGAAGCGGTGATCATCAAAAAAATCCGGGTTCCTTTGATGTCGGAGGCGGAACTGGCGGAACGTATCTATCAGGAAGCCGAGCAGTACATCCCGTTCGACATCGACGACGTCAGCATCGACTTTCAGCTTCTGGGCACCGATGAGGACGCACCTGAAGAAGAGGACGGGGAGCAGAAGATGGAGATCCTTCTGGTCGCGGTTCAGAAGGACATCATCGAGAGCCGCACGGAAATTCTCTACGACGCGGGATTGCGCCCCATCATCATCGACCTGGACGTGTTCGCGATGGTCAATGCCTTCAGCCAGGGAAAGAATCTTGAGAACTCCGGAGAGGTGGCCATCATCGATCTGGGCGAATCGTTCTCCCACATCAATATCCTGAAGGACGGCGTGTGTTCCTACACGCGCGACATTCCTTTCGGGGGCAGCCACGCGACCAAAAAGCTGATGTCGAAGTTCAAGATGAATTATCAGCAGGCGACCGAACTGAAAAACGGCAAAATGCCGGAAGAAGTTGAAAGCGATGAGGTCATCGAAATCATCGTGAATTCGTTCGAAAAAATTCTCGATGAAGTGCAAAAGTCGTTCGAGTTTTTCAGCACCACCTCCAACTCGCAGGTGGAGCAGGTTTATCTGAGTGGCGGCGGGGCTCTGATACCCGGTGCGGACGCCTTGTTCTCGCATCATCTCAACACTCCGGTGCACATTCTCAATCCGCTGGACGGAATCAAAATCAATAAAAAGAAGTTCGATCAGCAAACCATTGACGAGTTGGCTCCCATTTCCTCGGTGGCGATTGGTCTGGCAACCAGAAGGTTCGACTACAAATGATTAAAATCAATTTACACGATTATCGCGAAGAGCTGCAACGGATCGAGATCCAGAAGCATGTGCTCAAGGCGGGATACATCATGATGCTCGCTTTGTGTCTGGTCTGTCTTCACTGGATGTGGCAGAAAAACGAGCTGACCATGACGCAGATGGAAGTGCAGGCACTGGATCAGAAAGTTTCTGCATTGGAGGGAACCGTCCGCATGGTCAAGGGGATGCAGGCCAAGCAGAAGCGCGTGGATACGATTCTTGCGGGCATCGACAACCTGCGGACCAGTCAGATGCAGGCCACCGAGATCCTTTCCGATCTCAATCAGGAATTGCCTGAGGAAATCTGGTTGACGGGAATCAAGCAGAGCAACCGGGCGGAGCTGGCGAGAAACAAGATCCCGACCATCTTTTTTGCGGATGCGTCAAAAGACTCCAAGAAGAAAAAGAAAAAGAAATCCAAAAAGAAAAAAAAGGGAAACGAACCTCAGGAGTTCATCGTGATCACCGGGCAGGCGTTGGAGGATCAGGCGGTGGCCCGTTTCGTCGATCGCCTGGAACTGATCCCCTATTTCAAGATGGTGTTTTTGTACAAAACCGAACAGAAGACGATCGGCAAAACCAAAATCCGGGAATTTGAAATTTACTGCTACATGCCAGACACCAACAACAAGGCTTTGATCTGATCATGGAAAAATTATTCGAAAAGCTGCCTTACGATTTTCTGCAGGGAATCAAGCTCACCTACATCCTGATGAGCGCTGTGGGGGTGGGGATTCTGTTCATTGCCGTCTATTACTTCACGGTTTCGACGGCGAACCAGGAAGAACTGGCGCAATTGCAGGATAAGCGCGCCAAGAAAGAACAGACGCTCAAGGCCTATCAGGCGCTGGTGAAGAAAAAAGAGCCCATCGCCAAGGAACTGGCGCGGACCCTGGGAAAACTTGAGTTCATGAAACAGCAGCTGCCGCATGAAGACGACATGCCGGACCTCTTGCAGAAAGTCGCCGATTTCGGCGGTGGACGCGGGACGTTCGATGTCACCCGTTTCAAGCTCAAGGAAGGCAAGGTGCAGGATTTCTACAAAAAGATTCCGGTGGAAATTCAAATGCAGGGTTCCTTCTGGGACACGCTGGATTTTCTGGACAAAATGCAGAACCTGCTGCAACTCGTCAACCTGACGGACTTGAAAATGAATATCGGTAAAGCGCAGGGGAGCGCCGCCTCCACAGGCGGAACGCTGATCTACACCAACTTTGTGGCCAACACCTACTCTTATGTTCAGGGCGCAGAAGAAAAAGCCAAATGATGCGTGATGCGGGAGACATGTACATGAAATCCGGAAGAATTGGAAAAGCAAGTTTATCCGTGTGGATGTTGCTGGCGGTGTTGTCAACGCCGCTCATCCTGAGCACGGCCTATGCCGCCAAAGTACCCGTCAAGAAGAGCCGGCAAGAGCAGAAGAACCAGGCGATCGACGAATTGATGCGATTGAGCGGTTTTGATCTCATGTTCGAATACTACGGCTCGCAGTTTCTGCAGCAGAGCATCGCACCGAAGAGTCTTCCGGCCGAGCAGATCATCATGCTCAGAAACATTCTGGACCGGGTCAGCGAACCGGAAGATTTCTCCCGAACCGTGTCGCAGTACATGGTGAAAAACTATCGATCGGGCTACGTCAAGCCTCTGATGAACTGGTACCGCTCGCCGCTGGGGCAGAAAGTCGTTGCCGGTGAAAAACAGGTGAACGATTCGGCCTACAATATCGACAAAGAACAATTTGTGGAACGGTTGAAGTTTTATCCCCCGAGAGAGGAACGCCTTGCGCTGATCGAAGGACTGGAAAAGAGCATGGGGCTCACCGATCAATCTCTGGATGTTTTCATGACCCTGGTCAAGGTGCTGATCCCTCTGAACAAGCATCTGGAGGATCGATCCACCCGCTCGGTCGTCAACGAAATCCGGCAGGAACTTTACGATTCGTTTCAGGAGCAGGTTTTGCGAAATCTGTTGTTCGCCTACCGGGACGTCACCGATAAGGAGCTCGAACAATACCGCCGCTTTGTTTCGACCGGAGCCGGACGCTGGTTCGTTCAGTCTTCGCAGAAGGGCACCAAGTTCTTTTACGGCCGCGTGGTGGTCCGGGTGGAAGATCTGATGAACCAGATCGTCGAGGAAATGGAAACGGGAAAAGGCGAATCCGATTTGCTCAAGGAAATCGCACCTCCGGGGCAGAGATATCTTTTTGTCACCAAACGCGACCCCTTCGTTCCGCTCGTGGACCCGAAAGAGGGTCTCATTCAGTATGGCAAGGAGGAGGAAAGCCGCACTGAAACCCGCAGCCTGGCGGATGAATTGAAGAACCTGCCGCCCATTCCTCTGGAAGTGTTCAAGAATATCAAGCGGACCAATCCGCGGTTGTATGCGGATCTGGAAAATTACGGGGATCTGTTCGGCAGAAAGAACAAACTGTCCACGATGGAGGACGACGAGTTTTTTCAAACCGTGCAGAGGTATAAAAACCTGATTCAGACCGCCAATGAGAGCAGCTCCAGCTTGATGTCCACGCCGACGCAGACCGACTACGATGCGTTGAAACTGGTGGGCGTGATCTGGAAGAACAACGAGATTCTCGCGTTGATCGAAACGGAAGATAAAAAGGGACACACGGTGAAGGAAGGCGATCTCTTGGGGCCGAATTTCGGAGTCGTGGAGTCCATCAATAAAGACCAGATTTACGTGTTGGAACAATCCCGAGATTACCTGGGAAATATTTTATCAAGAAAGAAGGAAATTGAATTTATTCAAGTATCCCAAGAGGAGGGATGAGGAGTTATTGTGAATACTAATAATTTTCGGTTCTTCGGGCTTGTCGGGGTTTTCGCCATCGGTGTTGTTTGGCACAGTGCGTTGCCTGTGGACGCGTTTGCGGCCAACAAGGCACATGCTATGAAAACATCGAATCACACTGCTGACACTCAGGGCAACGGAGCGGTCCTTGTCGCCCAGATGATGGATTTTACTTCTCCGGATGCTTCCGGCGATGCTATGGATTCCTCCGTGGCGGGTTCCTCTATGGAATCTTCCATGCCGAATGCATCCAAAGTGATGGAAGTGGAATCGGAAATCACCCAGGTCTCCACGGAAGAAGGTGTGGGCGGTGAAGCGGTCATCACGATCGAATCCACCGAGGCCATTCAGTACACCGCGTTCAAGCTGATGAATCCGCTGCGTCTGGTGCTGGATTTCCCCAAGACCGGCAGGGGCACCCTGACCGACCGGATCGAGGTCAACAAAGGCGTGGTGGACAGCATCCGGCCGCTGCATTTTGACGAGGCGGGCGTCCTCAGGCTGGAAATCGCCCTCAACAAAGCCGCCGGCTACAATATCGAAAAACCGCTCAAAAACAAACTCGTCATCACCCTGCGGCATGTCGATCAGGGAGGCACGCTTCCCATCGGCGCCACGGGAGGCACGCAGAACGCTCAATCCATGCCGGAGACAGGCAAGGCGAAAGATGCGAGCAAGGCGTTGCTTGCCGAAGTCACGGTGGATCCGTGCGAGCCTCTTTTGGGGGGCGACAAAGACGCGATTTCCCTGGATTTTCAGGATGCCAATGTGCGCAATCTGTTCCGCATCTTTTCCGAGATCAGCGGGTTCAACCTGATCATTTCCCCGGAAGTGCAGGGGACGGTCAATATGCGGCTTCTGGACGTGCCCTGGAATGAAGCCTTTGAAATCATTCTCACTAACAGCGGGCTCGGCAAGGAATGCCTGGGGGACAACATCATCCGCGTGGCCTCTTTGAGGACGCTGGCTTCCGAGGAAACGCAGAAGGTGGAAGACAACAAACGCAAACGGGCCAAGGAATTGTCCGAAAAACTCGCCGCGGAGCTGGTCACAGAGGTCAAACGGGTCAATTACGCCGATATCAAAGAGGTGGCTTTGAGCCTGGAAACCCTCAAATCCGAGCGCGGCAAAATCACCGTGGACGTGAGGACCAACACTCTGGTGTTGACAGACATCCGTGATAACGTGGATGATATGATCAATCTGGTACAGGTTCTCGATATCCAGACCCCGCAGGTCATGATCGAGGCGCGCATTGTCGAGGTCAACAAGAGCCTCACGCAGCAGCTGGGCGTGCAGTGGGGTATCACGAGTGCGTTGTCCAAGGGCGGCGGTGGTCGTGTCGTGAACTCTCTCGATTCACCGAACAACGGCAACGGCAGCCCGTTTCTGGTCGATCTGCTTCCCGGAGGCACGGCCCTTGCCGAAGGTGCTTTTTCAGGGATCAATCTCGGTATCGGTGGCCTGGCTGAAGGCACGCGTCTGGATGTGGTCTTGACGGCGCTCGAGAAAAAGGGCAACGCGCGTATCCTGTCGAGTCCCAAAGTGACCACGCTGGACAACAAAGAAGCGAGGATCAAAAGCGGCCGGTCGATTCCCTTTCAGACCAGTTCCGCCAACGAAGGAACCAAAATCGAGTTCGTGGATGCGGATCTCAGCCTGACGGTGACGCCGCATATCACGACGGACGATTATATCTACATGGTCATCGACGCGACGAAAAACGCGCCCAATACAGCGAACCTGATCGCGGGATTTCCCGAGATCACCACGAAGGAAGCGCACACCGAAGTGCTCGTTGAAAACGGCGACACGACGGTTCTGGGCGGAATCTATGAAAGCGAGATCAAACGGAACCAGGAAGCCACGCCGTTTCTCTCGAAAATTCCGTTCCTGGGTGCGTTGTTCAGAAACATCGACGATGCGGACGAGATTGATGAGCTGTTGATCTTCATCACTCCGACTGTGGTATCGAATGACCAATCCAAGAACTTATGAAGCGGTTGACAATCGATCTGGCCGACAGAAGTTATGACATTCTGATCGGCCGGAACCTTCTGGGGCGGGTCGGCGGACTCGTCTCGGAAATCCTCTCTCCCAGCCGGGTGGTTGTTCTCACCCATCCCTCCATTCAGCGTCTCTACGGAGACACCCTGGCAGAAAGCTTTCAGGCCTCGGGCCATCCTTTGCACACTCTGGAAATTCCGGAAGGCGAGGCTTCCAAATCCCTGGGGCAGGCGGAGCGGGTTTTCGACAAACTCATGGAATGGCAGTGCGACCGCAGCACGCTGCTTGTGGCCCTGGGAGGCGGCGTGATCGGCGATCTCACCGGGTTCATCGCGGCGACCTACATGCGGGGCGTCCCTTTCATTCAGATCCCCACAAGCCTGCTGGCGCAGGTGGACAGCAGCGTCGGCGGCAAAACCGCGGTCAATCATCCGCGCGGAAAAAACATGATCGGCGCGTTTTACCAGCCGAAGCAGGTGGTGATCGACCTGGATACTCTGCAATCGCTGCCGGAAAAGGAATTCAAGGCCGGCCTGGCGGAGATCATCAAGCACGGGGTGATCGAGGATGCGGATCTGTTCGCGTACCTGGAGTCTCATGCCGACGCCATTGCCGCCCAGCAGACCGATTGCCTGGAGCACATCATCGCGACTTCCTGCGAGATCAAAGCGCGGGTCGTAGAAAAGGACGAGCGGGAAAGCCGGTACCGCATGGTCCTGAATTTCGGTCACACCATCGGACACGCGGTGGAAGCCCTGACGGGTTATTCCGATCTGATTCATGGGGAAGCGGTGGCGATCGGTATGGTGCAGGCCGCCAAACTTTCGCAGCACACCGGGCACTGTTCCGAAGCGGTGGTCGATCGGATCTCCCGACTGATCGATCGGTTCGGGTTGCCCACGCAACTGCCGCCCCTGAATCCGGAAGACATCGTCCAGGCCTTGTACCTGGACAAGAAAACCACCCACAGCAATCTCCGGTTCATTCTGGTCAACGACATCGGCTCTATAGAAATCGTTGATAATGTGGATGAAGCCAGCGTCCGGGCGGTGTTGAACCTTTGATTCAAGAGGTGGTTCGGGCCGATTTTGAAAAAAAACGTCACCCGGATTGTATAAAAAAGTAGCCAGTTGGGCCGCCCTCTCATCCCTCCTTCCATCCAAATCGATTGCCGGTTTCCGTTTCCCCCATAGATTAACAGTAAATTCAACGGGTTTATTTTTTCCTGGGGCGGATCGGTGGTTTTGGTCTGCTTTTTGCTTTTATACCCGTGGACGGAAGTTTCTCCCCCCAGATACCCTAACTTGCAGAATTTTAAGGTATTGGAGGCACGGCTCGCTGAGAGCCAAAAATGCTGGATTTTCAAGGAAAACGACATGAAAGATCGGGTCCATAACAATAAGGGATACACCCTCGTGGAACTGCTTGTCATCCTGGTGGTTCTTGCCATTCTGGCGGCGTTTGCCATTCCCAATTATTCCCAATGGGCGGAACGGTATGAAATCAATGGGGAAGCCAGGAAACTCTACCTGGACCTGCAATTGGCCCGCATCACGGCCCTGAGAAATAACAACAACGTGGTCATCACGTTCGACACCGGCACCAACAGTTACCTGATTCACAACGACACCGACAGCGACGGAGTCCAGGACGGCGGCGAAAACCTGAAAAACGTGTCCCTGGAACACAACGTGCAATTCGGGTTCTACGGAACATCGGTCACCGATATGGATGGAAACCTGGTCAACAGCCCCTTGACCCTGGTGGCCGGCGGCAGTGTCATCACATTCAACGCCCGGGGAGAAGCGAGCACCAGCGGGTCGATGTATCTGATTCACGGGAGTGACGTCGGTGTGGGCAATCACCGTTTGAAAGGAATCAGTGTGGTCGATGCGACCGGAGCTGTGGAACTTTGGGAATACGATTCCAGCTTGAATCCGCCCTGGAGTTGATCGAGACCGATAAACGAGGAAAGACGCTATGAGAAATACAAAAAAATCCGTCAGGCGCGCACTCCGCAATGCAAGCGGGTTCACCATGCTCGAAGTGCTGATCTCCATGTCGATTTTTGCGGTCGGTATCCTGGGCCTGATTTCATCGGTGAACTCCGTCATGCATTATCAGCGCCATTCCAAGGACCTGACGCTGGCGACGATGCATTCCACGGCGAAGCTCGAAGAGATCAAGCGGCGGGCGACCAACGAACCGACCGGCGGCGCTTACGGTTTCGACTATCTCGTCCGGCAGGATGGAACGGGTTACACCGCCGGATACAGCGGATCCAACTTCAAGAAGGAATCTTCGGACACCATCGACGGCTACAACCGCAGCTGGTCGCTGGAGATCTATCCCACATCCGTACAGGGTGCGCAGACGTTCGCGACCCCCGCCACCATCGCCATGGTGGAAGCGGTCGTGACGACCAGCTGGGTGGACGAAACAGGTGAAACCAAATCGGTGGAAGTAGCAACGGTGCTTCACCGAAGGCAATTCGTGGGCGGCAATTAATTCCCAAAAAAACTCGGAGTCATTCCATGTTCAATGCATCTTGGATCAAACAGGAACGAGGCAACACCGTCATCATATTTCTGTTCATCATGGCGACGCTGTCCGCCATTGCCGTCGGCGCTCTGCAGGTGACGCAGCTCAATCTCGAGTCCTCCCACGCGCAGCGAAAAGGGGAAAAAGCCTATTACGCTGCCGAAGTGGGCCTGGACCTTGCGATCAACGATATCATTTCCAGTTTCGAAAACCTGAGTGTCTACACGACGACTGCGGACAACGGAGGCGATGCGGAAGGATACCTCACGGTGAACAATTACCGCGGCTACGATGTGAAATACCGGATCACCAACCCGGAATCCCGGTATCTGTATGAAACGGTACAGGGGAACTCCATCCTGGTGCATTACGCCTACACCTACGACATCGACGCCATTTCCGAAGCGATCGGTGAAAACACCACCGAAACGCTGAGGGAAAGGATCCGTATTCTGGAGACCCCGCTGGTGCAGTGGTTTGCTTTTTACGGGGGACCCGGCGGCAACGATTCCGATCTGGAAATCACACCGGGACCAGGCATGACCATCTGGGGCCGGGTGCACACGAACGGCGATCTCTGGCTGCGCGCCGGCAGCAGCGGCCAGCTGCGAATTCAAAACTTCGATCCCAACAGCGGCACGCCCATCGCTGCGCCGCACTCACTCACGGCCGCAGGCGTGATCCGCAACTGGCACAAAGGCGGTAACTTCCAGTCCTCGGTCGATCCGGAAGTGAAAATCACCAACACCAGCCTCGTCTGGGAGGATGAGGAACCGGTCGATTCCAATATCACTTTGGATTCTGAGGAGAGCACCTACAACGATTTTGTCTTCGTTAACGAACCGGTCATCCAGGCGCCCGGCAACTCACAGTTCGCGCGCAACGGTTTTTACGACCAGCGGGCCGGCAACACCCAGCGCCCGGATGTGGACGGCATCCGCATCATCGGCACAGGCGGTCTGGGTACCGGGATCACTGTGGAAGTTTCCCGTCCCGCACCGAACACGGATGTCACCGCATTGTTGCTGGCGGAACAGACGTCTGCGGGCACGGCTTACACCGGACCTGGCAGCGGACCGGGCGATGGCAGCGGGATCATCGACGAAAATCTCGGTGATCTCAAAGACTGTCGCGAGGACGACGACGTGAACACGACGAACATCGACTTGTGGGCCCTTCAGAACTGGTATCAGGCTTATATCGCCGATCCGGCAAACGGCGGCGGCGCTCTGGCGGGTGCGGGATTTCTGGTCTACGCCTCCCGGTCGCCCAACGCGACGTTCACCAACACCGGCGATCCCATGGAAGGCATCCGCTTGATGCAGCTCACCGGCGGATCCGCGCGGCAGCTGGTGGATGAAACCACGTTCGCGACGGACAACCCGCTCTACATCGACGGCGACTTCAACACTGTCAGCACCAAGGGTGCGGCCCTCATCGGCGATGCGATCAATTTCCTGGGCAACAACTGGGATGACGGCAAAACCTGTGACGGCAACCTGACCGGCGCGGATGCGGGTAATAATGGAGAAACCCAGATCACGGTCCGCGCCGCCCTGTTCGGCGGTTACAGTCCCACGACGTCGCAAGGCGGGACCTACGGCGGTGGACTGCACAACTACATGCGCTACCACGAACGCTGGACCGGCGTGACCTCCGACTTCAAAGGGGCTTTGATCGGCCTTTGGGTCAGTCAGCAGGCGACGGGGAACTGGTGTCAGGGATCGGATTGTTACCAACCTCCGATTCGTAACTGGGGCTGGGACACGCGCTTTGCCGATCCGGATTTTTGGCCCCCCTTCATTCCCTCCATCTTCGGTGTGGAACGGGTGGGTTTTCTTGAATGATATCCTTCGAGGCGAGGAGAGCCATGAGCGACTTAAGGGAAAAATTAAAATACCATACCAACGAAAGAGGGTTCACCCTCATCGAATTGTTGACCGCGAGTGTTCTTTCCGTTCTCATGCTCGGCCTGATCGCGGGTGTGTTCTCTTCGCAGCGTGAAACGTTTGTTCTGCAGGACCAGTTGAACACCATGCAGACGAACGGCCGCGCCGTGACCGAATTCTTTTCACGGGCGGTGCAGAATGCAGGCTACAACGTCTTCCGCGGCACCCGTTTTCTGGCGGCGTCCGACCATTACCTGACGGCGGTGTACGATGAGGACAACGACGGCGTCATCGAAAATCACGAAGTGATGACGTTCGGTCTGAGCAATGCCACCGGGACGCCGAACGAAACGTTCAGTATCACGGCTTTTTTCGATCAGGACTCGGACGGCGAGGTGGACCCTTCGGAAACCGGCACCTATCCGATCGGCATGACGCTGACCGCGCCTCCCTATAATATTTACAAAGTGATCCCGCAGAACTCCGGGACCGCTGTGGACAAGCATCTCATGGCCCGCAACATCGACAACCTCATCATCCGTTATTACGATAAAAACGGCGACATCCTGCCGGCTTCGGCGGATTCGGATGACGACGGGATTTACGATAGCGGCGCCTACACGCTGGCCCTTTCGGACATGAACGAGATCCGCAAGGTGGAAGTCGAAGTGCTCGCCAGGACGAAAGACGAGGACCCCAGGGGTGACATCACGCACAGCGGCACCTATGCCGCGGGCAGCGCGGCGACACTCGGTGGCAGCAGTACCTACAGCGACGGGTATTACCGTGAGACGTTCAACGCCTACATGGCGCCGCGGAACCTCGTCATGGCCCCGTGGGGCAAAATGGACGTGGTGGCTGCGTCTGAAAACGTCGATTGTCCGACCTCGAGCACCACGATCACGGCCACGCTGGTTGACTCTCAGGGCGTGCCTGTGAGTTCGGGAATCGACGTGAATTTTGCTCTGAGCGGCGAGGGGGCCACGGCCTCTCCCACCACGCAGGGCACGGATATTTTCGGCCAGGCCAGCACGACGGTCACCTACGACTGGTCGTCTCCCAATGCCAGCATCACCGTGTCGGCCAATTCGCTGATCACCTCGGGCGGCGAACAGAATCCGGTGTTCAACGCCAGTACGGTCAATTTTCAATCTGGAACCGGCACGTTCACCGACGATTTCAACGCCAGCATCGATCCGGGCTGGCTGGAACTGGACAGCGGCCCGGATATGTTCCATGCGGACGTCGATCCTGTGGACGGCACCGACGATTCGTATCAGATGTCGGCCACCGGCCTGACCCGTGCGGTCAACGGCTGCCAGTGGCAGAAATACCGGGTGGAGTTCGAGCTGACTCCGACGGGTGGTGTTGATATCGATACCCCGGTTCTGAATCCGGAGGCCCTCGTCGGCGGGTTCCTGCGTTTCGTGGATGCCAACGGCAACTACAGCGTTGTGGTTGAAAAACAGACCTCGGCCAACTGTAATCCCAGTGATGGATTTGGTTGGTGTCTGAAGCTGGTGAAATGGGACGGCGTTTCCGTCACCGAACTGGCCCGGACCGGAGTCGATTTCACTCTCGACGAGAGATACAAAATCATGGCCGAGGTGGAAGACGACAACCTGAGGGCCAAAATGTGGGATACGGTGGGCGGCACGATCGTGACCGATCCCACTCCAGGCACCTGGGACATCACGGCCACCGACAGCGATTATTCCCAGGGCAAGGTCGGTTTGATCGGCGACTGGTCGAACGGAGCGGACGTCGTCTTCGATAATTTCGCTGTGACGCCCATCACCTGAGCCCAATCAGCCCTGTTTCTGCATGCAGGGTTTTGCGACGCATCTGTATGAAATGAAGCCCTCTCGCTTCTCCCTGACCCGACGGGTACCGGGGGAGAGGTGAGGGGGCTTTTTATTTGCGTGCGAATTTGTTCCCCGTTTTTCCTCAGCACTTGTATTCAACCTTCCTTGGATTTAAGATGGTTCTCAACGCCTGAGCCTGAAACGACGGCGATTTCCTGAGTCACAATCCCCGCTCAACCGCGACTTGAGTTGTGCGTGCGCTGCATTCATTGGTTTTTCTTTCTTGAGGACACCCGCCATGGCCGCAAAGATTTTCAAAAACTACATCAATGGGAAATGGAAGGCTTCGAAGAGTGGAGAGACGTTCGAAAACATCAACCCCGCCAATGCGAAACAGGTGGTGGGCCGCTTTCAGCAGTCTACCGCTGAGGATGTGAACGAAGCGGTGACCGCCGCTTTTGAAGCGCGCACGGCGTGGCGGAAAACCCCGGCTCCCAAGCGGGGGGAAATCCTGTTTAAGGTGGCGGAGCTTCTGGTCCAGCACAAGGAACGGCTGGCCCAGGACATGACGCGTGAGATGGGCAAGGTCATCGCCGAGACGCGCGGTGACGTGCAGGAAGCGATCGACCTCACCTACTACACCGCCGGCGAGGGCCGGCGGCTTCTGGGAGAAACCTGTCCTTCCGAGCTGAACGACAAGTTCTGCATGTCGGTGCGGATGCCGGTCGGCGTGGTGGCCGCCATCACGCCGTGGAATTTCCCCATCGCCATTCCCTCCTGGAAACTCATTCCCGCACTGGTTGCGGGCAACACGGTGGTGCTCAAACCGGCGAGCGACACGCCGATTTCGTCCTACCATTTCGTCAAGCTGTTCGAGGAGGCGGGGCTGCCTGCGGGCGTGCTGAACTTCGTCACCGGCTCGGGTTCGGGGGCCGGGGCGCCGATGGTGGAGCACCCGAAAGTCAACCTGGTGTCCTTCACCGGCTCCACGGAGACCGGCAGCCGGATCGCCGCCGACTGCGCCCGGCAGATGAAACAGTATTCCCTGGAAATGGGCGGCAAGAACGCCATCCTGGTGATGGACGACGCCAACCTCAAGCTCGCCGTGGAGGGCGTGATCTTCGGGGCGTTCGGCACCACCGGCCAGCGCTGCACGGCCTGCTCGCGGGTGATCGTCCACAAAAAAGTCCTCAAGAAATTCACAGACCTTTTGGTCAAACGCACCAAACAGCTCAAACTGGGCGACGGTCTTTTGGAGAGCACCGATGTGGGGCCGCTGGTGAATGCGGAACAGCGCGAGAAAGTGCACAGCTATGTGAAGATCGGCAAGGACCAGGGCGGCAAGCTGCTGACCGGCGGCGCGTTTCAAAAAAGCGCCGGCTGCAAGGACGGATTTTTTTACAAGCCGACGATTTTCGCAGACGTGACTCCCAAGATGCGCATCGCCCAGGAAGAGATCTTCGGTCCGGTGCTCGCCATCATCGCCTGCCGCAGCCTGGACCACGGTGTGCAGATCATCAACGATTCCCAGTACGGGCTGTCCTCGGCGGTGTACACCCAGGATGTGAACCGCGCGTTTCAGGCCATCGGGGAGTTGGACACCGGCATCACCTACATCAACGCCTCGACCATCGGCGCGGAAATCCAGCTCCCCTTCGGCGGCACCAAGGGCACGGGCAACGGCCACCGCGAAGCCGGTACGGCGGCGCTGGAAATCTTCACCGAATGGAAATCGGTCTACATCGATTACAGCGGCACCCTGCAGAAAGCCCAGATCGAGCATGAATGATCGCTGATCCGGACCCTCTCTCCCCCCAACCTGGAGGCGTGTTTTTGAAAATTTCGGTCCTGTCCAGCGGCAGCGGCGGCAATTCCCTTTATATCGAAACCCCCACTCACCGCATCCTCATCGATGCGGGTTTGAGCGCCAAAAAGCTGGGCGAGCGCATGGCCGTTCTCGGCCGCAGCCCCGGGGATCTCGACGCGGTGTTTCTGACCCACGAGCATTCCGATCATGTGGGCGGCGTCGGGCCTCTCCTTAGAAAACACAATCTCACACTGCACAGCACCGCAGGCACGTTGCGGAAAATCCAGAAAAAAGCCGGACGCATTCCCCGCTTTCGGGCGATCCGTGCGGACGAGCCGGTGCAGATCGGCGATCTGTGTGTGGAACCGTACCGCACGCCGCACGATGCGGAGGAGCCGGTGGCGTTTGTGGTGCGCCACGGGGAACTCAAACTGGGGCACGCCACCGATCTCGGCTCGGCGACCGCCGCGGTGCGGGAAAAGCTCAAACACGCGGACGTATTGCTGCTGGAAGCCAACCACGATGTGGGGCTTCTGCAGCAGGGGCCGTATCCCTGGAGTTTGAAGCAGAGGATCCTGAGCGATGTGGGCCATCTGTCCAACCAGGACTCGGGCGAACTGCTGGCTGCGGTTGCGCACCGCGGTCTCAAAAAAGTTGTCCTGATGCATATGAGCGAAACCAACAACCGGCCCGAAATGGCGCACGCCGCCGCGCAACAGGCGCTGGGGTCGCATCCGGCGGAGATCGTTTTCGCGCAACAGGACGCTCCCACCGACTGGATCCGGGTGGACTGACGCCGCCAGTCTGGTATCCTGCCTGGCATGCAAGCCAATGATCACATCGTGGGCGGCTTCTTCGGAATGGCCGTGGGCGACGCGCTGGGGCAGGCGGTGAAAGGCCTGAAGCCGGAAACCGTGCGCCAGTGCTTCGGCGGCATGGATGTGTTTCAGGACGTGCGGCCTTTCATCGGCAAAGGCGTGAAGCAGTACCGCATGCAGGGGCTGTACGGCATTCCCACGCAGACGGCGCTTGCGGTGCTGGACGGCGCGCTGGCGGGAAAGAACGCGGATCCTACCCGCATCGCCCCGATCCTGACCAAACTTTCCGCCGGCGGCCCGGAGTCCGGTTTCGGGGTCTACCGCCACGCCGAGGGCGGCTTTCGCAAAGCCGTCGATGCGATCCTCAACCGGCCCTCGCTGACCGCTTCCGAAGCGCACCTGGGCGGTGGCGCCTGCCTCTCCATCCCGATTCCCCTCGCGTTGCGCCCGGGCACAAAGAGCGACGTGTTGATCGGACAGTGCATCGATTGCTGTCTGCTGCTGACCCAGGACCGCTGGGAAGTTCTGGGCGCGGGAGTGTGGGGTGCGCTGCTTGCCGAATCTCTGCAAATCGTGCCGGAAACGAAAACCGCGGAAGAGGCCGCCCGGGAGTTGTTGCAACGGGCTGCGGAAACAGTGGTCCGCGTCGAAGAGAGCCTGCGTGCGCGGGCGGCGGTGCTACCTGAGCCCCCAACGGTGCGCGAGAGCGACATCCTGGCGGAGACGTTTTCAAACCTGGCTTCCCGCAGCCATCAGGATTGGCCGTCGCTTTGCAAGTGGATCGCCGAAAACGCCAGCGCCCATCTCAAGACCCCGGTTTCCAATCCGGCGCAGGGGACGGTGCTGACGCTTCTGCCGTTGGCAATGACCGCGGTGTTGAAAAGCGAGGCGGGCTTTCCCGACGCCATCGGGCGGGCGGTGAGTCTGGGGAAGGAATCCGGGAAACTCGGGGCTTTGGTCGGCTCGCTCGCGGGCGCGCTGCACGGGTTCGCTGCGATCCCGCAGAGTTTTAAATCGGGACTGGTGAACGCCAAAGAAATCCGCGTGCGTGCGGAAGCGCTGGCTGCAGGGCGTCCGGACCGGAGCGCCAAGGATCTCTATGCGATGGAGCTTGCGTTCACGCAGAAGGAGTGCGAGGAGGGCAAACGGTTTGTGCCCAAAAAAGCGAAAAAGACCGGATCATTCCGGCCCGCCGCGGCTCTGCCATATCTGGATGACGATCCGGACGAGCCGGCCATTCCCAAAAAGGAGGACACGGCGGAATGGCGCCGGTTTCAGAAAGACAAGACCCGGAAAAAACGCGACCGCAGGCGGCACCTGGATCCCAACCCGGACTGGGAATGAGGCCAAAAATCGGCCCGCCGAACCCGGATCGGGGGCGGGCGAGCTTGATGTAAGTTGCGGTTTTATAAGGGTTTTTGCAATAAATGCTTAGCCATTTTCACGGATGGGGTTATACTGTTTTAGAGCCTAAATCAAAATTAAATCAAAAAATTCAATAAGTTGAGAGCGTTGAATTTTTTTCGTTTCCGTGAAATTTCTCTACCCATTATCGTAAAGGAGAACCCCGTGAAATTGGCAAAAGCGTTTGTAATGGCATGTTTGATCGGTTTGTTCGCCAGTCCTTCCCTGGCCGAGGAAGAGATTTCACTGGTGATCGGAAAGAATCTGAAAGTGGGCATGCCCTTGAATGAAGTCATCGCTCTTTTGGGCATTCCCAACTCCCTGAACATTGATCGCGGCACCGAGCCTCTGATGGACAGCGTGGCCATCAAGTATCCCAAGCACGGTGTGGTGGTCTACGCCATGAACAAAAAAACCACGGTGGAACAGATCGAAGTGCTGCCTTCGTTCAAAGGGAAGTTCGTGGAGGGCGTGAAGATCGGGGCCAAGTTCAACGACCTGATCGAAAAGTACGGGATGCCCGAGTCGCTGAACGCTCAGGTTGCCCGTTATCCCCGCCAGGGCCTGTACTTCATGATGGAGCGGGAAGTGCTCGTGTCCGCGAAGGTGTTCACCAAAAACAGCAAGATTCTCGACTACCAGTTGATCAACCGCTGACGCGGCACCCAGGGACTGACTGGGAATGAAGAAAAGCCGGACCCGATTCGGGTCCGGCTTTTTTTGTGAAAAATCCTTGGCGCAAGCGGATGGCGCTTATGAAGACGCCGTGGCCGCCGCCTCCACGTTTTCGACGTTGCCCTGTGTGAGAACGGGCTGGCTGTCGCCGCGCTTGAAGTTGTCCCAGGATTTGTATTCGGGGAAATAGCTGTCCCAATCCTTGAGGGATTTCAAGCAGTCGTTGTAGGTCTGCTCGATGAGCAGGTCGCGGACTCTTGAATAGGCGAGCTGCGCAGCCTTCTCCAATTGCGGGCTATCCTGTTTTTGCTTGTGAGCCTGGGCCAGCATCACCGAGCGGTAGAGCGAGTTGTCGAGTTCGTGGCTCTCGAGCGTCGCCACCGCCTCGTCGGCCTCGCCGTTTTCAAGTTGCAGATTGGCGAGCAGCATCACCAGCATGTCCCGTTCTCCGTCACGGGACTGATCGATGGCTTCCCGGTACACTTTGATGAGGTTCTGGCGTTCCTCGGGCGCCTGGAAGACCTTCTGCACCCGCAGCAGGCAAACCGGCGAACGGGTTTTTTCGAAACCGGCGAGCCAGGTTTTCAACGCGGCTTTGGGATTTCCGGATTTCAGATGGATGTCTCCCAGCGTGATGTAAGTGGGCAGGCATTCGTCGTCGGTTTTGAGTGCTTTTTTGAATTCGACGATGGCGCCTTCCAGATTGCCCTGATCCCATTTGGAAACGGCGCTGGCGTATATGAGCTGGCTCAGCTTCTGCTCCGCCTCTTTCAGTTCTTCGGGGTCTTTGAGCAGGCCGAGCGCCCGCTTCTGCACCGAAGCGGCCTGGTCCCATTCCTTTTTCTCGACGTGCGAGTCGCGAATCCGGTAGAGGATCAAGGGAGAATTGGGGTCTATGTTGCGGATCTTATCGAGCACCTGCACTTCTTTGGCCGGCATGCCTGCGGCGGCGTAATCGTCTGCGAGGCTGTACAGCACCTTCACGTTCGAGGGCGCGACCTGCGCTCCTTTCAGATGCAGCTCCATCGCGCGTTCGGTGTTTCCTTCTTTGAGATAAATCTTCCCGAGGTAGTTCAACGCACCGACGTGGTTGGGGAATTCCTCCAGGATTTTTTCAAACGTGTCTTTCGCTTTTGAAAGGTTGCCGCCGGTGAACGCGTTTTCACCTTTTTCGAACTGGGCTTCACACCATTGGTCTTTTCTTTGGTTCTCGCGCAGCCTCATGGACTTGCGAAGGTTCCCCAGTGAGGATTTGATCTTGATCCCCCATTCCAAAAACACCGTGACCACGACCCCTATGAGAATGAATCCCAACAAGAGGACCACCATCGGCAAGTCCAGAGAAAAGTCCTGGGAGAAATTAACCTTGACCTCGTGAGGATTCAAAAAGGCCATGTAAACCGAGAGCAGGGAAAAAATCAGGAGAAAGATGATGTTTTTTAGAGACACGGAAAATCCTTTTAATTTTTGTGCCGACTCCCAACCGCACGTTTCGACCGGTGTATGGGAATCTTCGTTTTCCTTTTGATGAAAAAAACGAGAAACCCGGTGGCGGGAATCATCCTGTGCTGCGGGGTCGGCTTCGTTCAAAAATAGAGCGGCGACGGGACGGCCGGTCTTTCCGCTCGAGGAACCCTACGCTTGCCATGTGTTGCCAGTGGAAATTTACGTAGGAATATAATACATCCTCGACCGGATTTAAAGGGATTCCGGGGATTCTTCTTGCGGGAAGGAGTGGTTTCTCGCCTCGATGCCGTTTTCGTTTTCGATCTGACTGAGGCATTCGACGCAATATTCGGCAAACGGAACGACGTCCAGCCGGGGCTCCGGAATCGCTTCTTCGCAGTTCATGCAGAACCCGTAACTTCCGGCCTTAATTTTTTCAAGAGCTTCCTCCACCCGTTTCAATTTCTGCCAGTCCTGTTCACCCAGATCCAGCATCAACTGACGCGAGTAAGCCTGCGCCGCACCGTCGGTGATATCCGCGAGCGGTTCCGCCGCATCCTCCTGGCTGGATTTTAAATTTTTTTCTACATCACCCACCAGTTCGACACGGATTTCTTCCAGTTTGGTTTGATAGTGGGGGAATTTTTTGGGATCCATTGAAACGGTAGCTCCTCGCGAAAAAGGTCAAAGGCCTACGGCTTTGATAACCGGCACGTCTCCCCACAGTCGTTCGAGATCGTAATGGGATCGAGCGTCTTTGTGAAATATGTGAACGATGATCTCTCCCAAGTCCAGGACCACCCAGTTGCCGGTGGCGTAGCCTTCCACTGCTGAAAGTTTGTGTTGAGCTTTATAGATTTTCTCAAGGATGGAATCAGCGATGGCTTGAACCTGCAACTTGGAGTTTCCACTGCAGAGTACAAAGTAATCGGTCAAGTCCGAGCGGTTGCGCAAGTCCAGAATGAGTATGTCGGATGCTTGTTTTTCTGCAGCGGACTCCACAACAAGCCTCTGCAGTCTGTTCAAAGACTCTTCCATTCAACCCATATTTAAGGTTGAGACTGTGCTCGGTAAAGTTGAGTTTCAATAATATAATTTTCAACTTTGGGTGGCAACAAGTTTTTGGTTTGCTCTTTGTGCGCAATTCTTTTGCGAATTTCACGCGACGAGACGTCCATCAGAGGCAGGTCAAAAAATCGCAGGGTCGTGTTGGAAGCGGAATTGGAAAAGCACACGACATCCTCCTGCTTGTGTTGAAACCGGTGCGGCAGTTTGAGTTTTCCAATCCAGAGTTTTGCGGTTTCCTCAAAGTCTTTTTCGTCCGGCTCGCTGCGCCGGGCCACGATGAGGTGACACAGATCGAGCAGACGGAATTTGTCTTTCCAGGTTTCCAGGCTCTCGAACGTGTCCTGCCCCATGATCAGGTGCAGCTCTTTTTGCGGATTTTCCGCCCGCAGGGTTTCGATGGTGTTCACGGTGTAGGAGGGGCCGGGGCGGTGAATCTCCATTTCCGAAATCGAGAATCCGGGATAGGGCGCCAGGGCCAAGCGCAGCATTTTCAACCGGTGTTGCGCCGGGGCGCAGTCCTGATCCAGTTTGTGCGGGGAAACGGCGGCCGGTATGAACAGGATGCGATCGAGTTGAAACCGCTTCTGCACCTGTTCGGCCAGCCCCAGATGCCCGTTGTGCACGGGGTCGAACGTGCCCCCCAGGATTCCTATGGTTTTTGCCCGCTGCATATTCTACGACCTGTCGCCTGAGGCCCCTGTGAGGGCCTCATCCTCGGTATTCAGGGATGTTTTTTTCCAGTCACCTTCCATTATAGGGGAAAGCGGGGGCAGGGCAAACGGAGAGGTGAAATAAGCCCCCTTTTTTCAAGCATTTTTGTCAGAATTATTGTAAAATGGGCCATTGGGTTACCTGAATTTGGCAGTGGGTGTGCTAATTTTTGGCATACGATTGGCGCGCGCCGACATTTTTTGTCGATTTTCGGTGAGGTGAAGCTTTTTGTGGGGAGGAACGCCCGAATGGGAGTTCCAATAACCCCTTGTTTTTCTGTGGTTTTTATAAATTTTGCCCAAATTTCCAGTTTTGGCATTCCGATTGCACTCTATACGGGAAAAACTGAATTTAGTGGGTCAGTCCCTGAATTAAATAGCCCAGTTGTTCAACCCGTAGAAAGAGGAGAATCAGCAATGCTTTCCAATCTCAGAAAAGCCAACAATGAAAAGGGTTTCACCCTGATCGAGCTGTTGATCGTCATCGCCATCATCGGTATTCTGGCGGCCATCGCGATTCCTCAGTTCACTCAGTACAAAAACCGTGCTTACAACTCTGCTTCCAAAGCGGACCTGCACAACCTGTTCCTGTCTTGTAAAGCCTACTGGGGCGACACCGACGGCGGTCAGAGCTGCACCACGACCATCGCTCAGCAGCCTTCTTACGGCTTCTCTGCGTCTCCGAACGTGACCGTAGCCATCACCGCGGCTACCGAAGCGGCTTTCACCGCTACGGCGACGCACAGTGTCACCGGTCAGGTTTACACCATCGATTCCGGTGGAGACATCACTCCGTAACCTGGAGTGACGCGTTTCGACTCAAAGCCTCGCCTCACCCTTTTGGGTGGGGCGAGGATTTCTTTTTAATTCCAAAAACATCTCTTATTCGATGAATACCGCCTACCAAAACCGGGCCGCTGTTTTTTTTTAATCGTTTTTTCCTGGCTCGTCTATCTCGCAACCGTTTCTCCGACCATCAATCACAGAGATTCGCCTGAGTTTGTCGCTGCCGCTTACACGTTGGGCATCAGCCATCCTGCAGGATTTCCGCTTTACAGTCTCCTGGCCAAAGCCGTCACGTTTGTTCCATTCGGCACCATTGCGTTCAAGGTCAACCTGTTTTCCGTCCTGTTCGCCTGCGGGACGCTGGTGGCTCTGTATTTTGCGGCGATCCGGCTGTTGTCGAACCTGTACGCGGAGGAAGACCCTTCGCATTTTGTGTGGCCCGCGTTTCTGGCCACGGGGCTTTTGGCATTTTCGGTACCGTTCTGGCTGCATTCTCTGGTCGCGGAAGTCTACACGCTGCACGCTTTCATCATTTGTGTTCTGATCCTGTTGCTGCTCGCCTGGCGCGAGAAGGAGGACGTCCGCTACCTGTACGGCGCGGCCCTGCTTTACGGCCTGGGCGCCGGCAACCACGCCACCGTGGCGTTTTTGTTGCCCGCCATCCTGCTTTTGTTTTTCGCGTGGAACCGCAAGGACACCGCACGGCATTTGAGTGTCTGCGTCGCCTTTTTCATGATCGGTCTTTCGGTGTACAGCTACCTGCCGATCCGGTCGCTCACGGAACCCTCGATGGACTGGGGCAACCCGGAAACGGTGCAGAGATTCCTGTATCAGGTCACCGACCGCAAGGACGCCGCGACGCATTTCTCGGTCTTGCGGCAGTCCGGAGAGTCCGCTGAAACCGGCGCGCTGGGTGCTGCCGGTGCGGCGATGCACAAGGTGTGGAGAGTGGTGCGGTCTTTCGGTTCGGATGTTTCGGAAAATCTGACCGGGTTCGCGATGATGGGGTTCGTTGCGGGAACCTTTTTTTGCTGGCGGAAAAACCGGCCGCTGTTTTTGTTCTTTTTTCTCATCGTTGCGGTCAACGCGGCGTTTTTTGCCCACTGGCGGGAAGAAAGTTTTTTCCCGTCCTACATCGTCGTCTGCCTGTTCACCGCAATCGCTCTGTACGGATTGATTTTCAGAAAGCGGACACAGGAGGCCGGCGCACCACAAGCCCGGCTCCACCCGGCGCTGGCGGCGATCCAAAAAGCGTTTTCGCAGATGGACTGGCGCAAAGCGGCGGTTCCCGTATTCCTCTGCGTGATCGGATGGAATGCGTTCACAGGCTACCCCCGGGTGGACCGCTCCGATCTGTATTTCGGCGAGACCCTGCTCAAGCGGGTGTTTCTCTCGATCGAGAACCGCGGTGTGTTCATCACGGGAAATTCGTGGTTCGATTATTTCTACAATCAGGATGTGGTCCGCCTGCGCGACGACGTGACGGCGATCAAGGCCTGGGATTTTCTCGATCCCGACCCGCCGTCGATCCTGACCGCGCGCCGCTATCCCGATCTCAATCTTCCGGACCCTGCGGGGCACACCTTTCAATCCCGCGAGGGAGCGTACCGGTACCTGAACGCCTTTTTCGCTGCGAACCAGCAGGAACGGCCGATCCTGATGGATCAGAACCTCACTTTTTTCGAACAGCTGCCGCTGGAGCGGCGTTTCGAAACGTACAAGAACATCCTGCTCAAGCTGGAAACCGCTCCGGACACACAAAACCGGCAGGACCCCGGCGATCGCGCCTTTGAGGAGTTCAAACTGCTGATGACCGACGAGCTCCAAAAACCCGGCATCGAGCGGACGGAATGGATCACGAAAATCTCGTTTTACATTCCCTCGTTCGCCCGCTATTTCCACGCCAACGGGCGCTACAGCGAAGAGCGCGCGGCCCTCAAACTGATGCACGACTTTCTCGGTCAACGGGGACTGCCCTGGCTGTTCACGATGACGGACAACCTCATTCTGGATGGCAAATTCACCCTGGCGGAAGCGCACCTGGAAATGATGCGCGAACGTTTTCCCAACCATTACGAAACGCATCTGGCCCAGGGGCTGCTGCATTCCGCAAAGGGGGAGTACAAAAAATCCATCCATGCGTTGCAAACCGCCGCCGGCATGAACCCGGCGGCGTTTCGTCCCTTTCTGGAAATGGCGACTGCGTATCACAGGATGGGGGCAAACGAGCAGGCGTTGAAAGAACGCGAACGCGCGCAAAGCCGCATTCGCAATCTCGGCGATCTGGAAAAAGTCCGCGGGCTGCCGGTGGGTTGACCGGACAGGCGGGCTCCGGCGTTGCGAGACAGGCCGGTGACGATTTGAAACACACTCGGATTTTAAAGACTCATGTATAAAAACAAATCCATAGCCGTGGTGGTCCCCGCTCACAACGAAGAGCGGTTGATCCTGAGGGTGCTGCAGACGCTGCCGGACTGGGTGGACCGGGTCTTTGTGGTGGACGATTGCAGCGAGGATGCGACATCGGAGATTGTCCGGCGTCACATCAAGGAGGACCCGCGCGTCAAACTCATCCGTCATACGGAAAACGGCGGCGTGGGGGCGGCCATCCGCACCGGCTACAAAGCCTGCCTGGAACAGGATTGGGACATCGCCGTGGTGATGGCGGGGGACGCGCAGATGGACCCGATGGACCTGGAAAAAGTGGTGCGGCCGGTGGCGGAAGACATCACCGACTACTGCAAGGGCAACCGGCTGTTCGAAGGACAGTCCTGGGACGTCATTCCCCGTTACCGCTACATCGGCAACGCGGTGTTGTCCCTGCTCACGAAAATCGCCAGCGGCTACTGGCACGTTGCGGATTCCCAGTGCGGCTACACCGCCGTTTCCAAAGAAGCGCTGCGCTCGATCGATCTGGATTCCATCTACCCGCGTTACGGGATGCCCAACGACATGCTGGTGAAGCTCAATATTTCCAACCAAAGAGTGTGTGACGTTTCCATCCGTCCGGTATACAATATTGGAGAGGTATCGGGGATCCGGCTTTCACGGGTGGTCACGTCCATTTCCCGCCTGCTGGTGGGGTGTTTTTTCAAGCGCTTGTTTCACAAATACGTCATCCGTGATTTCCATCCTCTTATCTTCTTTTACGGCCTGGGAATGATGGCGTTTCCCACCGGAATGCTGAGCGGCCTGTACCTGCTTGTTTACCGGTTTTCCACCGGTCCGGTTTCGGTCACCAGCGCTCTGTTTTCCGCTTTTCTGGTCATTTCCGGGCTGCAGTTTCTCCTTTTTGCCATGTGGTTCGATATGGAGTCCAACAAGCACCTGAAAGGACACCACAAGGATCGTCGCAGCAGCCCGCAGACCTCTTAAACCCCACCGAATCGAGCTTTCGCACGCTGAAATCGGCGCTCAACGGGGGTTTCTGCGGAGGGAATTCCCTAAAACCCGTTTTCACAGCCTGTTTGGAAGAAAACCCTCGGGCCGATGCGAATTCCCCCCCTCACCCGGGACGCTCTAGACGCTTGATTTTACAGCCCGTCGGATTGGCCTTATCTTATTGAATCAAAAGGGTTAACGGGATATAATAAGACGATGAGCACGCAAAAGGATTTTCTGGTTCTCGGAAGCGGTGTGGCGGGCCTGACCTATGCGCTCAAGGTGTCGGATTTCGGTTCCGTGGGGATCCTGACCAAGGACGCGCTGGAAGAGTCGGCCACCAAATACGCCCAGGGCGGGATCGCCTCGGTCATGGCGGAGGACGATTCCTGCGACCTGCACGTGGAGGACACGCTGCAGGCGGGGCGCGGGCTCTGCAAGGAAGACATCGTGCGCATCATCTGCCGCGAAGGCCCGGCGCGGGTGCGCGAACTCATCGACCTGGGAGCCCAGTTCGACAAGACCCACAGCAAGGAATACCACTTGAGCCGCGAAGGCGGCCATTCCAAGCACCGCATCCTGCACGCCAACGATCTCACCGGATGGGAAATCGAACGCACCCTGATCGAAGCGGTGCACGCCAAGGACAACATCGAGGTCTTTGAGCACCACATGGCCATCGATCTCATCACCCTGGCCCGCATCGATCCTTCGGTGAAGCCGGGCAGCGAAGAGGACGAGGCGCTGGGGCTTTACGTTCTCGATACCGTCAACAACCAGGTGAAGACCTTTCTCGGACGCGTGACGCTCCTCGCCACAGGCGGCGCGGGCAAGGTCTACCTGTACACGTCGAATCCCGACACGGCCACAGGAGACGGGGTGGCCATCGCCTACCGGGCGGGGGCGCAGGTTGCCAACATGGAATTTTTTCAGTTCCACCCGACCTGTCTGTATCACCCGAAGGCGAAATCGTTTCTCATCTCCGAGACGGTGCGTGGCGAGGGCGGCATTCTGCGATTGCAGAACGGCCAGACCTTCATGGAGAAGTACCATCCGCTCGGGTGCCTGGCTCCGCGCGACATCGTGGCGCGCGCCATCGATCACGAAATGAAACAAAGCGGCGACGACTGCGTGTTCCTCGACGTGACCCACATCGAAGGCTACCGCAGCCGCGAGCGCTTTCCCAATATCTACAAAACCTGTCTGGACTTCGGCTTCGACATGGCCAAAGAACCGATTCCCGTCGTTCCCGCGGCGCATTATATGTGCGGCGGTGTGATCGTGGGCGCCAGCGGGCAGACCAACATCCGCAGGCTTCTGGCGAGCGGCGAGGTCGGCTACTCCGGCCTGCACGGCGCCAACCGGCTGGCGTCCAACTCGCTTCTGGAAGGGCTGGTGCTGTCGCACCGCGGTGTGGACCGGGCGGCGGCGCTGCTCATGCAGGAGGGGGCTCTCGACCGGATTTCCGGGTCGATCCCGCAATGGGACAGCGGCAGCGCGGTGGACAGCGATGAGGAAGTGGTGGTTTCGCACAACTGGGACGAGATCCGCCGTCTGATGTGGAATTACGTCGGCATCGTGCGCTCCAACAAACGGTTGCAGCGGGCGCAGCGCCGCATTCAGTTGCTGCTCGATGAAATTCAGGAGTACTACTGGAATTTCAAAATCACCAAAGACACCCTGGAGCTGCGAAACATCGCCATCACTGCGGACCTGATCATCCGCGGCGCATTGGAGCGAAAGGAAAGCCGCGGGCTGCATTACAATCTCGATCACCCCGAGACCGACGATGCGAACTGGGTTCGCGATACCGTTTCCCAGGACAGCACACCTCGATTGATCCCCCAAAAACCTTCACGGGCGATTCCCAATGAATGAAAAAACCCTTTCCGTTTTTATCCGGGATTTTCTGGGCATCCTCGCCCTGGCGTTCACGGTGTTTGCTGTTTTGTCGCTGGTGACCTACTCGCCTTCGGACCCTTCGATCCACAACGCCGTGGCTGGCAAAACCGAGGTCAAAAACCACGGCGGCCTGGTCGGCGCTTACCTGGCCGATACCCTGGTGCAGACCTTCGGGACCGGCGCGTTCTTTTTTCCTATCATCACGCTCATCGCCGGCTGGGCTCTGATCCGCGGCAAGGCGTTCGTGCACTGGCCGCTGATCTTTTTTTCCGGGGTGCTGTTTCTCGCCAGCCTGTGCGCTCTGTTCGCCGTTTTGCTCGACGCCGATCCGTTTTTTGGAAAAAAAGTTCAGACCGGCGGGCTCACGGGAACGCTGCTCGGTTATTACTCTTTAGCCTGGCTCAATAAAGTGGGTGCGATCCTGACGCTTTCCACGCTGGTGTTCATGTCGCTGCTCGCCATGACCCGTACTCCTGTCAATGCCCTGGTGGACCTGGTCCGCGGTGCGGTGGAGTACGTGTTCGAATGGGTCGCCGAGTGGGTGGCCGACACGATGGAAAGCGTGCGTGAATGGTTCGGTGAAGTGCGTGCGGAACGCGCCGAGCGGGCCGAGCGCAAGGAAAAGGAGCGACCTTCGGAGCCGGTGATCGTGACCCACGCTCCGCCTCCGCCTGCGGCGAGTCCGGCGCTGGTTGAAAGCAAGCCGAAAAAGAAAAAGGAGCCGCCGAAAATCATCGAGACGCCGTTCACCGAAGAAGAATTCGTGATCGAGGACGACGAGGAGGAAGAAGAGGAGACCGGCGAGTATCAGGTGCCGCCGCTGTCTTTGCTGGAGGATCCGCCGGAAAAAATGGATTCCGAGGAACTGCGGGAGGAGATCCTGCACAACAGTTCGGTGCTCGAGCAGAAGCTGGCGGATTTCGGCATCGAAGGCCGCGTCGTGCAGGTGCTGCCGGGACCGGTGATCACGCTGTTCGAATTCGAGCTGGCGCCGGGCATCAAGGTGAGCCGCATCATGTCCCTCTCCGACGATCTGGCGCTGGCCATGCGCGCCATGAGCATCCGCATCCTCGCGCCGGTTCCGGGGAAATCCGTGGTGGGGATCGAGATTCCCAACACCAAAAAGGAAACGGTTTATTTCAAGGAGATCATGTCCTCGGCGGCCTTCCACGAATCGGAATCGCCGTTGACGCTGGCGATCGGCAAGGACAACATCGGCCAGCCCATGGTGCAGGACCTCGCGACCGTCCCGCATCTGCTGATGGCCGGTTCCACCGGATCGGGCAAGAGTGTGGGCATGAACTCGATGATCTGCAGCATCCTGCTGAACGCTTCTCCCGATGAAGTGAAGATGATCATGGTCGATCCGAAAATGCTCGAGCTGTCGATCTACGACGGCATCCCGCATCTGATCGCGCCGGTGGTGACCAACCCGAAAAAAGCCGCCGCGGCGCTGCAGTGGGCGGTCACGGAGATGGAAAACCGCTACAAGCTGATGGCCAAGGCGGGCGTGCGCAATATCACGGGCTACAACAATTACGTCGATGAATTGCTGGAAGAAGAATACGAGGAGGAAGAGGACGAGGAACTCGAAGAAGAGGAATGCGAGGAAGAAGAATACGAAGAGGAAGAAGATGAGGATGAGGATGAAGAGGAAGCCTCCGATGAAACGGAAGAAGAACTGCCCACACGGCTTCCCTACATCGTCATTCTGATCGACGAGCTTGCGGACCTGATGATGGTAGCGTCGAAAGGCGTGGAAGAATCGCTGACCCGGCTGGCGCAGATGGCGCGTGCGGCGGGGATTCATCTCATCGTCGCGACGCAGCGTCCTTCCGTGGACGTGCTGACGGGAATCATCAAGGCGAATTTCCCGGCGCGCATTTCCTACAAAGTGACCTCGCGGGTGGACTCGCGCACCATTCTCGACTCGATGGGCGCGGACCGGCTGCTGGGCAAAGGCGACATGCTGTTTCTGGCGCCGGGCACCTCCAAGCTGATGCGCATCCACGGGGCGATGGTGAGCGACGCGGAGATCAACCGCATCGTCAAGACCATCAAGGAACAGAAGCGGCCGGATTACCAGGAAGAAATCTTTGAGGCGGCTCTGGCGGCGGAAAAGCCGGACGAAGAGAACGAGGAATTCGATGAGAAGTACGATGAGGCCGTGGCGATCGTGGCCAAAGACCGGCAGGCTTCCATCTCCTACATACAGCGTCGACTTCGGATCGGCTACAACCGTGCCGCCCGGATTATAGAAACCATGGAAAAAGAGGGCGTGGTAGGTCCCTCCGACGGGGTCAAACCGCGTGAAATCTATGTCAAACCAATACTGCTCGAAGAATAACATCATTCGCAAGTTGGGCTTTCTCGTGGCCGGGGCGGCACTGTGTTTCGCGCTCGTTTTTCCTTTCCCGGGTCAGGCCGGCGTCTATACCTGGAAGGACAAGTCCGGCAAGGTGCATTTCACCGACAAGCTGCACAAGATTCCGCCGGAGTACCGCACCAAGGAAAAGGGATTCAAAAAATACAAGAACGCGCGGCCCGCGGCCCGGGGTTCCACAGGCTCCGGCATGCACGTCCCGACTCCGGCCAGCCACACGCCCGGAACGTTCCAGAAAAAGGAATACGTGATTCCGTTGATCCCCACACGCGGCGGCAACTTCATGGCCGAGGTGGTGCTGAACGGTCAGGTGACGGCGCATTTGATGGTCGATACGGGAGCCTCGCTGGTGACCCTTTCCAAAGAGATCGGCGAACGGCTGGGATTCGGTTCCTTCAGCGATGCGCCGCAGATCCCCTTCAACACCGCAGGCGGACAGGTGTGGATGCCGATGGTCGCCCTCGACACGGTGCGGGTGGGCAATGCGGAGGTGAACATCGTGGAGGCGAGCCTCAACGATCAGATGGGCGATCTGGACGGTCTATTGGGCATGAGTTTTCTCGGCGACTACCGGGTGGAAATGGACCAGGCCCGCTCGCGCATGATCCTGCGTCCCCTGGGCGATCCGTCAGAAGAAGCCTGGGGCGGCAAGACCGCCATGTGGTGGAAATCGCGCTTCATGGGCTACACCAACAAGATCCGCGATTTCGAAGCGGAAGCCAACCGGCTGCAGAAAGTCCACCATCCGCAGGCCGACAAAATACACAAAATGGTCGGTTTCTATAAAGACCTGCATCGTAAGCTCGACCTTCAGGCCTCCCAGTCCGGGGTTCCGATGCTGTATCGCTCATATCCCTGAGAAACCCTTGCAGCCGCAATCGCAGGATAGAAAACCCGGCGCTTTTTGCTCCGGGTTTTTCGTTTTTGCGGCACAGGCTGCGGCTTGCGCACACCTATCGCTGGATCCATGAAAGAAACTCCCGAACCTGCGACCCGGTCCGATTCTGCGGACGCTCCCGTTTTGTTCGTGTTGCTGGGAGCCAGCAACCTGCATCGCGGCTATGGGGCCCTGACCGATTGCCTCAGGCGCTCGCTTTTTCCCCGCAGAGTGGAATTCCTCACGGCCATGGGGCCGGGCCGGGCCTACTGCGCGCAGGGCGGCTTTCTCTTTGTCCGCTATCCTGCGATCGGCTCGATCGGGATTTTGCAGGCGGCAAAGCAGCGGAAACAGGCAGGCGTCCGGGTGGTGGCGCTGATCACCGATATCGGCTCGGATATCATGTACAATGTGCCGGTTGCAGAAATCCGCGCCACGCTGGAGCGGATCTTCCAGGAACTCAGCGCTTTGGAGGCTGAGGTGTTTGTGACGGAGATACCGGTGAACCTGAACGAGATTCCTCCCTGGCAATTCACGTTGCTCAAGCGGTTGTATTTTCCGAGAAGCCCCAAACGCTTCGATGAGGTCAGCGAGGCGGTCGCATCTGTGAATGCGTTTTTGCGGCAGTCCGCGCAGGGCCGTGTTCACCTGCTTCCCAATATGCGTTCCTTCTGCGGGTTCGATAAGATTCACTACAAAAGCCTGCAAATCCACAGAGTGTGGGAGCAGGTCGCCGCCGCGATGCTTGCGGTTCTCGGTGTCCCGCATCCCAAACCCATTCGCCTCACCGCCACCGCACGGTCTTTGGCGGCGAGTCTGGACCGCCTGCTGTTCTGCGATTTCACGCCGCTCAGGAAAAAAAGCGGCGATCTGTATTGAGCCCATGAGATCGTGAGATGGGAATTCCGCGCGCCGCACTCCGCATTCTGACACTGGTTTTGACCTACTGCGTTTTCGCTGTGATCGGGTTGGTGGTTTGGCCGTTGCGCCTGCTTTCCCCCGATGCGCATCTCCGCCTCCTCGCTGTGCTCACCCGCGCCTGGGCCGCGTCGTCCTGCTTCCTGTTCGGCATTCGCGTGCGACTCGAAGGCGAACGCGCGGTCCCGCAGGGTTCGCTGATCGTGGCCAACCACGTGGGAACCCCGGACATCTTCGTTCTCGGGTCGTGTTTTCCTGCGTTTTACGTTTCCAAATCCGAAATCGCAAGCTGGCCGCTGCTCAGCATAATAGCCCGAATGGGCTGTACCATTTTTGCGGAGCGGACCCGCAGGCAGCAAATCAGCGATCTGGTGGAACAGATCCGGGAGCGTCTGAGCAAGGGATGTTCGGTGATTCTTTTTCCCGAAGGGGGCGCCACCGACGGCTCGGATGTGATCGCGTTCAAGTCCTCGCCGTTCGAGGCGGCGGTGCAGGCCAAAAGTGCGGTGGTTCCGGTGACCGTGCTGTACCACGACGGCGACCGCCCCTCGGTGGCCTGCTGGTACAAGATGCCGTTCATGGCTCATATATGGAGACTGCTCAAACTGCCGCGGCTGGACGTCACCTGCATCGTGCATGCAAGCATTCAGGGGGAAACCGACCGGCGCCGGCTCGCCGAAATCAGCCGCCGCCAGATCCGGGATGCCCACGCCGCCCGAACGGAGGCGGGGGGTGCGGATAAAACAGCCGGTCTATCCTGATGCCGGGCTTGTCTATTTTTGGAAACGTGATTTAATAAGGGCTTTCAAATTTCCCAGTTTGCAGGCGGCGCCCCCGGGTTGCCCGGCCCTGAGACGGATTGTGACGCTGTCGAAACCCTAAAATCGGAACGCAAAGATGATTCATCCATTCAAAGAAAAGACCCCCAAAGTGGATTCCTCCTGCCTGGTCATGGAGAGCGCGCAGGTGATCGGCGACGTGGAGATCGGCGAGGAGAGCAGCGTGTGGTTCAATGCGGTCATCCGGGGCGATGTCAATCACATCCGCATCGGCAACCACACCAATATCCAGGATGGATGCGTACTGCATGTGGCGCGGAAGACCCATCCCTTGATCATCGGCGACGAGGTCACCGTCGGGCACAACGTCACGCTGCACGCTTGCACCATCGAGTCGCGCTGCCTCATCGGCATGGGGGCGATCGTGATGGACGGCGCAAAGATCGGGGAAAATTCGATCGTCGGCGCGGGGGCTCTGGTCACCTCGGGCACCGAAATTCCTCCCAACAGCATGGTTCTGGGGTCTCCCGCCAAAGTGAAGCGCTCGCTGACCGAAGAGGAGATCCGCGCCATCCGCGAATCGGCGGCGCATTATGTGGGCGATATCGAAACGTATCTGGATTGAGGTTCCGTTTGCGCGGGCCGGGAATGGCGATCGATGATGAAGGCAACCTGGGCGGTGATCGGCGGCAGCGGCGCTTACCGGCTGTTGACAGACGGTGCGCTGGGGCAGGAGAAAGAGTGCGCGCAGCTGGACACGCCGTTCGGCAAGAGCGCTCCTTTGCACCGTTTCGCAGCAGAGGAACGCGATTTTCTGTTTTTATCCCGGCACGGCGAGGAGGATTATTCCATCACCGCGCCTTTCGTGAACTACCGCGCCAACATCTATGCGCTCAAGGAATGCGGCGTGCAACGCATCGTCGCCTGGTCCGGCCCCGGCATCATCGATCCCCGGTTCAAGCCGGGCGATTTCGTGGTTCCGCACGATCTGATCGACGAAACCCGCACGCGCGAATCGACGTTTTTCAAAAACAAGGGCATCGGTTTCATCCGGCAGAACCAGCCGTTCTGCCCCGAGATCCGCTGGGCGCTGCACGAAGCGGTGCACAACAGCGGGACGCCGCATCATGAGGAAGGCGTTTACGTGTGCACCGAAGGGCCGCGGCTGGAGTCGGCGGCGGAGATCCGCAAATTCCGCATTCTGGGCGCGGATCTGGTGGGCATGACGCTGATCCCCGAGACGTTTCTCGCGCGCGAGCTGGAAATGTGTTACGCCCCGGTCTGCTACCTCACCAATTACGCGGAAGGCGTGGTGCCGCGGCAGTTTGAGTCCGGCAAACTGTTCGAGGGCATGCAGACCGAATCGGAAAAAGCGCAGGTGGACGCGACGGTCGCCCGTTTCCCGCAGCTGATCGCCCTGTGCTTCGAGCACCTCAAGCAACTGGAGCGGGGCTGCGACTGCAAGGATGCGATGCGCCGTTACAAGGACAAGGGCATGATCGGCGAGGACTGGCGTGCCTGGATCGGTCCTCCTTAAAATCGTATGCGGTTCAAACACCGGTCTCTGAAACCGGTATCCTTCAACCTCTGAATGCAAACCCATTATGGCCAATCCATCTTCCAAAAAGGCGATTTTCGCCGCGTTGATCGGCAACTCCCTGATCGCGATCACCAAGTTCGGCGCCTCCGTTTACACGGGCAGCTCGGCGATGTTCAGCGAGGCGGTGCACTCGCTGGTGGACACCGGCAACCAGGGGCTTCTGCTTTACGGGATGAAGCGGGCGAAGCGGCCGGCGGACAAATCGCATCCGTTCGGTTACGGCATGGAACTTTATTTCTGGAGTTTTGTGGTCGCCATTCTGATTTTCGGCCTGGGCGCCGGGATCTCCATCTATGAGGGCATCCACAAAATCCAGGAGCCGGAGATCATTACCAACCCGATGATCAATTACATCGTTCTGGCATTGGCGATGGTGTTCGAGGGCGTGGCCTGGGCAGTGGCTTACAAGGAATTCAGGAAAACCCAGGGCAAATTCACGCTGCTCGCTGCGGTGCGGCGCAGCAAAGATCCGACGCTGTTCACGGTGTTGTTCGAAGACACGGCGGCGATGCTGGGGCTGATCGTGGCGATGGTCGGCATTTTTCTGGCGCAGACACTGCAAATGCCCGTTCTGGACGGGGTGGCCTCGGTGTTGATTGGCTGCATCCTGGCCATCACGGCGGCGCTGCTGGCGGTCGAATGCAAGGGCCTGCTGGTGGGGGAAGCGGCCAGCGAGCGTGTGACTTCGGGCATCCGGGAAATCATCACCAGCAGCCCGCTCATCCTCAATGTCAACGAGGTGCTCACCGTGCATTTCGGTCCCAGGGACGTGCTGTTGAACGTCAGCCTGGATTTCAAGGACCAGATGTCCTCAGCCGAAGTGGAAGAAGCCGTGACGCACATGGAGTCGAAAATCAAGACGGCGTTTCCCGAGGTCAAGCGGGTGTTCATCGAGGCGCAAAGCTGGCTGGCGCAGTCGCGCCAGGAAGAATGACGGCGCTGTGGTAGTTGCCGGGCTGGAATTGCGTTGTTTAAGCGGTATCAGTACTCGCTGGCGGGAACTTTTTTGCCCAGCACTTCCAGGATGGTCTGGGTCAGGCGGCGGAAATCGACGGGGATCGAAACGAACCGCGCCACGCCTTCCTGCTCGGGCGGCCGCGACCGGTCGGTTTCTTCCGGATCGATCAGCATGATGATGGGAAGGTCCCGGTAATCGGGATGGCCCTTGATGGTCTTTACCAACTCGACGCCGCTGGTTTCGAGGCGAAACCAGTTGGAGATGACGAGCCCGAAATTGCCGCGTTTCAGATAGTCCAGCATGCAGCGCCCGTTGACCGCCATCTCGACGGCGTTGAATCCGTTTTTTTTCAGGCCCGAAAGCACGTGCAGGCTGAACAGGGACATGTCGTCCACCAGCAGGATTTTGACGTCGTCGGCCACGGGTTCGTTCATGAGTCGATTCCATTCGGCGCGGAAACCACCCTTCAGGGTGTACCGGAGGAGGAGACTAACCTCAAACCTGAAGGATGGCTCCGCAACAATAAGGACATGAAAATCAATGATTCCGGCTCATTCAGAATGGCAGGGCACTGTGGCGGTTGGGTCAAGGTCGTGTCACGATTGTATGACGATTTCGGTTTTCTGAACCTGTGAGGAAGGATTGAAATACCGCCGCTTGTGAAGGGGGGCGGATCGAATCCAGAGGAAGCAGAAAAGTTGAAAAACCGGAGGCGGATTTGCCTCCGGTTTTTTTTGTGCATGAAACCAAATCAAGGAGAGAACGGCCGATCGCTATCCATCCGCGTCCAGGTCGAGGGTCACGACGATGCCTCCCATCACCTGCTTGAGTTGAAAATCCTTTTTGGGACTGTTGGGGTGGGTGTTGTGGCATTGGATGCAGCCCTGGGTGACCGCAAAATCCGGATACACAGACTGGTAATAGCGCTTTTTCCCCTGCTTGAATTGCCCGGTGTAGGGGCGGACCGGATGGATGTCTACGATCTCAAGGCCTTTGCGCTCGAAATCGCTGGCCGGGTGGTTGCGCGGATTGATCGGCCACAGGCTGATCAAACGAAAATCGATGCCGACATTGCGTTTCGCCACCAGTTGCGAGGCGTTCAATAAGAACTGGGCGGGAAGGAGCAGCCCGTCCTCGCTTTGCCACCGTTCCGAGGCACGCACGATGTTTTTGCTTTGCAGCCGGTCCACGATGTATTGCGAATATACCCGGCGGTCCGACTCCAATATGGCGTGCACATAATCGGAAACCACGGCGGGGGTGAGCAGGTGATTCTTCACGTCGGGTTTTTTCACGTGCTTGCCCAGAGGAAGGTTGACGAGAATGCCTCCCATGACATCTCCCAGTTTGAAATCCTTCTTGGGACTGTTGGGGTGGGTGTTGTGGCAGGAAACGCAGGAATCGGACGTGGCGACATCGGGATAGATGGCCTGGTAGTACCAGATGTCGCCGGTTTTCACGATCCAGGTGAACGGTTTGGAAGCATCTTTGGCGACCTGGCGCAGTCCCACCTGTTGTTCTTTCGATTGCGGTGCGTTGCTGCGATTGATCGGCCACAAGCTCATCAGGTGATAGCGCAAGCCGATTCCACTTTCATTTGTCAGTTGCGAGGATTTCAATAAAAACTGGGCGGGCAAAAGCAGGGTGTCGTCCTGTTCCCAGTTTTCGCTGGCGGTGAGCGAAATTTTTTTGGCCAGGCGGTCCACGATGTATTGGGAGTAAATCCTCCGGTCCGCTTGAATGACGGCATGGATGTAGTCGGCGGAAACCCTGGGTGTGAGGCCTTCGAGTTGGTGGTTGGAATCTGCGAGCAGAATGTCGCTGGATACGAGGGTGGAAACCAAAGTGATTGAAAATAGAATTCGTACAGTGAAGATACGCATGATCCGGCCCCCCGGAAATAAGGGTGGATGATAGTGGGTTCTGTCGGGAACACCCCTCAAATATAGGCCGCTGCGGGTCGCGCCGCAATGCGTTGCAACAGCGGGGTCCCGGCGCAATGCGGGCAATTTCAGAACCGGTGGTTGTTTCAAATCGAGGAAGCCGAGCCGGAGGGGTTGCGTGGGTCGCGCTTGAGTTCGAAAGGAGGCGGCTTGCTGTTTTCTAGCTGCTTTTCGCGTTTTCGCGATGCGTGGCGATGCCTTCGCGGGTGACTCTGTGGACGATGTGGTTGCCCGGCGCGATGGGAATGGGATCGGTCTGCCATTTCTTGCCGTCGGCCTGCTCCAGGAACAGCTGGCCCGTGTCCTCTGCTTCGAGGTGAAACCGGATGATCAGTTGCGTTCCGACCTCGATGCCGTTGAACAGGAGGCTTTTGTTGGTTTTGTCGGTTTTGAGTTTGATCTTAACCAGGGGCTGGTCGGATTTATTGAGAACCACCATCTCGATGTTGTGCCTCGTGTTTTCCGCCATTATGGAAAGCACCCATCCGAAGACGATGAGGCCCAGGAATATCAGAATGTATTTTCGAAAACGGTTCATGATGATTTCGGGCGGAGTGGATTGAAACCCATCCCGCTTGGGGGTGACTCGGGCATTTCGCTTGTTAGTTTTGCCAGCCGACGCCGGCAAAATGGCCATGCCGGGATGGGCTCCCTGGGCAACCGGTTGTGGCGCGTTTTGGTTGCGGGCATTGTAACACTATTTCCCTGCTCGCGGGGAAACCCTTGAATTGTCGGGAACCATCGCAGGGCGCCGGATCCGGGGTTGTTTGCGATCGACGAGAGACCGGAAAAAACAGTGCGAAGAACGGGCCGTTTGCGCCGTTTGAGAGAAGGGCGATGGGAAAAACCTCGTTTTCATCGCCTGAATGGGGGTTGATCCGATTTTTAGGGTGTGAGAAATTTCCTTATATAGAAACAGGAAACATTCCCAAAACACCCGTTCCCGAATCCATGGAAACCCGCCGTTTTTATTTTCCATCCGAAGAGGAGAGTTATTGGGCTCAAAAGGCTTTCAGTGGTCTGGATCTTTCTGAAAACTACGTGCTGCAAAAATATCTGGATCACAAGAACGGGCGGATTCTGGATGCGGGCTGCCGGGGTGGAAGGATCAGCTTCAATCTGGAAAAAATGGGCTTCACGCAGATCGATGCCTGCGATTCTTCCCACTACATGATCACCACAGCCAATGAAAACAAGAAAATTTCCGGCAGCAATGTGATTTTTTACCGGCAGGAAGTCAGCGACCTGCAAAGCTTTGAATCGGAAACCTACCAGTACGTGATCTATCTGCAGCAGACTCTCTCTTTCATCCCCCCGCCTCTTCTGGAAAGCGCTTTGAAGGAATCGTACCGCGTTCTGCAAAGGGGCGGTGTGGCCATCTACTCGTTTTTGAATTTTGACGCCCGTTGGTACAACAAGGCGCTTGCGTTCTTTTTCGATGTCTTGCGCCGTCACCGCAAAGAGAATCTGCCCGCTCAGGCGCTTCCCTGGCTGCGCATGGGAGGCCGGTACAACCGGCGTCTTTTTGCCAGGGATCAACCGGCGGCGTACTGGTTTCAAAAAGAAGAAATTCTGGGCCTGCTGAAACGGGCGGGGTTTTCCATCATCGAAGTGAACACGCGGGGGCGGATTCTGATCGACAATCAGAAAAAGGGTGCGTTGTTTGTGGTCTGCCAGAAATGAACCGCAGCTACTCCGGCGCTGCGGGCGCTGTCCGGTTTTCGGGAAACTCGTTTTTGTAGATGATGGCGCTGTACTGCTTTTCGTGGTTTTCGACGGTGTGGACCTGCAGGTAGCGCCGGGAAAAAACCGCGTTGTGGACCGGGTTGACGTAGATGAAAAACGCGTCCCGGTTCCTGCGTTTCAGGCTCCGGTCGATGTTTTCGAGAACCCGGGTGAGCACTTTTTCGCCAAAGGGATTGAAAAAAAAGAATACGTTGTCTTTCTTCCTGACTTCATACGCCGCCGCATCGGCGTGCAACACTTCATAGCGGAATCGTTTCCCGGTTTTTTGCGCATACGCCTCCAGGTTGCGCCTGCTGTGCTCACACAGTTCGTGTGAAAACTCCACGCCGGTGATGTTGCCGAACCCGTATTCGGATGCGAACACCAGCACCCTGCCTTTGCCGGATCCGAAATCGACGAAACCGCAATTGGAATAATCCACCTCCAGCAAATCGAAGATCGCTTTGAGGATGAAGTAACGGGTGGGTTCGTAATGCACGCCCAGGGATTTGTTTTCGCTTGCTATGGATAACCGGCCCAGGGGAACGATGGATCGGGTGTCGGTGGCAAACCGGGTTTCAAAAATCCAGTCGGAAAGGAAAGCCCGAATCCGGTTGCGGGTTTTGTGGCTGTAGATTTGCGTCGATTTTAAGATCCCCTTGTTTTTCAGGTTTGAGATCAGAGCTCGAATTCGGTTTCTCTGAAATGGTTCCATGCGGTTTGTTCCTTGATGCATTGAAAAAATTTTGAGCTTATTTAACAAATTTTAAGGCGATAGTCTGTAAAAAATTTATTTTAAATAGCAGGTGATTTTGTTAAATAAGTTTAAAGATTGGCATTTTTATTTTGAGCCACAGCAAAATTTATATTTAATTTATTGGAGGGGATTTCGTATCGTGGCGGACACACTCTATCGGGACTCTGGGGATGCGGTGATGCTTTCGTTGACCGAAAAACAAATGGCGCAATGGCTGCGCGAGCAGGGCAAGACCGTACTGCATCACGGGGGACGTTACTGGAAGGCTTTTCCCAACGGGTTCTACCGTTCCATCCATTGGATGGGACGCATGCGGGAGAAGGAAGCCGTGCGGCCCTCGCCCTTGTGCTGGGGGTTTCGCACCGCGTTGGCGAGCGGCGATTCGGGGGCTGCCAACAGCAGCATTCCAGTCAACCTGCTCACCGATCTCGCCGATTACGACCTCGGTTGTCTGAGTTCGCGCCGCCGCACCAAAGTCAGGAGCAGCCTGAAAAAAATCCGCACGGTGGAGGTTCTGCGGCCGGATGTGCTCCTGGAGCAGGGCCACAGGGTTTACCTTTCCGCATTCAAGCGCCACGGTTACGGCAGACTGTTGAACACAGAGCAATTTCGCAATCACGTCATGCAGTACTTCAATCCGCGGCGGGGCATGATCTTCGCGGGTCTCATCGGCAACGAGCTGGGGGGATTCATCGAAACCGAAGCGGTGGACGGCACGGCCTACATCAAAGGCGTGCACATCGCCCGCGAGGCGCTGTCCATCAATCTGGGAACGGGGTTGCTCTACAAACTGCTGCAGGTTTTCAAACGCTCCGCAGGCATCCGCGAAGTGGTGCACGGTCTGCATACGGCGGAAAACAAACCGCTGACCGACTTCAAAACGGGAATGGGTTTTTCCGTGGTTTACGTGCCTTCCCGGGTGTGGTTCGCTCCGATGATGGGGCATGCCATCCGCTGGCTCAAACCGCACACCTATTACCGGCTCACCGGCAAGAAGATCGCCTGAGGATTTATCACCGCCCGGCTTTCGCCGCTTTCCATTTTCAAACGTCTTTTACAAATTTCGGCCCGCGCTGCCTTTTACACCCTTGTGTGGCCGGGATCCGCTGTGTTTTTTGCGGATGATATTTGCTACGATGTCCTGCCTTGATCCGGCGCGGTGATCGCATCGCCGTTCGGATCGTTCCCTCCTTCGGCACAGCCGTCTTCCCTTTTTTCCGATCCGGTGACGCGGGCTGTGTGTCGGGCGCTCACACTTTGTCGGGAGTTTTGCAGTTGGATCATCGCTTGTTTCGTATCTTGTCTGGGGATCGCTGAGATGGCCGTCAGCCTCGCCCTCATTCTGCTTCTGGGTCTGTTGTCCGACTATCTGTTCCGCAAGATCCACCTTCCCGGACTGCTGGGCATGCTGCTTGTGGGGGTTTTATGCGGACCCTACGTTTTTGATCTCATCCAGCCGGAGTTGTTGACCGTCTCCGCCGATCTGAGAATGGTGGCGCTCATCGTCATCCTGCTGCGGGCGGGGCTGGAACTGAAGAAGGACACGCTGAACCGGGTCGGCACGACGGCGTTGATCATGGCCTGCTTTCCCGCCCTGCTCGAAGGGATCGCCGTGACGCTGCTGGCGCCGGTGTTCTTCAATATTTCCTATCTGGAAGCCGCGCTGTTGGGATCGATCCTGGCGGCGGTGTCGCCGGCGGTGGTGGTGCCGTTAATGCTCGACTACATTGGCCGGAAGCGGGGCACGCGCAAAGGCATTCCCACCCTGATCCTGGGCGCGTCCTCGGTGGACGATGTGTTCGTCATCGTGGTGTTCACCATTCTTCTGGGCATGCACGGCGGCGAAGCCGCACCGGTGCTGGGCAAGCTGATCGAGATTCCCGAAGCGATCGTCGTGGGGATTCTGGTGGGAGCGGCGGCGGGCTATCTGCTTTACGGCCTGTTCGAACGCTTCCATCCGCGGGCGACGAAAATGACCTTGCTGGTGGTGTCGGTGTCCATCGTGCTCACCTGGCTGGAAGAGACGCTGAAACCCTGGGTGGTGCTGTCGGCGCTGCTCAGCGTGATGACGGTGGGGTTTGTGCTGCTGGAAAAAACCGAGGTCCGCGCCCACAAAATCTCCCAGAAGCTCGCCAAGGTCTGGATCTTCGCCGAGATCCTGCTTTTCGTTCTGGTGGGAGCGCAGGTGAACATCCACGTCGCCTGGAATGCGGGACTCCTGGGGGCGGGGTTGATCGCTCTGGCGCTCGCTGCCCGCAGCTTCGGCACCTACGTTTCGCTTGCGGGCAGCGATCTCAATCTGCGTGAGAAGCTGTTCTGCGTGATAGCCTACATCCCCAAAGCGACGGTGCAGGCGGCGATCGGCGCGGTTCCCCTGGAGATGGGCGTGCCGGGGGGAGAGATCATCCTTGCGGTCGCCGTGCTGTCCATCCTGCTCACGGCTCCTCTGGGTGCGATCGGCATTGCGCTCACCGGAGACAGATGGTTGAGCCGGGACGCGTGAGCCCGGTTGCGCGCCGGGTGGTTATCTGAAATAATCCACTGGCCGCACCCGCCTTTTTTGATCCCCGCTTGCGAATCATTTCCTCTGTTTTTGAACGGTTCGCGCCAGATCGAGGGTTTGCTGTAAAAACTCGGTCTGGATGGCGACCAGTTTTTCCCGGTCCTGATCGGTGCCGAAGCGGTGGATGTAGCCCACCAGTTCGTTGGCGGCCACTTTGCCGTTTTTCCGCAGAAACTGATCCGGTGTCTGCGGCGCTTTGTCGTCCAGATACCAATCGTCCGAAATGTAATCGGGCGTGTTGCTCATCTTTCCACCTCCTTCCCCGCAACCCATCCCTGTCAGGGTCATCAGGCTCATGATTAGAATCCATTGTTGCAGTTTCATCGGTCCGGTCTCGCTGGTCGTCGTTTGGGGGTCAAAATGTGTGCTTCATTATAGATGAATTCCACATTTTCCGTATCGGTATCCACGCGGTCTTCGAGTTTGCCGTCAAGCCCTTCCCCGGCTCTCTCATTTTCTCGGGTGTATCCCCTGCATTTTTTTGTGATGTGCGGCACGTAGGGACTCTATTTTTTTAATGTGAAGGTGAATTTCCCCGATCCTGTGGTAGGATATTCGCTATCCGAAACGTTCCCGACGTTTTTTTGCCTGTCGGCAATCGTGGCTGAATGTTGTACTTGGACATAGCGCTGCAACCTCAAATGACGTTCCCTCATAATTTGAATCGATTCCTGGAGCTTGACGCATGGTGAACCGAACCGGTGCGGATTCGCTGAAACGCTACCGCCGCACGGCTTTTTTTGCTGTTTTGTTTTTATTGGTATGGACCGGTTTTTCCCAGGCCCAGGAGACGAACCCCGATCCCGCTCCCGATAAAATGGAGGTGGAGCTTTCCTCTGTCGAAAAGCTGCAGAAACAGTTGATCCAGATCACGCAGAGAAAAATTTACCTCGGGAAGGAATTGCAGAAGCTCAAAAGATCTCCAACCACTTCGATGATTGAGGAAAGAACCAGGGAAATCGAAAAAGAATTGACGTCGTTGAACAGCAAGTTTGAGTCCCTGGCCACAAAGATTCAGGAATCGGATATTCAATCTCACGACCAGCCCGAACTCACGTGGATGCAGGAGCTGCAGGAGATCACCAAGCCGCTACTGATGGCGCTGCGCGAAATCACGGAACGGCCGCGTAAAATCGAGAGCCTCAAGACCTGGATTCAATCCTTGAAAGATCAGATCGCCACCTATGAAGTTGCCCGTAATAACGTGGAAGAATTGATGGAACTGGAAATCCAGCTGAACCAGGAACCGGGCGGAAGCGAACTGGCCTCTGTCAATCCGGCAGACATCAAGAAAAGTTTTCAGGAAAAACTGAGCGCATTAAAAGAAAAATACAATCCCGAGTATCTGCAGCTGGATCTGGAAGAAAGTAAAAAACAGCTGAACGCGCTGCAGGACGCAGACATCTCGGTTATCAAGATGACGTCGGAGTTCATTCGCGATTTTTTCCAGGTGCGGGGACGCAACCTGCTGATCGCGATCGCGACGTTTCTGCTTTTCTGGGGTGTCCTGTCGTCCATTTTTTGGCTCGTCTCCCATAAGACGACGCTGTTTTCAAGACTCGACATCCATTACCGCAAGGTGATCAAGGCCGCCTATCGTTTTCTGATCCTGGGGGTGGGCACCATGGCCAGCATTGTGTCGCTTTACCTGCTCGACGACTGGCTCATCCTCAGCATCCTGATTCTGGTTTTTGTCGGTATGGCGCTGGCGTTCCGCGAATTCATTCCCAGCCTGGTTCAGGAACTGCGGTTGATCCTCAACCTGGGCACTGTGCGGGAGGGCGAACGGATGATTTGGGAGGGCATTCCCTGGCTGGTGCAGGAGATCGGTGTTTATGCGGTGTTGCGCAACGCGCGGCTGCAGGGCGGACTGTTGAAGCTCCGGGTGGGGGAGTTGATCGGCCACCATTCCCGCCCCCTGGTACATGAGGAGGAGTGGTTCCCCACAAAAGTGGACGACTGGGTGTTTTTGTCCGACGAGACCTACGGACGTGTGATGAAGCAGACTTTCGAGCAGGTGGTGTTGGAATGCCTGGCTTCGAGACGGTATTTCCCGACCGCGGAATTTTTGCAGATGAGTCCGCGCAACCTCTCGACCGGATTCCGCATTCTCATCCGTTTCGGTCTGGATTACGGGGTGCAGTCGAAAATCTGCGACGATCTGCCGCAGCTGTTCGAGGAGCGCCTGTCACAGGAATTTGCGGATCGGGTTGCGGGCGAAGAACCCGACATCCAGAGCATCCATGTGCAGTTTGAAAGCGCGGAAGCGAGCTCATTGAACCTTTTGGTTTCGGTCAAAGTGGACGGACGCTGCGCGGACGAATATTTTTCTCTGAAAAGAAAGATCAACCGGCTGCTCGTTCAAGTGTGCAATGAGAACAGTCTGACGATCCCGTTCAACCAGCTCACAGTGAGTCCCTCCAAAGAACTGCAATCGCTGGTGCAGAACGGTTCGAAATCCGATTTCCGCTTCACCGTGGACAACCCGCCGAACCCGCAACCGCGCGCCGAGATGCAGTAAGCGGGTTTCTTTCCATATTTAAGTGAAAAGATGTCCCGGTTTTGCAGGTATCTCGATAACACCTTGCACTTGAAAACGCGGATCATCAAAGCTAGTATAGAAACAACAGGCGTGCGTCTTATCGACGTTCAGGACGCTCCGGGGTTCTAGGTTGGTAGGAACGATGGAGCGTCTTTCTTCAACTGTATCCTGCCTTCAATCCGGATCCCCTGCGTGCTCAAAATCCTTTTGGTCGAAGACAACGAACTGAACCGCGACATGCTGAAGCGGCGGCTGGAACGCAACGGCTTCACGGTGCTGACGGCGGAAGACGGCGGCCAGGGTTTGACGATGGCGCAGTCGGAGTCGCCGGACCTGATTCTGATGGACATGAGCCTGCCGGGAATGAACGGTTGGGAAGCCACGCACCGCTTGAAATCCATGAAGGAGACGCAGTCCATCCCGGTGCTCGGGCTTTCCGCGCACGCCATGAAAGCGGACCGGGAACGGGCGCTGAACGCCGGCTGCGACGACTACGACACCAAGCCTGTGGACATCAAGCGGCTGCTTGGCAAGATCCAGACCCTCACGGGAAACCCCGACCATGCCCCCTGACACGCAACCGGTGCTCGACAAGGACAAGGCCCTGGCGATCTGCAGCGGCGACGAGTCGCTGTTCGAAGAGCTGGCGGCGATCTTTCTGGTGGATGCGGCGGAACGCATGCGCGCGCTCACCGAGGCGGTGGCCGCAGACGACCCCAAGGGAGTCGAGCGCTACGCGCACGCGATCAAGGGGTTGTCGGCCAATATCTGCGCCGAACCCGTCAAGCAGGTGGCTTCCGAGATGGAAATCGCCGGCAAAGGCGGGCACAAGGAGCGCTGGGACGCCCTCCATCCGCAACTGGAGATGGAAATGCAGCGCCTGCAGGCGCATCTGAAGCAAATCCTGCCTCCGCAAACCGCCTGACTGGCCCCTTTCTCTCCTTCCTGTCGTCACACCCTGTTTTTCAAGGGTTTTCGAGCGCCCATCTCACCCTCGACCATTAAAAACCGCTTTATTTTCAATGATTTAAGTGGTACACTTGGTGTGAATCTATAAAAATCACGCAAGCCGTGCCATGGTCGATCCACTCTCGTTTTTCAATCTCAGACCGCATAGCAACGCCGGGACCAAACCGGGCGCTCCGGAGAAAGTCCAGGCTGCGGAACCCGCTGAAACGCCTGCCGTTTCCGACTCGGTGCAGCTCAACAGCCTGTCTCTGCGGGCGACGCTGAACCAGCAGGCCGGCATTTTGAAACAGGAGCTACCGGGAATCATCGCCGATGCGGTCAAGGCGCCTGCAGAGCGCGACGCGGTGCGCAACGCTCCGGTGCAGGCAACCCGGATCCGATTGGAAAAACCGCTGCAAGCCATCCTCGACCAGAAAAATCCCCTGCCTCCGACCCTGGTCGAAGGGCTCAAGAGCGAGATCCAGACCCTGCAGAAGGAGCTTCCCGAACTCCGGGACCATGAGCTCCTGTCCTCGCTGGAATCCGAACCCCAAAGTGAAGAGGCGTTGAACGGCATCCTGTTCGATGTTTCCGATCAAATGGATCGTCTGATGGACCTTTTGAGCCGGTTGAAGTGAGGACGGCCCGGTCCCTTCCCGCAAATGCTTGACATTCTCCAGCGCAATACAGTATATAAATTCATTGGTCTAGCGAAATCACACGGCTGCGCTCCCTCGGGAGCCGCGGCCTTAGAGAGCCTGTCGCGATGAAGCGCAGGGAAACGAACGGACGGATGGACTTGATGAAAGGGGAAATCGGTGGCAAACCACAAATCGGCTGAAAAACGCAATCGCCAGAACGCAAAACGCAACGCAAGAAACAAGGTGTACCGGACGATGGTCAAGAACGCGAGCAAGAACGTGCTCGAGGAAGTGTCCAACAACAACAAAGAAGAAGCGGCGAAGGAATTGAAACAGGCCGAGAAGGTGATTTCCCGCGTGGCCAGCAAGGGGGTTCTGCACCGCCGCGCCGCATCGAGAAAAATTTCCAGCCTTTCCAGAAAAGTCAATCAACTCTCTGCAACCTGAACCATCGTTTCCGCACCGGGCCGGCTTTGACAAGCCGCGCCTGAACGGGACGGGAACGATGCCCCTTTCCTTAACTTAAGCACTCACTGTTTTCCGGCACAGAGCTTGAGAATCAATGTCTCCAGGATCCCCTGGGGATCTCCGCCTGAGGTTTTCAGCTTGCGGTCCGCTTCCGCAAGACAGCGGAAGCTTTCCTGCAGATCCTGCCGGGTGAAATTTCCCGTGTAACGGATCACCTTTTCGACCAGAAAAGGTTTGGCTCCCATTTCTTTGGCGATGCCCGCGACCGGAACCTTTCTCCCCTGCAACGCTTTCACTTCCCACAGCACCCGGAACTGCCAGGCGATGGTTCCCATCACCTTGATTGGGTCTTCCCCGTGATCGAGCTGGTTGTGCAAAAGGCGGATGGCCCTTTCGCCGTTTTTGTCCTTCAACGCTTCGGTGAGGGCGAACGGATTTTCCTGTCTGCGCTCCCCCACCACCTGCGACGCCTCTTCTTCCGTCACGGTGCGGTTTTTCCCGGCGAAGGTCAGAACCTTTTCCAGTTCCGATGCGAGGACGCCCGGTTTCGGCCCCGTGCGGTCGATCAGGATCTTTGCCGCCTCGCCGGACAGCCGGTATCCCTGCGCTTCGGCACGCTTTTTCAACCAGGGCAGCAGGGTCGATTCCTTGGGGACGCCGCACTCGACGGCGAACGCCTCCTTGCACAGCGCTTTGAATAACTTTTTTTTGCGGTCCACTTTCGCGGCCGTCAGGACCAGGCAGCTCTCAGGGGCGGGGTCCTGCGTGTACGCGAGCAGCGCGTCCACCTCTTTGGGAGCGACCGTGATCTCGTGCAGGCCGCGCACCAGCACCAGTTTGGTGCCTCCCAGGAAGGAGAAGGTTTTCGCGGCGGCGATCCAGTCCTGCACGCCGGTGGTCTTGGCGTCCAGGGATTCGTAGTTGAACTCCTGATTGTCGGGGGTGATGAGTTTGCCGGTGAGCGCGCGGATGATTTCCGTGTGGTAAAACGTTTCCTCTCCAAACAGGAAGTAACAGGGACGCAGCGTGTCCTGTTCGATGTTCTGTAATACGGCTTGCGGGGTCAAGGAAAACGGGAGCGCTAGAATTGATCGATCACAATGCTCACCAGGCGGTTGGCGAGGTCTTTGTAGGCGTCGTCGAGAGCGGTCTGGCGGGCGGCCTCGGAGTTGATGACATCCGCGTTGGAGCGGAAATCCCATTTGGTGGTGAATCGCTGTTTTAAAAATGATTTCTTTTTCACCTGATCCTTCACCTTGATGTCCACGCCCAGCTCGACGTAGTATTCCGACGCCACGTCGCTGGTGTTGAAGGACACCGCACGCAGATTGTAATGGTTGAGAATGCCGCGCATCACGAGATCGGCCTTCGAGGCGTCCACCACCTTCAGGCGGCCGTCGGTGATGAAGGATTCGCGGATCACGTTGGTCAGGTCCCTGTGGATCTCCGGTTCGGTGGAGGTGTTCTTGAACACCGGAATGGCCACGGTCTTCAAATGCGGCGGCAGGGTGTTTTGCGTTCCCGCAAGGTGGTAGCCGCATCCCGCAAGGAAAAACAACACGGCCATACCCCAGCCGAGAGCGGCCGCACGATTCCGGAAATTCATTTCGCCACGATGTTGATGAGTTTTTTGGGCACCACGATCACCTTTTTGATCTCTTTGCCCCGCGTCATCTCCTGAATTTTGGCATCCTCAAGCGCGCGGGATTTGAGGCTCTCCTCGGCGATGTCAGCGCTGACAGTGATCTTTTGTCGTACCTTACCATTGACCTGCACCACAATCAACATCTCCTCCGCCTGGATGTACGCCTCATCATAGCTGGGCCAGGGCACTTCGCCGACGCTCCCCTTGTTTCCCAGCAGCGACCACATTTCCTCGGCGATGTGCGGCGCGAACGGGTTCAATACACACACCAGGGTTTCGAAGGTTTGCTTGACGATAGCGAGGGCGGCGTCTCCCGATTGTTTCTGCGCCGCCCAGCTTTCCCTAAACGCATACAGATGGTTGACCAACTCCATCGAGGCGGCGATGGCGGTGTTGAACTGCATGCGGTTCTGGATGTCGTCGGTCACGCGCTTGAGTGTGACGTGGGTCATGCGCCGCAGTTCTTTGAGTTCTTTGCTCAGATCCGCATCCGCTGCGGGCGGCGCGGCGGGCTTTTGCAGGTCTTCACGGAATTCGGCGAAAATCCGCCACACCCGTTTGAGAAAGCGCGAGCAGCCCTCCACGCCCTGGTCGCTCCATTCGAGGTCCTTGACCGGCGGCGCCGCAAACAGGATGAACAGCCGGGCCGTGTCGGCGCCGTATTTTGCGATGATCGCGTCCGGGTCCACGACGTTGCCCTTGGACTTGGACATCTTCGCACCGTCTTTGATCACCATGCCCTGGGTGAGGAGGCGCGAAAAGGGTTCCGGTGAACGCACGAGCCCCAGGTCCCGGAACACGAGGTGAAAAAAACGCGAGTACAACAGATGCAGGATGGCGTGCTCGATGCCGCCCACGTACTGGTCCACCGGCATCCAGTAATCGACGTCTTCTTTCGCGAACACTTCCGCATCGTTGCGCGGGGAAGCGTAGCGGTCGAAATACCAGGACGAGCAGATGAACGTGTCCAGCGTGTCGGTTTCCCGTTTGGCGGGCTCGCCGCATTGCGGGCAGGGGACGTCGGTGAAATCCGCAAGCCGGGAAAGCGGGGACTGCCCCCGCTCTCCCAGTTGAGCGTTCAAGGGCAGCTCGACCGGAAGCTGGTCTTCGGGCACCGGCACGATGCCGCAGCGCCCGCAGTGGATGATGGGAATGGGGGTCCCCCAGTAACGCTGGCGGGACACGCCCCAGTCGCGCAGTTTGTAATTGATCGTGGCCTTGCCCAGCTTCTCGGACTCCAGGTACGCGCAGACTTTGTCGATGCCTTCCTGCCCCACCGATCCGTCGAAGGAACCGGAATGCACCATCGTCCCCTCGCGCGTGTAGGCTTCGGTCATCGTGTTCGCGTCGAGGGTTTCGCTGGGCGGCTGGATCACCACTTTCACGGGCAGGCCGTACTTGCGCGCGAAATCGAGGTCGCGCTGGTCGTGGGCGGGAACCGACATGATGGCGCCGGTGCCGTATTCCATGAGCACGAAATTGGCCGACCAGACCGGGATTTTTTCTTTCGTGAGTGGATTGATCGCGTGCGCGCCGGTGAAGATGCCCTGCTTTTCTCCGGTTTCGCTGGTGCGGGAAAACTTGTCTTCGCGTGCGGCCTGCTCGATGAACGCATCGACGGCGCTTTCCTGGTCCGTGCCGCGCGAAAGCGTTCTGGTGAGCGGGTGCTCGGGCGAGAGCACCATGAACGTCGCGCCGAACAGCGTGTCCGGCCGCGTGGTGAAGATCTTGATCACCGCATCGGAATCCACGACGGGGAAATCCACCTCGGCGCCGCGGCTTTTGCCGATCCAGTTCGTCTGCATCGCCAGCACCTGTTCCGGCCAGCCACCGGTCAAATGCTCCACCCCTTGTAAAAGGCGGTCGGCGTAATCGGTGATTTTGAAGAACCAGCCCTGCTGCTGTTTTTGCTGCACCTGTCCGTCGCAGCGCCAGCAGCGATCGTCCACGACCTGTTCGTTGGCGAGCACGGTCTGGCAGGACTCGCACCAGTTCACCGTCGCCAGCTTGCGGTACACCAGGCCCTTTTCCATGAACTTCAGGAAGCACCACTGGTTCCACTTGTAATATTCCGGACGGCAGGTGGCGATCTCCCGGTCCCAGTCGTAGCTGAAGCCCAGCTTCTTGATCTGCGCGCGCATGGAGCGGATGTTTTCAAAGGTCCATTCGGCGGGATGCGTGTTGTTCTGGATCGCGGCGTTTTCCGCCGGCATCCCGAAAGCGTCCCAGCCCAGAGGGTGCAACACGTTGAACCCCTGCATGCGTTTGAAACGGGCGACGGCGTCGCCGATGGCGTAATTGCGCACATGCCCCATGTGGATGCGGCCCGAGGGGTAGGGGAACATCTCCAGCAGGTAATATTTTTTTTGGGACGGGTCCCGCTCGACCTTGAAAGATTTTTCCTCTTCCCACCGCTTCTGCCATTTCGCTTCGATATGCTTGAAATCGTAGTGCTGCATCAAAAAAATCGCCTCCCGGAATTTGAAAGAGGCTATAGTAGCTAAATTCCGGGCACAAATCCAGCCCGGCCCCCCGCAGGGGGAGAGCGGAACCGCCACAGCGGCGCGCCGCTGCCCGGCGTGTTCACGAAACCGCGCAGATCTCACATCACTTCAAACTCACCATGACCGAACTCACTGGAGCCATTGCGGCGGTCTTCGTTCTCTACGTGCTGCTGATGCTGGGGATCGGCGTCGCCACCTCCCGGGTCACCCGCTCGCCGGCGGATTTTTTTCTCGCCGACCGTTCGCTCAAGGCCTGGGTCACGGCGGTGTCCTCCACCGCCAGCTCCGAGAGCGCCTGGGCGGTGCTGGGCACGGTGGGCCTCGCCTACAAAGACGGGCTCTCGGCCATCTGGTTTCTGCCGGGCTGTCTCATGGGGTATGCGATCAACTGGCTGCTGATCGCCGAGCCGCTGCGCAGGCACTCGCACGAAACCCACGCACTCACCGTGCCCGATTATCTGGAATCGCATTTCAACGACAAGACCCACGTGTTGCGCCTGGTTTCCGTCGTCATCATTTTCGCCAGCATGATGGCCTACGTGGCGGCGCAGTTCACGGCCATCGGCAAAACCTTCGACGCCATTTTCGGCGTGCCGCACGTGTGGAGCATTTCGATCGGCGGTGCGATCGTCATCGTCTACACGATGATGGGCGGGTTCCGCGCGGTGGCGTGGACCGATTTCGTTCAGGGGCTCATCATGGTGTTCGGCATCGTCCTGCTGGCGCTGGTGGCGGTGGCCGAGCTCGGCGGACTGGACGGCATGAGCGAGCAGGTCACGGCAAAAAGCCCCGACACGCTGGCCTGGATGGGTGGCAAAACCACGGCGGTGTTTTTCGGATCGCTGGTGGGGCTGTTGGGGATCGGCCTCGGCTATCCCGGCCAGCCGCACGTGCTCACGCGTTATATGGCGGCGAAGGACACGAGAGTCATCAAACAAGGCATCTGGATCGCCATGGGCTGGGGATTGCTGATCTACAGCTCGGCGATCCTGCTGGGCATCGCCGGCACCGCGCTGTTTCCGGGATTGGAAGATCCGGAGCACCTGTTCCCGCGCGCGGCGGAATCGCTGCTGCCCACCGTGGTCTCGGCGGTGGTGCTGACCGGTGTGCTGGCTGCGATCATGTCCACGGTTTCGGCGCAGATCATCGTCGCCGCATCCGCGGCGGCGCACGACATCTATTCGAAGATGCTGAAAGGCAGCCTGTCGGACCGGGCGCTGATCCGCGTTTCCCGCCTGACGGTGCTCGCCCTCGGGGTGGGGGCCATGGTGATCGCGCTGACGGAAACGCGGGTGATCTTCTGGTTCGTGCTGTTCGCCTGGTCCGGGCTCGGGGCGAGTTTCGGCCCGGTCATTCTGTTCACCCTGTACTGGAAAGGCGTCACCCGCCAGGGCGCGCTGGCGGGCATGCTCACAGGATTCTGCACCACGATCCTGTGGAAGGTCACGGGTCTTTCCGATGCGGTGATTTACGAGCTGGTGCCGGCGTTTATCCTCGCTTCGCTCGCGGTGTGGGTGGTCAGCAAGCGCACCTCAGGTTCGCAATCTCTCTAAAATGACGTCCGCCATGCGGCGTGAAGCGCCCTGATAGTTGCGGATCAGAGCGGGGGCGCCGACTGCAAGGCGGGAACGGGTTTTTTCATCGTTCAGCAACCGCTGCAACGTGGAACCCATTTCCTTGCCGTCGCGCACGGGAAAGGCGTAGCCCTGTTGCCGGAGTTCTTCTGCCAGCGGCCCGAGGTTTTCGATGTGCGGGCCGTGCAGCACCGGGATGCCGCAGGAGATCGGTTCCATCAGGCTGTGCCCGCCGCCCGGCGGCAGGAGGCTCTTTCCCACGAAGGCGATGTCGGCGATCGCGTACACGGACATGAGCTCGCCCATCGTGTCGAGCAGCAACACCTGCTGCACCTCCGGGTGGTCGGCGTGCAGCTTGGAACGGCGGGCGAACGGGATCTTGAGCCGGGTCAGCAGCGCGGTGATGTCGCCGATGCGTTCCAGCCGTCTGGGCGCGAGGATCAGCAGCACATCCGGAATCCGGGTTTTGAGGATGCGGAACACCTTCAACACGATTTTTTCTTCGCCTTCGTGGGTGCTTCCCGCCACCCAGACCCGGCAGCGCTCGGGGATGCGCAGCCGGGTTCTGAGAGTGTTTTTTTCTTCCAGCGAAAAGGTTTTGAGTCCGTCGAACTTGGAATCCCCCATCACCTTCACCCGCTCGGGTGCGACGCCCAGATCCCGAAGTGCAGCGGCGCCCTCGTTGTTGTGCATGCCGAGAAAGTCGAAGCGGTTGAACACGCCGCTGAAAAACGACCCAAAAAACTGGTAGCGGCGCAGCGAGCGTTGGGAAATCCTGCCGTTGAAAAGCAGCGCCGGAATGTGTTGCTTTTGTAACTGGTGCAGAAAGCCGGGCCAGAATCCGGTGTCCATGAGGACGAACAGGTCCGGGCGGATTCGCTTGAGCGCCATCCGGTTGCAGAAATAGCCGTCGAAAGGATGAAAAAAAATCCGGTCCGCAACGTCGAGTTGTTTTTCGGCTGCCTGGAAACCGGAGTCGGTGGTCACTGACACGGCGATGCGCAGAGCCGGGGCTTTTTCCCTGAGAGCGGTGAGAATGGGTCTGGCGGCCCGCACCTCTCCCAGAGACAGGGCGTGCAGCCACACGGTTTTCGCATCGGCGGTTTCCGCTTCAGGCATTTGCGGCACGATGCCGAGACGGTGCCAGACGCCTTTTCGTTTTTTCCCGGTTGCGAAAGAATGGATCAGCGTGAAGGGTGCTGCGATCAACACGGCCAGTGTGGACAGGGCGTGATACAGGATCATCATGGGCGGGCGTCGGGGCGGCTCAATTTATGAATCCATTCGATGTTTTTCTGCACCGCGCCGCGGTTTTTCGCCACAGTTTCCCGGGCCATCTTTCCTCTGCGCGACCGTTCTTGCGGATCGGTCAACAGATCGAGCAGGGTGCGCTCAAGCGCTTCGGGCCGGTCGATCTGAATGCCGCCTCCGGATTCCTGCAGCAGCTTCGCTTCCTCTGCGAAATTTTGCATGTGTTGCCCGAACACGACGGGCAGGCCAAAGCCTGCGGGTTCCAGGATGTTGTGGCCGCCGAAGCGGGGATTGAAACCGCCTCCCACAAACGCGACGGTGCCTTTGGCGTAGAAGGATTGCAGCTCCCCGAGTTTGTCCAGCAGCAGCACGACGCCCTGCCTGCCGTTGGTCGCGCCCTGTGTGTTCGAGTAGCGCTCGTAGTCCACTTTGTAGTCGGCGATCAGTTGTTCGACTTCCTGGCAGCGCTCCATGTGGCGCGGTGCGATGACGACGTTGAGCGTCGGCAGGGTCGCGCGCAGCTTGCAGACGGCGTCCAGGATCGGTCCCTCGTCGCCGGGACGGGTGGAACCGCACACCAGCCACGGCGCGGCATCGGGGGTGTCCTGGGCAGCAGGCGTCTGCGCGCCGCCGGGTGCGTCGAACTTGACGTTGCCGGTCACCGAGATTTTCGCGGCGTCGATCCCCAGAGAACGCAGCCGTTCCGCGTCGGTTGCCGAGCGCATGGAAAAATGCGTCACCGCCTCGGCGATCCAGAGAAAAAACGGTTTCACCTTTTCGTAGTTGCTGCGGGATTTTTCCGACATGCGGCCGTTCGCCAGCAGGATAGGCACCTTTTTTTGTTTCAGCTTACGCAGCAGCGAAGGCCACAATTCCGCTTCGATCAGGACCAGCAGCGAAGGGGCGAGCTTCTTGAGCAAGGGTGTCAGCCAGAAGGGATGATCGAACGGCAGGCGGAACACGGGGACACCGCTTTCCTTTTGCGCCAGTTCGAATCCGCTGCGGGTGAAGGTGGACAAAACGACCGGCCGTTTCTCGCCTTCTTTTTGCAATGCCTGGATGAGCAGTTTTGCAGCGCGCACTTCGCCCACGGACGATGCGTGGACCCACAGGCAGCCGGGGGACGGGGGCAGGTCGCGGCCGCCGCGGTACCGGGCGAGGATCTCTTTGCGGAACGCGGAGTCGAAGGCCATCCTTATGATAATGAAGGGGGATACGGTTAGCAGGACTCCGCCAAGGATGATATGATACGCGAATTGCATAGACGGAAGTATAACCCGAATCGACCGCTCAGGTTTGTTTTAATGCTGTGGGAAAAACTGTTTTACCGGACGATCGCTGCCGACCGGCCGCTGTATCTTGCGCCGCTGTTTTGTGTTCTGTGGGTGTGTTCCCTGTGTTACGGCCTGGCGCAGAAGCTGCGCGTTTGGGCGTACCGCCGGGGTTTTCTTTCGGTGCGCGAGTTGCCCTGCCGGGTGATCAGCGTCGGCAACCTGACTCTGGGAGGCACGGGCAAAACGCCGCTGGTGATCTGGATCGCGCAGACCCTCAAGGCGCAGGGCGGCAACCCCGTCATCCTCAGCCGCGGGTACGGCGGCAACGCGCAGAAGGGGGTGCATGTGGTGAGCGACGGCGAACGCGTGCTGCTTTCCGCCGGGCAGGCGGGCGACGAACCGGTGATGCTGGCGGAGCGGCTCAAAACCGTTCCGGTTGTGACCGGCGCGGACCGCCATGCAACCGGCCGGCATGCCATCGACCGTTTGGGCGCCGATACGCTGATCCTCGACGACGGTTTCCAGCGCCTGGATCTGGCGCGCGATGCGAACCTGCTTTTGTTCGATGAAAAAAGACCCGTGGGGAACGGCCATCTGTTTCCGGCGGGGATTCTGCGCGAGCCTATGCAGGCGGTGCAGCGGGCGGATCTGGTGATCCTGACCCGTTGCTCGCAAAACGAATCGTTTCCCGTTCTGGAAGGCGTGCTTCCGGAAGCGCTTCCCGTTGTGCGCACGGCGCTCAGGCTCTCCGGTTTCGTACGCCTGGGCACCGGCCGGTTGTCGGCGCCGGGTTTTCTCAAGGACAAACCGGTCGCGGCGTTTTGCGGCATCGCGAATCCAAGAGATTTCAACAACACGTTGACCGACGCCGGCGCGCGCATCGTCTGGTCGCATGCGTATCGCGATCATCACGGTTATAGCGGGCGCGATCTGGCTTTCATCGGCGAAGCCGCGAAAAAAGCGGGCGCGGAATGCCTGGTGGTCTCTGAAAAGGACAGTGTGAAACTCAACCCGGAGGGATGGCCGCTTCCCGTTTACAAGGCGGTGGTGGACGTGGACATCCTGGAAGGCAGGGAAGTGCTGATGCAGAAGATTCTCGGCGCGCGCCGGCAGGCCGCATCGAACACGCCTTGAACCGAAATAAAGCCGCAACATTTCCAAAAGTGCAGACGGATGGATTTTAAATCGCTGTCGTCCAATCAGCAGTTCGCGTTGAACGTGTTCGTGCCGCTGCTTTACCTGCTGCCGCTGGTGGTCGTCTATGTTTCGCCCAAGAATCTCGGGTTCGGTTTCCGCGAAGTGGTGTATCTCGGCCTGTCCGTGGGGGCGTTGGGCGTCGTTCTCTGGATCCTTTCCATGCTGCATCTGGGCAAATCCCTGGCGGTGCTCCCCGGTGCGGAGGTGCTGGTGACGCGCGGCGTGTACCGCTATCTGCGCCACCCGATTTACTGGGGCATCTTTCTGACGCTGTTCGGCCTGTTTCTGGCCTGCGGTTCGGTTTTCGGGCTGGTTTACCTGGTCGTGATCGTGCTGCCGTTGAACCTGTACCGGGCGCGCGAAGAGGACAAGGCGTTGCTGCAGCGTTTCGGCGCCAGTTACCTGGCTTGGCGCGACAAAACCTGGTTCTAACCCCCCCAAGAATTTTTTTCTGCATGAATCCTTCCCTACAGAGAATCCGGTTCCGGGCTTTGATCGCAGATGCGGACAGGGTGGTGGAACGCGGAGAACTGGTGATCGAAAGCGGGGTCATCCGTCAGGTTTGCGATGCGGTTTCCGGGGCGAGCGGTGCGGAGGTGCTCGACCTCTCCGATCATCTGCTGCTTCCCGGTTTTGTGAACGCGCACTGCCACCTCTCGCTTTCGGTGCTGCACGAAACACTTCCGCGCAAGGAACGGTTCACCGACTGGGTGCGGGCTCTTTTAAAAGCCAATGCGGAGATTTCCCAGGAGCAGCGGCTGCGTGCCCTGCGTGCCGGTGCGCAGGAATTGCTGGCGTCGGGTGTGACGGCGCTGGGCGATTACGTCTCTCCCTCCGACCCGTTGACCGAACGGGAGGCGTTGCCTTTCCGGCAGGTGGCGTTTCTCGAGACACTGGGATTCAGGGACAGCCAGGCCGAAGAGATTTTAGACCGGGTGCGCTCTGTGCTGGATTCTCACGCTTCCAACGCGGGGCTGCTGCGGCTGGGGCTCGCGCCGCACGCGCCGTATTCGGTGTCGCCGCGCCTGTTTCAGGAACTCAAACGCCTCGCTGTCCAATACGGCGCGCCGTTTTCCTGTCACGTGGCCGAGTTCGACGAGGAGGTGCGTTTCCTCGAACAGGGAGGCGGCGAGCTGGAGGATTTTTTGCGCGAGCGGGACGTGTTCGATGAAAACTGGAAGCCGCCGGGAAAAAAATCGCTCGCCTATCTGGATGACCTCGGCGTGCTGGAGTCGATGGCGGCGGTGCATGTGAACGCCGCGCACGAAGACCTCGCTCTGTTGGCGGCGCGCGGTGCGTGTGCGGTGTTTTGTCCGGGAAGCACCCGCTGGTTCGGCCGCACGCGGTACATGCCGGTGCGCGAGCTGATCGATCGCGGGGTCTCTGTGGCGCTCGGCACCGATTCGCTGGCTAGCAACGATGCGCTGAACTTTTTGCGCGAGCTGAAAATCGCCGACGACATGCTGCCGCAGGTTTCGCGCCGGGAGATCCTCAGGATGGCCACAGAACACGGCGCGCAGGCCTTGGGGCTCAAAGCCGGAACCCTTGCGCCGGGATACGCTGCGGACCTCGTCGCATTCCGCATCGAAGAGCCACCGGCATCGTGGGTGGATGTGCCGTTCGAGACCGGTCGGCAGCGGGCGGATTTTGTGATGGTGGATGGAAAGGCCGTTTTTTCAAGCTCCTCCTGATCCCTCCTTTCGCGTTGATTTGCGGTTATAATAAAGAGAACCGAACATTTCAATCTCTCGTGAGGAAACGGCGTGAAAGCTCTGGCACTGAACATCGAACGCGACCAATGGGAAACCACCACCGGGATGGACATCCTCGACGTTCCGGAACCGGCGCTGAACGAATCGGCGCATCCGGAGGATGCGGGGCAGGTCCTCATCAAGCCGCGCTACACCGGATTTTGCGGTTCGGACAAGGGGATCTGGTTTCGGCACGCGTTCAAGGAGATGATCTTCGATTCGATCGAGCGCGAGCACGCGTCCTATCGCATCTGCGGCCATGAACTGCTGGGGGAAGTGGTGGACGCGGGGTCGTATTCGGCGAAGGCGTACGGCTTCAAGCCGGGTGACATCGTCTCGACCGAATCGCATATTTTCTGCGGCCGCTGTCATCAGTGCAAGATCGGCGAAGAGCACGTCTGTTCCGATCACCTCATCATCGGCATCTCCACCAACGGCTGTTTTGCGGATCTGGTCAAGCTGCCGGTCAAGGAACTGTGGCGCACCGACACCGATAAAATCCGTCCCGAGGTGGCGGCGATCCAGGAACCTCTGGGCAACGCGGTGCATGCGCTGAGCAAAGTGGACGTGCGCGGAAAATCCATCGCCATTTTCGGCTGCGGAACGATCGGCTTGTTTTCGATTCTGGTGGCGCGGGCGATGGGCGCGACGAACATCGTCGGCGTCGATCCGAACCCGGCGAACCTCAAGATGGCGGAACGGCTGGGCGTGGATCGTACGGTGAGCGTGGACCGGGAACAATCGGCGCAAAGTGGGCCGGCCGCGGATGAAGAGATCATCGCAGCGATCCACAGGCACTGTTCGGGGCGCGGCGTGGATGTGGCCTACGAGATGTCCGGCAGCAACCAGGCGCTCAACACCGCCATTCAATCGGTGCGGCCGGGAGGCGACGTCATCCTGTTCGGCCTGTGCGGCGGCGACTTCACGCTGCAAAATTTTCAGGAGGTCATCCTGCACGGCAAAACCCTGCACGGCATCGTCGGCCGTCGCGTGTTTCAAACCTGGTACATCATGCGCAACCTGCTGGAGTCCAAGCACCACGATCTGCAGGACAAGATCTATGAAGTCATCCTGAACAAGGGCGAGGGAACCATCGTCCCGTTTGCGGGTTTCGACAAGGACCGGTTCGATCGTCTGATCCGGCAGCATCCGAAAATCGTGATGAAACATTGATAAAGATTTCCTGTTGTTCGATTATTTTATTCCGGGCAACTCACGGACCTTTTGAATAAAGGTCCGTTCACGGCCCAAAGCGATTCATAGAGACGCCCTGAAAGGAATTCCCATGACCGGCGGTCTGACCGATTGGCTCAGCGAAGAACTGCAATCCATCCGCGATGCGGGTCTGTACAAAGAGGAGCGGGTCCTGACCTCGCCGCAATCGGCGCGCATCCGCACGACCGAGGGGGAGGTGCTGAACTTTTGCGCCAACAACTACCTGGGGCTGGCGGATCATCCCGAGATCATCCAGGCGGCCAAGGATTCGCTGGATAAAAGCGGGTACGGCATGGCGTCGGTGCGCTTCATCTGCGGCACGCAAGAGGTGCACAAAAAGCTGGAAGAAGTGGTGTCCCGGTTCCTGCAGACCGAGGACACGATTTTGTATTCGTCGTGCTTCGATGCCAATGCGGGATTGTTCGAGACGCTGCTGGAAACGGAGGATGCGGTGATCAGCGACCGGCTGAACCACGCGAGCATCATCGACGGGGTGCGGCTCTGCAAGGCGCAGCGCTTCCGCTATCAGCACGCGGACATGGACCATCTGGAAACCCAGCTGAAGCGGGCGCAGAAACACCGGCACCGGATCATCGCCACCGACGGCGTGTTCAGCATGGATGGCGACGTCGCGCCGCTGGCCGACATCTGCGATCTGGCGGACCGCTACGACGCGCAGGTGATGGTGGACGATTCGCATGCCACCGGTTTTTTCGGACCCACCGGGCGCGGCAGCATCGAATATCGCAAGGTGCTGGACCGGGTGGACATCGTCACCTCGACGTTCGGCAAAGCGCTGGGCGGCGCCTCGGGCGGCTTCACCAGCGCGCGCCGCGAAACGGTGGCGCTGCTTCGGCAACGCAGCCGGCCCTACCTGTTCTCCAATTCCCTGTCGCCGGTCATCGCCAGCGCGACGCTGAAGGCGATCGAGCTGATCACGCAATCGGACCGCTTATTGAAAAAGCTCCGGGACAACGTGTCCTATTTCCGCGAGCAGATCCAGGCTGCGGGGTTTGAGATCCGCGCCGGAGACCATCCGATCATCCCCATCATGCTGGGCGACGCCCGTCTGGCGCACGACATGGCCGAGCAGATGCTGGCCGAAGGGATCTACGTCATCGGATTCAGCTATCCCGTGGTTCCCAAGGAACAGGCCCGCATCCGCATTCAAATTTCCGCGGCGCATGAAAAAGAAGACCTCGACCGCGCCGTCGCCGCTTTCCGGGCCGTCGGCAAACGATTGAACGTTCTGGTTGAACGCTGAAGCCGCCGGTTTGTTTCCGTTCGGCAGCGTTATTTTCGCTATACAGATAGCGGGTGCGGCCTTCGGGTTCCGGCAGGCGATACTGCTGGGGCCACGTGTGCCTGCTCCCGAAGCCTGCGGCCAACGGGTTTGACGCCGGATCTTCCGGGGGCCGCGATGCCGCCGGTGCAGCCTGGGGACGGGCCGCAAAGGGGTTGAGAAATGAGGAAAAAGCGCCCTTGCGGGACAACCGGGTGAGCCGCACAATCTTTTTTTTGAAATTAAGTCTTTGATATTTTTGCTTGAAACTTTGCCGGTCTTTTTCGTGTGGAATTTTTTCGGCGGACCGTGATAAAATTTTTTTAAATTTTATCCTGGGCGAAATATTTTCCTATAAAAAGGCCACCGGTCGTGATAGACTTCGCCACATTGTTATCCCCCAGCGGTAAAAAAACCCATCTGATTTCAAAACATCTCAAAAATACGCTTTTTTTATTGACAAAAATGAAATGAAGTCAGTAAGATGACCGTTTTCCGTTTTGCTGAGCTGGCGTAGCTCAGTTGGTAGAGCAGCTGATTTGTAATCAGCAGGTCGGGGGTTCGAGTCCCTTTGCCAGCTCCATAAATTTTTTTTATTTTTTGCTGGAGACTGAACGTTTAGAGCCCTGACGGCCCGTAAAATCAAGGGCTCCGGAGGATTCTGCCCGACCTGGTCCGTATCTTGGGGGCGAAGGATTCCATTCAGACCGGGGAGGTTCCCGAGTGGCCAAAGGGAACAGACTGTAAATCTGTCGGCTCAGCCTTCGGAGGTTCGAATCCTCCCCTCCCCATCCTTTTATAAGTGGAGGAGACTGCGGGAATAGCTCAGTTGGCTAGAGCGTCAGCCTTCCAAGCTGAGGGTCACGGGTTCGAGTCCCGTTTCCCGCTCCACCTTTCGGTTTGTGAGGTAAATTACTTTAAAGGAAATTGCCCACGTAGCTCAGGGGTGGAGCACTTCCTTGGTAAGGAAGAGGTCATCGGTTCAATTCCGATCGTGGGCTTTGATTATCGGGTTTCGGTATCCCCGTCGCGGGGGCAGGCGTGGGTGCGGCGATTTTTCGGGCATTCCCTAAACGTACTGAAGTGAATACAGATCATGAGAGACATTATCCATCTTGCGTGCGGTGAATGTAAAAGGAAAAACTATTCCACCACCAAGAACAAGAAGAAGACGACGAATCGCTTGGAATTCAAAAAGTACTGCCGTTTCTGCAGAGCACACACCCCCCATAAGGAAACCAAGTAAGTAACAAGCGTTTGTTCATAAAATTTTCGGAGTGCCGGGAGGCATGATGGAGTGCCGTTTGGATGCTCTGTCTTTGTCGGGTACCAGTATGCAGTTCGCATAGGCCAGTAGCTCGAACGGCTAGAGCACCGGACTCCAAATCTGGGGGTTGGGGGTTCGAATCCCTCCTGGCCTGTAGTTTATAAAGGGTTTGATTGCCGATGTTATCCAAGGCGCTCTCGTTTTTGTCCGAAGTCAAAGTGGAGGTGAAGAAGGTCACCTGGCCCTCGAAGCGGGAAGCCATGGCCGGGACCGGTGTGGTCCTTCTGGTGGTTTTTCTGGTGTCGGTTTTTCTGGGTCTCGTGGACGCCCTGCTGTCGAAACTGGTCCAGGCTCTCATCAATTAACTCTCATTCGGAACTGAATAGTGTCTAAAGAGTGGTATGTCCTCCATACGTATTCCGGATACGAGCGCAAGGTGAAGATGAGTTTGGAGGAGCAATTCGATCATTCGGATCAAAAGGACAAGCTGGGCGAAATCGTCATCCCCACCGAAGAAGTCGTGGAGGTGCGAAAAGGCAAAAAAAAGATTTCCTCGAGAAAGTTTTTTCCGGGGTACATCCTCATCAACGTGGAGATGACCCAGGACATCTGGTACCGGATCAAGAACACGCCGAAGGTGACGGGATTTCTGGGCGGCGGTCAGACCCCGGTTCCGCTTTCCGAGAGCGAAGTCAAGTTGATCATGGATCAGATCAAGGGCGAATCCGTGCGTCCCAAGCCGAAGTTTTCCTTCGAGCGGGGGGAGAATGTGCGCGTGATCGAAGGCCCTTTTGTGAATTTCAATGGAGTGGTGGAGGACGTCAATCATGACAAGGGCAAGGTCCGGGTCATGGTTTCCATTTTCGGGCGGGCGACGCCTGTGGAGCTGGAATTTCCTCAAATAGAAAAAGTCTGAGCGCGTCTGCGTTCTTTGGAAAGGGCAATGGCTGGTGGCGACTAAAGAAGTGATGGGGCAGATCAAGCTGCAGATTCCCGCAGGGCAGGCGACGCCTTCCCCGCCGGTGGGGCCCGCTCTGGGTCAGCACGGGGTCAATATCATGGAATTCTGCAAGGCGTTCAACTCCAAGACCCAGGGGCAGGAAGGGATGATCATTCCGGTGATCATCGATGTGTTCAAGGACCGGAGTTTTGCGTTCATCACCAAATCGCCGCCCGCTTCGGTGCTGCTCAAGCAGGCCGCCGGGATCGCGAAGGGATCTTCCAACCCGAGCAAGGAATTCGTCGGCAAAGTGACCCTCGCGCAGGTCGAGGAGATCGCCAAGACCAAGATGCAGGATTTGAACGCGCAGAGCCTGGAGGCCGCCGTCCAGATCATCAAGGGATCGGCCAAGAGCATGGGGCTTGAGGTGGAAGGTTAACGGATTGATCGGGGAACAGGCGCATGGCAAAACATGGTAAGAAATACCGCTCCGCCGCTGAAAAGGTGGGCCGGGCGGTCAAGTATGATCTGAAAGAGGCGCTCAAGCTGGCGAAAGAGGGCAGCTTTGCCAAATTCGACGAATCGGTGGATGTGGCGGTGAATCTCGGCGTCGATCCGAGAAAGGCCGACCAGAACATCCGCGGCAGCGTTGTGCTGCCCAAGGGGACCGGAAAAAAATTCCGCGTGCTGGTGTTTGCGAAGGGTGAAAAAGAGCGGGAAGCCCGGGAAGCCGGCGCCGAACATGTGGGCGGTGAAGACATGGTGGCCAAGATTCAGGGCGGCTGGATGGAATTCGACCGCGTGGTGGCCACGCCCGACATGATGGGGCAGGTGGGCAAGCTCGGTAAGATCCTCGGTCCGCGGGGGATGATGCCCAATCCCAAGACCGGGACGGTGACCTTCGACATCAAGCAGGCCATCGAGCAGATTCAGGCCGGCAAGGTGGACTTTCGCGTGGACAAGGCCGGCATCGTGCATGCGCCTTTGGGCAAAGCCGCTTTTCCCGTCGAGGATCTGGCGGAAAACTACGAAGCGGTGATCGGCACGCTCGTGAAAATGAAGCCCGCTTCCAGCAAGGGGCAGTATGTGAAGTCCATATCCCTGTCCACCACCATGGGGGTGGGGATCCGGGTGGCGTACACCGCGTGAAGCGTGCTCGCGGATTGAAAAAAGAAAAATGGAAACTCATTCAGAGATGAAAGAAAGGGATTGACCGTGCCCACCCCAGCTAAAGAAGAAGCGGTGAAAGAGTTGAACGAGCTGTTTCAAAACGCCCGATCTGCTGTTCTGGCCGATTACCAGGGCATCGATGCGCCCAGTATCACGGCGTTTCGGGCGCATGTGCACAGCCGGTCGGTGGAGTTTCGGGTTGTCAAGAACACGCTGGCCAAAAAGGCGGCGAAGAACACGCCTTTCGAGCTTCTGGATGAAAGTTTCAAGGGTCCCGTTTCACTGGTCGTGAGTTGTGAGGATCTGATCGCGCCTGCGAAGGCGCTTGCGGATTACGCCAAGGCGGGGCAGGGCAAACCGCCCAAAGTGCTTTGCGGTTTGGTGGAAGGAAAAGTGATCACTCCCGATGAGGTCAAGGCTCTGGCCGATTTGCCCTCCAAGGAAGAGTTGATGTCCAGCATGCTGTCCGTGTTTCAAGGGCCTTCGAGAAATTTTGTCGGCGTGTTCGCGAGTCTGCTCAGAAAGTTGGTGGGCACACTGGACGCGGTGCGCGAGAAAAAAGCTCAGGGTTGATCGCGTTTTGCGCGGGCGTGCGGATTGTGAGAGTTCAAATTCAAATGCACTGATCACCGGATTTTTGAATAAACCAGTTATTTAATTTTAGGAAAATTTGATTGCTTGAAAGGAGGGCGTGATGGCCGTCACCAAAGAGGATGTCATCTCATACATAGACAACATGACTGTTCTGGAAATGTCGGAGTTTGTCAAAGAGTTGGAAGATAAATATGGAGTCACCGCCGCGGCTCCCGCCGTGGCTGTTGCCGCACCCGCGGGCGGTGGTGCGGAAGCCGCCGAGGAGAAAACGGAATTCGACGTGGTCCTCACGGCCGCAGGCGACAAGAAGATTCAGGTCATCAAAGAAGTGCGGGCCATCACCGGTCTGGGCCTCAAAGATGCCAAGGATCTCGTCGAAGGGGCTCCCAAGCCGGTGAAGGAAGGCGTGAAAAAGGAAGAAGCCGACGAAATCAAAAAGAAAATCGAGGCAGTGGGAGGGACTGTGGAGGTCAAATAATCGAATCAGGAAATCGTCTATATCGCATTTGGCTGCGTCGTTTCGTTTTTCAATCCTTCATTTTTTAAAGGTCAAAAAATATGCCGAAAATGCGTTCGAACAGAGCGATTGGTAACCTGAGAAAAAGACAAAATTTTGCCCGTATTCCTGTTGTCGATGAAATCCCAAACCTGATTGAAATTCAAAAGAAGTCTTTCGAGTCCTTTATCCAGTGGGACATCGCGCCTAAAAACCGTGAGGCCGTCGGCCTCGAAGAGGTGTTCAGCGATGTGTTCCCCATCGCCGATCTCAACATCAACGCCCGTATCGAATATGTCGGTTACGAGGTGGGAAGCTGGGAGTGCGGTTGCGGCGAGTACAAGGAGCTCGGAGGGCCGGGAGTCCTGTGCGACTCCTGCGGGCAGGAAGTCTCCTATAAAGAGAAACACAAAATCAGCGAGTGCCGGCAAAAAGGGCTCACCTACGCGGATCCCATCAAGATCATGGTGCGCCTGGTCCTGTTCGACCGGGAGCGCGTCGATATCAATGCGCGCACGGTCAAGGATCTGATCGGCAGGTACATCGTCGAGGAAGTCAAGCATCCCGAGACGGGCAAAGCCTTCATCCCGCCGCGCACCGAGATCACACAGGAAACCATCGATACCCTCACGGGGGAGAAGGTCCCGCAGGTCACCGTCAACGTGGTGCGGGAGGTCAAGGAACAGAAGATCTTCCTGGGCGAGATGCCTATGATGACCTCCACCGGCACGTTCATGATCAACGGTGTGGAACGGGTGATCGTCAGTCAGATGCACCGTTCGCCGGGAGCGTTTTTCTCGCACGACAAGGGCAAATCCCACGTCAGCGGCAAGATCCTTTATTCCGCACGCATCATTCCCGACCGGGGCTCCTGGGTCGATTTCGAGTTCGACATCAAGGATCTGCTTTACGTGAAGATCGACCGGCGGCGCAAACTGCCCGCCACGATCCTGCTGCACGCGTTCGGGATGGAAACGAAGGAAATCCTCGAGACCTTCTACGATGTCGAGAAGATCCAGATCACGGCCAAGGATTCCCGTTTCATGATGAGCGCCAAAAACCTGCTCGTCGGGTTCAAGGTGCTGGAAGACATCATCGATCCCAAGACCGACGATGTGGTTTTGAAGGCCAACAAGAAGGTGACCCAGGTCGCGGCCAAGAAGATTTCCCGCCTGTCGCGTTCGCCGAAAGTGGAAATCGACGAAGAAGGGTTGGTGGGCCGGTTCCTGCTCGATGAGATCATCCATCCCGAGACCGGGGAAGTGTTCGCCGAAACCAATCAGGCGATCACGACGGAAACGCTGGAGTTCATCAAGAACCACAACATCTCCGAGATCCGTATCCTGCACATCGACGAGGACGCGTCGGACACCTCGCTGCGCGACACCCTGGCGGTGGCGAAGCTGCACACGCAGGACGAGGCGGTGCGGGAGATCTACAAGCGGCTGCGTCCGGGCGACCCGCCCACGCCGGAGATCGCGAAATCCCTGTTTTGGAACCTGTTTTCCAATCCCAAACGGTACAACCTGTCGGTGGTCGGCCGCATCAAGCTCAACCAGAAGTTCGACCTCGACATCCCGCTGGAAAACCGGCTGCTGACGCTCGATGACCTCAAGGAGGTCATGCGTTATCTGATCGGGCTGCGCAACGGCATCGGCCAGATCGACGACATCGACCATCTCGGCAACCGCCGGGTGCGGGCGGTGGGCGAATCGCTGGAAAACCAGTTCCGCGTCGGGCTGGTGCGCATGGAGCGCGCCATCATCGAACGCATGTCGATCCAGGATCTCGATGTTTCCATGCCGCACGACCTGATCAACTCCAAGCCCGTGACGGCGGCGATCAAGGAGTTTTTCGGCAGCAGCCAGTTGTCGCAGTTCATGGACCAGACCAATCCGTTGTCGGAGGTCACGCACAAGCGGCGGCTGAGCGCTCTCGGTCCGGGAGGCCTGACGCGCGAACGGGCCGGGTTTGAGGTGCGGGACGTGCACCCCACCCATTACGGGCGGATCTGTCCCATTGAAACGCCGGAGGGACCCAACATCGGTCTGATCGCTTCTTTGAGCACGTACGCGCGCGTCAACGAGTACGGCTTCATCGAAACGCCCTACCGCAAGGTGTCGAACGGCTACGCCAAAGGCGAGGTGGAGTTTCACACCGCCCTGATGGAGGACAAATACGTCATCGCCCAGGCCAATGCGGATCTGGATGACAATAAAAAATTCGTGCAAGAGATCGTGGACGCGCGCAAAGGCGGGGAGTTCATTCTTTCTCCCAGTGAGAAAGTCGATTACATGGACGTCTCGCCCAAGCAGTTGATCAGCGTCGCGGCCTCGCTCATTCCGTTTCTCGAAAACGACGACGCCAACCGGGCGCTGATGGGTTCGAACATGCAGCGCCAGGCGGTGCCGCTGTTGCAGGCGGAGGCGCCGTTTGTGGGCACCGGGATGGAAGCCATCGTCGCCCACGATTCGGGGGCCGTGGTGGTTGCGGAAAACGACGGCGAGGTGATCTCCGCCGACGCCACCCGGATCGTCATCCGCACCGAGAACAAGAGCAAAAATCTCGGTAAGAACAAGCGCAGCCGCCTGGTGGATTCCAACGTGGACATCTACACGTTGAACAAATACCAGCGCAGCAACCAGAACACCTGCATCAACCAGAAACCGCTGGTCGCGAGCGGCATGAAGATCAAGCGCGGCGATGTGATCGCAGACGGACCTTCCACCGACCAGGGAGAGCTGGCGCTGGGCAGAAACGTGCTGGTGGCGTTCATGCCCTGGGAAGGCTACAACTTCGAGGACGCCATCATCGTCGGCGAGAAGCTGGTGAAAGAAGACGTCTACACCTCGATCCATATCGAGGAGTTCGAGGTCGAAGCCCGCGACACCAAGCAGGGCAAAGAGGAAATCACCCGCGACATCTCCAACGTCGGCGAGGAAGCGCTGAAAAATCTCGACGACAGCGGCATCATCCGCATCGGCGCCAGCGTGAAGCCCAACGACATTCTGGTCGGCAAGGTCACGCCGAAAGGCGAGACGCAGCTCAGTCCGGAGGAAAAACTGTTGAAGGCGATCTTCGGCGAGAAGGCCGGGGATGTGCGCGACACCTCCTTGCGCGTGCCGCCGGGGGTTCAGGGAACGGTGGTGGACGTCAAGGTGTTTTCCCGCAAAGGCGTGGACAAGGATTCGCGCACGCTTTCGATCGAAGAGGAAGAGATCTCGCGCATCGAGAAGGATTTCAACGATGAAATCAAGATCGTCAAAAGTGAGACGGAAAAACGCATCCGCAAGCTGCTCACCGGCAAGGAAGTGACCAAGGCGGTCACGGCGGGCCGGGCGAGTTTCAGCAAGGGCGACGTGCTGACCGAGGAATCGCTGCAGAAGATCGCCGCCAAGGATCTGGTGAAGATTCCCGCCAAGGACGTCGATCCTTCCGAACTGACGCAGCTCGAAGATATCAGCAAGGACCAGGTGCAGATCCTCAAAGCCATGATGGAAGACAAGGTCGCCCGTCTGAAAAAAGGAGACGATCTTTCTCCGGGGGTCATCAAGCTGGTCAAAGTGTTCCTGGCCATGAAGCGCAAACTGCAAGTGGGCGACAAGATGGCCGGCCGCCACGGCAACAAGGGTGTGGTTTCCAAGATCGTTCCCGAGGAAGACCTGCCCTATATGGAAGACGGCACGCCGATCGAGCTGATCCTGAATCCTCTGGGCGTGCCTTCGCGCATGAACGTGGGGCAGATCCTCGAGACCAATCTCGGGATGGCGGCCAAGTACACCGGCGTGCACATGGCGACGCCGGTGTTCGACGGCGCCAAGGAGGAGGAGATCCGCGCTCTTCTGGAACAAGGCGGCTGTTCTCCTTCCGGCAAGGTCACGCTGATGGACGGACGCACCGGTCTGCCGTTTAGGCAGAAGGTCATGGTCGGCTACATCTACATGCTCAAACTGCACCACCTTGTGGACGACAAAATCCACGCCCGCTCGACCGGGCCGTATTCTCTGGTCACGCAGCAGCCGCTCGGCGGCAAGGCGCAGTTCGGCGGCCAGCGGCTCGGAGAGATGGAGGTGTGGGCGCTGGAAGCCTACGGTTCCGCCTACACGCTGCAGGAGATGCTGACCGTCAAATCCGACGATGTCGAAGGGCGCAAGCGCATGTACGAAGCGATCGTCAAGGGCGACACCAATCTGAGCCCGAGCCTGCCGGAATCGTTCAACGTCCTGGTCAAGGAACTGCAAAGCCTGGCGATCGATGTGGAACTGATCGAATCGGGCAAATAAAGAAAAAGCCACTCCCCCATTGGGGGAGTTCAGATACTTATAAATCCTCTATAGGAGATAAACCTGGTGGAAAGCTTGACATTTTTTGAAAAGCCAAAAAATCCCATCATGTTTGACGCTATGCGAGTCCGGTTGGCGTCGCCGGAAAAAATCCGTTCCTGGTCGTACGGAGAAGTCAAAAAACCGGAAACGATCAATTACCGAACCTTCAAACCCGAGCGGGACGGCCTGTTCTGCGCCAAGATTTTCGGCCCGGTCAAGGACTGGGAGTGCAACTGCGGCAAATACAAGCGCATGAAGCACAAAGGCGTGGTGTGTGAAAAATGCGGGGTCGAGGTCATCCTCTCGAAAGTGCGTCGCGAACGGCTGGGGCACATCGAGCTTGCGAGCCCGGTGGCCCATATCTGGTATTTCAAGGGGCTGCCCAGCCGCATCGGCCATATCCTGGACATCACGCTCAAGGATCTGGAGCGCGTGGTTTATTTTGAAAACTACGTCGTGGTCGATCCCGGCGACTCCGACCTCAAGGTCGGGCAGCTGCTCTCGGAAGAAGAGTTCCGCGAGACCGAGCTGGAGTTCCCGGACACCTTCAAGGCGATGATCGGTGCGGAAGGCATTTACGAACTGCTCAAGCAGATCGAGCTGGACACGCTGGCCGTCGAGCTCAAAGAGGAGATGGGGACCACCAAGTCGGTCATGAACCGGCGCAAGCTCGCCAAGCGCCTCAAGGTCATCGAATCGTTCCGCAAATCCGGCAACAAGCCGGAGTGGATGATCCTGCAGGTCATCCCGGTGATCCCGCCGGAGCTGCGTCCTTTGGTGCCGCTGGACGGCGGACGCTTCGCTACCTCCGATCTCAACGATCTGTACCGGCGGGTGATCAACCGCAACAACCGGCTGAAGCGGCTGCAGGAACTGAAAGCGCCGCAGATCATCATCCGCAACGAAAAGCGCATGCTGCAGGAAGCGGTTTCCGCCCTGTTCGACAACGGTCGGCGCGGGCGCACCCTGCGCGGCACCAACAAGCGGCCGCTCAAATCGTTGAGCGACATGCTCAAAGGCAAACAGGGCCGTTTCCGGCAGAATCTTCTGGGCAAACGGGTGGACTATTCGGGCCGCTCGGTCATCGTCGTCGGACCGGAATTGAAATTTCATCAGTGCGGACTGCCCAAGAAAATGGCGCTGGAGTTGTTCAAGCCTTTCATCTTCAACCGGCTCGAGCAGAAGGGCTACGCCTCCACCATCAAGACCGCGAAAAAAATGGTGGAGCAGGAGCGGTCCGAAGTGTGGGAAGTGCTCGAAGAGGTGGTGAAAGACCATCCGGTGCTTCTGAACCGGGCGCCGACGCTGCATCGACTGGGAATCCAGGCGTTCGAGCCGGTGCTCATCGAGGGCAAGGCGATCCAGATCCATCCGCTGGTCTGTACTGCGTTCAACGCGGATTTCGACGGCGACCAAATGGCGGTGCATGTGCCGCTTTCGATGGAGGCGCGCATCGAAGCCCGCCTGCTCATGATGTCTTCCAACAACGTGTTGTCTCCTTCCAACGCGCGGCCGATCGCGGTGCCGTCTCAGGACATCGTTCTGGGCTGTTACTACATGACCAAGATCCGCGGCGGGGTGAAAGGGGAAGGCAAAGTGTTTTCCGGGGCGAAAGAAGTGATCGCCGCCTACGATGCGGACGAGCTCGATTTGCAGGCGCGCATCCTCGTGAAGGTTCAGGGCAAGCTCGTGCAGACCACGACGGGCCGGATTCTTCTGGGTGAAGTGCTACCCGATGAGATGAGCTTCGATCACGTGAACCGCCTTTTGGATAAGAAATCGCTTTCCGACCTCATCTCCAAGGCCTTTTTGCAGATCGGGCGGGAAAAAACCGTGGTGCTTCTGGATAACGTGAAAAAACTCGGTTTCAAGCACGCCACCGAAGCGGGGCTCACCATTTCGATGGACCAGATGCGCATTCCCAGAGCCAAGTCCGAGCTGGTGAAGAAAACCAACGACGAGGTTTTGAAAGTTTACAATCAGTACCGCGACGGGTTGATCACCAACGGCGAGCGCTACAACAAGGTCATCGACATCTGGGCGCACGTCACCGAGAAAATCTCTGAAGAGATGTTCAGCGAGCTGGAAGAAGAAGATGAAAACACGCTGACCGGCAAGGACGATAAGGACTTCAACTCCATTTTCATCATGGCCGATTCCGGCGCGCGCGGCAGCGCCCAGCAGCTGCGCCAGCTGGCGGGCATGCGCGGGTTGATGGCCAAGCCGTCCGGCGAGATCATCGAAACGCCCATCACGGCCAACTTCCGCGAAGGGCTGTCCGTGATCCAGTACTTCATCTCGACGCACGGTGCGCGCAAAGGCCTGGCGGACACGGCGCTCAAGACCGCGAACTCGGGTTACCTCACGCGCCGCCTGGTCGATGTGGCGCAGGACATCATCATTCAGGAAGAAGACTGCGGCACGCTCAAGGGCATCCATGTTTCCTCGCTCGTGGAAGCGGGCGAGATCATCCAGCCTCTGAACGAACGCATCCTCGGCCGCACCGCGCTGGAAGATGTGATTGATCCGTTCACCAACGATGTGCTGGTGAAAGCCAACGACATCATCGATGAAAAAGCCATCGAAGCCATCGACAACGCGGGCATCGAAAGCGTCTGGATCCGCTCCTGCCTGAGCTGCGAATCCAAGCAGGGGATCTGCATCAAATGTTACGGCCGCAACATGGCGACGCTGGACTGGGTGGAAGTGGGAGAGCCCGTCGGCGTCATCGCCGCGCAGTCGATCGGCGAGCCGGGAACGCAGCTCACCATGCGGACGTTCCACATCGGCGGCACCGCGAGCCGGGTGGTGGAGCAGACCACGTTGAGCACGAAAAAAGGCGGCATCGTCAAGTACACCGGCCTGCGCACCATCAAGAACCAGCGCGGCGAGATCATCGTCATGAACCGCAACGGGCATCTTTTGATTCAGGATGAGAACGGGCGGGAGAAGGAAAAATACGCCGTCGTGTACGCGGCGAAACTCAAGGTGGCCGACGGGCAGGAGGTGCAGGGCAACCAGACGCTGGTCGAATGGGATCCGTACACCAACTCCATTCTGACCGAGGTGGAAGGGACCATCGCTTTCGGCGACGTCATCGAAGGCATCACGATGAAAGAGGACTTCGACGAGATCACCGGGCTTTCGACCAAGGTCATCATCAGTCACCGCGACGAGAAAAAACAGCCGCGTATCTCCATCAAGAACCAGGAAGGCGAAACCGTTCGCCGCTATATCCTGCCGGCGGGTGCCCACATCAACGTGCACGAGGGCGACTTCGTCAACGCCGGCGATGTGATCGTGAAGATCCCGCGCGAATCGGCGAAGACCAAGGACATCACCGGCGGTCTTCCGCGGGTGGCGGAGTTGTTCGAGGCACGCAAGCCGCACGAACAGGCGACCATCACCGAGATTTCCGGCAAGATCAAGTTCGGCGGGTTCGTCAAGGGCATGCGCAAAGTGGTGGTGGAGAACGACCTGGGTGAAGAGTGCGAGTATCTGATCCCGCGCGGCAAGCACATCAACGTGCACGAAGGCGACGAAGTCACCGCCGGTGAACCGCTGATGGATGGCGCGTCCAACCCGCACGACATTCTCAAGGTATTGGGTGAGAACGAACTGCAGAACTACCTCGTCAACGAGGTGCAGGAGGTCTACCGGCTGCAGGGTGTGACGATCAACGACAAGCATATCGAGGTCATCGTGCGGCAGATGCTGCGTCACCTGATCATCGAAGATTCAGGGGACACGGATTTTCTGGTGGGCGAGCAGGTCACCAAGAAAGTGTTCAACGAAAAGAACCAGGAGATGATCCGGGACAAGAAAAAACCCGCGAAAGGCGCCCCGGTTCTTTTGGGCATCACCAAGTCCTCGTTGAGCACCGAAAGCTTCATTTCCGCGGCGTCTTTCCAGGAGACCACACGGGTGCTGACGGAAGTGAGCGTCAGCGGCCGGCGGGACGACCTGGTGGGACTCAAGGAAAACGTCATCATGGGGCGGCTGATTCCTGCCGGTACGGGATGCCGGGCTTACACGGGCATCCGTATCGAAGAACCGGAAATCGAAGAGCCGGAAAAGAAACCCGAAGAGGCCCCATTGCCGGTGGAATAAACCTTTCGGATCTGGTATTTTTGCTTGACTCGACCCGAAAGAGTGGCTAGAATTACGGATTTTTCACGCCGTGAATTTTCCGAAAATAACCACTTGTTTTTATTGAGGTTTGTTTGGGGCGGCCTGATTATTGGCCACCCGAAACGCGGTGGTTGTATTTTGCGGAGGGATTTTTTTTGCCGACGATCAATCAGTTAGTTCGAGCCGGCCGCGAGAAGCCGGTCAAGAAGACAGCCAGCCCCGCGCTGAAATCCTGTCCGCAGAAACGCGGCGTGTGCGTCCGGGTGTACACTTCCACTCCCAAAAAGCCCAATTCGGCACTGCGAAAAGTGGCGCGCGTGCGGCTGACCAACGGGATGGAGGTGACCACATATATCCCTGGCGTCGGGCACAACCTGCAGGAGCATTCCATCGTGATGATCCGCGGCGGACGTGTCAAGGACCTTCCGGGGGTGCGCTACCACGTGGTGCGCGGTTCTCTGGACACCCTGGGTGTCGAAAGCCGCAAGCAGGGACGGTCCAAATACGGAGCGAAGCGGCCCAAGGCGGCGTCCTCCTAGATCCATACGAAACTTTCTTGAAGATATCGATATAACATGGCTCGAAGACGAGAAGCGCAGAAGCGGCAGGTGACGCCGGATCCGAAGTACAACGATGTGCTGGTGGCCCGGTTCATCAACAACCTCCTGCGAAAAGGCAAGAAAAGCCTCGCCGAGCGGATTTTCTACAACGCTCTGGATACCATCGAGGGGAAAACCAAGGAGGACCCGATCAAGGTCTTCCGCAAGGCGGTGGACAACGCGTCTCCGCTGCTGGAAGTGCGCTCCCGAAGGGTGGGCGGCGCCACCTATCAGGTGCCGGTGGAGGTGAAGGAGCGGCGGCGCATCGCGCTCAGCATCCGCTGGATGATTCAGAATGCCAAGTCCCGGTCCGGAAAAACCATGGCCGAAAAGCTGACCGGGGAAATCATGGACGCCTACAACAACATCGGCGGCGCCATCAAGAAAAAAGAGGAAGTGCATCGTATGGCCGAGGCCAACAAAGCCTTTGCTCATTATCGCTGGTGATCTAACTTTCCAAAACGTCATGGCTAAAAAACCTCAGGCAGAAAAAAGGCGTAACATCGGGATCATCGCCCACATCGACGCGGGCAAGACCACGACGACCGAGCGCGTTCTGTATTACACCGGACGCAGTCACAAGCTGGGTGAAGTGCACGAGGGCACCGCGACGATGGACTGGATGGAGCAGGAGCAGGAGCGGGGGATCACCATCACGTCGGCCGCGACCACCTGTTTCTGGCAGGATCATCAGATCAACATCATCGACACGCCCGGGCATGTGGATTTCACCGCCGAGGTGGAGCGCTCGCTTCGGGTGCTGGACGGGGCGATCGGCGTGTTCTGTGCGGTCGGCGGCGTGGAGCCGCAGTCGGAAACCGTATGGCGGCAGGCCACCAAGTATCAGGTTCCGCGGATCGGTTTCGTCAACAAGATGGACCGCTCGGGCGCGGATTTTCTCAATTGCGTCGGGCAGATCAAAGACCGCTTGAACGCCAACCCGGTTCCCCTGCAGCTGCCTTTGGGGGCCGAGGCGAATTTCACCGGTGTCATCGATCTCATCGACATGAAGGCGAACGTCTACAGCGATGAGAAGGGCAAGGGCGAGGTGTACGAGGAGCAGGAGATTCCTGCGGATCTGCTCGATCAGGCGAAGGAGTACCGCGAAGCGATGATGGAGGCCATCTCCGACGTCGATGACAAGATCATGGAGAAATACCTGGGCGGGGAGGAGGTCTCCACCGAAGAGATCCTGGCGGCCCTGCGCAAGGGAACGCTGGAGCTCAAATTCACGCCCATCCTGTGCGGCGCGGCTTTCAAGAATAAAGGGGTGCAGCAGCTGTTGAACGCTGTGGTGCGTTATCTGCCCTCTCCGCAGGAGATTGCATCGATTCAGGGCATCAACCCCAACACGCAGGAAGAGGTGGTGCGCGGCACGGATGCGGGCGAGCCTTTCTCGGCGCTGGCGTTCAAGATCATGACCGATCCGTTCGTCGGGCAGCTGGCTTTCGTCAGGGTGTATTCCGGGGAGTTGAAGAGCGGGTCGTACATTTACAATTCCACCAAGAATCAGCGTGAGCGGGTGGGGCGTATCCTGCGTATGCACGCGAACAAGCGGGAGGAGGTCAAGTCTGTCAAGGCCGGCGACATCGCGGCGGCGATCGGACTTAAAAACACTTTTACCGGCGACACGCTGTGTGTGGAGGAGCATCCGGTCATACTGGAGTCCATCAGTTTTCCGGAGCCTGTCATCTCCGTCGCGATCGAGCCCAAGACCAAAGCGGAGCAGGACAAACTTTCCGACTGCCTCGTCAAGCTTTTGCAGGAAGATCCCACCTTCAACGTCAAAGTCAACCCCGATACCAATCAGACTGTCATCTCAGGAATGGGCGAGTTGCACCTGGAAATCCTGGTGGACCGCATGCGGCGGGAGTTCTCTTTGGACGTGAACGTTTCCAAGCCGCAGGTGGCCTACAAGGAAACCATCACCAAGCCGATCGACCACAGCTACAAATATGTCAAGCAGACCGGCGGCCGGGGGCAGTACGGGCACGTCGAGATCAAGGTCGAGCCGAGAGAGCCCGGAACCGGATTCGAATTCGTCAACAAGATCGTCGGCGGAGCGATTCCGAAAGAATACATTCCTGCGGTGCAAAAAGGCATCGAAGAGGCGATGGAGCGCGGCATCCTGTGCGGCTACCACGTCGTGGACGTGGGGGTCACCCTGGTGGATGGGTCGTACCATGAAGTCGATTCTTCCGAGATGGCGTTCAAGATCTGTGCGTCCATCGCGTTCAAGGAGGCCTGCACCAAGGCGAGTCCGGTGTTGCTGGAGCCCATCATGGAGGTCGAGGTGGTGACGCCTGAGGAATTCATGGGCGATGTGATCGGCAACCTGAACTCCAAGCGGGGCAAGATCAAGGATCTCAGCGAACGGGCGGGTGCGAAGGTGATCCGCGCGGAAGTGCCGCTTTCCGGGATGTTTGGTTACTCCACGGACCTGCGTTCCGCCACACAGGGCCGAGCGACGTTTTCCATGGAATACGCCAAGTACGAGCCGATTCCGTCCATGATTGCGGACGAGTTGATTGCGAAGGCAACTGGCAAGGAAAGGTTGGCGGTTTGAAACCTAACAATTCTACTGAAACTCTACTGAAACCAATATCGGAGTGAACGAGCATGGCAAAAGAAAAATTTGTCCGGGATAAACCTCACTTAAACGTTGGCACCATCGGTCACGTTGACCATGGTAAGACCACATTGACCGCCGCAATCACTGAGGTTTTGGCTAAAAAGGGTCTAGCGGATTACATCCCCTTCGATCAGATCGACAAAGCCCCCGAGGAAAAAGAGCGCGGTATCACCATTGCGATCGCTCATGTCGAATACAAGACCGAGAACCGCCACTACGCGCACGTGGACTGCCCCGGACATGCCGACTACGTCAAGAACATGATCACGGGTGCGGCGCAGATGGACGGCGCCATCCTCGTGTTGAGCGCTTCCGACGGTCCGATGCCGCAGACCCGCGAGCACATCCTGCTGGCGCGTCAGGTGGGCGTTCCCAAGATCGTCGTGTTCATGAACAAGTGCGACATGGTTGACGATCCGGAATTGCTGGATCTGGTGGAGCTGGAAGTGCGCGAGCTGCTCGACAAGTACGAATTCCCCGGCGATGAGATTCCGGTCATTCGCGGCTCAGCGCTGCAGGCGCTGGAAAACCCGGAAGACCCGGAAAAAAACAAGTGCATCATGGATTTGATGGAAGCGCTCGACAGCTACTTCCCGGTTCCGGAGCGGCCGGTGGACAAGCCCTTCCTGATGCCGATCGAGGATATCTTCAGCATCTCCGGGCGTGGAACCGTCGCGACCGGTCGTGTGGAGACGGGCGTCGTCAAGGTCGGCGAAGAGGTGGAGATCGTCGGGTTCAGGCCCACGACCAAGACCACCGCCACCGGTGTCGAGATGTTCCGCAAGCTGCTCGATGAGGGGCGGGCGGGTGAAAACGTGGGGATCCTGCTGCGCGGAACCAAGCGGGATGAGATCGAGCGCGGTCAGGTTCTCGCCAAGCCCGGTTCCATCACGCCGCATAAAAAGTTCAAGGCGGAAGTCTATGTGTTGACCAAGGATGAAGGCGGCAGGCACACGCCCTTTTTCAACGGGTACCGGCCGCAGTTTTATTTCAGAACCACGGATGTCACCGGCGTGGCGACCCTGCCTTCAGGCGTGGAGATGGTCATGCCCGGCGACAACGTATCCATGCAGGTGGAACTCATCACCCCGGTCGCCATGGCGGACGGACTCCGGTTCGCGATCCGTGAAGGCGGGCGCACGGTGGGTGCGGGTGTCGTTAACGAGATTGTAGAGTGATGACCGACCAGAAAATAAAAATCAAGCTCAAGGCGTATGATCACAAGCTTCTGGACTGGTCGGTCTCGGAAATCGTGGAAACGACCCGGCGTACGGGCGCGAAAGTCGTCGGCCCCATCCCTCTGCCAACCGTGAAAAACAAATGGACCGTTCTGCGATCCCCGCATGTGGACAAAAAATCCAGGGAGCAGTTTGAAATCCGCACGCACAAGCGGATTCTGGAAATTCTGGAACCCACGCCGCAGACAGTAGACGCGCTGATGAAGCTGGATCTCTCCGGCGGCGTCGATATCGAGATCAAACTTTGAACCCGCAGTTTGCGGGTTTTTTTTGAGTCAATACGCAATGGACAGTTTGTTAGGCAAAAAGATCGGCATGACCCAGGTCTTCTCCAAAGAAGGCGACTGCGTTCCCGTGACCGTCATTCAGGTGGAAAAATGCGTTCCCGTTTTGCGGCGCACCCAGGAGAAGGACGGTTACGACGCGGTGCTGGTGGCTTACGGGGAGCGCAAGCCCAAGCACACGAACAAGCCGCTTCAGGGCTTTTACGACAAGCTGAAAATGGCTCCTGCGAAAACCCTGAAGGAGTTCCGCGGTGCGACGGTCGAAGACGATGCGCTGGGAAAACCCATCAAGGTGGAGCAGTTCGGGGAAGGCGATCTGGTCAATGTGATCGGAACGTCGAAGGGGCGCGGGTTTGCCGGCGTCATGAAGCGCTTCGGATTTCGCGGCGCTCCCGGTTCCCGGGGCACGCACGAATCCTTCCGCGGCGGCGGTTCCGTGGGCATGCACACCTATCCCGGGCGGGTGCTCAAGGGCAAAAAGATGCCGGGCCGGATGGGCGGCGACACCGTGCATGTGAAAAACATCAAGGTAGTCCGGGTGGACAATGAGAACAACCTGCTGCTGCTGCGCGGGGCGGTTCCCGGCGCCAACGGGCAGCTGGTGGAAATCATCAAATCGAAGAAAGTTTGAACGCAATGCCACAATTGGATCTTTTGGATGCCAGCAATAAAAAGGTGGGAACCGTTGACGCGGCGCCTGCGGTCTTCGATGTGAAGATCCGCGAGAACCTCGTGCAGCAGTACGTTTCGCTGCAGCTGGCCACCCGCCGCAGCGGGACCGCCTGCACGAAGAGCAACAAGGGGGAGCTGAATGGCAGCGGCAAGAAACCCTGGCGGCAAAAAGGCACCGGCCGCGCCCGTGCGGGCAACACGCGGTCGCCGATCTGGCGCGGCGGCATGACGGTGTTCGGGCCGACCCCGCGGGACTACAGCTTCAAGATGTCCAAGAAAGCGAAAAAGCTGGCGTTGAAGTCGGTGCTGACCGACCGGGTGCAAAACAAAATGTTGACGGTGGTCGATGCGCTTTCGATCCCCGAGCCGAAGACCAAAGAAGCGGTCAAGCTCATGCAGGGGCTCGGTCTGAAAGGCAAAACCCTGTTTGTGGTCGAAGGGGAAAACACCAACCTGGAGCTTGGGGTGCGGAACCTGCCCGATGCCAATGTGTTGCGCGTGGACGGGCTCAACGCGTTCGACCTTCTGGTGCACGAAAAGATCGTGTGCACGCAGGAAGCGATCAAGAAAATTGAAGAAAGGCTGGCCTGATGGAACTTCATCGTATGATTGAAAAGCCCCTGGTCACGGAAAAAAGCACGGAGATTCTGCAGGACGGCAACTGGGTTTCGTTCCGCGTGAGCATCGGGGCGAACAAGATCCAGATCAAGGAAGCCATCGAAAAGCAATTCAACGTGACCGTGTTGAAGGTCAATACGGGAATCGTGCGCGGCAAGCGGCGGCGTTTCGGCCGCACGCTCGGTGTCGGCAAAAACTGGAAAAAAGCGATGCTGCGCCTGAAGGACGGCGACAAGATCGAAATCTTTGAAGGAGTGTGACGGTCGTGCCCATTCGTAAGTTAAAACCCCGATCGCCGGGTTCCCGGTTTCGAACCATCTCCGGTTTCGACGAGATCACCAAAACCGAACCGGAAAAATCCCTTCTGGTTTCCATTTCCAGGAAGGGCGGACGCAACAACAACGGCCGCATCACCGCGAAACGCCGGGGCGGCGGGCATCGGAAGCTCTACCGCAAAATCGATTTCAAGAGGAACAAGGACGGTATCGAAGCGCGGGTGGCGGGCATCGAATACGATCCCAACCGTTCGGCGAACATCGCCCTTCTGGTCTATTCGGATGGAGAGAAGCGTTACATCATCGCCCCGAGCAAGCTCAATGTGGGCGATAGGCTGCAATCCGGCGACGCTGCGGAAATCAAGGTGGGCAACTGCCTGCCTTTGAGCCGGATTCCGGACGGCACGCTGATCCACAACGTGGAGCTCAGACCCGGAAAGGGCGGGCAGTTGGGGCGCAGCGCCGGCAACTCGATCCAGTTGATGGCGAAAGAGGGCAAACGCGCCACGCTCAAGCTGTCTTCCGGGGAGGTCCGTCTGGTGGAAGCGAAGTGCCGGGCCACAGTGGGCACGGTCGGCAACGCGGACTACGAGAACATCTCCTGGGGCAAGGCGGGGCGCACGCGCTGGATGGGAATCCGGCCGCGGGTGCGGGCGGTGGCCATGAACCCGGTGGATCATCCCATGGGCGGCGGCGAAGGCCGGTCCTCGGGCGGGCGGCACCCCTGCAGTCCCTGGGGGCAGATCGCCAAGGGGCTCAAGACGCGAAAGGTGAAAAAACCGTCGAACAAATACATTCTGGGCAAACGCAAAAAGAAATAACAGCGGCATTTCATTTTTAAGGAAACCATGGCTCGGTCACTCAAAAAAGGTCCCTTCGTGGACGACTACCTCCTCAAGCGAATCGAGGAGATGAATCGGCAGAATGACAAAAAAATCGTGAAAACGTGGTCCCGCCGGTCCACCGTGATCCCGGATTTCGTCGGGCACACGCTCGCGGTTCACAACGGGAAGAAGTTCATTCCCGTGTTCGTCACCGAAAACATGGTCGGTCACAAGCTCGGGGAATTTTCACCCACGCGCACGTTCCGGTCGCACGGCGGCAAGACCAAAAAGGCCGTGACCAAGTAAACCATCGTCGAGGGTGAGCGCAAATGGCAACTGAAACGAAAGAAGTGAAGGCGGTGCTTCGGCACACACGGACGGCCCCCCGCAAGGCGAGGCTGGTTGCCGATATGATCCGGGGCCGCAATGTGAACGATGCGATCAACATCCTCACGTTCACCCGCAAGCGGGCGGCGCGCAAGCTGCAGAAGCTTTTGAAATCCGCGATCGCCAATGCGGAGGAGAACCACAAGGTTCTGGATGTGGACGATCTCATCGTCAAGCGGATCTGTGTCGATGAGGGCGTGACCTGGAAACGCTCCCTGCCGCGTGCGCGCGGTATGGCCACGGCGATTCGCAAGCGGACCAGCAACATCACGCTGGTTCTTGAAGAAAAATAATCACGGGAGATAAAACGTGGGGCAAAAAGTTCATCCTTACGGATTCAGGCTCGGGTTCAACAAAACGTGGACCTCAAACTGGTATGCCCGAAAAGACTACTCGGATTTTCTGGTTGAAGACATCAAGCTCAGAAATCATATCATGTCAACGCTGTCGCATGCCGGGATCTCCAAGGTCGAGATCGAGCGGTCGGCGAACCGGGTGCGGATCAACATCCACACCGCGCGTCCGGGAATCATCATCGGCAAAAAAGGGCTGGAAGTTGACAAGCTGAAAGAAGAGCTGCAAAAAGTGATGTCCGGCAAGCAGGTCAGCCTCAACATCAAGGAAGTCCGCCGTGGTGAGTTGGATGCGGCGCTGATCGCCCAGAACATCGCCCTGCAGCTGGAAAAACGCGTATCGTTTCGCCGGGCGATGAAAAAAAGCGTCGTTTCGGCGCTGCGCTTCGGCGCGAAGGGCATCAAGATCCGTGTGTCCGGAAGGCTGGGCGGCGCGGAGATTGCGCGCAGCGAATGGTATCGCCAGGGGCGGGTTCCCCTGCACACCCTGCGGGCCGACATCGATTACGGAACGGCGCGGTCCAAGACTACCTTCGGCATCATCGGCGTGAAGGTCTGGGTGTATAAGGGCGACATCCTTCCTGAAAAAGGGGAGTCCAAGCCCGCGACTTTCGCGAAGGACGGCGAGGCGGAAGCGAGCTGAACAGGCGGGTTCGAGCGATGCGTCTCGAATGATTTTGAAATTCTGATTGAACGTGGAGGGCCGGCATCATGTTGATGCCCAAAAAAGTCAAATACCGAAAGCGGCACAAAGGCAAGATGCGCGGGACCGCGTTTCGCGGCGGGACCCTGAGTTTCGGTTCCTACGGTTTGCAGGCCACCGAGTGCGGCTGGATCACCAACCGGCAGATTGAAGCGGCGCGTATCGCCATGACCCGGCATGTGAAGCGCGGTGGAAAAATCTGGCTCAGGATTTTTCCTGACAAACCCATCTCCAAAAAGCCCGCCGAGACCCGCATGGGGAAGGGCAAGGGGAATCCCGAGTTCTGGGTGTGCGTGATCAAACCGGGCCGGGTTTTGTACGAAATGGAAGGTGTGCCCGAAGACATCGCCAAAGAAGCGTTCCGGCTGGCGGCGCACAAGCTTCCCCTCGGCACCCGTTTCATCACAAAATGACCGAATGGAGTGAATGCTGTCAATGAAAGCCAGTGAGATCCGGGATCTCTCGGACAAGGAAAAAGAGGAAAAGGTGGCGGACCTGCAACAGGAGTACTTCAACCTGAGGTTTCAGCTCGCCACCGGCAAGATCGAAAACCCGAGTCGGCTGCGGCTCATCCGCAGGGACATCGCCCGGATCAAGACGATTCAAAACGAGATCCAGGCCGGAGGCGCAAGCGATGCCGGTGCGGATTTGGGTTCCAATGACTAACCGGCCGAAGGCCACTGAATTGAATTGAGGAGAGCCTGTTGGAACGTGCGCTGAAACGAAAGACGCTGACGGGAACCGTGATCAGCAACAAGATGGATAAGACGGTGGTGGTGGAAGTGCGCAGACGCTTCACCCATCCCAAGTTTAAAAAAGTGATCACCACGACGTCCAAGTACATGGTTCACGACGAAAAGAACCAGTGCAATCCCGGAGATTTCATCAGCGTGTGTGAGACTCGGCCGCTCAGCAAAAACAAACGCTGGCGGTTGATCGAAGTCATCAAACCGGCTCTTCTACCAGAGGCAGGGAGCGCGAAATGATTCAACTGAGAACCGTGCTGGATGTTGCGGACAATTCCGGCGCCAAAACCGTGCAGTGCATCAAAGTGCTTGGCGGATCGCGGCGGCGCTACGCCCGGGTCGGGGACATCATCGTGGTGGCGCTCAAGGAAGTGGAGCCGCACGGCACGCTTAAAAAAGGTGACGTGAAAAAAGCGGTGGTGGTGCGCACCCGCAAAGAGATACGCAGAAGCGAGGGCAGCTACATCAAGTTCGACACCAACGCGGCGGTGCTCATCAACGACACCAAGGAGCCCTTAGGCACGCGTATTTTCGGGCCGGTTGCGCGCGAGCTGCGCGCCAAGCGTTACATGAAGATCCTTTCCCTCGCCCCGGAGGTGCTGTGATGGCAAGCGCAACCGGCAAGATCGGGCTTAAAAAAGACGACATCGTCGAGGTCATCTCCGGAAGGGAGAAAGGCAAAAAAGGAAAGATCCTTTCGCTGTTGCCCGATGAGGCTTCCGTGAAAGTGGAAAAGCTCAACATGTACAAGCGGCACATGAAAGGCGACGGCAAAACCCGTCAGGCGGGCATCGTTGAGCAGGAAGGCAAAATACACATCTCCAACGTGCTGCTGGTGTGCGACAAATGCGGCAAAGGCGTGCGCACCAAACGAAAAACACTCGAAGATGGAAAACGCGTCCGCACGTGTTCCAAATGCGGCGAAGTGATCGATAAGGTTTGACATGGCCAATCTGAAAGCAGCCTACAAAGACAAATACCGCGCTCTCATTCAAAAAGAGCTGGGCCTTGAGAACGTGATGGAAGTTCCTCGCATGGAAAAGATCGTCGTCAACATGGGACTGGGCGAGGCGCTGCAGAATGCGAAATTGATCGATTCGGGCATCGATCAGCTCAGGATCATCACCGGGCAGCAACCGGTGATCACCAAAGCGAAGAAAGCCATCTCCAATTTCAAGTTGCGGGAAGGCGTGCCGATCGGCCTTCGGGTCACGCTGCGCGGCAACCGCATGTACGAATTTTTCGAGCGCTTCGTTTCGTTTGCACTGCCTCGGGTTCGGGATTTCAAGGGACTTTCGCCCAAGGCGTTCGACGGGCGTGGCAATTACACAGTGGGCTTGAAAGAGCAGTTGATCTTTCCTGAAATCAATTTCGACAAAATCGAAAAGATCAAGGGAATGAACATCACCATCTGCACGACCGCACGGTCGGATGAGGAAGGCAAATGCCTGCTGACCCACATGGGTCTGCCTCTCAGAAAATAACGTTGGATTAAAATACGGAATTTGTAATGGCAAAAAAATCATTGATCGCCAAATCGCAGAGAAAGCAGAAGTTCGCAGTGCGGACCTACAACCGGTGCCGCGTTTGCGGGCGGCCGCGCGGGTTCCTCCGCAAGTTCGGAATGTGCCGCATCTGTTTTCGCGAGCGGGCGCTTCGCGGTGAAATACCGGGCGTCACCAAAGCGAGCTGGTGATCTCTCTTTTTCTTGAATAGGAATTTTCTATGTCGATGACCGATCCCATAGCGGATCTTTTCACACGGATTCGAAACAGTCTCATGGTCCGTCAGGATAAAATGGATCTGCCCAATTCCAGAATGAAGGCGCGTATCGTCGAGATTCTGAAGGAAGAGGGGTACATCAAGAATTTTCGTGTCTACGAGGACAACAAGCAGGGCATCCTGAGGATTTATCACAAGTATAAAAACGACGATCCCGTCATCCAGGGCATCAAGCGAGTCAGCCGGCCCGGCCGGCGCGCTTACGTGGGACGGGATGAAATCCCGAAAGTGCTCAACGGTCTGGGGACCGCCATCATTTCGACTTCTTCCGGTGTGCTCACCGATCAGGAATGCCGCAAAAACGGCATCGGCGGTGAAGTCATCGGATACGTTTGGTGACCACATGTCGAGAATAGGAAAGCTTCCGATCAAGATCCCTTCCGGGGTGGATTGCAAAACCGAAGGGCTCGCCTTCAAGGTCAAGGGACCGAAGGGGCAGCTCGAACACACCCTGCATCCGAACATGAAGCTGGAAATGGCCGACGGGGAGATCCGGGTGATCCGGCCTTCCGACGGCAGGACGGACCGGTCGCTGCACGGTCTCACCCGCAGCCTGATCAACAACATGGTCACCGGTGTGACGAACGGGTTTTCCAAGCAGCTCAATGTGGTCGGGGTCGGTTACCGGGTGGAGCTCAAGGGAAAGAACCTGGTGCTCAACCTGGGATACTCGCATCCCATCGAGTACCCCGCTCCGCAGGGCGTGGAGTTTGAAGTCGATTCCAAGAAAAACACCATCGTGGTGAAAGGGATCGACAAGCAAAAGGTGGGGCAGGCCGCCGCGGAGATCCGCGAGTTCAGGCCGCCGGAACCTTACAAGGGCAAGGGAGTCATGTATTCCACCGAACGGATTCGCCGAAAAGCGGGCAAAGCCGCAGCAGGAGCCAAGAGCTGATCATGAAACAATCGGAAAGACAGCGTTTGCGGGAGAGACGGAAAAAGAGCGTGAAAGGACGGGTCCAGAGAAATACCGAACGGCCGCGGCTCACCGTGTTCAAAAGCCTCAATCACATTTACGCCCAGATCATCGACGACAAGCAAGGCAAGACGCTCGTTTCGGCGTCCACCCTCACCGCGGCGTTCAAGGAGAAGATGAAAACCGGCGGCAATGTGGAAGCGGCGAAGCTGGTCGGCAGCCTGATCGGCGAGCAGGCCACGCAAAAAGGCATCAAGCAGGTCTACTACGACCGCAACGGTTTCAAGTACACAGGCAGGATTCGCGCACTGGCGGATGCGGTGCGGGAAAAAGGAGTGCAATTTTAATCGCGGCCGACCCCGGGTTGAGCCGAACGAACAGGATGTGGACGGGAGGGTTCATTGCAAGAATCACGGTATGACAGCGGCAAACAGGAACTGGTTGACAAGGTCGTCCGGATCAACCGCGTGGCCAAGGTGGTCAAAGGCGGCCGGCGGTTCAGTTTCAGCGCCCTGGTCGTGGTGGGAAACCGCGAAGGGGAAGTCGGCTGGGGACTGGGCAAGGCCAACGAGGTTCCGGAAGCCATCCGCAAAGGTGTGGAAAAGGCCAAAAAGAGCATGGTGCGCGTCCGTCTCGACGGTTCCACGATCCCGCATGAGGTGATCGGCGCTTACGGTGCGGGCCGGGTGCTTTTGAAACCCGCTTCGCGCGGAACCGGGTTGATCGCAGGCGGCGCAGTGCGTGCGGTGCTGGAAGCGGTGGGCGTGCGCGACATCCTCACCAAATGCCTGCGCACCAACAACCCGCACAATGTGGTGAAAGCCACCATTCAGGGATTGCAGTCCCTGCACGATGCGAAACAGTTTTCCGCGATGCGCGGCAAACAGGTTCAAGCTACTTCAGCGGAATGAAACGATGATCACTTTGTCCAATTTGAAAGCGGCGCCGGGCGTTAAGAAAAACCGGAAGCGCATCGGGCGCGGCATCGGTTCGGGAACGGGAAAGACCAGCGGCAAAGGCCAGAAAGGCCAGAAAAGCCGGTCCGGAGGCAATCCGCATCCCTGGTTTGAGGGCGGACAGATGCCTTTGCAGCGGCGGCTGCCGAAACGCGGTTTCCACAATATTTTCAAAACCCATTATGAAATCGTCAACCTCGGCCAACTGGAAAAAGTCCCGAAGGATCAGCCGATCACCGCAGAGGTGCTGCAAAAGCAGGGGCTGATCCGCAAGAAGGGCAAGCTGAAAGTTCTGGGGCATGGGGAATTGACCCAGGCTGTGACGATCCATGCCGCGAAATTCAGCAAGTCCGCCATGGAAAAAATTGAAAAGTCTGGAGGAAAGGCCGTAATCGACTAAATGAGTGGCGCGCAAGCTTTTGGCAATATATTCAGAGTTCCTGAGCTCAAGCGGAGAGTCTTTTTCACTCTGGGAATTCTCGTTGTCTACCGGATAGGCGCGCACATTCCCACTCCCGGCATCGATTCGAATGCCCTGGCCGAGTTGTTCGCCATGGCGCAGGGAACGATTCTCGGTTTTTTCAACATGTTCTCGGGCGGGGCGTTGAGCCGCCTTTCCATCTTCGCCCTGGGCATCATGCCCTACATCAGCGCATCCATCATCCTGCAGCTGATGACGATCGTCTCGCCGTATCTGGCGCGTCTGAAGAAAGAGGGCGAGCAGGGGCAGAAGAAGATCACGCAGTACACGCGTTACGGAACCATCGGACTCAGCCTGATCCAGGGATCGGGCATCGCCGTGGGACTGGAAGCGATGCGCAGCCCGGCCGGCAGCCTCATCGTTCCGACTCCCGGCTGGTCTTTCCGGTTGATGGCGGTGTTGACGCTCACGGCCGGCACGGCGTTTTTGATGTGGCTGGGTGAGCAGATCACGGAACGCGGCATCGGCAACGGCATCTCGCTGATCATTTTTGCAGGCATCGTCGCGGGAACCCCCGCCGCGATTTTCCAGTCGATGGATCTGATGGGCACGGGCGAGCTGTCCGTTCTCGTGATGTTGTTCCTGATCGTTTTGATGATCGCGGTGGTCGGTGCCATCGTTTTCACGGAAGGCGGGCAACGGCGGATTCCGATCCAGTATGCGAAGCGCATGGTCGGAAGGAAGATGTACGGCGGGCAGAGCACGCATCTGCCGCTCAAGGTCAACACCTCGGGCGTCATTCCGCCGATCTTCGCATCGTCGATCATCATGTTTCCGGCGACCATCGCGCAGTTCATCAGCCATCCCTGGATGCAGACGGTGTCCGGCTGGCTGACGCCGGGGACGATCATTTACAGCCTGTTGTTCATCGGCGCGATCTTTTTCTTTTGTTATTTTTACACGGCGGTCATTTTCAACCCCGTGGACGTTGCGGACAACATGAAAAAGCACGGAGGTTACATTCCGGGTATCCGCCCCGGCGCGAAGACTTCCGAGTACATCGATCAGATCCTTTCCAGGATCACGTTTTATGGAGCGTGCTATCTTTCTTTGGTCTGCATATTGCCGGATTATTTGATAAAATATTTCAACATTCCATTTTATTTTGGTGGGACCAGCCTGTTGATCGTTGTGGGTGTGTCTCTGGACACCATGCAGCAAATCGAATCCCACCTCGTCATGAGAAATTACGACGGTTTCGTGAAGAAGGGAAGGTTGAAGGGCCGCCGAGGCTGATCCATGAGGTTGATTTTATTAGGGCCGCCGGGTGCAGGGAAAGGCACTCAGGCGAAGATGCTGAAAGAGAAGTTTCGCATTCCCCAGATCTCCACCGGGGACATTCTGAGGAATGCGGTGAAAAACGGCACCCCGCTGGGGGCCAAGGCCAAATCGTTCATGGATGCGGGCAGACTGGTCCCCGACGATGTGGTGATCGAACTGATTAAGGAACGCATCCGCGATGCGGATTGCAAGGACGGTTTCATTCTCGATGGGTTTCCACGCACCATCGTGCAGGCGGAGAAACTTTCCGAAACCGTGCGGGATATGGGGCTCAGCATCGACACGGTGATCGATTTTGAGGTCGATCCGGATGTGTTGATCACCCGGCTGACCGGCAGAAGCACCTGCCCCAATTGCGGGGCCATGTTTCACGAAGAGAGCCGCCCGCCGAAAAAAAAAGGCGTGTGCGATTTTTGCGGCGAGAAGTTGTACCAGCGGCCCGATGACAATAAAGACACGATACTCAAAAGGCTTGAGGTTTACGAAAAGGAAACCGCTCCGTTGAAGGATTTTTACAAAAAACAGGGGAACCTCAAGACCCTGGAAGGACGAGGATCGGCGGAGGCTATTTTTTCCCAGGTTTGTTCTATGGTGTCCTGAATATGTCAAAAGAAGAATCCATTGAAGTCGAAGGAACGGTGCTGGAGCCCCTCCCCAATGCCATGTTCCGGGTGGAGCTTGAAAACGGCCATAAAATTCTGGCCCACATTTCTGGAAAGATGCGGCTGCATTTCATCCGCATCCTGTCGGGGGACAAGGTGAAAGTGCAGCTTTCACCGTACGACCTCACACGGGGCCGCATCACGTACCGTTATAAGTAGGAGCCCAATCGTTCGGGTTCTGGAGTGTGTTAAAAATTCGCACGGGTTTAGAAAAATGAAAGTCAGATCTTCAGTCAAACCGATTTGCATGAAATGTAAAGTGATACGAAGGCGCGGCGTGGTGCGCGTGATCTGCGAGAACCCCAAGCACAAACAGCGCCAGGGATGAACGCCGAAGCATTTGGTTTCGGCTTTATGATCGATTTTGTGAAAACCTGAAGGAGAAACGGTGGCACGCATTGCGGGAGTTGACATTCCAAGAGACAAGCGGGCTGTGATCGCGTTGACCTATATCTACGGTATCGGCAAATCCACGGCAGGCGACATTCTGAAAAAAGCCGAGGTCTCGCACGAGATCCGGATGAAAGATCTGACCGAAGATGAGGTTTCGCGGATCCGTTCCATCATCGACAAGGAATACGAGGTGGAAGGGGATCTCAGGCGCGATCTGAACATGAGCATCAAACGATTGATGGACATCGGCAGTTACCGCGGGCTCAGGCATCGCAAAGGCCTGCCGGTGCGCGGACAGCGTTCGCACACCAACGCCCGCACCCGCAAGGGGCCGAAAAAGACGGTGGGCTCACGGGCTGCGAAAAAATAACCTTTGAGGAAATCCATTCATGGAAAAAGGCAAGCCGGGTAAATCCGGAAAGAAGAAACAAAAGAGCGCCCCTGAAACCGGGGTCGCCCATATCCAGGCGACGTTCAACAACACCATCGTCACCATCAGCGACACGTCCGGAAACGTCATCGCCTGGTCGAGCGCCGGGGCTCAGGGCTTCAAGGGGTCCCGCAAAAGCACTCCGTTCGCCGCCCAGGTGGCCGCCGACAAGGTGGCGCAGAAAGCCAAGGACATGGGCATGCGAAAACTGGAAGTGCACGTGAAAGGCCCCGGTTCCGGCCGGGAATCCGCCATCCGTTCTTTGCAGGCGGCGGGGATGGAGATCATCGTGATCCGCGACAAGACCCCCATTCCGCACAACGGCTGCCGGCCCAGGAAGCGGCGAAGAGTTTAATCGTTCACCACTAATCGAAAATCGGGAGAAATCACTTGGCAAGGTATACAGGTTCTGTTTGTCGGTTGTGCCGGAGAGAAGGAATCAAGCTGTTCTTGAAAGGGTCGCGGTGTGAGTCCGCCAAATGCGCCATCGACAAGCGAGCGTACGTTCCCGGCCAGCACGGTCAGGGAAGGAAGAAGTTTTCCGAATACGGAGTGCAGCTGCGGGAAAAACAGAAGGTGAAACGCTTTTACGGGGTTCTCGAAAAACAGTTCCGGATCTATTTCGCCGCCGCCGACCGCAAAAAGGGCGTCACCGGCGAGAACCTGCTGCAGAATCTCGAACTCAGGCTGGACAACGTGGTGTACCGGATGGGGCTGGGTGCGTCCCGCAATGCAGCGCGGCAGCTGGTCCGGCACAATCATTTCACCGTCAACGGCAAACGGGTCAACATCCCCTCCTATATTTTGAAGCAGGGCGATGTGATCGCACCGAGCGAACGGAAGTTGAGCAAAGCCCCCATCAAGGCCGCACTGGAAAAGATGAAGGAAAAGACGCTTCCGCACTGGCTTTCATTCGATGCCGACAGCAAGCAGGGAATCGTGCAATCGTTGCCGACGCGCGAAGACATTACCATTCCGATCGAAGAGCAGCTGATCGTTGAGCTTTATTCTCGCTGACCGCTCTTTTCGTTTTCACCAAGATTTATCGTTAATAATTACATTATTAATGGTTCCTCGATAAAAAAAATCACCGGAGGCTTCATGTTCACAGCCCAGGGAATTGTCAAACCAAAGCGGTTGGAATTCGATAAGAAAAACAAAACCTCGTTTTATGGAAAATTCGTCGCCGGTCCGTTCGAACGCGGCTACGGCGTCACGATCGGAAACTCGTTGCGCAGAATGCTGCTTTCCTCCATCGAGGGGGCGGCGATCGTGGGCGTCAAATTCGAAGGCATCTACCATGAGTTTTCATCGGTTCCCGGAGTCATCGAAGACGTGACGGAGATCATCCTCAACCTCAAGCAGGTGAACCTGCGGTTGGCAGGTGAGGCGGCGACCAAAAGGATCTACCTCAACAAGGAAACGCCGGGGAAAGTGACGGCGGCGGATATCACGGCGGATCCCGATGTGCAGATCCTGAATCCGGATCACCACATCGCGACCATCGACCAGAACGGTTCGCTGAATATGGAGATGATCATCCAGAAAGGGCGCGGCTATGTGCCGGCGGAACGGCAGGGGCTGGAAGACGAATCGGTGCAGATGATCCCGATGGATGCGATCTATTCGCCGATCGAAAAGGTCAGCTACCACGTGGAGAACACGCGCGTCGGGCAATCGACCGATTACGATCAGCTGGTCATGGAACTCTGGACCAACGGGGGCATCACTCCCGACGATGCGGTGGCGCACGCGGCCAAGATCGTCAAGGACCACATGCAGATCTTCATCAATTTCGACGAAGAGCCGGAACCGGTGCAGCCGCAGATCGATGAGAAAAAGCAGAAAATGCTGACCAACATGGCCAAATGCGTGGAGGAGTTGGAGCTTTCGGTGCGGTCCTACAATTGTCTGAAAAACGCCAATATCCAGACGATCGCCGAGCTGGTGCAAAAGACCGATTCGGAGATGCTCAAAACGCGCAATTTCGGCCGCAAATCGCTCAACGAGATCAAGGAGATCCTGGAGGACATGGGATTGTACCTTGGCATGAAGGTCGATGAGGAAGATCTGAAACAGATCACGCAGGCGAGAAAGAAAAAGGAAATCGAAACGGATATCGTGGGTTGATTCCAACCCGCGATCCTTTTTAAGGAAAGACACACCCCATGCGTCATTTGAAAGCCGGTAGAAAATTCGGACGCACGTCCGCGCACCGCAAAGCCCTGTTTCGCAATCTGGTGACGGCTCTGCTCGAACGGGAGAAGATCCGCACCACGCTCCCTAAAGCCAAAGAGCTGCGCAGCAAGGTGGAAAAAACCATCACTCTGGGCAAGAAGGGCACGCTGCACGCCCGCCGCCAGGCGTTCAAGAATGTGAACGACAAAGCGGTCGTGCAGAAGCTGTTCGGTCCTCTGGCGGAGCGCTATGCGAAGCGGAACGGCGGCTACACGCGCATCATCAAACTGGGGAACCGGTTGGGTGACGATGCGCCGATGGCTTTCATCGAGCTTGTGGGCGAAGACGAACCGAAGGTGAAGGAAACGAAGGCGAAAGCCAAGGCCAAACCGAAGAAGGTTGCCGAGCCGGCCGCCGAAAAGAAAACCGCGAAGAAGAAGGAACCTGTGGCCAAAGCGCCCGCCGCCAAGGCGAAAAAGGCGGCACCGAAAAAAGCGGAAACCAAGGAAGCGAAAAAGCCCGCCGCAAAACCGAAAAAAGCGGCTTCCCCGAAAAAGGAAGACAAAGACAAAAAATAGTTCTTAAAGTATCAATCCCACCTCGACCTTTCGGACGGATTCTCTTCCGAAAGGTCTTTTACGCCCCACCACGTTTTCAGTTTCGCCCATCCTCGTGCAGACAAACCGGTATTGCTAACAAAAGTTCACCGCGCTTGCGTTTTAGTGAAAAAGCCGGGCGTTGTCGCCTGGCCGGCGAATGGCAGCGGGGTTTTATCAGCAGTGCACGACGTTCGCCGGAACGCCGGTGGGTTCCTGGGTGAACCGGTAGCTGGTGTTTTCCTTGATCCAGAGCAACAGCTCGTCGTAGCTTTTGAAATGCTCGGTGAAGCCGTAATCCTCGCCTGTGTATTCGCAGTTTTCGGTGCTGTGTTCGCGGCACATGTAGGGCCGGTGTTCGTAGATGCCGCATTTGTTGTCGGCGTTCAGGAAATTACAGCGGGTGTGGATCATGATGTACCAGCATTTGCGATAAATATAGATGGACACCTTTTCATGCGCGATTTTCCACAGCAGACTTTCGTAATCTCTGCGGGTTTCCGGTTCGTCGAGCTCGAAGGCGAAATAATTACAACAGTATGCCGGCAGACATTTTTCGCATTGGCTGGTGTTGTCCCGTTTGCTTTTTGTGGTCATGGATGATTCCTTATCGGTTGGAAACGGTGTGTTCCCACTAAAGTCGGAAAATTCGAATGCCGGCTCCCCCGCGGGATGAAAAGAGAACGGCCTGAGAACAGAACGGATCGAAAAAGCGCGCCGGTGTTCGGATCGTGCGACGCGCTTTCGTTTAAAAAACCGTCAGACCGATATTCTGCCTTCAAGCATGGATGAAGTCAATCACAGGAAACAATTTTTCAGAACGCATGTCTGCAAAGCGGTCGTAAACACGATGACCGGATCGATGCGGAATCCACGGCGCACCCATTTGACTCGATCCGGCGGCCCGTTTTGTGGACGGGACGCTTTTTTCCCCGATGCGGCTTGAGCCCGATCCCGGCCCCGTTTTTCACCGCAGCGGTGCGCCGGACCCCCGATTTTTCCCCTTTCCGAACCCGCGAAAATCCCCGAAAAACCGCCCCTTTTGGCCCGAGGACCGCCCTTTTCGCTATGGGGGCGCACTTGACCATTCGGTATGGCTGAATTACAATAAGTATAATAAAAACAATAGGATTTGGCGATGAAACGGATCGTGTGCACCGCTGTTTTTTTGGTTTTTTACCCCGGAGTGGCCCAGGCCTACGTCGATCCCGGTTTTTTGGGATCGCTGTATCAGATGATCTACATGTTCGTTTTCGGTGTGGCGGCCGCCTGGGTCCTGAAACCGTTCCGCTACCTTTCCGCCCTGTACAAACGCGTGAAGGCGCGGTTTTCGGAAAAAAGCTCCTGAACGATCGCCCCACGACGAACCTTGGAACTCCCACTTTCAGACATTCAAACGCACGCCTCGTCCTACGTGGACCCGAACGGCTTCGTGTTTCTGCACGAGGACAAAATCTACAGAGGGATCCACAGGGAAAACGAGAGTTTTTACCGCTCCCTGTTCGAGCAGGGGATGGTGCGGGATTGGGTGCGCATCCACAATCTTGTGGAGTCGCAGCCGACAACGCTTTCGATTCCCGAGGCGGATTGTCCTTTCGTCATCGAACACCGCAGAATCGAGCCGCTCACCTATTGCGTGGAGTGGACGCCTTCCATGCTCAAAAGCGCGGCGCTTTCCCTACTGGAGCTGAACATCGCCCTGCAGGAGAAAGACTGCATCCTACAAGATGCGTATCCCTGGAACATCCTGTTTGAAGCCACGCGACCGGTGCACGTGGATTTCACCTCCATCGTTCCCGTCAACGGGCAGAAACTCTTGTGGCCCGCGTACCAGCAGTTTTTGAATTTTTTCATCCATCCGCTTCAACTCGCGTCGATGGGCAAAGGAGCGCTGGCGCGGTTTCTCCTGCAGGATTATATTCACGGCGTGTCGCTGGACGATGTGCATGCCCACATGAGCCTGCGTTACAAACTGCGCCACCCTTTGAGCTATTCCCTGAGCCAGGCGATGCGCTGGATGAACTGCCGGGCGCAAAAGCAGAAACATCTCAAAGTGGGGCTGCAAAACCGGATTTCGCAGCAGACCCAAAGCGGTCCCGGCAGGGAGATGCGGGTGCGTTTTTTAAAGGGGCTGTTGAAAAAAACCGCAGCCATCCCGCTGCCTTCGCCCAGGGACAACTGGACGGGATACTACGAGGGGTGCGAGGGCGCGTGCCAGGAAAAAAAATTACAGGTTCTCGAATCCCTGTTGGAGAAGATCCGGCCGGAAACGCTCCTGGATCTCGGCTGCAATCGAGGGCGGTATTCTCTGCTGGCCGCGCAGAAGGGCGCGCGCGTGATCTCCATGGACGCCAGCGAGTCCTGCGTGGAGGCGCTGTACCATGCCGCCCGCGAGGGCGATTACCCGATCACGCCTGTGGTGGGCAACGCGCTCAACCCGACGCCCGCGTTCGGTTTTCTCGCGCGGCAGTTCCCCTCGATGATCACGCGGTTTCGCTCGCAGGTGGTGCTGTGCCTGGCGCTCATGCACCATCTGCACATCAACGGGCGGCAGTCGATGGACCGGATCGCACAGCTCATGGATGCCTTGTCCGAGCGGGCGGTGATCTTTGAATACGTGGATCCGGAGGACGACAACAACCGCCTGCTGGATCACGGACGGGTGATCGATTACAGCCTGGCATCCGTTTCCGAGGCGCTGCGACGCTACTTCAAACTGACGGCTTTCGATTCGGACCGGCCGACGCGGAAAATCCTCCTTTGCGAAAAATTATAAAATACATCGATGCGGGGTGCCTGACCTACCTGCTTTGCCTGCTCACGGTCTCCATCGCGTTCGGCCTGTCGCAGGACCTGCTGTTTTTCAAATCCGACCCGGCCGCTCTGATTCACTTTCTCGTCGCGATGGGATGGCTGCTGGCGCTCGTACTCGCCGTTCCGCTGGCGCTGGTTCTCTATTTCACCGGCGAGGGTTTCAAAGAACGCGGATTGAAAGGGCTGTCCGTTCTGGCGCTCACCCAGATCCTGTTCGGCTTTTCCGTGCACTATCTCGACACCAGCGAGGTGTTTCAATTTTCCCTGCAGCAGGTGCAGGCGCACTGGACCGGTACGGGCGAATTCGTGGTCTACCTGATTGCGGTGGCGGGCATCTGGGCGCTCTGCTTTGTGCTGGCGGCGCTGTTCGCCCGCGCCATGGACATCCGCCCGCGCGTCGTTTCTCTGTCCTACGGCGTCACGGCTTTGGGATTCGTTCTGCTCTGGCTGTTTCCCGCGGTGAACGCCTTGACGGCCCCGTCATCGGTGCAGAAGGAAGTGCGGCGCAACGCGATCCTGATCGTTCTGGATGGTCTCAGCACAAAATACCTTTCGCCTTACAACCCGGATGAAGACACGCCGGAGTTCGCCCAACTGGCCGAATCAGCGGTGTTGTACAGCAACGTGCGCACGAACTTCACCCACACCTCCGGATTTTTTTACACCCTGCATGCGGGCCGAAAAACAGCCTGGTCCGATCCCAAAGAAAACAAGCCGACCGGACTGCTGCAAGAACTGCAGAGAGCGGGCATCACCACGCGCTGGTTCACCTACCACAACAACGGCGTTCCGGATGTACACAATTTTCCGTACCGCGGCCTGCGTTCGACCTATCTGGTCAGCCGGTTCGCCTGGATGCCGCGGCTTTTGAACGTGGACTACAACGTGTTCGAGATGCGGGGCGCCGGCGCCCGCGGAAAGGCGATGGGCGGGCGTGAAAAAGCGATCCACGGTTTTCTGTCCGGAGTCAACGGCGATTCCTATCTGCACCCTTTGCGGCATTGGGTGCCCGAGGAAATCCAGTCTTTGAGAGAAGAGGCGCGGCCGTTTTTCATGATCGTACACCTGCCCGTCAACGCCCTCACGCCATCGGAATCCGGGCCCAAGACCTGGGAGCTGGAGAAGGCGGACTTCACGCCCACAGAGCGGCTGCAGAAGGTGCGACAGAAGATGCTCAAGGACCAGGATTACACGTATCGCAAAGAGGACGCCTGGGCGGTCGAGACCATGCGGGAAAAGTACCGGCAATCGGTGCGCCGGGGAAGCCGCAGCCTGAAAGAATTCGTGCGACGGTTTGAGGAGAGCGGCTGGCACGAAGACACGCTGTTGATGGTGACCGCCGATCACGGAAAAATCCTTTCCAGGGGCAAGATCGAATACGGCTACCACAACGATGAGGAAGTGACGCGCGTGCCGCTGCTGGTGAAATGGAACGGCAAACGGGGCATCGACACCCGGCTGGGCGAAAGCATCGATCTGGCTCAGACCTTCCTCGATTTTTTTCACGTCGATGCCAGGCTCTCGCCCCAAGCGGTTTCTCTGTTGGGAGAGGAAAAGAAAAGCCACGTGACTTCGCTCACCACCTGGTCGCACAAGCGCAAGGAGTGGTTTCTCAACGTTTATGAAGGGGAGCACCGCTATGTGTTCAACCTGTATCCGCAGCACACATCGATCCGGAAAGAAAAAATCCTCGCTCCGTTTAGGACGGCGCCGGTGGAAAATGGCGAAAAGGCGCTGAAGGGTGCTGGGTTTGACCTGGATGGCATCCTGAAATCGTATGGAATCGAGGGAAACCCGGACACTGCGAACGATGTGTGGGCGTTGATGCGTCCGGGTGAACGATGATGGAAAAAATCGGCAATGTGAAATTCATGTTGCGCTCGCAGGCCCCCTTTCTGGGGTTTTACGGCGCGTTGGCTTTTCTCGTATATTTTGCTTCCCTGGGTGGCCAGTTTTTATTCGACGATTCGGTCTATGTTCTTCAAAACCATTTGATCAAGAATTTCGATTTGCCCGGCCTCCGGGAAATCTTCAGTTCCTTTTATAAATGGGATTACCTGCCTCTCACCTTTCTGTCTTTGAGTTTCGATTATTTTTTGTTCGGCCTCAACCCCACGGGATACCATGTCACCAACACTCTTCTGCACATCGGCAATGTGTTTCTGGTGCACCTGATCGCATTCGAATTGTGCCGCTCCCGTTTTGTGGCGGTGGGAACGGCGCTGTTGTTTCTGGTGCATCCCGTGCACGTCGAAAGCGTGGCGTGGATCTCCGAAAGAAAAAATGTTCTGTCATTCTTTTTTTTATTCCTTTCGCTTTACAGCTATCTGAAGCTGGAACGCCGCGCTCTTTCGCTGGTTTGTTTCATCCTGGCGTGTCTGTCCAAGTCCTCGGTGGTGATCTTCCCGCTGCTGCTGGTCCTGTACGAGCTCTCGTTTGGAAAAAAGAAATTGTTCGCCGCCGGGTTCCGCACGTTGCCTTATCACCTGATCGCTGCGGCCTTTGTCGGGGTCACACTGCTCACGCATTCGCTTCACGGGACCATTCAACCGCATCCCGGGGGCAGTCCGTGGAACACGCTGTTCAGCATGCTCGTGGTCTATAAGGAATACTTGAAAACCCTGCTGCTGCCGGTGAATCTGAATGTGTGGTATCCCAACCGCGTGCACACCTCTCTGCTGCAACCGGAGGTGCTGGTGTCCGGCATCGTGCTCGGGGTTTATCTGTTTTGCACGGCGCTCAGTTACCGCAAAGACAAGAGAGTGTTTTTCGGTCTGGCCTGGTTCGCCGTGTCCCTGTTGCCCGTTTCCCATATCGTTCCGATCCCGCAGATGATGGCCGACCGCTTTCTTTATATCCCTTCGTTCGGATTGTTTCTGGTGATTTCATTGGGGGTTCACCTCCTTTGGCAGCGGCGCGTGGTGGCTCAGAACGTGCTGGCTTTCAGCGTGTGCGGTGTGCTGCTGGTTCTTTGCGCCCTGAGTCTTCACCGCATTCCCGTGTTTGCCGACGATCTCACGTTGTGGCAGGACAGTGTGGCCAAAAATGAGAACAACACCCATGCTCAGATGCATCTCGGGTTTTCCTATCTGAATGCGGGTGAAACCGAACCGGCTCTGGCGGCGCTTGCGCGTGCGGTCGCCATCGAACCGGACAATGCCAAGGCCATGCGCATTGCCGCTCTCATCCACGAGAGGAATCAGCAGCACGACAAGGCGGAGGCGGTGTACCGCAGGCTGATCGCAATGAACCCGGAAAAACCCGGCCCGTACACCTCGTTGGGCATTCTCAAGGGCAATCAGGGAGAGCTTGAAGAAGCGCTCGCTTTGTTCGACAGGGCGCTGTCGCTCGATCCGGATTTTGCCCTGGCTCATTTCAACCGCGGCGTGTTTCATTTTCAAGCCGGCCGGCGGCGGTTGGCGTTCAACGGCTATCGCAAGGCGGCGCAGCTCAGACCCGACAGCGCGCCGTTTCAATACCAGCTGGGGATGTTTTACGTCAAAGTCCTGAGTGAGCCCGAACTCGGCAGGCGGCACCTTGCGCGCAGTTTGCGGTTGAATCCCGATCAGCCCAACGCGATGGCCCTGCGTGCGATGCTGCAGGGCACGGCCGTGCATTGAACGGCCGCCTGCGCAACCGTTTTAAATCGCTCCGGTGGTGCGGTAAAACGGATCGCGGGTGTCGAAGCGGTGCAGCCCGAACGACCGGGCGACCGTGTGGGCCTGCTTAAGCTCCTGCGAGGAAGGGCGGCGGTTGATCTCGGCGTACTTTTCCGGGCTCACTTTCCAGGCCGGGCGGTATTGATCCATGATGTTGATGTAGGTGTCGCGCGAGATCTCCTCGGCCAGAAAACGGCTGATGTGGGTGAAATCGGGGGAGCCGGGCATCACCAGATGCCGCACCAGCAGCCCGCGTTTCGCGAGGCCGTTTTCGTCGAGAACGAGGTCCCCGACCTGCCGGTGCATCTCACGGATGACGGTGCGGGCGGCCTCGGGATAGTCTTTGGCTTTGAGGTAGGTTTTGGATCGCTCCGCATCCCAGTATTTGAAGTCGGGCATGAAGATGTCCACCACGTCCTCCATCATGCGCATGCTGTCCATCGAGTCGTAAGCGCCGGTGTTGTATACGAGCGGCAGCCGCAGTCCCATTTCGACCGCCAGCGGCAGCGCTTCGAGGATCTGCGGCACCACGTGTTCGGGGGTCACGAAATTGATATTGTGGCAGCCTCTGTCCTGCAGGTGCATCATCATCTGGGCCAGCGCTTCGGGACCGGCCTCCTGGCCTTCACCCTCCTGGCTGATGTCGCAGTTCTGGCAGAAGACGCATTTGAGGTTGCACATGGAGAAGAAGATGGTGCCGCTGCCGTTGATACCGCGCAGGCAATCCTCTTCACCAAAATGCGGGAAAAAACTGGAAACGATGGCGTGCCGCCCGCTCTGGCACACGGCTTTTTCATCGGACAGCCGGTCCACCTCGCAGTCTCGCGGGCAGACTTTGCAGTCGGCGAGTTTGCGCAGGGCCTGGCGCGAGCGTCGAAACAGTTCGCCGGTTTTGTGCAGTTTCAGGTAGGCCGGTTCGAACTCTTCGGACCGGATGCGGAACGGTTCTTGTTGCGGCATGGCGCGCTCCCATTATCGGGGGTTCTTCAGGGAAAATAACCTTCCCTGTGGTAAAGAGCAACCCCCAACCGGGGCCTGCGAGCGGGAAGGGCCGCTATCCGGCCGCCGAAACAGCGGGTTTGCCGTGTCGCTGGAATGCGATCGCCGGTTTTTTTCCGCGGGCGGCCCATCCGGCGCGGTGTCTCCCGAGGCTTCCCGAGCGCGGGTTTCACCGGCTGCATGCGGGAAGAGAAACCTTAAAGGCAGAAAGGATTTTCTGCTTTTCTGCGCGGTCTGAGACGCGACCGTGCGGGCACAGGCCGGCCTGAGGCGACGGGTCAGGCAAGTGGTCGGAAAAGGAGCAGGGAAAAGAAAAAAGTTGACAAATAAAATCATACTGGCTAGAGTGGATATTGATCTCCAAAGCTCCCATTAAAACCCCGAATCCAGTCAAGCAATCCGGCTTTTTCTACGCTCCTTTGATAGAACATTTCTATTCGATATAAATCAAACAAACTCTATTGAATCCTTTTTTGCCCTCTATCCGGAAGATCGGCCCATAACCCCAGACAACACACAACCCAACCCACCTCAAAGAGACTAAGACTTATGAATCAGATGAACATAGAAGAATTGAAATCCAAAACCATCTCCGAGCTGACCAACATCGCCAAGGAACTCAAGATCCAGGGGCACAGCGGTCTCAGGAAGCAGGACCTGATCTTCAAGATCCTCGAAGCGAAAACGGAAAAGGATGGATTGATGTTCGGACAGGGTGTCCTGGAGATCCTGCCCGACGGATTTGGTTTTCTTCGCGCCCCCACATACAACTATCTGCCGGGTCCCGACGACATCTACGTCTCTCCGTCGCAGATCCGCAAGTTCGACATGCGCACCGGCGACACGATTTCCGGACAGATCCGGCCGCCCAAGGACAGCGAACGGTATTTCGCCCTGCTCAAGGTCGAGGCCATCAACTTTGAAAACCCGGATAAGACTAAAGACAAGATCCTGTTCGACAACCTGACGCCTCTGTACCCCGAGGAACGGCTGCGGCTGGAGACTCCGAACGGCACGGACTACAGCGCGCGCATCATGGACCTCATGACGCCGATCGGAAAAGGTCAGCGCGGATTGATCGTGGCGCCGCCGCGAACGGGTAAGACCATGCTGCTGCAATCGATCGCCAACAGCATCAGCACCAATTATCCGGAAGTGGTCCTCATCGTGCTTCTGATCGACGAACGTCCGGAAGAGGTGACGGACATGGAGCGTTCGGTCAAGGGTGAGGTCATCAGCTCCACGTTCGACGAGCCGGCGCAGCGCCACGTTCAGGTTGCCGAAATGGTGATCGAAAAGGCGAAACGCCTGGTGGAGCATCAGAAAGACGTGGTGATCCTGCTGGACAGCATCACGCGTCTGGCGCGCGCCTACAACGCCATCGTGCCGCCGAGCGGCAAGGTGCTTTCCGGCGGTGTCGATTCCAATGCCCTGCAGCGGCCCAAGCGGTTTTTCGGTGCGGCGCGCAACCTGGAAGAGGGCGGCAGCCTGACGATCATCGCCACGGCCCTGATCGATACGGGAAGCCGGATGGACGACGTGATTTTCGAGGAATTCAAGGGAACCGGCAACCTGGAAATCGTGCTCGACCGCAAACTGGCCGACAAACGCACCTTTCCTTCCATCGATATCAACCGTTCCGGAACCCGGAAGGAAGAGCTGCTCATGCCGCCCGAGGATCTGCAGCGGGTCTGGCTGCTCAGAAAAGTTTTACTCCCAATGGGCATCAATGATACGATGGACCTTCTTCTGCAGAAAATCAAAGAATCCAAGACCAATTCCGAGTTCCTGGCGACCATGAACTCCTGATTCGAAGGCACGAGGTCACACATGAAAGCCGAAATCCATCCTGAATATTTTGAAACCACCGTTCGGTGCGCCTGCGGGCACGAAGTGACGACCAGTGCCACGGTCAAGGACATGCACGTGGAAATCTGTTCGAACTGCCACCCGTTTTACACTGGCAAACAGAAGCTGATCGACACCGCCGGCCGGATCGAAAAATTCAACCGCAAGTATAAAAAAAGCGCCGACAGCAAGCAGGAAACCCCCACTCCCCAGTAGCTTCCTCCCATTGCGGGCCGGAGGCCGCCTGGTTTCTATTCTCCGCACGCAGTGTGTTCTCTTGATCACACCATCCCTTTCCTTCCCAGAGCGGACCCATGTTTGAGAAGCTGGAATCGATCGAAAAACGCCACGACCAACTCAACGAGCTGTTGAGCGATCCGAAGATCATCGCCCAGCAGTCCGAATATCAGAAGTACGCCCGCGAGCAGGCGGAGATCGCACCGATCGTGCAGGAAGCGAAGGAACTCAAACGCATTCTCCGGCAGCAGGAGGAAAACGAGCAGATCCTGGCTGAGGAAAGCGATGCCGAACTTCTGGAGCTGGCGAAAGAAGAGCTGAGCGGGCTCAAGCGGCAACGCGAGGAAGCGGAGGCCAGTCTCAAACGGCTGCTTTTGCCCAAGGATCCGCGCGACAGCAAAAACGTCATTCTGGAAATCCGAGCGGGCACCGGCGGCGAGGAAGCGGCGCTGTTTTCCAGCGATCTGTTCCGCATGTACACCCGTTATGCGGAGGCCAAACAATGGAACTTTGAAATCTTAAGTTCCAACGAGACCGGCAAGGGCGGGTTCAAGGAGGTCATCGCCAGCATCAACGGCAAAGGCGTGTTCAGCCGGTTGAAATACGAAAGCGGCACCCACCGGGTGCAGCGGGTGCCCGAAACGGAGACCCAGGGTCGCGTGCACACCTCCGCGGTGACCGTCGCCATCCTGCCGCAGGTCGAGGACGTGGACATCCAGGTCAATCCGGTGGATTTGAAAATCGATGTGTTCCGCTCCTCCGGCCCCGGCGGCCAGAGCGTGAACACCACCGATTCCGCCGTGCGCATCACCCACGTGCCTACAGGCGTGGTGGTCACCTGCCAGGACGAAAAATCCCAGCACAAGAACAAGGAAAAAGCCATGAAGGTGCTGCGCGCCCGCCTGTACGACGAAGAGCAGAGAAAGCAGCAGGCAGAGCAGGCGCGCGACCGCAAGCAGCAGGTGGGCAGCGGCGACCGCAGCGAACGCATCCGCACCTACAATTTTCCGCAGGAACGCATCACCGACCACCGCATTGGACTCACGCTGCACAAACTGACCCAGGTTCTGGAGGGAGACCTCGACACGATCCTCGATGCGCTGACGCTGCATTTTCAAACGGAGGCGTTGAAGGCAAACCCTGAGGACTCGCAGCAGAACAATTCGGAGACGGTGACTGCCTGAAACGCGGTCTCTTGTTTTTGCGAGAAACGGTTTTTTCGTTCGATGAAGGGAGAATTTTCTTGTGAAAGCGGTTTTATCTCGAGACAATCCGGTGCAGACGGTGCGCGCGTTTCTCGACTGGGCGGCGGAGGCACTCGCCCCTTGCGGGACATCCTCTTCCCGGCTGGATGCGGAACTGCTATTGGCCGGTGCGCTCGGCATTTCGCGCGAAGCGATTCACATGCATCCCGGGAGACGTCTCAATTCTGAAGAACGGCGCGTGAGCGCCGCGTTGATCGAACGCCGCGTTCGCTGCGAACCGGTGGCCTACATTCTGGGGCAGAAGGAATTCATGGGAATGGATTTTGCCGTCGATGCGGATGTCCTCATTCCGCGCTGGGAGACGGAGTTGCTGTTAGAGCGTTTCGAGCAATGGCTCGCCGCCACATCGTTTCCCGTCCCCCTGCGTTTGCTGGATCTGGGGACCGGTTCCGGAAACATCGCGGTGTGTCTTGCCAGACAATATCCTGAGAGCCGGATCACCGCGGTGGATGTCTGCGAGAAAGCTCTGACTGTGGCGCGCAACAACGCGGAGCGGCACGGCGTCGCCGAACGCATCCGGTTTGTGCTCAGCGACTGGTTTGCAGACGTTGAGGGCGAGTACCATGCGATCCTGTGCAACCCGCCGTACATCGATACACAGCGGATGCAAACGTTGATGCCGGATGTGCAGGATCACGAGCCCGCGCGGGCGCTGGATGGCGGGCCACAGGGGCTCGATGCATACCGCCGCCTGATACCCGATGCGCATTCGAAACTGGTTGCGGGCGGCGGGTTGTTTTTCGAGATCGGCGAGGATCAGGCGCAGCCGGTTGCTTCGCTGATCGAATCGCACGGCGGCTACACTACGCCGCAAGTGATTGAAGACCTCAGCGGCTGCGACCGCGTCGTGTGCACGCAAAGGCGAAACGATGGATAAACTCTGGATCGAAGGCGGCCGCAGGCTTGAGGGACGGGTTTCGGTGAGCGGCGCGAAAAACGCCGCGCTGCCGCTGCTCGCGGCGACGCTGTTGACCGCCGGCAAGAACGAGATCACGGGGCTCCCGCAGGTGCGGGATGTCCGCACGATGGTGCGTCTGTTGAGCGTGCTCGGCGCGCGGGTGGATTTTTTCGAGGGCGACCGCATCGTGCTCGACACCTCCGATGTCCACAATCACGAAGCGCCTTACGAACTGGTTTCCACCATGCGGGCCTCCTGCCTGGTGCTCGGGCCGCTTCTGGCGCGGCTGGGGCGCGCCCGCGTGTCGCTTCCCGGCGGCTGCGCCATCGGTGCCCGGCCGATGGATCTGCACATCAAGGGGCTGGAAGCGCTGGGGGCGGAGATCTCACTCGAGCAGGGCTACATGGACGGCAGCGCGAAGCGCATGCGGGGCAGCCACGTCTATTTCGACACGGTCACGGTCACCGGCACCATGAACCTGATGATGGCGGCGGCGCTCACCGAAGGGGAAACGCTGCTCGAGAACGCGGCGAAGGAGCCGGAAGTGGTGTTCCTGGCGGACACGTTGAACCGCTGCGGCGCCAAGATCGAAGGCCACGGCACCGATGTGATCATGGTGCAGGGCGTCTCCGGTCTCAAGCCGATCGAAAGCCGGGTGTTTCCCGACCGCATCGAAGCGGGGACCTACATCATGGCGGCGGCGATCACCGGCGGCGAGGTGGAGATCGACAACTGCGTTCCCCAGCACCTGGAAGCGGCGATCCACAAACTGCAGCAGGCGGGCGTGCAGATCGAATCCGACGGCGCGCGTCTGCACGTGCGGTCACCGCAAAGGCTCAAGGGGGTGAACATCAAGACGCAGCCGCACCCCGGTTTTCCGACCGATCTTCAGGCGCAGTACATGGGGCTGATGACGGTGGCCGAAGGACAGAGCATCATCGTGGAAAACGTTTTCGAGAACCGGTTCATGCACGCGGCGGAAATGCGCCGCATGGGCGCGAACATCACCATCGACGGGCACACCGCCATCGTCAGCGGCGTTCCCTGGTTGAGCGGCGCTCCCCTGATGGCGACGGATCTTCGGGCCAGTGCGTCGCTCGTGCTGACCGCGCTGGCGGCGAAGGGGACCTCGCAGATTTCCAGGGTGTACCACATCGACCGGGGCTACGAAGCCATGGAAGAGAAACTGTCCCGGCTCGGTGCTCACATCCGCAGGCTCAAGGAATCCTGAACCCCATGACACCACCTTCCGAGACCCCTCTGCACGAAAAAGATCTCCACAATATTTTGTTGTGGATGCCCAACTGGATCGGCGACGTGGTCCTGACGATTCCCTCCCTGCAGTCACTGCGCAAAAAATTTCCGCATTCGCGCATCACCGTCGTGGCGAAATCCCCGGCGGACGAACTGTTGTCGGGCCACCCGGCGGTGGACACGATGATCTCGCTGCCGTTCCGGCCGAAGGAGAGTTTCCTGAGCGCGGTGCGGTTCGCCTGGAACCTGCGCAAGTACCAGTTCGACCTCGGCGTGGTGCTGCCCAACTCGCTGCGCTCGGCGATGCTTTTATGCCTGGCGGGCGCCAAGCACCGTTTGGGCTACAACACCGACGGGCGCGAGATCTTTCTCACGCACCCGCTTTCCGTCAGCTCGAAGCAGAAACGCAGCGAGTACCGGGTGGATTATTTTTTCAATATTTTCGCGCCGCTCAAACTCGATGCACCGGAAAAAGAGTTCGCGCCTTTGAACCCGGAAAAAACCGATCAGGAGGTGGATGGGTTTTTGTCCGAGATGGAAGTGCGGCCCGGCGATGCGTTGATCGCGGTGCATCCGGGCACCTCGAAACCGGAGCGGGGCTGGCACACCGACCGTTTCGCCATCCTGTGTCAGAAGCTGGCGAAAGAGCGGCGCGTGAAGATCGTGCTTTTGGGGACCCCTGCCGAAGAGGTGTTGTTGAAGAAAATCCACCGCAACTGCCCGGAAGGCGTGGCGCACCTTCTTCCCGCCATGAACCTTCGCGAGATCGCGGCGTTGATCCAGCGCTGCCAACTGTTCATCGGCAACGACAGCGGCATGATGCACGTGGCGGCGATGGTGAAGACACCGGTGGTGGGCATCTTCGGCCCGGGCAGCCCGCAGACTTCCGGGCCGTACATGGACGCCGAATGGCAGGAGATCGTCACAAAGTCGTACCATTGCTCGCCGTGCCGGCAGCGGTTTTTCAAGGAGTGCAAACCCTCGCCGCATTACAAGCCCTATTGTCTGGAAGACATCAGCGTCAAGGACGTGTCCGAAGCGGTGGAGCGGCTGCTGCAGCGGGTGAAAAAAAGCGAATTCGCCAACCGTTGAGATTCGCAGGCGGGGGCAGGGGGCTTAGGCGGTGGAAGGGCCGGTTTTTTCGTCGTTTTCCCCGGAAAACTTTTTCACCGCCCAGTAGGGTTCCAGATCGAAATAATTCAGGATCAGCTCTTCTTCAGCGGACGTCACGTTCTGGATGTCCAGGGGCGTCGGGGCGTCCATCAACGATTCCTTCCGCCAGCGCGTCTTGACCTTTCCCATGTCCACCAGCCTGCACACCTCCACAGGCAGGATCAGGCGTTTCCCGGCGATGTTCAGGGTGCCGCCCAGGGTGATGACCAGGTAGCGGGAGAGGTAGGTTTCCGGCTCCGCCAGCAGCCCCTCGATGCGCGACAGCACCTCGTCGAATTCGTCGTACAGGTAATACCCGACGATGCGGTCCTGTTCCCGGAGTTTGAAAATGTTCTCGGTCAGATGGACCAATTGGCTTTCAGACATGGTTTTTTCGCATCGAAAAAGGTTGAATTTTCCCGCATTCCGGCGACGCCCATTATCGCCCTATCTTATTGATTTTATTATAGCATAGCGGCCTTCCCGTTGTTATAATTTATAGATTGACCGACCTTTAATTGCGATTTCGCAATCCATTCCCCGAACGAATCCGGAGGAGACCTTATGAGCGGGAAATTCGTTTCTGGTGCGAAAACCGGTGCGTGGCTTTGGCTGATTCTGGCAGCCTGGACCTTCGCCCTGCCGCAGACGGCGGCTGCCGGGATCTACAAATGGAAGGACGAGACGGGCCGGGTGCATTTCACCGACAGCCTGCAGAAGATCCCAGAAAAATACCGCAAAGGCACCAAAGTCAAAAAAATGAAAATGCGGCCTCTGCCCGCTCCGCCGGTGAAACCGATGCCGCAGGCGAATGAGGGACAGGGCGACGCGTCCGGTTCCGCCGACTCGCAAAACGCCCCCGGTGCGGCAGCGTCAGAAGGGGATGCGAAAATGATGCAGGAGACGATCGCCTTTCTCAATCAGGACATCGAGCGTTACAAAAAGTATGAGGACTATGTGCCGCAGCGCCGCAGCGCGCTCATGCTGAGAAATGAAATCGTCGGCGCGCTGCCCGCCAAGGAAGCGTTGCTGGAAAAACTCAAGACATCCGAATCGGCGTCGCTGAAAGCCGCGCAGGCCTTTTTGAAGGCCAGCATCGCGAAAGACTTGGAGGCGAAAAAGCAGGAATATCCCAAACGGCTGGTGTTCATCGGTGAGCGCACCCGCATCAACGCGGAAAAAATTCAGAAAGCCGCCTTGATCGAACAGTTGCAATCCGAAATGAAGACCGCGGCAGCCGCCGGCCCGGCCGCAGCGCCGCCCGTCGCGCCCGGTCCCGATACCAACAGCGATCCGGTTCCGGCGCCCGCTTCTTCTCCCATTCCCGCGTCGGCGCCGCCCGAACCGGAAGGCTCGCAATCCAAAAGCGGCTATTGATCTTGAGAAGGCGCACCGCCTTTCTCTTGCCATTTCCGGCCGCCCGGCTTTAAAATGAACCGGCCCCCTGCGGGGCCGGTTTTTTTTCCTCCTTCAACCCTTCCTTCTTCAACTCCTATGACTTCCCTGAACCAGTTTCTTGCAGACTTCAGCGGTCTCGTGTGGGGGCCCTGGCTCATGATCCTCCTGGTGGGAACCGGCATTTATCTCACGGTCCGCCTGCGTGGCATTCAGTTTCGTCAACTCGGCTACGCGCTGCGGCTCACCTTTGCGAAAGAGCGCGACGGCGATGGCGACATCTCCCACCTCGGCGCGTTGATGACGGCGCTCGCGTCCACCATCGGCGTCGGCAACATCGCCGGCGTGAGCAAGGCGGTGGCGGTGGGCGGGCCGGGGGCGGTGTTCTGGATGTGGATCACCGCCGTATTCGGGATGGCGACCAAGTACAGCGAGGGGTTTCTGGCGGTCAAATACCGCAAGGTCAACGCCGATGGAAAGATCTCCGGCGGCCCCATGCATTACATCCAACAGGGCCTGGGAAAAAAATGGCTCGCCCTGTGTTTTGCTTTTTTCGGCGCCATCGCGGCGTTTGGCATCGGCAACATGGCGCAGGCCAACACCACGTCCCAGGCGCTGGCGGAGTTCGGACTCGATTCCTTTTGGGTGGGCGTGTGCCTCGCCTTTTTGACGGCGCTGGTGGTTCTGGGCGGCATCCGGCGCATCGCGCAGGTGTCGGTGTTTCTGGTTCCCGCTCTGGTGCTGCTCTATTTCGGCGGGGCCTTGATCGTGATATTGAGAAATTTCTCGCGGGTGGGGCCGGGGCTCGCGGCCATCTTCAGGCAGGCGTTCACCGGCACCGCGGTGGTCGGCGGGTTTGCCGGCGCGACGCTGTCGCAGACGCTGCAATCCGGGGTATCGCGCGGCCTGTTCTCCAACGAATCGGGACTCGGCAGCGCGCCCATCGCCGCTGCCGCCGCGAAGACGAACCAGCCCGGCAAGCAGGCGCTGGTGTCGATGACCGGCACCTTTCTCGACACGCTGGTGGTGTGTTCTTTCACCGCGATGGTGCTGGCGGCCACCGGTGTGTGGGAATCCGGGGCAACGGGGGTGGCGCTCACCATACAGGCGTTTTCCGCCGGACTGCCGGGGGATTGGGGCAAATGGATCGTGACCGTGAGCGTGGTGAATTTCGCGTTTTCCACCATCCTCGGCTGGAGTTATTACGGGGAAAAATGCGTGGAGTTCATCGCCGGGCTGAAAGCGGTGACGCCCTATCGCATCTTGTGGGTGGCCTTTGTGCTGATCGGGGCGGTGTACTCGCTGGAGCCGGTGTGGAATTTCTCCGATGCCCTGAACGGTCTGATGGCGGTGCCCAACCTGATCGGGCTTCTGCTGTTGAGCGGTGTGCTGTCGCGCGAAACGCGCGCGTTTGAAAGCGGCGTGGCGAACGGCAGGATCGACAAATACGATTGACGCAGCGCCCGCAGCGGCGCGTTTCTTTTTTTGGCAAATGCGCTCGCGTGTGTTACAAGGAGGAATACCCACGCAACGCAGGAGCGAGAAAACGTATGCCGTTTTGCCCCAAATGCGAATCCGAGTTTCGTCCGGAATTCAGCCTCTGCCCGGAATGCAAAGTCCGGCTGGTGGACAGCCTGCCCGGCGAGGACAATGAAATCGAAGAGCTGGATGTCGTGGTCACGGTGACGCAGGAACCGGACGCCTACATCCTGCAGGGGTTTCTGGAAAACGAGGGGATTCCCTGCGTCCTGGAAAATGTTTCCTTCCACGCCAGCCCGGCGCCTGCCGGGGAGCTCACGAAAGTGCGCCTGTGGGCCAAGAAGACGGACGTGCAGAAAGCCCGGGCGTTGATCCGGGAACACGAACGATTCCCCACCTGCTCCTCCTGCCACCATGTGGTGCTGGCTCAGGACACGGTTTGCGATTTCTGCGGCGAACCCCTGGAAGCCTCCTGAACTCCCGCCCGCAACCTCCCATCGCAAACGTTCAGTTCACAAAACGGAATTTGAAAATGTACCAGAGGGCGGCGATGCCGTCTTTCCAGGTGATCTTCTTGCCTTCGGAATAGTCCCGGCCGCTGTAGGAGATCGGCACTTCGTAAACCCGGAATTTTTTCTTGGAAATTTTGCTGGTGATCTCGGGTTCGAACCCGAAGCGGTCGCATTTTAATGAAATGGAATCGATCACTCTGCGGGTGAAAACCTTGTAGCCGGTTTCCATGTCGGTGAGGTTGAGGTTGGTCAGCATGTTGGACAGCGTCGTCAAAACCTTGTTGCCGACGTAATGCCAGTAAAACAGCACGCGGTGGGGGCCGCCGAGAAAGCGCGACCCGAACACCACATCGGCGCGGCCGTCGAGAACGGGCTCGAGCAGCGCGGTGTAATCCCGGGGGTCGTATTCCAGGTCCGCATCCTGCACGATGACGACGTCCCCCGAGACCTGCGAAAAGCCGGTGCGCAGCGCCGCCCCTTTGCCGCGGTTTTTTTCGTGATAGCGGACGACGAAGCCTTCCCGGTTTTCGAACTCCTTGAGGATCTTCCGGCTGTCGTCGGTGGACCCGTCGTCGATCAGGATGATTTCCTTGTCGAGTGGGGTGGCTTCCACCTTGCGGACGATCTCGCGCAGTGTGGCCTGTTCGTTGTAGACGGGGATGACGATCGATATCTTCACAGGATGCGGGGCGGTCACAATGGGTGTGCGATGAGGACGGCCATTCCGGTGGAGATCCTGACAAGAGCTGTCCGGTGGAGGCGGATTCTCCTGGAGTCAAGCCGCTGACGTTTCCAGTCGATTGCGTTTTTGCAATCGCAATCCACGCAAGTGTAAGTCAACGCGAAAAAAAAGTCTAAAAATTTTTTAACGGAAACTGCCGCGGCGAAAAAGTGGAAGGCCGGGTTTATTTAAAGGCGATGTTGTGCGCGCGCAGGCTGTCGATGAGTTTTTCTGCAATCACGCCGGTCAACAGGCCCGACACCAGTGCCAGCGTGAGGAACAGCGGCAGGAGGTTGAGGAAGGCGGGCTCGCGGATGAACACGGCGAACACGCACAGTGCGATGGCCAGGGTATGCGCGTACGCGCCGGACACGCTGACGCCGATCAGGCTGAAGGGGCCGCTGCCGTTGCGGTAGACCCACGCCATCAGGATGACGGCGCTCAGACCGCCCGCCAGGCTGAGAAAAAACGTCGGGCCGAGAAACGTCCCTCCCACCACCGATCCGAGGATCACCCGCAGGGCGGTGACGATCACGGCTTCCTTGAAACCGAGAAACACCAGCGCGGCGAGGGTCATGACGTTGGCGAGCCCCAGTTTGATCCAGGGCGAGGGGAGGGGCAGCAGGGCCTCCACCCGGTGCAGGATCACACCCAGCGCCACCAGAAACGCCATCGACAGAAGCCGTCGTTCCGGTCGCGCAAACGCGTGGTGAGATGCGGGATGCCCGGCATGCTCAAGCGGGGATGGGTTCGGCTTTTTCAAAGGTGTATTGACCGTTGATCCAATCCACGGAGATGTTTCCACCCAGTTCGAATTCTCCGTTGATGATCTTCATGGATATGGGGTTTTCGATCTGCTCCTCGATCAGCCGCTTCAGGGGCCGGGCTCCGTAGACTTCGCTGAACCCGTCCTGTGCCAGCTTGTCTTTCGCGGCGTCGCTCACATCGATGGTCATGTTCTGATCGCTCAGGCGCTTGTTGAGGTTGGCGATCATCAGATCCGCGATCTCGCGCACGTTTTCCGGAGTCAGGTTGTGGAACACGATGAGGTCGTCGAGGCGGTTGATGAATTCGGGCTTGAATATTTTTTTCACCTCGCTCATCACCAGCGCCTGCACCTCCTTGTATTTTTTGACGGTCTCCTTGGCGGTGCCGAAACCGATGGTGCTCTGGGTCTGGGAGATGGCTTTCGATCCGACGTTGGAGGTGCCGATGATGATGGCGTTCTTGAAGCTGGTGACGCGCCCGTGCGCGTCCGTCAGCCGGCCGTCGTCGAGCAGTTGCAGCAACACGTTGAACACGTCCGGATGGGCTTTTTCCAACTCGTCGAGCAGGATCACCGAGTAAGGGTTGCGCCGCACCTTTTCGGTGAGCTGGCCGCCCTCGTCGTAGCCGACGTAGCCCGGCGGCGATCCGATGATTTTGGACACGGTGTGCTTTTCCATGTATTCGGACATGTCGAGACGGATGATGCGGTTTTCGTCGTCCAGCAAAAACTCGGCCAGCGCCTTGGCCAGCTCGGTCTTGCCCACACCGGTGGGGCCGAGAAACAGAAAGCTGCCGATGGGTTTGTCCTTTTCCTTCAGGCCCGCGCGGTTTCTGCGGATGGCGTTGCTCACGGCGATGATGGCGTTTTCCTGGCCCACCACGCGGCGGTGCAGGTTTTCTTCCATGTGCAGCAGTTTTTCCTTTTCCGTTTCCCGGATCTTGTCCACGGGGATTCCGGTCCAGGTGGCCACCACTTTGGCGATATCCTCGGCAGTCACCGAAGCGTCCAGACCGTTCATCTCCTCTGCCCATTTTGATTTTTCCTGGGAAAGTTTTTTTTCCAGTTCCAGGATCTCCTGGCGGATCTCCGCGACCTCCTCAAAATTCTGCTGGGCGAAGCGGTCATTCTGCTTTTGCTGCAGGCGTTTTTTTTCGTTTTCCAACTCGCGAACGCTCACGGGTATGTTTTTCAGGGCGAGGTGTTTTTTCGAACCCGCTTCGTCCAGCAGGTCGATGGCCTTGTCGGGCAGCGACCGGTCGGAGATGTGTTTTTCCGACAGGCGGGCGGCGGCGACGATCGCTTCGTCCTGGTAGACAACGGAGTGATGTTTTTCGTATTGATGTTTGAGCCCCTCGAGGATTTTGATGGTCAACTCCACCGAAGGTTCCTGGATCAGAATGGGTTGAAACCGGCGTGCCAGGGCTTTGTCCTGTTCGACGCTTTTTTTGTATTCGTCGGTGGTGGTGGCGCCGATACACTGAAGCTGGCCTTTCGCCAGGGCGGATTTCAGGATGTTGGACGCGTCCACGCCGCCGGCCCCGGCGCCGGCGCTGATGAGAGTGTGCAGCTCATCGATGAAGAGAATGATGTTCCCTTTGGCGGCGATGATTTCATCCTTGACCAGCTTCATGCGTTCCTCGAACTCGCCGCGCATTTTTGCACCCGCGATGATCTCGGACATCTCCAGAAGTTTGACCCGTTTGTTGCGCAGCGAATCCGGCACTTCGCCGTCCACGATGCGCTGAGCCAGTCGTTCGACGATCACGGTCTTGCCGACGCCGGTCTCTCCGATCAGAACCGGGTTGTTCTTTTTGCGCCGCGAGAGGATCTGAATGAGGCGGTTGATCTCTTTTTCGCGTCCGATGACCGGATCGAGCTCGCCGCGCCGGGCGCGGTCGGTCAGATCGGTGGTGAACTGATCCATGGCGGTGAACTTGCCCTCGGCGTCCTTGTCGTCGATGGTGCGGCCGCCGCGCATGATCTCCAGATCGTCCTTGACACGGGTGTATTTGACTCCGGCTTCGCTCAGGATGGTGGCCACCTTGCCGACGCGGGGATCGAGCAGGGCGAGAAACAGCGCGCCCACGCCGATCAGTTTGTCTCCCAGTTTTTTGGCTTCCTCGTGCGCGATCTCGAACAGGGTCTCGGTTTCCTTGGCCAGGTGAATGTTCTGGACGGTGCCCGGCTCCAGCTTTCTCTGATCTTTTTGCGCTTCAAAAATTTGATCCAGCAGCGTGCGGGCCAGTTCCTTGTCCTCCGGATAGGCGGTTTCCAGCAATTCCACGATCATGGAATTTTCCTGTTCCAGCAGGCCGACCAGCACGAAATCCGGGGTGAGCAGATCCTGATTGAGGTTGATCATTTCCATCGAGCCGATGTTCAACGCTTCGATGACTTTGTTGGTGGACTGGCGAAGGAATTTTTGCAGCATGGCTGGACCAATTAGTTCGAGTTTACGCCATCAGTTGTTTCAGGTGGATGAGCACGGAGTCGCTCAGATCGTCGGGGTTGTAGCCGCCTTCGAGCATGGAAATAAGGCGTCCCCCGCAGATCTCTCCCGCTGCCTGTTTGATGCGTTCCGTCATCTTACCATAGCCTTCGGTGCTTACCTCCATATTCGCGAGCGGGTCGTTGCGGTGGGCGTCGAAGCCCGCGGAGATGATGATGAGATCGGGCTTGTAGCGGATCATTTCCGGGATCAGCTTGTTCTCGACCAGATCGAGATAGACCTTGTCGCCGCAGTAGGCGTTTAAGGGAAAGTTGAGCGTCGTGCCCAGGCCGTCCCCGGTGCCGGTTTCGTCCGCGTCTCCGGTGCCGGGATAAAATGGATACTGGTGGACGCTGGAATAGTAGACGGACGCGTCGCCGTAAAACGAATGCTGGGTTCCGTTGCCGTGATGCACGTCCCAGTCGAAGATGAACACGCGGTTCAGTTTTTTCTGCTGGATCGCGTAACGGGCGGCGACCGCCACATTGTTGAACAGGCAAAACCCCATCGCGCGCCGCTGTTCGGCGTGGTGTCCGGGCGGCCGCACAGCGCAGAACGCGTTGCGGTTGTCTTCCTCCAGCACCCAGTCCACCGCGTTCATGCCCGCACCGGCGGCGAGCAGAGCCGCTTCGTAGGACAGGTCGCTCACCACGGTGTCCGCATCCAACTGCCGCAGACCCTGCTCGCAGGCTTTTTGCACTTCCGCGACGTAGCCGGAATCGTGGTTGCGGCTGATGTCTTCCGGGCTGGCTTTGCTGGGTTCTAAAACGGCGAGGTGGGGGTAGATTTCGGAGTCTTTCACCTTGGCGTCGATGGCGCGAAGCCGGCCGGGGTTTTCCGGGTGCGGTTCGGTATCGTGCTTGAGGTAGAGGGGGTTGTAAAAGTACGCGGTCTGGTTCACTCGATGCCCCTTCCGTTTGAGGATACATCCGGAAATTCCGCCCGCAGAAGACGGAAGCGATGGCTTGTGCCGCGCGCCCGGCCAGACGCAGCCGGTGCGGTTTGCCGCCGGGCAAACGGGCTGAAGCCTTTGTTTCAATGCAATTTGATGAGAGAATAACAAAAACCCCCTGCAGGAGCAACCGGATCGGATTTCATGACGGCCTCGGCGACAGATGAAAAACTCAAAGCGCTCCGGCAAAAGGCGTTGGCGCTCGGGTTCGACGGATTCGGCGTCACCGCGCCTCAGATGCCGGATGCGGTGCGCAATTACCAGCGCTGGATCGAGCTGGGCTATGAAGGGGAGATGGCCTACATGGCGCGCTGGCGGGAAAAGCGCTCGGACATGAACTTAGTGCTCGAAGGCGTGAAAAGCGTGGTCTGCCTGCGCACGGACTACCTCACGGCGCACAAGGACATGGGTTTTCTGGAAGAGAGGGATGTGGGCGACATCTCGCTCTACGCCCTGAACGAGGATTACCACGATGTGATCGGACCGCGGCTCAAGCAGCTGGAGCGTTTCATCCGCGAGCAGTGGGCGGGCTGCCAGACGAAAGTGTACGTGGACACCGGGCCGGTGCTGGAAAAACCGCTGGCGCAGCAAGCCGGGCTGGGCTGGATCGGCAAACACACCAACCTGCTGAGCGAGGGAATCGGCTCCTGGTATTTCCTTTCGGAAATCCTGGTGGACGTCGCGTTGACCGCCTCAGATCCGGCGCCGGACCGCTGCGGGACCTGCCAGGAATGCATCGACATCTGCCCCACAGGCGCCATCGTCGCGCCTTACGTGCTGGATTCGAGGAAATGCCTCTCCTACCTCAATATCGAGTACAAGGGGGTGATTCCACTCGAATACCGGAAGGCCATGGGCAACCGCATCTACGGCTGCGACGACTGCCAGATCGTCTGTCCCTGGAACGAGCACGCGGCGCCGGTGCCGGAAGCGGCGTTCGCCGAGCCTGTGACGACGCGCCGCCTGATCGATCTCATCGGCATGGATGATGCCGCGTTCCGCGAGCGGTTCCGCAAAAGCCCGATCAAGCGCATCAAGCGGCGCGGATTTTTGCGCAATGTGGCGGTGGCGCTGGGAAATTCCGGCAATCCGGATGCTGTGGAACCGTTGGTTCGGGTGCTCGATGACGCCGAACCGCTGATCCGGGCGCATGCGGTGTGGGCGCTGGGCGAGCTGCTGGGCGACGCGGCTGCGGCCCGGGTGCGCACGCCCCTGCAGATTGAGACGGACCCCTGGGTGCTGGCCGAAATCCGCCGGCTGGACCCCGGATTTGCGCCGGTTTCGGGCTCTCAGGCCGCCGAAGGGCAATAAAGCCGTTGATAATTCTCGCTTCTTGATCCTATAATCGAAATTCGACCCAATACGACCCACGGGACTTCGGGGGCTTTGAAGGCTCGATCTGGACCCCACGCCGCACGCACGGCGGCCGTTCCCCAATACTTTTTTGGAAAACGAATGAATACGGAAGAAAACTCTCGATTTTTGAAAGCCTGCCGGGGCGAGCCGGTGGATGCGACGCCGCTCTGGTTCATGCGCCAGGCGGGCCGCTACATGAAAGCCTACCGCGACCTCAAGGCCAAGTACTCGTTTTTGGAGATGTGCCGCACGCCGGAGCTGGCGACGGAAGTCACCATGCAGCCGATCAACGCGCTGGAAGTGGACGCGGCCATCATCTTCGCCGACATTCTGTTGCCGCTGGAACCGATGGGCACCGGGCTCGAGTTCACGGCCGGAGACGGACCGGTGGTGCCGCGACCGGTGAAGGACGCGAAAGCGGTGGAAAAACTCAAACCGGTGAACGCGGAAGAACAGCTCGGATACGTGGGCGATGCGATCCGCATGGTGCGCAGCGAATTGTCCGGCAAGGTGCCGTTGATCGGGTTCGCCGGCGCGCCGTTCACGCTGTGCAGTTATATGGTCGAGGGTGGCAAGTCGAAAGAATTCACGGCGACCAAGATGATGATGTTCGAAGCCACCGACATTTGGGAACAGCTCATGGACAAGGTGTGCACGGTGCTGATCGACTACCTGCAGATGCAGGTGAAAGCCGGCGCGCAGGCGCTGCAGATATTCGACAGCTGGGTCGGCTGCATCAGTCCTTACGATTACGAGCGGTTCATCCTGCCGCACACGAAGCGGGTGATCACCGAACTGCAGAAAACCGGCGTTCCGGTGATCAACTTCAGCACCGGCACCTCGGCGATGGTGAACCGGGTGCACCAGGCCGGCGGCGATGTGATCAGTTTCGACTGGCGCATCGCGCTCGATGAAGCCTGGGAAAAAGTCGGTTTCGATCAGCCGGTGCAGGGCAACCTCGATCCCTCGGTGCTGTTCGCGCCGATTCCTGTGATCAAGGAGCGGGTGACGGACATCCTCAAGCGGGCCGGCGGCCGGCCGGGACATATCTTCAACCTGGGTCACGGCATTTTGCAGCACACGCCCGTGGATCATGTGAAGGCGGTCTGCGACATGGTGCACGAATACCGTCATGCGTGACGATTCCTCCAGCGTGACCGAACCTCCCACCGGAATTTTGCTGCTGGCGCACGGCGCGCCCAACTCGGTTGACGACATCCCCCTCTATCTGAAAAACATCCGCGGCGGCACCGAATCCTCGCCGGAAGTCGTGAGTCTGATCCGCGAGCGGTACCAGGCCATCGGTGGCAGCTCGCCGCTGCTCGAGATCACGCAGGCGCAGGCCGCCGCTCTGGAAAAATACATCAACCAGGACGGCGGCGGCTTCAAGGTCTATTTCGGGATGCGGAACTGGAGCCCGTACATCGAAGACGTGGTGCGTCAGATGCTTGCGGACGGGGTCCGGAAAATTCTGGTGATCTGCCTCGCGCCCCAGTACAGTAAGTGGAGCACCGAACGTTATTTTCAGTCTTTCAAGGACGCGCTGAAAGCCTGCGGCGCGCCGGATGTGGAGGTGCGCACCGTTTCCAGCTGGTCGAACCACCCTTGCCTCATCGATGCGTTTGTGGAACGCTATCAGGAAGCGCTCTACCGGCTCCATGAGATGGGCAAGGACCGCATCTACACGATTTTCACGGTGCACAGCATTCCCGCGGCTTCTCTGGATGAGGGCGACCCCTATGCCGAGGAATACGACCGCACTCTGCAGGGCATCGTGCAGCGGGTGCAGCCGTACCGGTGGTATCAGGCGTACCAGAGTCAGGGGATGATCCCGGTGCCCTGGCTCGGCCCGACGGTGGAGTCGGCGCTGGACAAGATCGCCCGCTACGGTCCGCGCACGGTGCTCGTGGTTCCGGTGGGGTTCGTTTCCGATCACATCGAAGTGCTTTACGACATCGATATCGAGTTCAAAAACTACGCGCGTCAACGCAAGCTGGATCTGCACCGCACCGAATCGATGAACCTCTCGCCGCGTTTCATCGAAGCGATGGCGGCGGTGGCCTGGGAACACCTGGTGTGAGCGCCGCGCCGGAATCCGCAACAGGGCTGGGTTTCCGGGCAGGGAATTAAAAAAATTTAATGCTGCATTAATCCTTTTTTCAATTTGGTTTTTTTAATCTGTTGGCGACCTGCAAATTGAATCGTGAAAAGGAACCTGGATTATGTTAAAAGCAAACTGGCTTAAAACAGGAACGATCGCTGCGTTCGCAGGGATGCTGATTTTGGCGGGGACGGCGACGCCCCTGTTTTCGCAAACAAAAAATCTCTGGACGGAGCAACGGGATCCCTCGCCGTCCGAAAAAGTGATCATCGGCGGCGACCTGTTCAGCCGTCTGGCGGAAAAGCTCAGTCCGACGGTCGTCAACGTGCGGTCGTTGAAACAGGTGGACCCGCGCATCGCGGACTATCCGTTCCGCACAACGCCCGGCCCGAATCAACCCCCCTCCTACCAGCAGCGGGGAGAAGGGTCCGGCTTCATCATCAACAAGGACGGGTACATCCTGACCAACGCACACGTGGTGCTGGGATCGGATCAGGTGCAGGTGGCCCTGTCCGACGGCAAGCTGTTTGCCGGAAAACCGGTGGGCATCGATGTGGAAACCGACATCGCGTTGATCAAGATCGATTCGCCGACCCCGCTGCCGGTGCTGCCTTTGGGCAGTTCGGAAAAGCTGAAACCGGGTGAATGGGTGATGGCGATCGGCAGTCCGTTCGGTTTCGATCTGACCGTGACCGCCGGCATCGTGAGCGGCAAAGGGCGTTCCCTCGGGTCGAACCCGTTCGACGATTACATCCAGACCGACACGCCGATCAATCCGGGCAACAGCGGCGGGCCGTTGATCAACACGCGCGGGGAAGCGGTGGGCATCAACACGGCGGTCCTGGCGCAGGGTCAGGGACTGGGCTTCTCGGTGCCCATCGACCTGGTGAAAAAGCTCATACCGCAACTCAGGGAAAAGGGCTATGTGGTGCGCAGCTGGCTGGGCGTGAACGTGCAGGACGTGACGCTCGCCATCAAGGATGCGCTCAAACTCAAGGTCGATCAGGGCTCCTTCGTGGTGGAGGTGGTGGCGCAGGGTCCGGCGTACGCGGCGGGCATTCAGGCGAACGACGTGATCGTCGAGTTCGACGGCCACCCGATCAAGACCTCCCGCGACCTGCCCAAACTGATCGCGCATTCTCCGCCGGGCAAGCTGGTTCCCCTGAAACTGATGCGCGGCGGCAAACTCGTCGAGCTCAAGGTCAAGCTGCAGGAGATGCCCCGCCGGGGCCGGCCGTAACACCTCTTAAATTCAAAGCAAGCGGAATCCACTCCGGTTTCCACCGGTGTGTTCCGCTCGTTCGCCTTCAACCCTTTCATTCCTGACACACTCAATCCATGCTCCTCGACTCCCTGAATCCGCAGCAGTTGATGGCGGTGCAGCACACCGAAGGTCCCCTGATCGTCGTCGCCGGCGCCGGTTCGGGAAAAACGCGGGTGATCACCAGCCGCATCGCTTACCTGATCCACGAGCGCGGCGTCCCGCCCGAAAGCATCCTGGCGATCACGTTCACCAACAAGGCGGCGGGAGAGATGAAAGAACGGATCCACAGCATGCTGGGGGATGTGGATTCCCGGCCCTGGATCAGCACCTTTCACTCGTTCTGCCTTCGGGTTCTCAGGCAGCACATCGAGGCGCTGGGCCGGCCGAAGGATTTTGTGATCTACGATGCGCAGGACCAGCTGTCGCTGCTCAAGCAGTGCATGAAAACCGCTTCGGCCAACGAAGAGGCGTTTCCTCCCAAAACCCTGCTGCACCACATCAGCGGTTTCAAAAACGATTTTCTGATGCCGGCGGACATCGATAAAGATGCGCTGCCGTTCGGCAACAAGATGAAGGCGGCGGAAGTGTATCCGGTCTATCAGGAGGGGCTGAAAAAAAACAACGCGCTCGATTTCGACGACCTGCTGGTCTGGACCGTGCGCCTGCTTGCGGAGTCGGAATCGGCGGCGCGCTATTTCAATTCCCGCTTCGAACACATCCTGGTCGATGAGTTTCAGGACACGAATCTCACGCAGTACAAGCTGCTGCGGCTGTTGACGGCGCAGCACCGCAACGTCTGCGTGGTGGGGGACGACGACCAGAGCATCTATCGCTGGCGTGGGGCCAACCTGGAAAACCTGCTGCATTTCGAAAAGGACTATCCGGGCACCGTTGTCATCAAGCTGGAGGAAAACTACCGCTCCACCCAGAACATTCTCAAAGCCGCAGGCGCCGTGGTGGAGGAAAACACCAAGCGCCGGCCGAAAACCCTGTGGACGCAGAACGAGGCGGGCGAGCCGGTGCGTTATTACCGGGCGGAGGATGAGATCGATGAGGCGCGTTCGATCGGCGAAGCGATCATCAAGTTCAACGAGGAGGAGGGCATCTCCTTCAGCAACATGGCGGTGCTGTACCGCACCAACGCGCAGTCGCGGGTGATGGAGGACATGCTGCGCTCGCGCGGCATTCAGCACCAGGTGATCGGCGGCCTGAAATTTTACGCGCGCAAGGAGATCAAGGACATCCTCAGCTTCATGCGGGTGGTGCTCAACCCGGACGATTCGATTTCTTTGAAACGCATCATCAACGTTCCCGCGCGCGGCATTGGCAAGACCTCGCTCGACAAGATCGACGCGCATTGCGCGGCCAACAACCTCTCCTTCATGCAGGGCTTGAAGGAAGCGGAAGCGGTCACGTCCACGGCGGTGGGGAAGAAAATCGCTAAATTCGTCGGCATGATCGAGGATCTGGAGTCGGTGTTCCGCACCGGTTCACCGCTGGATTTTTTGCGCGAGGTGATGGAGCGCACCGGTTATCTGGACATGCTGCGCAAGGAGGGCTCGCCCGAGAGCCAGAGCCGCATGGAGAACCTGCAGGAATTGTATTCCGCCCTCGAACAGGAGGTGGAGAAAAACAACGTCACCCTGCAGGAGTTTCTCGATACCACCGCCCTGGTCTCGGATCTGGACACGCTGGAGGATTCGCGCGGCGTCCTGCCGTTGATGACGCTGCACACCTGCAAGGGGCTCGAATTCGACGTGGCGTTCATCATCGGCATGGAGGACGGCCTGCTGCCGCACAACAGTTCGATGTCGGACCCCGACGAGTTTGAGGAAGAACGGCGGCTGTGCTATGTTGGATTCACACGGGCCCGAAAACGGTTGATCCTGAGCAACGCGCGGCGGCGCAAGATTTACGGCAGTCACTTCAGCTATCCGCCGTCGCAGTTTCTGGCTTCGATTCCCAGCGAGGTGCTGGTGACGGAGCGCAGCCGCGAGACTCCGGTGTATCGGGACAAGAGCCCCTCTTACGCGGTGAGCGAGCCTGCGGGATACGCGGCGGCTTCCACGCCGAAGGAATATTCCATCGGCAGCAAGGTGCTGCATCCCACGTTCGGCAAAGGGGTGGTCATCAACCGCATGGGCAATGAAAAGGATCTCAAGGTGGAAATATTTTTCAAGCCGCCGCATGGCAAGAAAAAGCTGGCTGTCAACCATGCGAAGCTGATTCCGCTTTGAGATGCGAGCGGTGTGCAATCTCTGGAGGGCGACACGATGCCATACACTCACATGAGAGTTTTGCTGTTGTTCGTGGTTTTTTTCATCGGCTCGGCGGTGGCCGCCGGGGCGGGTGAGGGCGTTGCGTTTTCGGGCAAGGTCAAGAAGGTGCTGCCGGCGAAAAACAAGGTGGCGATCAAGGACCCGGAAACCAAGAAACGGTTCACGCTGATCGTGGACGACAAGACCAAGATGACCGGCTGGAAGGGCATTCAGGACATCAAAAAAGGCGATGCGATTCAGGGCACCTACGTGGTCACGGAAAAAGGGCTGTACGTGGCGCTGGAGCTGAAGGGGAAGTAGGTCCTCGCCGGCACGTCGTGAGCTGAAGGTTCCTCAGCGTGTCGAGGAATCAGGGGAATCGCTGCGACTGTTTACAGTGTCGATTCGGCCGGATGCGGTCTGGTTTTGAGAAGTTTTTCCAGTTTTTCCCTGCCGCCGGGGGGCAGCCTGAGGCTCAACAGCAGGGTGTCTTCGCGGTAATCCTCTTTCACCACGACAAACTGTTTGCGGATTTCCGGCAGCAGCTCGGCCTGCGAATACCCGAGCTCAAGAATGTAGGAGGTCAGTCGGCTTTCGTAATGCTGGACGATCTCCTTGCGCAGGCGGTCCAACCCCTCTCCGGTTTTGCAGGAGATCAACACGGCCTGCGGCCAGCGGTCCAGCACGTCGGCCAGGATCTCGGGATCGGTCACCCGGTCGATCTTGTTGAACACCAGGATCGAGTCGATTTCCCACGCGTCCATTTCGTGCAGGACGTTGTCCACGGTTTCGAGCTGCTTGCGATGATTGGGGTGGCTCAGATCGACGACTTTGAGCAACAGGTCCGCCTCGCGGACTTCGTCGAGCGTGCTTTTGAAGGAAGCCACCAGATCGTGCGGCAGCTTGTCGATCAGCCCGACCGTGTCCGCCAGCAGCACCGGGTAGGGGAAGTTTTTTTTGATCTTGCGTATGGTCGGGTCGAGCGTGGCGAACAGTTTGTTTTCCACCAGCGTGTCGGCGCCGGTGAGCGCGTTCATCAGCGTGGATTTGCCGACGTTGGTGTATCCCACCAGCGACACGCGGAACATCCCCTGGCGGGTTTTCCGCTGCGTCTTTTTTTCCCGGTCGATCTGTTTGAGCTTGCGTTCCAGCTTGGTGATCTGATCGCGGATCAGCCGCCGGTCGAGCTGGATCTGCGTTTCACCGACGTCCTTCAGACCGATGCCGCCGCGCTGCCGCGAAAGATGGCCCCACATGCGCGTCAACCGGGGCAGGGCGTACTTCAGCCGCGCCAGTTCGACCTGGGTCTTGGCTTCGCGCGTGCGGGCGTGCTCCTGGAAGATTTCCAGAATCAGCCAGGAGCGGTCGATCACCCGGCATTTCAGAATCGATTCGAGGTTGCGGTTCTGACCGGGGGAGAGTTCGGTGTCGAAGATCACCACCTGCGGTTCGTGGTGCCGCACCGCCTGCTGCAACTCTTCCACCTTGCCCGAGCCCAGCAGGGTTTTGGGATTGATGGTGGAAAGTTTCTGCCGGAGTTCCGCCACCGGCTCGTAGTGTGCGGTCACGGCCAGTCCCTGCAATTCTTCCAGCGAAAGCTGCATGGGGACGGAGCCGTTGCGGGGCAGTTCGATGCCCACCAGGATCGCTTTGCTGGATGCGGGGGTCTCGTCTTGAATGTGGTAAAAACGTGGCTTCATAATAGATCTTCATTATAGCGCATTTCAGCGGCCTCTGCCGGAAGGGCTCCGGAAGGTCGCCGAACCCTCATTCTGGGCCCGCAGGGGGCGGTTGGACGCGGGTCTGCGGCCCGGCGGGATCAAGGCGGCACCGCGGGCAGGCTGAAATCCTGGTCGCCGATGAGTTTTCCCTGGGCGTCGTAGCGTTTGCGGTTGAGCAGGATGCCCTTGCGGTAACGGTAGACGTATTCCAGGGCGCCGGACTGAGAAAAGGTTCTGGTTTCCCCTTCCTGCCGGTCGTCCGCAAAGTTCATTTCCGTTTTCAGGGTCCCGTCCCGGTAGTATTTGCGCACCGTGCCGTCGAGTTTGTCGTTTTTGTAGAACCCCTCGTCCTTGCGGTTGCCGTTGCCGTAATAGCCGACTCCCACCCCCTCGCGTTTTCCGTTTTTGTAAGTCCATTCGGTCATCAGCTGTCCCGAGGGGTAATACATGCGGCTCACCCCGTGCAGCACGCCGTGATGGTAATTTTTTTCCCAGACGAGGTTCCCCTTAGCGTCGTATTTCCGCACCCGTTTGTGCGGCAGCCCATCGGCGTCGATGTGGCCTTCAAGGCTCACCTTGCCGTTGGGATGGTGCTTGAGCAGCGGCGCCGCATGCAGCGATTGCGGATTCGCCAGGCAGAGCAGCAAAAGCCCGGTGAGCAGGCACGGCGTTTTTATTCTTGTCGCTGTTGTGCGGTGCAGAAGAGGGCGGTCATCCCTGTGGCGTGGTTTGCGCTTTGAAGGTGAGCGATTCGATGCGGCTTTGCGCCTCGCCGGCTTTTTTGCGGGAGCGGTTCTTTTGAAAAATGTGATGGGCATTGCGTGCGCGCTCCAGGGCAAGCGAAGGGTTGCCCATTTCCTGATGGATTTCACTGATGAGCAGATTGGTGCTGCCATCGTTGGGGTTCATGACCAGCGCCGACTTCAACGCCCACAGTGCCATCTCGTAACTCCCGACCCGCGTGCTGGAGAGGTCGGCGTGGCGGATCAGGGCGAGCCGGTCCTGCCGGTTCAGGTTGTTGAGGAACCGCTGCGATTCGAGATGCGTGTTCCCCAGATCCAGTAGGTGACGACGTGCGTTGCCGGGATCTCTCTGGATTTTTACCGTCAGCGAGTTCAGCCGGTCGCTGAGTTTTTTCAGCGTTGCCTGATGCGATTTCAACGGCTCCTGCAGCATCTGCCCGGCAAGCGGTGTGGCTGCCGGCGTCTGCGGTTCGAACGTGGGCGAACGCTTGTTTTCCCGTTCCTCGATGCTGGCTTGCCGGATATTTTCTGCACGCCCATCGGATGCGAGCAATCGTGAGACCGGGGGGTCGGTGTCCCGCGGGTAATCGTACGATGCGATCCGAACCGAGCTGATCCTTTCAAATTTGCGCTTGCTCCTTCTTCCCTTCGTGTTGATCAGCGCGGGCGGATCGTTTTTTGCGTTGCGGATCGTGTCTTTGTGTTCCCGTTTCAGCGCCTTGAATTCCTCGCGAATCTGCTTCACCACTTGCGAGATGTCGATGCGGGAGCGCTCGATGTCTTTGCGGTATATCCTGAGAAACTTCTGCAGGGCCTGATTTTCGTTTTTCCATTCCGCTTTGCGGCGCTGGAGTTCTGCGGAAAGTTTGCGGTTCAGCTTTTCCGCTTCGGCCTGGTATTGATTCAGTTCGAGCTCGACCACTTCCCGCAGTTTTTTGGGTTGCAACTCCACCTCATCGAAACCCGACACCACGACTTGGGCCCCGGCGGTCCCGGCGCAAAGAGGCAGCCACAATCCGAGCGCCAGAACGATTCTTTTAACAGATTTGCGATTCAAAGCCAAACTCGCACAGATGAGGTTCGTCCCACCACAACACGCGTGGAAAATCCGCAAAAATAATATCAATTTTATCAAATATTTATCAAATTTGATATCGTTTGCAGCGGTTGCTGTGCGGAATCGTCGCTGCTGAAGGACGGGTTCGGATCAAACTGCGATCTGTGCGGGGTGCGTTGCCCGTGCTTCACGAGCTGTTTGGTGGTGGTTGTGAGGGCGGTCAAAGATACGGAAGGATCAGATGGTAGACGGCTCCCACGGCGATGGTGAGATAGCAGAAGATGCCGAACCAGTTCCACAACCTTTCCTTCAGGGGAGGTTGTGGAGGTGAGGATGGGGTTGTGTCTGCCGCGCCGGCTTCGTTCATCGGGCTTATTCCTGGGTGTTCGGGTTGTGGGAGTGGTTCATATTGTATCGGTCTTTGCGCAAAAGGCAAACCAAAGCGGCGTCGATTCGGTCTGCCGATGGGATGAATCGCTTGGGCCGGGTTTTCGTTTCTGGTAGGCTTTAAGGAAATTGCGCTCGCGGTGTGCGCGGCGGTCTGTCCAATGCAAGCGGAGTGTTGAAAAGCGCATGGGGATCCGGGATTGGTTCGAGAGCAAAGCCGTCCGGCAGTACAAGGCCCGTCTGGAAAAAAATCCCGACGACGCGGAGGCGCATTTTTATCTGGGCGCCGCTTATGAAGAGAAGGGAAAAACCCGCAAGGCGATCTGCGAGTTCGAAGAAGCGCTGCGGATCCATCCCAAATCCGCGGAAGCGCATTTCAACCTGGGGGTTCTGCACGAAAGCCTGAACGAGGGCAAGCAGGCTGTGTACCATATCCTCAAGGCGGGCAATTTGTTTGGGGAAAAAGGGGACCTGAAAAAAAAGGAGAAAGCCCGCAAACGGCTGCGCGACTACTACCAGAAATTCGGCTTTTCGCCTGAGGATGCGGAAAATCTGGAATCCTCTTCTTAAGGCCCCAGCTGCCGGATTGCTTCGTACACCACCACACTCACCGCATTGGCCAGGTTGAGAGACCGGACCCGGTCGTCGTACTGCGGGATGCGGACCACCCGGTTCTGCGGATTTTCCCTCACCTCCTCGCGCAACCCTTCCGTCTCGTTTCCGAAAAACAGATACGATCCGGCCTCGAACGCGTGATCGTAAAACACCGTCTGCGCCTTGGTGGAGAAAAACACTTTGGGACTTCCCTCTGGGATTGTTTCCATGAATGCGGAAAGCGTTGCGTGCCGTTTCACCGTCACGTATTTCCAGTAATCCAGGCCGGCGCGTTTGAGCTTGGAGTCGTTGATTTCAAAGCCCAAAGGCTCGATCAAATGCAGGGTGGACCCGGTGGCGAGGCAAAGTCTTCCGATGGACCCGGTGTTCACCGGAATTTTCGGTTCCACCAGGACCACTTGCAGGTTGTGGGGCATCGATCCGCTCTTGTTAATATGTCATATTAAGTTTGCACAAAATCCACACGGAACCTAAATTCCGGAGTGTGTCTTCCGGCTCGCCCGGAGGAGCCGAAAACCATCCCGGATTCAGGGATGGAGCCTTTGCGTTTTTTAGGCCCGTAGTGTACCGCAGTCAACGGATGTTTGGAAAAATTGGCGAATTTCCCCCGTGATTTTTATCGGAAGGAGGATGTCCATGAGCACCAAGCATGTCCCGCATCATTTCTCCAAAAAAAATGAAGAAAACCTGGAAGTCATCGGCGATTACATGAAGTCGCCGCCGATCCATGTCGAAGCAGACACTTCTGTGCAGGAAGCGGCAAAACTGATGCATTCCAAGTCAATCGGGTCTCTTCTTGTCAAGGAAGGAGAGGAGTTTGTCGGCATCGTGACGGAGACGGATTTCTCCAGAAAGGTGGTCGCAGCCGGTGCCGATGCGGAAAGCACCGCGGTTTCCAAGGTGATGACGCATCCCATTCTCTCGCTGGATGTGACAGAAAGAGTGGCAGAAGCGAATATCTTCATGGCAAGTCACAAGGTGCGCCATCTGGGTGTGACGCGGGATGGAAAAATCGTCGGCATCCTTTCCGTGAAGGATCTGGTTTCCTTTTTTGCCAACCCGAGAATGCGGACCTGGTGAACGGCAAATCGGCTGATGGATTCATTGCAAACGCGATGATTCGAATAGTTTAATTTCGCAACCTGATTAGGAGCGTCGAATTATGAAAAAAGACCAAAATGAAATCGTTCCGGGCGAGCCGGATCTGCTTCCGGGCGAGTCGGATCCGCTGCTTGAAGAAATCGGGGACTACATGAGTTCTCCGGTGTTGACCATCGATTCCCAGGCCTCGGTGCAGGAGGCGGCGCAGTACATGCACGCCAGCAATGTCGGTTGCCTTCTGGTCCAGGAGTTCGACAATTACATCGGGATCGTGACGGAAACGGACCTGACGCGCAAGGTGGTCAGCAAGGGGCTCAATTCCGAAACCATGCAGGTGGCCTCCATCATGACGAAGCCGCTGAAAAAGCTGGACCGGTATCTGCCGGTGGAAGAGGCCAACGAATACATGCACAAAAACAAGATCCGCCATGTGGCGGTCACAGAAGAGGATAAGGTCGTGGGCGTGCTTTCGGTCAAGGACCTCGTCGCCTATTACGCCAAGTCTTCCTTTCGCATGAATGAATGATCGATTCTCCTGAAAGTTGGATCGGGAGCGTTCGCAAACGGGCCGGGGAGTTTTCTCCGGTCCGTTTTTTTATGCGAACGTGCGATCATTCCTGGGCGTCGGTGGGCTGGTTTTGCGCGGATTCAGCGGAAGTGACTTTGTCATTGCCGAGCTCGAACAGGGCGGGCAGCATGAACAGCGCGCTGACCGTGCAGGTGATGATGCCCAGCTCGACCAGAGTGGCGATGGAACGGATGCCGTTGTGCGAGGAAATGTTCAGGCTGATGTAGCCTGCCATGCTGGTGCCTGCGGAAAGCAGGATGGCGCTTCCGGTCTCCTTGACCGACTGGATGGTGCTTCCCCTGGGATGATCGAGGATGTGGTGCGCCAGATAGATGCAGTGATCGATCATGATGCCGACGATCGAAGGCAGCATGACAAAATTGATGAAGTTCAGCTTGACGTGAAACACGCTCATCAGCGCGCCGGTCAGGGCCAGACCCGAAAATAACGGGAAGAAGGTCTTCAGGGCGAGCTTCAGGCTTTGCAGGTCGATCACCAGGATGAGCAGCACGACCCCCATGGCGATGCCCAGCGCCTTGGGCCCTTTTTCCTTGACCCAGTCCAGTATTTCGGCGGCGAGGAGGTTTTCGTTGAGGATGGCGGTTTCAATGTCGTTCTTTTTCAGTTGCTCTTTCAACGCGCGGATCTCATTCTCCAGCTTGTAGATATTCCTCACATCGAAAAAATTCTTGTCTGCGGGTGAATACATCAAAAGGATGTACTCGTCCTCGATGGTGAATTTTTTGATCAGATTTTTTGGGATGGCGTTTTCGTCGAACGGTTTGCTGTAGATCAGTTTTTTCAGTTTTTCAAACCGCCGCTTGCCGAGCGACAGCTTGATGATGTCCTGATTTTCCTCGAACACCTCGCGGATGCGATTGAGCACCTCTTTTTTCGATTCGTATTCCTTTTTGCTGAACAGGTTCAACGACAGGTGCAGGCCGATTGTCGAATCCTTCTCGTTTTCGTATTTGATTTTTTCCAGGGCCTGATGGATGTAGAACAGATTTTCCTTTTGCGGCGTCAGGATGACGGTGGGCGAGAAGGCGTAGCCGAAGTCATTGGTGCTTGCGGTTTCGTAATCCGCAGCCGGGGAATGGCCGCGCAATTCCTGAAAATCGTATTCGAACTCAAGGCCGGGAATCAGAAGAACGCTTCCCGCCATCATCACGACGAAAAGCAGGATCAGCGTCCAGGGTGAGGACGTGTAGAGATTCGATATGTTGAGGGTGAACACCCGCGGCCGGGGTTTCCTAAGCCAGTGAACTTTGTCGTAGAACAGCACCTGTGCGGGAAAAATAAAAAAGTAGGTCAGGAACGCGCATGTGATTCCCATGACCGCGATTTTCCCGAACTCCGAAAACCCCTTGAAATCGGAAAAGATCAGAATCGAAAACACGCTGATGGTGGTCAGCATGGCGATCACGCTGGAGCGGCCGACTTGCGTCATCACGGTCTCGACGGAGTCGCGGATCGGGAATCCCTTGAGCAGCTCCTGCTTGAAACGGATGTACAGATGGATGCCGTAATCCACCCCCAGGCCCATGAGAATGGCGACCAGGAAACCGGAGATGATGTTGACGTGCCCGATGAGGATTTTGGTGAGGGCGAAGGTGTAGGAGAGGGATAACAGTAACGGGAAGATGATGAGCGGGATGGAAAAGCCCGAACGCGTGTACAGGACGATGAGCAGCGTCGCCAGCGTGGCGGCGAGCAGGGCGGCTTTTTTCAAATCCCGCACCACGGTCTCGTTTTCTTCCAGCCGCACCATCAAAGACCCCGTGAACTTGATTTTGAGGTCCGGGGCGTAGCGGTAGGGATCGAGCTCTTCGATTTTCTTGTTGATGTAGAAGACGAAATAGGAGGTGAAATCCGTATCGGTGACGGTGCCCTGAGGCTGGACGAATATGAAGTAGTTCTGTTTTTTGCGTCCTTTGTGGTACGGATCGATGTCATCGAAAATCTGGTATTTGTCCGCCAGTTTCTTGAGCGCGTCCGGGTTGAAATCTTCCGGGTCGAGGGTGAAGAAACCGGACAGCTGGCCGCGGGCGTAGTCGATCGCTTCGTCCATGAGGTCTTCGAGTTTCATGAGGTCGCGAAGCGGCGCCATGTACAACTGATGGTTGTCGATGAATTCTTTGGGAATCTTGGAATCGACGTAACGGACTTCCGGCAGGCTTTCCAGCCCCTCGGTGATCTGGTCGATCACCCGCGGTGCTTTTCTCGGGTCGAGGTTTTCCAGCACCAGCACCAGGGGGCCCGAGCCGCCGATCTTGCCGACCACGTGATTGAATTCCTGGATGAGCTCCAGCTCCTGCGGCAGCAGGTTGTCCATGCGCGGGTTGTATTCCAGCTCAGAGGCCGTCTTGATCGAGATCGCGCACAACACCAGGGCGAAGAGGATGAGCGTCCCCGGATAACGGGCGGTGATGTTGAGGAAACAGCCTCTAAGGAGCGATTTCACGGCGGATCACCCTTCTGTGTGCGATGAGAGTCCCGATCATTTGCAGGGCCATCAGCAGGGCCAGCATGGGGAGGGTCTGCTGCAACAGTCCGGAAACCGCGAGCAGAATGAAGATGAAGAGCACGAGATCGGGACCGTTCCATTTCCACAGCGCCATCAACGGTTTGACGTTGCGCCAGTAGGCAGTGCGCTTTTCGGGGGGCAGCGGCTGGCTCGCCTCTGCGGCGGCGGCATCCGCATCGAAGCGTTTGATAGAAACCCAGCGCCCCTGAAAAATGAACTGCTGCATCTGAAGATAATAAAAATAAACCGCCGACAGGGTGGATCCGGTTTCGCGATGCTTGCGGTACGCGTCGAGGATATCCTTCTTGCTCGCGTCGTGTCCTTCCTGAATCACCGAAGTCATGGTCTGTTTGCAGTAGTCGTAGGAGATGGCCTTCAGAATGGTCAAAACCGTGATGGCGCCCAGGGAGCCGTAGAACCCCCCAAGCCCCACCATCATACCGATCACCACCGAAAGATACGAGATGTATCCCGCAATTCCGTCGAGAATTCTGCCCCATTCGCTGGAGCACCCCTTGGCACGGGCCAGCTGCCCGTCGGCACAGTCGAGCAGGAGGGTGATCTCCAGCAGAATTCCGGCCAACAGTGTGGCTGTGGCGGTTCCCCGGCTGAAGCAGTAGGCGGAAGCCAGGCCGAACAGAATGGATGCGTAGGTCACCTGGTCCGGGGTCACCGGAGTGTGCTTCAAAAGGGTGACCAGGCGGGCGGCGATGGGAACGTGCAGGTACTGGTTGAGGGGCTCCACCAGGTCGGTCAAAACATGGCTTTTTTCTTCAGAATGCGTCACAACTCAAAGCCATCGATTTTCTTTGTACCAGCCCAGGGTCTGTTCCAAACCCGTTTTGAGATCGTACCTGGGTTCGAACTGATAATGTTTGAAAAACTTTTCCGAGGATGCGGTCCACGTGCTCTGGCGGATGTCGATCATTTTCTGCCGGTCCAGCAGGGGCGGGCTCGAGTTGAACATGGAATAAAACTCGGTGAAGATGCCGATCAGGGGCATCCATTTTTCGGAAATGTGGATCGTTCGGGGCTCCACCTGCAAAATACTGGCGGTCTTGCGCGCGACCTCCGCCCAGGGGTATTCGTTGCCGTCGGTGATGAAAAACGCCGAACCGCTTTCCGCCGGTTTTTCGGCGGCGGTGAGCATGGCGTCGATCAGATCTTCGACATGGATCAAGGAAAGCACCCGTTCTCGTGTGCCCATTTCGATGTTCCAGCCTCTGGCGATGCTTTTGAAAAACGTGAAAATATTTTTTTCCCGCGGGCCGTACACCACGGGGGGGCGCAAAATGACGATGGGCAGCGATTCTGCGTAATGTCTGGCGATGACTTCTCCGGCGAGTTTGGATTTTCCATAGTGGGTCACCGGATGGCATGGGGATTCTTCATGCACCGGGTGGGCGAGGGAAGACGGACCGACGGCGGCCAGACTGCTCAAATGCACGATGCCCTGGATTTTGTTTGCGTGTTCCTTGCAGCTTTTATACAGGACTTCACAGGCCTGCGTGTTGGCGCGAAAATACTCCTCGCGGCCGTTGGCGCGCGTCAATCCGGCGCAGTGAAACACGAATTGAACGTCTTGCAGAAGATCGGCGGGCAGTGGATCGAGAAGGTCTCCGGTCGAGAGGTGCACGTTCGGCTGTTTGAGACCCTCGACATTGCTGGTTTTGCGGACCAGACAATGCACGGTGCACTCTCGCGAAAGCAGACGGGCCACCAGATTGTTTCCGATGAAACCGGTGGCGCCTGTGACGAGGACCGTCGAACGGTCAATGGAGGCATTCTCTTTCATAGATACGGTGTCGCTTGTAAACCTTGCCGTTCATGCGATACAGGGGAGCCAGCATGGCCTGGTTGTCTTCCAGGATCCAGGACATCTCCACCAGTTCGGCTCGGTGTTTTGCCAGCCATTTGTAGGTTTCGTAATAAAAATTCACATCGATGCCCAGGCGCTGACAGTTTTTTTTCACTCCCAGAGTCAGGACGCGGTATGTGGAAATCTTTTTCTTGTTGAGATGGTATTTCACCAGCCCTGTGGGGAATAGTTTTCCGTTCATCGATTTTGTGGCCTGGTTCATGTTGGGAATGCTCAGCGAAAATCCCACCGGTTCGTTGTTTTTTTCCGCGATGAAACAAAGATCCGGCAGGACGATCGATTTCATTTCCTCTGCGGCGTAGCCGAACTCTTTGCGCGTCATGGGAACGAATCCCCAGTTGCGGCTCCAGGCGGAATTGTAGACATCCCAGATGAGGTCGATTTCTTTTTCGAAGGCGTCGATCCTGAGCGGGCGGATGGTGAAATGGTTTCTTTTTTTTATTCGCACCATGGCCCGTTCCAGATACTCCGGTACCGTATGCGGGTACAGGTACAAAGAAAGCAGGTCCTTGGATTTTTTCAAACCCCAGTTCGTGAGCAGCTTGGAGTAGTAAGGCGGATTGAAGGGAATGCCGATCATCGAGCATTCCTCGAAGCCCTCGACGAGCAGGCCGCATTCGTGGTTGGTGGAGAGGTTCATCGGACCCAGGAGTTTGTCGGCTCCCTGGGAGCGGCACCAGTCGAATGCGGTGTCGAGCAGGAGGTCTGCGGTTTTCTGATCGTCGATGCATTCGAAAAGGCCGAAAAAACAGACATTTTCGGCATGGAACTCGTTGTGGGTGCGATCCAGGATCAGGGCGATTCTGCCGATGGGTTCGCGGTCGTTGGAGAATGCGAGGAAAAGATCGACCTGGGCGTGTTCAAAAAAGGGATTGCTGCCGGTGTTGAGGAATTTTTTTCGTTCGAAGAGGAGGGGGGGGACCCACTGCGGGTAGTTGTGGTAGATCTTCCAGGGCAGCCGGATGAACTTTCTTTTTTCAGACTCGGATTCTACCTTTTTTACCGCAAGCAACATTATTGAGGGATGATTCCCAGTTTCGTGCCGAATTTGTTGAAGGAAGCCAGAATCTTGTCCAACTCCTCAATCGTGTGCGAAGAGGTGTAGCTCGTCCGGATCATCGCGTTGTGCGTGGGAACCACCGGCGACACGGCGACACCTGCAAAGATGCCCTCATCGAACAGCAGCTGATTGAAAAGCAGGGTCAGAGCTTCGTCCCCTATTTTTATGGGAACGATGGGAACCGGATTGTTGTTGACCTGGAATCCCATATCAAAAAAACCTTTTTTGATGTAGGAGGTGTTCTCGTGCAGCCGGTTGAGCCGGAACGTTTCCCGGTTCATGATGTCGAGCGCTTCCGTGACCCCCGCTACCGACGCGGGCGGCAGAGCGGCTGTGAAGATGAAGGCGGAGGCCTTGTGGCGGATGTATTCGGTCACTTTCTTTTTCGCCGAAACGAAACCGCCGATGGAGCCCAGGCTCTTGGAGAAGGTGCCGACGTAGATGTCGATCTCTTTTTCCAGGTTGTAGTAGTTGGTGACGCCTTTGCCGTGATCGCCCAGAACGCCGAGGCCGTGTGCTTCGTCCACAAGGATTGTGGCCTTGTAGTCTTTGGCCAGTTTCACGATTTCCGGCAGGTTGGCGATGTCTCCGCTCATGCTGAACACGCTGTCGGTGATGATGAGTTTTCCCTCGACGTCGGAATACTTTTTCAAATAGTACTCGAGGTGGTCCATGTCGTTGTGCCGGTAACGGACGGTTTTGCCCGGAGAGATGGCACAGCCCTCATAGATGCTGGCGTGGTTTTCCCGGTCGGAAAAAGCCACGTCCTTGCGCCCGAGCAGGCAGGCGATGGTGCCCTGATTGGCCTGAAAGCCGGTGGACATGACGATGGCGTCCTCGCGGTTCAGGAATTTGGAAAGCTCCTTTTCCAGTTTATTGTGCAGACTGAGGGTGCCGTTCAAAAAGCGGCTGCCGGTGCAACCGGCTCCGAACGTATCCAGGGCTTTTTTGCCCGCGGCGATGACACGGGGGTCTTTTGTCAGGCCCAGATAGTTGTTGGTGGAGACGGTGATGGTTTTTTTGCCGTCGATCTTGACGCGGGATCCGTTTGTTTCCTGAATTTCCCGGAAGAAAGGGTAAATCCCCAGCTCGCGGGCCTGTTCCGGTGCGTTGTAGCTGAAACATTTGGAAAGGATGTTGTTGTCCTTATCCGGCTGAACACGCAGATGGGAATTTTCGAAATCGAACTTCTCTTTAAGGAGAGAAATGATTTTATTCCGCTTCAAATGAGGAGGGATCTCCTCCTGGCCCTCGTCTTGGATTGGAAGATGGAAATATTTCACGATATTCGGGGCTTTCCTTTTTGAAATTTTGGAAATGGGTTGAATACGAAAGTTGGAAAAGCGGGAAGGGAAATCCTTTCCAACGATTGGCCACGATTCATTGTTTGGATGTTGAAAGGAAATGGCGCTTTGACCCTTCGAATCCAAATTGCGGATAGATTACCATTAAATACCTGTTTCCACAAGACATAGCATTAAAACTATTGTAAGGCATTCAAGGAATAACTGAAAATGTTTATTTCATTAGGGTTATGCAAAAAAACACCGGCCCGGGTGAAAGTTGTTCGTAGACCGCGCGTTTTTTTTGCAGCTTGTTGCAAAAAAAGAATTTATCCTTTGCAATCGCGTTGTTAGCAGGATCTGTCCTGGTTTTCCGGCGGGAATTCAAGCATTCGCCTGAAAGGGCGCGCCTGTTTTGCAAAACGGGCGGTCTGGTATCGACCGTTTGCTTGTGAGGACGCCGGGGAGGGCCCGGCTCGACAAGGGCGCAGCAAAAAAGGATCAGGGCAGTTTGGAGAGAATGGCCGACAGAGAGGGTTCGGCGGTTTTTTCAACCTGCCTGGAAGCGGGTGCGTCCGTTTTTCTTGTTTTCGTGAACCGGAGCGAGCTGGAATCTTTGGAAACCGTCGATCGCTGTTTTTTCTGCATCGCGTTGAGCAGGCCCGCAATTCGCGCGGTTTTACGGTGTCCGGAGCCCAGGTTCGATGTGTAGATTTTCAACGCATGCCGGTAGCGGATTTCCGCCTCGTCGAACTTTCCCAGTCTTTCGTACAGCAGAGCCAGGTTGCTCAGCAGGACCGCGACCGTGGTGTGGTTTTTGCCCAGGGATTTCACGCCGATGTTGAGCGCACGCAGGTAGAGGTGCTCGGCGTCGGCATGCTGACCCAGCTTGCGATTGACTTCCGCAAGGTTGTTCAGCACCTGAACCAGACGGGGGTGGGCCGGTCCTAGAGCCTCTTCGGCGAGTTTGAGGGTTTGCATCGCAAGCGGCTTCGCCTCTTTGTAGCGCCCCCTTTTGTAGAGATCGACCACTTTCCGGTTGAGCGCTTCGTGGGGCTCCGGGGCCGGTTTTTCCCGTTGCGCAAGAACCGGGGCGGTCCATGCAAGCAGTAAAACCAAAGCCCAGAGGCATGCAAATCGAAACTTCGCGTTGGATCGGTGCGTCGATGAGGGAAGCATCCCTTGTTCTCCTTGGCGTTTGCGGATCAGTTGGGGTTTTGAATCAGGTTTTCCAGCACCTGCCTTCTTTCCCTTCGTGCCAACAGATATTTGTCGTTCAGCACGCCCAGCTTGTTTTTGAGCTGCTGGTTTTCCAGATGCAGTTTGATGGAAGTCTCGATGAGCTGCATGTTGGACTGCATCAACGCCACCAGTTTCTCTTTGTAAAATTTCTCCATGGTTCAGGCTTCCTCTCTCGACCGGTTCCTTTGCGGTTGTGTCTTTGCCGTGTCAACCGCAGTCGTACTCCGATTGATAGCGTTCCCGGGTGTGATCGCACAAGGAACGATCGTTGTTGATGAGGCCGCATTGGGTGTCCTCACAAACCTTGTGTCCGGTCACGGTCGGATCGGGGACCGGACCGGGCTTGGGCTTGGAATGCGTCGCGGGTTCGATCGGGGGAGCGGCGCGCCCCTGCGAACGGACTTCGAGGATCAAGGCGTGAACGGCTTCCGTGAGTTTGTCCACTGCTTTGCAGAGATTCCTGATCTCGCCTTTAATCATCGTGACCCTTCAATCGAGCGTTCCATCCCGTTCGAACTCATCGTGTGTTCCCAGTTATTGATTGTAAACAGAGGGTTTTAAGAACCGGTTACGCTTGAGTTACAACCCTGTCAAGCCGGGCGGATACCGCTTTTGAGAGGCGTACAGGGGAGCGGAGTCGCGCTTTGCAGGCACAAGGGACGTGCGGCCCTGCGCGTAAAAATTACGGGTGCTTGTGAGGTGAGAATAAGCCGCGGTTTTTCAGAGATTGCCGGTTTCAGGCGAAAGATGAGGGACGGATTCGGAAGGTGAAGCGAGGGTTTGAGAAGGAACCGGGGCGCTATTCGGTGGCGCCCAGGTCCCTCAGGAACATGACGAGGTCGAGATTGTTGGACTCGTGCGCGTAGCCCATGGCGGTAACGCCATCGATGCGTTTGTTCACATCAGCGCCGTTTTTAACGAGCAGAATGATGATCTTCATGGCGGTCTGCATGCGATTCCATTGCGCGACGCCTTCCGCGTCGGCGCCCTTTCCGGACACCATCATGAGGGGCGTATACTTGTCGTAGCAGAGTTTGTTGGGGTCGGCGCCCTGGCTCAGCAAAAACTCCACCCAGTCCACGTCTGCGTCGATGTCTCCCGCCTCTTTCTTGCTGGAAAGAAAATTGGTCAGCAGGGTGCACAACGGAGTCTTGCCGCCCACATCCTTTGTGTCCTCATGGCTCAGTTGGGGGCCTTCGTGAGCGGCGTTGATGTCCGCGCCCTTTTCCAGAAGGTAGATCACCATATCCCGGTTTTTCTGCATGACAGCTTGGTTGAGGTAGCTGTCGCCGTTGATATTGGCGCCCTCAAGCAGCAGCTTGTCGAGCTGATCGGTGTCCTCTTCGGCGATCGCCTGAAACATGACCTTCTCGACCGTGAAAGCGAAAACCGGTGCCGCGAGAAAGGCGATCAACGCCAGTCCCGCCAGGATTTTCCCTTTGGATTTGAGGGTCGAACTGAATGGGGTCGGGTTCATCGGTGCATCTCCATTCCCTGTCACAGGGGGGTTTTTCTGCGGCGGGCCGCCTGGCATCGCCTGAGTGTTCGATATTAGATATATGAGCAATTTGCTTGCCATTCGACGTGATAATCCGTAAGTATTTAATTTTAAAGGGTTTTTGTTGGGTCTGGCCCCGGCCGCGCCGAGGGTGTTCTGTGTACAAAAGTGCACATCAAACTCCTTGATTTGTCGCTTCTTATCTTTTCCCGAGCAGCAGGTTGGCTGCAATCTGCGGAGAATCGCTGCAAAACAGGGATCACAAAGCGGTGAGACGGAGGTGGTTGTTCCCGAAGCCGGGCTGTGGAACAATGAGGCATCCGGAAAAGAAAACGATGAAGTCGGGGCGAGGCGCCGCCGCCGTTGCGGCGCGTGCAGGGGGTGCCGTGAGGCTCCTGGAATCATCCCGGCTTCCCAGCGAAGCAGCAAAAGGAGAAGGTCATGCGCTGGCTGAGGTGCAACGGTCTCATGCGTGCCGTGGTTTTTGGGCCGGGGCTCTGGTTTTGCCTGTCCGCAAACCCGGCGGTGGTTTCAGGGGACATTCAATCCGGAAAAGACGCGCTGGCGAAAGGGGATTTCAAGAAAGCGTTCACGCAACTGCGGTTGTCGGCGCAGGAGGGGCACCCGGATGCGCAAACCGCGCTGGGAACGATGTATTTTTCCGGAACCGGAGTCGCAAAAAATCACCGCGAAGCGCTCAAGTGGTACAAAAAAGTTTCCCGCCAGAACAACCCGGCTGCGTTGCGGAACATGGCGCAGATTTATACCGAGGGTTTGGGAGGCGTGAGCCGGGATTTGAAAAAAGCCTTCGAGCTGTACCTTCAGGCGGCGCAACTGGGGGATGCGGACGCGCAGTTTTTTGTCGGGCATTTTTACGCCAACGGACTGGGCACCGTCAAAGACAGTGTGCAGGCGCTCATGTGGTTCGATCTAGTGAATGAAAAGAGCACGGTACCGTTGAACGAGTTCCAGACGATGGCGGCGCAGTCGCTTCTGGCGGCGGTGGAACTCAAGGCGGAGATGACGCGCGAGGAAATCCAGGAATCGCTTCAGCTTAAAAATGCGTGGAAGCCGCTGGAGCGCTGATGCGGTGGCATCCCCTGGGACGGGATTGGATTTTGCAGTGCGGCCCGGCTGAGTTCGACTGCCTGTGGGCCGGTTGCAGAGAAGCGTTTGGGGGGCGGGCTCAGCAGAGGATCTGGGAGTTGACTTCCTGAAACTGGGTTTCGTCTTCGAAGCTGTTGATCTGCTGACGGTCTCTTTCGGTGATCATGGACCGGAGCCGTGCGATCGAGCGCGCTTCCAGATCTTCGGCCGTGATCACTTTTTTCAGATTGCCCATCCCGTCGAATACTTTCACTTCGTACATGTGCTGCCTCCGTTCGGTTCTTGGGGAATGAAGGTCGGCTTGATTGCTGAGCTTCGTTGCCGGAATCGCCTGCGATATTCAAATGCGGAAACCATCTACCAAGGGGGTACCGGATGGAGGAGACATAATATTTGGTAGATGGAATCCGCAATTCGTGCAAATTTCAAAAAACCGGTTGTGCGCTGTGTCTGATCTCACTATGCCAGAGCGATATTGAGATTGGATCGCGGCTTTGCAACACTTTGATCACAGATTTTTCTTTTGTGATCCCCGCTTCGATCCGTCAACGTCTGCGCGGGCGCTCTCCGATTTCTATCCAACGTGATGGACTGCAATCCCTCTTCCCTGCCGGGATCATTTCTTATCCCAGGCGGATTCTTTGGAAGAAGGCGTGAAATACTCGTGACCCTGGTGCCGCGGAATCCGCTCGAAACGATGGCTGTCGCGATGCACTTCCGAGCCCATGGTGTTCGTGCGTTCGTGGGTCGGGCGCGTTCGCTCGGAGTGTTCCCATTTGCGCAGCGTCGATGGGCTGCTCAGATTGTCGCGCCGCGATGTGCGCTTGGGCTGCCGCAGCTTGCGCTGATGGGTCCGGCGGAATTCTTCACGGTTCCGATTCACCCCGCCCCGGGAGGCGAGCAGGAATTCCGCCTGGTTTCCGGTGAGGGCCGCCTTTTCTGCTTCTGCATTCGCAATCGGATTTCCCTTCGCCTGCGGCACGGCGGACAGAGCCTGACCGGGGGCCGCGAGCAGCAGCAGGGCGATCCAGACGAGGATCCATTTAGTTGCGGTTTTTTGCAGTGCCATGATGATCGCCTTTCGTGAAGATCGGGCGGTGCCGGTTTCGTCGGTGACGACCTGCATTGAATCCAGTTTAGAAGCGTTGTGTTGCGTGCGGGTCAACCCTGAGTCACGGTTTTGTCATATCGCTGTGCAGGGTTGTCATGCAGTGAGAGGACGGGAGCGATGGCCACCCTTTCGCGCGGCTGTGGCGAAACTGTGACGGCTTCTTGAAGCGGGTGTGACGTTCATCATGAAAAATGAAATCAGCGGTTTCATATTTCATGAGGAAGGAACGCAATGGAGTTCATCGATACCTATCAGCTGGCCGGGCTTTTGTGTTTCCTCGTCGGGGCGAAAGTGTGGGTGTATTGCAGCGCCATGGAACGGGAGGAGCACTTTAAGAAAAACAACCTGGAACGCATTCTCATCTTCAAGCCCGATGTGGAGGTGATGGAGGCCAATGCGCGCATGATCCGCCGGTCTTTCGTTCTGTCCTTGCTGGGAGCGGTCATGACCATCACAGGCGTGTTTCTTTTCCTCGCCAATATGGACTGATCGCAGCTGCAAACCTCCACATAAAGAAATCCCGCCTCTTCACAGACCTTCCGTTTTTCACCCATGCGCCGCCGCCCTTGCGTTTTTTCCGATGCGGAGCTGCCAATAAAAAGCATCTCGTGGTTGACTTTTTTGCCGGATCGTTAACAATAAAACCGGCCTGGGTTGAACAGCGGCGAATGCCGATTGCGGTTGCCAAAGAAGGAGGGGGGAATGATACGAATAGGACTGCTGGTTTTTCTGATCGGAACGGCGGGCTGCGCCTTCGATTCCGCCGAATGGTCTCCCGGTGACGAGGGGCTGGAGCACGCCGTCCGCTATTGCCGCACCGAAACGCTGCAACGCGATCCTTTGCTCGGGCCGTTCTGGTACGGCAGCAAGGATTTCCGTCCCTGTATGGAATCCCGGGGCTACTTCAAGCACTGAGCGGGACCGCGGCCCGCCGGATTTTTCAGTGCCGTTTGTCGAACGCCGCGTGTTTTCTGTGGGCGCGGATCCGGTGGTTCAACAGCATCGACCTCCACATCAGTCTCCATCCCAGTTTTTTCCAGTGAACCCATTCGATCCACAGGCTGCGCAGTTTGATCTTGGCAATTTCTCTGCCCGGACGTGCGAAGGTCATGATCGGCTCCTTTCGACCGGCGTTTTTTTCTGAATCCCGCTGTCCTTGGGGAACGCCGTTCGCGGTTGGGAAACATTCGTTTGCAGCATTCAGGGTCTCAATGTTGCGTGGCGATTTTGTGTCCGGTTTGTCACAGTCGGTTCACAATCCTCCCCGGCTTTATTACAATGCGGTAATTTAAAGGAAAGCGGGGCCTTGCCGTGAGAACCCCTGGAAAACCGGGGGATCCGCTGCGTGCGCCGCGACGGGCCAAACACTCACATCAACCGGGGGCGATCATGCATACCATCATCGAGCCGTTCAGGATCAAATCGACCGAATCGATACCCATCACCCAGAGAGAGCAGCGCGAACGGTGGCTTCAGGAGGCGCACCACAACGTGTTCCTGCTTGCGGCCGATCGCATCACCATCGATTTATTGACCGACAGCGGCACCGGCGCCATGTCCACGCGGCAATGGGCGGCGCTGATGATGGGAGACGAAAGCTATGCCGGCAGCAAATCCTGGCAGCGGTTCAAGGAAACCGTCGAGGACATCACCGGCTACAAGCACGTGTTTCCCATCCATCAGGGACGGGCCGGCGAGCGCATCCTGGCCCAGACGCGTTTGAAGCCGGGGGATGTGGTGCCAAACAACGGTCATTTCGACACCACGCGCGCCAATTTCGAGTTCGTGGGCGCCAGGCCCGTGGATCTGATCATCGATGCGGGCAAGGACGCGGCTCTGGAACATCCCTTCAAGGGCAACATGGATGTCGATGCGCTGAAAGCGCTGATCGACGAAACCGGTCCGGAAAAGATCCCGTTCGCGATGGTCACGATCACCAACAATTCGTTCGGCGGCCACCCGGTGTCGCTGAAAAACATCCGCGAGGTCAAAAAGGCGCTCGAACCCTACAAGATCCCATTGATCCTGGACGCCTGCCGGTTCGCGGAAAACGCCTATTTCATCTACGAACGGGAAGAAGGCAATGCGCACCGCTCGCTGAAGGAGATCGCCCGCGAGGTGTTTTCCTACGCCGACGGGGCGAACATGAGCGCGAAAAAAGACGGGCTGGCCAATATCGGCGGGTTCTTTGCGGTCAACGACGACGCCTGGGCGGAGGATTTCCGCAACATGCTTATCCTGTGCGAAGGGTTTCCCACCTACGGCGGCCTGGCGGGGCGCGATCTGGAAGTGATCGCCGAAGGGCTGGAGGAAGCGTTGCAGATGGAGTACCAGATCTACCGGCACGCGACGGTGCAGTACATGGGGACCCGGCTCGACGCGATGGGGATCCCGTATGTGCGGCCGGTGGGCGGTCACGCGATCTTTCTGGATGCGCAGCGGTTTTTTCCCGAAGATGCGGTTCCCCAATATCCGGGCATCGGTCTGGTCAACGCCATCTACCTGGAAGGCGGCGTGCGCTCGGTGGAACTGGGTTCGGTGATGTTCGGGAAAGTCGATCCGCAAAGCGGCGAGGAGATCCCCGCTCCCTTTGAGCTGGTGCGCCTCACGTTTCCCCGGCGCGTTTACACCCAGAGTCATTTCGATTACGTGCTGGAGGTCCTGAAAGCGGTGTGGGAAAAACGCGGGACGATTCCCTCACACCGGATCACCAAGCAATCGCCTTATCTGCGGCATTTTTCCGCGCATTTTTCCCCGGTCGCGGATTGAGAGGGCAGGGAGTGTTGTAACTCATTGAAAATAATGTTAATATTTTATGCCCGCTGATGCGGTGGCGGGCCTGTGAAAACCGAGGAGTGAAGGGACGCGATGGAAAAAAGGAGAATGCCGCGGATGAAAGTGGGGTTGCCGGCGTCTTTGGTGCGGGGTGAGAACAGCGAACCGGTGGACGTGCTGGATCTCAACATCCACGGCATGGCGTTTCAGTCGGAAAAATTTTTCACGCCCGGAACGCGTCTGGAATTCCGCCTGCCGTTCAAAAAAAAGCAGGGGACGAAAAAATTCCCCGGTGAAGTCATGCAGTGCAATGTGAACGAGGAAACTCTGGATGGAAGCTATCGGGTGGGGGTGCGGTTTCTTTTTGGCTCCAAACGATCCTTCACAGGAAAAAACAGGGAGTCCCAAGCGGTTGCCACCATCCCGCACAAACAGGCGGCCTGCGGTACGCCCACCTCTTCATTGCCAAAAGCCGCTGCGCTTCCCAGCGCGCAACCCGCCCCGAGCGTGATGAAAAAATCCGATGATTTGTCTTTGAAGAATGACGAACTGCAAAAAACCGAACGGGTGTTCGGGCTGACTTTTATCCGCAAGTCGCGTTTTTATTTTCTGTCCTCGGACTGAACGGTCCCTGCTGCAATCCCGTCCCTTCCCCTCCGAAAGGGTGCGGAATTTCCTTCTATCAAATCCAACCCGCTACTGCATCTGCATGCTGGAATCCTGCATCGTGTCGCTGTCCATCGTGGACACGCCCGCTTCCAGATCGGGAGGCGTGTCGGACTGCAACCGGCAGTCCCAACCCCACACCGAAAGCTGATCGACGAAGGTTGCGGATTTGTCTTCACAATACCCTGCCTGATTCTCCGCGCGCCACAGCACCTGTTCGATCCCCGGCTCTTCGCTGTCTTTGTAATAACGCACTTCGCAGGGAACCGTTTCGTCCAGCTCAAAATAATGCACTTCCACGCGCCTTTCCGTGTCGCCGTTCATGCACATGAAGCGATCTCCCCGGCGCAGCGATTCCTGAGCCTGGGCCTGTGCGAGCGTGCCGAGGATCAGCAGCGCGGTCACCGTGCAGACGGAGAGCCATTTTTGGGATAGGGCCATGAGCCTTCCTCCTCTGAATGGGTTGGACAGAAAATTTCTTTTGCGATGGGTGTGAGAGGCCGGCAAGGGCGTGGCTGCCCCCATTTTGCGATCGCCCGATCGGCTGGGTGTGCGCTGCCCGCCGGGGCCTTCCCCCTTTATTCCAGTGTTTTATATTTCATGCAGAAAAATCAACGGTATTTCTGGGCTCCGGCGGGACGCTTGAGCTTAACGTGCAGAAATTCATGATTTTGCGGAAAAATAAAAATCGCGGGATGTGGCGGAAAACACGGCGGTTTCTGGCCGCTGTCCTGCGCTCAAAACCGGAATTTGAACAGGGTGGGCGGGGTGGTGTGCACGCCGTCTTCCGGGATGGATGAGAACGGGTCCCAGGGGTCGGGGTGTTCGCGGGGATCGTAGAGGGGCGGAGGCGGGCTTTGGAACCGCTCTTTTTCAAGTGTCATGCTCTTGTTCTCAAGCGTCATGCTTTTGTTTTCGGAATCTCTCCACTTGTGTTCGGGTTTTTCGCTTTCTCTCCATTTCTTTTTCATATCGAACACCCGTTGCGACAGTGGAATGCGGGAATCCTCCCCAGCAGGGAGCGGCGGAGCCGGGTCCGCCAGGACCGCGACGCGGGCGGTGAAAAGAAATATCAGGACGCCGCACAGATACCAGGCTGTGCTTCTGTCCAGGTCTATTGTGTGTGCTGTCGCCATTTTAATGACTTGAACCAGTAATCGTGGGTCGCTTTCAGCCAGGTGTCAGCTTTACGGCTGGTGATCCAGGCATTGAGAAAACTCAGGAAATCCGCATCTCCCTGGTTGATCGCGAAGCCGGTTTTGTATTCCAGCAGCGGCCCGGACAGGGGCACATCGACTTTTTCCGGATGTTCCAGGGCAATGAAACGCGGCAGCGGCTTCGATTCGAGGTAGGCGTGCACCTTTCCCGCAAGCAGCGCCTTTTTTGCCGTTTCGCTTTTCTTGAACACGACCAGCGACGCTTTGTCGAAGATGCGGCGCGCGATGTTTTCGGACACCGTGGCCGCGATCACCGCGATCCTGGTTTTCTTATTATTGAGTTCTTCCAGACTGCCGATGTGCCGGGTCGCCTCCAGGTTGGTGGCGAGGCTGATTCCGGAAGAGGCATAGGGCTGACTGAAATTCACTTTCAAGGCACGCTGAGGCGTGATGGCCATGCCGCCGATGATGATGTCGATCTCGCCGTTGTTGAGGGCGGGAATCAGTTTTTCCCAGACGTACAGTTTGAGCTGCGGTTTGAGGCCCATGTCGGTGGCGAGTTTTTTGGCCACGTCGATTTCGGAACCCGTCAGTTTGCCGTTTTTATCTTTGAGCGTCCAGGGCGTGAACAGCGAAACCCCGACGCGCAGGGTGCCGGACTCCAGAATCTGCTGGAACGTACGGACCGGTGCGGCCTTGCCGGCAAACGCGGCGGGAACGGCGGCCGCCGTGAGAAGCAGCAGCAGGACGGGGATCGAAAATAAGGATCGAAGTTTCATGCGGAGGGTTCCTGTTGGTTTGCGGGACAAGGTCATTAAGGTAATCGATTTCCGCTGCGGACGCAATCGGACGTCTAGGGTTTGAAATCCTGCATGGCGCGGGCGAGGTCCTCCGGAGTGCCGATGTCCAGCCAGCGGCCCTGCGGGAAGGTTTCGGCCTCCACCGGATGGCCTTCCGCCAGCCAGGCCTGCAGGACGTTGCCGACGTAGAATTCGCGCGACTCCAGCTGGTCCATCGCATCCATCTTGCGCGCGGCCTTGACCAGCCGGGCCAGGTGCTCGTGCAGGTAGCGGGAAAATTCAGGGGTCCACACCGCCATCACCCAGCAGGTGCCGGGGGTGGCGCGATCGGGTTTGATCTCGATGGCGGTCACGCGCCCGTCGGCGTCGGTTTCCACCATGTCGGTTTTTCTGGGATTGTCCGTGGGAAACAGGCCCAGCACCACATCGGCCCCGGTGCGTTCCTGCCGTTCGAGCAACGGGCTGTAGGCGTCCCGGGGGTGCAGGAGGATGTCGGGATAACCGAGTGCGATGCGGTTGTTTTCGATGAAGGGCCAGGCCTGGTCGATGCTGAAAGGGCTGCCGTATGGATGACCCATCATCAGATAGGCGAGGTGCATGCCGAAATCCTGGCCGTCCTGGAAAAAATCGGGGATGTCCCACTTGCCGGGGCGGATCACCATAAAGGCGCGCCGGATGTGCGCGGCCTGGAACCGCTCCAGCAGGTACTGGCAGGCGACTTTGGGGCGCAGTCCCCTGTCGTCGCCGGGGTCGATGCCCAATGGAAACACTTCCTTGCTGCAGGGCAGGTTCCCCAGACGCCGGCCCCAACCGGCCGCGGGGATGAGACCGATGACATCGCTGGATTTTTCGGGAGCTCGTGACACGTTGGGATTCCTGTTTTAAGAATGACGGAGGCGGCCGCTGCCGCCAGCATTTTGAATTATAACAGTGTTTTTGCTTTCGCTCACCGGTGGGGCCCCCGCTTTTCGGCGCAGGGAACGCAAAGGACGTTTTCCGGCATGGCGAGGATACGGCCGGGAGGAATGGGGGTTTCGCATCGGGCGCAGAGGCCGAATTCGGGCTGGTCCACTTTTTCCAGGGCGCTTTGCAGCCTGGCCAGTTTGGCTTTCGCGGCGTTGAGCGCGTTTTCGCTGACCGCCTGGCTGTTGATGGCCTCCATGCGCGTGAGGCGGCCCAGGGCGTTGTCCGGAGCGACCGGTTTCGCCGATTCGGTGAGGCTTTGAATCAGGTTTTTCTGATTCTCGATTTCCTCGGAGATATGCCGTTTGAGTTCTTTACTTTTTTCCTGGGTCATGGGAACATCCTAACATCGATTGAAAAACTGCATCGTGGTTGGGGGCCAACGGGATTCCCGAATATTGGCATTGCGATCGAATCCCGGAAAGAAGGATTGGAGGAGCGCAAGAGCTGAAGCGATTCCCACCTGAATTGAAAACATTTGTCCTGTATCGGCATGCCGGTATTGACAATCTTTCCCCACGCACCTAAACCATTATTGATCATTGCAAATTCGGATTCCACGGGTTTCTTTGCTTCCCGTTCATGCATCGAAAGCGTTGTTCAATTTGAAGAAGGAAAATACGATGAAATTCACAACAGTCAGCGCGGTCTTCCTTACCATGATGGCACTGGTCGCTGCCGGATGCGGCGGAGGCGCTTCGGCCTCCAACACTCTGGCGAGCGAGAAAGACAGCCCCGCTTCCACTCCGGTCAGCGGCGGCACAAACCGGCCCATGCTCGCTTCGGCCGATCACTCCGGTACGGTGGCGGGGATGAGCAAGGCGCGGTTCAAGAAAACGGTCGCCGTGTCGCGGTTCGAGAACAAAACCAACGCAAGAGGACAGATCTCGCTGGGCCGCGGGATGTCCGACCAACTGGCCGACGCCCTGGTCAACAGCGGGAATTTCGTCGTGCTGGAGCGCCAGACTCTGGGCGATGTGCTTTCGGAGCAGGATCTGGCGCGCAGCGGCCGGGCGACCAAATCCAAATCGGCCCAGACGGGCAAGGTCGTGCCCTCGCAGATCCTGATCAAAGGGACGATCACCGAATTTGAAAGCGAAACCAGCGGCGGCGGTTCCGGAATCAGTTTCAAGGGCATCACGTTGGGGCAGGAATCCACCAATGCGCACGTGGGGCTGATGATCCGCATCATCGACACCAGCACCGGTGAAGTGCTGGCGTCCGAGCGCGTGGAAGGCAAAGCCGAATCGGGGGGAACGAAAATCGGCCTCAGCAAAGGCGGCTACGGTTTTGAGACTGAAGGGTTCAAGAACACGCCTTTGGGCAAAGCCACACAGATCGCCATCGACCGGGCGGTGATCAAAATCGTCAAGCAACTGAATGCGCTGCCGTTTGAAGGAAAAATCATCCAGGTCAAGGGTGAAACCATTTACACCAACATCGGCCAAAGAAACGGCGCCACTCCGGGCGATGTGTTCACGGTGTTTTCCACCGGCGAGGAGATGGTCGATCCCGACACCGGTGAAAGCCTGGGATCGGAAGAGGAAAAGGTCGGCACGATCAAGATCACTTCCGTGAAGGAAAAATTTTCCAAAGCGTCCATCGCCAGCGGGCAGGCCTTTGAGAAGGGATTCCTCGTCAAAGAGTGAACCCGATTGAGTTTCACTTCCTTTAACTTTTAAACCGGCTTTGCGAGGATGCGATGAACCGATTGAAATGGGCTGCGTGCATGGGCGTTGTGGCCGTTTTTGTTCTCACCGGGTGTGCCGGTGTGAACAAAGGGCTCGATACCGCGAACGAAGGCGCTCATGAGGCGGGCAAACCCGTCGGAAAAGTGATGAAACTTCCCAGCTCCGTCATGGAAGGGGCTGCGGAAGGGTCGTCCAAAAAAGAAAGTCAGGACAATCCGCTGAACCGGTGACGGGGAGGCTGAGGATCCCTAAGGCTTACGATATTTCATGATCCCGCGCCCCACGGCTTTGCGGAGGGTCCCGCGGGTTTGGTTGCGCCGGGTCGGCCGGTTTGCTTTCCGGCCCGGTTTTATCCATCCGCGTGTCGAAAAAGCATTGAATTTCCCCTGCTAGAGAATTTTTCTCAGCGCACGCCCTTCTTTTTCCAACCTCCGAATCACACCTGTTAAAGCTGTTTCCTTTTCTTAAATTGCAAGCTTGTCACCGGGCTGTTGCCGATTCGTGACAGGGGTTTCGTATGCTGTGGAGGCACAAACTGAAATAGCATGGCGCGCCCTGTCTCTAAAACGGGTTGTTGCAGAGACGTTGCTGGCAGCCAGAGAGAAATCGTGGCGTTTTGCAGCCGGAGGGCGCAGGCTGAATAACGCAAATTCAACGGCAATGAGGAAAACCCAATGGGCGATCGCGGAGATCTTTCCGTATTGATCCTGGATGGAAACTGTCAATTGTCTGTGATGGTGCTTCGCAGTCTGGCAGGGATTCCCAACCTGAAAGTGCACGTCCTGGCCAGCTACCCTGAAACCGAGGTGCGTTTCTGCCGTCACCGCGCTTCCTTTCGCCTGCACGCAGAGCCCGCCAACGACGCCGACTACCTCAAGGCCATTGCTGAGACCGCGCAGGAGGTGAAAGCGGATGTTCTGCTGCCCGTCAGCGCGGTGGGGATCGGGTTTGCGGCGAAACACGCGTCCGATCTAAAAAAGATCGCAAGGCTCACGACGGTGCCCGATCTTGAAACCTTCGACACCGCCGATGACAAGTGGGAGCTCGCCAGGCTCATGCAACAAGAAGGGATCCCCGCGCCGCACACCGTCCTTTGCACACGGGACGCCGCGTTTATGCGGGCGCTCGACTCGATGGACTTTCCCGTTCTCATCAAACCCACGCGCAGCAGTCACGGTACCCGCATCCAGAGTTTCCGGGACCGCGCCTCCCTCACGCGATTTCTCACAGACAATCACGACGATGAGCGCCCCTATATCGTTCAGAGCCGCATACCGGGCTACGACATCGACTGCAGCGTGCTGTGCAAGGACGGACGCATCCTGGCCCACACCATCCAGAAGGCGCTGATCGAAAATCCGGTGCCGTTCCGCACGCCTCTGGCGCTGGAGTTTGTGCAGCACGAAGCAGTGTTGAGCGTGGTGCGCCGGCTGATGCGGGCGCTCAACTTCAACGGCGTGGCGCATGTGGACCTGCGTGTGGACACAAGCGATGACAGCGTGAAGGTGATCGAGATCAACCCGCGCTATTGGGCCAGCCTGCCCGGTTCGGTGGCGGCGGGCGTGAATTTCCCGGAACTGGCCTTGAACCTGGCTCTGGACAAGTCGCTGCCCGATTTTGCATACCGGCCCCGCCGCTACATGGATGCACTGGGTTTGCTGAAAAAATGGGCCCACCGCGCATCGGGCGTGCGCGTGCCTGCGTTCCGGTTTTCAGAGATCGGGTGGGATTCCCTGTTTTCCGATCCGCTCCCGTCTCTGTGGATGAGCTGGAAAAAAATATGGAAGCCTTTTGTGCGGCGGGTCAAGGCGGGATGATGCAGAGAAGCGGGATGATGCAGAGAAGCTGCGATTGATCTATACTGAGTCCCGCACCACCCAACACAGATCGGGGAGGCCGTCCGAATCATCATGCATCGAAACATAATCGGGTTCCATCAGGACGAGCAGGCGGACTGGGTTGCGGATCTGGACTGCGGGCACGGCCAGCACACACGGCATCAGCCGCCGTTTCAAATCCGCCCCTGGGTGCAGAGCGAGGCGGGGCGGGCTTCGAAAATCGGGGAGACGTTGAATTGCGTGCGCTGCGACCGGCTGGAAATTCCGGATGATTTCCTGCCCTTCAAGAAAACCCCCGAATTCAACCGGGACACGCTCCCCGAAGGGTTGAAGGCCAACCACAAAACCGCCCCCGGCATCTGGGCGCGCATTCATGTCCTCGAAGGGCAGCTCACCTATCGCATCGCCGATCCCGTCAACCAAACCTTCCATCTGAATCCCGATCAGCCCGGCACCGTCCTGCCGGAAATCCTCCACCACGTCGAAGCCGATGCGGCCGTTCGATTCTATGTGGAGTTTTACCGCAAACAGTGAGCCTTAGAGTGAGACCGGCTGCCTCGATCCCGTATCCGTTGCGCTGCTGTTGAAATCGTCTAGCGCGATCCTTCGATGGTCATGGGCAGCGGCACTTTGTCTTTGCAGGCCCCGCCTGGGTTGAGCCCGCACTCATGTTGCCGCAACAACTCCGATTGCAATATTCTTTTGTTCCCGCGCGCATACCGGCGGGCTGCGTGAAACTGTTTGGCGGCTGGTTCGTGCTGGCCGGATTTGTGCAGACCCAAAGCCAGGTTGTAGTGCAGAATTCCCTGGCTCGGATCCCTCAACTGCTGCGCCAGGTTCAAGGCTTTTTTAAATTGCTCCCCGGCTTTTTCGTGCTCACCCTGTTGATAAAACCGGATGCCCTGGTTGTTGATTCGATCGATCTCAAGATCGAAATTCCTGGAACCTTCTGTTTTGGGTAGTTTCAATGGAACTTCATCGTCACTCCATGCCGGGACGCACAAGGCCGCCCATAAAATCAATACAAGGAGGACAATCTCAGCCAATCTGCCAAGCAGCGTGATTTTGTTATTTGTGATTTCATCTATGTTCATTGTTTTATCGCCCAGTGATTGTCTTTCATGCAATGTTGAAACAGGGATTTCTTTCTGTTGAACCGCTCTCCGGCGCCCTCACTGCCTTCGCCGGGTTTCAGGTTTTGATCGACAAAACGCTGACATTCTTTGACGTCTTTGAGAAACTCTTTTTTTCCTTTTTGTTTTTCGTCGCTATAAGACAGGTAATCGGTCTCCATCTGACATCCGGAATGATAGATTCCGACGAAACAAAAAAACAGCATCGAGGCAATCGATTTGTTGAATCGCATGGTTTTGTTCTGAAGCTTTCTTCTGCAAGCCGGAGTGTTTTTGAGGGGGCTAGCGCGCGCAACGAAAACCAATGCCATCGGTTTTGAGCGCGAACCCGCCTTTCCCCCTCGATGCGGCACGAATGTCGGCTTGAAAGCTGTGCCAGGAGCCTCCCTTGATGACTTTCAATATTCCTTCTCCCGGCCCCCTGGGATTTTTGTCCGGTGCTTTTGATAAATATCCGGGGTCGTACCAGTCCTGCACCCATTCGCGGGCATTCCCTGCCAGGTCTTTGATCCCGTAAGGCGAAGCGGTTTCACCATGCGAGCCCACCGGCCATAGGGTCTGAGCCCCTTGCCAGTCTCTTGCAAAATTAACCGTGTTTCGAGAGGGAGGTTGCGAACCCCAGGGGTAAACCCGTCCCTGTTCGCCGCGTGCGGCTTTTTCCCATTCCGCCTCGGTGGGCAGGCGTTTTCCCGCCCAGCGGCAATAATCCACTGCGTCGTACCAGGTCACCTGAACGACGGGCAGTTTGCCAACGCCAGGTTCTTGCGACAGCAATCCCGATCCGTAAGGATTGAGGGGTTCTTTGCGCCCGGTCGTGTGGATGAATTTCAGATAACGCTCATTGGTGACTTCAACCACATCGATTTCATAGCTGTCCAGATAAATGCTCCTTTGTGGGCGTTCGTCCGCCCTTCCGGTTGCCTGTTTGCTGCCCATCAGAAATTTCCCCTGCGGGATGGTGCGCATCTCGACCGGATCTCTGTTTGATGATTTGGGTGTGTCCTCTTTGCCGGTGTTTTTAAAACCGCTGAGCAGCACGACCTGGATCATCAGAATGAGTGGAATTAAAATTTTGCTGAGTGCTTTCATTTTTTTGACTCAAGACTTTGGGTTATGACTGCATGCGTGATTTGTTTGATCTGATGGATGAGCATTTCGACCCTTTTCGTGTCGTTCCTGTCTTCCGCATCGTACGCTTCAGCCAGAAGCGTGCGCGATTTGTGCAGGTTCTTTTCCAACACCGTCTGGATTTGCGGCGATGCCAGCGTGCCTGCCAATGCAGCATGATGATAGGTTTCCCATGCCTGTTCGACGGCCAGCCGCGCCTGAGTTGTTTGATTGAAGGTGGGCTCGCCTTTGCTGTCCTCCCCATACCCCATTGCCGGAATCATGAACGACAAGGACAGCCATAACAGGATTAAAGCCCGGGCATATAGATTGTGTTCGATCTGCGGCATGATGCAATCACCTGAGTATTGTTGGTTGAATCCTGTTTTACGGATGAAAGAGGAGGGGATGGAGCCCCTCCTCCTTGATACAGCTTCAAAAGCCAGGATCATTGAATCTGCTTCTGAATCATTTCCTTCAGTTTCAGATATTCCGGATTCGCAGTGTCCTGGTTCAGCGCTTTTTCAATGGCCTTCATCGCCTGTGGGTATTTTTCCGCACCCATGTTGATCAGGGCGTCCATGTAAAATGCCCGCGCTTGCAGCATCGATTCGTTTTCCGCACTGCGTGCGCAGCGAAATCCGAGCCCCACGCCATAGCTGTTGTTCATGGGATCGTTCCAGAATCGGTGCGTCGTGGTGATGCTCTCAACGGGGGTGTACCAGGAACCGCCGCGGATGACCCGTTTTTTGCCCGTGGCAATCCGGTCCACATAGGTTCCGGTGGCACTCAGAAAAACGCCATCTTCTGGCCCGGTCGGGTTGACGACCACTTTGGAGGTTTTGTAGTAATTGGGATCGTACCAGTCCGCGGTCCATTCAAAGACATTTCCCGCCATATTGTAGACTCCGTATCCGCTTTTGCCCTCGGGGTAGGCATCCACATTGGCGGTGAATTCCTTCTTGCGCCCGTAGTTCGATTTGCTCGGATCCATTTCGTTGCCCCAGGGATACTTGAATTTTTGCGGTCCGCTTGCGGCCTTCTCCCACTCCGCCTCGGTGGGCAGACGCTTGTTGGCCCAGTTGCAGAAGGCTTTGGCATCGTGCCAGTTGACCCCGCTGACGGGTTGATCCGGTTTGTTGCGGCGGTGGTCATCCCAATAGGCGGGGGCGGCATGTCCCGTTGCCTTCATGAATTCCCCATACTGCTTGTTGGACACTTCGTAGATGTCCATATAGAACGGGTCGAGGATAACATTGCGTGCCGGGCCTTCGTCGTGGAAGGCTTCGCGCGAGACAGCGTATCTCAACTGTTGCCGTTTGGACATTTTTTCTGTATCGACGTTGACTTCCCGATCGACACCCATGAGAAACGGGCCCGCAGGAATGAGGACCATGTTTTCCGGAACATCGGCGTCGCGGGAAAAAACCGTTGCCGGGGAAACCAGTCCGACAAACAGGAACAGGGGAAACGATCCATTTTGCTTTTTTACAATCCCATCGACTTTTTCACGACGTTCTCCTTTATCGCTGAGTTTAAATCATTGGAGTGTCATTTCACGGTCACGCTTGATGGTGGATGCTGAGCGGAAGTGTTGGTGAGGCACAGGGTTCTCCTTCGCATTGTGTTTCGAATTCCTGAATTGCATGGTTTGACCTCCTTGCAATGTTGTGATCAAAAAAACCGATTCCAGACACCGGTTGAAGACGTATCCATTCGAACGGACTGGAAACGGGAGTTGAGTGGCTATCCCTGGTTGTGTTTTCTGCCGATCGCCGTCGTTTTCCGCAGAGAAGGAAAAAGCGGTGTCTGATTCTTTGAGCTTGGAATGAGATCCACACGATTTCCGCAAAGCAGGCAGCGCTGGACCGTCCTGGTCCAATTCTGTGTCCCATCCCCGAATCACGTATCCCTGGCAGCGATTGCACTGGGTTGAGCCCGTTTTGCCCGGCTTGTCCTTTGACTTTGTGTTGGTTATCTTTATATGGTCCTCATGGATCGCCACCTTTTTTGTCTAATGTTTGTTGAGTGTTGTTGTAGACAGTTTTAGTATTTTGTCTAGATATTGTCAATAGTTTTTTTTAAAAAAGTTTTGACAAACATTAGACATTGCTGGATAGTCTGCGACTATGAAAACCTACAGAATCAACCAGGTTGCGAAAATGACAGGCCTGTCCAAGGAGGTCCTGCGCGTGTGGGGAAAAACGCTACCGGTCTGGTCTTTCCGCAAAGGGGAGCGAACCGCTATCGGCTTTACAGCGAAGGAGGATGTGACGGTATTGCAAGTACCTGGCGAAGGAAATCGATCAGGGCCAGTCCATCGGCGAGTTGGCCTCGCTGGGGAGGGAGGAAATCGCGGCCCGGATCGATGCCGAGGCGAGTGACACGGCGGATGGGAATGACAACAGCACCGGATCCTTTGATCAGGGATCTGGGAAAGATTCCTCATGCCGCTCGATCGAGTCACTTTTCGATAAAAAGTTGAACGAAATTATTTCTCTGCTGCCCTTTGAGGAAGTGTTCAAGCGGGTGCTGATTCCCTTACAAATTCGAACCGGGGAGCTGTGGTTTGAAGGGAAAATCGGGATTGCAGTCGAGCATTATGTGACGACCCAGGTGAAGCAAAAACTGTTCGCGGTCATGAACATGCTGGGCAATCAGGAAGGACCCCAGGTCGTCATCGCGTGTCCCCCGTGGGAGCCGCATGAGATCGGGGCGCAAATGGTCGCCTACCATTGTTCCACTTTGAAATGCCAGGCCATTCTTTTGGGGGCAAACCTGCCTTTGCAGGATTTGATCGATTTTTGCACACGGGACAATCCGGATGCGGTCGTTCTGTCTTTCACCTCGCCCGTCAGCGAAAAAAAGGCCCGGGTGTTTTTTGCGGAACTATCCAGCCAGATTTCTCCATTTGCCCTGTCTGGGCCGGCGGCCAGGCGCTCGTGGGGATGGAGTCGTTGTTTCAAAAACCGAATTTCAAGATCGTGAACGAGTTGTCGTCTTTGAATACATTGTTGAATGAGCTGGAATCCAAGTAGTGCCGGTTTTTTCTTGCAAGTGGGAATGAGACAATGATTCACAAAACCGCAATTCTTAAAGCCACAGTGTGATGGATAAAATCAACGTCGGCATCAGCAGCTGCCTGTTGGGGGAAAAGGTGCGCTGGAACGGCGATCACAAACAGAACTGGTACGCCAAGGAAATTCTGGGGGCCTATTTCGAGTATTTCCCGGTCTGTCCGGAAGTGGAAGTGGGCATGGGCGTTCCCCGGGAAACCGTGCACCTTAAGGGAAGCAAGGAATCGCCCGCCATGGTGGGAACGAAAACCGGCAAAGACTGGACGCGGAAGATGGCGCGTTTCAGCGCCGATAAAGTCAAGGAACTGGCCAGGCTCAAACTGTGCGGATTCATTTTTCAGAAAAAATCCCCCTCCTGCGGATTGTTCCGCGTTCCGCTTTATCCGCATTCGGGAAAACAGGCGATCTCCCAGGGCCGGGGGATGTTCGCGCAAGCGTTCACCGATCATTTCCCGCTGATTCCCGCAGAGGAAGAGGGACGCCTGAACGACCCCAGGATCCGCGAGAATTTCATCATCCGCGTCTTCAGCTATTTTCGTCTGCAGAAATTATTCGAGGCACGTTTTTCGCGTGGCGCGTTGGTTAGGTTTCACACCGCCCAGAAGTTTCTGCTCTTGGCGCACAGTCGGAAACACTACGACGCGCTGGGAAGGCTGGTGGCGCAGGCCAAGCAGCTATCGCAGGCCAGCTTGAAGGATCAGTATGCGAGTTTGTTCATGCAGGCGCTCGGTTTCAAATCCACCGCCAAGAAAAACACCGATGTGCTGCTGCACATGCTGGGCTTTCTGAAAAAGAACCTATCCGCCAGCGAAAAAAAGGACATCCTGTCCACCGTCGAGGATTACAGAAACGAGCTGGTTCCCCTGATCGTGCCCCTCACCCTGATCCGGCATCACGTGAACACCCACAACATCGAATACCTGTCCGACCAGGTCTACCTGAACCCGCACCCCAAGGAACTGATGCTTCGCAACCACGTTTGATCTCTTTTCACGCAACCAGCGTTTTATCATTCGTAATTCTTCAACCGAATTTGGGCTTGCAATGCAACTTCACGCTTAATTGATTGGATCGGAGGTAATCCTTGACTGAAAGCAGGGTGTCTCTGGTGTGTGCTTAAGATTCTTCAGGAAGAGGGGGAGTCCTTCTCGGAAATAGGGAGTGATGGATGTAAAGAAGATACATTTAATTAAGTCAAAATATGCACATTTCCTTGAACTTCTCCGGAAACAGATCCAAGGAAGAGACTATACAAGTGTTTATTTTTAGTCGGGATGTAAGAAATTTGTCAAGGGAACATCTATTTTGGATCAGAATACGCCTGGAAAAGTGAATTCGATTACCTCAAACGACTGAATCTACTTCGTGATGGAGAACGGGAAGCTATGAAAGAAAACGATAGGTAGAAAGAAGCGGAGTAAAATTCAGTCAGCTTTGCCGAAAAGGGCCTTGAGTGAACAATCTTAAGCTTCAGAAGCCTTACAATATTTATAGATTAAAAATTGGCAATATAACCAAAAGTAGATTGCTGGGTACCGATGTTTCCATTCGAATTTCAAGGTTGGATTGAAGGTGTCTGAATCAAGAAAATGTTTTTCAGAATTGTCGGATAGTCAACCAAAGTGTGAAAGTGCCGAACACATACAATGCTGCCATCTGAGGCTAAGGATTTTCGAACCTTCCTCCATTCTACAGCCCTTCTTCACCAGACTCTCTTGAATGGGTATTCAGATCGCGATTCTCATTTCCGTTTGATGCCTTCTCACCTCCTTAAGAGGATCTTTCGCAGACCGCTTTATTCCGGACTTCTTCCGGAGAACCCAAACCGCTCCATACAGTTAGTCCATATTTTAAAAATGCTTTTCCTAGAACCGCCAGAATGTACAATGGGAATAAACCTACTTGCGCCGGGGTCTTATTTATATGGTGAAGAACAGGATAAAAATGAAACATGGGGCTTTGGAAAACCGGCAAATGAAGACTGCAGCGCCGTTCATCGATTGCGCAAGAGAGTAATCTGCATTACAGTCAAGGATCAGAAGCAAACGCAGGCCAATGCCTTCAACCACGTGCGTGAAACGATTCATGCCAATACGGTCGAGTTGCTCGTAATATTGAAAGAAACGATCTGGCTCAGCACGAATTGGTTTTGATAATGGCTCGGGAGCGGATCACCGGCCCCATGACGTATCAGGCTCATCTGTGAACTGTGTTTGTATGGACCAAAACATTATGACGCATGATAATGAACAAACCGTCCATCAGGGGGAAGCGATGGCACGAAAACGAATCGTGATCATGGGAGCAGCCGGAAGGGATTTTCATAATTTCAACACCTTCTTCCGTGACCGGTCGGAATATGAAGTGGTGGCGTTCACGGCCACCCAAATCCCAGGCATTGGGGGAAGACTCTACCCTCCCAATCTGGCGGGCGAGTTGTACCCCAAAGGCATTTCCATCCGGCCGGAAGAGGAATTGACACAAATCATAAAAAAAGAAAATATCCACGCCGTGATTTTCGCATATAGCGACGTTTCCTATCAATACGTCATGCACCGGGCGTCCCAGGTAGTGGCGGCTGGAGCAGACTTCTGGTTGCAGGGCAATCCGGATATACGTGTGAAATCCACAAAACCTGTTCTTTCCGTCTGCGCTGTTCGAACCGGGTGCGGAAAGTCGCAGACCAGCAGGAAACTCGCAAAACTCATTAAACAGCGGGGCCATCGGGTGGTGGCGGTGCGCCACGCCATGCCCTACGGGAATCTCGCGAAACAATCGGTCCAGCGCTTCGCTATGATGCAAGATCTGGACATACATGATTGCACCGTGGAGGAAAGAGAGGAATACGAGCCATACATTGTGATTGGCTGCCCTGTATTTGCAGGTGTGGATTATGAGGCCATCTTGAGAAAAGCGGAAAAAGAAGCGGACATCATTATTTGGGATGGCGGTAATAACGACTTTCCCTTTTTCTCAGCTGATCTGAAGATCGTGGTCACCGACCCTCACCGGGTGGGCGATGAGTTCAACTATTATCCGGGAGAGGTGAACCTGCTGGATGCGGATGTGGTGCTAATCAATAAAATCGACTCCGCCGATCCAGTGGCCGTGCAAAAACTAAAGAGCAACATCACGAGTGTCAACACGCAGGCTACCCTGATCGAAGCGGAGTCTCCCCTGTTTGTGGAAAACAGCGAACAAATCAGAGGGAAAAAAGTCCTTGTGATCGAAGACGGCCCCACGGTCACGCACGGTGGTATGCTCTTTGGAGCCGGAACTCTGGCAGCAAAAAAATATGGAGCGAGTGAAATCATCGACCCCCGCCCTTGGCTTTCGGGTAAAATAAAACAAACGTTCGAAACCTATCCTAATATCGGCAAATTGCTTCCGGCGATGGGGTATGGAGCGGAGCAGATTGAGGATCTGGAAAGAACAATCGCGGCTGTTCCCTGCGACTTGGTGGTCATCGGTACTCCCATCGATTTGAATCGCGTTTTGAAAATCAATCAACCTTCAGTTCGGGTCCGTTACGAACTTCAGGAGATCGGCACACCCGATCTGAACTCAATTCTAGATTCTTTTTTCGAATGCACTTCTCGAGATCGCGAAGTTGAAACAGGCCGTCTGTGAACGCACATCCCACAAAAAATGGTCTTTTGATTTCATTTGGTGGTAACGCGCTCAATATCCGCAATCGAAATTCCGCGCAGCAAAAAGAAGAGTTCAAAGTCGCGGAAAAAAGTATGGAGCAAGTCGTGTCACTTGTGGAGCGCGGCTGGGCCAAAATCATCTTGACCCACGGCAATGGCCCACAGGTGGGCCAGATTTTCCTGCAGCAGGAATTGACCAAAAACGAGTTTCCACGCCAAGTCACTCTCGATATTTGCGTCGCCGACAGCCAAGGACGGATCGGTTATATTCTGCAAAATGTGTTCGACACTATCTGTCAGAAACGCGGTATCCAGAAGCGTGCCTTCGCTGTGATCACCCAGGTGGTGGTGGATCCCAACGATCCTGCTTTTGACCGTCCTACAAAACCCATCGGCCTATTTTACAATCTGGATGATGCGGAAATATTAAAAAAGGAACGCGGCTGGAGACTCATCGAAGACGCGGGAAGAGGATACCGCCGTGTGGTGCCTTCTCCCCGGCCTTTGCAGGTCGTGGAGAAAGAAATTTTCGAACACCTTGTGAACCAGGGGTTCATCGCCATTGGCGCCGGAGGCGGAGGCATTCCTGTGGTCCGAAATCCCGAGGGCGGACTCTGGGGTGTTGAAGCTGTGATCGATAAAGACCGTACCGCTGCGCTTCTTGCCGAGGAAATCGGCCTCGAGGAATTGATCCTTCTCACTGATGTCGACCATGTGTATTTTGATTATAAAAGTTCGAATCCAAAACCGCTCAAAAATGTCACAGCACGAGAGATGGCAACGTACCTTAAGGAAGGTCATTTCGCCGAAGGCAGCATGAGGCCAAAGGTAGAAGCCGCCCTGGAGTTTCTGCGCGGCAAAGGTAAGCGGGCCGTCATTGCGCATCTCGAGGATTTGATGCCGGCCTTGGAGGGAAAGCGTGGGACCCAGATCCTGCCTGACTAAGGAACCATTATGAATATTTTATTTTTCACGAAATGTTCTCTTCTGACTTAAAACACAATGTGAACAATTTGATGATGCCTCCGAATGCCATAGCTTCTTATCCATATTCGGAATTCCATTTGGTGTCGTTTTGTTGGCTACAGTAACTTCGAATTGCAGGTTCAGCCACCTGTCGATGACGGCGGCACTCGGCACACAGCCACAGGGGATCCTCAAAACCAGCGCATACGAATCGTGATAGAATTCCAATAAGTCTGCCTGCACCTCCTCGCATAGCCACAACCAAAACAAGTAAGAGGGCTAAAGGCACCAGGACGCTTTGGTTTCTTGAGGAAGAGAAATATCGGGACACAGAGCCATTTGCTTGGTTAGAGATCCAACTGCAAGCATTCGGCTTGATGGATTATATAGTAATTTCAAAATTTTCCGCTAAATTTAAAACCATGGGATTGTGGATTTTTCTGGGCGAATGCGTGAGGTAATAATCCACTGTTACTTTAGGAAGAGGTGCGATTTTTATCAGCTTAGCTGCCTCAATGAGAGAGTGGGCCGCACAATCCGGTAATGGGACGACCCCCATTCCTTCCAATGCCAGGATTTTCTGCACACTGGTATCCGATGTTTCCGTGACCACATCAACCACGATATTGTTGATCCGCAAATAGTGATCCAAATCGTGCCTAAGTTTGCTGTGAAAAGTAGGAAGGATGATCGGCATTCCTCTTAAAGATTGAGGAAAGTTTTCCTTCAAATCCCGGAATTTTTTTGCGGAAAAAACCGAGACAGGCGCTTTCACCAAATGTTTGCAATGGAAGTTCCGGGAATCGCCCATACTCGGTTGACAATCCGAAACAACAAGATCGATTCTGTGGGCCAACAACTCGCGGAATATCAGATCACTCTCTCCCTGGCGTACAATCGTGTTGCAAGTATTTTCTTTCTGGGCGTCCGTGATCAACAACTGCACCAGTCTTTTGGGGACCCCCTCTAAAACACCTATATGAATGGGCGATCGCCGGGAAGTGGTTTGATGGCTCATCACCTCTGAAAGCTCGTCTCCCAATTGGAATATATGGTTTGCATAATCCAGGGCCACCTTCCCCGCTTCGGTGAGATGCAGCTTTTTATTCTTCCGCTCGAACAACTTTTGCTGAAAGTGAGTCTCCAACTGTTTTAATTGAATACTCAGAGCAGAATGCCCTAATCGCAGTTTTTGCGAAGCCCCAGCAAGGCTTCCCTCCCGCGCGATATTCCAGAAATAGAATAAATGCTGATAGTTGAGCCAGTTCATTCCCCTCTCCATATAGTTTGATTTAATCAACTAATAATACATATTTTATCAAAAAAACCAAACTATTTCCCCTGCATCCTATCAAGTAGGAGAGGTGAAGAGGATATTAGCCTCAAAATACAAACAAAAAACTTCTGGAAAGGCGGTGCAATCATGAAACGATTATTCATTCCCTTAATGGCTTTATTGGTGATGTTCTTGGTCGCTGGTACGGTTCAAGCTGCCACTCCCTTGGCTGAGCCGTTTGCAACGGAGGAATGGTATTTGGTTGAAACTGAAGAGGAAGCTCCCGCAACTTGCCACGCATGTGTGACAGAGTACAAATTTGTCGATCCGGTTGTCGAGGAAGACTGGTATCTGATGGACAACCCGATTGAGGAAAAAGTGGCTGAAAAAGAAGTGGTTCAAGAAGTTGTGGAACCCACACTTGAGGGAGAAATGGAAAACGACGCTTGGTATCTGCGTTGATATTTAGAATGAGGAGTTAGAGAAATAAGTACCACATGATTGAGGAGGGAGGTGAATTCACCTCCCTCTTTTTTATTCTACCCAAGCCCTTTTCTATAGGATGATCCCAAGCATCTCCTCTCCCCCCGCCAAAGTGAACTGGAAAATTGTTGAATCCTGGCAAATGCAACTGGCTTCTACTTATGGGAAGAAATAATGATCAGCGCAATGATGATTCCGGCAGCAAGGGTGAGCAAACTGAATCGCTTCCGCTCTTTTTCAGCCTGGGGAAGGAGATGGGTTGCCCCGACATAAATCAGCGTTCCCCCCGAAAATGCCAGGAGGTTTCCCAGGAAGGAATGATCAATTTGGCTGATGAAAGGATAGGAAACAAGGGCCCCCAGTGGTGTGCTCAGCGCCGCAGCCAAAAAGGCGAGAAACAACGACTTTTTTTCACTGAAGCCCGCATGCAACAGCAAAAGATACGTGACGATTCCCTCAGGAAATTCATGGAGAACCATCCCAATCGTTGTGAGAATACCCGTAAAAAGACTCGCTGTGTATGTGATCGAATAGATCACTCCGTCGATAAAAGAGTGAAAACCGATTCCCAGCATCGGGATGAGCCCCATCGTGATACGTGCTGCAGGATCGCGTTGGCAGACGAACGCGGTGATAACCCTGTTGAATAAATGCAGAAAGAAAAACCCGATCAGAAGAAATACAGGGGCCCGCGGATTCATCATTATTGATTCAGGTGCGATGTGTAGAAATGAAACCGAAATCAGCACTCCGGCAGCGAAGCATATGAAATAGATGGTATTTCTCCGGCCCCACGGTTCATAATGGCGGATCGTGAGTATGCCCAATGAAGTCACCAAAGCCGCCAGCGAGCTAGCACCGATAACGACCCCAAACTGGTTTTCCATTCAGGAACCTCAAAAAGGTCGGGGCGCACCACCTATCAAAGATCTAAAGACCGGTCTCATAGTTCCCCATAATTATTCATTGCCTTTTTTTGAAAGAATTCAACTCTCTATTTGACATCGATGATGATCGTGTCACTGATAGGAGGGTCGTAGGGCACATGGTTTCCTCTTGCAAACAGGGTCCGGATGAAATGTCTACCCGTTGTCAATGTCAAAGTCTTACAGGCAGACCCGTCTCCCATATGGATGTAGCGGGAATCCATTGCAAGTGGCTTGGCCATCCCAAAACTGCTCGGGATATCGATGTCCACAAGGAGGTGGTGGTGTCCTTTTCCTTCATTCACGCCGTTTTTAGCGGGTTCCACAACAAGACCATAGGCTTCTATGCAAAACTCCACGGGGTTGGAGACGACAGCCAAATGTTTAGGTTTTACAATTTTCACAGCCCGATCCGCAAATGCATTGGATGTTGACACTACAAATACAATTCCAAAATTAATCACTACAACTACAATAAGTTTTTTCATACCAAGTACTCCCTTTGATCATTCTGCCAGTTCCCTGAGATAAAGAACCAATTGCCAAATCTGCTCATCTTTCAATTTATTGAAAGCCATCATGCCTGTCCCTGGTGATCCGTTTTTAATGATCCAGAACAGCTGGCCATCTGGAACCCCTTTAATGGTTTCGGCGCAGGTGAAATTTCTGGGCGGGGGCTTGAAACCACGAGACATCGGACCGCGGCCGTCTCCTTCAACACCGTGACAATGCTTGCAAGGCATGGGCTTGGATTTTGTTTCGTATAAAAGCTTTCCATTTTTGATGTGTTCCGGGGAGGGCTTAAGTGGATTGACTTGGTGGTAGATATCATCCGGGGCCTTGTCGGTAAACCGGGGCTGGGGGCAATCCGGACGATCGCTTATCGCATTCACAGATGGTGCAAGTGCCAAGGTTAAACCCAGTGAAAAAGCCAGAACAAGAGGAGGGATCCTGATATAAAAATGACTATCTGGAAATTCCAGCACAATCCTTTTCAATGATCCATGCCAACTACTTCTATCGGAGTTCTTTTTCATTTTGGTTGCCTCGCATTATCCCACTGTCGCCTTTACAAAACAGATCGTCGTCTTTGCCCAAAAAAATTATAGAAGAGGACCACGTGACCTAAAGGAAGGATCAAGTGCTTTCCTCAAGTGGTTATTTTGCAAAATCTCTGATGTAAAGGATCAACTGCCACACTTCTTTGTCCTTAAGGTTTTTGAAAGCAGGCATGGCGGTCCCCGGAGAGCCTTCGCGGGTGATTCCAAACATCTGGCCATCAGAAATATCTTTCATGGTCGATGCGCATGTGAAGTTTCGAGGGGCCGGGCTGATACCCGCTCCTCCGGGACCTTTTCCATCACCGCGTTTTCCGTGGCAGAGCTGACAGGCCATGGGTTTGGCCGTTTTCTGATACAGTTCTTCTCCCGCTTTCAGGTTGGCGGGGGTCGGCTTTAAGGGATTTTTCTTGCTCTTGTATTTGAAGGAGACCGCTTTTGTGGTTCGTTTTTGGGGGCAGTCACCAAGAGCTTTTTTACCCGGCGCTGCTGCCATTTCTTCTCCCCCCTTGAAGGTTTCCCGCATGTAAGCGATGACATCCGCAACGCCCTGGTCCCCAATGGTGAGTCCCCAATACGGCATGTAGGGGGATTTCCCAACGCCTTTGCCACCGTAATAGACCACGTTGTAAAGGTAATCCATGGGGAATTGATCCAATGCCATCTTGGCGTGGATAGCGGGTTTGGGTTCCAGCCCCGAAGCGGCCGGGCCATCGCCTTCTCCTTTTTCCCCATGACACTGCATGCAGTATTCTTTGTAGACAACCTTTCCACGTCCGGCATCAGCATTTTTGAAATATTCACTTTTCCAGGGTTCATAAAATTTAAAACTGTCATCCCCTTCCGTTGCTAGAAAACCGGTGATATAGTGAAGACCCAGCTCGCTCACATCTGCCACAAACTCTCCGCTGTGAGGAACGAAATCCGGCGGCATTGAATTGAAGCGGAGAATCCAGTCTTTGTTCAAACGTTTTCCCGAATTGAACATTGATGTGCTCTGAGGGCCACCCATTTTTTTGCCGTCATCCATGATCTGATGACAGCCGGTACAGGAATGCTCTATAAATAACTGCCTGCCAAAAGAAGCTTGGAGTTCCGTGAAATGGGATAGATCGATGGCATCTTTTTTTACTCTGGGATCAACCAAATTATTCTTAATATAGTCCGCCACCGCTTCGGCATTCTCTTTTGATAAAGCTAGATGTTTTTTCGGTTGCCGTGATTCATCCCATCGGTAATTTTTCTGATAAATATTTTCTTCATTACCCGTCAAGAAACTTACGAGCCAGGGACGCTTGAACTTAACCCCCGCCCACATCAAATCCGGGGCTTTTAATTCAAATCTGGATTTCGCTTCACCTGTGATTCGATGACAAACCGTGCATTGCTCCTGAACGATTTTTTCTCCTTTCTCAGCTTGACCGGCAAAAACCACACCCGGAATGAAGAAGGTAAATAGGAGTATGAGAATGAACCCGTTTTTACTGGTATTGTAATTTCGTAATAATTTAATTTTCTGTTTCATTTTCACTTCTCCGTGTCAAGTGAATTGGAATACGTACATTATTCATTTTGCTCTGGCTAGAGAGCGAATATGAAGAACCAGTTTCCAGACTTCTTCGTCGCTCAAATTTGAAAATGCGGGCATTCCTGTCCCCGGAGATCCATTTTTGATGATCCAGAACAATTGCCCGTCCGGAATGGATTGCATGGTTTGTGCACAGGTAAAATTTCGAGGAGGAGGCGTCAATGCCCCTCCCATCATTCCCAGACCGTCTCCGCTGGGTCCGTGGCAGGTCGTGCAGGTCGGCTGGGCGTCCAGTTGAAAAAGCAATCTTCCGTTTTCAATATTATCCGGCGATGTTTCCAGCGGATTGGCTTGGTTTAGAATCGGTTCCGGGGCCTGTGCGGTAGAACGGGGCTGCGGGCATTCAGCGGTCTCATCGCCGCTGCCGTGATGCATGCCATGCCGCCCGCCATGGTGCATGCCGTGCCCCATGCCACCCATTCCACGGCCACCGTGGTGGCCTTTACCACGCCCCATATGGTGGCCGCCGCGCCCCTGTCGGCCCATGCCATGATGACGCTCACCATCCCGGCAACAGGTCTCGCCTTCATATTCATCCTCGTATTCTTCACGATTATTGGCAAGAAACTGCCTTTCAGCCGGAATTTTCTTCATGGTCGTCGAAGGGAGGATCTGCTGATGCTTATTTTGCATGATAGAGGTTCCCACTGGATTCTCCGCCGCTACAGCAAGAGTCGAGAGTAAGAAAAACGCTCCAGACGCCATCAAAAATGTGAAACGGAATGGATTCGTGATCCTCCTTGAGTTGCAGTTCATGGAATCTCCTTGTTCATCGTAAACGATTATTTCAACCCATAACCAGGGCGCGTATGGCTAAGCCCTGCAAAACGATGGAGGTTCCTGTGAAGGAAACGACCACCGCCGATTGCTTTTTATTGATCTGGTACGCGACCACAATGAAATTCATAAACATAGAAGAGAGAATAAAATAGAACGGATACTGGCTCATTGTGTGCATCCTTATAAGTTTGAACGGCTTCGAAAAAGAAAGGTTCTATTGCTTCCGCTCCCAGCGTTCCAGCATCACGAAAACCACTGCAGCGGCTAGCGTGAGCAACGCAAGAAACCACCAGGGGGAAAGTTGGGTGAGCGTGGGCAAAGTCGCCTTTCCCAAATCCCCGACCCCCAATACACCGGATTTCATTGAGGGATAGGCCTCAGCAAAGATGGCCGCTCCCACCAGCATGCCCAAAACGCCAAACAGGGCATGGCGGGAACCGTCGCCAAGCGCCGCCACTCCTGTGCCGGGGCAGTAACCCAACAAAGCCATACCGACGCCGAAGATCATGCCTCCCAAAGCATTGCCCAGGAGGGCTGCATTTTTGATATGCAGGGAAACATCCCAGCTCATGGCCCGCATGCCATAGATTCCGATGCCACCGACGAGTATGGCTGTGAGCATGATTTTCAATACCGTGAAATCTTTCAGCAGAAACTGCCCGACAATGACGCTATACCGGGTGACGCCTCCTTTTTGCAGCAGGAAACCAAAAAGGAAACCTGTGAACGCACCCAAAAGCAGAGTATTTGGATCTGCAAAGAAATGCTCAAACATGATCACCTCCACTTTTTCCGAAAAGCAAAAACGCAGTCATGATGCCTGCAGCAAATAAGGAAAGAAAAAACACCCAGGAAGATAAAGCGAGCTGCAACCCGCCTGAGATGCCATGTCCCGAAGTACACCCTCCCGCCAGCCGGGCCCCAAACATAATGATCACGCCCCCAAGAAATGCCATCCCATAACGAAACCATTTGGAAGGGCCGAACCGCCATACCCACAATTTCGGAACCCTCTCGTGAAACCGGGTGCGCGCGCACCGGGCAGCGGCTAACGCGCCGAATGGAAGCATCACCACCAAAGCGAACTGCCATTCAAAAGTCGGCTTGGGCTTTTCAGGGGTTCCCAGATATTTGACAAAATAAGGGTTGGCATTCACATGTCCAGAGGCCACGATCTTTTCAGCCGCTCCCACAGCACGGACAAATGTGGTCGATACTCCAAGAGCTTTCCCCATAAAGGCAAAGGTGACCCATGAAAGAATTCCTATTGCTGCCCCAACCCAATAGGGAGACCAACGGGACTGACTCAATATTGATGACATTTCTTATGCCCTTTCCATGTAGTCTTTTAAATAGTTGCCCAGATACGTGAAAGAAGTGGCACTAAACTCTGAGCAATAAGATCATTCGAAAGACGGTGGAAGTTCTGGAAGGGAAATGATAATCGGGTCACCTTCCAGTGCTTTCATGAATTCCACAAGATCCTTTTTTTCCTGAGTTGTCAATCCCAGTGGGGTGATGAATGGGCTCCGATTTTCTTCCACATCCCCGCCCCGGTCATAAAATTCGACCACTTCTTCCAATGTTGCCTCACTGCCGTTGTGCATGTAGGGTGTACTCCGGGTGATATGCCGCAGCCCCGGGGTTTTGAAAGCGCCTTTGTCGAAATCTTCTTTGGTCACGTTGTATCGTCCCAGATCTTCTTTTAAGGGACCGTGTTGCTTGACTCCAATATTGTGAAAACGACTGTCTGTAAAAGCCGGTCCATTGTGGCAGATGGAGCACTTGGCTTTTCCGAAAAACAGTTTCATGCCGTTGAGCGCCGAGGAGGACATTGCCGTCTTGTCTCCTGCGAAGTATTTATCGTAAGGAGCATTTTTTGAAACCACAGACCGCTCAAAGGTTGCGATTGCCTTTGCAAGGTTTATTTCTGTAATGCCTTCTTTAGGAAACACTTGTTTGAACATACGTACATACCCTGGAATAGCCTTAAGTTCTTTAACCAGTTCTCCAAGATCTTGCTTCATTTCAACCTGGGAGCTGATTGGCCCTAGAGCCTGCTCTTCTAGAGATTTGGCGCGGCCGTCCCAGAATTGAGCATCAAAATAACCGCTGTTGATGATCGTGGGAGAATGCCGGTCCAGTTCTTTTTGACCATGTCCGTTCGGGCGCGGAAGCCCGTCGCTCCACCCCAGTCCCGGATGATGACAGGTCATGCAACTGATCCAATTGCTTTCTGACAACCGGGGATCAAAGTAAAGCATTCTGCCAAGATCTTCTTTTTCCTTTGACCAGGGGTTGTCCTGAGGGTGTTTCATTTCCGGCAACGGTTCATAAAATTCCTTCAATTCTTCAAATTCTCCTGCTTGTGAAATACCTGTCATAATTGCTAAGAAAATAGAGATCATCCAAATTCTGCAGCAAGTATTCATCGGAAATGGTCCTTTCGTATTTCATTTATGACTAATTAAATGGAAACGGCTTTTTAGCGCTCTTAAGTTCAGGCTGGCAAAATATTTATTGATTCGAATAGGATATGGAATAGACTCCTCGCAAGTCTCCGGGAGAAAATCCAAACGCCCGATCCTCCGGATATTTATTTTTAATAAAATCCGGCCGTTTTTCCTTTTCACCATGGCAATTCAGACAAGCGGACTCAACGGTGATACGTTTAAAATAGCGAAATCCATCCTTTCCGGACCTTGAATCTACTGTCCAGAATCCTTGCAAATCCGGCTCCTTTTCAAACTTCTCCATCGCTTTCAGAGCTTCAGGGTCGGCCTTGTTTCTGGAATTGCGATATTTTTTTGCCAATTGGCGAAACTCCCAGTCATTTTCCTTAGCGATTTTTTTAGCCCGCATACCCACCGGTTTGCAAACCATGGAAAATGTTTCCTGATCGACATCCATTTTTTCTGAATCGATGGTTCCGGCTAGCGCGGACCTCATCGCATCGATTTCCTCGGCAACCCGAACCGCATCCGCAAGCTTTCCTGCATCGATCCGCTCTACTATAGGCTCAGAATGGACCAAGGGATGAGAAAAACTCAAAAGACAAAGGGTAATAAGAAATATTCCTGAGATCGATTTTGATACCACTTTTAAAGTAGCCATAATGAGATTCAAATTAGAGAGAGGCGGTCAACCAAACAAACTCAATCGATCACTGTCCTCAGTGGAAAGAAAAATTTTGTTCAATGATCTCTTTTTTCAAAATATTCATCGTATCGATGGACAAAATCCTTGCTCTCGCCTAATGGCAGATGGCAACCCCGGCACGTGGTGTAATCCGTGTTCGGGAGGGGTTTGCCATCGGGAGAAAATGCGGTATAAATCCAGTCTCCGTTCTGCAATCCCTCAGGAGCATTTTTGCCCCATCCGGCCCCCTACTCCATCACGTAAACCTTGACCAGATTGTCTTTGGCATTCCTGCCGTCCGGTCATTTGATCGCGTTGCCGGCAGCGTCTTTTTTGGCGTTGTAGATTTCCATGACCAGAATCGAGCCATTGGGAAACATCCCTCCCTTTTGAGTTTTCGCTCCAGTAGGATTGACGAACAACTCGCGTATATGCTTGGGTTTCTGCACCGCTTTTAGAAAGGTGGGGTAGGTGTTGTAATTTGATGGAAAGCTGAGTTCTCCGTCCTTGGGGGATGAGCCGGACTGAGCGGTTTCTGTCTGTAGCATCGTTGCGCAACCGATAACCATAAAGGCCAAGCAGAATAAACTTACCTTTTTCATCTTGTCCTCCTGAAGATTAAAATAAAAAGAGTAACTCCTTATTTTGCGCAGTGCTCAATTCTCCAAGATGTTTTTTACGGATTGCTTCAGTTCCGTGAGATCGGCGGATTTCAGTACATACTTGATGACCGACTCATTGAGTAGTTGCTGCATATGATGGGCGTATGCGGAGCATAAAATAATAGGCACACTAAATCCGTCTGTAATGATATTTTCCATCAACTTCAATCCGTCAATTTCGGGCATTTTGTAATCCAATATGATCAATTCCGGATTGGATTCGCGTATTTTTCGCATGGCCTCTTTGCCATCGCTTGCGACCGCGACTTCATACCCTTCATCCTGAAATTCTTCTTTATATAAAAATCGGATATTTTGCTCGTCGTCCACAATCAGAATTCTATGCATGTCTCTCTCCTCATGCCCCATCTACTCTTCAGAGAAAGTTAAATTCTAAAGTTTCGGAATTCAGTTTATATATTTAATTCTGCTGTCGATTTTATTTTTGACTTGTTTTCTGCCTCTGCAAATCCTGGACATGACAGTTCCAATGGGAATATCCAGTTCCTCGGAAATGGCTTTGTATGAAAATTTTTTGAAATAGAATAATTGCAGAGGTGTTTTCAAAAAATCATCTAATCCAGCAATCACTTTTTGAATTTCTCTGTTCGTTTCATGAGACAAATATTCGGTTTCCGGCGAACTGCCATCTATCAAATGACTGGCAATATCTTCATCGGTCCAATATTCTATTTTTTTGTTTCTCTTGTAATCCTTGGAAAATTGATTCACAAGAATTGTTATGAGCCAATATTTACATTTAGTGCGGTCTTTCAATTGCCAAAATTTAGTTATTCCACGATGGATGGTTTCCTGAACCAAATCTTCTGCAGCATCCATGTCGCGGGTGAGTTCCCGGGCTTTTGCAGACATCACATTTCTGTGGGGAATGATGAAAGTTTCAACCACTTCATTCATTGAAGTGGTTGAGTCGTGTGTTTCGAGCTCCGCCTCCCTGCGCTCTTCATCCATAACTAGCATTCCCCCTGGTTCAGAAATCGACCATTTTCAATTGTTCCCCGTCAAAGCCTAATGGACCAAATGAGTTAAAAAGTTAAGGGACACTTTCTGTTAAACTTTCCATTAAATGGAGGGGTTTATGAGCAAGAAAGTGTCGAGTGAGAAGGTCGTTCAGGATATTCGCAGGAAGACGCGAAGGAAGTTCTCATCGGAGGAGAAGATCCGGATCGTTCTTGAAGGATTGCGGGGCGAGGACAGCATATCGAACCTGTGCAGACGTGAAGGGATCGCCAGCAATCTGTATTACCGTTGGAGCAAGGACTTTTTGGAGGCAGGCAAGAAACGCCTGATGGGCGATACGGTCCGGGAAGCCAACTCTGGTGAGGTTTCGGATCTAAGGAAGGAGAACGAACACTTAAAGCAGCTGGTAGCAGAGATCGTTCTGAAGAACCGGGTTCTTAAAAAAAGTCTGAATGGCTTGGACTCGGAGGACATCGAACCATGAGGTACGGTCCCTCAGAGAAGCTGGAGATCATCCGTACTGTAGAAGAATCCGAGCTTTCCGTCCGTCAGACATTGAAAGAGCTTGGAATCCACCGGAGCACCTTCTACAACTGGTATCGCAGGTTTCTGGAAGATGGCATTGAGGGCCTGGACCTGAAACAGCCCAGGGCCCGATCCTTCTGGAACAAGATTCCGGATGAGGTGAAAAAACAGGTGGTCGAGATCGCTCTGGAGCAAACCGAACTCTCGCCCCGTGAGCTGGCCTGCAGAATCACCGATATCCAGGGCTACTTCATATCGGAATCCAGCGTTTACCGGATTCTAAAAGCCCACGATCTGGTCACAAGCCCCGCCTATATCCTGATGCAGGCGGGCGATTCCTTCAAAAACCCCACCCGGCAAATCCATGAGCTTTGGCAGACGGATTTCACCTATTTCAGGATCGTCGGCTGGGGCTGGTATTACCTGTCTACCGTTCTGGACGATTATTCCCGATACATTCTCGCCTGGAAACTGACGACCTCCATGACTGCCTCGGATGTGAAGGACACACTCGACGAAGCGATCTCAAACACCAGTGTGGATCGGGTCCAGGTCCGGCACAGACCCAGGCTGCTCAGCGACAACGGGCCCTGCTATCTTTCTGGTGAACTCAGGTCCTACCTGGAAAAACAGGGTATGACGCACACGCGCGGAGCCCCGTATCATCCCATGACCCAGGGCAAAATCGAACGCTATCACCGGTCCATGAAAAACGTGGTCAAACTTCAAAACTATTACTTTCCCTGGGAACTGGAGCGGGAAATCTCAAGCTTCGTGGAATACTACAACAACCACCGATATCACGAGGCACTCAACAACGTCACTCCCGCTGATGTTTACTTCGGCAGGCATCGTGAGATCCTGACAAAACGGGATCGAATCAAAAAGAAAACCCTGGAACTGAGGCGGAAACAAAACCTAAAAGCCAGGGTCGCTTAACTAAAACTTGAAAACTATATATTGAAGAACTATAAAAATGTGTCTCTAACTAAAACTCAACTTTGGTCCAGATTCGTTTGACGACCTACACTGAGGGCCACGAAAAACTCTTCTAAAAACAATGAGTGAGCAGGAAAATGATCCACTTAAATTCCGGAGGACCGTTTGCTCCGGAATCGATTAAAAATCAGGATGATTGGGCCCTGAAGGGGTTTGCCGCAGGCAAAAGTTGATCATAAACTATCCGCTCGTTGGATTCAGCGATCCTGTCTTTCAATGGGATGACAGTGCGGTATCAATTCCTTAAAAGCAGCCCTTGCGTAGACAGCAAAATTTATTTCTTTTGCGTCATGTCCACTTTGCCATCGAAATTTCTGTCGAGTTCCACCTTGGCCACTTTCCCAGACGCATTAAAATGTTCCCACCGGTCGGCCTTCCCATCTTTATTGGTGTCATACTCGACTTTGACCATTTTTTTAGACGCATTGAAATACTGCCATTGGTCGGGTTTCCCGTCGCCTGTGGTGTCAAACGCCGAATGGTCCAAGGTTTCACCCGATGAAAACACGCTCCACTGATCCACTTGACCCGTACCATTGCTATCCCTTTCCACCCGGATCAACTTTTCCTGTTCGTTGTAAAATTGCCATGTATCTGTTTGCTCATTAAAATCCTGATCAATTTCAACCTTGGACAGTTTTTCATTTTCTCCATAATACTCCTTCCAATCTGTCAAATCGTTGAACTTGCTCGATTTTTCCACTCGAATCAGCTTTCCGGCTTCAGAATAAATCTGGTGATGATCCATTTTTCCATCGCTGTTGCGGTCGAACTCCACTCGCAAAACTTTTTTATTTTCACCATAATAATCCACTTGATCCACTTTGCCATCGGCATTGGAATCGTGCTCTATTTTTTCAACGTTGCCATTCACCGAGACATGCTGCCATTGGTCTACGGTGCCGTCAAAATCGGAATCGATTTCGTTGACCTCGGCCCAGCCTGGAGAAATCGACACGAGAAAATGAAGAACCAGCAAACCGGCATTGAGCTTTAAAGACATTGAAATTTTTCTATGAACTTTTGACATATCGAAATCCTGGATTTGATTATTCTTTCAATTGGAACTTGAACGGCAAAACAATGTTCAAAAAAGGTTTGCCTATTTCATCTGGCAGCTCCGAAAACGGAGCCGCCCTTCTCACCGCTTCCATAGCTTCTTCATTCAATTCGGGATAATTTGTTTTTGACACCAGTTGGATGTTTTTAACGGCACCACTCTTCAGGACCATAAATTGAAGGGTCACTTGCCCTTCCCGGCCCTCTTTGCGCGCGGACTCCGGGTACCGCTTGGAGGACGCGATAGACGCTTGCAATGTCTCAAGATAACCGTCCAGTGCCCTCTGGTCGAAAATCCCTGGCACAGGCCGCGGATTGGAAATCGTGGTTGCTGTGAACAATTCCCCTTTTTGCACAATGTTCATCTTCGAGTCACTTGCGGCAACCCTGTTCGATGAAGGCGTATTGATGGATGCTCTGGCTGAGGGGACGGTGGGCACAGCGTGGATTTTCTGCTCATAAAACTCAGCAGCATTTTTCGGCTTTGTCACGGATTCGGGAGCAAAGGAGCGTGCCGACACCAGCGCCGTGGACTTGGTGATTGTTTTATTGTGCATCCTCACTGCAGTTCCATTGGCAATTTTCAGTCCATTTGCTGCAGGAACAACCCGTTTTTGCATATTAGGCACGCCTTGTGATCGAGAGGGCACTCCCCTTTTAAACTCCGCAGCTTTTATTTTATCGCCAACTTGAATTTGGGTTACCGCAACCGCCCTCGCCTGGGGCAGGCGAGGGGAAACAACTTTTCGATTTTGGTCAATGAGCGTGGCGGCCTTGCCTTCGTTTTGCAAAGTACTGGATACCGGAACGGACTTGGGGGTGGAATGTGATTGAACCAGGCCGGCAGCGCTGTCATGGAAACGCGCTTCTTTTCCGGAAACCTTGGAAAAGGCGCGAATGTTTTCCACAGGCCTTGGCAACGGGGAAACATCCGGCGGCTTTGCGGCTTTTTCCAGGGACCATTGAACCTTTGCGCTCCTATTTTCCTGAATGTTTAGTTTTTCGACCCTTTGCGGCTCTTGGACTGCCGCAGGACTGAAAATATCGGCCTTTGCCATTTGCAACGGTTTTTTTATGGGATCCACCTTTTCTTCCCGGATACCTTTTGGCCTCATTGCAACCATTGAGGCCACCGGCTGGATCGCAATGTCTTTTTTCCTGATTTTTTGAGCCGATAAAGGTGTGTGCGGCTTTTTGATTTGCATGGGAGCCGCGCTACTTTGCTTGACAATATTGTTCTCCTTCACCGCAACTCTTCTGATGGGCCTGGGCTTTTTGGTCACCATTTCAATCTTTAATTTTTTTATTATTGGAGGAGAGTCGAGTTCCTCGGAACTGAGGAGATTCGCAGAGAGAGAGACCAAAGTGATATGCAAAAAGATGGATCCCGCAATCGCATACCCAAGAGGCGCTTGAATTGAAAAATTCCGCTTCATCGATCCTTACCCGGTCAATCTCGCACGTTGAAAGGTTCCGTAGCCAGAATGAAATCCACTGCTCCCGCCTGCCGTGCGATATCGATGATCTCTCCAAATAAGGCGAACTCGATTTTTTCATCCCCCTCGATGACCACTATTTTGTTGTCCGCCCTCTCCAACTTTTCGTGCAACGACTTTTTTAAATTCATCTTCTGGATTGCCTGGCGATCCAGCTGAAGTTTTTGATCCTTGCTGATACTGACGACAATATTTTTGGATTCGTTTGTTTGGGAGGATTCCGCTTTGGGCAAATCTATAGCGTCTCCTTGCTTGATAGCGGTTGATGTCAACAGGAAAAATATCAATAACAGAAAAACAATATTGATCATGGGAGCCAGGTCGAGCCTGAACAGCTCCTTTTCCTTTGAATCTTTTCGCAACCTGATCATATTCCGCCTTCCAGTATCACGAAAGGGCCGCAAGCCCGCTATCGAATGATCGAGAAATTTTCTGTTCCCGCTTTTTTAGCTAAATCCAGGACACGGACAAACAGGTCGTATTGAACTTTTTTATGAATTTCTACAATCAAATCCTTATCCTTCTTGAGAGTCAATTTCTCTTCTAATTCAGGCACCAGCGAGTTCAAGTCGACATTTTCATCATTGATGCGGACCCAACCTTTCTCATCCACCGTTAAAGTCAATGGGGTTTCCGAAGCCTGGGCTCCGGAGCTTTCACCCGGCAAATCAATGTCAATGCCTTGGCCATGGATAGAAAAAGTCAGCATGAAAAATATCAATAGCAAAAATACCACATCGATCAAGGGGGTGATGTCCAACCGAAATCGCCTTTTTCCCTTCTGCAGTATTTTCACAAGGAGCGGCGCGTTGAATTAAAAGGCTTCCAAACGTTCATACTTCGACCCATTCATCTTTCCAGTCTTTATTTGCATTCTGCTCTTCCTTTTCATCGGCAAAGTGATGAATCAGGATGCGGCCACATTTCTCCAGGGTGAATGCGATTCTCTCGGTTCTGCGATTGAAGAAATAAAGCATGATCATCGTGGGGATGGCTACGGACAAACCCGCGGCGGTTGTTAACAGCGCTTCCCAAATACCACCTGCCAATAAACTGGGATCCACAATCCCCTTGTGCTCGGCCACCTTGTTGAAGGCCTGGACCATGCCGATCACGGTTCCCAACAGACCCATGAGAGGAGTAATGCTTGCAATCACTTCCAAACCCGGGATGTATCTATTTTGCCTGTTGACTTCTTCTTGCCCAACTTCGGACAGCTCTTCTTCCATTTTCCATTTTGGCAGGTGTTTCAGACGCAATCCCTCGCCGATCATGCGCTTCACAGAATCTTTTGAATTATGAAGATCATTCCATTCTTGCGGCAAACCATTACCCTGAAAAGATTTTTTAAAATTTTCGAGAGTGTTTTCTGGGTTTTCCTGTGTCGTTCTGATGAAATACAGCCTTTCGATCACAATCGCCAACGCAATCACCGAGCATACAAGAATGGGGAACATGATTAAGCCCCCTTTACCGACAAAGCTCAAGGCAGGCTGAATAAAATCAAACATACTATGCTCCTTACTGTGAAAATTATCTAACTCTTGTTGCTCAACCTGCCCCGGCAAAGTATGGCCTTTTGTCCATCTTCTGCCCGTTCCGTCCAGGTTGCATAAATCCTTCCGCCTGTCCCGGCAAACAGCGATGGGTAGGAGGCGCTCTTCCCAAGAAAAGGAACCTTTTCAGGTTGAGACCACCTTCCGGTCGCGGAGATTTTCATGATCCAGGGGCGGATCTTTGCCCAGCCATCGTCTCTGTCTCGTTCTCGCCCCTGAAATATGACCCATGCCTCCTTTCCGACCATTTGAATGGCCGGGTGATTTGCGTCGAGCACCTCTCCGTGGATGTCACCCAAAAACTGAAAGCTATTGCCTCCATCGGCGGACAGGGCACCGCGCAAACTGGATCTATTGTCCACTCCCGTGAACCAAGTCACAAACAGCGTCCCATCCGCGAAACCCATGGCCGGACCGGAGTGAGCGCAGCCATTGATTTTCCAACCTTCTTGCGTGACGCGGACCTTCTCCGACCAGGTTTCCCCTTGGTCCTGCGACCTGGACACAACCACGATGCGGTTGTCTCCCTCGTAAACATGCCTCCAGGAAATAAAAACCGTCCCCTTGTCATCGAAAGCGATCGCCGGACGACAGCAGGGGCAGATCGCTCCGGAAACTTTTATGTTTTTACCGAACGATCCGCCTTGATCCACAGATTTGGCAATGTAAAGGGAGCCGGTTCCAGGAGGATTGTTTTTTTTGTCGCGTCCATCCAACCACGCGACATAAATGGTTCCATCCGGCCCCACTTCCATTGCCTGAAAGGAACGATATCCCTCTCCTTCTTCGTCGTTCACCTTGATTGCAGGGGAGAAGCTCCTGCCAAAATTCATGGAGCGGGCAAACTTGATGTCTTTGCCTCCTTGCCAAACGGCAAACACGCCAATGCCGGTTCCCTTTCTCAATAAGGGGCCGTTTTCTCCATGGGCGCTGACTTCTCCAGGAACCTGGTTGACGGGGTAGGGTTTGGAAAATGTGTCTCCGACATTGTGGGAACTCAAATAGAGAAGGTCCTGCCCTCCTTTTTCCTGATAGGCCGCATAAATGAATTTCATGCTTTCGGAGGTTTCCAGCATGAGCTGAAGCCCGTTTCCCTGCCCCACAACCTGGGGCGTGGACTCCCAATTCACCAAGCCCTCACTGCTTTCCGAACTGTTTTGGGACGGCATCCCGGAAGGCATTGAATGATGCATGTTTCCTGTACAGGAAACATTGAAATGGAGAAAAATTAGCGCAAAGCACAAACCAACCTTTCTTGGAATTTGCACGACTGTTTCCTCTCAATCTATCAAGGTGAACGATGACAATCAGAGTATTTTTTAAAAAACTTGACGCTCGGTTTCATCCTATGATTTTACCTAGAACCGCACCGTTACGCCGCCAAAAAACCGCCTACCATCACCGGGATAGAACAGTGCCGATGCAGGGGTCGCGGTGACAGCCGTTGAAAAGTTTGAAATGTATTCTGTGTCAAAAAGATTGCGTCCTGTCGCGAACAAGCTGACGTTTTTGTTCACCTCGTATCCGGCTCCAAAACCCATCAAGGTATAACCGGGCGCCGAAAACGTGTTATTAAAATCAACATCCGCCTCGCTCACCGCATCCATATTCAACGCGACAAACCAGTTATCCCGATGGTCGTAGCGCAGCTCGGTCCGATAGACATGAGGGGGCACGCCAGGAAGGGTGTTGTCTCCGAATTGAGCGTCTCCATCGAAACGAAAATCGCTGTAGGTATAGACATTGTTCCATTTCAGGCGATCCCCGCTCGACACCAGATTGCGAGCCAGCACAATACCCAAACCGGCTTCCACACCTTGATGGGTCGTGTCTTCGGCGTTGAATCCGGTGGCCGGGATGCCGCCTCCTACCGTGAACTTCAGGATTTCGTCATCCAGCCAGGCGTGATAATAAATCAGCTCCCAATCGACTATCCCCTGCTGTCCGCGAGTTCCAATCTCAAAAGTCCACGCTTTTTGCGCGTCCAGGTTGATAAACCCCGCCGTGCCCCCCTGGGTCAAATCGCTGAAATCCGGAGGCTCAAAACTTTTCGTGACATTGGCGAAGAGTTGCACGATTTCGGAATGTTGGTACAGCACACCCACTCGTGGATTGAAAGACGTGTAGGAATCGCTGTCGGTTTCGCTGGGAGTCAGCTTGTTGAACACATCCCGGTGCGACCAGACAAATTGCCCCCCTGCGACCAAGGCCCACTTGGGAGTGACAAAAAACTGGTTTTCTCCATACAGCACGACATTGTAGGCGGTTTGATCGGCGTCGGCAATCAGAGCGCCCCGCTGCCCACCGTTGTTGACAAATACTTTTGCATCCGTATTCCCTGCGTGAGTGGTGACTCCCACGCGAAAGGTATTTGAATATTCTCCAATCTTATAGTTCCCGGAACCTTGCGCGAACACCCCATAGTTGTTGCTGTCCTGGTCGATGACCCCGACAAAAGACGTGATCGGATGGAACAAAGATTTATCCGTGACAAATGCACCGACATCCAACTTTTTCCCTTCGCCAAGATCGAAGGTGGTTTTATTGGAAAGCCTGAAGGAAACGATGTCGCGGTGTTCATCGTCTCTACTGACAGAAGCCCGGCTATCTTCCGGTTTGTTTAAAGCGGATGAGCGGGTCACCGTTCCGGGCAGCTCCAGTTCGATGTCGTTTGCGGTAAAATAAAAACGGGTTTCTGCTGTTTCGGAGAGCTGGACTCCCAAATTTGAATTGAATTTGAAACTTTCCTGGTCCGCGTGCACTCGAAACCCGTTGCTCGTCAATGCGGTGAAGCTGAGAAACAGATCCGCCTTGTCAAATACCATGCCGGATTGAATGTTCCCGCGATAGGTGTCATCCGATCCCAATTCAAAGCGCAATTGATAGCCGGGATGACTTTGACCGGTTTTGGAGATCATGTTGATGGCGCCTCCAATTGAGGTGCCTCCATACTGCATTGCATTTCCGCCTTTGAACACTTCAATGCGTTGCAAGGTGAGGTTGTCTATTTCCTGGAAATCGCCGCTGCTATCCGCGGAGTTGAAAGGCACGCCATCCTGCAAAGCCACCAAACCCTTCTGATGGAAATTGCGTTCAATACCGGAACCCCGGATCGAAATACGCACCTCTTCTGCGAAGCGCTTGGTTGCATAGACTCCTGGGACAAAGGAAAGTGTGTCCTCAAAGTTTTGACTGAAATCATTTTCAAAGGCTTTACTGTCCACCACCGCCGCACCGCCTGGAGTGCGTTGTATTATTTTCGCGGCTTCCAAATTGCTTGGCACCGTCAAGGTTCCGACTGTGGATTCGAATGTCCCGATAGATGTTCCGGTGGTTTCTTTAAGCTTTGCCTTTGGGGCTTCTATGAGGACTTCCCGCAATACCTGTTGATCCTCTTTCTCAGCCGCCAAAACGGACTGCGCAATTACAAAATTCAACAGGCCACAAAACAAGACCCACCAGACCGATACTTTTTTCCGACAAAACATTGAAACTCTCCAATCTTTCTTCATCATTGCGAAGCGCAATAAATAAATTTTTACAGGAATGGCCTTTATGGCCTCATTCAAAATCAAGGCAATCGCGGCACATTGCAAAAATTTAAAGGTCTCTGTTGCCGCTGAAATTCGCCCAACCAAATGCAAACAGCGCGGTCTAATGCCACCACTGCATACACGGGAAAAGCGGACACGGCCTTTCAAGGGCGAATCAACGGTATGAATTATATTAGGAACAAAAACGAGACAGAAAAATCAGAGAGACTTCGGAGGATGGTCCAATTGAAATGAAAGGGAGAAGGTGTGGCGCGGGAATTTAAGGATAAAGCGTGCAGAATTTTTTTCAGCCCTTACAAGAGATGGAGCGGAAATGGAGAAAAGATTCTTGGAAAAGTCGATCGATGCAGAATTGGAGGCTAAGGGTCCGGAACCGCAATCAGAAGCAATTTTGTATTCCTTGCTGTCTTTTTGACTATGAGCGTGCGGACAGGGAAGTCCTTTCTGATGATGATTGAGCGGACAAACATGACCCCCCTTATGGCCTTCCAACGCAGGACCCTTCTTTTCATGGTGATGAAATGGAGATGCACCTGCCATCGAAGCCCAAAATACAAGCACCAGGAAAGCACCAAATACACTTGTCGTTTGTTTCCGCATGAGGAGAGGCTATAATACAAGGACACAAATAATCAAGGATTAATTTTAGCCCTCCCCCTGTGATTTTATAAGCAGGCCTTCCCCCCTTTGGCTCATGCCGCAAAACCCTCAATGCCTCCATACCAGCTCATGCGAAACCATGAAACACTAAACGCCAATTATTTCAAAATCTTACTCAACCCCTCAAAATATTTCGATCGATTGAAATTTCCTAAACCCGTACTTTCTCATTTATTCCTCAGCCGATAAATTGATATGAAATATCAGGCTTTCCCGAATGGCACGATCATCCCTCTTCCGCTGCCATTAGGGACCCATCTCTTTTATCGTTTGTTTGAAATCCCTAGAAAAATAGTTTTTAAAGTTTCAACGATTGAGATGAAGCTGAGATATGGAGGAAACAACAATTACAGAGAATTTGAAATCAAGGTGAATGACCTGCCCCTGTTATTAGTACCAGTTTCTAAGTTAGAGTTTCGACTTTTTGGGGTTGAACGACATATTCCCTTCTCCAGCTTCCGGAGCCGGAGGCCGATACCCCAAGGCACTATGTTCCCCGTCAAAGCCTAATGGACCAAATGAGTTAAAAAGTTAAGGGACACTTTCTGTTAAACTTTCCATTAAATGGAGGGGTTTATGAGCAAGAAAGTGTCGAGTGAGAAGGTCGTTCAGGATATTCGCAGGAAGACGCGAAGGAAGTTCTCATCGGAGGAGAAGATCCGGATCGTTCTTGAAGGATTGCGGGGCGAGGACAGCATATCGAACCTGTGCAGACGTGAAGGGATCGCCAGCAATCTGTATTACCGTTGGAGCAAGGACTTTTTGGAGGCAGGCAAGAAACGCCTGATGGGCGATACGGTCCGGGAAGCCAACTCTGGTGAGGTTTCGGATCTAAGGAAGGAGAACGAACACTTAAAGCAGCTGGTAGCAGAGATCGTTCTGAAGAACCGGGTTCTTAAAAAAAGTCTGAATGGCTTGGACTCGGAGGACATCGAACCATGAGGTACGGTCCCTCAGTTTCATGATTCTTTCATAATAATCGCTACCGGTGGAAGGTATTTCAGCATCAACCACAAGGTCGAATGATTTATTTTGTTCCCCGTCAAAGCCTAATGGACCAAATGAGTTAAAAAGTTAAGGGACACTTTCTGTTAAACTTTCCATTAAATGGAGGGGTTTATGAGCAAGAAAGTGTCGAGTGAGAAGGTCGTTCAGGATATTCGCAGGAAGACGCGAAGGAAGTTCTCATCGGAGGAGAAGATCCGGATCGTTCTTGAAGGATTGCGGGGCGAGGACAGCATATCGAACCTGTGCAGACGTGAAGGGATCGCCAGCAATCTGTATTACCGTTGGAGCAAGGACTTTTTGGAGGCAGGCAAGAAACGCCTGATGGGCGATACGGTCCGGGAAGCCAACTCTGGTGAGGTTTCGGATCTAAGGAAGGAGAACGAACACTTAAAGCAGCTGGTAGCAGAGATCGTTCTGAAGAACCGGGTTCTTAAAAAAAGTCTGAATGGCTTGGACTCGGAGGACATCGAACCATGAGGTACGGTCCCTCAGAGAAGCTGGAGATCATCCGTACTGTAGAAGAATCCGAGCTTTCCGTCCGTCAGACATTGAAAGAGCTTGGAATCCACCGGAGCACCTTCTACAACTGGTATCGCAGGTTTCTGGAAGATGGCATTGAGGGCCTGGACCTGAAACAGCCCAGGGCCCGATCCTTCTGGAACAAGATTCCGGATGAGGTGAAAAAACAGGTGGTCGAGATCGCTCTGGAGCAAACCGAACTCTCGCCCCGTGAGCTGGCCTGCAGAATCACCGATATCCAGGGCTACTTCATATCGGAATCCAGCGTTTACCGGATTCTAAAAGCCCACGATCTGGTCACAAGCCCCGCCTATATCCTGATGCAGGCGGGCGATTCCTTCAAAAACCCCACCCGGCAAATCCATGAGCTTTGGCAGACGGATTTCACCTATTTCAGGATCGTCGGCTGGGGCTGGTATTACCTGTCTACCGTTCTGGACGATTATTCCCGATACATTCTCGCCTGGAAACTGACGACCTCCATGACTGCCTCGGATGTGAAGGACACACTCGACGAAGCGATCTCAAACACCAGTGTGGATCGGGTCCAGGTCCGGCACAGACCCAGGCTGCTCAGCGACAACGGGCCCTGCTATCTTTCTGGTGAACTCAGGTCCTACCTGGAAAAACAGGGTATGACGCACACGCGCGGAGCCCCGTATCATCCCATGACCCAGGGCAAAATCGAACGCTATCACCGGTCCATGAAAAACGTGGTCAAACTTCAAAACTATTACTTTCCCTGGGAACTGGAGCGGGAAATCTCAAGCTTCGTGGAATACTACAACAACCACCGATATCACGAGGCACTCAACAACGTCACTCCCGCTGATGTTTACTTCGGCAGGCATCGTGAGATCCTGACAAAACGGGATCGAATCAAAAAGAAAACCCTGGAACTGAGGCGGAAACAAAACCTAAAAGCCAGGGTCGCTTAACTAAAACTTGAAAACTATATATTGAAGAACTATAAAAATGTGTCTCTAACTAAAACTCAACTTTGGTCCAGATTCGTTTGACGACCTACAGTGTTGGCATAATGCGCCGTGACTTTCCCAAATATTGCAGGCCAAGATAAAATTCCCTGTTCATCAAGCTTTTCCCTCGCACGCTCAAAAATAGGCCAAATGAGTTCTCGTTTGCTAGCGCTCATGCGACTTTTGCGGCCCAGCCGTGGTACGTCGCGGTAAGCATCAAGAGTTTCTATTTGCCAAGCATCAACAACATTTGACCATTCAGAGACAAGAAAACGTGAACTAAAATTGGTAATGTCCAGTTCCTGTGCAGACGCCTCGAGTGTGCCTCTTATCTGTTCCTCAGAAGCCGAGCGAGGATGGTATCCGAAAGCCAGCGTAAACAGATCGGATGCCACGCCTTTAAACGGAAGCACCGTAACGCGGGGAACAATAGAATTTTCATCGCCAGTTAATATTTTGAGCTTAGCCTCAAGGGCATTGGCCAGTGGCAATGAAAAGGTAGTTAGCAACAGCCTTGCGTCTTCGTTCTTTTTCAGGATGTTGGCAGTGCGGTGTATAGCCACAACAGTTTTTCCCGTTCCTGCCGAACCAGATACCCGCGCTGGCCCCTTAAATGTCTGCTCCACCACGCGACGCTGAGAGGGGTGCAAAAATACAGTCCATTGATCCCATGGATAATCCAGTGCTCGCTTGAGTTCGTCCAGATCCTCCATAACCCGGAAACGGCGCTGAGCGTCTGGGTGTGTGAGTGGATCGGCAGTTTCAAGAACAGAAATAACCTCGACTTCCGGCTTTTTGCCGACGGCAAGGTCGAAAAGTGCTTCAGCGGCTTCCTGGGGCAAATGGTCCGTCAGGTCAAGGAGCGTGTCCTCTGTCACAGTCTTTACGTCTGCAAGCCAGTCCTCTGGAACGCCGTATTCCAGCAGTTCTTCATCATCATAATCTGCAAAAAGTGGATGCTGAACCGACTGCGGTTTTTCAATCTCCACGGGTTTGAAAATCGGTATTTCTTCAATTCGTTCCCGAACTTCAACAATCTGAGCCGCGCCGGTCTTCGGGTGGGTTTCGATTTTACGGCGCTCCGCCCATTTATAGGCATCGTCATGATGATCGACGTAACAGATCAGAAAGCTTGCCGCCGTTTTGTGTACGACAAGACGAATATCGCGGCTCACGCGCACAGACCAAAAGTTCTGATCCTTTGATTTATCAATTCGGTGAAATTGAAGGCCGGGAGAGGATGGGTCTTCCTGCAAATCAAACACAGTGATTTTTACCGCCTTTTGTTCCTGAGCAGGAAGTTTACGAAGAGCGCTGGAAAAGCTATCGGCGATGCAGAATTTCATTATGCAGCCTCATCATCTTTTGGCGATTTGCCATCAAATCTTCTGACACCAATAAGTTTTCCCTCAGCAATCCTCGGGATTAGTTTTTCCTGGTCGTTGGCGAGGAGAGCTAATAGAATCTCTTCGGGCATTTCCGGGAAATCTCGCATCAGCTCAAGTATACGTCGTGCATTTTCGACCTTTAAAGCACGGAGGGATTCTTGCTCTCTCTCATATTCTGTTTCTTTTATAGCTGTATCTATTTTAGCTTGATTGTTGGCTTCACGACGCAACTGCCTTTCCGTAAAAAACTTTATAATACGATCAATAGTCCCCTCAAGTGCCTGACACGCTTTGCCCAACCCCACGAGGTCTATACCTCCTGGAGATGCGTATTCAATCCGAGAAACCATTAGTCGGGAAGGAGATTTTGCAATAGTACGCGCTCTTTCTAAGAGCCAATCGTTCGATAAATCGAGATTCTCTTGGAAAGATAGTGGGAAACGTGAGTGGTTAAACCAATGGAAAGGAGTTTCATAACGGACGTAGCGACTTAGGGCCACTTTATAATACAGTGACTCAACGCCCTTGAGGACTTCAATAAAATCTTCTGGCTCCCAGCGTCCATCAATTTCCAATCTTAGCATCATGCCTTCCTTACACCGCAAAGACTTTCATCACTTCATCTCCGAAGTGATTGATGACTTTCACCGCGAAACGTCCGCTGTCAGGTCGTTCAAAGGGCCTGGATTTGTCCCGGTAGAGGGTTTCCCATGCTTCTTTGTCGATTTCCGCTTTCAGGCTGGTCTTTAGAGATTTATAAGGATCGCTCGCGCCGAGGAAATAGGCATGGCGGACAAAGAAGCTTTCCTCGTTATAATCCGTGTCGATAAACCATGCCGCAATATCATCTTTGCCGCTGGCGCGGACATCGCCGGTTTTGGGATCGAAGACATCCACACCTAGAACCTCAACCACGATTTCGCCGTCTTCATTGAAATCCCATTCCACATCTGGCTCGCCGAACACGATGAACAGATTGCCCGCGCCGGTGTTTTTGAGTTCATCAGACATATGCAGGTCGGGATTCATCTTGGCTTTGAGGATAGGAAGAGGGCCGAGTTTATTGAGTTCGGATGTATGCGGCTCAAAGTTAAAACCGCAGGATATTAACGCGTCAAAGCGAGCGTCCAGTGCTTCCCTAGCGGCGGCGGTCAGGTCGGCACGTCTGACAGTTCCAAATTCCGGGCCGATGAAAATGGCGGCACGTTTGGTGATATTGCCTTCCATGAAATGCGCTTCGGCGGCGATATAATCGCCGGGCCAGCCCTCCATTGCTGTGAAAGTGATTTTATCTTCCTTCGCACCCTGCTGGACCCCGGCGCTTTTCAGGTTTTCAAGGATCATTTGCGTAAAGTCTGTCAGAGGCTCGCCAACTTTATTCTTGGATTTTCGTTTGCCCTGGGCGGCCTTGATGTCCTCTATTAGTTCGACATCATCCACAGGAAGAACGCGGTGCGGAGATAGACTCTCGACCGTAAATGGCCCGGCCACACGGACGCGGCTTTTATCTTCATAGGGGCGGTCGTAAAGAAATTCCACATCGGCTTTTTGAGCAATGGATTTATCGATTTCCTTCTGGCGCTTGATCCGTAAACCCCACCAATCTTTATGTAGCTTTTTGGCTTCTTTAGACCAATTTTCATCGACTACGCGGGGAATTTTCCATTCCTCCCATTTTTTGCTTAGAGCCTTGTTCAGTTTTTCGCGCAAGGGCTCCAGCTTTTCTTGATACTTATCCCAGATCACATCAATTTCAGCATTATTGGCAATATTTTTGAGCATAATATGCGGCGCTCGCTCATAAACAAAACCCTGCCGGATGTCACCATGCGTGGGCGTATCGGGGTGGATTTTACCGCTGACTTCCTGCTCCTTGCTACGGCCTTGCGCGCTATCTGCAAGATAATAATAGGAATAGCGCGCGCCCATTAGCCGAGCCCGCGCCAGAGCAAGAGAAACACGCGAAGTATCAATCGTCATCCACCGTCGTCCCCATTGTTCCGCTACCGTTGCCGTTGTACCTGAACCGCAGGTGGGGTCAAGAACTAGATCGCCGGGATCGGTGGCCATAAGAATACAACGCTCAACTATTTTTGGAGTTGTCTGCACCACGTACACTTTTGCTTCAGTAAAGGAACCAGAGATAGTATCTGTCCAGATATTGTGCCGAATTGAAATCGGAAAGTCAGACAGGCGGCTTTTAAAGCGGAAGGAATTTTTAGTTTGGAAAATCCGATTTGCCTTCTTAGCGCGCTCTAAGCCAGTCAACGTAGTTTTCCAATGGCTTCCTGATGGTGGGTTTCTTACTACGCCTCGGAAGGAAAACGGTTGTGGAGACGATGCATCTCCTGGAGATACTAAGGAGACTGATTGAAATCGCCGATCTACCTCTGGGAGGTCACCTTCCGCGAACTCCGTATCAAGGTATCTATATGCTGTTCCTCCATCAGCATCCTTAATATTGTAGAGTTCTCGATATTTGACCTTTTGTGCATCACGTGCGTACCAAAGAATCGTATCGTACACTGGCGGTAAGAGCGTGCTTGTAACATATGGCGCTTTCTGTACAACAATCCCGCAACAAAAATTATCTTCACCAAACACTTCATCCATTAAAGCTCGAACACGATGGACATTTTCATCACCAATCTGCACAAAAATGGAACCGCTTTCGGTCAACAGGTCGCGCATAACGGTAAGACGGTCGCGCAGATAGGTCAAATAGGAATGAATACCGTCTTTCCATGTGTCACGGAAGGCTTTGACTTGTTCCGGCTCTCGAGTAATTTCTTCCAGCTTGCCATCTTTGACGTCGCGAGAGCGGGTGGAAACCTGCCAGTTGGAGTTGAACTTGATGCCGTAGGGAGGATCGAAGTAGATGCACTGGACCTGGGCCCGTAGTCCCTCCCGTTCCGCGAGGCTAGCCATCACTTGCAAGCTGTCCCCCAGAATCATGCGGTTTGACCAGTTCTGATCGTGTTCGTAAAACTCGGTTTTGGCCTCAGGGTCGATGCCATTGAAATCAGCGAACGTATCGAACATATCAGCCTGTTCCTGTTCTACTTTTGCCCTTTTTTGTGACTGACGCATGAGGTCGTCGATAATGGCCTTGGGATGTATTTTTTCCTGAATATAAAGCGGAGGAGCCTGCACCACGAGGTCTGACCAATCCTGCTGATCCTTTCCGCGCCAGACAAGTTGTGCTTCGTCGAGATCGACATAGCCTTTTTCCGTGACTTCTTTAATCTGTTCTTTGGTCAGGCGAACGCGTGTGCCTTTCCACACCATCTGCGGGTCCAGGTCGCCATCCCGTGGTCGAGCTGTAGGTCGTCAAACGAATCTGGACCAAAGTTGAGTTTTAGTTAGAGACACATTTTTATAGTTCTTCAATATATAGTTTTCAAGTTTTAGTTAAGCGACCCTGGCTTTTAGGTTTTGTTTCCGCCTCAGTTCCAGGGTTTTCTTTTTGATTCGATCCCGTTTTGTCAGGATCTCACGATGCCTGCCGAAGTAAACATCAGCGGGAGTGACGTTGTTGAGTGCCTCGTGATATCGGTGGTTGTTGTAGTATTCCACGAAGCTTGAGATTTCCCGCTCCAGTTCCCAGGGAAAGTAATAGTTTTGAAGTTTGACCACGTTTTTCATGGACCGGTGATAGCGTTCGATTTTGCCCTGGGTCATGGGATGATACGGGGCTCCGCGCGTGTGCGTCATACCCTGTTTTTCCAGGTAGGACCTGAGTTCACCAGAAAGATAGCAGGGCCCGTTGTCGCTGAGCAGCCTGGGTCTGTGCCGGACCTGGACCCGATCCACACTGGTGTTTGAGATCGCTTCGTCGAGTGTGTCCTTCACATCCGAGGCAGTCATGGAGGTCGTCAGTTTCCAGGCGAGAATGTATCGGGAATAATCGTCCAGAACGGTAGACAGGTAATACCAGCCCCAGCCGACGATCCTGAAATAGGTGAAATCCGTCTGCCAAAGCTCATGGATTTGCCGGGTGGGGTTTTTGAAGGAATCGCCCGCCTGCATCAGGATATAGGCGGGGCTTGTGACCAGATCGTGGGCTTTTAGAATCCGGTAAACGCTGGATTCCGATATGAAGTAGCCCTGGATATCGGTGATTCTGCAGGCCAGCTCACGGGGCGAGAGTTCGGTTTGCTCCAGAGCGATCTCGACCACCTGTTTTTTCACCTCATCCGGAATCTTGTTCCAGAAGGATCGGGCCCTGGGCTGTTTCAGGTCCAGGCCCTCAATGCCATCTTCCAGAAACCTGCGATACCAGTTGTAGAAGGTGCTCCGGTGGATTCCAAGCTCTTTCAATGTCTGACGGACGGAAAGCTCGGATTCTTCTACAGTACGGATGATCTCCAGCTTCTCTGAGGGACCGTACCTCATGGTTCGATGTCCTCCGAGTCCAAGCCATTCAGACTTTTTTTAAGAACCCGGTTCTTCAGAACGATCTCTGCTACCAGCTGCTTTAAGTGTTCGTTCTCCTTCCTTAGATCCGAAACCTCACCAGAGTTGGCTTCCCGGACCGTATCGCCCATCAGGCGTTTCTTGCCTGCCTCCAAAAAGTCCTTGCTCCAACGGTAATACAGATTGCTGGCGATCCCTTCACGTCTGCACAGGTTCGATATGCTGTCCTCGCCCCGCAATCCTTCAAGAACGATCCGGATCTTCTCCTCCGATGAGAACTTCCTTCGCGTCTTCCTGCGAATATCCTGAACGACCTTCTCACTCGACACTTTCTTGCTCATAAACCCCTCCATTTAATGGAAAGTTTAACAGAAAGTGTCCCTTAACTTTTTAACTCATTTGGTCCATTAGGCTTTGACGGGGAACAATTTGTTGCGCATGGTTCCCGATTTCAGTTTTACATTTTCCCGGCGGTAACCCTTGACCTCGACTATCAGATTTAGTGGCGTTTCCTGCCCATCATCAATCTGGACTATGAAATCCGGGATATAGCGGCGGGCAGTGGAGCCATCTTTATATGGTACTTCCAATCCCAATCCCTGATTTTTCACGTAGGAGAGCACACGCGGATGTTGCTCCGCAACTCGGGCAAACTCCGCTTCCCAGTCACTATCGCAGACCACGAAATTGATATGTGATTTATTCGGTGCGGTAGTCCAGAGGTCTTTGCTAGTTTGAAAACCCACATGCGCTGTCGAGCCTTTAGGATTATAGGGATCTAGAACAGCCATGACGCGATCTTCATCACCAATTGTACACGCAATGGCATGATAGATTCGCTCGGCAGCCTGATTGGCGATGTCCTGGTATTGCAACATCCATGAGCCGGTATCCCCTTTACACACAAGGTAGCCACCGTCTATCCATTGCCGGACGATGCGTTTAAGCTGGCCAAACAAGGAAAGCTTCGGCTCGCCGTCCGCATCGCGGAAATAGCTGTAGAGGATATGTTTGGCGAGACGGAAAGAAACCGTGCTTGGCCTGAATTCGCTGATTTCGGCAGCGCTGAGCGTTACACCCTCGCCGACAATCCCTTCCAGAAGAGTCTGGCCGGGACCAACCATTTCCGGGGTCAAGGTCAGCTCGGAATCCGGCTTGAAGTTTGCTGTCAAGCGCTCTTCCGGCAGATCAATGCGATAGCCCACAACACGTGGAAATGTAAGTTCGAGAGCATCACGCTCTTTAATGGCCTTGACGCGCTCTGTCCGACGTGGCGGTACGGGCTTGGCGACTTGAGGCTTAGCCGTAAAATCAAAGGGAATCCCCATGATGTCTGCATATTCAACATTAAAGAGGCCTTCTTCATTGAGTTCATAGGAATAGCGGCGAAGCCCACGTCCAACGACCTGTTCGCACAAAAGCTGTGTGCCAAATGCCCGCACACCGAGAATATGTGTCACAGTATTTGTATCCCAGCCTTCCGTCAGCATGGACACCGATACAACGCATCGGACTTGCTCTCCGAGGCGACCTTTTTTCCCGACAGTGTTCATAACCTCGCGTAGAAGGTCAGAATCCGAAATCTCGCCCACATCACCGGCACCGCTGCGTTGTTTTCGTTCCCGCTTGAACTGTTCGATTTCCAATGCGGCGGCGGCGCGGAATTCTTTATCTAATGCCTCACCGGACTCTAGCTGCTCGCTGTCGATCAAAAGCGTGTTGGGTTTGGTGATGCGGTTTCCATGTTCGTCATAGTTCCTGAACTTTGGCAAATGTCCACTATGTTCCCAAACAGGCTCTCCGTCTTCATTCGGGCGCTGCCAACCGGAAATCCATTCATAAACCAACTTTGATGTGGAAGTATTATTACAAACAACTATAAAAACTGGTGGCGACTCAACACCTGATCTTTCCCATTCATCGAATGTTTCTTCATAATGGTTATAGAGAGCGACAAGAGCCGTCAAAAGCTGGGATGGCAAATCAAGGGGGCTGACATCAGCTCCGCCCTTGGCTCGACCTTTCTTTGGCATTTGTTTGCCTATATGTTCCCAAAGCTCTCTAAAAATGGGGACTTCAGCCTCGGGAATGTTATCGGCAACTGGAACACGTGGTAGTTTTACAATCCCGCACTCAATGGCATCCATCAGGGAAAAGTCACTCACGGTCCAGGGGAAAAGCGTTCCTTCCGCATAGCCGGAACCACGAAGGAAAAACGGAGTCGCTGAAAGATCGTAAACAGCCCGGACACCAAGCTTGCGTTTAAAGGCCTCAATACCGTTGATCCACAAGCGGGCTGCCTTGTTCTGGCTATCAGCTTCTTTTTTCTCATCGCCTTTCAGATCACCGATGTCCTTATTTTCCGGTTTTTCGCGGTAACAATGGTGAGCCTCATCATTGATAACGACGATGTTTTTCAGTCCCATAAGTTCTTCAGCCACCCGGCGCACCATTTGCCCTTCGGTTTCTTTTGTTTGGGTAGGTTTGCCACGTCCTTGAAGAAGAGATCGTCCAACCCTATTCGTGTTCATCAGTTCCTTGAGTTGAAAAGCATGATAATTCGTGATAACGATTTTGGCTTTGTTAATATCCTCCAGCATATCGGATGGGACAAGTTCACGGGATTTGTAATAGCTGTCAGGGTCGTTCGGCATAAGAACGCGCAAGCGGTCCTTAATGGTAATGCCGGGAGTGACGATTAAAAATCCGCGTGTAAAAAGTTTACTGTTGGGAGAACGCACAGCATTAACCGTCTGCCAAGCCATAATCAATGCAATCACAGTTGTCTTACCTGCACCTGTTGCCATTTTCATAGCAAGACGGATTAGGGCAGGGTTTGCCTGTTCATTAGCTCCCTGGATATGATCCCAAAACTTCTTGTAGTTCTTTTGATTGCGAGCAACTTCCGTCAGCCAGATAATCGTTTCGATCGCCTCGACTTGACAGAAAAAGGGGCGTATAGCTTGATAATCGTGGTGTCGCCAATGTTGAAGCAATCTAGCAGTGGAAGGGGTTACACCCCAGTCGTTTGGACTTGGGAGATTTCGCCATGATCCAACAAGTGACCGGATTTCGTTTATAATTGGGGTCGGGTTGTATTCCTGTTCCTCGGTCGAAATGCCGTCGTTTTCGTATAAATCGAGCGTAGATTGTTTTGTATTGGTCTTTTTTCGTTTCTGTTTGCGGGGTTTGGGGACAGGAGTAATAAGCTCGGATCTTCGCCGTCCATCTTTTGGTGGCAGGTCTGTTGGCTGGCCGTCTTCATCCAGTGCATGGTAACGTTTCGGCTCCGCATACGGCGAATTCAATATTGGTTTTTTGTAAAAAGTCTCTACCATACGATCAACCCCAGTTTTCAATGGTTGAAAATGGCACAACAAATTGAATGTAAAGAATATTACTTTCTTCTAGCGGAGACCATCATCCTTCATTGTGGCTGAGTTTACCGAAATGACAGATATTTGTGTAGAAATAAATTGACGCAATGCGATCTCTGATTTTGGGTGATGAGCGGGGAGCGACGGGTCTAATGAGAAAGAGGTAGGGGGTAGCCCGCAAAATAGCAACTTTTTAGGTGGCCTTACCCAGTCAGAAATATTTTAAAAATTTTGGATTTCTGCACCATTGAAGGCATGCCCATAGCTGAGCATCGCGCGACGAGTGTTGTGAAGGTAGGTTGCTTGGGGGAGAATGAGGAGTGTCGATCGATTTATTAATAAAAATTTTTAATGTCTGCTATCAGCCAAAAGCGGACATAAGGAAGAAGGTCACCGGATGCAAGAGAATAGCGTATGCCTCTTACGATCCGTTTGAGGTTTTAGGATATTTTCTACTATGAGACCATACGCTCAACAGCACAATACCAGCCACTGCGGAAAAAACCGATGCTAAGAAGATGCCCAATTTGGCGGTGTTGATTAGGCTGGGGCTGAAAGCCAGGCTGGCAATAAACAGTGCCATGGTAAAGCCGATACCCGCGAGCAGACCACCGCCAGCCAATAACCTCAAATTGAGATCCGGAGGGCGTACCGCAATGCCCGTTCGCAGTGCCAGCCAACTGAAGCTCAGGACACCAATGGGTTTGCCAAGAGCGAATCCCACAAACACAGCAATGGTGACGGAGTTACCAATATCAGCGAAAGATATTGGCATCCCGGCGTTTGCAAATGCAAATAGTGGCATGATGGCAAAGGCGACCCATGGGTGCAACATCAACTCCAATTGTTCCACCGGAGACAGCGTTTCCCGCGCCGCAGCCTCCGCCATTCGCAATGCCTTGCGATCCTCTGTATCACCACTCCAGTGATCGCCGGGTGGATACGCAACCACTCGATCTAGGATGGCATGCAAGCGCCTGTCGCTGACCCATCTTTCGGTGGGTGTCATCAAGCCAAGAATAACTCCAGTAACGGTCGGGTGGATCCCGGATGCATCCACCGCAAGCCAGATCATACCGCCCACGAGAAAATAGACAGGAATACTGCGAACGCCAAGCAGTGCCATTCCGCGTACGATAGCAAAGCCAACTACGGCCAGAGCAAACGCCTCCCAGCTGATTTGACTACCGTAGCCGATGGCTACAACCAGAATAGCGCCGATATCGTCAACAATCGCCAACGACAGCATAAAGACGCGCAGACTTTGGGGTATTCGCGATCCCAGCAGTGCCAGACAACCGATAACAAATGCGGTGTCGGTCGCCATCACTGTTCCCCAACCATTTTGGCCGGGTTGACCTGATTGTAGTATCAGGTAAAAGACGGCAGGCACGAGCATTCCACCCAAGGCAGCCATGATGGACAGCGCAGCCATACGTGGCTTGCGTAGTTCACCCAGTACCAGTTCCCGCTTGAGTTCCAGGGCGACAAGGAAAAAAAACAAAGTCATCAAAGCGTCGTTGATCCATTCCCGTACCGAACGTGTGAACTCTAGCGAGCCGAACTGAATACCCACAGGTGTTTCCCAAAAATTAAAATAATGATGGCTCCAGGGTAAGTTTGATATAACCAACGCTGCAATGGTAAAAAGCAGAAGAACGCAACCGGAAGCGACCTCAATGCGTAAGAATCGTGTCAACGGATTGGTCAGCCAATCAACGAGTTCTGGGGGGAGTCGAGGAATTTTTACCTTAACTTGCTGATCTTCACTCATATTGGCTGTCCTTGAAAAATATTCCATCGCCCGGAGGCTTTGTGAAGGGCCTTCATAGGAGGAGAAAGTTTGTAGAAGGGAGGGTTATGGGGGGCGTTGGAAGTGTTTATATGGTTCCCTATAATGCTCCGAATTCTGTGTCGAGTCCCGTATAGGATATATGAAAAAAAGAGATTCGATTGTTTCTCGCGGGGGTTTTTATATGGGCACCACACTGGTGGCCTGTAGATCCTTATCAAAGACCATTTTTTAATATTTTCGCGGCATCTTGATAGGCATGTTTTTCTCCATCAGCAAATTCATATTTATAATACTCAAATTTTGTACCAGCAGTTTTTCTACGTTTTTCAGCCTCCTCCGCTAGCTGGGTGAAATTGTCAATTAATTCTTGCAAAACCTCTTTCTCTGTTTTTGTGGATTCGGTCATTTTTAATACCCTCCATATAAAGGTTGGTAGTTGATTGCCTGTAAAGGCGGAGAAGAAAAAATGTCTTCTTCAACTCTACAGGCAAAATTCATCAACTAAGTGGGAGGGAGATCAGTTATTTTGATATTTGACCCACGCCAATTTTAGAAGTCCTATTGGATTGGGCCAGCAATCTATTAGAGTAATAACAAGAATGCCCATCACGGTAATTCCTGTTAGGCCTGCCATTAACATAGTTGCATCCATAATAATATCTCCTGAACATATACCATATCTAAACAGCATGACTAGCATGCTGGGTCCATGAGTATCTTTATTGAATTAAGCTCATGCCGGTTTCCTCACATAAGTCGATTTTTTTTAAAATTAAATTCAATAATAGTAAGATGCTATTCATGACTGAAGGGGTTTATTAATTAGCATATATTTCTCTTAAACATGATTTATTTCATATTAGAAAAAACACCCTCTGGTCCATTCAATTAATGACTTGTGCTCAATAATTCTTCAGACTATCGAGTTGATGGCGATCAGCCGCAATGCGTATCCTTGCAGAGAAATCGAAATGGCTGAAAGGCTGACAGGGAAAAAGGAGTTTGGCCGGTTCAGGGAAATTCCTAATACAATAAAATTAAGAATCATTGAAGTGACCAGGATATAAAAAGCCTGAAATTCCATCTTACCCTCTTTGAGAATAGTTCTCCTTCGCTCAAAATAACCTCCACTTGCGGAAGGGGTATCAACTATTTTTCGTTGGCTTAAAGGAAGGCAGTGCATTCATTTTCCGGTCAATCCCCTTAACGGTTAATTGGATGTCATTGACCGAGGATTCGATGTAGCCCAACAATCTTTTCACATTGTTTACTTCGTCAAGACTTTTGATCGAGTTTTTCATGGCCAAAGAACAGTCGGAATCATTATTGTCTCCAGAGATTGCGGTAACTTCCTTTGCATCCACGTCAGGAGGCTGAATCAATGGATTTAACCAATTAAATAATAAAACACCTATTAAAAGAATCATCAAAAATTTTATATTGCGATTTAGGGCCATCGTTTTCTCCAATACTAGTTTAAGGTGTGGAACTGCGATCTGCCCAGAATGGTTCCACCGGTTATTCTATTTGCATTAATGCCGGGAAGACCTTGCACACCACATAGCCTGTTTTTGCTTTTTTAATTTTTTGTTTTTTCTTGATGTGAGATTTCATAAATAAGCGCCTGCGTTTAAGTTCTTTAAATAAATCTTCCTTATTGAGTTGGTGTTTAAAAAACTTTCAACGCTTGATCGACCTGATTTTGACAAACGATTGCTTGAATAAAACGACCTCCAAATTATAAGAGCATGATGTTCCAGACTATTTTTGAGTGTTAATGGATTTTAACCATGACTTTCCTTTTCCCTTTTTTCTCCTGAAATTAGCAGGTGTCTCCAATTGCTTTTTAGTGCGCAGATTCAATTTTTCTACCGAGATCACTTTTTTTAAAATTCCGGAACTGTCGTACACCTTAACTTCATTCATAAAATTACCTCGCATTAACATGTTTATTCCCTGAATTAACGGGCCAAAAAAATCCACTCCAAAAAGGAGTGGCAGAAATATAATGTCCTTTACGATTTTTTGAAGTCTTCCACCGAGAGAGTTACCAATAGGAAGGTAATTTCAGGGTACTCTTCTCAGTCAAGATAACAAGGAGAGTTATATTATTTATTTTTAATGTTCTCCATAAGTCAACCATTGGTAGGGAAAGACAGTGAATTCGGTTGAATTTGCTCGTTTCAATTTCCCACTTTAGATATAAAATTAGGGCATTTCCAGTATCCATGCTATGCTGATTAAGTAAAAGAAGGGTTGTTCAGTTGCAGTGTAAGTTTTTCCTTCTAGTTTCTCGCCTAGAGAAGAGCTGTAAATACCATTTGGCCTAGCAGGCCAAGGGAAGCTTTGTTTTCCTCGAAGTGTCTCTCTAAAAGTTCCTGCATAAATCCAACCCTATTCAAAAACAGGGAAGACATTATCCTTTTTTTCTGGAAGTGCATTCCCTATCAATGGCAGGAGAATATTTATTATGTCAACAGGAACGGTAAAATGGTTTAACGAAGGCAAGGGTTATGGGTTTATTGAATCCGAGAGCGGCAAAGATCTCTTTGTTCATTACTCCGAAATTCAAGGGGACGGTTTTAAGACTCTAGCAGAAGGCCAGTCGGTCGAGTTTGAAGAAAGTATGGGCCAGAAAGGTCCCTGTGCCACCAAGGTGGCATCCAAATAAGAACCTCCGGACATCATCCGGCAGAAATTTGGCTCTGCCGGAGTCTCCTCCGCCCCATATTTATGTGTAAGGGCTCGGCCAAATGGCCGAGCCCTTTTTCTTTTTATAAAAAGGAGAAAAGATGAATGTGCTCCATATAGCAACCCTAAACCGGCCCATCAGGCAGGATTTGGGTTACGGTCCTATCGAAACGGTTATTTACAACATCGATAAGGGGCTGCATAAATTAGGTCACCGTTCGATTGTTGCCTGTTCAGGGGATTCCCGTGTTGTTGGAGAACAGTTCACGACGATTGAAAATAGTTTCAGTGAGTACTGCACGACGGACACACGCGTGAAGCAGGAATATATGCGCAAACATATTGTCATGTCACTTGAAAGAGCACAAAAGGGTGACATTGATGTCATTCACATGCACGATGCCGACATGACTGAATATATTTTTAATGGAGTTTGCAAAAGTCCCGTTCCCATTGTGATGACGCTCCATGTTCCTGCAGAAGACCATGAAGGATTCTCGCGTTGGAATAAAACGCTCGATTCTTCTTCCAGCGCATATTTTGTCCCAATAAGTGAATTCCAGAGAAAGCAGCATCAAGGGTTAGTCAACGCGCAGAAAGTCATTCATCACGGCATTGATGTGGAAGACTATCCATTCAAAAGCAATACCGGCAAACAAGACTATTTATTCTCGATCGGCAGAATCACCCAAGATAAAGGACAGGACAAGGCCATTGAGATTGCGAAAAAATCTGGTTCCAGGCTGATCCTTGCCGGCAATGTCCAGAATAAGGCAAAAGACCGGGCATTTTTCAGGCAATTAAATAAATCATTCGACCTTGTGGTTGATGCTGAAATACCTTCCGCCGGTAGCGATTATTATGAAAGAATCATGAAACCCATTCTAGATTCAGACAAGCAGATCATTTATATCGGAGAAGTTGATAGCGTTCAGAAAAAGATGTGGTATCAGCACGCGCGGGCGACTCTCTTTCCTATTCAGTGGGGCGAACCGTTTGGGCTAGTGTTGATTGAATCCATGGCCTGCGGCACTCCGGTGTTGGCCTTTCGTAATGGATCGGTGCCAGAAATCGTTATTCATGGGAAAACGGGCTTCGTCGTGGATTCAATCAATGACATGATCAGGGCCGTAAGAGCAATTCAACTAATCGATCCCAATTACTGCCGTAAACACATTAAAGATAATTTCTCAATCGCCAGTATGGCGGAAAGATATTCCAAGCTGTATCAATGGATTGGAGATGAAAAGACTTTATGCCTAAAGACATCCCCGTAAGTAATGGGTCCTTTCATTTGAATTTTGATTCGGATTATCAGATCCGAGACATTTATTTCCCATTTATCGGGCAGGAAAACCATTCAAGCGGAAATCCTTTCCGCTTCGGCGTTTGGGCGGATGGACAACATTCGTGGATGGGACCGGAATGGAAAAAAGATTTAAGATATCATAATGATAGTCTTGTGACGGATGTTGTTCTAAAAAATGAGGCTTTGGGCTTGGAGCTCCGATGCTCGGATGTGGTGGATTTGGATTTGAACATCTACCTCAAAAAGATCGAGGTGTCCAACCTCAAAGACAAACCCCGTAAAGTCCGGCTCTTTTTCAGTCATGACTTCTATCTTTATGGGAATGACATTGGAGGCACGGCTTATTTTGATCCCCGGAGTTGTTCGCTCATCCATTATAAAATGCACCGGTATTTTCTGATCAGCTGTTGGGCGCACGACCAATGGGGGGTCAAACATTTTGCCTGCGGAAATAGAAAGACTTCGGAAAGTTTGGAGACCGTTAAAGAGGCAGAGAACGGGGAACTTAGCGGGGAAGCCTCCGCATGGGGCTCGCCTCATTCCACCATTGGCATCTGGCTGGAATTGCCCGCCAAGGGGAAAACGACCGCTTATTATTGGATAGCGGCGGGCACGAGATATCCCGAAGTCGCAAAGCTAAATCTGGAAGTCCACAAAACCACGCCGGAAGAACTCTTCAACCGCTCGTCGAAATACTGGAAAACTTGGGTACATAACGATTCCCGGGAGTTTCTATGCCTTCCCAAATCCGTGACCGACGTATTTAGCCGAAGTCTGCTTATATTGAGAACACAAATTGACAACCACGGTGCCATTATTGCCGCCAATGATTCTGATATTATACGCTTTGGAAAAGACACTTATTCGTATATGTGGGGGCGGGATGGTGCTTTTGTCGCCGCCGCTTTAGCTAAAGCCGGGTACTCGCATGCGTGCATGAAATATTTTGACTTTTGCGCCCGAGTTTTATCCGATGAAGGCTATTTATTCCAGCATTACAATCCGGATGGATCCCTTGCCAGTAATTGGCATTCATGGTTGGTCGCTGGCAAAGAGGTCCTTCCCATCCAGGAAGATTCAACCGCTTTGACTCTTTGGGCGCTTTGGATACACTACCAGAGTTTGAATGACGTAGAATTTATCAGGCCCCTCTACGGCACGCTGATTAAAAAAGCGGCAGACTTTTTAGTCAGTTACCGGGACCCTCAAACGTTGTTGCCTTTACCTTCCTATGATCTTTGGGAAGAGCGATATGCACTGCACGCCTATACGGTTGCATCCGTGATCGCCGGTCTCAGAGCCGCTGCGAATTTTGCGAATCTTTTTCAAGACACTTCCCTGGCTGAGAAATATGACTCCGTGGCCGATGAAATGACTGGAGGAATCAACCAGCACCTTTACCATGACGGCCTGAATCGTTTTGCCCGTTCAGGCTCCAGAGTGGATGAGGGTTATAAACTTGATGAAGTCATTGACATCAGTCTGTTGAGCTTGGCAACTCTTGGGATTTTGGCCCCTAAAGATCCGCGAATGATTGAAACAGCCACAGCTGTGCGCGAGCAGTTGTGGCTTAAAACTTCTGTTGGAGGTTGCGCCAGATACCAGGGTGATGTCTATCAGCGTGCGGAGGATAGCCCAAAAGACATTCCCGGAAATCCATGGTTTATCGCAACACTTTGGCTGGCGGAATATTATATCGATCAAGCAGAGAGTCAGCAGCAACTTCAAGCGACCCTTCCTTATCTTGAATGGTGTGGAAAAAATGCCCTTCCTTCCGGAGTGCTTGCCGAGCAGGTACATCCCGTAAGCGGTTCACCTCTTTGTGTGTCGCCTCTCACTTGGAGCCATTCCGCCTTTGTTTGGACTGTTCTGCGATACACAGAAAAGGACAAGACACTTAGTAAGCAATAGTTATAAATTCCCCGTCGGTAAAGATCCGAGATAATGCCCAGCGTTTCACCAAGCTCTAGAATATTCAGCTTTCTTCTGATAACGTATTGATCCTGAGTCATGGGTTTCTCCTTTAAGGTTAAGGTTCTTCGTCGAACTTATCTTAACCGGGAAACCCTGACTCTTCCTACTTATCGAGCCTAATCCTGTAAACGCTTTTCTCTAGCTGGTCATATAATCGGTTTCGACCGCATAGTGCCTTTGGATATCGGCCTCCAGCTCCGGAAGCCATTCAACCTCAAAAAGTCGGAACTCTAACTTAGAAACTGGTACAACTTACAGGGGCAGGTCAGAGCGACGAGTCCAATGAAAAAGTGGCCGGGGGTAGCCCCCAAACCACCAAACGTTCAGATGACCCTACCCACTCAGAAAAATTTTTGGATTTTCATGGGCGCATAGGTGATCAATATGTTTGTAAAAAACACAACTTTTATTTCTTCAAGAAGAACCCCGCAAGTCCTTATTAGGCCGCGGTTAGCGCGATTCCTTGAGGGCCATGAAGGGCGATTTATCGCTGCTACAGTAATTAACATCAATTGATAGGGATTGTAGGAGTGTTTCTCTTCGTGCGACGCGCGTTGTAGGATGTTTCGCAAGCTTAACGTGGGGATCGAGCTATGGAGAGTTGGGCGCGACGAGTGTTTTGGGGCACAGCCTGGCCTCGTCAGGTCCGCTATGATCGCCTTAAAGATGGAATTGGTTGTCAACGAAGTGAAGGGTTTCGACAACAATTTAAGAAGTATGTATAAACCCTAACAGATCGAACAGAAGAACAGAAGAATTCTATTCTTTGAAAAATACGCGATTCTTAATTCCTGTTAATAAAAATATATAGGCAATAGAAAAGTTCTGTTCTTCTGTTCGTTCTGTTAGCTGAAAGCTCCCCTTATAAGGGGGAGCTTATTACCTGAATCAATTCATGCTTAACTGGTCCCCCTCCATCACCGATTTTACTTTCCCATGCTTTAACCATGAAATCCTTCTCAGCATCTGTGGGTTCTTCCTTCCAATAAACAGTCAACTCCCCCTTATGATCGTGGAGTTTTTTTACCTTATGAAGAAAACGATGATTTTCTATATCCTCGATCGCAGCAATGTAGCCTATAACCCGACTCAGGCGGTGTAAATCTCCTCCACCTTGAGTATAAACACACAGTTCAATTTCACCGCCATAAAGTTTATAGTCATGATATTCATCGCCCCTACCTTCGGGAAAATCCATCACCTCAATTCCATAGGTGTTGTATAAAAGATTTGCATCTATCTCTTTTTTTGCATCAAACATTGTATCTACTCCTTATTTCCTACCTTAAAAAGGTATCGTTAGTTTTTATAACATTTGCTACTGCTGTTGCGATAAACGGTCATTCATCTAAAAGTATCGCTATTTGTAATCTACTCTTTAGGGTCAGCCTGTGAGCTTGTAAAAAGCGTATAACCGCTTTTCACAAGCTCATCAAGCATTACAATGCAATCTGTGAAGTAAAATTTGGCCTTAATAAGGGGTGTCTTTTAGGCAAATCCCCTGATAGACCCTACGATTCGTACCCCCAATTGATTTAGGCTTTGATTTGTACCCTGCCTCAGCCATCATGATTCCAAAATTTCTTTTGGGAATCTTGTCCTCTCCGTTTCTTATGGCAGTAGTTAAATACTCGCCATACAGATCATCAACCAGGACAAACATTTCAGATTTACTTTTCGCGGATTCGGATGCCGTATCGCATTTATCTTCGATAAACTGCTCGATCGCATCCATCTCCTTGCGGTACTCTGAAGTGGCCTCAATCACTGTTTTAGGTTCCTTGAGACCCTCTTTTTGCCATTTGAGACAACCCTCTAGAGCCCAGTTCAATATGCCCGGCAGCTCTTGTTTCAGTTTTTCAGGGAGCTCTTTATCAATTCGATCCTTATCTATTTTTTGATCAAAGCAGATCAACTTAACCCGACGCCAGATACCCAGATCCGATCCTTGGATATTAGGTTTGGTGTTCACAGCCAGGAAGATCTTAAATTGCGGCTTGTAGGTGAAGAACTCTTTAAACAAAAACCTTGCAGTTATGGAATCTCCGCCTGTAAGCTCCTTTACCAGGGATTCATTGAAGCTTTTTCCTCTCCCAACCTCAACAGCCGAAACGAATCGCGCCCCGCATAAAGAGGCGATGTCGTTGTTCGCCCCTTCGTTACTTCTGCTTAAAAAGGATCGCATTTCCGCTTTCTTTGAATAATCACCAAATACTGCTTTTGTGGTTTCGATGAAAGTTGTCTTTCCATTCAAACCCATCCCGTAAAGGATAATAAGACATTGCTCAGACGTTTCTCCCGTTAACGAGTAGCCCACTAATTTTTGTAGATACTGTTTTAGAGAATCGTTACCACCAGTCACATCATCTAAAAACTTGAGCCAAAAAGGACATTCTGCATCTAGTTCATAGTTAACGTGACAACTTTTTGTTATAAAGTTATCAGGGTTTGAAGGAAGCAGGTATCCTGTTCGAAGGTCAAGCGTTCCATTTCCGCAATTAAAAAGCCAGGAATCCTTGTCCAACTCTTCAGAGTCGATGGAAGCCATGTGTTGAGCCAGCTTGATCATGGCTTCCAACTTCGATTTGCTTTGGGAGTCTTTAGAGAATTTACGAATGGCTTTTATTAAACCCTTATCATCATCTTCTTTTACTTCTTCTGCAATGAAACGTGCAGTCTGTATTGCATAAGACATAATCTGACCACTTTCGTCTAGAACCCATCGGTTCCCGTTCCAGATCAGCCATTTTCCCCACTGCGGACAATATCTTAAAATGCCTCCATACCTATCCATGAGGCGTTCTGCGTTCCCCGCATCTGTTAAGCCCCGGCGAATAGGATAGCGATCAATACATCCTGCAATCCTTCGAACTTCTTTTTCATCGAGTGGAGGGGAGCAGCGTTTTTGGTTTTCCTCCAACAGAGCTGCACACAGATCACTTAATGTTAACCCAGGCACTCTTTGCCGTAATCTACCTGCAAATGACGTCAAATGGGCATGTCTCCCACCTGGCTGTATACAGTTACTGGATCGAAGGCCTTCTGATATCCAAGCAGGCAATTCAGCTATATCAATCTTTCCAGGCTCTTCAACCCACTCGTATTGGCTACCGCTACGATGGTTCGAAGGAGGGGCAATAACGTATCCACCTTTGCCTCTTGTGTCGATACCGGGTCCCAACGCACCTCCTGTGCTCTTAAAACCTGTTTCAGGGTTTTTAAAGTAATAGTGCTGTCCACCACCCCCAGTTGAAACCGTCAAAGTCTTAGGTAGAGCCCCATTTTCCTCTTCAAGTTTTTTGAGGCTATCCCAGCCTCCCTTGTCCGGGTCGATATCAAGGATCGCCAACCCAGATACCTTGCCCGTTGCAATCCCTATGTTGGCATCGGGCCATGTAGACCACCACTTTTCGATGATTCTCGACTCGATCGCCGAATCCTTATATGCATGACGAGTTCGGGGATGCTTTCCTGCGTTACCGCAATCTGCTTTTCCGCAGGAACACTGCCCATCGCGAATCGAGTGGCACGGAAAGACCGGCCACCCCCTCTCTGCATAACTGAGAGCCCAATCCTTGAGAGATTTTGGGGTTCCCCCCACCTCAAGGGTATAGTTATCTGTTCTGTTTTCTTTTTCGTTTGAGTCAAATCTATTCATAATCTGGATGCATTCCTACTTTTCCTTTATCACTCCGAGGTTTGTTATTCATTGTTGTTGATCAATCCAATTGAAAAACTTTTCTTCATCGAGCAAAACACGTCTTCCTAGACGCACGAGTGCCCCTGTGTTCTTAAGACCATTAGAATCCGCATAGAAGATGTGATTGCGGAGTGCTGCTTCCGAAATGAACCGGTGCTTTTCGGCAAATTGCCGGACTGTCAGTAAATTGGGCATCGAATCAATGAAAGATGATTTGTTTGCCTTTTTTGCTAGTAGAACCATTTGTGATTACCTCTATTCATTAAGTAATGAGAAAAAATGGGCAGTATCTGCCCTGCTCTAGTTGAGATGGCGCTATAAAGATTAACGGTGCAGGGAGAGGTAATTGTAATGGCGAAAAAAGGGGGAGGGGAGTCTACGCGTCTTTGAGCATGGTCATAACTTATTTAAACATATGGGTTTGCATTGAGCTGATTGCCCGTTCGCGGTTGAAGTTTTTCCCTGTTTTGCTGCAATAGACAGCAACCAAAGCGACCAATCTGCAGCGTTGTTGGTTTTTCCTCAAAATGGCTCAAACTAACTCACGGGGCTAGGCGTTGAGGTTGTAAATCAGTGTTCACCCGTTTAGCGTTTCATCAAACCTTCAAGGCGCAAGTTTTTCTTTAAATTAGTGATGAAGCAAAAGTGCTGATTGAATCTAAAACCTATTCATTCTTGCCCCTTATCCCCTATAAACTTCTTGTTCATCCTGGACACCACACTGGCTGTATGTTGTTCACTGAGATGACTGTATCTTTTAACCATCTGCAGCGTCTTGTGCCCTAAGATCTCAGCGATCTCTGCCAAACTGGCCCCACTCATCGCAAGATAACTCGCCGCTGAATGCCGCAAGTCATGGAAACGAAAATTCTCAATTTGTGCTTCCTTCAAAGCACGATCCCACGAAGGACGAATTTCAATTGGTTTCTTGCCGCTTGGATTGGGAAATAAGAGGTTTGTATCAATCCGTCGTGTTTGCGAAAGCTTTTTGACCTCATCCAATGCGGGGCCAGCTAAAGGAAGGGCTCGTCGCTCATCATTTTTCGTTTTATGTAAAATCGCCACCTTCCTACTGAAATCAATATCGCCCCATTCCAGACCAAGAATCTCCGATTTCCGCGCTCCAGTGGAAAGCGCCAGGATAACCACCGGGTATAAATTCGGGTCATTGCTTTCCTTACAGGCTGCCAGTAGGCGTTCTCGCTCCCCATTATCGAGGAATCTCACTCGCCCACGTGGTTCCTTAGGCTTGGAGACTTTTGCCATTGGAGAACTCTCAAGCCAGCCCCACTCACGAACAGCAATCGTGAAAGCATGGGAAAGGGCTGCCATATAACGCACAACCGTGGCGGGAGATCGTTTTTTCTTCCTGGTTCCAGGTTCTTTCAAGAGGTGATCCCTGCACTCTACAATAAGGGCGGGAGAGATGTCGGAAAGCAATTTGTCGCCCATCTGCTCTTTCCACCATTTTAGCTGTCGGTACTGATCCCTCTGCATAACCTCGCTTTTATGCGGAAGAACGTCTTTAAGGTATCGATCCACCATCTCGCCAACTGTGTGCCGCTTGGCTTCCGCCGTTTTAAAGTGACGTCCGTTTCTGATATCGGATTCCAAGTCCTCTGACCAACGGCGAGCATCAGTCTTACGCGCAAAGGTAGCCGACTGGACAGGGTGTCCTTTGAGCCTTACACGGACTCTGTATACTGTTTTGCCATCCTTGGTTTTTCGCTCTTCAAAATTTGCCATGGTCCTCACCCTGTATAGACATTCTACCCATATAGAGCCTAAGCTAAATCCACGCCGTTGTCAACAACAGAATAACAATCCGTTTATATATGTTTAAAATGAAATGTTTACATCGTATTGGGCCAATTTTAGGCCACTTTGGATTTTATGTCAATGGAAGCACCTCCAACTATGGCTATTTTGATCTAGGTGTTTTGTGGTCTGTTGAGATTTTTTGTCTATGATAGGCCTATTTCTGGCCTATTTCCAATAAAAAAGGACCTGCGAAAATTCGCAAGTCCTTGTTTTATATGGCACGCCTGAGTGGATTCGAACCACCGACCTACGGATTAGAAGTCCGTTGCTCTATCCAGCTGAGCTACAGGCGCTTTTGGATGGGTTGTGGGGCTCTTCCTGCGGGAAGAGCGGTGCCTTAGAGGTGTTTGCCCGGGTTCCTGCCTGTTCCGTAAACGGGTTGCAGCCGGAACCGGGATGCCGCCGCACGCAGTGGCATTATAACACAGGGGTCGGTGGTGCCATTTGCGTCCTCTCAGGGACTGATTCCGGGCTCGTTACTTCCTTCCTGCTTCAATCAATCCCTCCTCCTTTTTCCCGATTTTTTCCCCGGTCTGATTTCCCGCCTGTCCGGGTTTTTCAGTTTTTTCAGGTCAAGCTGGCCTCGAAAAGTCATTGAAAATTTGTTGGTTATTTGCTTTTGGCGCAGCTTGACAGGGAGGGTGTGCGATCTTATTTTTTAAGTGAGAGAGGATGGATGCGATTCCCGGGATCGGTTCGCCTCGTTGTATGCAAAGGGCGGCTCATTGTTCCAACCTTCTACACAATCATGAAAGGAGGATGCGATCATGAATATCAAAGATCTGATTCCTTGGGAAAGGGACGACAAATTCTGGACAGACAACCCGTTTGCCATGATGGAACGGGATATGAACCGGGTGTTTCGCGATATGTCGAAAAACTTCATGGACACACCGACGCGCACGGGATGGATGGGCGGAAATGGACTGACACCCAGAGTGGACGTGACGGAAACGGACGAGGCCATCGAAGTGCATGCGGAACTGCCGGGCATGGAGGAAAAGGACATCGAAGTTTCGCTGCTGGACAATGTTCTAACCCTCCAGGGTGAAAAAAAGCATGAGAAGGAAACCAAGGAGAAAAACTATCACCGGGTGGAGCGGTCTTTCGGAAAATTCCTGCGCCGGGTCGCATTGCCGGCTGAGGTGGAGTCCGACAAGGTCGACGCCCGATTCAAGAAAGGGGTTTTGACCGTTCGTCTGCCGAAAACGGAAAAAGCCAAAAAAGACGTTAAAAAGATCTCCGTGAAAGCGGAATGACGCCTCAGGCTCACTCCCCAGCGGAGCTTGAGGTCTCAGTGAAGTGGGCGCCGGGGTTTAGCAAAACCTTACCTCCCTCGACCGGCGCTCACTTCTTGTTTTTATTCCCGCCATCGATCATGCTTCCGACTCTTTCAATGCCAAGTGGGACCCTTTTGTCTGAAACAGACTGAAAAACCGGGGATTGTCCTGCCAATGAACAATTCCTCTACTCCACCTTTCCAATTTAATTGATTTTCTGTGTAAATCAGTCTATTCTGGATATTGTCAAATCCATAAAAAACAAAGGTTTAATCGTGTTCGGGTCTCTCCTCTTCCGTTTGCATGTGGGGAGGGTCCGGAATCCTGGAGGAGGCTGTTTTCATGCAGATCGAGCAGAAAATCTGGACCCAGCAAGCGGGCTGGTCGAAAGAATCCGATCCTGAATTACGGGATCGCGCGCAAATCGCTTTCGTGTTCGGCAGTACCCCGGTGTTAAAAAACGGGGGCCACTACGAATCCATCAAAGAAAGCTATCCACAAGCTCTGATCATCGGTTGCTCCACGTCTGGAGAGATAGCGAGCGACACGATTCTTGACGAATCCATCGTGGTCACGGCGCTGCATTTTGAACACACGGAGTTGAAGCGTGCGGAGGTGAAAACCGGGGATTTTGCAAACAGCACGCAGGCGGGGAAGGCGCTGATCGATGCGTTGCCCAAAGAAAATCTGGTGCATGTTCTGGTTTTCTCCGACGGACTCAACGTCAACGGCAGCGATCTGGTGCGTGGTTTGCAATCGGGCATTCCGGAAGGCGTTGGCCTGACGGGAGGCCTGGCTGGTGACGGCGATCGCTTCACAGAAACCCTGGTGTGTGCCGACGCGTTTCCTGAGAAGGAAAAAATCGTGCTGGTCGGTTTTTACGGCGATCGATTGAAAGTGGGCTACGGTTCGATGAGCGGGTTTTCTCCCTTCGGTCCCGAAAGACGGGTGACCAAGGCGCGGGGCAATGTTCTGTATGAGCTGGATGGGGAATCGGCTCTGGACCTGTACAAAAAATATCTGGGAGAGGAAAAAGCCTCCAACCTGGAGGTCAATCAGTTTTACTTTCCCCTGAGCTACAAGGCCGAGGGGATGGACGAGCCGGTCATCCGCACCATTCTTTCCATCGATGAAAAAGAAAAAAGCATGACCTTTGCCGGTGACATTCTGGAAGGGGGACACGCCCGGCTCATGAAGGCCAATCATCACCGCCTCATCGATGGCGCGGGTCAGGCGGCAGAAACCTGTGTCAACGGGGATGAGGGCAAAAACCCCGAATTCGCCATTCTGATCAGCTGCGTCGGCAGGAAAATCGTGCTCAAGCAGCGGGCGGAGGAGGAGATCGATATCGTGCGCAACGTCTTCGACGATCAAACCGTCCTCACCGGGTTTTATTCCTACGGCGAGATCGCCCATTTCCGGCCTTTCGAGCCCTGCCAGTTGCACAATCAGACCATGACCATCACTACGTTTATGGAAGACTGATCCGATGCACCATCTTCTTAAACAGCAGATCAAGAAATTCCTCGGCGATCCATCCCAGGTTCCTGCGGAACTCAAGGAATTGCTGGATGCGGTCGATGCTGCCTACACGGAGGCGGACAACGACTATGACCTGCTGGAACGGGCGATGGACCTCGCCTCCGATGAGCTCCTGGAAAAGAACACGAAACTCAAACAGGAGGTCGCCGACCGCAAGAAAGCGCAGGAAGATATACAAAAATTGATTCAAGCCAATCAAGCGATATTGAATTCTGCTGGTGAGGGAATTTACAGGGCGGATATGGAAGGAAACGCCATCTTTGTCAATCCTGCAGCTGGAGAAATACTTGGATACAATGCTGACGAAATCATCGGTAAAAACCTGCACGATGTGATTCACCATTCGAAACCAGATGGACAGCCATACCCCATTGAGGAATGCCCTCTTTACATCGCCTTGAAAAACGGCAGCGATCATGTGGAAATGGAGGATGTCTTCTGGCGAAAGGACGGGAGTCCTGTTCCCGTCGAACTCATCGCCAAGACAATGGTTGAAAATGGAAAAACGGTGGGTGTGGTCGTTACCTTCCAGGACATCACGCAACGCAAACGGGATGAGGAGAGAATAAAAAACATCAATGTAGAGTTGGAGAAGCGTGTTGAGGAGCGCACCGCCGACCTGATGCTCGCCAACAAGTGTCAGGAGCAGGAAATCAAGGTGCGGCTCAAGGCGGAGCATGCCTTGATCGAAGCGAAAAACGAAGCCGAAAGGGCCAACCGGGCGAAATCGCAATTTCTTTCGAGAATGAGCCACGAACTGCGGACCCCCATGAACGCCATTCTGGGATTCGGGCAGCTCCTGGAATGCGATACCGGTGATCCCTTGAGTCCGGGGCAAAAAGAACGGGTCGATGAAATTCTCAAAGCGGGAAAACACCTGCTCGACCTGATCAATGAAGTCCTGGATCTGGCTCGCATCGAATCGGGACGAGAGGATCTGAAGATAGAGGACGTCAATGTTCAGAAAGTCGCCGAGGAGGCATTGAAACTCATCCAGCCCGAAGCCGCCGACAGGGGGATCAAGGTCGAAAACACCATCCCCGAGGATTTGGATGTGTGTGTGCAGGCGGATGCGACGCGATTGAAGCAGGTTCTGATCAATCTGTTGTCCAATGCGGTGAAATACAATCGGCGGCATGGCAAAGTCACATTATCTATGGAAACGCCTTCTCATGAAAAACTGGGTATCCACGTTGTGGATACCGGCAAGGGGATTGCTCCGGAAAAAATAGAGAACTTGTTTGAACCATTCGATCGGTTGGATGCGGATGAATTCGATTCATCCGGCACCGGAATCGGCTTGACCATCACTCGACAACTTCTAGAACTCATGGACGGAACCATTACCGTACAGAGCACTGTGGGCAAGGGGAGCTGCTTCACGGTTGAGATTCCCCTCGTTCAAGCAGGAAACGCCTGTGGCAAGATTGTAGAGGCTGTCTGCAATATGCCGGAGGGGCCCTGTGACGAGGCGCCGAACGAAATGGAGAAGAAAACATTGCTTTATATTGAAGACAATCCCGTCAATGTGACGGTTGTGGAGCAGATGCTGGCGAAATTCACAGGAGTTGAGCTCATGTCTGCGCCGAATGCGCAAATCGGTCTGGAGTTAGCGGGTGAGCGTCTGCCGGATCTCATACTGATGGATATCGATTTGCCCGGGATGGATGGAATCACGGCGACGGAAAAATTAAAAACGCAGGGTGCAACGAAACACATCCCGGTTGTGGCGGTCAGCGCCAAGGCATTTGATCTGGATATCGAAAAGGCCCTGTCAAAGGGATTTCATTCCTACATCACGAAACCCATCGACATGCCCCATTTCATTCAAGCTCTCAAAGAAATACTGGATTTGGGTCCAGCCTCCCCCGTACAAAAATAATCCAAGCTTGTGAAATAAAAAAAGGGCCTTTGATATTCAAAGGCCCTTCGTGTTCTGGTCGGGGCGAGAGGATTTGAACCTCCGACCCTCTGCTCCCAAAGCAGATGCGCTAGCCAGGCTGCGCTACGCCCCGTATGTCTGTTTTATCGCCCCATTGTTCAGCGGTGGCGGGAATGCATCTGCTTCACCCGCTTTCTCTGCTCGGGAGACAGGACTTTCAGCACCGCGATTTTGGCTTCGATCTTGGCGTTGATCATCTTCGATTTGGCGGCGATCAAACGCTGGCCGATGGTGCGGATGGCGGATTCATCCACCGTCTCCGAATGCACGAGAAGATCCAGCTCCATGTGGGCGATGGCCTTGTCGGCTTTCGCCTGAATCTTGGTCTTCTTGTATTCGAACTCGTGTTTTTTCAGGGCTGCAATTTGGTCCTCGCTGAGCATGAGTTTCTGCTTGAAGCGCAACACATGCTGAAACGGATCCATTTTCTTGTGATGGCCGCCGTGTCCCCGGTAGCCGTGCCCGCCTTTGTGACCGTAGCCATGTCCATGACCTTTGTACCCGTGATGGCCCTTCCCGTGCGGGTAGGATTTCCCCTTGTAGGAATAATGCTTGCCTTTGCTGCCCTCGCCTTTGCCGTGTGGATAGGACTTACCGTGGGAATAGGACCGCCCCTTGCTGCCTTCGCCTTTTTTGTGGCTGTAGCCATGTCCGTGGCCTTTGTAGTGGTGTCCTTTTCCGTGTGAGTACGACTTGCCTTTATGCGAGTAAGACTTGCCCTTGCTGCCCTCGCTCTTTTTTGTGGACTGGGGTTTGGCTTTGCTGCCTTCGGATTTCTTGGCAGCGGGGTTCTCCGCCGATGCCGCCGGGGCGTTTTCAGGCGCCGCGTTCGGGTTTGCGGTCTTGTCTTCCTCGAAGCTGTAGCTTCCTTTGCTGTCCGTTCCCGGTTGAAATTGAACTTGTGTGACCTCGGGAACCGGGTTGCCTGGAAGTGCGGTTTCCGCTGCCGCGGTCGCGGTGAAAAACACGAGACAGAGAGCGGATACCAGAAAAACGGTCGTGGCTTTGAAGCTGTTAACGTGCATGGAGTCCTCCATCAAAAAAAACTGCATTGCGGCGCTTGTCCTGTTCAGGATGTCCGGTTGTGTCCATTCGATTACCAATTCTCTCATTTTTGGGGAGGAATTCCCAAGCGGAAAAGGGCGGGGGTCGAAGGACGGTCCTGGGGACGTCCGCATCGCAAATATGGCACGCCCGGCAGGATTCGAACCTGCGACCTACGGATTCGAAGTCCGGAACTCTATCCAGCTGAGCTACGGGCGCATACTATGGAATTTGGGGTGAGCGACGGGACTTGAACCCGCGACAACTGGAGCCACAATCCAGTACTCTACCAACTGAGCTACGCCCACCATAAGAATGAGTTTGCTGCCGGCTGATCGCAATTAGAAGGCAAGTTTAATGCATCCACGACGCGAAAGCAAAACGAATTTTTCCCCGCCGGTTCCCGGATTGGGGCGCGGCCGCCACCGCTTTCGGCGTCCCGGCAGAGGCCTCGCGAGTGCCTGAAATTCCGCCTGTGCCGCGCCGTGGGCTCATTTGATGACGCGCAGGTGGCTGCGGTCTCGTTTGCCCTCTTTCGGCCCGGTGGATTTGCTTTTTTTCCCCTCCAGCGTGGGGAGGGTGGGCCTGTCGGCTTTCCGGGGCTGCGATTTATTGAGAATCTGGTCCGACAGGTTGATGTCTTTCGGGAGGCACTCCTCCCAGACCTGGCCTTTTTTCATCTTGGGCTCGTAGATGGCCCAAATCGCCGTGAACGGGATTTCGCATTTGTGGGGCCGGCCGCTGAAGGAGAGGGTCACGTAGATGCCTTCCTTCTGGATGTCGATGGGCCTCCGGAAGTTCAGGTTGAAGATGAGATTGAGCGAAGGGTCGGTTTTGTAGGCCTTCGGGACCATCACATCCGGCAGCCGGGCGTCCAGGCACACCATCGCGTCGCCTTCACTGAGCAGGCTGAGCAGGAAATCGTACTTCTCCTTGTTCAAATCTTCCATCCGGCTAAAATACCACAAATTGGCATATCGAAAAAGTCATCCTTGCCGTTTGCGCCCGGCGGGCGGGATTCGGCCCTGCGCGGCGCTCTTGTGGGGCCAAAGGCGAGGTGCTATGATGCCTGCTTATGCTCATTGTGCGGGAAAGCCCCGGCGGGCTTGTTGTCACGGGTTTTTCGCCCGGGAAGGTGGGCTGCGATTGAAGTGAGAGGATCGGATTTTTGTGAAACGGCGGGATCGGGAGAGAACTATATGGCTTTGAAGAAACTGGGGTTTGCTTTTTGTGCGTGGTTGTTCGTTCACAGCGTGGGCCTGGTGGCGGCCAACGCCGAGACGGTGGAGGTGATGGAAAACATTTACACGATCGTGCACGGCGAGGGCATCGATTCCAACACCACCTTCATCGTCACACGCGAAGGGGTGATCGTGATCGACACGCGCGTGAGCCCTGCGGAGGCGCGCAAAGTCATGCAGGAAATCCGCAAAGTGACGGACCTTCCCATCCGTTACACGATCAACACGCATTACCACGGCGACCACACCTTCGGCAACCAGGTGTTTGCCGACACCAAGACCATCATCGCGCACGAGAACGTGCGCAAATCGCTGGTGGGCTCACTGGGCCGCGATCATCTGGAAAAATTCAAGTCTTTCAAGATCCCGGGTTTGGATGAGGTCACCGTGACGCCGCCCAATCTGGTGTTCGAAAAGAAGATGCACATCTACCTGGGCGGCTACCATCTGGAGCTGATCCACTTCGGGCGCGGGCACACCGACGGCGATATCTTCATCTACATGAATGCGCTCAAGACCGTCATCACGGGAGATCTGGTCTTCAACGAAAACCACCCCTATATGGGCGACGGCTACGTGGAGGAGTGGATTGCCACGCTGCAGTTCATCGAGGACATCGAAAACGAAGTGATCATTCCCGGCCACGGCCCGGTGGGCGGCAAGCCGATCGTAATCGCCATGAAGCACTATCTTCTGGATCTGAAATCCAGGGTGAAGGCGCAGCTGGAGGCGGGGAAAGGACTGGAAGAGACGGTGGAGGCGGTACGGCAGGGCATGCTGAAGAAATACAAACACTGGGGTAAGAAGAACAACCTGGACAACAACATCAAGCGGACGTTTCTGGAACTCAGCCTCAAGGAATCCTCATGATCCTGCATCCTTGAATCCGTTTCCTCTAAGCTTCCGGTCTTTTGAGCCGGTCCTCCGCCCGGACTTTTCGCAAATACCGGCTGAATCCAAACAGAAACAAAGTGGCTCCGAGCATTTCCGAGCCTTCCTCAACGGCGATCAAAAACCTTCCCTGTGACAGGCCGAGGGGGTCCACCACATTTTTCGCCAAGCCCTCGAGCAGGATCACCGAGACCCAAAAAGAAAGCGCCACGAACATGATGGCCATCACGTCGGGATATCGTTTGAACTGGGTGAAAAAAAAACGGATGAGAAGGGCAACCGCGATGAGGATGAAGGGGCCGTAAAACCACAGCCACTCGTGGATGAAGTGGAAAACGGTACCGTCCGGATCGATGCTCTGGGACCATTTGATGAAGTTCTCGTGTATACCCAGGCCATCGTCCAAAGCGAGATATAAAAAAAGGCAGGCGACGAGATACCAGGGTTTGCGATATTTCTCGTCGCCTGTGTGAGGGTGGGTTTCCCAGGCGACGATCAGGACGAAAACACCGAGGATGAACAATTGCACGGTCGAAAAATGCGTGCCGTATCCCTGCTCGGCGTTGAGGTTCCAATGGAAATCCTCGGGATAGAAAAACCACATGGTTTCCAGGATCACCTCCAGAGCGAGGAGGATGCCGAAAAAATAATAGCGGTTCGGGCTTTCAAGCAGGGAGGTTTTCAATCGGCCGGTCCATGTGTCTCGAAAATCACGGTTGAGCACACCCAAAAGAAAAACCGCCGCCAGAAGCGCTCCAAGGGGATTGTTCAGCTTTTTTCCCGGGGCGGGGATGACATGCAAGTCGAACTGGGTGTTTAGAAAAATGAGAACAAGGACGATCGCATCGATGACGATGAACAGCTTCAGAAAAATTTCGACTCTGTTTTTCCAGGAGGTTTGACTGGGCATGCGTTGCGGGGGGTTGGGGTAAAACAGCGGTCTGAAAACCGCTCACAAATAAAAGAAACTTTTGGAACTAGTCCGACAGGATTCCTTTTTTCTTCCAGTATTCCCGCAGCGTGTGCTGCTCATCGAGAAAAGTGTCCAGATACGTGTGATTGGCGGGGATCATTGGCATCACGTGGCCCATGCTCTTGTCGTTGTAGGGATACTTGACGTCGAGCACGTAGGGGCCCTTGTGCTTGAGCATGCGTTTCAACGCGGGAACCACTTCCTCGGGCTTGGAGATGCTTTCCGATTGGATGCCGAAGGCGTGCGCTATTTCGGCGAAGTTGGCGTCTCCTAAAAACGTGTGGCCCCGGAGGGATTTGTAAAAGCGGTCCTCCCATTGTGCGACCATGCCCAGATGGGCGTTGTTCAGGACCACGTTTTTGACCGGGATGTTCTCGATCCGCAAGGTCTGCAATTCCTGGATGTTCATGAGGAAGCTGCCGTCGCCCTCGATGTTGATCACCTGCCGCTTGGGATAGGCGACCTGCGCGCCCAGGGCCGCGGGCAGCCCGAACCCCATCGCGCCCAGGCCCGACGAGCACAGCCAGTGGAACGGCTTGTCGAAATTCCAGAACTGGGCCACCCACATCTGGTGCTGGCCCACGCCCACCGAAACGATCACGTCTTTTTCCGCGAGCTTGTTGCATTCCTCGATGACGTGCTGCGGCACGATGGCTTTTTTGTCCAGCTTGTACTGCAGCGGAAATTCCTTTTTCCAGCCCTCAATCTGTTTCATCCAGGGACCGATGTCTTTTTTCGGCTCCACCTTCTCGTTCATCATTTTGAGCGCCTGCTTGACGTCCCCCTGGATGGGAATGTCGATGGGGATGTTCTTGTTGATCTCGGTGGCGTCGATGTCCACATGGATGAATTTGGCGCCCTTGCAGAACTCGGACAATTTCCCGGTCACGCGGTCGTCGAAACGCACCCCGAGCGCGATCACCAGATCCGCGTGATTGATGGCGATGTTAGCGTACACCGCGCCGTGCATTCCCAGCATGCGCAGCGACAGCGGGTCGTCCGAAGGGTATGCGCCGAGACCCATGACCGTCGTGGTGACGGGGACCTTCGATTTGCGCACGAACGTCACCAGGTCCGAAGAAGCGCCGGAGGTGACGATGCCGCCGCCCGCATAGATGAGCGGCCGTTTCGCTTCCTTGATGGCGTGCAGGGCCTTTTTGATCTGCATGGGTGACGGTTTCAGATTGGGCTTGTAGCTGGGCAGGTCGAACTTGACCTTGAAATCCGGAACGATCTCCTGCTGCTGGATGTTCTTGGGGATGTCGATCAAAACCGGTCCCGGCCGTCCCGTTCTGGCGATGGTGAACGCCTCGTGCACCACTTGCGGAATGTCTTTGATGTCCTGAACCAGGTAGCTGTGCTTCACCAGCGGAAACGTCGCGCCCATGATGTCGGTTTCCTGAAAGGCGTCGCTGCCGAGCACGGTGGAGGGCACCTGTCCGGTGATGGCGACGATGGGGATCGAATCCATCTTCGCGTCCATGATGCCGGTGAGCAGGTTGGTCGCTCCCGGTCCGGACGTCGCTAGACAAACGCCGACCCTGCCGGTGCTGCGGGCGTAGCCGCCGGCGGCGAAGCTGCCGCCCTGCTCGTGACGCGGCAGGACCATGCGGATTTTCTTGCTCAGCGTCAATCCCTGATGGATTTCCATCGACGCGCCGCCCGGATAGCCGAAGATGACATCGACGCCCTCGTTTTCCAGGGCCTTCACGAGGATGTCGCGGCCTTTCATGATGGGGGCGCTGGACTGCGCTTTACTCGCTGTGGAACTCTTCTTTTTTGCGGTTTTGGTAGCCATAATGTGTTGAGCACGTTAACTGAATTGCCGATGCATGTCAAACCCAAACCCCGCGCTTGGGGCTCAGGAAGCGGGCGGGGATGCGGCGGTCAGCAGGATCCCTTCCCGCAGACCGTATTCGCTCACGGTGAGCTTCTCGCAGGCGAACGCCCACATGGTTTCCAGCACCAGCAGGCCGCCTGCGATGATGAGGTCCTCGCGGCCCCGTTCCAGGGGTTTCAGCTTCAGCCTTTCGGCAATGGAGCGGGATTTCAGGCCTTCCTGGATGGCGTCGATTCGGTCCCGCGAAAGCACGTGGCCGTGGATTTTTTCCGGGTCGTAGGGGTAAAGGTCCAGGTCCAGCGCCGCCAGGGTCGTCACCGTGCCGGCGGTGCCGAGCAGCAGCTCGGGCTGAAAGTCGCAAAGCTCGTTGCGGACCGTGTCGAGCTCCGTGCGGATGTGGTTCTGCATTTGCCGGTATTCGGTGTCCACCACCGGGTGGCGGGTGAGGAAACGTTCGGTCATCCGGACGGTGCCCAGCCGGGTGCCGCGGGCGCGCTGCATTTTTGGGCCGCGCGACAGGATGTATTCGGTGCTGCCGCCGCCGATGTCGAAGCTGAGGGCGGGGCGGTCTTTATGGTCGATCTTCCAGAACACGCCTTGCAGCGTGAGGCGGGCTTCTTCCTCCCAGGGGATCACCTCGATGCGGATTCCCGTGCGCTCCTGCACTTGTCTGACAAACTCTGCACCGTTGGACGCTTCCCGCACCGCGCTGGTGGCCACCGCCCGCAGGCGGAGGGGTTCGTGGCGGCTCAGGATCTGCTGAAATTCCGACAGCACCTGCACGGTGGCGTCCATCCTTGCGGGAAGCAGGCATTTCTGCGTGTCCATGCCTTCGCCGAGGCGGGTGATCCTGCGTTCGGAATTCAGCTCGCGAAAATTTCCGTCGGCATCGGATTGCAGGATCAACAGCCGCACAGTGTTGGTGCCGATGTCGATGGAGGCGAAGCGTTTCATTCCATGAAGGGGAGCAGTTTCTCGTTGTCGATGGTGAGGATGAGGTAAAACCCGACGGCGGTGAACAAAACGATGGGCCCCCAGGCCGCCATGATCGGACCGAACGTGCCGCCGCGCCCCAGGGACACCGCCATGGCGTACACGAAGGAGAACGACAATCCCATGGCGAGGTTGACGGCCACGGAGAACAGGACGCCGCCGTGCCGGCTCGATCTTAGTGAAAGCGGAATGCCGATGAGCGCCAGCACAATGGCGATGAACGGGTAGGAGAGCTTGTAGTTGAGATCCACCCATTTTTCGGAGACGTCCATGCCGTCGGCTTCACGGGATTTGATCTCCTCGTACATGCTGCGGATGCTCATCTCCTCGGGGCGGATTTTGTAGGTCTTGAAATCCTCGGGGGTCTCGGGAACCTTGAGATAGGTCTTTTCGAAATATTCGGTTTTTTCCAGCCCGGAGGAATCAAACGTGCGGATGTGGCCGTCCTGAAATTCCCAGCGGCCCTGGTTCCACACCGCCTGCTCGCAGTCGATGCGTTTTTCGATCGTCTGGTCCGAGCGCGGGAAGAAGATGCGGATGCCGTGCAGGATGGCGTTTTTGTGATCGTAGGTTTCGATGTTCCAGATGGCGCCGTTGTCCGACTTGTACCAGATCTTTTCCTTTTCGATCATTCCGTAGCTGTGGCGTTTGTGCACCTTGACGTAATAGATGTAATTCATCTTCTTGCTGGTGACCGGCGCGATGTATTCGTTGCACAGAAGAATCAGGCAGGCGATGACCACCGACATGCCGACGATGGGCATGGCGATTCCGGTCACGCTGATGCCGCAGGCTTTCATGGCGGTGATCTCCTGGGTCTTGGCCAGAGAGGCGATGGCGATCACGGTGGCGATCAGCACCGCCTGCGGCGCCATGTAGAAGATGACGAAGGGGATTTTCAGCACGTAGTACCACAGCGTTTCCAGGAAAGGAGAATTTTTGCTGATGAATTCGTCGGCCCGCTCGAAAAAATCCCCCATGATGAAAATGCCCACCAGTCCGCCGGCGGAGAACAGGTAAAAATTCAGAAAGCGTTTGAGGACGTATTTTTTAAGCAGCATCGCGGTGTCCGTTCAGCGGCGGTTTTCTGAAGAGAGCGGGTCCCCTTGCAGAACGAATCGTTGCAGCGCCCGGTTCAGGGGGGCGAGATCCGGCCGGTTCGTCAAGGTCTCGGTCACGTAGGTCAAGGTTTGCGGGATGTATTGCAGATAGCGGTCGTTGCCGCGCGCGACGCTTTGAAACGCGAAGGTGCCCACGGCTTTCAGGTTCCTCTGGATAGACATTCTATCAAAGATTCCCTGAAATGCGGCGCGATCGACGCTGCGATTCTCGTTTTTTTCCTTGCAGCGGATGAAATGTTCGATCATTTCGTTTCTGAAATCCGGTTCAAGGGGAAAATAGGAATCCTTCAGCAGCGAGGCGAGGTCGTACTGACAGGGGCCCATACGGGCGTCCTGAAAATCGAGCAGGATCAGGTTCCCGTCTTTCACCATCAGGTTGCGGCAGTGATAATCGCGGTGGGTGAAAAACGTCTCTTCGGCGGCCAGCGTTGCGCATAGATCCAGAAGGGGACGGCGCAGGTCCGCAAGATCGCTTTCTGCGAGCGAGACGCCTTTGAGCCCGGTCACGTAATGCTCGATCATGAAGTCCAGTTCCCACATCAGCTTTTCCACGTCGAACCTGAGGGCGTGCGCCGGGCAATCCGGGCCGAGGGCGCGCGTGGCGCGGTGATGCAGGTCCGCAAGCAGCTCCACCGCCTGCCGGTAACAGGTTTCGGTTTTCTCCGGGTGATGTTTGAGCTCATCCTCCATCGTGCGGGGGCCGCAGTCCTCGAGAAACAAGAGACCCCTTGCGGCATCGTAGTGGTACAGCCTGGGAACCGGCAGTTCGAGTTTCTGCAAATATTTTAGAATGGCGGTGAAGTCGGTGTCTGCGCCTGCAACCGGTTCCTGAAGCTGCATGAGAATCGCGGTCCGCTCCGCTGGGTTTTCGGAAGGCATGCGGTATTGCAGGCGAAAATATTTGCGGTCCGAAGCGTCTCCCTGCAGGGGGAGCGCCGTCACGGCCTGTACGGGCGCGCGGAAGACGCTGTGCAGAATTTCGGAGAGGTAGGCCGTGTCGAATCGGATTTGGGATGCCTCGTTTTCAGGCGGTTGGGTCATGGCGTGCCCTGGGAGGGGAAAAATAAATCCATTTCACTATTCTGCCATCTTAAAGTAAACTTTTCGCTCGTTAAAATATTCTCTTTGGAGGAGAAACATGCCGAAACCAAGTTACCATATCCTGGTTTGCACCAACAAGAGGCCGCCGGGGCATCCCAGAGGGTCGTGCGGAGAAAACGGCGCCGACGGCGTTCTTGAAAAATTCGCTTCCCAGATCGAGGAAAAAATGCTGTTTGGAAAAGTCATCATTTCCTCCTCTTCCTGTCTGGGGCCCTGTTCCATCGGACCCGTGGTGATCGTCTATCCGGACGGCGTCTGGTACAACAAGGTCAAGCCGGATGACGTGGGAGAAATTCTCGACAGTCATATCGGTAAGGGAGAGAAAGTGGCGCGGCTGGAGATCCCGGATGAACTCTGGGGTTGAGTGTCTCTGAGTTTGCAGGCGCTTCCTTAAAGGGAGCGCCTTTTTTCTTTCCCCGATTTTTCACGATTCGTCGTCATCCGCATCCGCGAGTTTCAAGATCGCGTTCCACAGCTCCTTCCTGCCGGTTTTGCTCTGACTGGAAAAGAGGATCGGCCCGCCTTCCTTCTCCCCGAAAAACGCTTCCCGGATCTGCTCTTTTTGTTTCTTGCGCTCGGACGGGCGCACCTTGTCCGTTTTCGTGGCCACCAGGATATAGCGGATGCCGAGCGCGTCGAGCCAGTGCTTGAGATCCAGATCCAGTTGTGTGGGCGAGCGGCGCAGGTCCACCAGAAACACCAGGGCGCGCAGGCTTTGTCTCTCTGTCAGGTATTGCTCGATCATTTTTTTCCAGCGGCGCTGCACCGGGGGCGGCACCTTGGCGTAGCCGTAGCCGGGCAGGTCGGTGAAGATGAGACGTTCGTTGATGCTGAAGAAGTTGATCTCCTGTGTTTTACCCGGGGTCGCGCTGGTGCGCACCAGTTTTTTGCGGTTGAGCAGCGTGCGGATCAGAGAGGATTTGCCCACGTTGGAGCGGCCGGCAAACGCGAACTCCGGCAGGCTTTCCGGTGGGTACTGCCTGGCCGACACCGCGCCCTTTATGAATTTGGCCGAGAGGATCTTCATCGTGCGGGCCGCCTGCCGGTTGACCCGGCCGGGGTTCAATCGTGGGAAAAGCGGTTGATCACCAGACCGGACAACAGTTTCGGGTAGAAAAACGTGGCTTTTTGCGGAAGCCGGACGCCGTTTTCCGCAAGCCGCCGCACCTGGGCGATGGGCGTGGGGTTCATGAAGAAAGCGAGGTCGAATTCCTTCGCATCGACGCGTTCGATCGCCTCGGTGACGTCCACCTTGTAGGACACGTATTGCTGGTTTTTGGGGTCTTTGGTGTCGATTCCGAGAATGGAACGCAGGATGAGAAAATGCAGTTGCGCCACACCGAGGACCTTCAACTCCTCGGGCTCGTCCGGCTTCATGTAGGGCAGCACGTGATCGTTGCCCGTGAGCTCCATGCGGTAAAAATGCTTCTCCCCGAGGTACGCGCAGAAAGTCACACCGTTCTCGGGAGCGGCCTTAAGGACGGCCTTGATCTTGTCGGCGTCGAAATCCTGCGGCAAGGGTTCGATGTTGAAATAGGCGCTCACCTTCGAGAGAAAGCTCTCGCGGTCGAACGGTTGCGGGCAGCGGACCAGCCGGTGAATCGGGAAAATCGACATCGATTCGGAATCCAGGTTGGTCAGAAACATCATCACGTGCGCGGAGTCGGGCACCGTGTCGCCGTGTTTTTTGAAATACGCGAGCGCCGTTTCGTAGCGGTGGTGGCCGTCGGCGATGTAGATGCGTTTGTCGCGGAACGCCTGCGAGATGCTTGCCAGCGTTTCCTTATCATCAAGCCGCCACAAGCGATGGGTGACGGCCGGGTCCTCGATCGTGGCGAGCGGCGGTGTGTTCGTCACGGCGCTGAGCTTTTTGTCGATGCCGCCATCGGGATCGGAAAACAATCCGAAGATCGGGCTGAAATTGGCGCGGCAGGCTTCGATCAGATGCGCGCGGTCCTTTTTGGCTTTGGCGAGGGTGAACTCGTGCGGACAGATGTTGCCGGTGCTGAAATCCTCGACGCGAACGCGGGCGAAAAAACCGATGCGGCTGCGGCGGACGCCGTCGAAGCTGTAGTCCTGGCTGTAGACGTAAAAACCCGGTTCTTTATCCTGGGTGAGTACGCTGTTTTCGATCCACTCGCCGAACACTTTGGCCGAGCGGGTGTAGCGGTTGTCGTTGTCTGTGTCTTCGGGAAACTGTTTGCCGAGGATGAGCCGCACCACGTTGTGCGGGCTTTTTTCGTACAGCGCGTCCTGCGCATCCGGCGAGATGACATCGTAAGGAGGCGCGGTCGCCCGTTCCAGGGGACCGGTGACATCCTGGTTGTACAGCAGACCTTTGAAGGGAACGACATCGACCATAACGGATCTTCAGCATGGAAAAGGATTCAAACGGCTATGCACCGGACACCGTGCGAGCGGACCGCCGCAGGGCGCACGGCAACCCGTCCGGCTGGCTCGGAGGTCCGATTATAGCAAATTTTTCTCACAATGCTTCACAGTCGCACAACTCACGGATATAACGCACCAAAGAGCGGATGGTGGGGGCTTTGAGGGTGTGGCCCCAGGCGGGCATGCAGGGGGCGCGCCCGACGGCGAGGCCGCCTTTCTGGATGGCGTCGAACAGCTGCTGATCGGTGCGGGTTTCCAGGTAATCTTTCTTCGTGTGGTCGCGCGGCGGCACGGTGAGCAGGAGCGCGTTGACACCATCGCCTTTTCCCTGCACGCCGTGGCATTGCGCGCAATACCATTGGTACAGCTCGCGAGTTTCATCGGTGACGGCGGCCTGCCCGGCCGGCTTGGCGGCGGCGGGAGCGCTGGCAGCCGGCGGCTCGACCGGCGGTTTTCCAGTGGTCTTCTTGTCGGGCGGCTGCGCTTCGCCGCAGGCCTGCAAAAAAAACAGCACCGGCACGATGAAGAGCGAAAGCGTCCTGATCATTGAGTTCGGGCTACGCATCGATCACTCGGCCTCCCTGGCGAGCTTGAGCGAGGCGATGTAGCGGGTCAGCGTGAGCGCCGTCGCGTCATCCAGATCGTAGCGGGGCATGCGGCTTTTTTCCAGATAGGTCTCGGGCGATTGCAGCCATTTCAGCACCCATCCGGCCTGCAGCCGGTTGCCGGCGTCAGCCAGCGACGGGCCGGAAACGCCTCCCCGCGGTTTGCCGGCCAGGTTGATGCCTTCGTGACAGGCGATGCAGCCGAAATTTCTTTCGAACAGGATCTTCGCTTTCACCCGCTGTCCCTTGCTCAGCGGCTCGACCTCTGTTTTTGCCGCGGACGCATCGGAAACTTTGAGCGTGAGCAGAAACCGGCTCATCGCCTGCGCCTCTTCGGCGGAAAGGGCCGGATGCGCGACGGTGGCGGCCTCGCCTTTGAGAAATCCGGGGGCGCCGCTGAAACCGGCCTTGCGGATGACGACGGGTTGAGTGAGAAACTCTTGCAGCCAGCCAGCCTGGAATTTTTCTCCTGCGTAAAAGAGGTCGGGAGCCTTGCGTTTTTCGAACGGTTGCTCAGCGGCAATCCGGTGGCACTGGGTGCAGCCTTTTTCCTCAGCGGGGTTCGCCTGGGCTGCAACCGTTTGGGCCGCAAGCAACGGGAAGAGAAAACTCACAATGATGCCGGTCAACCGCATGCTAATGCCTCATTCCACCGTCGGGTCGGGAATCGGTTCGAAATCCTGCGAAGGCGGGGCGCCTTCCTCGAACATGTCCTGGAAAAAATCGATGATGGAGTTGCCTTCCTCTTCCAGTGTCTGGTCGGCGGGCGGCGCTTGCTCGGGAATCGGCATGAGCGGCGGCGGTTCTTCGCTCTGGTGGAAATCGTTGCGCGGTGCGGGATCGACCGAGGGCGTGAAGGTGTCGAAGCGCTGCACCGTGGGCGAAGGAACGGGTTCGGGTTGCGGCGGCTTGATCGTGTCAAACGGTGAAAGCCCTTCGTACCGGCGGGCGGAGGGCAGGGCCGGGGCGCGCCGCTTCGGCGACTGCAAGAATTCATCCTGGTCGAGATGGTAGAACATGTCCTCCACCGGCGGCGGCGAACCGAACAGGGCTTCGTTCCTTTTGTGCGTCACATCGTAGGGAAACTCGCTGCGCGTCAAAAGACGGGGCAGCTGCATCTGGCGCAGATTGAAATAACGGAACACCCGGTAGGTGTTGCTTTTTTCCTGCAGCGAGACCAGTTCCTTCTGGTTTAAAAACCGCGTGCTTTTGGGCGGCACCGGCGCCTGCAGCGGGACGCCGTTTTGCGTGACCAACTGTTTGAGCTGGAATTCAGCGGGAACGCGGTTCTCCGTTTTCAAGCCGATGAGAAAATTCTTGGCGTCGAAGATGGACCGCTTGCCCGGATCGCCCAGCCCGGTTGCGACCTGGTTTTCGTGGCAGCTTTCGCAACTGCGCACGGTTTTGCGAATGGTGTGCGGCGTGTGCGGCAGCAGCGCCATGCCCGGTTTCCCGTCGGTGGTGCGAAAGACCCTGGCCCGTTGCGACGGGGTGGCTTTCGGGGCTGCCCGCTCGGTGAAGAAATACTGGTAGCGCGGTTTCAGGATCGAGTATTTGCCGCGGTGGTTTTTCCCCAGGATCATCGTTCCCCAACTGGATTCGGTGAGGATGTCCCACAGCACGCCGGGGATCGACTGCCCCTCGATCTTTCCGGGCTGCGAGCGGGCGGTGGTCCAGTCGAGCATGGACACGGGCGCTTCCTGCGTTTCGCGGGTGGACAGGATCTGCCGCAGGCTCGGGTCGGAGAAGTTCCAGTCCTTCCAGCGGGAAACATCCGGCGACGGTTCCTCGATGAGGTGCAGGCCCCAGTCGCTGGCCGACCAGCGGGCGTGGCAGGCGTGGCATTCCACGGACTTCATGTGTTTGGCGATCTGGTGCGCGGGCGGCGCCTTGATCTCCTTGAGGATGGGGATGGGGTGCTTCTTGCCGGTCACCTTGGAGAACAGGACCCACTGGTTTTTGTCGCGCTTGATGTGCGGCAGTTTGACGCCCTGCGCGTTGACGAGAATGGAGTCGCCGGAGCGCACTTTCTTCACCAGATTCGGGTTGCGCTTGAGCCGCTCGAAGATGGGTTTCGAGTTGGGATCGGATTTCAACAGCAGGAATTCCTCCGGAGCGCTTTTGTGGGTGCCGTGGCAGTCCTCGCAGCGGGTCTGCACCCGTGAATGCCGGTCCGCGAACAGCGGCGCGCCCTTGATGTCCTCGGACCCGTGGCAGTCGATGCAGTGCATGCCGCGTTCGCGGTGGATGTCCGGCACCAGAAATTCGTGTTCGCTGCCGTAGAGCACGGGCTGGGTGGCGTCGATCTTCTCGCGCGCCGGTTTGGGCCGCGCCGGATTTTTGAACAGCCCTTCGAATTCGTTGCCCACGCCGTTGTTGTTGTGGCAGTGCTCGCACTGCACGCTGGGAATGGCGAGGGTGAATTTGTGGATCACCGGGTAGCCGCGCGGCGAGTCCAGCGGACGCGCGGCCTTGTCGCTGCTGAAGACGGAACCCTGCTTCTTGGCGTTTTTGCGCTGCTTGCTCTGAATCGTCGGATCGCGGGTCAGCGAGGTGCCGTCGTTGGCGTACACCATGTGGCAGGCGGCGCAGCCGGTGGCGCGGTAGTCACCCGGCCGGTGTGGCGCTTCGCCCTGGATGTGGCAGCGCAGGCATTTGGTCCTGAGAAACTTGTCCACCGCGTGGCCCTTTTTCACCGAGGGCAGGGGTTTTTCATTGGCCTTGGCATCGGGAATCAGGGAATGGTGGTTCTTTCCGTACGGCTGTGCGCCCCAGGCGTAGCGCGTGGTGTTGATGATTCCCGCGGCGGTGGACATCGGGTTGCGTTTGACCTTTTCGATCTGGTCGGCGTGGCATTTGCCGCAGAATTTGGGAGCGTGGTTGAGGTCCGATGGATTGGGCACCATCCCCTTGTGGGCCGATTGCATCGTTTTGGCGCGCCGGTTGCCGCTGTGGCACTTGGTGCAGCGGAAGCGGTGGTTGGGGCTGATCTCTTCGATGCCACCGTGGCAGTTCAGGCAGCCGCTGGCTTTTTTTTCCAGTTGCACCACCCGGCCGAACACGTCTTCCATGGAGAAGTTGGAGTTGCGGTAGAAATTTTCCACGAAGTGACCGGAGTCCGCGTAGGAGTAAAAGCGCAGCCCGTCTACGGTGACGCCCGGCTCCAACACTTTGGGCGAGTTTTCCTGAAAACCGCGCACCGGAAAAAACGGATCGCGGAAATCCCCGGCGTCGAGGAAAGGCGTTTCCTCAAGCGGCGGCACCTCCACCATGCGCTTTTCGAAAGCGGGCGGCGACTCCGGCCTGAACGGCTGTGCCGGCGGTTGCGGCTGAGGCTGCGGCGGCTCGGGCGCGGCGAACGGTTCCTCTATGATCGTGGATTCGGTGATGTCCTTGTCCGGGGCCGATTTTTCGAACGCGTCCGAAGGCAGGGGCCAGGGAAAGACCTCTTCGCCGCTGGAAGGAGATTCCGTTTCCGGCTCGGGCTTGGTCTCGCGCGGAACGCCGGACGCATCGAGCGAGTACGAATCCTTCCATTCGAACGTTTTCGTTTCCTGGGCGGTACCGCGGCCGAGAATGAAAAAGGTCAGCAGCGCGCCGGCCGTGAGCAGCCATCCGGTTTTTCGCAGAGGGGTCATCTTGATCCAGAGGTTATTTTCTTTTCAGGATGTTCTTGCGCAGTTTGCGATGCGCCAGTTTGTTCTCGAATTTGTAACTCTTGCCGATGTCTTTGTAAATCTTATCATTGTATTGATCGTGACAGGGAATGCAGTTTCCCACCTTGAGGATGCGCGCGATCTCTTTCTGGTTGAACGGGCGCGCTCCGGGTTGCGTGCTGCCCGCCACCGGCTGGCCGCGCACCGTGGTTTTCGCATCCGGCGCGAGGTCCGAATGGCGCTTGATCGCATTCGAGCGGTTGACGGGCGCCATGCGGTCGTTTTTCCCGGACGAACTGCGCTGCAGCGTGAGGTCTCCCTCGCCCAGTCCCAGCGTCTGCGGGGAAAGGTGGCAGCTGGCGCAGGAGCGGACTTTTTTGCCGACCGAGTGCGGGTTGAGCGCGTACACGAGGTTGGAGCCCGAGTATCCGTGCGGGTTGGTGAACACCCATTCGCGGTAGCTGCCGAGCGGCGTTCCATGCCGGGTCAGCGCGGTGACGGGTTTTCCTTTCTCGTCCAGCACGGTGACGGTTCGTTGCGTCTGCGGCAGCATGGGGGCCACTTTGCCGCGCGGACCGACCATCAATTTGGGCGGCTCCACTTCCAGGGTGTAGGATGCGGTTCCCCAAAGGGCGGATGCCTTGCCGGCTTCGAGGGAGGGCATCTTGGCCTGGTCGAGCGCGTTGTGGCAGCCTTCGCATCTGGGCACCCACTGCGAATGGCAGGCGGTGCATTCGAGCTTCTTCTTGTGGGCCGGGATCACATGCGCGTTCCTGCTTTTATGCAGGGTCGGCGTTTTGAATTTTTTGCCGCTGATCTTGCCCAGCGTCCACAGCGTGCCCTTTTCCAGTTTCACGTTGGTCATCTTGTTTTTGCGTGCGGTCAGGGCCATGCGGTCTTTTAAGGCGTTGCTCCAGGGGTAATGGCGGCTCAGGCGAACGACGCGGTCCGAAGGGTCGGTGACCGGCGCGAAGGCGGGCGGCGTGTCGCCGTCTCCATGACAGGTTTCGCAACGGACTTCAACGGCCTGGTTTTGCTTGGAATAGAGGTTGCCGTCGCCCATGATATCAAACTGGGTATGGCAGTCAACACAATCGAAGCCGTTGGCGATGTGCACGTCTTCCTGCCTTTTTCCCGATCCCGGCAGCGGGAGTGGGATCAATGCCGCCATTTCCAGGGGTTGCGTTTCGGATTTTCCCGCTGCGGGGTCGAAGGCCTGGTGGCACTGGCTGCAGATGACGCTCGGCGTCAGCGCGGTCATCTTGTGAAAGCCGGGGTGTCCGATTTCGGTTTTGGAGATCGTCGGGTCGGCCCCGTGGTAGCGGCCGTCGGGCGCGTAGGTGAAATGACAGGCGGCGCACCCCTGCGAGCGGAAGGTTCCCGGCGCGGGGCTGGAATCCAGGTGGCACTGAAAGCATTTTTGCCGCAGCAGCTTGTCGCTGATGTGCCGGGACACCTGATAGGAACCCGGCGCCTGCGGCAGATCCTTGGGAGAGAAAAACGGCAGCGCCTTGAGCGATCCCAATGCGCCGCGTTTTTCGGGCACGTCGCCGTCTTCGTCGATCACATCGCGGATGCCGTATTTGGCGAATCGGGTGCTCTGCGCCGCCCATTGATAGCGCAGGCCGGAGATCATGCCCGCCATCGTCGCCATGAGCGATTTGTTGACGCGTTCGATGTGGTTGCGGTCGGGATCGAGATGGCCGGCGTGGCATTGCAGTTGCCCGCAGCTTTGCGCGGCGACGCTGAGACTGGACGGGTTGCGCTTGCCGGTGCCCGCTTCGGGATCGTAAATGAGGCTGGAGTGGGCCTGCTCTTTGTCGATCGACTGGCCGTCCCCTCCGTGGCAGACCGTGCAGCCGAATTCTCTCGGGTGGGACGCGCTCACCGTTGCGATTCCGTCGTGGCAGGTGATGCAGCGTTCGGTGAACTGATTGCGGTAGCTGGAAACCCGCACGCCGGATTCGCTGCCGAGCGTGCCGGTGATTTCGATTTCCTTGACGCGGAGCGGTGGGCGCGCGGGGGATTTTTTCTTTTCGGCCTGGCTGCGGTTGAACTGTTCCTGCCAGAACTGCCAGTCCTTCTCGGCGGCCTGGATGGAAACGGTTCCCAGAAGAGTCAGGATCGATATGAAAAAAACGAAGCGGGGGTTGAGCACAAAAAATCGTCTCGTGTGTGGGTGAACGGCGCGCGCACCGGAAGCCGGTTCTGCGTTGCAAAGGGACCCTGCGGATTATTTGTACACCACCTCCACCCGGTCGAGGAAATCCGTCAACTCGTTCACCGATGTTTGAATCCGTTGCGCCGACCGTTCCTTGGCGCTTTCCTCAAGGGTCATGCCGATGGCGCTGATGAAATCGAAACCGTACCCGGAGCCGGACCCCTTCATGGTGTGTCCCATTCTCTCGATGGTTGCAAAATCGTCCGATTGCAAAGCCTGAAGAATGGACTCGATGTCCTTGCGCCGGTTGTTGAGATAGCCGGGAATCAATTCCTCAAGATCCGGGTCGATTTCTACTTTGATCTTATCATTTTTCTGGCTTTCGCTGCCTGCGGTCATCGCTCACCTTGTGCGGTTCCAAGCGGGGGCCTTCAAATTCAAAGACGCCCTATCATAGTTTCTGCAGTTGCTTTTTTCAACACCCGCGAGCGGTTTCGAATCGAGGGAAGGATGAGAACGGGATTCATTCTCCCGTATGGAAGAAACGCGTCCCGTCGCTGCCGCTGGGTCGCTTGAGGTTGAAGCGGGTTTCAAAATCCAGAAGCAGGTCCAGCCAGTCTTCCAGAAGCCGGGTCATGAGGTATTTTTCTTTCACCGACTCGCGCGCGGCCTGTCCCATGCGCAGGCGCAGATCGTCGTCTTTGAGCACCTGCACGATGCGTTCGGCGGCGGCGTCCACCGAATCGACGAGAAAACCGTTGACCTGATCTTCGATCTGCAGCGGGATGCCTCCGACGTTGCCGCCGATCACCACCGCCTGCTTCCACATGGCTTCGGTGACGGTCAGGCCGAAGCCTTCGCGCGTGGACTTTTGCAGAACCACGTGCGCGCGGCTCTGCAGGGCGTTCACCAGCGCGGTGTCCTGACGGGCGAGGATGATGATGCGCTCGTCCTGTTCTCCCAGCAGCGATTCGTACACTTCCTGCCCTTCCGGGTCGTCGCTGGCCATGTCGCCGAGCAGCACCAGGGTGGCGTCCACCTGCTTGCGGGCCTGCTTGAAAGCCTGGATCACGCCCAGCGGATCCTTGAAACGGTCGAAGCGGGAGATCTGGGTCACGATCGGCAGATCGGTCGGAATGTGGTAGTGGTTCAGCCGCTCCTCGATTTCGGACTCGGGCAGCGGCAGGTTTTTGATGATGAACGGATCGATGGTGGGCCGGAAATACCGGGTGGGGATGTCGAGCTCGACACCCTGTTTTTTGGTGACGATGCCGGCGTCGTATTTGAGGATCGTCGGTTTGAGAAACTCCCAGACCGAAGGCTCCGGACTCGTCAGATCCAGATGGCAGCGCCAGATCCAGGGACAGGATTTCGGGTAATGGTGGATCAGAAACAAAGGCTGCGGGTCGTGGATGACGAGGAAATCCGCATCCAGATCCATACGGATGGAATTTTCGTAGATCGTTTGCTCGTAGATCTCTTTTTTCAGCTCGGTCAGGTGGATGGAATGTCCCTGCAGCGCGTTGTGGAATTTCTTGGTCAGGGAAAAGAAGTCACCGCTGCCGAACAGCAGCCGCCAGTCGGTGCGGATCCCCACGCCGTTCATCAAAAGCACCAGCGAGGACAACAGCTCGGCCACGCCGCCGCCGGAATAGGTGCTGTTCACATGAATGAGCTTCTTGCCCTTGAGCGGCTCCGCCTTCTGTAAAATCCGGTCTATGGTTTCGTTGCCGACGAACTGCCGGTACTGATTGATGTCGGTGCGCTGATGGATGGGCAGGTGTGTATCTTCGTAGGGCTTCAACATGGCCGTTGTGCATTCAAATAAAGGTTAACGGGACGGATCGCGCACGGTGAAACGCATGCGTCACAGGCATTCTGATCCACGAAATTTTTTATTATAACCAACTGGCGGGTGGGGGAAAAATGAAATCTGGGGGAAGGGATTCGCCTTAAAACGCACGCCCCGTCAGCTTGCTGAAAGGCTGTCCGGATCGATGAGCAGAGCCAGGGGCAGGAACGAAAACACCTCCTTCACCGGCAAACGCAGGGACTCGCCGTCCGCCTGCACAGAGAGGTGTTTGTGGGTGAACCGGTCGATGAGGCGGCTGCGATCCTGAAAGGATGCGGGCAGCAGGATGGCCGTGTCCTGCCAGACCGCTTCGCCCACCGGCCATTTGAGGTCCGGTTCCATCAGGCCCGCCGGCAGCCGGGGAACCGCCGTCAGGCTGAACTGCTGGTTGTGCTGGCGCAGAAAGGCGACGACGTGTTCGGAGCGTTCGCCTTCCACCTTGAGGGGCTGGTAATCGCCGTGCAGAAACAGATCGGGCAGCCGCCTGCGCAGCCTCAGCCCACAGATCGTGACGTACATTTTGATGCGTCCGTCCGGCCAGTGGTTCAACAACTCGTACAGCCCCGAAAGGTGCCGGGGCAGGTCCGACGGGGGTGTGGCGAGGAGGGGCTTTAATCGCTCGAGGTATTGCTGGCGCAGGGTGAAATCGACGGGATGGCGGTTGTCCGGATCGACGAGGCTCAGATCCCACAGCTCCGAGCCCTGAAAAAAATCGGGAATTCCCGGCGAGGTGATCTTGAGAAGCACCTGCGCGAGCGAGTTGACGACCCCCATCTTGGCGACCCGCTCCTGAAACGGCAGGAAGGAGTCCAGAAAACGGTTCGATTTCGTGGGCGCCAGCGTTTTCTCGATGAACCGGGTGAGGGCGGTGTGGTGGGCTTCGTTGGGGTTGATCCAGCTGGTATGGGTCTTGGCTTCCTTGGCGGCCTTGTGCATGTAGATCAGCATCCGCTCGATCAAGCGGTCGCGGCAGATCGCCTCGGCGGGGCCGGGCGGCCACATGCCCACGAGGGTCTGGTAGAACAGGTATTCCTCGTTACGGCCGGGGGTGAGCCTGTCCTCGACGAGGGTGCGCTTGCCGCGGTTGATCAGAGACCAGCGGCCCAGCGCCTTGCGCCAGTCTTCGGGAATCTCCGACAGGACGTTCAGCCGCGCGCGCACATCTTCGCCGCGTTTGTGGTCGTGCGTGGCGGTGGCGGTGAGGGTCTGCGGCCAGTGTTTCTGCCGTCTTTGGTTTCTGCGGTGAAAAACGGAGGGCGCGAGGCCGAAACGCTGCGGGAACCCCCCCACTTCGTTCAAGGAAAGCAGCCGGTTGTAGCGGTAGAAGGCGGTGTCCTCCAGCCCCTTGGCCTGCACGGGGGCGGTGAACTGCTGCAGTTTCATGATGAAGTCCCGGCGCCTGGCGACGAAATCCGGCGGCAGCCCCGCTTCGGAATCGGTGAGCAAGGTGTTTTTCAAAAACTCGAAAATGGTGGGCTCGAGAATCGGGTTTTTGCGGCGCGCCCGTCCGATGGATTTTTCCAGCGTCTCGCGGTCCTCGGGGTTGATGGCGGTGTCGTCGATGTAGGTGCGGTAGATCGGAAAACAGGCGACGGTTTCGGTCAGCGCCTCTCTCAGGCTGTTCAGGGTGAAATCGCGGGAATGCCGGTCCTGTTCGGAAATCAGGTTGAGCGCGCGCACCAGAACGTTGAGCTCGCTGGTGAGTGCGGTCTGCATGATGAGCTTTTTGCTTTGGTACGCGATCTCGCTGAAGGGCTCGGCGTTGCCGGTGTAGCGGACGTAAATTTTGCTGAACTCTTTTTCGCGGCTGGTATCGACGAACAGGCCGTTCACCTCCCGCATGAAATCGTATCCGGAGGTGCCGTGGACGGGCCAGTGCTCGGGCAGCGCTTCGGCGCCGGTGAGGATTTTTTCGACAACCAGGTAAAGCGGGCGCACCACCGGGCCCGCCGGGTCGATTTCTTTCTCCTGCTTGCGCCATTGCCGCACCAGGTCGCGGACGGTGGCGTCTTCCATGGAATCCAGCTTGCGGCCGCGCACGGTGTGTTCGTAGAGCACCGCCTCCTGCAGCCGGTCGAAATACGCACCGGGGTTGTACAATCCGTCCGGATGATCGAGGCGCAGACCGGTGATCTTCCCTTCGCCGATCAGCCGCAGGATCAAGGCGTGTGTCTTTTCGAACACCTCCGGCCGTTCCATCTTGATTCCGGCGAGGTGGTTGATGTCGAAAAACCGCCGGTAATTGATCTCATTGGCTGCGGTGCGCCAGTTGGACAAGCGGTAGACCTGCTGTTCCAGCAGCGCGTGCAGCCGGTCGAAGCTTTCCGTCTGGCCGGGAATTCCGTTGAACTGCCTCACATTTTCCCGGATGTGTTCGCGCAGGACCGTCGATTCCTGCATGAGCCGGTTCAGGCGTTTTTGGCTCACGCCTTTTTCCCGCGCGCGTTCTTCGATTTTTTCGGCGTCGTTCTCCAGCGTGGAAGGAAGGTTGCCGAGCGCTTTCACGATGCTCAGCAGCTCGCGCAGGTGAGGATCGTCCTCGGGCAGTTCTTTTTGCAGCGTTTCCAGGTTGTGAGTCAGGATGAGCGGGAACGACTGCGGGTTGAGAGGAAGGTGGTGCTCGAAATACGCGAGGTGAAACGTCCCCTCCTGCATATTCAGGTCCAGCTCTCCACGATCCAGGACCACGCCGTATTGATCGCCTAGAATGGGCAACAGAATTTTTCCCTTCAGTTCGGCCTTGCCGGGATTCCAGTCGATATCGAAAATTTCGGCGTAGGGCGAACACTGGCCGTTTCCCAGCACGTCCTGCCACCACTGGTTTTCAGAGCTTGCGATGCCCATGTGGTTGGGCACGAAATCGAGGATGTGCCCCATGTCGCAGCGGGACAGTTCATCGATGAATCGTTCCAGGCCAGCCTCGCCTCCCAGTTCCGGATTGATGCGGGTGTAATCGCTGATGTCGTAACCGTGCGAGGAGTCGGGTCCGGCGGCGAGATAGGGCGAGGCGTAGCAGTGGGTGATGCCGAGCTCGGAAAGGTAGGAGACGATGGCGCGGGCCGCATCGAAATCGAACTGCTTGTTGAGCTGAAACCGGTAGGTGTTGAGCGGAAAGCGATTCTTTTGCGACAGTTCTTTCTTGATGCTTTCCAGCTGGTCCTTGAAGGGTGTGATGTTTTTTGCGGGGCGAATGTTCATGTGCCTCCTTCCAGGCACATTCTTTCGTATCTGGTGCGATCCGTCAAGTGAGAGAGGGGAAAAGCCGGACGCCTGTCACATCACGGCGCGTGCAGCACCAGCGTGCAGGGTGCGGAAAAATGCAGGACGCGGTTTTGGTCTTCCTGTTGCAGGGTGGGGGGATGCGGCGTGAGCGAAAAGCGGTCCTCTTCTGTGTGCAGGGTCCGTTGCGCCCCTTCTATCGCCAGGTTTGGCGGCAGGACGGTTTGTTGCGGCCCCTCGAAACAGGCGGCGATCAGCAGAGCGGTTTTATCCTGTGCGGTGCGTTTGAGAAACAATGTGTCCTTCTGGACATCCCATTGCAGTTTGGCATCGGCTGCAAAACAGGGATGATTCCGGCGCAGGGCGAGCGCCGCCCGGTAGAGACGCACGATGCCGGCATGCGGTTCGCTTTCGGGTTCTTGCCAGTCGAGTTTGCTTTTCGTGAACGTCTCGACCGCTTGCGGGTCGGGGATGGTGCTGCGTTTTTTCGGGTCGTGAAACGCCGCAAATTGCATGAACTCCTGTCTGCGCCCGCGGGTCACTTTTTTACCCAACGCTTCGGGGTGGTCGGTGAAAAAACAAAACGGCGTGGTGGCCGCCCATTCCTGTCCCATGAACAAAAGCGGGGTCGCCGGAGACAGCAGCAGCCAGGCGCTGAGCGCGCGGTAGACCGCAAGGTCGATGTTGAAATTCAGCCGGTCGCCGTGCGCGCGGTTTCCCACCTGATCGTGGTTTTGGATGCAGTGCACAAACCGCTGCGGCGGGATGGCTTCGGTCGGGGTGCCGCGGGTGCGGTTGCGGTGCACGGAATGCTGTCCGGTGTAAAACCAGCCCTGCTGCATGGTCTGCAACAGGTCTTCCGGCGTGCCGGAAAAGTCGCGGAAATAGCCGTCGTCGTCGCCGGCGATGAGGCGGCGGACCTGATGGTGGAAATCGTCCGCCCACACCGCGTCCAGACCGTAGCCTCCCTGATCGACGGGCCGGATGATGCGGTGGTCGTTGTCGTCGTCTTCCGCGATGAGCAGGGCGGGACGGGAAGTCCTCGCGCGGGCGTGCACCGTTTGTGCCAGTTCCTGCAAAAAATGGGTCGGGCTGTCGTCGATGATGGCGTGGGTGGCGTCGAGGCGCAGGCCGTCGATGTGGTACTCGTGGATCCAGTGCAATGCGTTCTCGATGAAAAACGCGCGCACCGGCCCGGAGGCTTTGCCGTCGAAATTGATGGCGTCGCCCCAGGGGCTCTTGTGCCGGGACGTGAAGTAGCTGGATGCGTACGCGCCCCAATAGGCGCCTTCGGGACCGAAATGGTTGTAGACCACATCCAAAAACACGCCAAGTTCCAGCGCGTGCGCCGCGTCCACCAGGTTCCGCAAATCGTCGGGGGCGCCGTAGCAGCGCGCCGGGGCGAACAGGTCCACGCCGTCGTAGCCCCAGTTGCGCTGGCCGGGAAAATCCGCCACCGGCATCAGTTCGACGGCGGTGGCGCCGAGGTCTTTGATCCAGCGCAGTTTTTTCACAACGCCGGAAAAATCGCCCTGCGGGTGGAACGTGCCCACGTGCAGTTCGTAGAGGATCAGGTTGTCCCGGTCCAGACCCTGCCAATGCGAATCGGTCCAGGTGAAGCGGGACGGGTCCACCACTTGCGACGGGCCGTGCACCCCTTCCGGCTGAAAGCGCGACGCGGGGTCCGGATAGGCAGCGCCGCCGTCGATGCGATAGCGGTAGCGATCGCCCGGCCGGGCTTCGGCGAGCGTGCAGGAAAAATAGCCTGCGTCTTCGGCGTGCATCGGATGGACGGTCTCGCCGTCGCTCTCCGGATGGAGGATCACCTCCATATTGCGGGCTTTCGGCGCCCACAGACGGAACCGGGTGCCTGCGTCCGTCCGGAAAGCCCCCAGCGAGGGCGTGAAGCTCACTTCTTTTTGCTCTGCGGTATCAGACATAGAACAGCCATCGAACGGCTCTCCAGGGAGTAGGCCCTGCCTCCCCGGCCGATGCCTTGCGTTTCAGGGTTGTGCGTGTCCAGCAGCGGTTCCCAGCGGGTGCCTTTTTTGTGGGCGGGCAGGATGAACGGGGTTTTTTCCGCAGACGCGTTGATCAAAAGCAGCATCGTCTCCCCCTGCAGGTGATTGCCGTGATCGTCGGTTTCGTGCAGGGCGTCGCCGGAAATCCGCAGGCCAATGACGCGCGTTTCCGGATCGTTCCATTTGGCCTGGGTCATCTCGCGGCCGGTGGGGGCGATCCAGGAGATGTCCTTGGACTGGGATTTGCGTATTTTTTTTCCCTTGAAAAAGCGGGTGCGCGTGAACACGGGATGGGTTTGGCGCAGCGTGAGGACGCAGCGGAAAAAATCCAGAAACCGCAGCGCCTCCTTGTTCAGGTTCCAGTCGTGCCAGCTGATTTCGTTGTCCTGGCAATAGGCGTTGTTGTTGCCCTGCTGGGTGCGGCCGAGTTCGTCTCCGCCGCTGATCATCGGCACGCCCTGCGACAGCAGCAGGGTGGTGATGAGGTTGCGCTTCTGCTTGGCGCGCAGGGCGCGGATTTTAGAATTCGCCGTAGGGCCTTCGACGCCGCAGTTCCAGTTGTGGTTTGCGTCGGTGCCGTCGCGGTTGTCTTCGCCGTTGGCTTCGTTTTTTTTCGACTGGTACGTCACCAGATCCTGCAACGTGAACCCGTCGTGCGCGGTGATGAAGTTGACGCTCGCCTGCGGCGTCTTGCCGTTGTACTGGTACAGGTCGCTGCTTCCGGACAGGCGGCTGGCGAATTCCGCCAGGGTCCCCGCATCGCCTTTCCAGAAGCGGCGCACGGCGTCGCGGTATTTGCCGTTCCACTCGCTCCACAAAGACGGAAACTGCCCCACCTGATAGCCGCCTTCACCCAGGTCCCAGGGTTCGGCGATCAGCTTGACCCTGGAAAGCACCGGGTCCTGATAGATGCTCTGCATGAACGCGCTGTGAAAATCCACGTGCGGGTCCTTGCGGGTGAGCGCCGTGGCGAGGTCGAAGCGGAAGCCGTCCACGTGCATTTCGGTGACCCAGTAACGCAGGCTGTCGAGGACCAGCTTGAGCACCGCCGGATGCCGGATATCGACCGTGTTGCCGCAGCCGGTGTGGTCTTCGTAGTAGCGGGGCTCCCCGGGATTCAGCCGGTAATAAACCGGATTGTCGATGCCGCGGAAAGAAAGGGTCGGGCCCAAGTGATTGCCTTCCGCGGTGTGGTTGTACACCACATCCAGGATCACCTCGATGCCTTCCAGGTGCAGGGTGCGCACCATGCTTTTGAATTCCTGAAGGGGGTCGCCCATGCTGCCCGAATGAAAACGGGTGTCGGGCGCGAAGTAGGCGAGGGTGTTGTAGCCCCAGTAATTGGTCAGATTGTTTTCGTGCAGGTGCGGTTCGGTGAAATGCTGGTGGACGGGCAACAGCTCGACGGCGGTGACGCCCAGCGATTTCAAGTGATCGATCACGGGCTCGGTGGCGAGTCCGGCGAAGGTGCCGCGCAGCTTGGCCGGCACTTTGGGATGGCGCGCGGTCAGCCCTTTCACGTGGGTTTCGTAGATGACGGTCCGGTTCATGGGGATGTCCGGCGGCCGGTCCTCGCCCCACGTGAACGAGGTGTCCGCCACCACGCAGAGCGGGGCGTGGGCGGCGTTGTCGCGTTTGTCCAGGAGCAGATCCTTGTTGTCGGAATCGCGCGGATACGCGAACGCCCGGTCGTGCCCCTTGCCGGTGCGCACCACCCATTTGGCGTACGGGTCGGTGAGCAGACGGTTGGGGTTGAACCGCAGGCCGTTCTGCGGATCGTAGGGGCCGTGGACGCGGTAGGCGTAGAGACAACCGGGATTCACGCCTTCCAGATAGATGTGCCAGATGTGGTGCGTGGGTTCGGTGAGGGAAAAGGAAACGAATTCCTTGCGCGCCTGGGCGGATTCGAACAGGCAGAGATCCACACCGGTGGCGTGCTCGCTGTAAAGGGAAAAATTGACGCCGTGTCCGTCCCAGGTGGCGCCGAGTGGGTAAGGGTTTCCTTTTTTCTTCCTCATCGCCTCGTGTGGGCGGACGGGGGAAGCAGGATCATAAAGGATGCCTCATCGGGTCAATAAACGGGATTGTGAAAATAATACAGGGCGTCGTCTCCGGGATTGATGCTGTAGTCCGGCAGGCTGGAACAGTGTTCCAGAGCGATTTTCCAGGACCGGTTTTCCTTTTGAAACACATAACTGCACACGCTGTGCTGCCGATCGTCGGTGTCGGTGCTTTTCGAGGTGATGCTCGAAATTTCATCCACGAGCAGAAATCCCACGTTGTCGCCGACTTTGCCGGAGAGCACCTGCCGTTGGGTTTTGCATTTCATGTCCCTGAAATCGGACATCATCTGGCGGTAACCCTCGATGCGGTTTTCCAGCAGATAGCGCTTGTCGTCTCCCAGGATCACCTGTTTGGGGGCGTAATGTTCGGTGATTTTTTCCGGTTCCGAACAGACGAGGCCATCCAGCTTCTTGAGGACTTCGCTCAGAACTTTGGTTTCGGCCGCCTGTGCGCGGGCCGGTGTGAGGACCGTCAAAACAACCCAAGTCAATAATATAACTTTTGCCATGTGTTTCACAATTCCAATTCCTCCGCAAGCGTCCATAATTTTGATTGAATTCGTTTTCACTGCATTATTTTTACGGGAAGTTCTGAAAATAGATTTCCACGGTTTCTCCATCGTGCGCCCATCCGAATGTCCCGGTTCCCGCATAGGTCGTGATGATCCCGTTGGTATCGACTTTACGGATGCGGTTGTTGCCCATGTCGGAGATGAACATGTTGCCCTTTCTGTCGAACGCAACGGCGGACGGGTTTTTCAGCATGGCTTTCTCGGCCGGTCCGTCGTCGCCCGCGTATCCCTGGTATCCGCGGCCCGCCACCGTGACGATGTTGCCGTCTTTGGTGATCTTGCGGATGGTGTGGGTGTTGGAGCCGACGATGTGCAGCTCACCGGCCGGGCTGACCTTGAGGTAGTCCATCGAACGGATTCCGGCTTCCAGCGCCGGTCCGCCGTCGCCGGTGTCCTTGTGGTTGCCGTTGCCCGCGATGGTGCTCACGATGCCGTTGGTGTCGATTTTGCGGATCAGGTTGTTGGCGGTGTCCGCAACGTACAGATTGTCTTCTTTGTCGAACGCAAGCGCCCCCGGATCGCGGAACGCCGCCTGGGCCGCCGGCCCGCCGTCGCCGAAATAATCCGAATCGCCGGTGCCGGCGAAGTTGGTGATGTTTCCGCTGGCGTCGATTTTACGGATCTGATGGTTCAGCCGGTCCACGATGAACAGGTTGTCCTTGCTGTCGAAGGCGATGTCCGAGAAATGCGTGATGAAGGCGAGGGCGCCCGTGGAGGCGCGGCCTTTGAACTTGGACGCCTGCAGCGCTTCGACGTATTTGGGGTTCGCCGATTCCATGAACTCGGTGATGATGCCCTTGGTGTCGATTTTGCGGATGATGCTGACGAAGCCCGAGGGGCTCACCATGAACAGTTCGCCTTTACTGTTCAGGTCGATGGAGGTGACGTGGTACAGCGACGCTTCGATCGCCGGTCCGCCGTTGCCCACATTGCCGCGGGTGCTGTTGCCCGCGATGGTCTGAATGATTCCCTGCGGGCTGATCTTGCGGATGCGGTAATGCCCCTTGTCGGAAAAGAGCAGGTTGCCGTCTTTATCCACGACCATGCCGTGCGGGAAGTTGAGCACCGCGCCCGTCGCCGGGCCGCCGTCGCCGGCGAACTGTTTCTTGCCGTTGCCCGCAACGGTTTCGATGGTGCCCTTTTTCAGATCGATGCGGCGGATGCGGTAATGCGAGCGGTCGATGACCAGCAGGCTGCCGTCCGGTTCCACGGCGACGCCGAAGGGCAGGTGCAGGTTGGTGTCGCGGGCGAGTTCGGAATCGCCGTTGTAGTCCTGCTGGCCGGTGCCGGCGATCGTCCGGATCATGCCCTGCGAGTCGATCACGCGAATGCGGTTGTTGTTGCGGTCGGCGATGTAGATGTTGCCTTTCTTATCGACGGCGACGCCGGTGGGGCCGGCGATGCTCGCCCGGTAAGCGGGGCCGTTGTCACCGATGAAGAAAAAGCCGCCGTCTCCGCCGACGGTGGTGATGATGCCTTCCGGGTTCACCTTGCGGATGCGGTTGTTGCCGCGGTCGGCAATGAACAGATTGCCCTTGTCGTCGGTGGCTACGCCGAAGGGCCGGTCCACCCGCGCCTTGACCGCAGGGCCCGCATCGCCCGAATAACCGGTGTCGCCGTTGCCGGCGTAGGTCGAGATGACGCCGTTGGCGTCGATTTTACGCACGCGGTTGTTGGAGCGGTCGGCTATGAATATGTTTCCTTTATTGTCGAGAGCGATTCCGGAAGGCAGGTTGAGCTGCGCTTGGGTCGCCGGTCCGCCGTCGCCACTGAACCCGGCTGTCCCGGTTCCTGCAATTGTTGTAATGATTCCCTTTTCATCCACCCGGCGCACCACGTGGTTTTCCCGGTCGGCGATGTAGACGTTGCCTTTGTCGTCCACGGCCAGGCCGGCGGGGATTCTCAGCGTGGCTTTCACGGCGGGGCCGGTGTCTCCGCTGTAACCTGCGGAACCGGTGCCGGCGACCAGGGTCATGCGCCCTTTGTCGTCGATTTTGTGTACGGTGTTGTGATCCCGGCGGGAGAAGTAGATGTTGCCTTTTTTATCGACGGTCAGGCCATCGACCAGCGAGATATCGGTATCGGTGGCCCGGACTCCCTTTCCCCAAGCGGAGGAAGCGAACAGGAGACCGGTCAGAATGAGTACGGTGAATACGGTGAAACGGGGGTGCCTTGGAGCGAGCATGTTGTGCCTCATGGTTGCTTTTCGCCCTTTCCCGGTGTTGCTAAAAAAGGCGTTCGGGTGTCGGTATGGATCGTTCAAATGACTTGTGGAACACTGATAATCCGGTGATTTTTCACTCTGGCAACGGGACGTCCCGGTCTTGAATACACAAAACTGTTCCCGTCCTGCCCTTTGGAATATTTTATAATTCAGAGGGTTCGAGCGGGAAGGGTTTGAGGGGCCGGTCGGTACCGCGATTTCGACCCTGTAAACCTCCTGCCCGGACCGGTGCCCGAAAACGGGAATCATTGCACAAAACCTTCTGGTCATCGCGATGATCAGAAGGTTTCTGAGGGCGTGTCCGTTGTCTTGCCTTATGGGTCGATTATACGTTTAGGGGTAGTGATGTCAATTGGATTTTGATCTTGTATTTTAAGCAGTTCGCCCCTTCGAAGCGCATCGGTTCCGGTCGCGGTTTCAACCGATGTGGGAAACCCCGGGCAATGGTGCTATGATGTTGGAATCATGAAAACTGTATTGATATTTCCGGCGCAGTGGTATCCCACGCAGCCTTATCTCAGCACACCCTACCTCACGGCCTATCTGCAGTCGAAAGGCTGGGAGGTTGCGCAGCGGGATTACAACATCGAATCCTACGACCGCTTCCTGTCACCCGAATGGCTGCAAAAAGCCGTCGGCAAAATGGAGACGCGGTTGCATGAAGTGCGCTCCAAAAACCGGTTCAGCATCAGGGAGAAATCGCTGCTGGACGTGCTCGCCACCGGTCTGAAATTCGCGCCCGCCATCCTGTCGCAGGTGGAGGAAGCCAAGCAGGTGATGCGGACGCCGGAACGGTTCTTCGATTTCGATTCCTACCGGCAGGCGGACATGGTGATCAAGTCCGCGCTCAAGCTGGTGTCCGACGCCTATTCCCCGTCCATCTTTTCCCTGTCCACGTTTGAAAGCGGAACGCGGGCGGAGGAATCGACACAAAAAGCCGGCCGCTTCACGCAGAACCGCGAGGTCAATCCCTTCATCGAACTGTACGAGGAATCCCTGCTTCCCGGCGAGGACTGGCAGGACTGCCAGGTGGCGGGGATCTCGATCGTGGGGATCTCGCAGATCCTTCCGGGGCTCACGCTGGCGCGCATGCTGAAGGAGGCGCACCCGCATTTGCACGTGGTGCTCGGCGGACCGATTTTCAGCGTCAACGGCAGCCAGTTGAAGACGAAGCCGGAATTTTTCGATGCGTTCTGCGACAGCGTCGTCACCTTCGAAGGCGAGGAACCGCTGCACCGGCTCCTGCAGGCGCTCAAGCAGGGCAGTTCGCTGCACGAGGTTCCCAATCTGATTTTCAAAGACGGCGATCAAGTCTGCCTCAACAAGGAACGGGTGGAGCTGCGTTTCGAGGATCTGCCGCCGCCGACGTTCGAAGGGCTGGACATGCAGCGTTACCTGTCGCCGTATCCCATCCTGCCAGTGCTGCAGAGCCGCGGCTGCTACTGGGGCAAATGCACCTTCTGCACGCACAGCTACGTCTACGGGCACCGCTACGGCAAACAGCGCACGCGCCAGATGGTGGACGAATTGCAGGCGCTCGCTGAAAAATACGGCACCCGCTATTTCACGTTTTCCGACGAGGCGGTCTCGCCGCACTCTCTGAACGATGTGTCGGAAGAGATGATCGAACGCGGATTCGAGATCCGCTCGCTGGCGCTGCTCAAATTCGAAAAGGTGATGGATGCGGCGCTGTTCGAAAAGATGAAACAGGCGGGCTTCGTGTTTTTGATGTTTGGCCTTGAAAGCGCCAACGACCGGGTGCTGCAGCTCATCGACAAGGGCACCTGCAAGGAAGTGGAACAGGAGGTGCTGAAAAAGAGCAGCGAGGCGGGGATCTGGAATCATTCGTTTCTGTTTTTTGGATTCCCGACCGAAACCCGCGACGAGGCGCAGGAGACGATCGATTTTCTGATGGACAACCTCGATTCGATCCATTCCTTCGGGCCCGGCGTGTTTCTGCTGAACCGCGACTCCAGCTGCTACCAATACCCGGAACGGTACGCGATCGAAAAAATCATTCAGGACCCGGAAGCCGACATCGCCATGAACCTGGATTTTGTGACCACGCAGGGGATGACGCGCGAAGAAGCGGTGGCGATGAACGACAAATGCATTCAGATGGCGGAAGAAAAGTTCCCTTCGCTCAAGATATGGGGGACCCTGCCGCGAGAACATTTTCTGCTCTACCTCGACCGCTACGGCAAAGACGCGCTGAGCGGTAAGCCCAACCTGACGGGAAACCAGGTCCTCTGCTGAGGCGCGTTCCGGGTTTGCCGAACGGTTGATTCACATTGGGAATCGTACGATGAAGATCCTGCTTCTGTTTCCACCGGACTGGCTCCCCTCGGAGCCGTACCTGAGCCTGCCCTCGCTGACTTCGGTGCTGCGTCCCAAAGGGCACGACGTGATCCAGAAAGACATCAATGTGGAAATGTACGACCTGTTTTTCAGCGCGCCGTTCATGGACCACGTCGCCGGCCGCATCGCCTACGAGTTGAATCACCTCAAATACGTGCAGTCGCACCAGGGCCTGAACGAGGAAGAGCAGGCTCTGTACGACCGGCTCATGGCCTGCACGCCGGAGCGCATCGCTCAGTTCAAGCAGGATGTGGAGCGGGCCAAGGCGATCCTGCGCAGCGAGTCGTTCTACGAGATCGACTCTCTGGAATGGGCCACGCAGACGCTGCACGAGACGATGGCGTTCATTTCGCTGGGATACTATCCCGCACAGATCTGCTTTCCGCCCATCGAGACCGACCTGGTCTACAAACCCTTCATGTCCACCGAAATCCTGGAAGCGCTGGACGACAGGCAGATCAACGTGTACCGCGACGTGTACCGCAAACTGGTGCTGCCGGTCATGCAGGAGGAACGCCCCGCTCTGGTGGGCATTTCCGTCGTGCAGCAGAAGCAGCTCATTCCCACGTTCACGTTCTGCAAAATGATCAAGGAGGATTTCCCGGACACGCACATCACGCTGGGCGGCAACATCGTGACGCGCATCCGCGACATCCTGCCGGAAAAACCGCAGCTGTTCGAACACTTCGACAGCGCCGTGGTCTACGAAGGGGAGAACGCGTTTCTGCAATTGATCGAAGCGGTGGAACAGAAGAAAGATTTTTCCGGACTGCCGAACCTGATTTACCGGGACGCGGCGGGCGTGCACGTGAACAAGGAAGTGTTTGCCGAGGACCTTTCCGAACTGCCGCCGCCGGATTTCGACGGCCTCCCGCTGGACAAGTATTTCGTGCCGGAGCTGATCCTGCCGTATCTGGCGACGCGCGGCTGTTACTGGGGCCGCTGCACGTTCTGCGATCATTTCCAGGGCTACGTGGAAGGGTTCCGCACCAAGCAGGTCGATCAGATCGTCGAGGAGATCGAGTTTCTGAAAGACAAATACCGGACCCGTTTCTTTCATTTCACCGACGAGTCGTATCCACCGGCGCTGTTCCGCAAGCTTTCGCGCGAGCTGATCGAAAAAAAATCCGGCATCGTCTGGACCACGCACATGCGTTTCGAGGAATCGCTGCTCGATGAAGAAGTGTGGCAGGACGTGCAGGCGTCGGGCTGCCGCTACCTGCACTTCGGCTACGAGTCGGGCAACCAGCGGGTGCTGAAACTCATGGACAAGGCCACCAACCTCGATGCGATCCGCACCAACCTGCGCATGTCGTCGGAAGCGGGGATCTGGAACCACATCATGGGTTTTTTCGGCTTCCCCGGCGAGACGCATGCGGAAGCCGAAGACAGCAAGCGGTTCGTGCACGAAAACCGCGAGCACATCCACTCGCTCGGGTTCATGACCTATGTGCTCGGCAAATACAGTCCCGTGGCGTTCGAGCCGGACAAGTACGGTGTGTCCTATTACAAGAATCCCGAATGGGATCTGGCGCTGGACTATTATTTCACTGTCGATAAGGGGCTGGGCATCCAGGAGGCGATGGACGTGTTCGAAGAGTTCGAAAAAAATCACGACCCGCGCTGGGATCTGCGCACCTGTGTGCGGGAATACATCTTCCTCTACATCGAACGCTTCGGCACCAACAAGCTGACGCAACTGCAAATGGGCCCCGACCAGCGGCGTCAGGCGTTCCAGAGTCCGGTGGGGATGGTGTGATTTCCCGGCCGGGCCGCGATCGCCTTCCAACTTTCGTCCTTTGTTTTCCCCTTCAGGCTGCCTGATTTGTCCCGGCGATCTCAGCCGGTTCCCAACCTCCCCTGATTTCTCCATCCACACGCGATTTGCACAAAAATTGTCATCCATTGGATGATTTTTTTGCAGAGTTGGCCATTTTTAGATAAACCCTGCCGCCGGACAGGAACTAAGCCCTAATAATTCAAGGATTTCCGTTTGGCACAGCCCTTGCTCTTTTTATCCGCACAAATCCTTTAAAAACAAAGAAAACCGTCGATTTCAGCCCATAGGGAAATCTTATGCGAACCGCCTCCCGCATCAAACCGAGCCTGTCCTTCGTTTTTGCACTCACGCTGTGGCTGAGCGCCGCCGGCACCGCTCTGGCGTCGCCGCTGCATGAAGCCGCCGAGTCGGGCAACCTGAAACAGATCCGCAACCTGTTCGAGCAGGGCACGAGCATGAGCGTGCCCGACGATGCGGGGAACACGCCGCTGCACCTGGCCGCCGAAAAGGGACAGATGGAAGCGGTGAAGCTGCTGCTGGCGAAAGGCGCGCGCATCGACGCGAAAAACGACAGCGGCAACACGCCGCTGCACAAGGCCGTTTACTCCGGCAAACGCGCCCTGCTGGAGCTTCTGATCGCGAAGGGTGCCGACGTGTCGCAGACCAACGACGTCGGTTCGCTGCCGCTGCATCTTGCGGCCTACGAGGGCGACACGGCGCTGGCAAAATTTCTCATCAGCAAGGGCAATGCGGCGGACGAGCCCATCGACACTGGAGAAACGCCGCTGTACTACGCCGCCCATGCGGGCAAAGTGGACCTGGCGGCGCATCTCATCGCGTTGGGCGCGGACGTTCAGGCGGTCAATGAAAACGGCGTCACCCCGCTGCACGAAGCGGCGTGGTCGGGCTCGCTGGATACGGTGAAACGGCTGCTCGATCAAGGCGCCGATCCGCTGGCGGCGGACGACGAAGGCGATCAGCCGATCCACTACGCGGCGCTCGAAGGGCATGCGCCGGTGGTGAAATCGCTGCTTGCGCACGGAGCCGCCTTCATGGCCGCCGACGACAACGGCTGGACCGCCGTCGAGGATGCGGCGTCCGAAGGGCATCTCGACGTCGTGCGGGTCCTCATGGCCTACGGCATCGATGCGGATCACCGCGACACCGCCGAGGGCAACCTGCTGTTCTGGGCGGCGGGGTCGGGCAATCTCAAGCTGGTGAAATACCTGGCGTCCCAAGGGGCGAAGGTGGATGTGGTGGACAGCAAAGGCGTCACGCCGATGCACCGGGCGGCCGGTTCCGGCAACACCGCCTTGATCAAATATTTCGTGGCGAAGGGGCTCAACGCCGATGAACGGTCCCGGCAGGAGGGCATCACGCCGCTGCATCGCGCCGCCGGTTCCGGTTCCCTGCCCGCGGTGAGGTATCTGGTGGGCAAAGGCGCGGACGTCAACGCCGAGACGAGCAAGGGGCAGACGCCGTTGTCCGTGGCAGCGGAATACGGCGAGCTCGATCTGGTGAAATACCTGGTGCGCCAGGGCGCCCAGGTCAAAAAGGAAACCGCGCGGGGCAACACCGCCCTGCACCGGGCGGCGCGCGCCGGTAAATATGAAACGGTGAAGTTTCTGCTTTCCAAAGGCGCGAACGTGAAGGCCAAAAACAGCAACGGGGACACGCCCCTGTCGCTGGCGGCCTCCTCCGGGGATCTCGATACGGTGCGGTACCTGGTCTCCAAAGGCGCGGACGTCAACGCCGTCAATTCCGCAGGGGTGACGCCTTTGCTGGAAGCCGCCAATTACGCAGACAAGGACCTGGTCGCGTTTCTCCTGAAAAAGGGCGCGAAGGTGAACCATCAGGACGACAAAGGCCACACGGCGTTGCACCGGGCCGCTTATAACGGGAAAAAATCGATCGCCTCCCATCTTCTGTTGTACAAGGCGGATCTCGGTGCAAGGGACGAGGATGGAGAGACGGCGCTGCATTTTGCGGCCTACGGCGGCAAGAAGACGGTGATCGAGCTGCTTTTCTCCAAAGGCATGGATATCAACGGGCAGAACCACAACGGCGACACGCCGTTGCACCACGCGGCGCGCAGTGGTTCGCTTTCCAGCCTCGAACGTCTGGTGGCGCTGGGGGCGAAGGTGGACGTGCTCAACGAGCAGGAGGAAACGGCGGTGCACGATGTGGCCGCGTACGGCTCCAGACATCTGGCGGCCTTTCTGCTTGCCAACCATAAGGGAAACTTTGCCAAATGCACCTGCGGCAAAACACCGCTGCATCTTGCGGCGGGTGCGGGCAATCAGCCGGTGCTGGACCTGCTCGTCGCGCACGGCGAGGATCTGGAAGAAGAGGATCACAACGGCAACACGGCGCTGCTCCTGGCGATCGCCGGCAAACACAAGGAAATGGTTTTGTCGCTGATCGATCAGGGGGCGCGCGTCGATGTGGAGAACGACAAGGGCGCGACGCCGCTGCACTGGGCCGCGTGGATGGGCGACGAAACGCTGACGGATCTTTTGATCGCCAAAGGGCTTGATGTCGGAAAGAAAAACGACGCCGGAAAGACGGCCCTGCATTATGCGGTTTCATCGGGCAACGGCAATCTGGTGCGGTCTTTGCTGGGACGCGGCGCCAATCTGGAAGCCGCCGGCAAAAACGGCAAGACCCCCCTGCACCTTGCGGTGGAACACGACGATGCGGACATGGTGACGCTGCTTCTGAGCGAGGGCGCCGACACGAATGCGAAATATTCCTGGGACCGTTCGGTGCTGCACACGGCGGCCGAGAGCGGCAACCGGGACCTGATGGATCTGTTTCTGAAAAAGGGCGTCAAAATCGAAGCCGGCCGCATGGGGATCACCCCGCTGCACGTGGCGGCGATGAACGGCCATGAAGAGGCGGCGTCGCTGCTGTTGCAGAAAGGAGCCCCGGTCGATGACACGGTATTTTCCGGATTGACGGCGCTGCATTTTGCGGTGATGGGCAACGAGCCGGACCTTGCGAAGCTGCTTCTGGAAAAAGGCGCGAACGTCGATTCGACGTTTCTGTTCGGCATGACGCCCCTGCATCTCGCGGTGATCAGCCATAAGCAAGAGCTGGCGCAACTGCTGATCGACAAGGGCGCGGATGTGAACGGCAAGTTCTTCTACATGGTCACGCCGCTGGAGTTCGCCGCGAGCAGCGGAGACAAGGAAATGATTCAACTGCTCAAAAGCCACGGCGCGGTGCCGCCCACCAAATCGGACAAGATGCTGCGCCACTTTTTGAGCGCGCTCGCGAGCATCGTCCTTTGACGTTTTTCCCCCTGACGCCAGAAAAGCGATCTTCTTCGGGATTCAACCGTTCTTGGGATCGTAGAGGACGACGTTTTCCTGTTCGTTGGGATCGTTGCGCGACACGATGGCGACGGCGGGTTCCGTATCGCTGAGATTGAAGGGCTGGTGCGGCACGCCCGGCGGGATGAAGAGAAAATCCCCCTTTTCCGTTTGCACCGATTCCTGCAATCCCTCGCCATAACGGGTGTTCACCCGGCCTTCCAGCATGTAGATGGCGGTTTCAAAATCCTGGTGGTAATGCGGCTCGGCCGTTCCGCCGGGGGGAATGACGACCCGGTTCATGGAGAGCCCGGTCGCGCCGGCGGTGGTTTTGGATATGCCCACGAAATAGGGGATCTTCTGCCGGGTCGCGGTTTCTTTTGCAATGCGGATCCGGGTCACGCCGCGGTTTGCATCCAGCGTCATGCAGCACCTCCTTGTTGTACCGATTATACACCCACCCCGGCCGTGTCCCGGTTATTTGACGATTCCAGAACGGCTGTGCTACAATCCCTTCCGCCTAATCTATCAAGCCCATAGCGCCTGACGGGGTCTCTCTGCGGCAGCATCCGGCCTCCCTGGGGTCGTTCCGTGACGATTCGGAGAATCAAATCCGTCCTGTTCGCATCTAACAGAAAAACGCTTACATAGGAGTCCGCGGTGGGAATCGCCTTCACAAAAATGAGCGGCACCGGCAACGATTTTGTCATCATCGACAACCGCGAGCCGGTGATCGCAGACGATGAGAAAGTCGAATTCGTGAAAAAAGTCTGCGCGCCGAAAATCTCGGTGGGCGCGGACGGGGTGATTTTTGTCGAAAACTCGGACCGCGCCGACATCAAATGGGATTTTTACAACGCCGACGGCTCTTCGGCGGAGATGTGCGGCAACGGCGCCCGCTGCGTGGCGCGTTTCGCGCACGAGAAAAACATCGCGCCGAAAAACCTGACCCTGGAAACGCTGGCGGGAATCATCACCGCACAAGTTCGCGAGGACGAAGTGCGCATCCGGCTCACGCCGCCCGAGAACATCCTGCAGGACATCGCGGTGGACCTGGAAGGCGGGCGTGTGGTGCTGGACAGCATCAACACCGGGGTGCCGCACGCGATCCTGTTTTCCGATGACCTGGAGAGCGAGGACGTGCGCGCGCTGGGCCGCGGCATCCGCTATCACTCGCAATTCGCTCCCGCCGGAACCAATGTGGATTTCGTGCAGAAACTCGACGACCACTCGCTGAAGATCCGCACCTACGAGCGGGGCGTGGAAGACGAAACCCTGGCCTGCGGCACCGGCGCCGTCGCTTCGGCGCTGCTCGCCACGTTGAAGAACCAGGTCCAGCCTCCGGTCGCCGTGGAAACGCGCAGCGGAGACATCATCCAGGTCGATTTCGATCCCGCCAACGGTTCCGTCAATGAGGTGTACCTCACCGGACCGACGCGCCTCGCTTTCGAAGGGACCCTAGTTGAATTCTGATCCGTTCATTTTCCGGAGAAACACCGATGTTTGAAGGTTCCCTCGTTGCCATCGTCACGCCTTTCAAAGATGGAAAGGTAGATGAAGCCGCGTTCCGCGCGCTCATCGATTTCCAGATCGCCGGCGGCACGAACGGCATCGTTCCCTGCGGCACCACCGGGGAATCGGCGACGCTGAGCCATGAGGAGCACGACGAGGTGATCCGCATCACGGTGGATGCGTGCAAGGGCAAGGGCGTGAAGGTGCTCGCCGGAACCGGGTCGAATTCCACCTGGGAGGCGATCGAATTGACCCAGCACGCCCAGAAAGCGGGGGCGGACGGGTCGCTGCAGGTCACGCCGTACTACAACAAGCCGAGCCAGGAGGGCCTGTTCCGGCATTACGAGGCGATTGCGAAGGAGACGGACCTGCCGCTCATTCTCTACAATGTGCCGAGCCGGACTTCCGTGAATCTGCTGCCGCCGACGGTGGCGCGGCTCGCCGAGATGAAGAACATCGTCGGCATCAAGGAAGCCTCGGGATCGCTGGCGCAGATCAGCGAGGTGATCGCGCGGTGCGGCGACGAATTTTCCGTGTTGTCCGGCGACGATGCGCTCACCTGGCCCATTCTTGCGGTCGGCGGCAAGGGCGTGATTTCCGTGATCGCCAATCTGATGCCGGACAAGGTGACGGCGCTGTGCGACTCGGCGCGCGCCGGCGATATGGCGAAGGCCAAGGCGCTGCATCATGAAATGATGGAGCTCGTCGATACCTTGTTCATCGAAACCAATCCGGTTCCCGTGAAAGCCGCGTTGGGTTTCATGGGGAAAATCGATCCGGAGCTTCGGCTGCCGCTGTCGCCGCTGTCCGCCGGGAACGCGGAACGGCTGCGGTCCGTGTTGCAGGGCTGTTGCCTGGTTTCTTAATAATTTACTTTGTTTCGCAGTTTGAGTTGGAACGGTTGTCCCACAGTTTGACCGAGGAGGTCCTTTGATTCGCATTCTGGTGATCGGCGCGGCGGGCAGGATGGGCCGCACTCTCGTTTCCTGCATCGACGACACGGAAGGCGTCGAGGTTTCGGGCGGAACGGAAAACCCGGGCCACCCTTCGGTCGGCAGCGATCTGGGCGAGCTGGCGGGCATCGGCAAAAATGGCGTTCGCCTGATCGACAAGCTGGATGTGGCTGTGGAGGGCTGCGATGCGATCATCGATTTCACCACACCGGAGAGCAGCCTGCAGACGCTGAAGATCGCGGCGGAAAAGAAACGGCCGGTGATTCTGGGGACGACGGGTTTTTCCAAGGCGCAAAAAGAGGTGATAGCCGAATGCGCTGACAGAACGCATTGCGTGATGGCCCCCAACATGAGCATCGGCGTCAACCTGCTGTTCAAGCTGGTGCGGGATGCGGCCAAGGCGCTCGGCGACGCGTACGATGTGGAGATCGTCGAGGCGCACCACAAATTCAAGAAGGACGCGCCCAGCGGCACGGCGGTGCGCGTTTCCGAAATCGTCGCCGAGGCTTTGAACCGCAACCTCGACGAGGTCGGCGTGTACGGCCGCAAAGGCATCCACGTGCGCGAGCCGAAGGAGATCGGCGTCCACACGGTGCGGGCGGGAGACATCGTGGGCGAGCACCGGGTGCTGTTCGGCGGCATGGGGGAGAATCTGGAAATTTTTCACCGCGCACAGAGCCGCGACACGTTCGCGCGCGGCGCGGTGCGGGCTGCCATCTGGGTGGTCGATCAGCCCATCGGCCTGTACGACATGCAGGATGTGCTGGGATTGAAATGAAGGGTTCGCCCCGGGGCGGCGGCCGTCTCTCTGGAGGGCATCATGAAACGATCCTTTTTCAACACACCGTTTGACAGAAGGTCCTTGCTCAAGGTCTTCTCCCTGTCCGCGCTCGCGGCTTTGTTACCGAAAAAGGCTGCGGGGCTGTCCGATTACCGCAACGACAAGAACATTCCCAAAAAATACATTCAAAACCGCGATGTGCCGGGCTTTCACATCCGCAGCGCCAATCCTTTTCTCGGCGTGGACATCAATTCCTGGGCGCTGGTGATCGGCGGCCAGGTGCAAAAGACCGTCGCCTACACGTACGAAGATCTGTTCGGTTTCAAGATGATATCGCAGGTTTCGCGTCTGAAATGCGTGGAGTGCTGGAGCGCCAAGGCCACCTGGGAAGGGTTCCGTTTCGAGGAACTGCTCAGGCAGGTGCAGCCCGATCCGAAAGCGAAATACGTGTATTTCGAATCGGCGGATTCGTATTACGAAAGCTTCTCGATCGAGGAGCTCAAGCGACCGCGCGTGCTGTTCGTGTTGCGCATGAACGGCAATCCGCTTTCCAAGGACCACGGGTTTCCGCTGCGCCTGATCGCACCGTTCAAGTACGGCTACAAGAACGTGAAGTACATCACCCGCATGGAGTTCACCGACAAGCGCAAACGCAACTACTGGGCCAACAACGGGCCGTATTCGGTGGACGGCACCATCCAGCCGGGCATCGACCACCCTCTCGATTTTCAAAAGAAACCCCTTCCCATCAACGGTGGCGAGGTGTTTCACCCCTTCGACAAACGCCCCTCATGAAATGGCGCCTTGGGCTGATCGTTGCCCTGGGGTGTTGCCTGTTTGCCTGCGGCCCGCCCGACGTGGAGCAGATCGACGTTGCGATTCCTGAAGGCGTCACCGTTCCCGAGGGCATGGTCTACATTCCGGAAGGCGGGTTCGTGATGGGGCACGCCGATCACCCCAAGACCGAAGGCGGCAAAAAGGTGGTGACGGATGCGTTTTTCATCGACCGCTTCGAGGTCAGCCGCGGCGACTTTCAAACATTCAAACCCGAGGCCGCGGTCTCCGAGAAGAAAGCCGCGTTTCCCGTCGCGCACGTCACGTACGCGGAAGCCCGGGCCTACTGCGAATCTTTGGGGAAGCGCCTGCCGCAGGAGGTGGAATGGGAGAAGGCGGCGCGCGGCGTGGACGGGCGCAAATGGCCGTGGAGCCAGTATTACGAGCACCCGAACAACGGGTTTTCAGGATTTCTTCCGGAAAAGGTGGACCAGCGGGAAGAATGGATCAGCCCTTACGGGGTTTACGGCATGGGGCACAACGTGTGGGAGTGGGTCGCGGATGATTACGCCTATGCGGGCCAGCCGGAGGATGAAAAGAAACGCTTCAAGGTGATCCGCGGCGGGTTGATCCAGACGCACCTTAAAATCGAATTCAGCCCCACGTATTTCAGAAACTGGATGGAGCCGACGGCGGCGCACAATTTTCTGGGGTTCCGCTGCGCGCGCGACGTGGGTTGAAAAACGGAATCAATAATCGCCCTTCAAATGATCGGCGATTTTTGCAGCGGCCTGATTGAACAGCATCTCGCTGGAGCCGCCGGTGATCCCGCCCTTGAGCCAGGAGGTCACCACCCAGCCGCCCACCATTTCGTCTTCATTATACAGAGCGGCTTTCACCTTCAGTTTGGCTTTCGCCGAATTGGCGGCGCCGAACGTCGCCATGCGGGCGAGGCGGTTGCCTTCCTTGTACTCCAGCACTTTGTATTTCAAAAAATACTTGGCCTGGGTTCCGGTCAACAGAAAGCCGGTGTTGCTGTCCACGGATTCTTCCAGCGAATCCTGCAGGTGGGTGCTGGCATCGATGAGCTTGTTGTCCTGGGAAGTCAGGTTGACGATGCGCAGCGTGTTGACTTCATTTTTCCAGCCTTTTTTCACTTCCGATTCCACCCCCGCGCAGGCCGAAAGGAGAAGAACCGACAAGATAAAAATCATTATGTAGACTTTTTTCATATCTGGATCCACCGTTTGATTGTCTGACTGAATGTATGCCGCGCATTTTAACAAAAAACCGATATTGATTTCAATAGGTTGGCCAAAATGGCGCAAGCGGGGGATTCGGAGGTCCGATTCACATGAACCAGTGCAGGACCTTTTCCTCGAAATCGCTGAACCAGATCTGCAACTCGATGGGGATGAGACTGTTCAGATAGGTGAGGTAACCCATCGCCAGGGCGATGCCCAGAGTGATGAGCAGAAGCCCGCTGAACAGGTTGGTGGAATGCAACAGAATCGTGCGGCCGGCGACGGTGACTTCCCAGCCCTTGCCGCGCAACACCCTCCAGAACAGGCCGTCCTTGGGCAGGTGGCCGCAGAACGTGGAAATGAGGATGAGCGGCAGTCCCAGACCGACGGCGTAGAAGAACAACAGGGCCATGCCTTCGAACACGGTTTTTTCCGAAGCGGCGAGGATGAGGATGCCCGAGAGGATCGGACCGACGCAGGGCGTCCATCCCAGGGCGAAGGTCGCGCCGAACAGAAAGAAGCCGAAAAATGTGGAGCCGGGTTTGCCTTTGAAATTCGCTCCGGAGAATCCCTTGCCGAACAGCGTCATCACGCCGAACACGGCGACGAGGATGCCGCCGATCGTGGTGAGGGAAAAAATGTAATCGCGCAGGATCTGCCCGATCAGGCTTGCGGAGGCGCCCATCGCCACAAACAGGGTGGCGAGCCCGACGAAAAACGCCAGCGACATCAGCCCGATCCGCGTGCGGTCGGTCTGCGCGGTGATGGCAAAGTACGCCGGCAGAATCGGCAGCGTGCAGGGTGACAGAAAACTGAACACGCCGGCGATGAAAGCCAGCAGAGTGAGGGCCAGGATGCCGGACTGCGGCAGGCTCGGTTTTGCTTCGAAGGGGTTGACGGAAACCGAAGGCGCTTCGCTCTTGGTTTCGAGGCCGGTCGATGTGGCCGCGGAAGACGATTTTGCCGGCGCGTCGTTTCCGGATTGGCCCACGAGCACCTGGCCGAGCGAGGCCTGGCGCATGGCCGCGGGTTTTTCCGCACTCACACAGCGAAAGCCCACATCGGGGGCGGGTTCGTCCGGATGGGCGAATTGCCGGTAGCCGCTGCGGGCGAACTGCTTCAGAGCATTCTGGTAGAGCGGGCCGGGGAAATGCCCGATGTCGCGGGCGGAATGGCCGCGCAGCACTTTGTAACCGGCATTGAAGTTTTCGTTTTGGTAGCTGGAACCTTTGAAGGGGCGGTATTCGGCCTGGGTCCACTCCCACACGTTGCCGATGAGGTCGTGTACGCCCTCCGGGCTCGCCCCTTTGGGATGGGCTCCCACCGGGCCCGGCGTGTTCTTGCTGCCGGGGCTCTGCGGCAGGTTGGCGAGCGTGGCGTCGAAGCGGTCGCCCCAGGGGTACTGGCTGCCCTTGCTTCCGCGCGCGGCGCGTTCCCACTGCTTCTCGGTGGGCAGCGCCTTTCCCGCCCACTGGCAGAAGTTGGTGGCGTCGAACCAGTTCACCCAGACCACCGGGTGATCGTCCTGCCCTTCGGGGTGGGTGTCGTTTTTCCAGTTCGGAGGCGGAATCGCTCCCACATCGTCCCGGTAGATCTTGTATCGCCTGTTGGTGACTTCGTAGCGGTCGATGTAAAAACTCTTCAAGAAGACCTTCTGCTCGGGACCCTCGTCGGCGTACCAGGGTTTGGGGATGCCCAGAGACAGGGCCTCGGCGGACTCGTCTTTGAGATCGGTGCCGAAAATAAAATGTCCCGCCGGAATCAGGACCATGTCTCCTTCCAGCGGGTTGTCTTTTGCGGGCGCCGCCGCGAGCGAGGAAACGGCCGCAAGGAAAACCAGGGAGGCCCAAAGCGCCACCCGTATATGGGTTCGGATCGATATCATGACGGAACAATTCGGTCTGCCGCGACTCCCGGCATTGCGTCGATCAGGTCTTGCCGATCAACTTTTCGAAATACCGCAGGGTCTCGGGTTCGGTCCAGTTCTCGGCGCCCTGCTTGACGCCGATGATGTTTCCCTCCCGGTCGATCAGGATCGATGTGGGAAGGCTGATCACACCGAACTGGTGACTCACGGTCAATTCCTGGTCGAGCAGCACCGTGAAAGACAGTGCGTTGGCTTTCACGTAGGGCTCGACGACGCGGGAGCCGAACATGTCGTTGGAAATGGCGAGCACTTCGAATCCCCAGGGCTTGAATCGCTGGTACAGCGCCTCCAGCGAGGGCATCTCGATCTTGCAGGGGCCGCACCAGGTCGCCCAGAAATTGAGAAGGACGAATTTGCCCCGGTATTGATCGAGGCTCACCTGTTTTCCGCTTAACGATTTGAGTGAAAAATTTCCCGCACGTTCGTCTTTGTCGGCGTAAGCGGAACTGCCTGACAAAAAAATCAGCAGCGTGAGCGCAACGATCCAGCGCAAGACGGATTTGTTGTGGGATTCGATCACGAAACGACGGATGAGGTTGGATGTTTCCAGCCTGGGTATGCGGCCGCGGGCGTTCACTCGACCGCTTCGATGCAGCGGACCATGGGAATGGCTTTTTTCAAAGCCCGTTCGATGCCCATCTTGAGGGTCATGGTGGAACTGGAGCAGGAACTGCACGAGCCGACCAGGCGCAGTTTCACCACGCCGTCGTCGATGTCCACCAACTCCACGTTGCCGCCGTCGGCCATCAGTGAAGGACGGATGGTATCCAGCACCGCTTCGACTTCATCCTTCATGGCTGGGTTCCTTTGGGTTATCGATTGCGTTCGGAATGATCAGCCGCCGCCGTTGACCAGCGCTTCTTTTTTGGCCAGCAACTGCTCGTGGGTCTCTTCGTGCTCGGGGTCTTTGGGAATGCAGTCCACCGGGCACACTTCGACACATTGGGCTTCTTCATACCAACCGACACATTCGGTGCAATGCTCCCAATCGATGATGAAGATCTCGTCGCCTTCAGAGATGGCTTCGTTGGGGCATTCGGGTTCACAGACACCACAGTTCACACAGTCTTCCGTAATCATCAGTGCCATGACCGTATCTCCTGAATGATAAAATTGAAAAAGTTTCGCTTTATGGTTTCAAGGCGTTCTGTTTTTCGAACGTCTTATTCTCCGGGTTCCAGGCAAACACGGCCTGGTCCTTGATCTGACCGCCATACACCGAAATGACCCAGTGCGTGGCTTTGGGATACCACGGCTCGTCTCCGAACAAGGCCATGCGTTTGTCCTCTTCGGAAAAGTACGCGTCGTGGTCCGGGTGGGAGTGGTAAAAGGTCTTGATTTCCATCCCCTTTTCCCGTGCTTCCCGTTCGATGGTCATCTGCTCTTTGGTATCGATGCTGTAGGCCGTCCTCGCGTCGCGGGGATAGGTCTCAGGATCCATCGCGTGCAGTTTGTCCTGCACGTTGGTGCAGCGATACAAGATGTCCTCCTCGCTGGTTTCGGCTTTGCCGATTATGATGCCGCAGCACTCATTGGGATAGGTCTCGACAGCGTGTTGATGAGCCTGCTCCATGAGGCTTTTGACGATTGAGGACATTCAATATTTTGAAATGGATAACGGGGATTGTCAAATGGTTTTCAAAACCTATCGCCGTGCGGAAATTCAGGCGTTTTCGCAAGCGTGGATTCGCCTTCGCGCCGCAGGGACGCCGGCGGCCGCAGCGCGGTTGCGAGAGGATTGGCGTTGACAAATCAAAGGCTTTCCTGCCCCGTCCGCAAAGCCGTTCAAACGTGCGTGCGGACCACGAGGTTGTCCTCGACCGTGACCTGGCAGGCCAGGCGGATGGCGGCGGGTTTTTTCTTGAGCTTTTCGTTTTCGATGTCGTTTCTCGGCGCGACGTTTCCGGAAACGATCTCCACCTTGCAGGAAGTGCACAAACCGCGGCCCCTGCAGTTGAGGATTTTCAGGATGTGCGGGTAGAGGCTCAGTTTGTTGGCGATGGCCGCCTCCCGCAGGTTGGCGCCGGGTTCCACTTTGAGCGTTCGGTTCTGTTTTTCGAATCGGATTTCTAGCATGCTTCTATTTCCACAAAATGATGCAGTTTGCCTTTGCCCCAATAACCGTGAAAGGCGCTCCCCACCGAGTTGCAGGTGGTGTTCATGTGCACGAACTGTTTTTTCCCGTCGTCCGCCTTGTGCACGCCCACCTGGGTGAAGGGCGGGATGACGCCGCCGCAGTTGACGCACACCGTCGAATGTTGCTCACACAGGGTGCGCAGGCATTTTTCGCACACCACGGGATCGAACAGGAAGATCTCCTGGCCTTCGTATTCCAGCACCGTGGGCAGCGTGTCCACGGTTATACCACATTCCAGGCAGACGGGGGCCTCGGTTCGGTTCATGGCGTCGGGCGTTGCGGTTTCAGATGGATTTTCGATCTCGCATTCTACTTGAAACGGGGTCAGTTGATACAGACTTTTTTCATGTCCTCGAAATTGTCGAGGACGGCGCCCGCGCCCCGGCAGATGCTGAGGAGGGGTTCGTTGGGGATGTAGACCTTGAGGGTGGTTTTTTCCTCCACCAGCTTGTCCAGGCCGCGGATCAGGGCGCCGCCGCCGGTGAGGTAGATGCCGTTGGAGTGGATGTCCGCGGAAAGCTCCGGCGGCACCTTTTCCAGCGCCCGCAGCACCACGGCGATGATGGTGGAAAGCGGTTCCTTCATCGCTTCTCGGATTTCCTCGTCGTCCACCACTATGGAAGTCGGAACCCCGGTCTTGACGTTGAGCCCCTTGACCTCGGTGGTCAGTTTTTCCAGCAGGGGGTAGGCGCTGCCCACGGCGATCTTGGTGCGTTCGCCTTCGAACACGCCGATGTTGAGGTGGTGCGCGATGCGCATGTAGCGCATGATGGCTTCGTCGATCTCATCGCCCGCCAGCCGCACCGATTCGCCGTAAGCGATGGCGGACAGCGACACCACGGCGACGTCGGTGGTGCCGCCGCCGATGTCGATCACCATGTTGCCTTCGGGTTTGTGCGCGGGGATGCCGACGCCGATCGCGGCGGCCATCGGTTCCTCGATCAGGTGCACTTCCCGCACACCGGCCATCAGGGAGGCGTCGATCACCGCTTTCTTCTCCACCTGGGTGATGCAGGTGGGGATGCCGACCACCATTTTGGGTTTGAAGAAGCGGTTTTTCTTCAAAACTTTTTTGATGAAATAATTGATCATCGTGTTGGTGATGTCGAAATCGGCGATCACCCCGTCCTTCATGGGCCGGATGGTCTCGACGCGCGAATGGGTGCGGCCGTACATCTGTTTGGCTTCCAGTCCCACCGCCTCGACGTTGCGGCTTTTCACGCCGACGGCCACCACCGAGGGTTCGTCGAGGACGATGCCCTCGTCGCGGGTATAGATCAAGGTATTGGCGGTTCCCAGGTCCATCGCCAGATCGGATGAGAACCAGCTGAAAACATTGTTCAGGAATTTTCCCATCATGTAGTCACTTTGAAGTTGGGAGACGTTCGGCTCCAGGAAAGGCTGATGAGGTCGAGGAGATGGTCGCCGTCATCGGGATAGGTGGACAGGCCCCAGTCCGCCTTGACGGACATGGGGGCGCCTCCGACGGAAAGAGGCTGGTTGCTGAAGATGTGCTTCAGTTTGTTTTCGATCGCGGCCATCTGTTCGCGATCTTTTTTCAATACCATGATCAGAAATGCGGTGTCGGAATATTTGAAGATGTTCTTGGGCGAGGGAATCGCTTTGTTGAAAATGGAAATCATGCCCTTGAGCAGCATGTCTCCGTGGCGGACACCGTGGGTTTCGTACAGAGCCGGCAGGTTGGTCACCTGCGCGGTCAGAAAGAAGACCGGCTGGCCGTCCAGAAAGATCTTGTCGGCCACCGCCTGCTGGTGATCGGTCAGGAAGCGGTGGTTGTAGATGCCGGTGATGGGATCGCGGTTGCGATCGACGAGAAGCCGGTCCTTGGTCTCCGCGTAGTAGAGCGCGGAAGCGGCAGCTTGCGCGATCAGGGACAGTTTGTCCAGATCGGGGAGCGTCAACCCGTCGGTCTTGAGCGAGCCGCAGACGAACACACCCAAAAGTTGCTGGTTCATGGTGATCGGAACGGCGATGACCGACCCCAGGTTTTCCGGCTGTTCCTTTTCGCTGAACAGCACCGTTTGCGGCGGATGCAGCGCCTTGGTCAACACGGGAGAGCGGTTCTGCGCGCACGCCCCGGCGAGGCCGGAGCCGATGTTCACTTCCAGCGTGGACAGGTCCTGGTGAAACCCGGTCTGATGCTGAACGCGGCCGACCCCTTTGGGGTCGAACCAGAGCACGGCGGCGGCGTTGTGTTCGAGGATGGATTGCGGAATCCGGATCAGTTTTTCCCCGACCGTGTTGCGGTCGAAACATTCGGCGAGCAGCTGGTTGTAGGCGTTCATCTTGCGGATGGAAGGCCAGGCTCTTCCGCGCCGGTTCGGTTTCTGTTTTTCCTGGTGCAGGTGCCAGGCCATCTGGTCCGCGAAGCCCGCGAGGATTTTCTGCATTTTCGGTGCGAAGCTGTAGGTCTCCTTGGTGGCCACCGCGAGCACGCCTTCCAGTTCGTGATGGATCACCGGAACGGCGATGAAACTTTTGAGGTCTTCCTTCTTTTTGTAGATTTCAAGGCGGATGGTGTCCTGATCGAAATGATCCAGCACGACGGGTTTCAGCGTCTGCGCCACCTCGCCGATGGGCCCCTGGCCGAAAGGGATTTTCACGCCGGGGATGAAGTTGGAACTCAGGGACAGATGGTTGCGCAGGTAGAGGGTTTTCTCTTCGTGGTCCGCAGCGAAAAGAGCGGTGGTGAACCCATCGGTGACATTGGTCGTCAGTTCGATGAGATGTGCAAAAATATCGGAGATAACCATGGAAGGGTCGAAAAGAATCGCTCCGGCGCTCGAATGGGACGCACCGCAAAAACCGGGAGGGCCTGGCCACGAAACAAAATCATTGGCCCCTGTTTTTCAAAAAATCCCGGTAGGCTCGAACTGCGTTTTTGTCCACCGCCTTGGCGGCGACCTCATATTCGTATCCGGAATCCCCGGCGTATTCCCGCACGCGCACGGCCTGGCAATCGATGTTCCTCTGCTCCCCGTTGTGCGGCGAGCGGAAGGTGACGGCTAACAGATCGTTGTCGATCACCGGGGCGGTGGTGGTGAAAAACATTCCGTTGGTGGAAAGCTCCCGGATGGTGATTTTATGCGTTTTGTAAAAAAATTCGGTTTCCCGTTCGATGTCCGCGGTTGCGGGGATCGTCACCCGGGCCCTGCGGCTGCTTCTGCGACCCAGCCCGCTTGCAAACTTGCGTTGAATGATCGCGTCCAGATCCTTCTTGAAGCCTAAGAGATCCTCCGCGGGAACGGTCTCTAAGAATGCCAGGATTTTTTTGATCATGGCGTGAACACTCGTGAAACAGAGTGGGCCAACCGGAAAAAAAGAATTGCCTACGCGTGCAGAATCAGGTTTGGAACCTGTTTGAAAATCATAATATAGTGACGAAAAATCACTGTCAATCTTTTATAATGGAATCCAGCTTTCCAATGAAAAAATACGGCAAAGCATTGCTTTCTTTCACGAAACTTCTTGACAGGATCGGGGGGCGTTACTATACTCCCGCATTCCCTCTTGCTCCACAACAATCCGAACGGACCGAGGTTTGAACGAGTAAGGGCGGATAGCTCAGCTGGAAGAGCACCGGCCTTACAAGCCGGGGGTCACAGGTTCGAGCCCTGTTCCGCCCACCATATCCGGATTGTTTCTGATCGATGGACCTGCATGCGGGTTTTTTGAGAGAGGTCGCGAGGCCGAATGAAGCGCAGGCCTTGCAATCCGTCCCGGGTGTCCCTAGAATAACAACACCCACCCAGGGCGCAGAGTTGGAAAAAAATCGGGGTCGTAGTTCAGTTGGTTAGAACGCTGGCCTGTCACGCCAGAGGTCGCGAGTTCGAGTCTCGTCGGCCCCGCCATTTTCTTCGAAGGGTTTACAGGTGTCTTCTGTAAGCCCTGTTTTTTTGCCCGGAGTGGAGACCTGCGATCACGCAGTTCGAGTTGCGTGCGAAATCCTCTTATAGAGCGATCCTCTCCTCGTATCGCGTGCGGTTTTGTTTTATCCGATAACGAAGGATCCGATTGCGTAGAGGTCCCGCCGTTGATTTTCCCCATCCATAGGCTTCCTTGAACTTCTGCCTCCCGTTCCCCAAGCGGTCATCCAGCGTCCATTTGTTTGGTTAAATTTCGTGTGAATTACGCTTGAATGTGTATGAAAATGTATACGCTGGGGCGGGGGGATTGATCCGACGTCTTCAGTAAAAGTATTTGAAAGTATGGGGCTTATGAGGTTTTGGGTGTGCCCGCGGGTTGGCAAGCATCTTGCTTTATTAAAGGAATCCCAATAAAAATTCGTATTTTCAGGGCTTTTTCCCATCGGCCCCTTTCAACCATGACTGAAGAATCGCAATCGTTTGAACCGGTGCTCTATCCCGAAGCGCCGAGACCCGGAGAGCAAGCTGCGGAGGACATGACGCAGCGGGCGCTGCTGCAGGCGATCGAGCTGGCCAAGGTGCACCGGCAGCTGGAAATCGACCGGCAGGAGTTGCAGATTGCGGAAGAAAAGATCAAAAGCCTCGCGAAATTCCCCTCGGAAAATCCCAATCCGATTCTGCGGATCGGACAGGGCGGAAAACTGCTGTACGCCAACCCACCGGCTTTGTCGCTGCTGAGAAAAACCGGCGCGATTCTCGATGATACGGTGACGTTCGAATTCGGCGAACTGGCGAGGAAAAGCCTGGCGGAAAAATCCCATCAGGAACTCGAGGTGCAGGTTTCGGACAAAATCTTTTCGCTGGAATTCACGCCCATCGAAGGCGAAGGCTACGTGAATGTCTATGGACACGACATCACCAAAAGCAAAAATGCCGAGATCGAGTTGTCCATCCAGTACGAACTCGTGAAGATCTTTGCGGAGTCGGAGTGCCTGGACGAGGCGATGCCGAAAATCCTGCAAACGGTCGGTGAGTTTTTGCAGTGGGATTTGAGTTTCTTTTGGGAACGCAAACCCGATACCCAGGTGCTCCGCTGCCGTTCCGGCTGGAATTCGAAGAGCATTGCCGATCTGGACAGCTGGAAGGAGTTCGAGCGGGTGTCGTTGGAAACGGAGTTCGAAAAGGGCAAGGGGCTTCCCGGACGCATCTGGTCCCAGATGCAGCCCGCCTGGATTCCGGACATCAGCCAGGATGCGAACTTCCCGCGCGCCCCGCATGCCGATCAACTGGATCTTTGCTCGGGTTATGGTTTCCCCATCTTCTCCAAAACGGGATTTTTTGGCGTGATCGAATTTTTCACGCGCAGGGTCTCGCAGAAAGAGAGCCCGCATTTCCAGTTCCTGGCGAACCTCGGTTGTCAGATCGGTCAGTTTGCCGAAAGAAAAATCGCACAGGGGGCGGTTCTGACCGAGCGGAAAAACCTGTATGCAATGCTGAACAATCTTGCGGTCAGCATGCACGTGGAATCCGGGGACGGGTCGATCCGTTTTGCCAACAAGAAATTCCGGGAAAAGTTCGGCGACCCGGACCGTCCCGCTTGCCGGGACATGCTGAAGAACCGGTCTCCCCTCGAAGGGGGCTCTTCCCTGCTCGATGCGTTTTCGACGGAAAACCGGTCGTCCCTGATCTGGAAGGGACCCAATGACTCGGTTTACCTTTCCCTGCAAACCGAGTTTCAGGATCTGGACGGTTCGCCGCTCAACCTGGAAACCTCCATCGACATGACCCGGCAGATTCGGGCGGAGAAGCAGCTGCGGGTGTACGCGCGAAAACTGGAGCGCAGCAACAACGAGCTGGAGGATTTCGCATCGATCGCGTCGCACGATCTCAAGGAACCGTTGAGAAAGATCGTGACGCTGGGTGAGATGCTGAAGGATAAATCCGCCGATCTCGATCCTGTGATCGACGATTGCGTGAACCGCATGCAGAATGCGGCCAGCCGCATGACCACCTTGATCGAGGATCTCCTGCAATACGCCTGCGTGACCGAGAATCCGGCGCAGACGGAAATGGTGGATCTCGGCAAGATCGTCGAGCAGGTGCTGGAGACGTTGGAGGTGGCGCTGAAAAAGAGCGGCGGGCAGGTGCATGTGGAAAACCTGCCGACCTTGGAAGTGGACCCCACGCAGATGCGGCAACTGCTGCAGAACCTGATCGGCAATGCTCTCAAATACCACCATCCGGAAACGGCGCCCTCCATCCACCTGCGCGGTGTTTGCGACGGTGAGGGCGGCTGGGAAATTCAGGTGCAGGATAACGGCATCGGTTTCGAGCAAAAATACGCCGAACGCGTGTTGAAACCGTTCGAGCGGCTGCACGGCAGGAGCGCCTACGAAGGCAGCGGCATGGGGCTCGCGATCTGCAATAAAATCGTCGCCCGCCACCACGGAACCCTGCGCCTTGAAAGCGAGCCGAAAAAAGGCTGCAAGGTCATTCTCACCCTTCCCGAAAAACAGCCCTGACGCTCGACCGTTTTTCAAGCCAGTTCCGCCCCGTTGTCAGTGCCATCCGGGGCGACCTCACGATTCGCATTGCAACTAAAACTCAGGAAACGATATTAAGAAGAGCGCCGCGTCGGGGCGGTGGTTCGGACTGAAAGTTTGCGATCAGCTGCAAGGCGCGCCGGTTTTCACCCGCGCCGGTGGGTTGCGAGGCATTGGTCTCTTGCGGGTTGTCGGCATCGCCAGCGGATGCACTCGATGACGCATCGGCGGGCGGGGTTTGTCGGCCCACAGCGGCAACGCCGTTGGCGGCGTTGCCGAAACCCCCCGCTGCCTGGGTTTCCTCTCTTTTTTGTGCCTGCAACTCCCTGCGGGCTTCGGCTTCCATCTGCGCGGCCTGGGCGGCGATCTGGCGATCCTGAGCCGAGGGATTTTTCGGAGCGTTAGCAGCCCGCTTGATGGTCTGGGCTTTGACCAGGGTGGCTCTGGGATTGCCCGGAACTTTGGAGGTGTCGATCTGCACCTCGCCGCCGATCGCGTAGCGTCGGCCGTCCGGCCCGGTCTGGTATTCGTAGGTGGGCGGCCCTTTGGCGTACGGTCCGGCGGCGGCTTTGTGGGCCTGCTCGTGCGACCGCACTTCCCGGTCGCGCGAGCGCAGCTGATCCAGAAGCTGCTTTTCTTCCGGAGTCAGCTCGGTTTCGGTGCGCGGGCGGGCCCGGTTCGCTGCTTTTTCAGAAGACGCCGCTTCGGCGGGCCGGTCTGCTGAAGCCGTTTCGCCGTTTTCTCCGGCAAGCGCGCTGCCCTTTTGCGAAAGGCTGACCCGGTCCTGCACCCGGCCCGGGTCGCCATTCGGGTTGTTCCTGTCCTCTTCGCATTCGGCGCAGGGTTTCTCCCGGCCCGTCAGAGTGTGGGTGGCGCCCTGGATGATTTCGATCTTCATAATGGGGGTCCGGCCCGTTTTGGCAAGTTCTTTTGGAGCCCAAATATCCTGATCTCCTTTTCGGAGGGAAAGGCTTGCACTTGAGCGAAAATCCCTCAAAATCCGGTCGATACCGTGCCGCAACGCCCGGCGTTGTGACGCAAAATTTTTACAAGGCTAACGCGAATCTAACCCATCCCTCGATTTCAGGCTTATAATGAAGCGCAAACAATCGAAGGAGGCAAAGCGATATGGCCGGCGAAAATATCCTCGTCGTCGAAGATGAAAAAGACATTCAGGAACTGGTGCAATACAATCTCACCAAGGAGAACTACAAGGTCCGCTGCGTTCCCTGCGGCGAGGACGCCCTTAAGGCCGTGAAAGCCGAGGCTCCGGATCTGATGGTGCTGGATCTCATGCTGCCCGGTGTGGACGGGCTCGAAGTCTGCCGGCGCATCAAACAGGATCCGGAAACGGAGCGGATTCCCATCGTCATGCTGACCGCCAAAGGGGAGGAATCGGACATCGTGGCGGGCCTGGAATTGGGGGCCGACGATTACGTGACCAAACCGTTCAGCCTGCGCGTATTCATCACGCGGGTGCGTGCGGTGATCCGCAGGAAGAACAGCGGCGAGCGGGATCCGCAGGAGGTTTTGAAATTTCCGGACCTGGAAATTCATCCCGGCCGTCACGAGGTGCGGGTGCAGGGCAAAACGGTCGATCTGACCTACACCGAGTTCGGCATCCTGCAGTTTCTGGCAGGCAGGCCGGGATGGGTGTTCACGCGCTACCAGATCGTCGAGGCGGTGCGCGGTGAAGACTACGCGGTCACCGACCGTTCGGTGGATTTTCAGATCGTCGGTCTGCGCAAAAAACTGGGACCCGCTTCGGGGCGCATCGAAACGGTTCGGGGAGTGGGTTACCGGTTCAAGGAATAATCATGCCGGGTAAAAGGCTTCTGTGGCAGTTGTATCCCACCTATCTGTTGATCACCCTCGCCGCTCTCGTCGCGGTCGGCTGGTATTCCATCGAATCCCTGAAAGAATTCTACTACGACCGCACGCGCGCGGATCTCAAGGCGCGGGCGCGCCTGGTGGTGCACCAGGTGCAGGCCGATTTCACCGCGGGAAATTTTAAAGAGCACGTCGCCCTCACCCGGGAGCTGGGTTCGCACGGTTCCATGCGCGTTACGCTCATGCTGGCTTCCGGAACCGTGCTGGGGGATTCGCATGAAGACCCCTCCCGCATGGACAACCACGCGTCCCGGCCCGAGATGCAGGAAGCACTCGCAGGCCGGACCGGCACCTCCATTCGCTTCAGCAACACGCTCAAGCAAAAAATGCTTTACCTCGCGGTTCCGGTGCTCGACCGGGTCAACGTGGTGGGCGTGGTGCGGACGTCGATGGCCACCGAATTCATCGACCGGGAGCTGGAGTCCATCGAGATGCGGATCGCCCTGGGCGGTCTGCTGGTGGCGTTGCTGGCGGCGGGGCTCAGTTACGCGGTGTCGCGGCGGATCAGCCGGCCGCTGGAAGCCATGACGCGGCTGGCGGGCAAGTACGCGAAAGGCGATCTGTCCCGCCGGGTGGATGCGGCCCAGACCCTGGAGATCGACGATCTCGGAGCCGCCCTGAACCAGATGGCGCGGCAGCTGGACGAGCGCATCCGCACGGTCACCGCCGAACGCAACGAGCGCGAGGCGATGCTGTTCAGCATGATGGAAGGCGTGCTCGCCGTCGATGCGGAGGAGCGCTTCATTAGCATGAACCAGGCGGCGGCGAAGCTGATCGGAGCGGATCCGGGAGACTTTCACGGGCGGCATTTGCAGGAAGTGGTGCGGAACACGGACCTCAAGCAGTTCGTGCGCAAGGCCCTGAATAGCCGCGAGGTGGTGGAGACGGACATCGTCCTGGCCAGCGCCGAGGAATTCTGCCTGCAGGCGCGGGGGACGGTTCTGAAAGATGAAAAGGACCGCTCCATCGGCGCGGTGATCGTGCTCAATGATGTCACGCGGCTGCGCCGGCTGGAAAACATCCGCAAGGATTTCGTCGCCAACGTGTCGCACGAATTGAAAACCCCCATCACCGCCATTCAGGGATTCGTGGAAACGCTGCAGGAAGGCGCGATCCACGATCCCAAGAATGCGGCCTCGTTTCTCGACATCATCTCCCGGCAGGTGGACCGGCTCAACGCCATCATCGAAGACCTGTTGAGCCTGTCGCGTCTGGAGCAGGACCCGGAACAATCGGAAATCGTGTTCGAGGAGGTGCGGCTGAAAGGCCTGATCGACGCCGCCGTGCAGGCCTGCCAGTCCAAAGCGGAAAAGCACAACACGCGCATCGAGGTGGCCTGCGATGATGCGCTGCGCGCCCCCCGCGTCAACTGGCCGCTGCTGGAGCAGGCGGTCGTCAATCTGGTGGACAACGCGATCAAGTACAGCGAGCCGGGATCGCGGGTCGAGGTGTCTGCGCGCAAAGAAGAAGCGGAGCTTGTGATCCGGGTTCAGGACGAAGGCCGGGGCATCGGCATCGAGCACCTGCCGCGGATCTTCGAGCGGTTTTACCGGGTGGACAAGGCCCGCAGCCGGGAAATGGGCGGCACCGGGCTGGGGCTCTCCATCGTCAAGCACATCGCCCAGGTGCACAAAGGCTCGGTGAACGTGCAGAGCGCCCTGGGAAAAGGCAGCACGTTCTCCATCCACCTGCCCCTGGGCTGACCCTTGCCGATTTTCCGGCGTTCCCGCGCCGGTTTTTTTCCTTTTCCAACCTCACAGAGCCGGAACTTGACAACTCGTTATATTTTTTGCTATATAACTGAAGATCGCTATATACCGAAAAATATAGGGCCCCGGTCGTCGAGCGGGAAGCCCGTGAGGAGGGTGCATGACGCTGCGAATGGGGGGCGAACGGGGGACCCGTTGGGGCCTTTTTTTTATCGCCTGCCTGCTGTTTCCCGGCCGTGCGGGGGCGGCGGAGGTGAACGCCGCCGTGGCCGCGAATTTTCTGCTGCCGCTGCAGTCGATCGCGCCGGCATTCGAGCAGGAAACCGGGCACCGGCTGCGCATCGTTTCCGGATCGACCGGAAAGCTGTACGCGCAGATCAAGCAGGCGGCCCCGTACGATGTGTTTTTGGCAGCAGACGCCCGGCGTCCGCAGCTGCTGGTGCAGGAAGGGCAGGCGGTGTCCGGATCGCGCTTCACCTATGCGGTGGGGCGTCTGGTGTTGTGGAGCGCGGACGCGTCCCTCGTTTCCGGGGGGGCGGAACGGACGCTGAAAAATGCGGCCTTCCGGCATCTGGCGATCGCCAATCCCAAAACCGCGCCTTACGGCCGGGCCGCCCAGGAAGCGCTGGCCAAGCTGGGGTTGTGGGAAACCCTGCGGCCGCGTCTGGTGCGCGGGGAAAACATCGGCCAGACCTTTCAGTTTGTGGTATCCGGAAATGCAGAGCTGGGGTTTGTGTCCCTGTCGCAGGTCCACTCGGGCAAATTCGCCAATGCGGGCAGCCGCTGGGCGGTGCCGCCGGATTGGCACGCCCCGCTGTTGCAGGATGCGGTGCTGCTCGCGCGCGCCGAAGACAACCCCGCCGCTCAGGCCCTGCTGCGGTTTCTAAAAAGTCCCGCAGCGAAAAAGCGCATCGCCGCATTCGGCTACGGGTTCGAATGAACAGGACGAAGGGATGGTTTTTGAGGATGGAATTGGAACGATGGAAATGACGACCTCTTTTTTGGAAGCGTGGACCGATTTGGATGCGGCGCCGATCTGGCTGACCCTTAAGCTGGCGGCGGCCACGGTGGCCGTGCTGCTGGTGCTGGGAACGCCTCTGGCCTGGTGGCTGGCGCACACCCGGTCGCGGCTGCGCACCGCCATCGAAGCGGTGGTGGCCCTGCCGCTGGTGCTGCCGCCGACGGTGCTGGGGTTTTACCTGCTGATCGCGCTGGGGCCCAGCGGTTTCATCGGCGGCGCGGCGCAGGCAGTCACGGGTTCGCCGTTGTCGTTCACCTTCACGGGGCTGGTGATCGCTTCCACGTTGTACTCGCTGCCGTTTGTGGTGCAGCCGCTGCACGCGGCGTTCGAAGCGGTGGGGAAAAAACCGCTGGAAACGGCGTGGACGCTCGGCGCGTCGCGCTGGGACGCATTCGTCTCGGTCGCCTCGCCGCTGGCGCTGCGCGGTTACATCACCGCAGCGGTGCTGGGGTTCGCGCACACGCTGGGCGAGTTCGGCGTGGTGCTGATGGTGGGCGGCAACATTCCCGGCAAGACGCGGGTGATTTCCATCGCCATCTACGACCGGGTCGAGGTGCTGGAGTACACGCAGGCGCACCTGTTGTCGGCGGGGCTGCTGGTTTTTTCATTCGCGGTGCTGTGGATCGTGTACGCGATCAACCGCCGGCTTCCCATCCACGTCTGATGTCCCGCCTGCGCGCCGTCTTCAAGGTGGATTACGGCCGTTTCGATCTCGACGTGGACCTGGAGCTGCCGGGGCAGGGCGTCACCGTGTTGTTCGGCCCCTCGGGTTCGGGCAAGACCACGCTGCTGCGCTGCCTGGCCGGTCTGGAGCGTTCGCCTAAGGGCACCCTGCGCATGGGCGACGCCGTCTGGCAGGACGCGGCGAACGGCGTGTTCGTCGCGCCGCAGGACCGGCCGCTGGCGATGGTGTTTCAGGAGCACCGCCTGTTTCCGCACCTGAACGTGCACTCCAACCTGCTGTATGGGTGGAAGCGGACGCCGCCCGGCGAGCGGTGCGTGGACATCGACACGGTGGTGGACATCCTCGATCTCAAACCGCTGCTCGCACGGCGGCCGCGGTCTCTGTCCGGCGGCGAAGGGCAGCGGGTCGCCATCGGGCGCGCGCTGCTGCGCAGTCCGCGGCTGTTGCTGATGGACGAACCGCTCGCCTCGCTCGACGCGGTGCGCAAGCGCGAAATCCTGCCCTACATCCGGCGTCTGCAGCAGGCGCTCGACCTTCCCATTCTCTACGTCAGCCATTCGATTTCCGAAGTGCTGCAACTGGTGGACACGATGGTGCTGCTCAAGGCGGGACGCGTGGCGGCTTGCGGCCCGGTGGAATCGGTGTTCTCCCGGCTGGGCCTGCGCGAAAGCCTGGACCCGGCGCTGGTGGGGGCGGTGCTCGACACGCAGATCGAGGCGCACGAGCCGGAGTTCGGTCTCACGCGGCTCAAGTTCGGGGATCGGGTGCTGTACGTTCCGCACCAGTCCGGTGAGCCCGGAGACGCGCTGCGGCTGCACCTGCACGCCAGCGATGTGAGCCTGGTCCTCACCCCGCCCGAAGGACAAACCAGCGTGCTCAATGTTTTGCCGGCGCGGGTGCTGGAAGTGGGACCGCTCGATACAGCGGGATTCTCGGTGGACATCCGGCTGGATGTGGGGCAGCCCATCCTCGCGAGCATCACGCGCAAATCGCTCGACCGTTTGCAACTGAAGGCGGGGCAGACGGTGTACGCGCAGATCAAGGCCCTCAAGACCGTGCACGATGCAGAAGAAAGGATCTGGGAATGAGAACACCGATCGCAGATCTTGTTTTCATGACGTGCGGTACAAACCAAAACGGAAGGGATGCGGCATGAATCGCACTGTGAAGGCACTCATCTTTGGGTTATTGATTTTATTTGCATTTAGCTTTTTCCCGGTTGCTCAAAGCAGTGCGGAGTCCTCTGAAGAAACGCGGCAGCGCCTGGAGGTTCTGGAAAAAAAATGGCAAGAGCGGGAAAACGACCTACGGGTCTATTTCAAAGACGGCCTCAAGATCGTGTCTCCCGATAAAAAGTTTCAATACCAGATCGGCGGCCGCATCCAGACCGACGTGGCGTTTTACGCCTCGGGTTCTTCCGCCGACCGGCCGGAAAACGGCGCGGAGTTCCGGCGCGCCCGGCTTTTCCTGGCGGGCATTCTGTACCGGCGCATCCAGTTCAAGGCGCAGTTCGATTTTGCCGGCCAGACGAGCTTCAAGGATGTGTACATCGGGGTGACCGAACTGCCGCTGGTGGGGAATTTTATCGCCGGTCATTTCCGCGAACCGTTCTCTCTGGAAGAGATGATCAGCAGCAAGTACGACACGTTCATGGAGGATTCCCTGATGAACGCGCTGATTCCCGGGCGCAACCTGGGGCTGGCGTTTTACGGTTCGGCGCTGCAAGGGCGGGCGACGTGGGCGATCGGGCTGTTCCGCCCCACCGGGGAAAACCCGCCGCGCATCGAGAGCGACGACGGCGCCAACCTGACCCTGCGCCTCACGGGGGTTCCCTGGCAACAGGATGCAGGGCGGCTTGTGCATCTGGGCCTTTCCTACAGCTACAGCACGCCCTCCGAATCGACGTTTCAGTTTGACTCCAGGCCGGAATCCAATCTGGCCGATAATTTTCTTGATACCGGGGGCGTTTCGGCCGAAAATGCCCATCGTTTCGGCTTCGAAACGGCGGCGGTCTGGGAATCGCTGCACGTGGCAGCGGAATACACCTTCCTGACCGTTCAGCGGCCTGCCGGACTTTCCGACGTGGATCTCAAGGGCGGTTACGTATCGGCCGGTTACTTTCTCACCGGTGAGCGCCGCCCCTACAAGAGCGGGGTGTTTCGCCGCGTGGTCCCGCGCCGCAACGTGTTCGAGGGAGGCCGCGGAGCCTGGGAACTGGCGCTGCGCTACTCCTTTCTCGATTTGAACGACGCCACGGTGCGCGGCGGGGAGGAAGAGGATGTCACCGCTGCTCTCAACTGGTATCTGAACCCCCACACCCGGGCGATGTTCAATTACGTCCTCGCGGACATCGAAGGAGCGGGTGGCGCGGATTTCCAACCCCTGCATGTGTTTCAGCTGCGTTTTCAGATCGATTTTTAACCCCTCGTGCCTGTACGGATGCAACCTCACCCCTGAGCCTGTCCAGTGCATTACTTTTCAATTATTTCCTCATCTCAGCAACACGCCCAAATAATCTTCTCCTATTTGGTCCCTAATACTTCTCTAACAATCCATGCCTATTGTGGGCCAAAAAACAGAGAACATTTCAGGAGAAAAGGCTCCATAATCATGGGGATCACAGAACCAAACCGAGAGGAGAAAGGCAATGGGAATGAGGGGTAAAACGATCTTATTGTTGGCATTCGTGAGCTGGGTCGTGCCGGGAACGGTGGCGGCGCAGATGTCGCAAAGCGAGTTGCGCCTGACCGCACTGGAGGAGCGGTTCGAGGCACAGCAGAAAAAGTTCAAGTGGCTGGAAAACTTCACACCCAAGGCGGATCTGAGACTGCGGCACGAGAGTCTGTTCCGCGAGGGCGACAACACCGCAAGCGCCAGCCGGAAATTCGACCGGCACCGGCAGCGGATCCGCTTTCGAATCGGCGGCAAGTACCACTTCACCAAAAACATTCACGTGGGATTCCGTCTGGTGACGGGCGGAGACGATCCGGTCTCGACCAACCAGACGCTCGACAACACGTTCTCCACCAAGGGGTTCAACTTCGACCGCGGTTACGCCACCGGCAAATTCGGTTTCGGCGCTGTGGACCTCAAATTGACGGGCGGTAAATTCGCCAACCCCTTCGTGTGGTCGGAACTGCTGTGGGACGGCGACCTCAGCTTCGAGGGCGCGGCGGAGGAGTTGTCCACCAAATTCGGCAACACCAAGCTCAGCCTCATCCTCGGACAGTTCGTGGTCGAAGAAAACTCAGGCGGCAACGACGATCCGAACCTGATGGCGTATCAGGGGGTGATCGAGCAGAAGTTCGGCATGGGCAAGGCCAAGATCGGCATCGGTTATTTCGATTACAACGCGCTCGCCGGCAACGCGGTGACCAACCCCCAGAAGGGCAACACGCTGGATGCGGCCGGGAACTTTGTGACGAATTATGATATTTTCAACGTGATCGGGGAGGTCGGCCTCAAAACCGCGATCCCCGTCAAGCTGTTCGCGGAATACGCCACCAACACTGCCGGGCGGGCGGACAACCTGGAAAACGACGCCTGGCAGATCGGTGCCAAAGTCGGACATAAAATCAAGGACTTCGGCGACTGGCAGGTCAAGTACCTCTACCGGGAAACCGAGCGCGACGCGGTGCTGGATGCGTTCAACGACTCCGATTTTCATGAAGGCGGCACCAACTCCAAGGGCAGCGAGTTCGGTTTGAAGGTAGGGCTGCACAAGGGGATTTTGGCGAGCGTGTCCTACTTCATCACCGAAGAGATCACCGGCGGTAAGGACGATCTGGACCGCCTGCAGGTCGATCTGGTCTTCAAGCTGTTTTGACGCAATCGGTTCCTCGCATGAGGAACGATTACCCTGGCCCGGAGACGCCGGGGGATCGGCGTCTCCGGCTCCTCCTCTCGATAGGGATTGAATCGATCCTAATCCAATAACAAATTCTATTCAGACCTAATCAAGATCTAACACGGTCTGTGTAAAAGGATTAAAAATAACGTGCTGATAAGGAGCAAACCATGTTAAAACAATGCGGCAAGACCCTCGTGTGTTTCTCCCTGCTGATGCTCTTCACGACGGCTCAGGCAGGAGCCGAAGCGATCAAAGTGGATCCCAACCTCTCCCCCTACGCCAAGGTCGGCGGCGTGAGCGGCAACCTTTCGAGTGTGGGATCCGACACGCTCAACAACCTCATGACGTTTTGGACGGAGAAATTCAAGGAGTTCTACCCGAACGTCAACATCCAGGTGGAAGGCAAAGGTTCCTCCACCGCTCCGCCGGCGCTGATTTCCGCGACGGCGCAGTTGGGTCCCATGTCCCGGGCCATGAAAGGCAAGGAGCTGGATGCGTTCGAGAAAAAATTCGGTTACAAACCGACGCCGGTGCGCGTCGCCGTCGATGCGCTGGCGGTTTTCGTCAACAAGGACAATCCGATAAAAGGCATGAACCTCAAGCAGGTGGATGCGCTGTTTTCCAAATCCGCCCGCCGCGGCCACAAGGACATCGAAACCTGGGGCGACCTGGGGCTGACCGGCGACTGGGCCAAGCGGCCGGTGAGCCTGTACGGCCGCAACTCCGCTTCCGGAACCTACGGATTTTTCAAAAAACGGGTGCTGAAAAAAGGCGACTACAAAGATGAAGTGAAAGAGCAGCCCGGTTCCGCTTCGGTGGTGCAGAGCATCAGCGTCGATCGTTTCGCGGCGGGTTACAGCGGCATCGGTTACCGCACCGCCAGCGTGCGCGCGCTGCCGCTGTCGGAAAAAGGTACGCAGTACGTCGCAGCGAACGCGGAAAATGCCCTTGCGGGCGACTACCCGCTGGCGCGCTTTCTCTACATCTACGTCAACAAGGCTCCCGGAAAACCGCTCGATCCCCTGACCCAGGAGTTCCTCAAAATGATCCTTTCCAAAGAAGGACAGGAAGTGGTGGTCAAGGGAGGGTATTTCCCGATCGCCGATGCGATCGCCAAGGAGGACATCGCCATGCTCACCGGCGCCTCCAAGATGACCAATTAAACCATGTCTTCGCAATCCACCAGCCAAAACCCCGATCTTCCGTCTCCACAGGCGGAGGATCGGGGGTTGTTCACCGCCGCCAATCTGAAGCGCCGTCTTTTCCTGGATCGTCTGGCGACCAAGGGCGTGACGCTGGGCGGGTGGATCATCATCGCGTGCATCCTCGCCATTCTGTTCGTCATCGTCTTCGAGTTTTTCCCCCTTTTCAAAAATCCCACCTCTTCGCTGGATAAAACCGTTGCCACCGGAAAAGACACCCCGGCGCTGGCTGTGGGCATGGACGAGTACCGGGAAGTGGCTTACCGGGTGGATGTGTCGGGCATCGGGTTTCATTCCCTGGTGTCCGAGAAAATGTTTGCGGATTTTCCCCTAGAGGGGTTGGGCAACGCGCAGGTGACGGCGGTGTCCACGGATGCGGAGGGCCGCATCGTGCTCGGGCTTTCGGACGGGCGGGTGTTGCCGGTCGCGGTCCACTTTGAAAGCCGGTTCGAAGGGGACGTGCGAACCATCGTGCCATCCCTCAAGGCCGAGCAGGCCGTGCTGGTGCGGGAAGATGCGGAACCGGTCACCCTGCTGACGCATGTCGAGGGGGAGGAGGGTTCTTACATCGCCGCGGCGACGGGGCCCGCGAACGTCACCCTCGTGGAAAAAATCGAAAAGACGAATCTGATGGGGGTGACAAAAAGAAAAACCGTCACGCACCACCTGGCTTTTCCCGTGGTGAAGGGGGCGATCTCGGCGATGATCCTCGATCCCGTCGAGAGCGCGCTCATCGTCGGCACCACGTCCGGGCAGATCCTTCGAGCGTCGCTCGCGGATCTGGATTCAGAACTGAAAGTCGAGGTGGTGGGCGCCACTCAGGACCCCGGTGTGGGGGTGTCGCTGTTCGGCTATCTGCTGGGCGGCTACACGCTGGTGATCGGTGACTCTACGGGAGGGGTCGCTTCGTATCAATGGTACCGGCGCGATGACGGCAACAAGGGATTGCGGAAAATTTACGACTTCACGCCGCACGCCGAAAACGCGGCGTATTTTGAAAAATCGCTGCGCACCAAGGGATTCATCTCCGGCTCGCAAAAAGAGATCAACGTGCACTACGGGTCCACCGGAGAGACCCAGCTCAACCTGACTCATCCGGACAACATTCCGTTTCAGGCTTTCTCCATGTCGCGCAAGGCCAACGGCGTGATCGCGGCGGACGCGCAGGGCGACCTGCTGCTCTGGACCCTGAACAATCCGTACCCGCAGATCACGCTCAAGTCGGTGTTCGGCAAGATCCAGTACGAAGGGTACGACGAACCCGCCTATGTCTGGCAGTCCACCGGCGGCACCGACGCGTTCGAATCCAAATTCAGCCTGGTGCCCCTGATCTTCGGCACCCTCAAGGGAACGTTCTACGCCTTGCTGTTCGCGGTTCCGCTGGCGCTTCTGGGAGCGTTTTACACCTCGCAGTTCATGCATCCCCGGCTCAAGGGGATCGTCAAGCCCACGATCGAGCTCATGGCGGCGCTGCCCAGCGTGGTGCTGGGATTTTTCGCGGCGCTGCTCATCGCACCCGAGGTCGAACGCTGGCTTCCGGGGATCATCCTCATGCCTTTCGTGATCGTGTTTCTGGTTCTGGTGACGCTGTTGATCTACGAAGGCTGGGATAAATTGTACGGCAAGGTTCCCACAGGCATGGAGATCTCCTTTCTCATTCCGCTCACGCTCTTTGCCGGCCTGCTTTCGTTTTATCTCGGGCATGTGGTTGAAGTTCAGTTCCTGTTCGGGGATCACCGGTCCTTCTGGCACGAGGTGTTCGGCATCACCTACGATCAGCGCAACGCGCTGGTGGTTGGCCTGGCGATGGGCTTTGCGGTCATCCCGATGATTTTCACGATCACCGAGGATTCGCTGTCCAACGTGCCGGAGCACCTCCGGGCTTCGTCTCTGGCGTTGGGGGCCACACCGTGGCAGACGGCGATCCAGGTCATCCTGCCGACGGCGAGTCCGGGCATCTTCTCGGCGATCATGATCGGTTTCGGCCGCGCGGTCGGTGAGACCATGATCGTGCTCATGGCCACCGGCAACACGCCGGTGATGGAGTGGAGCGTGTTCAACGGGTTCCGTGCGTTGTCGGCCAACATCGCGGTCGAGCTGCCCGAAGCGCCGGAAGGCGGAACGCTGTTCCGGCTGCTCTTTCTCGCGGCGTTTTTGCTGTTCGTCATGACGTTTTTCATCAACACGGTGGCGGAGGTCGTGCGCCTGCGTCTCAGAAAGAGGTACCGGGTGTTATGAAGGGTCATCTGCAGGGAGTCTGGAGAAGGGGGGATTTTTTCATCTGGCTTTCCGGGGCCGGGCTCGCCCTTTCCCTCATCATGGTCGCCGCTCTGCTGCTCGCCATTTTTGTCAATGCGACGCAGTTTTTCTGGCCCGGTGAAACCGTCAGCATTTTTATGAACGACGGGACCAAGGTGCTGGGGCAGGTGACGGCGCGGGAATCGATCCCCAATCCCGAAGATCCGGAAGCGCCGCTCAAGTACCGCATTCAGGTGAAAAAGGGCAACCGGGATGTGTACGGATTCGACTTTGCCTGGTTGGATGAGGACAACATCAAATCGATGGTGCGCTCCAAAAACGCCGTGATCGTGGAGCGGCGGGAATGGGGCGAGTTCTACGGCACGATCCAGGAAGTGAAGGACGAGGGCCGTGCCATCGCCGCAGGCCACGAAGCGGGTTTGCGGGCGGTGCAGGAACTCCTGCCTGAAGCGAGAGCGACGTACAGGAAAATCAAAAAGATCGAACGCAAGGACATCGGTAAGGTCAACCATTACCTGGAACAAAACCGGCTGGAACTGAAGGCGCTGGATCTGCAAGGGGTGACCGGCGGGAAACAAATTGCGAAGCTCAAAGAGCAAGAGCAGAAGCTCAAAGACGAATACAAGGTGCTGGAAAAGGACCTGACCCGGTTGCGGCAGGACCAGACCGTCGAGGTGCGGATGACCACCGAGGAGGGTCGGGAGAAAGTCATCCCGCTGGCCAAAATCATCCGGGTGTATTCGCCCAACGATTTCGGCCTGTTCGACAAAATCGGTTTTTTCCTCGCCAAGATCTGGGAGTTTGTGGTCGAGGAACCGCGGGAAGCCAACACCGAAGGCGGAGTGTTTCCGGCGATCTACGGCACCGTCATGATGGTCCTGATCATGAGCATGATGGCCACGCCCCTGGGCGTGATCGCGGCGTTTTACCTGCGCGAATACGCCCGCCAGGGGCCGATGGTCAGTGCGGTGCGGATTGCGGTGAACAATCTGGCGGGCGTTCCCTCGATCGTGTTCGGTGTGTTCGGCGTCGGGTTCTTCATTTATTTTATCGGCGGCTCGATCGACAACTTCTTTTTCTCCGAATCGCTGCCGACGCCCACCTTCGGGACCGGGGGCATCCTCTGGGCCTCGCTGACCATGGCGCTTCTGACGGTTCCCGTCGTCATCGTGTCCACCGAAGAGGGGCTGGCTTCGGTTCCGCCGGGTATCCGGGAAGCTTCTTTAGCGGTCGGCGCCACGAAATTCGAGACCACCTGGCGGGTCGTGCTGCCTGCGGTGATGCCTTCCATCCTGACGGGCCTGATCCTGGCCATGGCACGGGCGGCGGGGGAGGTGGCGCCTCTGATGATCACGGGGGTGGTGAAGCTCGCTCCCTCCCTGCCTGTGGACGGGATTTTCCCGTTCATCCACCTGGAGCGCAAATTCATGCATCTGGGGTTTCACATCTATGATGTGGGCTTCCAGTCGCCCAATGTGGACGCGGCGCGGCCCATGGTGTTCACCACCACCTTGTTGTTGATCGTGATCGTTCTGCTGCTGAATTTTTCCGCTATTCTGCTGCGGAATCGTTTGAGAAGAAAATTGTCCGTTTCAGGGGTATAATAGGGGGACGCTTTTAATGGCGGAAATCAAACTGAAAACCCAGATGACCGATACCAAGAGAAATCCAGCTGAAATCGTTTCTCCGCCGCAAATGGAAGAAACCGCGAAAACTTCGAAAACGTCTTCGGATCTGGCGAACCCGATGGTGGAAATCGACAATGTCAATTTCTTCTATGGGGACAAGCAGGCTCTAAAGGACATTTCCATGGTGATCCCGAAAAACCGGGTCACCGCCTACATCGGTCCCTCGGGCTGCGGCAAATCGACGCTGCTGCGCTGCATCAACCGCATGAACGACCTGGTGGAAGGGGCCCGCATGGAGGGCGTCATCCGCATCGGCGGTGTGGATCTCAGCACGATGGGCCAGGATGTCAGCGTGCTGCGGAAACGGGTGGGCATGGTGTTCCAGAAATTCAACCCGTTTCCCAAGACCATCTTTGAAAACGTGGCCTACGGACCCAAAGTGCACGGGCTGAAAGACAAAGGCAAACTGGATGACATCGTCGAGCGGAGCCTGAAATCCACGGCCCTGTGGGATGAGGTCAAGGACCGCCTGCACGAAAGCGCGCTCGCCCTGTCCGGCGGGCAGCAGCAGCGCCTCTGTATCGCGCGCGCGATCGCGGTGGAACCGGAAGTGCTGTTGATGGACGAACCCTGTTCGGCGCTCGATCCGCTGGCGACAGGCAGGATCGAGGAGTTGATGGTGGGTCTCAAGGAAAAATACACGATCGTCATCGTCACCCACAACATGCAGCAGGCGGCGCGCATCGCCGACTACACCGGGTTTCTGCTGCTTGGCGAGTTGATGGAATTCGGTCCCACGGACCGGTTGTTCACCAAACCCGACAAAAAAGAGACCGAGGATTACATCACCGGACGTTTCGGTTGATCAGGAGAGATCAGGATGGCACGGCACCCCAGGCATCTGGAACGAGAGATCGAAAAACTGAAAAACATGATCCTTTCATTGGGAACGCTGGTGGAAGAGAGCGTGAAAAAGGCCGTCATGTCTCTGACCATGCGAAACTCGTCGGTGGCGCTCAAGGTGATCGACGGGGACACCGACATCGACCAGATCGAAGTGGACGTCGAAGAAGAATGCCTGAAAATTCTGGCCCTGCACCAGCCGGTGGCCAACGATCTGCGCCTGATCATCGCCATCCTCAAGATCAACAACGATCTGGAGCGGATCGGCGATCTCGCCGTGAACATCGCCGAGCGGGCGGTGTATCTTGCGACCCAGGAATCGGTGGAGCTTCCTTTCGACTTCAACAACATGGCGCAGAAAGCCCAGGCCATGCTCAAAGGCAGTCTGGACGCGCTCGTGGAGGGCGACACGCTGCTCGCGCGCAAAGTCTGCTCTTCCGACGACGCCGTGGATGCGATGAACCGGGAAATGTATCAACTGGTGGAAAAAGCCATTTCCAACGATCCCAAGAACATCAACAGCCTGATCCACCTTCTCTCCGCTTCCCGCTACCTGGAGCGCGTTGCCGACCACGCGACGAACATCGCCGAAGACGTGATCTACATGGTGGAAGGGGAAATTGTGCGGCACATCGCGAGCCTGCCCGATAACTCGAGTTCCTCCTCCGACACGGAATAGCATTCCCGCAGCGCTTTCCCGTTTTTTCGGCCCGCCGTATTTTGATAGAATGATCCCGCAAGAGCGTGCCGCTCGCCATCCATCCACGATCCATTTTATTCATCCCATCACATGACATTCAAAGGAGGGGAAGGCTTATGAGAAAGACGGGGATTTGGGCCGCAACATCGATGTTCACCCTTTGCAGCCTGCTTTTGTTTCTGGGAGGCACCGCGAACGCCCTGGACGGGCTCGAGGACCTGGATTCCGCCCCTCTCCAGTCACGGATTTCCAACCCGCTGTTCGATCTGGCGCAAAACGGCGGGGACCGCAAGGCCTGTCATCAGGAAGGCTCGCTCGAGCAATGCGCCGGCTGCTGCCGCGCCGCCAGAGACACGTGCGTCTCCCTGGTGATTCCCATGTGCCATCAGGACGACCCCAATCGCTCCGAGTTCAGGCACTGCACCAAGGATCGGGAGCGGCGCTGCCAGACCGATTTCGACAACTGCGCCTGGTTGTGCCGCAAGACGAAGTGACGGGTTGTCCGGCCTTCACTTCTCGTCGCGGACGGGCCGCACGCCTCCGTTGGCGCACATGCTGAACCGGCGTGCGTGCACCATCCCTTTGACGAAATAAAACGACCGGGCACAGCAATCGGTCAGATCCGTTTCCTCGAAATCCGCAGACCAGGACCAGTAGGCGGCGCCGTCGGCGAATTTTTCATCGAGTCCCAGCGGTTGATCGGGATCGTGATCCAGGGAGATGACACTCTCCTTCGTGTCGTCGTAGATGCCGGCGAGTTCCTTCAACGTCGGCAATCTCCAGTCGGTGTGCCCGCCCACCTTGAGTTCCCGGACATAGTCATTGGATTCATGCCAGTTGAGGCAGCGGTTCAGATCCGCATAACTGTCCTTTTGCGCCCACATCAGGCCGGAATCGGGATCGCTGATGGTGCCGTCGCCGTTGTCGATGAGGTGCAGCCGGGACTCGGGCGGCGGCGGGGCAACGTAGGGAGGCGCTTCGTAGCCGTCTTTCGGCCCGATGTCCTGCCATTGTGCGTGCGCTATGGGCGCTGTGAACAGGCCGAGCAGGATGAAGAGGACGGGCAGGCCGGTCCGCGCGCAGCGGAATGCGATCTTTTGCGATACGGGTATTTTGTGTTTGCAGCTCATGGGTACAGGTGCGCGACTTCGGCCGCGTAGCCGTTGAAGGGTTGGGTCGGGATCAGTTCTTCGCCGCGGCCGGGCATCCGTTCGTACGCCTGCTCCCAGCGGGCGTAAGGCACTTCCGGCCGCACGTTGGCGAGAAAATCGTATTCCAGGGGCGAAACGCTCTGCCAAAACGTGTCGGGTTCCTCGCGCGTGAATTCGATGCGGGCGATGGACTTGATGCTCTTGAAACCGTGCTTCCAGGGCACCACCAGCCGCAGCGGCGCGCCGTTCTGCGGCGGCAGCGCGTGCCCGTAGATCCCGGTGGCGATGAAGCTCAACGGGTGCATCGCCTCATCGAGCCGCAGCCCTTCGGTGTACGGCCAGGGTTCCCAGAACCGCCGTTTCTGTCCCGCCGCAATGTTGGGATTCAAAAACGTGGTGAACTTGACGTAGCGCGCCGACGACAACGGTTGCAGTTTCTCGATCCAGCGGCGCAGAGGAAACCCGGTCCAGGGGATCACCAGCGCCCAGGCCTCAACGCAGCGCAGCCGGTAGATCCGCTCCTCAAGCTCCATGCTGCGGATCAGCGACTGAGCGTCGATGACGCGCGGTTTTTTCACGAGTCCCGCGATCTCGATTTTCCACTCGCCGGTTTGCAGCGCCTGAGCCTGTTTCCAGATTGCGTCCTTGACGGTGCCGAACTCGTAAAAATTGTTGTAGCGGGTGACGATGGATTCGGGGGACAGGTATTGGGAATCGCCGGTGCTCTCCTGCCCCCACAGACGGCCGATTCCCGGAACCGACGGCGCGAGCAGAAACAGCGCTGCGCCCATGCTCACGGTCGAGATCTGGCGCAGGAATTTGCGGCGTTCCCGGTGCAGCGCTTCCGGTGTGACGTCGCGCTCCGGAAGTTCCCAGGATTTTCGAATGCGAATCCGATGCATGCCGTCCTCTCACCATTCAACGCGATCCGGCGCGTTGCCGCCGAATCGCCGAAACGATTTTCAATTTACGCGCGGGCCGCAGCGCTCATCGAGCGTCGCGCACGCAGCGAAACCCGACTGAATCGAGTTTCATGCCGGGTTTCAGTGCGAAGCGCATGCCCGCATGGACGTAGTAGGCCGCATTGTACCAGCTGCCGCCGCGCACGCTTTTGCGAAACCCGGATGGCGGGCCCTTCGGGTTTCGTTTGGGGCTCGCCGCGTAGTAGGTGTCGTCGAACCAATCGTTCACCCACTCCCACACATTGCCGCTCAAATGGCCAGTTCCGTAACCGTACAGACCGAGCGCTTCGACGGGCAGCGCTCCGGCCCGCATCGTTTTTGCGAAATGTCCTTTTTCAGGATCGGCCCGGTTCCCGAAACCGTAGTTCCAACCCTGCGGTCCGCGCGCGGCCTTTTCCCATTCCGCTTCCGTCGGCAGTCGCTTCCCGACCGCGTTGCAATGCGCTTTTGCTTCGAACCAGCTCACGCGCGTCACCGGGCAGCGGTCGCAGGCGGACTGCGGACTGGGAACGTGATTGGCCATACGGGCGCGGTAGGCTTCGTTGGTGACCTCGTAGCGGTCGATGAAGAACGCATCCAGAAAAACCGTGTGAACGGGGGCTTCGCTCTGCGTTGCTTCCTGCGTGCCCATCCGGAATTCCCCGGCGGCGATCCGCACTTCATCCGGTTCGTCGGCGGACACCGCGGGAACGAGCCAGAGGGTCAACGCGAGCAGAATCCCGATCCCCGTGTGAGACCGTCCGTCTCGAATGTGTGGGATAAAACGCATCGTGCGCCTCAAACCGACTTGTGTGATGAGCCTCGATTATAGAAGGCGGCGGCCCGTTTTTGAAGATGAAATGTTTTCCGCATATCCGCGGTTCACGCGCCCAGGCTGCGCAGGGTGCGGATGGGTTTGTTTTTCAAAACATCGAGACTGCTCAGGATGCCGGTGAGCGTGGTGCCGAGCACGGTCAGCACGATCGCCCAAAGCAGGACGCCGGGGTAGGGGTGCCAGCTCGCCTTGACCAGGTATTTCATCACCGCCCAGGACAGGGCGGCGGAAAGCCCGACTCCAAGCAGGCCCGCGACCGCGCCCAGCGTGGCGTATTCGATGCCGAGAATCCGCGCCACTTTTCCGCGGCGCGCGCCCAGGATCTTGAGCACGGCGGATTCTTTCATCCGCCTGAATTTGGTGGAGGCGACGGAGCCCGACAGGATGAACAGGCCGGCGAGGATGCTGAAGCCGGACATGAAATCGACCAGGGTCTTGAGTTTTTCCACCACCGTTTCGACGGTGTTGACGATGTCGCTGGTGGAAAGCACGGTGACGTTGGGCAGCGCATCGACCACCGCCTGCTGCAGCGCGATTTCCTTGTCATCCGGCACGTGCACGGTAGCCACATACGTCACCGGTGCGCCCGCCAGCGCGCCCGGTGAAAAGATCATGTAAAAATTGGTGCGCATGTTGCGCCAGTTGACCTTGCGGATGCTGGTCACCGGCGCCGAGACCTGGATGCCCTGGATGTCCATGGTGAGCGTGGAGCCCAGCGTCACGCCCAGCCGGCGCGCCGCGTCCTCTTCCAGCGAAACCTGCGGCACGGACGCTTCCGCCTCGCTCCACCACGTGCCCTTGACGATCGTGTTATCCTTCGGTGGCGAGCCCTCCATATAGGTGAGCACGAAGTTGCGGTTGATGAACCATTCCTCCTGTTGCTGGTTTTTATACTGCCAGTTGGCGGCTGTTCTGCCGTCGGCGCTGTGCAGCTTCGATCGCACCAGCGGCACCACGTCCCGCTTGGCCTCCGGCGACACGCTGTCGATGATTGCGATGAACCGGTCCTTCTGGTCGGACTGGATGTCGATGAAAAAATAATTGGGCGGGTCGATCTCGGTGTTGGATTTCAACATCGCCAGCATGTCCATCTGCACCAGACGCACCGTGAGCACCAGCATGATGCCCATGCCGATGCAGGTGATGATGGACACGGCCTGGTTGTTGGGCCGGTACAGGTTGGCGATGCCGTAGCGCTGCGTCATGCTGCGCGCCGGCGGCAGTTTTTTCAGCCCTTTTAAAAGCAGCGCCGACACGAAGCGCAGGATCAGCGCCGACACGGCGAGGGCGCAAAGAAACACCGCGCCGCGTTTGAGCGAACCCGCCTGCCAGAAAATCATCGCCGACAACCCGGCCAGCATGAACGCGCCCATCCACAACCGTTCCCTGCGCGAGCCTGCGGACAGTTCCTCTTCTTCGAAATTGCGCCGGAACAGACGCAACGGCCGGGTCTGCACCGCTTTTCTCAACGGCCAGAGACAGAACAGCAGCGTCGTGACCATGCCCAGGGTCAGGGACTGCAACGCGGGAAGCCAGTAGAACTGCGGCTGAATGTCCACGTTCAGCAGCCCCGCCAGTTGCGTCGGCAAAAGATACATCACCGCGTAACCGATTCCCAGGCCGAGCAGGCTGCCGATGAAGCCGAGAAACAGCGACTGGATGAGGTACACGCGGAACACGGTGGAAGATGACGCGCCGACGCAGTTGAGGATAGCGATGGTGTCCAGCTTGCCCGCCATGAAGGTGCGGATGATCATGGCGACGCCGATGCCGCCCATGATCAGCGCGATGACGCCGACCGCGCCGAGATACTGGCCGATGCGCTCGATGGAGTCGTTGAGCGAAGACTGCACGTCTTTGTAGCTGCGCACCCGCAGCGATTTGTCGGTGAGGCCGCGTTTCAAAATCGCCATCCCCAACTCGAGTTCCATGTCGTCGGGCAGTTTGATCAGCGTCTGGTGGCGCACGCGGCTGCCGGGGCGGATCAGCTTGGCGGCCTTCAGGGTGGCGCGGGATATGAAGATGCGCGGCCCGATGCTGAACGCCCTCGAGATGCGGTCCGGTTCGGATTTCACGGTGGCGTTGATGGTGACGGTTTGATCGCCGACGCGAAACGTGTCGCCGATGGCAAGTCCCGTGCGCAGCAGGAAACCCGGTTCGACGACGGCGCCGTTGTTCGCCAGCAGCGCACTCAACGGAGCGGCGGGCCGGGTCTCCAGCTCCCCGTACAACGGATACAGGGGCGGTGCGGTGGGCACGGATTTGAGTTCCACCAGCAGCGAGCTTTCCTTGCCCGCTTCGGTCGGGTGGGCGTAGCGCGCCATCGCGTCCAGCACCTTGACGAACACGAACTGCGTTTCGGGAGGCAGCGCCTCTTTTTGATATTGGAGGTCCTTCTCGTTCTGCTCCCAGCTTCCCTTGATGGCGATGTCGGCGGCGAGCAGGCTTTTCGATTGTTTGCTGACGGTGTGGTCCAGAAGCGCCGAGAGGCTTTGGATCAGCATCACCGCGCCGACGCCGATGGCGATGCACAGGATGAAAAACGCGAACCGCCGCCAGGCTCCGCGAAATTCGGAGAGCACCAGGGCGAGGGTTTGCGATGCGCTGAGTTGAGAGGGTTTCATGATCTCTTTCGATGTGTCAGGAAGACACCGGCTCCGGCTTGCTGTCGCCGACGATGGCGCCGTCTTCCAGTGTCAGGATGCGCTGCGATTTGGCGGCGATCTCCGGCTCGTGCGTGACGAGCAGGATGGTCGCGCGTTTCACGCGGTGCAGTTCCTGAATCAGTTCGAGGATGTGGCCGCTGTTTTTCGAATCCAGGTTGCCCGTCGGTTCGTCGGCGAGCACGATCTCCGGTTCGTTGACGAACGCGCGCGCCAGGCACAGCCGCTGCTGTTCGCCGCCGGAAAGCTGGGCGGGGTAGTGGTCCAGCCGCCCGGAGAGGCCGACCATGCCCAAAAGGTCCTCGGATTTTTTGCGCGGCGACGGGGCGTCGTTGAGCTCGGCGGCCAGGATCACGTTTTCCACCGCGGTCAGCGTCGGGATGAGGTGGAAGTTTTGAAAGATGAAACCGAAGCGCCGGCCGCGCAGCGAGGCCAGTGCATCCTCATCCAGTTTCGTGATATCCTGATCGTCGATCACGATACTGCCGCTGGTGGGGACGTCCAGCCCGGCGACCAGGCTCAGCAGGGTGGTTTTGCCGCTGCCGGAGGGGCCGGTGATGGCCACGAACTGGCCGCTGGGGATGGTGAGGTCGATGCCGTTCAAGATGTCCACACGGTGGCCTCCACCGTGCAGGCTTTTTTTCAACTGACGGATCTGGATCACGGAACGTTTCCTTTTTGAGCGTGCGTTTTGTTTTGCGGGTTCATTCCATTTTAGTATAAAACAATGCGGGATCGTTTATTCAGTTTAGCACGGAGCGCCCGCGCGGCGGCAACCGCGGCGGCCCTGGGATTGTTGTTGCCGCTGTTTCTGTTCGTTGCGCAATTATCGGGAGAGGGACCCCCTGTGATCCTGGCCTTTGGCGACAGCCTGACCGCGGGGTTTGGCGTGCCGGAAAAAGAGAATTACCCTTCGCGGCTGCAAGCCATGCTTAAAGAGCAGGGATACCCGCACCGCGTGGTCAACGCGGGGGTGAGCGGCGACACCACGGCGGGTGGCGTGCGCCGGATCAACTGGGTTTTGAAGCACAAGCCGCAGATCGTGATCCTCGCTCTGGGCGCCAACGACGGGCTGCGCGGACTTCCGGTTGCCGAAATGCGGGCCAACCTGCAAGCGATCATCGACGCCTGTGTGGCGCAGGGGGCGCGGGTGCTGCTGGCGGGCATGAAGGTGCCGCCCAATTACGGCGAGCAGTATTCGGAGGAGTTCGAAGCGGTGTTTGAGCGGCTCGCCGAAGAGAACGACCTGACGTTCCTGCCGTTTTTGCTGGAAGGGATCGCCGCCAAGCGGGAATACACGCAGGCGGACGGCATCCATCCCGAGGGCGCGGGGTACGCGGTGGTGGCGACCCAGGTCTGGGATCATCTGCAACCGATGCTGAAACCTTCCTGAATCACCGGCTTTCCTGCACGAAATCCATCCACTGAGCGTGCGCCCTGCCGCTCTGCAAAACCCGTTCGGCGGATTCGAAGCCGGAAGCGAAACTTTGCGTCAGTCCCAAAAGATGCAACAGGCTTCCCGCATGGTGTGCGATCAGAGGCGCGGCGGGTCCCTGGTTTTCTTTGAGCGCGGTTTCTCCCAGCTCCGCCAGCAGGCCGAGCGAAAGCGTCGTGTCTTTCAACTCTGCGTACGCTGCGGCGACGGCGGGGGTTTCCGGATACAGGCCGCGCAGTGTGATTTTCATCGTGCGCGGTTTTTCTCCCGCCCGATCGAGGTGAATCTGCGCGTCCTTGTGCACGCCGTACAACGTGGTGCCTTCCATGCCGTTTCCCAGCACCGTGGCGTCGAACCCGCTGATCCTGGCCACCGCCAGCATGGGGACCTCATAGCCTTTGTGGAAATAGCCCGACGCGAGAAAATTGCCACCGGCGGCGGCCTCGATGGGAAACAGCATCTTCTCGAGCGTCGCCAGGATGGGGCGCTTGACGATCTCTTCGCGCAAGCTGCGCAAGCTCTCGAGTTGGGGATGGGTGTGGCGCGTGCTGAAAAAACCGAAGCGGAATTTTTTCAGCAGTTGCAGCCGTGTTTCCAGCCCCAGGTCTTCGGGCATTCCGTAGTGAGCGGTGAGGATCTTTTCGAAGGTGATGCCGGATTTGGGTGGCAGCGGCGCGCTCGAATGCCCGTAGGCGGGCAGGCCCAACCCGGCCAGAACGGGAAAGACGTACAGGCCGAAATAGGGAACCCGGTTGAAGCCGTCGAACGGGTCGGAAATCTGCAGCAGGCGCTCGAACGGCGCCGGATGCCGGACGGTGGTTTTATCGAGCGCCCTCCAGAAACCCAGCGTCTCGGCGACGGTTTCCCGCTTCATCCGCTGGGCGATCAGAAAGGCGGCCGCCTGGGCGGGCGAGACCGAGCCCCCCAGGATCAGGCTGAGGGCGTCTTCGGCCTGATTTTCGGTGAGATCCTTGCTCATCCGGGGGCCTGCGGCCACCCGGCCGATGTATCCTTTCATCCGGTCCCGGCCGGTGGGAGCGGGGGGGTTTTGCGAGTCCATAGTCAGTGAATCGTGGTTCCTTGCCATGAATTGGGGTATCATGGCATTCTGCACCATTTTCTGAAGGATGCGGGTTTTATTTGATCATCCGCAGGGCCCGCTGTTGTGCCCGGAAACGCGCCCTGCAAACGAAACGATTCCGCCATTTGAACACGAGCCTGAAATCCGACCCGACGGCGTCTGTTGAACTTGCGCAACCGGTGCGTCCGGTGAACGTGCTGCTGGTCTATCCGCACACCACGGACGTGGCGCTGGCCAACCTCGGCTTTCAGCGCGTGCACACGCTGCTCAACGACATCGAAGGGGTGGTGTGCGACCGCTTCAGCCTGCCGCCGGGCTGGGACCCAGCGATGACGTCGATGCCGCCGGATGCGCTGCGGTCGCACGAACGCCGCATGCGCCCGCAGGATTTCGACATGATCGCGTTCTCCGTCTCGTTCGAGCCGGATTACCTGCACGTCGCGGCGATCCTCAAGTATTTTAACATTCCCCTCGAACGCAATGCGCGCACATCGAAGTCTCCGCTCCTCCTGGCGGGCGGGTCGGCGATTTTCATCAACCCGGAACCGCTGGCCGAGATCGTCGATGCGTTTTTCGTCGGCGAAGGCGAAGGCCTAGCGGAAGCGTTTTTCAATCTGTACACGGGCTCCGATTGGCGGGACCCGCGCGATCTGTTGCGGCGGGCCGCCGGCATCCCCGGCATGTATGTGCCGCAGTTCTACCGGCCGCATTCCAATGGGGGCGCGTTTGCCGGTTACACGGCGGAACCGGGCGTTCCGCAGCGGGTGATGCGGCACTGGACCGAGAAAGCTGGAGATCTGTGCACGCATTCCACGGTGCACGATCCGGTCTCCACGTTCAAGGACATGGCGCTGATGGAGGTCACGCGCGGGTGCATCTGGGCTTGTCGCTTCTGCACGGCGGGCTTCATCTACCGGCCGCCGCGGGTTCCGGACCTCGACGCCACCTACCAGGCGCTGGAGCGCGTTCTGGATCAGCAGAACAGCACGATCTCCACGGTGGGACTGGTGGGGCCGTCGGTCACCGATCATCCGGACCTGATGCCGCTGGCGAAGCGCATCATGGACCAGGGCAGGACGCTCTCGTTTTCCTCGCTGCGCATGGAAACCCTGACCGACGAGCTGGTGGATCTCATCGTGCGAAGCGGCCAGAAAACCCTGACGGTGGCGGTGGACGGGCCTTCCGAGCGCATGCGCAACGTCATCAACAAGGCGGCGACGGATGCGTTCATCGTCGAGAAATGCCGGTTCCTCGCCGAGAAAGGCATCCTGCATCTGAAGATCTACTCGATCATCGGGCTGCCCGAGGAGACCGATGCGGACATCGACAGCTTCATCGCGCTGGTGGAGCGGGTGATGCAGGTTTACGTGGAGGCGTCGCGCAAACGCGGGCGCATCGGGCATGTGATCATCAGTCTGAGCCCGCTGATCCCGAAACCGGGAACGCCGTTTCAATGGCATCCCATGGAACCGGTGGCCAGCCTGAAAAAGAAATTCATGCGGGTGCGCAAGGCGCTGGGGCGGCAGCCGCATCTGAAGCTCAGCCTCGGATCGCCCAAAGAGGCGTATCTGCAAACTTATCTGTCGCGCGGCGACCGCAGCCTGCTGGCTTTTTTTCAGCACTACCTCGCAAACGGACACGACGCCCAGGATGCGGTGAAAGCCTTTCGCGCGAGCGCGGACCGCTTCGTGTACCGGCAGTACGGTGCGGAGGACGCGTTGCCCTGGGACATCGTCGATCACGGCTACAAAAACGATTTTCTCTGGCAGGACTATCAACGCGGACTGAAAGAAGCGCACACGCCGGTGTGCGACACGGCCGTCTGCAAAATCTGTGGTGTCTGCTGACCGTATCCTTCCTGTTCGATGCAACTGATTCCCGTATTCAAACCCGAAAAAATGCACAAGCTCGCACCCGAGGCGCGCTTTTTCGACATCAACGACTGGTGGTACTTCGCCAACGAGCAGGCGGTGCGCTGGCTGTACGCCCGGCCGGTGTCGGCGAACCAGATCACGCTGTTGTCGCTGGTGCTGGGGCTTGCGGCGGCGCGTTGTTATCTGATTCCGGGCGTGGTGGGACTGGTATTGGGGGCGGTGCTGCTGTACAGCAAGGTTTTTTTCGACAATGTGGACGGCAATCTGGCGCGCGCCCGCGGTGAGGTTTCCCGGTACGGGCGTTTTTTCGATTCGCTCACCGATTTCTGGGTTGCGTTCGCGGTGTACGCGGCGCTCAGCCACCGGCTGACCGCGGCATCGGGGGATGCGTTTTTCTGGGCGCTGGGGGCGGTCGCGTTTTTGAGCTGCCTGCTGCACTGCTCCTACTTCGTTTTTTATCTCGTCAGCTACACCTCGCGCGTCGGGGCTTACGCGATGAACCGGCTGCGCGAGGACGTGACGGCCGAAGATGAAAAAGCCGTGCGTTCGGGAGAACTGTCTCAAGGGGTTCTGTTTCTGCAGCGGATGCACGCGCTGCTTTACGGCTGGCAGGACGGCCTGATCGAAATGCTGGACCGTTTCAGCCGCAGGCTGGCCGGGCGGTTTCGCTGGCCCGTGGAAGAGAGGACGTGGTACGCGGATAAAGTCTTTCTCTCGCTCAGCAGCCCGTTGTGCCTGTGCACCAACAACATGGTGCTGGTGGTGTTTTCCCTGATCGGTCGGCCGGAGCTTGCGTTTTACCTGATCGTTTCCCTGGGCAACGTCTACCTGATCGGTCTGCAGCTGTATAAAATTTTAAAGCACCGTTCGACGTCTCCTGATCCGGATAATCGGCTGTACGGCAGGCGTGGATGAAGGGTGCGGGCGAGATGTTCCCGGCGTGAGATGGGTCAGTTGAGGCGCACGTCGGCGCCGCGCGCTTTGAGATTTTTCGAGCGCGCGACGATGGCGATTTTTTCCTGCAGCAGCGCCGTCAGGATCTCGGTGCGGCGCATCACGTCCTGTTCTTCGAGGAGGACCTGTCGCTGCTCGGCCAGCAGGTTGAGCGCGTAGGCCAGGTTGTCCACCAGTTCGCCCAGCCGCGGGAAGCTTTCCTCGCCGGGAATCTGTTTGGGTTTCTTGCCGGCGGGCAGGGCTTCGGCGTAGCGGCGCACCTGCTGCAAAAGCGCGGTTACGGCGGGAGACGGGCCGGAACCCAGCAGCACGTCGTTGCTGTCTTTGAGCGTCTCGATGGCGGCGCGGCGATACGGTTTGCCGCCGAATTCGCGCACGATGCGGAAGCGGTTCTGACCGCGCAGCACCAGATCGTATTTGCCGTCAGGAAAGCGGATGTGGTGCTCGATCATGCCGACGCATCCCACCTCGACGATCGCAGGCGAGGCGTGATAGTTTTCCTCCCAGCCCGGTTTGAGCAGGACCATGCCGATCCGTCCTTCCCCCTCCAGCGCCTCGGAAATCATCTGCCGGTAGCGCGGCTCGAAAATGTGCAGCGGCAGATGGGTCTTGGGATAAAACACGGTCGAGGGCAGGGGAAACAGCGAAATACCATCGCCGGAGGCCGGGTTTTTCGGGTCGGGTTGCATGCAGATTCACCGTTTTTCAAAGTCCGCGGGACGGCCCGCTTGGGGCCGTTTGAGGCCCTGAAAGCGCGGTTTTCGCCGTATCCAGAACCTGTGCCGGATTCCGGCATCTAAACTAGCAGCAATCGGTTCTCTTTTATAGGGTTTATTGACATTCTTGCGCTAATTTCTTAGTCTGCCACGAAGGTTATGATCACACAGCCCGACGACAAGTTTTCCGCCATCAAATCCTTTCTCACGCAATCGGGTCTTTATGCCGACGCCGCCGCGCTTTCGCAAGCGGGCGCGCATCACTGGCGCATTTCTCCGGAACCGTATTTTCTGTCCCCCGAGGAACTTGAGTTTTTCACCGCCCTGGGCGAGCACCTGCTGAGTTTCTATGCGGCGCTGAACCGGCTTTACTGGGACAGCTTCAAGGGGCAGGCTCCCGGCTGGGTGGCCGAGTACCTGGATCTCGGCAAACCGCCGCACCTGATCGAGATGGGGCGCATGAAGCGCTTCAAAAAGCAGCTGCCGGGCATCATCCGGCCGGATGTGATCGTGACGGAGGGCGGGCATGCGATCACGGAGCTGGATTCGGTTCCGGGCGGCTTCGGCGCGACGGCGGGGCTGATGTCGCTTTTCCAGGACGACGGCCACGCGCTGGCAGGCGAGGCCGAAGGTGGCATTCCCGCGCTGTTTTACAGGATGATCGAATCGGCCGCCGGGAGCCCCGGATGCACGCTGGGCATCGTGGTGTCGGACGAGGCTCAGGACTACCGCGGCGAGATGGAATACCTCGCCGGTGAATTGCGCAAAATGGGGCATCCGGTGTATGCGGTGCATCCGCGCGAGGTGCTGTTCCGGGAAGAAGGGTTGTGCGTGCGCGACGGCGAGCGCGACGTGCCGCTGGATGTGGTCTACCGTTTTTACGAGTTGTTCGATCTGAAAAATATCCCCAAATCGGAACTTTTTCTCTACAGTCACAAAAAGGGCAGAGTGCAGACCTCCCCGCCGTTTAAGACCTATCTTGAGGAAAAGCTGAGTTTTGCGCTGTTCCACCACCCCGCACTGGCGCCATTTTGGGAAAATGCCCTGGGGAGTGAAACTTTTGCATTCCTATCTCATCTAATTCCAGAAACCTGGGTTCTGGACAACCGGGAGCTGCCGCCGCACGCGGTGATCCCCGGCTTGCGCCTCAGAGGGGCAGCGGTGACAAGCTGGAAGGAACTGTTCGATCTGACCCAGAAGGAACGGGAATTTGTGATCAAGCCCTCGGGGTTTTCCCCGGAATCCTGGGGCAGCCGCGGCGTCGTGGTGGGTCACGACGTTCCCGCCACAGAGTGGCGGGAAACGCTGGAAAAAAGTCTGCGCGCGTTCGACACGCAGCCATCCATCCTGCAGGTGTTCCGCAAGGGCAAGGTGGTGTCGAAATCCTATTTCGACGCCGACACCGGAATGCAGCGGGAGATGAAAAGCCGGGTGCGGTTGACGCCTTACTATTTCGTGGTGGAAGGCGCGCCGAAGCTGGGGGGCATGCTCGCAACCCTGTGTCCTCACGACAAGAAGAAGATTCACGGGATGGCCGATGCCATCATGGTTCCATGCGCCGTCAGGTGAGTGGTTTTTTTCATCGTAGATCGGGAAACGAAATCGCCATGATCAAACTGTACAACATTGATGGATGTGGTTACTGCGCCATGGTTCGCAATGTCCTCGACGAACTGGGGCTGGAATTTGAAAAAATCGATGTTCCCTGGCCGCATCTGCAGCGCGATGAGGTCTTCCGGGTTTCAGGACAGTACACCGTCCCGGTCATGGTGGATGGCGATGTGGTCCTGGACGATGAATTCAAGATCATCGACTACCTGAAGAGCACCTATCCTGTTAATTCCAAATAGCTGAAAGGGGCAACATGGAACAGTGGCAAAAACTTCTCAGCCGCAGTGTGGTCAAGGTGGAGGACCTGCCTTTCCTGCCGGATTCCTCTCCCGAGTACCGGGACAAGCTCAAAAAGGTTGCCGAGGTGTTTCCGGTGCGGATCAACGCTTATTTCATGGACCAGATCCGCGAAGAAAACGACCCCATGTGGAAACAGGTGGTGCCCACGCTCGAGGAGCTGGACGATTTCATCAGCGACGAGCAGGCCCTCGATTCCGACCCGCTGAACGAAGAAGGCGACATGCCCGTTCCCGAACTGGTGCACCGGTATCCCGACCGGGTGCTGCTGATGGTGAACAACCATTGTCCGATCATCTGCCGGTTCTGCACGCGCAAGCGCAAGATCGGCATCCCCGGCATCGTGACGCGCGAAACCCTGCGCCGGGGCATCGAATACATCCGCAATCACCCCGAGATCCGCGATGTGATCCTGTCCGGTGGCGACCCGCTGCTGGTCCCCGACAAGGAGTTGGACCGCATTCTCGGCGAGCTGAGAGCGATCCCGCATCTGGAGATCATCCGCATCGGCACGCGGGTTCCCGGCACGCTGCCGCAGCGGGTCACCGAAGAGCTGTGCGCGATCCTGAAAAAGCATCACCCGCTCTACTTCAACATGCATTTCAACCACCCGGCGGAAATCACGCCGGAGGTGGAACAGGCCTGCAACCGGCTCGCCGACGCCGGGATTCCGCTGGGCAGCCAGACGGTGCTTTTGGAAGGGGTGAACGACGACTCGGAGACCATGAAGCAGCTCATGCACAAGCTGCTCAAAATCCGCGTCAAGCCTTACTATATTTACCAGGCCGACATGACCCTGGGCACGAACCATTTCCGCACGACGGTCGAGAAGGGCCTGGAAATCCTCAACGATCTGATGGGCCACACCTCCGGCATGGGCGTGCCCTATTATGTGATCGACACGCCGGGAGGCGGGGGCAAGGTGCGGCTGCTGCCCAATTCCATCGTCGAGCACAATGAGAAGGAAGTGGTCATCCGCAATTTTGAGGGCAAGGTCTACCGCTACCCCCAGCCGGGAGAGCCTGTAAAGACCCCAAATCACGGAAAAGACGTCGATTCCGCCAAAAACGCCCCGGCGGACGCCAATATGTGCCAGCTGCCCGCCTGACCCAAGTCTCCGTAAATATCTTGTTTTAAAAGCCTTACATGGATTCCGGGCGCGGATTTTGCGCCCGTTTTCCCATCCCGCCCCGCCCGCCCCACGGGCGCTGTTTTTCCCGCGAAATAGCAGCTATCTTACTGAAAAACAAAGATTTTATTAGACTCGCGCCCGGTTTCGCGTTATATTGAATTTATATAAATTTCAATAAAATTTACCAAATTGGGCGGGGTCCCGCATGCGACGTCATCGGTGTTCCCACAGATTCATTGGCTTTCATTTTCTGCGGCTTATTGCCCGCCTGTGCGGTTCAGCAACTGACCCCGGAAATCAGGGTGGGGCGGCCGTCGCTGACCGATTGCAAACAGAAACGGACCGGCTGTTCGATCTACCGAGCCGGATCCCAATGGGAACCTAAAGAACGTAAATTGGGCCATGTACGAACAATTTTACAGACTGACTGAAAAACCGTTCAACCTGACACCCGATCCGAAGTTTTTCTTCATGAGCAAACAGCATCAGGGGGCGATGGATCACCTGCTGTACGGCATCAGGCAGCGGGAGGGGTTCATGGCGGTGGTGGGCGCCGTGGGGACGGGCAAGACCACGTTGTGCCGGTGTCTGCTGGAAAAGCTGGAACCCAATATCAAGGTGGCGTTGGTCCTGAACCCGATGATTTCCGGCATGGATCTGCTCCGCACCTGTGTCCAGGATCTTGAGGTGACGCCGGTGAAGACCCTGATCGAGGATCCGCTGCCGCCGCTGATGTTTGGGGATGAAGGCGAAGGCAGTGAAGAGGATTTGTCCATCGATCCCGAATCGCTGGCGGTTCCCATCGAGGACTCCGGGCAGGAAGAAGCGGACGCAGCTCTGGACGAACTGGTGGTGGAAGATCTGCCCCAGGATGAGATGAACGGCGACTGGGTTTACGGCGCGTCCAAGATGGAGCTGATCGACGCGTTGAACGACTTTCTGCTGGAGCAGCACCGGGCGGGCGGTTCCACGGTGCTGATCATCGACGAGGCGCAGAACCTCTCTCTCGATGTGATGGAGCAGCTGCGCGTGCTGTCCAACCTGGAAACCGAGAAGGAAAAACTGCTGCAGATCATTTTCGTGGGGCAAAAGGAACTCAACGAAAAACTGCAACGGCCGGAACTGAAACAATTGAACCAGCGCATCTCCATCCGCTACGAGATCGGTCCGTTGACGAAAGAGGAAACCAGCCAGTACGTTCAGCACCGCATCCGGATCGCGGGCGCCGGAGCGCGCGTGAGTTTCAACAAGTCGGCCGTCAATGAAGTGTATCGCTATTCCAAGGGAACGCCGCGTCTGATCAACCTGGTGTGCGACCGCGCATTGCTGGGCGGATACAGTGTTCAGGCGGACACGATCGAGCGCAGCCACGTCAAGCAGGCGATCCAGAGCCTGCTGGGCAAGGACGGACGCGCTGCGGTGAAGAGCGGGTTTCTGAAATCGAAGATTCCGGCGTACGCCGCGGCGGCGATCCTGTTGGTGGGGCTCGCGTCCGTGCTGCTTCCCCGCTTCGACATCGATTTTAAGAAGGAAACGGAAGGGCTGCTGGCTCTCGTCGGCGGGTTTTCCTTTTTTCAGGAAGACACGGAAACGGTTTCCCTGCCTGCGCCGCGTTCCAAAGCGAAACCCTCGGTCAAGCCGCCGCAAGCTCCCGCGGCTGTCTCGCACCCGATGCTGGAACCGGTCAAAGCCACGCCCGCAGCGGCAGTGGAGCGGAGCGACGCGCAGGCCACTATCCCGCTGGCGTTCCCGCAAGGCAGCGGGGATTACCGCATTCAGCTGTATTCGTTGAACGAAGTCGCACTGGCGAACGAGGAAGTGGAGCGGCTCAAGGAGGAAGGTTTCGACGCTTACTGGAAAAAGGCTTCTTCCCGCGGGCAGGATTGGTATATCGTGTACGTGGGTCCTTTCAAGGACATGAAACCCGCGCGTATTTATCTCGACGCCCTGAAATACTCCGGACGCAATCCGATTCTTTTGTCCGTTTCCAAATCCGGTTGAGTGTGCCGTTTTGAGCCTGATCGCCGACAACCTGAAAAAAGCCTCCCAGGAGAAGGCGGCTCAAACCAAAGCGCCGCCGGATTTCAACGTGATGGCCCGCACACCCGCCGCGGGGAGCGCGCGGCTGGGACCGCTGTTGCGATTCCTCTTTCTGATCCTGATTCCCCTGTGTTTTCTGGTGTATCTGTTTTCGGTGGGCGCCTTCGACCGCCTGCTGGATCGGGTGTCGGCTCCGGTTTCTTCCACAGCCGCACAGAAACAGGCGCCGCCGGCGCCGAAGCCCGTCGCAGCGAAGCGGCCGCAGCCGATGATCGAGCGGACCGCGGTTCTGGCACCCGTTTCCCCACAGGCGGCGGTGAAAACGCTTTCCTTCATACCGCCGGCCGTTGAGACCGGGATCCATCCGGCTGAAAAAAAACGCACACAAAAGATCGATCTGCAAAAGATTCCGTCGGTGCAAGCGAGGGTCCTCGCTGCGGCGGACACGGCGGACATTCGCGTGCTCCCGCAAGCGGCAGCCGTTGCCGATGTCGGGAAAGCGGGCCCGTCCCCGGCAGCGCCGAGAGCCATCACCCCTGTGCCCGAAAAAACCGATGACAATGCGGAGGCCACGGCCGTGTTTTCCGCAGTGCAGAATCCGCTTCCCGAGCCCACCGTTTCCAATCAATCATTCCAGAGCAGCCTGCATCATTTCAACCGCGCCCTGTTTTTTCAGCAGGCCCGGGAGTGGGAAAAAGCGCTTTCAAGCTATTCGGAAGCGGCGCGGCTCGACCCGGACAACGCCGACACCCACAACAACAAGGGGGTGATTTACAAGGAATTGGGGCAGTACGACCGGGCGGTGGACGCGTTTTTGCGGGCGGTCTTTTTAAAACCGGATTACGGCAACGCTTACAACAACATCGGCGTGGTATACTATCTGCAAAAAAAATACGACGAGGCGGTTCGCAATTACCGCAAGGCGATTGAGATTCATCCGGACAATCCGGAAGTGTTCAACAACCTGGCCATCGTTTACAGGAACAACAGTGAGCTTGCGAAAGCGCAGTCGATTTTGAACCGCGCGCTTTCGCTCCATCCCGATCATCCCGGCACCCATTATCATCTCGCGGCGCTGTATGAGGAAACGGGAGACACTGCGTCGTCGCTGCATCACTACCGGCGGTTTCTGGAAGTGGGGGCGGCGCAGCACCCGACGCTGGCGCAGCGGGTGAAAGAACGTGTGAACGGGTCCAAACCCTGAAGCAACGCAAGGCATTTGATGGCAATCGCATGGATCGGGTCGATGCGAAGCGCTGAAGTCGTACGCAAATCGTGGCCCTCGTCATTCGTTTGGAATCATGAAAAAACTCCGTAAAGCGATAAAGAAAAACCTGATCGCAGGTCTTCTGGTCGTCGTCCCCGTGGCCCTGACCTACATGGTGCTGGCGTTTGTCATCCGCAACGTCGATAAGGCCATGCACCCGATCATCATCAAGGTCTTCGGTCCGGAAGGGCCGCAGATCATGGAGAAATACCACATCCCCGGCACCGGGGTGTTTTTCATGGTGGTGTTCATCATCCTGGTGGGACTGTTCGCCACGAATTTTCTCGGCAGGAAGGTGTTGCAACTGGGTGAGAAGATCGTGCACAACATTCCGTTCGTGCGCGTGATCTACACGAGCATCAAGAAAGTGGTGGACACCATTTCGCAGACCGAGACCCCTTCGTTTCAGGAGATGGTGCTGCTGACCTACCCGCGCCCTCCCTTAAAAGCGCTGGGGATCGTCTGCGGGGCCACGAAAGGCGAGATCGCGGGGAAGAGCCGAACCGAGGCGATCAACGTGTTCGTGCCGACCTCTCCCAACCCGACGACCGGGTTTCTGCTCATGGTTCCCAAACAGGATCTGGTCTTTTTGCAGATGACCGTGGAAGAGGGCCTGAAGATGATCATTTCCTTCGGCATGGTCAGCAACGCGCCCACAGGGGAACCGACGGTGGCTCTGGAGGAAGCGCTCAAGACCAAGGAAGGATAGGACGGAAGGGGTAATCCGCTTCGCTGCCGGATGGGATTATTTTTTCCTGTTCTTTCGTTTGCCTGCCAGTTTCTCGCTGATGTTTTTCGCCACCCGCACATCCAGCTTGCTCAGTACTTTTCCCGCCACCTTGCTTTTCATGCCCGAGATGATCTGAATGGCGAGATCCTCGTTGATGGCTTCCAGAAGATTGGCCGCCTCCTGCGGTTTCATGCTGGAATAGGCTTTCACCAGCGCCTCGACGTTTTTCTTGATCAGGTTTTTCTGGATGCCGATCTGTTCCTGGCTTTTGGCGATCGCGTCTTCGATCTTTTTCAGGTCCTCCTGGATTTTCTGCTCGAGCGCCTTGAGATGCTGCTCCCGCAGCTGGATGTTCTCCTCGCGCTGCTTCAAATCCCGGTTCTTTTTTTCGATCATTTCGATCATGCGGAAGGTCTCCGGGCTGACTCCGGGAACCGGGCCGGGAAGGCCGATCGGCTCCGGCTCCATCCCGGCTTCACTTTCCGCCGCCGTTTCGTCCGTCTCTTCCTGAGCTTTTTCCTCTTCTTTTTCCTGCGCGAACGCGGTGTTTTTCGAGGCGCTGTCCTGGAAAATGCCGCGGGCAAACAGAAAGACCGCGAGGGTGATCAGGATGGCGATGTACGATCGGGTTTTCATGGTCGGGTCGTCAGGACTGCAGGCGCCAGATGTTGGCGCCGGTTTCGTCCTGAATTTCGATTTCCTTTTTCTGCTGTGCTTTTCTTTGTTTCCCGGCGTCTTTTTCCTTGAGGATCTCCAGGGTGCGGCGCTTGCGCATGGCTTCGATGACCTCAGCCCGCTTTTTCTGGAATTTTTCCTCGATCTCGCCGATCACCTGATTCTGCCGCTTCTCCTCGTTGCTCACTCCGGAGAAGAAGTTGTCGTAGAGGACCAGCTTGTCGATGTTGAGGGGTTGGTCCATGATACGGGTCATTTCCTTTTTCCGGTCTTCGGCGATGTCCTGCATGAACTGCAGGCGTTTTTTCTGATTCTGCAGATGGTTTTCGATCATGCCGAGTTCGCGCACCAGCACATCCTCTCGGTTTTTGCGGATCTTGAGCAACGTTTCGAATCGAAACTTCATAGCCATCTCTCCTGCACGCGCATGAAACCCGCAGCGCGGGGTTCAATCGTGTGAATCCCGCGCTTCATGCCCGTCCCTCGAGGATGGCGCGCAGGCCGCGGATGCTGTCGTCGAGATTGACTGATTCGTAGATCTTCTGCTTGAGATAGAGATTCATGGCCTCGATCTTGTTCAGCGCGTCGTCGATTTTGGCGTTGGTGCCTCTCGTGTAGGCTCCGATGTTGATCAGGTCCTCGGCTTCCTTGTAGGTCGCGAGCACGTCGCGAAAGCGCATCGCCAGATCCTGGTGTTCCTGCGAAACCACGTCGATCATCAGGCGGCTGATGCTGTTCAGGATGTCAACCGCGGGATAGTGGTTGTGCGCCGCCAGTTCGCGGCTCAACACGATGTGCCCGTCCAGGATGGCGCGCACCGCGTCGGACACCGGTTCGTTGAGATCGTCGCCTTCAACCAGAACCGTGTACAGGCCGGTGATCGAACCCTCGCCGCCGTGAGTGCCGGCGCGCTCCAGCAGTTTGGGAAGCATGGAAAAAACCGAAGGCGGATAGCCGCGCGTCGTGGGCGGCTCGCCCACGGACAGGCCGATCTCCCTCTGGGCCAGCGCAAAGCGGGTGACCGAATCCATCATGAGGATGACGTCCTTGCCACGGTCGCGGAAGTATTCCGCCACCGCCGTGGCGGTGAAAGCGCCGCGCAGGCGCACGAGCGGCGGCTGGTCGGCTGCGGCGGCCACCACAACGGATTTTTTCAACCCTTCGGGACCCAGGTTTTCCTCGATGAACTCCTTGACCTCGCGTCCGCGTTCGCCGATCAGCGCGATCACGATCACTTCGGCGGGCGTGTTGCGGGCGATCATGCCGAGCAGCACCGATTTGCCGACGCCGGTTCCCGCCATGATGCCGACGCGCTGGCCTTTGGCGCAGGTGATCAGCCCGTTGATGGAACGGATGCCGATGTCCAGCGGTTGCCGCACGCGGGCGCGTTCCATCGGATTCGACGGGGTGCCCATGAGCGGGTAGTCCATTCCGGGGGTGCACGGGCCTTTGCCGTCCAGCGGGCGGCCGTTGCCGTCGATGATGCGGCCGATGAGGTGGTCGCTCACGTTGACGCTGGGGTACTCGTCCTCGGAGACGATGAGGCTGCCGGGCTGCACGCCCATGAGGTCGCCCAGGGGCATCAGCAGGGTGGCGTTTTCGCGGAAGCCCACCACCTGCGCCTCCACCGGCGGCCGGTCGTTGCCGGGGTGGATGGTGCACAGGCTGCCGATGGAGGCGGCCGGGCCCTGGCCTTCGAGGATGAGGCCGATGATGCGCTTCACCTTGCCGGTTTTGCGGATGAACGCCGTGTTTTCGATGTAGGCGCTGTACTTTCTAAGATCGATGGTGTCTTCCATGGAGCGTCATTCCTCCCTGGGCTCTTGCGGCTCCACAGGCGACTCCGCCTGGGACTCCGCCTGGGACTCCACCTGCGGCGCCAGATGCAACAGCTTGTCGATCTGCGCTTCCAGTTGATCCATGCGCGCGTCCACGGTGCCGAAGTTCGATTCGACCACGCAGCCTCCCCGCTCGATGCCGGGGTTTTCCTCGAAAGTGACGTTTTTGATCTCGCCGAAAAGAGCGGCCAGTTCCGGACGGAATTTTTCGGCGTACTCCTTGTCCTTCGGATGGACCTGGATGGTCATCGATTCCTTGTCCAGCACGGACTGCACCGCGAGGCGGATCATTTCCTGAACGTTTTCCTCTTTGGTGGACAGCTCGACGTGGATGATCTTTTTCACCAGCGCCAGCACCATTTCGATCATCTCCCGTTCCACCTTGGGATACATGTTCCTGCGGAATTCGGAAAGGGTCTGGATCAGGTTTTGCGCGCTTTCGAGGACCGGGCCGCATTCTTCCCGCGCCTGGTTTTCTCCCTGCTCAAAGCCCTCCGCGTGGCCTTTCTCGCGGCCTTCCTGCTCGGCCTGCGCCTTGATTTCCGCAGCCTGCTCCTTGGCCTTTTCGTAGGCGTCTCTCAGGATCTGCTTCACACCCGCCCGGGCTTTTTCCATGTTGGCGGGATGCCGGTCGCGCGCTTCCTCCGAATCGTAAACGAAGCCGGTGTTACGCGGTGCGGTCTCCCCCCACTCGGGAAAGCTGAAATCCACAGGCTCTGCGGAAGCCGGCGGCTCGGCGTTTTCGGCATCGCCGGACCATTTGCGCGTGAAACCTGTAGGCTCTTCAGACAAGTTCTTCGCCTCCCGCTCCGCCCACCGCAAGCTTGCCTTCTTCCTCCAGCCGTTTGCAGACCGCCACGATTTTCTGCTGGGCTTTTTCCACTTCGCTGATCTTGGTGGGGCCCATGGATTCCAGGTCTTCCTTGAGCATCAGGCCCGCGCGTTCGGACATGTTGTTGAACCATTTTTCCTTGAGGCCGTCGCTCGCGGTTTTCAGGGAGATGAGCAAATCCTCCTGGTTGATTTCCTTGAGGATCATCTGGATGCCGTGGTCGTCGATCTTGAGGATGTCCTCGTACGTGAACCTGAGGTTGCGGATTTCGTTGGCCATGTCCGGATCGACTTCGTCCATGGCGCTCAGGATGGTCGATTCGGTGCCGCGGTCGAGGGAGCCCATGATCTGCGCGGCGTTTTCGAGGCCGCCGAGCTTGCTTCCCGAAACCGCGCCCGAGGCGCGGAATTCGTTCTGCAGGGCTTCGTCGAGTTCGCGGATGATGTGCGGCGACACGCGCTCCAGAGACGCGAGGCGGTGGACGATCTCCATGCGCTGCTCTTCCGGCAACTCGCGGATCGTCTGGCTGGCGATCTGCGGTTCCAGATGCGCCATGACGATGGCGGCGGTCTGCGGGTGCTCGTTGGTCAAAAACGTGGCGATGGTGCGCGGCTCCAGCATGCGCACGGTTTCCAGGCCGCCGCCGATTTCCTCGCCCGGAGTGGTGATGTTGTTTAAAATTTCCGTGGCCTTGTTGGGATCGAGGGCTTTCATCAACGTGGTTTTCAAAAAGTCCATGCCGCCGATTCCCAGGCCGCCGGTGCCGGCTTCGACGCTGTCGTAAAATTCCTTGGTGATGTTGTCCATGACGACGGTGTCCACGTCTCCCAGAGAGGACATGTAGTTGCCGATGATCTGGATCTCCCGTTCGTCCATGTTGGAAAGCACCGCGGCGGCGTTTTCTTCTCCCAGGGACATGAGCAGGATGGCCGCTTTTTCAGGTCCCGTGTATTTGGTGGTGGTCATGCTCCAGCCTCAATCGATGTTGAATACAGCTTGGGTTGCACTCAATCGCATCACGTTGCCGGTCCCTTGTCCCGCATCCATTTGCGGATCACCCCGGCGGTGAACTTGGGATCGCTGGCGACGAAGTCGGACACGGCCTGTTTGATCTGCGTCGCTTCGTTCGCCGCTTCTCCGAGACGTTTTTTCTCCTCTTCGATGGCGTCCATTTCCGCGGCGGTCAGCTCTCCCTGCGGATCGGGGACCACTTCCATCGACGTGGTCATCCAGTTGATGAGCGGGCGGATGACGCGCGTGAAAAACAGCAGGATGAACAGCGCGCCGAGCACGTATTTCGCGATCTGGAACGCCAGGTCCATGGTCTCGGCCTTGGCGATGCGTTTTTCCTCGTCCGCCACCAGCGAGCGGTCGAACTCGACGTTCTCCACCTGGATCTGGTCGCCACGTTTTTCATCGTAGCCGACGGCGGACTGCACGATCTGCAGGTACTTCGCCATTTCCTCCTCGGAACGGGCCTGGTAGGCGGGCGGGTCGCCGGCGATCGTGCCGTCGATCAGCACCGCGACCGAGAGCTTTTTGATGGTGCCCACCGGCCGGGAAATCGAACGCACCACTTTGTTGATCTCGTAATTGAACGTCTGGTTTTCCTTGTCGCGCTTGGCGGGCTGGCCGGAGGCGGCGCCCTGGTTGTTGCCGGTGGGAACGAGGCTTTGTGCGCCGGGAACGCCGCCGGGAGGCAGCGCCCCGAGGGTCGATTCGGTCACCAGTTGCTCGCTGCGCACCACCTGGGAATCGGGATCGAAAATCTCCTCGGTGCGGTCGATTTTTTCAAAGTCCAGTTCCGCGTTCACCTGGGCGATGACCTTGCCTTTGCCCAACGCGTTTTCCAGCATTTTGACAATGTCTTCCTGCAACTGGTTCTCCACCCGCAGTTTGTGCTGGTAGTTGCTGGACGCCCGCAGCGTGTTGGCGGGTCCTTCCTTGCCGCCGGAGAGGATGTTCCCCTTGAGATCGACGACCACCACATCGCGCGCGTCGATCCGCTCGACGCTTGCGGACACCAGGTGAACGATTCCCTGGGCCTGCTCTTTGGTGAGGGATTTGCCCGGTTTGACCTTGATGGTGACGGACGCCTTGCCGCGCGGTTTTTCTTTCAGGAACAGCGTGTCTTTGGGAATGACCAGATGCACCCGGGCCTGCTCGACGGCGTCGAGGGTCTTGATGGTGCGGGCCAGCTCGCCCTGCAGGGCGCGCTGGAAATTGAGCTTCTGGATGAAGTCGGTCATGCCCAGAGCGGTTTCCTCGAACATCTCAAGCCCCACTTCGCCGCCTTCGGGCAGTCCTTCGGCGGCCAGTTGCAGCCTGAGTTCGTGCATCTTGTCGGCCGGCACCCGGATGGTCTGGCCGCCGTCGGCCAGTTCGTAGGGGATTTTCTGAGCCTTCAGGCGCTCGACGATCTGTGCGGCGTCCTGGGGCGTCAGTCGGGCGTACAGGAGCTGGTAATCGGGAGCCCTGAGCCACAGGCTCATGGCGAACAGGGAAGCGATGCCCGCGCCGATCAGCACCAGGACAGCCACCTTCTGTCCCTGGGACATTTCCTGAAAGCGTTCGGAGAGCTGTCTTATGAGTGCCGTGAGTTTTTCCATTGTTTCTCGATCAGTCTGAAATCATCGCCTGCAAAGCGTCAGATTCATTGCGGTGTGTCAGAGCGGGCCTTATCTTCCGAGTTCGATGGCCCGCAGCGCCATGGATTTCGCGGCGTTCATGGCGGTGATGTTCGCCTCGAACGAGCGGGTGGTGGTGACCATGTCCACGATTTCACTGATGGCGTCGATGTTGGGAAGCTGCAGGTAGCCCTGGGCGTTGGCATCGGGATGATTGGGATTGAACACCGTGCGCGGTTCCGAGGTGTCGCGCACCACATTGGTCACCAGAACCTGGTTCAGGCTGTCACCGAGCTCGCCCTTGAGCACCGAGGCGAAATCGTCCTGCATGGGCAGCGCGGAGACGACGACGTCTTTACGGCGGTAGGGGCCGCCTTCGGCGGTGCGGGTGGTTTCCACGTTCGCCAGGTTGCTGGCGATGGTTTCCATCCGGTGGCGCTGCACGTTCAATCCGGATGCGCTGATTTTCATCGACGTCAAAAAGTCCATGGTTTCTCCATCTGGAAAAAGGGGTCGGGTAAATAAATCAAAACCCATTGAAAAAAACGACAAAGACCACAAAAATAAAAGCAAGTTCTATACCAAACCCGGTCAAAATTTTGCCAGTGCCCGGCTGTGGATTGGAAGATTTAAGCGCAACGTTATCAATGGCTTCTTAGAGAGATGTTGAGTCTGCAAAAAGGGCGAGGCGAGCGGGTGGGAGCCGGTGTGAAAAAACTGTCATGGATTTGACGATTAGGGAAAAATTGCACCGGTCGCGATCAGGTGGCGGACTTTTTCTGCTGGTATTCGGTCAGCTTGTTGCGCAGGGTGCGGATGCTGATGCCGAGCGATTCGGCGGCGCGCGTCTTGTTGCCGTTGACTTCCTCCAGCGTTTGTAAAATAAGTTCTTTTTCCATGTCGTAGATGGTTCCGCGCAGCTTGGTGATGGGGGGCGCGCCGGCTTCCCGCGCCATTTCGGCTTCCCCCTCGAAAAACAGGTTGGCGGGTTTGAGGGTGTCCTCCCGGCACAGCAGGACGGCGCGTTCGATGATGTTGCCCAGCTCGCGGACGTTCCCCGGCCAGTGGTATTTTTTCAGCAGGGTGAGCGTGGCGTCGTCGATGCGGTGGATGGCCTTCTGGTTTTCCCGGCAGTGTTGCCTGAGGAAGTGTTCGGCGAGCAGGGGGATGTCCTCCATGCGTTCCCGAAGCGGCAGCAGTTTGACGGGAATGACGTTGAGCCTGAAGTACAGGTCCTCGCGGAACTGATTGTCCTTGATCCTCTGTTTGATGTCCCGGTTGGTGGTGGCGATCACACGCACGTCCACCGGGATCGGTTCCTTGCCGCCGACCTTGTCGATCTCGTGTTCCTGCAGGACGCGCAGCAGCTTGGCCTGCAGCGGCAGGCTCATTTCCGTCACTTCATCGAGCAGCAGCGTGCCTTTGCTTGCCAGTTCGAACTTGCCTTCCTTGCGGTACTCGGCGCCGGTGAAGGCGCCCTTTTCATGGCCGAACATCTCGGTTTCCAGCAGGCCCTCGGGCAGGGCGGCGCAGTTGATGGGCATGAAGGGTTTGTCGGCGCGCGGGCTGCACTGATGGATGTAGCGGGCGATCAGCTCCTTGCCGGTCCCGGTTTCGCCCATGATGAGCACGGTGGATTTGCTGTAGGCGATGTTCTCGACGAACTCAAGCAGCTTCTGCATCTCGGGATTCTGCGTCAGCACACGGCGCTTCTCCACCGGCTTCGCGCTGGGCGTCTCGGCAGGGATTGGACTGGCCGGCAGCACGGACTCGCCCAGAAACGCGCGGTTCACGGTGGAGATGAGGATGTCGGCCGAGAAGGGTTTGAGCAGGTAGTCGAACGCCCCCATCTTCATGGTCTCGACGGCGTTGTCGATGTCGCCATAGGCGGTCATCATGATGACGGCGGTTTCCGGCGAGCGCTTTTTGATCTCGCGCAGCAGGTTCACGCCGTCGAGCCGCGGCATCCGCACATCGGAAATCACCAGATCGAACGACCCGTTGTCGAATTTTTCCAGCGCCTCGGCGCCGTCCTCGGCGGACACGAACGGGTAGCCCTCCCGTTTCAGGGTGGTTTCCAGGGCGACGCGCATCTCGCTTTCGTCGTCCACGATCAGTATGGATTTGCTGAAATTAGTTTTCATCCAGTTCGTCGTCCCAGGAGGGGAGTTTCACGGTGAAAGTGGTGCCGCGGCCTTCTTCGCTGTCCGCGTCGATGGTCCCCTGGTGGGCCTTGATGATGTTGTGGGAAATCGAGAGGCCGAGCCCGGTTCCTTTTTCCTTGGTGGTGAAGAAGGGATTGAAGATTTTCATGAGGTGGTCCGTCGGGATGCCGCCGCCGCTGTCGGAGACGGTGAGGGTGATGAACTGCCGGTGATCCTTGCCGGGACCGGGGGCGGTGCCTTTCTGCGTGGCCAGCTTCAACTCACCGCCCTTGGGCATGGCCTGGATGCCGTTGCGGATGAGGTTCACGAACACCTGCTTCAACAGTTCCTTGTCGCCGCAGACCACGAGGTTGTCCGGATCGAAACTCGACGTGATGCGGACGTTTTCGGGCACCGTCAACGCGGATGTGTCGTCGAGCAGGTTTTCGATGAGTTCCTTGGCGTTGCATTTTTGCCGCGAGGGGCGCGGGGATTTGGCGAACAGCAGCAGCGCGGAGATGATCCGGTCCATGTTTTTGACTCCGGACTGGATGTGCTCGACGAGGTGCTTTTTTTCGGCATCGTGTTCGAGGTCTTTTTTGAGAAGCGAGGCGAACAGCTCGATGCCGCCCAAAGGGTTGCGGATCTCGTGCGCGATGCCCGCCGCCATCTCTCCCATGGCGCGAAGCCTCTGGTTTCTTTGCGCCTCAAACTCGAGGCGCCGCACTTCGCTGAGATCCTGCACGATCAAAACGGTTCCGATCGGCGTTTCGTCCGGGTCCTTGACGAAAGAGGCGGAGGCGCGCACGTGCACCTGCCGGTCTCCCTTGCCGGGGATGTCGCGCTCCAGGCTCAGCGGTCCGCTCCCGGTTTTGCCCAGCCGCTGGATCATGTTCTCGAACAGGTCGTGGGAAAAAACGGTTTTCAACGGGCGGCCCAGGCAGGCATCCGGCGCTTTGCCGGTGATGGCGCCTGCAGTTTTGTTGAAGGTGGTGATGTGCCCTTCCACGTCCACCACGATGACGCCGGTGGTGAGGCTTTCCAGGATGTTGTGCAGGTAGTTTTTGACTTCCTCTTTTTCCTTGAGGTTGTTTTCCAGAGCCCGGTTTTTATCCGCCAGCTCCAGGTCCAGCTTCTTCACGCGTTCTTTGAGGTTGTTGTAGGAGTCCTGCAACTGCTGGGTGGCCTCGTTGAACGCCTGAAAGGCCTGACTCAATATTTCGACTTCTTCTTTCGATTTGTTTCCCTGGCGGGGTTCGTTCATGGAAAATAAAACACAAGGTGAGAGGTGGGACGAAACGACGGCCACATTATAGAGGATTAAAGACTTTCTTTAAATTCTTTTTCCCAGTTCAGGACGCGCAGTTTGGATTCGGCGGCCTGTTTGATGAGCGCGTCGGTTTCTCCGGACTGGATCAGGGTGTTGAGCTTGGCGTTCAGCTTGGGCGTGTCTTTCAATTGCTGGTAGATGTCCGCCAACAGATAGTCCGCCCAATCGCGCAGCGGATGTTCGGGAAAAAGATTGCGCGCCGATTCGAGGGCGCGTGAAGCCTGAGCATACCGCTTCATTTGAAAGAGCGCAATGCCCATCCGGTAATAGGACCGGCGGATGTGGTCGGGAACGATTTTGATCGTGCGGTCGAAGGAGCCGATCGCTTTCAGATAGTGCCGCACGGCTTTGGGCAGGTCGTTCAGGCTGTAGTGGGTCTCGGCGATCAGGTACTGGGTTTCGTGCGCCCCGCCTTTTTCTTTCAGCGCCAGCTGCTGGTACACCCGCAGGGCTTTTTTGAACTGCTGCCTTCCCGCATGCGACTGCGCCAATAGCTTCATGGCTTCGGGCAGGCGCGGGCTTTGCGGGTAGTTTTTGGTGAACGATTTGGCGATCAGTTCCGCTTCTTTGAAATTTTTCTGTTCCAGGTGAATCTGCCCGAGGTTGAGAAAGATCCGGTCGCGGTACAGCTTCCTGGAATCCATCTCGCGGATGCGCTCATAGAACTTCAGCGCCTGCGGATACATGCCGATGGCCTGATACGCTTCGCCGATCTGCAGCAGGGTCTTGGTATTGTTCACCTCCCCCAGGGAAAGGCTGACGAAATCGCTGTAGGAGTACAGGATCGGCAGCACGCCGCCCTGCCGGGAATACTTGTCCACCAGGAACACCAGAGTCTGCTTGATGTATTTTTTCGCCCGCATGTGAAACGTCGTGTCCGGTCCCATCGGCAAGAGCTTTTTGAACTCCGTCAACGCCTTGAGGTAGCTCTGCTCCTTCAGATGGGCGACGCCGCGGCTCAACGTGGCTTCCGCGAGGATGTCCACGTCTTTGGCCTGACGCAACACCGCTTCATAGGTTTCAAACGGCTGGTAGTAGGGGCTGGAATCGTAGATGACCTCCTGAACCTTGAGCCGCGGATCGAGGATGCCGATGTCGGCCATGCGGATCTTTCCGTACTGGGCGGCGGCGCTTTCCGGGTTGCGCTTGGCGGACTCGTCGAACACGGCCAGCGCGTTCAGGTACTGGCGCTCGATCAGGTAGGAATCCCCGATCAGGTTGAGGGCGCGGTGCGCCTGCGGATGAGCGGGGACCAGGTTGATCAGGCTGTAGAAATGCTCGCGCGCCGGTCCGTACCGCTTCTGGCGGTAATAGATGTCGCCCATGTTGAAATGAATCTGCGGTTTGTTGTTCAGCTCGGAAGGCCACCGGCGCTCGCCGTCTTCGTAGATTTCCAGGGCCCGCTCGGGATTGTCCACTTCGTAATAATGGTCCGCGATCTGGAAAATGGCGTCGCGCGCCTCGATGTTCTTGGGGGATTTGACCAGCAGCCGTTTGAACGCGGTGTGCGCGTCCTCGTAGCGGCCCTCCTTGAGCATCATGGAGGCGAGGCTGGTCTTGCGGGACGGCGTGTAGGGGCTGTCCGGCTCCTCCTTCAGCACGTTCTCATAGATCGTCTTGGCTTCGAGGATGAATCCCATCTCGGAAAAAATGAAAGCGATCTTGTCTGTGGCGTGCGCCGCGAACGGCGATTTGGGAAACTGGCGGATCGCTTTTTTGTAGGCGTCCAGCGCGTCCTCATAAATGGGATTGGGTTCCCGAAACGCGATCTGAAACTTGGCCTCGGCGTTCAGGTACACGATGTGGTCCAGGTATTTGCTGTCGGGGAAACGATCCATGAATTCGCCGAACAGTTTCACGGCTTCCGGATAATTGCGGTCCTGGTAGGTTTTCAGAGCGGCCTGGTATTCGTCGAGCCCGCTGACGAGGCGGTCCTCGACGTTCTGCCGGTTGAGTGCGCGCAGTTTCGCAGGCGTCATGCCTGCGACGGTGGCTTTTCTCCCGCTCTCGGCCGGTTGCGGTTGCGGTGGAAAACGTTTTGCAGTTCGTTCGGGGCCGGGCGTTTGCAGTCCGGAGCCGGAGTTGCCGATCTCCGTTTGAATGACGGGTTTTTTCTCGGCCTTCAAATCGACGACGATGCGCGCCTTTTCCGCATCGAGAAAATGGAAAAAACGGGTGTTGGTGCTCTTGAGGTGAAAGACGATGTCGAGGGTGCCTTTCCCGGTCCGCACGTTGATTTTTTCCAGGTTGCGGTCCTTGAAGGTGCGCGAGCGCACCGCCGGATTGACGCGCACGCGGTTCAGCTTCAGGGTGATCCGTTTTCTGATAAAATTCGCTTCGACGTCGTATTTCGCGGGTTCGCTCAATTGCACGATGATGCGGGTGTATTCCGGGTGCGGGCCGATGCGGACTTTTTCCACCTGCGGCAGGCTGGCCGCACCGGAAGGCAGGGCCGCAAAAAAAGCGGCTGCCAGACACGCCAGCAAAACGGGCACGCGTTTGCGTATGGAAATGGTTTTTGTTTGTGCGATCATCGCGGCGCCTGGATAAAGAACACAATTTAATTAAAGCAAATTCCATACCGGGATTGCCAATGAATTCCGGAACGCTCAACCCGATGAAAACGGACGGGTTAACCCCTTTCTTCGCTTGTGAAAACATGTAAGGTGTTGAATAATAAGAGGGGCAAGTTTTTTGCGCTGATTTTACGGAGGAATGACCGCCTTACAACCGATCGATGACCTGTCATTATTTTGACTGAAGCCGGGGTAAAACCTTCAACCTGGAGCGCCTGCGTGCTTCGGGGATCGGGAGCCCATGGAACCCAGCCGGATCGAAAAACTGAAAAAGCAGGAAGCGCGGGTGGTCGGAGATCTGTTGAAAAAACAGAACGCCATGCTGGGCCGCGCGCTGTTCGATCTGGACCAGCTCATCGTTCTGCAAAAGAGCATCAGCCTGATGCGGCTTGAGGAAATCAACCGGATCCTGGCGCAGAAACTCCCCACCATCCTTTCCATCCAGTATTTTTCCCTGTTCCTTTACGACAAGAACAAACGGCTCCTGCATCTGTCGAGCCACAACCATCCCGATCTCAGCCCCGACCTCACCATCCGCCAGAGCGAATCGGAAATCATGAACCAGGCGCTGGTCTCGGGCAAATACATTCTCGAGCAGGAATTTTCCAGTTCCCGGTTTTATCAGGGAAGCAAGAACCCGTTGTACGGCTCGGATTTTTTCGTCACCATTCCCTTGATGATCGAAAACGAAAACATCGGCGTGCTCAACCTGAACGACAATGAAAAGGGTTATTTCAACGTGATGGATCTGGACTTCATCCTCAACGTCTCCGAGTTCATCTCCCTGTCCATCAGCAACGCCCAGTCGTTCGAACGGGCCGAACGGCTTTCGGTGACCGACGGGCTGACCGGGCTGACCAACCGGCAGCACATGCAGTCGCTTCTGAAAAGTGAGGTGCTGCGGAGCCGGCGCTACAAATCGCCGCTGTCGCTGGTGATGCTGGATGTGGATCACTTCAAGCAGGTCAACGACACGTTCGGCCACCAGGAAGGCGACGACGTGCTGCTCGCCCTCGCATCGGTGCTCAAGCGGGTCTGCCGGTCGCAGGATGTGGCCGCCCGCTACGGCGGCGAGGAATTCGTGCTGGTGCTTCCGGAAACCAAGGCCACCGGCGCGTGGGTGATCGCCGAGCGCGTCCGGGAAGCGGTGGAGAAGATCGTGTTCCGGCACAGCTCCACGAACTATCGCGTCACCGTGAGCTGCGGCATCGCGGGGTTCGATCCGCACACCGTGGCCGATCACATCGATTTGATCCGGGTTGCGGACCTGGCGCTGTACCGGGCGAAAGAAACCGGCAGGAACCGTTCCGTGCAATGGACGCCTGAAGAGTTCAAAGACGAATGACCACACCGACTCTCGAATCCTTCCAGTCCCTCAACGGGCTGCCGTCGCTGCCGGGGCAGATCGTCGGCTTTCTCGATGAGATCGACGGCGCCTCGGCCACGGACTACAACATCCTGCAAAAGATCCAGTACGACCCGGCGATCGTGCTCAAGATCATCAAACTGGCGAACGCGCCGTTGTATGGATTCCGCTCGAAGATCCACTCGCTGCAGCAGGCGGCGGCGCTTCTGGGGCCGGGCGCCATCAGGAACCTGGTGTTGACGACGCCCATCCTGGAACGCTACCAGGACATGGCGCAGGTCGCGCTCAACGTCGATTACCCCAATCTGTGGCTGCACATGGCGGTCACCGCGGCGATCGCCAGCCGTCTGGCCAGCTCGATCGAGGGAATGGAACCGGATGTCTGCTTCACGGCGGGGCTGCTGCACGGAACCGGTAAGATCGCGCTGGCCACCCGTTATCCGCAATCTCTGGCGGAAGTGCTGCGCACCGCCGCCAACCAGAACGTGAGTTTGCGAGAAGCGGAACGGGAGATCCTGGGATTCACCGACACGGACATTTCCGCGGTCATCGCGAAGGGATGGCGGTTCCCGCACAGTCTGACGCGGGCGCTGCAAAACTGCTGCAACACGCGCGAGGAAGGGATCGCGGAAAAACTGCCGGCGGTGCTGTTTCTGGCCCGCAGCCTCGCGGCGCAATGGGGCTATCCCGATTCTTTGACGGTGGAAGACAACGAAGAACGGGACGATCTGCTCGCCGTTCTCAACGTGTCGGATGCGGAGTTGAAAGAACGGTCGCCCAAATTGCGCGAGTTTGCGGAACTGGCTGCGCGGTCGCAGGGATTGTGATCGCGGTCGATTTCACTTCATGCCGGTTTGTTCGCATCGAGCGAGGCGATGAGTTCTTTCAGCGCGCGCGACATCGCTACCGGATAGGCGGTTTTTTCTTCCAGGCGCTGCAACGGATCAGGCAGCGCTGACAGTGACATGCGGCTGCGCTCGCGGATTTCAGCGAGGGAGGGATGCGGCCGCGTTCGCTTTCCCGCACGCATCACCGGCTGCAACAACAGCGTTCCTTCCTGCGTTTCCTCCTTGCGCGTCACCACATCCTTCAACATGCGGCCTTGTTCATCGAACAGGCGGTACACCTGTTTCGCTCCGGGGACGGTGGATTTGTCCTGCGAGCGCTTGCGCCGCGGCTGCCCCGCGTATTCCTGCAGCTTGTAGACGCAGTTGAGGCTGGGTGCGTCCGCGGAGGTGGTCAGCCGCGTTCCCACCCCGTAACCGTCGATGGGGGCGTGGCTGCGTGCGAGCTCGAGGAGTTTTGTTTCGTCGAGGTCGCCGCTGGCGAGAATGCGCACATCCTCGTGTCCTTTTGAATCGAAAATATCCCGGACCGTGCGCGCCAGCGCGGCGAGATCGCCGCTGTCCAGGCGCACGCCGTGCAGCCGGCCGCCGGTCTGCTTGAGTTGCGTCGCGAGTTCTGCGGCCCGGTGCGCGGCCCGTTCGGTGTCGTAGGTGTCCAGCAGCAGCACGCAGTTGTCCGGCTGCGACGCGGCGAAGTCCCGGAAGGCCTGGGTCTCATCGCCGTGCGCCAGGATGTAGGAATGCGCCATGGTGCCGAACAGCGGGATGCCCCAGTGCGCCCCGGCTTGCACGGTGGCGGTGCCGGTGAAACCGGCCAGGTAGCTGGCCCGCGCCGCCAACAGCCCCGCCTCGGCGCCGTGCGCCCTGCGGAAACCGAAGTCGATGAGGTTTTTACCGTTGGCGGCGAGAATCAGGCGCGCCGCCTTGCTGGCGACCAGGATCGGGTACTGCAGCAGATTGATGATGCGCGATTCGACGAACTGCGCCTGCGACAGGGGAGCGGTGATTCGCAGCACCGGCTCGTCCGCAAAAAACACCGTGCCTTCCGGCATCGCGTCCACGTCTCCTGTGAAGCGAAACGCGGTGAGCGATTGCAGGAACGCTTCGCTGAAATGCCCGCTTTTGCCCAACGCCGCAATCTCTTCCGTTGTGAAGCGCAGGTTTTCGAGATAGTCCAGGCAGTGTTCCAGACCGGCGGCGAGCAGAAAACCCCTTTCCTGTGGCAGCGCGCGCACGTAAAACTCGAACACCGCCGCGGCGTCCATGTTTTTTTCCCAGTAGCTGTTGAGCATGGTCAACTGGTACAGATCGGTCAGCAGCGGGGAGGGATCGATGATAGGAGCGCGAAAATCCGCAAGCCGGCTCAGCGTGCAGCCCGCACGCACCATGTCCTCGATGGCGTTGAGTCCGTCGCCGGGATTCAGCTCGACGGCGCGCACGGCGTCTTCCAGCAGGACCACCGTGAACCCTTCCTGCAGGGCGTCCTTGACGGTGTGCCGAATGCAGTAGTCGGTGGCGAGGCCGCCGACGAACACGCGCTGAACCTTGAGCGATCGCAGCCGCGCGGCGAGGTCGGTGCCCTGAAAGCCCGAATAGGCTTCGGCATCGGATGCGAACCCTTTGGAGATGGTCTCCGCCGCCGCCGGCAGTTCGAGCGCCTCGGCAAAGCGCGCCCCGGGACTGTCCTGCACGCAGTGCGGCGGCCAGGGACCGCCGTTGTCTTTGAACGAACAGTGGGTGACGGGATGCCAGTCGCGGGTGGCGAACACCGGGAGTTGTCTGTCGGAGAAAAGCGCGAGGTACGCATTCAAAACCGGCACGACGGCGTCGCCGTGCGGGACGGCGAGCGCCCCTTCGGGCAGAAAATCGTTCTGCACGTCCACCACCAGCAGCGCGTCGCCGGGACCCAGCGTCCATCGCGAGTTTTCGTTGGGGGCCGCCATCGTCTTCCCATCCGTTCGTTGAGGATCGTGAAGGGCTATTATGGCCTGAAGCCGGGCCGGCTGGCAAGCCGGGCGCGAAAAGCGGGATGGTTGCGGATGCGTGCCGCTGCCGGGGAACTACAGTTCGGGTCCCATGAAGCGGATGAAGCTCTGCAGGATTTTGGGATCGAATTCTTCGGCCATCTGATTGTTCATGAGGTTGAGAGTGTCGAACGGGGACATGGCTTTTTTGTAGGAGCGGCGTGTGGTGAGGGCGTCGTAGACGTCCATCACTTTGCAGATGCGGCCGTAGAGGGAGATCTGCTCGCCCACCAGACCGTTCGGGTAGCCGTTGCCGTTGTACTGTTCGTGGTGGTCGCCGGCCATTTTCACCACGTTGGAGCGGTAGCAGCCCATGGAATCGAGCATCGCTTCGCCCAGAGCGGCGTGGCTCTTCATGGTCTCGAATTCCTGATCGGTGAGCTTGCCTTTTTTGTTGATGATCAGCGCGTCGATCTGCGCCTTGCCGACGTCGTGCAGCATGCCGCCGAGGCCGAGGTCCTTGATGTCGTTCTGCGACATGTTGGTTTTGATGCCGTAGACCATGCAGTACAGGCCGACGTTGACGCTGTGGGTGTAGGTGTAATAGTCCTTGTTGGTGATCATGGACAAGCCGTAATACCCGGTGCTGGAGCTGGCCAGGCACTGCTCCATGATGTCCATGACTTCTTCCGAAGTCTGGAGGACCTTCTGCGAGGCGTTGTATTCAAAAAATTCCTGCATGATCTCCTGGGACACATTGTAAATTTTCTGGGTTTTCTGTTTTAACGGGACCTTGGGGTTGGAGATCAGGTTTTTCAGGCTCTGGGTGACGTGGTGGTAGTACTTGATCAGGTCCTCTTCGCGGACAAAATAATCCTGCGTGGGTTCGCCTTTTTCCAGGATGTTCTGGATCTTTTCCTGGTGACGCGGGTCGGTGCTGGCGAACTTCACGTAGCGAACCGTGCCGAAGGACCGGGTCTGGTAAAAGATCTCGAAATGCTCGCTGGACCGGGATACCAGAAACTCCAGGTTGATGGGGCGGAACTGCTCCTGATCCTGTTCGATGGCGGTTTTCACGATGGGCTCGCAACGATCCTGAAAATGGGCTGTTTGGGGGCCTTCTTCACCAGTATAAGGGGGGCTCCGGCGGCCAATCAAGCCTTTGATTTATATGTATTTATTGTAGTTTTCGGTCTTTGGGGACGGGGTGCGGGGGATTTATTTCAACATTTACTGTAAATGCTAATTTATCAAGCGTTTTGCCCTCTGGAGGGAAGGCGGCACGGACGGAACCGGATGCGCCGGGGCCGGATTTTGCGTGAAAAAATTTTCGTCCGGGCGGCCCGGAATCAACCGGCGGAGTAGGCTTGCGGTGCGCGGGCCATGAGGTGCACCATGGAGCGGGCGCAACCCAGCAGGTCGGTCATCGAGAGGCTCTCGCCGGGTTCGTGCATGCGCGCCTCCGGATCGTACGCGCCCAGGCACAGCGGCTGCACCTCTCCCAGAGCGTCCAGCAGCTTCGCCACAAACGGAATGGAGCCGCCGCAGCCGTACAGGCAGGCTTGGTGGCCAAAACCCGCTTCCAGGGAGGCCATCACTTCTGGAAACACCGGGTGGGTGATTGCGGTCATCCAGGGGGACGCGCCTTTGTCCGATCGCAGGATCAGCTCGAACCCCCGGGGTGTCTTTTCTTGCAGGTGCGCCTGCAGGTGCGCGGCCGCGTCCCGATCCCGATTGCCCGGAGCCAGGCGGATTTCGACGATCATCTTCGCTTCGGGGTTTTCATACGTTTGTGCGTCGCCGCCGTTGGACACGAACAAAGGCTCGGTTCGGACGCGCGCGGGTGCGCTGGCGTCAAAAAAGCGGGCGATGTGGGGAGGCAGGGAGCCGTCTTCTGCAACCAGTTTGTCGATCAGGGCGGCGAGCTGCAATTCCGCCACTGGAAACGGACCGCCGTTGATGCCCGAGTGCGGCGACTTGCTGGACGCACGCAGAACGCAATCCACGGCCGTGCCGTCCGGACCGCAAGCGGCGATCTCGAGATTCAGCTTGAGGGAAAACCGGTTCCAGGCTTCGAAGGTGTTGGCCAGAGCCTGTTGGAGACCGGAAGGATCCTGGCAGGGAGAAAAATGCAGCCTGGCCCCGGCGGCCGCGAAAATGATGCTGCCGGAGATGCGGTTGCCCGGACGCACATTGACGAACGATTTTCGGAGCTGGGCCAACAGCACCGCTTCCACCGTTTCGGGCACGGTGCTGCGCACGCCGGGCAGCAGGCCCGCGGTTTCTTTCAACTGCTCCACGCTCGTGGGGACGCCGGCGTAACCCCGGGTCTCCTCCGGCGTCTCCGGGATGTCCGCGTTGCGGATCGCCTCCACCGCGATCGAATGGTCTTCGCGGATCAGGGTCGCCATCAGTTTGTACAGCGCGGTCTGCGCGTCGATGCCGGCCGGTTGCGAATCCTGAGCACGCAGCGAAGCTTCGATCTGAACGATGCCTCTCAGCGATGTGGTGAGTCCGGGCATGCCGGTCGCCGGATTGACGACATCGGTGATCACCACGCAGTCGGTGCCGGAAAAGAAATCCTTGTTTTCCTGAATCTGCTGGATGAGCGAGTGGGAACCGCATTCCTCTTCGGTTTCATAGATGACCTTGATGTTGCAGGGAAGGGCGTCGTTGTGCTGCGGCGAAAGATCGCCCGGTTTGAGACCCAGCGCGCCCAGCATCGCCTCGACGGCGATGCCGATGGACACCACGCCGCTCAGGTCGTCCGCAGCGCCCCGCCCGTAGGCGCGCGTGTGGCTTTCGTTCCAGGTCAGCTCGGTGGGCGGGATGCCGCCCCACTGCGCGAATGTGCCGTCGTCCATGTAGGGCTGCTTGTCCAGATGGGCGTAAAATAAAAGTGTGGGTTTGTCGGCGGCGGCCGGGATGCCTGCCATGAGGATCGGCGTCGAACCGGGTGGATCGGCGGGAGCCTCATTGATGCGGATGTGGGTGAAGCCGATGCCTTTCAGGTACTGTTCCGCGCAGTGCAAAATCTCCTGCATGTCGGTCGGGGTTTTGCGATCGCCCTCGAATTCGTTCACGTTGAAGCTGCGGCTGTCGATCTTCACCATTTGCGTGAGCACGTCCAGATGACGGCGGACGAGGTCGGTATCCGGCTGGATCTGCTCGCAGGCGTTTTTCACCCACTCGTTTGCGTTCATGGTCGCGGTTCCCTTCTATTGAGGCTCTGTGGCGTGTGGGCGGGGCTCGCCCTTTCTTTACTTGTGGTGGTTCGCCGTATATTATAGGCCGTGGCGGCTGAGATGGAAGGTCCTTCCTGCATGGCGGCCAAAACAACCGATGACCGGAACTTCCGGCAGCGTCCGGTTCACGATCGAAAACCCACGGCGACCCTCATGGTGCAACGGCTGGTCAATCTTTACAAGCTCACGCAGATCCTCAGAGAGCGGGGCAACTGGCAGCTCATCCGTCACTCCCGCAAGCAGCTCGAGGATTTCATCCTGTGCCGATCCGGTCTCAATAAAAAGTCCTGGCTCGGTGGGCTGTTGCACTGGTTTCGCATGCTCAAGGGACTCGATGTGCTCATCTGGCGGCTGGAAACGTTCGGGTTCCTGTTTGAAGAAGGGCTAGCGGAAGAGGACAAAAAACGCCTGAACCGCTCTCTTCCGCAATGAACCCTCTCCGCATCGATTTCACCTCCATATCTTGATTCCCACACTGAAAGACAAAACATTCCAGTGGCTGTTTCTGGTGTTGTGCACCGGGCTCATCCTGTTGGGCCGGCAGCTCGACGTGGGTCTGCCCAACTTCGACGACGCCTACTACGCGCAGAAGGCCAAAGAGATGGCGGCGTCGGGAAACCTCTGGGTGGTGACGCACAACGGCGAACCGGATTTTGCCAACCCGCCGTTTCCTTTCTGGATGACGGCGCTGGCGTTCAAGCTGTTCGGCGTTTCGGGGTACGCCGCGGTGTTGTTCCCGGCGCTGTTCGGGCTCGCGACGGTGCTGCTGACCTACGCGTTGTGCCGGTTGCTTTATGAAGACAACTGGACGGCGTTTTTCGCGGCGTTCGTGCTGATCTTTCCGGGCATGTTCATGGATGCGGCGCGCCGGGCGATGGTGGATGTGACGCTTGCGTTCTGCGTGACCGGAGCGATGTTTTTTTTCTTCAAAGCAACGCGGGACCGGCGGTTTTATCTGCTCTACGGATTGATGACGGCGCTGGCCATCCTGACCAAGAGCGTGCTCGGCCTGTTTCCCCTGATGGTGGGCGGTGTCGTTTTGCTCTTGAGCAAACGGTTCAAGCAACTGTTCGATCCGTATTTTTTATGCGGCGCGGCGCTGGCATTGGGCCTGGGTTTCAGCTGGCACATGGTGAACGGGGCGCTGTTCGGCGCGGCGTTTTTCGACACGCATTTCGGTGTGCTCATTTTCAACCGCGGATTCGAAACCCAGGCGCCGCCGTTTTATTTTCTCGGCTACGCGCAGGATTTTCTCAAAAACTACTGGCCGTGGCTGCCGCTGGCGCTGATCGGTTTGTGGAAATTCGGCAGGCGGGCTTTTGCTGACAAGGATTTCAACAGCCTCGCGATTCTGGTGTGGATCGTACTGGTTTACGCGGTGATGAGCACCAGCACCAACCAGACGCTGCGCTACCTATTCATGATCTTTCCGCCGCTTGCGATCTTGATCGCCAAAACGCTTGCGGACTGGCTTTCCGAAACCACCCGCGAGCGGCTTTGGCCGTCGATGGCGGGCGTGGTGCTGGTGACGGTCGTCTTTGTGAACGCCACGCCTTTGCAGGTCAAGGTGAGCCTGTCGCCCAACAGCGTCGAGGTGCGGCAGCTTGCGGCGGTGATCTATTTGAACACGCCTTCCGATCAGCGGATCGGCAATTACCGGCTTTCCGCGCACAACCCGCGGCAGGCGATGCTGTTTTATGCGGACCGGTATCTCGACGATCCTGTGAGAGACCCGGACACGCTGCTCGAACGGCTGGAAGAAGCGTCCCCCGTCACCTGGCTGACCTCGATCGAGGAATTTCGCAAACTCACCCGAAGCCACCCCGGACGTTTTTACCTGATTCAGGGCAACCGCAAATACGCGTATTTCACTTCCGAAGCGCAAAGGGATAGGGTCCGCTACGATTTTTCCGGGATGACCCTGCCGCACATTCGCTGAGAGCGTCTCTCACCGGTTGGTGAACAGGTGGACGGTTTCCACGAAATCGGGCGACTGCAAATCGAGCTTCTTCTGCCACATCTCCTTGAGCTCCTGCCATTTCACCCGGCGTTTTTTCCAGATGGAATCGGAGGTTTGCAGTTGCAGGGACAGCTCGTGAAACTGGCTTTGCCAGTCCTCATCGCGCATCACCAGGTACACGGTGTCTTCGGTGTTGAGGAAATCACGCAGGTCTTCCGGGGTGAAGATGTATTTTGCCGGATGCCCGGTCAAGACGCCGATTCTCGCCTGGTGGCTGCCGAGGCGGTAGACGCCGATGCGCTCGCTCCCCTCAGCGCTTTGCTGAATGGTGCTGGCGAAGGTTTTCATGGGATAGCGGTTGAAATAGGGCAGCGCCTCACCGTGAATGAGCCCGAAAGTCAGGATCTGCAGGGTGGCCAGGGTGAGAATCAGGGGGGTCTTTTTCCTGAACAGGTGCATCACAAACACCACCACGATGCCGGTGGCCAGAAACAGCGGCGTGAAATGGACGTTGAAGGGAACCGGCTGAAAGGAGTTGAACAGGATCACCGCCGCTCCCAGAGCCACCGTGATCAGCAGGTAGAGACAAAGAGTGAGGTAGAACGGAATCTGGAAAACGGCACTTCGGAAACCGCGCGGGGATTGCATGAGGGCGACCCAGAAATGCGCCAGCAGCATCACGATGGCGGGGGAGGCGGGCAGCAGATAGCGGCTGTGCTCGATGCGAAACACGGTGAACATGAGCAGCGGAACCGCGATCCAGAGTGCGCAGAGCAACGGGGCGTAGGGCTGCGATGCGGCGGCCTCTGCGGTTTCGGTTTCGGCGGGCCGGTTGCGTTCGCGCCAGGATGTATTGCGAAAATAAAAACCCAGCGAAAAAATCAGAAACAGCGACCAGGGCAGGTAATAACGCAGCAGGACGCCGAAGTAGTAGGCGCTGAACGGCACCTGATGAAAGATCCGGTCTTTGATCTCCGGACCCAGAATATGGTTGATGAACTCCTCGCCGTGCAGCGCGGCCATCGCGACAAACCAGGGCGCGTCCACGAACAGCATGAGGACGATGCCCGTGCCCAGCCGCATCTGGCGCAGCATGTTGCCGTCGCGACGCAGCAGCAGAAATGCCAGCACCACCAGGGCCGGTATCAGAATCGCAGGCGGGCCTTTGATCAAAAACCCCACCGCCATCGACAAATAGAACAGATACAGGTTAGCGGCGCGCCACGTTTCCTGCTGGTAGGCCCTCACGAAGAAAAAAAGCGCGCAGAGGATGAAAAAACTCAGCGCCATGTCGGTGGTGGCCCAGCGCGCGATCTGAAAGTGCATGAAGCAGGCCGGCAAGAGGAACGCGCTGATGAGAGCCGCCTCGCGTGCGAACAGCCTGCGCGCGAGGTAGAACGTGAGCGGCACGCACAGGGTGCCGAACAGCACCGGCCAGAGCCGCGCCGCAGAGAGGCTGATACCGAACACCTTGTACGCGAGCGCGACGAGCCAGTAAAACAGAATCGGCTTGGCAAAGCGTTTTTCGTCGTGATACATGGGCGTGACGTAGTCGCCCGTTTGCAGCATGTTTTTTGCGGTGAGAACGTAAAAGTTCTCATCGGTGTGGTACGGCGGCACCTCGCCCAACCCGTGCAACAGGGAGAAAAAGACACCGGCCGTCAGCAGACCGAGAATGAGATGGTCCTTGATGCGCTGCGTTAGAGAGCCCAGAGGGTTGTGCATGCGGGTTGTTTGGGTAGAGAGAGGAAACCGGATTTCAGGCGGATAAAGGAAAAATGCCAGTGCATTATACACGTTTTAAAACTATCCAGATGCAAATTTTAGGGGGAGACTTTATAATCCACCGGTACCGAAACCCGATCCATCGCAGACCTTCACACCCGATCCGCGAGGCGTGATTTGAACCCCGAGTCGGGGAGCCATCCCAGGCTTTATTTGATCGAAGCAACTTTGAACGTCAACGAACCGCATGGTCCAGGACCCCGAACCCGATTCTGAAAATCACGTGCCTTCCCAAACCCGGACGGAATCGCGAACGCCCTATCTGGTGCTCGCTGCGATCATCCTCTGGACATTCGGCTGCAATCTCATCTGGACGATTCTGGATGAACAGCCTCCCTCCTGGGATCAGGCGGCGCACCTGCGCATCGCTTTAAAATACGCATCGGTGTTTTCATCGGGGTCGGAGCGGATGTGGCTCGACCTGTTGAGCGTCGAATCGTTCTACCCGCCGGTCTACCATCTGTCGCTGCTCCCCGTGTTCGCCGTGTTCGGATTTGCCGCCGACAACGCGGTGATCGTGAATTCATTTTTTCTCGCCGTGACACTGCTGGCGATCTACGGCATCGGCCGCAGGCTCTACGACCGCAACGTCGGCCTGCTTGCGGCGTTTTTATTCGCGTGCTACCCGTTTCCTGCCTACAGCGCCCGGCAGTGCATGATCGGGATCACGCTGACCGCTGTGGTGACGCTTTCCTATTATCTTTTTCTGCGTTCGAACCATTTCGAGGACAGAAAGTTTTCGGTTTTGTTCGCGCTCAGCTACGCTGTGGGGTTGATGGTGAAGTGGACGTTTTTCCTTTACCTGCTGCCGGCGGTGATTCTGGGCCTCTGGGGGTGGGCGCACCGCAGCCTCGCCGCGCACGCCGGGCTTTGGCTGTACTATTTGGGACTGATCCTGGCGACGATGGTTTTCCCGTTTCTGCTTTTTATCCTGTCGCAGGGAAAGAGTATCGTGCTGTTGCTGGAGGCGGGGCTGGTCTTCGCGCTGGTGCGGTATTTCCCCCGGGTCGGGCTTTCGGCCTCCAAGCTGATCCACATTCTCACCCTGACCCTGGTGTCGCTTTGGGTCTGCTTCCCCTGGTACGCGCACAATCTGGCGAAAATGGCCAAGGGCATGTCCAAGTTCGGATTCCCCGACACGGTTCTCAAGGGCGACATGGAGTGGAACCTGCCGATCTGGGGGTATTACCTGGAGGCGGCCGGACGCCAGATGGGCATGCCGTTTTTTTTGCTGTTTGTGGTGGGGGCGATCGCTTTTGTGCTGCGGAAAAAACACTTCAACGGCATGCTGTTCGGCTGGATGGCGTTTTCCCTGATCGCGTTCACCCTGATCAACAACAAGGGCGTGCGCTACACGATGCCCATTCTGCCCGCAGCGGCCCTGGTGTCGGCGCTGTTCCTGTTGCGGATCGAGAGCGTGAAACTTCGCCGCGCCGCGCTGGCGGCGGGGATCGTCCTCGGCCTGTTCACCTACGTTTACACCGGATTCTTGCCGGGCGCTGCGAAGATGCCGGTATTGGGAGGACCGGCGCTGGGTTTTAAAGTGCTTCCCGTTGCGGAGCGCTGGCAGATCGACTCGATTCTGGATGACATCCTGGAGGCGGCTTCGCCGCAACCGGGAGAAACCGTCACCGTGCGGACGCTCACCAATCATCCCTGGTTTCACCGCGGTGCGTTTCGCGATGCGGCGGAAATCCGCGGGCTTCCTGTGGTGGTGAAAAGCGTCAAGCGCAACCTGGGAGAGCTGACGGATTTTTTCATCACCAAAAATGAGAGTGAAGCCGGCGAATCGGGAATCGGGCAGATCCATCCCAAGCGCGACCGGCTGCTTTCCGATCCGGTGTTGCTGAACACCTTCATGTTGTTCAAACGCTATCCGCTTCCCAACCGGGCGCAGGCGCTGGTTCTGCGGCGCCACGTTGTGCCGGCGACCGGCATCGAAGGCGCGCTGCGGCTGGAAGAGGTGGAACGGCGGTTTGCGGGTGCGCTATCGGAATACCCCATCTACGGCGTGGAGGAGGCGGTCAATCCGTCCGTGCGCATCGTCCCCACCGAACGGCCCGAGGACCTTGCGCTCGGGCGCTACCGCAGCATCACGTTTCGCGCCGACTCCGCGCTTTCCAACAAGGTGCGCATCGAGGACATCGAACTCACCTTCGAAGACGTGCAGATCAGCCTGTACGAGCTGTTTCAAAATGGCAAACTGATCCTGTTTGAAATCGGAAAATTGTTCCCCAAAGGCACGGTGCATTTTGATTTTTTGGAAGCGCTTGCCGAAAAGGAAATGAAGGGCCGCGGTGCGGCGCGGCTGCAAGGCGAGGGCGATCGCCTCTACCTGAGCGCCTGGCACGAAGTCCCCTGGGGCAAGGTGGAGGGGAGGGTCTCGGTGCGCATCGAATTTCAGCCGGGGTCCCACATCCGGCCGGTGGTCGAGTCGGTGGTATTGGGTCCTGTGGCTCTCAAGGAAATATTTTACCGCCGCATCGTGGATGAGAAAATCGCGCTCACGCCGACACCGGGCTGGCCGTTGACGACGGACATCCGGACCCTAAAAATCCATCCGCGCAAACTTGAAATCAACCCGGATGCCTCCTGACCGATCGTGAAAATTTCCTTTCTCTGTTTCGATCTTTCCGACAATTCCCTGGGGCGGGCGGCGCTGTTGGCCGGGGCGCTGGCGGCGCACCACACGGTGGAGCTTGTGGGGCCTGCAAAAAAAGGGGAGATCTGGTATCCTCTGCGGGATCTCAATATCAAGACCCGGATCTACCCGTGGAAGCGCTATCCGGCGTTTGTGCCGACGGTGCGGCGGATGGTCAAGGATCTGGATGCCGACCTGGTGTTCGCCTGCAAGCTGCGGCCCACGAGTTTCGGAATCGGCCTGCTCAAAAAATGGATTCACAAAACGCCGCTGCTCGTGGACATCGATGACTGGGAGCTGGGTTTTTTCTACCACACGGATTTCTGGGGCAAGCTGGGCCGGTTTCTGAACCTGTCGAATCCCAACGGGCTGCCCTACACCTGGCTGATGGAGCGGCTGGTGTCCTTTGCGGATGGCGTTTGCGTGAGCAACCGCTATCTGGAAAACCGGTTTGCCGGAACCCTGCTGTACCATTGCCGCGACACGACCGTGCTCGATCCTGAGCGGTACGATGCCGATGCGGCCAGGCGGGAACTGGGCCTGACGGGAAAACAGGTCGTGATGTTTCTCGGCACGCCGCGGGCGCACAAGGGAGTGGACGATCTGGTGCGGGCGGTGGAGGCTCTCGACGATCCGTTGGCGCGGCTGGTGCTGGTGGGCGCCGATGAAAACGACAAGGCGCGGATTTTAGCGCGGGGCGGGGACGAAGAACGGGTGGTGTTTGTTCCACGCATCCCGTTCGCAAAACTGGGCGATCACCTTGCGGCGGCGGACGTGGTGGTGATTCCGCAGCGGCGCACCACCGATACGGTGGGGCAGATGCCCGCCAAGATCTTCGATGCGATGGCGATGGCGCGGCCGATCGTCTCCACGCGGGTGTCGGACATTCCGGAAGTGCTGGACGACTGCGGCCACCTGGTGGAGCCGGGCGACATCGAGGGGTTGACCGCTGCGATCCGGCGCGTGCTGTCGCATCCTAAAGAGGCCGAAGAAATGGGTGCGCGGGCGCGGCGACGTTGCCAGGATCTTTACGATACCAGACGGCTGACGACGCAACTCAACGAGCTGGTGTCTGCCACGGTCGCTCGCGCGCGGCCCTGACGCCGCGCGGGAAAGCCGGATACGCGATCGCGGGCGTTTTTGCGGATGATGCAGGAAACAACGAGGATGAACCTTGAGGACATTTCCTAAAAACCGGATTCCCGCCGGGGCGAAGATCCTTCTGATCAAACTGCGCTCCATCGGCGATGTGATTTACAACACCGCGGTGTACACGCCGCTCAAAAACTGTTTCCCGGATGCGCACCTCACCGTTCTGGTCGAGCCGGCCTCGTACGATATCGTGCGCAGCCATCCGGATGTGGACGCGGTGCTCTGTTTTCGCAAAGGCTCTCTGGCCGAACAGGCGCGCTTTTACTGGAACCTGTTTCGCAGTCGTTACGATGTCGCCATCGACATGCACGAAGGCACCCGGGGCGCACTGATGTGTTTCTGCACACAGGCGCGGTACCGCGTCGGCAACCGTTTCGCCAAGCGGTCTTTCTTGTACAACGTCAGGCTGGATTTTTCCGATCTCAATCCGCAGTATCCGATCGATTACCAGGTGGCTCTGATCACAAAAATGGGCGCGGCGTTCGATCGCCCGCAACCGGTCGTCCACCTGTCCGCAGAAAGCCGCGCCAACGCCGCAAGAATTCTCACACAAAACGGGATCGCGCCGGAGGACCCGTACTGCATCGTGCATCCCGGCAGCCGCAGGATCTACAACCGCTGGTCCAGCGACGATTTCGCGCATGTGGTGACGGCCCTGCATTCGGAATACGGGCTGAAGGTGGTTTTGACCTGCGGTCCCGGAGAGGAAGAACAGGTGCGGGCGGTGACGGACAAGATCCGGAACAGTCCGTATGTGTTCGTCAAGACCGAGCTGCAGGAGCTTGCGGCGATCACCGAAGGCGCGGAATTTTCCCTGTGTCACAACGGCGGCTTCATGCACCTCTCCTCGGTGCTCGGTACGCCGGTGGTGGCGTTGTTCGGCTCGGTGCATCCCCGTGTGTGGCGGCCGCTGGGCGAGCGGGACGTGATCCTGTATCGGGATCTGGAGTGCAGTCCCTGCAACGACAAGACGCGCAAAAAGGAATGTTACGGCGGCGACACCGAGTGTATGCGCGCCATCACAAAGGAGCACGTGCTGGAAGGCGTGGACCGCATCCTGCAAAAGGACGCACGGGAACTCAAGGAAGAGCTCTGAATCGCTTGCGGGTCAGGACCGCTGCAACGCTTCGCGTATCGTATCCCAAACCCTGGACACCGAAATTTTTTTAAGGTCGCGGTCTTCCTTCGCCGCCCGCCTGGAAACCATTCCGTTTGGTGAAGGATGCAGCATGAAACAGAGGTTTTCCCCCAATTGGTAGGGACCCGAGCCTCGCGGGTCGTAGAGGCCGAACAGCGCCACCGTCGGCACCTTGAGCGCAAACCCGACGTGCATCGGCCCCGTGTCGCAGGTGACCAGGAGGCGTGCGTGGCTGATGAGCAGGCTGTCCGATTTCAGGGGCAGATCGAGGGAATGCACGACGCGCTTCGCATCCATGTCTTCCAGCAACGTGCGGACGGCTGCCGCTTCCGCCGGTCCGCCGCCGAGCACGATTTTATACTCGGTGTGTTTGAGGATCGCTTGCGCCAGTTCGAAAAACCGTTCTTCGGGCCAGCGTTTTTCCGCTGCCGACGCGCCGATGTTCAGGTAGATGAATTTTTTCGGGGACAGCCGGGCGGCTTTGAGGAAGTGGTTGACCGCCGCTCGGTCGGATTCGTTGAAAAAAATTTCCATCTGCCCGCCATCGGCCGGGATGCCGATGGTTTCGATCAGTTTCAGGCGTCTGAGAATGCCGTGCACCGTTCCTTCGATGCGCACCCGGTTTGCCGGTTCGATCCACGCAGCGTTCTGGTGCGCCCACAGGCTTTTGCGCCGCAGCCAGGGAAAAAGACGGGTGATGTCGCGATTGGCGTGAAACAGCAACACCGCATCGTAGGATTCCGAGAGTAGCCTGAGGCCGGTCCACGGCTGGCGGTACCATTGCGGGTGGTACTCGATCAGCCGGTCGATGTGCGGGTTGTTTTCGAACAGCGGTTGCCAGCGGCCGAGGGTGAGCAGGTGCAGCTTGAGCGCAGGCCGCGCTTTTTTGATCGCGCGGATCGCCGGCGTTCCCCACAGGGTGTCTCCCATTCCAGTGGTGCTGATGACGAGGATTGTTTTCATGAAAAGACGGCGTTGTTTTTGCCCGCTACGGCCCGGTGCGGAGAGAGGCTGATCCCGGCCTGTTTTTTCTGCCGATGACGTACAGGTTGAAGCCATACCCCGCCCCGTCGAGAAGGGGGCTGATGTAATTGACGGGGTTGAGGCTGTTTTTCAGATCGCGCCGGATTCCCTTAAGCCGTTTTGCCAGTCTGGACGCAGGCGCGGCCTCTTTCCGGTAGGGTTTGTTTTCCGGAGAAGAGAAAAACCCTTTTTTGGCGCGGTTGGTGTTTTCATACACGATGTCGAACCCGGCCGGCGCCAGCATCCGCTTGAGGGTCTCGCTGCAATAAAAGAACAGGTGCTGCTCGATCCGGTAGCCATACCATTTTTCCTTGAGAAGCGCCGCGTTTTTCACGTTCGGCGTCCAGATCACCAGAAGCCCTCCCGGTTTGAGCAGGTTCCCGCAACGTTCCAGGAACGGGCGCGGATGCGGCAGGTGTTCGATGAGATCCCAAAGCACGATGACATCGAAAAACGCGGACGGCCAGCTCGCCTGTTGCAAGGGGGCGCACTGGACGTTGCCGAGGTGAAGCTCCTCTTTGGCGAAGCGGACGAATTCGGGAACGATGTCGATGCCGTAGGGGTCCCAGCCGCGTTCGCGGGCGGCCTTGAGAAAGAATCCACCACCGCAGCCGATGTCGAGAAGGCGGCCGGTTCCGTGATACAGACTCTCGATGCGTTTGAGGCGCTCGTTGTATTTTTTGCGATAGGATCGCCAGCGGTCCGTGCGTTCCTGAATATAGCTTCTGTAGAACGGGTTGCTCCCGCCGCCGTTTTGCGTTTCCTTTTCGTACAACGCATCCAGATAATTCTGCACCGGCATCGGGTTGACGAACTGCAGGCCGCAGTCGCGACAGCGCACCACCCTGGAAACGCCGTTCCAGACACACACTTCGGAAAAGTTTTCCGACCCGCAGATTTCGCAGGGGATGTCGCGGAAGTTTTTGGAGTCGGCAAGCGGCATGACGGAACCGGGACAGTGGGGAAAGCGCCTGTAATAGGTTGATATCGACACTCTTGGATGGATATGGTAGATTATTCGCCGTCCACGCGCAACCCGTCTACCGTCCACCTGTCGAGAACCTGCCTTGGTGAAACCGCTTCATATCCTGCACTCGGAAGCCGCGTTCGGCTGGGGAGGGCAGGAGATCCGCATCTTCCAGGAATGCCGCGAGCTTCTCAAGCGGGGGCATCGCGTCACACTCGTGTGCCAGCCCGGCAGTCCGCTCGCCGAGCGGGGCCGCACGCTCACCGATGATAACTACGCGTTCCACCCGTTGCGCATGCGGCGTCCGCTGAGCCCTTCGGCGTTTTTCAAGCTGTTGCGGCTGATCCGCCGCGCGCGCCCGGATGTCCTGCACACACACAGCTCCATCGACAGCTGGCTCGTTTCCTTCATCGGGAAAATCCTGGGCATTCCCATCGTGCGCACCCGCCATGTATCCATACCGGTGAAAAATTATTTCCCCAACAACCAGCTGTATTCGTTTTTCCCGGCCCGCATCCTCACCAGCGGCGCGGCGATCCGCGATATGCTGCTGAAAGTGGACGGCGTGAAAGAAGACCGGGTCGTTTCGATCCCGGCGGGGGTGGACATGCAGCGGTTCGATTACAATCTTTCGGGGGAGAAGATCCGCCAGGAACTGAATCTTTCTGAGGGGCAGCCGCTGATCGGCAAGGTGGGCGTGATCCGGGGGTGGAAGGGGCACGATTATTTCCTTGAATCGGCCCCCCTTGTTTTGAAACAATTTCCGAATGCGCGGTTTGTCATTGTGGGAGACGGTCCGGGGTACGATGAGATCCGGAGGAAGGTTCAGCAGAGAGGGCTCGACGCCGCGGTGACGCTGCTCGGACACCGCGAGGACGTTCCGGAGATCATCGCGGCCATGGACATCATGGTGCTGGCGTCGTTCGCGGGGGAGGGTACGTCTCAGGTCATCCCGCAGGCGTTCGCCATGAAGACCCCGGTGGTGGCCGCACGCGGAGGATCGATTGCGGAACTTTTGGGAAACGAAGAACGCGGTCTGCTCGCGGATATCAAAAGCGGACCGTCCCTGGCCTCGGGGGTGGTCCGGTTGCTACAAGATTCCGCGCTGTGCGAGCGGTTCAAGGCGGAGGCTTACGCTTATTGTGAACGGGAACTGACGATCGAACGGAAAATGGAACAGACCCTGAGCGTCTACCGGGACGTGCTGAACCGGTCCGACAACGCGTCGTGATGGCAGTGCTACCGGAGCCGGTCCGATGAAGATCGCGCTGATCCGGCAGAAATACGTTCCGTATGGCGGGGCGGAAAGTTTTGCGGCCCAGTATGCCACCCACCTTGCGGAATCGGGACACGACGTTCATATCTTTGCGAACCGCTGGAAAACCTGCGAACACCCGAACCTGCACGTTCATCCCGTCGCTGCGATTCGCGCCAATTCCTTTTTGCGCACGCTCACCTTCGCCCGCAATGCGGCGAAGGCCGTGCGCCGCCAGACGTTCGACATCGTGCAGTCGCACGAGCGCACGTTCTACCAGGACATCTACCGCGCCGGCGACGGCTGCCACCGGGAGTGGTTGCGGCAAAGGAAAAAATACGAGGAATCGGGCAAAAGCCTGTTTTGGGGCATGAGCCCGTTTCACCGCTTGATCCTCGGGCTGGAGCGGCGCTTGTTTGCAGGGAACGCGTGCAAAAAAATCGTCGCGATTTCGAAAATGGTGAAGCGGGACATTCAACGGCACTACCGGGTGCCGGATGAAAAGATCGCTGTCGTATACAACGGCGTGCATCTGGAATTGTTTCATCCAAAAAACAAATCAGTCTTCCGCTCCACCCTGCGCAAGAAAATGGGCATCCCGGAAGAGGCGGTTCTGATTCTGTTCGTCGGTTCCGGGTTCGAGAGAAAGGGGCTGGCGGCGCTGCTGCGCAGCCTTGCGCACCTGAATGGCGATGACTGGCGTCTTTTGCTGGTCGGCAAGGGCGACTGGAAAAAGTATCTGAAATTCGCGCCCGCAAACACACGCGACAAGATCCACTGCCAGGACCCCGTCGATACCATCGAGCAGCACTACGCTGCGGCGGATGTGTTCGTGCTGCCTTCGATCTACGAGCCGTTCGGCAACGCCAACCTGGAAGCGCTGGCATCGGGACTGCCGATCGTGACGAGCGCCCGGTGCGGTGCGGCGGAAATCATCGAGCACGGGCGGGAAGGATTCGTCATTCAAGACCCCGGCTCCCCGGAGGAAATCGCGGCCCATCTCAACCGGTTGTTCGATGCGGCTCTGCGCGAGAGTATGGGTCGCAACGCCCGCACACTGGCGGAGCGTTTCACACCGGAGCGCTGTGCCAACGAAATGCTGGCGGTCTATGAAGAAGTGGCGACCGCAAGAAAGAGTGGGTGAACTGACGGCAGGGATCGATCCTTCCCTGTCACATGCGGATTTTGGTTGCTCTATGAGTGCCGAATCGAGAGTGACGCCTTGCAAAACGGGTATTCAGGAAGACGATGCTTTTTAAAAAAAAAGAGATCAACGATCACCGGCGCCCGCGATTGAAGAAAGCCTTTTTTCTGCACCGCAAGGCGCTGCGCGATTTTGTGATGCGGTTTGCGGAGGGGGTCGAAAAAGAGGCGTGGATTCTGGATTTCGGGTGCGGAGCGAAACCGTATGCGCCTTACTTCAAATCCCGGCGATACATCGGGGTGGACGGGCATGCGGGTTCCGCGGCGGACGTGCTCTCAGGCGAGAGGATTCCCTTCAGGGATGGTGTTTTCGATTGCGTGCTGTCGTTTCAGGTGCTGGAGCATGTGCCGGATCCGAAAACGCTGCTCGATGAATGCCGCCGTGTGTTGAAACCCGATGGAACCCTGCTGATTTCTGTTCCGTTTGTGTACGAGTACCACGCCTGTCCCACCGATTACTGGCGTTTCACCCATGAGGGCCTGTCGAAGTTATTGGAGGAGTTTTCCGATATCCACATCACGAACGACACGTCCACCGGTCAGACACTCATCAGCATGATCTGCAGCTGGACCTGGCATTTTACCGAGCGCCATAAAATAAAATGGCTGGGAAATGTTCTGATTTCTCTTTTCAATCTCGTGGGTTTGTGTTGCGATAGGCAGTCACTCACATTGAAAACGGGTTATTTGACGTCCAACTTCATTGTGACGGCAAAAAAATGAAGGGGCTTTTTCACAACGTGGAATGGGTCCCGTCGCAGAAAGGCGGGTTGCCGGTGTGGCCGCAGTCGCAGATCGCCACCCGTTTCGCTTCGGTGATTTCGCATTGATGCGGGGATTTGCCGGTGTTTTTCTTGTCGTGCGAACCGTCGCAATACGGTTTGTTCTGGGATTCGCCGCAGGCGCAATAGAATTTGGTTCCGGGCGTTTCCTCGACGATATGCGGTGCATTTTCGTAGGGCATGACATCTCCTTAGGGTGCGGGTTTAGGATTCAGAATGTAAAGGTTACCCATGACGCCGTCGTTGTCAATTAAAAACCCGGTCTTTGTAGTCATCACGGATCCGGGATCGATTCGGAGATCCGACGATCCTGGCAGCGAGCGGCCGGGCTGGGGAAAGGGGAGCGACTCATGAAACTGTTGATCACAGGAGCGACGGGGTTCATCGGCAAGCAACTGCTGCCGCTTTTGCAGGAACGCGGCCACACGATGGTCGTGTTGACGCGCGACCCCAAAAAGGCGCGTGTGCGTTTGTCCGCCGCGTGCGAATTGCAAGCCTGGGATCCCGTCGAAGGCGGTCTCGATGACCGCGTCCTGTCCGGGGTGGAAGGCGTGGTGCATCTGGCCGGTGAGGGCGTCGCGTCGGGGCGCTGGACGGAAAAACGCAAACAGGCCATCCGCGAGTCCCGGGTCGCGTCCACCGAAAAATTGATGCAGGCGATCGAGAGGATGGCAACACCGCCTGCGGTATTCGTGTCGGCGTCGGCGGTGGGGATCTACGGCGACCGGGGTGAGACGCTGCTGGATGAGACCTCGACCTTTGGAGAAGGGTATCTGTCGGATGTGTGCCGGGACTGGGAGAGCGAGGTCTTCAAGGAGCGGATCGCCGGGATGCGCCGCGTGGCGTTGCGCATCGGCGTGGTTCTGGGGGCCGGGGGCGGCGCACTGGAAAAGATGCTGCCGCCGTTTCGCATGGGGCTCGGCGGACCACTGGGCGATGGGGCGCAGTGGATGAGCTGGATTCACGTGCGCGATGTGGCCGGTCTCATCGTGCACGCCCTGGAAACACCCGCGGTGACGGGGCCGGTCAATGCGGTGGCGCCCGCTCCCGAGACCAACCGCGAGTTCACCCGCACGCTGGCAAAGGTTCTCAAGCGCCCGGCTTTTTTTCCGGTGCCGAAATTCGTTTTGAAAACCGTGTTCGGGGAAATGTCGCAGATTCTGTTGAACAGCCAGCGGGTTTCGGCGGACAAGGCGAAAGCGTCCGGCTATAAATTCGTCTATCCCAAGCTGGAGACGGCGCTCAAGGTGATCTGCGACCGGCCCGGCCGCGATTTCAGGACGGAAATGTGGGTTCCCCAGAATCGAAGCAAGGTGTTCGAATACTTCTCCAACGCCAAGAACCTGGAGACGCTGACGCCGCCGTTTTTGAATTTCAAAATTCTCAGCGTGAACACGCAAAACATCGGAGAAGGAACGCTTCTGGATTACCGTTTGCGTTTGCACGGCATTCCCCTGCGCTGGCAGTCCAAGATCACCGACTGGCAGCCGGAGTTCCGGTTTTCGGATCTGCAGACCCGCGGCCCGTATGCCTATTGGCACCACACGCATGAATTTGTCGAGGCGGACGGCGGCACGCTCGTCCGCGACACGGTGCAATACCGGCTGCCGTTCGGCGTGCCGGGCGATGTGGTGGCGCACGCGTTGGTGCTCAAGGATCTGGAAACGATTTTTTCTTACCGCATGAGCGTCGTCGAAAAACTGTTCGGATCCCAATCGGGGGATGGGGCGTGATGGAGAGTCAAACCCTCGGCCGGATCCAGCGCCAGCAGACCGCGAGCAGCGGGCTCAGGACGTGATCGAGGATGGGATGGCGCATCCCGCTGATGGCGAGGTTGCCTTCGTAAAGACGGGCGATCTCCGCGTCGGACACTTTGCGGCTCGCCTGGATCTGTTTGCGTTTTTTTAGAATCCGGGGCGACAGGGCGGCGAGTTCCAGATAGCTTTTGATCTTCAGAAAAAACCAGCCGTTGCCCAGCGAATGCACCCACTGGGCCAGCTCGACGATCGCCAGAGACGGGAAGATCAGAAGCAGGGTTTTCCAGCGCAGGTGCTTGAACAGCAGGTGCAGGCGGTTTTTTTCGGAATAATAAAACTTCCGCACGCCCTTGTTGAAACGATAGTGGTGGTAAAAAACCGCATCGGGGTCCACCAGAATCTTCCAGCCCGCCAGCCGCAGCCGCCACGACAGGTCGTGATCTTCGTGGTAGAGAAACAAATCCTCATCGAAGCCGCCAACGCTTTCATACACCTCGCGCCGCAACATGAAGATGCCGCCGCAGGCCGTTTCCTCTGGAGCCAGGCCGTCGTCGTCCTTCTCGTCGAGGCGGTGGGGGCAGGCGATGCCCGTGTAATGGATGCGGACGCCGAAGGAGTTGATGGCATCCGGTTTTTCGCAGTAGAGGATCTTCGGCACGGCCGCGCCGGCTTCGGGATGGTCTTCCAGAAACCGCGACAACTCGCCGATGCTCTCGGGCGCAAGGATGAGATCGTTGTTCAGAAAGATGAGGTGATCCCCCTTTGCCACCGCAAGCCCGCGGTTCACGGCGGCGCCGAATCCCAGGTTGGCGCCGTTTTCCAGCAGCACGACGGAAGGGAACTCGCTCTGGATGTGTTCGATGGAGCCGTCTGTGGAGCCGTTGTCGCTGACGATGATCTCAAGCTCCGGAACTTCCTGTTTCAGTAACGACCGCACGCAGGCTGCGGTGTCGTCCTTTCCGTTCCAGTTGACGATGATGGCGGAGATTTTCGGCATGGTCGGGTGGGGCGCTTCAAGCGTTCGTTCGTTTTTCTTCGAACCAGTCGAGCATTTGCCTGCAGTTGCTTTCCCAGTCAAACGTCTCTATTTTTTTGCGGCCGTTTTCGGAAAGTTCTTTAAGCAGGCCTGTGTTTTCCAGCAGCCGGGCGAGATTGGCGGCGAGCGCATCGGGGTCTTTCGGCGGGGAAACCAGCGCGGTTTCGCCGTGCAGCGAGTAATCCCGGCTGCCGCCGGTGTCGGTGGTCACCAGCGCGCATCCGCAGGCCATCGCCTCCATGGGCGGCATGCCGAGCCCTTCGTACCAGCTGGGACACAAATAAATGTCTGCGGAGTTATAAATTCCGCGCAGGCGTTCGCGTGTGGGGCGGTAATGGTATTCGAAATCGAACCCGGCGTCCTGTTTCAACCGGTCGGGGTTTTCGATTTTTTCCCCGAACACCACGAGCTGGCAGTCCTTGTTTTGCGATTGCAGCTTGCGGATCGCCGCGATGCCGTCTTCATAGCCTTTCCAGTCGTAATCGTGATGCAGCAGCGCGATGCGGCGCGGGGTGCCGGGTTCCCGCGCTTGCAAGAAAAACTCGTTGCGATCGACAGGGGTCACAAACACCCGGGCGGATTGGCCGTAGGTTTCCTGCAAAACGCTCTTGAGCCAGGTGGAGATCACGATCTTTTCGAACGGCAGCCGGTAGCTGTTTTCGGCGTCGTTTTTTTTGCGCGTCCACAGGCTTTCGTGGTGCTGGATGAAATAAAACTTTTTCCCGGCTTCCTCGGGCAGGGTGGCGGCGAAAACCGCGGTCTGCCAGGCGGTGGCGATCAGGATGTCGGCCGGCGGGAAAAAACGGGCGTCGTTGAACGGGAGGTGGTCGATGGCAATGCGGTTGTCGAACCAGTCCACCGTTTCCGGCTCCAGGGTTTTGAGCGATGCTTGCCGCTGCCGCCAAATTTTATCCACGCGCCACCATTTCGGCGCTGCGGCGGGCACGACCAGACGCACGCTATGGCCCAGAGCCTGAAAGCGGTTGGCGTATTCCAGCAGCGCTTTGACACCGCCGCTCAAGCGCACGTGCGGCAGCAGGAGAGTGATCTTCATCTCAACGAGCCAGGCGGTTTGTTCGCGGCGCGATGTGTGTGACGGGGATGTCGGCCGGCTGGTTCAGGCGGGAAGGGATCATTCCAGAATTTTCTGGTAGTACGTGTCGGGGTCCTGCGGGTCGAACGTTTCATCGGTGTAGACGATCAGGACCATTTCCCGCTCGCCGTTGTTTTTGATGGCGTGCACGATTCCCGGCGTGATCTTGACGGTCTTCAGCGCGTTTTCTCCCATCAGGATCTCCTGTTCCTCTCCGGTGGCCAGATCCTTCAGCAGCAGGAGCCCGCTGCCTGTGGGGACGGAAAACCATTCGGTCTTGCGTTTGTGGTAATGGTTGCCGCGCACTTTTCCGGGGTGCGCGACGGACACGTGCAGCTGGCCGAACTCCTTGGTCTGCGCCAGGTGGTGCTTGCCCAGCACTTCGAACAGCCAGCCGCGTTCGTCGGATTTTTTGTCCAGGTCCTGAACCTGAATGCCCTTCATGAACCGTGCCCTTCCTTGAACCAGCGATAGGTGCTCAGGATGCCGCTCGCAAGCGACGTTTCGGGAGCCCACCGGTAGCGCTCTTGAAACCTGGAGGAATCGCACCAGTACGACACGCCGCCGTTTTCCTGCGGCCGGTAGGCGGGCTGCACGGGCGCACCGGCTCTCTGTATGGATTCCACCACCTCGCGCAGGGTGGTGAGCTTTCCCGAGCCCACATTATACACGTTTTGACCGTCTTCGTCGGGCTGCGGGCGGGTTCGGGCGCGCAGCAGCGCACGGATCACATCGTCTATGTATATGAAGTCGCGGCCCTGACGGCCGTCTCCGTCGATCGACAATTCGCGCTCGCCGGCGGCGCGGTCGCAGAACGTGGCGATCACCGAGTTGTAATCGGGACGGCAGCGCGGCCCGTACACGTTGGCGAGACGCAGGATGGCGTGCTCGAAGCCGGAGATGCGGATGAGGTCCTCGGCGGTCTTCTTGCTGATGCCGTACACCGTGTCCGGTTCGGCGGGCTGGGTTTCGCTGATCCCTTCCCGCCGGTGCTGCAGGCTGTACACCTGCGTCGAGGAGGCGAACACGATCCGCGTGGCGGCGTTTCCGAAGGATTTGAGCGCGATCAAAAGGTGGAGCGTTCCCAGAACATTGCCGTGCAGGATGGCTTCGTCCGAACCGCGGTTCACGCCGCCGAGGTGATAGATCAGGTCCTTGTGGCGGACGAATTCCTTGAGTTCCGCGGGCTGCGGCGGGCGGGTGGGGTCGGTTCTCGTGAAGGCGTGGACGTCGCATCCGGGCCGGGATTGCAGGGCGCGCATCAGGTGCGAGCCGATGAAGCCGCGGGCTCCGGTTACGCCGACACGCATAGGTCCCGCAGCTGATCTTTCAGCCGTTCGATCCCGGAAGGCAGATCGACTTTGGGTTTCCATCCCAACAGGGAGCGGGCTTTGGAATAATCGCAGAGCAGTTTGGGAATTTCCGATTGCGGGTGGTGGTGCTCGACAAAGCGGATGCGGCCCGGATCGGCGCACACCATGCGGGCGAGATCGATGACGGCGATGTCTTCTCCGGAACCGGCGTTGATCACCTCACCGGTGGCGGCTTCGCACATCGAAGCCTTGTAGAGAAAATCCACGCAGTCTTCCACGTACAACAGGTCGCGGGTCTGGGTGCCGTCGCCGTAGACGTTGAGGTCTTCGCCGTTCAACGTCTGGCGCACGAAGATGGAGACGACGCCGCCTTCCAGGTTGTATTTCTGGTAGGGGCCGTAGGTGTTGAACGGGCGGCAGGTGACGACGGGCAGGCCGTAGCTGTGGTGGTAGGACTGGGCCAGCACTTCCGCGGCGAGTTTCGACGCGGCGTAAGGGGAGACCGGTTTCAGCGGATGGCATTCGTGGATGGGCTTGTGGCTTTCCGCCATGTCGTACACCATGCAGGTGCCCATGAGCATGACCTTGGTGCCGAGGGTGCGGCATTCTTCGAGGATGTTGTAGGTGCCGTGTATGTTGATCGCGAACGCCTTGCTCGGGTTCTCCAGCGATTCGTGCACGTTGATCTGCGCGGCGAGGTGGTAGACGATGTCCGGCTTGGATTCGAACAGTGCGTGCAGGGCTTTTTCGTTGAGGATGTCGTCGTACACCACCCGCTTCAACAGCGGATGGCCGATGAATTCCTCCAGATTGCTCTCCATGCCGTTCTCGAGGTTGTCGATCACCGAGACCTCGATGTTTTCTTCGAGCAGTTTTTTCACGAGCCAGCGTCCGATGAAGCCGGCCCCGCCTGTCACGAGTGCTTTCATATGAGTTGCCTGTACCATTGGATGGTCCGTTTCAGCCCGTCTTCCAGCGTGAACCGGGGTTCCCATCCGGTCTTCTCGTGAATCAGGGAATAGTCCGCTTCCAGGGACATCAGGTCCGCGGAGCGGCCGGGACGGTTGTCGATGCGGGACTTGGAGCCGGTCATGTCCTTGATCAGCTCCGCCAGCGATTTGATGGAGGTCTGCTTGTTGGTGCCGATGTTGAACACCTCTCCCGAAAACCGCTTGTCCTTGGTGATGACGAGGGAGTAGGCCCGGACGGCGTCTTTGATGTACTGGAAATCCCGGGTCTGCTCGCCGCTGTCGTGAATGATGATGGGTTGTTGCTTCAGCGCGTCGAGGATGAATTTGGAGATCACGCCGGCGTGGTTGGAGATGTCCTGGTTCTCACCGAAGGTGTTGAAGTTGCGGATCACCACCACGGGATATTTGTACCACTCGTGCATGGCCTTGCAGTGTTTTTCGGCGGCCAGCTTGGTGACGGCGTAGATGCTGCGCGGCAGCATCGGGTGGTTGATGTCCATCGGCGTGTAGATGGGGTTGCCGAACACCTCCGGAGACGAGGCGTAGACCATCAGTGGCCAGTTTTTGGTGCGCACCAGGGACTGAACGAGGCGGAAGGTGCCCCACTCGTTGTTCTTGAAATATTCGTTCGCCTGTTCCATCGACTCGGGGATGGAAATGTGCGCGGCCAGGTGCACCACCGCGTCCAGGTTCATGCGGTCGAGTTCCTCGACGGTCAGGTGGTAGAATTTTTTGCGGATCAACTGGAATTTTTTATGGAACCCGGAGGATTTGATGAAGGGGTCCTTCTGGAAAAACTTGCGGGAGAAATCGTCCACCCCGATGATGTGTGCCACATCGGGCCGTTGAGCGAGTTCGTCCACCAGGTGGATGCCGTACAAACCTGCAGCGCCCGTGACCAGGATTCGCATTGTTGCTTCGCCTTTATCGATCGAGTGGAAGAAACCTTCTGATGCCGCGGCGGTTTGATAATGCTGCGGGGTTTTGCTACCCTTTGCCGTTCCCTGTCTTTATATTTGACGGCACTCTTCAGCTTGAGCTTGAGCGTTCTTATGACCCGGACCGGAAATTTTTTTTGTATGTGCCTCGTTTTGTCGGCGGCCGGGCTCTGGCCCGCGAACGTCCCGGCGGAAACCGAAGAGACGCGGCCGTTTCGGGAGGCGCGCCCCGGATACGTCTATCAGTTTCCCCGCGACCATTTTTCGCACGACGATTTCCGCATCGAATGGTGGTACTACACGGGCAATCTGAAAACCAAAACGCAACGGGAGTTCGGATACCAGCTCACGTTTTTCCGGGTCGCCCTGGAAGGCGAGGAAAAAATTCTCAATCCTTCCAAATGGAAAGTGGATCAGGTGTACTTCGCGCATCTCACGGTTTCCGACATCGCGGGCGAGCGCTTTCATTTTTTCGAGCGCATCAACCGCAAAGGCCTTGGGCATGCGGGTGCGGCGACCGACCGGTTGCACGTCTGGAACGAGGACTGGGTGCTCACAGAAGAAGGCGGTTCGCACCGCATGCAAGCGCTGGAAAACGGCACCGGGGTCGATCTTGTGCTCACGCCGCTCAAGGATCCTGTGATCCACGGGGAAGGCGGGATCAGCCGCAAAGGCGACGATGTGGGGAACGCGTCGCATTATTTTTCCTTCACCCGCATGCGCACAGAAGGGACCGTGCACGTGAACGGGGAGGCGCATGCTGTGGAGGGCATCAGCTGGATGGACCGGGAGTTTTCCAGCAATCCGATGCACCCCGATCTGAGAGGCTGGGACTGGTATTCCCTGAAACTGGACAACGGCATGGAACTCATGCTGTACCAGTTGCGCAGGAAAGACGGCAGCGTCGATCCTCATTCCAGCGGAACGCTGGTCCTGAAAGACGGAGCGAAACGCCACCTGGAACTCAAGGAATTCGAAGTCGAGGTGCTGGATCACTGGAAAAGCGATCACACGCAGATCACTTATCCGGCGGGCTGGCGCATCCGCATTCAAGGCGAAGACGCCGAGCTGCGCCTGCGGCCGGACCTCGCCGATCAGGAGCTTTACCAATTGCGTTCGATCTCGGGGGCCTACTGGGAGGGCAGCGTGACGATGGAGGGCACGTTCCGGGGCGAGCCGGTGCGGGGCAAAGGCTACGTCGAACTGGTGGGCTACGGAGCGGCTCTGGTGCAAGAACTGCCGAAATAAATGTGACGCGCAATAATTAGCCGGATGCTTGCGGAGGGATCAGAAGGCTCAGGCAGGTGATGGCGCCGTCGGCTTTTTCAAACTCGCTCATCTCAAGCTCCACCACATCATAGTTCAACGCTTCGATGCGTTTGGCCAGACGGGAAAAACCGGCCGCCATCAGCACCGTCTTTCCCACAGTCAGGCAATTGGCCCCGTAGGCCTCTTCTTCCTGCACCTCGATCCAGTCGAAACTCTCAAGCGGCTGCGTTTCCACTCGCGACGGCGCCAGCAGCAGCCGATTGCTTCCCAAATAGCTGACCGAGCTTTTCAGGTGCAGTCCCTGGTGCACGCCGACGGTCACCACCGGTTTGCCGGACACCTGTTCGAGCGTGTCCACGCAGTGCACGCCGGTGCGTGACGATTGCCCGACGTACAGCGTGTCTTCCGTGTCCAGCACGTCGCCGCCGTCCAGCGTGGCGGGAGCCGCAAGATACGTCAGTTTGCGATAGGGCTTGAGAGCCTGGGCCACCGAAGCGGTTTCGTCCTGGCGGCTGGTTTCTTTCAAGGTGCAGATCAACGCCCGTTCAGGAAAGATGAGCGCCGTGTCCTCGATGAAGGGCGCGTCTGGGCAGTCTTTAAGCGGCGGCAGCGTTTCGATGTGCGCGCCGGCGGATTGCAGGGCTTCCACGTAGCGTTCGTGTTGCCGGCGGGCGCGCCGCCAGTCGATGCGGTGTCTGTGCGGATGCTTTGAGAGGGCGCGGACGAACTCGGGACCGGGGGCTCTCACCAGCGCGGTTATCGGGGGCGTTTCGGGATTCGGCGGGGTCACGTCGGCGTCTCCCGGCGGATGGTGGCGGAGTCAGTCGCAGGTGCGGGTGTTCATCAAGCGCGAGAAATAAAGCATGGGCATGGCTTTTTTGGCGCCGCGGATGATTTTCATCGTCGCTTTGCTGGGTTTGAGGCCGGAGCGGGTGTTTTCCGGCCGCGCCACGTACACCAGCCCGTTGACCTGGTTGAAATCGTGCCGCGTGAACCGCATGACCTTGCGCTGATACTGCTTCGGCGCTTCGTGGATCTCGTCCAGCCGCGGCAGGAACGACGCGTCCACTTCGTACATCACGCCGAACATCATGCCCGCGCTGCTGGGCGTCGGTTCGATGTTCGGCATTCCCAGGCCTTCGGGAGCCCCCTCTTCGGTGGGAATTTTGTTGAAGGCCACTTCCCAGGCCGAGAGCGTCACCGATGACTTGGCGATGTATTCCAGCTTCTGTTGCTTGAAATACTCCTCGTTCATCAATTCGCCGTACGCAAAAAAATTGATCACATCCGCCATCGAAGTTCCCTCAACGAAAAAAAAGCAAAAAAATGATAAAACCCTTTTACTAGCAATGAGTTACGGTTAAGGTGTTGCCGGTGCAGGGCGATTGTGCTAGTATCTACAAAATTATCCGCATCGTACAGTCACTTTTGCCATCTAATTCAAGAGTAAACGAGTCTTCTTTTCAAGTGGAAAGTCCTTCTTGAAGCGGACTTTTTTGGAATGGCCCCTTCGACCCACCGGAAGGCACTTCGGTGGACCGTACTGATTTCCGAGAATCTTTTTTAATTTCACACAGGAGAATTTTATGGCAGCCGGTAAAGTCGCTACCGTTTCCGACGATGAATTCGAAAGCTCCGTGATCAACAACGGAAAACCCGTTCTGGTGGACTTTTGGGCGGAATGGTGCCAACCCTGCAAAATGCTCGCTCCCACGGTGGAAGAGATCGCCGGGGAGTATGAAGATAAAGTGTTCGTCAGCAAGCTCAACGTCGATGACAACCCCAACACGGCCACCAAGTACGGCATCCGCGGGATTCCCACGCTTTTGTTTTTCAAAGATGGAAAAGTGGTTCAGCAGCTGGTGGGTGTGAAAACGAAAGCGGAGATCAAAAAAGTCATCGAAGAGGATCTGTTGACGCCTTCTCAGACCGCCTGAGGTCTGTCACACTTTTAGATCTGAAAAAACTGGAAAGCCGGGTTGTGTGTTCTCCCCCGGCTTTTTTTCATTTCTTTTTTCTAACACCTTCCCGCAACCGCAACGCTCCCTCCGTCCTTCGCGTGCAAAGCGCCGCCGCTCGATTCATTGAGAAAACTGAATCGAATCGGCAACCGGTGTGAGGCCCAGCGATTCGATCATTTCCCGGTCCTTTTTGGGGTCCTGTCCTTTGGTGGTCAGGTAGTTGCCTCCGAGAATGCCGTTGGCTCCGGCGGCGAACAGTTTCTCCTGATGGTTGCTGAACACCTCTTCGCGGCCGCCGCACACGAACAGATCCATTTTGGGAAGAACCAGCCGCAACAGCGCGATGGTGAGCAGCGCATCGCGCAGCTCGATGACGGAAAGGTGATCGAGACCGGTGCCGTCGATGGGTTTTAAAAAGTTGATCGGGAAAGACTGGGTGTCGAGTTCCTTGATGTCGAACGCCAGTTCCACCCGCTGGGCGTGGCTTTCGCCCATGCCGAAAATGCCGCCGACGCACACCGGCAGCCCCACCTGCTGGGCGTTCTTCACGGCCTGCACTTCATCCTTGTAGCTGTGCGTGGTGACGATGTTTTTGAAATGGCTGGCCGCCGTTTCCAGATTGTGGTGGCAGCGGTCGAGACCCGCGTCTTTCAGCTCCTGCATGTTTTCTTTGCTCATCAGTCCCAGCGAGCAACAGGTCTCCAGCTTGGTTTCCGCCTTGATGCGGCGGATGGCCTGCTTCACTTTTTCCAGCTCTTGCGGGCTGTCCATGGACGTGCCGGAGGCGACGATGGAAAATTCGTTGGCGCCGAAGGATTCGGCTTCCTTCGCCGCGGCGACGATCTGCTCCACGTCCATGAGTTCGTACTCGGGCGATTCGGTCTGAAAGCTGCTGGATTGCGCGCAGAACGAGCAGTCCTCGACGCATTTTCCGGATTTGGCGTTGACGATGGAGCAGATCTTGACTTCATCGCCCTTGAAGCGGTCGCGGATTTTGTCGGTTCCGAGAAACAGGTAGTCCAGCTCTTCTTGGCTCAACGTTTCCAGCGCCAGCGCCTGCTCCCTGGAGATTCCCTGCCCGTTGAGGGCGGTGTCGATCATGGAGTCGATCAGTTCTTGTCTCATCATTAAAAATCCGCGGGTTTGCGAAACCGGTTATTAACAGGACCTGCAATCATCCGTTTCGCCTCATTCGGTGAATCATTGCAGTGCCTTATGGGTGAAGGATTTCCTGAGATACTACCACTGAAAAGCCCCCCGGAGCAACTTCCGTCTCATTCGTTATCATATTGCAGGAGCTCGACCAGCGCCTCGGTGGTGGTGACGGGGTTGAGGCAGGTGCCCTGCCGGCACACGTAGGCGGCGGGTTTGCCGTTTTGCGCTTTGCGCCCGGCCAGAAGCGGGACATCGGCGGCCGCCTGCTGCACTTCGTCGGAGGCGGCGAAGGCGAACACGGCGTTGGGAAAAAACTGCGTGCGGATGGTCCGCAGCATTTTCCGGGTTTCCGGATGTTCGGGCGGGCCGACGATGGCGACTTCCTTCAGGCCGCCCAGGTAAAGGTGCAGCGCCTGCATCATGAAGGAGGAGTTCATGCCGAACTCCATCAGGTCTTCGTAAAACGTCGTGAAGATCCGTTCCGCCCGCCCGATCAGCGCGGGGTCCTGTTTGTATGCGGCCAGCCGCAGCCAGGCCAGCGCCGCGTTGCTGTTTCCCGAAGGCTCCACGCCGTCGTATCCGGAGGTTTGCCGGACGATCAGGTTTTCCGCATCGTGACCGGTTTCGTAATATGCGCCGGGGGAGGCAAACCGTTCCTCCACCTGCTGCATCAATTCGGATGCGGCGCGGATGTGCTTGGGATTGTAGGTGGCTTCGTACAGATCGAGGCAGGCCACTGCTATCGCGGTGTGGTCGAACAGATAGCCGTCGTAGCGCGCTTCGCCTTCCCGGTGGCGGCGCAGCAGGCGGCCGCGGCTGTCGCGCAGGTGCGTCAGGATGAAATCCATCGCCTTCTCGGCTTTCTGGATGCGGTCGGCATCGTCGAGCACGCGTCCGGTTTTCGCCATGGCCGTGATCATCAGACCGTTCCAGGAGGTCAGGATCTTGTCGTCCAGCAGCGGACGGATGCGCTTGCTGCGCGCCTCGAGCAGCAGGCTGCGGGCGCGGGCGATTTCCTGCTCGGCCATCTCTTCCTGGATTCCCAGCTGTCTGGCGATCTGCTCCAGCGGCTGCGTGACGTTGGGGATGTTCTTGCCTTTGAAGTTGCCGCCTTCGGTGATGTTGTAATAGGCGACGGCGACGCTTGCGGTCTTGTGCCCGAGGATTTCCTGAAATTCCTTGAGCGTCCACACGTAAAACTTGCCCTCGACGCCTTCGCTGTCGGCGTCCTCGGCGCTGAAAAACGCGCCGTCTTCGGAGGTCATGTCGCGGTCGATGTAGTGCAGCACGTCGTTGGCGTGGTCTGCGAATTCGGTTTTTCCCGTCACCTGGAACGCTTCGATCAGAGCGGTGACGAACAGCGCGTTGTCGTACAGCATTTTTTCAAAATGCGGCACGAGCCATTTGTAGTCGGTGCTGTAGCGCGACAGACCGCCGCCGATCTGATCGTAGATGCCGCCGTTCTTCATCGCCTTGAGCGTGTTTTCGGTCATCTCCAGAGCGCGTGCGTCGCCGGTGCGTTTGTGATGGCGCAACAGCAGCGACAAGCCCATCGACGGGGGGAATTTGTTCTGCTGCTGGAAGGCAAAGCCGTGGTTCAGGGAATCGTAATGCCGGTTGTACAGCTCGACGGCTTTGTCCTCACCTTCGAACGACAGGGTGTCCAGCGAACCGGGCTTCGTCTGCTTTTCCGAGGACTGCTTGATGGCTTTAACCAGCGCCGCGCCCTGTTTTTCCACTTTTTCGTATTCGTTGTTCCAGGTGTTGGAAAGAAACTGCAGCACATCGCGGAACGAGGGCAGATTGAACCGCCTTTCGGGAGGAAAGTAGGTGCCGCCGTAGAAGGGAATGCCTTCGGGGGTGACGAAGACGTTGAGCGGCCAGCCGCCCTGCTGTCCCAGGTTCTGCAGCGCCTGCATGTAGATGCTGTCCACATCCGGTCTTTCTTCGCGGTCCACCTTGATGCTCACGAAATGTTCGTTGAGAAATTTCGCCAGGTGCGGGTCTTCGAAGGATTCGCGTTCCATCACGTGACACCAGTGGCAGGTGGCGTAGCCGATGCTCACCAGCACGGGCAGGTTTTTTTCCTTCGAGATGCGGAACGGTTCCTCGCCCCAGGGGTGCCAGTCCACCGGGTTGTGCGCGTGCTGCAACAGGTAGGGGCTTTTCTCGTGCACCAGTTTGTTGGTGTAGGGGTGTGTGTCCAAAAGAGTCCTGCTTATTTATTGTGAACGGATGGCCTCGAAACGCTCGAAAAAATCCGGGAAGGATTTTTCGACGCAGCGGGGATCTTTGATTCTGACGCCCGGGATTTTGAGACCGGCGACCGCGAAGCTCATCGCCATGCGATGGTCGTGGTAGGTTTCGATGTCCGCGCCCCGGAGCGTTCCCGGAGTGACGGACAGGCTGTCCGCGCCGGTTTTCACGGTCGCGCCCAATCGGGTGAGCTCGTTTTCCAGCGCCTGAATCCGGTCGGTCTCCTTGATCCTCAGATTGCCGACCCCCTGCATCACGGTCTCCCCTTCGGCGAACAGGGCGACCACGGCGAGGGTCTGGACGGCATCGGGCATGCTATTCATATTGATGGTGATTCCCCGCAAAGGGTTTCCCTGAATCCGGATTTTTTCCGCCGATTTTTCCACGGCGCAGCCCATCTGCTGCAACACGTCCACGAATCCGGCGTCCCCCTGGACGCTGTTGGGGTTGAGCCCGGTGAGGGTGAGGTCCCCGCCCGTCACGGCGGCGGCGGCGAGGAAGTAGGAGGCGCTGGACCAGTCGGCCTCGACGCGGTAGGTCCGGGGCGCATAGGTGTTTCCGGCGGCGACGCGAAACAGAGCGTGGCTCTCATTTTCTACAGCGACGCCGAAGGCCCGCATGATGTCGAGGGTGATGTCCGCGTAGGATTTGGAGGTGAGGTCGCCCTCGATGCGGATGGTGGTGTCGTTGGTGAAATACGGCGCGCACAGCAGAATCGAGGTCAGGTACTGGGAACTTTTGTCGCCGGGCAGGCTGACCGCGCCGCCGGGAACCGCGCCGCCTTCGATGCGAAGCGGCGGGCAGCGGTTGTCGTTCTCGGAGACGGCGTGGACGTTCATCTGGCGCAGGCATTGCAGCAGGTCCTCGATGGGCCGCTGCTGCATGCGCGCATCGCCGGTGAGCCGCGTGGTGCCCTGCGCGAGGGCGGAAAACGTGGTCAGAAACCGCATCGTGGTGCCGGCGTTGCCGACGAAGATCTCCTCATCGGGCGCCTGCATCCTGCCGCCGCGGCCGGTCACCACGAACGCATCGCTTTCCTGTTTTATCGCGATGCCGAAACCCGTGAGCGCCCGGCTCATGTATTTCGTGTCGTCGCTCAACAGCGGGTTTTCGATGCGCGATTCGCCCTCCGCCAAAGCCGCGATCAAAAGCGCCCGGTTGGTGTAACTTTTCGATGCAGGAATGGCGACGGTCGCCGAGATGTTCGTCGCGGGTTTGATTTCGATCATGCGAAGCGTGGGATTCTTAACTGTCGGGAAAAAGGCACACTATACCACATCGGCCGGGCCGCTGCCCGCACGGGCGCGTCGTTTGCCCGGCCGTCCGGACGGCGGGTTTTTCCGGGGCCGGGCCGCCCTTGTTTCTGGATGTCAGGTTTGATATGCTTTCGTTGCCTTTATCCTCCGCAATCAGCTTGCAAGACATTCAATTTAAAGGTTTTTGGTGGTGACCGCATGGAACAGGAAAAACCGTCTCTGTGGTACCGGTTGTGGGACCACAAATCGGAAAAAGAAAAACAGAGGATCAAGTCGTACATCCCGCTCATCCTCTATACGGTGGCGTTCGTCTACGGAGTGATCTACCTCTCCATTCTGAATACCGTAAACCGCTACAACAGCGGGGTCACGGTCAAATCCTGGTTCGGCGGCGACCGGCCGGAAGTGATCGCGGCGCGGGAAAAAGAAAAAACGCAGATCGAGGAAAGCTTTCATCAGATACGCAAACGGGTCTCCGGGGGCCGTTAGCCTCAGGCACCAAGTGATCGTACGGCAATCTCCACATCGATGAGGATGGAATGAAACGTCTGGTCTACACATTCAATATGTTCTATCTGTTCTCTCTTTCCCTGTGGCTGGCGGGGATGTTTCTTCTCGGCATCCTGGTCGAGGTCATGGTGCGCGTGACCCTGCGCGAGCAGCCCGAGCTGGGCAGCAAGATCATGAACAAGATCATGGACGTCTACAATGTGAACATCATCTACACTTGCATCGGTTTGATTCTGGCGGCGGAACTGGTTCGCTTCCTGGTGTACAAATATGGCAACACAGGGCTTGAGCTTCCAAGGGTGACGAAGCGCCGTTACACGCGCGAGGTGATTCTGGGGATCATGATCGTTCTGGCGATATACATGGGAAGCGTTCTGCGGCCACAGATGCATGCGGTGGACAAACTGAAAAAGGCCAGCCCGGCGGATCAGAAACTGCAGATTCAGTTCGACCGGTACCATTCCCGGCTCACTTGGTTCTATACCGTCAACATGATCCTCGGATTGTCCTTGTTTTACATTCACGGCAAGGAGATGGTGCGTTTTAGAGAACAACCACAGGATGAAGCGTCCTGAATGTCTTCCCATCTTTTTCTTTCCGGATTAAAAGTTGAATCTGTTTGATGTCAAACCGTCTCTCGATCGTTTCCCTCGTTGTCTGCCTGATCCTTTTCTGCACCGCTGGGTTCGTGTTTCCCGCGTGGGCGTTGCATGTGGGTGACGAGCATGAAGGGGAGCATCATGAACACGACAGCCCTGCCGCCCCGCCCACCAGACCGAAGCACGATTTTTCCTTGATGGTTAAAATCGCAGAGGGTACGTTCAAGAGAGGCTCCACGTTCGAACAGACCAAGGAGTACCTGCAGTGGTGCCGGGAGTACGACAAGGGCTGCGAACTCTGGTGGTTCAACGATGAATTTCCCGCCAAGCTGGTTTTTCTCGATAGTTACTGGATCGACATGTTCGAGGTCACCAACCAGGACTATCTGGAGTTCGTGAAAGCGACGGGGCACCGTCCGGCGCTCGACGATTCCTGCGAAACCGACAAATGCCGGGATGGCAATCTGTGGGAAGGCGCGTCGTTTCCCGAGAGCATTCGCCGCCAGCCGGTGACGCAGGTGAGCTGGTTCGATGCGAACGCCTACTGCCGCTGGCGCGGCAAGCGTCTGCCTTCGGAGGCGGAATGGGAAAAAGCGGCGCGCGGGCCGAGCGGCAGCGTCTATCCCTGGGGGCTGGCTTCGCCCGAGGGGCGCGCCACCTACCAGCGCAAATGGCGCGGCGTGTTCACGATGACGGACGTCGGCAGCTACCCAAACGGCGCTTCGATCTACGGCGTGTTCGACCTTGCCGGCAACGTGTGGGAGTGGGTGGACGACTGGTACCACATGAAATACTACAGCCTGGGAACCAAGAAAAACCCCAAAGGGCCGGCGAACGGCGAGTTCAAAGTGGTGCGCGGCGGCTCGTGGGTGAATTATCCGGATTCGTTGCGCAGCGCCCTGCGGCGCTGGAGCCGTCCGGAAGTGCGGTTCAACGACACGGGATTCCGCTGCGCGAAAGATGCCATCGATGAAACCAAAAAGAAGTGACGCGCTGACTGAACACGAGCGTAACATCCTGGCGCCCTACGTGTCGGATGTTTCGGCCAAGGTGTTCGCGCTCAAGAACCTCAACCCGGAGGTGATCGGCGCGGCGCTGGCGCGTTACAGCCGCGCGCCGACGGGGCTTAAGGAAACGGTGGCGCGGGAGTTTTTGAATCCGGACGGCACGCCCAACGAGGTCAAGGGCACGGAGCTGATCGACCGCGTGGTGAACAAGTTCGGCGACGAGTCGGTGGCCGAACTGGCGGTGGCGCCGCTGTGCATCGAGGATGTGTCCAACCTGATGACCAAGATCATCGAAGACTGCCGCATCGGCGGTTCGCCGATCGAGGAATCCACCCGCTACGTTCTGTACGACGAGAAGAAAGAAGGGCAGTGGCGCTACGTGCGGCCCGGCAACATCATGCAGTCCGGGCTGAAGGACCGCTTCATCGAGACGATGGAGTTTCTGTTCGAAAGTTACGCCCGTCTGGTCGAACCGATGCAGGAGCTGTTTCGCAGGCGGTTGCCCAAAGAGCGGTTCGCCATCGAGGTGGAACGGGGAGGCCGGATCGAGAAATGCACGTTCGCGGAACTTGCCGGCGATGGCGAGCGCAAGGCGCATCGCATTGCCTACAGCTTCACCATTCGCAGCGCCGCCTGCGACGTCATCCGCTGCATTCTGCCGGCCTGCACGCAGGCCAACCTGGGGCTGGTGGGAAACGGCCGCTTTTACACCGGGCTGTTGTCCAAGCTGCTGACGCAGAATCTGACCGAGGCGCACGCGCTGGCGGAATCCATTCAAACCGCCCTCAACACGCAGATCCCGACGTTCATCAAGCGCGCGGCGAAAAACGACTACCTTGCGGAAAACCACCGGCGCATGCGCGCCCTGTGCGCCACCCTGTTTGAAGGCGTCCCCATCGAGAAAACCGATGAGGTGCTTCTGCTTGAGGACAGCAGGGACGAGGCGTTCGATTCGATGCTGGCGTCGATGGTGTTCCCGCATGTCTCGCATTCCACACCGCAGATCCGGCGTGTGATCCAGTCGCTTTCCCAGGAAAAACGCATGGAAATCTTCTCCACGTATGTGGGAAAGCGCGAGAGCAAGCGCGACCGGCCGGGCCGGGCGCTGGAATACGGTTATCCCATCCAGTTCGACCTCATCGCCGGCTACGCGGAATACCGCGACCTGCAGCGTCACCGCATGCTGACCCAGCAGCGGCAGGACCTGGGGATCGCTCTGGGGTATTCGATTCCGGAGGAGATCCGCGAGGTGGGCGAGGAAGCGCTGGTGCAGGAATGCTTCGACCGTTCGGAAACGCTGTACGGCGATCTCAAGCAGGCGGGGCTGCACGAGGAGGCGCAGTACGCGACCCTGTTCAATCATTACATTCGCTGGAACGTGGGGATGAATCTGCGGGAACTGGGGCATTTCACCGAACTGCGCTCGCAAAAGGCCGGGCATCCCAAATACCGGCGCACGGCTCAGCTCATGGCGCGGCTTTACCTCAAGCGGCATCCCGAAATGGCGCCGGTACTCCAGTTTGTGGATCACAACGACTACGATCAAAGCATCGCGCGTGCGGAACAGGAAGCGCGCACGGCCCGCAAAAGCCTGGCGGCGGGGGTGTTCGACGATCAGGATTGAAGCTGTCTCAACTGGAAATTCGCAAGGTGGGGGAGGAACCCCCGGCCCGTACGAGGCCGAGGGGTCCGGTGAAGAAAGCGATTGAGTTCCAGTATATTTCCGAACTCCGATATTGTCAAGTTCATTTTCGGATGTCGGATTCAGGATTCCCGGCCCGGTAAGCCCCTGATTTCAGGTGGTTGCGCTTTGCCTCCTGCCGCTTCGGACCGGGGCGGCGGCACTACGGCATCCCACCGCTTCCCTCCTTCAAAGCGGATTTTTTGATCGCGCCCGATTGCATTCAAACCGTTCTCAGTCCTGTGAAGCGTCCTCTCGCTGTAAGGGCGGTCTTCAGTTTGTGGCCTCGCTTCGTGTTCCGAACGGGCCGGTTTTTTTCTGCGACCCTTCCGCCTTTCCCCTCCCGAAAAAAAATTCGCAGAGCCCGCATTTTTTTTATGCGCGGGCGGCTTGATTTTTTTTCAAAAAAAAGTTTTGCAAATAGTTTAAAACAACATTTTATGTTATGGTATGCGCTTCGGATTTTCAGTGTAGCGGCGTTGCCGTGGAAAATTTTTTATTTTGGATCCAGCATCCACGATGGGATTGCGGTGGCTCTGGATCGATGATGAGGGAAAAATACGATGAAAATTGGGGTGCCCAAAGAAGTCCATGCTGGCGAAAAGCGAGTGGCGACCACCCCCGAGGTCGCAAAGCAGCTCATCAAACTGGGTTTCGAAGTCGCCATCGAATCGGGTGCCGGTGCCGCCGCCGATTATACAGACGCAGCGTATGCAGAAGCGGGCGTCACGGTTGTGAACGACACCCGGCAGCTCTGGAGTGACAGCGATATCATTCTGAAAGTTCGTGGCCCCGAAAGGAACCCGGACCTGAACGTGGATGAGGTGGATCTGCTCAAAGAGGGTCAGATCTACATTTCCTTCCTGTGGCCGGCGCAAAATCCCGAACTTCTCAAAACATTGGCCGAAAAAAAAGTGACCGCCCTGGCAATGGACATGGTGCCGCGTATTTCCCGGGCGCAAAAGATGGACGCCCTCAGCTCCATGGCGAACATCGCCGGATACCGGGCCGTTGTCGAAGCCGCTCAGCATTTTGGCCGGTTCTTCACCGGGCAGATCACAGCGGCGGGAAAAGTCCCTCCGGCAAAAGTCATGGTCATCGGCGCGGGGGTGGCGGGTCTGGCTGCCATCGGCGCCGCCAAAAGTATGGGCGCGATTGTGCGGGCTTTCGATACCCGGCCGGAAGTGAAGGAACAGGTCGAGAGCATGGACGCGGAGTTTCTGGAACTCGATTTTGAAGAAGAGGGTTCCGGCACCGGCGGATACGCGAAGGTGATGAGTAAAGAATTCATCGAAGCGGAGATGGCCCTCTTCGCGGAGCAGGCCAAGGAAGTGGACATCATCATCACGACGGCGTTGATCCCCGGCAAACCGGCTCCGGAGCTGATTCTGGAGGACATGGTCGCTTCCATGAAAGAGGGCAGCGTGATCGTGGACCTCGCCGCGGAACAGGGCGGCAACTGCAAGCTGACCGAAGCGGGAAAAGTGATCCGGGTGCACGGGGTCTCTGTCATCGGCTACACCGATCTGCCGAGCCGTCTGGCGGCGACATCGAGCCAGTTGTATGCAACGAATCTGCGCCACCTGCTCTCGGACATGTGCAAGGACAAAGACGGCAATGTGAAAGTGGATTTTGACGACGAAGTGGTTCGCGGAGCGACGGCTGTCAAGGAGGGGGAGATCACCTTCCCGCCGCCTGCGCCCAAACTCTCCGCGGCGCCGGCCAAACCGGCGGAGCCCGCCAAGCTGCCTGAAGAGCCCAAGGAAGAGAAACCTTCCTGGGTGGGGCCGGTCGTCACGTTCGCGCTTGGGGCCTTGACCCTGCTGGGAGTGGGGGCCGTTGCGCCTGCCTCCTTCATGGCTCACTTCACCGTATTCGTTCTGGCCTGCTTTGTCGGCTACATGGTGATCTGGAATGTGACGCCGGCGTTGCACACTCCGTTGATGAGTGTGACCAACGCCATCAGCAGCATCATCATCGTGGGCGCGATCATACAAATCAGTTCTGGAGAAACTCTTCTTATGGCGGTGGCGGCGTTCGCATGCCTGATCACCGCCGTCAATATCGTGGGCGGGTTTGCGGTGACACGCCGCATGCTTGACATGTTTCGCAAGTAGGAGGCGATTCGATGAGCGCAGGTATAGTGACCGCCTCTTATATCGGGGCGACCATTCTTTTCATTCTGGCATTGGGCGGATTGAGCCATCCGGAAACCTCCCGGCGCGGCAACGTGTATGGCATCCTGGGCATGACCATTGCCCTGATCGCCACCATCTCCGGGGTCACGGCCAATCTGCCGGTTCTGATCGCAACCCTGGTGATCGGCGGCGCCATCGGCCTGGTTCTGGCGCGCCGCGTGCAGATGACGGAGATGCCCGAACTGGTCGCCATTCTGCACAGTCTGGTCGGGCTGGCGGCGGTTCTGGTCGGTTTTGCCAATTTCATGGACCCCGATGTGCATTTTACCGGGACGGAACTCACCATCCACGATATCGAAACCTATCTGGGAATTCTGATCGGGGCGATCACGTTTTCTGGCTCCGTCATCGCGTTCGGAAAACTCAGCGGAAAGATCACCGGGAACCCGATATTGCTGCCGGCGCGGCACTGGCTCAATCTGGGTTTGCTGATCGCTTCCATTTACTTGTGTAAAATGTTCGTCGAACAGTCCGCAGCGGGCGGTGGCATGATGCCGCTGTTGATCATGACCGTCATCGCCCTGCTGTTCGGGATTCATATGGTCATGGCGATCGGCGGGGCGGACATGCCCGTGGTGGTTTCCATGCTCAACAGCTATTCCGGCTGGGCGGCTTCGGCAACGGGTTTCATGCTCAACAACGATCTGCTCATCGTGACCGGCGCTTTGGTCGGCAGCAGCGGCGCGATCCTCAGTTACATCATGTGCCGGGCCATGAACCGCAAGTTCCTGGCGGTCATTGCCGGAGGCTTCGGCACCACGACCGGTGGCGGTTCGGCCTCGGCGGAAGACCAGGGTGAAGTGGTCGCGCTGCAGGCCCCGGAAGTGGCGAGCCTGCTGACGGAATCGAAGGAAGTCATCATCATTCCGGGATACGGCATGGCCGTGGCGCAGGCTCAGCACATTGTGTGCGAAATCACCAAAGCGCTGCGCGCCAAAAAAGTGAATGTGCGGTTTGCCATTCATCCCGTCGCCGGGCGCATGCCGGGACACATGAACGTGTTGCTGGCGGAAGCCAAGGTCCCCTACGACATCGTTTTGGAAATGGACGAAATCAACGAGGATTTCCCGGATACGGACGTGTCGATCGTCATCGGCGCCAACGACATCGTCAATCCCTCGGCCCAGACCGATCCGAACAGTCCCATTGCGGGCATGCCGGTTCTGGAATGCTGGAAGGCCAAAACCACCATCGTGTTGAAACGCAGCATGGCGACCGGCTACGCGGGCGTGCAGAATCCGCTGTTCTTCAAAGAGAACACCCGCATGCTGTTCGGCGATGCCCGATCCAGTCTCGACGAGGTGTTCAAAAACCTTTGAGGGCAGATTTGCTCAGGCCCAACACCTCCCCGGTGTTGGGGAACGCCAGGACCGCCTGCGGCAAACGGGCGTCTGTGCTGGCGGAACCCTGAGTGCTGGCCCGTATTGTCTCAGGGCAGGCTGAACACCAGGTTCCCCCGGAACGAAGGCACCAGCACCCGGTTGTTCTTAAAGTCGAAGGACAGGTTCGCCGGCGTCACCACCTTTTCTCTCAAGATTTCCACCTCGGAATAGTTTTTGATGCGGTAGACCGCTCCCGCTTTGAAATCGGACACGATCAGGTTGCCGTCCCGGTCGAAGGCGAGGCCCTCCGGGCGTTCGAAGCGCCGGTTGAACAGCGGGAAGATCGTGCCTTTGCCATCGACGCTCAGGATCTGTCCGCTTTGCGATCCGGCCACGAGCAGCCGCTTGTGGCATGCGTCGTGAAGCAGGCCTGTGGGGCTGGAGAGACGCGGGTCTTTGGCGAACACGCCGGCCATGAAGTTGTTGTGCGGTTCGATGCGAAAGATCGTGTCGGTGGCGGTGTCGGAAACGTACAGCGACCCGCCCGCATCGAGAGTCAGCCCGCTGAGCTGCCGCGCACCCAGCAGGGACAGGTCGATGTTTCCCAGAAGATTGCCTTTTTTCTTGTCGAAGCGGCGCAGGGTGTCGATATCGGCGACGTACAGGTAAGCGCCCTGGATGGCCAGGCCGCGCGGCGCGTTCAGAACCGCGCCCCATCGACCGGAACGGATGGCGTTTTCTTCCTCAATGGCCCCCGAAGCGGAGAGGACGGCGATGAAGCCGTTCTTGTCTTTTGCCAGCGGAGAGCCTACGATGTTCGAGACATAGTGGGCGCCCGTGTCGGGATCGACGATGACGCTGTGCGGCGCATCCATGCCGCCCACCCGCAGGGAACCGGCGGCAGCGGCGAGAGTGAGGGCGGTTGCGAGAATGAAAAGCAGTGAGCGCATGCAGCGGTCCTTCCTGAAATTCTGGTTGTAAAGCCGGTTGTGTGTTCGATGCCGCAACCGGCAGTTTGAGATTAACACACTCCTGCGCGTCGTTTGCATTCCGGCTCGGAGTCGTGTCACGGCGATCCCATCCTGCTTGAGGCCGTCATGAAAAAAAACAAGGACCTGACGTTCGGCATCGTGCTTCTGGGCGTCACGGGAATCCTGATCGGCGTGGTCACCCACAGCGTGTGGCTCAGCCTGGTCGCGGGAGTGCTCGGTGTGGTGGTAGGCGGGCTGCTGGGATGGCTGGGCGGGCGGCGCTATCTCATCACTGTGTGTGTGGGCATCCTCATCGGCGCGTATTTCGGTTACAAGAGCGGCGACCGCGACATCCTCATCATCGCAGCGGGTTCGGGCGGCGCGATCGGCGGCTTCATCGGCGCGCAGGTGGAACTGTTCATGCGGCGGCGGTGAGTTTTTCAAAGTGAATCACGGGAAACCGATCCAGTAGGCGCGCGCCGCGACTATGGCGAAAGAGACGAACAGAAAAAAGACCATGGGTGCCAGGATGGGAACCTTGTGCACCCTTTCGCTCATCGTGAAAAAAATAAAGTGCGACCAGGCAAATAGAACAATCCCGTACACGACGGGAATGAGGACGAACAGCGTCACCACCGGCAGGATCGCGCTGCCATAGGCGATGCAGCGGTAAGCGGTTTCATAGGATTCTTTCGATCCCATGAGTTTCCAGATATAGAACAGCATCGCGGAAAAAACAAACGAACCGGGAAACGGAATCATCGCGACAAAGCCCCATAAAAGCAGATTGTCTTGCAGCTTCAGGTTTTTCAACGCCAGCTCGATCGATCCCTGTTTGAACGCCCCGGCTGCCCATTCAAAGAAATAGACCAGCAAAAACATGAGCGCCAGAAAAAGCATGGGTTCGACAAAGCCGCCTTTTTTCGGCATGTTCTGGTAGAAGTTCACGGGATGGAGGATGACTTGCAGGGCGTTCCGGAAGAGTTTTTTCATGGTCCTGGACCCGATTGGCGGTGAGAGTTGGGAGAGAGGTGGAATCCGTCACGCATACAGATGCGCGACGTGCTCGCCGTAGCCGTTGAACGGCAGGGTGCGGCGGATCTCGCCGGTGCCGATCATTTTCTCTTTTGTCTGTGGCCAGCGCGGGTGCGGCAGGGTGGGATCGACGTTGGCCTGAAAATCGTATTCCAGCCCCTGCAGGGTGTTCCAGAAAGTCGGCGGTTTGAAATCGATGAGCTCGATTTTCACGATCGACTTGATGCTCTTGAATCCGTATTTCCACGGCACCACCAGACGCAGCGGCGCGCCGTGCTGTTTGGGCAGCGTGTGGCCGTAGATCCCGGTCGCCAGGAAAGCGAGTTCGTTGCGCGCTTCCTCGATCGTCAATCCTTCCATGTAGGGCCAGGGCTCCCAGAACGCCAGTTGTCCCTGTGCGGTGAACGGCTTGTAGAAGGTGGTCATGCGCACGTATTTGGCCTGCGGGATGGGTTCGACGAGATCGAGCAGCGCCTTGAAGGGAAACCCGCTCCACGGCACGGCCATCGCCCAGGCCTCGACGCAGCGCAGGCGGTAGAGCCTCTCCTCGAGGGGGAAGGTTTTCAGCAGCGTGTCGATGTCGAAGGTTTGCGGCTTGCGCACCAGCCCCGTCACTTCCACCGTCCAGGGCCGGGTCTGCAGGACGCGCGCGTGGATGCGCACGTCTTCCTTGACGCTGGTGAATTCGTAAAAATTGTTGTAACCGGCGGCGACGTCTTCGTCCGTGAGCTTGCGGTCGAGGGTGAAGGCCGGGTTGCGCTTTGCCGGGTAGAGGGATTTGTCCAGTTCTGTGACCGTCATCTCCTCTTCCGGGCCGGCACCGGAGCTGCAGCCGGTGAGCAGCGCCCCGGTGGCCAGGGCGGTGAGCGCGGTGCCCTTGAGGAACTCCCGCCGGCGCAGGTACACCGATTCGGGCGTGGCGAGGCTTTCTGAAATTTCCCAGGAGCGGGGGATTTTAATGTGCGGCATCGTGAACCACCGGGCTCAGGAGCCCACCCAATCGTCGATGCATTTGAGGTAATCCTGCGAACCTTCCAGGATCGGCAGGGCGATGATCTCCGGGACGTCGTAGCTGTGGTGCTTTTGCACCCAGTGTTTCAGCGCGTCGAGTTTTTCGGCGCGGGTTTTGGCGATCAGCAAAGTTTCTTCGTCTTCGCAGATCTTGCCGTCCCAGAAGTAGGTGGAGGTGATGCCGGGAAGCGCGTTGACGCAGTAAGCGAGTCTGGCCTCCACCAGGCCGCGGCTCAGCGTTCGCGCTTCCTCCTTCGACCCTGCGGTGATCATGACGACGCGGTGCGGACTCATGAACGGTTTCCGTTTGATTGAACAGCTGCATTCATCATAGCACGAACTTGAGCAGATAAAATCCCAGCACCAGAAGGATGAAAAACACGATGGTGAACAGGTTGAAGTATTTTTCGATGAGTTGTTTGATCGGCGGGCCGAACTTGTACACCAGATAGGCGACGAGAAAGAAACGCAGCGAGCGGCCCAGCGTGGAGGCGATCACGAACACGACGAAATTGATCTCGAACGCGCCGGCGGCGAGGGTGAAGATTTTGTAGGGCAGCGGCGTGAAGCCGGCGGCGGCCACCGCCCATCCCTGGTACTCGTTGTACAGGTGGCCGATCTTTTCGAACTGCGGTTGCAGGTGATAAAACTCGACGATGCGGTCGCCGATCAGGTCCATGAACTGCCAGCCCAACAGGTAGCCGAACATGCCGCCCAGAACCGAGGCGAGCGAACACATGAAGGCGTAGCGGAGCCAGAGCACCGGCAGCGCGATGACCATGGCGATCAGCAGGACATCGGGCGGAACGGGGAAAAAAGAGGACTCCACGAACGAGATGATGAAAAGCGCGGGCAGCGCGTAGGGGGTGGCGGCCCAGTGGAGCACCCAGTCGTAGAGAGAACGCAGCAGCTTCATGAAGCAAAAAACCGATGGGTTGTTCTATCCGTCCGGTCACGCATCAATCGGCCACCGGGGCTTGCTGGGCGGCTTCTTCCGCCTTGTCCAGCGTTTCCTGCATTTTTTCCTCGGCGTCTTCAATCTGGCTTTCGGCGTTTTTCATCAACTGGCCGGGGATCTTCCCGGCGTCCCCGGCTTTTTTCTTCTGTCCCTCGCAGGCGAGGGTTGCCAGGGCAAACAGTCCCAAAGTCAAAACCAGGATCGCTATTTTGCGGTGAAACATGGTGCCCTCCGTTTGAGCGGGCTTGGGTGATCCCTGCAAAGGATCGCGATGTCCTTTGAAGAGAGTGGATTTTATAACAGATTCACGGGGTCCACGTCGATGGATAATTTGGTGCCGCGCGTGAGGAGAGGCTTGAACTCCTGCTGCGCAGGGAGGCGGTTCAGCACGTTCATCAGCTCCTGAACTCTCGCGGCGCGCAGCAGGATGTGCCAGCGGAATTTGTTCTTGATGCGGTACAGCGCCGCCCGCGAGGGGCCGAGGATCTCGACGTCCCGGTTGCGCGACAGCGTGCGCAGCAGGTGGGTCTTGATCTTTCCCGCCAGCCTCTCGCCATCCGATTCCTTGCCGCTTTCGATCTGCAGGGCGGCCATGCGCGTGAACGGCGGGTAGTTGAGCCTTTTTCTCAGCTCCATTTCTTTCTCGTAAAACCCCCTGGGATCGTGGTCGCGCACGAAATCGAACACGTAGTGCCGGGGGTTGTGGGTCTGCACGATCACCTGACCCGGCACGCGGCCTCGTCCGGCGCGTCCGGCCACCTGGGTCAAAAGCTGGAACGAGCGCTCGGAAGAGCGGAAATCGGGAATGTTGAGGGACAGATCGGCGTGCACGACCCCGACGAGCGTCACGTTGGGGAAATCGTGGCCTTTGGTGATCATCTGCGTGCCGATCAGGATGTCGATCTCGCCCTGGTTCATTTTGGCGTGCATGGCTGCGAAGTCGGCGTGGCCGCGCGCCGTGTCGCGGTCCAGCCGGATGATCCGCGCTTCGGGAAACAGGCGGCGGGTTTCCTCTTCCAGTTTCTGGGTGCCGAATCCGCTGAAGCGCAGGATTTCCCCCCTGCAGTCGGGGCAGTCTGCGGGCACGCGGGCGGTCTGGTTGCAGTAATGGCAGCGCATGCGGTTTTCGCTGCCGTGGAACGTGCGGGTGACGCTGCATTGCGGGCAGTCGAAGACGAAACCGCATTCGGTGCAGAACACGTAATTGGCGGTGCCCCTGCGGTTCAGGAACAGAAACACCTGCTCGTTGCGTTCCAGGCGCAGCGACATGGCGGCGCGCAATTCGCAGGAGAGGATGGAAAAGTTTTTGCGCTCGTCCTTTTCCTTTTTCATGTCCACGATGCGCACCAGCGGCAGCAGCCGGTCGCCGACGCGTTTGTCGAGGGACAGCAGCCGGTATTTGCCGTTTTCCACGTTGCCCAGCGACTCAAGCGACGGGGTGGCCGAGCCGAGGATCACCACGGCTTTGGCGGCGCGCGCCCGCACCAGGGCGGTGTCGCGTGCGTGGTAGCGGGGGCTGGAATCCTGCTTGTAGGAGGCGTCGTGTTCCTCGTCGATGACGATGACGCCGAGGTTTTTGAACGGCGCGAACACCGCACTGCGCGCCCCGACGACGATGGCGACGCGGCCGTCGTGGATTTTTTTCCATTCCTGGTAGCGTTCGCGCTGCGACAGGCCGCTGTGCAGGATCGCCACGTTTTCGCCGAAGCGGCCCTGGAACCGGGAGACGGTCTGCGGCGTCAGGGAAATTTCCGGGACCATCATGATGGCGGTTTTTCCCTGCTTGAGCGCTTCCTCGATGCAGCGGATGTAGATTTCGGTTTTTCCGCTTCCGGTGATGCCGTGCAAAAGATAGGCACAATATTGCGACGCCTCGATCGCTCGCTTGAGCGAGTTGAAGGCGCTTTGCTGCTCGGCGGTGAACTGAAGCGGCGCGTCCCGCACCGGCGTGGCCGGGATGGGGCTTGCGGCCGCGTCGCGCGGGCGCTTGACGACGGAAACCTCCACCAGCTCCTTCTGCTTGAGTTTTCCCAAAAGGCTCGAAGGGGAGGGCAGGTGGGCCGACAGTTCCTTGAAGGAAAGCGCACCGCCTTTCAGCAGCTCGTACAATTCCTTCTGCTTGGGGCTGCGTTTGAACAGGGTTTCGATCTCCTCGGAGCTCAGGACCGGCGGTTTGAGGCGCGCGTGCTTTTCGTACGAATAGGGAACCGTGCTTTTTTTCAGGCGCGGCGTGGCGATCAGATGGCCCTCCTGTCTGAGCCGGGTCAGCGCGTGCGGACTGAATTTTTCCTGCAGCAGGCGCTTGAGCTGCGCCGCGGTCATGCTTTTGCGCTTGCGCACCGATTCCAGAATCCAGAACTGGGATTCCTTCAATTGTTCGTTTTCCAAAGCCAGGATTCCTGTTTCAGAGAGGCTGAAAAGCTCGTGGCTTTCCTCCTCCATTCCCGCGGGAAGGGCCGCCTTGATCGCTTCGCCCCAGGACGACTGGTAGTAATCCGCCATCCAGCGGGTCAGGGAGAGCACCTCCGGCTGCAGAACGGGCGCATCGTCGAGCAATGCCTCGATGTCCTTGAGGGCGAGGGCGGGGTCGGGTTGCTCGGTGAAACCAACGACGTAGCCTGTCAGCCGCCGCCGTCCGAAGGGCACGAGGACGCGCATGCCCACTTGAATACTTCCTGCAAGGGGCTCCGGAACCGCGTAGGTGAACGGTTCTTTCACCGGAAGATTCATCGCCACCTGGGCAAACCGGTGCTTTCTGGATTGGGAATCGGCGGTGGGTTGGGTGAGGGATGCGGGAGAGGTCATAAAACTCGTTGTGAATTCTTTCAAACGGATTTTACCAGAGAACGGGAGTTTTAAAAACAACTGGCTGATGACCGCAGGGACAAAAGGGATTGACTCGTTTTCGTTATTCCACTAAGCTTTTTCGTTCCCGGTCGTTGAAGAAGAGGAATCCCCGGCGCCCTGTGAGGGGCCGTTTTAGAGGAGAGCGGATCATGAAAGTTGGAGACACGGTCAAAATCGATTTTGCGGGAAAGAAGAAGGACGGCGTGGTGTTCAAGCTCCACCCCAATTCGGTCCATTTGAAGGTGGATTTCGACGGGCACAAGGGGAAGATCGTCAAACGCAAGCTGAATGCGATCGGCAAGAAAAAAACCGCCAAGAAGGCCGCGACCAAAGCCAAGAAAAAGGAAACCGCCAAACCCGCCAAGTGATTTCGCTCCCTGTTTCGATGGAGAGAGGCCGGATCAGAAATAGGTTTTCAGTTTCGCTTTCTTCTTCAGGTTTTCCACGTAGTTGCGGGTGGCCTGCACGAGTTTTTTATCCAGCAGGTTTTGCCGGATCTTTTCCTTTTCGCTTTCGAAGGATCGCGTTTCGCCCGGTTTCCGGTCTGTGACTTTCAAGATATGCAGGCCGTGCTTGGTCTGAAAGATCTCGCTCAACTCACCCACCTTCATCGCGAACGCCCGCTTGCTGAACGCGGGGAGCATCTGCTTCTTGCCGAAAAAACCCAGATCCCCACCCTTGGAAGCCAGTGAATCCTGGGAGAACTTGCGGGCCATCGCCGCAAAGTCCGTTCCGGACTCGATGCGCTTGCGGATCGACTCCAGTTTCTTGCGCGCTTCGTGTTCCTTGGCGGCGGGGCTTTTGGGCGGGATCTTGATCAGGATGACGCTGGCGCGGACCTTGTCCTGGGTGCGGAATTTGTTCGGATTGGCATCGTAATAGGCGCGAAGTTCCTTTTCACTGATCTGAACCTTCGGTTCCACTTCTTTTTTGATGACCTGATCCATCACCAGGTCGGCCTGCAGTTCCTTTTTGTATTGTTCCATGGTCAAACCGCTGTCGGCCAGAGTGTGTTCGAAAACCGCATCGGATTTGAACGAAGCCTTGATCGCGCCCAGTTTTTTATTGAGCGCGTCGGGGGTGACGGAAATTCCCAGTTCCTCGCCTTTCTGCACCAGAAGCGTGCGGCTGATTTCATCGTCGATGGCTTTTTTGGCGGCGGTCTTCACCTGGTCGGGCGTCAGTTTCATCCCCCGGTCTTTGTAGGACTGGATGGTTTTTTCCAGCTCGCGCAGGATGACGTCCTTGGTGATGTCGGTCCCATTGACTTTGGCGGTGACGTCCGGAAGCGAGATCGGGGGTTTTTCGTGCTTGTGCCCCGCATGCGCGAACAGGTTGGAGCTGGTTGCGGCCAAAAGGCAGCCGGCGGCGAAAAAACCGGACAGGGTCTTTAGAGCAGCGTGCCGTATCATGGGACATCTCTCCTGAAAAAAGGGCTCAAATAGTCGGATTCTCACGGTTCAGGCTAATCATTCGCGTGGGGGATGTCAACCGATTTTGTGCCGGCGATTCGGCGGCGGGCCGGGTGGTTTTTGCGGAGCGGAAGAGCAGGAAATCAGGGGGTTGAGGCGATCTAGGGAACCGGGCGCACGATGCGGAAACCGTAGATTTCCTTTTTTGCGTCGGGGGTGTTGCGGGCGCGGTGCACCACCTGCACGCCGTCGATGTCGTTGATCCAGGAACCGCCGCGCAGCACCTTCATGGTGCCGGGGCCTTCCGGCCCTTCGGGGGTGATTTCCGGGCTTTCGCGGTAATATTCGGCGGCGTACCAGTCCAGGCACCATTCCCAGACGTTGCCTGCGGTGTTGAACAGTCCGAACGGGCTCACGCCGGACTGGTAATAGTTCACCGGAGCGGTGAAGGGATAGTTGTCTTCTTCGCCGTACACGTTGACGAAATAGAGATGCGTGCCCTGTTCCCATTTGTCGCCCCAGGGCCAGAGCCTGCCGTCGTTGCCGCGTGCGGCTTTTTCCCATTCCGCTTCGGTGGGCAGCCGCCCGCCTTTCCATTTTGCGTAGGCCATGGCGTCGTGCCAGGTGACCCCGACGACGGGAAAATCCGGTTTGTTGAAGTTTTCATCGTCCCAGAAAGGGGGCTTGGCGTGGCCGGTGGCCTCGATGAACTTTTGATACTCGGCGTTGCTCACTTCGTATTTGTCGATGAAGTAAGCCGGCGTGTACACGAAGTGCATGGGCTTTTCATCGTCCCGGCCCGCTGCAGTCCCCATCTGAAAATATCCTGCGGGAACGTATACCATTCCCGGCGGCGCTTCCTTCTGCGCTTCGGCCTGGGAAATCAGGAAAACCGGAAAAATGAAAACAAGGAAAAACAGGATCTGCCTGAAAAAGACAGCGCGGGGGAATACGGTCATTTGACCGTGAAAAAACCGATGTGGGTGACCAGGTCTTCCCGGGTTTCTACAGGAAGGTCTTCCTCGAGATTTTCGATGTCGATCCATTTGTAGTGCCCGTTCCAGCAATTGAGGGTGACCACAGTGTTGCCGTACCAGTCCATCGTGCGATTCAGAAAGATCGGAGCCTGGCATCGCTGGCAATAGCCTCGTATCGACAGGGTCGATGGGCACTCTGTGTTTGCGTTTTCCATCGGGCAAAAATTCAACGGCTGCGAACATTTTAATGAATCAAACCATATTAAGAAATTGTAGGCTCAAAAATCGCCGGAGGGCAAGATATATTTGCGTTTCCCCGCAATTTGAATTTTTTGCACATCTTAAAATGTCAAGTATTTTTTGCCGGCAACCGGCTTTAAAGCCCCGTGCGAAGCGGTCTTCCGACCGGGGATGTGGCGGGAAAGAAAAGGGGGAGAGCGGGAAACGTTCAGCCAAGCTCCACGCCGGCCTGCCGGAGCAGTTTTTTTACGGTATCAACCGGAAAGCCCACGATGTTGGAATAGGAGCCCTCGTAGGATTCCACAAGCACGGCGCCCTTGCCCTGGATGGCGTAGGCGCCGGCCTTGTCCATCGGTTCGCCGGAGGCGATGTAGTCGGTGATGGCTTTATCGTTCTGAGGCCGGATGTGGACCGACGAGACGGCCGCTTCCTCGTAGCAGGCCTCTCCATAGATCAGCACCACGCCGGTGATGACCTGGTGTTTTTTGCCGCTCAACTGTTTGAGAATACGGTGTGCGTCCCCGGTATCCTGGGGTTTTCCAATGATTTTGTCCTGCAGCACGACGAGGGTGTCCGCACCCAGCACCGGGTGCCCGGGATGGGCTTGGGCCACATCCAACGCTTTCCTGCGGGCGATCGCCAGAGCGTTCTCCTGCGGCGAAAGTTTGCTATCCAGGGTTTCCTCGACGTTTGCGGCCACCACTTTGAAGTTTGCGGTGAGTTTCCCGATCGCTTCGATGCGGCGCGGGGAACGGGAGGCCAGGATGATGGGTTTCGGTTCGGTCATGTTTCGGGGGCTTCGGCTGCCGGAAGCGCGATTCCAAATAGAATTTTTTTCAAGACTGTTTTATTATAGACGCAATCCGTCGCAAACCCCGGTTGGAAAATTCATTCCGCCCCCGGAACCCATCGGGGTGTGACGTTTTTTTCGAGAAGAGGAACGACATGGCAGGAGCTTCCTATCAAATACAAGTGCGGCACATCCTGGTGGACAAAAAGGAAGTCGCGGACCTTCTGATGGAAACCATCAATTCGGTCAAGTCCGGCACCGGGCGCGTCAAGATGCTGATGAACCTCGCGGAAAAATACAGCCAGTGCGCCTCCAAATCGGAAGGCGGCAACCTGGGCTGGCTGGAGCTGGGCTGGAACGCGGAGGACCCGAGAAAACCGCGCGGCGGATTCAAGAAGCTGGAAAATGAAGAGCTGTACGACTCCATCTGCGAAGGATTGGAAAAACGCACGCTGGACAGCAAGGTGGCGTACGGTCCCGTCAAAACCCGCGAAGGCTACCACCTGGTGATGGTGGCGAACGAGTTCCACACCGACCGCATTCTTTAAGCGCTTCTCCTGTTAAAAGTATCTCCCTTCATTTCTTCTATTGCCGGGTCTCTTTCCCAATAAATAACGAGCGGGCAAACGTCACAGCTTGCAGACGCACAGCAGTTGGATGTGTGTTTTTATTCTGAAAGCGTGGGTGTCGCCAGGGAGGGCTGTTTCTTTTCCGCTTCGACGAAGTTGTAGGCGAAGCAGCCGCTGGAGCAGCGCACCATGTAGTGCGGGCAGGAGGCGCAGGGTTCCTTGACTTTGGTTTCTTCGAACACATTGTTCAAAAACCGCGAGCCCATTTTGGCCATGGCGATGGAATTGACTTCTTTGAATTCATCGACGTTGGCGAGCTTGAGGTTGTGGAAGGGGAAGCAGTTGAAGCAGTCCCCCTTGCTGTCGATGTCCATCGGGCTGCCGTCGGCGCAGCCGAAATAGAGGTCCTGCGACTTCCATTCCATCAGGTCCGGCACCTGTTTGTTGCCGTGAAAGTAGATGCGCTCGGTCAGCGAGTATTCGTCCTCTTCAATCTCATCGATGAAGCAGGGTGGAAACGAACAGTCGAAGCGGAAGCACATCTGCGGGAATGCCTTGAGAATGTCGAGCATCCGGCGTCCCATCTTCGGGAAGTCGCGGATGGGCAGGTAGTCGTTTTTCACATCGCCGATGATGGGGAACGCGGGGCTGACGCGGATCTTGTACAACTGGTCTTTCGGCAGGCCCACTTCCTGGTAGATGGCGTCGATCTCGGCGCATTGGGTGCGCAGGTCCTGGTGCTTGGAATACAGGTTGATGCTGAACGTGATGCTGTAGCCGTTGATGCGCAGCAATTCGCGCGCCACCTGTCCGCAGCGGGCGTGGTTTTTTTCCGAGATGTTCTCGCGGGTCTGCCAGTTGAGCAGGATGGCGAAGTACACGTTGCGCTTGATCGAACCGTTGACGCCGGCGGTGCGCTTGAACAGGTCGAGCACTTTATCGGGCATAAGCCCGTTGGAAAACACGCTGAGCGCGGAGTAGGGATTGACCGTATCCAGGGTGCGGGTGAAAATCTCGTTGAATAGGGGATGCAGGGTGGGCTCGCCGCCCATGAAATTGATGATGGGGGTGTTCTGGATCTTCGGCAGCAGGGTGTCGGTGAAGTAGTCGAATTCCATGGATTTTCCGGGCGTCCGCACGGTCTCTTCCATGTATTCGTCGGCAAAACAGTAATTGCACTTCAAATTGCAATAACTGTTTAAAATGATATTCATGACACGCCTCCCGCAGGGGTTCGGCCGGATTCCGGGCAGCCGTTAAACCTCCAGAAAAAGGCTTTTTAGGAGGTGTTCGGTGTTTCACCTACAGGCTGTAGGAAATAGCCCTACCATCATACCACCCCGGGAGGGGGTTTGCAGCAATTCGGCTCAGGGCTCGAATTTTTTTCTGCGGCGCAGGATCTGGGAGGTGCCGGCGTGCGCCACCAGTTTCAGCTCGAATGGGTGGGTGCGGGAGATGTTGATCAGGCTCTGGATGGCCTTGTCCTTGGCGTCGGTTTCGTCCTCGCCCTCGCATTTCATCTCCCAGGCGTTGTCCACGGTCGGGATTTTTTCGATGCCGTGCTCCTCCATCCTCAGCAGGATGTCCTTTTTGTCTCCTTCCTGAATGTCGTTGAATTGCGCGACGATCAAAACATTGTAAACCTGGCTCACGGATGACCTCCTTTCGCTTTGCCTTGCCGATGCCGGGAGCCGATAGTGTATACTAGGCCCGGTCAAAATCCCAGCCCACACCGCCCGCGTGTGGGGGGCCGCCTTCAACAAGCCATTTTTTCGAGCGCCGTTCCCGTTCCCCGTGTTGCGGCCGTTTTCGATTACAAACCCTAGCTTCACCCATCCGAACCGGGTTCCCCTTGTCTTTTCTCCAACGCTTTCTCGCCAATGTGTTCTGGACGGTTTTCGGCAAGATCTGTGTGCAGGGGATTCTGATCGCGGTTTCCATCGCGCTCACCCGCTATCTGGGCAAGGAGCGGCTGGGGGTGTACGCCACGCTGCTCGTCATCCCGGCGTTCGTCCGCCTGCTCAATCAGTTCGGTCTGGAAACGCTGATCAACAAGAAACTGCCGGAGCTGAACGTGCACGACCCCGGCGGCGGCCAGGGCCGCTTTCTCGTGCGGCGGTTGCTGTGGGTGCGGTTGCTATCCGCCGGGGTGTTTGGCGCTCTGATCTATTTTTTTCTGCCGCATTACCTCGACTTCATTCAAAGGCCGGATCTGCTTTCCTTCCGCTGGGTGCTGGTGGTTTATTTTTTCGTGATCACGCTCGATTCCCTGTTCAGCACGCTGTTCATGACATTGCTGCGCTACCGGCTGGTTTCTCTGGTCGAAACGGCGAGCGCCCTTTGCAATCTGTCGTTGCTCATTCTGTTCATCGTGTGGGACTGGGGAATCGAAGGTGTGCTTTGGGCCTACGTCCTTTCGATGTTGTTGACGCTTTCGGTTTACAGCGCGCTCGCCATCCGCGAATTCAAAGGCGAGGTCCGGCCCGTTCAATGGGGGGAGATGAAGCACCTCGCCTGGGTGTCCTACGGCATCAGCCTGCTCAGTTTCGGGTTGCTCACGCAGAGCGACGTGCTGTTGATGAATTATTTTCAGGTCGCGGACGCGGACATCGGTTACTATCATCTCGCTTACGGACTCGCGGTGATGGCGGCGTTCGTCATGGCCGGGTTCGGGCCGCTGGCCTTGTCGCTTTTTTCCGAGACGTTCGCCAAAGAAGCGCACGCTGGTCTTTCCCGGACGTGGTGCGAGATCGTCGGGTTCTCGGCCTTTCTCACGGTGCCGATTTACGTGTTCGTTTTTTTCAATGCCGAGGAGCTGATCCGTTTCGTCTACGGCGCGCAATACACCGGTGCGGCGGGCGTGCTGGCCCTGTTCGTCGTATTCCTCGGTGCGAGTGTGGTCCTGGGCAGCAATTTCACGGTCTCGACGCTGTTCGTGCTGGAAAAAAGAAAGTCCGCCATGCGCTCCACCGTCGAGGGCAGCGTCCTGAACGTGGCGCTCAACCTGCTGCTGATCCCGCGGTTCGGGATGCTCGGCGCTGCGTTGGCCACAGGCGCGGTGATGCTCTACATGGTGCTCAGGCAGCTTTGGGAAATTCAGAAAGCCATCCGCATCCGGCCTGTGTTTGCGGTGATGGGAAAATGTTTTTTCCTGTCTCTGGCTGCGGCGCTGCCGCTGTTCGTGCTGGATGCCTTCATGCAGGGACATCTGATCGTCAACGCAGCGGTTTATGGCGCGGGTTTTCTGCTGCTCATGCTGTGGCGCAAGCCGATCACCGAGGAGCACCGGCGCATATTGACGGACCTGTATCCGCGGCTCGACGGCTGGGTGCGCTGTTTTGTGCGCGGCACCTGAACTTTCAACGAACGGAATGCGATGAGCGATTGCATGGAGTTTGAGTTTTGCGGTAAGCCTCTGGGTGCGGGGCATCCGCCTTTGATCGTCGCGGAAGTGGGGTTCAACCACAACGGCGATGTGGAGCTGGCCAAGCGGATGATCGAAGCCGCCGCGCGCTGCGGCGCCGATGCGGTGAAGTTGCAGACCTTCGTGGCGGGGGAGTTCATATCGCGGCGCGAGAGGGCGCCGGACCCGGAGCAGCCTGAAAACACCATCCCGATTTACCAGTTCTTCGAGCGTTCCGAACTCAACCGCGAGCAGTACGCGGCGCTGTTCGCGCACGCCCGCGCATTGGGGGTGCCGCTTTTCTCGACGCCGTTCGACGACGCGTCGCTCAAATGGCTCATCGATCTGAAAACCCCGGCTCTCAAGGTGGCCTCGCCGGATCTCACCCACCTCGCGTTCATCCGCGAGATGGCCGCATGCGGCGTGCCGCTGGTGATCTCGACAGGCATGGGCACATCACAAGAAATCGCGGCGGCGCTCGATGCGGCGCGCACGGCGGGCAACGAGCGCGTGCTGCTTTTGCACTGTGTGTCCAATTATCCCGCGCGCCATGAAGAGATGAACCTGAACTGCCTCAAGCACATGCGGGAAGAATTCAACGTGCCGGTGGGGCTATCGGATCACACGACCGACAATCTGTCGGCGATCGTCGCGGCTTCTCTGGGAGCGGTGATGATCGAAAAGCATTTCACGATCGACCGGGCGCTTCCCGGAGCCGACAACGCGATCTCCATGCAGCCGGAGGATCTGCGGGCGCTGGTGGCGGCGACGCGTGCGGTTCCGCTGTTATTAGGGGACGGTAACCGGCGTTTGCAGGATTCGGAGGTTCCCGTCAAGGCCGCGGCGCGGCGCAGCCTGGTCGCCCGCCGCGACATCGAAGCCGGAACGGTGCTCACGCAGGATCTCATCGCGGTGAAACGGCCGGGCACCGGCATCGCGCCGGGTGACATCGACCGGTTGCTGGGGAAAAAAACCAAAACCAGGGTTCTCGCCGATCAGCTGTTCGACTGGGACATGGTCTGAACCGATTTCAACGCACCGCAAATCGTTCAGTTGGCGCGCGCGTTTTCTTCGGCGCGCACTGCGTCGCGCCCGGCTGTGGGCAGCCGGCACAGCCCCGCGACCAGGCTGCCGAGGATGCAGTGCGTCAGGGCGGAGATCGCGCCGGGGACGGTGGCGAGGGCGAAGCCGGGGAAGTTGGAACGGGCGAGCTCGGTCGCCAGCCCGGAGTTCTGCATACCCACTTCCACCGAAACGGTCTGGGCGTCCCTGTTCTCGAATTTCAATACGCGCGACAGCAGGTATCCCAGGAGAAAACCCAGCGCATGCAGCGTGACGACGGCGGCCAGCAGAGGCAGGCCGGTTGCGACGATGGCGTCTTTTTTTGCCGCCAGGATGAAATCGACGATGAACACGATGGAAAGCACCGCTGCGAAGGGGGTGTAGGCGTTGATCTTTTTCACGCCCTCATGAAACCAGTGGTTGATCATCACGCCTGCGAGAACCGGCAGCACCACCACCTGGAAGGTGTCGATCAAAAGCGCCAGCGTGTCCACCTCGATGGCGGCGCCCAACAAATCCTCGGACAGCGAGCGGATGAGCCAGGTGGTCAATAGCGGCGTCATCAGCACCGCGATCAGCGTGGACACGGTGGTCAGGCTCACCGACAGGGCCACGTTGACCCGCGCGATGAAACACACGACGTTCGATGCGGTGCCGCCGGGACAGCAGGCGACCAGCACCAGGCCGATCACATAATCGATGGGAAGGTGAAAGGCGCGCGCCAGCAAGAATCCCAACAGCGGCATGATGCCGTATTGCAGGCCGACGCCCACAAAGATCGAGCGGGGGATTTTGAGGATGCGGGCAAAATCTTTAATCTCGAGGGTCAGGCCCATGCTGAGCATGATGACGCCGAGAAAAAAAGGAATCCATTGCGGTTGAAACCAGGTGGCCGTCGCCGGTTCCCACAGGGCGAGTGCGGCTCCCAGCACGACCCAGACGGGAAAGGCGTTGGCGAGGGCAATGAAGAACCGTTCGGCAGGGGACACGGAAACGGATCAGGGTTTTTTCTGTACGATGATGCTGGAGAAGGCGACCTTGCCGTTGTCGAAGGCCTGGTAGCGGATGACCTTGAGGTTTTTGAAAATGGTCAGCAGTTCGTTTTCCTTAAGCAGGTATTTCGGATTGAACTTGGAGTATTTCAGGTAATCGGTGTTGTAGGTTTCCACCACCGCCATGCCGCCGGGTTTCAATGCTTCGGCGAACTGGGTGAACAGGCTGCGCTGCATGTAATAGGTGCAGACGATCAGATCGTAGGCATTCTTTTCCAACTGGTGGGTTTCCAGATCGACGATTTGGGTTTCGATCTGCACGTTGTGCTGCGCCGCCAGTTTGTGGGCTTTGTCCAGACCCTTCTGCGAGATGTCGAGCCCGAGCACGTCGAAGCCCTGTGTGGCGAGATACACCCCGTTGCGTCCTTCGCCCATCGCCAGATCCACCGCCCGGCCCATGGGCAGAAGGTGGATGTTTTCCTTCAGGAACGCGATGGGCCGGGTGCCGAAGAGGTAGCTGTCGGCGTCCTTGTAATGCTCGTCCCAGCGTTCCGCATCCCTGGGCTTGGCTTCCCCGGTTTCGATTTGCAGCGCCAGCAGGCTGAAGAGGGTCAGAAAAAGAGCACAACTTCGGGCGATCGAAGCGTTCATGGGCGTTTTCCTTTGCGGATTTTTCCCGTCATTCTACCGCAACCCCCTGACCTGTCAAGCCGATTTCCCCGTTTGCTTTGGGCGCAGGCGCGTTGTAGAATGCTTTCACCACAAAGCTCCAATTCCGTCGATTCCGCGATCCCATGGGAGGTCCGCATGCCCGTTCTTACACGGATTTTTCAAAGCCTGGTTCTCGTTCTTTGTGTGTCCGTCGTCTGCTTTCCGATGTTCGCATCCGCAAAAGCCGCGGAACCGAAAAAACCGGTGGCGCAGTCCTCCGACCGCAGGTTCAGCGATTTCGGCGACGGCACCGTGCTGGATACGAAAACGGGACTCATGTGGATGAAAAAGGACTACTGGCAGCGTGAGGGCAAATGGGTCAACTGGTACACGGCCAACGAATACGCGCAGAGGATGAACAACAAGAATTTCGCCGGTTACGACGACTGGCGTCTGCCGACGCCGGATGAGGCGGCGAGCCTGTACGACCGCCGCAAGCGCAATGTGGATAAAGACGGGGACAAGATCTACCTCGACCGCATGTTCCCGAAAGGCGCGGGATGGAGCACGTGGACCAGTGAGGAAAAGAGCAGCAAGGCGGTGGTGGTTTCCCTGAAAGACGAAGGTGGAAGCGCCTATCAGGATAAGATCACCGGAGTCGATGCGTTTCTCCGCCTGGTGCGCGGACCGCTGTCCTCGGCAAAAATACAATGACGGCCTTGTCCCCGCAGTTTGATGCTGCCGGGACATCCCCTACCAGCAAAGAATTCAAAGCCATTTCCCTCCGGCACGGCTGACTGCGCGGGTCGTTTTTTTACTACAGACGAATCGAAGTTTCGCAGCGCCCGAATCACCGTTTTCGCTCTCCCTTTTTTTGCACCCATCTCCCATACTGTCATCATAAACCCACCGGATTGGATGACCGGTGTTTGAGCGCAGATCCCGCCGAATCGGGCGATCGCAGCCTGTTCGTGCGGGAAAGCGGGGTGGAAAACATCCGGGGCAGGGATTATGATTGAGACAACTCACTACTTCAGTCTCAATACGGAGGTTCGGCAAGTGCAGGCCGCAAGGGGGGTGGCCGCCCGACTCAGGAACACCTGCTTTAAAACGAAACAGGTTCTCAAACGAAAATCCATCTTCAGCACAGGAGAGACGCAATGAATGACCCAAAACGTTTTTGCCCGGTTCTACTGCTCGTGATCCTTTTTGCCGCTTCCTCGACCGCCCTGTTCGCGAAAGATGCGCATGCCAATCCTCTCAAGGGCTACACCATTCATGTGACCGCGCCGCACATCATGGACGGGGAAGTCATCGGTCCGTTTCATCATTTCTGCAAGCCCATCAACAGCGACATCATCCAGTGCGTGCTGTTCGAATCCACCGACGAGAACGCGCGCATGACCGAAATCGAATACATGGTTTCCAAGAAACTGGCTCGCTCGGTCATTCCCAAATGGTCGCACACGAAAAACTGGCACGACCACAAGCAGGAAATCGAAACCGGCCGCGTGGCCATCCTGAATCCGACCGACGCGGAGGAGCAGAAAAAGCTCGCCGAGTACGTCAGCGACACCGATGGAATCATCTTCCACCTCTGGCCGCACGACGCGCCGATCCCCGATGGGTCGGTGAGCATCGCCCAATCGGTCGGGCATTGGGAAGCCATTCACGGTAAGCTGGATGAAACGGCCCAGAGCGCACCATCCGGTTCCGACGATGAGTCGGGGTTTTTCGCCAATATTCTTGAGAAACTGGGTATCCAGGAAGTGCAGGGAGCATTCAAGTAAGGCGGTTTCGTTCGGACGCCGGCCCGGCGGAACCTTGCGGGCCGGCGCCGAAAGGCCGCAAATGCGCAACGGAAACATTCAATTGCAGCAGGATCGTGAGAACCAGAGGATGAACGTGATGTGGAGCAAAAAAAATTCAGCGATGATGGCCGTCGCCCTGTTTCTTTCACTCGCCGTCGGAAGCGCCGGGGCGTTTCACCCCAGCATCTATGAGCCGCGGGTGCCCGCGGAAATTCTGGAAAAAGTCCAGGACATGGAGAACCCCTATCCGGCGACGCCCGAACGGGTGGAGGCAGGAAAGAAGATCTATTTCGGCAAGGGGCTCTGCGTCACCTGCCACAGCAACAACGGCAAAGGGGTGCGCATTCCCGGTCACTCGCCGCGCGATTTCACCAACACCAAATGGCAGGAGACGCGGACGGACGGCGAGTTGATGTGGGTGCTTAGAAACGGCAGCCCGGGGACGGGGATGCCGGTGCGGATTGGAAAAGTGATCGATGAGGAGGAGGGCTGGAACGTCATTCATTACATCCGCACGTTTGCGGGAAAATGATGATTGTCGAGCGCCGTGCGCCGCAGGGCTTTGCGGTGGAAGGGCTCTCGTGAAAGATAAGGAGGTGCGTCATGTTTTTCAAACAATACTACCTGGGCTGTCTCGCTCATGCTTCTTACATGATCGGCGATGAAAAAACGCGGACCGCTGTGGTGGTCGATCCGCAACGGGATATCGACCAGTACCTTCAGGACGCTGCCGAAAACGATCTGCGCATTCAGCACGTGATCCTCACGCATTTTCACGCCGATTTCGTCGCCGGGCATCTGGAGCTGCGCGACCGGGTGCAGGCGAAAATCCATCTGGGCGCGCGCGCCGAAGCCGAGTACGACTTCGTGCCGCAGAAGGACGAAAGCGTTCTTGAATTCGGGAATGTGCGGCTGGAGTTTCTGGAAACGCCGGGGCACACGCCGGAAGGGCTCTCCATCCTGGTTTACGATCTTCAGAAAGATGAAAAACGCTCGCAAATGGTTCTGACCGGAGACACGCTGTTCATCGGCGATGTCGGCCGTCCGGACCTGATGGCTTCGGTGGGAATCACCGAGAAAGAGCTTGCGAGCATGCTGTACGATTCGCTGCGCGGCAAATTGATGCCGCTGCCCGATGACACGCTCGTCTATCCCGCGCACGGGGCGGGCTCGTTGTGCGGAAAAAATCTGAGCGACGATACGGTCTCGACCATCGGCAAGCAGAAGCAGTCGAATTACGCCCTGCAGCCGATGAGCCGGGAGGCTTTCATCGAACTGGTCACCGAAAACCTGCCGCAGGCGCCGCAGTATTTTTCCTACGATGCGCGTCTCAATAAAAAGGAACGGCAGAACCTGGACAGCACGCTTGAAGAGAGCCTGCGTCCCCTGTCTCTGGAAGAGGTTCTGAAAATGCAGGCGTCGGGAAGCCAGATCCTCGACACGCGGCCGGAATCGGATTTCAACGCCGGTCATCTGAAAGGAGCGGTTCAGGTGGGGCTGGGCGGCAAGTTCGCCACCTGGGCGGGAATCGTTCTGGATCCCGCGGTTCCCATCGTGGTGATTGCCGAGCCGGGCACCGAGTACGAGGCGGAGATGCGTCTGGGACGGATCGGTTTCGACAAAGTGGAAGGCTATCTGGAACACGGCATGCGGGCGCTGGACGGCCGGCCGGACCTCATCGATTCGGTGCCGAACTGGACGGCGGAGGATTTGTTGCAGGCGCTGGAGAACGAGGAGCCGGTGTTCGTTCTGGATGTCCGCTCTCCCTCTGAATTTGCAGAGGGACATATCGTCAACGCAACCTCGATTCCGCTCAACGATCTGAGTCAGCGCGTGGACGCGATTCCCAAAGACCGGCCGGTGCTGGTGCATTGCGCCGGAGGATACCGCTCGACCATCGCGTGCAGCCTGCTCAAGAAAAACGGCGTGTCCGAGGCGGTCAATCTTCTGGGAGGCATCGGAGCATTGAAACAATACCGCGTGTTCGAAGAAAAGTATTTGAACCGCAGCGGGAATGAAGTGCACCGCTGAAGGATCTTAATTTACATGCGATCGAAATGTGCGATCGATGAAAGGAAAATCATGCGTTCTTCAGGCAAACCCATCGGAATTTTTCTTTGCGTCCTGTTTCTGAGCGGCGATTTTCTTGCCGGTGTGGCGGAAGCGATTCCCGTATTTGCGAGACGCTACAAGGTGAGCTGCACGGTCTGCCACATCGGCTTTCCCAAGCTGAACGGTTTCGGCGAAGCGTTCGCGGGCAACGGCTATCAGTTTCCCGGCGCCGATCTGAAAGATCAGACTGTGGAGACGGGAGACGACAAGCTGCAGCTGCTGGATCACCTGCCGCTTGCGATCCGCGCCGATTCGTTTTTCCGCGCGCGCAACGACACGAGGACCAAAACCGATTTTGAGACTCCGTTCGCCATCAAAATTTTATCCAGCGCTCCCCTCACCGATCACATTTCCTATTATTTTTATTTTCTGTTCGACGAGCGCGGCGACACCGGCGGTGTGGAGGACGCGTTCATTTTTCTCAACGACGCGTACAAGGACGTCGATCTCGATCTTCGCATCGGCCAGTTCCAGGTCACCGACATCCTGTTCCCGCGGGAACAGCGGCTGACGTTTCAGGATTACACGTATTACGTCACCGAGATCAGCGCCAGCGGATTCGATCTCACGTACGACCGGGCTGCGGAGCTGTCCTACAATTTCGATGTCAGCGATACGGTCGGCGCGGGCCTGGTTGTCGGGATCGCCAACGGCAACGGCATCGGCACGGCGGACAGCGATCGCAATTTCGATTCGGACGGTTTCAAGAATGTGTACGGCAAAGTGTCGTTGTCGGTCGGCGATCAGGGGATGGGGGTCTATGTTTACAGCGGCCGCGAGGAAAACCCCGTTTCGATTCGCAACGAATTCATCCGGGTCGGTCCGGATTTCAACCTCTGGCTGTTTGAAGACTGGAACCTGTGGGGAAACTTTCTCTACGGAAACGATTCCAACGCCCGGTTCACCGAAGGGTCTCTCGGCGAGATCGAATCCTGGGGCGGCTTTGTGGGCGTGACCCATCAGTTTTCCGAAGACTGGCTTTTGAATCTGTTGTACAACCGGGTGAAGGTCTACGGGCGGCAGGATCTGGATGCGAACACGATGACGGTGAACCTCACTTATTTTCTGAGAAGAAATTTCAAGCTGCTTGCGGAATTCACCGGCGATCTGGAAAGCACCAACGCGTTTCATCCGGTCAAGGAACACACGGGGGTGTTGGGAATCGTGCTGGCTTATTAAAAGGACTCGAGATTTTCGATCGAGATTGGAGGGTTGCGATGAAAATGACAACAAAGCGGGGGCGAATGCTCGCTGCTTCATTGAGTGGGTGCATCGGTTTGCTTGTTTTTTGTGTCGGGCCGGCTGCGGCTTTTCCCGACAGCAAAAAAGCCGCGGGCTGGACAAATATCCCGGCGCCGTTGGTGGATCGGATTTCGGATCATCCGGTTCGGCCCGTCGTGCATGGCGGCGCGCCGCACCCGCCGAAAAAAGCCGTGACCGACGAAACGTCGGGGATTTGCCCGCAGCCGCGCCACACCCCGCAGGCGCCTGTAGAGTATGACACGATGACCAATCCTCTGGAGCCCACCGCAAGGAACCTGACGGCGGGGGAGGCGCTGTTCAAGATCGACGCGAAACCGACGGCCTGCAAAGTGTGCCACGGTTTGGGCGGCGACGGCCTGGGCATCATTTTCGAGCGCTTGCAGCCCAAGCCGCGCAACTTCACCTGTTATTATACGATGGAGGATATTTCGGACGGCCAGATGTACTGGATCATCAAAAACGGTTCTCCCGGTACGGCCATGCCCGCCTTCGGATCTTTGAGTGACAAGGAAATCTGGCAGTTGATACTATATCTGCGGCAATTCGGCAAAAAGCAATGACGCGCCGTTCGGCGCGTGCTTGCCCGGCATTTGTATAATTTTACGAACGAGTGTGGAAAATGAATCGATTCAAAAAAAGCCTTCAGAAAAAAACTGTTTTCATCTTTGTTTGTGCGAGTCTGTTCGTGTTTCTGGCCAGCGATCTGTTTGCCCGTCACGGTGGCCGGCATCACGGCATGCACCACGGCCACGGCATTCACAGTGAAGGGCACGGCGGCCCCGGTATCTGTCCGCAAGCGCGGACCACGGTCCAGGCCCCCGATGATTATTTGAATCGAAAAAACCCGTTCGAGCCGACCGAAGAGAATCTGTACGAGGGGGAGTCGCTGTTTCAAGTGGATGCGCAGCCGACGGCCTGCAAGATCTGTCACGGAGCGGGAGGCAATGGTTTCGGGATGATGGCTACGGGGCTCAACCCGCCGCCGCGCAACTTCACCTGTGCGGAAACCATGCGAGACATTCCAGACGGCCAGTTGTTCTGGATCATTCAAAAAGGCTCGCCGGGAACCGGAATGCTGCCTTACCCGAATCTGACCGATGAACAGATCTGGAAACTCATCCTGTATCTCAGAAGTCTTTCCCGTTAACCCCGCGGTCATGAGATTTTTGCCATGACCGCCTGGGTGGCGCCGCTCTGGCTCGTTCTCGTTACCGGTCTTGGGGCGGGCGAGCTGTCTGCACACACCCAACTCAAAGCTGCGGATGCGCTGCAAGCGGACCGGTGGCTGCGCATGGCGGCCGGCATCTGCCCGCAGAACCGCAAGACCCGCCGCGCGCCCAAGCGATACCTGAAAAAAAACAACCCTCTGACCGATTCGAGTGAAAATCGGGAGCGCGGCCGGGTGCTCTATAATAAGGACGCGAAGCCGACGGCCTGCCGCCTGTGTCACGGCGTGCGCGGCACCGGCAACGGCAAGCTGGCCATGCCGCTCGATCCGCCGCCGCGCAATTTCACCTGCGCAGAAAACATGCGCGGCGTTTCTGACGGGCAACTCTTCTGGATTATCAAAAAAGGTTCCAAAGGTACGGCGATGCCTGCGCACGAGCGGACGCTCAGCGATCGGGAGATCTGGGAATTGATCTTATATATCAGGCGTTTTGTCCGCTAAAAATGGGTATGACTTGCGGCGGTGCGGATTGTTTTTATACAATTGAATGATTACAACCTGACAATTCAGATTGCGATCGATTCTTACCAAACCCAATTGCCCCCGGGCATGACTCATACCTGAAAATGAAAATTTCCGATCAAACGAAAAGACTGCGTCTGGGAGCGCTCGCCGTGCTGGTGTGCGTCGGGATCGCCTGGGCTCCGGTGGGAGCGCAGGATTTCTGGGAATACTTCGAGCCCGATCCTGCGGAGCAATCCAAACAGAAGCCGCAGGCGAAACCGGATGCGAAATCCGAAGAGGCGAGCGTCAAGATTCAGTGCCCCCAGGAAAGGAACACCCCCAAAGCACCGGATGAGATCTACCACATGAAAAACCCGGTGCCGCAGACCCAGAAAAACATCCTGATCGGCAAAAACCTGTATCTGGAAAAAGCCCAGTCCTTGCAGTGCAAGCACTGTCACGGGGTGCACGGCGACGGCACCGGTGAACTGGGTCTGTTCGCCAATCCGCTGCCCCGCAATTTCACCTGCTGGGAGATGATGAAGGAAATTCCGGACGGTCAGATGTTCTGGGTCATCAAGAAAGGCGTTCCCAATACGGCCATGCCTTCCTACGACAATCTCAGCGATGAGGACATCTGGAAGCTGGTCATGTACGTGAGGAAGTTTTCCCGCTTTTCAAAATAACCGCAGCCGCAAAAAACTCCGCTCTTCGATGATGGGGCGGCCCGGTTTGCGCGTGCCGTGATCGTTTGCCGCCGCTAGTGGATGGTCAGCTTTTTGTATTTGGAGCGGCGGTTTTCCTCTTTGCCTCCCAATTCCTGCCTGCGCTTTTCGCTGTACTCCTCGAAATTCCCTTCGAACCAGCGGACTTTGCTTTCGCCCTCGAACACCAGAAGATGCGTGCAGATGCGGTCGAGAAAAAACCGGTCGTGGCTGATCACCATCACGCAGCCGGTGAAATCGAGGATCGCGTTTTCCAGACTGCTCAGCGTCGTCACGTCCAGGTCGTTGGTGGGTTCGTCCAGAAGCAGGACGTTGCCGCCGCGGCGCAGCAGCTTCGCCAGGTGCACCCGGTTGCGTTCGCCTCCGGACAGCTCGGAGATTTTTTTTTGCTGATCGGTTCCCTTGAAGTTGAAGCGCGACACATAGGCGCGTGAGTTCAGGGTGCGGCCGGCCATTTCGATCTGATCGGTGCCGTCCGTGATTTCCTCGAACACGGTCTTGGACGCTTGCAGTTCGTGGCGGTGCTGGTCCACGTAGGACAGGTTCACGGTCGGGCCGAGTTCCAGGCTGCCGCTGTCGGGTTGTTCCTCGCCCACGATCATGCGGAACAGCGTGGTTTTGCCGGTGCCGTTGGGGCCGATGAGCCCGACGATGGCGCCGCGCGGCACCGAGAAGCTGAGGTCTTTGAGCAGCAGGTTGCCGTTGTAGCCCTTGCTGAGTCCTTCCACTTCCAGCACGCGTTCGCCCAGCGGCGGACCGGGGGCGATCTGGATTTCGAGTGAGTTTTCGGCGATGTCCACTTTGTTGGCAACGAGCTTTTCGTATTCGCGCACGCGGCTTTTGTTCTGTTTGCGGCGCGCGCCGGGGGTGGCGCGCAGCCATTCGAGTTCTTTGGCGATGCGTTTTTTCAGATGGTCCGCGCTTTTTTCCTGGTGCTTGAGGCGGGCGGCTTTCTGTTCCAGCCAGGCGCTGTAGTTGCCCTCGAAGGGAATGCCCTTGCCGCGTTCCAGCTCGAGAATCCACTTTGTGATGTTGTCGAGGAAGTAGCGGTCGTGCGTGGACACGATGACGTTGCCCGGATAACCGGCCAGCGCCTCCTCCAGCCATTGCACCGTTTCCGCATCGAGGTGGTTGGTCGGCTCATCGAGCAGAATCATGTCCGGTTTTTGCAAAAGCAGTTTGCACAGCGCCACCCGGCGGGCCTCGCCGCCGGACAGGGTTCCGGCTTTCTGATCGTCCGGCGGCAGCACGAGCGCGTCCATCGCCACGTCCACCTGCCGGTCGAGTTCCCAGCCGTCCACCGCGTCGATTTCATCCTGCAGCCGGCCCATCCGTTCGAGGGCTTTCTGCATTTCATCGTCGTCCATCGGTTCGGCCATCTTGGCGCTGACCGCATCGAATTCCGATTTCAGGCTGAGTATGTTCGCGAACGCTTCTTCCACGTTTTCGCGCACGGTTTTATCCGCTTCCAGCACCGGCTCCTGTGGCAGATAACCGATGCGCGTTCCTTTCATGGGCTGGGCGCGGCCCTGGAATTCTTTTTCCTCTCCCGCCATGATGCGGATCAGGGTGGACTTTCCCGCGCCGTTTTCCCCGACGATGCCGATCTTCGCGCCGTGGTAAAAGGAAAGGTGGATGTCTTTGAACACTTCTTTGCGGCCGTAGGTCTTACTAAGGCCCTGCATGGTGAAAATGTATTCTCCGGTCATGATTCCTCGATGATGGGTTGGTGAATTCCTGCGTTATTTAAGACACTTGGGGGCGCAGCGTCAAGGGATTAAACGGCACCCTTCTATCAGGAGGCGGCGTTGTTTTTGAAGATGACGAAATCCACGCCGTCGCTGAACACGAGGGAGAGGTCATGGGTGCGGGCGATCCAGCGAAAGGTTTCGCCCGCATAAAACACGATGTGGGTGGGATCGCGTTTGTAATACCATTTCTCAAACTCGACGATTCTGGTTTCCTCTTTTTCCAGCGGGTGAAAGCGCGTCATGACGGCGAGGGTGCCGCCGGGCGCAAGCTTTGAGACCAATTTGGCGATCTCCTTTCCGGGTTCTTTGAAGTGTTCGAAGGTTTCGGTGGAGACGATGCAGTCGAAGCGGTCATCAGTCTGCGTGTCCGGAAAAAAATAGGGATCGTAGCCCGTGGCCCGGTAGCCTTTGCGGGTGAGCAGGGTTTTGAGAACGGGTGCGTAGCCGCAGCCGTAATCGAGCACGGTCCGGATGCCGGGGGCGTGTTTTTCGATCAGCGCGATTTTCTTTTCGAACATGCGGACGTAGCCTTCGTTTTCCAGGCTGTTTTCGTGTTTGAGGTAATGGCTTTTTTCCGCATCCGCCGAGACGTGGTACTGCGGGGGGACGAAGATCAGGCAGCAGTTGCGGCAGAGCCGGTATTCCCGCTTGTCGCCAAAGTGGATGGATCGGGTCAAAGACTGCGAACGGCAGAGCGGGCAGGGGGTTTGCTGCATCGTGTTCTCATGCGGGTTGGACATCGGGCAAAGGTTTATTTTACTTGATTCTGGGCGGTCTCTGGCTATAATCACTCGCGACGTGATTCAGAAGAATGCACGGAATTTCGCCCCATCGAACTCTGAGAGCTTGCGGCATGCCGGTTTATGTGAGTGGCAACGGAATCCGACCCGGTTTCGTCATCAAATACAACAACAACCTGTACAAGGTGCTGTCCGCCGAACACCGGACCCCCGGCAACAAACGGGCGTTTCTGCAGGCCAAGCTGCGCAACCTCAAGGACGGCACGCAGCGGGATGTCAAATTCCGCGCCGACGAGGAGATCGAGCGGGCGGTGCTCGAGCAGTCGGAGATGGAATACCTCTACAACGACCCCTCGGGCTACTGCTTCATGAATTGCGAAACCTACGAGCAGACTTTTTTTGACGAGAAATTCGTGGAGGACGCGAAAAAATTTCTGCTGCCGAACACCCGCGTGCAGATTGAATTCTGCGAAGGCGAACCCATCGGCGTCACGTTCCCCGAGACGGTGGAGCTGGAGGTGACCGACACCGAGCCGCCCATGAAAGGGGCCACCGCCTCCGGATCGGGAAAACCCGCGACACTGGAGACCGGGCTGGTGGTGACGGTGCCCCAGTTCATCCAGATCGGTGAAAAAGTTCGTGTTTCAACCACTTCCGGAGAATACCTGGAACGCGTGAAAAACTGATTCCCTTTTCCCTCCGCGTGCGGGAGGGACTTCAACACCGGATTCCCATCCACGGGTTGCCGGCGATCCCCCCCTCGCCCCACCCGGTGTTGAAGGTTTCTTGACCGCTGCCTTTTTCTGTATTATTTTCAAAAGAATTCGGCAGGTTTTCGTTTCTCGAAAATGCGATACCTGTGAAGCGATTGTTTTCAGACAGCATGCAGGGGCTGTGAAAGACGGTTTGCAGCAACAGTCACCGTCATCGTGTGAATCCCAAACCGTGAAGGGCGCGAATTGCCGTTTGCGGTTTGAATGCGGGGATTTAGGGGCGTTCATTTCATTTGACATCGATATGGGATTTAACTATATTGACAAATCGATAGTATTTGTTTGAATTCAAACCTTTACCGTTTAGAATCCCGCCCCTCCCAACCCAGCCAGAGGTTCTTTCGTGGAAAATACCATCAATGATCAACCATTGAGTGTCGTGGACCTTGTGGTCCAGTCCACTCCGATGGCCAAGGCGGTGCTTTTATTGCTCCTCATTTTTTCGATCGTTTCCTGGGCTATCATTCTGAGCAAGTTTTTCGTCTTCCGGTCCGCGCGCAAAGAGGACGACCGGTTTCTGGCCAATTTTTCCAAATCCGAAAATCTGACCCACATCTACAATTTTTCCCGCGAGCTGCGCTACAGCCCCATCGCCCGGGTTTTCCTGACCGGATACCGGGAATTGTTCCTGTTCCAGGACATGGCCAAAAAGGAACGGGACCGCCGGGGCGAGTCCCCCTCCGCCCACGGTGAACCCCTGACGGGCAAGGATATCAAGGGGATCGGCCTGGTGCTCAACAAGGCCATCAACCGGGAAGTGATGCGGCTTTCCAAGCGGCTGGATTTTCTCGCCACAACCGGCAGCACGACGCCGTTCATCGGGCTGTTCGGAACCGTCTGGGGCATCATGCACTCGTTCCGCTCCATCGGCCTGCAGGGCACCGCCAGCATCGGCGGCGTCGCGCCCGGCATCGCCGAAGCCCTGATCGCCACCGCGGCGGGACTCATCGCGGCCATTCCTGCTGTCATCTTCTACAACTACCTGAGCGATAAGATCCGGCTGTTCACCAGTATGATGGACGATTTTTCCCACGATTTCGTTTACATGGTGGAGAAAAATTTCATGCGGGAACCTGAAAGAGCAAAGACGTTCGACTTTTCCTGATCCTTCAATATCCAAGGATCGTCATCTTGTCTGAGAGAAAGGTTCGATGTTAAATCGCCGGCGGCCCATGATGTCCGAAATCAACGTGACTCCCTTTGTGGATGTCATGCTCGTTCTGCTCGTCATTTTCATGATCACAGCACCTCTGATGCAGCATGGTGTGGATGTGCAACTGCCCAAGGAGAGCATCTCGCCCGTCGAAGTCAAGGACATCCCCACCGTTTCCCTGCAGAGCAATAAAAGGATATTCTGGAATCAGGATGAAGTGCCCAATCTTTTGGAGCTGACCCGCAACCTGGAAAAATATCTCACGAATAACAAGATGGGGGATGTTTATCTCAATGCGGACAAGACTCTGGATTATGGATTCGTCATGGCGGTGATGGCGACAATGAAACGGGCGGGAGTCCAGAACATAGGAATGGTGACCGACCCGACGGGCTCATGAGGTTTCAGTTTACAAGATCGTGGGATTTCAACCAGATGCTTGTGGCTTCTGTGTTCGCCCACTTCATGTTCATGACTCTGGTTCTTTTCATCCCGCAAACCGTGAAGCGGGAGATCGTCGTCAAGCCTGCGTTGATGGTGCAATTGGTGGAGCGGCCCACGGGCCAGAAAAAAAAGCCGCCCAAAAAGACCCAGCGTCCGGCTCCCAAAAAACGGCAGGCGGTCAAAAAGCCCAAACCCAAACCGCCGCCACCCCCGCCCGAACCGAAAGCGGCGGAACCCAAATTTCAGCCTAAAGTGGTGACTCCGATTACCGAATCCCTGAAATTCGACCCGTTGCCCGAAGCGTCGAAACAGCCCGACGCGTCGCAGAAGATCGTCAATCAGCTGGATCAACTGGAAGGCAAAAAGCCGCCTGGCCTGATCGAAGAGCTGGACCAGCTTGCCAAGCTGGAAGCGCAGAAGCCGAAAAAGAAAAAAAAGACGGCCGTCAAACCCGTTCCTCTGGACAAGAACGAGGTGCGGGAAGCCGACGTGGCGCAGCCGAAAAAACTCGACCCGCTCGAGAAAGCCACGCTGCCGGCTCCGGATCCTCTCGATGATTTTGATAAGCTGAAGATGCAGAGCGACGTGGAGCCGCCCAAGCCGGTGCCTCCGGAGGAAAAAGAGGAAGTGGAACAGGAGACGGTGTCCTCCCTGAAGGAACTCGAATTCGCTGCGCTGGAGCGGCCGTCTCTGGACTATGAGAAAAAAGAGACTGAAAAATCGGCGGCGGATCTTTTGAAAGAGCTGAACGAGCTGGAAACGCTGCGTCCGCAAACCTCGCAACCGTCTCCAACTCAGGATCCGAATCCGCAGGCTTCCCTGGACACCAGTGGGGACACCGGCGATTTCGAACTGATCCTGAAAAAACTCGATTCGCTCGAGGTCGGCAAAAAGGAAGTGCAGATCGATGTGGCCAATCAGAAGACTTTGGCCATGGAGTTTGAGAGCGACATCTGGAAAGTGCAGGTGCCAGAGGCCGAAACCCTGCCCACGCCTTCGGTCGCGGAAGGCGGCTCCATCGCGTCGGAAGGGGAGCCGGACCCGGATATCCTGGCGCAGTACATCGGTCTGGTGCGGCAGAAGGTCTACAAAAAATGGTACGAGCCTTTAGGAAGGAAGTACGATAATAAAGAAGTGGTGGTGCTGATGACCATCTACACCAAAGGCAACATCGATCGTCCCACGATCAGCAGCAGTTCCGGGGTGGACATCCTCGACACCTTGGCCGTTCGGGCGGTCATGGAGGCCGAGCCTTTCCCGGAGTTTCCCGAAGAGTTGAAATACCCGAACCTAAAAATCACAATCCACTTTAAATATGTTCCGGAACAATGACCCTATGATAAAAAAACTTTCGTTGGTGTTTTTGATTATCGTTTTGTGTTTTCCCGGTATGGCTGTTGCTGCGGATCCGAACATCCGTATCGATCTGGAGCGGGCGACCCGGCAGAAGGTCAACATTGCGGTGCCGAAGTTCATCCTGGAGCGGGATTACGAGGACAAGCTGGGGATCGGCAAAGAGGGGTGGAGCATCATGGTGAACGATCTGAAGCTCTCCGAATTGTTCGTCGTTGTGGATCCTTCCTCCTACGACTCTCTGGAACGGGCCGAGCGGGCTAATCCCAAAGTTTCGTATGCCAGCTGGAATCAGGTGGGTGCCCAGTGGCTGTTGCGCACCAATTATAAGGTCCACCCCTTCGACGAATCGTTCAATGTGACGTTCCGGTTGTACGACACCGCGACCAAACGGTTCCTGCTGGGCAAACGCTACACCGCGACCAAGAAATTTTTGCGCAAGATCATCCACCGCTTTGCGGACGAAGTGGTCAACCAGCTGACCGGCCGGCGCGGGGTCGCGGAAACCAAGATCGCGTTTCTCTCGCAAGTGGGGGACAACAAGGAAGTGTTCACGGTCGATTTCGACGGGCACAACCTGAGAAAGATCACCAACGACAAGAGCATCATCCTGACGCCGGCGTGGTCGCCCGACGGGGGTTGGATCGTTTACACCTCCTATGCGGCGCGCAACCCGGATCTGGTCATGATCGGCGCTTCGGGGAAAAAACGCAGGACGCTTTTGAAACTCCCGGGCCTGAACGCGGCGCCGGCCTGGTCGCCGAACGGCCAGCGGATCGCCATGGTGCTCAGCAAGGACCGCAATTCGGAAATCTACGTGCTGGAGAAAAATTTCGGGCTCAAGCGGCTGACCCGGCATTTCAACATCGACACCTCGCCGACCTGGTCTCCGAAAGGCGATAAGATCGCTTTCACGTCTGACCGCTCCGGCACGGGCGCGCCGCAGATCTACATGATGGACGTGAAAAACGGGGACCGCAGCGGTGTGAAGCGGATCTCGTTCGGCTCCAGCTACAACGACAATCCGGCCTGGTCGCCCAACGGGGACAAGATCGCCTACACCTCCAGGGTCGGACGCAAGTTCCAGATCAAAATCTACGACTTCAATACCCGCAAAAGCGAGCAGTTCACCACCGGGGCCGGAAGCTGCGAGCAGCCGGCCTGGTCCCCCGACGGCCGCTTCATCGTGTACCGGCGCCGGGAACAGGGGAAATTGAACGTTTTCATCAAGTCCATCCACGGAGGAAAGGAGCGTCAGCTGTCCTTCATGGAAGGGGGCGGGCACAGCCCGGCCTGGTCTCCCTACGCCAAACGCTGAGTTTTTGCCCCCGTCCGGGCAAAAAAAGTTCTTTGACCATTTTTACATTTAATGTATATTTAAAGGGAGGCGTCGATCGCGAAAAGCCTTTGATTGTGAGGGCTTGGAATCCCGCTGCCGCTCTCCGGAACCGGCGGGGAATTGCTAAGATTTATAAAATCAAATAGTTCAATGACGCCGAAAGTGAAAAAAAAGCTTAAATGGGGTCGATTGTTTGTTATAATTTGGGTATAATTTTGGATCGGTCTGTTTGGCCGTGAATTCGAATAATGGGAATCAAATCTGTGATTTGTGGGCTGGCAGTTGGGAGACACAGCCCGATCACGAATACCAATAACCGGGGAATATTAATACAATGGGGACAACAACCACGAGGGTACAAATGAGTTTAAAAAAGAAAGGATTCAGCCTGTTTTGTGTTTTATTGGCAATAGCGTTGATGGCGGGGTGCACGAAACAACTCATGCCGCCCGAAATCGAAGCGACCGGCTCGGTTGCGGACAGCGAACTTGAAGAGGTTGCGGATTCTTCAGGCGCGGAGCAGGGTTTTGTCCCGGAAGACGACTATCCGATCGGCGGCACGGCCGGCAACAACGATTTTGCTGCCGACCCCAATACCATGGCGGCGGACGAAACCGGCGGATTTGACGAGTCCGATTTTGTGCGGGAAGAAAGCCTGTCTGAGACCGGTGTGGCTGAAGACTCATCCGTCTTCTCGGACGCCGGCGACACGACCGGTTCCGACTCGATGGCCATGGGCAGCGACTCGGCAAGCGGTTCGTTCGCAGATGAGAACCCCTTCGCCAGCGGCACCGATTCTTCGCAGGACCAGTTTGCGAGCGAGGATGTGACGATGCGCGGATCCGACTCCATGATGGACGACAACGGCATTGACGAGGCGCGTCTGTATTCTTTCCGCCCGACTTCGGAGCTCAAGGACGTTCATTTCGAGTTCGACAAATACGATCTGGACGACCGCTCCAAAAGCGTGCTGAAGCAGAACGCGGATTTTCTCAAGCAGCATCCCAACGTCAAAGTGGAGATCCAGGGCCATTGCGATGAGCGCGGCACCAACAACTACAACCTGGCGCTCGGACAGCGGCGGGCCGATTCCACGAAACGCTATCTGGCGTCTCTCGGAATATCGGAAAACCGTTTGCATGTGATAAGTTACGGAGAAGAAAAACCGTTTTGTCTGGAACGCAATGAAGGTTGCTGGTGGCGGAATCGGCGCGCCCACTTTATGGTTGCTGAGTAAGCCGGCCCTCTGCTAGAATCTTTATCACAAACGATGCTTTCAGGATCTGATCGTAACGGAGTGTTCTCCGTTGCGATCAATCTTTTTGTTCTAGTTTTTTCAGAGGTTCCGTATCCCGGTTGGCACAACCGGGAATCTTTAATGATTCCAAATTTTTAGAGATCTTCCTCATGAAAAACCATCGAAATGCACTCCTTGGGCTTATTTTCATGGGATTTCTTATCCTGCCTTCCTCCACCGTCTCCGCCGGTCTGTTCGACAACGACGAAGAAAACTGGCGGCGCATTTTCGGCGAAATCAAAAAAATCAACGCCCGGCTTGTGTCCCTGGAAATGGGCAAGCTGAAGGCTATTCAGGGCGTCGAGGAGGACCTCCTGCGGCAGGTTCAGGATATCAAAACCATCCTTCCCGACCTGCAGGGCAGCGTGGAGCAGAGCCAGTCCGAACTGGCGGGCTTCGTGCAGTCCACCAACAAAAAACTGGATCAGATCGAAGCGCAGATCCGCTCGGAGATCACCAAAAGCGTCGGCGCCAGGATGGCCAGTCTGGACAAGCAGCTGGCGGGCCTCAGCCAGCACCTGACCCAGCAGAAGGATGTCACCGAAAAATTCCAGACCAACATGGTCGGCCAGTTCGATGCGTTGAAGCAGTCCCTGGCCGGCGACATGGATAAATTCGCCAAGCTCAATCAACAGTATTTCCAGGATCTGTCCAAGTCCAACAGCGAATCTCTGGGCAAGGTCGTGGCGCAGCTCAAAACACAGAGCCAGACGCTCGACAAGGCCAACGAGATCTTCAAGACCGAGCTGATTCCCGCCATCATCAAGCAGAACGAGAAAGCGCGCCAGGTGCTGCTGGCCGAAATCACCAAGGCCAACAAAGAGAATCAGAGCACGGTCCTGGCCGGGTTTGCGGAGATCAATCTGAAAAACCAGAAGATGGTGGAGATCCTCGAGAAAAGCCTGCGCGAAGATCAGGAAAGCCGCGATCAGATCGCCGTGATCTTCAACAACATGGGGCAGACCAACGACAACGTCATGCGGGCGCATGAGAACATCGTCAAGTTGAAAGACAGCCTGATCGCCCAATTGGACAGCATTTCCCAGGTCATCGACACCCTGTCCAAGGTGCAGGGCAATCTGGTCACGGAGACCAGCACCGGTTCGCAGAAAATCGAACTGGTCAACAAAAACCTGATGGTCGCCGACGACAAGATCAACAAGCTGGCCGAGAGCCTCAAGGGCATGAACGCGCAGAGCGCGTCCTCGGCGGCGCTGCTGGCATCGATCCACGACAAGCTGGAGCAGATCAAAGGCGCCGGTGCGCAGGACAGCGAGAAGTTCAACAAGCTGATGGGCACCTCCTCGCAACTGTCCGCCCAGACCACCCAGATCAGCCAGTCGCTCGGCAATTTCGAACAGTCGCTTTCGACTCTGGAAGCCGGCCTTGGCAACGTCGATCTGGCGAACACCAAGCTCTCCAAGCTGATCGACATCCTGAAATCCATGGCTTCCGAACAGGGCAAGCTGGTGCAGGTGCTGGCGAGCCAGGGTGAGATCAAGCAGTCCCAGGGACAGGTGCTGAAAGCCCAGGTGGAGCTGAACAAGGTTCAGGTGCAGATGAGCAAGGCGCAGGCGGAGATGAGCAAGGCACAGGTGCAGATGAACGCGAACCAGTCCGGCGTGACGAAGCACCAGCAGGAAATCAAGAACACCCAGCTGGAAATGAACAAAATCCAGAGCGAAATCCGCAAGGCGCAGGCGGAAATGGTCAAGGCGCAGAGGGAAACCAAGCAGGCGCAGGCCGAATTGCGGCAGGCGCAGCTGGATATGAAACGCGCCCAGTCCCAGGTGTTGAAAACCCAGGCGGAGATCATTCGAACCCAGGATGAAATCGTCAAGGCGCAATCCGAAATCAAAAAGACCCAGCTTGCCAGCCAGAAAGCCGAGCTGGAAACCAAAAAAGTTCTGAGCGAACTCTCACGCAAGGCCAACGTCAACATCTCGCGTAACGACGCCATTCGCAAAACCCTGGCCAGCCTGTCCAAAGGTCCGGCATCCGCAAAAGCCACGCCCTGAAGCGGGCTGAGGCCGCACAGACCGCGTGCACACATTGCGTCCCATCACAGGCGCGTCCTGCATGGCAACGTCCCTTCCTGTTTGCAGCTCAAATTGCATTTTCCGTTTCGCTCTTTAAGGGCGACGCCGGTTTGACCGATTCGGCGCCGGGCACTATAATGTGACCGGTTTTTTCCTCCCTCGTTCACGGTTTATGGCCAAAACCCAATCCCAGTTCGTCTGTCAAAGCTGCGGGCATCGCGCGCCCAAATGGCTCGGAAAATGTCCGGAATGCGGCGAGTGGAACACGCTCGCCGAAGAGATCGTGAAAAGCCGTCCGGCGTCGCTCAACGCCCGTGCGGCTTCCGGCGGTTCTGTGGAACCTGCGGTGCAAAGCATCACCGAGATCGAGGGCCTGAACGCGTCGCGCAAAAGCACGGGCATCTCTGAGTTCGACCGGACGCTGGGAGGCGGCGTGGTGGATGGTTCGCTGGTGCTGCTCGGCGGCGATCCGGGAATCGGAAAATCCACGCTCATGCTGCAGGCGGCGGGCCGCATGGCGGCCGCGGGCCTGAAGGTGCTGTATGTTTCCGGCGAGGAGTCGCCGTCGCAGATCAAGCTGCGGGCGGAGCGATTGAACGCCCTGTCGCAGCACCTGCTCATCAGCCCCGAGATTTCCATCGAGGAAGTCCTGCGTCTGGTGGAAAAAGTCGATCCGGACGTTTTGATTCTGGATTCGATTCAGACGTTTTTCTCGACGGAGCTGGCTTCCGCGCCGGGGAGCATCGGCCAGGTGCGGGAGGTGGCGTTCCGGATTTTTCAGGAAGTGAAAAAGCGCGCACTGCCGACGTTTCTGATCGGCCACATCACCAAGGAGGGGGCGCTGGCGGGCCCCAAAACCCTCGAGCATATCGTGGATACGGTGATATACTTCGAGGGCGATCGCGGCCACAGTTACCGGATTTTGCGGACGATCAAGAACCGTTTCGGCTCCACCCCGGAGATCGGGGTGTTCGAGATGTCCGCCGGGGGTTTGAATACGGTGGAAAACCCTTCGGAGATTTTTCTTTCCGAACGGCCCGCCGAATCTCCGGGATCGGTCATCGTTTCCAGTTTCGAGGGCAGCCGCACGCTGCTGGTGGAGGTGCAGGCGCTGGTGAGCACGTCCTCTTCCATTGGCATGCCGCGCCGCATGGCGACGGGACTGGATCCCAATCGCATGACGCTGTTGATCGCCATCATCGAAAAGCGGCTGGGGTTGCAGTTTCAGGGCGAGGACATTTTCGTCAACCTCGCGGGCGGGATCAAAGTTATCGAGCCCGCCATCGACATGGGCGTGGCATCGGCGATCGCCAGCAGTTTCAAGAATCAGGTGATCGACCGCAAAACCGTGATGATCGGAGAGATCGGGCTGACCGGGGAAGTCCGTTCGGTCATGCAGCTCGATTCCAGGATCATGGAAGCCAAGCGGCTGGGGTTCACCCGCTGCATCGTGCCGCAATCGGCCCGCAAGGGCAAAACCCTGACAGGAACAAAAGACGCGCTGGAGATCCTATTCGTCAAGGATCTGCAGGAAGCGTTCGATCTTATTTTCTAATCCGCATCGCACACCGCGGCATCCGGTCACCTGTTTGCCGCACTGAAACCGTATGAAAGTCGTTGCCATCATCCCCGCGGCGGGACAGGGCACCCGCATGGGAGCCGCCGTCCCGAAGCAGTTTCTCTCGCTGAACGGTAAGCCGCTGCTGTTTCACACGCTGCAGGCGTTTTCCAAAAGCGGCGCGGTCGATGGCGTGATTCTGGTGGTGCCCGAGGCGGAGTTGGCCGCTGCCGAAGCCACCTGGCCTGTGGAGTTCCCGATCGTGAAACGGGTGGTGGCTGGCGGAGCCCAGCGCCAGGACTCGGTGCGCAACGGGTTCGACGCCCTCGATGCGGACACCGATATCGTGATGACGCACGACGGCGTGCGTCCTTTTGTCACAGGCGATCTCATTCGCGCGGTGGCGGAGGCGGCGGGCAAACACGGCGCCGCCCTGGCGGCGATCCCGGTCAGCGACACGCTCAAGCACGCGGACCCGGACGGTGTGGTCACGCGCACCGTGGACCGTGAAGGCGTGTGGCGCATACAAACGCCGCAGGCGTTTCGCTACGATACACTCAAGCAGGCTTACGACAAGGCGGAACGGGATCGCTACTACGGCACCGATGAAGGCGCGATCGTGGAGCATCTGGGGCAGCAGGTGCACATCGTGCGCGGGTCGGAGTTGAACATCAAGATCACGCAGGCGGAGGATCTCATCCTGGCGGAAGCCATCCTGGCGCGGGAAAAAAGGTGAGCGTTCCCGTCCCGCTGAACGACACCCGGCACCGCAACGAAACATCCCGAAAAAATATTTGCTTCCATTTTTCACCGGTGACATCTAATCGGTGAACCGCAATTCAATAAAAATCATAGCTATCTAAACAAGGAGGATGCGCATGCTTGCGACCGGAACCCAGGCGCCAGATTTTTCCGTGAACGATCACAACGGCAACACCGTCCGTTTGAAGGATTTAAAGGGCAAGAAGGTGGTGCTGTGGTTTTATCCCAAGGCCGACACTCCGGGCTGCACGATGGAGGGGCAGGGGTTTCGCGACGATTATGAAAAATTCAAACAGAAAAACACGCTGGTTTACGGGGTGAGCCTGGACAATGAAGCGGACAACAAGGCGTTCGCGGAAAAGTATTCCTTCCCGTTTCCGCTGCTTTGCGATGTCAACCGCGAGCTGTCCCTGGCCTACCACGCGGTGGCGGGCTCCGACGACGGCTACGCCTCCCGCATTTCCTATGTGATCGACGAGCAGGGAAAAATAGCCGAAGCGATTGAAAAGGTGGACACGAAAACCCATTCCTCCGATCTGTGCTCGCGTCTGTGAGCGGCGCGGATTGTCCGCAACGGCCCGGTACGCTATTCCGATAGAAGCGGCAAACCGCCGCTTCCGGTGCTCACCGCACGCGGCTTGATTCTTGCGGATCGAAACTATAGTATGAGGGCTTAATCCAAAATTCCCGGAGAATAGTAGATGGCGTACAAGGATTTTCTGCTGCCCGAACCTTTGCAGCCCGGCAAGAAAAAACAGAAGGACGAAATCCTGCAGACCCGGATTTCCCATCACGATTTCGGCGAAATCAAGGATGTGGCGGATCTGGTGGAATCGTTTCAATCCGGTTCGATCCAGGCCCGCAACATCGGTCTCTGCGCCAATGTGTATAAAAAAATGCTGACCGACGAGGAGCGGCCGACCATTATTCTGGGGCTTGCGGGTCCTCTGATCGCCGCGGGTCTCAGAAAAGTCATCCGGGACATGGTGCACCACAACATGGTGGATGTGATCGTCTCCACCGGTGCGATTTTGTATCAGGATTTCTACGCCGCCCAGGGTGGCGGCCACTATCTGGGCAGCCCGCATGCGGACGATAAAAAACTGCGGGATCTTTTCATCAACCGCATCTACGACACCTATGTGGATGAGGAGTTGTTCGCGGAGTACGACACGCTGATCGGCAACTTTGCAGGGACCCTGCCGCCGAGAAGTTATTCGAGCCGGGAATTTCTACACAAATTATCCGAGACCGTTGACGATGAGGAATCGATCCTCGTCACCGCGCGCAAGAAAGGGGTGCCGGTTTTCTGCCCGGCGCTCAACGATTCGAGCATCGGCATCGGGCTCACCGAACATTATTACGTCTGCCGCAAGGAAGGCCGCACACCCATCACGATCGATGCGATCCGCGACAACTACGAGCTGACGCAGGCGGTGGTGAAATCGGCGCGCACGGCGGCGTTTTATGTGGCCGGCGGGGTGCCGAAAAACTACATCAACGATTCCATCGTCATGTCCTACATCTTCGGGGAATACACCGGCGGGCACAAATACGCCCTGCAGATGACCGCCGACGCCCCGCACTGGGGCGGGTTGAGCGGCAGCACCCTGGCGGAAGCGCAGTCCTGGGGCAAGGTCAACAAGGAGGCGAATTTCGCGATGGCCTTCGTCGAACCCAGTGTGTCGATGCCCCTGGTGTTCGGTCACGCCTACCAGAGGGGCTACGCGAAAAACCGAGCGGAGCTGGAATTTATCTGGGAAGAGGACCGCCTGAAGGAATTGAACGTCGTTTCTCCCGCCCACGCCGCATCCCGCAACGGCTGAGAGGATAAAACCGGATCCTTGCGGTTTTTCTTGCTACTCGTTCATATCCAGATAGACGTTCACCGCATCGATTTCCTGCGCTTCGATCAGACTTGTTTTGATGTCATCGAGTTGTGATTGTGCCTGCTCAAGGCTTGCCGTGTTTTTCACACGCAGAAACAGATCGACGATCGTCTTGCCCTTGATGTGGTGCACGCGCATTCCCGTTTTCTCCAGCCAGTCGCTTTCCGGTTCCAGCAAGGGATCGACGATGTTTTTCAGATCCTCGCGTGTCGCAGGGAAGATCGGCTCGATGGCATCGTCCGCCTCGGCATCGACGTGCACCAGCACGTCCTGGAGATTGTCGAACTCCTTGATGAGATTGCGCCGCACCCTTTCTGCGATGGTGTGCCCTTCGGTCACGGTGAGGTCGTGGTCGACCTGGATGTGCACGTCCATCATGATCTCACCGCCCACCCGCCGCGTGCGCAGATCGTGGTAGCGGACGACCTCGGGAATACCGTCGATGACATCCTGAATTCTCCGGATTTTTTTCTCGCTCAGTCCGGTGTCCATCAGATCGCGGAACCCGCCGACGAAAATTTCAAACCCGAATTTCAGGATCATGAGGGCCACCACGATGCCGGCCACAGGATCCAGAATGGGATATCCCAGCAACGCTCCGCTGATTCCCGCCAGCGCCGCCACCGAGGAGAGGGCGTCGGACCGATGGTGCCAGGCGTTCGCGACAACGGAAGGGCTGTTGGTTTCCTCTCCCACTTTGACGGTGTATTGAAAGAGCCCTTCGTTGACCAGGATGGAAACGATCGCTGCGGCTGCGGCCAGCCAGGTGGGAATGTGCTCTGACCCGCTTTCGATGACCTCCCAGGCTTCCAGTCCGATGCCGATTGCCGCCACAATGATCATGCTGCCCACCAGCGTGGCGCCGATTGTCTCGGCACGGCCATGACCGTAAGGGTGGTCGTCGTCGGCCGGCATCATGCCTATTTTATGTGAGGTGAGAACGACAAAATCGGTGACCAGGTCGGACAACGAATGCAGCGCATCGGCGATCATCGCCGTGCTCAGTCCCAGCCAGCCCCCGACGAACTTGATCGCCGAGAGGAAGAGGTTGGCGGCTGCGCCCACCAGGGTCACTTTGATTCCGGGTGAAAGAGGCATCGTTTATCCGATCTGGTTCAGAATTAAATTCAACGGTGGTGAAAAGACAGTCTCTTCACTCTTTGCGGTTTTTTTTAGCGTGCGTGCGGGCCGGGTGTCCGTTCTGCCGCAATTTGTCCAGAATTTTAGCATTCGCAGCGGGAAAAGGATATCGATCCATCTCCGCAAGCGGCACCCATTTCCAGGCATCGCAGCTGGTCGGGCGCAGCCTGCCTTTTGTCAGCGTGCAGAGAAAAACGTGCAGCGTGACGCGAAACTGCGTGTAGCTGTGTTTGACCGTCATGAATTTTTCCTTGAGGCTGACTTCGACGCCGAGTTCCTCGCGGATTTCCCGCACCAGGCCGTCTTCCGGCGTTTCCTGCTTTTCTATTTTGCCGCCGGGAAATTCCCACAGGCCGCCCATCAATCCCTTCTGCGGCCGTTTCTGGATGTAGATCTTGCCGTTGCGGCGGATCACCGCGGCGCTCACCGTGATTTTTTTTGTCGGCGTCCGGATTTTCGCCGGCGGATAGCGCTCCTGCACGCCCTGCTTTTTCGCCTCACACGCTGTGTGCACCGGGCACAACAGACAAAGCGGGTTCTGCGGCAGGCAGAGCGTGGCTCCCAACTCCATCACAGCCTGATTGAAATCCCCGGCGCGGCGGCCGGGGATGAGTCGCTCGGCGGTCTGCCAGAGCTTGTTTTCGGACGCTTTGTTCTGGCCGTTTTCATCGAGGCAGAACCAGCGGGACAGCACCCGCTTGACGTTGCCGTCGAGGACCGGAATGCTTTTGTCGTGAGCGATGCTCAAAACGGCGCCGGCGGTGTAGCGCCCCACACCGGGGAGCGTCAGGATCGCATCGAGGGTGTTGGGAACGTCGCCAGCGTGATCTTTGACGATCTGTTTTGCAGCGCGGTGCAGGTTGCGGGCGCGCGAGTAATAGCCCAGGCCTTCCCACAGCTTGAGCACGCGCGCTTCGCGCGCCGCCGCGAGTTTGTGAACGGTGGGGAACGCGGCGACCCAGCGCTCGTAATAGGGAATCACGGTCTTGACCTGGGTCTGCTGCAGCATCATTTCCGAAACCAGGATGCGATACGGGTCCCGGGTGTCGCGCCAGGGCATGGAACGCTTTTCCCGATCGAACCAGTCGAGCAGGTTTTTCTGTAGCGTGGCGATCGATTTGGCTGAGAGCATGGATGAATTTGAAGAACGCGCCGGCAGGCAACGAGGGTCGATCCGGAATTCGTCAGACGCCGATGGCGTCCTTGCTCCAGATCACCTTGTGCAGCTGGGTCTGCAGACGCACGGGCAGGTTGTCTTTAAGGATCCATTCGGCCAGATCCTTGAGATTGAGTTTGTCGTAGACAGGAGAAAACAGAACGCGGGTTTTTTCGTTGAGTTTGTACTTTTCTAAAATGCCCTTGCTCCATTGGTAATCCTTGCGGTCGAGAATGACGAACTTCACTTCGTCGCTGGCGTTCAGATACTCGAGGTTCGCGAAATCGTTTTTTTCGCACTCGCCGCTTCCGGGACATTTCAGGTCCATGATCTTGATCACCGCATCGGGCACGTCTTTTACGGACAACGATCCGCCGGTTTCCAGCAGAACGCGGTGCCCCTTCTCCAGCAGCCGCCGCATCAGCGGGACGGCTTCCTTCTGCGCCAGCGGTTCGCCGCCGGTTATCTCCACGAGCGGGGTGTCGTAGGCGGCCACCGCGGCGACCACCGCATCGAGGCTCATGTCCTTGCCTTCATAAAACGCGTGCTCGGTGTCGCACCAGGTGCAGCGCAGGTTGCAGCCGGTGAGCCGCACAAACACGCAGGGCAGTCCGGTGTGCGTCGATTCGCCCTGGATGCTCTTGTAAATTTCGTGGATCTTCAGCATGCCTGCTCGCCGCGAGAATGAGACGGTTGAATTCTACACGATTCTACAACAACCGCGCCGGGGGATCATCCCCAAGGCCTGGGCAGGAATCAATGGTGAGCGCTTAACAGGCGGTATTACAGCGGTTTGTGTCTACTGGATGCTGACCACACCCGCCGAGTTGATGGCGTAGGTGTTGGAGCTTGCGGTGTGCGAAGCGGTCACGGCAAAGCTGGGCTCGGAGGCGTTGTTAAAAACGAGCGTCACGTTCGGAGACTGCACGTAGCCGAAAGTAGCGGAAGAGGCCACCGCGAGCGTGCAGTTGGGCGTGCCGGTCGCATCGGCCCAGTAGGCTTTGCAGACTTTGAAGATGTTCGTGAGATCGGATTTCGCGAGCGAATCGTAGCTGCGCAGTTTGTACTCGGTGAAGCGGGGAATGGCGATGGCCGCCAGAATGCCGATGATGCCGATCACGATCAACAATTCAATCAGAGTGAACCCTTTGGTGTTCTTCAGATATTTCGAGTTGAATGCCATTGTCTGCACCGAGTGAGTCGCCCCCTTCAGGAAGGCGTTTGGGCCGATTGTGTGATTTTGTGATTTGTATCACATAAGGTGCAAGTCCGATACCAAACGGCGAAAGTGAGTGCAGAAAAGCACAAGGGAGGGATTTACAGTTGATTATTTTTTACGCTCGAGTGGCAAAAATGGGAAAGATCGGCAAATATTGTCTTGATTGACAATTTTTGTAGGGCGATTGCACGGTTTTATACCCTTTTTGGGGCAGTTTCCTGTGAAAATACAGGGTGACGCAACCGGGACAGGGGCCGGGCGGGCCATTGCACAATAAAGTGCGGTTTTTCAGTGGTTTTGGTTGTTCAGGAGGTGACGCCCAGGCGGCTGGTGAGGATTTTCGTGCCCATTCGCGCTTTGGCGGTGAAATCCGCCCAGGAGCGCACTTTGGCGATCTGTTTCATGATGTAGGTGGGCTGGCGGTAAAAGCGGCTGTGGCATTCGTCCTGGATGGCGCGCAGCTCCTCCTCGGAAAAATCGCGGTTCCAGAAGCGGATTTTGAATTCGGGCGTGGGGTTCTCCGCGAACCGCTGCCAGTAGTCCTCGGGCACGATGCCCTCCCTAAGCATCTGAAAATACAATTCGGTTTTCGGGTAGGGCGTGCAGATGGAGAACTGCGCGTAATCCGGCTTCAGCTTCTTGGCGAAGTCCACGGTGTGCATCATCTCCTCGCGCGTCTCGTGCGGGATGCCGATCATCATGTAGGCGAAAAAACCGATCCCGGCTTTTTTCGTCATGCGGCAGGCGCGCAGCACCTTCTCCGGCGTCTGGCCTTTTTGCAGGTATTTTAAATGTCGCGGCGTCGCAGACTCGATGCCGTAGTGGATGCGGTAGCAGCCGGAACGCCTGAGGGCGCGCAGGATGTCTTCGTTCACCGTGTCCACCCGCGCCGATATCTTGTAATGGATCTTGAGTCCGCGCTTGACGATGCGGTCGCAGATGGCGAGCACGTTTTTCTTGTCGATGGTGATGGTGTCGTCCACGAAAAAAAGATCGTCCACACCCTGCTCCACCAGCTCCTCGATCTCGCCCACCACGCTCTCGGGCGAGCGTATGCGGAACTGGGTCTTGCGGATGTCGCAGAACGAGCAGGCGGCCGGGCATCCGCGCGTCGCCTGCAGCGTGAAGAACTGCCGTCCCTCGCCGATGATGTGCTGGTACTGCGAAACGTCCACCAGATGCCGTGCCGGGTTGGGCAGCGTGTCGAGATCGACGAGATCGGTGCGCGCCGCATTGATCTGCGGCACGCCGTCTTGTTTCCAGCCCAGCCCCAGGACCGTTTCAAGGCGCGGCGAATCCATCCCGTCTTCTTCGAGAACCTGTGCGAACTCGGTGAAGATGGGTTCGCCTTCGCCGAACACCACGTAGTCGATTTCCGGTTGCGCCAGGGTTTCTTTCGGATACAGGTTGACGTGCGGGCCGCCGAGGCAGATTTTGAGGCCGGGGTTTTCGCGCTTGAGGGCGCGGGCGGCCTGAAGCGCGTCGAGCAGGTTGAAGGTCATGATGCTCATGGCCACCAGATCCGGCTGGATGGCGCGTACCCGCTCCAGGAGTTGCGCCTCGGACACGTTTTCCGGCGGGCAGTCGATGAACACCGGCCGCCGGCCCGAGGCGCGCTCGTAGTGGGCGGCCACGTACAACAGCCCGAGCTTGGGATAGTACCCCTTGCCGCCTTCCAGGGCCTTGGGAATCGACGAATCCAAAGACAGGGTCTCTGGCGGAACCAGGAATAAGATTTTCATGGGAACGAAGCGGGAATTTGCTTAGAATCGGGACGTCGCCGGCCGCTGTATCAGGCCGGCTGCCGAATGATGCACTCTCAAAATAGGAAACGATGCCTGTGAAACCCGTTGTCACCGTCACCAATATCTTTCCCGAGACCGCGTTGGAGAAACTCGCGCCCCATTGCGACCTCAAGACCAACTACAGCGAAACGCCGCCGAGCCCGGAACAGCTGAAACAGTCCTTCTCCGAGAGCCAGGCGGTGATCACCTACTTATCGGACAAAATCGGACCGGACATGATCGACGCCGGTGAGAATCTCAAAATAATCGCCAACTACGGCGCGGGTTTCAACAACATCGACGTGGCGCATGCGGCGAAGCGCGGCGTCTACGTGACCAACACGCCCGGCGTGCTGCACGAAACCACGGCGGACCTCACCTGGGCCATGCTTCTGGCGGTGGCGCGGCAGATCGTGCCTTCCGACGCCTACACGCGCGAGGGCAAGTTCAAGGGCTGGCAGGCGAAGCTGTTTCTCGGTAGCGACGTGCACGGCAAAACGCTGGGCGTCGTGGGCTGCGGCGAGATCGGCAAGGCGGTGGCGCGCCGGGCTCTGGGCTTCAGCATGCGGGTCTTGTACCACCAGCGCAAACGCCTGCCCGAGGCGGAGGAAAAACAGTTGAACGCCGAATTCGTGCCGCTGGATACGCTGCTGAAAGAATCCGATTACGTGACGCTGCACGTGCCGCTCACCGCCGAGACGCGCTACCTGATCGCGGCGGAGCAGCTCGGTCTTATGAAGCCGACGGCGTACCTCATCCACACCGCGCGCGGCAAGGTGGTGGACGATCAGGCGCTGCTGGAAGCGCTGCGCGAAAACAAAATCGCCGGCGCGGCGCTGGATGTGTACGAGAACGAACCGGAACTCACGCCCGGCATGACCGAGTTGGACAACCTGCTCTTGCTGCCGCACATCGGCAGCGCCAGCTTCGAGACGCGCGACCGCATGGCGTTGCTGGTCGCCGACAACGTGCTCGATGCGCTGAACGGGAAAACGCCGCGCAGCCTCGTGCCGGGGTGGAAGCGGTAGACTTCGTCTGAAAAAATGATCCTCTCTACTCGATTCCTATGAGTTTTCAAAGAATCCGGCGTTTGGCTGTCAAGCTGTTCGGCAATATCAAAAGCGTTGTGTTTCATTTGATTTATTTTGTCGTCGAGGTTCCCTGGAACTCCTACAACCGGTATCTGAAGAAACGCAACCTGAAAAACCTGCGGATCCAGTTTCCCATCATAAACTCGGTCAGCTTCAATCATGTCGATTTTTTAATTTATCTTGAAAAAAAGGGAATCATCGAGGAAATGATTCTTCGAGAGGGTTCCTACGAAGGTGAGTTGTTGAAAGTTGCGGATCGCTTTATCCGGGAAAAAACGATCATCATCGATGTGGGCGCGAATATCGGATTTGAAAGTTTGTATTTTTCAAAAAAGTATCCAGATAACCTTGTGCTGAGCTATGAGCCGACTTCATTTGCCTACGGTTGTTTGATCAGATCCAAACAGATCAATGATCTGGGCAATTTGAAAATTTACAAGATGGGAGTGGGAGCGGCGCAGGGAAAAGTTGAAATTCATTCACCCACACACGCAACCTACAACAAGGGCTTGGCTTCGATCGGAAAAAATTTCGACATCGACGACACGTTCGTTAAGGAAACGATCGATATGGTTTGCCTGGACGAGCATGTCCAGCATGACCTGAGGGTGTCATTCATTAAAATCGACGTTCAGGGTTATGAAGAAAATGTGCTCAAGGGAGCCATCAAGCTCATTGAAAAAGACCGGCCCGTTGTTGTTTTTGAGCAAAATGACCGTTACCACACTTCTGCATTGGAAGTGAGAAGAAATATCGAATCGATTTTTTCTTGCAGGAATTATGAGCTTTATCTCATTCGATGCGGAAACACGCTGCGGCCTTACAGTTTGCTCGAAAAAATAAATTTCACCTCCGACAAAGAAATCAACGGCGACGTCATTGCCGTGCCAATCGATTCAGCAATCGAATCGCCTTAAGTTGCTTGAAGTTGATTGCTTGCATCAAACATTAAACCGAAAGTGCATGATGTCGCCGTCCTGCACGATGTAGGTCTTTCCTTCGATACGCAATTTCCCTGCGTCCTTGATCGCCTGTTCGGTTTTGTACTCCAGCAGGTCGTCGTAGTTGTACACTTCGGCGCGGATGAAGCCTTTCTCGAAATCGGTGTGGATGACGCCGGCGGCTTTCGGGGCGGGCTGGTTTTTCCTCAGCGTCCAGGCGCGGTTCTCCTTGCCGCCCACGGTGAAAAAGGTCACCAGGTCGAGCAGCGCGTAACCGGCCTTGATCATGATGTCGAGCCCGGTCTCGGTGATCCCCATCTCCTGCATGAAGTCCTTGCGTTCCTCGGGGTCTTCGATTTCCATGATCTCGTTTTCCAGTTGACCGCACAGGGCGACGACCTGTGAGTTTTCGCTTTGTGCGAGTTTCTTCACCGCCTGCACCCGTTCGCATTCGCCGTCCGCCGGGTCGCCGATATTGCACACGTACAATACCGGTTTGGCGGTCAGCAGGTTTAAGGATTTGACGAAACGGATTTCCTCGTCCTTACTCCAGGTCAGCGTGCGCGCCGGGTCGCCGTTGTTGAGCGCTTCGATGATTCTTTCCAGGCAGGCGGTCTGAAAGCGCGCCTCGGCGTCGCCGCTCTTTGCGGTCTTGGCGAGTTTGGTGCGGCGGCGTTCCAGCGATTCCAGATCGGCGATCATCAGTTCGGTGTTGATCACTTCGATGTCGGACAAAGGATCGATTTTGTTGCTGACGTGCTGCACGTTGTCGTCCTCGAAACAGCGGACGACGTGCGCGATGGCGTCGGTCTCGCGGATGTTGCCGAGAAACTGGTTGCCCAGCCCTTCACCTTTGGAGGACCCTTTGATGAGCCCGGCGATGTCCACGAACTCCAGCGTGGTGTGCACGGTTTTTTTCGCCGGTACCAGCTCGTCGATGCGGTCCAGACGCTCGTCCGGCACCGCCACGATGCCGTTGACCGGTTCGATGGTGGCGAAAGCGTAATTGCCGATTTCCCCCCCTGCCCGGGTGAGGGCGTTGAAGATGGTGGATTTGCCGACGTTGGGCAGGCCGACCAGGCCACAGGTGAAGCCCATGAGGTTCCTTTCTAAGAATCGGGCGCGCTGCGCTCAGCGGCGGCGCGCTTTTGAAAATGTCTGAAATTGTACACTTTTTGTTAAAAAAAACCGGTTGAGCGGAAACAACCCGCGAATATTCAATCCGTTTGGTTTGGCATAATGCTTGCTGATTTAGGAGCAGGAAAGAGGTGCTGCGGTTTGGGGCCGGGTTTTCAAGGCGAAAGCCGGTCCGGGGCACTCGGGTCCTGACTGATGCGGTCATTATAGCAGACTGCGTTGCCCGCGGGCCTTTGCGGATTCATTTCAACGGATACGGAGCGGTTCATGCTGCGTTCGATTCTCTGGACGGTGTTGTTCATCGCGGTGCTGGCGGTCTCGGCTTTCGGGCTGTTGATCCTGCTGGTGTCGGGGAAAGAGGGCGGGGAAACCTGGCAGCTGGCCACCGGCGTCGGCGTGTTTTTCGTGCTGCTGGTTATCTGGTGGAAGCTGGCGCCCGGGTTCACCGGCAGGTACAACTGCACGCTCTCGGTGCTGGGCAAAGCGGTGCTGACGACGCTGTTTCTGTTTTTCACCGGCATGGCGACGCCCTATGTGCTGGCTTCGATTCAGGGGCCGCGGCTGGAACAGAAAGTTGCCATCGAAAATTTCAAGGAGACTCCCATCGAGTGGCCGGGCTTTACCGGTCCGGTGGGGGTGCGTCTCGAATGGGATCTGGTGCATCCCTTTCACAAACTGGGGGCGTTGCATCCGCCGAAAATCTGGATGGGGACTTCGAAGCGTTTCGATCTTCCCAATGCGTATTTCAGTCTCGACCGCCATTACTTCGCCGGGAAAGGAGACACTGCCCCGCACGTGCGCCGGCTCTCGATTCTGGAGACCCTGCCTTTCGGTCCGGTCGAATCCTCCGCCGGGCTCTTGACCTCGGAAGGGCGCACGCATGTGTTCTACGATCTGTATCCCAAAAATCTCGTGCACCTTGAATCGCCGGACAAGCTGTGTCTCAACCGCGACAGCTTTCCCATCAACACGTCGCTCAAGGCGCCGGTTTACCATCAGGGCGAGGACCTGAGCGCGCTCTGGTTTTTCGCAGGCAGCTCCAACCTGACGATCGACCTGAGTCCTGCGCTCACGGACGTGCTGCGCAAGCAGAGCCGAATGCAGGGCAAGCGTGAGCAGTGGAAGGCGATGCAGAAACGCTTTCAACCCGCAGGACTGCGCAATGCGGGCTACGACCCGTGCAGCCTGTCACGCGGCAATCTGGATCATCTCAAAGGCCGGCTCTGTTTCTGCAAACTGCGGCCGGGAATAACTCCGCCGCGCCGCCTGCCGCCCGAGGTGCCGCAGATCAAACCGAAAGGCATGGCCACGTTGAACGCGGAGCCGGATCCGCAACCCTCGAGGATCCTGAAAAAGGATTGACGTGGCGCGTGCAAAAATCTGATAGGGTGCGTTAACGTATCCCGCTGACCCGAAATCGAATCCAGGGCCCCGGCCTTTTTTGAGGTGCTGTCAATACATGCAAAGCGAACCGGATTTTTCGACAGATGGGTGGAATCGTATCGGCGTTGCCGCGTTGCGCGTGTTTCTGTTCTGCGCGTTCTGGATGTTTGCCATCGTCCCGGCATCGGCGAAAAAGCCGGTGCATGTGCCCGAAGCGTTGAAGCCCTGGACCCAGTGGGTGCTCGAGGGCATGCCCTCGCGCGACTGTGCTTTTCTGTCCGTGGGCGCGCCGGCAGCGAAACCGAACGGCAAAAACGCCGCCCAAGCGCAGCGGGTGTGCGCCTGGGGATCGGCGCTCAATCTCACGGCGACGGCGCAGGGAGCGCGCTTCGATCAGCTGTGGACGCTGTACGACACGACCACGTTGTTGCTTCCCGGTGAGAAACGCCACTGGCCTGTGAAAGTGCGTGTGGGGGGTAAACCGCTGCCCGTGACCGAGCGCAACGGCCATCCCACGCTCACGCTGAAAAAGGGCAGCCACCGCATCGAAGGCCGCTTCGAATGGAACCGGATGCCGCAGTGGCTGACGCTCGGTTCCTCGACAGGGCTGGTGCGGCTAACCGTCGATGGCAAAAAAATCGACTTTCCGCAGTTCAGCGGCGGCCGCATCGGCCTGGGTCTCAAGGAAAACAAGGACGCGCAGTCGGCTCCCGCGCGCATTCAGATCAAAGTGTTCCGCAAAATTTACGACGACGTGCCGCTCACCACCGAGACGCGGCTGGTGCTCGATGTCTCCGGTCCCGGCCGGGAAGTGGTTCTGGGACACGCGCTGCTTTCCGGGCACCACCCGCTCGGCATCGCGAGCCCGCTTCCCGCGCGGCTCGAGGCGGACGGGCGGCTGCGGCTGCAGGTGAAGCCGGGACACTGGGAGATCGTGATCTCGAGCCGGCATCCGCGGCACGTGCTGAAAATCCCGCTGACCGACCCCGAGGGCCCGTGGGCGGATGAAGAGATCTGGAGTTTTCAGGCCAACACGTCGCTGCGCCATCTCGAGCTTTCCGGCCTGCCCGCGATCGACCCGGTGCAGTCGGGCGTTCCGCTCAACTGGCGGCAGCTGCCGGCGTTTCGCGTGAAGCCGGGCGACGTGCTGACCTTCAAGGAAAAGCGGCGCGGCAACGCGGAGCCCGCATCGAACGTGCTGCATCTCAAGCGCGAGATGTGGCTCGATTTTACCGGCGAGGGCTACACCGTGCAGGACCGCCTCACCGGCACCGTGCACCAGGGCTGGCGTCTCGACGCGCATCCGAAAACGCAGCTCGGCAGGGTCAATGCGGCGGGGCGCGACCAGTTGATCACGCAGGCGAAAGACGGCACGACCGCGGGCGTGGAAGTCCGGCAGGGCGCGACCAACCTCACCGCGGTCAGCCGCATGCAGGCGAAGGGGCACGCGTTCCCGGCTGTGGGCTGGCTGCACGACGTGCAGTCTTTGAACATCCAGATGCACCTGCCGCCCGGTTACCGCCTGTTCACCGCGACGGGAGTGGATGCGGCGCACACCAGCTTCATCAGCCGCTGGACGCTGTTCGATCTGTTCATCCTGCTGATGATCACCGCCGCCGTGAGCCGTCTTTTAGGAAGGCGCTGGGGCGTCGTCGCGTTTTTCACGATCGGCCTTCTCTACCACGAACCCCACGCTCCTGTGTTCGTCTGGCTCAGCATCGTCGCCAGCCTGGCTCTGCTCAACGTGCTGCCGGTCGGCCGGTTCCGCACGGCAGTGGTCTGGTACCGCAATCTCAGCCTGCTCGCTCTGGCGTTCATCGCGCTGCCGTTCATGATCGATCAGGCGCGGCAAAGCATCTACCCGCAACTGGAGGGACAGGGGCACCGCGCGGTGCCGCCTTACGGCGTGCGCGTGGCGTCCAAGGCGGTGGACAGACTGCAAAAGAAAGCCGCTCCCAAAATGGAACGAGGGCTCGCCGGGGACGCGCCTGCCGAACAGGAGATGGCGGAGTCGCGTTCGGAGACCTACTTCTCTTCGAAAATGCCGGGACGCGGGGAATTCAAGCGCATCGATCCCAACGCGCAGATTCAGACCGGCCCCGGACTGCCGGCGTGGCGCTGGAATACGGTGCGCCTTTCCTGGAGCGGTCCGGTGGGGCAGGGGGAGAACGTGAAACTGTATCTCATCCCGCCGATCGTGAACCGCCTGCTGGGTTTCGTGCGGATATTTCTGATCGTCGCCCTCACCGCGGGGCTGCTTTTGCGATTACGATCCGGTCCCGGTTTTTCCGTGCCGAAAGCGGCGGCGGTGACGGCGGGCCTGGCCGCGCTGCTGTTGTTTTCCGGACCGGCGGTCGTTCCGGTTTCCGCCGAGATGCCGACGCCTGCGATGCTGCAGGAACTCAAACAGCGATTGCTCGCGCCGCCGGAATGCGGCGACCGTTGTTTTGAAATTCAGCGCGCCGAGGCGCAGGTGGAGGGCGACCGGCTGACCCTGCGGCTGGAAGCGCACGTGGAGGAAACGCTGGCTCTGCCGCTGCCGGGGAGACGGCAGCAGTGGCTGCCGCAGAGCGTTGTGCTCGACGGCAAGCCGGCGGCGGAGCTGGTGCGTTTTGCCGACAAGCCGGGCGTCTGGCTGCGCGTGACGCCGGGAATTCATCAGGTCGTGCTCACGGGACCGCTGCCGGAAACCGATCAGGTGCAGGTGTATTTTCCGCGCCGGCCGCACCGCTTTGCGGTGCGGCTCAAAGGCTGGCAGGCGGGGGGCATCCAGCAGGGCCGCCTTTTGAGCGACAGCCTGCAGCTCACGCGCATTCAGAAAGACGCCGAGAAAAGCACACTGCGTTCGGACGCGCCTCCGGTTTTCGTGGTGATCGAGCGGCTGTTGCATCTCGGTCTCGACTGGCAGGTGATCACCAAAGTGCGGCGCGTTGCGCCGCCGCAGGGACCGATCAATTTTGCGATTCCGTTGATAGACGGGGAATCGGTGCTCACCGAGGAGGTGCGCATGCAGGACGGCAACGTCCTGGTATCGCTGGGCGCGAGTGCGCGACAGGCGCAATGGGTTTCCACGCTGGAAAAAACCGAACGGCTGAAGCTGACCGCTCCCAACAACACGCACTGGGTGGAGCTGTGGACGCTCGATGTGAGCCCCACGTACCACGTGGATTTTTCCGGCATCCCTCCGGTGCTGCGGCAGGGCGAGGGCGTCTGGCAGCCGAAGTTCCGGCCCTGGCCGGGGGAGAGCCTGACGCTTGATCTTTCGCGGCCGCAAGCGGTTCCCGGCAGCACGCTCGCCATCGACGCGGTGGAGCTGCGCGTGTCGCCGGGCACGCGGATGACGCAATCCGATCTGAAACTCAAGATCCGCAGCAGCCAGGGCGGGCAGCATCCCATCGTGCTTCCGGAAAACGCCCAATTGGACTCGGTGACGCTGAACGGCAAGGCCCAGCCCATCCGTCAGGAGGGAACGCACGTCGCGCTGCCCATCCGGCCGGGCGAGCAGGATTATCATCTTAGGTTTTCCATGCAGAAGGGGGTGACCACAAAAACCGATGCGCCGCGGATCGATCTGGGGCATCCGGCGGCGAACGTGCACACCATCGTCTCCGTGCCGGCCAACCGTTGGCTGCTGTTCGTTCAGGGACCCAGCATGGGACCGGCGGTTCTGTTCTGGGGCGAGCTGTTCGTCGTGGTCGTGCTGTCGATCCTCTTGGGACGCTATTCCGGTCTGCCTCTCAAAACCGGTCACTGGATGCTGCTGGGTGTGGCCATGAGCACCATCGCACTGACGCAGTTTCTCATCGTGGTGGTCTGGCTGTTCGCGCTGTCGCGGCGCGAAACGCTCAACACCGAAGAATGGCCGCGCTGGCAGTTCAACCTCATGCAGGCGGGGCTGGGTTTGCTCACGGTCGTCGCCGTGGGCTGCCTGTTTTTCATCATCGGCACCGGACTGTTGAGTTCCCCGGACATGGCGGTGGTAGGCAACCACTCCTCGTCGCATTCGCTGCACTGGTTTGCCGACCGCATCCCCGGCACGCTGCCCGATGCGTGGTTCGTTTCGCTGCCGCTGTTGGTCTACCGGGTCGCCATCCTGCTGTGGGCGCTGTGGGTGGCGTTCGCGTTGCTCGGCTGGCTCAAATGGGGCTGGACCTGCTTCAGCCGCGACGGGCTGTGGCGCAAAAAGACAAAAGTGGTGGTCCCGAAAACCGGCACGGCTTGAGAAACACGCAGGGATTCATGAATTTTTTCTTAAGGATGTTTCATGTCTGACAATTGGAAAACAAGTGACCGGCTGTTGATCGGTCTGATGGGCGGTCTCTCCGCGATCCTTGCGGCGGGGCTCTGGGCGTTGTGGATTCATTTTGCCATCCTCTGCATGCGCCCGGAAGAGGGGACCGTGGACATCAAGGTGTGGATGACCTGGGTGTTTTCCTTCGAGTTTTTCTTCACCCGCATCGCCTGGGCGGCTTTCCGCAGAATCCACGATGCGCAGCCTTCCCTGATGCCGCTGAGGGAGTGGCACCGGCTCTCCGCCATTTTGTTCGCGGTCGGGGTGATCGGCTGTATCTGGATTCACTGGGCCGCCGCGATGGTGCCCTGGACCCTGTCCTGCCTCTGCCTGTTCCTGGACAGCCGGGTGCAGCGGTTTCTGGGGCAGTTTCACGGCGCGCCGCTGTCCGGCCCAGCGAACAAAGCCGGATAGCCGCTTTTTCCTTCCAACCTTCCCCATGCAGGTGCCAATTTTCGTAATATTGTCTGAATTATCACAACTTATTGGCCCTCCCGCAAGCGCGGATCCGCGTAACCCCTTATAGCCAAACGATTCTTTTGTTTGGCATCTATATTGCTGTTTTTCAAGGATATATTCCATTTCTCCCGGCAACGGAGCGCAAAGGAGGGGGCTGTGCGCTGTTTTTACCATTCTCAGATCGAGGCGGTGGGGAGCTGTCAGGCCTGCGCCAAGGGGTTGTGCCGCGAGTGCGCGCACGCTCTGGAAACAGGGGTCGTGTGCAAGGGGTATTGCGAGGACAAGGTCCGCACCTTTCAGGATCTGGCGCAGACCCACGCACGCAGTCTGTCCGGTTCGGGGCGTTCGGTGCTGGTTTCCAGCCTGTCCATCGTTTTTGTGGGCGTGCTGCTGATTCTTTTCGGCGTTCGATTTCCCGGACCGTTGTTGATGATTCCGCTTCTGGGGATCGCGTGTGTCGTTTTGGGCGTGAGCCGTTTTTACCGCAACCGTGACGCCGTGAAACATCCGGCGCCGCTTCGGCAGGCGCAGACTCTCGAGTTGCAGCGGCCGCAGGAATCCGTGCGGGAGACAGGCACCAAATGAACAAACAACAGACCGCTTTGTGGGCAGCCGGGATCGTCGTGGCCGGAATCCTGTTTCTGGCCGCCTACACCAACCCCTACACCCCGGAAGGGCATGAAGGCTATGTGCGTGAGATCCCCCGGGTCTGGGGCAAGGGCGGTTTCCAGGGCGATGTGAAAGGCCCGGGCAATTTCGGCGTTTCCATCTGGAACAACCGGGTGATTAACGTCGATTTCAGGCCGCGCACGCTGCAGGAGGAATTTCAGATCCTGGCGAAGGACGATCTCAACGTTTCGTTCCGGCTGCAGGGCATCTTCAAGGTCAAAGAGGGAACCATCCGCGAGGTCGTCGAACGCTACGGCGGCAAGCAGTGGTATCACCGGTTCGTCAAGGAACCGTTCCGTTCGTTCGTGCGGGATGCGGTGCGCTCCTACGATTCGCGGCAGATCAAGGAAAACCGCGTGAAGATCGCCGGCACGGTGCAGCAGCGCTTGCAGGACCACCTCAAGAGCACGCCGTTCAAGCTGATGGAGCTGGTGGTGGGCAACATCGATTATCCCGAGGCGGTGGCCCGCGCCGTCGAGCAGAAGCTGAAAGCCCAGCAGGATCTGGAGAAGAAAGAAGTCGAGAAACAGATCGCCATCAAGGATGCGGAAATCAAAATCGAGGAAGCGAAGGGGATCGCGAAATCGCAGGAGATCATCAACAAGACGCTGACGAAGAACTACCTGCAGCACGAGGCGATCCAGGCGCAGATGGCCATGGCCAATTCGGAAAACCACACGACGGTGTACATCCCCGCCGGCACCAACGGGATTCCGCTGGTGAAGACGGTGGAATGAGGATGCTGAATCGTTATTCCAGGAAAATAAAATGAAAGCAAAAATCACCATCGCATTGTTGCTGCTGTTCCCGTTTCTTGCGGCTCCGTACTCCTTGGCGCAGGAGGGACCGATGCTGCACATCGTCTTTCGCTATCTTTCTCCCGAGATCCAGGAAGGCAGCTTCGAGGCGACCGCGAGAAAGGTCTGGCGTGTGGGCGACCGCTACCTGCGCATCGAAGAAGCGCCGGACCCGAAAGTGGGGCTGCACGGCCTCATCATCGTCAACGCACCGCATTCGTACATGATCAACCGCTATGTCGATCAGGGCGTGCACATTCTGGACAAGGAGCCGGAAAACAAGGTGCACTATCCGGTGTTTCCGGGAAACGGCTCGACGAAGCTCAGCGAACTCGAGTTCGGCAAGGAAGAGGATTTTTTTCAGTACTCGGGAGCCGAGGTTCTGGACCAGCAATACATCGACGGCGACCTCTGCGACGTGTTCGAACTCAAGGTGGACGGTTCGACCCTGACGCTGTTCGTCGCGGTGTCTTCAAAACGTCCGAAACAGATATCCATTCAGTCTCCGGAAATGGCGTATTCGATTCGCTACGAGACTTACGAGCGGCACCCGGAGCCGGACCTCGACCTGTTCGTGGTCCCGGAAGAGATCACCATAGTGGAAGCGAAATCCTGAAGGCAACGCCGCCGGCCGCCGGACAGCGAGCTCCGGGAAGAGGCGGCAAGAATTCTTACTGCAGAAAAAAAGAGGAAGGGGACACTGAACCATGAAACGCTCATCGGTAGTTTTCGTTTTGGTTTGCATGCTGGCATTTTCACTCCCGGTTGCGGGTTTCTCCGCTGAGAAGCCGGAGCGGGTGACCGAGGTTCCGGAAACCGTGGGGGAAGTCACCTGGGATTTCACGCCCAGCCAGTCCGTCGATTCGAGGGATCTGGGACGCGGCATGGTGTGGGCCGGGGCGGTCGAAGACATGCTCATGGAAGAGGACGGGGACAAGGTCAGCGTGGTGCTGATCTGCCGGCACCTGTCGTTCACCGATCCGGGACCGCAGGCGATCGCCACACGCCCGATCCAGGCACGCGAGAGCAAAACGGGATTCTTCGGCGTGTTCTTCGACATCTACACGCCGATGGACGAGGTGGTCAAGCTGAAGGAAGAGATCATGGGCGAGCCGCATTTTTTGCTGGCAGCCGGTGTGCTCGATTCGGTGGTGCATCTGGCGGAGCAGGCGATTCCCCTTTTGATGCCGCATTCCATGGAAATCAACGCCCGCATGATTCAGGTCGATGCGATGCAGGCGGCAGACGGGCAGGTTGCCCGTTCCTCAACGGGCGTGATTCAGGGCGATAACCACGCGTTCTCCATCGCCGCGCCGAAAGGCTGGGTGCTCGACAACCAGAGCGGCCAGCATCAGGGATTGCAGGCGGTGTTCTACCCCAACGGCTCCAGCTGGAAAGGCGCCCGTTCGGTTATGTACGTCAACACCGATGCGCGCAAGCCGGGACAGCCCGTGGAAGCGTACATCGAGTCCGAGTTGAAGGAATTCAGCCGCGAGTTCGGCGAGAGTTTCAACGCCCGGGAGTGGGAGGCGATCAAGACCTCCGATTCGAAATGGGCGCACGTGCGCCGCTTGACCGGCGACACCTGGGGCAACTACGAATCGATCGCCTACATTGAGGAAAGCGGCGTGTTCGTGCTGATCGTGCTCACCGCCCGCGATGAAGAAAGCTACAAACAATCGCAGCAGGCCTTCGAAGAGCTGGTCAAAAGCTACCGCTTCGTGAAAAACGAAATGCAGGTCGCCTACTAACCGGTTTCACGTTTTGCCCATTCTGTTCTCCACCCCATCGACAGGGAGCCGCCGTATCCGCCAGGAAGTGCTGCGGGTGCCGGCGGTGCTTTTTTGCAAACCGGGCTCGCCTCAGGGCCTTTCACTCACAATTTCTTCTCCGGTTGCGCGGGGAGATGAATTCTCCGCCGCCGCGATAGATACCGGACCAGGATCGCCCCTGCCCCCGCCGCCAGCAGGTGCTTCAACGTGTGGCCGCTCACCGTTTCTCCCAGCATGCGATAGATCTCCCCGTCGAAATGTTCCAGCACCTTCGCCCCGGCGTAACAGCCGAGGATCTGCCACAGGCAGGCTGTGCCCGTGTAGGGGGAAGTGAACATTCCCAGCATGAACGGCAGCATCAGGATCGGCAAAAACTGCACCAGAACGTAGGGTTTCAGGTCTCCCCGTCCCGCCGCTTCGGTGATATCCCAGTGCACGACGCTCGCGACGCCTGCGATCAGAAGAACGGGCAGCAGGAACAAGCCGGCCTTGAGGTGAATGCGTTCTGCGATCATGAGTGAGAAAAACCCCATGAACGTGAGGGTCATGGGCAGCCGGTCCCAGAACAGGGTGGCGGTGTTGGGATCGAGATGATAGTAGCCGGAACCGATTCCGGTGAGGAAGAGGCCTGCAAACATCGTGGCAAAGGCAAAGGCTTCCCACCGGGGGGCGACGAACTTTTGCGGATCGTTCAAGGATGCCTTGAGTTGCCAAAATCCGAGGAAACCCGCTATCACAAAAGGCAGGTTGGACAGCACGTTTAAAAAATGCGGGATGCCCAAAAAGGCGCGCTGATCGGCGAAGGCGTGGTAGGCGGGGTCCTGCGGGATCGGGTCCAGACCGAAATGCAGGAAGGCGGCGGCTGCCAGGCCGATCCCGATCAGGATGGCGACGCGGACCTCAAAGCTCATCGCGGGGGGTCAGGCCGTTTCTTCTGTGGAGAGGCGGGCGTCCAGCAGGCGCAGCTCCACCTTGTCGCGGCCGCTCCAGGCGTTGGTCGCCAGTTCGTACACCAGATCCACCCGGTCCTCCTCGACGTTGATCGCTTCGAACGCCTCCGCCAGGTTGAATCCCACCGCATCGATCCCGGCCTTGTCCTGGATGGCTTTGAAACGGATGTGCGACTCGTCCTTCCCCATGAAGCGGAAATCGCGGATGCGCACGTTGCGGGAAAGAAACAGCGGCACCGGGTTCTGCGCGCCAAAGGGTTCCAGCGCGTGGATCTTCTTGAACAGTTGGGTGTCGATGTCGGCCAACGGCAGCTCGCTGTCGATCTCGATCTCCTGAATCAGATCGTCCGCAGCGAGAAAACGCTGGCCGATGGCGTTGAGCGTCTGGCGAAAGGCGTCGATGTTTTCTTCTTTGATCGTGAGCCCCGCGGCGTACGCGTGGCCGCCGAATTGCAGGAAATGCTCGGCGCATTCACAGAACGCCTTGTACAGGTTGAATTTGGGAATGCTGCGGCCGGAGCCCTTGCCGACACCATCGGCGAGTGCGATCAGCACGGTGGGGCGGTAGTGCTTTTCCACCAGGCGCGAGGCGACGATGCCGATCACTCCGGGATGGAAGTTCTCGGAAGCGAGCACCAGCACGCGGTCGTTGTCCAGATCCACTTCCCGCTCGATCAGGTATTCCGCTTCCTCCAGCGCCCAGCCCTGTATCTCCTTGCGCTCGGTGTTGATGGCGTCCACTTTTTTCGCGATGTCTTTCGCCGCATTGAGATCGTTGGCGGTCAGCAGGTGCAGGCCCGCGTCGGCCTTGCCGAGCCGGCCGGCGGCGTTGAGCCTCGGCCCCAGCGCGAACCCCACGCTGCGCGAATCGACGCGGCCGTTCACGCCGGCGACATCTTTGAGAGCCACCAGCCCCGGTTTGGTGGTGGCGGCCATCATTTCCAGACCGTGTGAAGAGAGGATGTGGTTTTCTCCGGTCAGCGGTGCCACATCGGCGATGGTCCCGAGGACGAAAAGGTCGAGGTGGCGCTTGAGATTGGGCAGCGCCTCTTTCTTCCAGCCGCGCCGGTGCAGGGCCGAGCGGATGGCGGTGGCAAGCTTGAAGACGATGCCGACGCCGCTGAGGAAGCGGAACGGGTACTGGCAGTCGGGCCGGTGCGGGTTCAGCACCGCGACCGCCGGCGGCAGGCCTTCGGGACCCACCTGGTGGTGGTCGGAGACGATCACGTCCAGCCCGATGGCGTTGGCGGTCTGCACTTCCTTGACGCCGGTGATGCCGCAGTCGGCGGTGATCATCAGCGTGCATCCCTCGTCGCGTATTTTGCGCACCGCCTGTTCGTTCAATCCGTAACCTTCTTCCATGCGGTCCGGCAGGTAATAGTTCACCGCCACGCCCAGGTCGCGGAAAAAATGCGTCAGAAACGCGGCGGAGGTGACGCCGTCCACGTCGTAATCGCAAAACACGCGGATCTGTTCGCCGCTCTCGATGGCGGCCACCACGCGCTCCACCGCCGCCTGCATGCCGGTCATCAGGAACGGATCGTGCAGGCGGGTCAGGTCGCGGGCGACGAAATCGTTGCCTTCTTCGGGGGTTTTGATGTCGCGGTTGACCAGCAGTTGCGCGATGAGTGGAGACACGTTCAACGTCTGCGCCAGTGCGTCCACCGCATCGGGGCAGGCGGGAGCGAGGCGCCATTTTTTATTCTGAACGGAAAGCGTTTTCATGAATGTATGCGGATCGGAAGAGGGTGAAAAAATCGTGAAAACCCGTTTGACAACGCTTCACAGCGGCCGCTCGCCTGTGCTCGCCGCCGGGGCTTCGATGAATTCCCGGACGCCCTTGAACGATTTGCGGTGAATGGGGCAGGGGCCGTGACGGCGGATGCTTTCCCGGTGCGCGCGGGTGCCATAGCCTTTGTGCTTATCGAACGCGTACTGCGGATAGGTTGCGTGATGATCGGTCATGATGCGGTCGCGCGTCACCTTTGCGAGCACCGATGCGGCGGCGATGGACAGGCTTTGCGCGTCGCCGCGCACGATGGGCCACTGGTCCGACGGGTGATCGATGCGGCGGTTGCCGTCGATGAGTAGCAGATCCGGACGCAGCGGCAGTTTTTCCACGGCGATCCGCATGGCGAGCAGCGAGGCCTGCAGGATGTTGATGGCGTCGATGGTTTCTTCGCCGACGATGCCGATCCCGTATCCCAGCGCGCACTGCCGGATGCGCGGGAAAAAGTCCTCGCGCGCGGCTTCGGACAGTTGCTTGCTGTCGGTCAGGCCGTTAAGGGAAACCTTGGCGGGAAGCACCACGGCGGCGGCGACGACGGGGCCGGCCAGCGGGCCGCGCCCGGCTTCGTCCACACCGCTGATCGAGCGGAAGCCCTTCTGCTCCGCCTGAATTTCGAAAGACAGCATGCCGGTACCAGTCATGCGCTCTTTTAAGGAAAATGAAACGGGATGCGGGAAGACCGGCGAAGATACGGAACGAAAACGGTTGCCGGTCCGGATTGTGTCTCCTGAAAACAGATGATAGGACATCGTTTGGAGGCAGGCAACTCAAAAATTTTTACAGACGGTGATTTCCGGTTTGCGGACGCAGGCGCGTAGCGGATTGAATTCACTCGCCTTGGTTTTTTGCAAAAGTTTTACAAATTCAATTATTTTGCGGTAAGCTAGGGACAATCCCGAGTAAAACGTTCCATTTTTTGAATCTAACAGATCGATACCACGCTTATGCAAACTTCAAAAAAAATCATCCTCGTCATCTTCGTCGCGCTGATCGCGGCGTGCGTCACCACACCGGTTTCGGAAAAGTCGGCCTTCATCATCATTCCTGAATCTCAGGAAATCACGATGGGATTGCAGGCGTTCAATGAGGTCAAGCAAAAGGAAAAGGAATCGCAGAATCCGCGCCTGGTCAATATCGTGCAGCGGGTTGGCTCGCGCATCGCAGCGGTTTCCGACATGCCGGATCTGGAGTGGGAATACAAGCTGTTCGAATCGGAACAGCAGAACGCGTTCGCTCTGCCCGGTGGCAAAACCGCGGTGTACACCGGGTTGCTGCCGGTCTGTCAGAACGAAGCCGGTCTGGCGGCGGTGATGGGGCATGAGGTGGCGCACGTGATCGCCCGCCACGGGGCGCAGCGGATCTCGAGCCAGCTGGTGGTGACCACGGGGCTTTCGGTGGCGGCGATCAGCCTGGCGAACAAGGATTCGCGCGCGCTGATCCTGGGTGGCCTGGGACTCGGTGCGCTGTACGGCATCACGCTGCCGTTTGGCCGAAGCAACGAGTCGGAAGCGGACCACATCGGTCTCATCTACATGGCGCGGGCAGGGTACGATCCGAGGGAAGCGGAGCGGTTCTGGGGGCGCTTCAGCAACGCCAAGCAGGGGAAAAAGGTTCCCGAATTACTCTCAACGCATCCCTCGGACGAGACGCGCATCGCCAACATCCAGAAGCTGCTGCCGCGGGCGATGGCGGAATACGAAGCCGCCCGGGAAAAACTCGGTCTGGGTGAAGCGTTTTATGGAACCGGCGGTCTGGCGCCCAAAGCCTCAGGCTGACCGGATGCTCAAAAAGGGTAGGGTGTGCGGAAAAAATGTGTGAGCAGGGTTTTTCCGTTTTGTGCGAAAAAGCCCGCGCTCAGGCGGATTTTTTCGCGGCGCTCTTTTTCTTACGGCCCTTGCCCGAACCGGGTTTGCGGGTGGGCTTGATTTCCTTGAGCCGTGCGGCTTTGCCGCGCAGGTTTCTCAGGTAATACAGTTTCGAGCGGCGCACCCGGGCGCGTTTGACGACTTCGATCTTTTCCACGCGCGGGGAATGGATCGGGAAAATCCGTTCCACGCCGACGCCGAAGGAAATTTTCCGCACCGTGATGGTTTTGCGCACGCCGCCGCCGTGCATGCGGATCAGCACGCCTTCGATCACCTGGATACGTTCTTTCTCGCCTTCCACGATGCGCATGTGCACCTTGACGGTGTCGCCGATGTGGACGTCCGCCACTTCCTTCTTCAGTTCACCCGTTTCAATCTGGTCGATCAGGTTCATCACTTCTCCTCTTTCTCGCTCTCGATGTTCATTTTTTTACCGTTTTATACCGCAGTTTGATTCGAATTCCTAGCGTTTGCCGGCCAGCCGGTCGAGAATGATGGCGATGGCCCCCCGGACCGGCAGATGATTGTAGCTCCCGGCGCCCTCGATGGGGGCGAGAACGTGGTCAGCGTTGTCGATGATGCTCTTTTCCAGGCCCCAGCCGGTGCCGAACACCAGCAGGTGCGGTTCCCCCTGCTCCAGCGACGCCCGCAGCGTCTTATAATCCACGCTGCCGGGAAACTGCCGCGCGTCGGTGACGACGGTTTTCGGCTTGGCGCCGCAACGGCTTTCGACGTCCTGCACCACATCGGCCAGCGAACGCTCGATGCGGGTCTCCATCAGCGCCTCTTTGCGCGTCGGGTTGTACTCGGCGCCGTAGCCCTTCACCCAGTGGGCGACCATGCGTTCGACCAGCTCCTGCTGGGTCTTTAGCGGCGTGACGACGTAAAACGACCGCACCCCGTAGGTTCTGCCGATGCGGGAAATGTCGTGCACATCCAGCGTGGTGATGGACGAGACCACGATCTCCCCGGCTTTGTTGTACACGGGGAAGTGCACCAGCGCCAGATGCAGGTTCATTCCCCGTCCAGTTCCTTCAAGATCCCCTTGTCCTGCTCCGAAAGCTGGAGTTTGTTCAACAGGTCCGGCCGCACGCGCGCGGTCTTTTTCAACGCTTCGCTGCGCTGCCAGGCCTGGATTTTCTTCGGATCCCCCGAGACCAGCACTTCCGGAACTTTGTGGCCCTTGTAATCGCGCGGCCGCGTGTACTGCGGGTATTCCAGCAGAGGGGTCGAAAACGACTCCTCAACCAGCGAGTTTTCATCGCCGAGAACGCCGGGCACCAGCCGCGACACCGCCTCAACCACCACCATCGCCGGGATCTCGCCGCCGGAGAGCACGTAATCGCCGATCGAAATCTCCTCGTCCACGCACAGGGTGCGGACGCGCTCATCGACTCCCTCGTAGCGGCCGCAGACGAGGATCAGGTTTTCCTCGCGTGACAGCTGCCAGGCTTTTTCCTGATCGAACGGTTTGCCCGCCGGGGACATCAGGATGGTGCGCGCGCCGGGGCTCTGTTGCTTGACCGCCTCGATGGCGCGGGCAATGGGTTCGACGTTCATCACCAGCCCCACGCCGCCGCCGAACGGGTAGTCGTCCACCTTTTTGTGCTTGTTGAGCGTGTGGTCCCTGAGATTGTGGATGTGGATGTCCACGATCCCGTTTTCCCGGGCGCGGTTCAGCAGACTTTCGTCGAACGGGGACGCGAACATCCCCGGGAAAATGGTGATGATGTCAAACCGGATCGTCCTCAATCAGACCCTCGACCCTGTGAAAAATCAGTTTATTCTGTTTGAGATCGATGGTTTTCACCACCGAATCGATCATGGGCAGCAGCACTTCGCGGCCGCCGCCGCGCACGACGTACACGTCGTTGCTGCCGGTCTCGATGATTTCCTCGACGCTGCCGTAATGGTTTTCCGCTTCGTCGTATACGTTCAGACCCAGGATCTCGAACCAGTAGAACTCCCCTTCGGGCAGGGGTTGAAACTGGTCCGCGGGAACCTGAAGGATTTGCCCGGCCAGCAGCCCGGCCTGTTCGCGGGATTCGACTTGCTGGAATTTGATGATGAGGTTGTTGGCGCTGCCGCGGACCGATTCCACCTCAACCGGGGTTTCCGGCCCGGTCCCGCCGTCGAGACGGCCCTGCTTCAAGCTTTTCAGGATCGTAAGATCGGTGACGAAGGGCAGCAGTTTCAATTCGCCTTTCAACCCGTGGGGCCGGGTGACCTTGCCGACTTCGACCCAATGCATGCCTCACTCGATGATTTCGAGCACCGCGCGTTTTTTCAGCTTGGTTGCGGTTGCGTTGAGCAGCACCCGCATGGCGCGTGCGGTTTTACCCTGCTTGCCGATCACTTTGCCGAGGTCTTCCTTGGCGACGCGCAGCTCATAAACGGTTGTCTTTTCACCTTCCACTTCTGTCAAATCCACTTCGTCCGGCTTATCCACCAACGATTTCGCGATCATTAGAATGAGTTCTTTCATGGCTCCCTCCTCGAACCGCAACGGAACGGTCACTGGAAACGGGAAGTACGATCGGAGTTGTGCGGATCGAACTTGGATCGAGCGAGGAGCGATGGAATCTTCTATTGGCCGACACCCGCTTTCTTAAGGAGGGAGGCCACCGTCTTGCTGGGCTTGGCGCCCTTGGCGATCCAGGCCGACGCCTTTTCGGCGTCGATCTTACAGTTGTCCTCTTCCTTGAGCGGATCGAAGGTGCCCAGGATTTCCAAAAACCGTCCGTCTCTGGGGAACCGGGAATCCGCTGCTACGATCCGATAGAATGGTTTTTTCTTCGCTCCACGTCGGGTCAGTCTGATCACGACAGCCAAAATATATCCTCCTGTTGTTTAGATGACTTCATTCGAAAGTTCGGTGCATGTATTAAGCTATTTTAATTCAAAACGGGCTGCGGCCGCCCAACATATTTCCCATATTGAAGCCGCCCTTGAATTTTCCCATGTTGAATTTTTTCATCATCTTCTGCATCTGCGAGAACTGCTTCAATAACTTGTTGATTTCATTAACTGAGGTGCCGCTACCGGCGGCGATGCGGCGTTTGCGGCTGCTGTTGATGATGTTGTGTTTCTCCCGCTCGGCCGGGGTCATGGAACTGATGATGGCCTCGATGCGAACGAACGCTTTTTCATCGATTTTGAGCCCCTTGAGCTTGTTGGCGCCGGGGATCATGCCCAGAAGCTGCTGGATGGAACCCATTTTCTGGATCTGCTTGAGCTGGTCGCGGAAATCCTCGAGGGTGAAGCGGTTCTTTTTGAGTTTTTTCTCCAGCTCCTCCTGCTGTTCCAGGTCGTAGGTCTGCTCGGCCTTTTCCACCAGCGACATCACATCGCCCATGCCGAGGATGCGCGAGACCAGCCGGTCGGGATAAAACGGTTCCAGGGCGTCCAGCTTTTCGCCGGTGCCGATGAAGCGGATCGGTTTGCCGGTGGTCTTTTTGATCGATAGCGCCGCGCCGCCGCGCGTGTCGCCGTCCATCTTGGTGAGCACCACGCCGTCGATGCCGACCGCCTCGTGAAAGGTGCCGGCGACGCTGGCCGCCTGCTGGCCCATCATGGCGTCGGCGACGAACAGCACCTCGTCGGGCTCGACCTTTTTCTTGATCGCCTTGAGCTCCTCCATCAACGCGTCGTCGATCTGCGTGCGCCCGGCGGTGTCGAGGATTAGCACCTGCACCATCTTGCGCCTGGCTTCATCGAGCGCCTGCGTGCAGATCTTCACCGGGTCCTTCTCGCCTTCGGCCTGGTAGACGTCGATTTCCAGGTCGCGCCCCAGCACGTTGAGCTGCTCGATGGCGGCGGGGCGGTACACGTCCGCCGGCACCAGCAGGCATTTTTTGCCCTTCTCCTTGAACCTGCGGGCGAGCTTGCCGACGGTGGTGGTTTTTCCGGAGCCCTGCAGCCCGGCCATGAGGATCACGGTGGGCGGCTTGGAGGCGAACTGGATCTCCTGGAACTCCTCGCCCAGCAAGGCGGTCAACTCGGTGTTGACGATCTTCACCATCTGGTGGCCGGGGGTGAGGCTTTTCAGCACTTCCTGACCGATGGACTGCTCGCGGATCTGCGCGAGGAACTCCTTGATGACGGGCAGGCTGACGTCGGCCTCGATGAGGGCGATGCGGATCTCGCGCAGCGCTTCATCGACGTCCCCCTCCTTCAACAGGCCGCGGCCCTTGAGTTTTTTGTACACCGCCTCGAGGCGGTTGGAAAGGCTTTCCAGCATGGGAAAAAGCTCTAATTTTTCAAGGTTTATGGGTGTGCCGTGAAATGCGTCAGTATATAATATCCCACTGCAATGTCAAGGAACAACCCACGAGGATCGGGATGGAAAAAGCCATTGTTTTATTGAGCGGCGGGCTGGATTCGGCCACCACGCTCGCCGTCGCGCAAAAAGAGGGGTTTTTGGCCCACACGCTGAGCTTCGACTACGGCCAGCGCCACCGGGTGGAGCTGGAAAAGGCGGGCGCTCTGTCCGGGCGGCTGGGGGCGGCGGAGCACCGCGTGGTGCACGTGGATCTTGCGCAGTTCGGCGGCTCGGCGCTGACGGCGGACATCGCAGTCCCGTCCGGCCGCAGCGAGGAAGCGATGGCGGCGGGGATTCCGGTCACCTACGTGCCGGCGCGCAACACGGTGTTTCTCGCCTTCGCGCTGGCGTATGCGGAGGTGCGGGCAATTTCGCATCTCTTTATCGGCGTCAACGCCATCGACTACAGCGGCTACCCGGACTGCCGGCCCGAATTCATCGCGGCGTTCGAAGCGATGGCGAACCTGGCGACGAAAGCCGGGGTGGAAGGCAAAAGCCGGCTGAAAATCCACACGCCGCTGATCGACCTGACGAAAGCCGAGATCATCCGCAAAGGGCTCGAACTGGGCGTGGACTACGGGATGACGCACAGCTGCTACAACCCCAATGCGTGCGGAACCGCCTGCGGCGTGTGCGACAGTTGCCTGCTGCGCCGCAAAGGATTCCGCGAAGCGGGCGTGGACGATCCGATCGCGTACCAGGAAAAATAAGATTGTTCAGCGCAAAGATGCCAGAGAAAAAGCCGGGGCAGGATGAATTCGGTAAAGACCGGGATTGCAAAAAACCGCAAAGAGTGAGAAGAGAATCTTACGCAAATAGCGTGAAGGAAAAACGAAAATGAATATTTAAATGACCTTTCACTTTAAATCATGAACATGGCCGGGCGAGAACTGAATGGATTTTGAATGGGTTGCGATAGCGCTGAGTGATGTTGCCTGGATCTCGCTGGCGTTTGTGCTGGGTTTTCTGGCGCAGCGGATCGGATTGCCGCCGCTGGTCGGTTTTCTGGCGACCGGTTTTATTCTCAATCACGTGGGGATGGCGAGTGGCGAGATGTTGCAGAAGCTCGCGGATCTGGGCATCACGCTGCTGCTGTTCACCGTCGGCCTGAAGCTCGACCTGAAGGTGCTGGCGAGGCCGCAGGTCTGGTCGGTGACGCTGCTGCACACCTCAACCATCGTCGTTGTTTTCGGAGCGGCGGTTTTCGGCCTGGCCGTCCTGCACGTGCCGCTGTTCTCCAGCCTGGATCTCAAGCTTTCGCTCATGCTCGCCTTCGCTCTGAGTTTTTCCAGCACCGTGTTTGTGGTCAAGACGCTGGAGCGGAAGGGGGAGATGAAATCGCTGCACGGGCGGATCGCCATCGGCATCCTGATCATGCAGGATCTGGCCGCGGTGGTTTTTCTGGCGGCTTCGACCGGCAAACTGCCCACGTTCTGGGCGCTGCTGCTGCTTCTCCTCATTCCCCTGCGGGCGCTGTTGCACTCGCTGCTGGAAAGGACGGGGCACGGCGAACTGTTGATCCTGTACGGCCTGGTTCTGGCTCTGGGCGGCGCCGAACTGTTCGAGCTGGGCGGCGTGAAGGACGATCTGGGAGCGCTGTTTATGGGGGTATTGATCTCCACGCATCCCAAATCCGACGAGATGGCCAAATCGATGCTGGGGTTCAAGGATCTGTTTCTGGTGGGATTCTTCCTCTCCATCGGCATGTCCGGCGAGCTCTCGCTGGAAGCCGCCGTCATCGGGCTGCTGCTGGTGCCGTTCGTCTTTTTCAAGTCGGCCCTGTTTTTCGTTTTGATGACCGGTTTCAAGCTGCGGGCGCGCACGTCCCTGCTGGCGACCCTGAACCTGAGCAACTACAGCGAATTCGGGCTGATCGTGGCTGCGATCGGCGTCGCCAACGGCTGGCTGGACGCCCAATGGCTGGTCGTCATCGCCATCGCGCTGTCTGTTTCTTTTGTCGTCGCCGCGCCGTTGAACAGCATCGACGACCGGATCTACAGCCGGTTCCGGGACTTCTGGATGCGGTTGCAACGCAAAGAGCGGCTTCCAGATGACAGGCTGCTGGACACGCTCGGCGCCACCATCGCCGTGTTCGGCATGGGAAGGGTGGGCAGCGGCGCTTACGACAAGATGCGTGAATTCCACGGCGATACGGTGGTCGGCGTCGATTTCGACGCCGAGTTGATCCGCAGGCACCAGGCGAGCGGCCGCAAAGCCCTGCACGGCGACCCCAGCGATGCGGATTTCTGGGAAAAAATCGAGCAAAACCACAGCATCAAACTGGTCATGCTGGCGCTGCCGAACCTGCGGGCCAATTTGAACGCCCTGGAGCAGCTGCGCAACATATCTTTTCCCGGTCGCATAGCGGCAACCGCACGATTCCCGGACGAGGTGAAACGGTTGCAGGAGGCGGGGGCCACGTCCGTGTTCAACATCTACACGGAAGCGGGCGCCGGATTTGCCGTTCACGTCGAGACTCGAAGGAGGCCGTGAGGCGCGGTGCAGCGCCCGACCTCGTATCAGAAAATAGCATTAGACAGGGGGAACGGAATGCGAGAACTTACAGGCAGCGATCCCGAAAATCACGATCAAGAGCGCATGGCCGAACCGCATGGAGCCCTTTCCGCTACAGAAGATCCGCCCGACAGCCTGCGCGTTTTCCGGATCGGATGGAGACGTCTCGCTGGAGATCCGTCTTGTACCGTTCGAGCTCGGTGAGGACGAGGATTCAGAAATCGTGGAAACCTCGATCCGGCTGGAGAGCATCGACCTTCCAGCAAACCCAAAGGCGCTTGCAGGAAGAACGTTCGATTTTCCCGTCAATCCCGAAGACGGATACATCGACGGTTCGATCTATTTTTTCGCCGCGCACCATCCGGTGGACGTGACGCGCATCGTGTTCGGAAACATCACAGATAATCGCCTGCCGGTCAAGCTGCACACCACCTGGCTGCTGGAGTTTGAAAACAGCGGCTACCGCAATTTTCAGACAGAGATTGAGACTGAAATCGCGTTGTAGTCAAGGCGGAGAGGTTGTTCAGGAAAAACAGAGGACGATTTTATAAGTTGAATTAGGCGGCACCCGATCTGACAGACGGTGTTAGATGTTCTTGAGTCTCCGCAGACCGCTATCGGCCAGAAGCAGTCATCGACTACGCGAAATTCTCATGGCCGCGATTAGTTGCTAGCTGATGTCTGCGGTTGGCCGCAAACCCACCGCCTTCCTCGCCCGTGACCTCGAGTTCTCGCAACTCAGCTAAAGGAAGGTCCCTTGACTGTCTGGGAGCGAAAGTGCGAGGCTAGCTGAGCACTTATCGTAACGCCAGTCAGGCAACAAATTTTGGGCGTGCGCGTTTATGTCGGAAACTGAGGCTTCCTCAGAGCGAAATCGGGAACTGGAGTCGTCAAAGACGACTACCGGTCCCGGGCTTGTCAAGGCTCACACCGGAATGCGCGGTCTGCTGGCCTTTTACATTATGCTGTTTCACGCCCTGTCGTTTTCCACCGGCTGGGACCTACAAGGTTCAGCTTTGATGCCCGTATTCTTCCTCCTGGCGGGTTATTCACTCGCCATCGTTTACGGGAAGCAACGGCCCAGGTTCGACGTCAAGCATTACTACCGCAACCGCTTCGCACGGATTGCCCCCGTCTACTACGCCGTGATGCTGTTTGCGCTGCCACTTGCTGTGTTCGGCCGTGGCTGGGTGTCGCCGTCCGACATTGGTTGGGTATTCGCGACCAACATATTCGCTGTGCAGATGTGGCCAAGTATCCCCCCGGTCTCGTTCGCAGGTCCTGCCTGGACCATTTCGACACTCGCCTTCTTCTATCTCGTCTTCCCTTGGTTGCTGCGATGGCATCAGAACCAGACCGACCGGTCTTTGAACCGATGGATCACGATACTGGCGGTGGTGCAGGCCGTGGTGTTCTTTGCTTTGTCGTTCACCATCTATTTCGTAGATTACAATTGGGCCTTCTGGGCCTCCCATGCCTGGCCCATATCGCGGCTTCCCGTGTTTGACATGGGACTCGTCGCAGGACTTCTCATGCTCCGCCAAGGCCGCCCTGATCGCGACACCGCTGTCAGAGTCATGGGTGTCTCGACCGATCAAAAGAACCGTTGGGCGCGACGCGTCGATGGGTACGCCGGTACTTTCGTCGTCTTCGTAATCGGATTGTCCGCCCTAGAAGTTGTGGGGGGCATCGACCTCCTCGGCTCCTGGTGGATGCAAGGGGTGTTCCCGTACGTGATCCTTGTTGTCATCGTCGGATTGTCAATGACCAGCCGAGAAGAAAATTTGTACACGCAACGCCTGCTGAATTGGCCAACCTGTCTCTTCCTCGGCAGAATTTCTTTGTCTTTGTATCTGGTCCATGAACCCATCATTCAATACGTCGCCTGGATTGCTCGACCTGCTCAGACATGGAGTTTCAACATGCCTATGCCCGTATGGGGAATCGCCGTCGTGCTGCCCGTGAGCGTTATCCTCGCCGCGCTGCTTGAACGAACCATCGAAACCCCGGCTCGCAATTTCTTAAGGGCGCGCTCGCGTCGTTTCTGATAGCGCCGCGTCACTGCCGTCAAGCCCCTCTAGCGATCTGCTATTCCCTCTTAGCAGGCCCCCGAACCAGATTCCGCGACGCCGTTCTTCCGCTGAGTTGCGCTTGCGGATCGCGATCCTAACATATCCGTTTTGGGTCGTTGGCGGACTCACTATCAACTGGAATCGGCCAAAAGCGGACACCCTCATCTGCCGCTATGAAGCGCCACAAAAACCTGGATGGATATAGCGTTTTATTGATTTAGTCTTTGTGCTCCATCGTGATAACCAAGTTGCCCTTTTTGTGGCCGCTTTCGATGTAGCGGTGCGCTGCGGCGGTTTCTTCCAGCGGATAGGTTCGGTCTATCACCGATTTCAGTTTCCCCGCCTCGATGAGTTCTTTGAGAAAATTCAGATCTTCGGCTTTGTACTTGGCAAACTCGAACATCACTTTCTTGTCGCTGGTTCGGGACGTCCATAGCGCGCGCAGCATCTGGTGCGCGCGGGGGTTGGCCAGCAGATAGCGGCCGTTCTGCTTCAGCGAGCGGAGGCTGCGTGAAAACGAACTCTTGCCCACCACGTCGAAGATGACATCGTAGCGCACACCGGATCGGCTGAAATCTTCTTGTGTGTAATCGATGACGTGATCGGCACCGATGGCGCGCAGCGTGTCCAGCTTTTCCGTGCTGTCCACGCCGGTCACTTCCGCGCCGAAGTATTTTGCGAGCTGCACGGCAAAGGAGCCGATGTTTCCGGTAGCGCCGTTGATGAGAACGTTCTCCCCGTTCCGGATGTTGGCTTTGCGGATGAAGTGCAACGCGTTGAGCCCGCCAGTCGGGACGGCGGCGGCTTGCGCGTGCGTCATGCTGACCGGTTTGAGGGCGCACTTTTCTGCGCGCAGGCATTTGTACTCGGCGTGCGCGCCCATGCCGATTTCGGTGGAGGCGAACACCTCATCCCCAACCTTGAATTGCGTGACGTTCTTGCCGGCCGATTCGACGACACCGGAGAGATCCTGCCCCAGTATGTTCACTCTTTTGGGCCGCAGCAGTCCCGCGTAGATCCGCAAGGGCAGCCAGAACCACAGCGGGAAAGTGAAGCTGCGAAGCTCGCAGTCGCCCGGGATGACAGAGGCCGCATGGATCCGGATCAACACCTCGTCGTCTTTGGGAACGGGTTTGGGCACCTCTTTCAGTTGCAACACTTCCGGCGGGCCGTATTGTTCGAATACGATGGCTTTCATCCGTTTCTTGCTGCTTTGAGCGGGTTCGCTTTTTGAACGGTTCACCCTTCGACAGAGCCCGTCCTGAGCCAGCCGAAGGGCTCAGGGTGACAGAGATACTTTTATCCCGTTCATCCTGTACAGAGGGGTTCAGGTCTTCGACTGGCCGCCGTCGATGAACAGGGTCTCGCCGTTGACGAATTTGTTTTCCAGCAGGTATTGCAGTCCCTGCACGATGTTTTCCTCCGCGCCGTGGGTTTTCGTCGGGATCGCCTTCGCCCATTTTTTGAGGTAGTCGTCGGTCTCGCCGGCGGGCGGCAGGATCAGCCCCGGCGCGATCCCGTTGACGCGCACGGTCGCGCCGAACTCGATGGCGGCAAGATGGGTGAGGTGACTGAGTCCCACTTTGGTCACCGAGTACGCGGCGAAGGTGGGAACGGCGCGTTCGATGCGCTCATCGAGGATGTTGACGATCAGGCCGCGGTTCACCTGGCGCTTGTATTCGCGCATCAGCAGATACGGCGTCAGGAGGTTGATGTGCACGCTGTCTGTGAGCGTTTTTGTCGTCGTGCTTTCGATGTTCTCCTGGATGAACACCGAGGCGGAGTTGACGAGCACCGCGAGATCGGGAAACGCCTCTTGTACTTCGGCGATGAGTTTTTCGGAAGCGGCGAGATCGCTGAAATCGCAGGGGAATGAGCGAGCCTGAACGCCCAGGGCCTGGATTTCCTTCAAGGTTTCACCGGCGTGTTTGGAGGAGGTGTTGTGGTGCAGGGCGATGTCGTGGCCTTTGCGGGCGAGATGCAGCGCCATGGCGCGTCCCAGGCGCACGGCCCCTCCGGTCACCAGAGCAGCGGGCATGATTGAACCTCCTCAAGTTTGCGGGTATACTTTTCGCTTCGATTGAAAATTTGATTCAGGCAGGCATTTAACGTTAATTTTCAGGCAAAATCCACTGATTTTCGCCTGAGCACTTCTTCGCTGGAAAGGCACCGAATGGACGACAAGAGCAAACCCAAATGCGTGAACATCGCGGTTCTGACCGTTTCGGACACGCGCACGGAAGCGGACGACAAATCGGGAAAGACCCTGGTGGACCGCATCGAGGCGGCCGGACACAAGGTCGCGGAAAAACGCATCGTGAAGGATGAAATCATCACGCTGCAGGAGACGCTGGAGGAATGGATCAAGCGGGAGGACGTGGATGTGGTGATCGCCACGGGCGGCACCGGGGTCACCGGCCGCGACGTGACGCCGGAAGCGTTCGAGTCGCTGTACGACAAGCCGATTCCGGGGTTCGGCGAACTGTTCCGCATGCTGAGCTATGAGAGCATCAAGACCTCGACGATGCAGTCGCGCGCCACGGCGGGGGTCGCCGGCGGTACGTTCCTGTTCGCGCTGCCGGGATCGACGGGCGCCTGCAAGGACGCGTGGGATCAGATTCTGGTGCACCAGCTCAACAGCAACAACCCGCCCTGCAATCTGGTGGAGCTGATGCCCCGCCTGATGGAGAAGTGACTGGGCCACGCCCAGCGGGAGTAGGTCCGACTTCAACTGCCTGCTGTTGGTTTTAAGGCATACGACGCAAATTTCTATGCTGGCTCAGGGCAGCGCCACTTTGCTGAGGGAAAAGGGGATCACTTTCAGCGATTCCGGCGTCGCGAGATAAACGACGAGCTGCATGTCCGCGGCGGGCGGTTCCTTGAATCCGTAGCTTCTGAATTCGCCGCCGGTGGAGCTGTACACCGGCTTGATGCGATTGCCGTCCGCATCGAGGAACTCGAAAGCCACCAGGCGTTTTTTCGGATCGTGCACGAGAAAGTGCAGGCTGTTCTTTTCATCCGGCATCATTCCCGCGAACATCCCCTCGAACATCTTGCCGAACGCTTCGCCCAGCTGCTCGCCGAACTGGTCCATGCTGTTTTTTTGGGCCATTTCCATTTCCCGCTTTTTCTGCTCCTGGTACAGCTCCTTGGTGGTGAAGCTCACCTGCACGCGGCTGTGGGATAAGGCGGGGTGGGAGAGGGGCTTGCCGGGCTTTGCCATGAACCCTTTGATCGTGGCCTGGCTGCCGTTTTTCGGGTCGGGCTGAAACAGCTCCATCTCGCCTTTCAAAAACTGCAAATACTTCGCGTCGCGCGCCGGGTTTTTGATGGAAACTTTGCGGGCCAGTTTGTGGTCGCGTTCCTCGTTGAACTGAAAGTGGGACTGTTTGGAAGTCTGATTGAGAATCCGTCCTTTGTCGTCGGCGGCGTAGTTGATGCGGACATCGCGGATGCCCAAAGACTGCGACACTTCTGGTCCCATGACGATGAGCTCCAGCTCGCATTTGGCGAAAAAGTCCTTGGTGGATCGCTGGTCGGAGACCTCGCTGACCAGCACCCGGGCTTCCGCCGCAAAACCCGTCTGTACCGCCGTCACGCTGAATAAAAGCGCGATCGCCGCGCCCGCCTGCCATCCTCTGTGAATTCGCAACATCGCCTCCTCCTGAAAAATCAGGGCCCCGGCCCTGGTATCGGCTGTCGTTTTCGCCCGAATGTGTATAATGACAGGGTAACGGAAACGCTGGGAATATGCGAGTAAATCCTTATTATGCAATACTTTAGGTATGTTGTGCCGGGGGCGGGAAAACAGCGCCGCCTGGACCATTATCTTGCGGAAATTCAAGCGGATTTCAGCCGTTCGCGGGTGCAGAAGCTGATCCAGGAGGGGCGGGTCTCGGTGAACGGCGCGGCCGCGAAGCCCAAATACCGGGTGCAGACCGGCGACGTGGTCGAGCTTGCGGTGCCGCCGGCCGCACCGCTGGACCTGCCGGCGCAATCGATCCCGCTCAACATCGTGTACGAGGATGCGGGGCTGATCGTGGTGGACAAGCCGGTGGGCATGGTGGTCCATCCGGCGCCGGGGCACGCCGAGGGCACGCTGGTGAACGCGCTTTTGCACCACTGCGGCGACCTCAAGGGCATCGGCGGCGTCGAACGGCCGGGCATCGTGCACCGTCTCGATAAGGACACCTCCGGGCTGGTGCTGGCGGCGAAGACCGAGGCCGTGCACCGCTCGCTGACGGAGCAGTTCAAGGATCGCAGCGTCGAGAAGGTCTACCTCGCGCTGGTGCGCGGCGTTGTGGGGCCGGACCGGGGGGTGATCGATGCGCCGATCGGCCGGCATCCGGTGCAGCGCAAGAAGATGGCGGTGCGGGAGGGCGGCCGCGAGGCGGTCACGCGCTATGCGGTGATCGCGCGCGGGGAGGGCTGTTCCTACGTGCGGTTGCATCCCAAAACCGGCCGCACGCACCAGATCCGGGTGCACCTCGCCTCGCTCGGGCATCCCATTCTCGGCGACAAACTGTATGGCGGCAAAACCGCATCCCCCTCCCTGAAACTATCCCGGCAGGCGCTGCACGCTCACCGGCTCACCATCCTCAATCCCAGCACGCAAAATCGTCAGGAATTTGAATCGCCTCTGCCCGAAGACATGGCCGCCTTTGTGAATAACTTTGGAGTTTCTGGGGATAAAAATCCGGCAACGTGATCTAAGTCACGATATCGCTGAACCGAACTCCGGCTTATTTTTCTACGGATTTACGCCGATGACGGTTTTTCCCAGCCTGTGGATAACTTGTGCAAATCCTCCCGATCCGGGGTCGTGGAGGGGGAGCTGTGAAACATTCTTTTTCACGGCCGCCGCGAATGGAATCGGGAAACGCGTTTAAAAATATAAGTTTTAAAAAAAAGCGCAAAAATCCGCCGCCCAGCCGAGGAAAAATTCTTGACAGGATTTAGTTTTCCACACCTGAAAGCGCCGGGCGGCCGAACCGTCTCTGAGAGCGGTTTGAGGCCCGTTTCGGGGCATCAAAAAATTGGCATCCGGCCGCTTGCCTGTGCTATGGCGGCTGCGCAGCATTTCTATCCACAATTCAAATCACATGGGCCGGTTATCCGCACGAAATGTGATGTGAATCACAATCAAAATTTTGACGCCCGAAAACCCGTGATGCGGTGCGGGGATGATGGATTTTGATTTTTCGACCCGATTTTTCCTTTTTCCTGTCGCGGTTTTGCCGATGAATACTCGTGAGGGCCCCAAGAGGAAAGGGGGAAACGGACCGGGAGGCGGCAGCCCCTTTCCCGACGCCTTCATCCATCACGCTGATTTTTAATAGCTTTTTTCCACAATCGTTGTGAGCAGGTTGTGGAAAAATCTTTGGAAAACAGTTTTAGATTAAATAAAGTCAGTGTCTTAGCTTAACTTGATTAGAAACTGTGCAGGTTGGGTAACTGTTTGAAAATTAAAATATTTTAATTTTGCGGTGTGACCGGGCTCCGGTTTTCGCTCTTAACGTGCCTGTGATGCTCTTTTGAAAAAAATTTTCGAGCTTTTTTTACAGTGCGATCCGTCATCGGGATGCAAAGAAACCCGAAAACAGGGCGAAGGGTGACGGAACGGGGATTTTATCGGCGGGCGGATCGATAAAACGCTTTGTATAACAATGGGTTGCCCGGAAATGGCGGGAACGCGCCGATTTTTTTCTGCTAAAATAAATTCCGATGATCGACCGTAAATGGACAAGCAATTTCAGCTGGTGGTTGTTGGCCGTCGTTTTGGGCGTGTCGATTCTCGGCGTGGTGATCATCTACAGCGCGAATCACGGCCGCCCGGAAGCGTTTTTCCGCGAGCTCTACATCAAGCAGATCTACTGGATTCTGTACGGCCTGGTTCTGATGTTTTTGGCCATCGTGATCGACTACCGCTATTTCAGCCGCTACGCCTACCTCATCTACGGGCTGACGGTGCTGGCGCTCGTCTATGTGCTGTTTTACGGAACCATCAGCTCCGGTGCGCGGCGCTGGATCACGCTGGGGTCGGTGAGCATCCAGGTTTCGGAGTTTGCGAAGATCGCTCTGGTCATCGGGCTCGCCAAGTATTTCGAAACGGGAAAACTGCAGGGGCAGTTTCAGTTCAAAAACCTGATCGTGCCCGCGTTGCTGACCGCCGTCATCGGGATCCTGATCGGCAGCCAGCCGGATCTCGGCACGGCCATCATGACGTTTCTGATCTTCCTGGTGTTCGTCACCGCGATCGAGTTCGACTACCGCACTCTGTTCAAGCTGTTCGGAGCCGGGCTGGTCATGGCGCCGTTGACCTGGTTCATCCTCAAGGACTATCAGAAATCGCGCCTGCTCACGCTGTTCAATCCCGACATGGACCCCCTGGGTGCGGGCTACCACACGATCCAGTCGAAGATCGCCATCGGTTCGGGCGGCTTCTGGGGCAAGGGATTTTTCGCCGGCACCCAGAGCCGGTTGAACTTCCTGCCGGAAAAGCACACCGATTTCATTTTTTCCGTGTTCGCGGAGGAAGCGGGGTTTTTCGGTGTGGTCATCCTGTTGTCGCTGTACCTCGTCATCATCCTGAAGGGGCTCAACATCGCTTTCCGCGCCGCCGACCGCTTCGGCCTGTTTCTGGCGCTCGGCATCGTGAGCTTTTTCTCCTTCTACATCATCTTCAATATCGGCATGACCATCGGTCTGTTCCCGGTCACCGGGCTTCCCCTGCCGCTCATGAGTTACGGAGGCTCCTCGCTGATCACCAATTTCATCGCCATCGGCCTGCTGCTCAATATCGAGATGCGGCGCACCCTCGCCTGACGGCGAAGCGCCGCCCCCGGTTCCGCTTTCAAGGTTTTGCCCACTTCCCGAAATACATGGTATAATTTTCCCTCAAACCACATCCCCCTATGTCGTTTGAAATCTTCGCAGGAGGGAAAAGGCGGGACCGCTTTATCTCCCTGCGGATTCGTGGATCCGGCCCCCCGGCGGGCGGGCCTTTTGTCGATCGTGGAAGCAACAGCAGATGACCTCTGAGATCCTCATCAATTCCAATCCGAGGGAAATCCGCGTCGCCCTGGTGGAAAACAATCAGTTGGCGGAGCTGTTCATCGAGCACAAGGCGAACAAGGGCATCGTCGGCAACATCTACAAAGGCAAGGTGACCAAGATCCTGCCGGGGATGCAGGTGGCCTTCGTGGATATCGGCCTGGAGAAAGCGGGCTTTCTGTATGTCGGGGACATCGACGTGCTCGACATGCTCGACCTGGAGGACAACGACGGCAACGGCATCCCGCTCAAGGACGAGCCGATCGACGAAGGGGACGACCCGGAAAGCCGGGAGAACGGCCACGAGATTCCGATTCAGGACCTGTTGACCGAAGGCCAGGAGATCATGATCCAGGTGGCGAAAAACCCCCTGGGGACCAAGGGGCCGCGCATCACCACCTTCATCAGTCTGCCGGGGCGCTACCTGGTCTACATGCCTACGGTCAACCACATCAACGTTTCCCGGCGCATCGAGGACGAGGTCGAAAAGGAACGGCTCAAGGAGCTGGTGGGGGAGATCGGCAAGGAAGGCGAAGGCTACATCGTGCGCACGGCCGGTCAGGGCTGCCAGAAGGAGGATTTCGAATCGGACCTCAATTTCCTGCACCGGCTCTGGGACAAACTGAAGAAAAAATCCGAAAACGCCGTTCCCAGCCGGCTTTTGTATGAGGATCTCAACCTCATTTTCCGTTCCATCCGCGACCTGTTCACCAAGGACGTGCAGCGGCTGGTGATCGACTCGAAGGAAGATTACGATCAGTGCATCGAGTTCTGTTCCAACTTCCTGCCGCATCTCGTCGATAAGATCGAACTGCACGACGCCCAGATTCCCATCTTCGACCACCACGGTATCGAGATCGACATCAACCGCGCGCTGGACCGCAAGGTGTGGCTGAAATCCGGCGGTTACATCTCCATCGACCAGACCGAAGCGCTGGTGGCCATCGATGTGAACACGGGAAAGTTCGTCGGCCACAGCGATCCGGAGGAGACCATCCTCAAAACCAACCTGGAAGCGGTGAAGGAGATCGTCTACCAGCTGCGGCTGCGCAACATCGGCGGCATCATCATCGTCGATTTCATCGACATGGCGCGCGAGGAAAGCAAGGAGATCGTGTGGAACGCGCTGAGCCAGGCGCTCAAGGGCGACCGCTCGCGCACGAAAATCCTCAAGATTTCCGAGCTGGGCCTGGCCGAGATGACGCGCAAGCGCGTGCGCGAAAGCCTGGTGCAGACACTGTGCGATCCCTGTTCCTATTGCGAGGGCAAGGGCTACATCAAATCCACCGTCACCGTGTGCTACGAGATCATCCGCGAGATCCAGCGCCTGGTGGCCAACGACCCCAACCCGAAGACCATCAAAGTGGAAGTGCACCCCGCCATCCACGATCTGATGTACGAAGAGGAAACCTCCTTTGTGGAAGAGGTCGAGGAAAAATACGACATCAAGCTGGTCTTCGAGATCAACCCCAAGCGGCATCAGGAAAACTACCACATCGAGGTGCTTTAGCAGCCCCCCGCCGGCCTGCGAAATCCCGCCGTACCGGCTTTGCGCCCGCGGGCCCGGATAAGCCTTTGCATCTCCCTTTCCCCGTGTTAAGATTCATTTTTTCAAAGGTGACGGTTGTTTGTGCGCGCCGTCTGCGCGTGCTCTTCTTGAAGGTTGTGCGGGGCCGAAGCCGGCCTTGAATGATCGCTGTGATCGGGAGGACGTTTCCGTTGCGTTGCCAGCGCATGAGGACGTTCCCGGGAAAGGGAGAAAACGATGAAAGCCAAGTGTTTCGGGTTTGCCGGTCTGCTGTTGGGATTTCTCATGATTTCAGGTTGCGGGAGCACCGGAAAAGAGTTCGACGAGACTCTGATCGACAACATCGTGAACGGCACCACCACCCAGGATCAGGTGGAGGAGATGTTCGGTCCTCCCTTCAAGAAGGGGATTCAGAACGGCAGAACCATCTGGGTCTACGAATACAACGAATACAACGCCATCGGCGACGACCAGTCCAAGGACATGGTGGTCGTGTTCGAGGACACGGGCGTGGTGCGGTCGCACCAGTTCATGACCGACAAAGGCAGCCCCTGATCTTCCCCTCCCAATGAATACATCCTGAATGTTCGGTTTCAGCCGCAAGCAGCAAAGCGTCCTGCATTTGACGTGGGTCGCTTTTTTTTTGACCTTCATGGCCTGGTTCAACATGGCGCCGTTCAACACCACGATCATGCGGCAGATCGGTCTCACGGCGCAGCAGATCGATATTTTAATGATCGCCAACGTGGTGCTGACGATTCCCGCGCGCATCGTCATCGGCTCCCTGGCCGACCGCTACGGTCCGCGCAGCGTGTTCTGCGGGCTGCTGTTTTTTGCTTTCGGCGTGTGTCTCTACTTTTCCCTGGCGCAGAGCTTCAACGACTTTCTGGTTTCCCGGCTTCTGATGGGCATCGTCGGCGGCGGGTTCGTCGTGGGGATCAAGATGATCGGCGAATGGTTTCCGCCGGAAAAGATGGGCACGGCCCAGGGCCTCTATGCGGGCTGGGGCAATTTCGGCGCAGCCGCGGCGGCGTTTTCGCTGCCGCCGCTTGCGGTGTTGTTCCCGGAGGAAACCGGCTGGCGCGTGGCTTCGGGGGGCACCGGGCTGTTGTGCCTGATCTGGGCCGCGGTTTATTTCAAATTCGCGCACGAAAAGCACAACGGCGGCTCGGACACGCCGTTCAGCCTGCTGCACTCCATCGAGGTCACCTCCCGCAAGGACGTGTTCCTGCAGATCCTGCTGATGATTCCGCTGTACGGTGCGGTGCTGACGATCCTGTGGAAACTCTCGGGCAACCCGCTGCCGCTGCTTCCCGGCACGGTTGCGTTTTCCCTGCTGGCTTTGGTGGGCCTGCTTTTTATTCTGGGCGTTGCGGAATGCATCCGTAACAACAGATCGGTGTTTCGGGGAGAACCCGCATCCGCGCCGTATGCGTTCCAGCAGATTTTCATCCTCAGCCTGGTGTACGCGCTCACGTTTGGGTCGGCGCTTGCGGTGATCTCGATGTTTCCGGAATTTCTGCAATCGACTTTTTCGTTGTCGGTGACCGCCGCAGGGATCATCGGTTCCAGTTTCGCTTTCATGAACCTGGTGGGCCGTCCTGGCGGGGGTTGGCTTTCCGACCGGTTCGGACGCCGGCGGACGCTGGTTTTCCTGGTCGTGGGAGCTCTGGTCTGTTATTTCCTGATGGGGCGTATCTCGGTGTCCTGGCCGCTCGCATGGGTGGTTTGCCTGTCTATCATCTGTTCCTTGTTTCTGCAGGCGGGAAGCGGCGCCTGTTTCGCGGTGGTGCCGCTGATCCGCCGCGACCTCACCGGAAAAATGGCGGGCCTGGCGGGCGCCTACGGCAATGTGGGGGCGGTGTTTTTTCTCACCTGCCTGAGTCTGATGAGCGCGCAGCAGTTTTTCCAGGTTATCGGCATGTACGCGCTGTTGGTTCTGGTCGCGCTGGCCTTTCTCAAGCCGTTCCACAACGGTGCGCGGTGACGGGCAACTGGCTTCATTCCACGCGCACCGCTTCGATGGGGTTGAGCCGCGCCGCCAGGCGGGCGGGAACCAGACCGGAAAGAAACGCCAAGCCCCAGAAGAAGACGGTCGCCCCCAACAGGAACCCGGCCGGGAAATGCACCTGGATGGTCCAGCCGAACGACTGCTTGTTGATCACGAAGATCAGGATGTAGGACACCACCGCGCCCGCCGCCAGCCCCATCACGGTGCCGACGCCTCCCAGAATGCCCGCTTCCAGCAGCACGATGCGTCTCAACTGGTGTTTGAACGCGCCGAGAAAGCGCAGGATTCCCATCTCGCGTTTGCGTTCCAGTATCAGGGAGATCAGCGTGTTGAACAGGCCCAGCACGGCGACGCCCATGGCGATGATCTCCAGCGAATAGGTGATGGCGAAGGTGCGGTCGAACACTTCGAGCACGTCTTGCTTGAGCTGCGCGTTGGAGCGGATGATGAGCCGGTAGTCCTTGCCCAACGTGTCGAGCAGCTGTTTGCGCACCGATTCCAGATGGGTATTGTCTTTCAGGTAGACGATGAAGCTGTTGACGTCCGGATCGCGATAATATTTTAAGAAGGTGCTGCGGTCGATGATGATGTAGCCGCGCTCGCGCGAGTAATCGTAGTAGACGCCGGCGATCTCAAGATCCAGCGTGCCACCGGGCGTCCTGAGGGTCAGGCGGTCGCCTTCTTTAACATCATGGCGCAGCGAAAACGCCTCGGAGACGATGGCGCGGTCCCGGTTCACCAGATGATCCGCAAGCTGTTGCGCCGGGGGGCCGGATTTGATGACGAGGTTGCCGTAGCGTGAGAGCACGGAAAAATCGCCGGTGCCGAGCACGGCGGGCAGGTCGTCATAGGTGATGTCGAGTGCGCGGAACTGATCGATGGCGGCGACGCCGTCGAGCTGCTGCAGCTCGCGGATGCGGTCCGCCGGCAGGGTGTACTGGTAGTCGATGTCGCGGCCGCCCGCGACGCGCACGAACAGGTCCGCGCGCAGGGTCTGGCCGATCCAGAAGATGACGGTCTGGCGGAAGCTGTGCACCATGATCGACATGCTGATGACCATCATGAACGCGATGGCGAGCGACGACACGGCGAGCGCGTTGCGGCCGACGTTCTGCGACAGGTTCATGCAGGCCAAAAGACCCTCGCCGCCGAAGCGCTTCTTGAACGTCCCGTGCAGTCCGCGGCGCGCCAAAAGCAGGGCGGAAGGCGCGAGCAATGAGAGCCCGAGGATCACCAGAAACACCGACAAGAATCCGAAATAGGGAAAGTGGTCGATGGCGGGCAGCGTCGAAGCCAGCGCTGCCAGCAACAGGGTCGCGAACGCCAGGCGGGTGAGCCGCCTGCTGCCGCGAAACAGCTTGAGATCGTAGCTGCCGCGCCGCATCACCGAGGTCGGCGAGGTGTTGGCCGCATCGAGGGCAGGGAGCAGCGCCGAAGCGATGGAGAGCCCGACCCCGAGCACGAAATAGGGGCCCATGCGGTCCCAGTGAAAATCCACTTCGCGCACGTAGCTCGGCGTGTACAGGTGGTTGATGGTGAGCGAGACCGCCTCCAGGGAGAACTGCGCGAAATAATATCCCAGTCCGATGCCGAGCAGCGATCCCACCGCGCCGATGATGCCCGCCTCCAGCAGAAACAGCAGCGCGATGAGCCGCGGCGTCGCGCCCAGGGCGCGCAGGGTACCGATCTCGACGCGGCGGCGCACGACGGAGAGAGCGATCATGTTGTAGATCAGATACAGCGCGACCAAAAGCGCCACGAAGCTCAGTGCGGTCAGGTTGTACTGAAACGCCTTGAGCATCTTTTCCACCTGCTGGTTTTTGCGCTGCGGCCGCTCGATCTTAAGATGTTCGGGGAGCAGCGGAGCCAGTCTGTCGCGCATCGTCTCGAAATTTTTATCCTTTAAAAACTGCAGGTCGATGCGGTCGAGCTTGCCCAGCTTGCCGAGCGCCCATTGCGCTGCGGCGATGTCCATCATGGCGAAATTGCCGTTCAGCGCCTTGGCGAGACCCTTGTTTTCCAGAATGGCGGTGACGGTCAGGGCTTTTTCCTGTCCGTTGATGAGAAAGCGGATGGAATCCCCCGTCTCGAAACGCGTGGTGGGGATGAACTTCTCCGGCAGCACGATGCCTCTGGGATCGAGGATGATGGGGATCAGGCCCTTGAGTCCGGTGTCGGTGGTCTTGAGGGAAAAATCGCGGATGCCGCTGTCCTGCAGCAGGTCGGTACCGATGATCTCCACCACCTCGCCGGTCGAGCTCTCGACGCCGTAGCCTTCGATCACGGGGTAGGCCTTGACCCATTCGCGCAGGCCGTTGAGTTGGGTGAAATGCGATTCGTCGAACGGCATGCCCTCGGCGCGGATCACCGCATCGGCGCGGCCGAGCACCAGATCGACGCTTTCCTGAAACGAGGACAGGGTCTGCTCGTTGGCCAGCCGGATGCTGAGAAACACGGCCACGCCGATGGCGACGCCGACGATGGTGATGCCGGTGCGGAACGGGTCGCGCAGCATCGGGCGCAGGATGAGCGCGAAGAACAGGTCCTTGAAGTAAGTGAGGGCGCGCATCGTCGTCAGCGGAGGGGTTCCGGAGTCTCCTGAGAACGCGTCGTCAGCCGGCCGTCGCGGATCTCGAAATGCCGGTTGCCGTAGGTGGCGATCTGCGGGTTGTGGGTGACCACGACGAGGGTGGTGTTGAATTCCCGCGCAACTTTCTTAAGCAGTTCGAGGATCCGGATGCCGTTTTCGGAATCCAGGTTGCCGGTGGGTTCGTCGGCTAAAAGCAGGGCGGGCTGGTGCACGAGGGCGCGGGCGATGGCGACGCGCTGCATCTCTCCGCCGGACAACTCGGCGGGCACCGAGCGGGCCCGGTCCTTCAGCCCCACATAGTCCAGCAGCTCGCCGATGCGGTCCTGCCGGGTTTTGGAGGTGAGGCTCAACAGCAGCGGCAGCTCGACGTTTTCCCACAGCGTGAGGGTGGGCAGCAGGTTGAAAAACTGGAACACGAAGCCGATGCTGCTGCGGCGCAATTCGGTGAGCTGCTGATCGCTCATGCGCGAGATCAGCTTGCCGTCCAGGTGGATCTCGCCGGCGTCGGGGGTGTCGAGGCCGCCGATGCAGTTTAAGAGCGTGGTTTTGCCGCCGCCGCTCGGCCCCATGACGGTGACGAAATCGCCGCGCTGCATTTCCAGGTTGATGTCCTGCAGTGCGGTGACGCGTGCGGTGCCGGTTTCGTAGTGCTTGCTCACATTCACGAAGCGGACGATGGGTGTGGCGGTGGCCGTCATGAAAAGCCCTTCATAAGATGGATGCGCCTTTATTTCACGGACTGTGGATGCGACGTGAAAGCTTAAACCATTTGCCGGGCGATCTCAATTTCCGCATCCGGACGCTGCGATTTTGTTGCCGGATTGTGACAATCCGTCGACAGGAGCGTGAGGTTCGGCCGATAAAATACGGATTCACAGTCTCAATTCCCAGCCTGAAAACGGAGCCCGGATGCACACTTTGAATTTGAACCGCACACAACGCAAGCTCGCCAAAGAGCTGCAACAGGAAATCGACAACGCGCTGCTCACCTCCCCCGGCGTGCGGCGCTCACTTCAGCGGCTGTTTGCGTTCGACCCGCACTGCAATCTCTCCAGATACCGCCTCACTCCGGATCTGAAATCGCTCGCCGCCCGCATCCTCAATGCGCGGACGCGCGGCTGAGCCCCGCCGCACACTCAGATTTTACCTGAGGTGCCACGGATTTCTTTATCTCTTTGATAATTAATTCGATATTTTTTTATTTCCGCCAACCCCTCAGAAACCGCTTTAACGATTTCTCATCTCTCGTCTTTTCAGCCGCCGTCTGCGTCCCATTGCGCGGCCGGGCCGTTTGTGCTACTTATGGAATTTTGCAACCGCGGGGACTTCATGGCTATATCCCAAAAAATCAATGGATTCATGGAGAAGTCTTCCTGGATCCGCAAAATGTTCGAAGAGGGCATCCGCCTGAAAAAACAGTTTGGCGAACAAAACGTGTTCGACCTGTCATTGGGAAACCCGGTCGTCGAACCGCCTGAGCCGTTGAAGCAGGCGATACAGCGAGCCGCTTCAGACACCACACCCGGACTGCACCGCTACATGCCCAATTCCGGGCTGCTTTCCTGCCGCACCACCGTCGCCAAAAGCCTGAGCGCGGAAAGCGGTGTGGAACTTTCTGCGGACGACGTCGTGATGGTGTGCGGCGCGGCGGGCGGGCTCAACATCGCGCTGAAAACCATCCTCGATCCGGACGATGAGGTGCTGATCTTCGCCCCGTATTTCGTCGAGTATCTTTTTTACGCCGACAACCACGGCGGCAGAGCGGTGGCGGTCCCCACGCGGCCGGATTTTTCCCTCGATCTCGAGGCGCTGGAAAAAGCGATCACGCAAAAGACCAAGGCGGTGATCGTCAATTCGCCCAACAACCCGACGGGCGTGGTGTATTCGCGCGCGTCCCTGACTGCGTTGGCCGAACTGCTGCGCAAAAAATCCCAGGAGCGGGGACGGGCGATCTACCTGATCTCGGACGATCCGTACAAGAAAATCGTGTTCGACGGGGTCGAGGCGGCGAACATTCTGGAGCTGTACGAACACAGCATTTACATCAGCTCGCATTCCAAGGACCTGGCGGTGCCGGGCGAGCGCATCGGGTTTGTGGCGGTGCACCCGCAGGCGGAAGCGGCGGCGCAGCTGATGGCGGGGCTCATTTTCTGCAACCGGGTGCTGGGTTTCGTGAACGCACCGGCGCTGATTCAGCGGGCGGTGGCCCAGGTCGAAGGGGTGAGCGTCGATGTGGGGCCGTATCAGAAAAAGCGCGATTTCCTGTACGACGCGCTGACGCGCATCGGTTACGAGGTGGTGCGGCCGCAGGGGGCGTTTTACTTTTTCCCGCGCTCGCCGCTTAAGGATGAAGTGGAATTCGCCCGCATTCTGGCTGAAAAGAAGGTGCTTGTGGTGCCGGGCCGCGGTTTCGGCCTGCCCGGTTATTTCCGCATTTCCTATTGTTTGGAAGATGCGGTGATCGAAGGGGCCATCCCCGGCCTGGAAGCGGCCTACCAGGAGGCCCGGGGACGCTGACCCCGCCGGACAGGGGGCCGGGCGCAAAACAGGGGTCGCCCGGCGAACCCTTTTTGCTAAAATGGAATCTAAATCCCTAAAGAACGCTCACATGCAGAGGAATCGTTTGCAATGGCTTTGACTCAGGATCAAATCAACCGATACAGCCGCCACCTGTTGCTGCCGGAGGTGGGGGTGGAAGGGCAGGAAAAAATCTGCAACGGCAAGGTGCTGCTGATCGGCACCGGCGGCCTCGGTGCGCCGCTCGGCCTGTATCTCGCCGCCGCCGGAGTGGGGAAACTCGGACTGATCGATTTCGACGTGGTCGATCAGAGCAACCTGCAGCGGCAGGTGATCCACGGCGAAGCGACGCTGGGCAAGCTGAAGGTCGATTCCGCCAAGGCGCGGTTGAACGATCTCAATTCCAGCATCGAAATCGAAACGCACAACACGCGTTTGAGTTCGGAAAACGCGCTGGAAATCTTCAAGGATTACGACATCATCGTCGATGGCACCGACAATTTCCCCACCCGTTATCTCGCCAACGACGCGGCCGTGCTGTTGGGCAAGCCTTACATCTACGGCTGCATCCTGCGCTTCGAGGGACAGGCCTCGGTGTTCGATTCCAGGCAGGGGCCGTGCTACCGCTGCCTGTACCCGGAACCGCCGCCGCCGGGCCTGGTGCCGAGCTGCGCGGAGGGCGGTGTTCTCGGCGTGCTTCCCGGCATCGTCGGGCTGTTGCAGGCGAACGAGGTGCTGAAGCTGCTGCTCGAGCAGGGCGACCCGTTGATCGGCCGGCTGTTGATCTTCGATGCGCTGGCGATGAAGTTCAAGGAGCTGAAACTGCGCAAGGACAAAAACTGCCCGATCTGCGGCGACAACCCGACGATCAAGGAACTGGTGGACTACGAACAGTTTTGCGGCATCGTGCCGCAGGAACCGAGCGCCGAAGACGAAGCGCTGGAGGTCGATGTGGTCGCGGTGAAGGATATGCTCGACGCGAAAAAGAAATTCAAACTCGTCGATGTGCGCGAACCGGGCGAGGTGCAGATCTGCAGGATCGCCGGATCGACGCTCATTCCTTTAGGCGAGATCGAAGCGCTCGATCCGGCGCGCTTGAACGGGCTGAAAAAAGACGACGACATCGTCGTGCACTGCAAGGCCGGGGTGCGCAGTCTCAAGGCGGCGAAGGCGCTGATGAAAATGGGCTACCAGAACGTCAAAAGCATGCGCGGCGGCATCGGCGAATGGTCGGATCGCATCGATCCTTCCGTGCCGAAATACTGAGTTCGCGCGGCGGGTTTGCAAACCGCGCGCGCTTGAGGCTTCGCCGACAAAATTCTGAATACGGAAGTCCTGGGCCAAACGCAAACCGCTGAAAAAGTGCGCGTTTTTGTGCGCGTCCGTACAGCCCAAAATTCTCCCCGCCGCACCCGTATTGTTTGCCGCCGAAACTCAAAAGTTTGTGTGAACGCGAAAGATGAATGCCCTTGACATTGCAGGGTTCCCCGTTTATTTTAAAATTTAGATACAGAAGCGATCTTCATCTCTTTGCCAAAGGGGGCCTTTGTGAGTGATGCACACGAATCTGAAAGTTCTGAGCGCAATTTCGAGAAGTTGTCGAAGGCCATCACCGATGCCGTGATGAACTCCGAGAAGGTGAAAAAGATTGTTTCTGAGATTCAGAAAAAAGAAAAAATCTGTCCCCAGAGTTTCATGGTACTGGTTCTGAAGATGCAGGTGCTCACCGAATCGCTTGAGATGGAGGTTGAGGAAGACTTCCTGGAGAAGAAACCCGCGGCGCACAAAAAGAGCGCACGGAAAAAACCCAAGGAGCGTCCTCAGTTCATCGATGGAAACCGCCTCACACAAAACGAAATCGATTACCAGGAGTTTTCCAGCGAAAGGTTCGACACCCAGACTTGGCTCAAGAAACACGGGCTCATTTTCTAGAACCATTTTCGTTTCCCTCTCCGCCGCTTTTTTCTCGTTTCTCGTCTGGGCCTGGCCCTGGACATCCTATTCCCTCGACTACGAAGACGCGCGCAAACGCATGGTCGAAAAAGACCTCAAGCGCCGCGGTGTGTCCAACGCCGCTGTGCTCGATGCGATGGCGCGGGTGCCGCGGCACGAGTTCGTCGAACCGCGGCACCGGCATCAGGCCTACGCCGATTCCGCGCTTCCCATTCAGGACGGGCAGACCATCTCCCAGCCCTACATCGTCGCCCTCATGACCGAGAGCGCGGCGCTCAAGCCCACCGACCGGGTGCTGGAGGTGGGCACGGGTTCCGGCTATCAGGCGGCGGTGCTGGCGGAAGTGGCGGCGGAGGTGTACTCCATCGAGATCGTCGCCAACCTGGCGCGCCAGGCGGGCGAGCGGCTCAAACGGCTGGGGTATGACAACGTGACGACTCTGCACGGCGACGGATACCAGGGCTGGCCGGAGAAAGCGCCGTTCGATGCGATCCTGATCACGGCGGCGGCGCCGAAAATTCCCGAGCCGCTGGTTGAGCAGCTCAAGATCGGCGGCAGGCTGGTCATGCCGCTGGGCGGGGCGCGGCTGTATCAGGAACTGGTGGTGCTGACGAAAAAAAAGGACGGGCTGTACCGCAAACACATCACCGGCGTGGTGTTCGTGCCGATGACGGGCGCGGTGCGCGAGTGAGCCCGGACCCCTGAACGAAACCGGAAAGGCGCAAGCTATGGAACGCGAAGCGGCGGTGGCCGGGCGGTTTTATCCCGGCGACGCGCAAAACCTCAAGGCCGAAATCGAAAAGCACCTGCCTGAAAATTCCGATCCCGCTCCGGTGCTCGGTGTGGTTTCGCCGCATGCGGGGTTTGTCTATTCCGGCGATGCGGCCGGCGCGGTGTACGCGCGCGTCGCCATTCCCGATACGGTGGTGCTGCTCGGGCCCAATCACACGGGACATGGCGAGCGCATGGCGGTGATGACCGAGGGCCGCTGGAACCTGCCCACCGGTGCGGTGGAGATCGACAGCGAACTGGCCGCGGCGCTGATCGCCAACAGCGCGCAGCTGCGGCCCGATGCGGATGCGCACCGCGAGGAGCATTCGCTGGAAACGCAGATCCCTTTCCTGCAGCATTTCAAGCGCGACTTCAAAATCGTCCCGGTCTGCATGATGCGCGCGAGCTACCTCGACTGCAAGGAGCTGGCGCGGGCACTGGTGAAGACGGTGCGCTCGTTAAACCGCCCGGTGCTGGTGGTCGCCAGCTCGGACATGACGCATTACGAATCGCATCTGGAAGCCTCGGCGAAGGACAGCAAGGCGATCGCGAAGATCCTCGATCTCGATGCGGCGGGGTTGTTCGAGACGGTGATCAAAAACGGCATCAGCATGTGCGGCGTCGGGCCGGTCACCACGATGCTGCTGTACGCGCAGGCGATGGGCGCGGAGGAAGCGGAGCTGGTGCGCTACATGACCTCCGGCGAGGTGAGCGGCGACATGGACCGCGTCGTCGGCTACGCGGGCATGATCGTGAAGTGATGGAAACCCTTCGACAGGATGGGCAGGATAAACCCCGAAAAAAGAGTCTCGCGCAAAGGCGCGAAGACGCAAAGGAAACCTGAAATTAAAAATCTTTATGCAATCATTCCGACCTTCCTTTTCAAAAATCGCACCTCATTTTACCGATAGACAATGTCTAAAACTCGCAGGACCGGGTTCGACCCAAAGCGGACATTTTCATGAAGAAAGGAAATTTTAAATAATGGCGGGAAACAGTCGAATAGGCATTGTAGGCGTGGGCCGCATGGGGGCCAATATGGCCCGGCGTCTCAAAGAGAAGGGTTTTGTCATCTCTGCGGTCCAGGATCTCAACGCTCCAGCAGCGGAATCGTTGGCAAAGGAACTTTCCTGCGAGGAAGCGGCTACGCCGGCGCGCGTTGCTGAAATAAGCGATGTCGTGCTGACCGTGGTCACGGATGACGCGGCAATGGATGCAATATTCTCAGAAGAAAAACCCACCAGCTTACTTTGCCATGCCAAGGGCAGATTGTTTATCAATTTTGCCACGGTCAGCCCCGAAACACACATCAAAACGGAAGCCCGCGTCGAGAGTAAAGGCGGGACCAATCTGGAAGCGTTGATGGCCAGCAGTATCACACAGGCACGCGAAGGCACTCTCTATCTTATGTGTGGTGGGAAAAAGCCGGTCTTTGAACAGGCTCAAACAATACTGGAGGCATTGAGCTCCAGGCTTCTCTATGTCGGCCCTGCTGGCGACGCGGCAAAAGTCAAAGCACTCGTCAATATGGTGATGAACAGCAACACCGCCGCATTGGCAGAAGGGTTGGGCCTCGGAGACGCGCTTGCGCTGGATCTGACAATACTTCGTGAGGTCTTTGGTCAAACCGGTGCGGCCTCGCGCGTTCTTGAAACGGACGGCGAAGACATGCAGATACGGGATCATGAATGCTATTTCTCCGCCGCGCATGCGGCTAAGGATTCTGGAATCGCCCTCGACCTGGCGCAATCCGCAGGATTGAAGTTGCCGGTAGCACAAGCTACTTTCGATCAATACCAGCGTCTCATTGCAGCGGGTAAGGGAGAACTGGACAAGTCGGGTGTGGCGGAACTGGTATTTAAAGGAAGAATGAAATAAAGGGAGAGACGATGCCACTCGAAGATGAATTGGGAGATATTGTGCAAAAGGCCCGCGACGGAAAAGCATGGTCCAAGGGCGACCTTGTTCGTGCAACGGACCTCTCGGTTGACGACCTCCAACGGATAGAAAGTTATCAACTGACACCGGAGGATTCGGATGTGTTGAAGCTCGCGAAGGTTTTGGATCTGGATGGACCTGCCTTGATCGATATTGCCCAGGACCGTTGGGAACCCGATAAACCCGCCGATGATCCGGATTTTGATTTGGTCTGCCTCAATGTATTCATGGGTGAGTACCCTGTAAATTGCTACCTGTTGCGTTGCAAAGCTACGGGAGAAACTGCCGTGGTGGACACGGGAGCAAACCCCAAAACCATCATCCGCAAAGCCCGGGAAATGGGTGTTCGACCCAGCATGATTTTATTGACCCATGCCCACCCGGATCACGCAGGCGGCTTGGGAGAACTCAGCGATGCGTTCGATTGCCCAACCTACATTGACCATAAAGAGCCCAGGCCCAAAGGCAGCAACAACTTCAAAATTGTCAAGGAAGGCGATGAAATAACACTGGGAAATTTGCGAATCCGATGCATAGAAACGCCCGGTCATACGGCCGGTGGGGTTTCTTATCTGATAAACCAAACCCTGATTTCTGGGGATGTGATTTTCGCAGGGTCCATGGGGCGTGCGAATTCCTCGTGGCAAGACCTGTTCCATTCCATCACCAGGAAGGTATTGCGCTTACCCGATGCGACGGGCATTCACCCAGGCCATGGTCCCGCGACCACCGTGGGGCAGGAGAAAAATCACAATCCGTTTTTCAAAGGACGTGTGGGAAACGATGCCTAAACTGGTTTTGAAACCTGTAAGCCTTTTGGAAATGGGGAACGTGCGGTCTGGTTTTTCCTTTGCGTCCTCTGCGTCTTTGCGGTTACCCGATTTTTTGACCTTTGTTTTATCCCGTTATCCTGTCCCGCCTTTCAATCCTCCGGGTACTCCATCAACTCAATCTCATATTTGTCCGGGTCTTCGGTGAAGATGAATTTGGTGCCGTTCGAGGATTCGATCGGGCCTTCGGTGATGGGGACGCCGGCCTGTCTGAGTTGCTCCATGCAGGCGTGGAGGTCGTCCACCTGAAACGCCAGGTGGACGAGGTCTTCCGGCACGGCGACGTCACCGCTTTCGGGAAACGAGCACAGCTCGATCTCGCTGCCGGTGCCCGGCGCTTCCAGGAACGCCAGCTTGGAGCCGCGCGGCGAGGTTTTCTGTTCAGTGAGTTTGAGCCCCAGCACCTGTGTGTAAAAGTGCAGGGATTTTTCCATGTCCGCGACGCGGAAGCGGGTGTGCAGGTATTTTCGGATCATTTTTTCTTCATAGCCCTTTGCATGAGTCATAGTCGTGTCATGCTGAGTCCTTCGGCAAGCTCAGGACAAGCTCTGTCGAAGCATGATCAAGCACCCTTCGACAAGCTCAGGGTGACAATGAATTGAACTTTTCTCAACCCTTGGATTTATGCAAAGGGCTCTCAATGGGTGTCATCGAAGTCCGTTGACACTCACAGGCCGGGATCGAATTTCACGGTCGGTTCGTAGCGTTTCAGCGGCTCGTGCACCAGCGCGACGATCTCCTTCAGCCGCTCCTGGGTGTCCGCCTCGAAGCGCAGCACCAGCACGGGCTGCGTGTTGGAGGCGCGGATCAACGCCCAGCCGCCGTCCAGGTTGACGCGCACACCGTCGATGTCCACCACGTCGTATTTCTCGCGGAAGTATTCGGTCATCTCCTTCACGATCTTGAATTTCTGGTCGTCGGGGCAGTCGATGCGGATTTCCGGCGTGTACGCGGTCACGGGAACGTCGGCCAGCATCTGCGAGAGTTTCTGATCGGAGGTGGCGACGATCTCGAGGATGCGGCAGGCGGCGTAGATGGCGTCGTCGAAGCCGTAGTAGGTGTCGGCGAAGCAGATGTGGCCGCTCATCTCGCCCGCCAGCAGCGCGCCGGTTTCCTTCATGCGCTTTTTGATGAGGGAATGGCCCGCGGCGGACATCACCGGCGTGCCGCCCTTTTGCTTGATGTCGTTGAACAGGTTCTGCGAGCATTTCACTTCGCCGACGACGGTGGCGCCGGGATGCTTCTCCAGCAGGTTGCGGGCGAGCAGGATGAGCAGGTGGTCGCCCCAGATGATGCCGCCTTTCTCATCCACCAGGCCGATGCGGTCCGCATCGCCGTCGAAACCGATTCCCAGTTCCGCTTTCTCTTCTTTCACGCGCGCGATCAGGTCCTGCAGGTTTTTTTCCACAGTGGGGTCGGGGTGGTGGTTGGGAAAGCTGCCGTCGGGTTCGCAGTACAGCTCGATCACGTCCATGCCCATGCGCTTGAGCAGTTCGGGGCCGACGATGCCGAAGCAGCCGTTGCCGCCGTCCGCCACCACCTTGACCTTGCGCGGGATCGTCACGCTGCTCGCGATTTTGTCCATGTAGGCCTGCCGCACTTCCTTCTCGTCAAACGAACCGTCGCCGCTTTCGAAATCGCCTTTTTCGATGAGGCCGCGCAACTCCTGGATCTTTTCGCCATACAGACTGTTTTTCCCATGGCTGATCTTGAAGCCGTTGAACTCGGCCGGATTGTGGGAGCCGGTGATCATCACGCCGCCGTCGGGGTTCAGGTGGTGCAGGGCGAAGTAGGCCACCGGCGTGGGCACCATGCCGATGTCGGTGACGTTGATGCCGGTGGAGCGCAGGCCCTTGGTGACGGCGTCGCGGAAATCCACCGAGCTTGCGCGCATGTCGCGGCCCACGGTGAAGGTTTTGCCGCCCTGTCTGCGGATGTAGGTGCCGATGGCTTTGCCGATCACTTCGACGGTGTCGGCGTTGAGGTCGCGGCCCACGATGCCGCGGATGTCGTATTCGCGAAAGATATCCGGATTGATGGTTTTGATCATGATTCCTCTGAGTGAACGGAAGTGGAAAAATTCCATTTGCGGGAAAATTTCCATCAAGGATAAGCGAAACCCGGTTGGAGTGCAACGCGGGTTTTTCGTCGTCCCGGCAACCGGGCCGCATTGGAAGCCCGCCGCCGGAGAGGTTGAGAATCCGCGTCGAGGCCGCCGCACCGCGCCAGGGCGGGGGAAAGCGCTAGGGGCTGACCTGTAAGTGTGTTACGATTTAGAGACGCATTATTCCTGTCTCCGTGGCCGCTTTCCGTTAGATTTCCGTTAGCTTTTTCGCACGCAGGAGAAACCCGTGAAAATCTGTCTGGTCGAGCCTTCCAAATTCGTGTCGCTGACCAATTTCGTGTCCACCATCAGCATGCCGCCGATCGGTCTCGCCTACATCGCCGCGGCGCTCAGGGAGGCGGGGCACGAGGTGCACGTGGTGGACGGCCCCGGCTCGGCCCCGCGGCATTTTTTCAAATTCAAGGACGTGCGCATCCGCGGCCTGACGGACGAGGCTATCGTCGCCCGCATCCCCAGGGATGTCGAGGTCATCGGGCTGGGCTGCATGTTCACCTCGCACTGGGTGTACGTGCGCGGGCTGATCGAGCGCATCCGCCAAGCGTTTCCCGATGCGCGTCTGATGATGGGCGGCGAGCACGTCACCGGATTCCCCGAGTATTCGCTGCAAGGCGCGCCGCTCGATGCGGTCGTTTTGGGCGAAGGCGAGGAGACGGCGGTAGAGCTTGTGGATCACTGGCAGCGCGGTGCGCCACTGGAAGCGGTTGCGGGCATCGCGTACCGCGATGCGGGCGGGACGATCCGGGTGAACCCGCGGCGCAAGCGCAAGCGCGACATCGATGCCATCGCCTGGCCGGCCTGGGATCTGTTCGACATCGAGACCTACAATGCGGTGAACCAGCCGCACGGCGCCTCGCAGGGCAGCTTCATGCCCATGCTGGCGACGCGCGGATGCCCCTTCTCCTGCACGTTCTGCACGAGTCCCAATATGTGGACGACGGAATGGATCCCCAGAGACCACAAACTGGTGGTCGATGAGATGGAGACCTACCACAAACGCTACGGCACGACCGATTTTCAGTTCGAGGACCTCACCGCCATCGTGCGCAAACAGTGGATCAGCGATTTCTGCGACGAGATCGTGGCGCGCGGCATGAAAATCACGTTTCAACTGCCCTCGGGCACGCGCAGCGAGGGCATCGATTACGAGGTGGCGAAAAAACTCAAAGCGGCGGGCTGCCACGAGTTCGCGTTCGCGCCGGAATCGGGCGACCCGCGCGTGCTGAAAGCGATCAAGAAAAAAGTGCACCTGCCGACGATGTTCGAATCGGCGCAGGCGGCGCTCAAGGCGGGCATCAACGTGGGCTGCTTTTTCATCATCGGCTTTCCGGAAGACGATTTCAAAAGCGTGCTGCGCACGTACGGCGCCATTGTCAAATGCGGGTGGCTGGGGCTGACGAACGTCAACCTGAACGCTTATTCGCCGCAGCCCAACACGGAATCCTTCAACCAGCTGCGTGAAGACGGCGTCATCACCGAACTGTCGGACGCATACCTGATGAGCCTGTTCACGTTCCAGGATTTCGGCGCCAAGAAAACGTCCTACAACAAACATTTCGGCGACTGGCAGCTGTCGTTCCTGGTGACGTTCGGGGTTTTCCTGTTCTACTCGGTGTATTTTGTGCGCAAACCGAAACGCATCGTGCAGCTGTTCACCGATCTGTTCACCGAATCCTCCAGCAACAAGAGCACCAAAATGGCGAAATCCTTCCTCAAAGACGCGTTCACGGTGATGAAAAACAAATGGAGCCGCGCCTGAAGTCCGGCCTCACCCACTCCAGTTGCCGAGGTACAGCGCGGCCAGCAGCATCACCATGCCGAGCCAGAGGTTGCGTGCGAGCCCCTGCACGTATTTGAAGTGCTCGAACTCCTCTTTGGATTCCCGTTTTCGGTCAAACAACATATAGTCGATGATGAACGCCACCGGCGGCAGCACGGTCCACGCGCCCAGGATGGTCTGGGGCGGACAGTCGGTGACGTGGGAGCGGATGGTGTACAAGATGCCCAGAACCATCAGGGTGGGCAAAAACGCTTTGCTGATTTTGATGCGGGTTCCCTGTTTCATTGTTGCGGTTTGCGTGCTCATTTCGATGCTCTCCCGGAAATCATGGAATGGAAGGGGTTGCCGGATTTGCAGGGCCCGCGCGATTTGCCGTGGATGCGCGGGCCTCTTGAACCATCGTAGCGCGTCGTTCTGGCGAATTCCAGTGGCTTTGTTTTTGCATTGGGAATTGCCGTACCCAGCCCTTATAATTGCCACGTCGCGGCCCGGTTTGAGATGCGGGCACGGCGTGAATGACGGATGGAGATACGGAGACGGGATGGATGCGACGCCGATGAGCAGCGCCGACAGAAGACGCCGGGAGCTTGCAGAATCCCTGAAAAAACAGGAGGTTCTGCGGGCCGCGTATTGGCGGGACAAGGACCGTTTCCTGCCGCAACGGCTGGAATGGCGGGCGCGCATGGTGCGCCATCTGTTCCATCTGCTGCCAGGTGAGAGCATCCTGGAAGTGGGCAGCGGCGGCAGCGAATGGGCGCAGGAGATCGCCCGCTGCAACGGCGGCCACAACCCCATCTGCGCGGCGACCTTTGGCGGCGTCAACGGAGCCGGGCGGCCGCCGGAAACAGCGGTTGGCCACATCGAGAGCGTGACGCTGGATGCGTTTCCCGGAGACCTCGCGGACCGCCGGTTCGATTTCATCGTCGGCTGGAATCTTTTGACGGAAGAAAACTGCGCGTCGTTTCTGCAGGAAGCCAAGCGGCTGTTGCATCCCGGCGGACAGATCCTGCTGTTCGACTGGAATCCCTGGAACCCGTTTTACATCCTGCGCCGCACCTTCGCGCGGCTGTTTTCCTTTCTGGGGACGGGCCGATCGGCGGGCCGGCCGATCAACCGCATCGACCTGTTCACCATCCTTTCGGAGGTGGGGTACGTGGGGATCAAGATCCTGCCCTACGATTTCGTGTTTCCATCGACCCCGCGGTTTCTGCTCTGGCCGATGCAGAACCTCAGCCTCATTTTCGAGAATTTTCCCTATTTCCGCAATTTCGCCGGTTCGCTGTATCTGAACGCACAGAAACCGCCGCTCGAAGGCTGGGTGCGCCCCGGAACCGACCTGACCGCGCACGAGAGCTTCAAAAACCGGGTTTCGGTGGTGGTGCCCTGCCACAACGAAGAAGACAACGTGTCCGCGCTGGTGGACAACCTGAGGGCCTGTTACGGCAACTACCTGCACGAAGTGATCCTGGTGGACGACAACAGCACGGACGACACCGCCGCGGTGGTCGAACGGCTGGGGAGGGAGGATCCGCGCATCCGCCTGGTGCGGCGCGGCCTGCCCAACGGGGTCGGGCGGGCGCTCAGGGACGGTTTCGCGGCGGTGCGCGGCGACTACGTGCTGATGATGGACTGCGATTTTCAGCACATCCTGCCCGAGCTCACCGGTCTGTTCGACGCGGTGGCGGAAGGGGCGGACGTGGCCATCGGCAGCCGGTTTTCGCGCAAGAGCGTGCTGCTCAATTACGCTTTCACCAAGATCCTTGCCAACCGCGGCTTTCACATCCTGGCGAACCTCGCACTGGGGCGGCATTTCCGCGACGCGACCAACAACCTCAAGCTGATGCGAAAGGACGTGCTGGATGCGATCCACATCGAAACCGACGATTTCGCGGCGAACGCTGAAACGGGGCTGCAGCCCATCCTTTTGGGCTACGATGTGCGCGAGGTGCCGATTTCCTGGATCAACCGTTCGGTGGACATGGGATTCTCCAGCTTCAGCCTGCTCAAGACCGGTCCCAATTACCTGCGCGTGCTGTTCCGGCTGATCTGGCGCAAATGGCTCGGAAAGGAAATCGTCCCGCAAACGGCGGGGAAGTGAGCCGGGTGTTCTCGCTGACTTGCTGCGGTTTCAAGGCTCGGATGCGCCGCCGGATTTTCGGTGCGTCAGCGTGCTGTTGATTTTCATGCGGCGTCCGTCGCGCAGCACGGTGAGCTGGATTTTTCTCCCCGGCGAGAGACCGAGCAGCTTGCGGCGAAACACCACGAAATCGGTGATCGGCTGATCGTCGAGCTTCACCAGGATGTCGCCGGCCTTGAGGCCGGATCGCTCCGCCGGGCTGCCCGGCTCGACTTCCTGGATTCTGAGCACCGCGCGGCCTGCGGCGTTTTGCTCCGCCGCTTCTTCCGGTGTCAGCGCCGTCGCCTTGATCCCCAGCCAGCCGCGGTCGGTTTGTCCCAGCACCAGCATCGGCATCACTTCCTTCACCGTGTTCACCGGAACCGCGAAACCGATCAACTGCGCTTCGGAGACGATGGCGGTGTTGATCCCCACCACCTCGCCGTGAAAGTTGACCAGCGGGCCGCCGCTGCTGCCGGGATTGATGGCGGAGTCGGTTTGGATGAAGTTGGCGTACTTGTCGTTGCTGCCCGGCGACACCCGCTCCTTGGCGCTGATGAGCCCGGAGGTCACGGTGTGCGTCAGTCCCAGCGGGTTGCCGATGGCGAGCACGGTCTCTCCCATTTTGAGGCGGTCGGAATCGCCCAGCGGCAGCACAGTGAGGGGATGGTCGGGTTCGATCTTGATGAGCGCCGTGTCGGTGAGCCGGTCGATGCCGATGATGGTGGCGTGGTATTCCTTGCGGCTGTGCGCCAGCCCGATGCGGATGTCGAGCGCGTTGAAGATCACGTGCGCGTTGGTGAGGATGTAGCCCTCCTCGTTGATGATGAATCCCGAACCGAGGCTCAGGCCCTCGGTGTTGAAGGGAATCGGCACCTGAAAGGGGACGATCTCAAACAGGGTGGATATGAAGGGGATCTTGATCGGCAAGAGGTCGTTGGGCGCGATGCCGAATTTGACGTCCCGTTCCTCCAGGCGCAGCGTGTAAATGTTGACCACGCCGTCCTGCACTTGCCCGGTCAGTTCGGCGAACGATTCGTTGTGCAGGGGCACCGGTTTGCGGGTTGCCGCATCCTTTTTTTCCTTCCAGAAATTGGTGAGGCTGAGCTGTTCGAAGGTGAATTCCTGAAACCGCTTGTCGAAGATCGGCGCTTCCTTTTCGACCAGCGACCCGGCGTTTTCATTCGGCTTCTTCGATACCGAACAGGCCGTGAGCAGGATCAGAAAGAGGAATGAGGCGGCGCGGAGGATTGTGATCGGTGCGTGCAAGGGGAAGGGCCGTTTCCTCGGGCGTCAGCGCCCAATGCCGGGGACCGGCGCGGTGACCGGGGTTCCCCGAGGGGTTCAGTAGGGAATCTTGTTCAAGCCGCCATCGATGGTGACGTTGGTGGCGGTGATCCAGCTTGCGTGATCGGAGGCGAGAAACAGCACCATTCCGGTGACGTCTTCCGGCATCCCCATGCGCTCAAGCGGCAGCGACTGCGCGGTCTGGGTGCGGATTTCCCCGGCGACGACGTCCGTCGGTTTTCCGGACTGACCGGCCAGCGCTTCCGCTTCTTTCTCCCAGGAACGCGTCCACACCGGACCCGGAGACACCGCGTTGACGCAGATTTTATCGGCCGCCAACGACTGCGCCAGGCAAACGGTCAGATTGGACAGGGCGGCCTTCATGGCGCTGTAGTGGGGAAACATCTCTCCCGGGCGTGCGGCGGCGGTGGAGCTGATGTTGATGATCCGCGCCGCGGACGATCTCTTGAGCGCCGGCACGCACAAGCGGGTGAGCCGCACCACCTGCATCAGGTTGACGTCGAACGAATCCTGCCAGTCCGCGTCCGTGGCCTCGGAAAACGCCGCCAGTTTGATGATCGAGCCCGCGTTGTTGACCAGAACGTCCAGCCCGCCCAGCGCCTCCTGTACCTTATCGTGCAGGGACTGGATTTCCTCAAGCCGGGTGAGATCGGCGGGATGAAAAAAATGCCCGCTGCCCGCGATTTCGCCGGACAGCGATTGCAGGCGGTCTTCGCTGCGCGCACAGCCCGCGACGCGCGCGCCGGCGGCGGCGAATTTGAGGGCGAGGGCGCGGCCGATGCCGTCGCCCACACCGGTGATCAACACCCTGCGGCCTTTCAGGTTCAAATCCATGTTACAATTTCACCTTTCATTAAACAAACGCGACCCTCACCCCGCTCAATTCATGGACCCGGACCTGATCGAAAAAGTCACCCAATCCCCATCCCTCGGCTGGGTGTTCGCCGCCATGGGCGTTCTCATTCCCAATGCGTTTCTGGGAACCTACATGGCTTTTTTCAAGCGCCCGCCGCTGCTCATCAAAACCCATGCGTTGCTGTATGGAGTCATCGTGATCGCGCTGATCACGTTTCTGGTGCGCAACCACATTCACTATGGAAACACGGTGTGGGAGTACCTAGTTTTTGCGTACTTTATCACACTCGTTCCCTTTAGCAAGCGCTGGGACGTGCTGCTGCACGCCCTCGTCTGCATCGTGGGACTGCTGTTGCTGCCGGTGCTGGTGCTGCTCAAGATGTTCTGACGCCGCCTCACTGCACGCGCTGGTAGTGGATCTGGACCACGTGGTTTTCTTTTCCCTTTTCGAACCCCGTCCAGCGCTGTGTGACGGTGTCCTTGTCGTTGAAGACGATCGTCGCGCCGTGCATGTGTTGATCGTGTGACACATTGATGGGCGCGTCTTCGGCGAGGTCCAGCGTGATGCTGTTCGCGTCCATGCTCTTAAGCACCATCTTCGGCTGATTGCCGATCATGCAGTAGTGGGTCATCGAGAGCTTTTTGGCGGCGTTGTCGTGATAGACCGAGACCATCTCGTGCGGCGAGCCGACGGAAAACGTTTCCACGATGGCGCTGCCGCCGGAGGTGAGCCTGTATTCGGTTTTCATCTTCTGCGGGCCTTTGCCCATGTCCATCGTGCCTTCCCAGGTGCCCACCAGTTGTTTCATGCGTTCGAAGGCTTCAGAGCCCACATAGGGCTTGGGCATTTCTTCGGCGTGGACGGGCAGCAGTCCACATACAAACAAGAAAACCAGAGCGATCAAAACTCTCTTTGTGTTGTTCATCGTTGGGTTCCTGCGAAATAGAAGCCGTGCCGCACGAGAATGTGAGCGTGCGGCGGCACAGCGGACGGTTTTGGGGATGCGACCCCATTATAGTAACGCAATGGGAGGAATTTGAGGGTTGTGAATTTAAATCCGTGGGGAAAACAACGTGCGGGTCGAGGCGTGCGTGTGCGGTAAAGCCGGTTTGCAGTCAGTCCTTGAGTGCGGCTTTGACGGTGATGTCGCCGTACACTTTCGCCCGGCAACCCAGCTTCTGGTTGGGGCCGACCTTGTGCAGTCTTTCGATGAAGGTGTGGGGATCGACGTTCTCGAAGGGTTCGACTTCGATCAGACAGGTGCCGCAGGCGCCCATGCCCCGGCAATTCAGATATTTATGCATGCCCTTGTAGATTTCGATGTCTTTGTAGGCGGCGGCCTGGCGGAGGTTCGCGCCGTAGCCCGCTTTGAAGGTGTTGGTTTCGCCTGTGTCTGCGTTGATGACGGTGATTTTGGGCATGGGACTGTCTTTACAATGAGAACCGGGTTTGCGATTTAAGGAAAAATAAGGGGTTCATTTTCCACGCTGCGGGTGAAAAGTCAATCCTTAAATGGAGTAATTGTGGCCGGTCAGGATTTTCCGGCTCTTGAGATAGTCGTAGATTTTTTTCGCGGCGTCGCCCTGGTTTTTCACCTCCGCCGGCGTCAGCACCAGATCGGCGTTGCCGCCGGGTTCCGAAGCGTCGGACACCTCGATTTCGACCACCGGATACGGCTCGGCCAGCAGCCGGATGTCCGCGTCCTCGTTCTGGTTGTAGGCGTTGGAGGTGGAGATGACCACGTGCCCCGCGTCGAGAAACAGTTTCGTCACTTCGCCGAACCGGCGGATGGTTTCCTCGGTGGGCGGGCTCTCCGGGCCGCTGATCAGATCGGCGGAGACGCCGAGGCGCACGTTGCGCCGGTCGAGCAGGTAGCTCTGGAAATTCAGCTTGAACAGTTTTTCCTCCAGGTGGCGGGCGAGGTCGGCTTTGCCGACGCCGCTTTCCCCGGAGATGAGGATGAGCGCGGCGCGGTGGCCGTTGCGGTAGGCGCGTTCCTCGGATTTGATGTTGCTCTTAACCCAGTTGAAGTCGCGCAGGCGGACTTCGTCGCGCAGCTTGTCTTCCTTGTTCGAAGGCGTGTAGGTGATGATGATGCCGCCGCCGCAGACGTCGTAGTCGTCCACGATCACGAAGCGGCCGGTGGTGGCGCTGGTGCCGAACAGGTCGAACACGACCGGGGTGCGTGTTTTGAGCGTCAACTCAGCCACGTCGTTTTTGGCGATGAAATCCTGATTGGGCAGCGTCTCCAGCGTCGAGGCGTCGATCACTTTCTTGAACTCCACCACCTCGCACTCCACCTCCTGGGTGGTCAGCTTGATGGTGTAGGTGCGCCCCTTTTCCAGATGGCGTTTGCCCATCCAGAACAGGTTGGCGTCGAAGGTGGTCGAGACGATGGGCGGCTGGTCCACGCGGGTGGCGATGTCGCCGCGCTCGACGAAGATCTGCTCATCCAGGGTGAAGCCGATCGATTGCGACGAGCTGGCCTCTTTGGGCTGCTCGGGCACGCTCCAGGCCTCGATGCTGCGCACCACGCCCTTCTTGTTCGAGGGCGAGAACACCAGATGGTCGCCGACTTTCAGTTTGCCCGATTCGACGCGTCCGGCGATGATGCGCCGCTCGTCGAATTTGTAGACGTCCTGCACCGGAAAGCGGAAGGGCAGGTGGCTGGGCGGCAGGTGCTCCTCGAACTGATCCAGCATTTCCAGCACGGTCGGGCCCTTATACCAGGGCATCTCGTCCGCCCGTTTGGCGATGTTAACGCCCTGCTTGGCGGAGACCGGGATGAACTGCTTGGCTTCGATGTCGAAGGATTTCAAAAAATCGGTGTATTCGGATTTGATCCTGAAAAAGGTCTCCGGATCGTAGTTCACCAGATCCATCTTGTTGACCACCACCGCGACCTGGGTGAGGCCCAGCAGCTTCAGGATGTAGCCGTGGCGGCGCGACTGCTCCTGCACGCCCTCGTAGGCGTCGATCAGCAGCAGGGCCGAGTCGGCGTTGGCGGCGCCGGTCACCATGTTCTTTAAAAATTCCTTGTGGCCCGGCGCGTCGATGATGACGTAAGGCCGCTTGGCGGTGCGGAAAAAGATCTGGCTGGTGTCGATGGTGATGCCCTGATCCTGTTCCTCTTCCAGCGCGTCGAGCAAAAACGCGAACTCGAAGGATTTGCCCTGGCGCTCGCAGATGTCCTTGATGAAGTCGAGCTTGCCGTCGGGCAGGCTGCCGGTGTCGGAAAGCAGCCGGCCCACGAGGGTCGATTTGCCGTGGTCCACGTGCCCGACGATGACCAGCCGCATCTGCCGCGCCGAAAGGGTGGGTTGGGTGCCGTTGCCGCTCATCACATGTATCCCCGGGCGCGCAGTTTCTGCATGGCGTAGGTGTCTTCCTGGTCCTGGGCGCGTCCGGACCGCTCGGAGGTCGTGGTCTTGTGCTTGAGTTCCTCGACGATCTCATCGACGTTCTTGGCGGTGGACTCGATCGAACCGGTGCAGGGCGCGCAGCCCAGTGAGCGGTAGCGCCGCCCTTCCGCGTTGGCAAAGTACAGGTCGATGATCGGGATTTTTTCACGCTGGATGTATTCCCAGACGTTGAGTTCGGTCCAGTGCAGAATCGGATGGATGCGGATGTGCGTGCCTTCCTTGAACGTGGTCTTAAACTGGTCCCACAGTTCGGGCGGCTGATCCTTGAAGTTCCATTCGAAATTCTTGTCGCGCGGCGAAAAATACCGTTCCTTGGCGCGCGTGCCTTCCTCGTCGCGGCGGATTCCCAGGATGAGGCCGGTGTAGTTTTTCTCGTCCATGACGGATTGCAGTCCCTGCGTCTTGAGGGCTTCGCAGCACACCATGCGGCCCATCTCGTGGTTCATGCCTTCGGCGAGCGCTTTTTTGTTCTGCCCCACCACCAGATTGAGCCCCCATTCCTTGGCCACGCGGTCGCGGTATTCGATCATCGCGGGGATCTTGTAGGAGGTGTCGATGTGCACCAGCGGGATGGGACAGTGCCCGAAGAACGCCTTGCGCGCCAGCCACACCAGCACGGTGGAATCCTTGCCGATGGACCAGAGCATGGCCAGGTTCTTGAAGTTCTTGTAGGCTTCGCGCAGGATGAAGATGCTTTGGTTTTCCAGTTCGTCAAGATGGTCGGTCATCGTCGATACCGTTGAATTGTTTTCCAGAACGGCTCCACTGTAGCCTGTTGCGGCCGTGCGGGCAACCCTTTGATTGCGTCCGCCGCCGGCGTCAGGAATAGTCCCGCTGCAGCAGTTCCGGGAACCGGCAGTGCTGGCAGCTGTTCTGGTTCTGGGTGCAGAAATCCTGATAGATCTGCATGAGGCCCTGCATCTGCTTGTCGCTTTTGAGGGCTTTGATTTTGTCTTTGTCGTTTCCGAACACGTAGTGTTTCATGAAGCGCAGCAGCCGGTTGTCGCCTGTGGCTTTGCGGGACTGAAACAGCAGGTTGAATCCGGTTTCCAGCTCCAGGGATTTGGCGGCGCGTGCGTAGATCAACCCGATGGGCAGCGCCATGTTCACCGTGATTTCTGCGGAGCGGGCCGGACCGATCAACTGCTGTCCCTTCGCCAGTTTTTTGCCGCCGGGGGCGAGGTGGTCCGCCCAGTAGTCGTCCGCTTCAACGCAGAAAAAATCAGTGAGTTTCCCCGGAATCGAACCATTATAACCTCTCGCCGCGAAAATGGAAAACGCCGATTTGAATTCGCGCAGCATCGCGGCGAACAGTCCCTCTTGCCGGTGACGCTCGATCAGGTGGGCGAGCCCGGCGATGCGCCGATAGGGCGAATTCGCGGGGCGGATACCGCCGAATTTCCACATGCCGAATTCCAGCGGCGACGCGGGCAGCCGCGCCCTGTGCGACGCCCACAGGCGCTTGAGCGTGGAAAAATAGTTGCGGTCCGTTTCCGGCAACGATTCGGTGTCGAGGGATCGGAATTCGATCATCCCCGCCATCCCGAACAACACCGCCTGCACAGGCAGCACCCGGCCGGACGTATCGTCCAGCGGCAAGGCGTGCAGCGCATCGAGCGGCGCCGACTCGGCCAGCCTGCGGAAGGGTTCCTTGTTGTTGGGGTAGCCCAGCGCTTCGGCGACGGCCTCGTAAAAGGTCTGCTCGTAGCCGTGCATGAGGATGCGGTCGTGGAAGCGGTCCATCTTGGTCTGGATGCGGGCGTCGCCGGCGGCGTCGAGAAGCTGCGCGACGCGTTCCGGGGTCAATCGGGAAAACGGCTCGTGACAGCGGCCGTACTGGGATTGATGATCGGGCGGATAGTTTTCGAAATCCAGCTCGTCCTTGAGTTCGAGGATGCCCCTGGTCAGGTGACCCTTGAGTTCCAGCTCGAAGCGCGGCGAGGCCGCCCCGTCGTCCAGCAGTTGCCGGTTCGGGCTCTGCCACAAAAACACATGCAGGATCACCCGGTCGTAGTCCGGATCGTGCGCGTGCTGCAGCGCGTCCCAGTCTCCCGAATAGATGTGGATCTCCACGTCCCCTTCGTGGATGGCGTTTTCAACTTTTATTGCGGCGGATTTGAAATCCGGGCCCGGCCCGAAATTCCAGTAGCCGGGAAACAGGATTTCCAGCTTCTCTCCATTGGAAGTTTGCAGGGTCTTCGCGTTGAACAGCTGTTCGTTCCACACGCAGCGCACGGTTTTTTCCGGCACGCGGATCTCGGGAAGACCGGCAACGGCGGTCACCCGGTTGAGGTCCTGCGTGAAAGCCCGGTAAGGATTGCCGGGGGCGGACTGCGGTGCGGGAATCATTTCAGCTTCCATTCGGTGCCCTGCGGCGTGTCTTCCAGCAGGACGCCCATTTGCGTCAATTCGTCGCGGCAGCGGTCCGCCTCCGCCCAGTTTTTCGCCTTGCGCGCCGAGTTGCGGTCGGCGATGAGCTGTTCGATCCTGCCGGTGTCCACCGCCTGCGACTGACTTTTGAGCGCGAATATTTCCGACTGGAACTTTTTGCCGGAACGGTAAAACAGGCCCAGCACGCCGCCTGCTGTTTTGAGGGCGGCGAGTGAGAGGGCGACGGCTTTCGCATCCACGCTGGATTGGGAAGTCATCCTGTTGAGGTGGCGCAATTCCTCGTTCATGTGCGCGAGCGCCACGGCGGTGTTGAAATCGTCGTTCATGGCTTCCTCGAATTTCTGCATGAACGGGTACTCGCCCAGCATTTTTTCAAGGTCCAGGTTGTCCTCCGGCGAGGATTTTGCCAGCTGTTTTTGTGCGGCGTCGATGCCCTCGTAAAAACGGGTCAACACTTTCAGCGCGTCCTCGAGGTTCTCCTCGGAGTAGTCGATCGGGTTGCGGTAATGCGAGCTGATCACGAACAGGCGCAGCGCTTCCGGATGGTGTCGCTGATAGATGTCGCGGATGGTGAAGAAGTTGCCCAGCGATTTGGACATCTTTTCCTTGTCGATGTTGACGAAGCCGTTGTGCAGCCAGTATCTCACCGGCGGTTTGCCGGAAGCGCCGCAGGACTGGGCGATCTCGTTTTCGTGGTGCGGGAACACCAGGTCCTTGCCGCCGCCGTGGATGTCGAAGGTTTCGCCCAGATAGCGGGTGCCCATGGCCGAACATTCGATGTGCCAGCCGGGGCGGCCGGAGCCCCAGGGGCTGTCCCAGGCGGGCTCACCGGGCTTGCTCTTTTTCCAGAGGGCGAAATCCAGCGGGTCGCGTTTGCTTTCGTTCACCTCCACCCGCGCGCCGGAGCGCAGATCGTCGATGTTCTTGCCGGAAAGGCTTCCGTATTCAGGAAAGGATTTCACCGCGTAAAAAACGTCTCCCTCCGACGCGTAGGCCTTGCCCTGATCGACGAGGCTTTCGATCATGCGGATCATCTCGGGGATGTGCCCGGTGGCCTTCGGCTCCACGGTGGGGGCGGCGATGTTGAGCTTGCCCATGTCCTCGTAGAAAGCCTGGATGTATTTCTCGGTGACCTCCTGCCAGGGAATGCCTTGCTCGTTGGCGCGGTTGATGATTTTGTCGTCGATGTCGGTGAAGTTGCGCGCGTAGGTGACGTCGAACCCGATGTGTTTGAGGTAGCGGTAGATGGTGTCGAACACCACCGCTGCGCGGGCGTGGCCGACGTGGCAGTAGTCGTAGACGGTGACGCCGCAGACGTACATCTTCACCTTGCCGGGTTCGAGCGGCGTGAATTCTTCTTTCGTTCTGGTCAAGGAGTTGAATACCCGGAGCGTCATGGCGTCAAAGTAGCATTGTGTTTTCGGCAAAGTCAAAAAAAAGCAGGGGTTCGCGGCGAGCCGCCGCGTCTGCTTTCAAGGCCGTGAAGACGGCGTTTCCGGCCGGGTGGGATGGGGAAGCGCCGGTCACTCCTTTTCGAAATCCGGATTGAGGCGCGCTTCCAGTTCGCGCACGTTGTTGCGCAGCTGGCTGATCACGAATGCGGCCTTGTTTTTGAGGAATTCCTCCGTCACGTCCTCTTTTTTCACGCCGATGCCGGAGATGGCCTTGCGGATTTCGTCGAGCTTTTTTTCCAGCAGGATGCTGCGCCGGGGGCTGAAGCTTTTGGAGATGGCGCCCTTCAGGCCCTCGCCGTCGAAATGCTTGGTGATGGCCATGAGCATGCGTTTTCTCGGGATCGATTTTTTCCCCTGCTTCCAGTCTTCGATGGCCTGATAGATTTCCTTTTCGATGTTGTCCACGATGGCGTTGTAATCGGTCGGGTCCACCAGATCGTGGATCTCTCCCGGCTGGGAGCTGGATTCGATGGCGAAGTCGATGGTCTGGTCTTCGCCGTTCAACTCCACCGGCTTGAGCTGTTTCTCCACCAGCGCGGGATCGAGGCCGGGATGCCACACCTGCAGCAGGTAACCCTGGCTTTTCACCTTGTCGAAGCTGTACTCGCCTTTTTCGTTCGGCTCGGTGTAGTACCCGTTGGGGACGACGAAGATCGTTCCCAGCATGTCCTTGTGCATGTTGCAGCGCAGCACCACCGGACCGGCCTGGTTGAAGTCGATGGTTTTCGAGGAGCCGGCGGCCATCGCACCGAGGTTGAACTGGTTGTTGCGCGATTTCGAATAGATGTTGTGCACTTCCCGGTCCTGGTTGACGAACGTGACGGAAGAGCCCACCGTGACCACGGAATGCTGCGGGATGAATTGCAGGCCGCTCTGCACCACCTCGAGCTCTACGGTTTTCTGTTTGGGAACGCGCATCTTGTTTTTGGTTTCGAGAAACACCACCGAGGGCCGGGTGATGGGCTTGCCGTTGATCTGGATGACGCCCTTCAGGTTGGTGGTCTCCTTTTTCATGTTGGAGCCTTCCATCTTGTGGTCGGATCCTTCGACTTTCTTCTCTTCGATTTTGATCGGCTCCGGCTCGGACTCGGGTTCGGCCTTGGTTTCCTGGACGGGCTCGGGTTTTTCCGGTTCGGCTGCGGGCGTTTTTGGGGAGGGGTTGTGGCGGCCCAGCGCCGTCAGGAGCTGAATGACAAACGGTTTTTCAAAGGATTTGTCGATGGCGATGGCGCGCTCGAACGGGTCGGCCGCCGCCTCGTATTTCTTCTGCAGACCGAGCACGACGCCCAGATTGAAATGCGCCCAGCCGAAATCGGGGTTCAGCTCGATGGCCTTGCGGTAGCTCTGTTCCTCCTCGGCGTACATTTTTTTCTGGCCGTAACTTTTGCCCAGGTAATTGTGGGCGAGATAGTTGTCCGGTTCCAGTTCGATGGATTTTTTGAACAGGCGGATGGCTTCGTCCGAGTCGCGATCTTCCATGGCGGACATGCCCCAGTTGAACACGATCTCCACATCGTTCGGCGCCAGCTCGTGCGCCCGCGCGAACTTTTTGCTCGCGCCCTTGAAACGTTTCTGCATGCGCAGCGCCGCGCCCCAGATCGAGTAGAGTTCCGGCGAATCGGGGCTGATCTTGGCGGCCTTTTCGAATTCGAGCGTGCCGGCGTTGAATTTCCCCTGTTCGGTCAGCTCCATGCCCTTGGAAATGTGTTCCAGCGCTTCACGCGGCAGGTTCACGCCCGAAGGGGGCAGGGGCGCTGCGGCGGTCTGCACGGGCTCCGCGGTTTCCTCATCGTGCAGGTCGGCGAGGGTTTCGGAGCTGTCCGGTTCCTCAGCGTTTTCGGCCTTGTCGGCGGACGCTTCGGCGGCGGTCTTCTGAAACTTGGTGTAGGGTTCCAGCTGGCTGGACGGGGCCGAATAGTACATCAGGGCCCAGGCGATGCCTGCGGTGATGGCGAACCAGAGCAAACCCCCGGCGAACCGCCGGGACGCTTTGCCCTGCGGCGGATGTTTGGAATCGAATGATTTTCTGCTTTTCTTTGCGGAACCCATGAACGGTGACCTCTACGCACTGCGCTTGTCTGAAATCAGTTGAACGAACCTTAAAAGACCCCCGAAGCCTGCGCTTATTCCCGGCAGGCGGCGAATAACGCGAACCTGAGAAGACGTGCAGGCTTTCGAAAGGGTGAAGGGGACGATTTTTTTCTTTTCCGCTACAACTCGGACCGAAGCCTCGGAATCGGCAACTTGAAGATGTCCTTGTTGGGGTAGTCGGCCTCGGTGACGGGTTTTTTCTTGCTCGCGGCGGAGACTCCCTGGATTTTCGAGGAAAAGGTGGAAAATTTATGCGACACCCTCGAAGAACCGCATTCCGAACAGGTGGTTTCGTCTTTATTCACTGAGGCGGGCTGCAACAGCGTGAACTCCTGATCGCATTCTTCACAGTGGTATTCGTACAAGGGCATGGAGTGTTCTCAAACCTTTAGCAATTATCTGGTTGAAATCATGAGAATATTAGGATTAAATCATAGCCCCAAACGGCCTGTCAATCGGATTTTCCCTCAGACGGCGGGCTTTCGGGGTATCTCTTGAATTCCTTTCAAACAAAGCGCTTACAAGTTCGAGGTGGGGTGTGGGACAGCCTGTCAAATCGTCCGAGAATGACCTCCTGAGCGCCCTCAGGGGCCGGTCCGGCTATCTGCCCTGCCAGATGATCGAGCAGGCCTATCTGGAAGGCTACATCCACGCCGAATCGCCGATATTTCAGACCCAGTTTCAGCCGGTCAGCCTCGATCTCAGATTAGGCGCCAAAGCCCACCGCATTCAGTGCAGTTTCCTGCCGGAAAACGAAACGGTGGAGAGCAAGCTCAAGGACGTGGCGCTGTACGATTTCGATCTGTTGGGCGGCGGTGGGGTGCTGGAGAAAGGCGCCATCTACCTCATTCCGCTTCTGGAAGAAGTGAGCTTCCCGCCTGAGCTGTTCGGCCTCGCCAATCCCAAAAGCTCCACCGGGCGGCTGGACATGTTCACGCGCGTCATCGTGGACCACGGTCACCGGTTCGATGAAATTCCGCCGGGGCACCGGGGCAAGCTGTATCTGGAAATCATCCCGCGTTCGTTTCCGGTCAGGGTGAAGGCCGGGTTGTCGCTCAACCAGCTGCGGGTGGGCAGCACCGCCCCGGTGACGCTGGAAAAACACAGCCTCGCCGAGGATTACAAAAACAGTCCCATCCTGTTCGACCGCGACGGTTCACAGATTCCGTTCGAGAACGTCAAGGTGGACAGCGGGTTGTTCCTCGGCGTCGATCTGTGCGGCGAAAACGAAAACGACGTCATCGCCTACAAGGCGAAAACCAATTCCAACATCATCGACCTCGCCAAGACGAACTATTACGAGCCGCTGGAATTCTGGGAACCGATTTACCGTTCGCGCAACCAGCGGCTGATTCTCGAGCCGGAAAGTTTTTACATCATGATGTCCAAGGAGAAGGTCTGCATCTGGCCGCACCTGCTCGCCGAGATGGTGGCCTGGGAGCCGAACAGCGGCGAGCTGCGCACGCATTACGCGGGGTTTTTCGATCCGGGCTTCGGCTGGAACCAGACGGACGCGCGGCACGATCAGGGGACCTGCGCGGTCATGGAAGTGCGGCCGCACGACGTGCCATTCATGGTGGAGGACGGACAGACGTTCTGCCGTTTGAAGTTCGAGCAGATGGTCGCAACGCCGGACAAGGTGTACGGCAAAAACATCGCGTCCCACTACCATTCCCAGGGCCTCGCGCTCAGCAAGTACTTCAAAGCCGATTCTTAAGACTTCCATTCCGGCGCGTCGTCCGGGAATTCCTTGTGCCACCCGATTGAAATTTTTATTTTTTGCAGCGCTTGGGGATTGTGGCGGATTGTATTAGAATGAACGGGAACGATGAGGGAGCCTGCCATTGGAACGAGAACAACTCAAAGCGATCGTCGAAAACCTGCTCCTGGCCTCGGACATTCCGGTGAGCCCGGATGATTTGCAGCGCACGGTCTCCAACGCCACGGAAAAAGCCGAATGGCGTTCCATTCTCGAGGAACTGCAGGAGGAATACCAGGCGCGCAACCTGCAGGTCAACGAGGTCGCCGAGGGGTTTCAGCTCTGCACCCGTCACGAGTATTCGGAATGGATCCGCAAATTCCTCAAGATCGACAAATCGACCAAGTTGTCGCAGCCGAGCCTCGACACGCTCTCCATCATCGCCTACAAACAGCCGCTGACGCGGCAGGAGGTCGAGGACATCCGCGGCGTCGATTCCAGCGGCGTGATCAAGACCCTGCTCGAGAAAAAGATCATCGGCCCGGCTGGCCGCAAGAAGGTCCCCGGACGGCCCATCATGTACCGGACCACGCGCAAGTTTCTGGAATATTTCGGCCTCAGGGACCTCGGCGACCTGCCCACGCTGGAGGATTTCAAGGAGGATCTGGCGGGCGAACTCGAAGGCGCTGCGCAGGAGGAGATCGGTTTTGCTGAAGCCGAGACGGAAAACGGCGCGTCCGGTGAGCCGGACGAGAACGCGCGCGAAGGGATGACGGAATCCGAATCCGCGCCGGTCGAGGTGGCGCTGGAAACCGGCGGCGAGGATGCGGACGCGCTGGCGGACGTCGAGGAACCGGATCGCACGGGATGACGGCGCTGGGGTCGGATTGAGATGAAACAGCGCCTGCACAAAATCATCGCCCAGGCGGGGCTCGCTTCGCGCCGGGAAGCGGAACGGTGGATCGCGGAAGGCTTCATCCGGGTCAACAACCAGGTGGTCGTGACACCCGGCACGATGGCGGATCCTGCGGTCGATAAAATCACAATCAAGGGGAAGCGGCTCCCCCCTCCGAGCAAGAAGGCCTACCTGATTTTAAACAAACCTCCAAGCTGCCTCACCACGACCGCCAAGGACGCGCGCGGGCGTAAAACGGTGATGGATTTCGTCGCCAAGGTGCCGGTGCGGGTGGTCCCTGTGGGAAGGCTGGATTTCAACACGCAGGGCCTGTTGCTGTTCACCAACGACGGCAGCCTGTCGAAAAAACTGCTGGACCCGAAGTCGCAGGTCGAGCGCGTATACCAGGTGCGGGTGCGCGGCGTGCCGGATGAGAAAACGCTGCGCAAGCTCAGGCGCGGTGTGCGTCTCGACAACCGTCCCACCGCGCCCATCGACGCGAAGATCCAGCGGGTCACCGGAAAAAACGCGGTGCTGATCCTCAAGTTGACGGAGGGAAAATACCGCCATATCAAACGCGTGTGCGAAAAGATCGGCCATCCCGCGATCAAATTGAAGCGCACGCATTTCGCCCAGTTGAATCTTTCGGGACTGCCGCTCGGCAGCTGCCGGTTTCTGACTCCGAGAGAGATCAAATCCCTTTATGATTGCGTCGCTCCCAAAGCCCGCGCTTCCTGACTCCTAAATGCTACGTTCCTCCATTGCAAAGTTGCTGGTCCCGATCCTGTTTTGCCTTTTCTCTCTTTCGGAGGTGCCCCGGGCGGCGGCCGAAGGACCGATCGCGTTGACGCACGAGGCGAGCGCCAAGGTTCCGGTCAAGAACAACAACTTCGTGACGGCGAGGAACCGGGCCGTGTCGATGGCGCTGGAGTCGGCGCTGGAAGCGGCGTTCAAGGAGATGATGGGTGAGCAGAAGTTCGAGGCCAACCGCAAGCAGCTCAAACCGTTTTTGAAAAAAGCGGAGCGTTATGTGCAAAGCTACCGCTTCCTGGAAGCGTTCGACGATCCTTTGGAGAAAACCAGCGAGGTCTCGCTGGAGGTGACCCTGTTCCCCAATGCGGTGGGGCAGTCTCTGGGACAGCTCGGGGTGGCGGTCGGGCACGAGAGCGCGAAAAAAGTCATCGTGCTGATCCAGGAAAAAAGCTTCACCTCCACCGGGCAGGATTCGTTCTGGGAGGTGGTGCCGATCTCGGAAACGGCATTGATCGTGGCCCTGAGCGAAGCGGGGGTGCCGGTGGTGCCGCGCGAATCGGTGCAGATCGCAGTGGACGAGGAAACCGTCCTGAGCGCGGTGCAGGGCAACATGGACGATGCGGTCAACGTCGGATTGAAAGCGGGCGCGGACATCGTGGTGCTCGGCAACGCCGCGTCCTCACAGACTCCGGTGGGCGGCGGGCAGGAACTCGACTCCATCCAGACCAACATTAGCGTGCGGGCGATCTCCGCACTGACCGCGACGGTGATCGCGGCGAAGAGCGACTTCGCTTCGGCGGAGCACGAAGACCCGCTGGCCGGCGAGCTGGAAGCCTTCGGCAAGGTCAGCGAACAGATCGCGGCGTTTCTGCTGCCTTCGATCCGCCGTTACTGGGAGCGGGGAGCCGCCCCCAAACCACCCACACCGGTGGCGCCGCAGACCGCTGCCCCGCCGCTGCCCATGAACGACCTGTAAACGATGCCTCAGGACAGCAACAGAAGATTCTGGATCGGACTTGCGGTTGCGGCGCTGGCTTTGCTGTTTCTCTACCTCGCCCGGCATGTCGCGATTCCGTTTTTCGTGGCCTTCGCGCTGGCCTACCTGCTGGACCCGATCGTGGACAAGATGGAAAGCTGGAGGATCTCGCGCACGGTTTCGGTGGTCCTGCTCATGCTGGTGTTTTTTTCCATCTGTCTGATCGCCGGTGTGCTGCTGTTTCCGGTTTTGCAATTGCAGGCGGAAAACCTCGCGAAAAATCTGCCCGAATACATCCGCGTGGTGCAGGAATGGCTGCGGCCCGTTCTGGAACGGTTCGGGGGGATGGACCACACGAAAATCCAGGAGTTCCTCAACGAAGGGCTCGAACGCTTCGGCGAGCTTCCCATCAAGATTCTCGGATTCGCCACGCAGTTTTTGTGGGACTCGGTGTCCAATCTGTTCAGCATCGTGCTGATGGTGTTCAACTTGGTCATCATTCCGGTGGCGATGTTTTATCTGTTGCGCGATTTCGACACGATCAACGCCAAGCTGTTGAACCTCGTTCCGCCGCGGCTGCGCGAGCGGACGCTCGAGATCGTGGGCGACATCGACCGGGTGCTGGCCTCGTTCGTGCGCGGCCAGATGATGGTGGCGCTGTTGATGGGGGTTCTGTACTCGATCGGGTTGTTTTTCTGCCAGACGCCGCTCAGCCTTTCGATCGGTTTTCTGGCGGGGCTGGCGAACCTGGTGCCGTATCTGGGGATCATCGTCGGGTTCGTTCCCGCTGCCGTGCTCACCTATTTGCAGACGCAGGACTGGATTCTGGTTTTCGGGGTGGTGGGCGTGTTCGCGGCGGTGCAGATGCTGGAAGGCATGGTCCTGACGCCGCGCATTCTCGGCGAGAACATCGGCCTGCATCCGGTGGCGGTGCTGTTTGCGGTGCTGCTCGGCGGCGACCTGTTCGGGCTGGTCGGCATCATCCTCGGCGTGCCGGTGGTCGCGGTGCTCAACGTGCTTTTACGGCGCGGCATCCTGCACTACAAAAAATCCTCGTTTTTCTCCGGCTGACCCGCTTCTCTCCGTTTATTTAAAAAAATCAAACACGTACGCCCGATTGTCCTTGACCTGCCGACCCGGTTTCATTATATTTACTGTGATAGTAACCGGGTTTGACGGTTTTGTCCCAACGCATTGACACTGCAAACCCTTCCGCGTTTTAAAAAGCGATCCAGGATCCCTCAAAGGATCGTCCCGTTTTCCGCATGTTCCACCCAAAGGCGCGGCCTTCCGGTTCCCGATCCGCGTGTTGCCCGCCTTCCCTTCAGGAGATTCCTTCATGAACAGAATCGTTGCACACCCTCTGGCTGCCACTCCCGTCATCCACGACATCCAGACCAAACTGGAACGGAGCCGCTACAGTCCGCAAACCATTAAAGCCTATATGGGCCAATTGAAAATTTTCTTCCGCTCGATCCATCCCAAGGATCCCCGCAGCGTCACCCAGGATGAGATCCGCAGCTACCTGGAAAGCCTGGTGGCGTCGAACATGTCGCGTTCGACGGTGGACCAGGCGGTGAACGCGCTGGAGTTTTTCAGCCAGCTGGTGTTCGGCGCGCATCTCGATCTGACCGATTTCGAGCGGCCGCGCAAGAAAAAAGCCAACCCGGTGGTGCTGTCGCTGGATGAAGTGAAAAAGATCGCCGTCGCGGCGGAGAACCCCAAGCACCGGTTGATGATCGAGCTGGCCTACACGGCGGGGCTCAGGGTTTCGGAGGTGGTGGAGGTGCGCATCAAGCACATCGATCTGGCGCAGCTCAAGCTGTTTGTCCCCGGTCAGGGACCGGATGGCTGGGGCCGGACGACGATTTTTTCATCGAGCCTGAAGGACGCGCTGGCGCGGCAGATCGGCACCAAAGAAGGCGAAGACCTGCTGTTCCCCAGCGAGCGGGGCGGTGCCCTCACCACGCGCGCCGTGGCCAAATTTTTCAAGGCCGCGCTCAAGACCTCGGGTGTGGAAAAATCGGCGACGCCGCATTCGCTCCGGCATTCCTTCTCGGTGTTCATGCTGGAGAAGGGAACCGACCCGCACCTGATCCAGAACCTGCTGGGTCTGCGCCGCATGTCTCCGGCGGCGATCCGCGCCGTGGCGCATTGATTCCTTCGCCCTGCGGCGGGTTGCGGATGATTCAGAAGCCCAGCTGGTAACCGAGGTTGAGTTTGAAATCGGGCGCGGCGTCGTCCCCGAAACCGCCGCCGACGCCCAGCGCCACCACCGACCAGGGATTCACCTGCTTGCGCACGCCCAGCGAGAACGTGAGCAGGGGATCGCCTCCCTTCTGCTTCGCGCGGTCGATGAAAAAATCCGCGACGAACAGGTGGTCGAGGTCGATGGGGTGGTCGTAGCCGAGGCCGAAGGAATACAGATCCTGCCTCTCTTCGGAATCCGGCTCGTCGTTGCGCTCGTAACCGGCGTTGAGATGGAAACGGTGCGGGCCCCATCCGCGCGTCGCGATGCCGGTGACGCTGAAATCGACACCGCCCGAATCGACGCCCGTCGGTAAGATCACGCCCGCCTGGACCGCAAACGCGGGAAGGGCGGGCGCTTCCACATTGAAGTTATACAATCCCTCCAGTTCGATATCGCCGTTGTTTTCCATGTCGCCGTCCTCGCGGAATTCGAGCGGGACCCCCAGGGCGACGTGCGCGTTTTTCATGAATCCCCATTTGAATTCCGGGTCGATCCCGCCGGCGTGCGTTCCGTCTTCGCCTTCGTGCTCGTATTCCGCTCCCAGCTGCAACTCCAGTGCCCGGTAGGCGATGGGGTAGGCGTCCTCGATGGTGGTGGGGAAGCCGCTTTCCAGGTTGCTGTGATCGGCGGTGAAAGCCGGGTTCGGCGTGAACGACAACAGGGACAGCAGCATAAAGATAAGTGCACGCAAACCGCAACGCTCGTTCATGTCAGCCGCCGTGTGAGTGGTGCATGGAATGGCCCATGATGCGTCCCATCTCGCCGCCGCCTTCCTTCATGTCGCGGGAGTAGACCAGAGGGTCCAGATCGGGAAACGGCGTGGGGAACTCTTGCGCGCGCTCCCGGTCTCCTGTGCGGTACAGCATCAAATCGATCATGCGGTAGATCTCCGCGCGTTTGTCGGTGACCGCATCGGATGCGAGGATGTCGTAGACGATGCCGTGAAACATGTGCAGGTTGTCGAAGATGTTGGCGGCTTCGGGGGTCAGACGGCTGAAGCGGGGCATGACTTCCCGGGACAGCAGCATGCGGTTGGGCGGCACTTTCAACACTTCGTCGAGGAACAGGTCGTCGATTTTCAGGATGGCGCGGCGTTGCGGTTCGGGCTGGGGATGCAGGATCTGCGCTTCGTAGACCGCGGGGTGCCACCAGTGAAACGCCCAGAACAGGGCGGTGGTTTCCGGCCACTGGCTGCGGAACGCTTTAAACCAGGGCTGTTCTGTGAGCTTCACCCGCTGCATGATGACTTCCTCAAACGGGGCCGGGCTGAACGCCATCTCCGGTTCGCTCAGGTAATAATCGACGGCGCGGTCAATCCAGCGTTTCTTGTCGGCGACCGGGATGGACGCGTCGGTCATGATGTCGTACAACTGCTCGTGCAGCTGGTGCGTCCAGTCGATGATGTGGACGGCGCGCCAGGCCAGCCGGGCGAAATCCGGGCCCACGTAGTCCTGATGCGGTTCGGTCTTGGCGGGGTTTTCCAGAAACACGCGGCTTTGCTTATAGAACGCTTGGTCCGCCTTTTGCGGATCGGCCGGTTTGGACAGCAGCACGTCGCTGATGCTGCCGTGCGCCCAGTGGGCGACGGTGGTGAGCTTGAAATCCTTGGGATGGGTTTTGTAGAACGCGTAATTGTAAGCCCCGCGCAAGGGACGGATCTCGTTGCGGGGCTCCAGGTTCTGGCAGGCCGCGGCGATCGAGCCTGCAAAGAGGATCGCGAGAGCGGTGCGAATGTGTGCCGGACGTTGCATGGCGAACCTCTGCGCGGGCGCTGAAAAAATTCCGCCGTCAAACGGGATCGTAGCGCATGTTGCGCCGTTGCGGCGTGAACCCGCCGTCGGTGATCAGACGGCGGATGTCTTCTTCGTTCAGGCAGTGGATGGTGCCCGCGGCACGCACCACGTTTTCCTCCAGCATGGTGCTGCCCATGTCGTTGGCGCCATAATAGAGCGCGACCTGTCCCACCTTCGGCCCCTGCGTCACCCAGGACGATTGCAGGTTGTCGATGTTGTCGAGAACGATGCGGCTGATCGCCACGGTTTTCAGGTAGTCGAGCCCGGATATGGAAGCATCGATGCCGGCGTCGAGGCTCAGCTCCGTGTTGCCCGGCTGGTAAGGCCAGGGGATGAACGCGGTGAAGCCGCCGGTCCTGTCCTGCTGCTCGCGGATGCGCATCAGGTGCTCGACGCGGTCGGCGTGGGTTTCCACGTGGCCGAACATCATGGTGGCGGTGGTCGGGATGCCCTTGCGGTGCGCCTTGTCCATCACCTCCAGCCACTCGTCGCTGGAGCATTTCAAGGGGCTGATCTTGCCGCGCACCTTATCCACCAGGATTTCCGCGCCGCCACCCGGGATCGAATCCAGCCCGGCCGCACGCAGCCGGTCGAGGGTTTCGTCGATCGAGATCTTGGAGATACGGCTGGTGTGCACGATCTCCGGCGGGGACAGGGCGTGCAGGTGGATGCCGAAGCGTTCTTTGATTTTACGGAACAGGTCCTCGAAATAATCGATCTTAAGCTGGATGTTGTGCCCGCCCTGCAGCAGGATCTGGTTTCCCCCCAGCCTTTGGGTTTCCTCGATTTTTTCCGCGATGGTTTCGAAGGGCAGCACGTAGGCGTCCTCGTCGCGTTCCTTGCGGTAAAACGCGCAGAAAGCGCAATCGGTGACGCAGATGTTGGTGTAGTTGATGTTGCGATCGACGATGTAGGTGACGACGCGCGGCTTTTTTTTCTTCCAGGCGATGCGCGACGCCACGTTGCCCAGAAGCAGGATGTCGTGCGTGGCGAACAGCTGCAGGGCTTCTTCGCTGTCGATCCTTTGGCCGTCGAGGGCTTTTTTCAGGATGGTCTCAACCATGAGTCAATAGTCGCAGTGGATTTCAAGGTGGTTGAAATCCGGATCGTTGAAATAAATCGATTCGCCTTCGCCGCGTTTGACCGGGCCGCTGTCGATGTGGATGTTTTTAGCCTTCAGCTCATCGACGATGGATTGAAACGTCTGCCTGTCGGCCTCGAACGCCAGATGCATGTAGCCCTGTTCGCTCAGCAGATCGAGGGCGTTGCGCGTGTCGAGATCCTGCGATTCGAACAGGGCGAGCGCGCCGTTGCCCGTATCGAGCATGAGGTGGCGCAGCCCTTTCGAGAACCGCTGCGTCACGGAAAATCCGAGCACGTCGGTGTAGAATTTTTCCGCGCGGTCCAGATCGCGAACGTTGAGGGCGATGTGGTGGATTCCCTTGAGCTGCATGGTGCGTCCCGCTCCGTCTGGTTACAGCGTGCCGTCGCCGGCGCCGAGGGAAGGCGCGTTGAGCCCGTCCACGCCGGTGTCGCCCATCGGGTCTTCGTGGGTGATGACGAAAATGTGGAAGCCGAAAGTGGTTTTGACCGGGCCCTGCACCTCGCGCACCGGCGCCTTTTGCGCGGCCGCGTACAATTCCGGCGCGCTGGTGTGCACTTCCAGGATTCCCAGGTCGCCGGCTTTATGGCGGGAGCTGCAGGCGCTGTATTTTTTCGCCTGTTTGGCGAAGCTTTTCATCATGGCTTCGTAATCGTCGTAGGATTTCAAATGCTCCAGCAGCACGTTGGCGAGATCCTCGGTGGTCAAAACGATGTGGCTCAGGTACAGCGATCTCATGATCGGTTCTCTCAATGATTCAATAAGATAGTTATCGGTCTCCGGCGCCCGGAGAGCCCGTTTTCCTGCCGTGGTGTCCTACGATTGTAGCGGGTTTCGCTAATTTTACAAGGTTTATCGGGGGGCTTGCCGGGGGTGGAAATCAGAGGAGAAAGCTCACGCCGCCCATGATCCGGGGGATCAGTTTGGGGCGTGCGAGGCGGGGGTCGTACGCGGCGAGGCGGCGGCGGTTTTCCTTCAGGCACAGGTCCACGAAGGCTTTGGGGGAAAGGGAGGATTTTTCGTGTTTGCGCGCCTGGATGGTGAACGCCGAACCGCCGACATTTTTGAGTTCCTTGAGCCGGCCCCAGGCGGCGGCTGCGTAAGCCCAGCAGGTGCGGAAGTAATGGACCGGCTGCAACAGCATCGGCCGCTTGTAGCGCTGATAGAGAATCCAGTTCTGGATGAACAGGATGTGGCGCGCTTCTTCCTGGACGATCGGTTCCATCACCTCGATCAGTTCCCTGGGGTAATCGTTGGTGGATTTGGAAATCTCCAGAAACCCGAATGCGAAAAACGAGTCGATGCATTCCCCCGCTCCGGTGTTGAGAAAAACCTGCTCCAGGTTGCGCGGCAGCGGGTTGTCGGGCTTTTCCTTGAAGGGGATGTCGTAGCGCTTGAGAAAGTACTGCAACAGATCGGAATGACGTTTCTCTTCGTATCCCTGCAGCGCCATGGCTTCCTTGAGCAGCGGATCGGTGATCTCGCCCGAATAGGCTTCGAGTTTGCGGAACACCTGGCGCTCGGTGTGGACGGCGTGATCCCAGATCGGGAATGCGGCGAGTTTTTTGACGACTTTTTCATCGAGCTCGGGCCAGGGAAGCTCTTCCGGCGTGAAGGGCTTGTGGGTGTCGATGAAAAATCTGCAAAACAGTTCTTTGTGTTCTGGCGTCCCGTATTGCATCGATGTCCTAAATAAAAGATATTAAGAAGTCGATTCAATCTGTCATCGTATTTTCAGCGATTTTTTATCACAACCGGAGACCGGTTGCCAAACTTTTTTGACAAGAAGGTGTTGCGCGGTGGTTCTATTTATCGCTTGCAGAAATGGGTTTCGATGGCCTCGGCGAGCGCATCGACGGTGAAGGTTTCGGGCATGACGGCGACGGTCAGTCCCGCGTCTTCGGCGGTTTTTTTTGTGATCGGTCCGATGCAGGCGATGGCCACGTCGCCAAGCGCGTCCCTGTTTTCTGCGCCGATCATCTTGAGAAAATGCGTCACCGTCGAGGAAGAGGTGAAGGTGACGGCGTCGATGGTTTTTTCCGCCAGCCGTTTGCGGAAATCCTCGCCGCGGTCTTTGGGAAGCACGGTGCGGTAGGCGGGCGCCACATCGACCTCTGCGCCCAGGTCGCGCAGCGTATCGGGCAGAATCTCGCGGGCGACGGCGGCGCGCGGCAGCAGGAAGCGTTTTCCCTTCAGCGTTTCGCCTTTCAGCGCTTCGATCAATGATTCGGCCACGAAATCCTTCGGCACCACGTCCACCCGAATCCCAAGCGCCAGCACGGCCTGTTCGGTTTTGGGGCCGATGGTGCAGACCTTAAGACCGTGCAGGTCGCGGATGTCTTTTTTTTGTTGCTTGAGCCGCTCGATGAAAAAGCGAACACCGTTGACGCTGGTGAAGATGATGCCGTTGTATTTGGATAGATTGTCCAGCGCCCGGTCCAGCGGTTCCCAGCTCTCCGGGGCCACCGTCTGGATGACGGGGTAGGAGTAGGCTTCCGCGCCTTTTTCCTGCAGCAATTCGATGAAGCTTTCCGACTGTTCCTCGGCGCGCGTCACGACGATGGTTTTGCCGAACAGCGGCAGGTTTTCGTACCACTCGATGTGGCGTTTGTAGTTGACCACCTCGCCGATGATGGTGAGCGCCGGCGGGCGGATCTGTTCCTGCTCCGCGATGCCGACAATGGTCGCAAGCGTCCCGGTCCAGGTTTTCTGGCGCGCGGTGCTGCCCCACTGGATCACCGCAACCGGGGTGTCGGGATCTTTGCCGTAGCGCATCAGGTTTTCGGTGATCTTCGGCAGCTTGCGCGCGCCCATGAGAAAAACCAGCGTGCCGGTGCGGCCGGCGATCTTTTCCCAGTCGATGCGCAGATCGCCCGTCAGTTTCTCGTTGCTGCCGGTGATGATGGAAATGGAACTGGAGGCGTCGCGGTGCGTGAGGGGAATGCCCGCGTAGGCGGAGACGCCCATGGGCGAGGACACGCCCGGCACCACGGCGAAGGGGATGCCCGCTTCCTTGAGATGCTGCGCTTCTTCGCCGCCGCGTCCGAAGATGAACGGGTCGCCGCCCTTGAGACGCACCACGATGTTGCCGGCGCGCGCCTTTTCCACCAGCAGCGCGTTGATGGCCTCCTGCGACAGCGTGGCGTAACCGGCTTTTTTGCCGGCGTAGATGAGTTCCGCCGATTCGGGCGCGAAGCGCAGGATGTTCCAGCCGACCAGATGATCGTAGACCACCACGTCGGCGCGGCTCAGCCATTGCCTGCCTTTGAGCGTCAGCAGCCCGGGATCGCCCGGTCCGGCGCCGACCAGCAGAACGCGTCCTGTCCTGACGGGGGTGTCAGTCATGTTGGGCCTCAAGGTGGTTCGCCAGCACGGCGAAATCCTGCAGGGACAGGGTTTCGCCGCGGCGCGACAAATCGATGCCTGCGAGCAGGGTTTTGCCGTTTTCCGTCCGGAACCGATTCTGCCAAAGTTTCAAATTGTTTTTCAACATTTTCCGCTTGTGAAAGAAAGCGGCGTTCACCACTTTGAAGTAAATGGCTGCATCGCGCACCGCCACTTTCGGTTGCGAAAGCGGCGTCAGCTTCACCACCGAGGAGTCGATCTTGGGCTGCGGCGAAAACGCGGTCTTCGGCACTTCCAGCAGGCGTTCGGTGTCGCAGTGAAACTGGATGAACACCGAGAGGGAGCCGTACTCCTTCTGCATGGGCGCTGCCGTGAAACGATCGACCACTTCCTTTTGCAGCATGACGGTCATGTCCAGGATGTGGGCGCGGTAGTGGATCAGCCGCTTGACGATGTGGGTGGCGGCGTAATACGGCAGGTTGGAGACCACTTTCAATCCGGTTCCCAGCTTGCTGTAATCGAATTTCACAGCATCGGCTTCCAGCAGGGTGAAATTGCTTTTGCCGCCGAAGCGTTTTTTGAGCTGGCCGCAGAGTTTGGGATCGATCTCCAGTGCGGTCAGGTGCGCCGCGCGGTCGATCAGCCGTTCGGTCAGGATGCCTTTGCCGGGGCCGATTTCCAGAACCGGGTCTTCGGGGCGGATGCGCGCGGCCTCGACGATGCGGTGGGCGAGATCGGTGTCGATGAGAAAGTTTTGTCCCAGCGCCCTTTTTTTCATCGCGCTGCGGCGGCGGTCCGGCTGAGCCGCGCGGCTTCGCGGATGGCGGATTTCAGGCTTTCGGGAGAAGCGGTTCCGGTGCCGGCGATGTCGTAGGCGGTGCCGTGATCCACGGAGGTGCGGATGATCGGCAGCCCGAGTGTGATGTTGACGGCGGAGCCCATCGAGTCCATCTTCACCGGGATCATGCCCTGGTCGTGATACATGGTGACCACAGCGTCGTAGGTGTTGCCCGGCTTTTGCGCGAACAGGGCGTCGGCGGAAAACGGGCCTCGCACCTCGATTCCCTCGCGGCGCACCGCTTCGAGCGCGGGCAGGATGGCTTCCTGCTCTTCGCTGCCGAAGACGCCGCCGTCGCCGCAGTGCGGATTGAGTCCGGTCACGGCGATATGCGGCTTTTCTGTCACATGGGTTTTCAGCCAGCGGTGCGTGAGGCGCAGGATGGACGCCACCCGGTCCGCATCGATCATCGCGGGGACCGCGTGCAGGGCGGCGTGCGTGGTCACCAGCACGACGCGCAGGTTCGGGCCCGCAAGCATCAGCGCGGATCGTTCGGCGCCGGTCAATGCGGCCAGAAGTTCCGTGTGTCCGGGATACGGGTGTCCCGCCAGGTGCAGGCTTTCCTTGTTGATCGGCGCGGTGGTGATGGCATCGACGTCGTGCTCCAGGGCCAGCCGCACGGCTTTCTCGATGCAGTCCACCGATGCCTGGCCGCCCTCGGGCGAGGCGACTCCTTTTTTCAGTGTGCCGGGAACGTTTTTGAGGTCGAGCACATCCAGTGTGCCGGGTTGCGGAGAGGACGCGTCAACGGAAGCGATACGACGCAGTGTGAGTCCGGGTGCGAACCGGGCGGCGAGCGGCCGCAGAAAATCCACGTCGCCGATGACGACGGCGCGGCAGACCGCGTTCAGGGAGTCATCCAGAAAGGCTTTGACGATGATTTCGGGACCCACGCCAGCGGGGTCCCCCATCGTGATGGCAATGCGGGGCAACGGGTCCAAATTCAAATGTCCACACCGGGGGGCGGGCGTCGATACACCCCATGAACGGTCACGGGGCTGGTCTCGACGCCGGCAGTTTGAACCCCGCTCACTTCCTTAATTTGTGAATCCTGGCACCCTTTCCGGCGCCGCCGGGATTGGGGCTGGCGGCGAGGATTTCCTTGCTCACCGTTTTCTCGTACTGCTTGAAGTTCTCGACGAACAGCTTGGCGAGTTCCTTGGCTTTCTCGTCGTAGTCTTCGCCGCGCTTCCAGGTGTTCCTGGGATTGAGCACTTCCTGCGGGACGCCTTCGATCTTCTCGGGAATGTTGAGTCCGAACACCGGGTCCTTGAACGTGGCGACGTCCTTCAACTGGTTTTCCAGAATCGCCTTGATCATGGCGCGGGTGTGGGCGATCTCCATGCGGTGTCCGACCCCGTAGGCGCCGCCGGTCCAGCCGGTGTTGACCAGCCAGCAGTTGACTTTGTGCTTGGCGATCTTTTCACCCAGCATGTTGGCGTACACCGAGGGGTGCAGCGTCATGAAGGGCGCGCCGAAGCAGGTGCTGAACGTGGCGGTGGGTTCGCGGCTCAGGCCTTTTTCGGTTCCCGCCACCTTCGCCGTGTAACCGGAGATGAAATGGTACATCGCCTGTTCGGGCGTGAGCTGGGCGATCGGAGGCATGACGCCGAACGCATCGCAGGTCAGCATGATGACGTTTTTCGGGTGCCCGCCCATTCCGGAGCGGGTGGCGTTTTCGATGTGCGAGATCGGGTAGCTGGCGCGGGTGTTTTCCGTCAGGCTGGAATCGTCGAGATCCAGCCGGCGGGTGTTTTCATCAACCACCACGTTTTCCAGCACGGTGCCGAAACTGCGGGTGCAGCTGTAGATCGCCGGTTCCGCCTGGGGAGACAGCCGGATGACCTTGGCGTAGCAGCCGCCCTCGAAATTGAACACGCCCTTGTCGCTCCAGCCGTGCTCGTCGTCGCCGATCAGAACCCGGTTCGGGTCGGCGGAGAGGGTGGTCTTGCCGGTTCCGGACAGGCCGAAAAAGATCGCCGTTTCGCCGGCTTCGTCCATGTTGGCCGAGCAGTGCATGGAGAGGACGGAATGCTTGTGCGGCAGCAGGTAATTGAGCACCGAAAAGATCGATTTTTTGATTTCCCCCGCATAGCTGGTGCCGCCGATCAGCACCATCTGCCTGCCGTAGTCCACGACGACGAACACTTCCGAGTTGGTTCCGTCGATGGCCGGCACGGCCTTGAATCCCGGAACGTGCACGACGGTGAAAGCCGGAACGTGGCTTTCCAGTTTGGCCAGATCCTTGATCTGGATGAACATGTTCCTGGCGAACAGGCTGTGCCAGGCGTTTTCGGTGATGACCCGGATGTGCAGTTGATGGTTGTTGTCGGCACCGGCGTAGCAGTCCTGCACGTACGCCTGTTTCCCCTGCATGTAAGCGAGGATGCGGGCGTACAGGGCGTCGAACTGTTCGACGGTGAAGGACTTGGCGTTGTCCCACCAGATGTTTTCCTGGCTGGAGGGTTCCTGCACGATGAATTTGTCGTTCGGTGCGCGACCGGTGTGCTCACCGGTGGTGACGCAGAGCGGCCCCAGATGAGAGATGATGCCTTCATTGTTACGGACGGCGTGTTCGTAAAGGTGCGGGGTGGAAAGGTTCCAGTGGATCTTCGTCAGATTGCGGATTCCGTGGTGTTCCAACCCGATTTTGTGTTTCAAAACTGTCTGAGGCATGAAGGTTTCTCCTTATCGACTGGGGAACTGCGTGGCCGACCGCTAACACTTTGAAAAGGAAGACTCCTCCTCAAAGCGGCGGGGTGGTTTTTGTTGAATAAACGTTTGATATTATTTATATTAACATATATTTTATTTGCCGGTAAATCATTTTCGCTCAACGGTAAAAAAGGGCCATTTTGACGCCGCAGGGGACCCGAAAAGGCCCGAAACATCGCCGAACCGAAGTTCAGACGGGCTTTTTTACCCAATAGGATGGAATTTTCGCGTTCGGGAAGCAAAAAATCATGAAAATTTTCAAATCCGAGCCCACCTCCTCGCATTTCGACATCCTGGACAAGGCCGAGAGCCCGTTCAACACCCTGTACGTGATCGAGAACGGCCGGTCCCGCGAGCTGTGGTTCAAGGGGGGCGGCCAGTTTTTCCTGCAGAGCCGGCTGGACCTGGACGCCCCGGAAGCGCTGGCGCTGGTGTATTCCCGGCTGATGCTGGCCTCCCTGCTGTTTGTGCCGGAGCCGCGCCGGGTGCTGATGATCGGCCTGGGAGCGGGAGCGGTGAGCCACTGTCTGCACCGCGCCTATCCAAAGGCCCACATCGATGTGGTGGAGATCGACCGGGAGGTCATCGCGTTTGCGAAGCGGTATTTTTTTCTCAAGGAGTCCCGCAACTACCAGGTGCACGAGGGGGACGGCCGGCTGTTCGTCCAGCGACAGCGCCGGGAAGCGCCCTACGACCTGGTTCTGCTCGATGCGTTCAAAAGCGGGTCGGTGCCGTTTCATCTCAAAACCGGCGAATTCTATGAAGAGATCCGCAGCATCCTGAGCCCCGACGGGGCGGTGGCGTCCAACCTCTACGGCAAGAGCAACCGCCTCAAACCCGCCGACTGCCAGACCTTCCTCTCGGTGTTCGAGCAGATTTATGGCTTCGAGGACCCCGAGCGGGTGGCGACGGCCCTGGTGGCCACGCGCCACAAACGCCGCTGGTCGCAGCGCGACATCGAACGCGCCGCCGACGCCTTCCAGCCGTCTTTACCCTTTCCCATGCCGTCGCTGGCGGCGATGCACCTGAAGGAAGGCTGGGAGGACGCCACGCAGAGCGCGTTTCGCGACGATTTCGACGTGAAGGATTTCCGCCGCGCCGTGGAGGAAAACAACCTGCGGCCGGGGTTGCGGCCGCGCTACCCGATCAAGAGCGTGAGCTGACACCGCAGGGTGTGCGCCCGAACGGGCTATGTCGTTTTTTTCAGGTCGAACGCCTGAATGCGGTGGTTGTCGCAATCGCCGACGAACAGCCTGTCCTCGATGATCGCGATGCCGCTCACCTTGCCCCACTCTCCCCGCCGTCGGCCGCCGTTTTCAAACACCGAGAGCAGAAGCAGGTTCTCATCGAGATGCAGGATGCGCTGGCCCCAGTAATCGGCCGCGAACAGGCCGTGACCGGGATGAAAGGCCAGGGCGTAGATCTCGCCGCAGCCCGCGGCGTCTTTTTTCAGGCTCTGAATCAGCCTGCCATCGGGACCGAATAGTTTGAGGGCGTCTTGGGAGCCGTCGCCGATGCAATAGCGCCCGTCCCCCAGAAAGCAGACGCTCGCCGGCTGTTGCATTTCCCCGGACACGATGTCGCGCACGGGTTTGCCGTTTGAATCGAAAACGCGCACCCGGTCGCGGCTGGGGTCGGGCACCCAGATGCGGTCCTGCCCGTCGGCGGCAAGCCAGAACACAGGACCGAGTTTTTCATCGGGCGCGCCCGTATCGCCGTAGGAAAGCAGGAATTCGCCCTGGGCGGTGAATTTCTGAATGCGCGTGTTTTTCTCGTCGGCGACGTGGATGCAGCCCTGGCTGTCGGTGGTCACGGCGATGGGATACCGGAAGGCTCCGGGCGCGTTGCCCCAGCCGCCGAAGCGCAAGCGCAGGCTCGCGTCGGCGTTGAACACGCAGACCTGATGGAATTCGTAGTCGGCGGCGATCCAGCCGCCGCCGGGGCAGGGCGCCAGGCCGTAGGGCGCAAGCGGGCGTCCGGATTGCGCGCCGGTCTTGTCGCAGGAAAGGCGCAGGGTGAGTTCAAGCGGGCGGCGTGGTTTTTGCGCGGCGATGGCGTCGTGCAGTTTGCGCAGGCGGTTTCTGATTTTCAAGAACCGGTTCAGCCGTACCTCGCTGGTTTCCACGGCGATCTGCTGTTCCGCCAGCGCGTCGCGCAATTGCATGGACCGGTCGATATCGGGAACGTCCTGATTTTCGTCCAGGCTGCGCAGATCGCCGTCGATCCGCGAGATCGCCAGCCGCTGCCGCTTCCGGGTTTCGCTCGCCTGGGTTGTCTGCGTTTCCAGCTTCGATTGCAGATCATCGAGCGCTGCGATCCATTCCGCATTGGCAGTGCCGCCTTCCTCCCCTGAGGCGAGCAGCAGCGCGCCGCTTTGGATCAGCCGCGAGTGGCTGCGCGCTTCGTTGATCTCCAGGGTCAATGCCATGCGCCGCAACAGACCGATCTGGAAATTCACCACGGCCAAGTTGTGCTGCTGCGTGACCGGCGCTTTTTTGTCCTGCGGGTTGAAACTGCGGGCCTGGGCGTCGATGCGGTTTTTCTCGCGGTACAGCTGCTCGAGCTGCTGCAGAATCCCGCTGTGTTTTTCGTTGTAGATCGCCTGTTCCTCAAAAAACCGGAGGACCTGACGCAGGAGCTCGTTTTTCGCTTCACCGGCATCGGGCAGCGAAATCCTCTCCAAACCGCACACGACGCTTGCCGTCCCGACTGTGAGCGGCATGCCCTCGATGAGCAGCGCGCGCGCCGTCTCGGCGAGATCCAGCGCTTCCGAGTTGAACGGCACCGGCTCGAGTTCCGCACTTTTCACTTTCCGGGGGACCGGCTCTGCCGCGCTTGCGAAGCCGCGGATCCAGGCGTCCAGGCTGTCGTTGATCTGCGTTTCGAGCGGTGGATGGAAGTTCCAGTCCTCCTGAAAACCGAGCAGGATTTTCTGCAGGTTCTCCATAGCCGGGGGATCGACGAGGCAACGGCGCAGCGTGTCTCCCACCGGCGCATCGCCGGGATGCGCCTGCGCCACCGCCTTGAGGGTCGCCAGCACGGCGCGCATCTCGAAATGCAGCTGGCGGATCACGTCGAGGACGCGCTGGTTGCTGTTGGCGAGGATGAGAAAGCGTTCCCATTTGTCGCCCGCATTCTGCAAGGCGCTGAACGCCTGAACCATGGTCTCTTCCTGCGTCTCTTTGGTTTCGAGCAGTCCCAGCAGGCTGTGGCAGAGCGATTGCCAGTTTTCTTCGATGGCTGACAACACTTGACGGCGGCTCTCCGGGGCGACCTGGCCGCAGGTGTTTTGCAGGAATTCGGCGAACCTCTGCGCGGTCACGCGGTAGGTGAAAAAAAGCCGCCGCAGTTTCCGGTACAGCGTCTTGTCGCGCTCTTCCGCCACATACAGCGCTTTGTCGAATGTGCGGGCGTCCTCCGCACCGGCGAGAATCTGTTTCTGCTGCTCAAACAGGCGGCGGTTGAAGTCCAGCGCTGCCTGTTCCCATTCCAGATGGGTTTCCAGCAGCTCCCGGCGCGCGGCCTGCTGCATGGAGAGAAACGCGTCCACCCCTGTGAGCAGCGCGGCGGCGTTTTCAGGATCGGGATGGGAGCGGGCCAGACGGCTGAAGCGCAGCAGGCTCTGCTGGGAAGTTTCTTCATCCGGGGAGGGGTTTGCCTTTGCCATCAACGTCGCGGTTTGCCGGTAGGTCTTGAGGGCCGCCGCCGAATCTCCCGCTGCTTCCTGGGTGCGCGCCTGATGAAACCGCAGCGTCGTGTTTGCCGGCTGCGCTTCGATCTGCGCCGCCAGCATTTCCGCTTGTGTCGCTCCGGGAACCTCGAACTCGAACACGTCCGCATCGAAGGTCAGGCTCACCCAGAGCCTGCCTTCAGGTGAAAAGAGGGCCCAGTTCGGCGCCTGCAGGTCCTGGGATGGGTCGCAGCGGTTGAACTCGAACAGGAATCCCCCGGAGGCGGTGAAGGCCTGCACCCGGTTGTTGTTGAGATCGGTGACGTACAGCAGGCCGTTGGGCGCGACGGTCAGCGAAAGCGGATACTGGAACTGCCCCGGGCCCGAACCGCGCTCGCCGAAGGTGAAATCGCGCTGCCAATGGGCGTCGAATTTGACGATGCGGTGGTTGCCGCTGTCGGCGATGTACCAGCCGCCGTCCTCGCACGCGGCGATGGCGGTGGGAAACTCGAAGCCCGGCGGGGCGAACAGATGCGCGGGGGTTTCGTAAATCCCGGCGAGCTGTTCCTCGAGCACGGTGCCGCGGTTGCCGACCCAGCCCAGCGAGACGCCGTCGGCATCGAACATCTGGATGCGGTGGTTGTAGCGTTCGACGACGATGAGGCGGCCGTTCGCATCGACCCGAACGTCGTGCGGTTCGTTGAGCTGCCCCTTGCCGTCGCCGCAGCCGCCGATGGTTTTGAGATGCCTGCCTTCGCGGTCGAATTTCTGCACGCGGTGGTTCCAGCTGTCGGCGACGTAGATCGTGCCGTCCGCATCGACGGCGCAGCCTTTCGGGTAGTGGAATTCGCCGGGGCCTTTGCCCTTGCCGCCGAACTGGCCGACGCATTGCCAGTCCGGGTTGTAGATCTGAATGCGGTGGTTGAAATCGTCCGCCAGGATCAGGTTGTTTTCCGGCGTGAAGGCGAAACCGGAAGGCGGCGAAAGCGCGATGTCTTCGGTGCCGGTGCGGCGGAACCGAGTTTTGAAGCGCACGTTGTCGCGCGGTGCAGAAACAGCAGGGACTTCTTTTTCGGCGGTGGTACCCGGGGAGGATTTCATGGAGGGCGAGGTCCGGGGGTGAACGGGAGTGCTCTTTGTTACGCGGGCATTAAATCACAAATGCGGTGCGAACTCAATCCTTTCGCACGCTGTTTTTGCGGACGCGTTGCGATCAAAAATGAAAACCTGTTTTCAGCGCGTGAGCACCCATTCGTCGATCCCGGAATCGGCGACGGTGCGGTCTTTCTGAATGCGGTGGCGTCGGCGCAGCATGCGGGGAAGTTGTCCGAGCGCCGCGAGTTTGGATTTCAGCAGCACCCACCCCTGGCCGCGGTAGGTGAAGTAGCGGATGTCCTGCATCTGGTGCCTGAGGATGGTGAAAAAGTGTTTGCAGTACATCGCGAGCGACATGTTTTTGATCAGCACGAACACGTCGTTGCGCTTGCAGAGGTAGATGTAGCGGTCGCTGTACAGGCCCACGGTGGCGGTGCCGATGTGGTACACCTTGGCTTCGGGCAGGTAGACCGCTTTGAAGCCGCGCAACTGGCTGCGCATGTTGAGATCGACGTCTTCGGCGAAGATGAAAAAGTCCTCATCGAACACGCCGATGGTTTCGAACAGCTCGCGCCGGTAGATGCCCGCGCCGGCGCAGGCGCCGAACACGTATTCCTCCCGGTCGTACTGCCCCACGTCCTTCTCGCCCTGTCCGCGCCCGCCGCCCGAGGACCAGGCGTGAAACAGGTCGCCCGTGTTGTAGAAGGTGTCGCGCTGGTCGAGAAACATCATCTTGGTGGTGCCCATGCCGCATTCGGGATGCCGCTCCATGCCTTCGTACAGTTTGGCGATCCAGTCCGGCTCGACTTCGATGTCGTTGTTGAGCAGGCAGATGTATTTTCCCAGCGAAGCCCGGATGCCGCGGTTGCAGGCGGTGGCGAACCCGAGGTTCTCCGGCAGCTTGAGCAGGCGCACCCAGGGGTAGTCCCGTTCTATGCGTTCGCGGGAGCCGTCGGTGGAGCCGTTGTCCACCACGATCACCTCGTGCCCCTCGAACGTCGAGCGCTTCAGCGAATCCAGGCACATGCCGACGAATTTCAGGCCGTTCCAGTTGGGGATGACGATGCTGACTTTTACGGGCCGCCGCGAATCGGGAACGGGGTTCATGCGTTGTCTCTCGTGTTCTGGGTGAGCGTGGTTTCCGATGCCTCTTTCGCCTCGAGCAGAAGCAGGCGGGCGCCCGAGTGCAGCGGGTCGAGCCGGAGACACTGTTCGGCGAATTTCTGCTTCTGTTCGGAGCCGGACAGCCGGGCACGGCGGAACCAGGCGGCGGCGCGGGTGCGGATGTGGCGGCTCTTGCGCTCGGTGACCGCTTTGAACAACAGGTAGGCGTTTTCCAGGTCGCCCTCCCGCTCCAGGGCGGAGGCTTTGGCGTAAAGCAGCAGCAGGTTTTCGGGATTGCGGTCCAGATAATGGTCGAGGGTCGCCGATTCGCTGCGCTGCGACGCGTCCAGAGCGGCGATGGCGTTCGCCACACGGGTTTCGAGCCATTCACGGTCGCGTTTGTCCGGCGTGGTCGCCGTTTCGGCGTACAGCCGCTTGAGCTGCTCGCGCTCTTTCAGGCGGGTGAGAGAATCGATGAGCGACTCCCAGCAGTCGTGGCGGTCGGGATGCTGGGTGCGGAACCATTCGAATTCCTGAACCGCCGCGCGATGCAGGCCGCGCCGCTGCAGGATCAGGCCCTTCACGTAGACCGCTTCGTCGTTTTCTCCGAAGCGTGCGGTTTCCTCCTGCACGTAATGGGACGCTTCGTCGAAGCGGCCGAGCCGGGCGTACTGCTTCGCCAGCAGCAGGCGCACGTGGATGCGGCCGGGTTCCAGGCGCAGCGCGCTCTCGAACACCCAGGCGGCGCGGTCCGGCTGCTGCAGTTGCGCGTACAGCTCGCCCAGGTAGATGAGGCCCGGGACGTCGGTGGGGTTCAGCCGCACCAGCTTGCGGCATTCCTTGAGCGCCGTGTTGATGCGGCCGCGGACGCGGTCGGATTTGTCCACGTCCGGAGCGTGCCAGTCGCTTGCGGTGAGCCGGTCGAGGATCTTCATCTTCTCCTGCCAGGGCAGGGTGAGGGGATTGCGCGCGACCGAGGTGATGGCCTGGAGCCGGTACACCGGGTAGCGGGCGAGCAGGACCTTGACCGGCTTGTATTGCAGCCCGGTCACTGCCTGCAACGCGGCCACGTCGAGGTCGGGGAAGGTTTTGACGAGAATGCGCGGCTGGTGCCGGATCAGGCCGCCGATCACGCCGTCGAAATAGCCTTCCAGCGATTTGTCGTTCCAGGGGCGGATGCAGTGGTGTAAAAAATTGTCGGCAGCGGGGCTGCCGGTCTCGTGGTAGAGCTGGGAAAAGGTGCCCCACACGAAGATGCGCTCTCCCTGCTCGCCGCGCAGGCGCATCCAGCGCTTGATCAGCCGGCCGACGCGCGGCAGGTAGAGGTACTGGTCGAATTTTTCGTACTGCGCCAGCGTTTCCACATCGAGCGGGCGGCGATAAAAGAAGCCGATGCGCGCAAGGTTCCAGACGAGAATGCCCGCAAACATCAGCAACAGGGCGGTGGCCAGGGTGTTGTCCGCCTTGAGGCCCCAGTCCATGCTGAACCCGCTCAACAGCGCCAGCCAGGCGATCAGCGGCAGGTAGTGGTAGCGGGAAAAACCGCGCTGGCAGACGATCATCACGCCGGTCACCGCCGTGAACACGCCGGTCCACACGGCGTGCGGCCCCATGAAGGACAGTGCCAGACCGGGAATCCCGGCGATCCAGACGGGCGCCGTCTGTCTGGCGATTCTGCGCACCTCGCCGAACACGTAAAAGTGCATGGCCTTGGTGCGGGTCAGCCGCAATGTCGTCGCCATGCGCGTGCGCATCTGCCGCCGCGAGGCCGCGTCCCAGAAACCCAGCCAGGCGTCCACGCCGTTGGACAGCACGACGGGCAGCGCTGCGCCGATGACGAAGGGCAGCACCGCGTCCGCTCCGAACTCCAGGGCGACGATAGGCGTCAGCACGGCGGCGTACAGGCCTGTGGTGAATTTGGGGATGGTGGCGAGACCGAAGCAGAGCCCGGCGAAGAAAACATAATCGGGACCCAGGACCAGAAGCGCGAAGCCGAGCAGGACGCAGGGGATGTAAAACTGTTCGTGATTGAAGGAACCGGCGGTGAGATCGGGCGAGGTGCCGTAAAACGCGTGCAGGGAGCCCGCCGCCAGCGCCGCCCAGGGGTTGTGGGTGAGCGCGGACACCGCAAAGTAGACGATGAGAGACGCCGCCACGTGGAAGACCGTCTGCAGATTGCGGACGCGTTGCACGCCGCCTGCGGGATCGCCGTAGATTCTGTCGGTCAGGAGCATCCTCCAGATGGGGATGCCGATGATCTGCAGGTCTTTTTTCCAGCGAAATCCTTTTTGGGCGAAGCGGGCCCGATAGGTGTAGATGGCGAAATCGTCGTCCATCGGGAAATTCTGGAACGGCCGGCGGGCGAGCAGACCGATGAGCGCAACACAGCTGGTGAAGAACAGGTCGAGGTTGTCCATGAGGTGCGGGGAGAAGGTTTGCAAAAATCGGTTCCGGCCGAAGGCGGGCCGGTTTCCCAATCGGGCTGGCAAAATGACCGGACCGCCACACACTCTGATCGGAAAAACAGGGCTTTGGCTTTAGCGCAAACGCGGTGAATTTGAGAATAAGTCCTTAAAAAACAACGGTTTTATCGGAAAATAGCAGTGGCTGTAAATGGTTTGCGATGGATGCGTGGAGATGATTCGTTGCGACGAGAAAAGGTTGCGGGTTGATCCGCAACGGGAGAGCGGATGCTTTTCAGGCAACGGAAAACAGGAAAAACTGCGGCAGGGTCATCAGGGTCAGGACGAACGCGATGAGCAGGCAGAGGTACACCAGGCGCGGTTCCTGCTTGAGCAGCCAGCGGTAAAACCGCATCCCCGCAAACACGCCCGCCGCCAGAAAGCCGATTCCCGCCAGGGCAAACGCCGCTTTCCCGAGACCGCTGTTGGGTGCGAGCGACCCGCTTTCACCGGGCTCCACGAAGGACAGCGCAATGAGGCTCAGCGCGATCAGCAGGATGACCGTCAGCCAGCCGATGCACAGTGCCGCGATGCGGGCGGCCCAGCGGGGAGCGGTGGGATTGGAGCCGTTGTTTGCATTCGTCATTTGCGGGTCCGCATCCACAACAGTTTCCATTTGAGGGCGATGGAATCTTCCGCGCCGCCTTTGGCGCGGCCGGTGATACGGCGGAAAAGAGAGCGTAACAGGCCCGCTGCGAAACTTGCGCGGTACAGCACGCGCAGCAAGAAGTTCCAGAACCAGTTGTAGTGCTTGGAAAAAAAGTAGAGGTCGCTTTTGTAGGATTCGACGATCACTTTTTCGCGCACGCCCGGCTGGTGCGTGCTCTGACCTTGAAAGTGGCGGATCCGGGTTTCCGGGAAGTAGGCGATCTTGGCGCCGGCGGCGCGGGCGCGGCGGCAGTAATCGTCTTCCTCGTTGTAGAGAAAATAGTTTTCATCCAGCAGGCCCACCTTCTCGAACAGGTCGCGCCGCACGACGAAGCAGGCGCCTCCCACGACTTCGACATCTTTAGTGGTGCGCGTCGCCATGTGGTTGCGGTCTTTCACGGGGTCGAAGCGTCCGAGGATCTTGCGCGCCGCATCGGTGGGGCCGTCTTCCCGGTGGCGCATGGGGCGCAGCGCGCCGCCGCCGTCGATGATGGCGGGGCTCAGGATCGACACGTCCTCGTTTGCATCGAGGTAGGCGACGATCTTCTCTAAGCAGCGTTCGATGAGCCGGGTGTCGGGGTTGAGCAGCGCGACGTACCGGCCCTGGCATTGCCGGATAGCCTCGTTGCAGGCCGCGGAAAAACCGCGGTTGAAGGAGTTTTCCTCCAGCCGCACCTTGGGAAACCGCTTCTGCACCGCCTCCAGGCTGTGGTCGTCGGAATGGTTGTCCACGACGCGGATCTCGAAATCGATTTTGCCGGTGTTGCGGTAGATCGAGTCGAGGCATTCGAGCAGGTGATCGCGCGTGTTGAAGCTGACGATGACGATGCTCAGGTCCAACCCAGGCGGTTGGGAGAATCTGAAGGGAGGCCGGATCACAGGGCTCCTTTGAAAGCGCGGTTTTACGGGGTTTTGCGGGACATCCGGGTGGATCCCCATGCAGACAGGGTAACACAGATCTCGCGCCTTGCTTTGTGCGAATTTATTGGCGACAATAAGCGGGTTTGATCTTTGAACCCATTTTTCAGGAGTGATTGCATGCTGGAGGATTTCAAAAAAGGCTACGAGGACATGGAACGACGGGTGGGGCTGCTTCGGAGGTATCTTTGACGTCGATCGCCACTTGAAGGAGATCGAAGCGCTCGATGAGGAAGTGGCCCGGCCGGGCTTCTGGGACGACAACGAAGCGGCGCAGAAGACCCTGCAGAAACGCTCGGGCCTGCAGCGATCGGTCGATATCTGGAAGGAACTCAACCAGGAGGGCGAGGACCTGCAGGCCATGATCGAGCTGCTGGCCGAAGAGGAAGACGCCTCTCTGGCCGAGGAAATCAAGACCACGCTGGAAGCGCTGCAAGGGAAGCTGTCGCAGGCGGAACTCAAGGCGATGCTCTCGGGAGACAGCGATCTCAACAACGCCATCCTTTCCATCAACTCCGGCGCCGGCGGCACGGAGTCGCAGGACTGGGCCCACATGCTGCTGCGCATGTACACCCGCTGGGCCGACCGCAACGGCTACAAATGCGAAATCCTCGACATGCAGTACGGTGAGGAAGCCGGGATCAAAAGCGCCACGGTGCTGATCAGCGGAGATTACGCTTACGGCTACCTGAAAGCGGAGATCGGCGTGCACCGGCTGGTGCGCATCTCGCCGTTCGATTCCAACAAGCGCCGCCACACCTCGTTCGCGTCGGTGTTCGTGTACCCGGAAGTGCAGGACGAAGTCGAGGTGGAAGTGAAAGAGGAAGACCTCAAGATCGATGTGTACCGCGCCTCCGGCCCCGGCGGGCAGGGCGTGAACACGACCGATTCGGCGGTGCGGCTGACGCACGTGCCCACGGGGATCATCGTGCAGTGCCAGAACGAGCGCTCGCAGTTCAAGAACAAGGCCTCGGCGATGAAGGTTTTGAAGTCGCGCCTGTACGAGCTGGAGATGGAGAAGCAGGAAGAAGAAAAGAAAGAGATGGAAAAGCAGAAGAAAAAAATCGAGTGGGGCAGCCAGATCCGCTCTTACGTTCTGCATCCCTACCGCATGGCGAAGGATCTGCGCACCAATGTGGAGATGGGCAATGTGGACGCGGTGCTGGACGGCGATCTGGAAAAATTCATCGAAGCGTATCTGCTGCAGAGCAAGGAAACGGCGTGAAACCGATTCTGCATCCCAGACTGGTGAACGATCGCTTCGGCGACCCGGGCCTGCTCGTGCAGTTTCTGTTCGAGAGACGGGCGCTGCTGTTCGATCTGGGGGACATCTCCGCCCTGCCCAACAGCACGCTGCTCAAGGTCAGCCACGTGTTCGTCAGCCACACGCACATCGATCATTTTTACGGTTTCGACCACCTGCTGCGCATGGTGTTCGGCCGCGGCAAGACGCTGACGCTGTACGGTCCGGAAAACTTCATCGCCAACGTCGAGGGGAAGCTCAAGGGCTTCACCTGGAACCTGGTGGACCGCTACACGCAGTCGATCACCATCGAAGCGGTGGAGGTGCACGCCGACCATCTGCGCAAAGCGGTGTTCCGCGCTGCCGACAAGTTCGGGCGCACACAGGAGGAACGGCTTCCTTTCGCGGACGGCGTTCTGCTGGAGGAGCCCACGTTTTTCGTGCGCGCGGCGATTCTGGAACACCGGGTCCCCTGCCTGGGGTTTGCGCTGGAAGAAAAAAAGCACGTGAACGTGAACAAGGACCGGCTCACAGCGATGCAGGTCGCCGCCGGCCCCTGGTTGAACGAACTGAAACGGCTTATCTGCGAAGAGACGCCGGACGCGTTTGCCATCCGCGTTCCCCTGAGCGGCAACGGCGAGAAGCGGTACCGGGAGATGACGCTGGGCGAGCTGAAAGACGATCTGTTCACCGTCAGTGACGGTCAGAAAATCGCCTACGTGGTGGACACGGTGTTCAACGATGCGAACAACCGGCGCATCGTCGATCTGGTGCGCGGGGCGGACCTGTTTTTCTGCGAGTCGCCGTTTCTCGCGGACGAAGTCGAGCGCGCACGCGACCGCTGCCACCTCACCTCGAGGCAGGCAGGGCTGCTCGCCCGGCAGGCCGGGGTCCGCAAGCTGCAGACCTTTCATTTTTCGCCCAAGCATTCCGGCGAGCAGGACCGGCTTGACCGCGAAGCGCAGGAAGCGTTCCGCGAGGGCGGAACCGCCGCGTCCGGATGGACCGCGTCCCCTTGAATGTCGGGACGCGCGGTGTTTTTCTTTAGCTGAGATCTGCAGAAGGTCTGTTTTTATCCTCCCCTTTTTTGGAGTCCATCCATGCCCTCCGAAGCGGGTGAATCGAAACCGCGGCTTTCTTTTCCGGCGTTTTTCTTCATCAAGCTCAAGCAGATTGTGTTTCCCGGGTCGCAGCCGTTCTGGGAATCCCGCTATGCGGCCGGCGGCAATTCGGGAAACGGGTCGTACGGTGCACTCGCTGATTTCAAGGCGGAGGTGATCAACGGGTTTGTGGAGAAAAAACAGATTCGCACGGTGGTGGAATTCGGTTGCGGCGACGGCAATCAATTGCGCCTCGGCCGCTATCCCCAATACACCGGGCTCGATGTTTCCGCATCCGCCATTGCCCGCTGCCGGGACCGGTTCTGTGAGGACGCGACGAAAAGTTTTTTCCTCTACAGCCCGGATCATTTCGTCGATCGCAACGGCCTGTTCCGTGCGGAGCTCGCGCTCTCCCTGGATGTCGTGTATCACTTGGTGGAGGCCCCGGTTTTCGAAACCTACATGGCGCATCTGTTCGGCGCGGCGGAAAAATACGTGATCGTCTACTCCAGCAACGTGGAGCAATCCGGAGGCATGCGGGCGAAGCATGTGCGGCACCGGCACTTCAGCCGGTTTGTGGAGGACCGGTTTGCAGACTGGCGTCTGATCGAAACGATCCCCAACCGGATCACCGGTCCCGCAAACAGCGAAAAACGTCCCAGCATCGATTTTTTTATCTTCGAGTTCTGTCCCTCCTGAACCATCGGGGACGCGTGAATCCCGTCTCCTGGTAAACGGATGCTTGTTGTCGATTTTGGATCCCTGCTGATCCTCACTTATATCTTTACCGCACGCCTGAGAGAGGTGCGTCCGGTTGCGGAACGGGCGGCGCTGGCGTTCGCTTTGGCGCTGGGGCTCAAAAGCCTGATGGTGTATGCGCTCATCGTTCTGGGTGTGCGCCCGGACCGGTGGGTTCAGACGAGCTTCAGCATCGCCGCCTTGTATGGCGGCGCGCTCTGGGTCTGGCTGCGCAAACGCAGCCCGAGCGCACCCACCCCCGTGTGTGGCAACCCGTCGCCGGTTTCATGGCTTCCTTTCACGATTCTGAGTTCGCTGGTGCTGTTGAGTCTCGTCAACGCCCTGTATTTCCCGATCGCGGAGGTGGACGGCATCTGGTATCAACTGCGGGGAAAGGTGTTTTTCCATGAGGTGCGGTTCGATTCGGACACCCTGAACGCCCAGTTTCGCCAGTACCCGCCGATGGTGCCGCTACTGCACGCGACTCTCTACGCATTCGACATCGCCGGCGCAAAAATTTTGTTTCCCTTGCTGTACCTTTGCCTTCTGATCCTGTTTTTTTTCGGGTTGGAGCGGTTGTCCAAGAGCCGCAAACAGTCCGCGGTGTTCACGCTGATCCTGGCGAGCACGCCGTATTTCTGGTGGCACAGCACGCTGCCGTTTCTGGATCTGACCACCGCGTTTTATTTTTCCATCGGCGCGCTGTACTGGTTTTCTCTTATTCAAAAAGAAGGAGAGGCTGATTGCGCGACCGCGCGGCTGAGCGGGCTGTTTTTCGGGCTGGCCGCCTGGAACCGGCCCGAGTTTTTGCTGTACGGGTTCATCCCGCTTGCGATCTGGATTTTCGTTTTGCACCGCGATGAAACCCTGGGTTTGCAGGAACGCCGCCGCCTGCTGTGGGCGTTCGCATTGCCCCTGCTCGCCCTCCCGACGCTCTGGCTGGGCACGCTGCTCGGATTCGAATCCGCGCTCGAACGGCGTATTCCCGCTCTCGCCGCCGCCTGTGCCGCGCAATGGCTGGGGGTGGGGATTGTGTCCTGCACGCGGTTGCCGCTCGAGCGGCTGCGGCCGGGATGGATGGCCGTGGCGGGGTTTCTGCTGTTTTTGACGGTGATCGTTTTTTTCGGGCCGCAGTCCGTGTCCGCCGGCAAGGCGCTGGCAATCGCGTTCAGCCGCACGCTTTCCGTGCAGATTTTTTATTCGTTCAGCGTGTTCCTGGTGCTGCTGCTGTGGCTGGAACGAGGGGCGGCCTGGCCGCCGTCTTTGCGATGGCTGGGGATGTTTCTGATCGCGTATCTCGGCGTGCATTTCATGTTGTTTGCCTATTCGGAACCGCGCTGGACCGAGATGGGCGCGTTCGTGGAGGCGACCTTTCGATCCCCCGGCAACTCGGTCAACCTCTCGGACACGCGCGGGATGATGGCGTGGTACCCGGTGTTCCTGTTTTTCATTTCCCGTTTTGCGAGCGTGAGGAGGGCTTTCGATGCGGCATGAAGGCCGAGCGGTGCGCCGGTTTCTGTATGCTGTGATCGCGGGCAATCTTATCGTACTTGCGGGCATCTTCATCCTGCCGCGGCTGGTGTTCATGACCGAGCATGGGAGCATCCCGCACGCACAGAGACTGGAGACATCCGGCCCCTCGGACATGCCCAACCAGTTTGCGGATGTGTACCGGCGTTTTCTGAAAATCCGCGGACACATCCCGTTGTCCGCGCGCGTGTTCGTGCCGCCCAAGGAGGGACCGCGCGGCACGGTGCGCGCGCCGATGCTGCAGATGCTGTATCCGAGACAAGTTCATTTCGCGGACGACGCCGATTTTGCAGAACAAAAAGAGCGCGCTCTGCGAACGGGAGAAAAAATCTATATCGTCTTCGATGCGGAACGGACTGCCGCAGAATGCGGCCAGGACCCGCTGTTCAGGGACGGGCGCTCGGGATGGGGGGTGTGCCGTCTTGCGGGGCGGGCTGACGGGGAACGAGCAGCAGGTTTCTAAAGCAGAACGCCAGAACGAACGCCGTCAACCACTCGAACAGGCGATCGACCACGGTGGCGACGAGGCCCGCCTGGAAACCGGTTCCGATGAGGTTCGCTAAAAATCCCACCGCCAGTTCCCGCGAGCCGAGGTCGCTCTGCAACAGCGGCAGCACCCGTACGAACACCATGGCCGTCGAGAATAAAATGCAGGCGACGAGGCCAGTGTTCACGCCGACCACACTGCAGGCCAGATACAGGCGCAACGCACCGGCCAGGACTAGGGTGACATTGTAAGCGCACAAAGTCTGGAACAACGGCCGGTTCTTCAGCAGCCTGTCGAGCGAGTCCAGGGCCTGAGAAAGGGCCTGGGACAGGCGGGAACGGCCTGGTGTGAAACGAAACGTGCGTCGTTTCATCAGAAATAGCAGCGTGGCGATGACAAAAAAAACGGCGGCGGCCCAGCCGAACGGTTGCCCCAATTGTAAGGAAAGATACAGGGACGCGACGCCGGCCGTCAACGCGTTGATGAATAAAATGATCAGGTGATCTGCGCCGAGGGTGCCGATGAAACGCGAATAGGAAAAACCGTGCCTTCGTTTCAAATGATTGGACACGGTGAGCGAGCCGGATTTGAAAAGCAGGCAGTTCAACGCAAAGGAAATGGAGGCCAGGCCGAATCCCTCTTTTGCCTGCAGGCGGATGCCGTGCGCGTCGAGGATGCGCCTGAGCTTGAGACCGTTGACCGCGATGCCGAGAACGACGAGGGCGATCAATCCCAGAGCTTGAGCGGCGGAGATGCCGCGCAGCAGGCGCCAGTCCTCGCGGTAGTGGTAGAGGAAATAGCCGAGGAGGACGGCGAACGCGGTGGTGACGAGGACGCCCAGCCAGCGCGGTCTCCAAGAGGGGGACGCGGATGCGGTGGGCGTTTCAGTTTTCATGGAACGGTTTCAATGAGTCGAGGATGATGCCGGTGGGCGAACACGCGTCTGTGAGCGGCGCTCTTCTGAAATCCGGATAGCGGCGCACGAAATCGTCGATGATCGCTTTGTCGAAGCGCGACAGCACCACGTTTTCTCCCAGACCCTCGCTCCGTTCGGTTTCCTCGCGCAGCAGCAGGCAGGGGACGCCCATGTAAAAGCTCTCTTCCTGATTGCTGCCGCCGTCGCTGACGATGAACTGCGTTTTGCGGATCATGCGGTTGAAAGCAAAAAAATCCAGCCGCGGCAACAGCTCGATGTCCGGTGTGCCCGCCAGCCGGTCGTACAGGCCGAATCTTTTCAGAGCGACGCGTGTGGGCGGGTGCAGTATGAAGCGGAGCGGCAGGGTCTGCGCGATGCCGGCGATGCAGTCCACGGCTTTGTGCAGCGTCCGCTGGCGCGAGATGGTTTCATAGCGGTGCAGGGTGACGAGTGCGAATTTCTCCCGGGATGCTTCCGCTGCCGCCGGCCCGCCGTTTCTATCGGCGGCCAGCCGCAGGGCATCGAGCAGGGTGTTGAACCGGGTGTGGTGGATTTCTTTGTGGTACGGTTCGACGTTTTCAACGGCCCTGGCGTCCTGACAGAAGAAGATGTCGATCACGCCCAGCCGCGAAGCGAGGACGCGGGTCAGCTCTTCTGGAAACGGTCTGAAGAAATTGAAGGAACGCAGCCCCGCCTCGATCTGCGCGACTTTCAGGCCCTGGAACTTGGCCAGCAATCCACCCAGCAGCAGGGGCGGCGCGTCTCCGTGTATCAGCACCACGCCGTTTTTATCGCCTTTGAAAATTTCCTGCCGCCGCCGCCAGCCTCCGGCCAGCACCTTGAGGGACCAGACGATCATCTCCCGGGTGCGCGTGATGTCCTTCCCCCAGTCTTCCAGCACGGTGTCGGGCGGTTTGACGCCGAACTGATCGAGAATCTCCTGCAGCGTTTCCTTGTGCTGGGCGAGCAGGATGAAGTTGTAGGGGATGCCGCGGTCCTGCAGGCCTCTGAGGACGGGGGCCATCTTGATGGCCTGTGCGCGGGTTCCCAGGATCGCGTGAATCATGGCGGTCACAAAAGGTGTTCTTCGGATTCGAGTTCGGTTTTTTTGATGCGCACCTGAATGTCTTCCAAAAGCTGGCGGTTGATGGCGATCAGTTCGGCGGCGATGCCCATCATGATGATCTGAAAACCGACGATGAGCAGGATGGCGGACAGGATGAGGGATTGCACATGACCCTCGGTGCGTCCCTGAAAGAAAAAAAACAGGTAACGGCAGCCGATGGCGAAGCCGGTGAGAAACGACGCGCCGCCGGCCAGCGTGAACACCTTGAGCGGCTTGTACATGGAATACACTTTGATCAGCGTGACCAGGGTCCGCAGCAGGTAGACGCGGATACTGGGAAACAGCCTCGACTCGCGCAGCTTGCGGTTGGTGCGCACCGGCACGTGGGCGATGGCCAGATTTTTCTTGCCGGCGCTGATGATGGTCTCGACGGTGTAGGTGAAATCCGAGACCACGTTGAGTTCCAGCGCCGCCTGGCGGGAATAGGCGCGGAAGCCGCTGGTGGCGTCGGGAACTTGGGTGCCGGAAAGCTGGCGCACCACCCAGCTGCCGAATTTCTGCAGCCAGATTTTGAGCGGGGAAAAATGCAGGATCGTCTCGACCCGCCGGTCGCCGATGACGAGGTCGGCCCGTCCTTCCAGGATCGGCCGGATCAGCGCGGGGATGTCGCCTGCGTGGTACTGGTTGTCCGCATCGGTGTTGACGATGATGTCCGCGCCCAGTTTCAGGGCGTGGTTGATCCCGTAATTGAAGGCTTTGGCCAGTCCCTTGTTGCTGGTGAAGCGGAGGATGTGATCCACGCGGCAGCGGCGCGCCACCTCGACGGTGCGATCGCTGCTGCCGTCATCGATGATCAGGGTTTCGATGACGTCGATGCCCTCGATGTGCCGCGGCAGGTCGCGCAGCGTGTCCGGCAGGGTGTCTTCCTCGTTCAGGCAGGGGATCTGTATGATGAGTTTCACGATGGCGAGGGCTCCCGCTGCAGGCGAAACACGGTCACCGTGTTCGCGGAATCGTGGGAACGGAATCGATGCAGCTGCACATCGTAGGCGTTGTTGATACGCGCCGCAGCGATGTCGGTCGGGATCTCCCGGTACGGATGGCGGTCGAGGATCGATCTCAGAACGCGGGACACCGCATCCCCGGGCGGCGCGCTGCGAAAGCCGATGCGGTCGCCGCGCAGGATGATCCAGTCCGGCCGGTGCTGCTCGTTGAGCGTGTCGTTGGAGAAGACGCGCATTCCGGTGTGGAACGCCAGCGCTTCCGGCTCGTTGTCAATATAGCACGTTTCTCCGGGGCGCCCGTTGATTTTAAGAAATTCCACGATGGCGTCCAAGGGGCCGCGGTAGGGATGAAGCAGTTCGCGGCCGTAGCGCTGCAGCGACGAATTGATTGAAACTTCTCTTTGGAACGTGCGCGCTGCGTAGTTCAGGTAAACATCGTTGCGGATCCAGCGCGCCTCGGGCGAGAAAAATGGCTTGAGCGGGAGAAGCGGCGCGACGTGCAGGACATTGGAGACGATCAGCACCGCCGCAACTGCCGATCGAACGAGCCTGCCGCCGGGCAGGCATTCGATCACCACGACCGCGAGCAGGAAAAACAACAGAGGCAGCGCCGCGGCGACGTACTGGTGCAGGGGAATCGAATGCAGGGACCCCGTCGCAAACACGGCGGCGATGACGATCCCGCAAAGCCGCACCGGATCGGCAGGGTGGCGGGGGGAGTGCAGCCACAAAAACGGCAGCAGGATGAACGGGAAAAAATAATTGTTGGCCTGAAAGAGGAACGCCGCGAAGTGCTTGAGCCAGCCCCAGGCGGAGGTGTCGATGAGATCGCTGGTCGCATGGTAGAAGGCGGCGACGTGGGTGAATACGGGGAAGATGAATGCCATCCACGGAACGCTGAAGGCGGCGACGACGAGCGCGCTGAGCCCGATTTTTCTCCACGTCTCCGCGGCGACGGCTCTTCTGTGGATGAAGCTGTGCAGCAGCAGGCCCAGGATCACACCGGCGAACTCGACGTACATGGTGTGGAAGTACACAATGGCGGTCACGGTGAAAGGCCACGGGTTCCATTTTTTCCGCTCGAAGATCTGCGTGTAGCAATAAAGCAGGACCGGTGTGAAGAGGATGGGCAGGGTGATGTAGCGGGCCGTGCGGAAATAGAGCAGGGCAGGCACCGAGCAGGCCAGAAACAGCGCCGCCGTGAAGGCAATGGATTTGCGGCCGCTCCATTTGAGCGCCAGAAAGTACAGGGCGATCACCGACAGCACACCGGCCAGCGCAAACGGCAGGCGGGCCGCGAAGGCGGTGTTTCCGAACAGAGCCAGCGAAGCGGCCTGCAGGTAATAGGGCACCCAGGTCCGGTAGACGAAAAGCCCCTCGCGCACATCCGCAAACAGCATGGTGGTGTTGGTTCCGTCGCTGTGCTGCGGCAGGCCGCTTTTTAAAATGGTTGTGCTGATGAAGGTGTCCGCGCCTTCATCCGTCTGCAGGACGTTTTCTCCGAGGCCGGAAAAAATCAGCAGGGCGGCGCAGGGGATCAGAAACCACAAGGCGGGGTGGGCGGTGAGAACGGCGCGCAACCGGGACAACCAGCCGTGGCCTAAGGAAGCACGGGCCGGCAAAGAAACCGTGGCGTTTTTTGCGCTGTATTCCAAACAGAAACCCTATGTTATCATTGGTCCCGGACTCATTAGCTGTATCGGACGATCGATCCCGCACCTTTATCCCGGACCTTCCCTTGAGCCTGGAATCTCCCAATCTATCCGTCGTGGTTCTGGCCTACCGCAGCGCCGACACCCTGCCGGATTTCGTCCAATCTCTCAAAAACTTGCTGGAAGAAAACGATCCGGATTGGGAGATGATCCTGGTGGGCAATTTCATCGAGGACTCCGGCGATCCGACGCCGGATGTGGTGCGCCGGCTGGCGGACGCGCATGCCAAAATCCGGGCTCTGACGGAGGTGAAGCGGGGAATGATGGGCTGGGACATGCGCAGCGGTCTTAAGGCGGCGAACGGCAAGGTGATCGCGGTGATCGACGGGGACGGGCAGATGCCCGCGGAAGATGTGGTCCGGGTGTACCGGCTGCTCATCGAGAACGGTCTGGACTTCGCCAAAACCTTCCGGGTGCAGCGGGACGACGGCCCCTACCGGAAAATCATTTCCGGGGTTTACAATCTCTTATTCGGGATTCTGTTTCCCGGCATGGGCTGCAGGGACATCAATTCCAAACCCAAGTTGATGACGCGCGCGGCCTACCGGAAGCTGAATCTGACCTCAAACGGCTGGTTCATCGACGCGGAGATCATGATCCAGGCGCGGCGGTTCGGTTTTAAAATCGGTGAAATCGAAACGGTGTTTCACGAAATCGATTCGAGACCTTCATTTGTGCGGCCGCTGTCGATCCTCGAATTCATGGCCAACCTGATCTGGTTTCGCATCCTCGAATTCTTCCGTTCTTCCAAAAACTAAAACAGGCGAGGACGACAAACGCAATGCAGGGAGAGTCGCGAATGGGTGGATTTGCATGAGAGTACTGGTCACCGGCGCTTCCGGCGGGCTGGGGGGGCGGCTGCTGCCGGCGTTGAGCGCTGTGGCGGAAGTGCGGGCCCTGGTGCACAAAAAGCCGGTGGCGCTTGCCGATGTCGAGTCGGTTGCAGGCGATCTGGCCGACCTGGAGTCGTTGCAGGCAGCGACGGCCGGGGTGGACCGGGTGCTGCACCTTGCCGCGCAGACCAACACGCACCGCGAACAGGAATATTTTGACGTCAACGTCAAAGGCACCGAAAATCTGCTCACCGCCTGCACGCAAAACGGTATTTCGCGGTTCGTGTTCATGAGTTCCGGCGCCGCGCATGCGGACGGCGGCGCGTATTCTCAAAGCAAGCTGGAAGCGGAAGCGCGGGTGCGTGCGTGGCCGGGCGAGTGGGTCATCCTGCGCGCGCGCGAGGTGTACGGTCCGGACATGACGGAGGGCCTGGCCAAGCTGACCGGCTGGATCGAAAAATTCGGTGCGGTTCCGGTGATCGGCGACGGCAAATACAGGCTGAGCCCGGTGCATGTGGACGATGTGGTGGACGCGACGGTGCAGGCGGTGATGCGCGACGGAATCGCCAAAGAGACGATCACACTGGCGGGGCCGGAATCGCTGAATTTCAACACGCTGGTGGATCGGCTGGCAGCGCTCAAGGGCAAGCGGCCGAAAAAAATATACGTGCCCGCGGCGCTGATGCGCATCGCCGCGAGGCTGCTGTCCACGCTCGGGGTTTCGGTTCTGGTTCCCGATCAGGTGGCGCGGCTTCTGTGCGACAAGCCTTGCGACAATTCAGCGGCGCGGCGCCTTCTGGATTTCAATCCGCGCACTCTGGAGGAAGGTCTGCGCGCGCCGCTGTGAGCGGTACGTTAATCCGAGAGTGCGGGACGGTCCGACGCCGAGGCGGAGATCGGTTTGTCGCCGGTGGCGATGTACTGCCCGCCGAGCGGAACCCGCTCCAGTTTTGCTTCCAGCGGCAGGAGGGCTTTGAGGCGTTTCGGAAAAAAAGTCGTGAAGCGGACCCGGACGTTCTGGAATTTCTGTTGCCGCAGCGCGCGTTTCATTTTGGCGGGATGGATCAGCACGGCATCTTTGTCGAGCGGGCAGTCGGCCACGATTTTTCTCGTGAACGGATTCAACGGATTGTGTTCCCAGATCACGACCTTGCCGCCGGGCGCGAGCAACCGGTGGAAGCGCTGCAGCTGTTCGGCGTGTTGCTCCTGCGGGATGTGGTGGAGCACGCCGGAGGCGAAGATCACATCATAAGGGTGCTGCTGCCATTCGGGATCGTGGGTTGCAAAAAACGCGTGGGGGTCCGCATAGCGGTTGCGGGCTTTTTCGATCATCTTTTCGGACAGATCGACCCCGCGGTAGTCGGCGATGGGGAAAAAACCGTGGAACGCATCGTACAAATTGCCCACCCCGCAACCGAAGTCGAGGAAACGGATTGGAAGCTGGCTCCAGTCGGGAAAAAGTTCCGCCAGTTTTCGCAATTTCGCCAGCACTATTTCCTGGATGTTGAAGCCGGTGACCTGCAACGATTCATTCACAAGCGCGTCATAGTTTTCGATGTGGGCGTCGAAGGGCTGCTGCTTCACCGCCTCGTGTGAACCGGTTTCGCGCTTGCGCCGTGTGCCCAGGGCGATCATCTGCATTTGTGTGGATTCAGTCATGGCTGTGCCGGGATACGTGGGCTGGAGAAGGGGAAACGGGAATGCCGTTTCTGAATGCGTCGATCGAAATTCAACGGGGCAAATCGTATCATAGAGTGCGATAAAGATCCAGATAGCGTTGCATGATTTCCTCCCAGCCGAATCGCTGCCGTACTGCCGACTGAATTTTTTCTCCGAAAACCTGCCGTGTGTGGGTGTCGGACAAAGCCTGAATGCGCTCGGCGATGGGGCCGGGTTTCGCGTCGATCAAAAATCCGGTTTCCCCTTCCTCGACGATCTCCCGCGCCACGCCCACAGGCGTCGCGATCACCGGCAGTCCGTGCGCCGCGGCTTCCAGGATGGGCTGCGCGAAATTTTCATACAGCGACGGGTATAAAAATACATCGGCGTTGGTGTAAACGGATTGCAGGCGCTCGGGCGGCACCGGGCCGGTGAAGGTCACGTGCGCATCGATGTCCAAAGATCGCGCCTGCGCCTTGAGCTCGTCGAGGTAGCCGGCCTTTTCCACGCTTGCGGTGCGTTCTTCGCCGCCCACCACAGTCAGGTGATAGGGGATCGGGAGCCGCTTGACGGCCTGAAGCAGCAATTCCACGCGGCGCACGCGCGCGATGCGGCCCACGAACAAGAGCCGCAGCACCCCGTCCGCAGAATTCTCTCCATGGTTTTTCGCAGCGGGGACGTCGATGCCCATGGGGATGACGCGCAGTTTGTGCGCCGGCAGCCCGAACTCCAGGGCGTCCCAGCGTTCCTGCTGCGAGGACACGACGACGCGGTCGGCGCGTTTGGCGGCGGATTTCAGCGTGACGAGATCGTACAGCCGGTAGGGAAGGCGCGCGAGCGGCGAGGACAGGTACTTGCAAAAACCGGAGAGGGAGCCGTGCGTGTTCAGAACGAAAGGCTTTTTCTTCAGCGAGGCAAAAAAAAACCGCAGTCGGTTTGAAAGTTGCGGTAGTTGTGGCTGTGGATCAGATCGTAGCCTTTGCAGTGCCGCCACATTCCCAGGCTGACGGCGTAGCGCATCATCCTGAACTGGATCGCCTTGCGGATCACCCGCACGCGCTGGATGGTTTCGCGCGCCGGCAGTCCCGGGTCCACGTCGCAGTAGGTGGTGAGAACCGGGGAGTGAACGCCCATCGCCTCCAGACGGTTGGAGATCTGGAAGGCCTGGTTCGCGGGCCCGCACACGTAGGGCAGGAAAGTTTCGATGGTTCTTAGGATCTTCAAGGCTTTGCCTGGGCGTTGGGTTTTGCAACCGGGTTCATTGCAGCTCCTTGATGGAAGCGGGCCGCGGTTCCACGACCTTTCTTTCCAGCATCGTTTCGAGGTGTTTCTTTTCATGATCGAGGATGCCCAGATGCTGGGTGAGCATGCGCACCTGGTTGGTCAGTGCGGAGATGCGGATGGAAAAATGCAGGCAGATGACCATCAAAAACAGCAGACCGGAAAAAAACAGGGTGGAGGTGAACAGCGTCGCGCCCGCAAGGTCGGAGATCCAGATCAGAAGGTCCTCGGAGATGGAGAGGATCAGCATCAGCGTTCCGGTCACCAGCCAGCCCAGCGAGTATTCTTCGTTGAGGTGCTTGCGCCGCACCAGCTCGAACACGTAGGCCACCAGAAAGATGCAGATGAGAATGGCTATGATGCGGATTCGCGGTGGCATGCGGACACTCCTTGAGGTTTCTGCCTGAGCAGGGTGACGAAGATGGAAAGAAACATTTTGAACACGTAATAAACGGTCTTGTGTCCCCGGTGCATGGATTTGTTTCCGGGGCTCGGCAGCATGGTGACGGGGATCTCCCGCAGTTTGAAGCCGCAGCGGTGCAGCATGATGATGAAATCGGCGTCCGGGTAATCGGGCGGGTAGTAATCGCTGGCGACGAAGCGGATGGCCTCGCCTCTCCAGACCTGGAATCCGGAAGTGGGATCGGAAATCCGCTGCCGGCACAGGATGGACGCGAGTTTGCCGAAGATGCACATGCCCAGGTGTTTGCTCCAGGATGTTTTGTAGGGATTGTTCCCCAGAAAACGCGAACCCACCACCACGTCGAGACCGCTGTCCTCGATTTCCTCAAGCAGATCGACGATGAACTTCGGATCGTGCTGCCCGTCGGCGTCCATCTGCACGACTGTCGTGAAGCCGTGTTTGACGGCGTAGATGAATCCGGTTTGCAGCGCGACGCCGTAGCCGGAGTTGAAGGGCAGGGAGATGACGCGTGCGCCCAGCTTTTTCGCGATTTCGGCGGTGGCGTCGCTGGAGCCGTCGTTGATCACCAGAATCGGGATTCCGGGCACCGTGCGCCGCACACCCAGCAGAACGTCGCCGATGTTGCCTTCCTCGTTGAAGGCGGGGATCACGACCAATGTGTCGGGAGCCGCCTCGCCCGGGTGCATGAAGGCGGGATGGGGCCGCGGTTTTTCCACAGCCATATCCAGGGCCACGGGGGTGGCGAGCGGGAAGCGCTTGATCTTGTGTCCGCCTAATTTGTTCAACGCGATCGCGTGCCTTCTGCAAAAAGCCTCCCCATCCGGACTCGGACGCGAACGGGGTTTCGACCCTGAATTCGGATTCGGATCGCATGGGGAGGACGGCAGGGGAATTTTATACAAGAACCCACATTAAAAGAAACGGTTCCTGTTTCCTGAAACTTGAATCAAAAACGCCTGGGTCCGCATCCGGATCGCATTTGCCGCTGGGGGCCGGAGCGTTCGCGGAAACGGCGGCGTCAGGCAAAGGCCCGGTTGATGGTGTGGATCATCTGATTCAGGCGGCCGAAATTTTTCTGATTGAAATGCAGCACGAGGCGGGGCAGGTCGAGGTGCTCTTTGGTGATTTTTTCATCTTCCAGGGGCAGGGAGGGTTCGATGGCCCCATCGACGAGAAGGTCCTTGTATTCGGCGTTCAGCCGGCTCACAAGGGCTGTGGGGATTTCTCTGTTGAATCGCAGGACGGTGAGGCCGCGGACGTAGCGCAGCGAGTGGTAGGCGCGGTAGTATTCCTGAATGATCCCGGTGGCTTCCTGCGCCGAGTGGGCGAGTTGAAACAGGTTGCGGTCCTCGGGGGAGATGTAGCCTTTCTTGACGAGCACCGAATCGACGAATTCGATCCAGCTCGGCCAGTAGGTGCCGTCGGCGGCCTCCAGAAGCACGATGGGGCGCGGCAGGGTCTTGCCGGTCTGGAACAGGGTCAGGTTTTCGAACCCCTCGTCCTGGGTGCCGAACCCGCCGGGCAGCAGCACGGTGGCGTCGGATTCCTTGATGAAAAAAAGTTTGCGCGTGAAAAAATATTTGTAGTTCACCAGCTTCGGGTCGCCGTCGATGTAGGAGTTGGCTGTCTGCTCGAAAGGCAGGTGGATGTTCAACCCGAAGCTGTTTCCTTCGCCGGCTCCCTTGTTCGCCGCTTCCATGACGCCGGGACCGCCGCCGGAGATGATCATGAAGCCGTTTTCGGCCAGTTGCCGGCACAGTTCCACGGTCAAAAGATAGTCGGGGTCGTCCACGGCGGTGCGGGCGGAGCCGAACACGGTCACCTTGCGCACCTTGCGGTTGGCGTGAAACACGCGAAACGAGTGGCGCAATTCCTTGACGGTGGTGTTTGTCAGCTTAAAGTCACCCAAATCAACGTGTTCCATGGCCAGTTTGGTCACGGTGGTGAGGATCTGGCGAAACATTTCCCGGCACTCTTCCGAGGCGCTGGCGTCGGTGAGCCGGTCGATCAGGGCGTCGATGTCGGGATCTCCAATATTGTAACGGTTGTTAGCCATATCCGGTTCTTGCCTGTTTTAGAAAGGTTTGATATACAATATGCGATTCAATGCTGGTACACTCCTGGGAGAAGACAGGTTTGCCGGTTTTCCCCGGAAATACAAGAAGGGTCGGTTCGCATATGAACGATAAAGTGTTGATCATCGCCATCGCAGGACTTTTGATCGTCGGCATTCTGGGTGTGCTGGGCATCGTGATTCCCTGGGTGTGGGATCGCGGCATTCCTAACTGGAAGCAGTTGATCATCGACGACGGCCTGATCATTGCGGCGCTGGCGTTGTTCGTTTATGGGTTCTACATGAACACGCGCATGCATTAAAGCGAAATCCTCTCCGGGTTTTTGATTTTGTACAAAACCATACCGAGGATCGCCAGCGTGATCCCCACTCCGCACAATCCCATCACGAATTCCCCTATATAGAACGTCACGGCGAGGTTGAAAATCAGCACGCCAAAGTAAAGGCCCGGCCCCCACAGCGCCTGATAGGGGTAATCCGCCACAGGCTGTGGAGCGATGCGGCTCCACCAGCGGTTGAGCGCGCAGAACGCGGTGAGAATCGTCGTCCCCACCAGAAACCACCCCGCGAAATTGGTCAGCGGAATGTTGAAGTACTCGCCTTCCTCCTGATACGTGTAAATTTTTCCAAGAAACCAGCGGTCGCCGAGAAACGCCACGGGATCGATGATCACGTCCATCATCATGAACAGAAACGCGCCGGTGAAGATCACGCGGAAGGAGAACAACGCCTGCTGTGTGTCAACCAGGCGCACGTCCCAGCCGTTTTTTCGGAGCGGCGACCAGAGCAGCAGGCTCATCGTCAGGCTGATATAGGACAGAAACGAATAGGACAGCGAATCCATGAACGGGACGTTGCTGATCCACAGTTCCCGGTCGCGGGTGGTGTCGATGTAGCTGTAAAACCCGTAGGGGAATCCGTTGCGCGTCGAGGAATACTCCGACAGAAACGCGATGCAATAAGCGAGGACGGTGAACGCCAGCGAGCGGGGCAGTCCCATGTTTTTGATGGCGATGGTCAGATACACCGCCAGGAAGACGAACACGTAGGGGCGCAACAACAGCGTGCCCCATAGCAGAGACAGAATTTCCATCATTATTTTGAAAGGTACTGGGATGCGTGGGCTTCAAACCACTCCACCGAGGCCCTGAGCGCATCCTCGATGGGGTTTTGCGGCAGACCGAGCGTTTGCACGGCTTTGGACGCATCGAAATACATGAAGTACTTTGCCATTTTGACGCCTCCCAGGGGAACCGCGGGAGGCTTGTTTGTGATGTGGTTCGACACGGCTTCCGAAACCCAGCCGGCGGTCCAGGCGACCCAGTAGGGCATCTTGACCGTGGGGGCTTTGAGGCCGGTGATGTTTTCCAGAATCAGAAGGATTTCGTGCAGCGACAGATTGCGGTTGCCCAGGATGTAGCGTTCGCCGGGCACGCCTTTCTGTTCGGCGAGCAGGTGGCCGCGCGCGCAGTCCTGCACGTCGATCAGGTTGAGGCCGGTGTCCAGGTAGGCGGGCATTTTGCGCTGCATGAAATCCAGCACGATTTTTCCGGTTGGCGTGGGCTTGATGTCGCGCGGGCCGATGGGGGTGCTGGGATTGACGATGACCACCGGCAGGCCGTTCTGATGAAACTCTTTCGCGACGGCCTCGGCCTGGTATTTGGATGTTTTGTAATCGTTGCACAGGGTGGCGGGATCGAACGGCGTTGCTTCGTTCGCGGGTGTGCGGTCGGCATTGAGCCCGATGCAGCCCACGGTGCTGGTGTAGACCACCTTGCCGAGTTCCGCTTCGACAGCCGCTTGCAGGAGGTTGCGGGTGCCCTGCACGTTGATGTCGTAGATCGACGGCCGGTCCTTCACCCAGAGGCTGTAATAGGCCGCTGCGTGGTACAAAACGTCGCAGCCTTTAAGTGCACGGCGCAGCGAATCCGGATTGCGCAGATCGCCGGTGACGGGCTCTGCGTCCAATCCGCTGATGTTGCTGCGGTCGGCTCCCTCGCGCACCAGGACCTTCACCGCGCGTCCCGCATCCAGCAGTTCTCTCAAGATGGCGGAGCCCAAAAATCCGGTCGTCCCGGTGACCAGGGTTTTCATCGCAGAGAACGAGAGATGAAAGGAGCCGCGTCAACGGGAGCCATCGCGTGCATTCCTGTTTGTTGCGGCACGCAGGGCAGGGCACACGAAGCGGCCGGAGGGAATCCGCGCCGGTGTTTTGATTTTATCCTGTTGATCCGGTTCAATTTTGCTGTCAGATGAAAATCTGGATTTCCGCGGTTTTTTTGAGGTCCTTGAGGAGATCGTCCCGCAGTCGTTCCGCTTCCTTTTGGGAAAGGATGTTCAGGATGTCCGCTTTCACTTCATCGAAAGAGGCTTTCTGGCTGGGGATCGTCTCGGTCAGTTGAATGATGTGGTAGCCGAACTGGCTGGAGATGACCTCGGAGGTTTCGCCTTTCTTGAGCCGGGTCATGGCTTTGGCGATCGCCGGGATGGTGGTCTCCGGCAGCAACACGCCCAGGTCGCCGCCTTTGTCAACGGTGGCTTCGTCCTCGGAAAATTCCTTCACCAGCTTGACGAAATCGCCCCCGGCTTTCAATTTTTTGGCGGCCGCGTCGATTTTATCTTTGGCTTCTTTGTTGATCCCTTCCACCATGCGTTTGGCTTTCGCAGCGGCCTCTTTGTCATCCACTTTGCCTTCGGACTCGGCCAGCCTGGCCACGAAGATGTGGCGGACTTTGTACATCTCCGGCTTGATGAACGATTCCGCGTTTTCGTCGTAAAACTTTTTCGCTTTCGCTTCCTTCACATCGACTTTGGGAAAGATTTCCTTGCGCAGGAATTTTTCCGACACCAGCTGTTTCTCGATTTTTTCACGCAGGGTGCCGCGGGTCAGTTTCTGCATCGCCAGGGCGCGTTCGAAAAAGGGAACGCTGGGAAACTGGTCCTCGATTTTTTTCAGCTCCTTGAGAACGATCTCCGTGGGCACCTGCACGTCCACTTTGCGCGCCTTCTGATAGATCAACTCTTTCTCGATTTCCTTGTTGAGGATCTTGCGGGCGATGGGCAATTCCGAATCGGTGGATACTTCCTCGCCCTGCCTGGCGGAGATCATCTTGTAGGCCATCATCTCCCGCTCCAGGATGTTGGCGCTCAGCTCGATGCCGTTCACCGACGCCACCACCTTGGGAACGGATTTTCCGTCCAGTGTGAACGGCTTGTCGGCGGCGACGGCCCAGGAAGCCAGAAGCGGGATCAGAACGAATGGAACCAGGATAGCGGGAAAAAGTTTACGGCCGGTGATCATGAGACTCCCTTCTTGTGTGGATGCGTGCTGCGATCGCCCTTACGGGGCTTGACGAATCAAATGGGAACGGTTTTCTGATTCAATTATAGGAGTATCCGAATCCTGCCACAATGAAAATCAGAGAACATCAGGAGGCGAGAGGGGGGAGTGTGGATCGGGATAGGGAAGTGGGAATGGGTGACGTCGCGCCGGTGAGCGATACGCATTGCGGGCAAAAAAAATCCCCCGGAAGCCGGGAGGCTTCCGGGGGAGAGAATCGGAAAGATTCAGAACTTCACGTCAAACTGGAGGTAGGCCCAGCTTGCGTTGTCACCGCCGGTGGCGTTGACGCCACCACCCGTTGCCGTGCGGCGGAAAAGGGATTCTGCCCAGAAATGGGAGAAGCCGGCGCTGATGGTGGTGTTGGCGTTGTACTTGTGCACCAGCGTCAGATCCAGCTCGTGGCCCAGATCGTTGTCGTCGAAACGAGTCGCTGCTTGACCGGACAGATTGGGAGATCCGTTCGGGCCTTCAGCGGTGGTGAAATAATGCCAGTCGGCCTTGAACACCCAGTTGTTGCGGGGCTGGATCGAGGTCTTGACTGCGTAGTCCACCAAGCCCAGGAAGTTGGTGTTGTTCCCGTTGTTCGGCAGGAACAGGTCCATGAAGCCGTAGAACTTATGGCCGGTGTCGAACAGGGTGTTGAAGGTGCTGAATTCACCGCCTCGGACGTCATCTTCCGAAGTTCCGGAGAGGTAGTCGTACCAGAGGGTGATGCTCGGTTTCCACATCACGTTGGTGAACTTCTTGCCGACGCGAGCGCCGAACATGTAGGCTTCGCGGTCGATTTCGGAGCCCGGTCCGGTGACGATGCCGTTGGCTCCATAGGCGCCGATGTTGGAAGCGGTCGCTTCCGCGCCGCCGAACTGGTAGTAGAACTCACCGCGGTAGTCGATGCCGAACAGCTGGCCTGCCTGCCGTGCGCCGATGGTGTAGATGTTGTTGTCCGAAGGTCCGGCCGTGGCTGCGTTGCCAGAGTTGAGACCGGCTTCGTCATCGATGGCGACAAAATAGAGAGACAAACCGCCGCCGAGGATGCCCTGCAGGTTGGCCCACAGGATGTAAGCGTCCACATCGTCCGGATCCGCTGCGGAACCCTGTCCACCATCGTTGGCGCGGGAATAGACCAGCGCGATGGTGTGGTTGCCGGCGCTGTGAGTCAGGCGTACGGCATCGTGGGTCTGTGCGCCTTCGGTCCAGCCGGTGTTGCCCAGCAGCCTGTGACCGTCGAGCACCACTTCCTGGCGACCCAGTTTCAGGTCTGCGGGAAGGCCGAACAGATTTTTGTGCGTGAAGTACGCCTGGTGGACACCGACGGACGCATCCGCGTCGTTGGCGCTGAAGGCTGCGTTGCCCGCACCCTGTTCTGCACCGGCACCGCCGATGTTGTTACCCCAAACACGGGTGCTCTGCAATTGAATGAAAGCACTGGTGTCGGGCAGGATGTCCGCCTTGGCGTGCAGGCGCACACGGGAACTGATGAAGAAATCCGCGGACGTGCTGTCGTTGAAATCATGTTGCTCGTTGATTTCGAAGCGAGGCCGGATTTGTCCGCCAAAATCGACGCTCGCCGCTTCCGCAATCGTGGTTCCGACAAAAAGCGCCGCAACCATTCCTGCTACTGCAGTCAAAAAATTCTTTTTCATACCTGTCTCCTCCAAGAAATGGTTCTACTTGTAAAAAACAATAAAAACGTTGGAAAAACGTTTGTTATTTCCGTTCCGTTTGTAGAAACCAAGCAGATAAAGGTGGCAACTTTACATTGAAAGTATAAATTACAACCCAGTTTAAATCAAGCACTTTATGGGGAATTCCGTGAGCCGCTAGTCCGTCGAATCACCTCCTGTTCGTGTACTTTTTTTCGTTTTTTTTAAAGTGAATTCCGGTACGTTTTTCGCGAATTTTTTTCGCAAGCCCAAAGGGCTCTTATCGACTTTTCAAGTCGTAGCTGAAAACGGTGCTGCGGGTATTACCGAACACCCCTTCTTTCACGACGGTTGCCACATGAACCTTCTTATCGGAATTCCCCCGCATGTTCATGACTTGGTAGGCTGCGAGGTATCCCTTTTGTTTTTTGGTCTCGAAAGCCTTTTCAAGACCTTCCGCCGTGACCTTTAAAACCACGATGCTGCTGTTCTCGATGACGACAGCTCTAGCGAGCCATTCCCCGCCGACTCGATGATTGCGCGGCAGCAGAAGGAATTGATTCTCTCCTGCCTGGACGAACTCCAATCTGCCTTTAAAATGAACGGGTTCGCCTTGTACTACGACCCCTGCGACGTCTTCTGTGACGCCCACGTCGATCTGCCTGGGATCATGGCCATAATAATCATTTGATTTTACTAGCAATCGGCCGCTCGCAGAATATACCCGTAAATGGTAGTCAGTGTCAAGGACAATTGTGTCCGTACGGCCGTCCTGTGTCACGTCCGTCTGCGTCAATCCATACACGATGAATTCGGTGCCGCGTATGCTCGGTACGTCGAGTTGTTTGCCTTCACGGTATTCATTGTTTTTAAACTCGATCCATCTTATCGGCCCATGAAACGGATCCTGGAATCCGGGGCTTTGCGCCATGAGCCGGCTGCCCCCGCCGGGAGGGTGAATGATGCGGAAATAAAAATTCACATCCTTCCAGATTTTTTGCGGCTTCTTGCTACCGGGAACGAATTCAAGCGCAAAGGACTCGAGCCGGTTGTCCATCTGATTGGTGACGAAGATCTCCTCCCTGCCGTTGCCGTTGATGTCGCCCACATCCACCGCCAGGAACCAGTTGATGCCTTCTTTGGTTTTGATCTGGCCGATGCGTTTCAACTGGTTGTTGCGGAATTGAAAGATCAGGACCCGGTGGCGGTCGATGATGATGACTTCCTCTTCGCCGTCGCCGTTGATGTCGCCGACGTCGAGATCGACGACCTCGAACGGCAGCTCGTGCTTGCCGATGTAATTCAACAACCCGTCCGGTGTGGCGAAGCTCGACTGCACCTCCTGCTCCCGTTGCTGTTTTTTTGAGACCTGCGGAGCGGGCTTAGGCAGCGGACCGGTGAGGACGCTGCTGCGTTTTTTCAGAGATCCGTCCTCGGCGGAAAACAACTGATAGTTCAACGCGGTTTTCCCTTTCACGGTCCGCAGGGTCGGCACGAGGATGAAATCCGCCTTCACCTGCGTGCGCAGGCGGCGCAGTCCTTCGGCTTGCATGAGGGATTTTGCCTGGATGCCGTTTTCCAGCATCCACAGTTCCAGGTCGAAAGCGGGGATCTCAAAGCGCGGATGTTGTTTGAACCGTTGTTCGAGGTTCCATTTCAAACGGCCGGCGCCGGTTTTCTGTTTTGATTTCGTCTGGGGCGGCGCGATGAGAAGCACGATTTTTTTGAACCGGCTGCGCACGCCGTCGCCGGGGCGCACCGTGTCTTTGAGTTTCACGCCGCGGGCCAGGGAGAAATCCTTGCGCACATCGATGATCTCGACGATGCCGAGATCGGTTTCCCGGCGTCCCACTTTCTTTTTGGTGACCGGGTGGACGATCTCTTCGCCGTAACGGATCAGGTTCAGTTTGTCTCCGGTCTGAATGGGCTGCCCTTGTTTGAGATCGAGGGTGAGCGTGTTTTTTTCGACCGAAAGGACGTATCCCTCGACTTCGGGAACCAACTCGTCGATCTGGGCCACGATTTTACCCAGCCCGGTGGTCGGGGTTCCCTGCTGGGCCAGCGCGAGTGGGCCGGGTAAAAGAAACAGACAGAAAAGAATGAGCAGCTTCGGTCTCAATGTCACCAAAGGCGGGTTTCCTATTTTAGTAGTTGGACGGTCACGGTGGTCCCTTCTTCAAGGGTATCGGCTTCGAGCGGGAAAACCAAAAGGCCGTTGGCGTGTACGGTGGATTTGAGCACGCCCGATCCCTGCTCTTCAGCGGGCGCAACGTGGTATCCGTTTTCGTCCCAGGACACGATGGAACTCAGAAAATGCAGGCGTCCCGGTTTTTTGTGGATCGTGCGTTTGAGCCGGGCGCGCACCGTTTGCGGGAACAATTCGGAACAACCGAGAATCTTGCGGATCGAAGGCCGCACGAACTGCTCGAACGACACGAAGGAGGAAACGGGGTTGCCGGGCAGCCCGAATATGGGCGTCTCGCCGATGCGGCCGAACGCGAGCGGCTTGCCGGGCTTCATGGCCACTTTCCAGAACAGCATTTCCTGCCCGAGTTTTTTCAGGCTGGCTTTCACGAGATCGTAATCGCCGACCGACACGCCGCCGGAAGAGACGACGCAATCGCACTCGAGCGCCCAGTTGAATTTTTCCAGCAGGTCTTCTTCCGTGTCCTTGGCGATGCCCAGATACACCGGCAGGCCGCCTGCGGAGCGGATCTGTGCGGACAGCATGTGGCCGTTGCTGTTGTAGATGCAGGGGCCGGTCGCGGTTTCGTCGAGTTCGAGGATTTCATCGCCGGTGGACAGGATCGCGATGCGCGGCCGCTGGCTGACGTAAATCTGCGAACGCCCGACCACCGCCATCATGCCTATCTGGGCGGGTGTGATATCGACGCCTTTGGGCACCACCACTTCACCTTCGCGCACGTCCTCGCCGGCTTCGCGGATGTTTTCCCCGACCTCGGCTCTGTCCTTGACGAGGACGGAATCGCCGTTGCGTTCGGTGTCCTCCTGCATGATCACCGCGTCCGCCCCTTTGGGGATGGGCGCGCCGGTCATGATGCGGAACGCCTCACCCGGTTTCAAGGTGACGTCGGTCTGGTGGCCGGCGGCGATCTCCTCGCCGAGCTTCAGGCGCACGGGATTTTCCGGCGTGGCGCTTGCGATGTCCTTGGCGATGAGCGCGTAGCCGTCCATGGCGGAGTTGTCGAGCGGCGGGTTGTTGCGGCGCGCCACGATGTCTTCCGCCAGCACCCGGCCGAGCGCTTCCTCGACGGGGACTTTTTCGACGCCCTTGAATTTGATTTTCGCGAGGATGGTCTCGCGCGCTTCGTCAACAGTGATCATGCTCATGGCGTTTCGTTTTCCTTCTCCCGCTTGGCGCGGGCGACTTCATACTCCTCGGGAGTGTTGATGTTCATGAAATTGTGCCGGTCCGCTTCGGCAATCTTCACCTGCTTGAACGGCAGGTCGCTGATGATGCGCGTCAGCGACAGTTCCCGGCGCGACATCGCTTCGTATAAAGGAAGGATGAATTTGGGTTCGTAAATCGCGCACATCGGTTCGAAGCCGATCCGCCCTTTCTGCAGGTAGCAGGTGCCGAAGCGCAAAGGGTCTCTCTCTTCGATGATGGTCTCGAAATTTTTTTCTTTGATGAACGGCATGTCGCAGGCGGTGATCATCCAGGCCTTGTCCGGATGGCGTGACATGAGCGTGGCCAGCCCGCCCACCGGTCCCAGGCCGATGTGATCGTCGTTGATCCGTTCGGTGCCGTCGAGGTTCGCCAGCGGGCCCATGTCCAGGTCGGAGCGCGAGGACAGGTAGACGGTTTCGCAGAACCGCTTGAGCACCTTGACGAGGCGTTCGGTTTCCGAGACGCCGTTGTAGGAAAGCGAAAATTTGGGTTTGCCCATGCGCTTGCTCTGCCCGCCGACGAACACGGCGCCGTAAAGGCCGCTCGCCTGACTCTTGAAATGGGCGCGCACGAATTGGTAGATCGCATCCAGATCGTCGCGGTGAAACCGCGGCACGTCGAGGTCTCCGACGGCGGTTTCGTCCACCGTTCCCTGATGCACGACGGCTTTGATGCCGGCCGTATCCTTGGAAATAGGGAGCGCGCCTTCGGCATCGAGAAACACCACTTTATCGAAGGGGGACTGCTTGTAGCCTTCGATGAGGATGCAGTCGCATTGCTCCAGAGCGTGGGTGATGGTGCGTTTTTTGAAGGTGTTGTCGCCGACGACGGCGAAGTGGCTGGGATCGTTGATGGTGATGATTCCGGCGCCGGCGTGTTGCGCCCGTTGCGTGTCTTTGCCTTCCTTGTCCATCGTGAAGCGGTGGGCGTCGTGCTTGTAATAGCCCACGCGGAAATCCTCCTCGCTGAATTGTTTGATCAGCCGCTCCAGCAGGGTGGTTTTCCCCACGCCCGAGAAACCGGCGAAGCAGAGAAAAGGGGTTTTGAATTGTTCCCAATATCGGTCCATGCGGCAACAGGTTGAAAACGCTTCATTCCGTGGCCTGGGAAGCGTTTTCGGCTGGAAGATCAAAGCCTTGTAAATATCTAAAAAATGGTGGCTTAGGTTATTATTGATGATCTTCAGACCCCTGTCAAGCCTGGAGTTGGGCGTGTTTCATCTGTGTTTTTGCAATAGCGTCTGCAACAGTGCACGGGATGCGTTTCGTCGCATTATTTGCGGTGATGACCGGTAAGTCCTTGATTTTAATGAGTGCGCGTTTGGGCCGGGCTGCCGGTACGAAACTTGTAATGCTTTTGCCAGTTGCAGCGTGTCTGCATTTTTTTCACACTTCTGCATTCCCTTCACGGATAAATACACAAAGGAGAGCATTGATGAAACGAACGGGTATTGGAAAATGGATGAGCGGGACCCTGGTATCGGCGGCGCTGGTTTTTTCCGCGGCCGCCATCGCAACGGCGGCGGAAAAGGCACAGTTGACCACCGCGCCTCAGGTTCCGGCTCCGATCAAACGGACTTCCCCCACCAAGGTGGTGGTGAATTTTGAAGCCAAGGAATACGTGGGCGAACTGGCGGATGGCAAACAGTATAAATTCTGGAGCTTCAACGGCACGGTGCCCGGCCCGATGGTGCGGGTGCGGCAGGGCGACACGGTGGAGTTTCATCTTTCCAATCACAAGGACAGTCAGTTCCCGCACAACATCGACATCCACGCGGTGAACGGGCCGGGCGGCGGCGCGGCCGTCAACCTGGTGGCGCCGGGCGAAGAGAAGGTGTTCGAGTTCAAGGCGCTGAATCCCGGATTGTATATCTATCATTGCGCCTCGCCGGCGCCCAGCATTCCCGCGCACATCGCCAACGGCATGTACGGCCTGATGCTGGTGGAGCCGGAAAAGGGCATGGCCAAGGTGGACCGCGAGTTCTATGTGTTTGAAAGCGAGTTTTTCACGAAGCCTTCGGACAAAAAGGACGTGCTCGAGCTCTCTATGGAGAAGGGCTTGAACGAGCACCCCGACTACGTGGTTTTCAACGGCAAGGGCGGCGCTCTGATGGGCGACAACGTGCTGGAAGCCAAGGTGGGAGACACGGTGCGCATTTACTTCGGCAACATCGGCCCCAACGGCATTTCTTCATTCCACATCATCGGCGAAATTTTCGACCGCGTGCACGAGGAAGGGTCGCTGGAAGGCACGGTGAACCGCAACGTGCAGACCACGCTGGTGCCCTCGGCGGGTTCGACGATCGTCGAGTTCACCATCGACGTTCCGGGCGACTACATCCTGGTGGATCACAGCATCTTCCGGGTCGCCAAGGGCGCGATCGGCATCCTGTCCGCCAAGGGCAAGGAAAACCCGAAGGTGTTCCGGTCGGTGAAGTAAAACGTCGGGATGCGTGGCTTCTCTGTGATGGGAAGTCACGCATCCAGATTGAAGGCTTTCATTTTGCGCCACAGCGTGATGCGGTGCACGTTCAATAGCTGGGCGGCCTGGGTCTGGTTGTGCCCGGTTTTCTGCAGCGCCGCTTCCACCTTTTCGCGCGTGAGCACGGTGCGTTTGCGGCGCACTTTGCGGACGCGCGCCGAAGCGACGAATGCGGGGAGGTCTTTCAGTTCGATGTGCTTGCCGGTGCACTTCACGCAGGCGTGTTCCAGCGCGTTTTCCAGTTCGCGCACGTTGCCCGGCCAGTCGTAATCCATCAGGCTCCCCAGCGCTTCGTAGGTGACCGATTCGATCGCCTTTTCGTTTTCGCCGGTCCACTTCTGAATGAAATAGTCCGCCAGCAGCGGGATGTCGTCCTTGCGCGTGCGCAGAGCGGGCAATTGAATGGGCACGACGTTGAGCCGGTAGTACAGATCCTGGCGGAACCGTCCGGTGCGGATCTCTTCCATCAGGTCCTTGTGCGTGGCGGCGAGAATGCGGATGTCCACCTTGCGCGTTTTGTTTTCCCCCACCCTTTGGATTTCCTTTTCCTGCAGCACGCGCAGCAGCTTCACCTGCACCTGCGGGCTCAGGTCGCCCACCTCGTCTAAGAACACCGTTCCGCCGCAGCCTTCCTCGAAGCGTCCCATGCGCTCCTGCACCGCGCCGGTGAACGCGCCTTTGACGTGTCCGAACAGTTCGCTCTCCAGCAGGCTCTCTGAAAACGAGGAGCAGTGAACGGCGATCAGTTTTTTGCGGGCGCGCGGGCTTTCGTGATGGATGGCTTTGGCGACCAGCTCCTTGCCGGTGCCGCTCTCTCCCTGAATCAGCACCGTGGTGTCGAATTGCGCGATGTTGGCGATCGACTGAAACAACTCCTGCATGTGATGGTTTTTTCCCACGATATTCTGGAACGTGTGGATGTTGCGGATCTTTTCCTTGAGGCGGGCGATCTCCGTCGTGTCGGTGAGCGCCACCAGCACTTCCACTCTGCCGTTCGCGTCGCGCTTGAGAAGACCGGCTTGAAACCGCCCCTGCCTGCGGACCCCGTCGCGCCGCATGAACGGCGATTCGAACTGCACCCGGTTTTCGGAGACGCCGTTTTTGACGGTCTGGCACAGCGCGCAGTTGTTGAGGCACAGGCTTTTGTCGAACAGGGTGACGCATTCTTTGCCGATCACCTCGTCTTTCGTGAAGCCGGTGATTTTTTCAGCGGCGGAATTGAAATGGCGGATCTTCATGCTCTCGTCGTAGACGAACACCGCTTCGTTCAGCGTGTCTATCAGGTTGTCCATGTAGGGGATGGCGTCGGGTTTCACCGGGGTCTCTCCGTTCGTGCGTGAGTGGATGCGTCTCTGTTGTAGATTAAAATGGCAACTGTTGCAACTGTATTTTGCAACACCGGCTCCCGGTCTGGGGTTGCCCGCAAAACAGCAGCATTTTGAGGGCTTTCTTGTATTGCCCCCGCCCGTTCAGTACAATCGGATTACAGAAAACGAGGGTGTGCCCCGATCGATCCCGAGCCGGATGGGTCCGCGCGCCAGCCCGAAGACCGCCCCACCCAAGCGCGATGGGGGTTCCATCTCCTGCAAAAACAAGGGGTCACCTGCCATCGAGATGAAAACCGACTCTCCCGATAAACGCTTCCCGGCCGCGCGCTGGGTTCCCGTTCTGCTCATCCTGGTGGTCGTCGCCGCCTACTGGGGCGCGCTGGAAAACCAGTTCGTCAACTGGGACGATCACGAATACGTCTACGACAATCCCAAAATCCGATCGTTGTCGGCCGATCACCTGGCCGCCATGTTCACGGAGTTTCGCGCCGGCAACTGGCATCCCTTGACCTGGCTGTCGCACGCGGTGGATCACCGGTGGTACGGGCTCAACCCCTGGGGGCACCATCTGACCAATGTGATTCTGCACGCCCTCAACACCTGCCTGGTGTTTTTTCTTTTCATCCAACTGGTGCACTGCGCATCCGCAACCGTCCCCTTTTCGGCGGCGCGGCTGGTGAGCGGAGTGTTTGCGGCGCTTTTTTTCGCGTTGCATCCCTTAAGGGTGGAATCGGTCGCCTGGGTGTCCGAACGCAAGGATCTGTTGTGCGCGCTGTTTTTTCTTTTGGCGCTGCTTTTTTATCTTGCCCACCGGCGCACCGAGCGCCCGGCGGACGAACACTGGCGATACTTCGCGGCGCTTGTGTGTTTCGCTCTGGCGCTGATGTCGAAACCGATGGCGGTCACGCTGCCTGTCGTGCTGTTGCTCCTGGATGTGTGGCCCTTGAACCGCCTGCAGAGAGGCGAGCCTTTTCGGCGGGTGCTGGCGGAAAAGCTGCCGTTTTTTCTTTTGAGCGGCGTGTCGGCGGTGCTCACGGTGTGGGCGCAGCGCGCCGGCGAAGCGGTGCGCACGTTTGCGGATTTTTCTTTGTGGGAACGCTGTGTCAATGCGTTGAACAGCCTGTCGTTTTATCTGGAGCAGACGCTGTGGCCCGCGCGTCTGGTGCCGTTCTATCCTTTCGCCAAGGACCTTTCATACTCGCGCATCGGGGTGTCGCTGGCGGTGGTGCTGGGAATCAGCGTGCTGTGCGCCGTTCTCTGGCGCAAAGGGCATCGCCTGTTCGGCATCGCCTGGATGTACTACTTGGTGACGCTGTCGCCGGTGCTGGGGATCGTGCAGGTGGGCGGCCAGGCCGCGGCGGACCGCTACACCTATCTGCCGGGGCTGAGCCTTTGCTTTTTGCTGGGTGCGGGGGTGATCGGCCTGTGGCGGTGGAAACCCGAAGCGCTTTTTAAAAACCCGGTCAAAGGCGGCGTGCTCGCGGTTATTGCGGCGGTGCTGGTGTCGCTGGGCGTTCTCACCGTCAAGCAGATTCCGGTGTGGGAGAACGGGGAGACACTGTGGAGCGCGGTCATCGACGCGTTTCCGCAACGGGCGGCGCTCGCTCACATCAACCTGGGGACCTATTACCTGTCCGAGGAAAAACTGGCCGAAGCGGAAACCGAGTTTCGGGCGGTGATCGCCCGTCATCCCGATTTTGCCGGCGCGCACCAGAACCTGGGACTGGTGCACGTCAAACAGGAGCGTTTCGAAGACGCGCGCAAGGCCTACGAGGTGGCGCTTGCCATCGATCCGGATCTTCCGGACGTGCGCATTCAACTGGGGGCCCTGTATACCAAAGCGGGACGACTGGGACTGGCCGAGGAGGAATTTCTCAAAGTACTCCAGGCCGATCCCCAGTCGTCGGAGGCGCACCACCAGCTGGGGGTGGTCTATTTCCGCAGCAACCGCATTGCCGATGCGGAGGCGGCCTACCGGAACGCGTTGCAGATCGATCCGGATAATCTGGAAGCGCGCAACAACCTGGGTATCCTGTACTACGAAACCCGCAAGCTGGATCTGGCCGAGGTGGAGTTCAAAAAGGTCATCCAGAAAGATCCCGGCAACCTGGAAGCGCGCAACAACCTGGGCGTTCTGTATTACGACGCGAAACGCATCGGTGAAGCGGAAGAGCAGCTCAAAAAGGTGCTCGCCATCAACCCGGATCGCGCCGACACGCATTTTTACCTCGGCATCGTGTACCTGATCCAGGACAAGAGCGAGGAAGCGTCGCAGCAATTGTTGCGGTCTCTGGAGGAAGATCCGAAAAACGCCGAAGCGCATCATTACCTGGGAATCGTCTACGGCAAACGCGGCCTGCTGGACAAGGCGGAAAAGGAATTTGAAGCGGCGCTCAAGGTCGATCCGAACCACGCCACCGCCAAGGCCAACCTGGAAAAAATCCGGGCGATCCGATGATGTTCCGCGGCGATGCAGCCCGCTCGCGTCGCACCCAAGCGCGGCCGTTCGTCTGCGTAAACGCCAGTTTGACAATCGATTTTCGATTTTCTAGAATGATCGTTTCCTGATAAAACAAGTTGTGAAGGCGGCGGGTTCCCTGCCGGGGCGGGCGCTCCGTGGGTCCCATCGCTTCTTACATAAAACAACCTACACCGATGGAGGAAAAATGAATCGTTTGTTTCAAGGAATCGCGGCGGTTGTGCTGGGCGTGTTTTTGGGGCTGGCTCCGGCCCATGCGGGAGAAGTGGCTGTGATCGAGACCAGCATGGGGACCATCGAGTTCAAGTTCCTCACGGACAAAGCGCCGGGGCACGTGAAAAACTTCAAGGATCTTGCCAACAAGGGATTTTACGACGGCACCACCTTTCACCGCGTGATTCCGGGATTCATGATCCAGGGCGGCGACCCCGAATCCAAAAATGAAGACCGCTCCCGGCATGGGACCGGCGGTCCGGGCTACCAGATCAAAGCGGAATTCAACGACACAGAGCACAACCGCGGCATCGTTTCCATGGCGCGGTCGCAGAACCCGGACAGTGCGGGGTCGCAGTTTTTCATCGTGGTGAAGGACTCGAATTTTCTCGATGGGAAATACACCGCGTTCGGCGAAGTCACGGCGGGCATGGATGTGGCGGATAAAATCGTCAACGCGCCGCGCGACCGCAGGGACAACCCGATCGATCGCATCGTGATAAAAAAAGTCAGCATTCAGAACAAATGACCGGGTGGAGCCGGGCTGTATGCCGGTGCCATCTCAGGTGAAACGGGCTTGCGGTCCGGCGCGGCCTGCCGGACCGGGTTTCGAATCAAATTGTGATTTGGATGGAAGCGTCATCCAATTTCAGGGAGGTTTCAATCCATGTCGGATGCAGCCGGCGGCGAGATCGCCGTCATCGATACGAGTCTGGGGACGATCACGCTCGAATTTTTCGAGGACAAGGCCCCCGGGCACGTGAAAAACTTCAAGGATCTGGCCCGCAAGGGTTTTTACAACGGCACCACCTTTCACCGCGTGATTCCGGGATTCATGATCCAGGGCGGCGACCCCAACTCCAAAAGCGACAACCGCTCCACACACGGGACGGGCGGTCCGGGCTACCAGATCAAGGCGGAATTCAACGACACACCGCATCAGCGCGGCGTCCTTTCCATGGCGCGGGCGCAGGACCCGGACAGCGCCGGGTCGCAGTTTTTCATCGTGGTTCAGGATTCGCTGTTCCTCGACGGGCAGTACACCGCGTTCGGAAAGGTGCGTGCGGGCATGGACGTCGCCGATTCGATCGTCAATTCGCCGCGGGACGCCAACGACAACCCGAACGATCGCATCGAGATGAAAGAGGTGCGGATCGAGAGCGCAGGATAAAGACGCGCGGTTTCCATACGACACCGATGTGAGCTGAGACCATGGAAAAAGAATTCGACATTCATGTTTACGGAATCATGCAGACCTCCGTGCCTGCCGGACGGCACGAGGAAGACGGCGTTCCGGCGGGCGACACGATCCGCAAGCTGATTCTGGATCACTGGGACACGCACGAAAAGATCAACGTTTTCTTCGAAGGCATCGCGAAGATGACGCGGCCTTTCATCGATGAGGCGTTTGCCAAAATTCTGGAAACCCGCACCCTGGATGAATTCAATTCCCGGCTTCACTTTCCCGACGCCAGCGATCACATCGTCAAGGCGTTGAACGAAGCGGTCAAGCTGCGCCTTAAAATCATCAAGGCCGCCAAGGAACGTGAAGAAATGGGGGATGGTTTTTGAGGGGTTCGCTGCAGGATGACCGCCAGGTCACTTGAAGGGGGTCTGCTCCACTTCCGCGATGAACTTTTCCGCGAATTCCGCAACCGAAGAGGGCCCCTTGCCGGTGATGATGCGCTCGTAGGCGGTCACTTCATCGGTGGACATCAAAACTTTCGCCTCTTCGAGCGCTTTGCGTGTGTGTTTGTCGTCGGCGACGGCGACTTCCACCTCGTCCAGCAGCCCCGCCTTGGAAAGACAGGGTACCGCCGTCCCCACCGCGCCGATCACCATGTTGCTGCGGTAGCGGTCCGAGATCAGAAGCCGGACCAGATCGTCCTTCCACAGATGCGACCGGGCTCCCCGGCCGCCGACCAGTACCACACCGTGAAACACTCCCTTGACCTGACGCGTGCCGCGGCCTCCGGCCACGTAGCTGTCGCCGATGATGCCTTCGATGGCGTCCACAATGAGAAAGTTCGGCATCTGGCGTCCGGTCTTCATCCCCACCGCCTCTTTCATTTTTGCGGAGGCGACGTAGGTTTCCGCTTCCTCGTCCTGCATCGCTTGTAAAAGCGGGTCGAGGATGTCCTCGTCGTAATGATCCTTGGGGATGATGAACAGTATGTTTTTTCCGGTCAACCGCGCCATGATGGGGCTTCTCCTTTTGACATCCCGCGCGCGTGCGGAGCGCGCAGGTGTGACTTTGTGTCGATTGCGATCATTCTAGCATATTCGCTTGGGCGGGCGGTCTCTGCGGCAGGGGCAAAAGCCCCTGCCGCACATCGGGATAGCGATGGCATCGCCGAAAAGGATTCCCTCAAGGGAAGGCGGGAAAGGACTTCCCGCCTGAGTGCGGTCAATTGTGATGTCCGTTGCCGCCGAGCGTTTCGGAGGTGGCCGGCATCAGACTTTCCAGGGAAAAATTGCCGCGGACTTCTTCGTAGTCGTCGAACCAGAACGCCTCGGGATTCCGGTTGAACACCAGAAAGCGCGAGAAGTTTTCTTCGTCAGCGGCCCGGTTGTATTTGAAGAAAATCTGGGTGGGCGTCATGCCGACCACCTCGATTTTCCCCGACTCGTGCGACATGACCAGGCGGGCGCGCTTGGCCAGGCCGGAACCGCGGGTGCGGGCGTGTTCGAATATTTTGTATCCCTCTTCCACAGGAACGGAGTAGGCCCCGTTGCCCAGGGTGGGCCGGCACAGGAACACGTAATAGGGCGGCACCCCGATGAAGGAAAGTTTGCGGAACAAATCGCCCAGCACTTTGGGATTGTCGTTGACGCCGCGGATCAAAGGCGTCTGATTGACCAGGATGGCGCCCGCTTTCATCAGCAGGTTGAGGCCCTCGATGGCTTCCGGCGTCAATTCCCGCGGATGGTTGAAATGGGCCATGACGTAGATTTTCTTCTCGTCGGTGCTGTAGGTGCGGATCATGTCCAGCAGAGAGGGGTCGTTGATGATGCGGAAGGGGTTGAAGGCGGGGATCTTCGTGCCGATGCGGATGATCTGCACGTGGTCGATTTCCCGTACCTGACGGATGATCGGTTCCAGTTTGCTGGTGGACATGATCAACGGATCGCCGCCGGTCAGCAGCACGTTGGAGACTTCCTCGTGCTCCCGGATGTACTGAAGCCCCTCGCTGATGTCTTTCGTTACCTCGTCGTTCTCATCCATGAACAGCCGCTTGCGGAAGCAGAACCGGCAATAGGCGGCGCACACTTCATTGACCAGAAGCAGAGCCGTGGACGTGTATTTGTGTTCCAGCCCGTGGACCTTCGTGTATTTTTCCTCGTTTGAGGCGTCCAGCCGACCCCATTCATCGAGTTCCTGCACTTCCGGAATCACGATCTTGCGTATGGGATCTTCCGGGTCGTCCCAGTCGATCAGGGATTGGTAATAATCGTTGGTCCTGAAAACGAACTTGTCGTTGACAGGGGCGAGCTTTTCTTTATCCGCCTCGCTCAATTCGGGAATCTGGTCGAGCTTGGTCAGGTATTTGGCTTTTTTAGCGGTTTCCCCGGTCTGCTTCTTGGGGTCGTCTTTTTTATTTTTATTTTTTGTAAAAAAATTGATGGGCATATCCATGGTTCACCTCCTCTCCAGATCTCCGAACTTTACAGAGACAGGTTGGGAATCAATCCGTGAAGGCTGCTATTCAAGGGCAAAACTATCCCTGGAACCGGTGCGCCGATCCTCCTTTTGCGCCCTCAATGCAGGAGATTTGTAAAAGTGCGACCTGGGTTCGCTGACTGTCCGGGGTTTGGGATCTCGTTTCGGGGGCTGCATCTCCGTCTGTTTCGTTGTCGCCCCGAACCCGGCCCGTTTCCCCAACTCCCAAGTGCGTGTTTGCCCGGCCTGTAAGCCTCGATAAAGGCTTAAGAAGTTGAAAAAAAATGGTTTATGGTTTGGATATTAGCAGAGTATACAGAAGTGTAGATGCCCGTGCAAGCGAAAAGGATTTTTTAAATCCCGATCACCCGGCCGCGTGAAATAGGAAATTCTCTAACTTTCTGATTATTAAAAATTTATTTTCCCGTTGCGGGATCGTTGCTCAGGGGTTGCGTTTGCGTCCGGACGGGTTTGCGGCAAGGGGAGATGCAGCAGGCTTTAATGAATTCAAGGAGTTCGGTATGAGGTGGGAAAATTTCATTGACAGCCTTTTTGGATCGACTATAATGCGAGGCTCCTTTTTCATGTTCAATCGTGACGCAGCCTTGGTGGCAGGGCTTTTTTTACATTTTTTAAGATGGAGGACGAGAAATTCGTTCGAAGGATAGCCGCTTCGGCAATTCGATCTCACCGGCACCTCAAGTTTCAATCCGAAACAACGATAATCTAACAATGACGTTTTCGCGGTTTTCAACGCGTGAATTTTGTTTCAAGGGATGTAGGCAACTCACTTAAAATTTGAATGTTTCAGGAAGGAGAATTGTAAATGAAAAAGATCGCGGTTTTAGCAGTATTGGCAGTGTTCAGTTTCTTCGTCGTCAGTTCCGCATATGCGGGAGGGGAATGTCCCCAGCCTCGGAAAACCAAGGCCGCTCCTTCCAGCACTGCCAAAATGGATAAAACGGGAAAAGCCAATGCCGACAACGGCAAAAAGATTTATGACAAAACCGCAAAGCCGATGGCCTGCAAAATGTGTCATGGCGACAAGGGCGATGGAACCGGCAAACTCGGCGCTGCTCTGAAGCCGAAGCCGCGGAACTTCACCTGTAAAGACACCATGAAAGACGTTTCTCCCGGCCAGATGTTCCACGTCATCAAAAACGGCTCCGCCGGAACCGGCATGGTGGCACACGGCAAGACTCTGAAAGACAGCGAAATCTGGGATGTGGTCAAATACATCCAGAGCACGTTCAATAAGTAAGCCGTCTTTCAAGCAACGCGTTATTCGGGCAGGCCCCTTACGGGGCCTGCCTTTTTTTGTGCCGCAAACTCCGGTGACGAGGGCATAATGGTCCCGGTTGAACCGGAATGTCCATCCTCAAGATACGGGAGTGCGTTTTTGCGGCGGCTCGTTTCCCATTCTTTATATTTATCCTGCCTCGCGTTCTGGGCGTCGCTGTGGATCCCGGTGGTACCGGTTTGCGCCGAAGCGGCGAAGCTCGGCAGCAAGGCGCGTCCCCTCACCATGATGTTCGTGCCGTCCGGCGACAGTCAGGTGATCCTGCAGGGCGGACAAAAAATCGCCGCGCTGCTCAGCAAATCGACCGGGCTGCATTTTAAAACTTCCGTCGCCACCAGCTACGCCGCGGTCATCGAAGCCATGGGGGCCGGCAAGGTGGACATCGGCTGGCTCGCGACGTTCAGCTATGTGCTGGCCAGGGAAAAATACGGCGCCAAACTGCTGCTGATCGTGATGCGTTTCGGCAGCCCGTTTTACCGCGGCCAGATCATGGTGCGCGCCGACAGCGGCATCGAAACGCTGGCGGACCTGAAGGGCAAATCCTTCGCCTTCGTCGATCCCGCCTCGACCTCCGGCCACCTGTATCCCAAATCCCTGCTGCTCGATCAGGGCCACAACCCCGATACGTTTTTCTCGAAGACGGTGTTCGCCGGTTCCCACAACGCGGTGTTGCTGTCGTTGCTCAAGGGCGAGGTGGACGGTGGCGCGGCGTACGACGGATCGCGGGCGGCGGTGGCCAAAAGTTTTCCCGACGTGTTCAAGAAGGTGCGGGTGATCGCCTACACGAAGAACATCCCCAACGACACGGTGACCGTGCGCAAGGGGCTGCCGCCGGCGATCGAGGAAACCATCAGGGAGGGGTTGAAGCATCTGGCAAAAACACCCGAGGGCGGCAAGGTGCTCAAGCAGGTGTACGGCATCACCGGGCTTTTGGATCTCGACGGTTTTTTCGATCCGGTCCGGGAAGCGGGCCGGCTGCTCGGTCTGGATCTGGACAAGCTCAGCCGCTGAACGGTTTGTTGTGTTCAACGCTTTCTTGTCATGCTGAGCCTGTCGAAGCATGGCCCTTCGGCAGGCTCAGGGTGACCGTCATCTTCACTCTATAACTATAAAAAATCCGGGAGGCTGCATGCTGCGCGTCGAAAACCTGGTGAAAACCTATGCGGACGGCACCCGGGCGCTCAAGGGGGTTTCGCTTAAAATCGAGCGCGGGGAGTTCGTCGCGGTGCTGGGACAGAGCGGATCGGGAAAATCCACGCTGCTGCGCTGCCTCAACCGTCTGGTCGAGCCGACCCGCGGCCGGATCTATTTCGACGATGTGGACGTCACCGCGGCTTCGGCGAAGGAATTGCGGGCCTTGAGAAGACGCATGGGCATGATCTTCCAGCAGTACAACCTGGTGAACCGCGCCTCGGTGTTGACAAACGCGCTCACCGGCAGCCTCGGCGCCGTGTCTTCCTGGGCGGGGCTGATGAATCGTTTTCCGCAGGATGCGGTGACGCGGGCCGAGCGGCATCTTGCGGAACTGGGCATCGCCGACAAAGCCGCGCAGCGCGCATCGGCCTTGAGCGGCGGCCAGCAGCAGCGGGTGGGGATCGCGCGGGCGCTCATGCAGGAGCCGGAGCTGATCCTGGCCGATGAGCCGGTCTCCAGCCTCGATCCCGCGACGGCGCGCACCATCCTCGATATTTTAAAAGACATCAACCAGACGCGGCGCGTGAGCGTGCTCTGCAACCTGCATCTGCCGGAGCTGGCCAAGGACTACGGCAGCCGCATCCTGGCGCTGGCCTCAGGAAAGCTGGTCTACGACGGCCCGCCCGAGGGGCTGGATGCGGAGGTTTTGCAGCGGATTTACAATGGGGAGTGAATCCCGGGTTTTCCCTGCAATTTCGAGCCTAGAAGCGGGGGCGGCAAAACCCCTGAAAATCCCCCGGTTTCGGAACTCCGGAGGGGAAAATCGCGTTTTGTGGGCTGGCAAAGTGTGTTAGGGTAAAATTAAGGCCTCGAGCGCCGGATCGAGCACTGAGATCACACCATGAAAAGGGAGTGAAAAATGGCTAACAAACGGGCCATCCTGCTTTTCACACTGTGTTTTTTCAAGGTGAGCGTGTTCGCGGTCGCTGTGAAGGCGGACCCCTTGCAAAAGCCGAATCCGCAAGTGAAATCCCACGATTCCGCGATTCCCAAGGAACCGGGGTGGAAAGATCCCTCCTACCGCGGCTGGGAGGTGATGAACATCCCCGGTCTCATCTCGACCTATTACGATCTGGATTCGGACGGCAACCTGGACTACATGGTCATCCGCAAGATCCTGCGCAAAGCCTCTTCCGAAGAGGTGAGCATCGAGCAGGCCATTGCCATTGCAAAGCACGACTCGATGAGCGTATACTTTTCCAATCCAGTCATTTATTTCACCCACCGGAATCCTTTGTTTTACTGTCTGGGGGTGGACTTCAGGAAAAACTGCCGCGATATCTGGGTGGATATCGCCGAAGATGGTTTGAATGGAAACGAACAGCTTTACACGTTATCGACACCGCTGCCGAATGTCCGCTAAAGCGGCATGGGCCGCGTCTCTGGTTTCCGCAGCGTTTCTGCTGACGGCCGCGGCGCCGGCTTTCGCGCACTCGAAAAACCGCGCTCCCGGCGTCTTCGAAACGTCGCCCCCGAAAAGCGAGGCGTCGTCCTCGGTCCACAGCCATTCGCACAGCCACCAGGCCGCCGCCGGTCAAACGCTGGGGGAAACCGTCTACAAGCACATGTGCGTGTTCTGCCACGGCCACGACGGCAACGGCGGCGGAAAGGCCATGGCCTATCTGTATCCCTGGCCGCGGGATTTCAGAAAAGGTGTGTTCAAGCACCGTTCGACTCCCAGCGGGTCGCTGCCGCTCGATGAAGACATCGTGCAGACCATCCAGCGCGGCGTTCCGGGAACCTCGATGCCGGCCTGGGGCAACGCCCTGTCGGAAGAAGAAACCCGCTCGGTGGTCGAGTACATCAAAAAATTTTCCAAACGCTTCGAGACCGAAAAAGTGAAGCCGCCGATCGTCGTCAAGGCGGTGCCCGAAAGCACCGGCGAAGCGATCGCCAAGGGCAAGGCTTTGTATGAGGAGTTGCGCTGCGCCCGCTGTCACGGCAGCGATCTCAAGGGCGGCGGGGCGCTCGCGGACGAATTGTACGATATCTGGGACCACCGGGTGTTCGTCTACGATCTGACCAACCCGAATACGTTCAAGTTCGGCCGGGAAAAGAAGGACATTTACATGACGCTCTCGACGGGCCTCGACGGCACGCCGATGAAATCCTACAGCCATCTCACCGAAGAGGAACGCTGGAACCTTTCTGCGTTCGTCAAATCCAAGGTGCGTGAAGAAGCGTTGCAGCCTGCGAAGTACGAAACCGACCTGACCACCAAGCTGATCGAAGGCGAGATCGACCTCGACCCGGACAACCCGTTGTGGAACGAGGTGCCGGTGCAGGTGGTGCACACGCTGCCTCTGAGCGCCCGCAGCAATCCGGTGAACCGGATCCAGTTTCAGTCGGTGGTGAACGATGAGGGCATCGCGTTTCGTCTGATCTGGGACGACCCCGCACCCGACCGCACTTCCAGCCGGCATCAGGATTTCAAGGACGCGATCGCGCTGGAGTTTGCGCTCGGCGACGTGCTGCTGCACGAGCACGGACACAACGAGCCCTTCTTCGGAATGGGGAACCGCGGCAAAGTGGTCAACATCTGGCAGTGGCGCGCGGATTGGCAGACCGAAATCGAAACGCGGGAAAAATTGGAATACGCCACCAAGGGCATGGATCTGGACACGATGATCTTCGGCGGAGAGGTGAATCCGGTGGACGCGCTCAATCCGTTCCGGGATGTTCCGGTGGAGGAGATGAACGCGGAAGGGTTTGGCACCTTGACACCGCAGCCCCAAACCAAGCAGAATATCCTTGGCAAGGGGCGGTGGGAAGACGGCACCTGGAAGGTCGTCTTTTACCGGACTCTGGAATCGCTCAACAAATGGGATGTGAAGTTCGGCAACGATCAGCCCGTGCTGGTGGCGTTCGCCGTGTGGGACGGGGCGCATCAGGATCGCAACGGCCGCAAGGTGATTTCCATGTGGCAGCGCCTGCACCTTCCGTGACGGTATTTTCATCGCGGGCTTTTTGATCGGGACGCTGATAACGATTTGATTTTTCAGCCGCGGAGCATGCACGCCCGCGGCGAATTCTTTTTCTCATACATTTAGGAGGACGTCTCATGTCCGAAGACAAAAGAGACAATGAAGAGGAGCGGGAAGAGGCCACCGAGGTGGCGCATTCCCAGGGGCCAAACGGCGATGGAGACCAGAACGCCTTGGTCGAATCCGATGAGGACATGGAGGTCGATGAGTTCGAGGAAGACGAGGACGAGGTCGATGAGCTGGAAGAGGTCGAACAGGAAGAGGAGAAGGAGGTCGGCGCCTGCCTGGTGATCGGCCAGGGCGACTTTTCCATGTGTGAGTCCAACCGCGGGGCCGACGACCCGGGCGACAACACGCTGTCGGAACCCCAGTTCGTCCACAAATACGGCGAGTACCTTTTCGTCTCCGACCGCGGCAACCACCGCGTGCTGGTCTGGGAACAGCCTCCCGAGGAAAACGGCGAACCGGCGAGCCTGGTGCTGGGGCAAGAGGACTTCGCGGACTTTCTGGAAAACCGCGGCATGACCACGACGCTGGACGAGATGACCTCCGGTCTCGGCGACGAATCCCTCGACGGGTTCACGATCAGCAAATCGGAAGAAGACACCCTGTCGCAGCCGGCCGGCATCGACGTCATCAACGGCAAGCTGTACGTTGTGGACAGCGGCAACCACCGCGCGCTGCGCTGGCCGGGCCTGCCTTCGGAAGACGGCGAACCGCCGATCCTGGTGTTCGGCCAGGACAACTTGGACGACAACGAAGCCAACCGGCGCGGCCTCATCGGTTCCGGCTCGCTGTTTTTCCCGATGGGCATCCATTCCGGCGACGACCAGCACATCCTGATCGCCGACAAGGACAACCACCGGGTGTTGATCTGGAACAAGATCCCCAACTCCAACGGCTGGAACGCGGATATCTGCCTCGGGCAGGCGGGCATGGACGAACGCGAGCCCAACCGCGGCGAGTTCGACAACGTCGGCCCGGATACATTGAGTTTCCCGACCGGCGTGTTCTACGACGCGGCCGCCGACAAGCTGTTCGTGGTCGATCAGGGCAACCACCGCGTGCTCATCTGGAACAAACTTCCCAACGAACTGGGCAAACCGGCGGATGTGGTGATCGGGCAGAAGGATTTTCACAGCCGGGAACCCAACGCCGGGCTGGGCAGCCGCCGGCCCTGCGCCGAAGGGCTGTATTTCCCCACGCATGTGGTGTGCGGCCGGGCCGGGCTTTTCGTCTCCGACACGGATAACCACCGGGTTCTGTACTGGAAAGAGGTTCCCACAGAGAACGGGCAGCCCGCGGATCTGGTGCTGGGGCAGAAAACCTTTCTGGAAAACAAGGTCAACCGCAGCGGCGACGCGACCGCAAGCACGCTCAACGATCCGTTCGGACTGTTTCTGGAAGAAGACCCGGAAGACGAGTTCGACGACGAGGAAGCGGTCGTGGAGACCGGCGAAGACGGCGGAGAGGGCGAAAACAGCGAGGAGCCGCCGCCGAAATTCAAGCTGTACATCGCCGACCGCGGCAATTCCCGCATCGTCATCTGGGATGAGCTCCCCTATCCGAAAGAAGTGGAAGAAGAGGACGAAGAGCTGGACAACGAGCTGGAAATGGACGATCCCAACGCCCTCATCGGCGAGGACGACGAAGACGATTTCATCACCGAAGAAGAAGAGGAACCGCCCGAGGAAGTGCCTTCCGTGTGATAAGCGGGACCTCCGAACGATCCACCCATTGAGGCCTGCGGCGGCGTCCGCAGGCCTTTTTCATTGCTGCCGGGGTGTTTGTCCTCCGGCTGAAGGCGGCCGATGCCGAAAGTGGTCATCATTCAGGGCAGTCTGAACCAGGATTCGAAAACCGCGCTTGTGGTGCGGGAGACCGAGCGCATCCTCAAACAGAAGGGCATCGAATTCGAGACGCTCGATCTGCGCACGCTCGAGCTGGAGTTCTGCGACGGCCGGCCGCTCGATGAATACAACGCGGACATGCAGCGGGTGTACGGCCTCATGAAAACGGCGGACGGCTACATCTTCGGGATGCCCGTGTACTGCTGGTCGGTTTCCGGCGTGGTCAAAAACCTGATCGACATCACCGCTGGCGCCATGGCAAACAAGGTGGCGGGCATTCTGTGCAACGCCGGCGGCGACCGGTCGTTTCTCGCCTCCTCGGACCTGGTGAAAATCCTTTTATACGAATCGGGCGTGTTGACCGTGCATCCCACCGTCTATTCCACCGCCGAGGATTTCGACGACGGCCGCCTGACCAACGTCAAGGTGGTGGCCAAAATCCAGGGCATGGTGGACGCCCTCTTCAAGCTGCTTCCCGCGTGAAACTTTTTTTCTTCCCTGTCATGCTGAGCCCGTCGAAGCATGAAATTTTCTTCTTGCACTGAATGGTCCGTCGCCCTTTGACAAGCTCAGGGTGACATAAAAGATCACCCTCCGCGGGACGGATTTAGTTGCAGTAGGGCGGGATGCCTTCCTCCACCCACTGGCCGACGCGTCCGCCTTTGATGTTTTCCCGGTTTTTCAGGATGCCGCGCGCCATGAGTTTGCCCGAGGCTTCGAACTTTTGCAGGATGGTTTCGGGGGAGTCTTTGAGCAGGTTGCCGAAGCGCGGCTGGCACTTGAGGTTGCCGACGTCGCAGCAGGGGGTCATGTCGCCGTCCTGGCGCACAGTCATGATGTCGATCGAACCGCGCGCCGCCGGGCACTCGATGAGGTAGAGCTGGCCGGGAAACGGCGTGGACCGCATGGCCCGGCGTCCCTGTGCGTCCACCTTGAACGCGGGCAGCAGGTTGATGCCGAAAATGAAATCCTTGGTTTTCGCGAACGCGCCGGTATCGCCCATGTGGGCGAGGTACACCGATTCGTTGCATTGCGGGTCGGTCGCCAGCAAAGAATCCAGGTTCGACCGGTACCGCTGCAGTAGATCCGTCACGTGCGTGAACCGCCCGCCTTCTGCATGGAAAAAATCCCACAGGATCTGCAACTGACGCTTCAGGTCTTCCAGGCTTTCGAACACCACGTTGACGAGGATCCGGTCCTGTAACGTGACAAGCTGTTGCAGCAGGGGTTTCTGGAAGCGCTCCCAGGAAACCGGATACAGGGTGATGTCGATGCGCCCGCCAAGCTTGATGATCTCCACCAGCCGCTGCCAGCGTTTGGATTTTTCGGAATTGATGTCCAGGTTGGTGTGCAGGCAGACGTTGGGCGTCACCGTCTTGAAGACCTTGAAGATCTCGACGATGTCCGGGTTCTGCGAGGCCTCGCCGCCGGTGAGGTTGATCTCCTGCTTCGCCAGCGTGTTGAGCACGTCCACCTTGCGGATGGTGTCGGCCATGGTCTGCGCGTCCGCGACGGGCAGGTGCCATTCGGAGCGGGGCAGGGTGCCCACCGGCTCGTACACGTGGCAGTCCACGCATTCGTCCCGATTGTAGCGGTTGCAGCTGGCTTCCACGAAAATGCTGAGCATACAGGCGTCCCGATGCGTTGGTTGAAGGTGTTCCCCGGCCCCGCACCGGGATCAGTGAAATCATTATAGGCCGATTCGAAAACCGGCCCAATGGAATTGACCGCGCGCAGCGGCCGGGCGGGTTTCGGTTCAGCGAAGGTGCAGAGCGACGAAAGCGATGGGCTGCGGCGCGGCGTTGAAGGCGTGTTTCAAGTCGTTTTCCCGGTAGCCGAGCCGCCGCAGCGATTTCAAAACCGAGAACACCTCCTTTTCGGTGACATAAGCTACAGTGTCGGGAACACCGTGGGGACTCAGGTTTTTCACCGCCTGGGCGATCTGCTTTTTCTGCTTTTTCGGCGTGCCCGGCAGCGCGGGGTACTGCATCCTGCGGGTGTACGGGCTCTGGTAGGCGCCGTTGAGGGCGGAAAGGGTGCCGAGCATCAGCAGGTCCCGGTCCCAGGGCGCCATCTGCGGCACCTGCGGGTGGTGCTGCACGATTTCAACCAGGCTCTGCACGCGGCCGTTGCAATGGCGGCCGACCAGCGTGTGCTGGAATTCCTTTTCGACGTGCTGAAACCCGATCGCTTCGCCGACCCGGGCGAGAAGGTCGAAATTCACCATGAAAGTGTACTGGCCGCCGTACAGGTTGAAATAGGGCCGTCCTTCCGCGTTCAACTCTTTCATGGAAAACATGCCGTAGTCCAGGCCGGTGTAGCCCTGCCCGTCCGGGCGCAGCAGCCGGAACGCCCGCTCCAGCGTAGCGAACGCGCCGGTGTTCACCGGAATCGGGATTTCGTCCTGCAACCCTTCCAGGTGCGCCTGCAATGCTTCGGGGTAGGGCCAGTCGCTGGCATCGACGCGCTGAAAGCTGCGCTGCCACTGGATCGCCGCCAGAAAGGGCGGGTCCTGTTTCAGGGCGTCGAGATCCTTCGCGTTGAAGCGCGCCTTGAAGGCGTCGAAATCGCCGGCGACGACCGAAGGATCGATCGCCGGCTGCAGATATTCCTCGTACAGGCTGCCCTGGTGCTTGAGCAGGACGCGGGTGGCCAGGTCGTCCCAGATTTCGTTGCTGAGAATCTTGTCGATGCTGTGCGGTTTGAAGCCGTCGAGGCGGCTCGCATCCACGCGCACGGTGGAAAAGCGCCCCGCGTGCTGGTTGAGCAGCGGGTTGCTGCGGACGCCGCGCAGGATTTCTTCCGAATAGTCGCACAGCACGTAATGGGTGAACGGATAGATCGCGCCTTCGGTGTCGATCTCTCTGAGCCGGGTGAGGAAGCAGGCGGCCAGGTTGCCGTTGCCGACGCCCCATTCCTGGATGAACCGCAGTTCCTGCTGCGCTTGTTTCTTTCTGTTTTCGAAATACGTGTCGGCGAGCGCGTGCGCCAGGCGGTGGTCGCGGCTGACGTAGGTCTGAAAATGATCGTGGATCGCCGGTCCGAGGGTGCCGTAAAAGATGGCGTTGACGTGGGTCTGCCAGCGGTCGGAAGGAAGGAAATCCCCTAAGGGGAGGCCGTTTTCAGAATCGGGAGGCACGGTCAACGCTCACCCTGCCCTGGGGAGCGCGCATTCATTTCGGTTCGACACCGTCTCCCAGGGTTTCCATGCCGGCGGCGTTGCCGCTCATGCTGCCGCCGTCGGCGTAGCGGCCGTCCTGAGAAACACCGCCGGGGATGTGCGCGGGGTTTTCGTCGCCCCCGCCGCCTTCGGCGCCGCCTGCGGTGTTCATGTCGTGCATCAGTTTCTCGTAGGTGCGGAAGGCTTCCTGCGATTCCTCGATGCGCCCGGCTTCCTTGTAGCAGTTGTACAGGTTGAACCAGGCCAGCGCGTCGCTGCGGTTGAGCGAGGTCGCGGTCTTGAATTCCTTGATGGCGCTTTCCAGGCGGCCCAGCGTGGCGTACAGGCTGCCCAGGTTGGTGTGCGGCAGGTTGTACTCGGGATCGAGTTCGCTGGCTTTCTTGAAAGCGCCGACTGCCTCGTCGATCATGTTTTTCACCGAGTAGCAGCTGCCCAGGTTGCAGTAGGCCTGCGGGTCCTTGTCGTCCAGCTCCACCACGCACAGAGCGGCGTTGAGGGCTTCGTCGTAATGGCCGCCGTTGTAATAGGCGGTGCTGAGCGCGGAGCGCAGCTCCCGGTCTTCCGGGCTGAACATCAGGACTTTTTTGAGCACCCGCACTTCTTCGTCGTACTTCTGCTGGATGTCGTAAGCGGCGGCGAGATTGGCATACGCCATTGTGTCCATGGGATCGAGTTCGGTGACTTTCTGGAAACTGCGCACGGCGTTGTCGAAATATTCCTTGAGCATGTAGACCCCGCCGAGGTTGAAGTGGATCTCCGGGTCGTCGGGGGCCAGCTCGGCGGCACGGTTGAGTTCGCGGATGGCTTCCTCTTCGTGATTGGACAGGCTGTACGCGGTGCCCAAAAGCTTGCGCGCACGCACGTTGAGACGGTCCTTGTTCAGCACGGTCTGCAGCTCCTTGATCGCCGCGTCGAAATTGCCGCCGTCGATGTAGTAGGTGGCGAGCTCGTTCAGTTTGTCCAGGTTGCCGGGATCGTCCTTGAGTTCCTTTTTCACCTGGCGGACCGCTTTCATGATCTTGGTTTCCAGTTTGATCTGCTCCGGATCCCGCACGCCCAGCTCCTCGAAAATCTCGGGAGCGATCTTCATGGTGATCCAGTCGCCGGGTTTGTTGCCGCCCTCTGCCATAATGCTCGAACTCCTTGAAAAATCTCGTTGCCGTCTTGGGTTGTGTAATTGAATTCTAGGGGATCGGCTACAGGGTGTCAAGCCCGCGCGCGGCAGGTTGCTGCGCCCGCTTCAGGCCGTCGATAACCGTTGATTTTGCCCCTTCTGTGAACCGGAACTCACGCCTGCGTGGTCAGCGCTTCGTCCTTGGCCATGTTGAGGATTTCTTCCTTGCCGAAGCGGTCGAGATACAACAGGAAATGCTCGCGCGACAGGAAATTCCAGATCCTGCGCGAGGGGAAGTTTTCCTCGATCACGGCGTTGAAATTTTCGAACACCTCCTGCACTTCCTCGCGCGGCATGCCTTCTTTGATTTCGTAGTCGAACATGATGGCCATGTCGCGCTCGGGATCGTGCACGATGCGGTCGATCTTGAATTTGCCCGGATCGTGATAGATGGCGGAATCCTTTTCCAGCGTGAAGATCGACTGGCCGACCGAATGGATGATGCCGGTGCCGTTTTCGCTGTTGTCGATGGTGAAGCGAATAGTGTCTTCCGCTTCCTCGCGCTGCTCGGTGGGAAAGCCGAAGAACAGGTAGAGGTGGTTCCAGATGCCGGCGCGCGAACTGTTTTCCAGAACCAGCCGCTCGGTTTTCTGGTCGCAGCCTTTGTCGATGATGGAAAGGATGCGGTCGTTGGCGCTTTCCAGGCCGAAGAACAGCATGATGAAGCCGGCGCGGCGCATCTCTTCGAACAGCTCCGGCGTCTCGACGTTGCCGGATTCGAACTTGAGCATGCCCAGCGCGCGCATGTCCACTTTCAGCTTGAGGATGGCCTGCGACATGCGGGAAAAGGCGTTGGGCGAGATGGCCTCGTCGGAGAAGGTGAAATAGCGCGTGCCGTGGCGTTTGCCCAGATAGTCCAGATCCTCGGCGACGCGCTGCTCGTTCTCCTTGCGGTAATACGAATCGTAGATGAAGCTGTGCGTGCAGAACGTGCATTTGCCCCAGTAACAGCCGCGGCTCGCCATGTAGGGCAGCACGGGGTAGGGCATCAGGTATCGGTCGAGCGGCAGGCCGTCGAAATCCGGCCGCACCAGCATGTCGTAGGGCAGGGACTTGGCTTTGTCGTTGTGCACGACCTGGCCCTGATCCAGATGAATGAGGTTCGGCACCGTGTGCAGCGGTTTTTTTGCCTTCACATGCTCGATGAGCTGATCCAGCGGGTGCTCCCCCTCGAACAGGATGATGCTGTTGAAAAATTCTTCGAACAGGATCTGTTTGTCCTCGAGGATGTCCTTGTGCCGGGCGAACACGCTGCCGCCGATGACGATGTGCAGGTGCGGGTGCTGTTTGCGCAGCTGCCGGGCCAGGGTCAGGCCGGGAATCACCTGGCCCACGTGGATGATCGACAACCCGACCAGGCCGTATTCCTGCCAGTCGATTTTCGGCAGCAGGTGGTTCTCGAACACGCCGAGGAACGGGTTGCGCACCGCATCCTGGGTGGCGGCGAGGATGCCGGGCAGGTTTTCCTCGGGGGTGCCCTGCATGAAAAACCCTTCCAGATCGATGCGGCTCGGGAAATGCGCGTAGGAGACGAGCTTCATGGCGATCTTCAGGGTGGTGTAGGCTTTCTTGTAGAGCGGGAACTGGAAAAACAGCTCCTCGGTGCGCAGCACGTCCAGCGCCTCTCCCACTTCCGATAAAATCGATTCGAGGTAGGCCTCGTCCGATAAAATCTGCCGGTAAACGGATTTCACCTCCTGCTCTTCCGGCAAATATGCGGGCTCGGCCAGCCGTTTGCGGATCGTCTCGATACAGTGCTCCAGATACCCGCGCGACAGGAACAACTGGTAGGTTTCGATGTTGAAATCGAACTGATCGACCGCGTGCCCCTTGGATTTCAGGTAGGCGGTGAGGGTCGGCAGGGCCAGATAGGGTTGGCTCGGAAACCATTGCGGTGGAAATACCAGTGCCGACTTCATGGCTTGTTTTCCTTGTGCGATCGCGATCGGATCGGGGGGTTGCTTTCCGGATCGTTTTCCGTCAAAATTTTATCAGGATCTCAAATCATTCGACGTGATTGAGAGCAGCTCGCCAGCCTGTCTGCGAATGGGACCGCCGATGGTCTAAAGCCATTTTTTTGAGTGCCTCGAATCGTTTCAAACAGTATACCGGCGCGGCGGGCTCTGTCAATGTGGGCTTGAATCGGTGCGGCGATTTTCAAACTCCGTTGCGGCGCGGCTTTTCATGCGGATTCCGGCAGCCGAAACCCCTGTCAAACCGGCGGGGATTGGCTTGACACCCTTTATTTTAGAGACTATACTGACCGGCATTCCCAAATGACTGCAAATCAATGGATTAACAGCATCGAATCGCCCGAGTTTAAGAGGAGGTTTTCCTTTGAGCGACCCGAACACAGAAACCAAAAAAGAAGAAGAAAATAAAGAATCCCCGGACAAAGAAGCGGAGGTTGACAGCCTTGCGGATTTGAGCGAGCTGGAGAAGATCAAGCTGGAGCTGCAGAAGGAGAAGGAAAAAGCGGCCCAGGAGCTGGAAGAGGGCGAAGAGGAAGAGGAAGATCTTCGTGAAGTCGATTACCTGCAAAAGCTCATCACGCTGTCGGTGCAGTTCGACCACCACATCGGCATGTGGCTGATGCCGGCGTACATCGACCACGGTCTGAAATACGACCACCGGTTGGCTGAGAGTTATATGTCGCAAATCGCCACGATCCAGTCTTTCCTGCGGCTGCTGGAAAAGGTGGACGGCGTGACGCGCGAGCTGGTGACCAAGGACTGCATCATCAAGCTGAGAAACGCGCTGCAGATGGTGCACAAGAACCTGGTGAAGCCGCTGTTCAAAGAAGTCAAGCTGATGAAGAAAAAACCGAAATCCGAGAGTCTGGACAACTTCAAGGAAAACTGGAACAAACGCCTGGAAGAACTCCAGAAAGCCTGCGATTTCGAATACCAGATCCTCGATTGCAAAACGTTTCTGATCAAGGACTGATTCCAGCTTGGGAACCGGGACGGTTCCCGCAGCCGTTTGCGGGAAATGCGGTTTTTAGCGAACGGGATGGCTTGCGGAACAGGGGTGGGTCCTGCCGGGTCACAGGGGCGATGCGCCGGGCTGGCAACCGCATCGGCCCGCACCATGAGGCCCGTGCGCGGACCGGGTTCGATGTCGATTATCAGAAGGCTCTGATGAAATTTTCCTTCCCAACCGCCTGCCCGGACCGTTCCGATGAGCGTCGTCTGCGGTTTCCCCGGTGTTCCCACATGCAATCCAATCGAACAGTCTGTTCCTGTAAGGGGCAGGGGGTGTGATGTCTGAAGAAATTGCCAACGAAAAAACCGATCCCAAGGATTCGGAAACCGAATCCGAATCCGTCGCGCTGGAGCTTGCGGCGGAGCAAACCCTTCCCGAAGAAGTCCCCGAAAAAGTCGATCACACCCAGCTGTATGTCTGGGTGGCCGATGCCGGCAACGACCGCATCCAGAAATTCAACGGCAACGGAGAGCTGCTGTTTTCCTTCGGCAGGTCCGGAGGGACGCGCCCGCCCTACAATCCGGGTGAGTTCAAAACGCCGAGCGCTGTCGCGGTGGACGTCAGCGGCAACATCTGGGTGGCCGACACGGGCTGCCACCGCATTCAGAAGTTCGATGCGGACGGGGATTTCATGCTGGAGTTTGGCAGCGAAGGCTGGGGGCAGGAAAAGTTTTACTGGCCCCAGGGCATCGTTGCGGAGCCCACGGGAACGGTGCTGGTGGTGGACACGTCCAATCACTGCATCAAGCGTTACGACGACGACGGCGATTTTCTGCTGAGTTTCGGCTATGCCGGGGATTTCGACGGGTTTTTGAAATTCCCGGTGGGCATCGCGCTGGACAAGGAAGGCAACATCTACGTCGCCGACCGGGACAACCAGCGGATCCAGATTTTCAATGAGGACGGCCAGTTTCTGTCGAAATTCGGGGAGTACGGGTTCGAGCAGGGCCGGCTCAATTTTCCGAGCGGCATCGCGGTGCGCCGGGACGGCACCATCCTGGTGGCGGAAAAGAGCCAGAACCGGCTGCAGATTTTCTCGCGCGAGGGCGCGTCCCTCGGTGTGCTGGGAGAGCCCGGCAAACGCGACGGCCAGTTCAACTGTCCCACCGCGATCGTGGAGGACCCCTATGGCTACTTATTCGTTGTGGATACCATCAACCAGCGCATCCAGAAATACGATCCGGACCTGAACTTCGTGTCCAAATGGGGCATCATCGGCAAGGAGCCGGGGCAGTTCAAGGACCCGTCGGGAATCTGTCTGTCCTGGGAGCCGGACTGGGCGCCGCAGGACGATTGAGATTGCGCTGGTTAAAAAAATCAAATTCATCGAGCCGATTTATGTTTTTCAATCCCAAGTTTAGAGCCCTTTCCCTGATCGCGACTCTAGCCTGCGTGCTGGCGCTGCCGTCAGCGGTTTTCAGTGAGGGCGAAGGTTCCGACCCGATCTTCGACGGTCAGATCCTCTCGCTCACCGAAAAGAAACCGCCGCTCGAACCCTCGAACGATCCCCGCTTTAAAGATAATGACGACGGCACCGTCACCGACCGGGAAAGCGCGTTGATGTGGAAGCAGCAGGACTCCTACCAGGAATTGAAAAAATGGATGAACTGGAAAATGGCCCACGACTACATCCAGAAGATGAATGCGTCCCGGTTCGCAGGATACGACGACTGGCGGCTGCCGACGCGCAAGGAACTGGAGACTTTGTTTGAAGAGGACAAAAGCATTCCCTGGAAGTATTACTGGACGACCAATGAAGTCCATATGGACCCGATTTTCGGTTACACCAGCTGCTGCTTCTGGAGCAGCGAAACTTACAAGGACAAGTATGCCTGGACGTTCAATTATATCCGCGGCAAAGCCTATCCCAGCCCGACCGAGGGGCCGGGCCTGTCGCTTTCCGTGATCCGTGCGGTGCGCGGCGCCGAGGTCAAGGCCGAGGCTGCTCCCGCTGCCGCCAGCGAGACGGTGCCCCATCCCTGAGCGGTGCGCCGCGTTCGCACTGGAAACCGAACCCATGACGGACGAAACCCAAGACGAAAGCCCAAACCCGGAATCCGAATCGCCCGAAGAGGCGTCTCCGCCCGGCGAAGAAGCGGTCGAACCGCAGGAGCAGGCGGAGGAAGCCGCTGCCGAGGCGTACGGCGAGGAAGAGGAAGTCGAGTTCGACCTGGAAGCCCAGGTGATGGAATTCAGGCGCCAGATCGAGGAGGAGCCGGAAAACTGCATCCACCATTACAATCTGGGCGAAGCGCTGGTCGAGCTGGGGGAGCATGAGGAAGCCAAGGAAGAATTCGACCTGGCCCTGCTGTACGATCCGGAAAAGGAGTTCAGTTCGGTGGTGCATTTCTCGCTGGGAAACCTGTACTTCAGCAAACTCATCTCCGGCATCCACGGCACCGTGGTGCGTAGTTCGGTGGGCCTGCATTCGGCGCACAAGGCGGGCGACACCATCACGCAGGTGAACGCCGAGGATTACGAGGTGCCCATCCAGGCGTTCGAGGCGGCGATCGAGGATCTCGACCGCTTGAAGGCGGACGACGACATCGTCGAGTATGTCAGCAAGAACGCGCCGCAGCAGATCGCCGACACGTATTACAAGTGGGCTTCGGATCTGATCGACAAATCCCGGCAGATCGAGCATTACGGCGAGGAGATCAAGGATGTCAGGCTGGCTCTGAAACACCTCAAGAAAACCCTCGAGATCGATCCCAACCATTCGCAGGCCAACCTCATGGTCAAATACGCCAAGAAAATGCTGCAGGAGGGCTGGAAAGCCTTCGATGAATACGGGTTCGAAGCGAAAAGTATCGAGGGAATCGGTTAATTCATATATAATTGAACACCAACTCTGGAATCGGTCATGGCGGACATCGAAGAACTGGTACGTGAGAATCTGAGTAGCGACGGGCAGGTGTTGAGCCTGAAGGCCAAATTCATCCGTGAAGTGGGCGCCCGGGCGCTGGCCCAGGTGGAAGAATTGAAAGGACTGCGGTCTTTGAACCTGTCGCAGAACGGCATCGGCAACGACGGGGTCAAGGCCCTCACCGAGTCTCCCATTTTTGCCAACCTGCGCACCCTGAATCTTTCGTCCAACGAAATCGGCGACGAGGGGGCGATGTATCTGGCGAACGCCAAGTACCTGAAGAACCTGCGCAGCATCCAGCTGGTGGTCAACGACATCTCCGAAGAGGGCGAAAAGGCGCTGAGAAACTCGCTGGCGCTGGAGAGCCTGACGACGCTCAAATTTCGCGTCTAGGAACTCATTTTATGCCGGCGGGCCGGTTTCGCCGGGCGGAATTATTGTAAGCAATTGATTCTAAATACGGTTGTTAGCGCGGCTCGAGGGGGGAATTTATATCTTGACTTATTTGGAACCGTTTGATATTTTTTGTCAACCCTAGAAAAGCCTGCAAAGTTTCAGGGGTGATATTTGCCGTAAACACTCGGATGGTTCGTAAAGTCTTTTAGAATATAGAGTCACAGAAATACCGATGGGAGGTGGTATTCGAATATTGGGGTTACCACGTCAATTGTTTTCCATTTTTTCATTCCGCTTTTGAAAGGGGGAGCTAATGAGAAGGACGGCAGTCAGTATCATCACAATTTTTGCATTTTTTGCTCTGGTTGCAGTAGCCAGCGCGAATGTCACCACGGTAAAACCGGGTGACCAGGCTGTATGTGAGAACGCATCCTGGATCGTTTACAACATCAGCGAAACCGAAGACACCAAAATTGAATTCGACATTGGGCCTTACGCTTACGCATGGGAAAAGGTTTTCAAAGCAACCATTCCTCCGGGCGGCTATGAGACCAATGCTCTGGCCAAAAAGTCCATCATTTCCAACAAAGGCCCCGGCGACATTTCCGTGAACTGTCAGCGCCAGCGTTTTGACCGGCATGACTGGAAAATCGATCCCGGTTCCGGAAAAACCTATCAGACCGATTACCATCTGGACCACGTCAAGCCCGGCACCTACATCGAGCCTGGTTTGGGTATGCCGACCGGTACCGAGCGCGGACTGTTCAGTCAGCGCGGTACGGGTTCTGGCGGTGACGCTCCTGAAACCAACCGTTAATCGGCGGGTCCTTTAGGACAAGAACCAAGCAGTGCGAGCTGGAAGGCCTTTTGGCCTTCCAGCTTTTTTTTTGATCTTTCCCGCTTTGAATTTAAAATAGAGTCATCACTATCTGAGTTGCAGAGGATCGTATGGAAGACAAACGTTTTGTGGACAACGGCGACGGGACGATCACCGATACCCTGACGAATCTGATGTGGATGAAGGACGATTCGTTCATCGAAGTGCAACGGTTTTTCAACTACACGAATGCGGTGCGCTACAAGGACAAAAAGAACGCGGACGCGTTCGCGGGTTACATCGACTGGCGGCTGCCGCACAAAAAGGAAGCGCATACTTTGTTCGACAAACAGAAAAACCTCAGGGACAAGTACGACATGGACATCCACATCGATCCGGTTTTCTCGCCGGGCTGCGGCTACTCCACCTGGACCAGCAACACGCGGGGCAAGATCACGGCCTATGTGTACTCTTTCAACAGCGGTTCCGGAGGGCACAAGGAGGTGGACGACATTCTCGATACCAGCGTGCGCCTGGTGCGCGGGGAGTTCGACAAGTCGCGCATCAAGCTGGAGAAGATTCCCGAAGTGCGGGACAAGATCATTCAGGGAGGCGGCTGGCGTTGATTGCGCCGGCGGCCTTTCCGGGTGGATGTGGTTCGTATTGTTTCACAAGCTGTGTTTTTTGTCCTTCCCCGCTCCGAAACGATCGTTGTGAATCAGGCAGGTTTCGCCTGCGGCCGAAAGATGGCAAAGTCCTTCAATTTCCCCGCTTTCCCCTCGCTGGATTGGGCTTGAAAATACGCCATGCTGGTGTTACTGTATTGAAATAAAATACCTTGAGTCCTTGTTGCGGTTGCCCATTCCATTTTAACAGTCTGCTGTTCATTCCTTTACGGTCCATGGATGTACAGGTGGTTGACCTCAATCCTGTTCGGCAATCGAGAAGAGGGATGCGGCAACGGCTGTGTGTGTTCATCAATTCGAGAGGTGTGTTTTGCCCCAGACGATAAAACAGTTTCAGATCAATGACGACGGCACGGTGACCGACACCGAGGAAGATTTGCAGTGGCCGGTCAAGGATTCCCGGCAGGAACTGGGGAAATGGCTCAATTGGGACGAGGCCAACGGCTATGTGCAGGCCTGCAACGAACAGAAGTACCTCGGGCACGATGACTGGCGCCTGCCGACCAAAAGCGAAGTGCGTTCTTTGTTCAAATTTCCCGACCTGTACCGGGAGATTTTTTTGAAACAGCCCAAGCGGCCGGTGCGCAGCGTCGCCAATTACCAGGCGGGCGGAGAAACGAGCGTGTGGACCTCGGAAACGCGGTTCGATTCGTATGCGTGGAAATGTTATTTCCCGGGCGGACGCGAGGTGTGCGTCGAACAGAGCGTGTCCACCACGGGCACGTCGGTGCGGCTGGTACGCGACGCTTAGCGATGATTTGCTCAGCGTGAACGGCTGCGTGCAAAAGGAGTAGCGGCATGGCTGATGAAGAAAAAGTGGAACCGGAAGTCCCTGAAGAGGAGTTGGAAGACCTCGACGACGGGTCCGAGGAAGAGGAAGGCTACGAGAGCGACGAGTGGCTGGGCGAAGAGGACTGGGGCGAAGAAGAGGACGAGGAAGCGCTTCTCGAGGAGGAAGTCCCCACCTTCGTCGATAACGGCGACGGCACCGTGAGCGACACCCGCAACAACCTCATGTGGAAAAAAGCCGATTCCTACGCCGAATTCGGTTACGGAATCACCTGGTACGAAGCCCACGACTACTGCGAGGAGCTCAACGAAAAGCAGTTCGCCGGATACGACGACTGGCGGCTGGCGAGTTTCGACGACGCGAAAACCCTGTTCTCGTTCACCAAGAGCAACCGCGACAAAGACGGGGCGGAGATTCACATCGACCCGGCGTTCGACTCCGGTCAGGGGCACAATACCTGGACCTTCGACGAAAAACCGGATTACCAGCAGTACGCCCTCAAGTTCAGTTATGTGACGGGAACGGATGTCTGGGAGCACAAGGACAACGAGTATTCCCATGTCCGGGTCGTGCGCGACGACATGAAGGACGAGTGGGAACCGGAATGGAGAAAAGAAACCAAGAAATTCGATCGATGACCGACGCCGGTTGCGCCGGGGGCCTGTGTCGCATGCAAACGAGGAATCGATGAGCCACTACATGATATTCGGAAAGAACGACTGCCCGCACACGAAAAAAGCGCGGGAGGATTTTCTCAAGCAGAGCAAATCCTTCATCTACATCAATGTGGACAACAACCCGCAGGCGATGGAAAAGCTCTTGGAATATTCTGACGGCAAATACATCGTGCCGGTCATCGTCAACGTGGATGAGGGCAACGTGGAAATCGGCTACACCGGAGATTGATTTTTCAGAGAACGGGTTGAGCTAAACTCAGCGAAGGGGCGACATGGCAGAGAAACTTCCGGAGACACAAGAGAAGTCCAAGGAGCCGAAACGGTTCGAGGAAAAGGGACCGCATGTGGTGTTCGACACCAAAACCAATCTGTACTGGTTGAAGAAGGATTCCTGGCAGGACAAGGGGAAATTCTTCAACTGGCACGAGTCGGTGGAATACGCCGACAAGAAAAACCTGCGCAGCATCGGCGGGTTCAACGACTGGCGTCTGCCGAGCTACGATGAAGCGGCCTCGCTGTTCGACGCCAACAGCGAGAATCCCGCCAAAGGCGGAGTCAACATCCACATCGACACCGTGTTTCCGGAAGGCGGATTCAAAACCCTGTGGCTGACCGGCGACACCTCGACGCGGCGGCCGCGGTTCGACTACGTTCAAGGCAAGGAAACCCACGCGGAAGAATACAGTTTCGGTGCGGTTAGGTTGTGCCGCAAAGACAAAATCCGTCCCGGCCAGACGCGCAACCGCGGCCGGTGACGACAGAGATCGAAAACTCATGAGTGAAACCGAGAGCAAAGCGGGACTGATCGACAACGGCGACGGCACCGTCACCGATGAACGCAGCGGTCTGATGTGGATGAAAAACGACACTTGGATCGAGCTGGGCCGCCGCATCACCTGGCACGAGGGGCTGGAATATTCCAAAAAGATCAACAGCCAGAAGTTCGCGGGTCACGCCAACTGGCGCTTTCCCACCGCCACGGAAGCGAAAACCCTGTTCGACATGGAAATCACCAACACCGATGTCGAGGGCGGGGAAGTCCACATCGATCCCCTGTTTCCTTCGGGCTGCGGTTTTTCCACCTGGACCAGCGAAACCCGCGGCGCCAAGGCCGCCAAGGGCTACGATTTCCGCTCCGACTACGAATTCTGGCTGGCGAAGGAGAACGACGGGTTTCCCAGCGGGCTGCGTCTGGTGCGCGATCTCGCCGAATCTTCCGAAATGTCCGTGGAGGAGCGGTTCGTCAACAACGGCGACGGCACTATCACCGACCGGGAAGCGAACCTCATGTGGAAAGCCAACGACTCCTACCTGGACCTGGACAAATGGGTGAGCTGGCAGGAAGCCAAGATGTATCTTGAGGAGCTCAACAAGTCGCGGTTTGCGGGCCACAGCGACTGGCGGATGCCCACCCGCAAGGAAGCGCAGATGCTTTACGATCCGGCTAACCCGATCACCGACAAGTACGGGGACACGGTGTTTCTGGTCAAGGGCTTTCCTCCGGGATCGGGCCAGACCTGCTGGACCAAAACCCTGCACAAGACCGACCCGTCTTTGGCCCGGCGTTTTTATTTTTACAACGGGGATCACCAGTGGCACAAGCAGGGGCTGCGCAGCCACGGCGTGCGGGCGGTGCGATCCCTCAAATCCTGAAACGATGCGGGTGAATTAAAGGATCCTCGATGGCAACGGAAAGCGCGGAAACGGCGAAGCAGCAGAACGACGCACGGTTTCAGGAAGGCGAGAACGGCACCGTCGTCGATCGGGTGAAGCGCCTGCTTTGGCTCAAAAAAGACACCTGGCAGATGACGGGCAAGTGGATGAGCTGGGTGCAGATCCGGGATTACTCCGAAGAGTTGAACCGCAAAAAACACGCCGGTTTTTCCGGCTGGCGCATTCCGACGGCGTCCGAAGTGAAGAGCCTGCACGACAAATCGCAGCAGAACAAGGACCACATGGGGCAGATGGTGCCGCATGCCGATATCTTCGATGCGGGGTTCAGCTTTTTGTACTGGACCAGCGATGTGAGGAACAAGGTTCAGGCCGTCCGTTTCGGGTTTCGCAAGGGCATGACGATGTACGACGACATCTACCGCACATCGCGCGGTTCGACGCGGCTGGTGCGCGATATCGAAAAAGAGGATGGATTGCTCTGATCCTGCGTTTTGCAAAGAGGGTTGAAAGAACCGAACATTTGTATCACAGAGGGGTCTGAGATTGGAGACGAAAAAACGATTTGTGGACAACGGTGACGGCACCGTCACCGATCATGAAACCCAGCTCATGTGGAAGCAGACGGATTCGTATCAGGACACGAGCAAATGGCTCAACTGGTTCGACGCGTTGAAATACATCCGCGACCTGAACAACAAGAAGTTCGCAGGTCACGACAACTGGCGGCTGCCCACACTCGATGAAGCGGAAGGGCTTTACGACGAGGATTTCCCGCTGCGGGATATGGACCGTCTGGAAATCCACCTCGATGCCAGTTTTTCGCCGGGAGGCGGTTTCACCACCTGGACCAGCAAGGAAAGCGCTCACAGCACCGCCGCGGTGTTTTATTATCGCTACGGTCACGCCAACCTGGCCAACAAAGAAGGCATCACCAAAGATGCGGTGCGGGCGGTGCGCAGTCTCAGCGGAGAACAAGGAAAGACCGTCAAGCATTTCGACCGCCTTTCTTCGGGAAGACACACGAGCTGACAAGGAAATCACCGTAACACAGAAGGAGAGTCGTCATCGAATCGTATTGGGTCATCAACGAAGAAGAAAGCAAAGCGTCGGTCATGACGTACCGGTTCGAGGAAGAGAACTTCGAGAACACCTATGTGCTTGAAGATTATTACTGCACGAACCCGTTTTGCGACTGCAACCACGTGACGGTGTCGTTCAGCGACAAAGACAACCCGGACAACCGGTTTCTGTTTCTGCTCAACTTCAACAAAACCCAGAGTCCCCTGCCCAATGCGCCGAAAATGAACAAGGTGCAGACGCAGATCGTCAAAGGGTTTGTGCAGAACCTTTCCGACGAACTTCTGGTGCTGTTCAAGCAGCGCTATCTTGAGGCCAAGGCCTACGGGGAGAAAAACCCCATGTCGTATCTGATGCTGGAGCCGGGGCGCTACGTGAATTTTTTCGAGATGTTTCCCCGAAACCAGGAAATGCTGGATTTCACCTACGGGGAAGACAAATATTTCGCCGAGGATTCCTACGACATCGATCCCCGAAACGACAACCGCGATGTCCGCCTTTCTTTTTACAAGCTGGAGCTCGACAGCAAACAGCAGACCTCGATTTTTGACTACACGTATTATTTCAACGAAAAGCAGCGGGAGAAAGAGGACAATCGCCTGGAGGCGGAGCACAACGATATGCTGATGGCGATGAACAGCTCCATCCCGGATTTGAACGACCGGCTGAAGGCCCGGTTCAAGCAGGCCAAACAGGTGGGAGAAGGGCTGCTCAAAGACCCGCCCAAACCGAATGTGCTGGAAGAAAAAGTGGGACCGAACGATCTGTGTCCCTGCGGGTCGGGGAAAAAATTTAAAAAATGCTGTGCGTTGATGTTGAATTGACCCGCCGGTTTTTTGCACCGATCGCAACGGACCGCATCCGATTCTGCCAATTTTTTATAAAGAGATGCCATGACTTCTGAAAACAAGCCCAAAGAAAAGCGGGTCAAAAAAGTTCAGGCCCGCCACATTCTCGTCAACAGCAAGGAAAAGGCCGAAGAGCTGAAAAAGCGCATCGACGAAGGCGAGGATTTTTCCTCGCTGGCGGAAGAGCACAGCGAATGCCCGTCGAAAAAGCGGGGCGGCGATCTGGGCTGGTTCGGCAAAGGCGCGATGGTGCGGCCTTTTGAGGTGGCGGCGTTCACCGCACAGGAAGGCGAGGTCGTGGGGCCCGTGAAGACGGAATTCGGCTGGCATTTGATCTACGTCTACGAAATCCAAACCGACATCAATCCCGACGCCGGTCCTCCGACGGGCGACGAGGACGCGGATGAGGACACCTTGCGGCTCGTCGCGGAAAACTACGCGCACGAGTTCATGATGCTGGGATACACCAGCAAAAAGGTGTTGAGCCTGTTCACCAGCCAGCATTTCAAATCGGCGAACACGGTGTACAACCTGCTGGGACCGGAGAAGATCAACGAGATCATCGCCAACGTCTTCGGCAAGAAAAAGGAAGGCTGAACCCGGAGAGAAAAAACAAAAAGCCCGGCTCCGTGTGGAGCCGGGCTTTTTTTATGGGTCTTATTCTTCGGAAGCTCCGGGCGAGTTTTTCAGCGTCACGCTGTGCACGGAAATGATGTTCGGGGTTTCCCTGATTTCCCGCAGTGTTTCGCTGGTGGGAGCGGAATCGATGTTGATCACCGCCACCGCTTTGCCGCTTTGTTTCAGCCTGCCCAGATGGAATCCCGCCACGTTGATGTCGTTCTTGCCGAGGATGTTCCCCAGGTTGCCGATCACGCCCGGCACGTCCACATTGTTGAGCACCAGCATGTGTTTGGACATCACGGCTTCGAAATCGTACTCGTCGAACTGCACGATGCGGGGATTGCCTTTGCCGAAGATGCTGCCGGTGATGCTGTGGCCGCCGTTTTTGGTGCTGACGTGAACTCTCAGGGTGTTGGTGTATTCCAGCACTTCGTTGCTTTTGGATTCCTGCACCTCGATCCCGCGTTCCTTGGCGATGAAGGGCGCGTTGACCATATTGACGCCGTCGATGCTGGGGCTCAAAAGCCCTTTCAAGGTGGAGATGGTGATCGGTTCGACGTTCAGGCCGGCGATCTCGCCGTTGTACTGAATGTGCACCTTCTCCACCGGCTTGTCGATGAGCTGCGAGGCGAGCAGGCCGAGGTCTTCGCCCAGCACCAGATAGGGCTTGATCTTGGCGAGCGTCTCCGCGTCGATCGAGGGCATGTTGATGGCGTTGCGCACATTGCCGAACTTCAGATAGTCGATGAGCTGGTCGCAGATGGCGATGGCGACTTTTTCCTGCGCCTCTCCGGTGGACGCACCCAGATGCGGGGTGCAGATGATCTCTTTCACGTCCAGAAGCGGGCTTTCCGGATTGATCGGCTCCTTGGCGTACACGTCGAGAGCCGCCTGCGCGACCGTCTTCGCGTTGATCGCGTCGATCAGAGCCTGCTCGTCGATCAGCGTGCCGCGGGCGCAGTTGACGATGCGGATTCCGGGTTTCATCAGGGCGAACTCTTCCTTGCCCAGCAGGGCTTTGCCCGGGATTCCCGGCGTGTGCAGGGACAGGTAGTCGGAGCGTTTCAGCAGTTCCTTCAGATCGACGATTTCCGCGCCGATCTTTTCTGCGCGTTCCTTCTGGATGTACGGATCGTGAACCAGGATCTTCATGTGAAATCCCTTGGCGCGTTCGGCGACGATGGAGCCGATGCGGCCGAGACCGATGATGCCCAGCACTTTTTCGTAGAGTTCGCTGCCCATGAACTTTTTCGGCGACCATTCTTTTTTACGCACCGAAACGTCGGCCTGCGGGATGTTGCGGGCCATCGCGAGCATCAGCGCCATGGCGTGTTCGCCGGTGGTGATGACGTTGCCTTCCGGAGCGTTCATCACGATGATGCCTTTTTTCCCGGCGGCGTCCAGGTCGATGTTGTCCACGCCGATGCCGGCGCGGCCCACCACTTTCAGGTTGTCTGCGGCTTCGATCACATCGGCTGTGACCTTGGTGGCGCTGCGCACCAGAAGCCCGTGGTAGGGGGGGATGGTCTGGATCAACTCCTCCTTGGACATGCCGGTTTTGACATCGACTTCGATGCCTTTCTCCTTTTTGAGGATTTCGATCCCCGCAGGCGAGAGATTGTCGGAAACAAGTACTTTCATCTAGTGACTCCCGTTATGGATGATTCCCTGACGGGCAGGGGTCGTATTCGAGAAATTGTCAAGAGCCCGGCCGTTCGCTTCCGGGCGTTTCGGGATGCCGCGCAAGTCTAGCGATACCCTTCCATCAGAATTTCCTGTGCCGCGCCGACGCCTTTTCCGAACTCGATGTCGGCGCCGAATTTTTTCAACGCCATTTCCAGAGCCGAGATCGCGAGGATCACGTCGAAGGTATCGACATAGCCCAGATGCGCGATGCGCACGATCTTGCCTTTCCACTGGTCCTGGCCGCCGGCCAGGGTCACGCCGAATTCGTCGCGGATGGTCTTCACCAGTTTGCCGCCGTCCACGCCGTCCGGAACGAACACGCCGGTGGCGCTGTCCGCCGGGGAATCGGGAGCGATCCGCTTGAGCCCCATCGCTTCCACCGCCGCGCGCGTGGCGCGGGCCAGCCGGTTGTGGCGCTGGAACACGTTTTCCAGTCCTTCCTGCTTGATGTTGGCCAGCACTCGGCGCAGGCCGATGACCAGAGACACCGCCGGCGTGTAGGCGGAGGTTTTGTCGGCCAGGTTTTTCTTTTCCTTTTTGAAGTCGAAATAAAACCGGGGGCAGGTGGATTTTTCCGCAAACTTCCAGGCTTTCTCGCTCAGGGCCACAAGCGCCAGCCCCGGCGGCAGCTCCAGCGCTTTCTGCGATCCGGTGATCATGGCGTCGATGCCCCACGCATCCATGGGCAGATCGAAAACGCCCAGTCCGGTGATCGCATCCACCACCAGAAGCAGGTCGTCGCGGTCGCGGGTGAGTTTCGACAGCGCCTCGATGGGCTGCGCGGCGGTGGTGGAGGTTTCGGAAGCCTGCACCAGGATGCCGCGGATGTCTTTTTCTTTGTTCAGGATGGCTTCGATCTCTTCGACTTTCGCCGCCTGTCCCCATTCCACCGCGTGCCAGACCACTTTCAATCCGTAGGATTCGGAGATTTTGCCCCAGCGTTCGCCGAATTTGCCGCCGTTGATGACCAGGACCTTGTCTCCCGGGGAGAACAGATTGGTCACGCAGCCCTCCATGCCACCGGTTCCGGTGGAGGCGAGGATCAGCACATCCTGCTTGGTTTGAAAGAGATATTTGGCGTCGGCGGCGGCCTCGGCGAAAATCGCACTGAACTGCGGCGTCCGGTGATGCACCATCGGCTGCGCCATTTCCAGCGATACGTGTTCCGGGACCGGGGTCGGTCCGGGGGCGAGAAGATATCTTTTTTTCATCCTGTCATCCTGTGCGTTGGTTGTTGGGAAGTTCCTTAAGACCAAAGGTGGAGCGGGAATGGGAATCGTCTCCGTTCTCCCGGCGGGTGTCTCCATGAGCCGGAAACGACGGAAGTCCGGAAATGCATCCCCGATCTACCGAAACAATGCTTTTATAGGCATCCGTGATTTCCCGCCGATCCGTTCAGCCATACAAAGTCCGAGCGGAGGGCCGGAGCGTCCAGCGCTCGGCTCAAACCCAAACCATTGAGCTTTTTGGAGATGGCTAACGAGACCCGGGGCCGTGCAAAGGGCTCATCGTGCTGCTGAAAGGCGACGGCTTTTCGAACCGCCTCTCTCGCCCTGTACCGGGAAATGCGTGACGGAGACTTATCCTTATAATGGAATTGCGGGCCAAAATCCAATATTTTTGCGGTCCGGAGGGAAACTTTCAAGCCGGAGGCTGAAAGAAAGCGGCAATGAGGGGGGGTTCTCAGGTAACCTGCTGAAACTTAAGGTGAAGAGATGGCGTCGCGCCGGGGCTGCACCACTCAAAATGAGCAGTCCTGTGCTTCGGTGAAACAGCTTAAATATTGTGCAAGGAATTAATCTGAAGCGGGTGGGGGCTAAACGGGAACTGCGAAGGAGGGGTGCGGCGTTACGGCTGTTTTTCTTCGTCGGGGTTTTCCGGATCTTCGTCGCTGTCTTCCAGCTCCAGTCCCAGGTCGTCGATCGCCAGGTCCGGCTCGGCCAGGTCCATGTCGGCAGGCAGGTCGCCGTCGAAGATGTCGTCCTCGGCTTCCCCGTCGAAACTCAGATCTTCCAGTTGCAGATCGGGGTCGATTTCCAGGTCGGTTTCATCCAGCTCCAGATCCGGCTGCAAGCCGATGTCGCCTGTGGCTTCTTCCTGCGGCTCGTCGATCGCAAGGTCCGTATCCAGCTCGATTTCGTCCACGGCGATGGAGGCGTCGTCCTCCATTTCGTCCTGTTCCTCCTGAACCGGAGCCTCATCTGCGATCTCGTCGTCGATATCCAGGGCGATTTCGTGTTCCGAGTCATCCAGATCTTCCGGCATCTCGATTTCGACATCCGTCTCGTCGGTTTCGACCTGAATGTCGCCGGTTTCCTGTTCCAGAGCGTCTTCCTCTTCCACCGGCTCGGCGATTTCCATCTCCGCTTCCGGCGTTTCCAGGACGGCCTCGGGCTCGGCCTGAACCGCTTCTTCGGGTTCGCTTTCGGTGGGGGCCGCATCGTCCATGGGGACGAATCCCAGGCCTTCCACTTCGATTTCATTCAAGGGGAAGTCGCCGCCGCCGGCCGGATCGAAGGAGCCCATTCCATAGGGATTTTCCATCATGGCGGGCGTGTCGAATGCAACGGCCTCGGAAAGATCCAGCTCGAACAGGTCCTCAGCGGAATCCATTTCCGTGGACGCAAAGTCTTCGGCGGGAGCCGCGGACTCGAACAGTCCCTGATCCATGCCGCCTGCGGATTCCTGGACGGCAAGATCGTGCTCGGTGGCTGCCTCAGCTGCTGAGGAACCGGCTTCCGCCCCGGCAACCGCGAATATGGTGAACATATTCTCCGTGTCGAGGTGCTGGTTCCTGCTGGATGCGTGCTGCTTGAAGTTGAAGCCGCAGTTGCCGCATTTGGGGACCGATTTGAATACTATGTAACCACATTTGAAGCATTGCATAGTTCCAACATAAGGCATAAATCAAATAAGGTCAAGAAAATTAGATAATTAGGGCTAAATTTATATGTAATTATCGGGCGGGGCATCCGGCGGGTGTGGTGAGAATCCCTGTGAATCCGCCGGTTATTCTCCCTGCGCTGGGCCTGTGTGTGCGACCGGATGCGAGCCGGCGCCGCCTTCGGCGGGTGAATCCGAAGCGATCTGGGTGAGGAAGAGGGAGGGGAAATGCCTGCTGGAACAGGGCGAGCGGGCTGCTTGGGTTTTTCGCTTCCTTATTAGCGGATAATGTTTGACGGGCATTTTTAATTTGGATAGAATCTGGTTGTTCCGCTAAAGGACATGTATTTTCAGGACCCGAAAACAGGCCGAGCGGCCGTTCTTTTCTTGTATCCTTTTTGGCTCGCCCCGCGGGGAGCGGATGAGAATCGGAAACATCATTCAGTGGTTTCAATTCAAGCTGGGAGGACTGGTTTTTCCCTTGATGGAGCCCGTTTACCGCGGAATGGAAAACCGCGACCCGACCGTCAAGAAGCATTTCTGCCAGGCGGTGCACAGTCTGGAACAAAAGCGCACCCCCATCGCGCTGCTCAACCTCAATATGGTTTTGAGCATCAAGCCCGACCATTTCCTCGCCCGGGTTTACCGGGGCCGCATCTATATCCGGGACGGCCGTTACCGGCTGGCTTCGGAAGACTTTCTGCAGGCGAACAAGATCAGCCGGTTTCGATTCGCTCAATATGATCTGAGCCACGAGTATTTCAGCTCGGTGAAAAAAGAGTTTGGCGAACTGGGCGCCTCCATCTCGAAAAATTTCGATCAGATTTTTGAAGCCCTGAAAACATCGACCCCGGAACGCGGCGGGGACCCCGATGGCATCGATCAGATCATCGAGTCGCTGCCGTTCTCGGAAGAGAACGGAAAACCCGATTCGGCTCTCGACGATTACGAATCGATTGAAGATTCAGAATCGATTAGATTCAAGAATTTAGGACCCATAACCCAGAACGAGATTGAAGAAACGGACTGGGACAAACTGATCAAAGAACTGACCTCCTGACCCGCCTTTTCACCCCCCTGTCTTTCCTGCAACGTCCTGTATCGTTCGGACCCCCTAGAACCCTTCTGCACCGGTTGCATTTCCGCGCTTTACCTGGATTCGGGTATTGTTATTGATTTTAAAGGGGTTTTGCTGATAATATATAAATAGTTATTGCTTGTAAATCTGTGTGTGAAAATCGCATCCCCAGAGCGCGGGGACCGGAGCAGGGGGCACCCGCCCGGACGCGGGACGAGGGTGCGGAAGAAAGCCCGATTGTCATGCCGAATCTCAGAATCGATCAGTTGAAAGTGGGCATGGTCGTGTCCGAGGACGTGTTCGTGGACCGGGGCCGGAAAATCATCTCCCGGGGGAGCATTCTCAACGAGAAGCACCTCAAAAGCTTCAAGTCCTGGGGGATCGATGCCATTCCGATCGGCAAAGGAGATTGCGCCGAACCCGTGCAGGAGAGGCCCGAAGACGTCGATCCCGGGCAGTGGAAGGTGATTCAGGAGCAGGTGGAGGCTTTGTTTTCCCGTTCCAACACCGATTCCTCACTGGTTGTGGAGATGATGCGCCTGTGCGGGATCCACAAATACAAGCGAGACAAGGGAGTGAACCCGCAACAATGACACAGAGCCTGGAGCAGATGCTGTCGGGGTCGATCCGACTGTCCTCACTGCCGGAAATCTACACGAAAATAAACGACGTGATCAACGATCCCGAGTGCTCGTTCAACGACGTTGCGGAAGTGATCAGCAACGACACGTCTTTATCCGTGCGTCTGCTGAAAATCGTCAACAGCTCTTTTTATAACTTCCCTTCCAAAATCGGAACCATCGCGCACGCGGTGTCCATCGTGGGGACCCAGCAGCTTCGCGACCTGGCTCTGGCGACGACCGTCATCAGCGCCTTCAAGGGGATGCCTGAAGAATATGTCTCCATGGATACTTTCTGGAAGCACAGTGTGAGCTGTGCGGTGGCCGCCTGGGTGGTCGCCATCCATTGCCGCGAAGCCAATGCCGAACGCTATTACCTCGCCGGTATCCTGCACGACATCGGCCGTCTGGTGATTTTCGAGAACCATCCCGAAATCGCCGAGGAACTGATGAACCGGCATCAGGCCGGCACCGATAACCTGTATGAAGTGGAGCGGGCGTATCTGGGATACGACCACGGTGAAGTGGGGGCGGCGCTGCTGGCGGAATGGGACCTGCCTGAATACTTGCAGGAGATTGTCGCCAATCACCATCAACCTCTCGAATCGAAACGGTTCCCGGTCGAGACCGCCATTTTGAATGTGGCGGATTTCATTTCCAAGTCGATGGAGTTGGGGCACAGCGGCGACCGCTATGTGCCCGCTATGGACGACCGGGTCTGGAAAAAAATAGGACTGACGGCGAATTCGCTGGCTTCCATCTGGGACCAAGTCGAAATAAAATACCAGAGCACGATCGAGATCTTCCTTTCCAGTTGAACCCTTTCTACTCTACGGCCGGCCATGAAAGAGAAAGAAATCGACAAACTGCGGGCGCGGATCGAATACCTGGAAAGGGCGAACAGCTGGTATTTTTTCGCGCTGGAACGGCTGACCTCCTTTGGCGATCTGCACAAAGACGTGCAGCAGTTTCGCGAGGCGAAATACCTGTTCGCCAACGCGGAGAAGTACCTGCGGCAGCTGATCGGCTTCAAGACGCTGGCGTTCTTCCAGGTGGACGAGCAGACCAACCAGTTCGTGCTCAACGACTGCCATCCTGAATCGGACCGGGAAAAAATCCAGACGGTCACCGACCAGCAGATCGAAAACGGCAGCTTCGCCTGGGCCCTCAAAAAGAACCGCCCGCTGATCGTCGAGGGGGAATCCCCGAACGACCACTTCATCTTTCACGCCCTGGCGACCAAATCCCGGGTCCGGGGCATGTTTGCCGGCTGGCTGAAGAAAAAGGCGCACAAAATTCCCGTCGAGCAGCTGAACCTGATCTCCGTCATCCTTTCCTTCACCGCCTATGCGCTGGAAAGCGGCATGCTGTATAAAATCGTGTCGCGCCAGAACCTCAACCTGGAAGAGATGGTTGCCAAACGCACCCTCAAGCTGGAAACCCAGGCGCATGAGCTGAAAAAGGAAATCCGCGAGCGTAAAAAAGTGGTCGAGGAGCTCAACCGCAGCAATCAGGAACTGCAGGATTTCGCTTCCATCGCCTCGCACGACCTGCAGGAACCCTTGAGGAAGGTGATGATCTTCGGCGACCGGCTGAAGGACAAATTCTCGAACAAACTGGACGAAACGGGGGTCAGTTATCTGCAGCGGATGACCAGCGCCTCGGCGCGCATGCAGAAGCTGATCGATGAGCTGTTGTCGTTTTCCAGGGTGAGCACGAAAGCCAAGCCGTTTGAATCGACCGACCTGAACAAGGTGCTGGACGAGGTGCTGACGGATCTGGAAGGCCGCATCACCAAATCCAATGCGAAGATCGAACTGGGCGGCCTGCCGACGATCGATGCCGATCCGGTGCAGATGCAGCAGTTGTTCCAGAACCTGGTGGGAAACGCCCTCAAGTTCAAGCGCGAAGGGGTGCCGCCGGTGGTGTCGATCGGGGGGCATGTGAACGGCGGTGAGATCTGCGAAATCCGGGTTCAGGACAACGGGATCGGGCTGGATGAAAAGTACGTGGACCGCATCTTCAAACCCTTCGAACGGCTGCACGGCCGCAGCGAATTCGAAGGCACGGGGATGGGGCTCGCCATCTGCCAGAAAATCGTCAAGCGGCACAACGGCAGCATCAAGGTGAAAAGCGGCGCCGACAGCGGCTCCACCTTCATCATCTATCTGCCTTCCAGGCAGGTCAAGTCCTCCTGAAGAGGACGCGTCCCCACCGGTTTTTCAATTTCCTCAAGCGGATCGTTGCAGAGCGGGCGGGTGTGCTGCATCAGCCCATGCAGAGTCCGTCCACGGTGTTGTTTTTCTCTCCCGAACCTTCGGCGATGCTGTTTCTCGAATCGACGATGATCGTGAACACACATCTGTCGAAGCAGGCGTCCTCAGGCAGGTTGAGCGCCAGATCGACTACTTTTTCGCCCACAGGCGGCGTGTCGATATGATAACGCCGGTACTCGCCGCGGCTGAACAGCACGACGGAGGTGGTGGAAGATTGAGACGTCGGCGGCCCCATGTTCCTGAGTGATATTTTCAGCTTCGACCCCTCCACCTTGCAGAACGCTTCGGGCCCTTTCATGTAGGTTCCATCGGGTCCCTTTTTGCGGACGGGAACCAGGTCCGGCTCGCTGGCCGGGGCCGGTTCGAGATCGGTGACCACCGGCACCGGGCGTGCCGGCGCGCAGTTGCCCAAACCCGCTAAAAGGAAAATAAAAAGAATCGACCGCAGGATTTTCCGATGAATCCTTTCCATGGGACCTCTGGGGAAGTCAATCGTATCGGTGTGTGTTTGTTGTCCGATGTTTTCGCCGCGCCAAGGCGCGTGCACCCGATCAGGCGCATTTTCCTGCACATCCATTATCGCTTTTTCGCGGCGGGAATTGAATCCCCTAATCGGGGTAGGCACGCGATTGGCTTCGCGGGCCGGAAGTTGCTTGATCGTCGTCCGATCCGGTAACATGGGGACGAAGCGCTGGAAGGGAATATTTGATTCCCTCCCACGGTCTTAATACAGGATTGAGGTCTGGGGTGATCCACGCCCATCGCCAACGTTTGTTTCGAGGTCCACGATGATTCCGCTGAAAGAGTTCATGACGTCGCCGGTGCAGCATGTCGATTCGCAAACCACAGTGAAAGTCGCTTCCGTGAAGATGAAAGAAGGCAAGATCAGCTCGCTTCTGGTGAAGGAAGGCGAGGACATGGTGGGCATCGTCACCAAGACCGACTTGGTGAACAAAGTCCTGGCCGCCGGACGCGACCCGGACGTCGCCACGGTGGGGGAGATCATGTCGCAGCCGGTGGTTTCCCTGGATGCGTACGTGTTCCGCAGTGAAGCCCACGATCTGATGCTGCGCAAAGGCATCAAGCACCTGGTGGTGACGCAGGGCAGCAAACCCGTCGGCATTCTGACCCGCAAGGACATGCTCACCTGAACACAGCGATCGCCCGCCTCCGCTCACCGCGGAGGCGGTTTTTTTTTGCCCTCCGCCGCCTTCCATCCGCGCAAAAGCGCCCCCTCTGCGCCGCGCGCCCTCTGTTACAAATTGAAACAATTCGTTACGCTGCCGAAAGGATCCTTTCCAGGGAACGGGCTAGGATGAGCACAATGAAACCCGAACCTGAAAGGAGCCCAAAATGGAAATCACAGGAAAACTCATCGCATTAACGGTCGCCGGCGTGCTGCTGGCGGGCGCCATCACCGCGTGCGGCAAGGGGCATTTCCGCATGAGCCCGGAAAAACGCGCCCAGTACTTCATGGAACAGGTCACCGAGGAACTGAAGCTCACGGGACCGCAGGTGGCGAAGCTGGGTGCGGTCAAGGACGCCCTGCTCAAAGCGCGCGGGGAGATGCTGGCGCAGCGCAAGGCCACCCAGGAGTCCGTCCTGCAGATGCTGGAGCAGCCGACGATGGACCGCGACTGGGTGCTTTCTCTGGTCCAGCAGCGCACCCAGGAGGTGAACGACAAGGCGCCGCAGGTCGTGGCCGCGCTGGGGAATTTCTACGACACGCTGAGCCCCGAACAGCGGCAGAAACTGCGGGATGAAGTCCGGCAGCACATGGAGCACCGCCGCCACCACTGGCGGCACTGAGTCGCGCGGCCCGCGCAGAGCGGAATTCCGCCCGGCGCGGGCAGTGTGGTATAAATGAAAACCGTGACGCCGGTTTCCTTTCTTTCTAGAGAGCCATGGCCCTCATCTACCTCATCGACGACGACGAACGGCTGGCCGATCTGTTGCGCCGCTATTTTGAGCGCTTCGATCTCGACCTGGAAAGCGCCACCAAACCCAGTGAGGGGCTGAAGCGGCTCGGGAAAGGCGGCGTCGATCTGGTGGTGCTGGACGTCATGCTGCCGGAGATGGACGGTTTCGAGGTGTGCAAGACGATCCGCAAATCGAGCGAGGTGCCCATCATCATGCTGACAGCGCGCGGCGACGTCATGGACCGTGTGGTGGGCATCGAGCTGGGGGCCGACGACTACCTTCCCAAACCCTTCGAGCCGCGGGAACTGGTGGCGCGCATCCACACGATCCTGAAACGGGCCGGAAAAACCCAGGAGGCGGTCCTGCATTTCGATGCGCTGATTGTGGACACCCAGCGCCGGCAGGCGACGCTGGATGCCGCCGAACTCGCCCTGACCTCCATGGAGTACCAGCTTCTGGAGCTGTTCGCGCGCAACGCCGGCAAGGTTTTCACGCGCGATGAAATCCTCAATCACCTGCAGGGCGTCGAGGCGGACGTGTATTCCCGTTCGGTGGACATCCTGGTCAGCCGGCTCAGGCAAAAGCTCAAGCCACTCGACATCATCCGCACCGTGCGCGGCAGCGGCTACTGTTTCGCCGGGAAAAGCCGATGAGATCTTTTTTCAAGAGAAGACGCCATTCCCTTTCCGCTCGCCTGGTGTTTTTGTTCGTGGTCATGGCCGTGCTGTTCCTGCTTCTGGTGGGCGGCTCGCTGCGCTTCGCCTTCCGCGAAAATTTCCAGGAGAACATCCGCCCGCACCTGTTCCGCTACATGGAATACATTCAAAAAGATCTGGGCACGCCGCCCGAGATCGCCAAAGCCGAAAAGATCGTGGCAGGGCTGCCGGTGGAGATCCACATCTTCGGGCCGGAAGGGTCCTGGTCCTCGACCGGGGAGCCGCTGAGGCTGGACGACATCCACTACCACCGGCGCTTTCGCGAGAACGGTGTGGACTATGCGTTCGGGCGCTTCTCCGGGCGGGAATACCTCATCAACTGGCGACCGGACTACACGCTGGCTTTCTCGGTGCCGCATTCGGGCGGCGCCTGGCACTGGCGCAAGGCGTTTCCGCTGGCGATCCTGTTGGTCATGCTGGTGATCCTGTATCACTACACGCGCCGCATCTTCGCGCCAATTCAGCAGATCCGCGCGGGCGTCGAACGGATCGGCGAGGGCGAGCTGGGGCACCGCATTCATCTGGAACGGCGCGACGAGCTGGGAGAACTTGCGGGCAGCATCAACGCGATGGCGGACGACATCCAGCAGATGCTGGAGGCCAAGCGGCAACTGCTGCTGGCGCTCAGCCACGAGCTGCGCAGCCCGCTGACGCGCGTGAAGCTGGCGGTGGAAATGCTCAAAGAGGACAAACCGCGGCAGGAGATCCACAAGGACATCGACGAGATCGATCAGCTGATCGCGGAGCTTCTGGAGACCGAGCGGCTGAGCACCCGCCACCGCGCGCTCAACAAAGCGCAGATCGATTGTGCGGCGCTGGTGCGCGAGACGGTTGCCGAGTGGTTCGTGGACACGCCGCTGACACTCGCATTGCCGGAGCGGGAGGTGTTCGTTGCGATCGACGCGACGCGGGTGCGGCTCCTGGTCAAGAATCTCGTGGACAATGCGCTCAGGCACAACCCGCAGGGCGCGCCGCCGCCGCGGGTGTCGCTGCAAGAAAAAGAAAACGAGATCGTGTTCGCGGTGCAGGATTTCGGCCCGGGCATTCATGAAAAACACCTGCCGTATCTCACCGAACCGTTTTACCGCGTCGATCCGGCGCGGCAGCGGCAGACCGGCGGCTACGGACTCGGGTTGTACCTGTGCCGCGTCATCGCCGAAGCCCACGGCGGCCGGCTTAAACTCGCCAGCGAAAAGGACAAGGGAACGACGGTCACGGTGTCTTTGCCTTTGCAGGACAAAACCGAATGAATTTGTTCTTCTATAGGTGCCAATTTCTGATTCTGCTCACATTTGTTTTTTGGGTATCCGATGTGGCTCGCGCCGAGTCTGCTGTTGCCGAAACAGAAAGCATTTGTTACGGGACAACATCAAATGGCCGGCTCGAAAATGGCGTTCAACTTCCAAGTAATGGAAAGAATTTTGTATCTTATGGAAAGCTTGCAGAGTGGTTGGGCAGAACCTATGTCCATAGCAAGGTCCGAGATGTTGTGGTGGAGTCCTACCGAATTCTTGAAATCGAGCAGCCTGGGAAAGTTTTCAAGTATGGGGAAACAGGATTTCGTGAAGGGGGCGAATTCAAGCCCCACAAGACGCATCGCAATGGTTTGTCAATCGATTTCATGGTTCCGGTTGTGAACTCAAAAGGAGAATCGGTTCACCTTCCAACGCATGCTTTGAACAAATATGGCTATGCGATCGAATTCGATGACCAAGGCCGTTTCGGCGAATACCGGATCGACTACGATGCGCTGGCAGCGCATATGGTAGCTCTCCACCGGGCGGCAATGGCGCAGGGAATCAAAATCTGGCGCATTTTATTCGACCCTGGATTGCAGTCCTTCTTGTACGCTTCCAAATATGGCAAGGAAGTTCGAGAGTCTGTTTTTATCCCGAAAAAGCGATCCTGGGTGCGGCACGACGAACACTATCATGTCGATTTCAAGCTGGAGTGCGAGCCATTGTAAAATAAGAGCACGCAAAAAAATTCCCCACGGAGTTTGGGTTCAACTCCGGGGGGAATGACGGGGCGAGAACGGGATTCGTGCTCAGTCGTCTTTATATTTGAAAGACAAATGCACGCGGGCCCGGTAAGCGCTGACCTTGCCGTTTTCAACCTGCATGTCGAGTTTGACGATTTCGGCGATTCTCAAGTCATCCAGGCTCTTGGACGCGGTTTCCACCGCGTTTTTTGCAGCGTCTTCCCAGGATTTTGAGCTCGTTCCCACCAGTTCGATGATTTTGTACACGCTGTCGGACATGATTCCCTCTTCGAGAAAAGTTGATGTGCAGGCGTTCTCCGGAACCTTTCAATCACCTGTTGCCTCTCACTCCGGTATCCGCGTTTCCTGATAAATAAGATAGATGGGAGCCGAATTAATTCCCCTTGCACTTTTTTTGTCGGGAATTTTGCGCTGTGGAGGCGGAATCGAATCAAAAAATGATTGCATAAAAAAAATCCCCCCGGAGTGATACAAAACTCCGGGGGGAGTGCTTCGAGAAAGAGGGCGTGACGGGTCGAGCGTTCAGAACGTGAGCACGAAATCGACGTTGGTGCGCCAGTCGAACAGGTCTTCCCGCTCGGTGATGGGGAACTCGTAACCCGCACCCATCTGGATGTGATCGGTGAAACGGTAGCGCGCGCCCACGCCGAAGGTCACGACGGTGCCGGAGTCGGTGCTGCCGAAATTGAACACATCGTTGCCTTCAAAATCGTCGATCCCGGTGCGTGTGCCGTCGTCGATGGTGGTCTGGCCGTTCAGCTCGAGTATCGGGAAAAAATTCCGGAACAGTTCGTAATCGACGTGTGCCGACCAGTGCCAGAAGGAGCTGTCGTTGTCGCCGTCGATGGCCAGATCCAGTCCGGTGCTGCCCTACACGCCGAGTTTGCCGAACCCCTGCGCACCGGTGACGAACAGGTCGATCAAGCCGTCGCCGCTGCCCTGCAGCTGGATGCCGGCGGTGGACAGGGACCCCGTCGGCGCTTCGTACTCGACGCCCACGGTGAGGATCCTGTCATTCTTGGGATCGGAGATGAGCGCGTATTTGAAGCCGAATGAGATGTTGAGGAATCCGTCGGTGTCCGGCAGCACGCTGTCGAACTGCACGTCCGCGTAGCCGTCCTTGGTGGCGATGAAGCCGAGGCGTTCCGTCAGGGCCACGCGCAGCTCAAGGGCGAACAGGTTCACCTGGCCGCCTCCGGTCACAAACGAGTCCGGCACATTGTGGTGGATGAAAATCGGACGCGCCTCGGTGGTGATGTAGGGTGTTTCGTTGAAAATCGGGTTGGACAGCGGAGGCACGTAGCGCTGATGCTTTCCTTCCCCGAGGGAGCCGTGAAAATCGAAGTCAAAAGCCTGTGCGGGTTGGGTGAATAACAGAATGAAACTGAGTGCGCATACAGCGAGGGGAAATCGGGCCTTCATCTCGGGTGCCTCCTTGTCAATGTCAGGGTGGATACATGCAGGAAGACACCTGAAGGTGGGTTTTATTCCCCTTTTGCCGCGAATAAACGGGATATCCTTGTGCCGAACGGCAAGCAGCGGCGGAGGCCGGGCGAGAAGAGAGGTTCAGTCCCGGGGCAGTTTGGGGCTGTTGGCGCCTGTGATGTTGCCCGTGTTTTCAGCGCCGTTTTGCTCCGGTGAAAAACTGATCACCGTGTCTCCGGGTTTGGGCGAGGCGTTGGATTCGGGGAAGTTGAAATCGACGGTGCCTTTTTCATGGATGAGCATGATGGGTTCCAGTTTTCCCTCGTTGGTTTCGAGGAATTTTGCATAATCGAATTCCTTGGTGAGCCGGGTTTTTTTGAACCGCCAACCCCGGAACCAGCGGCTGATCCAGTCCTCGTGCAGCAGATCCTTGTTGAACGCCACCCGGCCGCGCGAGGCGCTGCGCACCTCCTTGCTTTCTTCCTTCGATTCGTGCACTTGCAGCTGATAGACTTTATCGCGGCCGAAGTGGCTGACAAACGCGTTGCACACCAGCGCGTTGTAGGCGTCGTTGCCGGTGGCCGCGAGCAGGTAGCCCAAGTCGGACAGTTCCAGGTAGGCTTCCCGGTTTTCCGACAGGATCTCGCCGTAGTGGATCGGCAGGCCTTCCAGGCGGGCGCCTTTCAGACTGTGCCAGGAACTGTCCACCAGCAGGACCGGCAGTCCGGAGTCGGACAGGATCCGCGCCAGTCCGATGCTCCAGGCGTTGGATCCCACGATCAGCACGCCTTCGCGGTGGCTCGTGGCCAGGCCCAGTTTGTTCGCCAGCCATTGAATGCTGAACCCGTGCAGGAGGACGGTGGCAAAAATCACGGAAAAGATCAGCGGGCTCAACAGGTGCGCGTCCGCATAGCCGCGCTCCGCCAGTTCCAGCCCGACGAATCCCGCGACGGAAGCGGCGACGATGCCCCGGGGCGCGATCCAGCCTATGAACAGTTTTTCCTGCCATTTCAGACCCGAGCCGAATGTGGCGATCCAGACCGCCGCCGGCCGGACAAAAAACAGAAAGCCGACCAGGAAGGCGACGCCGCGCCAGTCGAGATTCGCGATGGCCTTCAGGTCGGTGTCTGCGGTCAGGATGATGAACACCACCGAGACCAGGATGAGCGTGATGTGTTCCTTGAACTGCCTCAGCTCGTAGATGATGAGCATGTTGATGTTGCCCATGGTCATGCCCAAGACGGTCACCGCCAGCAGCCCGATCTCTTCCTGCATGAGGTTGGCCACGACGTACACCGACAGCACGGTGGAAAACACGATGGGCAGTTTGAGAAACTCCGGAGCGTGCCCTTTTTCGAAAAGAAATTTCAAAAGGTAGCCCGCCGCGATGCCGAGCAGCACCGCAACGGCGATCGCGCCCGCCAGATGGAAAAAAGTCGCCTGTGTCAGCGGCAGGGTGCCGGTCAGCACCAGAAATTCAAAAACCAGGACGGCCAGCAGCACGCCGATGGGATCGTTGATGATGCCTTCCCATTTCAGAATGAGGGAGGTGCGGGCTTCCAGCTTGGTGCGCCGGATCAGCGGCAGGATGACGGTGGGACCGGTGACCACCAGTATGGCGGATGCGAGCAGGGAGACGGTGACCGAAAACCCGCCCACCCAGCGGCACACCAGGTAACCGAAACCGAACGACAGCGGCAGGCCCACCAGGATCAACTGCCACAAGGCGCGGCCCGCGCGTTTGAGTTCGTGGAACCTGAGGTTCAGCCCGGCTTCGAACAGGATGATGGCGACCGCCAGTTTGATGATGGCGGGCAGCAGGGTGCCGAAATCCTCACTGGGGTTGATCCAGTCGAGAAGCGGCCCCAGCACGATCCCCGTGATCGAGAAAAGGATGATGGAGGGAAATTTCAGACGCCAGGAAACCCATTGGGAGAGAATCCCCAATATGATGATGAGGGCCACCTGATGGACGATGTTGATGGATTCCATGTGGATGCGATTTTCAGAATGGAATTGTCGATGCCGGAAGGACTCTTCACCACGATGAGGCCGGAGACATTATAACGTAGCTGGTTGCGATTGGGGGCGTCATCGTAAAAAAACGCTGTCGAGGAATTATCTTGCGGCATGAATTCAAAAATGGAAAAAAATAAGGCACAATGGAGTCTGGGCCACTTTTTTGGGTTTGGCTCGATCCTGAAAGGAAACCGCCTTTTGATCGACCGCAAGGATATCGAAGAAACGGAAAAGACGGCGCTGGCGCCCTACGCGGTGCGCAGCGGCGCGAGCCGCGGCCGGCAGCATGCGGAACCGGAGCACCCCTACCGCACGCGTTTCCAGCGGGACCGGGACCGGGTGATCCACTGTTCGGCGTTTCGCAGGCTGGAATACAAGACCCAGGTGTTCGTCTACCACGAGGGCGATTATTACCGCACGCGCCTCACGCATTCGCTGGAAGTGGCGCAGATCGCCCGCTCGATCTGCAAATCCCTGCAGCTCAATGAGGACCTGGCGGAAGCGATCGCGCTGTCGCACGATCTGGGGCACCCGCCGTTCGGGCACACCGGGCAGAATGTGTTGAACAAGCTGATGCAGGATCACGGCGGCTTCGAGCACAACAAGCAGAGCCTGCGCATCGTGAAATTGCTGGAGAAACGTTACCCGGAGTTTGCAGGGCTCAACCTCACCTGGGAGGTGCTGGAGGGGATCAGCAAGCATTCCAAAGACGCGGAAAACCCCATCACGCAGCAGGACGGTTTCCGCTACCCCTCTTTGGAAGCGCAGGTGGCCGATTTCGCCGACGGCATCGCCTACAACGCCCACGACATGGACGACGGCATCACCTCGGACCTGCTGGACCTGACGGAACTGAGGAAGGTGGCTTTGTGGACGGAGAACGAGGCCTGGCTGGATGAGAAATACACCAACCTCGATTTCAAGTTGAAGAAATATCAGATCGTGCGCCGCATCATCAACGATCTGATCACGGATTTTCGCGAATGCACGCTCAAAAATCTCAAGGCCCTGGACATCGGCAGCGCCGACGACATCCGCCGCGCTCCCGGACGGGTGGCGGGTTTCAGCCCGGAGACCGACGCCAAGAACAAAGAGCTCAAGCATTTTTTGTTCAAGAACATGTACACGCACCGCAAGGTCCGGCGCATGGAATTCAAAGCCAAACTGTATCTATCGGAAATATTTCAGGCGTACATCAAGATCCCGGAACTGCTGCCGGGAACGTTGTTGGACGGCAACGATGCGGTTCCGTTCGAGCGGCGGTTGTGCGATTACATTTCCGGAATGACCGACCGGTACGCCATCCGGGAATACAAGCGTCTGTTCACGCCGGACGAGAAAGAGTGAGGAAAAACTTCCCAGCCGGTTCCCACCGTCCCCTGGGGGGAATCGGGCTGGCGATTTTATTAGGAAAAGGGAAGGGCGGTTGTGTGTTCGCTTCCCAGGGTTTTTATCTCGGAATGTTCATTTCCTTTTGTATTCATCGGAAAAATCTGGAAATTCGACATCGAGAATGTCCCGGATCATGCGGGGCACCCGGCCCTTGGCGAGCTTGCCGATGTAGATGTCGTTGGTGGCTTCGTGGAAGCTTTTCCAGTGTTCCCGGCTCAATTCCTGCTTGGTGATCAGTTTTTTCAGTTTTCCGTCCGGGCCAAATATTCGAACCTCGTGAAGCATAATGCACCTCCCCATTGGGTTGATCTCACTCGCCGCATTGCCGTTGGGCAGCAAGTATGTTGTTAATTAATATAATTTTGCCCCGCCGGATTCCTAAGGAGGGCCGTCACATATAATTGTGATGTAAATTACATTTACCGGAGGGGTTCGTGTAAGGAATGGCTGCGGATTTGGTGAGGATCGCAAGGGACGCCGCTTGGGCTGTTTGGGCTAAATTATCGATTTAAAAGGCTGAATTTATGAAAACCGTACGAGCGATCTGTGTCTTCTGCGCTTCCAGCTCCCAGGTGGACCCGGTGTTTCTGGAAACCGCGACGGAGCTGGGGCGTCAGATGGGACGGCTGGGTGTGGAGTTGATTTACGGCGGCGCTTCGATCGGCCTGATGGGCTGTGTGGCGCGCGGCGTGCACGAGGAGGGCGGGCACGTGACCGGCGTGCTGCCGGCGTTTTTCAAGAAAAAGGACATCGAATATCGGGAGGCCGACCGGCTGATCGTCACGAAGGACATGCGCGAACGCAAGGCGGTGCTCGATGCGCGCGCCAACGGCTTCATCGTGCTGCCCGGCGGCATCGGCACGCTGGAGGAGGCGATGGAGATCCTCTCCATGCGGCAGCTCAAGCTGACGGACAAGCCGCTGGTGTTCGTCAACACGCAGGGGTTTTACGGCGGGTTGATCGCGCATTTGCAGGAGATCGTCGAACTGCGCTTCGCCAAGCCCAACACGCTCGATCTGTTCGGCGTGGCCGCCGATCCCAAAGAAGCGCTCGACTATATTTTCAACTACGAGTCTTCCGGTCCTGCGCCGGACAAGGTGTGAGGGATGACGAACAGAGGGGAAGCGTGAAAATTAAAGTGGGGGCGTAAAGCCCGAACGGGCTAGTTGGCCTGTACGGTCAAATCCGGGTGGATGGCTTCCTTGAGGAAGTTTTCGATGTAGTTGAGGGTTCCGGTGGTGGAGCTGGGGCAGCTGCCGCAGGCGCCCTGGTAGTGGATCTTGACGACGTTGCCCTCGATGCCGAGAATGTCGAGCCCGCCGCCGTCGTTGGAGAGCGCTGGGCGGATCGCCACGTCCAGCAGCGCCTCGATCACTTTGGTCTTTTCCTCGTTGCTGCAGCTTGGGAAATCCTCTTTGCGGAACCCCTGCAGCACCGGCTCCAGATCGGTGGTCGCCTCTTTGGGCGCGTCTCCACTTTCGTAGAAACGCAGATACTGTTCCAGCGTCGCGCCGATTTTTTCGGTCACGGTGTGCCAGCCCACCACATTGGATTTCGTCACGGTGACGAAGTTTTCCTTGAGGAACACGTTCTCGATGCCAAAGATGCCAAAAAGGGCTTCCGCCATGCTGTCGCCGATGGCTTCCTCGGCGGTGTTGAAGGATTTGGTGCCCGAGGCGATGACGGGGCCGTTCATGATGAACTGAAAGGCGTCGGGATTCGGGGTCGGCTGGATGCGCACCACTTTGAACGCACCGCTGCCCCCGGAAGCCGGGGCTTCCGTCTGTGCCGCCTGAGCGGGGCTTTCAGTGGACTCGGAATCTTTTCCGAACCACTTGCCGAATAGGGAGTCGATCCATCCCATGCCGAGATTCCTTTAGAGGCGGAACGTGCCGCCGGTGAGCGGGAATGCGGTGTTTCCAACCCCTCCATTAGAGCAGATATTTCAGCCGATCTCAAGCGATTGCAGGGTTTTTGTGAAAACGGCGAGGCTGTCCGCGTCGAACAAAACGAAGCGCACGGTCCGGAGCCCGGTTTCCCCCTGCAGGTGGTCGGCGGCCGCCTGGAGCAGGATGCGGGCGGCCGGTTCGAGGGGAAAGCCGTAAACGCCGGTGGAGAGGGCGGGCAGGGCGATGGAGCGCAGTTTCAGCTCGTCCGCGCGTTTCAGGCTGTGGCTGAGCGCACCCCGCAGCTTGGTCTCTTCGTCGCCTTCGCCCCATTGCGGGCCGACGGCGTGGATGACATAGGCTGCAGGCAGATTGCCGCCGCGGGTCACCACCGCTTCGCCGACCGGGCAGTCGCCCAGGGCGTCGCATTCCTGCTGGATTTGCGGCCCGCCCTTTTTGCGGATCGCGCCGGCGACGCCGGCGCCCAGGATCAGCTGGGAATTGGCGGCGTTGACGATGGCGTCGGTCGTGCTTTCGGTGATGTCGCCCTGCAGCAGCTCGATCTCAGACTGGTTCACCCGGACTTTCATTGTCCTGTAGAGCCGAAGCCGTTGTCCCCCCGGTCGGAATCCTCCAGGCTGTCCACCGGCACGAACTGCACGCGCTCCACCTTCTGCACCAGAAGCTGGGCGATGCGGTCTCCGGGCTGGACGCGGTGATCGGAGTCGGTGTGGTTGAACAACAGCACTTTCACCTCGCCGCGGTAGCCGGCGTCGATCACACCGGCGCCGCAATCGAGCCCTTGCTTCACGGCCAGGCCGCTGCGCGGCCAGACGAGCCCGACGCAGCCGGGAGGCAGTTTGATGCGGATTCCGGTGGCGACCAGTTTGCGGCCGCGCGCTGGAACGATTTCCTCCACGGCGGATCTCAGGTCCGCGCCCGCATCCCCCGGATGGGCGTACTGCGGCAGGGCGTCTCCGGAAACCTGACAAGCGAGGCGATTCGATTGGGTGAGCATGGGCCGGTCCGATTTTTTGGGTTCAGGGGGTCACTATAATCCAGGCGCTGCGGGGAGGCAAGACGGAGGCGTGCGATGCGGCGGGGAGGGCGCGGCGGGCGGGAAAGCCCGCGCGGTGTGAAATATGAAACGCGTTTATGAAAGAATGCCTCGCCCGTTCCCGATCCAACGTGACTTCAAAAAACGGCACTTGGAAACAGACCCGTCCTTGACATGGGATTGGGCGTTGAATCTGGGGTCGCCGGATAGGACAGGCGAGGCATTAAAAATCGAGAAAGGAGGCGGGTTACTATTTTGGCAGGCCAGACCACCTGGGCCACGTCCTGCTCGAAAAAAGAGGATCCATTGTCTTTGTACGCCAATTGGTAGGGTTTCTCTTGCCGATACAACTGCAGGTTTCGGCTGGCGCTCGTTGCATATGGGGGTATGGGAAGGGGTTTGAGACTGGCGTACATCCCATTGGCAATCATCCTTTTCTTGAAAGAATTTTGGGGATGTGTCTCGTTCAAAATGGAAGCCTCTCTTCGTAGTAACCCGCCGCTGGAAGTTCTAAGCCGCGAAATGCTGACGGCGGTCCTGAAATGGGTGAAAAAAATTATTAATATGCCGATAAAACCTAGATTTCATAACCTGTTAGGGCTGGTCGAACACCCTTATCTAGTGTGGCCAGAGAACGGTACCACTACATATAGTGGCCTGTCAAGCGATAAAAATTATAGCCAGAGCGAATTTATTGCTTGCTCAATAAAATCAATGATTTGCCCGGCTGATTTTTTTCCGGACATCCGATTTTTTCACCCCCGAATACTACATAATGTGTCCTGGGACTTCGCATAATCTACATATTGTGGGTCCCTGATTCCTGCGAGCGGTGCCCCGGCCGGAAATATCGGAGCGGGGGCTTACAATTCAAAGACCTGCACGATGAGGATCGGGGGAGAACCGCATTTGCAGGGCGGGGTGCCGGGAAGCCCCACTTAACCCTATGAAATTAAAGGAAAAATTTTTTCTGTGGATAAAATTGTGAGTTTCGTCCTTTCACCCCGTGTTCCCGGGGTTCCACCTTGGCCCCTCTGAAGCGGATTATCCGTTCCGAAACGGATTCTGCGGCCTTCTGAGCTGCATTTGCATGCAAACGCGTGACCGGGGTCACATCCGCGACCGGTTGTCCTGCGATTTTTCCGCCCGCGCATGATCCGGGTGCAAGATTTCACAACCGCGCCGCCGTTCACGGAAACAGATAACGGATGCTCTGCGTGTCGATGCGGCTGTAATGCCCTTCGGGCTGGCAGCGCGCGAGAAAAAAACAGTCTTCCGTCCCCAGGTCGCACAGATATTCCACCGCAAGTTGTTTGCTCCGGCACTGCGGGCAGCCGCTGCCCGCGAGATGCGCTTTCACCTTGTCCAGCAGGTCTTCGCGGGCTTTGAAGTCCTGAGTGACGACGAATTTGTGATGGCAGTGCCCGCACACCGCATGGGTGTCGCAGGCAGACCGCGGCAGCTCGCAGCTCAGCTTGACCTCAAAGCGTGTGTTGAGACAGACCGGACAGGGGATGTTTTGGACGAGTGCTTCCACCACTTCCAGCGGGTTCATGATCCACGCTCCTTTCCGCCCCCCCCCCCTCCTGGATTTTGTCAGCAGTTTGATACAGGGTCGCGGCAGCGCGGGTTTCCTTTCGTCCTTGCGGGCGGCTGGAACACAGAGATCTTCTCAAGCGGTTGATTTTTAAGATTGACTTGTGCGAGGCGGGGGGAGCCGTGCGCCCGGATCGGATGGGATCGATGAGGGAGAAAAAAACGGGGTCAGCTTTTGAATTTTGCCAGGTCTTTGGGAATTTCATCGAGGAAGCGGTCGCGGATGGTGAACAGCCCCGATTTTCCCTTTACACGCGCGTAGTTGCGTTTTTCATCGTCCTGAGTGGCGTTGCCGACGCTCACGCGTCCTAAAAGATTTTCATTTCCTTTCCAGATTGATACCGTGACGCGGGGTTTGTCGAGGCCGGACTCGCTGTCGCTCACGCGCGGCTCGACGATCGATTGGTATTCCAGGTTGGTCAGCGTCCAGACGATGTCCTTGCCCAAAAAGTCGGGCACCGAATCGATTTTTTCCGGCTTGGCGAGCGCCCATCCCTTGCCCTTGGTCTCCAGTTCGAAGGTGCGGTCGGGGTAGGCGATGACGATGCGGTCGATGTCCTCTTTTTTGAATTCGAGGAGTTTTTTGTAGCGCAGATCGTGCAGGGAGCGGAACAGTTTTTCCACCGTGTCCGCCGACACCGAGAACACCGTGCCGTCCTCGGAGCGGGTGGCGAAAAAGTTTTCCCGGTTGATCGAGGGATTCCCGACCTTCATCGTCCAGGTGTTGCCCGATTTTTCGTGAACGGTGAAGGTTTTGGATGGAAAATCCAGCCCGAACAGGGCGGGGCTTTTGTCCACGGTTTTGATGAATTCCTTGATGCGCGCTTCCTGCAAATCGATCAGCACGGTTTTGACGGCGGTGGGATCGACGCGCAGGGTCTGGGGCTGCGTGATCTTCCAGTCTGCGCCGTTGCGGGCCAGGCGGATCGTTTCTTCGCCGTTTTTGATCACCAGCGCGCTGACGTTTTCCTCTTTGAACTCGAGCAGCGAGCGGTCCATGAACTCGACGAACTGCTTGGACAGGATTTTGTGCATCTGATTGCCCAACAGGACCACATTGGCGGCGCTTGCGACCTTGCCGTAATACCCGGAGGTGTCGCGTTTCTCGCCGGCCAGCAGCGTGAGCGGCCTGGAATGGCCTTTTCTGTGCAGTTCCAGTTCGATGGCCGGAGACCTGAGCCCATACTTGGAGAGCGATTTCGCATTCTCTTCCACGAATTCCTTGATCCGGGACGTCGCCAGCGTGTGCAGGTAGTTGTCGATCTCGATTTTGTCCCCACGGGCTTTTAATTTCATGTGGTGCACGGTCCAGTCCTTGCCGCTTCGGACCAACGTAAAATCGTTGGCTTCGTTTTTCAGGCGGATTTTTTCGACCTCTGCGGTGTCGAACTGCAAAAGCGATTTGTCCCTGAGCTCGAAGACCGTTTTGGCCAGTTCTTCCCTCGATGCGCCGGACAGCAGCACGCGTTTTTCACCGCCGCGTTTGACGTACATTTTCTGGTTGAGCGGATTGACGTCGCCCACGTCCAGAGACAGCTCCTTGTTTTTTTTCAGTTTGAGCCGGATCTGCAATGACGGTTCGGAAAGCCCGTAGACCGACAGGTCCTCAGGCGCCTCTTCCACCACACGGGAAAAGCGGATGTCGTTCAAATGCTTCAGGTAGGCTTCGGCGGCCGCATCGTCCCCCTGCGCCTTGAGCGGTTGCACCAGATCCCAGGCGTCTTTGTCCTTGCGCTTGAGCTTCAGGGTCTGCGCGCTGGAGGTGAGCGCAAATTCGGTGACGTCCTCCGCCTCGAAAGGCAGGACTTTTTCCGAGCGTTCTGCTTCTTTTTTTCTTTTTTCTTCGGAGGGCAGTTCGATGCCGTAGTAGTAGGCGATGATCGCCACCAGGGCCACCATCAGCCACACCGTTCCCTTGAACTTCATAGACGCCGCCTCCTCCACCAGTTGCGGATGCCGGCGAACACCACCATGCCGGGGAAAACCACCATGCCGAGAAAAAACAGGGCGCTGCCGGTGGCGCGCGTCAGTTGCAGCGGGCTGTCCTTGCGTTCTTTGGGACGGATGGCGATCAGGTTTTCCTCCTCAGCCAGCCACGAGGCGGCGTTGAGGAAGAAATCGCCGTTGCCCGCGACGCGGAAAAACGAATTGTTGGCGAAATCCGAATCGCCGATCACCAGAAACCGGCTCTGCGGTCCGGACGGGGGCGGGCCCGCTTCGGCGTCATCCACGGGCGGGTGGCCGGCGGGGGGCTCGGGTTTTTCCTTATCGCCTTTGGAGGCGAGAACGGCGATGGGAACGGGGCCCATGCGGTCCACACCGGCGTCGAATTTGACCTTTTTCGACTCGAAATCGGTTTCCGCCCAGCTGTTGGGGCCGCTTTGCATCAGTTCGGTGGTTTCGATGCCTTCCTGCTTGTTGGCGGTCACCGAGCGCAGCACCGGGTAGACAGTTTCCAGCTTGAAGTCCTTGGTGATGGCGTGCAGGGTGTACTGACTGACCACCGGGGTGGCGTAATCGCCGCCGAACAGTTTCGACAGCGGGTCGATGATGATGTCGTCCTGCAGCCCGATGCCCCATTTTTCCAGCAGCCCGCTCAGGCCGAAATCGGATTTGGGGTCCGCCAGCAGCAGCACCGCGCCGCCTTTGTCCAGGTAGTCGGCGATGTGTTTTTCCTCATCTTCCAGGATGGGCTTGTCCGGTCCGGAGATAATGAGGACGGAAGCGTCGTCGGGAATGGCGCCGCTCTGCAGCAGCAGCAGCGGTTTCACCTCGAACCCGTCTTTCATCAGGGCTTCCTTGGCGGCGGAGTAGCCCAGTTTTTCCGGATCGTCGATGTCGTTTTCCCCGTGCCCCTTGAGGAAATAGATGGTTTTCTTCTCGTCGCGGATCACCTTCAGAAATGCGTTGGTCAGGTTTTCCTCGGTCGGGCTCTGCACCTTGGTTTCCTGCTTGCCGCTCTCGAACGCCACGGTGTCGTAGGTGGTGATGCCGTATTGCTTGGTGATGGCCGGGTTGCGGTCGGGATCGACGAAGTTGAGCTTGATCTTGTCGGAAAGGTTGAGGTAGCCGTCGATCAGGTTCTGAAACTGCGCCCTGGAAGGCGAGTCGCTGCGGAAAAACGCGGTGAGCGTCACTTCCCGGGGCAGGTTGCCGATGATCTTTTTCGTCTGCGGCGCCAGCGTGAACACGCCGGAAGACGTGAAGTCGAAGCGGTGCTTGTGCCGGTAGGACAGCAGGTTGACGAAGATGAGGATCCCCAGAACCACCGCGATCAGCACGAAAGCGTTCATGCCGTACAGGGCGGTGCGGGTTTTGAGGCTGCGCTTCAGGTTCTGCCAGTCGGTGAGCAGGAAAAACACGGCGTTCAACAGTCCCACCGCGCCGAGCGAGGCGATCAGCACGGTCTGTCCCGGCAGCACCACGTAGACGAACAGGGCCGCGAAACCGAACAGGATCGCGAGCCAGCCGAAAATGGGAATCCACGATTTCATCTAGACTATCTCCATCGTTGCGAATCCAGCACCCGGTGGGTCAGAAACAGGGTGAACAGCGTGAACGTGAAATAGTACACCAGATCGCTCGTGTCCATCATGCCCTTGAGAAAACGGTCGATGTGATCCACCAGCGAGAGGTATTGCAGCACCTCGCCCATCCCCGGCCCGGAAGACTGGGCCGCCCAGCCGATGATCCACATGAACAGAGACAGTCCGAAAGCGATCACCCCGGCGATGATCTGGTTGTCGGTGAGCGAGGAGGCGAACACGCCCATCCCCACGAAACAGGCCGCCATCAGCAGGATGCCCAGGTAGCCGGTGACGATCGGGCCGATTTCCGGTTCGCCCAGGATCAGCAGAAACCAGACGCAGTAGGAGGACAACAGCACCATGAACGTCACCACCGCGAAGCAGGCGAGGAATTTGCCGAGCACGATCTCGCGCAGGTGCACCGGCGAGGAGAGCAGCAGGCTGAAGGTTTTGTTTTTTTTCTCTTCCGCGAAGCTGCGCATGGTGATGATGGGGATGATCAGCAGCAGGATGAACAGCATGTTGTGAAACGCCGGCTCGATCACCACTTCGTTGAGGTTCAGCCCCACGTTCATGCCTTGGAAGCGGCTCGCCTGCGCGCTCTGCAGACTGAAAAAATTGAGGATGTTGAAAAAAATCCAGCTGTTGATGAGCAGGAACACCGTCGTGACCACGTAAAACACCGGCGATCCGAAGTACGATCCTAAATCCCGCTTGGCGATGACCCACACGTTGCGCATGGCTTGCTTTTCCTATTCCGTCTTGGCCTCGACCTCTTTTTCCTCGAGCGTCAGCTTGAGGAAAATGTCTTCGAGCGTCATGGACAAAGGTTTCAGTTCATCGATTCCCCAGCCGTTGTCCAGGGCGAGGCGGGCGACCGCGTCCTGCAGATGGGAATCGGTTTCGCATTCGAGCACGAATTGATGCGCGTTCTCCGACTGCACCGCCCGCACCTTCGGCAGGCCCTGCAGGGTTTCCTTGATCCCGGTCGAACCGTTGCGCACTTTCAGCATCAGCCGCTCGCCCTTGTTCAGGGAGGCGGTCAGCCCATCCAGGGAATCCACCGCGGCGATCTCTCCTTCGTTGATGATGATCACGCGTTTGCAGATCTGCGTGATCTCCGGAAGGATGTGGGAGCTCAGGATGATGGTGTGCGCGGCGGCGAGTTCCTGGATCAGTTTGCGGATCTCGATGATCTGGATCGGGTCCAGCCCGATGGTGGGTTCGTCCAGGATCAGGATGTCCGGATCGTGGATCATCGATTGCGCCAGGCCGACGCGCTGCTGGAATCCCTTGGACAATCTGCCGATCAGCCGGTCGTGCACGTCCTTGAGCACGCATTTTTCCAGCACCCGCTCGAGGCTTTGCCTGATTTTGGCCCGCGGGACCTGGCGCAGCCCCGCCGCGAACTCCAGGTATTTGGTGACCGTCATGTCGGCGTAAAGCGGCGGGTTTTCAGGCAGGTAGCCGATGAGCTTGCGGATTTCCATCGATTGCTCGAACACATCGTGGCCGCAGATTTTGACCGAGCCCTCGGAAGCGGGGAGGATGCAGGAAAGGATGTTCATGGTGGTGGATTTGCCGGCGCCGTTGGGGCCCAGAAATCCCACCACTTCCCCTTTGTCGATGCTGAACGTGAGGCCCTTGATGGCCGGCCTGGGGCCATAAAATTTCGTCAGATTCGAAACTTCAATCATGCAGCGACTCCGGCAACGCAATGAGTAGGGATTCAGAATTCAAAGCCAATGAAATCAATCTCAGGAAGAACCCGCACATGCAGAATTGAAGAGGAAGTTTCGTCCAAAAAAATAGCATACAGGATTCTTTTCTTTCAATTAAAAAATTTTAATTGCCGGCGGGCGCAAAAGGGCCGTAACTGCTTTAAACATGGAACATTCCCCAGATCCAGAGCGCGTAGAAAGCGACGAAGCCGCCGGTCAGCGTCCAGGCGGGCCGCGGCTTGACCGTCCCGGTTTTGCTGACGGCGAGGACGATGAAAAACACGGCGCAGAGCACCCAGCCGAAAAATCCCACTTCCGTCAAAACCGCCCAGCCGGGTCGCGGCGATTTCTCCGCCTCCAGCAGCTTGAGATAGTTTTCCTTTCTCTGTTCGAAGGAAAGTCCCTTTTCGGATTCGGAGGTGGGTGGCCCCTGCGCCATCAGCGCCGCGATTTTTTCGTTGCACCTGGCAATCCATTCTTTTCCGGGGGTGAACACGCTGCGCGTCGAATAGAACGCGCCCCGCAGCAGCCGGTAGCTGTCCAGCGCCTTCTGCAGCTCGCCCGTTGTTTCGAAGGTCTGCGCGGTGTCCCACAGCCCCTGCGCCGCCTTGTCCGTGACATCCAGGCCGGGCAGGTACCAGTGGATGGCGCGCTCGAAGTGCGGGATGGCGTCGGTGAGGCGTTTTTCCTGCACGAGCTTTTGCGCCAGTTTGAGTTCGCCGTGGGCGCTCGCGTAAATCTTGACGACCGTGGTGATGAAGAGAATGCCGACGATGATTGCGATGAGTACGATGGTGTTTTTTGTGTTCATGTCAGTTTGATCCGTTGCCCTTTGTTCTGGGCGGAACGATAGATGGACAGGATGACTTTCAGCGCCTTGAGGGCGTCTTTGCCCGAGGATGCGGGCTTCTTTCCTCTACGGATGCCGGCGACCATGTCCTGCGCCCCGCCGACGAACGGGCTGATATTTTTTTTTGGTTCGGGAAACGGCACTTGTTTCAGTTCGGTGAAGCCGGTGAAGCGTTTGCTCTTTTTTGCCAGGTGGAGTTCCCGGCCGTCGTTGCCGATCAGCAGGCGGCCCTCGGAACCCTGGATATCGAGTTCGAAATTGAAATAGCTGCGGGCGCCGCCGCCTTCGATGAAGCCGAGCGCCCCGCTTTTGAAGCGCAGCAGGCCGCAGGCGGTCTCCTCGATGTGGTTTTTGCCGTGCGGCCGGATCTCATGGCCGGACACCCAGTCGATGGGCCCGCCGAAATAAAGCAGCAGGTCGGTCAGATGGGTGCCGTCGTGAAACAGCGGGCCGCCGCCGTGCACCGCACGCGCCAGTTTGCCCGGCCTGCCGCTCAACGCGTTGCCGACGATGGTGCGAACCTCGCCGATTTTTCCGCTCTCGATCAGGGCGCGCGCCTTCCGGTACCAGGGGTCCCAGCGCCGCTCGTGGTTGACGATCAGGGTCACCCGGTTCTTCTCGCATTCCCGCACCATCCGGTTCGCGTCCTTGAGATCGGTGGCGATGGGTTTTTCGCAATAGATGCCGCGTACGCCCGAACGGGCGGCATCGAGCGTCAGGGGCGCGTGCAGATGGGTCCAGGCGGCGATGCAGACGATGTCCAGCTTTTCCTGTTTGAGCATCGAGCGGTGATCGGTGTACAGGTTGGACACGTTGAAGCGCTTCTGAAACCGTTTGAGCCGGGAAGCGTCGATGTCGCAGGCGGCGGTGATCTGCACCGAGGGAAGCGCCGAAAAACCCCCCGCATGCGTGCAGGGCTTGCCGCGCAGCGGGTCTTCTTCCAGCAGTGCGCCGATTCTGCCGCAGCCGATCAGCCCCAGTTTCAGTTTTTTCATGCGATCAACCTTCAGTCATTTTATGAGCGGGTGTCAAGCCAGGCTTGGCCAAAAGACCTTCAATTCATTTTGCGAGCGTGTGCGTCTGTTTGTACCGGACTGAAAGTGAGGCGCGTGGTTGAGGAAAAAAAGATCGGGGCCCGATCGTCTCGGGCTCAGAGGTAAGCAACAGTATAGCACTTCCCCAATGAAGCGTTTTCTTTTTTTAAGGGAAGAAAAAAAATCAAAGCCACACCCGCTGGCGGGGGCGGGCGTGGCTTTGACAAAGGCAGGTGTGCGGCAAAGCGGGGTGCATTAAAGGAGGGTCAACACCGCTTGCGGTGTGAGATTCGACTGGCTCACCATGGCGGAACCCGCCTGCACCAGGATCTGGTTTTTCGTCAGCTCGGCAAGTTCCACAGCCAGGTCGGCGTCCTTGATGTTGGTCAGGGCGCTGGTCAGCCCTTCGACCGAAACGTTCAGGTTGTTCAACGCGCGTTCCACCCGGTTCTGCGTCGCCCCGACCCGCCCGCGGATGGCGGTGAGCGCGTCGATGGCGTCGGTCAGGGCTCCCAGCGCCTGGAAGGCGTCCTGCTGGGTGACGATGGATTCATCGTCGATGCCCAGCGATTCGGCGGTGACTTCCGTCAGATCGACCGCCTGATTGATGTTGATGCGGTTTTCGGCGGAAGAATCGACACCCAGCTGGATGACGATGTTCTGCGTCGCGCCGGCGGCGAGGGAACCGTCCACCAGTTTCTGGCCGTTGAACTCGGTGGTGTTGGCGATGCGGTCCAGCTCTTCTCGCAATGCGTCGAACTCGAGCTGGATGGTTTCCCGTTCGGTGCGGCCGATGGTGCCGGTGGCGGCCTGGGAGGCCAGCTCCCGCAGGCGGATGAGGATTCCGGCCTGTTCGTTCAAAGCGCCTTCGGCGGTGTTGATGAGCGCCCTGCCGTCGTTGAGGTTTTTGGCGCCCTGTTTGAGTGCCCGGACATCGGAGGTGAGGGATTCCGAAATCGCCAGTCCCGCCGCGTCGTCGGAGCTTTTGGTGATGCGGACGCCGGAGGCGATGCGTGAAATCGAACGGCCCAGTTGCGACCGGTTGGACTCCAGCGCCCGTTGCGCGTTCAATGAAGAGATGTTGTTGAATATTTTTAGAGACATTCTTTTCCTCCCTGAAAAGAGTTCGGGCCGGCTTCAGTTGTGGCCCGTTTTTGTCTTTATGTGTCGTGTTGGGTCAACGTCCCCGCTCCGTCTTTTACTGAAGGAGCTGCAGCACGGCCTGCGGGATCAGGTTGGCCTGCCCGACCATGGCCGTCGCCGCCTGGACCAGAATCTGGTTTCGCGTCAGCAGCGCGACTTCCTCGGCGATGTCCGCATCGCGGATGGCCGATTCGGCAGCCGACAGGTTTTCCACCGAAATCGACAGGTTGGCGATGGTGCGTACCAACCGGTTCTGCACGGCGCCCACTTTTCCGCGTCCCTGGGTGACGATGGAAATCGAGTTGTTGAGCAAGTCCAGGGCGGTCAATGCGGCGCCGGCCGTGGTCACGCTCAACACGTCGATCCCCAGGCTGGATGAAGTGATCGCCTGCAGGTTGACTTCGCTGTTGAGGTTGATGCGGCTGTCGGAGGAAGCGTCGATGCCCACCTGGATCAGGATCTGGTTGGTGAAGGCGACCGAGGAAGCCAGCGAACCGTCCACCAGTTTCTGGCCGTTGAATTCAGTGGTGGCGGCGATGCGGTCGATCTCGGCTCTGAGCGCGTCAAACTCCAGCTGGATGGTTTGCCGCTCGGTGGAGCCGACGGTTCCGGTGGCGGCCTGGGAGGACAGCTCCCTGAGCCGGATGAGGATTCCGGACTGCTCGTTGAGCGCGCCTTCGGTGACGTTGATGAGGGAGATTCCGTCGTTGGCGTTGCGGATGGCTTGACGCAGGGCGCGGATATCCGAACGCAACGCTTCGGAAATGGCCAGCCCCGCCGCGTCGTCGGCGCCGCGGTTGATGCGGATGCCGGAGGCGATCCGCTCAACCGAGATGGCGAGCCGGTCGTTGTTGATGCCCAATATTCTCTGGGCATTGAGCGAGGGGATATTGTTGAAAATTCTTATCGGCATGTGCCTTATCCTCCTTGATAATAGGAAAAAATCACTTCCCTAGCTCCAGCGTCCTTGCTGAAGCCTGCCAGGTAAGATTTGATGAAGAGTGGGGTGTTTTTTCGGGGCGTTCTCCTTAAGTTCAAAGGTTCGTTACCGTGTTCTCCCCGAACCATCGGGGAGAACGGTGCAACTTTTGGTTGTATCGGGATTTTAAAAAATTACCTTTAAGGGTTTTTTCCCGGCCGGGATTTCGCAGGCAGTGTGGGCTTGGGATGGAAAGGGGGAGGGCGATGCGGGATGGATCGTGTGCGTGTGCAAAAAGAAAAAGCGCCTTCCGGGGGGAAGGCGCTTTTCCTGTTGAGTCCGTGGAGTGGGGGCAATCAGGGGTTCCGAAGGAACCCCTGCGCCTTATGCGAACTCGTTGAGAATATTCCCTGGGGAGGGGGCGGGACGATTTTTCACGGGGGAAAAATCGTCCCTAGGGATCTGCCTCACGATCTCCCCGGTCTGCGAGTTGATGACCTGGACGATCAATTCATGCGAATCGGGATCGACCTGGAAATCCACTTTCCGGTTCATCGTTTGTGTCAGATGGCCTTTTTCCTCCACCAGGATGGGTGCTGGATGTGGCTTTCCGGAATCACCCGAAGCGGGTTGATCTCCGTTTTTTTTCGTGCCGTAGGACTTCCTCAACAGAGATCCCCGGTCCGCCGCATTCAAAGAAACATTCAAAGACATGCGGATCACCTCCAGACATGGTTTCTAGATATTAAGTTAAGTTGTGGGTGAACTGTTAACCTAATAGCTGAAGTACAGACTGCGGCAGCAGGTTGGCCTGACCGACCATGGATGTCGCCGATTGCACGAGAATCTGGTTCCGTGTCAATGTTGCGACTTCCTCGGCGATGTCGGCGTCCCGGATGGCGGATTCCGCAGCCTGCAGGTTTTCCACCGTGATGGACAGGTTGCCGATCGTGCGCACCAGCCGGTTCTGCACCGCACCCACCGCACCCCGGCCGGCCGTGACGATGGCGATGGCGGAGTTGATGGTGTCGAGCGCGGTCAACGCGTTGCCTGCCGTGGTGACACTCAGACCCTCGATTCCCAGACTGGTGGAGGTGATGGCCTGCAGGTTCACTTCGGTGTTCAGGTTGATGCGGCTGTCGGCGCTGCTGTCGATGCCCACCTGAATCAGGATTTGATTTGAAGCGGCGACTGAAGAGGAGAGGGAACCGTCAACCAGCTTCTGGCCGTTGAATTCCGTGGTGGCCGCGATGCGGTCGATCTCGTTTCGGAGCGCGGTGAACTCGAGCTGAATGGTGGCGCGCTCGGTGGAACCGACGGTGCCGGTGGCGGCCTGAGAGGACAGCTCCCGCAGCCGGATGAGGATGCCGGACTGCTCGTTGAGCGCACCCTCGGTGACGTTGATGAGCGAGATTCCGTCGTTTGAGTTCCGGACGGCTTGCCGCAGGGCGCGGATATCGGAACGGAGTGCTTCAGAGATGGCGAGACCGGCGGCGTCGTCGGCGCCGCGGTTGATGCGGATACCCGATGCGATGCGCTCTACCGATTGCGCGAGACGGTCGTTGTTGATACCCAGAATCCTCTGGGCATTGAGCGAAGGAATATTGTTGAAGATTCGAACTGGCATTGCCTCATCCTCCTTGATGTATGATTTTTAGTCAGGGTTATTGTTTTGGCCTCCATACCAAAACAAGCCTCCAAGCTTTAACCCTTGAGTGGAGAATCCCTTTCCCCACCCTGAAACACGCTGTTTTCTCGCACCTCCTTGTTTTTTAAACCGTTATTAATTCCGGATGGTTTCCGGCACAACTACCCTCAATCAGCCCTATCGGAGCGGGCGGGATTAACTTTAACGATTTGTTGGGGTAATTTTCTGGGGCAAACACGAGGGAAAGGCGGGTGTCCGGCGGTCAAAGGCGAGTTGCAGGGGGAATTTCAGGTCTTTTGGAGAGGTGCGGACGGGTGGGGGAGAGGCGGGATTTCCTGTGAAAAAAGGGACCCAGAAACGCCCCGGCCCGATCCTAAGATCGCGCAGTTTGCGGGGAGAAAGAAGGCGATGGCTTGAGAAGCGGTCCGGATCGCCCGAAGCGGGCGTTGTTTCTGGGTCCCAAAAAGCGTACGCGGATGCGATCCCGATGGTTCCGATTTTGAGGAAGAGTGATGAATGCGCGTTGTGTGTGTCGCATGAGGATCGCCCTGAGACCGGGGTCCGGAAGCCGGACCCCGGTCTGCAAGAGAATCAGCCCAGGAGCTGGAGGACCGACTGTGGCAACAGGTTCGCCTGTCCCACCGCGGAGGTTGCGGTCTGCACCAGGATCTGGTTTCGCGTCAGCGTGGCGACTTCTTCCGCGATGTCCGCATCGCGGATGGCGGATTCGGCGGCCTGCAGGTTTTCCACGGAAATCGACAGGTTGCCGATGGTGCGCACCAGCCGGTTCTGCACCGCACCGATGGCGCCGCGGGACGCGGTGACCTGAGCGATGGCGGTGTTGATGGTGTCCAGGGTGGTCAGCGCGTTGCCCGCTGTCGTCACGCTCAAAACGTCGATGCCCAGGCTTGTGGACGTGACGGCAGACAGGTTCACTTCGGTGTTCAGGTTGATGCGGCTGTCGGAGGTGCTGTCGATGCCGACCTGAATGAGGATCTGGTTCGCGGAAGAGACCGACGAAGCGAGAGAGCCGTCAACCAGCTTCTGGCCGTTGAATTCCGTGGTGGCCGCGATGCGGTCGATTTCCTTTCTGAGCGCGGAGAACTCAAGCTGGATGGTGGCGCGCTCGGTGGAACCGACGGTGCCGGTGGCGGCCTGGGAGGCGAGTTCCCGCAGGCGGATGAGGATGCCGGACTGCTCGTTGAGCGCACCTTCCGCCACGTTGATGAGCGAGATGCCGTCGTTGGCGTTTCTGACTCCCTGCCGCAGGGCGCGGATATCGGAACGGAGTGCTTCAGAGATGGCGAGACCGGCGGCGTCGTCGGCGCCGCGGTTGATGCGGATACCGGATGCGATGCGTTCGACCGATTGCGCGAGGCGGTCGTTGTTGATACCCAGAATCCTCTGGGCATTGAGCGAAGCGATGTTGTTGAAGATTCGAATTGGCATTCCCCTAATCCTCCACCAAGAGTTGGAAACGTGTTGACGATAATATTGTTAAAAGAGTGTTGCGTGCCCCCGAGGTCTTTGTTTATCGTGGCCGGCCTCAGTTTCCACGCAAAAATCCTTAAGCTTTTTTTTTAAATGCCGTTCTAGTCAGCGAGTTTGTTTATGGAAAGCATTGAAAATTAAAAACTTTCCAACTTAATTTTGCTTATCGGCAGGCAGAATTAGAACTTTAATGTAAATCTAAGATTTTGTTGCGATTAGCGCCGCCAGTCTTTCTGCTCGATGTGGGCGTTGGAGTTTGCAAGTTCGGGGTGGCGTTTCAAGTGGGCGAGCACAGCCGGCAGATCGACGGTGGTTTGTTGCGGATCGTAGAACAGGGCGTGGATTTTCTGCATGAGGGCGACGTCTTCCTGCGTGTCCACGGTCAAGCGGAACGGCTGATCCTTGAGATACGCGGGCGCAGGTAGATGGGCGATGCGGAAGGCGTCGGGATGGTCTTTGAAATAAGTGGTGACGTGTTCCCGGTGCGCGGGCAGATCGCTCAGTTCAGATATGCGCTCAAGCGCAGCCATGCGCACGACCTCGGTGCCGGTGCCCAGCGGGATCGCGTCGGGCGTGATTGTGTGATCGGCTTTGCTTTTAAAATGCAGCTCTAGCAACGATTGCAGGAGAATCGGGTCGAACAGGGGATTGTCCGCGCACACGCGCACCAGGTGCTGCGCGTTCACCGATCGTCCCGCATCGAGAAAGCGCTGCAGCACGTCTTCCTCGGGACCCTGGATAAAGCCGACGCCGGTTTTTTCCGCGGTTGCGGCCAGAGGGGCGTCGTTCGCGCCTTCGGGGACGGCGAGCACGATGGCATCGATCCCGTTCACACCCTGAAGCCGTTTGATGATATGCTCCAGCATCGGAACGCCCGCCAGCGGGGTCAGCACTTTACCCGGACAGCGGGTGGAGCCCATTCGAGCCTGGATGACGGCGGCGGTGGTCATGGCGTTCCTCAAAGCACTGTTAGAAAAACGCAACCATTGTAGCGATTCGATTTGAAATTGTAATGGCGAATTCTTCCCGTCTCAAACAGCCCGCCCGCCTTAAAAAAGGCGACACGGTGGGCGTGGTGGCGCCGGCCGGACCGGTGGAACCCGATCTTCTGGAAAAGGGGATGCAGGTGCTCAAGCGCATGGGGTACACGCCGCTGCCCGGAAAGCACCTGCTTGCAAGACGGCGTTACCTTGCCGGGGAAGACGCGGCGCGTGCGGAAGATCTGATGGCCATGTTTGCAAATCCGGACGTGCGCGGCATCGTCTGCGCCCGCGGCGGCTACGGCGTCAACCGCATCCTGCCTTTGCTCGATGCCAAGGTCATCCGCAAAAACCCGAAAATCGTGGTGGGGGCCAGCGACTGCACGCTGCTGTTGCTGTATCTGCTGCAGAAATGCGGGCTCGTGGCCTTTCACGGGCCCATGGTGGCGGGCAATTTCGGCGCGCACCCGATGCCGAAGACCAAAGGGCAGTTTCAGGATCTTTTGAGCGGCAAAGCGGCGGCGAAGAAACTGGCTTTTTCCAAGGGCCGGGTGCTGGTTTCCGGTTCGGCCTCGGCCCCGGTGACGGGGGGATGCCTCACGCTGTTATGCCGGTCGCTCAAAACACCCCACGAGATCCAGACCAAAAACCGCATTCTCCTGATCGAGGATGTGAACGAACCGCCCTACAGGATCGACGGCATGTTGTGGCAGCTCAGGGAGGCGGGAAAGTTTCGCGACTTGTCGGGCGTCGTGCTCGGCGAGATGGTGGGCTGCGCGCCTTCCCCCAAAACCCGGCGCTGGATGGAAGAGGGGTTTTTAGAGGTGTTCGAGGGCATCGCGGGTCCGGTGGTCTGGAACGCGCCGATCGGACATGGAACCGAGATGTGGACGGTGCCACTCGGTGTGCAAGCCAGACTCACGGACACAGAACTGAAACTTTCGCATTGCGGTGTTGCCTGAAGTCCGGTTCAGGTAAAACCTTAAGCGATGGGGTGAAATCTTTTTAGATGGAAGCGTTTGCCGCTGCGGGATTCAGATGCGCACCACGATGTTGCGGGATTTGAGATAGGTTTTGGTTTCCGCGATGGTGAATTCCTTGAAATGGAAAATCGAAGCCGCGAGCACCGCGTCGGCCTTGCCCTCGACGAGGGCCTCGCGCAAATGTTCCAGCGTGCCGGCGCCGCCGGAAGCGATGACCGGCACGGTGACCGCTTCGGAAAGCGTGCGGTTTAAGGCCAGGTCGTAGCCCGACTTGGTGCCGTCCTTGTCCATGCTGGTCAACAGGATCTCACCCGCGCCGTAGGTTTCCATCTGTTTCGCCCACCTCTCCGCATGGATTCCCGTCGGGTTGCGCCCTCCGTGGGTGAACACCTGCCAGGCGGGCAGGGTGTCGCCTTGCTGGAAAAACAGTTCCGGATGCCGGTCGTGCCAGGGAAAGGGCGTGTCCGGAAGCTTGGGCACGCCGGAAACCTCTTTGGCGTCGATGGCCACGACGATGCACTGGCTGCCGAACTTCCGGGCGGCTTCGCCGACGAAATCGGGGTCGTGCACGGCGGCGGTATTGATGGCGACTTTGTCGGCGCCGGCCTTGAGGAGATTGCGGATGTCGTCGAGCGTGCGCACGCCGCCGCCGACGGTGAGCGGCATGAACACCTTTTCCGCCGTGTGCCGCACGACGTCGAGGATGATGTCGCGCTTTTCGTGCGAGGCGGTGATGTCGAGAAAGGTCAGCTCGTCGGCGCCCTCGGCTTCATAGGCGGCGGCGATCTCCACCGGGTCGCCGGCGTCGCGCAGGTTGACGAAATTGACGCCCTTGACCACCCGGCCGTCCTTCACGTCGAGGCAGGGGATGATTCGTTTAGCCAGCATCGCTTTCGACCAGTTTCCGCGCTTCTCGAAAGGAAATGCTTTTATCGTAAAGGGCTTTGCCGGTTATGACGCCGATGACGCCCAAGGATTCGAGTTCGATCAGGTCGTGGATGTCCTTGAGCGTGCCGACGCCGCCGGAGGCGATGACGGGAAGCGATGTGGACTCGGCGAAAGCGCGGATGCTTTCCAGATTGGGGCCTTCGAGCATGCCGTCGCGGCCGATGTCGGTGAAGATGAATTCGGAGATGCCGAGTGGCTGCATGCGCGCGGCCAGCTCGCTGGCTTTTTCGCCGGAGACCTCGACCCAGCCTTTGACCGCCACATAACCGCCCTTGGCGTCGATGCCCACGGTGATCTTGCCCGGAAAGCGTTTGCAGGCCTGTTCCACAAACTGCGGGTCTTTCTGCGCCACGGTGCCGAGGATGACCCGGTACGCGCCGGCGTTCACGTAGGTTTCGATCGCTTGCAGGGTGCGTATGCCGCCGCCGACCTGGATGTCCACGGAGCTGTTGTAGATGATGTTCTTCACCAGCTCGGCGTTTTTGGGCAGGCCGTCGAACGCGCCGTCCAGATCCACCACGTGGATGAGCCGGGCCCCTTCTTCGTCCCAGTGGCCCGCGACGGCGAGGGGGTCCTCGGAGTAAACCGTTTCCTGGTCGGCCTTGCCCTGAGTCAGACGGACGCATTTGCCGTTTTTGATGTCTACTGCAGGAATGATCTTCATGTTTCCTTCCAAAAGGCTGTGGATGGGCACCCGGCGGGTCGCGACAATTCTAGCAGATCGGGGCGCGATTCTCTAATTAGGATGTTTTTTTACAATCCCCTCGGCAAAGCGGGGGCGGCGGGCTTCGGCGCGGAGATAAGGGGTTTACTCGCTCGGGGGGAGTTTATATAATCTCCCCGGTTTGCGGGCTGAACCGTATCCGGATGCATCCTTTCTTGCCTTTTTTCCACCTCGTCTCGGATGGGCGCGTTTGTCGATCCTCTCAAATCCCACTCTCAAGCAGCGTCTCCTGCCGGTTCTGGACCGGACGATCGCCGTCTGCCTGATGGTGTTTGCGGTGTTTTCGCTGTTTTCGATCAGCATCACGCAGATCGCATTCGCGCTGGGGACCCTGGCCTGGTTGATCAAAACCGGCCTCACCAGCAGCTGGAAACAGGTGCGGCTGCCCTTGTGGATGCCGTTTGCGGCGTATTGCCTGGCGGCGGTCCTCGCGGTGATTCTGGCGTTCGATCCCGGCTACAGCGTGAAATCGCTCAAGAAACTGCTGCAGATCCTGATCTTTTTCTGGGCGGTCAACAGCATCCGCGACGCCAAACAGCGGGATTTTCTCGTCCTGCTTTTGCTCGCTTCCGCCTCGGCGGCGGCGCTATACGGGTTTTACCAGTCGCTGATGACGGAAGTGACGCTGGCCACCCGGGTCGAGGGTACCATGAGCATCTACATGACGTTTGCGGGACTGCTCATGCTCACGGGCCTGCTGGCGGCCGGGCGGCTGCTGTTTCGCGAGCCGCGCGAGCCCTGGCTGTTTGCGGCGGTGGCGGTGATCGGCGTCTGCCTGCTGCTCACGCTGACCCGACAGGCCTGGCTGGGTTTTTTCACCGGCGCGGTGTTGCTGCTGTTTTTCTGGCGGCGCGTCTGGCTCTGGGCGATTCCGGTGGTCTTGGTGCTGGCGTTTTTGTTCTCGCCGCCGGCGGTGAAGCAGCGCATTCTCTCGATGACCGACCTTTCGGACTGGACGGTGCAGTCGCGGCTGGCTCTGTGGCGCGGAGGGGTGCAGGTGCTGAAGGATTATCCGGTCACCGGCTGTGGATTCCGCTGCATGGATCTGGTGCATAAAAACTACCCGGATCCGACGGGCTACATCGCGAAATACCGGGGCATGCACAACAACGTGGCGCAGGTGGCGGTGGACACCGGGTTGCTGGGTCTGGGCGCGTGGGTCAGTATCTGGGTGGTGTACTTCTGGCAGCTGTTCAGGCGGTACCGGGACGGCGTGTTCGCAGCCAGGGAGCGATGGGTGGTGTTCGGCAGCGCCGCGGCGGTGGCGGGATTTCTGGCGGGCGGGCTGTTTGAGGTGAATTTCTACGATTCGGAAGTGGTGATGGTGCTGTATTTCATCCTGGCGCTGCCGTTTGCGGCGGTTTCCCAAGCGGAAACCGAAAAAGCGCCTGCGTGATCGAAGCGGTCAGGAGGTTTTGCGTTTGGGCTTGGTGGAGCCGAAACGCTCGAAAAACTTCGGGTGCTTTCTCAGCTTTTCCTTGGCAAGGGCCACTTCTTTGCGGATGGCTTCCGCATCGTCGCCGGGGAGGCCGGGGTGCTCGAAATTCCCGAAAACCAGGGGTTGGGAGAGAGGGCGTTTGCTGTGCAGGGTCTGCATGTCGGATTTCTCCTGTTTTTTGAGGCTCTTTCGCTTCGTCGTTTTCAGCTTTGCCTGGGTTTTCAAAAAAAAGCCCCGAACTCACGCGGTTTGAAACTTTCCTTTGTTTACTATTACTTATCGAGTTTTTTTCAAAATCACTTGACCTTTTTTTTCATTCCCGGGGCTCCGATTTGTGTTAACCGTTGATATTTTGCCATTTATGGATAAAATCGGGGGCGACATCGCTTCGCCGCACCACTATTCCTGTAACTCCAACTATATAAAGACTTATGCTGTTTGAGCCGCCATTTGGGACCGCCATTGTGACGATCCGGCCATGAAAGTGACTGCAACCGCCATCGAGGGGGTTCTGATCATCGAGCCTGAAGTGTATTCCGACTCGCGCGGGCTGTTTTTCGAAAGTTATGTGCGGAAACACTACGCCGCGCACGGGATCGACGACGAATTCGTGCAGGACAACCACTCGGTCTCGCGAAAGGGGGCGCTGCGCGGGCTTCACTACCAGGAAAACCCCGGCCAAGCCAAACTCGTGCGCGTGGGCCAGGGGGAGGTGTTCGATGTGGCGGTGGATGTGCGGCCGGGTTCCCCGACTTTCGGCCGCTGGGTGGGGACGCGGCTTTCCGGGAGCAACCAGCTGCAGATGTACATCCCGGCGGGATTCGCGCACGGTTTTTGCGTTTTGAGCGACAGCGCGCAGTTTCTGTACAAATGCTCGGATTATTATTCCCCGGAGCGCGAGCGCGGCGTCCTGTGGAACGACCCGGACATCGGCATCGAATGGCCGGTCGCCGACCCCATCCTCTCCGAAAAAGACAAAAACCTGCCGCGTCTCAAGGACCTGTAACCCCGGGCCGATTGGGGAGCCGATTCTGCGCCGGCGCGTTTTTTCCGCGAAAATCCTTTTGCACGCGGTTTTCGCAATCCGCTCGAAATCCCGCGTTTTCTTTTAAAATCAACCAGCTAAACCGTGAGAGCATAAGGTGTTGCGGGAGCGCGCGGCCTTTTTTCCCTTAATGTTTGTCACCACAATGCCGATAAATTTTGTAGTAGGGATCTTGTGATGGCAACCTGAAAAGGCAAAACGGATCATGGCGATTCCTGAATTGATACCTTCCAGCTCTATCCTCTCGCGGCGAAGTTTCGCCTCCGCCATCGACGTTGCCTTCACGACCGGCCTGAGCCTCAAAACGGAAGAAGGGGATCTGGTCAATCTTTCCTTCGAAAGCCAGAACTCGCTGGCCCAATCCGAAACCGAAACCAAATATGCCGATGGCGACGCCGTGCAGGAATTTTCCTCGGTTGCGGTGGCCGCTTATCGTTATTCGTTGTCCGTGCAAGGCGATTTGAACCAGGAAGAGCTGGATGCGATCCAGAGCTTGGTCCGGGAGATCGCGCCCATCGCGCGGCAGTTCTTCGCGCGTGCGGAATTCGATTTGGAGAAAGCATCCGAAGCGCTGTCCGGTTCTTTGGGTGTGATCGAAGAGGTGGAGCTCGCGCTGGAGCGGGTGATCACCACGACCTTCTCCGCCCGCAGTGTTTCCAATGGCGATTCCGGACTGGAAAACCTGCCCCCGCTTCCCGCCCCGCAGGCTGTGGAGGCTGAGATCGATCCGGCGCAGATCCGCGACCTGCCTTCGCTGGTCCTGGCTTCTGTGGCGTCCGAATTTGAAGCGCAGGCGGCGCAATTGCCGCCCAAGGCGCCCATCTTGAGATCGCTGAACGATCTGATGAGTTTCCTGCGCGATCAGCTGGTGCAGTTTCTGGCCCCCTTGAAGCATTTCTCAGAGCCCGCAGCCGAAACCGTTCCGCAGAGCGAGCTTCCCGGTTCCTCCGAACAGGAGAACCTGGAGCCTCAGTCCTGATTTTTTTTTACATTTCCTTAAATTCGATTTGAACGGGCCTCAGGCCTCAAGGTTTCCCGTGCTCGTTGCTTTGGGGGGATGGAAGGGCTGCGTCAGGCCATCAACGCGCCGCCGTTGGGGTCGAAGGTCTGGCCCGTGAAGGCGGTGGTTTCCTCGGCCATCAAAAAGCCGGTCAGCCGCGCCACGTCCGCGGGTTCGGACATCCTGCCGAGCGGCACTTCGCTCATGGCTTTCCGGTAGGCTTCCTCTTTGCTGATATCGAACACTTTCGCCATGCCTTCCAGTCCCTGATGCGCCATCGCCGTGTCCACCCAGCCGGGACAGATGGCGTTGACGAGGATGTCGGCCTGTGCGAGCTCGGCGGCGAACGAGCGCATCAGCCCCAGCAGTCCGGCTTTCGAGGCGCAGTAGCCTGTGTAGGCGGGAACGCCGAGCCGCGCCAGGATGGAGGACATGAACAGGATGCGCCGGTACGGGCTGGGATCTTTTTTCAGGTAGGGCAGGCATTCCTGCGCCGTGTAGTAGCTGCCGCTCAGGTTGATGTCGATGATCTCGCCCCAGCGGTCGTCCGTCCCGTAATGGTTTTCTCCGCCCACACCGGCGTTGACCACGACGCCATACAACGACTCGATGCCGCTCGCGTCCAGGGCCTTGCGTATCTGTTCCGGTTTGCGCACGTCCACGGAGTGGCTGTGGTGGCTTGCGGGGTTGGGCAGGGATTGTTGCGCGGATTTGAGGCGCGCAAGGTCGCGCCCCATCAGCAGGATGGAAAAACCTTTTTCCGCAAGGTGCTGCGCGATGGCCTCTCCGATGCCGCTGCCGGCGCCGGTCACAACGATGGTTTTTGACATGGTTTTGAGTCCGGTCGGTTCAGGTGGATTGGGAACTGAAGCTCTGTGGCGATTTCAGCAGGATGTTGATGAACTGGGTCAACTGGCGCGATTTTTCCAGTTCCTTGTTCTGATTGTAGATGATGATGAGGTTGTTCATCATGCGCACCAGTGTTTCCCGGTGGGTGGCCTGGGAAAGGTGGTGTTCCTCGAATTTGTGACCGAAATTTTCCACCCTTTGGATGCAATCCTCGCGGCTGAGTATGCGGCCGGCGTGAAAGGGGTCGAAAAAGACCGGATCTTTTGGCGCGTTGTATTTGGCGATGTAATGGCCGGGAAGCCCCACCCCGACCAGCGGCAGGCCCAGCCTTTGCGCGATGAGAATGCACAGGGCGGACAGCGTGATCGGAATGCCGGTTTTGTTTTCGAGCACCTTGTTGAAGTAGGTGTTGTCGGGATCGAGAAAATGCGTCTGGTTGCCGGCGAATCCTTTTTCTGCAAACAGAAATCCCGTCACTTTCTGCACCAGCTGCTCGGGCGTGTCTTTGTTTGACAGCCGCGAGGACAACTCGTGTGCCAGCCGGTCCAGCGCGGTTTTCACCTCGTTGGGGTCGGCGCCGGGGTAGCCGAACTCCATGATGAGCTGCATGCCCTTTTCCAGATCCAGGTCGCCGGACCCGGCGGCCTGAGAGAGTTCGGTGAATTTTTTGCCGAGCTTGATGGGAAAGATGTCGGCGATGAGTTTGCGGGCGAGCACGCGGATGCCGGGGTTTTCGTCGTTGGCGGCGATCTCCAGAAACGGCAGCGCGTCTTCCCCGATGTTCAACAGCTGTTCCCGCACTTTGGCGCGCACGAACGCATCCGCATCGTCCATCAGGCGGATCAGGTTGGATATCTTTTGCTGGTTTTCAGTGTTATCCGTCATCGCAAATAAAAAAAACCTGAACGGACTCGGGCCGTCCAGGCTTTTTTGACGTGCCCATCTGGATCAAAGATTCGGTTGCGGCGTGGTCCGCAGATACGGCTTGATGACCTTGTGCCCTTTGGGAAACTTTTCCGGAATGTCTTCCGTTTTGATCGCCGGGACCACCACGCAGTCGTCGCCCTGTTTCCAGTCCACCGGCGTTGCGACCTGGTAATCGGCCGTGAGCTGCAGGGAATCGATGACGCGCAAAATTTCATCGAAGTTGCGGCCGGTGGATGCGGGGTACGTGAGGGACAGTTTCACTTTTTTGTCGGGACCGATGATGAAGACCGTGCGGACAGTGAGGTTGTCGAGCGCGTTGGGGTGGATCATGTCGTACATGGTGGCGATTTTTCTGTCGGGGTCCGCGATGATCGGGTAGTTGACGGTGCAGCTTTGGGTCTCGTTGATGTCCTTGATCCATCCTTTGTGAGAATCGACCGGATCGACGCTGAGAGCGAGCACCTTGACGCCTCGTTTTTCGAATTCGCCCTTCAGGTTGGCCACACGGCCCAGCTCCGTGGTGCACACCGGCGTGTAATCCTTCGGGTGGGAGAAGAGGACCCCCCAGCTGTCTCCCAGCCATTTGTGAAATTCAATGGTTCCTTCGGAACTCTCTGCGGTAAAATCGGGTGCGACGTCGCCTAATCGGATAGCCATCTTGTGATTCCTTCTCCGTGAAATGGGTGTGAACAATCGTGGGTTTGCCGCCGAGCCAGCGGGAGATTTTTGCAGTGAAATCTCTGAATCTTCCGCAGATCCGGGGAATCCCAATAACATGAAAACCAGAAAGGGGAAACCAGTTCCCGCTTAATACGCTTATACTCAATAGGATGTCCGATTATAGCATAAGATTCTTTTGCGAATTCAAAAAAGCGGGAACCCGCCGCGCGCACCGGGCTGACGGTAAGCCGTTGGAAGTTGGGGGGCTGGGAGCGCAGCAGCGTGCCTTCGCCGCCGCTGCGGCGGGGAAAGGATAGAGCGTCATGGCGATCGACGAACGCTATCTGGAGACCGTCATCCTGCTGCAGAAAGTATGGGTGTTTTTTCTGATCGCCCTGTATTTTGCCGGGTTCATGACCGAGTATCATTTCCCGGGCGTGCGCGAGGAACCGCTGGAGAATGAGAAAATTCTGTGGAATGCGCAGAGGGTGTTGTTTTTTGCGGTGATGTTCGCAGGATTGCTGATCGACGTGGTGCGCATGCGCGTCGATCGCCACAAGGCGTTCGTGTTTCTTCTCTTATCCCTGGTGTGCGGCGGACTGTCCGGCCCGGTCAGCGCGTTGCAGTATCGATTTTTCGCCGCGATTTTCGGAAAGAGCGAGGCGGTGGTGTCGGCACTGGCGCAGCCCGGCCTGCAACCCGTGCTTGCGGGATGGTATTGATGCAGGCAGAAACCGCAAGCCGACTCGTTTCTATATATTCTAATAATAGATGAAGTATTCCATTTTCCCAGGTTCGCAAAAGAGGGCGGGGGAGGGCAGATGCAAACCCGGATCCGGGCAAAAAAATGCCGGACGAACCGCGGGCGCGCCCGTGTTGACTCACCTGGGGGGAAGTGCTAGTTTAGCGGATACCAGACACTCAAAACGAAACTAAGGGCCGTTAGCTCAACTGGCAGAGCAACTGACTCTTAATCAGTAGGTTGAAGGTTCGATTCCTTCACGGCTCACCACTTATAAAACAAAGGCTTATGAGGAGAATCTCATAAGCCTATTTTTTTGTTTAAAATCCAACTATTTTGAAAAATATAGAATTATTTAAAGTTTAAACAACTGATGAAAAATCGGCTGTCCAAGGTTTTCTGTTTTTAACTTATTAGCTTTAAAGTAGTTATGGGGTGCTTTTGAGGGCTAAGACTAGTCTATGACCATTCAAAACAAATTCCGTCTTTTCAGGTTTAGATCAGAAGAAAAACTCTGCTTAGACTGTTAGCCAAAATAGGCTTTATGAGAGTTGTTCAATGAAACTCGATGTCATTAAGGTAGTGACCTGCCCCCAATAAACTGGTCAATATGTTGTGTTGGGCTTGGGTGCTGAATCTTATTGGATAGGAGGCAGATATGAGCCGGAAAGTGTTTCAACCCGAGCAGAATATCCGCTTCTGGCCGAAAGCTGTCATTACGGAGAGGTGGATGAACGGTCGTTCCCGACCCAAAGCGGACGTAGAATTGAAGCTACTGAGTAGTGCGTTTTAAAATCTTCCTCCCTGCACTCCGCACCCATAACTTTTATTCTCCCAAGTTTTTCTATTATTGACTTTCAATCAATCCTACAAATTCTAGGTCTCTAATCAAGAATTATACGCTTCATTTCTCAAGCACATGTCTTGGCTCAACTGATTTAGAGTCGAAGTTATTTTTTCGAGCCCCAAAGTTTTATTGAATATATATTCGGCCTGGAGTGATTTGAGACGTACAAGGATGGGATTTCTCAGTATTTCCACAATTTTCTCACCTCAGACCGACCGAGACTACCTTGGGTGAAAAAATATTTCTGCCACCGAGAGTCCGATCGGCCGACTAAGGAGAAAAGTAATTCGAAATGGAGGTATTGAGCAATCATATCGGATTGCTGCCTAAATGGGGGAATTTATAACCCTTTGTAGTTTAAAAGCTACATGCTGATGAAGCATTCCTAATATTTTAAAAAGATAAGAGCTGAAGGAATAATTCGTTTATGGCTGGCGTCTTAATTCTAGCTAGAATAAAAATGATAAAACTCAAAAAAAGGAATCCGTCATGCTTAAAGGGGTAATAACCTCAGCAGTAATTATTGGTTTGATTGGATTTTCGTCGACGGCAGCTTTTTCTGCGGATCAGGATCGAGATCGGCAACAGGACCAGATTCAAAAAAAGGACCGCATTTTTGGGCATGAACTGATGACACCGGAAGAACGCAATGAGCACCGCAAAAAAATGCGTTCCCTTAATACTGAGCAGGAGCGCGAGGCGTACCGCCTGGAGCACCATAAAAGGATGAAAGAGCGCATGAAAGAAAAAGGAATGTCGCTTTCCGATAGGCCGATGAGTCAACGAAGCGGTAAAGGTCTGGGAGGAGGGGGAATGGGTGGCGGAGGAGGACGCGGCCGTTAATGAAATTGATCTAGGCTGAAATTATTTCTACTTCTTTCAAGCCCCCTTTTTTAAAGAGGGCTTGAAAGAAAACGACCTTTACACACCTTAAAATGAATCCTTTTCTCGAAGTACACAGCCGACACACACGTCAGGGATAAGCCTCCATTTCTCTTGCAGTGCTTATATATTAATCCGACCGCAGCCATGAAATCCTACTCTGATGGCATTTCGTGAACAACTGACAAACACGAGTACGGACCATCCGATCCGGATCACTCTGCTGATGCTCTTCCTATGTCTCGGGCTTGCGCTGCAGATTCCCAACATAAAAATCGACACCGACCCGGAAAACATGCTTTCAGAAGACGAAAGTGTGCGGGTGTTTCACAATCAGGTTAAAAAAGAGTTCACCCTGTACGACATGATCGTCCTGGGGGTGGTCAATGAAGACAATCCGGACGGGGTGTTCAATCCGGAAACGCTTGCAAAAATTTTCCAGTTGACCCGACAGATCGAGCAGATCGAAGGGGTGATTCCCATCGATCTTCTTGCCCCTTCGAAAGTGGACGACATCCAACAGGCGGGATTGGGCACCGTGCGCTTCGAATGGCTGATGTCCAAACCTCCCGAAACCCGCGAGGAAGCCCTACGCATCCGGGATCGGGCGAAGGCAAACCCCATGCTCTACGGTACCCTGCTCTCGGAGGATGGCAAGGCTCTCTGTCTGTATATTCCCATCGAAGCCAAGGACATGAGCTACCGGATTGCCTCGCAGATCCGTGATTTCACCGAGCGGTTTGCGGGCGAGGAGCAATACCATATCACGGGCCTGCCGGTTGCAGAAGACACATTCGGGGTGGAGATGTTCAAACAGATGGCCGTATCCGCTCCGCTGGCCGGGCTGTTCATTTTCATCCTGATGTGGTTTTTTTTCCGCAACGCTGTGCTGATTCTATCGGCGATGATCGTCGCCGTGGTGACAGTGCTGTGCACCATGGGCCTGCTGATCGGGACGGGGCACACTGTACACATCATGAGTTCCATGATCCCGATCTTCCTGATGCCCATCGCTGTCGTCGACTCGATCCACATCTTGAGCGAGTTTTTCGACCGGTACCCGCATTTCAAGGACCGGCGCAAGACCATCCACTACGTCATGCAGGATCTGTTCAATCCCATGCTGTTCACCAGTCTCACCTCCACCGCCGGTTTCGCTTCGCTCGCCCTGACCCCGATCCCTCCCGTACGGGTGTTCGGGCTGTTTGTCGCTTTCGGCATCATGCTGGCCTGGTTTCTCACCATCACCTTCATCCCGGCCTATGTGATGCTCCTCAAGGAGTCCTCACTGGAAAAATTCGGCAGGCCCAAAGACATCACCATGCCCTCGCTTTTGGAAAGGCTTCTGGAAAAGACCGGCGTCTGGACTTACCGGCGATCAAAATGGATCTTGACCGTCACCGGGATCGTGCTGGTGCTGGCAGTAATCGGAATCACCACCATTGTTGTGAATGACAATCCTGTAAAGTGGTTTGAGGATAAGCACCCTATCCGGGTCGCAGACCGGGTTTTGAATGAACATTTTGGCGGTACGTACATGGCCTACCTGGTGCTTGATGAAAAAAGCGACGCAACCGCTTTACGGCAGTCTGTAATAGATATGGAAGAAGCTCTGGCCCGTAGGGTCGAGGAAACCCGGTCCTTCCTTCCAGCCATCCAGCAAGCGGGCAAGGAGGCACAAACCCTGTTGCGAAAGCAGATTGAATCTCAAAAGAGAGAGCAAAACGGATCACTGGCGGATCTTTTATGGGCACTGGAAAAAACAGCCGGTCAAAAGGTAGAAAGCAAAATTCCTGAAATTGCGGAAGCCTGGGAAGAACTCGGTCTGTTTTTCAACGAACAGCGAGTGAGAGCCCAACCTTTCAAGAAACCCGAAGTGCTGCGCTATGTGCAATCGTTGCAGCAGGCATTACTCGAAACCGGTGTGGTGGGCAAATCCAGCTCTGTGGTGGACGTCATCCGCAAGGTCCATTATGAACTGATGGAGGGAGACAAGGAATTCGACCGTATTCCGGATACCGCCCCCGCGGTGGCGCAGACTCTTCTTTCCTACCAGAACAGCCACGATCCCGATGATCTCTGGCATCTCGTCACGCCGGACTATCAAAAAGCCAATCTCTGGATTCAATTGCAAAGCGGCGACAACCGGGATATGGAAAAAGTCGCCAAATCGGTGGATCGGTTCTTTGAGGAGAACGCGCCCCCCATCCCCTTGAGTCATAACTGGGCCGGCCTCACTTATCTGAACGTGATCTGGCAGGAAAAAATGGTCCGCGGAATGATCCGCTCGCTTTCGGGAAGTTTCATCATCGTTCTGCTCATGGTGGTCTTTCTATTCCGCTCCCCGCTATGGGGTTTGCTCTGCATGGTGCCGCTGACCGTGACCATCCTTTTCATCTACGGAATGATCGGTTTTGCGGGAAAAGAATACGATATGCCCATCGCCGTCCTGTCCGCCATGACACTGGGCCTGTCTGTGGATTTTGCGATCCATTTCCTCGAACGGTCCCGGCAGGCTTACAGCGACGCAGGCAACGACTGGCAGTCCGCCTCAGGCAGAATGTTCGGCGAACCGGGCCGCGCCATTTCCCGCAACATTTTGGTGATCGCCATCGGCTTCACCCCGCTCATGATCGCCCCCTTGGTTCCTTACAAGACAGTGGGGTTTTTCCTGGCGGCCATCATGTTCGTTTCCGGAGCGGCCACACTCATCATCCTTCCGGCCCTGATCCGCACACTGAGAAAGATGTTGTTCGAACCCCCGAACGCCTTGCAGAAATTCTGCCGCCCCGCAACCTGCGTCACGACTTCTTTCATCGCCATCCTGATCATCACTTATGGAATTCAACAATTTGGTGTCGAGGGGTGGCAACCCATCGTCTGGGTCGTGGCTTTCGGCATTGTCGCCGCAGCCCTGATCTGCCACTTTCTGTCCAGGAGAAAACCGTGTTAATTTCCCAGGCAGGAGGTAAACTAAGATGGGAAATCCGCAAATTCTGATGAGGAACAGAGTTATGCCATTGAAACTAAAATGCCCGATCGGCCTATTTATTATTTTGGTTCTGGGAGTGGCGGCGAATTCCGCAGGAGCGGAGCCCAAGGCACCGCCGGTGGACGAGATCGTTCATAAATCCAACCTCGCTTCCTATTATGAAGGCAAAGATGGTCGAGCCCAGGTGGACATGACCATCACCGATTCACAGGGCAGAAGCCGCAACCGGAAATTCACCATCCTCAGAATGGATAAAGAAGATGGTGGAGAGCAGAAATTTTATGTGTATTTCCACCGCCCTGCGGACGTACGCAATACCGTCTTCATGGTCTGGAAGCATCCGGGGAAAGACGACGACCGCTGGCTGTACCTTCCGGGCCTGGATCTGGTCAAACGTATTTCTGCCGGGGACAAGCGCACCAGTTTTGTGGGTTCCAACTTCTTCTATGAAGACGTTTCCGGCAGAGATCCCGATGAGGATACCCATACGATCACCGAAGTCACAGACGCCTTCTACGTCCTGAAAAATATTCCTAAGAATCCGGGAGATGTGGAATTCGGCCACTACATTCTCTGGATCGACAAATCCAATTTTCTGCCCATGAAGGCGGAGTATTTCGACAAAAGTGGAAAAAAATACCGGGTGGTGGAAGCCCTGGAAGTCAAAGACATTCAGGGACATCCCACCGTCACCAAAGCCCGGGTTCAGGACCTGAATACGGGCGGCAACACCGTATCTGAATTTGATTCCATCAAATACGACCTCGGTCTCAAGGAATCGATCTTCACCGAAAGATACCTCAGGCGGCCGCCGAGGCGGTGGCTCAAGTAAATGTCATTTGTTCAGACCACCATGAAGCGAATGATCCTGCGGTGCCTGCTTTTGATTCTGATGTCTATCGCTGTGTCTCTCCCCGGGGGTCACGCATCGGCGTCAGACGTTTTGGGGTTGGAGATTCCTTTTCAGTTGCACGGCTTTGTTGAAGAAGCAGGTGGCATCCGCACACAGAACGACCCCCAGCAGGAGAAGGATTTCATCCTGGGTGAGCTGCGCGCACAGATTGAAGCCTCAAAAGGGATGGAGTGGGGAGAGTTCAAATTCCGCGGTGACTTTCTTCACGACCAAACTCAGGAGAGATTCGATTTTGACCTGAGAGAAGCCAACCTGCTGTTCTATCCCACAGATTTTCTCGATATCAAAGTTGGACGCCAGATCCTCACCTGGGGAACCGGCGATCTGATTTTTTTAAACGATCTGTTCCCAAAGGATTTCGAATCGTTTTTCATCGGTCGAGACGAAGTGTACCTGAAGGCCCCCTCGGACGCCGTCAAATTCAGCTTCTATCCGCAGATTGCCAATATTGATCTGGTCTGGACACCCGCCTTCGATCCGGACCGGTTCATTACCGGCAGACGGCTCTCTTTTTTCAATGGCATTCTTGGAAGAAAGGCGGGAAACGGCGATCGTGTCAACTTCGACGCGCCCGACCGCTGGGTTTCGGATTCGGAGCTGGCGCTGCGAGTATTCAAAAATGTCAAAGGGTATGAGTTGGCTCTGTACGGGTATTACGGATTTTTCAAAAACCCCGGCGGATCGAACGCGGAAGGTGGTGCGACTTTTCCGCGGCTGGCTGTGTACGGAGCCAGTGTCCGCGGGGAAATCCTCGATGGCATCGGCAATCTGGAGATCGCCTACCGGGATTCACTGGAAGACAAGGCGGGGACCGTCCCCAATGTGAATAACAGCCAGTTCCGGTTCCTGGCCGGTTACACACGGGAACTGTTTCAGAATTTCACGCTCGGGCTACAGTACAATCTCGAACACAACATGCATCACGATGAATTCATCCGCAACCTGCCTGCCGGCGCCTTTCCGATCGATGAAAACCGCCACGTGACCACGGTACGTTTCACATGGCTCACCCTGCAGCAGAATTTGGTTTTTTCCCTGTTCACCTTCTATTCCCCTTCGGACGGCGATGCACACTTGCGGCCCAGTGTGCTTTACAAGATCAGCGATTTCTGGTCCGCTACGCTGGGCGCTCACATTTTCACGGGAGCCAGCGACAGGACTTTTTTCGGTCAACTCGAAGACAACACCAATGTATACGCCCGGCTTCGCTACAGCTTTTGAGCGAAAGGAGAAATCACATGGAAATGGAGCGCTGGATACGATTGATCGCAGGTTCTTTCATCATTATCAGCGTCGCTCTCACAGTGTGGGTGAACCCTTGGTGGTTGCTGTTCACTGCGTTTGTGGGCATTAACCTGTTTCAGTCGGCTCTTACCCGTTGGTGCCTGATGGAAAAAATCCTCAAGCGGTTCGGGGTCAAGTACTCTCGGCCATCCTAACTTAAATAATAAAAGGCGGGCAAGATATAAGACGCTATCCGTTAGAAAAAACAGCAGAGGTTCGCAGGTATGTCGACACAGGGCTCAAAAAGGGAAATGTAATCATAACTTTGGAACACAATAATAAAATCTAACAAAGCGTTGCCTCTGACCGCTATTCCGCGGCCTTTCATGGTGGCACATGAGCTTAGTCGTAAATGTCCGCTTTTGGCCGATAACAGACACATCTGCTAACGACCCCAAAGCGGACATTCTCATAAAGTAAGTTTCTCTTACAAATATACCTCGATCAAAACTCCAACTTTGGACCTTATTCTTTTGAATACATACAGCCTCTTTATATCCTATATTTTCACTAGATTTATTTTGGTGTCAGAAAAAGAGGAACTTCCTCCAATCGGGTCGGTGAGGCAAGTTGCCGTGTTGTATCGATCCAACCGCATGACGGCATTGGGACAGGTTCCCCGCCCACGGTTGGGATCTCCAGGAATTGTTTTGCCGTCTATGACAACATCTTTCGCTCCATAGGCCCAATGGCCATAATGAAAGGAAACAGCGACAACTCCTGGTCGCAGGCCTTCCACCAGCTTTAACGAACTTTCCACAGGCAAATCTCCCGCGTAAGGTTCCAGGGGCCAGATCCCTTCCGGGTTGGTCGCGGATATCAGTTTGACCCGATCCCCGTCTTTCCAACCTCGTTGTTTCGCATCCTGGCTGTTGATCAGGATTTGATTTTCAGGATCGACGGACACATTGCTCCAGGTTTGGGAATTGGTCCTGGAATTCCCTCCGATAATGGATTTATACGTTATCAATGAAAATGGAAATTGATCCACCGGGTCCTCAACGGGGGTGCCGTCGCTATGCAATGCAGGTTCATATCGCGGCAGACCCTCAAAATATTTTCCAGTGACGCTGTTTTTAGTCACAGCTATGTCTTCCAAATAAAGATTGAGGAGCTTGCCAAAGCGATGACTCATGTAATCCCCCTTATAGGCATCATCGAAGGCTTCAAACCGGCCGCCTCGATTGAGGATATAAACCACTTTTTTCCACAAATCGGGTTGTACGGCCAACTTCCATTTTTCGACATCGAAAACCGATGCTGGAAGATGCTTGCGGGCCTTCAGGAAAATTTCCATTTCCTCTGCATCAGTGTCCGGCACAGAGATACCGCGCATGGCGATATTGGCAACCAGCTTTAAATAGAAATCCTCCGGGCGCTTAAGATCCCTTCCGGGCCCGAATCCATTTGACCCAAATCCCGGCATACCCAGTTTTTCGGAGATGGCCAGCATGATGGCTTCCATGGAAATGGGCATCTTTTCTCCAGCGGCGTCGATCTCTTCTGGAAAAGGCGGAGCCGCGGGCTGCCGGATTCCGGAAGTTTTCACCGAAGGTTGCGGGTTGTCGAACGGCATTCCCCAGCGTTCGAAGAAAGTGAGGTCGGGAAAAACATAGTCCGCAAACACGGTGGTTTCACCCAGGACCACGTCATCCACAAAAACCAAGGGGATGATGGAAGGATCCTTCAAAATCCGGATGAATTCGCCACCGCCGGGGCTGGCGTAGGCGGGAGTTCCTTTATGGATCCAAAGGCATTTTAACGGGTATGGGTATTTTGCCTCGGCGGACGGAATGATCTCGTGGTAAACATCCTTGGTGAAAGGATACCATGGCCGTTTGGCGGGATAACCATGTTGGGTGATCAGGGTGGAATCCTCGTAGCGAACCTTTTCACGGGTGATCGGTACGCCAAACTTGCTAAGACCCCCGGGATTCATTCCTTTTGTCAAATCGTAAGGCTGACCCGGATTTCCACCCATGGACTGCCAATGACCGCCACCATCGGACATTCCTCCTTTCCAATCCTGGTTGCCAATCAAAATATTGAGAGAGAGAATAGCTTTCTCGGCGTTATAGCCGTTGGTATGTTGCCCGGCGCCCCGGTAACGATCGATACCGGCTTTCTTTCCATGCTTGGTGAACTCATCGGCGAGTTGGACAATATCTTCCACCTGAACCCCTGCCAGTTTGGCGTATTCCTCAAGGGATTTTTCCTCGGCGCTCTCACGCAAAATTGTGAACACGCTTTTAACCGGTATCCCTTTGACCAATTGGTCCACCTGTAAAACCCCATGGTCCACCGCTTCACTGGATTGCGGTCCCTGCCTGGTCATCACCACGCGGGTACCGGGAGGCAGGCCGATATCTTCCGTAACGAGAAATTTTCTTGTGTCGCTCCTCACCAGGTGAGTGGCATCGCAAAAAGTAGGTTCCTCATCTTTTTCCGCAGCTGCCTTATTGGCATTTTCAAGATACTTCCGGTCGTAGCGTTCATTTTCAATCATCCATCGCATCATTCCCAGTGCCAGGGCGATGTCCTGACCGGGTTCGATAGGAACCCATTTCCAGGCCTTTGCCGCGGTGTGGCTGAGGCGCGGATCGATGACGGCGATCTTAAGTTGACCTTTTTCCATGGCCTCGGTCACCATGTTGGCGATCGCGGTACACCCGAAGTTGGCCTCGAAGGCCCCGGTACCCCAGAAAATCACGAACTCGGAATTGAGGAAGTCCGGTTTCAAGAGGACCTTGCCTTTTTTCTTCACAGGGTCCCAGGTGGTCCGCTCCGAGGCGCTCCAGTGGGAGCGTCCGCAGATAGAGGTGTGATCCATCCAGTTGATCGAACCCAATCCCTCATAGGTCCATCGCTGGGCGAAATCGGCCCGGCCTTTTTGAATGCGTCCGGCCATGAAGCAGAATTGATTGTTTTTGGGACCGAGGTCGGGATGTTTGGGATCAACGAGAACATCGAGATGTTCGGCATGTTTACTTTGAAATTCTTCCACCGTCATGTTTCTTTTACGGATGGCTTCGACATCAGCGGCCATGTCCTTTGCAATTTTTGCATCGCGCAGGACAAATATTTCTTTCAATCCCGGAACAGGGCCTTCCCCAAAAAGGTCTCCTCCTTCCACAATTTCTTCAATTGCCTGATCGAAGGAGATGGTTTGCCACTGATTGCTCCCCCTGGGTCCGATCCGCTTGAGGGTGTGTCGAATTCTGTAAGGATCATAATATGTCTGCACTCCCGCCTGTCCCTTGGGGCACAAATGCCCGTCCACTCTTGCGGATTCGGCCGGCTTGGTTTCGAATGGAATGTTGGGCAGAAACGTTTTCGCGGCATAGGGATTGCCGTCGATTTTTACCAGCACGCCGTCCTGAAACTTGGTCTTCATGGGACATCGAATATGGCAATTCAGGCAAACAGAATAAATGACATTTTCCGGTTGGGCTAAATCATAGGGTTGGAAAGCATCTGGTTGATCCAGCGACAGCAGACCGCCCAACTCGCCGACTTTCGAACAGCCGGCCAGAACCGCCCCTCCTGCACCGGCCCAGGCAACCGTTTTCAGGAATTCCCGTCGGTCCATCCTTTTTCCATTCTTTTTTATTTTTGAGCTTTTCATACGATATTCAACCCCTGATTATTTATTCAAAGACCCATGGAAAACCCTTCTGCCAAAAAAACCGCTTAGAATCAGGTAGGCTAAAATGAATAGCGCCAACAGGCCCAGGAACACGACTGTTTCAAGCAGGTTTGGCCATGTTCCCGATGCGGCGAGCCGGTTGCCATGATAAATGGTTTCCATGCCATTCAACTCAGGAACCACCGACTGCGGGATCAAGACATACATGCGGCTCACAAAAATTCCGCCCAGAGCGGACAATCCCACCCAGCTAAAATATGCGGGTCGTTGACATCGCTTTCCCAACCATCCCAGTGCAATGGGAAGGAAAATGAACAAGCCGATCTGCCCCAACCAGAACATGAATTTATAATCACCGAACAGAATGTGGTTAAAAGAATCGCTTCGGGTCATTTCTTCAAAAATAAAAACCATGTAGAGCACAACTGCGAGGAAGAGATATATATTTAAGTTCCGTGCGAAATTGGAAAACTTTTCGCTTTGTTTACCAGAGAAGCTGAGAAGAGCGAGTCCCATTGCCAATCCCGAAATGACCGCCAGCAACAGATAGGCGGGGGATGTCAATTCCTTGCTCCACAAATGCTGGGGGAAATGGTTGGCAAATACATTACCGAGATCCCAACTTACCAGCAGGGCCAAAATGAATCCCGTAAGTCCGACCCATCGGATCGAATTTCCACTTTTTGCGGTTTCCGGTTTCTGCCATAGGTAGAATCCTGCAGCAATCGAAACCATAAAAATGGGATAAAGCCAGGCTAACCGGGCCATTCCCGTATTCCAATTGGGGTGCAGATACAAGTTTAAAACTTTAAACGGTTGTCCCAGTTCCAGCCAGATGAAAAGGATTCCCCCTGCCAGGCTGATCAGAGAAACCAGCAGAGCGGGTCCCATCACATTCTGAAATTCTTTTTTCCCAAATACCGCATACAGGCTGGAGAGCAAGACACAGCCTGCGGAAACACCAATCAGGAAACTGTAGGCCACCACCCAGATTCCCCAGGGTTCAAACGCCGTTAGGGAAGTGACTTTCAATCCCCCTGACACTCGCCAGAATGCTCCGACAATCCCCATGAACGAAAGCAGCGTTAATACTGAATAACTCAACAACCGCAACGGGTTCATTTCATTCATGGCATCCTCATTCTTCACCTAGGTAATAGACTCTCGGCTCGGTTCCCAACTCTTCTTTTAATCGCATGACGCGGGGATTTTTAATCAGGGCCGATACCAGACTCTTTGGATTCTCCTTGGGGCCCGGTCCGAAATAAGTAGCGCCTCCGATGCAAGTCGTCACGCAGGAGGGAAGCATTCCTTCTTCGAGTCGATGCGTGCAAAAATGGCACTTACGGACCACGCCGATCGGCGGCTGCCCTGGGGTTCTCTCCCAGTGATTGCCGTATTCAGGAGAGGGAGACGTCTCGTAGGGTTGCAGCGTACTCGGACTATTTCCCGCATGGGATTCGCCAAAATCGAAGGTTCGGGCACCATAGGGACAGGCCTTGATACAGGCCCGGCACCCGATGCACCGGTTGTAATTGATGGGCACAATGCCATCCTCTTGCTTGTAGGTCGCATTTACGGGGCAAACCGGAACACAGGGCGGATTGTTGCATTGCAGGCAGGGGCGAGGAAGAAAATGCCGGGTCACCTGAGGATAAGTTCCCACTTCCTCTTCGAAAACAGGACGATACACCACACCCGGAGGAAGATGATTTTCCGCCACGCAAGCCACTGTGCAGGCATGACAACCCACACACTTTTTTAAATCGATCACCATGATCCAGTCCCGGTCCTCCTCCGGTTCCCGCATGGCTTCTTGCACTTCTTTTTGCATTCTCAGGAGATTGTGCTTTTTGAACTCGGGAAGATCGGGAAAGCTCGGTTTAGATCCAGGTTTAGAAGATTTTGCCAAAACCAGGTTGGGCACCCAAAACTTCAAGGTGGAAAGAAACCCCAATATCCAGGCCCCAAGCTTAAGAAACCCACGTCTTGAGGGAGAAAATAGATTGTTTCTGTTTTTCAACCTGAGAGAATTCAACATCTTGCTTGCCATTCATTAAAATGGTTTAAACCTCAAAGAGGCTCGTCAGAAAAAATTATTGATCTCTATTTTAAGATCCATAAAGTCAATATAAAATTCCCCATTTGTTGGGTTTGAGTTTTATAAGCAAACATCTTGCAGCGGCCAGGGCAATCTGGAGGGGCCGTTTTTGGCGACAATATTTCGCAAATTGTCTTGGTGTGGGTTGTGGAGGGAGTGAACGGGGCTGGGGGCCAAAAGGCAAAGATCAGAGTGAAGCTTCCAGCGGCCAACTTATGGCGATCAAATGTCAGCAATCCGCGACGCGATCATAAATTTTCCGCATAAAATTCTTCAAATAAGTCTTAATATTAAAAATGAATGTCTGCTTCTGGCCGATAGCAGACTTTTATCCCGCATCTGCTTTAAAGAAGTGAAACGCTTATCTGGAAGTTATCTCAATGGCCGAGTTGGGGAATTAACTGAACTTTAAGGACGTGGGAACAGTGGAATGATGAGAAAAACAACTGATCGACAATCAGTTGTTGGGATGGCCTATTTTTCTCTGTCAAGGTTTGCTCTGACTTCTAATTTAACCCTGGATTCATTTATTGGGGGGCAGGTCAATGGAGAGGTTGAGATTGGGGAGCGGCGAGCGACGAGTCAGGTAAAAATGAAAAAGGAGAGGTGCCCCCATACAAGTTAAAGCTTGTGCGGCTCTGACCTGCCCCCCAATAAACTGGTCCAGTTGTTGGGTTAGGATTTGGACCTGAATCTTGTTTCAGGGGAGGCAGGCCTTGTTTAGTTTATTCTTACCGAAGCGGTTAATTGAGCTTGTAGATTTTTTCCCAAATGCGATATGTGTTGACCCATGATATCCCGATGTCAATAAATAAGAACTATTTTTACTCAATACTGCTTTATTAGATGAGTGGGCAATGCAGTGGTTACGCGCCGATAAAGAACAAGTATTGTATTAAATACAGTTCAGAAGGTAATGGAATTTAATCGATAATAATGACTCCGACTAAGGGGCAGATTTATTAACCTATAATATCCCTGTAGGTAAATTAAATTTATGAGTAATTGATAAAAGATGCCATTTATTGTAAGCTTCGCGCATCTTGTACAGCTTTCAAGGTCGGGCTATGAAACCTTTAAGAAAACAAAAAACTCTCTGTACGTTTCTTGTTGCTAGCCTCCTTTGGATTTCGGCGTTGTTTGACGGAATGGATGCGCACGCCGGCGAAAGAGTTAAGTGGATTTCGATCAATTCCCGCATAGGTGGTCTAACATCCTTATCTGATCTTGAGGGGTGCCGGGAATGTCATGCAGAATACATCAAGGGGTTTGAGCGGACCAAGCACGCGCGGGCGTTTCGCGCTGGTTTGGGTAAAGGTAATGGTCTGTACTGCGAGGAATGTCATGGCCCCCTTGGAAACCACAGAGACGATCCGGTCAAAGAGGCCGGGACTCAGCTTGTGGTTTCATTCAAAAATATTTCTTCTGACACGAAAAATCGAATTTGCATGCAGTGTCATGAGAAAGGGTTGCGCATGGACTGGCGCGGTAGCCCGCACGAGGCCACAGGAGTCAGTTGCACCAATTGCCATTATGTGACGAAAAAAAGAAGCAAGCGAACGCTGTTTATATATGAGGATTCCAAAAACGCTTGCTTCCAGTGTCACCGTGGTTTGAAAGCCAAGTTACTCAGAAATTCCCACCATCCTTTGCGGGAAGGGAAAATGGATTGCGCGAGCTGCCACAACCCTCACGGCGGCCACGGTCCCAGCCTTCTCAAAATGGCGACCGTCAACGAAACCTGCACTAGTTGTCACCAGGAAAAACGAGGCCCTTACGTTTGGGAACACGCGCCCGTAAGAGAAAGTTGCCTCACTTGTCATGAAGCGCATGGATCGAACTTCAGTCGCCTTATGAAACGCAAGGCTCCCTTTATTTGCAATGAATGTCATGTGAGCGGAGGCCACGTGAGTTCTCTGAAGGATGGCTCGGCTCTTGGTTCACAGTTTTTCAGAGGTAAATCTTGTCTGAATTGCCATAGCAAAATTCATGGATCAAACCATCCCTCCGGGGCTAGGTTGCAGCGATAGTGAAAATTGACTGAGATATTTGTTCGCACCGAATGGGTTCGCCTGATTGGCCGGAAATGAAATCAAAGAGGGCAGCGTCATGATTCCGAAACAGTGGCCGGTATGGATGGTTCTGATTTTATTGGTCCTATGGCCCGGTTCAGCCTATTCTCAAGAGGGCCAGCCTGCTACAGAAAACATTAAAGGATCGGTTACGCTGGGTGGCGCTGGGGTGAGCCTGAATAGGGAATCTTTCAAGTTTGGAGAGTACACGGGAATCGAAGACACAGGCGGATATTTTGTCGGGGAAGCGGATCTCAGTTACACGCGGGATACCTACTACGCGGATTTTTTTATCGACAACCTGGGGCTGGAAAACCGAAATGTCTATTTTGAAGTGGGGGAGTTGGGTAATTATAGTGGATTTGCAGAGTTCGACCAGCAGCCCCATCTGCTCTCAAATACCGGAGAAACGAGCTTTCAGGGAGTGGGCGGAACAAATTTGACCGGCGGCTCCAGTGTGGGGCCATTTCGTCCCTTCGATCAGGATACGAATACCGATTCCATTCACGTTGGATTCAAAAAGACCATCGGCAAGGATAATGACTTTTTTATGTCTTACCGCCGGGTGGAAAAAGATGGAATCGAGGACCTGGGCGCCACATTTGGTTTCGTGAATCCCACGATTCTTCCCGATCCGGTGGATCAAGTCACGAATGAGGTGCGAGCGTATTTGGCTCACAACGGGGAAAAGATGCAGGTAAAACTTGAGTATTTTCTTTCTCTGTTTGAAAACAAGAACCAGTCCATTTTCTTCAACAATCCCTTTGCGGCGGGGAATGGGTTGATTTCACGTGATCCCGATAACACCTACCACAAGGTGAGCCTGTCGGGAGGAATGAACCTATCGTCCACCACCCGGGTTACGGGGATCGCTGAATACGGAAGGATGAGTCAGGGTGAACAGCTGCTCGGCTTCAGTATTAATCCTGCTGCGGTGGTCGCAACTCCAGTGCCCAGACAAAGTGCGGATGCAGGAATACACACCATTCACCTGGGCCTCAAGCTAGCAACGCGACCGTTGCCGAAATTGTCTCTGGGAGCAAGTTACAAATTTTATCAAACGATCAATGACACTCCTAGTCAACTTTTTCTATACATCCCCAATGATGGAACAGCCCAGAATGCCATCACGGCTTCGAACGCCTTGTTTACCCAACCGTACGATTATATCCAAAATAAGGCCGGACTGTCCGCTGTTTATCGTGCTCCGCTGAGCACCACTCTGAAACTGAATTACGATGTGGACTGGCGCAACCGGGACCGTCGCGCCGTGGAAAATACGGTGGAGCAGATCACGAAGGCGAGTGTGCGGTTCGGTCATCTTGATTTTATGGAAACCTATGTTCATGCTTCCTATGCCAACCGGCGTGCTGATGAGTATGACTCCAGCCAGGTTTTCAACACCCGCCACACAGCGCAGTTCATTGGTACGGGTGCCACGTTTGATGTGTTTCCGGATCTGGCGCAAACGGACATTGCCAACCGCGAACGAATTAAGGTTGGCACCGATCTCAATTTCTTTCTCTTCCCTGTCATTCCAGAACTGACTTTTGGCTTGAGTTACTTTTACATCGACAACGATTATCCCAATAGCACACTGGGGCTCACCAAGTCTACGAATCACAATGTCTCATTCGACATCACTTATGCGGGTAAGTATGAAACTTTTTATATGTACTACTCGTATGACGATGTTGATTCCGAACAGGAAGCAAGAGTGGTCAACGCGGATTTAGGCACCAACTACCAGACCGACCATGACGACAACACACATACCGTGGGCGTGGGAGGTAAGCTTGGATTCATGCAGAATAAGCTATGGGTGGGGGCGGATTATTCATTTTCGCAGACCATCTCAGATATCAGCTTTCTTGCCGAGCCAGGCGCCGGGGCCGGCGTCCCGTTGGATGATATCCAAGCGACACTGCACACCGTCAAGCTCAATTCCTATTATCATCTCGATGATAATATCGATGTTGGTGTGAAGTACCAAGGGCAACGCTACGACGCGGATAATTTTTTCACCGATGGAATCAGTCCGACCTCTCCGGGATTGGTTTTATTCCTCGGTGCCTCCAATCCCAATTATTATGCTCATTTGGGATTGGTTTACGCTACCTACCATTTTGGCGGCCGCAATTGATTTTCTAGCTTAGTTGAGATTCGGTAAAACTCCTTGTTTCATCCATTTCAAATAATTTTCTAAAAACCGGACACTATATGGGGTGGTCTTCGATCAATTGGAGGAAGGTTCTTCTTTATTGACAACGTGGAAAAAGATGACATCCGTGATCAGGGGAACATAAAGGATATGATTTCCATAGGAGAAAACCCCTCGGATGGTATGAGGACCATCTTCAAGATAAATCTTTCTGCAAGATTCACCATTACCCAAGTGTATATAGTTTTGGTCCTTGATCATGGGTTCTGAAAGTACATCAGGACCTGGCAGGGGGACATCGACGAGAACGTGGTGATGGCCTTTCCCTTCATTATTACCGTTGATAGCTGGTTCCACCTCAAATCCATCGATACTAAAACAAATTTCAACGGGACTGGAAACGGTTGAAGACGGTGCTGGTTTTGTGACTTTTAAGACTCCATCATAAAGCTGATGCCCTGTGATATTGGTAATGATTTCATCTGTTTTCATGCACGAGTGTGTGTGACATCCCATGAATGAAAATATCAAACCGAAAGCCAGAACTTGGATGCGTGTTTTCATAATAATCGCCATGGTTGAAGGAACTATTTTCTTTGAGACAGTCGAAAATCAAAAAACGATCAGGATATGAGTTTTTTGTGAGCAAGGTTCTTATAATTTTCAACGAGCGCAACGGAACCCGATGTCGCTGCTGCGGTTTTTGGGTACTACAAAATAGGAACTTTCTGGCATCACGAAATGAGAATCGTCCATCCACGAACCGCCGCGTAGAACTTTAAAATTGTGATCGTGGGTCTGATCGATCCATTCCCAGACATTACCTGCCATGTCATACAGACCGAACTTATTGGGTGAAAAGCTGCCTACGGGCGCGGTTTTCCTGTAATCAAACTTGCTGCCGCAGCCGCCACAATTGGCTTGGTTTTCACCTAGCTCGTTGCCCCAATAGTATTTCGAAGCTGTACCACCTCGTGCCGCTTTTTCCCATTCATCTGAGGTGGGCAGCCGTTTCCCAACGCGTCGACAGTATTCTTGGGCTTCCTCCCAGCTCACCGTTTCAACAGGAAAATCGTCGCCTTTGAAGTGGGAAGGGTTATTCCCCATAATTTTTTCAAATTCTTTTTGAGAGACCTCATGGGTGTCGATATAAAATTCTGGTAGGGACCTGGTGCCTGTGGAACTATGTTTTCCCACAACGTATTCCCCCGCAGGAATCAGCACCATATTTCCCATGCCCGATGAATCTTGCTTAGAGGATTTAATATTTTCAGGATCGAGTCGGGCCACTTCCGGGTTCTCTCTGCTTTCTCTCTGTAATCGTTCCTCTTCCAATCTACGTGCTTCCGCTTCTTCAGCCAGGCGCTTTTCCTTGGCGAGTCGTTCCTCTTCCAATCTTCGCGCTTCCGCTTCTTCAGCCAGGCGCTTCTCCTCGGCGAGCCGTTCCTCTTCCAATCTACGTGCCTCTGCTTCTTCAGCCAGGCGCTTCTCCTCAGCGAGCCGTTCCTCTTCTTCCAATCTGCGCGCTTCTGCTTCTTCGGCCAGGCGCTGAACTTTAAGACGGAAAGCTTCTTCCTTTTGTTTCAGCTGCTCGCGTTTAGTTCTAAGTGCCTCGCGCTCAGCGATTATCCAATCGCGTTCTTTTTTTTGGGATTCAATTTCAACAGTGATGTGCTTTCTTTTTTTCTCTATCTCAATCTCTTCCTCAATCTGTTTGATTTTGGAAAGGGCGAAGTCTTTCTTGGGATTGTTTTCCGGATAGGTTTTCAAAAATACCTGCCACGCCGAAATTTTTTTGTCTGACCCTATGTCTTGCTGATCCATATCCATGAGTGAGGAAAACTGATTTTCGATCTCCTCATGAAACTTTTTATTTTTCAATTGCTGAATTCTTTTCTGAGCGATGTCCAAATAAGAATTATACTTTGGGTACTTTTTCATGAAATCCTGCCAGGAAGAAATTTTATCATCCAATGGACCTCTTCCCTGGTCTAGCTCCATAAGACTGGCAAACCGGGTATATATTTCCTCTTTTTGTGGATCGTTTTCGTTGGCAGATTTCTCATTAAGATTTTTCAGAATTCTTTTTGCCTCTTCTACGCGATGATTTGTGGGAGGATACAGGGAGATGAAGTCCTTCCAGAGTTTTATTCTGGTCTGTTTGGATGCGGTATCATCAATAGTATCCAATTCCTTGAGCTTCTTGAAATGTTTTTCGATACGGCGGCTGCGTTCTCCACGGCTAATTGACATTTCTTGAGCCATTGCAACCACACTATCCAAAATACGACCCGTATCTTTGCGGTCATCAGTTAGAACGGTGGTTCCGGAATCTTCATCGCCGGAATTAGCGGGAGCCCATTTAACAGGGAAAACGAAATCTCCCTTGTTCAATAATCGGTTCTGAATTTTTCCATACCGTGGAGTCTGGGTGCGGCGGCTCAGGTTTGTGACGGTTTCTTCGATGAACAACCCCAATTCAGAACCGGTAACGTATCCATCATTGTTGCCATCGGCTTCACCTTCAAGGGCCGATATGAACTGCCTTCGGAAGATGCTGATGTCGGGAACGACTTGGTTCGAAGTGCCGGAAGTGATGAATTGCCGCACGGGTTCCCCGGTTCGTTGCTGAATATCTTGGGGAATGGCCCGGCTGAGTCCGAAAAGTGTGCCGGAAAAACAGCTGTCAAAAACGAACATGGCGTGCTTTGCCTCGATGGTTAAGGCGATGCCTTCAATGGCACGCATGCTCAAGGAATGGGCGAAAAACTGGGAAATGTCTTCTTTGGGGTCTGGTGCATCCCGGCCGACAAGATAGCCCATCCATTCTTCGGGATCATTGGTTGCGTAATTGGGTTTGTGGGTGTGACCATGCCCGGCATAATAAAACAGCAGCCGGTTTTCTGGGTTGAGCCCGTAATTCAATACAAAATTCTTGAACGCGGCTTCGAGTTGTTCTTGATTTGGATCCTCGACCGTCACGACATGAAAGCCCACTTTTTCCAGAACCTTTCTAACAGCCACAACATCCTCTTTGACTCCGGGCAGGCGGGGCCAGCCTCCGGTGTAGTCGCTGACACCAATCACCAAGGCATGACTTTCCTCGTACAGAGTGATTTGATTTCCTTTATCGTCGTTGACAGGGACGGAAACGATGCCGCGGCTCAATGCCAAGGCAATGGAGATAGACCCCAAAAGAAAGACTCCACTAAGGACAATGGTAAAAAGAATAGAGGAGAAGAGCTTTTTCATTTCAATCACCCCTTAATAAAGATCAAGACGATAAAAATGGCATGATTGATTTAACGATCTCCCGAACTCAGTTTTCCAGCCCTGCTACGTTGCCCTAAGAACCGGATATTTGTGGAGGGGGAGGCCGATCATATTATTTCCGGATTTTGGGTCAATTGTGGTTGCTGTATGGTAAATCCTTATACCTTATAAACCTTGTTAGTCCCATCTTTCAATTAATTTTCAATCTACAAGGCCCCACTATACGGGCCAGTATTTTCCCGATTTCATGAATTATCTAAATAATATCTGTCCTTTTTATTTCTAATCAATTGTTTACGTCAGAAAAGGACTATTCAACTGATGAATGGTTGCTGGTATGCTTGGTAAAAAGCATTCATTTAAAGTACTTTCCTTAAAATCTGAAAGAGGTGGCCCAGTTGGTTCCGGGCCACCGCCTATTCAGCGAGGAACTGTTACGAGTGGGAACCTCTCGGGTCTATTCGGTCTCCAAGGATTGCCCGTTGGAGGGCGGGGATGGTTCATATATAAACAGGGGTGATTGCTGGTGGGGTCGATCCTGAATTTCTTGCAATATTCATTTAAGTCTAGAACAGGGGGGGAAGGGTAGGTCGGATCTTCTACACACGGCGACGGATAAGTTTTGATCCAAACTTTGTCCCCGCAGGGAGGCTTGGGGGGCGGAAATCCGTAACCTGGCGGAGTAGTCGGATCATGAGGAACTTCCCATGCCTGGCTGCTTCCCGTCATTGCCAACGCGAAAGCCATAATCAATGCCAATACACCGAGTGACGTTATTTTTTTCATTGTTCTAGTCCCCTTAACTTTATGAATTACAGGTGGTTTGACTTTCCTTTGTTTAAATAATTCTTCAACCAGATCCAGAATGCTTGATAAAGGCTTAGATGAAAGCAAAACTCATTGCTTTTCAACGTCTATTCGTACTTGAATTAAAAGCAAAACTCCTGTTGTCCCAGTTTGCATAGTTCCAACCGGGTTTCCTGTTTCTGAAGCTCCAGGTCGGATATGATCCTGGTATTTTCCTGCTGATAACTCGACCGGGCTCTTCCGTCCGCCCCGGAGAACGCATTGAATTGCGGTCTCCCGACCGAGGACCCGCCGAAGAAACCGCCCATTGCCATCGAACTTTGATCGAAACTCTGTTGATAAGGCTGGCGGTAAGGATGGTTTGCAGGAAGTTCGGGTCTTTTCTCTGAAAAATAAGCGTTTCCTTCTGCGGGAGCGGGAACCACTTGCACCGCTTCGGCTTGAGCCGAGACTTCGGTCGCAGACCACCCCCCTCCCAAAAGGAACCCCGTAATGGCGGCAACTAAAATCAATCGACTCCTGGGCTTATTCATTTTAGTTCCTCCCTTAGCAAGAGCTAAAAATCAATGGGTTTATAATATTCTTCTGTTTGGGGGCAACGCATTGCCCGCCTCCTAAACCGGTGAAATGGTGCTTTCCCGCAGCCAGCGACAGGATCGAGCTGGCACCGGTTTATTGGACGAATCTTCTGGCCCGGGTTGGTCTCCTTGCAGGAGCTTTTGGCACCGGCTTCCCCCCAACGATTATGATTCCCTACTTTGCCCCTGTATCCAGGTTTTGCTGTTTTGCTTTTGGGAGAGGAAACTTTATTTTCTCCCGCGAAATTATATTTTTAAGTGGAGGTTCCGGAAGAGGGTTGAATGCTTGCCTGCCTGGGGGTTCCGGTTGTGGATTAAAAGCTTCGGAATATTCTGTCATGGCAACCGACGTGACTGCTGCGATTGCGATTATTGAAATGATTATCTTTTTCATTTGAATCTCTCCCTTAGCAAGGATTGATACAGTTATTAAAATACGGCTGCTTCGGTGAGATTGACCACAAACCTCTGCAGCCGGTGATGCAAAGTTTTACGCGCAGCCAGCGACGATTCTGTCGCTGGCTGCTTGATCTATGCACACATTTCCATTCAAGAATTCTTAATCAAAGATAGCCAATTGTTATTTGGCGGATTTGTCTCTTAGTGATAAATATCGTTACCGTTTGCAAACCCATCGCGTTCCTGCAGGTTGTCCGTATTTACCTAAAACGACAATGGCTATCCATTTCCCACCGCTCAGCTGACATGCCAGACGCGGGTTCAAATACCTATTTTGCAATATGTTCTTTTGCGGTGTTTGAGGTTGTAGTCTGTCCCCAAAAATTCCTGGACCCGCTTCACTGCTTCCGGTCATCATGAATGTAGTGACTGCTGCGATTGCAATTGTTGAAATGATTGTCCTTTTCATTTGAATCTCTCCCTTAGCAAGGATTGATAAAATGATGTTTTGCAGAATTCACCTGAATTTCTTCTCAACAGAATGGAATCCAGGTGAATTCTATGCAATCCATTGAAAATGAAGACACATTCAGTTCACCAAATTTTTCTCATGAAGCCATCGACCATCTTCCAGCAATGTACTGTGATAATGGGATCATTTCCCCACGGAGATTGAACCCAAGTCTTTTTGGGTGTTCCCCCCTGAGCAGTACACTGAAGCATTTTGTAGGTAGAATCTCTGCTTTCCGGTTGGGGTTTTGCGGGTGCAGCAGGGACCGGCCTGATTACTCTCGGTTTAGATGGGAGCCACGAAGGTTTGTCCTTATAACCCGCACTGGCGGTGCCCATCATCGTGAAAGATACGACTGCTGTTGTTACAAGTGCTGTGATGATTGTCTTTTTCATTTGAGGTTCTCCCTTAGCAAGGATTGATACAGTTATTAAAATACGACTGCTTTGGCGCGATTGATCACACCCACCTCAACAGCCGGTGATGCAGGGTTTTACGCGCATGCAGAGATGGAATCGCGGCTGGATACGAATTATCTAGCTCCGGTATTTCCATCTCAGAGTCTTCAGGTTTACAGTGTACCAAGGTAGAAATCTTTGCTGTGACACTCCCACTTGCCGTTGCGAAGGACAACATGTGTAATATTGATTCCCTGAAATTTGTTTTGACAAAGAGTCTTTGCCATTGCGGCATTGATTTTTGGTTTGAATATCCGAACTGCCTTCGTTCCCTGTGTTGGGGCGGTGGGGCGGAAGCCTGGTTTGTAGGGAAATTGCGGGCCGGCGCTGCTGCTGCCTACCAGCACGAAAGCCGAGATTGCCGCGATGGTGATTGCAGAAACCAGTGTCTTACTCATTTTCGTTTCTCCTTTTATTCGAATCTAGTCCCCTGTACTTGACTTGCAGAGAGCTCGGCTGAGAACTATGAGGTTATTAATAGAAATGTGAAAAAATCACATTTAAACCTACACGGTTGTTGCCCATTTGTGACCGTGGTAACCGTAATAACAGGTCCACCGTCCGGTTTGTCGATTGAATTTGACGTAGTTGTAGGCTCCTCTTTTTCCAGAAACGACTTTCTTTGCAATGTTGGAGCACTTCATTTGCTTCACAAAACTTATCTTTCCAAAGGAACTACCCGGGCCAACTGAAGAGGAGGGTGCTGCACCTGTGGTACTGGACATCATGAAAGTAGTGACTGCTGCGACCGCGACTGCCAAAACGATTGCTTTATTCATTTTTAATTCTCCTTTTCGAAAGTTGTTTTAATATTTAAATCGTTTTCCCGTTTCTTTCTTTGCAGTTCTTTCCTTTTATAGAGCCGGTGGCAATAAATATGCCAATTCCGACTTAAGATACATTTCGTTTTGTTTTCGGATATTTATAAAAGTGTGTTTGTGAAAAAAAATTGCGGTAATAATTTAAACACCATGCATGGACCATGCATGGTCCATGCATGGACCCGGTTATTGATCAAAAAAATATGAATCGTTTTTCAGAAAGTTTAATTCTTTTCTTACGAAGAGTTCCTGGATAGCATTGTTGGTTTTATAAAGTGGCAAACTGTAGAGTACTAAGAAAGAAATGGTGTCGGAGGGATGCTCGAATATAAATAAGATTTATTTGCTTCCTTAAGTTAGTCATTTAAGAACACAGACTTGCGTGAACCTCTGGTATGGAAACTGCATGACGAAATTGCCGAATATTAATAAACAATGAATTCATTCTAACAATCCTATTTCCCATACTACGGAGGAGACCATGAAGATCACATTGACGGAGCATCCAAAATGGCTTGCAGAATTTGTTGATGAAATTGCGGAATATGAAAAAAATATTCTAGAAGGAAACTGTTTCGGAAAAATGATTAAAGGGGAACTTCAAATCGACACATTTCGTCAGATAATGATCGATTTTTATCCCCTTGTAGAGAATTTCCCCAAATACATGGCCCTGGTATTGTCCAAGGTTCCTATGGAGGATTCGGAAAAAGTGAAAATGGCTCGTGGCTGGTTGATTCAAAATCTCAATATCGAGCGTTTGCATGCAGATTGGTACAGAGAGTGGATCTGGGGATTCGGTGTTCCCAGGGAGATAACTCAAAAAGAGGTGTTCCCGACTCCGTCCGTGGACGCCGTGAATAATTATCTTTGGAAAGTTTGTACCTATGGAACCCTGGCGGAGGCCATTGCGGGCCTGAATTTCGCGATCGAGGGGCCGACCGGAGAATGGTCCAAACGGGTCTACGAAAATATTCGTAATTATCAGGGGGTGGAAGGTGTGGAATTGACTGGCAAATCCCTCATTTGGCTGAAAGCCCACGCCAAGTACGACGACCACCACCCGGAAGAGGCTCTGGAAATTATTAAGGCATTTGCAACCACCGAAGAGGAGCAAGAAAAGGTCAAAAGGGCCATTAAGAATGGAATGGCGTACTACGCGATGGCAGCGGAAGCCAGTTACAACAGTGTTTCCAGTGAGGATAAATTGAAGGTCGCGTAAATTCTAATGAAAGAATCTTATATTTTGTGTAAGTAAATATTGAATCAGTATATTTTTTTTTAGTTAACATTTCTGTCTACTTTGAGTTATCCCTCATAATAGGTAGATGAGGGCAGATATCATTTATTTCAGGGGGTGGTGCAGAGTGACCTCCCCACTCCCAAAAAAATTGGTTCGAAGTTATGTTGGAATTTGAGCCTGTAGCTTGTTAAATGGGAGTAGGATTTGAGCAGGAATTTGATTCAAGCGACCGGGTAGGAATATTATTATCCCTAAAAGGTCATACCTACTTTAATCTGTAAAAAATAGTTTCGATTATCGACAAGATTAGGGGCCTATGGGGGGACAATTTTTTGGAGGTGCTCCCCCAATTTTACTTTGGGAGTGAATTAGCAATTTAGGATAGGCCTAAGCTTCTGAACTTAGCACAGCTGGTTGTCTTCCTCTCAAACGGTAAAAAATGGGGGTGAGGTGGGCATCGGATTATATTCTTGATTGCATACGGATTTCCCTTATTCGTCAATTGATCTGGTCTGAGGTTAAAAACAATCAGTTGAAAAATCAGTTGCTTCAAATGGTCCTGAAATGGGCCACTTGGCTACATAAAGGGACTGTTTTCCACAACAAAACGCAATAAACTAAATCTACTAAGAGCTTATTTTTATTGTTGTTGGTTGTTGTGATACGTTGCTGATTTTTTTTTATGGTTCGGACTCTTAATCAGTAGGTTGAAGGTTCGATTCCTTCACGGCTCACCAGATAGTTCAAGGGGTCACCGAAAATTCGGTGACCCCATTTTTTATTTATAATCTGACTATTAAATGGCTGCTTTTGTCCGGCAGCAGACTTTCGTATGGCGAGTATGAAATGTATAACTTCATAGAGGGTCGCTCACCTCTTTAGCCCTCAGTAACAATCCCTGCCTGTCTAGACTTTCGAAGAAACGCCTCCGTCACGCGGCGATCACCCCCTAGCCAATGTTTTCGTCGGGAGCGACGCGGCGGCGCTTGCAGCCCTATGGGGGTGGCGTGTCGGGCGGCGAGTTGAACGAGGGAGCTGCTCCCCAAAAAACACCGCAAAGTTGATCCTCCCCCTTGAGAAATTTGTTGTGCTTTTTCGAGCTGGATTTGTGACAAAGCCTCAGCCCTAAAAAGTGGGGGGCCTATCCTCGCAGGTTGACTTTAAAATTCTAGTAAAAGATTAAAAATATTGAGTTTATGCCGGTTTTGGTGTGTGCCTGGCTTGCTGAAAAATCAGAAATATACCTATTGTTTTCACAGCTTTAGAAGAATTTAATAGAGGTAGAGTTGTCGGGTTTTTTGAAAAATATCTGTGAAAGCAATTATGGCCTGGAAAAAAACATTATTTCCAATGTGGGGGTTTGTCCTTTTAAGCCTGGTCTGCGCTTCAATTTTCTTTTACATGGATCTTCTCCTGCCTCTTGGATTCGCAGCCGGGATTACATACATCACTCTTGTTTTGATCGGTTTGTGGTCAGAATCCAACAAACTCATCCTTGTTAATTGCCTTTTAGGGACGCTTTTAACAGCGCTCGGTGCTTATCTTTCTCCAGAAAGTCTGGATTTGACTCCGGCGGCTTTCAACCGACTCTTGTCGATTGGAACTCTGTGGCTCACAACTTACTTTTGTTTGATCAGTCTGCGGTGGACAAAGGAAAAATACCGCGGTGATCTTCTTGAAAAGGCCAAAATGCGGCTAATGGAAGAGTCGGGGTATGTTGAGTTGAATCGTGACATTGCTTCGATTGCAAACTTATCTCTTTGCCTGGATGATGCCTTTACAAATAGCTTGCGGAAGATATGTGAGTTCGCAGATTGGCCCGTCGGGCATCTATATATCTTAAAAGAAAATGAACAGACCTTGGTTCCTTCGGGTATCTGGTATTTAAAGAATAAAAATAAGTTCAATAAATTTTGTAGCATCACTGATGAAAGCAGGTTTAACCCCGGAGAAGGTTTGCCTGGGCGTGTTATGGCGGATGGAAAGGTGCACTACATTGAAGATTTGCAAAATGATGCCAATTTCCCTCGAGGTTTGATTGGAAAAGAGATCAAACTGGTTTCTGGCTTTGGATTTCCCATTCTGATCGGGGACAAGGCTGTCGGTGTTATGGAATTTTTTTCGTCAAAGCATATAAAACCAGGAAAGAGATTTATGGAGGTAATGGAAAATATAGGAATCTTACTGGGACGTGTTATTGAAAGAGCGAAAGCCGATGAAAGTAATGAGATTTACAATCACCATCTGCGAAAGCTTTACCACAAGCTCGATTCTATCCGTGAAGAAGAAAGCAAGCGAATTGCCAGGGATGTCCATGATGAAATGGGGCAATTGCTGACAACTTTAAAAATCGAGTTGACTTTGCTGGATGACAAGCTGGTCGATGATAGCTGCAATTTACGCGATAATGTCAAAATGATGTACGACCTCATCGATAAGAATATTCAAATTGTAAAAAAGATTTCTCAAGAGTTGCGCCCTCCTGTGCTGGATTCCATGTCGTTAACAGAGGCAATCGAATGGCAGGGCAAGTTATTCCAAGATAAAACAGGAATAAAATTCAGCTTGTCTACTTTGCCAGCAAATATTCGTATAGACGCTCAGAGATCAACCTCTCTTTTTCGTATATTTCAGGAGTGTTTGACAAATATTTCGCGCCATTCGGAAGCCAGCAATGTCCATGTTGAGATATTTAAAAAAGATGCGAATCTGGTTATGCAGGTTCAAGATGATGGCAAGGGTATTTCCAAAGAAGAAATCACAAACAGCCAGTCCCTCGGTTTATTGGGTATGAAAGAGCGGGCTCATATGTGGGAGGGAGAAGTTGAGTTTCAGGGAGACAATAACCAGGGAACAACGGTTACCATTAAAATCAAATATTGACAAGACAGTGGCGAAAAAAACAGGGCTGATTCGAATATTAATTGCTGACGATCATCCGGTCTACCGGTTAGGAATTCATCGTGCCTTTTCTGGAGACAGTTGTTTTAAGGTGGTCGCGGAAGCTGAAAACGGTCCCGAATTATTAAAGATAGTTAAAAGTGTGGAAATTGATCTTGTGTTGCTGGATATCACAATGAATGGAGAGTGGAGTTTGGATTATATGAAGGAGTTGAAAGACCAATATCCCAACTTGCCGGTAATTGTTCTGAGTGTCTATCCGGAAGAACATTTTGCCATGCGTTATATCCAGGCTGGAGCTTCGGGATACATCACCAAAGAAAGTTCTCTGGAGATTTTGAAACTGGCTGTACGAAAAGTGGCCGCGGGAGGCAAGTTTCTCAGCGAAGAGTTTATGGAAAAGTTGGCGTTTAATTTTTCTAACGAAGAAAAACAACCCCATGAATTTCTCTCCGATCGAGAATTTCAAGTATTTCGCCACCTCGCTTCTGGCAAATCCGTATCCGATATTGCCAAAATGTTATTTTTGAGCGAAAAAACAATAAGCACTCACCGCTCGCACATTCTAGAAAAAATGGGCTTACACAGTACCGCTGAACTCATTCATTATGCATTGTTCAATAAGTTGATCTAAGGTATTAAATAAACACACCTTCCTGGTTTCATCGAGTTGAATCTGCTTTTTTAAGGTTCTTGGTTAGCGTTCCCTCCTGATTCCCTCACGTAGTGTCAGACTGCTCCTACCCGCCTCTCAGTCTTTTCCTTGCTCAAAAATAATCAATATTGGCATTTGAAAATCAGGGTTTTGAGGATATCTGCGTGTCCTTTCCTTAATTAGAATCCCCCAAGATTCATTTTCCTCCGGTCATTGGTATGAAAAACGATAATTCCAGGATTCAACCAGAGTTCGGGACTTGCCCTCCCTCCCCGCCTGGTGGCGGGGGCTCTGATTGAGTCCTGGAGTTTTATTGTGATTTCAAACCTTTAAGCGGGGATTGCTCATTTTACGCAATAAATACGGCATTGGCGAAAGGAGGTCTTTTTTATTGCAAGTTGTGTTGATGGAATTTGCCATCAATCGGTTATCCGGAATTCGAAATTTCGGATCCATTCAATCTAAATCACACTTATGAATGGAGATCATTATGAGGTTAAACAGAAGGAAATTCTTGCAGGTGAGTGCTGGTGTAGCGACAGCTATGGCCCTTTCAAGCAAGAAAGTAGGAGCTCAGTTAAAGCCCGTAGTGAAGGTAGGAAACCCTCTGGAGTCCTATCCGGATCGTCGATGGGAAGAAGTTTACCGCGATCAGTATAAATATGAGCGGTCCTTCACCTATTGTTGTTCTCCGAACGACACCCATCAGTGTCGCGTGCGTGGATTCGTGCGTAACGGCATCCTGATGCGTATCGAGCAGAACTACGACCATCACAAAGTTCGCGACCTTTACGGCAACCAGGCCGACGCAGCGTGGAACCCGCGCATGTGTCTGCGTGGCATGACGTATCCCCGCCGCGCATACGGTCCTTATCGGAACAAGTATCCGATGATCCGCGTTGGCTGGAAACAGTGGGCGGACGACGGTTTTCCGTTTCTGGATAAAGAAAACCGCGAAAAATATAAGTTCACCAGCCGGGGCACGGACGAGTTCGTTCGTTTGACCTGGGATCAGACCTTCACCTATCTGGCGAAAGGCCACGTGGCCGTTGCGAAGGCATACAGCGGCGCCCGCGGTGCTCAGCGCCTGAAGAACGAAGGTTACCAGCCTGAAATGATCGAAGCGATGGGCGGTTCCGGCCCGCGTACTTTCAAGTATCGCGGTGGTATGGGACTTCTCGGCGTTATCGGTAAATACGGCATCTACCGCCTGGGCAACCAGGTGGCGCTTCTGGACTCGATCATTCGAGGCCGGGGACCGGGACAGGTATTGGGCGGCCGCGCATGGTCGAACTACACCTGGCACGGCGATCAGGCTCCTGGACATTCCTGGACGCACGGAATGCAGACCTCTGATATCGACTTCGCGGACCATCGTTATGCGAAGATGACCATTCAGTGGGGTAAGAACCTGATCGAGAACAAAATGCCGGAAGCCCACTGGTACACCGAGATCATGGAACGTGGCGGTACGCTCGTTGCCATCGCTCCGGAGTACAACCCGCCGGCCACCAAGGCGGACTACTGGGTTCCCGTACGTGCAGGCCTGTCGGATATTTCCATCTTCCTGGGCTGCGCGAAGATCATCATGGAAGAAGGCCTCGTCGATGTGGACTACGTGAAAGAGTACACCGACATGCCGCTTCTGGTGCGCACGGACACGCTGATCCGTCTGCATCCGGACGATTTCATCCCCGGCTACAAGGCTCAGGCCCTGCCGAAAGATGGAATGACATCGAAGTGGATGTCCAACTTCAACCGTGACAAAATGCCCGATTTCGTCGTGTGGGATACCAACTCGGACAAACCGGTTGCGATCAACCGCGAAGACATCGGCGCGAAGATGAGAAAGAAAAACATCGATCCGGCACTGGACGGTGTTTATGACATCAAGCTCGTCAGCGGCAAGACCATCACCGTCATGCCTCTGTATGAGATGTATAAGGTTCATCTGAAAGACTACGATCTGGATACCGTTTATCAGATCAGTCACGCCCCGAAAGATCTCGTGCTTCGCCTATCTCGCGACATCGGCACCATCAAGCCGGTTGAGATCCACTACGGGGAAGGCATCAACCATTACTTCCACGCCACGATGCACAACAGGGCTTCCTATGTGCCCCTGATGCTGACCGGTAACGTAGGCCCGAAAGGTTCTGGATCTCACACCTGGGCGGGTAACTACAAAGCCGGCAACTACCAGGGTTCGCACTGGTCAGGGCCTGGTTTTGCCGCGATGGTCGCGGAAGATCCCTTCAACACCGTTCTCGATCCGGCCAAGAACATCGACTGGAAAAACGTGAAGGGTTACCTGAAGGGTGAAGAAGTCGGATACTGGGCGCACCGTGATAAAGCACTCGTCGTCAATACCCCGCGGTATGGACGCAAAGTGTTCACCGGCCGTACCCATATGCCGACGCCCACCAAGCTGGTTTGGTTTGTTAACGTTAACGTCATCAACAACGCGAAGTGGTTCTATGAGCTGGTGTTCAACACCAATAACAACGTCGATATGATCGTGGCTCAGGACATCGAGTTCACCGGATCCTGCGAGTACTCGGACATCGTTTTGGCGCCGAACTCCTGGGCGGAATTCGAGTCTTACGAGATCACGTCCGCGTGTTCGAACCCGTTCCATCAGATCTGGGGCGGAACCGGCATCAAGCCGATTTTCGACACCATCGACGACAACCTGATCCACCGCGAGTTCTCCAAGCGGTTGGCGGAAGTGACCGGTGACAAACGTTTTGCCGATCATATGAAGGTCTATGAAGGCGAAGCGCCCAACCGCACGAAAGCCATGATCCGTCGTATCTTCACCACCTCCACCACGGGGATGGGTTACAACATCGACGACATCATCAACGGCAAGTATGGCGAACCGGGCGCCTGTCTTTTATTATATCGTACCTACCCGCGGTCTCCGTTCTGGGAGATGTTCACGGAGTCGAAACCTTTCTACACTCCGAACGGTCGTATCCAGTTCTACAATGACGAGCCGGAAGCGATCGAGTGGGGCGAAAACTTCATCGTCCATCGTGAAGGACCTGAAGCCACGCCTTATCTGCCGAACGTGATCGTATCCACGAACCCCTACATCCGCCCGGATGATTACGGTATTCCGGAAGACGAGCAGGATCCGGATCTGCGCCACGTCCGCAACATCAAGAAGCCCTGGTCGGCAGTGCGTACGACCAAGAACTTCTTGTGGGAGAAGGGGTATCGGTTCTACTGCGTCACTCCGAAATCCAGACATACCGCGCATTCTTCCTGGGCCACCACGGACTGGAATATGATCTGGAACAACAACTTCGGCGATCCTTATCGAATGGATAAACGGTCTCCGGGTGTTGGTGAGTGGCAGGTTCATATGAACCCGTTCCTGTGTAAAGACCTGGGTATCAACGACGGTGACTATGTATATTGTGACGCGAATCCCGCCGATCGACCGTACATGGGTTGGAAACCGTCCGATCCGAGGTACAAAGTGGCACGGCTCATGCTGCGGGCTAAGTACAACCCGGCGTATCCGTACCATACCACCATGATGAAGCATTCGACGTGGATGGGGACCGAACGCACCGTTAAGGCACATGAAGAACGCCCCGACGGCCGCGCCATGTCCATGACCACTCCGTATCAGTCCAACTTCCGGTACGGCGGTCAGCAGTCCATCACGCGTTCCTGGTTGATGCCCATGCATCAGACGGACAGTCTGTTCCATAAGGCAAAGTCCAAAATGAAGTTCCTCCACGGTTACGAAGCCGACAACCATGCGATCAACGCAGTTCCGAAAGAGACGCTGGTTAAGTTTGCCAAGGCCGAGGATGGTGGTCTCCATGGTAAAGGACTCTGGGAGCCCGTACGTACGGGTTACACTCCGGAGTCACCGTTGAAAGACCGTTTCGCGGAAATGTACCTTGCAGGTCAGTACGTCCGCGTGAAGATTTAAATCTGGTGTGTGCGGGCCTCTTTTGGGGCCCGCCGCATCCGGTAATTTAACGGAACTGAACAAACAGTAAGCTAAGGAGGTACGATAATGCCTGAAGTCTATAACTGGCAACTGGGCCGGATGGCTACTTACGTATACGAAGAGAAGCATCCGAAAGAGCAGTTTACGTTCGTATTCAATACGAACCGCTGCATCGCTTGTCAGACGTGTACGATGGCCCATAAATCCACCTGGACCTTCTCCAAGGGCCAGGAGTATATGTGGTGGAACAACGTTGAAACGAAACCTTACGGCGGCTACCCGCAGTTCTGGGATTGGAAAATCCTCAAGATGCTTGAGCAGTCCAATCCGGGTCAGAACGTGTGGAACGTTCGTAAGACTTCCAACAAAGCGATCCACGGCGTATACGAAGGCGTGACGATTTTCGAAGCGCCTGCCAAGATCGGTCTGAACCAGCAAGCGATCGGTTACGTACCGACGGACGAAGAGTGGCGCTTCCCGAACTTCGGTGAAGACACCGCTCACGGCCGCGAGTTCACGCAGTCCCGCGAAGGAACCTTCGGCGGCGACAACGGAACGCGTTCGGTGCTGCCCGAGCACAAAATCTGGTTCTTCTATGTACAGCGCATTTGCAACCACTGCACGTATCCGGGTTGTCTGGCGGCGTGTCCTCGCAAGGCGATCTACAAGCGCCAGGAGGACGGCATCGTTCTGATCGACCAGTCTCGCTGCCGCGGTTACAAAAAGTGCGTTGAGCAATGTCCCTACAAAAAGCCGATGTTCCGCGGAACCACCCGGATCTCTGAAAAATGTATCGCCTGCTACCCGAGGATCGAAGGACTGGATCCGCTGACGGAAGGCGATCAGATGGAGACCCGTTGTATGGCCGCCTGCGTCGGTAAGATTCGCCTTCAGGGTCTTGTGAAGATAGGCAGCAACGGCGAATGGGCGCACGATCCCGAGAATCCGCAGTATTACCTGATTCGGGACCGCAAAGTCGCTCTGCCGCTGTACCCGCAGCTGGGCACCGAGCCGAACGGTTACTACGTACCGTCGCGCCACGTACCCAGAGCCTATTCACAGCAGATGTTCGGACCGGGCGTCGATCACGCGATCGATCAGTACATGGTGCCCGACCGGGATCTGTTGGGAGTCCTTCAGCTCTTTAGGACGACACAGCGCATCATCTTCAAATGGAAACGTGAGCCCGGTCCGAAGATCTTCGAGACCAACATTCACGGCAAGAAGTTTGAGATGTATAACGATACGATCATCGGGTTCAACCGGAAAGGTAAAGAAGTCATCCGTGTTACGGTTGAAGAGCCTTTCTACGTACGGCCCGAGGAGCATCCAGGCGCCATCTAAGGAGTGACCGGAGTGCCGGGGCGGAGGAATCCCTGCCTCTTCTGCCCCGGTGAACCGGTTGTTGCAAACATATCGGGTTCGACGAACCTTGACAGTTATGCCTAACAGATCTGCTAACGAGGAGAGATTACTGTGAACAGGAAGATATTACTCATACTCATCATTGCTTTGGTACTTGGAATGTTCGTCTCCAATTCCGGAGCCGCAACTATCCAAGCACTGAAGATTAAGGGCGAAATCCCCAGCAACCCTATGGATCCATTCTGGTCCAACTACGGCCCCACCAAGGGAAAACATACGGTCATCGATCTGGATCCTCAGATGATCACCAACCCCATGTGGCCGAACCCTTCGACCAAATGGGTCAACGTGAAAGCCGCCAACAACGGCAAGGAAATCGCAATCCGGGTTTCCTGGACCGATGGAACCCGAAACGACATCATGATCCAGTCCCAGCAGTATAAGGACCAGGCCGCGGTCATGTTTCCTGTGAACCAGTCTGCCGAAGAGCCTCCCTTCACCATGGGTGGAGACGGCGAGCGCGTCAACATCTGGCAGTGGAAAGCGACCTGGGATAAAGAAGGCGCTGGCAAAGGCGGCAATGAAAATATGCAGGACCTGGAAGATCAGTACCAAAACATGGCCCTGGGAGCCGGTGGCTATTACATGTATGAACCCGATGGCAATCTCAAAGGCCTCGACACCCAGCATGCTTCCGGCAGCAAATCCAAACGGAACGCAGCGGGCATCGAAACCGCAGGCACCGGCGATATTTCAAAAAGAAGCACCTACGTCGATTTCGGCATGGGTAAAAATGAAGGGGTGTACAATCCCGGCCGAGCGACGGGCAATATCCTTTCCGATGCTTCCATGCGCGTATCCCCCATTGAAGACCTGAACGCAGAAGGGTTCAGCACGCTGACCACTCAGGCGAACCAGGATGTTCAGGGTGGAGGCTACTGGATCAACAACCGTTGGGCCGTCGTTTACAAACGTGCACTCAAAACGGATGATCAGAACGACACGCAGTTTACGAGCGGGAAAACCCCGATCGCATTCGCCATTTGGAATGGTCAGAACAAAGAAAGAAACGGCCAGAAAGGCGTCACCCAGTGGCATGAGCTGAAGTACTGAGTTGTAATTTTCTCGTAAAATTTATCTGGGGAGGCCCATTCAACCGGGTCTCCCCTTTTTTATTTAGGTAAGAAATCATGAAAAACTCATACCCTTCGAGAAAAATATTACTTTTGGATAAAGATATATCTTTCAGGCAATCGGCACACCATCATTTCCAGCAGGAAGGGATCGATCTTTTATTGGCCGAGACTCGGGAGGGTGCGCTGCGAATATTGCATCAAGACAATACCATGTTGCAAACTTATCTTATATTTTGTGATATATCGGACTCTGAGCCAAACGGCCCTGAATTTGTTCATTTGATGCGTCATCAATCCATAGTCATACCAATTATCGCGTTCGTGCGTGAAACAGAAATTCAAAAAGCCGAAGCAATGCTCAGCAAAAAAATAATCAAGAAATACCTTATCAAACCCGTTTCAAATGAAAAACTCATTCAAACAGCTCGGGATTGGTTATACCGCTCTTATTTTATGCAGGCATCGTGAGTATTTTGATAATGGAGTGAAAATTAAAAGCTCCGCACTTTGGGCCGGGGGTAGCGCAATATCATGAGACCGGGGTTCATAAAGTTGCGACAAGCTAAAGCGGTTTTCGATTGGTGAATGCTTCACGCTGTTGTTGCTGGCGGATGCGTTGTTGCGTTTGCTGTTGTTTGTTCGCCAACTGGCTATGGCGCGAGCTTTGTTTCCGATTTCCTTGGGCAGAGTACAACTGGCTCAAAAGCCGATGGTGATCGATCAGAAGACCACGAACGCTGCGTCCTCCCTTGCGTGTCCCCGGCATATCCGTCGTATCCACAACCGTATCCCAATCTTTCACCGGCACCCGTTGCGCGAGAAGCAGAGCACTTTCGCTAACGGCGATTGCGTTAGCCAGGTCGGTGTCACGCAACGCGCGTGCGGCGAAAAACCGCATCTGTATGGACAATCCCGCATCCCCGGAGTTCAGCTCCCCCTTCGCATTGGGTAACAGTGAGCGGCCTGCCACCTTGGCTTTCGCGCCTTCTAAGGCCAAGGTGAGCTGACTGGCCACAATCACGCCTTGAGTGTCGTTGAGTCCTGCAAATGCGACGGCTCTGTAAGCGGGAATCAGGCTTGCGCCGGGATCGACCTTTTCAGCCTCGTCGAGTTGCTTCAGAGCGCTCCGGTAGCGGGTTTCCTTCACCAACTTGAACACGGGGCGGAGTTGTACTCTTGCAGAGGTGCCCATTAGAGAAGCCAGCCACCCTTGCCATCGATCGCGTAATTCGTAGGTGTGGGTGCCGGTGGCCAGATCGATCATCATTTCGATGGCGTCGAAATTGTACGGATCGACCTTCAATGCCGATTTGATGGCGCCTCCTGATTGTCCCAGATCACCGAGCCAGTGATAATAAACCGCATTGGCCAGATCGTGAGTGATTTTTTGCGATGCATTCCCCTTAGTGGCGCCGGCGACGCGTTTCAATGCGACCGGAGCCTGACGGCGGTAATCCTGGGCCTGCCGATCCAGTTGATCGGCTTGAGCCAGCTGGCTGGGTGATGGGTGAGTGGTTATCTTATAGCGTCCATCCGAACGGTCTTCGTATCGAACACTGGGTTGGCGCAATTGTGCGGCTAGGTCGTTCAGAACTCGGGCACCCGAGGTGTAATAATCGAGATAAAGCCGCGCCATATCCAGATCGACGGCTTGTATTGCCAACGCGCGTTTGACATAAGGTTGCATGCGGTCGAGATCATGCTTCATTCGCAATGCAAGCGCGTAGGCACGCAGCGCACCGTGGTGGTTGGCATTGATCTGCAGGGCGCGTTTGAGTAACGGGATCGCTAAGCCGGGATCACCGCGAAATACCCAGGGCACCGCGTACACGGTTTTGCCGCCAGACTCGCGCCATTCATCGCGGAGCGGCAACAAAACCTTTTTAGGGTTGCCCTTCTGGTCCATCACCTGTCGCGTGGCCAACGGCCGGAGATAGAATTGAGCCAGCGCCACCAAAGGATCCGGATTGTTTGGGGAGGCAGATATCGACCGTTTCAGTTCCGCCACTCGGTCCGCATACACTTCTTCACGATTCCAGTTTTTCGCCCGCCGCGCCTGCACAAGTGGAATGGCAAGATCGATCAGTTTTGGTAAAGTCTTTCCAGACCGGATGCTTGATTTCAGCTGGGCCAGGGCATCGCCGGGATTGGCCGCAATGACGTTTGTCGTTTTTTTCCTTTCAATGATTGAAAAGATGTTTTCCCGAAAGGCCGAAGCCGACTTAGGGTCGATCGCCTCTGCAGCCGCGAAGTCGCGTTGCGCGCGATCGGCATCACCCATCAGAGCGGCGGCCCGGGCACGCCCAAGCAGAGCGTAGGAGTGATTGGGTTGTAATTCGAGCACACGCGAATATTCCTTGCGCGCGAGTGCATAGTTTTTATGGTAAAGTCGGCAGGATGCGGAGATATAGAGTAACTTTACATGGTTTGGATTGCCGGCCCGAATGGCTTCTATGAGATTCCAGGAAGCATCGTATTTTTTCTGGTTGTAGAGATCGATCGCTCGTTGCAACAGATGCGGCCAGGCGAACGGTTTGATCATCTGTTGACGTGCAAACGCTCTGGATAGAGCAGGGATCTGGGTCAGCGACCTGAGTTTTCTTTGCGGGTCGGATTGTGTGCTGGCACGGTGGATGGCATCGATCAGCGCTCGTGTGTAGGGCGAGCGCACATCATAGGGTGGATTCGGATTGGTGCCCGGCGGCTTGAACAGGGCGTCCGCGGCGAACTGCCAAAGTTTTATTTCCTGATTGCGGGAATCAAGACGGCGTGCCCGGGTCAAGCTGGCATCGACCTGGGATTTTCCCTGCGCAATACGAGCCACCGCCAAAGCCAGGTGCGCATCCGATTGTTCGTCGTCAATTTGAATCGTTTTGACGAATGATTCCTCAGCATCCTGAAACCTGTCTTCAACCAGGGCCTCCAACCCGCGTACAAATTCACTGACGGCGGTATCGGCAGGCTGAGCGCTCGCAACCCCCGTCACACTCAAATAGAGGGCCAATACCGTCCAACACACCGGGAACAATCTGTATTTGATCCTGATCACTGCCTTGTCACAAAGCAAAACGGGCGATTTTTCTTAAAACCGGGAAACCTGACACCGTTTTTTAGCGTTGACTTTGTATTGAAATCGATGCGCCCATAATAACCCATATCGGGAGGTGGGCGCATGTCGAAATGGATTGCTATTTATTCCGGAATGAGATCGAAGGCCACTTTAACCGACTGAAATCAAACCTTATATAGGTGATATGGCTTTCAGGTTGAGCTGGTGTTTGAGGTCGAAACGGGTAATTATCCCCCATACGCTCAAGCAGAGCGCTGCGCCCGGAAATTGCGGAAGCTCGCAAAATTCGTGAAGCCCCGTCTATAGATAAGATAGTCTATGTCTGCGCAGAGTATTTTCAACTGTCACGTGAGCAAATACTCAGCAGCCGGAGGGGTGTTTTCAGTTTGCCTCGGTATCCGGCAGCTGAAAATGAAAGTTTGGCGGATACTTCGGCGATTCTCGATTGGGCCAGTTTTCTTATATAAAGGATGAGCTGCCATATTTCCTCATCTTCCAGTTTGGAAAAGGCGGGCATTCCGGTTCCCGGAGATCCGTTGCGGATGATCCAGAACAGCTGACCGTCGGGGACATCCCCGATGGTGTTGGCGCAGGTAAAATCTCTCGGCTTTGGATTCAGTTGGACGGACAGGGGGCCGCGGCCATCTCCTTTCAATCCATGACAAAGTTTGCAGGCCCGGGGCTTGGCTTTTTCCTCAAAGAGAGCTTTGCCCATCAAAACGTTCTCCATGGTGGAGTCTAGCGGATTGACTTTTTTATAGATCTCATCGGGAGCTTTTTGGGTTTTTCTCGGTTGCGGACAATCCATCGCAGAGAGAGGAGAGCTATACAGGGTCAGGGTCAGCAAGCTGGCAAGGAGAATGGCATTTCCGGAAAATCCAACGACGCTGCTGGTTTTAAGAATCCGTTCTCGAAAATTTTTGTGTGCTGAAATCGGTGTCTTGGGGAATGATGTCTGTTTCATCGCTGCCTTCATTGTGATGGGTTTTCAAACAACCCTGGTTTCAATGGGGTTCTGTTAGGATCCTGTCCGTGGATTGAAACAGGTTGAATATGCTTTAGCGATCGATTGGCAAATCTGATAAATGAGATACGTGCTGTCATACTATTCGGTCAAGGTTTCTAAAGAGAAGGTCATCGTTTCACTAAATGCGCGTCCGCCCACCTGAGTTTTTCTCCCAGGCCCACAGCCAGGTTCCGGTAAAGAACCACACCGATATCCGGCCGCAGACGCACAAGCTCTGCCAGAGATTCGCCTGAAAGTGTGGCCGCCAACACCGGTTCTTCAGCGGTGATGGTTGCGGAATGGGGTTCACAGGTCAACAGCGAGATCTCCCCGACCGCATCGCCTGTAGACACCTGTCCCACTTTCTGCTCGGGGCCGGCCATGGACACCTTCGCTTTCCCTTCGATCATTAAATGCATGCACGAAGAAGGATCACCCTGGGAGAACAGTGCTTCTCCCCGTTTGAAGTGAGACAGGGTGCAGGTTCCGGCGACGCGCTTTGTCTGTTCTTCCGTGAGGCCGGTAAACAGTTTTATCCGATTCACAGCCTCGGCGATCGCGGGCAAAACTTCTTTGCGTGTGAATGAATGGATCACCGATTCCGCTATCGGACGCATCTCCGGAATCAACTCGATGGATCCGGTGTTGAAGGATGGCAAAATGCGGACCATGCGCAACACATCGACGCGCTCGACATCACAAAACACCATTGCGGGGAGATAGGCCGCCGGCAGAAACCCCAGTTCGAGCAGCGTTCTTTGCATACGAGGGGCCTTCGTGCTGACATCCACTTCCACGTAGTCCACCTCCCATTTATTCTGGCAAAGATCCAGCAAATGCTCCAAAAGATACCGGATGGCTTCATCGCCGTTGGTGATCAATTCGAAAATTCGCAGGTTTCGTTCCAGCTCATCGTGAATGTATCCGATGGCTCCGGCGACGGGGCCCGGGCCTGCACGCGTTTTCCCTCTGGCAACCAGGTAGGTGGCGTGACTTTTTGTCAGGCGGAAAAAACCATACTGCAGGCGCATGGGCCCGAAGATCTCCCGGTTGCGGACCCGACCGCGCTCGATTCGCAGCAAACTGGGGAGCCCTTCGGAAGTCAATTTCTCCAATTCAAAATCACCCTGGTGCGGGTAGGGGAGGGCCTCTTCGTCGATGATGGCGTCAAATTCGAGTCCGCAGTTTGCCAGAGACAGGTGAGCGAGGATGTGTGCCTCGGGTATGATGCGGGGATGGTTCGCCCGCAAGTTCAGCGCGTCGCCAAAGTGTTGAACGAAAAGAGCCATGCTTTCCCGATGACGAAAATAAAGCTTGAGCGGCAACAGGCCCGCCGGCGAAAATCCGTGCGACAGTGAGATGCTCTGGGAATGGGTGTGCACGGTTCGATTTTCCACGATCCCTACATGCAAGCGGGACTTCACACATTCGATGCGTGCATCCATGAGTGCCTTGCCGATGCCATCGCACCTGGCATCCTGGCGCACCACCAGTCGCCCGAATTCGCCCACCAGATCGGAATAAGCGCCGGTCTCGAAAATCACCGATGCGGTGCCCAGTATTTCTTTGCTTTCGGAATGTTCCGCGACCAGCATTAAAATATCCTCGTTAAACACAGAGCGTTTTAACCAATCCACATCATAAAAATAAGGATAGGGATAATCGCCGCTGTAGACACTTTTGAAAATATCGCGGATCGCAGGTACATCTTCTTCCCGAGCTTCTCGCACAGAAAAACATTTATTGTTTTTTTTCATGGTGATCCACTCACTTGTTTAAATAAACTCCAGCCAGCTTTGCGATCTGGACAAACCAGGCCGCAGCGGTTGCCAGGGCTCGCTCGTCGAAATCGAAACGGCTGGAATGTGCGGGGAACCCTTCCCGCCCGGGAACCTGCGCTCCGAAACGGATGTAGGCCCCGGGAACGTGACGGAGGTAGTAGGAAAAGTCCTCACCTCCCATATTGGCGGTGCGGAGTGGCTGAACCCCTTCTTCCCCCACCACGTTCACAGCCGCTTCTCTGGCCAGCTGTGTCATTTCCGGCGTGTTGATCACAGGAGGCGTGCCGGAAGAAACTTTCACCTCGATCCGGGCTCCGTGCAATTGTCCGATGGCTTGAGCGATGCGAGTGATGGCTTTTTGCAAATGTTCCCGCACGCTGTCGCTTTGCGCCCGAATCGTTCCCTCCAAAATGGCGTTTCCGGCGATGACATTGGCGGCGGTTCCGGAATGAAAACGGCCCACCGAAATGACCGACGGATGGGCAGGGTCCACTTCCCGTGAGACGATCGTCTGGATCGCGGTCACCAGAAGACTTCCGACCACCACCGCATCGATGGTTTCATGGGGCCGGGCTCCGTGTCCCTGTTGCCCCTGGATGGAGATCTCAAACACATCGGTGGACGCATTCACCGCACCTTCCGTCACAACGAGCGTTCCCGGTGGATGGTGCCGGTCCAGGTGTCCGCCGAATATCATGCCCACATTTTCCAGGACACCTCGCAAGATCATGGACTTGGCGCCGTTTCCGATCTCTTCCGCCGGCTGCCAGATCAAGCGAACCGGCAGTGGAGGAGGCGCTCCCTTTGCGAGGATCTCCGCCGCTCCCAGAAGCATGCTGCTGTGCCCGTCGTGACCGCAAGCGTGCATGACCCCTTTGTAGATGGAGCTGAAAGCGAGACCCGTTTCCTCCTGGATCGGAAGTCCGTCCATGTCCGCTCTCAGGGCGATAAACGGACCCTCGGCTTTGCCTGGAATTTCAGCCACCACGCCATGTCCCGCCACACCGGACTGAGCATGGATTCCAATTCGCTTGAGATGCTCAACGATGCGTTTGGCCGTTTGCTTTTCCTGCCCGCTCAGTTCCGGGTGGCGGTGAAGATCCCGTCGCAGAGAAACCATTTCTCTGAATACCTCTTCAGAAACCCCTGCATGGAATACGATCGAATCGTCCATGATCAACTCTCGAAAAGTTTTGTGAATAAATTAGCAGGCCATTCCACTTGCAAGAAACGAGTGAAAGGTGTTTTTTATTTTTTCGCTTCGTGCTCATAGCTCTCGCGTTGCGGGAAATTGACCGATCACGCGTTCCCCGTCACATATGAGCCCGGTACGTCATGGCGTCTGTGATCCGTTCACGGGCCATCTTCAAAGCCAGTTCGTGCGGAGCCAGGTCTTCCTCTTTCAGTCTTTTGAGCAACTCCACGGTGTTGGCATGGATCGTTTCACGCACGCGGTCGAAGGCGTTGGCCTGCGTTTGCTTCTGATACTCGGCAGCGGCGCAGATCACCCCTCCGCTGTTGGCGATGACGTCCGGAACGATGTGAATGCCGCGTTTGTATATTTTTTCTGCCGCCTCATGGGTGATGGGAATGTTGGCGCCTTCCAGGATCAATCGGGTTTGCAAAAGAGCCTGGTTCGCCTCGGTGAACACATCCGGGCGGGCGGCAGGGATGAAGATGTCCGATTCGAGTCTCAGGATTTCGTCGCGTTGCAGGGCTTTGCCATCCGGGAACCGATCGACTTTTTCACCGCTCTGCTGGAATTCGATCAGTTTATCCACATCGAGACCGTCTGCATTGTGAATGGCGCCTTGAGAATCGCAGGTCGCGATGAGCCGGCATCCTTTCTCAGAGAGAAAGCGCGCCGCGGCCCGTCCTACATTGCCGAAACCCTGGACGATCACACGCGCGCCTTCCAGGGTGAGTCCGATTTGCGGGGCGGCCACTTCACAGGCCACACTCAAACCGAACCCCGTCATGCCCAGGCTGTCCAGCGGCAACCCGCCGAGCACTTTCGGCAGTCCCACGGCGCGCCCGATTTCATCGAGGATGAAGGCCATAGAACGTTCGTCGGTTCCCATGTCCGGGCCCGGGATGTAATCCGTCAGAGTTTTGATGGCGCTGGCGAAAGACCGGATGATTTCCTCCTTGTTCTCCGACCGCGGATCCGCAATGATCGCCGACTTTGCGCCTCCGTGGGGCAGGTTCGCCAATGCGTTTTTCAGGGTCATTGCGCGCGCCAGGCGAAAGACCTCCAGCGTGCTGACGTCGATGGCCATGCGGCAGCCGCCGATGGCAGGACCCATCGACAGATTGTCGATCACCACGATGGAGCGGAGTTTGGATTTGGGTTCGTAAATGTGAACGATCTTTTCAGGACCCAACTCATCTGCGAAATCGTCGATGTAGGTTCTGTTCATTTTCAATCCCTCCTTTCTTTCGCCTTTTTCAGGGTGCATTTGGCATCCAGCACTACCAATCGATGTTCGTAAAGCCGCACCGGGTTGAAGTCCAACGATTCGATTGCCGGCACGTTGCGCACCCATCGAGTGATTTCCTGCAAAAAATGCGACAGGCGGTTCTTTGCCAGAGCCGTCTGACTGCGAATGCCGGCGATGATTTTCCCGGCCCGGGTGGAGTCGATCAGTTGTTCCAGCTCCTGCGAAGTGGCCGGCTCCAGGATACGTTGGATGTCTCCCAGGGTTTCGACATAAGGGCCGCCGGTCCCGAACAACAACACCGGGCCGAACTGCGGATCCCGGTATGCTCCCACCATCAGTTCCAGGCCATCGGGCATCTGTTGCTCCACCCAAATGGATCCCGGCCAGTTCTCCTGCATGTCCTGCCATTTGCGGAACAGATCGTGCGGGTTGTCGATTCCCGTTTGAACGCCGTAGATCTCCAGCTTGTGTTTCAATTCCGGTTTCACGACCTTCAACACCAACGGGAAACCCATCTCATCGCAGGTAGCATTCAAATCTTCAGGAGTTTGCACGTGTTTGTGTTTGGGAACTTCGATGCCCCTTTGTTTTAAAAATTCCTTGAGCTGCATTTCGTGCGGCGTCCGATCGCTGAAGGGCCACATGAATCCATCCTGTTCCACGACATCAAAATCCGGTGTTGCCTCCGTTGCAAACCGTTTGCGGATGTTTTGCTGCTGTTCCAGCACCGAAAGGGCGCGCACCGCCGATTCGGCGGAGGAAAAAACGGGAATTTTCTGGCGCAGCAGCTGCCGCTGCAACGGAACCCGTAATGCCTCTCCATAGGCTGCGATGGCCAGGGGAATGTCTTGGGGAAAGGTTCTGTGGAAATCGGTTGCGATGTCTGCGTGGATTCCCTGCGTCCCGGAAAGCAGTACCAGAAGCAGGTTGTCGAACTCGCCGGAGTTCAGCAGCACGTCCAGACTCTTCAGACATTGTGCGTTGGTGCCGGAGCCGGTGAGGTCGATCGGGTTCTGCATGGAATAATACGGCGGCAAAAATTCACTCAACGCGCTCCGGGTTTTGCCGGAAGGTTTGGGGATCTGCAATCCATATCGTTCGCACAGATCGGTCAGGAAAACGCCCATGCCCCCGCCGTTGGAAACCACGAGCACACGCGGTCCGTTGGGAACAGGTTGCGCTGCGAACATCTCCAGAGCCTCCGCAAACGCCTCGAAACCGAACACCTCGACGATTCCCGCTTTGGCGCAGGCAGCCTGGAAAACTTCATACGACCCTGCGAGGGAAGCCGAATGCGCTTGAGCGGCGTCGCTGCCGCGCTGTTCGCGGCCCCCTTTCCAGATGACGATCGGTTTTTTCCCTTTCGCCTGGATGGCGGCACGAACCAGGCGCGGTCCGTCGGCGATGCTTTCCAGATACATGCCGATCACTTCGATTGCGGGGTCCTGTAGAAAAAGTTCCAGAAGTTCCGTTTCACCCACGTCGATTCGGTTGCCGAAATTCACCGCACGCTGGACGCCGATATTCCGCTCCGCCAGCGTGTTGAGTGCCAGAGAGAGAAAGGCGCCGCTCTGGGAGAGGAGGCCCACCTTGCCCGGTTTGGGAAACCGGATGGCTTCGGGTGTCAAAAAGAAGCTGTTGAATTGATCCGGTGCGCTGAAAACTCCCAGGCCGTTGGGGCCGATGACGCGGACGCCGAATTTTTTCGCCTCCGCCTGCAAGTGGTTCTGCAGAATTTCACCCTCCGCTCCGGTTTCTGCAAACCCGCCGCTGGTCACGATCAAATGATGCACGTTCCTGCCCGCGAGAGGTTTCACCAATCCAGGAACCGCTGAGGCGGGGACGGCGGCGACCGCCAGGTCCACGCCCTCCGGCAGATCATCGATGCGGCGTACGGCATTACAGCCATGCAGGGACTTGCCATCCGGGTGCACGAGCGTGATCGTTCCGGCAAACCCCTGGGCCTGCATGCTGGCGACGATCTTTCCTCCCAGGTTGTCCGGCTTGGGAGAGGCGCCGATCACCGCCACCGATTGCGGAGCGAAGAACAGCCTCAGGGAAAATTCGGCGCCCGCTGCGTTCGAGCCCGCGGCCTCTTTTTGTGTGGCGAACATGTCAGTCCTGCCTTTCCCAATAGCGGTCCACATTGCTTTGGATTTCCGCAATCACCGCATCCTGTTTTTTCGGAACGAACAGGTGGCGGAAGCGTTTTTGCCGTTCGAGAAATTTTTCCACTGGAATGCGCTTTCTCGGTTTGCGCGTGTGGATCACTTTTCCGTCGATGTATTCCTTCAGCGGGAAAATGCCGGTGTCCACAGCGAGCTTGGCGATCAACTGCGTCTCCCTGGGATCGAATCCCCATCCGGTGGGGCAGGGGGACATGCAGATGAACAGGCGTGGACCTTTCATTTCTCTGGCCTTGGCGAACTTGTTGGACAGATCGATCGGCTCCCTGGGAGACACCGTCGCGATGTACGGCGGGTCCTGGGCTTTCCAGATTTCGAACAGATCTTTTTTCCTGATTTCAGCTCCCGCCGGATGCATCCCGGTGACCGGAGTGGTCTGAGTCATGCTCCCGTAGGGGGAGGCAGCGGACAACTGGAAGCCTGTGTTGCCGTAGGCCTCGTTGTCGTAGCAATAGTAGATAAAATCCAGGTTGCGGTGCAGGGCGGCGGAGGTGGGGCTCAAGCCCATGTCCGCGGTGGACCCGTCGCCCGCAACCACCATGACCAGCAGGTTTTCCTCCTCGGGCAGGTGTTTGTGCTGCAAGCGGATGTCCAGGGCGTCGCGCACGCCCTGCGCCGCGGGCACCGGACCCGCCATGGTGGTGTACAGCCAGGAACCCTCGAAGGGAGTGAACGGATACACCGACAGCAGGGTGAAGCATCCGGCTGCGTTGCACAACAGGACGCGGTCTCCCAGTTCCTTGAGCGCCAGCCGCAATCCCTCAAGCCCGCCGCAACCCGCGCACAGCGCCGTCCCCGGCTGGATGCCTTCACGCGGATGCAGATCGCTGATTTTTTTGTGGTGAACCGTGTTCATGATGCTTCCTTTCCCGAGTGAGCCAGCTTCAGCAGATTCTGAAACTGGTTCCAGTCGTTTTCGTCGTACAGGAACAAAGGCGTGCGCGGGACCGGGGCGTCCAGCTCGGCGACGATGGACAAAAAATCCTCTTCGCGCAGGTTTTTGCCTCCCAGACCGCCGATCACCGAAAGCACTTTGTGCGCCGGCCGGTGGCCGTTTGCGAGCGCCGTGACGATTTCCGGATACATGATGCCGCCCATGCCCGGCGCGAGGTTCTGGTCGATCACGGCGATCTTTTCCGTTTTGCGCAGCGCTTCGGCAATGGCCTGTGCGGGGAAAGGCCGGAACATGGAAATTTTCAGCAATCCGGCTTTCACGCCCTGACTGCGCAGCCGCCGGACAGCGGCTTTTCCCTGCGTGGCGAACGAATTGCTCATGACAAACGCGTAGTCCGCATCGTCCAATTGAAACCGCTCCACCGTGTCGTAGTAGCGTCCGAAGCGTTCGCCATATTCCTGCGCCGCCTCTGCAAAAACCGTTTCCGCCTTGCGGGCGGCGAGTTCCTGCTGGATGCGAAAATAGGTATAAGGTCCGCCGCCGAACACGGCCCCCGCGCGGGCCATCGGACGGGAAGCCTGAAAAACCGGTTGCACCGGTTCGAATTCAGGCAGAAACGCCCGCACAGCGGCTTCGTCCGGGATCAGCACCGGCTCGCGGGTGAAGGACAAGTAGAAACCGTCCATGTTCACCAGCACCGGCAGGCACACATCGGGAGATTCGGCGATGCGGAAGGCGAGCAGGATGAAATCCAGAACTTCCTGGCAGGTTTCCGCATGCAATTGCACCATGCCGCAGTCGCGGGTCGCCATCACGTCGTTGTGATCCGGTTCCAGCGTGATCGGGGTGGCGAGCGCCCGGGACACGTTGACCAGAACGAAAGGCACACGCCAGCCGGTGACGGTGTAGATGGATTCCAGTCCGTGCAGGATCCCCTGGCTGGAAGACGCGGTGAACACGCGCACGCCGGTGGCCGCAGCGGCTCCCGCCGCCATGAACATGGAGTGTTCCGAATCCATGTTGGTGAATTTTCCCCGCAGGGTTCCGTCTGCGAACCACGTGGACAGGGTCTCGACGATCTCCGTCTGCGGGGTGATGGGGAATGCCGGGACGTATTCCACCCCTGCGAGACGGGCCCCCCACGCCGCCGCCTTGTTGCCTGTCAGCATTCTCTTAAGCGCCGTCGTCTGCATGTTCCACCTCCCATACGTTTTGGATGATGTGCAGCGGGCATTCCTGCGCGCAGATCAAGCACCCCTTGCAGTGATCGTAATCGATCACCGGCTTGCCGTCCGGATCGACGGCGATCACACCGTCCGGGCATCGGGCATAGCAGATGAGACAGTGATTGCATTTTTCGTAATCGATGACCGGGCGTTGCAGCCTCCAGTTGCCGGTTTTTCGCAGACCCATGTTTCCCTGCGCCAGAATCACCGGCGCGGCTTCGGCGACCGGGTGCTGCTCGATGCCGATCAGCCGGCTGGCTGTCAGCGGTTGTTCGGTTTTTTTTCCGATAGGAGCCGGTTTTACGATTTCAAACACGTGCGCTGCCAGGGCTGTGTTTTTCTGCACGATTTCCTCTGCGAAGCCCTGCTGCTCCAGTTCGACTTCTATGGCTTCTTTGAGGGCTTCCCAGGAAATTTTTCCCGTGATCTTCGCGGCCGCAGCCGCCAAAGCCGTGCTCAGGATGTTTCCCCGCTCCAGAAACTCGACTCCAAGCTGGGTCAGTTCTGCGGTTGCGGGAAGCGCCGGCAGTTTGAACTTGTCCTTCAGCGTCTGCGCTTTGAGCGTGGAGTTGATGAAGATCGCCGTCGAAGCGTCCGTCCCGCAGAGCGGTCCGGTTTTCGCGTCTTCCAGGAGAGTGGCGTCTCCGACCATGAGGATATCGGGACGCGCGATGGGGCCGCGTTTCTGGATGGGCTGGTCGCTGATGCGGGTGAAGGCGACGATCGGCGCACCCCGCCGTTCCGCTCCGTAAAGCGGGAAGTCCTGCGCTTGAAACCCGGACAAAAACGCCGCGGTTCCTAAAATCTGACCGGCGGTTTTGATCCCCTGGCCCCCGCGCCCGTGCAATCTTATTTCCAGTATCATGGCGCACCTCTCGAATTGCAGGAGCCGTCCTCACTCCTATAAGTAAGACCGCCGGGGAAATGCGTTTATTCCCGCAAAGCAGCGTGCGCGGGCCTCCATAAAATATTGACATAAAATGATTTTTGGGTTTTCGTGTGAGGTTTTGAAAGCCTTAGATTCGGAATAATCGTGAGCGCCGTCGATCCTTTATAATGGGGAGAACAGAATCCATACTCAGTCCGGCAATGACTTTTGCATCGTCGGAGAACATCCCTGTGAGGATTCGATATTTCGTGGTGTTTTCGGGGCGTTCTCCAGTCGATAATGCGTCATGAATATTTTGATGATGTCCAACACTTTCTCGCCGCATGTGGGGGGCGTGGCGAAATCGTTGCAAATCTTCACGCGTGAATACCGGAAAAAGGGGCACCGCGTGGTTCTGGTGGTGCCCGAGTTTGTGGGCATGCCGGAAAGCGAAGAAGACGTGATCCGGGTTCCGGCCATCCAGAATTTCAATGGCAGTGATTTTTCGGTTCGGCTCCCCATCCCCGGACTGGTCGCCGCCGCCCTGGAAGATTTTCACCCGGACGTCGTGCACGCGCATCATCCTTTTTTGCTGGGGGACACGGCGCTGTTGGTTTCCTCGGCAAAAAACGCCCCCCTGGTTTTCACCCATCACACCCTGTACGAACAATACACCCATTACGTTCCCGGCGATTCTCCGGCCATGCAGCGCTTTGTGGTGGATCTTTCCACAGGATACGCCAACCTCTGCGACCGGGTGTTCGCTCCCAGTGAAAGCATCGCCCGCATTCTGAAAACACGTGGTGTGGAGAAGCCGATTGCGATCGTCCCCACAGGTGTGCAGATGGAACTTTTTTCTCAAAAACGAGAGCGATCGTTCCGGGAAACCGCAAAGATTCCGGAAAACGCCTTCCTCGTCGGTCACCTGGGGCGTCTGGCTCCGGAAAAGAACCTGGACTTTCTCGCCCAGGCGGTCGCGCAATTTTGCCGCGCTCAGGAAAACGCCCATTTTCTGGTTGTGGGCACCGGGCCTTCTGAGCAGACCGTGCGGGACCGGTTCCGGGAATGCGGCCTCGGTGACAGGCTGCATGTGCACGGCATCCTGAAAGGGAAGGATCTCGTCGCTGCGTATCACGCCATGGATGTGTTCGCCTTCGCATCGAAAAGCGAAACCCAGGGAATGGTATTGACCGAGGCCATGGCGGCGGCAACACCGGTCATCGCCCTGGATGCGCCCGGTGTCCGGGAAGTGGTGGAGGATGGCAAGAACGGGCGGTTGCTCGCCAGCGGGAATGTTTCGGTTTTTGCCAGTGCGCTGCGTTGGGTTGCGTCGCTGCCTTGTCAGGAAATGCGAGCATTGCAGCAAAATGCCCGCAAAACGGCGGAAGCGTTTTCAGCAGAGCGGTGCGCCCTCAAGGCCCTTGAGCAGTACCGGAATCTGATCGAAAAAGAAGAACCCGCCTCGCGCGAAACCGAAGACAGCATGTGGGACACGGCGCTGCGGCTGCTGGAGGCGGAATGGGAAATCTGGGCGAATCGCGCGCACGCTGCCGGTGCGGCGTTGAGCCCTGAGGAGTCCCGGTGGGAAAATCGCGATGATTGAACGGATGGAAAGCGTCTGGCGCCGAATCCGCTCGTGGTTCCATGCGAGCGAATGGGGAATCCGCCTGCTCGGGCTTTCAAAATCCAGCGGCACCGAAACCGAACCGGGGCTGGTGCTGGTGCAGATCGACGGCCTGTCCCGCAGGCAGCTCGAAACGGCGCTCGGGAAAGGAAAAATGCCTTTCCTCAAGCAACTGCTGGGCACCGAGGGTTACCGCATGCACACTTTGTACTCGGGGCTCCCGGCCAGCACACCCGCCGTTCAGGGGGAGCTGCTCTACGGGGTTCCCGGGTGCGTGCCCGCGTTCAGCTTTCAGGACCGGAGCACAGGAGAAGTGGTGAAAATGTTCGATCCGGAACCGGTTGCCAAAATTCAGGAGTCGCTGGAAAAAAATCGACCCCACCTTTTAGAAAATGGGAGTACCTACGCCAACATCTTTTCCGGCGGCGCGGCGGAAACGCATTTCTGCCCGGCGACGTTCGGCTGGGATCACATCACGCGAGCGATCCACCCCATAAATCTATTGGGCTTTTTTTTCTCGCACGCATTGAGTCTGCTCCGGACGGGGTTTCTTCTCCTGGTCGAATCGGTTCTGGCTGTGGGAGACTGCATCCGCGGTCTGATCGGCGGGAAAGATCTGTTGAAGGAGTTGAAATTCGTTCCCACCCGCGTGGCGATCAGCATTCTATTGCGCGATCTGGTCACTCTCGGGGCGCGGATGGATGTCCTGCGCGGGCTCCCGGTCGTCCATATCAATTTCCTCGGGTACGACGAGCAGGCCCACCGCCGCGGCCCCACATCCGATTTCGCCCACTGGACGCTCAAGGGCATCGATGCGGCGATCCGAAGGGTTGTGCACACGGCACGCATGTCTTCGCGCCGGGATTATGAGGTGTGGGTGTTTTCCGATCACGGCCAGGAGGAAACCGTTCCTTTTCCCAGGGAAAGCGGGAAATCCGTTCAGGAAGCGGTGGCCAAGGTGTTCACCCAATTCGGGCCGCCGCTGCTGGGAAAAAAAGACACGCGCGGAATCCAGTTCGAACGCTCCAAATGGCTGGGGACCGCGTTTCTGAACTGGCTGGTGGGGGAGAACGACGATCAGGACGCGATCGACCGCTCCCGTCTGGTGGTCACCGCGCTGGGTTCCCTGGGACACCTCTACACGCCGGTGCTGCTTGATCAGCCGGAGAAGGCGCGCCTGGCGAAAAAGCTGGTCGAAGAAGCGCACATCCCCACGGTGCTGTACGCCGCTTCGAACGGGGATGCCCACGCCTGCACCCGGGACGGCCTGCTGCATCTCCCTCAGGATGCGGAAAAACTGCTGGGGCCGGAACATCCTTTTTTAGAGGAAGCGGCGCAGGATCTGGTGAAGCTATCGCATCATCCGAACGCCGGAGACCTGATCCTTTCGGGCTGGAGGCTGGGCAGACAGCCGGTCAGCTTTCCCATGGAAAACGGTTCCCACACCGGCCCGGGCCCGGAAGAGACCCGCGCCTTCGCGCTTCTACCCGTGACGACCCCGCTGGAAACCACCGGCGACTACCTGCGGCCGCTGCAGCTCAGAGAAGCCGCGCTGCGTTACCTCAAGCGCCATCCATCACCGCAGAAACCGCAACTGTCCCGCCGCAAACGCCGGGAGAACCACTTGCGGATCATGACCTACAACATCCACTACTGCATCAACATGGATGGAAAAACCTCGCCCAAACGGATCGCCAAGGTCATCGCCCATTACGATCCCGACATCGTGTGCCTGCAGGAGCTGGATGTTCGAAGGATGCGGACGGGTTCCGTCGATCAGGTGCATTTCATTGCGCACGAGCTGGACATGGACTTTCATTTCGCGCCGGCCGTGAAGATTCAGGAAGAAGAATTCGGCAACGCCGTGCTCACGCGTTTTCCCATGCAGCTGGTGCACGCGGGCCGCCTGCCGGGAATCCCGGACCGCTCCGACATCGAACCCCGGGGCGCCCTCTGGGTCGAGATCGGGGTTGACGGCAAAACAATCCAGCTTTTCAACACGCACTTCGGACTGCGGGAGCAGGAACGCATCCAGCAGGTGAACGCGCTCATGGGAAAAGAATGGCTGGGGCATCCCGATTGCCGCGATCCCGTCATCCTGTGCGGGGATTTCAACGCGCTGCCCCGTTCCCGCGTGTGCAACAAACTGCGCCGCAAATTCATCGACGCCCAATGGAGCCTGAACGACCACCGCCCGCAGCGCACCTTTTTCGGCCGCTTTCCGGTGGGGCGGATCGATCACATTTTCGTCAGCCCCGGCATCGAGGTGCGGGGAATCGAAGTGCCCCGCACCGCGCTCACGCGGACGGCGTCCGACCATCTGCCCCTGATCGCCGAAGTCAAGCTCCCCGATTGACGCCTGGACGCTCCTTGTCTCGTGGTTTCCGCTGTCGATCCCGGTGCGACTGATACCTAAAAAAAGGCCTTCCCCCGATCGTCGATGCAAAATTCAGGGAAAGGCCGGTTTGCCTAAAGCGTTGTCGCTCTCATGCTAGCTGTGGAAGATATGGTTCCCTTCGAAAAGCTCTGCAACCAACATGCCTACGATATACAGTGTGACTACGATTCCCATCACGTCGAACCACATAAGCTCGCCCCCTTTCCGGATGATCGGATTGTCATGCAGTCCAATCCGGGTTGATTCTGGGGGAGTGTCTGCATCCCTCACTTTTAAAGTAGGTCCGCTCCGACAAATGCGCAACGGTTTTCGGAAGGACGGCTCCCGCCCGATTGACGAAAAGCCGGCAGAGCCTATATTAATTACAGGTAGGGGAACATGCATGTGCAGGGGAATACGAACCAAGGCATTTCATCGTGAGGAAATCGGCCATGAAAAAGATATTGATCGTGGACGACGAAATAAACATCCGCTTCTTGTACAAAGAAGAGTTTGAGGAGGAAGGGTACGCTGTGGTGCTGGCGAGCGATGCGGAGGAAGCCCTGGAAATGATCGGGAAAGAGAAACCCGATCTCATCTGCCTGGACATCAAATTGCCCGGGATGGATGGGATCGAGTTCATGAACATCGTGATGCATGAATTCCCGGACATTCCGGTGATCTTTTGCTCTGCGTTCGCGCACTACAAGCAGGATTTCAGGGTCTGGAGTGCGAAGAGTTACTGGATCAAATCCGCCAATCTTAATGAGCTGAAAAAACGGGTGAAAGAAATTCTGTCCCCGCAACCTGCAGAAACGGCTTCCTCCTGTTGAGGGCGGGAAGGGTGAGAGAACGGAGTCCATCATGAAAACAGACATCCAAAATTCCATTTTTGAGTTGCCTGAACTGCGGGACAGAAAGTACGTGTTCCGCAACCGCCACCATGCGGGGAAAGTACTGGCAGACATGCTGGAAGCGTATGCGGGAAGCAATGCGCTTGTGCTGGGAATTCCATCGGGAGGTGTTCCAATCGCATCGGTGATCGCTCAAAGGCTCAACCTGGAGCTGGATGCCGCTGTGGCCAACAAAATCACACCAAGCTGGAACTCCGAATGGGGCTATGGGGCGGTGGCATTCGACGGCACGCTGTGGATGGATTCCGGCATGAGCGAAGCCGCCGGTTTGAGTGAGGAAGAAATCGCCGAAGGGACGAGGCGAACGCTGGAAAAAGTGGCGCGCCGGAACCGGGTGATACGGGGAAACCGGCCTTTTCCCGATTGCCGGGACCGGACGGTGATTCTGGTGGACGATGGGGTCGCCTCCGGGGTCACTCTGCAAGCCGCCCTGCAAGCGATTCGCAAGGCCGGCGCCGGTAAGATCATCGTTGCCGTTCCGACTGGGCACGCAGGCCCCATAGGGGAGGTGGCTGAACAGGTGGATGCTGTGTATTGCCCGAACATCCGCAGTGGCTACACCTTTGCGGTGGCGGAGGCCTATGAATTCTGGAGCAACCTGGATGAGCACATCGCCGCTGCTGTTTTGCAGGAGTTTCAGAAGAGATACTTTCCCGCTCAACCGTGAATCCCCCTTTGCACCCTTGGCGAAGAAACGATTCTGTAGGGCTGCGAAGGGGGATTTTTATAGAGGAGAAGTCATTCCGCCCTCAGCCTGCTGTGGTGATTCATGACCCTCAAGCGCCTTCCTGGCTTTATTCAGTGCCTTCTACTCCAGGTTGTTTCGCCTCATCGTTTTTTAATCTCGATGGGTTCCTGAATTCCTGTTGTTTTTGCGATATTGCACAGGCGTTCCAACTGCACCTTGGATATTTTCTGACCTGCAGAAAGAAGGAGGCTTCCATCGTTGTTTTTGATATCGGATAAAATCATGTCTCCTGGCCGGAGGTCATCAAGGAATACGGAGATGGAGGCCTTGGTCAAATCCAATTCCCCTGTTTTTTGATCGGAAAGAAAACAAATTACTTTTTTAATAATATTCTGGTCATACCAGTCCGTTCGACTTTTTAATGTTTCGATGATCTCTTCTCTTGTGGCGTTATTGGATTCCATTTCGACGAGATCGGAAAATATCTTGATCATTTGTGCGCCCAATGGAATTTCTTTCCCAGATACTGAATCTTCCGGAAAACCGGATCCGTCAAACCTCTTATTTTGATATAAGATAATTTTTGAAACCGGTTTCAAGCGCGGAATATGCTCGAGAAGGCGCCCGCCAAACTCTGGAACCTGGTCTAAAATTTCTTTTTCAGAAGGTGAAAGTTTCTGTTGCTTCTGGGCCTTCACCAAAAGATCGGGAGGGACACTCAGGTATCCGATTTGGGAAAGCAGGGAAGCGATTTCAAATTCCCATGAAAGCGGAATATTCAAGTATTCACTGAATTCCTGAATTTGGTCCCGAAGTCGCGTTGACTTGCCGAACAAATCATTATCGAATACAGAAAGAATTTCTGTCAGCATGGTGACGCTTCCAGCCAATGTTTTTTCAAGAAGTTCTTTTTCCGCGTTGATCAGACGATACTGATCAATTCCGGCGGTCAAGACTTGCCCCAATTTTTCAGGAGAACAGGGTTTTGTCAGGAACCGGAAAATATTACCCTCGTTAATCGCCTCAATCGCCGTTTGCTGATCTGCGTTTCCGGTCAACATGATGCGCACCGTATCTGCGTTTTTTTGTTTGACTTGAGCGAGGAACTGAATCCCGTTCATTTCGGGCATTTGCATGTCCGAAACAACGACGGCGAACGGGCCATTGGCGGAAAGCGCTTTTAATCCTTCTTCGGGACCCAGGGCGGTTTCGATGTCGAATTTATTGCGTAAACTCCTCTTATAGCCTTGGAGAACATTCAGTTCGTCATCAACCAAAAGAATTTTTTCCGTCATGATTTTTACCCTAGATGATGTGCTGATCTGTATGTATTGTCATTACAACCGGGTTAAGCAGACATGGAACGTGCAAAAACTTCCAGCTGCTGGTTTGCCCTCTTGAGGTCGTTCTGCAATTCTATAATTCGAAAACCAACCTGGATGCGCGCTATCAATTCTCGAGCGTCACAAGGTTTGGTTATAAAATCGTCCGCGCCTTTTTCCAGCGCTTCAACCGTTTTTTCCACTCCCTGTTTGCCGGTCAGAAAGATAATATAGTTATTGTTCAATTCCCCTTCTTCTTCCAATTTACGGATTTGGTGGCATAAATCCAATCCATCCATCCCTGGCATATTCCAATCCGTTACGATTACCTTGGGAGACGGGTTGTTCATGGACTGGAGAGCTTCTAAAGCGCTGGAAAAATAGGATGTCTGCCATTTATCCTGCTCCGAATGCAGTGCTCTTTTCATGCTGCTCAAAACATTTGGGTCATCATCGACAAATAGGATCTGCCTTAACATAGGGATCACTCCTGTGTGTTTGTGCAAGTGCTATCGATGTTATTTATCGGTGTATTCAGATGTATTTCCCTGGCAAATTTCTCTCCAGACGGGCACACGGTCTAAAAGGCCGATTTTTTTAATATAGTTTTCATCAAGCTCTGAAGATCGGCGATCGTTTTGATCCCCGTCTATTTCATGAGCCAGAACATTGGCCACATGAATGGCAACCAATGGGGTCAGTGTCTGGCACTCACTCTGGGAAGGAAAATGATGATAGGCGACCGCTTCGACAAGAGGATCCGGAAACCCCCAAAGGCCTAACAAATATGCGCTCAACTGATCGTGCGTGATATTCAGAATACTCTGTTCCGCCTGGCATATTTGCACCGAATTGGCTTGTGCAAATGAAAGCACTTCCTGGTATTTATCTGGAAGATAGTAAGCAATTAATATTTTCCCGATGTCATGCAGCATCGCTCCGGTGATAACGTAGCTTTTAAATGCTTCGCTCGTGTCTTCAGCTTCTGCAATATTCACGGCATATTTTCTTACCGTCATGCTGTGATTCCAGATTTTGTCCAATGACAAATCTGTTAATTTATTTTGCTCGAACTTTGAAAAAATTTGATACGAGAGGACCAGGCTCTGAATCATATCCATACCCAAAATTTGGACTGCATGCTCCACGGTCAACACTTTTTGGGAAGAACCAAAAAACGCCGAGTTCGCCAATTGCAGGATTTTGGCAGACATCCCGATGTCCTTGGAAATGATTTTGCCCACGTTCTCCAGGGAATATTCCTCGGAATTCAATTCCTCTGTTAATTCGCTATACAACTCGGGCAGTATGGGGATGGATTCTATCCGGGACACCAGTTTTTCCAGATCCTTGCTGCTCAATAGTTTCTGCAAGGAGAAGGCTCGGTCCACCGTTGACTTCAGCAATTGAAAATCGCAAGGTTTGGATAAAAACTGATGCATGAAACTTGCCGCCTGCAGGAATCCATGTTCATCAGCCTGGCCGGATAAAATGATACGGATGGTGTCAGGAAAATTATTTTTTACTTCCTTAAGAAGTTGAGCGCCATCCATTCCAGGCATGCGCATATCGCTCACCACCATGTCCATGGGGTCTTCCCCCATTATTTCGAGTGCTTGCTGCCCACTTTCGGCAAAGTCCGTATCCCATTCGTTTCGCATTTTGCGCAGCATGCGACGGAATCCTTGAAGAATGACCGGGTCATCGTCAACGAATAAAATTTTCTTTTTTCTATTCATTTAATTATTATTCCCTCTTTGACGGACGTCTTGGAATGAGAAACGATAAATCCACAGTTGATTTTGACGTATTGCCCGAATCTTCACAGTTTTGATTGAAGGATCGCGATGTTTCATTTCTTTTCTGCCGAGATGGGAAACCGAAAAATAAAAGTGGTTCCTTTCCCCTCATCGGTTCCGAGGTTGACGGTTCCGCCATGCTTTTTGACGACGATCGAGTGCACGATGGAAAGCCCCTGTCCCGTTCCCTTGCCGACTTCTTTCGTGGTGAAAAAGGGATCGAAGATTTTGGATTGGATGCTCTCGGGAATCCCGGGCCCGTTATCCTGGATGCGGATTTCCGCCCAGTCCCCGTCCTTTTTCGTGCTGATCGCGATGGTTCCCTTGTCGCCTGAGTTTTTGACTTTCTCCGCAATGGCATGCGCCGCATTGACCACCACGTTCAATATGACCTGATTGAAGTCATTGGCAAAGCAGGGGATGGGAGGGAGGCCGGGATCGAAATCCTTTTCTATTTCCGCAAAGTATTTCCATTCGTTCCTGGCAACCGTCAGCGTGGTTTCAATCGCCTGGTTGATGTCCATCGGAACTTTCTCTTCCGAACCGGGGTGAGAAAATTCCTTCATGGCCTTGATGATCTTGGTGACGCGCTCGACACCTTCTAAGGATTGCTTGATGGCCAGGGGGATCTCCTCGGAAAGATAATCCATATCGCTGCTTTCCAGGGAAGATTCCACCTGCTGCATCACATTCTCTGAGACAGCTCCCTTTTTGCATTCCTTGCGCAATTGTTCGTGCGCGTCGATGGCCCCAAACAGCTGATGGAAGGATTCCTCCAGAAACCGGGTGTTGTCTCCGATGAATTGCATCGGTGTGTTGATCTCATGCGCCATGCCTGCTGCCAATTGGCCGATCGACTCCATCTTCTGGGAATGATTCAACTGCGCCTGCATCTGTTTCTGCTCGGTGATGTCCTTGAAAGTGACCACGGTTCCGATAATGATATCTCCGTCGATTATTGGGTTGCTTATATACTCGACCGGAAAACTGGAACCGTCTTTTTTCCAGAACACCTCACTCGTGGTGCGGGTAACCTTTCCGCTGTGAAATGTGGTGTAGATGGGGCATTCTTCTTTTGAGTAAGGAGACCCATCGGTTTTGCTGTGATGGGTGATATCGTGCATTGTTTTTCCAATCAGTTCTTCCGGTTCATAGCCAAACATTTTTGCAGCAACAGGATTGATGAAAGTTGTTTTTCCTTCATAATCCAAGCCGAAAATACCTTCTCCGGCAGAGTTCAAAATCATTTCCATCTGTTTATGCAAATCTTCCAGCAATTCTTCCGACTTTTTCCTTTCGCTGATATCCCGTATCGCCCCCATGAAAGAACGGGTCTCACCGAACGAAAACTCGCTCAGCGATATTTCAAGAGGAAACACCTCGCCTCCTTTTCGAACACCTTCGAACTCGCGGACAGCTCCAAGGAGTCTCTTTTTACCTGTCTTAAGGTATTTTTCTATGTAGCCGTCGTGCCGATTTCTGTGGTGTTCCGGCATTAAGATCTTGACATTTTTCCCAATGATTTCATCTTTTGAATACCCGAATATCTTTTCAGCAGAACGAGTGAATGATTCTATGATGCCACGCTCGTTGATTATGACCATGCCATCCATCGCATTATCAAACAGGGACTGAAGTCGGCTTTCACTTTCGAGAAGGGCTTGTCTGGTCTGTTTGTGTTTGGCATGGATGGCGTTCACCACGGCGTTGTGAAGATATTCAGAGGTGAACTTGCTTTTGACGACGTAATCTTTCGCCCCTCTCTTCATGGCTTCGACGGCAATCGATTCATCCCCTTGTCCCGTGAGCATGATCACAGCCTCGGAATATCCTTCTGCATTCATATGAGAAAGAAACTCGAGCCCGTTCATATCCGGAAGTAAATAATCAAGGAGAATGCAATCTGGAGTCTCCTCTTTCAAAACATTCAATCCTTGACGGCCTGTCTGGCATTGCAAAAATTCATATTCAGACTTAAACCCCTGCGTCAAAAGACGCATGATGATCTCCCGATCTGCAGGATTGTCTTCCACAATAAGAATTTTCAGAATATTTGTCTGATTTATCATTTCTAAAACCAGTCCTGATTGTTAATGCATCCTGTTGTACTAATCCTTGTTTGCCGAGATGGGAAACCGAAAAATAAAAGTGGTTCCTTTCCCCTCATCGGTTTCTAGGTTGACGGTTCCGCCATGCTTTTTGACGACGATCGAGTGCACGATGGAAAGCCCCTGTCCCGTTCCCTTGCCGACTTCTTTCGTGGTGAAAAAGGGATCGAAGATTTTGGATTGGATGCTCTCGGGAATCCCGGGCCCGTTATCCTGGATGCGGATTTCCGCCCAGTCCCCGTCCTTTTTCGTGCTGATCGCGATGGTTCCCTTGTCGCCTGAGTTTTTGACTTTCTCCGCAATGGCATGCGCCGCATTGACCACCACGTTCAATATGACCTGATTGAAGTCATTGGCAAAGCAGGGGACGGGAGGGAGGCCGGGATCGAAATCTTTCTCTATTTCCGCGATGTATTTCCATTCGTTCCTGGCAACCGTCAGCGTGGTCTCGATCGCCTGGTTGATGTCCATCGAAACTTTCTCTTCCGAACCGGGGTGAGAAAATTCCTTCATGGCCTTGATGATCTTGGTGACGCGCTCGACACCTTCTAAGGATTGCTTGATGGCCAGGGGGATCTCCTCGGAAAGGTAATCCATATCGCTGCTTTCCAGGGAGGATTCCACCTGCTGCACCACTTTTTCTGAGACCGTTCCCTTTTTGCATTCCTTGCGCAATCGATCGTGCGCGTCGATGGCCCCAAACAGCTGGTGGAAGGATTCTTCCAGAAACCGGGTGTTGTCTCCGATGAATTGCATCGGGGTGTTGATCTCATGCGCCATGCCCGCCGCCAATTGGCCGATCGACTCCATCTTCTGGGAATGATTCAACTGCGTCTGCATCTGTTTCTGCTCGGATATGTCGCGGATAAAGGCGTTAAAATGGTAATCATTGCCCAGCCGAATGGGAGAAAGAGAAATTTCGATGGGAAACTCATTCCCATCCTTATTCAACGCTGACAATTCAATGCGACCGCTCACAATTTTTCTCTTCCCGGTTTTCAGGAAGTTATTCATCCCCGCCAAATGAGCCTCTCGATATGCCGGAGGAATGATCAATTCCGTTATTGTCTGCCCCAGGGCTTCTTTGCTGGACCAACCGAATGCCTGTTCCGCCTGAATATTCCATTCGATTATCTTCCCGTTCGAATCTGTGCCAATGAAAGCGTCCGGAGCTGTTTCGACAATCACTTGAGCCCGGGTTTCGCTTTCTGTCCGTAGGGATATTTCTTTCTTGAGAGTCTTGTTGGATTCTTCCAGTTCCGAAGTGCGCTCTTTGATCCGAAGCTCAAGGCTGTCATGAGCGTGGCGCAAGTCTTCTTCCGCCTTCTCTTTCGCTTTTTGGATCACCTTCATTCTTTCCAGTGAGTCGTTAAAATCTCCCTTGAGATTGGGCGGCATGGAGGGCTTTTTGCCTTTCAGAATATTCTCCGAACACTCGATAAATATCTGCAACCCCTGCACGAGCTGGTTGCAGGATTGATTAAGAATGCCGATTTCATCTTTTGAGCTGACGACCCGTTTCTTCTGCTTTAAATTTCCGGTGGCGGTGTCCGTTAGAATCCTGGAAATTTCCAGGACCGGTTTGATCACAATCCTGTTTATATAGATACCCAGGCATATCAGAATGATCAGGGTTGCGATTCCCGTCATTGCCACCGCATGTGTGATATTTCTGTGATTCTTCTTGGCGATCTTTTCATAAAGATTGGTCAGTTCCGAGCTCAAGTCCCTGAGGTTGTTGGATTTTTCGATGATGTCCTGGCGCGCCAGACGAAAGGGGATGGAATTTGTTTCCAGTTCCAGAATCGTCTCGACATCCTCTACGAGCTCGTGAAATACGTTTTCAATCTCTGAGATTTTATTTTGCGCGTCTGCGTCTGCAATGGCATGGACTTTTTTCCATTGGGACAGATTCCTGTCCAGAGGCATTTCCCCACCCAGTTTAATCACCAAAAGGGTAAATTCGAACATGGTTTTTGCGGTGACGTATTGGTTCAGGTTGACATTCAACTCCGCATTTCCCAGGCCGATGTTTTCGGAATAGACCTGTTTGTAACTTCGAATCCCCAACACATCTCCCAGTTTGACCTTTTTATTCTGAAGAGCGCTATGGCAGGAAACGCAAGCCGTGGTGGTGGCTCTGTCTGCGCTGTAAAGCTGGAATGTGAGCTTGCCGTCTTCTTCAAGGATTTTGCTGAAGTAGGGTTCCGATGAACTATTGAGGAGACGATTTGCTTCTTTATCGAATTCACTCCTCAGGTTTTGATCCGGATTCATCGGATCTTCGGAAATGATCGTGGCTGAAAATCCGTTTTTCTCTTCAAAACTCTCGTTCACCATGCGGGTGAACGTGGCCGGAAAGGGGATCGTCGGATGAGGTTCTGAAGCAGGGTCCATGCTGAGAGGAAAATCATATTTCTCGATAACGGATTGCGTGTATATTTTCCGCATTTCGGTGATGTAGCTGTCCAGATATTTTATTTGTTGCTCCAGAGTTTTCTTTTGACTCTTGGCCATGGAATAACCAAAAACGGATTGGGCCATCTCTTGGGTCAGCATACGTTGGCGGCCGAGCGCATTGATGATTTCTGCATCTTCAGCGGCCGTGGAGAGGGAGTGAAGAATGACTGCCCCTGAGATGAAAATGACGAGGATCAGAATGATGAAAACCGCAAAAAACTTGTGTTTTAAGGATAGATTTTTCATTTCATCTCATCGATTGATGGCACAGGAAAGGGCCTGCATTTCATATTTATCCGGGCATGGAATGTAAAGATAATTTTAGAATAAGATAATAGCGCCATAAAATCAATGGTTTATGTGTTTGTTCCGAATGGGAATCTGGCTGAAAAACGACCATGAAAGGAATTGGCTGCGGGTTTTCAACCCTTTTGAGTGGAAGAAGCGATCTGAATGGGCCGCTTTCCCGGGACGATGGGCCCGAATTTCAATAAAAATGAGGAAAAAACGGTTCTTCGCGAGGCTTCAACATGGCAAGGAAGTGAGCTCTGTTCTCATAAGCTCTTGTTGTCAAAGAGGAAGCTTTAGATGGAAAGATAGAAGGGGGCATCCTTCTGAGTCTCGAATTTTGCTGAACCACCTTTATTGCAAGGGTTTGCCGTTTTTGTGTCCCGCAAAGGCCGATTGCATCCGATCAATCTTATTGTTTTATTGGGACAAAAATTGACATCATCCGGGGATTGCCTTAGCCTGAATACAATATGGGTAAATGTTAATATTTCTGTGTTGAGTTAAAAGGGCCCGGAATAGAGCCGTTTCGGAAATCCAAGAGACGGCGACCCTCCGCATGGTAAATTCGTGGTTTGTGGAATGCCGGGTGCGTCTTCATTGTGATGACACTCCCTGCAAAGAGAAATTAAGTGTGAAGAACACAAATGGGTAAACGGATCCACAAGCATAGAGTTGTTTGCATTGAATTTTTTTCATCATTGCTGCGTATGCTGTGGTTCGTACCGTACAGGGCTTTTAGAGAATGACTTGACAATCAAACGATAGGTACAGGTGCAGGGCATGAATCCATCCTTTAAATTCTCACCTAAAATCAGCACAAAAATCATCGCAATGGCTGTGCTGCTTGTCGGATTCACGGCTTTCTTCACGAACCGGAATTACTTCCACAACACGCAGGACATACTGGTCGCCGATCAGATCGGGGCGCTGGAAGAGGAATCGCGGCTGCTGATCTCCCCCATTCGAAAATCCATCAACGAACTGAAAATCGATTTGACCAAACTGCATGCGGAACCGGCGTTGCTGAACATGCTGGCAAACAATAGCCAGAAGAATATCGATGCGCTGGCTGATAAGTTTAGAAAGCTGCTGTTGGTCAACCCGAATTACTTTCAGGCACGGTTTATCGATGAAAACGGCCAGGAGCTGTTGAGCCTTGACCGTAAGGGAAGACATATCATCCGCGGCACTCGGAAACAGTTACAAAACAAGGCCGAGACTTCCTATTTCAAAGAATCCATTGAGATGAAACCCGGGCTGATCTATCTCTCGGAGATAGAGCCGAACAGGGAATTTGGCCGAATCATACGCCCAATCACACTCGTATTGCGCGCCGTTCTGCCCGTCTACCGCAAAGATGAAACGCTGGCCGGGCTTCTGGTGATCAATTTGAATATGTCCCGGCTTTTGAATGAACTGAGCCAGGAAGTCCAAGCCAAGCGCAGTCTGTACGTGACCAACACGCATGGCGAATATCTCTGGCATCCCAAGCGAGAATATTTGCTCGGCGTCACCCCCGAAAAAATTACCATTCAGGATGAATTTCCCAAAAGCCAACAGGTTGTGGAGGGCTATAAGCGTAAACTGCTGGCTGAAACGAAGGATGGGAAAATTCTCTCGTACATCGCTTTGCCTTTTGATGCGTTGAATCCCCATCGCCTGCTGGGTGTGGGCCTGACTGCGCAGCGCGATGTTTTGCTGGCAGACATTGAAGCACTACATCGACGGAATAACCTGTTTTCGATTGGGATGGTTTTGCTCTCCGCTTTTCTGGCGGCGGTCTTTGGCCGGGTTATCACCGCCCCTCTTAAACAAGTCACAGAGATTGCGGAAAAATTTCCTGAAGAAACGGATACCCGCGATTTGCCTGCACACAAACAGGATGAGACGGGAGCGCTCGCGCGTAGCTTCATCCGTCTTATGCGGGAAGTCTTGGATCGGGAATGGCTGCGGACGGGACAATTGAATGTGGTTTCTTCCATACGAGGCAATTTGAACGTTGAAGAAACGGCCGCTAAAATTTTAAAAAGCCTTTGCAATTACCTCGAAGTCCCGCTCGCCGCGTTGTACCAGGTGCAGGAGGATGATTCTCTCCGCTTCATCAAAGGTTATGCGATCGATGGCGAAGCAAAAGCCGAGCAAATGATTGCGGCCGGTGATTCCGTTTTGGCCACAGTTTTAGATAGCGGTGTCATCCAGGTCGATAACGAGATCCCCGAGAATTACTTCCGCATCCATTCCGGATTGGGCGAGACACGCCCGGTTGCACGGCTTATCGCGCCAATCATTCTCGAGGACAAATCCATCGCCGTGATCGAGCTCGCCGGCGTGAAGGCATTTTCTGATAAAGCAATCAGTTTGATGGAGCATCTTTCAGAAACCATCGGGCTGGGTTTGCTCGCGGCGGTATTGCGGGAAAACACCGTTGATATGCTCACGCAAAGCCGGGCCCAGGAGGCGGAGCTCAGCGCATCCAACGAGCAGTTGGAGGTGAACGCAAAATCATTGGAGGAAAAACAAGAAGAGCTGCAGAGGCAGGCGGCGGAAATGGAAGCACAGAACTTCCAGCTTGAGGAACAGAAAGCGCGAATTGAAGAGCAATCGGCTGATATCAAACAAAAAATGGCAGAAATTGAGCGCGTCAGCACCTACAAATCCGAATTTCTCGCAAATATGAGCCATGAACTGCGGACTCCCCTCAACAGTCTTCTGATCCTTGCCAAATCCTTTCAGGATAATGAAGACGGAAATTTAACACCGGATCAGGTCGAGGAAGCGGGCATGATATATAGCGGAGGCGTGGAGCTGCTCTCGCTGATCAATGATGTTCTTGATTTTTCCAAAATTGAGGCGGGGCAGGTCAACATCATCAAGAATGATGTGCCTATTCAAACTGTGGTGCAAAAGCTGGCGGCACAATTCTTACCGCTGGCCCGTGAAAGGGGCGTCGAATTGTTGCTGGAAGTGAATACCGGCGTTCCGGAAACGATTCACACCGATGGGCAGCGTTTGGAACAGGTGCTGAAAAACTTTCTGTCCAATGCCATTAAATTCACGGAAGAAGGCAGCGTGACGCTCAAGGTTTTCCATGAAGCTGAATACGATCGAATCGCCTTTGCGGTTGCGGATACTGGAATCGGCATCAACCCGGACAAACAGGGAGAAATATTTGAAGCATTCAGGCAGGAAGACGGTTCCATCGACCGCAAGTTCGGTGGTACCGGGCTTGGGCTGTCGATCTCTCAGCAACTCGCGAAGCTTCTTGGCGGTAAAATCACGCTGAACAGTCAAAAAGATCGGGGCAGCACATTTATTCTGCACTTGCCGGTGACGGATGCAGACAACGCTGCCGGTACCGATGAAAACTCTCATGCCGAAACGCTGGATGTGTTTCCTGCTGAAACAATACGCAAGACCGATCTGACTTCCGATCAGGATGAAAAAACGCTGCTGGTGGTTGAGGATGATCAACGCTTTGCGGCCACCCTCAGAAAACTGGCGAACAAAAAAGGCTATGTGACCTATGTGGCCCATACCGGCAAGGATGCGTTGATGATGGCGCATATCCATAAACCGAGGGGAATCATCCTGGATTTGATGCTGCCGGATATGGATGGAATGAAAGTGTTGGAGCAGCTTAAGGGGAACATCAAAACGCGTCATATTCCCGTCCATGTTGTGTCCGCCCGGAATGACCCTGGCCGGGATTCATTGAAAAAGGGGGCCATTGGTTATTTGAGCAAACCGGTCAACCCGGAACAAATGGATGCGATATTTGCCCGAGTCGCCACCGTGAATCAGGAAACGATCAAACATGTTCTTGTGATTGAAGATGATGAAAAAACTCAAAAAGCGGTGAAAAAATTATTGCAGGGAAAAGATGTTGAAATAACTTGCGTCAGTGAAGGCAGAGATGGCCTGGAAAAGTTAAATGCGCAGGATTTTGATTGCGTGATCCTGGATTTGCAGTTGCCCGATATGACCGGTTTTGACTGGCTGAGACACGTTGAATCGAATGGTCACAAGGCGGTTCCGCCTGTGGTGGTTTATACCGCGCGCAAACTGACGCGCGAAGAAACACGCACGCTGGAGGAATACACCGGCTCCATCATTATTAAAGGAGCGCATTCGCCCGCCCGGCTTGTCGATGAAGTGATGCTCTTTCTGCATAGCGTTGAAGAAAACTTAAACGAGGAACAACGCCGCATCATCACCATGCAGTACGATTCCGATGAAATCCTGAAGTCGCGTAAAATCTTGCTGGTCGATGATGATATGCGCAATGTGTTTGCCATGTCTAAAATGCTTAAAAAGCAGGGTATGGAGGTGGTGATTGCCGATAACGGCCAGATGGCGCTCGAACAACTCGATAAAGAAGAGGGTATCGACCTCGTTGTGATGGATATCATGATGCCGGTCATGGGCGGTTATGAAGCCACACAAAAAATCCGCCAGCATCCTGTCTATAAAGATCTGCCGGTGATTGCCCTGACCGCCCGCACGATGCCGGATGAGCGCGAAAAGTGTTTGGCCGCCGGGGCCAACGATTATCTTGCCAAACCGGTTGATATCGAAGTGCTGCTCACTCTCATGCGCGTCTTACTTTTCGAGAAAAAAGAAGTGGCGGCCCGATGCTAAATCCTCAGCTTGGCAATGACCGCATGAAAGGGGGGACTTCTCACTCAAATCCGCGGGATAAAATGCATGAGAATGCGACAAGGGATTTGCGAGCGAAGGTCGAATCCCTTGAGGTCGATTTGATTTTAAAAACACTCAAGGATTTGCACGGTTATGATTTCACCCATTATTCCAGAGATTCGTTGCTGCGCAGGTTACAAGACTTTGTCCATGCAAATGAGCTTCAGAACATTGCAGAAATTATTCCTCTGTTGCTGAGGACTCCGAAATTTTTAGATGAGTTTTTACCCAGATTGTCCATTGGTGTCACCGAAATGTTCCGGGACCCTGAGTTTTTCCTCAGTATCAGAGAAAGAGTTTTGCCGAATCTGACAACTTATCCCTATGTCAAAATCTGGCATGCGGGCTGTTCCACGGGCGAGGAGGTGTATTCCAATGCCATTCTGCTTGATGAATACGGCCTGTTGGATCGCAGTGTTATCTACGGGACGGATTTTAACAATCAAGCGTTGGACCAGGCTGTATCCGGCGTGTATTCCCTGAAGGCTTTGAAGGATTATCAAAAATCCTACCGGGCGGCAGGAGGGCAGGGAAGTTTGTCAGAATACTATCATGACTCTTACGAGAACGGCATCATGCATGAGAATCTAAAACGTAACGTCACGTTTTCTCATCACAACCTGGTTCAGGATGGCGTGTTCGGAGAGATGACCCTGATATTATGCCGCAACGTATTGATCTATTTTGATCTCGACCTGCAAAATCAGGTTTTGAAATTGCTGACAGACAGCTTGCGCCCCGGCGGTTATTTGTGTCTGGGACGGAACGAAAGCTTGAACTCTCGGGGCTCTGATACCGGATACGAGATCATCGATCGGACGAACAAAATCTATAGAAAAGTGGTTTATTGAGGAGAGAGAACATGGGTTCGGCGACGCAAAAATCGGGCACGGACAGTTCACAAAATGAAATCATGCCGGTCTCTACTGAAAAGGCCAAGATTTTAGTGGTGGACGATCGTCCTGAAAATCTGATTGCCACTCGAAAAATTTTGAAATCCATTGACGCTGAGGTCCTTGAAGCCGAATCCGGAAACGCCGCGCTTTCTCTCATGCTGCGCCATCGCTTTGCTGTGGTCTTGCTGGATGTGCAAATGCCGGAAATGGATGGATTTGAAGTCGCGAGATTGATGAACGAACATGAAGAAATGAAAAATACGCCCGTCGTGTTTGTCACGGCTATCAGCAAGGAGGAGCACTTTGCCGATCGAGCGGCGGAAATAGGGGCGGTGGATTACATCTACAAGCCGATCAACTCAAATATTCTCAAAAGCAAAGTGCAGGTTTATGTCGATCTGTTCTCACAACAAAAACAGCTCAGAAAGTTGAACGACATTCTAAAGAAAAATAATGAAGAGCTCGAACGCTTTGCCTACATCTGCTCTCATGATTTACAGGAACCCGCACGAATGATGGGTTCGTTTGCTGAATTTCTGCATGAAGATTATAAGGATTTGCTGGATGATAAAGGGCAAAAATATCTGGACTTCATTTATCAGGGCGCGAGCCAAATGCAAAAAATGATCAATGATATTTTGACATTTTCGCGTGTGGGGCATGAGGCGGTTGAATTGAAAAATGTAGATAGCCAGGAAATCGTCCAGAATATTGTCAGCAAATTAGACAAAGATATAAAAGACATAAATGCAAATATTGTGATCGGTCGCTTGCCGGTCTTGCAAACAAGCGAAACGCTAGTGAGTGTGTTGATGCAAAATTTAATCAGCAATGCACTAAAATATCAGGACGGCCGCGAACCGCTTGAAATCGAAATACAGGCTGAAGAATCACAAGAAGCGTGGCTCTTTTCGGTCAAAGACAATGGGATCGGGATCAAGCCGGAATATGAGCACAAAGTATTTGCCATGTTTCAGCGTATTCACCGTAAGGAAGATTACCCCGGCACGGGGATTGGCTTGAGCACCTGCAAGAAGTACATTGAACTGTACGGCGGGAAAATCTGGTTTGAATCTACTCCGGATCAGGGCAGCATATTTTTATTCACCATTCCCAAAAAACAGGGTTGAGTCTACATGAATAAAAACAAAACTGTAAAAATCCTGCTCATTGAAGACAATGAAGGCGATGTCATGTTGACACAAAGGGCCTTTGAAAAAAGCGCCATGGACATTAGCCTGAACATCGCATACGACGGACATGAGGGTATGCAATACCTTCGGCAGGAAGGCGAATTTGCAAATACGGAAATACCGGATATCATCTTGCTGGACATCAATATGCCAAAAATGAATGGTAAAGAAGTTTTAGAGGAAATCAAAAATGACGAACGCCTGAAAATAATTCCTGTGATCATGCTCACGAGTTCAGAGGCGCAAAGGGATATTCTTGAGTCTTACAAAAGACATGCAAACTCCTATGTCATTAAGCCATTCTCTCCCGATGAATTTTGTGATGTCGCGAAAAAAATTGAAGAATTCTGGCTGAATACTGCAAAGCTTCCCAGCGAAGATTGAGCCTGTTTCAGGTTTAACTCGTTAAATAAGATTCGGTGCCTTGATCCGTCGGTTGAAGGTTCGAGTGCTTCAGGGTTTACCAGATAATTTGGGGGGTGCGAGAGATCGCATCCTTTTTTTGTGAAAAATTCTAATAGGAGGGCAGGGTGGGGTGGCTGAATCACAGGGTTCCAAAATGCCCGATATCCAATTATCGGTTTTTCGAAATCGGTTCTTGAAACGCGTCGAACTTTCTCCAAGATAAATCTATTCTGCAGCCCTGCCTACGGGTACAATTCTTTAATTCGATCGTCACCCCTGCGTTGGCATCCAAATTGCTATTTTTAGATTATGTGTATCTCATTGGTTGAAATCCACCACCTCGTATGAGCGCATCCACCCACCGGGCAGTCGTTTTCGCGATCCGTCCCGGCGTCCTGGTCCGTTATCTGTGCCTGCTTATCGGGTTGTTCGGCGTTCTGTCCTGCATCCCGCTTGCGGTGGCGCTGGCATCCGGTGGGGGCGCTTCGGTTTTGACGCAGGCCGTTGTGGTGGGTGCGGCCCTGCTGCTGGGAGGGGTGGGGGTTTTCGCCACCCGCAGGCGCAATATCCACCTGCAGCGCAACGAATCGCTCGCGCTGGTGGCACTGGTGTTCGTCGTCCTTCCCCTCATGCAGACGATTCCCGTCATGAGCCACGGCATTCCGTTCATGGACGCCTGGTTCGAAGCGGTCTCCGGGGTCACGACGACGGGCCTGTCCACACTCGGCACCGTCGAGGACAAACCCGTATCGTTTCTGTTCGCGCGCGGCTGGATGCAGTGGGTGGGCGGTCTGGGCATCGTCGTGCTGGCCCTGGCGCTGGTGCTTCAGCCGGGTATCGTCACCCGGAAACTGGGGTTCGACTCCCGCGAAGTGGAAGACGTGGTCGGCGGAACCCGCGCTCACGCCCGGCGCATCCTCATCGCCTACGTCGTGTTGACCACGATGATCGGCCTGGCGCTGCTGGCAGCCGGGAGCGGCGCGACCGACGCCTGGGTGCACGCGATGGCGGCGATCTCGACCGGCGGGTTTGCCAATCACGACGACAGCCTCGCCGGCGTTGCGACGCTGGAGCGCGGCATCGTTCTCGCAGGTTGTCTCGCGGGTGCGGTTTCGTTTCATTTATATTACCGGCGCCAGTTTTCCAGCTGGGGCCGGGTGTTCGGCGACGTGCAGTTTCTCCTGTTGCTGGCGCTGGTCGCCGTGGTGACGGCGCTGCTGTTTGCGGCCCTGTCGCGCGATCCGGCACTCAGCCCGCTGGCGCGCGGCGAACAGGCCCTGTGGATGGCGTTGTCGGCGCAGACCACGGCGGGTTTTGCGACGATGCCGCCGCAGGAGATGGGCCCGGTTGCACTGGCAGTCCTGAGCCTGGCCATGCTGGTTGGAGGCGGCCTCGGCTCGACGGCGGGCGGCATCAAGGTTTTGCGTCTGATGATCGTCCTGCGGGTGGTGCAACTTTACCTGCAGCGGCTGTCCGCCTCCGCCCACGCCCGCATTCCGGACCGCTTTCTGGGCACGCCGCTCACGTCCGGAGACATCCAGGGTGTGGTGGCGGTGTGCAACGTGTACGCGGCGACGCTGCTGGTATCCTGGTTGATTTTTGTGCACTGCGGCCACGATCCGCTGCGTTCCCTGTTCGAAGTCAGCTCGGCGCTGGCCACGGCGGGGCTTTCCGCCGGGATCACCGGGCCGCAACTGGAAACCGGGCTCAAACTGGTTTTGATCGTCAACATGACGGTCGGGCGGGTGGAAGCCCTCGCGGTCGTCGTTCTGCTGATGCCGCGCAACTGGTTGGGAAAGAGGAGGCGGGTGACATGAGAGTGGTATTTGTGGGGGCCAGCAGCCTGACCGTGGTCACGGCGCGGCTGGCCATCGAGAAAGGGCACGAAGTGGTGATCGTGGAACTGGATCCGAAGCGAATCGACGCACTGAGCAGCGAGCTGGACTGCGGTTTCATAGAGGGAGACGGTTCGTTTCCCGCGATTCTGGAAGAAGTGGGGCCGGAAAACACCGATTTTCTCATCTGCCTCACGGACAACGATCAGGACAACATCCTTGCGTCCCTGGTGGGGCAGGAGATGGCGTTCGACCGGGTCATCACGCGGATCGAGAACCCGGACTTCGACACGGTCTGCAAACGGTTGAAGCTGGAAGACGTGTTCAACCCCGACCGGCAGGTGGCGGACATGCTGCTCGACCGGGTGGAAGGCCACAAACACGCGCGCAACGCGACGGAGCTCAAGGGCGAGCTGTCCTTCTTCAAGTTTCAGGTCGTGGACGACACCGAAAAGAAACCCGATGCGCTCGGCCTGCCGGAAGACGCGCAACCTCTTTGCGTCGAGCGGGGCGAGGAGGGCCTGCTGATCGGCGACATCGAAACACTGAAAGAAGGCGATGTCGTCACCGTGATCACGCGCAAGGAACGCATTGAGGAACTGGCATCGAAATTTCAACTTCCCCATGCATCGCGCAGCAACCGGAAAGGAGACTGACGTGGCAGCCCCTTCAGAGGCACAGGAACAGGCACAGACACAAGCAGACGGCGCAAATGACAAAGCGGCGGACGATTCGCAAAACACGCTCATCGAAGCGCCGGATTCGATTGCGGACGTGGCCGAAACATTGCAGGAAACCCTGCTCAACATATGGAAGAATTTTTTGCAACACACCCCCTACCTTTTGGCAGGCATCGCTGTGCTGCTGTTGACCTGGATCGTGGCGGCCCTGTTTTCCAAACTGGGCCACCGGCTGTTCGAATTCAGGAACATTCGCAGATCTCTGGAAGATCTGATCATTCGGCTCATCACCATCGCGATCTGGATGGGCGGGCTGCTGCTGGCGGCGATGTTCTGGTTTCCCGGGCTCACGCCGACCACCGCTTTGGGAGGATTGGGAATCGCATCGATCGCCATCGGATTCGCGTTTCAGGATATCTTTGAAAACTTCTTTGCGGGCATCCTGCTGCTTTGGCGATTCCCTTTCGAAAGCGGCGATTTCATCGAATGCCAGGATATTCTGGGCCGGGTGGAATCCGTGGATATCCGCATGACGCAGATCCGGCTCACCACAGGGGAGCTGGTTCTGGTCCCCAACTCCACCCTGTTTAAAAACCCCGTTCAGGTGCTCACGAACAAACCCCACAGGCGCGTGACCGTGACCACGGGCGTGGCTTATGGAGAGGATGTTTCCGAGTCGGTCGATGTCATCGAAGAAGCGGTCAAAAGCTGCGAAACCGTGAAAGCGGAGGAACCGGTCGAGATTTTTCCCAAAGCCTTCGGCTCCAGCAGCATCGACATCGAGGTCACCTGGTGGACCGGCAACAAGCCCCTCGACATCCGCCGCTCGCGCGGGGAGGTCGTCACCGCCGTCAAGCGGGCGCTGGATGAAGCCGGGATTGAAATTCCCTTCCCGTATCGGACGCTCACCTTCAAGGAACCGCTGGTTACGCAATCGCAGGATTCCCAGGATGCGTCTGGGTGAAGAAACGATGGAACGCTGATTGACTCTGAAACTGGAAAGGATCTGGATGTGAAAAATACGGTTCTGTTTTGCCTGGCGTTTTTAAGTGTTCTCGCGGTGAATGCGGAAGCCGGAATCGAGAACCGGCCTCTGAATACCGACGATGCGCAGACTCTCGATATGGATACCGGCACGGTGGCGTTCGGTGCGGCCTATGTGAACGAAGCCAATGGCGCCGACGTCCTCGATTTTCCGCTCGATCTGGGTTACGGCGTGCGCAAGAATTTCGAGATCACCATCAACATCCCGTTTTCCTATCTCAATCCCGAACCGGGGCCGGACGTGGCCGGGTTTTCGGACATTTCGATCCGCCCGGAACTGAATTTCCTGCAGGAAACCGAAACCCTGCCGGCCCTGTCGTTCGCGACGGTGTTCAAGCTCGACAACGGTGACGAAGCGCGCGGCCTGGGTTCCGGCGCTGTGGATTACTCCCTGTCCCTGCAGGCGAGCAAACGGTTCGCACCGGTGATCCTGCACGTCAACCTCGGCTACACCTTCGTCGGCGAGCCGACAGGTGTGGAGCGGGACGACGTGGTGTTTTACAACTTCGGTGCGGGATACACCCTCAACCCATCGTTGACGCTGGTCGGAGAGATCGTCGGTCAGACGAATTCCGATCCCCGTGGCGACGACGACCTCTGGGAATGGCTGGCGGGTTTCATCTACCAGCCCGTTGCGGGTTACGCCTTCGATGTGGGGCTGGGAACCGGATTTACGGATGCCAGCCCGGACGTTCGCTTCACGATCGGGCTGACGCATTTTTTCTAGGCCGGGTCCGCAACGGGGGCGCTGCGTTCATTCGCTCGGCGCGTCGGCGTCGAGCAAATCGGTCTCTCTGTCCTTACGGCGTTCTTCCTCCACCTTTTCTTCCATTTGTGTGTCCTTGTCCGTGTCCGCAGCTTCTTCGGTCCGCGAAGATCCCGCGTTGCCCGATTCCGGTTTGAATCTCATGGGAACGATTTTTTCATTGGCAAGTGAAGGGGTTTTTGCGAACCGCAGCCGGTAGATCGGCTCCGGAAGCTCCATGCCGTTCTCCTCCAGAACCGTTTTGGTCAATCGAATGGCCTCGCTGCGTGCAGCAAACAGACTGGTCTTTCTCTGGTCGATCCAGCCTGCGAACCACAGAATCACACTGGAATCTCCGACTGTTTCGATCCAGCCCAGAGGTTTGGGCTCGTCGAGGACAAATTCCAGCGTTTCTATACTCGCAATGCCCAGATCGACCGCTCGTTTGAGGTCTGCATCCGCGTTCACACCGAGGGTGAATTCGAAACGGCGTTCGGCGTGAACGCTGAAATTCTTAATAACACCCTTGAACACTCTGGAGTTGGGGATGCGCACGTGGTTGCCGTCGAATGTGAGCAGCACCGTCGCCCGGGACGTGAGCCGGATGACGTGGCCTTCCCATTCTTCGATCAGCACGTGGTCGTTGGGGCGAAAGGGCTGCCGGATGCTCAGCAGAATGCTCGCGATGTAATTTTCGATGGTGTCGCGGACGGCAAACCCGAAAGCCAGCCCGACGATTCCCGCCGCACCGAGCAACGTTCCCAGAAGTGCGGTGGCTCCCAGTATGTCCAGCGCCGCCACCAGGCCCAGCACGACGAAGACCAGACGCACCAGCTGTCGTATGAGGTCGGCAAGAAACGCATTGGGAGCGATCTTGTTCCAGGGATTTTTGAGTCGTGCGATCCAGAGACCCAGCAGCACGCAGGCGAGGAAGGCGGCGGCCGCCACGCCGAACAGGGGCATGAACCGGATGCCTTCCTGCAGCCGATCGAACAGTTTTGCCAGCGCCGGGGTCAGGCGCTCTTCCACAGACGTTTCCTGCCGGATTTCGTTGTTGATCGTCACCACGCCTTCGACCCGCGCGGTAAGCTCCTCCGCCTGCTGGATGGTTTCCGAGTCGATGACGCTTCCTTTCAGCGTCACCACTCCTGCGTTCACTGTGACGGAGACCTCTCGCAGCGCTTCGATCTCATCGAAGATGGAACGGATGCGTTCGTGAATCGCCTGATCCGATTGCGTTGTGTGGTTCAGCTCGATCGCTGGCGGCGCCGGTTCTGCGTCCTTGCCGTTCTGTGCGTGCGCCGCATGCACGAGAACGAGTGCCCATACGATCGGAATAAGGATAAATACGTTGCGTGCGGTGATGGTTGAGATTCGCATTGAAGCCTTCCAGAGAAAAGATCGTTGCAGTAAGAAGAAAGCAAATACTCTGCCATAAATCACTTCTGATGAAGATACCTGCCGGACCTGGATCGAGTGCTGCATTCAAGGTCATTTGTTTGAAATTTACTGGTACGAACCTCGCAAACCCTGGCGGTTGTGCTGCGTTAATCCGTGAAAATGGGAAGCGATAACCACCATGAGTGGTGCAAATACACCGCCCATCCCTGCATCTTCGACCTTGGCAGCGAACCCATCGTCCATTCCATGAACACTTTGAGCCGATGGCATCGGTCTTGCTTTTATTAAGTGGTGTCCACACAGGCAAACCGGTTTTACCGGTGACTTTCAGCGCGAAAACGTTGTTCAAGCAATCAAATTAACGAAGGAGAGCACATGGCGGACTTTCTTCGAATCCTGCTGTCTATCCTGATTCCACCGCTGGGTGTTTTTATGCAGGTGGGGATCGGGAAGGATTTCTGGATCAATATTCTGTTGACCATTTTGGGCTATATCCCCGGAATCGTCCACGCTGTCTGGATCATTGCGAAACGGTGACCGGCCGATACGGCCCGGCATTTTTTAAAAGGAACCCTGCTTGAATAATCCGTACGTTGAGCGTTCTAAAAACAAGTTGAATCGGCTTGCCTGGTTGCTGGACAGCTCCATCCCGATCCCTGGAACACAACTGCGGTTCGGTCTCGATGGTTTGATCGGTTTGATTCCAGGAATCGGCGATACGGCCGGCGCCATCATTTCAAGTTATATCATTGCGCAGGCGTCGCAATTGGGCGCTCCAAAATCGATTCTTATAAAGATGGCATTCAATGTTTGCATGGACGCCGTGCTGGGAATCGTTCCTGTTTTGGGAGACTTGACGGATTTTGTCTGGAAGGCCAACCAGCGCAACGTACAGTTGTTGAGCGACTACCTGGACCGTCCCCAGCAAACAGTGGTTCACAGCCAGTTGTTCGTCGGGGTCATGGTCGTCGTGGTGGCTCTGGTTGTGATAGCTGTTGGCGCATTCGGTTTTCTTCTCATGCGCTGGCTCTGGATATCGGTACAGGGAGCATGATTATTTTATCTTCCGGTTTCAGTCTATCGGAAAACGGATGGGTTTAAATGCATGCTGTTCATCGATAAACCTGCGCACTTGTATGTGTGAGTTGCGTGCCCTCATCCGTATTGCAAGTCTGAATATAAAACCACCAGTTGGTTTATTTCCACCACCGCCTGCGCTCTTAACGGAACGATCGATAAAAAAATTGGTCATGAATAACAAGATTTTAGAGGGGTAGCGCCGTTTGGCACTGGTCTTGCTCAATCAGGGGGCATACAGGAGAGAAAGTTAAGGAGGCGGTTGCTACCTCTTGTAGAGACCCACTCCGCTTACAAACATATTAGGAGAAAGATCATGCTTAATTTGGCAATCACATTTTTTGTCGTCGCATTGATTGCAGCTGTGCTCGGATTTGGCGGCATCGCCGGAACGGCTGCTGGAATCGCGCAAACAATTTTCTATATCTTTCTGGTTTTACTTCTTATCTCTGTTGTCATGCACGTTGTTCGGGGGAAACGTCCTCTGTAAATCATATATTCGTTTAAAAACACGCATCATCATTTGAAGAAAGGATAAACGATGAACAAAGACATCGCAGAAGGAAAATGGAAACAGCTCAAAGGCAAGGTGAAGGAAACCTGGGGCAAGTTGACGGACGATGAAATCGACCGCATCAACGGCCAGGCCGAGCAGCTCACAGGCATGATTCAGGAGAAATACGGCATCTCGCGGGAAGAAGCGGAAGAGCAGGCGGAATCGTTCCGGAGCCGTCACGGTTGCGACTGAGCGCCGGTCAGCTTCTTTTCATTTCTATTCAATCAATGAGAAACCGTATGAACTTCAATCTGAATCAACAGAAATGGAAGAAGGTAAAAGCTAAAATCCAACTCACGTGGTGCGAATTCACTGAACAGGAAATCGAGTTGATTCATGGCGACGTGCAGCGCCTGGCACTGGCATTGGAAAAGAAGTATGGAACCTCTACAGAAGAAGCTCAGCGGCAGGCGGAGTTGTTCAAACAACGCTACGAATTCATCTGGCCTGGAAAATTTAATTGCATCATCAAACCTTAGGAGAACAAAGATGACTCAAATCTTCAAGAATAAATCCAAGAACCCCTCTTTCATTGTGTTTGTGTTTTTCGCTCTGTTCGGTGCTTTGACCCTTGCGGGTGGCAGCGTGCAGGCGTCGGATGGAACCAAGCATTCCAAAGCAACGAAGCAATCCAAAGCAGATAAAGAATGCGATTCGAAATCTTCCAAAGGATCCGACACTTGGATTGAAGGCAAACTGGAAGGCGCTTATCTATTGAACAAGCATCTCAATTCCATGGAAATCGACACGGTGGTTAAAAATCAAACCGTATTCCTTTCCGGCAACGTGGACACGGAGGTTGAAAAGGATCTGGCCGGCGAAATCGCCAAAAGCATCGAAGGTGTGGAGGAAGTGGAGAACAAGCTGACCGTTCGTCCTGAGAAATTTAGAAAGAAGCAGGAAAAGTCCGCCAAGAAGGATGAGACTGACGACGATGGAGAACGGGATTTCGTGCAGAAAGTGAAAGACGCCTCCATCACCGCAGCAGTCAAAGTCAAACTGCTCGCCAATAGCAATACGGATGGCAGCGATATCAACGTCGATACCCAGCGGCAAACCGTAACGCTGCGCGGAAAGGTGCACTCTCCGGAAGAGAAGGATCTGGCTGAAAAAATCGCCATGAACACGGAAGATGTGCTCAAAGTGGCCAATGAACTGAAAGTGGACGCATCGAAAGAATGAGCGTCCTCCCCGACGCTTTGGTGAGTGCCGCCGGTCCAGCCCCCGGGCGGCTCACTCAGCCGGCCAGACCCGAAACGGTCTGGCCGGTTTGTGTTTTTTCGCAAGCCTGAACTCCCATCCTGCTCCCAGCAGGCAGTAACCCCATACAACCGCCCGTTAAATTAATCTTTCAGGCTGCGACGGATTCGGTTTTCGGAACAGGTCCTTTCAAGTTTAGAATTACTTTCAAAGTATAGTGATATTCATAGAAATTGGGCAAAAAATGTTGTACTTTGAGCTGTCGAATTAATATTACGTCCCCCCCCCCAATCTTGTGCTTCTGGCGATCAGAAGGAGATTCATACATGTCTAAAAAAATGATGATCATCAAGCAGGATGCTGAGTCCGGGACCGGGTTGGCGAAGTACTACCGGGAACGAGGCTGGATAGTCAAAGTTGCCAACAGCATTTCCGCAGCGCATTTAATGACGGATAACGATGATTGGTGTCCGCAGGTCATTATCGCCAACCTGAGGTTCACGGACGGTAAGTTGTTCGATCATCTTGAAACCTTTCAAAGCCATGTGACTTTTTCAGAATGGATATTTATTGTCAGGGAGTCGGATCAGAAGGATCTGGATCGCATCAGTGAACTGGCTTATGATTTTCTGCTAAAACCTTACGATCAAAAACGTCTGGACGTACTGGTCGCGCGCGCCCACCGGGCTGCCTTGTGCAATCTGAAACTGGATAACTATGATGCATGCAACAAAAAGAAATATAAGCTCGATGCGTATCTGGGAAGCAGCGAGCCGGTGCAGGAACTGAAAGACATGCTCAAGGAACTGACTCAAGTTGAAATCAGCGCCATGATCATCAACGGCGAGACCGGTACGGGAAAGGGACTGGTTGCGCGCATCCTGCATCATGCCAGCGAACTGCGCAAAGACGGTCCGCTGGTGGAGATGAACTGCGCGGGGCTTCCCAGGGAATTGATGGAGTCGGAAATATTCGGCCACGAGGCCGGCGCCTTCACCGGGGCCAAAAGCCGCCACCGGGGCTATATGGAGCAGGCCGACGGCGGCACGCTGTTCATGGATGAAATCGCGGACATGCCGATGGATTTGCAGGCAAAATTGCTGAAAGCCATTGAGGATAAAACGATCCGCAGGCTCGGGGGAGAACGGGAGATCACTCTCGATCTTCAGATCATCGCGGCGTCCAGCATCGACTTGAAAGCAGCGGTCGAAAGGAAAGAATTTCGCAGCGATCTGTACCACCGCCTTTCCGTGTTCTGTTTGAGTCTGCCGCCGCTTCGATCCCGCAAGAACGACTTGGTGGAGCTGGTTCCGAACATCATCGCGGAACTCAATCTCAAGGCCGGCAAGCATGTGAAAGTGGTACCCGATGAGGTCTGGAAAGAAATGATGGAATACGACTGGCCCGGAAACATCCGCGAGTTGCGCAATGTGATCGAGCGCTGCGTGCTCCTTTCCAAAGACGAGATTTTTCCCGCACAGTGGCTGCAGCTCAAAGAATATTGCACGCCCATTCAGGACTCATCTGCGGCTGGAAAGACTCCCGAAGAGGGGTATTGCCATGTGGACGATCACAGCCGTGTCACGATCCCCCTGGATGGCAGCATGTCGTTGGAGGAGATGGACAAGCACATCATTGAGACGGCTCTAAAAAGTAAGGAGTACAACGTCATGGAAACCGCCCGCAGCCTGGGAACGACGCGGGAAACGCTCCGCTATCGTATGCAAAAATACAATCTCAAGACCGCAAGCTAGAAATTTCTTTTTCAAATAGTCCAAACGTTCTTCCTCACTACACTACCGGCTTTATCACCTCTCTGTGATTTGGGGCATATGCCCCGCCAGGGTGGATATCCACCGCCTCTGGATCGTTTGCAACCCCCCGATAATCGATTTAGGCATTGATTTTATTGCTCTTTAAGGTTGGCATCAATACTGCAAATCTATCATTGGGTAAATTCTAAGAAAGGTGCCTGGTCGTGCAGAATAAGTACGAAATGCTCAAAAACCTGGAAGATCAACTGGGCGAGTTTGATGATGATTTGACTGAGAGGATTGAGAAGATCGAAGCGGCTTATCAGGGTTCAGGTGTTCCTGTAGGATTGAGAAAGAAGATACAGGAGCTGGTCGATTTCAGGAAAGATTATGCGGATATGTTGCAGCAACTGAAATGGGCCGCGGATAATTCCTGGGAGGAACTTGAAATAAAAGCCGGCCGAATGTACCAAAAACTTTCTCAATCGATCATAGAGATCCGTGAGGATTATAAAGATTAAATAAAAAATTTTTCAATTGTATAAATTGAGGAGATAAATGGCTATCACGAAAGAAAAGCTGATCGAAGAATTGAACAAGGATCTGGAGTGGGAATACGCATCGGCGGTTCAATATATTCAGCATGCGTCTATGGTGAAGGGCCCGCTGTACCAATTGATTCAAAACGAACTGCTGGTTCATTCCAAGGAAGAAATGCAGCACGCCGCGAAAATTTCCGAACAGATCGAGTTTTTAGGCGGCGTTCCCACTATCGCCATCGAAGATCGAAAGATCGCGCGCGACAGCCTCACCATGCTCAAGCAGGATCTGGAAGGAGAGGAAATTGCGATCGAACGCTATAAAAAAAGGATCGAGCAGGCGGAGGAGCTGGGGGAATACGGTCTGCGCCGGATCTTGGAGGATATTCTTGTTGAAGAGGAAGAACACAAACGCGATTTGATGGATGTGATCGAAGACTAGAGCGATTGCAGGTGAATCACCCTCTCAAACCGCATCCGTTCACTTTCTAGAAGGGGAACCATCATGATTTCATGGGCCGTTACGTTTCTCATCATTGCGATCATCGCCGGTGTTCTGGGTTTGTCCGGCATCGCCGGCACCGCCACGCAGATCGCCTGGATCCTGTTTGTTGTCGGGTTGATCCTCGCATTGGTATTCGGACTGCTTGGCAGAAGGCCTCCGATTTGAACAACGGGCGCGGTTGATGAGACAGGGCAAGAGCAACGCGCCGCATAAGTGGCGCCGTTCATTGCCGGAGTTCATAAAATATAGCGAATAAAATGACAAGGCCGGCGGTGCGCCGGCCTTTTACCTTCCGCGATTCATAGGGCGCTCATAGCATCCGAAAGCGCATCGCAGGATGCCATACCTGACGGCTGAGTTAAGAAATCAATTTTTAAGCAAAGCCGCCTTCAAATCTTCCGAAACAGGCTTGGCGCCGATCCACTGCTCCAGCAGTGCCTCGAACAAGCCCGGTCCGGGATCGGAAAATTTTTTCTCCGCATTGAGATAAAAAACCGTTGCCTGATCGGGGAGGTAGGAGAAAAAAAGTACGTCTCCCTGGTTCAATTTGAAGAACTTTTTTTTGAACCGGTTGTACAGCTTGTCGGATAGTTCGGGCCGGATGGCTTCCTTCCAGGGATCGGGCACTTCTTCGGGCATTTCGGAAGTCAGCACTTCGATGCGGATGCCTACCGGGTGGCTGAGTGCCTGAATCGAATCCAGATCGCCTCCCTGCCTGGAATCCATATACAGCGCACATTGGTACACATCAAAAAATGCGTAGCTGCGGACGCCGGATGAAAACAGCGACCAGTCCCTCCCTCCGATGTGGATCGTTTCCGGTGGATTTTCTTGAGCCGATGAGGTGCCGAATGACAGAACGCTCAGGCACAACAGGGCAAAAGCCAGTACATTGCCGGGCGACGGGAATTGCCGAGTGCGTGAAGGGAGGTTCATGCGCATACCCTGAAATCCAGATTGGTGCCTGTTCGACCTTGCGGGGTTGTTCCTTCCTTTTTACCGCAATCTATGGATACCGTATCCGTATTATACCCGGAAACCGGGAATCCGATGCCTCAAACGGGATAATTTGCGTTATCATTCTTGCGAATGACGCCCACAAATCCAGATGGGCTTAACGCAAACGTGATTTTCGTTGATTTGGCAATGAGCATTACAAAAATCGTCCTGATATCCCTCGCCATCCTGCCTGTTTTCGCCAGTGTGATCCCGCTTTCCGATAAAACACACTGGACCGTGCGTGCCTTCGATTTTCCACGTCCGCAGTTTGCGCTGCTGGGTCTGTGTGTGTTTGCGGTATACGCGCTGTTTTGTTTCGATACGCCATTGGATTTTGCGATTCTGGCCGCAATCCTTCTGGCCACAGCCCGCCAGGTGTATCTCATTTTTCCCTACACCCCGCTTGCGGCCAAGCAGGTGATGGACGCACAAAAACCGCACCCGGACAACACCCTGGGGCTCGTCGTGGCGAATGTGTTGAAACCCAACCGCAATGTGGAAAGACTGTTGCGAAGCATCCGCGAAACCGATCCCGACATCATCCTCACTTTGGAAACCGACAAGTGGTGGGAAGCCCAATTGCAGGTTCTCGAAAAAGATTATCCTCACACATTAAAATGTCCGCAGGACAACCTCTACGGCATGCACTTTTATTCCCGCCTGGCTATAGAGAATCCGCAAATCCATTTTCTGGTCGAAGAAGACGTGCCGTCCATGCACGTGAAAGTGCGCTTGCGCTCGGGGCATCCCGTCGATCTGCGTTGCCTGCATCCCGCGCCTCCCAGTCCCACGGAAAACACGGCGTCCAGGGAGCGGGACGCGGAACTGCTGCTCGTGGGCAAAGCGGTCACCGCCTATAAAGGTTCCGTCATCGTCACCGGAGACCTGAACGATGTGGCCTGGTCCAGGACGACCACCCTGTTCAAGAAAATCAGCGGCCTGCTGGATCCGCGCATCGGCAGAGGCATGTACAGCACCTACAACGCCAAATACTGGTTTTTGCGCTGGCCGTTGGACCACCTGTTCCACAGCAACGACTTCACGCTTGTGTCGATCGGCACACTGCCGTATTTTGGTTCCGATCATTTTCCCATCCACGTGACCTTGAGCCACGAGCCGGAGAAAAAGCAGGTGCAACCGGCGCCCGAGGCTGATGAAGAAGATGAGAAGCTCGCGCGGAAAAAAATCAGGCAGGGAAATGGTGAGCCGGTATCCGTGAAGCCCGATCTCAGTGTATCGATGAATGAGGAAAAAAAGGAAGAATGATCCAACGGGATGAAACCGGTTCGGTTCGGAATCCTTAATCCCTCACGTCATGGCCACCCCCTCAATATTTTGTTCGAATCATTGAAATTAGATTTTAAGGATTTGTTGCGTGGCGATATCCGGAATTCTCCAGCATCATTGCTTGGATTTATTTTTTATAAAAACCATACCGTAACGAAGTATTCTTCTTATATCCTCACAGCTCCAACTGCGGAGCGAATTGATTGTCGCAGCTGCGGGTGCACATCCATTTCTTTTCCCCACACCTGAACTGCGCGGAGGGGTTCTCTCCAGCGCCGCTCATGCAGGAATCGAATTCCTGTGTGCATTTATCCAGACAGGCTTTTTGGGTCTGCTGCAGAATATACGGAAGTTGGAAATCGGATCCTTCCCAGCCCACTATTTCCATATTTCCTTTCAAGCACGGCTTGCCTGGGGATGAAGGGTTCAAGTCGGTCACCGGATTCAAGGGAACCGACGGCTTTGTGGTTTCTCCCGCATTCGCCAGGCCTGTTGTCAGAAATAAAATGACCAGGGAACAAAGGATCCATGTTCGGAATTTCATCATGCAACTCCTTTCTCATTCCCAGCCCTGAGCGGGAGAATTCCGGATACACGCATTATCAGCTCACGCCCCTCGCTGAAATCGATTGTGAAAAGAGATGAACCGCATTGGCGATTTCGCGGATGGGGTCGCATTTCTCCCGATCATTCGTTGAACAGCCCCGAAGTGAAGAAGCTCAAAAAACCGATTGCCGCAACACCCGCCATCATTGCCATCCATACAGAAGTCGGTTCCATAGCACACCTCCGATTGTTAAAAAAAGGAACGATGTCTCTTCATAAACGGATCGTTATGGGATCCAGATCCGGTTTGTCTGCTTTGCCCGATCGCTGATAAAACTTCCATCATCGGTTTCTAACCCGTTCACAGCTTAAGATGTGCGGGCTAAAGTTTGGTTTTATTGATAATATCTTATGATTTTATTGATATTATCAATGTATGGTGAACCGGTGGATCTGCTGAACTGTCCGTAAATGCAATGTTTTCGGGTTCTGACGGTGGGGGGTGATCCAGGGCGAAAAAACCGAGGAGGTGACAGCCTGCAATCAGCTTTGCTCTGGCAATGAACCGCGTTCTCGGTCTTGCATCCCCTGGGGTGAAAGAATGGACGATCAGCCTGGAGATCAACTTCGCGTTTTAGCTTGTGGTGAGTGGGGAAAATGGGTTCCGGCGGAGCGGGAAAAACAATGGACTGAGGATAGGCCATAATTCATAATATTAGCGATTACGAAAAACACGAATTCCACAGTGTGCATCAACCCGTCAACGGATGGCGGGACACGTCAACACTTCATCGTTCCTGCGCGGGCGACAGAGCAGGTCTGGGTGTGAAATGGATTGGATCTCTCAGGAAGGTGAGTTGAGTGACATTGGCTGAAGAAAGAAGGAAATGGTTTGCCATCCTGTCTCGGGGAATTCTGTTTCTTCTGATTTGGTGGATTCTCACCGATGGATCGGTCCCGTCCTTGTGGATCGGTGTTCCGGCGGTCTTTCTGGCCGTGACTGCCAGCATGAAGCTGATTCCACCCGTTCCTTTTGACGGGTTCGAACTTTTCAGGTTCGTGCCTTTTTTCCTCCTTCACTCTCTGCTCGGTGGTGTGGATGTGGCCCGGCGCGCCTTTCAGCCGGATTTGCCCATTGCCCCCGAGCTCATAGAATATCCAATGCGTCTGCCGCCGGGATTGCCGCTTGTATTCATGACCAACGTGATCTCTCTGCTGCCGGGAACATTGAGCGTTGCCATCGATCGGAGTGTGTTGAAGTTGCATGTGCTGGACGGGAGTAAAGATTATGTCACTGAGCTCAAGGCATTGGAGCAAGGCGTCGCGCGTCTGTTCCGTGTCTCCTTGTAGGTTTACCAGCGGGATCTTATATATAGGAAACTGGATAAATGAAACGATTCAAAAATATTCTTTGCGTGGTGGAACCCAAAGAGACGTACAAGCCAGCCCTGGAGCGCGCCGTCACACTGGCAGAGAACAACCAGGCCGATCTGACGGTCGTCAACGTGACACCGAAGATCACGGCAGGGATCGGAATGCCGGAAGGGGGGCCTGTATCCGCCGAGTTGCAGGCTGCCGTGGTGAGCGCCCATGCTCAAGCAATGGAAACCCTGATCGAACCTTACCGCAAACGGATCGAGATTCAAACCAGGGTGTTGACCGGCACGCCTTTTCTGGAAATCATCCGCGAGGTGCTGCGCAATGGACACGATCTGGTGATCAAGATCCCCCAGAATCTGGACTGGCTGGACCGGTTATTCGGCAGCGACGACATGCACCTGTTGCGCAAGTGCCCCTGTCCGGTCTGGCTCATCAAACCCACTGAACAGAAATCCTACGCCCGCATCCTGGCGGCGGTCGATGTGGATGATGACGACAGCTGCCCGCCGGAGGAGCTGGAAACGCGGCGTGCGCTGAACCGGCAGATTCTTGAAATGGCGTGTTCCCTCGCACTGTCCGATTTTGCGGAGTTGCATGTGATGCACGCCTGGGATGCGATCGGCGAGAGCGCCATGGGCGGCTCATTCATGCACACGCCAAAGAAGAAAATCACCGCCTACGTCGAACAGGTGAGGCGGCACCGCAAGGCTGGTTTTGATGCGCTCATGAGTGATGTGACCCGCAATGTGGGCAAAGACGCCACGGATTATCTGCAACCCAAAACGCATCTGGTGAAGGGGCTGGCTTCCAGGGAAATTCTGGCGGTGACCCAGAAGATCCAGGCCAACCTGGTTGTCATGGGGACGGTGGGACGCACCGGCATTCCCGGATTTTTTATCGGCAACACCGCAGAAACCGTCTTGAACCAGATCGATTGCTCCGTGCTTGCGATCAAGCCGCCCGGATTCAAAACGCCGGTCACTCTGGAGGCTTGAGCACGCGTGCAGATCCTCTACCACGCATTGGCGCTGTTTCTGCTGATGAACCTTAGCGCCGGGATGTGGCGCATACTGAAGGGGCCGACCGCCGCCGATCGCATGCTGGCCGCGCAATTATTCGGCACGACCGCGGTGGCCCTGTTGCTGCTGCTGGCTCAGGCAGCCGAAAACGCAGCCCTGCGCGATGTGGCGCTGGTGTTTGCCCTGTTGGCCGCAGTGACGGCTGTGGCTTTCGTGCGGCGGGCGTGGACGGATCGAGAGGCGGACCATGAATCCGATTGATTTCCTCGCCGCGGCACTGCTGATTGCCGGAGCCATCTTCTTTCTGGCCGGCACGCTGGGTCTGCTGCGTTTCCCGGATGTGTACACCCGTCTTCACGCCCTGACCAAAGCCGACAACGTGGGCCTGGGCCTGGTGGTGGCAGGTCTCGCGGTGAAGGCGGAGTCCTGGACTGCGGTGGGGAAGCTGCTGCTGATCTGGATCTTGGTGCTGCTTGCAGGGGCCAGCGTTTCCCACCTGATCGCCCGCAAGGCATTGCACAGGAGTATCGATCTATGGAAGCGGTGAACCTTTTGCAATGGGCTTTCGATATTCTGCTGGCGCTGGGACTGCTGGGGTTGGCCTGGCGGGCGTTGACGAACCCGGATCTGTTCAAGGCCATCGTGCTGTTCGTCGGCTTCGGTCTGCTGATGGCACTGGCCTGGGTGCGTTTGGATGCGCCGGACATCGCGCTCGCCGAAGCGGGCATCGGCGCCGGACTGACCGGCGCTCTGTTTCTGGCTGCGTTTGCGAAATTGCGCTCGGCCGAGGCGCACCCGGATACATCCGGCAAAGCTGAAGAAAAAGCGCGTGGCGTCCGGCATCTCAGGTATGGGACCGCGGGGCTCCTGCTGGGGGTCGCTGCCGGGCTCGGTCACGCGATCGTGTCTTTCCCACCGCATGCCGCGGGTTTGAGCGCCCAGGTCGCCGCCCATCTCGATGCCAGCGGGGTGAGCAACCCGGTGACCGCGGTGCTGCTCAACTTCCGGGGCTACGACACGTTCCTGGAAATGCTCGTGCTGTTTTTGGCTTTGCTGGGCGTCTGGTCCCTGGGCGACGCATCCTTGAGCCGCGAGACGGCGGCGAATCCCGTATTGCACACCTTGTCGCGGCTGCTGACGCCGCTGCTGATCCTGGTGGCGGCTTATCTGCTGTGGGTCGGTGCGCATGCACCGGGCGGGGCTTTCCAGGCGGGGTCGATCCTGGGCGCGGCGGGGGTGCTCCTGCTGTTGTCGGGGTGGCGTCTGCGCGCTGACTGGACGGCATTGCTGCCGCGAATCGTGATCGTGGCCGGCCTGGGCGCATTCCTGACGGTGGCTGTGCTCACAATGCTGATCGAAGGGAAGCTGCTGCAATATCCTCCCGATCAGGCAGGCTTGCTGATCCTGCTGCTCGAAACCGCAGCCACCCTGTCCATCGGTGCGACCCTGGCCGCCCTGTTTCTGGGCGGACGTCCCCGTATCCATCATTGAGGAAGGCACATGAACGCTGCATTTCTATACGCCCTGGTGGGTGCGGGGCTTTTTTCTCTGGGGCTCTATGCCCTGATCGTGTATGCCCACCTGCTGCGCAAGATTCTGGCGATCAACATCATGGGCAGCGGCGTCTTCCTGGTGCTGGTCGCGCTGGCAAAGCGCACCGGGGACGCATCGCCGGATGCGGTGCCGCACGCCATGGTCATCACCGGAATCGTGGTCGCGGTTTCAGCAACGGCACTGGCGCTTGCCTTGATGTTGAAACTGACCGCGAAAACCGGCCGCGCCGAGCTTCCTGAAGACCGCAAAGAGTAGCGCCGATGGGAAACCCGTTCACAGCAATTCCCTGGGGCGTCGTCCTGATTCTGCTGCCGCTTGCGGGGGGACTGGCCTGTTTTTTGTGGCCCAGGCTGTCGAAGGCACTGGGATTGTTTTTTGCGGTTGCGACTGCTGTTTCCGTTGCCGGTCTGGGTTGGCAGTTGAAGAGCACGGGCGTCTATCGTCACGCCATCGGCGGTTGGGGCGCTCCATTGGGGATCGATCTTCACGCCGACGGCCTGAGCCTGTTGATGCTCGCGGCAACGGCTCTCGTCGGACTGGGCATCAGCATCTACTCGGCGCGATATTTTGAGGGGGAAGAACGGGCCCGATTCTGGCCGCTCTGGTTGTCGCTGCTGGCCGCGTTGAACGCGCTGTTTTTATCGGCCGATGTTTTCAATCTGTATGTCTGCCTTGAGTTGATGGGGCTGGCCGCGGTCTCCCTTGCCGCCTTGAAAGGAGGAAAGGATGCGCTGAGCGGGGCCATGCGCTATCTGCTGGCCACGTTGCTGGGGTCGCTGGCTTATCTGCTGGGGATCGCGCTGCTCTATCATGGCTTCGGCAGCATGGACCTCGCGATCCTGGCCGGGAGTGTGAAGGCTTCTCCCGAGGTCTGGGCCGCGCTGGGACTGATCGCTTCCGGCCTGCTGCTGAAAACCGCACTTGTCCCGTTGCATTTCTGGCTGCCGTCCGCCCACGCAAGCGCACCCGCACCGGTGAGCGCGCTGCTTTCCGCGCTGGTGGTCAAGGCCTCTTTCTATATCCTGCTGCGTTTGTGGCTGGAAATCTTCAGCGCACTGGGTGCGGGGATGGATGCCCTGCTCGGTCTGCTCGGCTGCGCGGCCGTGCTCTGGGGATCGTTGCAGGCCTTGCGGCAGACCCGGTTGAAGCTGCTGGTGGCGTATTCCACGGTGGCCCAGATCGGCTATCTGTTCATCGCTTTCCCCCTTGCCGTGAGCTCCGGTGCGACGGCCTGGAACGGGGCGGCTTATTTGGCGCTTTCCCATGCGCTGGCAAAAGCGGCCCTGTTTCTCGCCGCAGGAAATGTGATGCACTTCGGAGGCCACGACCGCATTGCCGACCTGAATCAGGTGGTGCAGCGTATCCCGGTCACGGCGGGCGCTTTCGCGCTGGCGGGAGTCAGCATCATGGGGCTGCCGCCGAGCGGTGGTTTTATCGGCAAGTGGCTGCTTATGGAGTCGGCTTTGACACAGGGGCGGTGGGGTTTCCTTACGGTCCTGGTGATCGGGGGGCTGCTGGCCGCGGGTTATGTTTTCAAGGTGCTGGGGCATGGCTTCACCCGCGCCGCCGTTGCGCAGAAGCCGAGAACGGTCCCGGCCAGCATGGAATGGGCGGCCATGCTGCTCGCACTGGGAGCGATTCTGCTCGGGTTTCTGGCCTTGCCGGTTTTTTCGCTGATTGAAATCGGCGACCCATTCGCGAGCGGTGAGGTGCAACCATGAACTGGAATGCCTGGATTCCACTCCTGGTGGTGGCGAGTTCCCTGCTGCCCGGTTTGATCATCTTCGGCCTGGCTGAGGAAAGGGTGCGCCTGCGCACGGTGCTCAACCTGTCCGGCGCTTTGGTCAAACTCGCACTGGTGGGCTGGATGCTGTGGGGCGTCTACCACGAGCATCAATATGAAACCCGGTGGGCGCTGTTGCCGAACCTGGAATTCGTATTGCGGGCCGGGCCGCTGTCTTTATTGTTGGTTACCCTGTCCTCCTTGCTTTGGCTGGTCACCACCGTCTATGCCATCGGCTATCTGGAAGGCTCGCCGCATCGCAGCCGCTTCTTCGGCTTTTTCAGCCTGTGCGTGACCGCCACCGTCGGCGTGGCCCTTTCGGGAAATCTGATCACGTTCCTCCTGTTTTACGAACTGTTGACCCTTTCAACCTATCCGCTGGTGGTGCATCGCGGTACGGAAGTGGCCCGCCGTGCCGGGCAGTCCTACCTGGCGTACACGATCTTCGGCGGCGCTTTGCTGCTGCTTGGAACCGTGTGGCTCTATACCCTGGCGGGGACTCTGGAGTTCACCCCGCAGGGATTTCTCAACGACCTCGGTGACGCGCATCGTCCTGCCTTGTGGATGATCTTCTTTTTGCTGATCGCCGGGCTGGGGGTGAAGGCGGCGCTGGTGCCGCTGCACGGCTGGCTCCCGCAGGCCATGGTCGCGCCGGCGCCGGTCAGTGCGCTGCTGCACGCGGTCGCTGTGGTGAAGGCGGGCGCGTTCGGCATCGTGCGCGTGGTCTACGACGTGTTCGGGGTGGACTTTGCCAACGGACTGGGTGTGACCGACCCGCTGGCATGGCTGGCGGGGTTCACGATCATCTACGGTTCGCTGCGCGCCCTGTTTCAGAATGACCTGAAGCGCAGGCTGGCGTTCTCGACGGTGAGTCAGGTGTCCTACATCGCTTTGGGCGTCGCCATCGGCGGACCGCTCGCCACCATCGGCGGGGTGGTGCACCTGGTGCATCAGGGCTTGATGAAAATCACTCTGTTCTTTTGCGCCGGCAATCTGGCCGAGACCCTGGGCATCCACAAGGTGAGTGAGATGAACGGTGTGGGAAAACGCATGCCCTGGACGATGGCGGCCTTCACGATCGGGGTGTTCGGCATGATGGGGGCGCCACCGATTGCCGGGTTCGTGAGCAAATGGTACCTGGGTCTGGGCGCGCTGGAAGCGGGGCAGGAATGGGCGATCCTCGTGCTGGCCGGCAGCAGCCTGCTCAACGCCGCCTATTTTCTGCCGATTCTGCATCGCGCCTGGTTCCGCGAGCCGCCGGATGCCTGGCCGGAAGAGCACAATTTCGGTCGTAAGGAAACCGCATGGGCGCTGTTACTGCCACCCGTGGCCACCGCGTTGATGGCCCTGGGCGTGGGGATTCTGGCTTCGATCCCCTTCAGTCCCCTGGAGTGGGCGCAACTCATTGCGGAGCGGGAGTTTTACAAGCCATGATCGAGCAGATTCACAGTCTCCTGCTTTTGATCGCTGTGGTCTGGCCTTTGCTGCTGGCCATCCCGGCGTTGCACTCGCGCCTGCCCTGGCCCCGTCATCTGGCCATCGCACCCGCCGTGGTGCTCATCGTGTTGCCGGGGGAGGGTTCCCTCGTGCTGCCCTGGTTTCTTTTTGGAACCGGGTTGGCCCTCGATACGGATAGCCGCTGGATTCTGCTGATGTCCGTCGCGGTCTGGTTCCTCGCGGTGATGCTCTCGCGGTCTTCGAGAGACTTCTCTCCGGGATACGACAACGCCAACACGCTTTTTCTGCTGACCCTGGCTGGAAACCTGGGCGCTGTTTTGGCAGCCGACCTGGTGGGCTTCTTCTGTTTTTCGACACTCATGGGTTACGGCTTTTACGGTCTGCTGATCCACGGTGGGGATAAAGAGGTCAGGCGTGCCGGTCGCCTCTATCTGCTGTTTGTGATTGTGGCGGATCTGGTTCTGTTCGAAGCGTTGTTGCTTGCGGCCTCGACGACTTTGGATTTGCGCTATGCGGCGCTGCGTCCGGCAATGGCCGGGGCTCCTTCCTTGCAGTTTTATTCCTGGATGGTTCTGATCGGGTTTGCGCTCAAGGCGGGAATCTGGCCGCTGCATCTGTGGCTGCTGGGCGCATTCAATTTGCAGCGCCGATCGACGACCTGGTTGCTGGCAGGCGTGCCGGTCGCCATGGGGCTGCTGGGCGCGGTGCGTTGGTTCCCGTCAGGCGAAACGGCCTTGGAGGTTTTGGGCACGACGATGCAGGTGATGGGGGTGGCGGCTTTGCTGTACGCGGCGCTGAAGTTTTTCAGGCCGGATTTCGTGAGAATGCGGCCGGCCTGGGCGACCCTGGCCGTCACCGGGTTGTTTGTCGCCGCTTTGGGAACGGGGCTGGCACAGCCTGGTTTATGGCGTCCGTACGCGGGCCTGATGCATCCCTTGATTGCCGCATCGGGTATTTTCCTGACGGCACTCACTGTTGTTATCGGCCGGCGGCAGGAGACGCATCCGCAGCACGGGAAAGCTTTGAGCCCTTCGGTTGCGGGATGGTGGAGCGTGGCCCGGCGCTGGATTCGACACCGGGGTCTCAAGGTCCAGTCCTTTTGGCGCGCTATCTGGTTGCAAGCGGCCGGGTTTTTTCGGGAGCATGCGGATTGGCAAAAACCCGCTTTCCCTGCGGGGGGATGGAGTGCGGCGATTTCCCTGTTCGTCCTTCTGGGACTGGTGATCGCGTGGCTTTCCTATTGAGGAAAGCGTGTTGCGTGTCACCGCTTCCTTTTTCCTGTATTTTGGCGCGGGAGACGGTCTTGCGCCGGATACCGCGCCGTTTGAAATTGATCGATCCTTTGCCAGCGTTTATCATCTGGGCAACGCCAAACTGGAAACAGGATCGTTCGAATTTTTGGAGCTGTCGGGTTTGAATTCAATCAAATTGTTGTGCATCGCTGTTTTGGGAATGTCGTTTTCATCCTCTGTGAGCGCAAATCCGCCGGAAACGCCGGCAAAAACGTTCCTCTCTCCTTCCACGAACATGGAATTCGTTCACCTGCCGGGAGGGTGCTACCAGATGGGGTCGGAGAACGGGTTTCATTTTGAACGGCCGGTTCACGAAGTGTGCGTCGGCCCGTTTTATCTGGGGCGCTACGAGGTGACCCAGAAGCAGTGGGTGGAAATCATGGGAAACAACCCTTCCAAGTTTCAGGGAGAAGACCGGCCCGTGGACCGGGTGTCCTGGCTGGATGCCCGTGATTTCGTGAAGAGACTGAACGAACGCGAGTCGGATGTCCTGTACCGGCTTCCGACGGAAGCGGAATGGGAATACGCGGCGCGCGCGGGAACGACGACGGAATATTATTGGGGGGATACCGTCGATAACGATTACGTCTGGTATTACGGGACCTCGGAGTTTCAGACGCATCCGGTTGGAACCAAGAAAGCGAATCCGTTCGGCCTGTTCGACATGCTGGGAAATGTGTGGGAGTGGACCAGCGACTGGTTTGCCGCCGATTATTATCAGAAAAGCCCGAAGATGAACCCGCCCGGACCCGAGACCGGAAAATTCAAGGTGCGCCGCGGTGGTTCGTCCGCAAACCTCATAAGCCATATCCGTTCGGCGACCCGTTACCGGGGCAAGCTGGATCGCAGGCACCACATTCTGGGCCTGCGCGTCGCCCGGTCGGTGGCAAAGCCTGAAAGCAAGCGTTGAATCTCTGATTCACGGGGAGCGCTTTATTGCTGCAATTCCCCGGAAAACAGGCGGCGTTTGTTTTGAAACCCGCAGAGGAGGAAGGCCCGGTCAGGATCAAAAAGAGGGGGAGTTCAGCGCATGGGGATTTCAAAGCTGAAGGTCGATCCGGAGCCGAGGACGCTTTCCACTTCCATGCGGCCCCGGTGGGCTTCGACCACTTTTTTCGATATGGCGAGTCCCAGTCCCGAACTGGGCTCTCCGCCTGTGGCTTTGGCTTTCAACTTCTGGAACATCTGGAACAGCTTGCCGCGGTCTTCGGGGTCGATCCCCGGTCCCAGATCCTCGACGCTGACCTTGGCGTGCTTGCCGTAGCTTTTCAGGCGGACGTAGACGGGGTTGTCGGGGCTGGAAAACTTGATGGCATTGCTCAGCAGATTGTCCAGAACCTGGGCGATGCGTTCCGCGTCGAACCCGAACTTGGGCAGGGCGTCCAGCTTGGGGTGGATCGAAATCTTCTTTTTTTCGGCGAAGGTTCGATGGAAGGCCACCCGCTCCTCGATCAGCTCCTGCAGGGACCGCGTTTCGAAGTTGAGCACCAGCTTTTGGTTTTCCAGCAGGGAGGCGTCGAGGATGTCGTCGAGCAGGAACAGCATGTTGTTGTTCGCCGTGTGGATGGAGGTGATGAATTTTTTCAGCGTCTCAGGATCGAGCTCGTCCAGATCCTCGAGGATGATCTCGGTGAGGCCGCGGATCGAGGTGATCGGGGAGCGCAGATCGTGCGACGCCATGGCCACGAAAGCGTTCATCAGATCGTTGAGCTCGGTCAGTTTCCGGTTTTTATCATCGAGCGCCTGAATGGTGTTCCTGAGTTCGAGGTGGGTGCGGACGCGGGCGCGCACCTCGTCTTTGCGGAAGGGCTTGATGATGTAATCCGCGCCGCCCACATCGAAGCCGTTGACGATGTTTTCCCCTTCCATCTTGTCGGTGATGAAAATCACGGGGATGTGCTTCTGATCGGGGACCTCTTTTATTTTCCGGCACAGCTCGTAGCCGCAGTCCTCGCGTATTCGGGTGTCCAGCAGGATGAGGTCCGGCCGCAGACGGGACACTTTCTCGATAAAATCCGCGTCCCGGTCGAGGGCCAGAACCGCATAACCATCCTGGGCGAGTGCCTGATGCAGGGTTTCAACGGCGTTTTCATCGTCGTCGGCGATGAGGACCTTCAGGGTCCCGGTTTTAAGAAGGGGTTTCTGCATGATCCATGTTCCCGCTCATGAGGGGTTTGCGAGTGATGTGTTGTGGATGGGTTTTTCGTCGCAATGTGCACGCCATCCCATGCGCGCCTTTGATGTAAAAAAACTTTTACAATGGCTGGGTTTGACGCTGTTTTGTGGAGTGGATTCCTCGATGAAAGAAAATAAGGATTGAATTCAGAAGGAATAAAGATTTACTATCTAGAGCAATATGCCGGTTTTTCGGAGAAGGTGCAATTGAAATGTCCTCATCGGCAGCAGATTGAAAGACCGTTCCGATAAGTCGATCGTTTCCCCGCCTTAAAAAGTCGTCTTCTCCATTTCATTCTTTGAACGCATCACACAAAAACGGTATCCGAATTGAAAAACATTCCGCGGACGCCCCTTCGTGCACCGGTTCGAACTCCCTTCGGAGTCGCCCTCGTGCGTTGCCTGCTTGCGGTCGTGTTCGGGCTCCCGGGAGGATGGGGTTCGCCTTTTTGGGCGGAAGCGCAAAGCCATGCCTCCAAGCGGGTCGCGCTCTCCGATTGGGGACTGACCCATCCCTCGCAGATCGGTTTCCTCTCGCTCGGCATCCTCAAGAACAAAGACGGCCCTGAGATCATCGTTTACGACATGCGCGCAAAGAAACCGGTGTTGCAGGACAAATCCACTTCGCAGGGTCGGGTGCCGGCTTTTTCGGGCGACGTGTTTCTCGTCGGCAATTTCAATCAGGGCAACGTCAACCGGCTGGGCGGGTATTTCAACGGCTTCAAACGCGCCCCGTCCACCGCCTCCCTCGCTATCGACACCGCTCCGGAAGGGGGCGAGGCCCTCACGTTTCACTTTAAGAACCGGCCGCCGGGTTTTTCCGGGTTTTGGGTGCATCTTTTTGATTTCAAACGTCCTCCCGCAGACCGGATCTACCTGGATGCGACGCCGTTTTCCCACCTCACCTTCGCCATCCGCGGACTGCGCGGCGACGAGAAACTGGATCTGCGCATCGCCGACCGTACCTGGGAAAAACGCGAAGATTCGATCCTGATTGGCGACATCGCTTCCTTTTCCGGCCGCAAAACCCTGGGGGAGGCCTGGCAGAGGGTGTGGGTGCCGCTCGCCAAACTGCCCGCCTCGTTGAACCGCAAAGAGCTGGCCAGCCTGGTTTTCCAGGTGCAGGGCAAGAGCGAAGGCGGGGTGTTCGTGAAGGATGTGGCGTTCACCCGTAGACAGGGCGTCGCCATTCCACAGGGCCAGGCGGCGAACGTGTCCCGGCGTCCGCTTGCGAAGGCCCTGTGGCTGTGGGAGACGAACAAGATCGTAAAGAGCGGTGCCGAAATGGCGGCGCTGCTGGATTTCTGCAAACAGCACGCGATCACCGAATTGTTCGTGCAGATTCCCTACGAAGCGGAGCAAAAGAACGGAAAATGGCGGTTCGACTGGGACGCCGCCGCCATGAAACCGTTTCTATCCCGGCTGCACCGCGCCGGCATTCGCGTTCATGCTTTGGACGGCGACCGCCGATATGCTTTGAGGAAGTGGCACGGGCGGGTTCTGGGCTTGATCGAGCGGGTCATCGAATACAACCGCGGTGCGGCGCCGGAGGAACGGTTCATCGGCATCCGTTACGACAACGAACCTTATCTATTGCCCAGCTTCAGCGGCGTGCAGAAAGAATCGATCCTGAACCAGTACCTGGAGCTCTTAGAGCGGTCGCAGGCGCTGGCGCGCGAGGGCGGGCTGGTGTTCGGGGTGGACATCCCGTTCTGGTTCGACGATGTGAACGAGTTTTTCGAGCCCACCGCCCGAGTGCGCGGCCGGCCGGTGAGCGAATCGATCCTCGATATCGTGGACAACGTCGGCATCATGGATTACCGCACTTCGGCGTACGGCGCGGACGGTGTGATCGCGCATGCGGACAACGAGCTGCGCTACGCGGAAAAAGTCGGGAAAAAGGTCTACATCGGGCTGGAAACGGTGTGGCTTCCCGACGAGACGATCTACGAGTTCGGCGTCAAGGGCAGGGGATCGAAGGTCCGCATCCAGGAACTGGAAGGAGACCAGATCCGGCTCGACTGGATTCCCGCCGGTGAGCCGACCGCGGCGGGCGGCGGCATCGTGTTGCACCAGCGGCGCGTGGTGGAGGTGCCTTCGACCAAGATCACCTTCGACCGCAAGACCCCGGAAGATCTGGAAACGGTGCTGCGCCAGTCCGAGCGGGAGTTGCGCCGGTTCAGCAGTTTTTACGGGTTTGTCATCCATTCCTACGAGAGTTACCGGTCCTGGCTGAAAAAGGAAACACGTTGAGCTTCAATCGAAGAGGAATGCAGACGGCGCTGGCGGTGGCTTGGTTGCTGCTTTGCGTTTTGTCTCCGGTTGCATTGTACGCTCAGGAGATCGACCGCGAAGCGATGATGCAACAGGCGAGGCAGGCCGGCTGGCAGGGTGATCACGCCCGGTCGGAATCCCTTTATCGCGAATTGCTGGAGGCCCGTCCGGACGATCTGGAAGCTTGGCTGGGGCTGGCGCAGGTGTTGAGCTGGCAGAAAAAGTTTTCCCAGTCGCGCGAGATCTATCAAAAGGTCGAGGGCATGCGCCCGGATCTGCCCGACGGCCGCATTGGTCTGCTGCGGCTTCTGGCCTGGGAGGGCAAGCACGCCGAGGCCGAGGCGGGGTTGAAGGAATTGCTCGAACAGCATCCGGAGCGGTTCGATATCCTGTCGCTGCTCGGGCAGGTCACCGCCTGGCAGAAAAAGTTTCCCGAGAGCATCGCTTACTACCAGACGCTGCTCAAGCTGTATCCAGGCAATCTGGAAGCCCTCAAGGGGCTGGCCCGCACCTACAAATGGATGGAGAACGCCGAGGCAGGCATCGCCCTCAACCAACAGATCCTGGAAAAGGACCCGGACAACCTGCAGGCCACCCTGGACACCGGCATCCTGTACAGCCAGGTCGGCGACTATGAAAACGCCATCGACTACCTGGAACAGGCGCGCGAACTGGCGCCGGAGCGCCAGGACATCCGCGCCATGCTGGGCACGCTCTACAGCTGGACGGAACGGCTCGACGATGCGGTGACGGAGCTGCAAAAATCCCTGGCGCTGGAACGCGGCGACATCGCGGGCTACATCTCGCTCGGGCGCGTGTACAGCTGGCAGAAAAAGACCGAAGAGTCGATCCGGCTGTACGAGGAAGCGCTCAAGATCGATCCGCAAAACACCGAAGCGCTGGTCGGCCTGGGCCGGACCTATCTGTTCGACGACCAGTGGGACCGCGCCGAGCAGCAGTACCGCGAAGCCCTGAGAATCCGCCCGGACGACGTGGACGCGCAGAACGCGCTCAAGCGGCTGGAAGAGATCAAGGCGCCGGAGGCGGTGCTGCGCTTCGATTATTTCGAATTCAAGGATCACGATCCCGAAGCGGGGCGGCTGGATTCGGTAGTCACGGATTTTCGCGAAACCGCGGAGTATTTTCACAAGTTTTCCGCGCACACCAAGCTGCAGGTGCGCTACCAGCGGTCCGACCTCAAGCAGGTGGACAAGATTTTCAACGACACCGATTACAAAATCGACACCAACACCGTGTCGCTGGGGCTGACGCAGCGGCTGCCGCAGAACTTCGGGGTGCGGGCGCGCTACGACTACAGCCGCTTCGACAACGACGGCGATAATTTTTTCAACCTCAAGGACCCGGAAAACGGCCACTCCGGTTATTTCATCCTGACCAAGGGAATCGGCAAGCATTACGGCACCGTGTCCTACGCGCGCGAGTTGTTCATCAGCACCGAAACGGGCGATGCGACGGTGGAGTCGATCGACCGTTTTTCCCTGGCGCACGATTACGATTTCACCGAGCATTTTTCGTTTCTCACCGTTCTCGCCTGGAGCGATTTTTCGACTTCCGGAGGGCTGCGCCAGGACTATCTCATCCGCCCGCGCTACCGCCTGCCGTTTTATGAAAAGGTGCAACTGGAATATCAGCTGCGCTACCTGTCCAACCCGGATGAATTCGAAAACAGCTTCATCGTCAACTTTCAGAACCAGATCCTGGAAAAAGTCCGCTACGAAGTGGACTACGCGCTGTCGTTCAATTCGTTCGACGATGCGCTGGAAAACCTGACCACGTTTTTCATCTCCTGGGACATTTCCAAATGCCTTTCCTTGAACGCGGACGCGCGCTTTTCCATCGAGACGCTCGACGATCAGGATATTTCCCAGAGCTACCAGGCCTACCTGAGAATCAAGTTTTGATGTTCTCTCTGTTGAGCCGAAAAATCCGAATGGCGTGGGTGGTGAGCCTGCTGCTGCCGCTGCTGTGGGTTGGCGAAGCGCGCAGCGGCGGGGCGATCGAGCTGGACCCCTTCGACCGGGTGGCGCTGGAAACCGCTCCGGGACTGGGGTTCACCGTCATCGGCGGCAGCCTGCTGGAAAAACAGCAAAAGAAAACGGAAAGCCGGGCGCAGTTGCAACTTGCAGGCACGCTCCGCAAGGCCTATCTCCTCTGGTCGGGGGAGGTGACCGGCTCCATCGAGAGCGCCAAAACGATCCGCTTCGTGACGCCCGCGGGCAAAGCGCATTCTGTGCAAGCGCAACGGATGTGGCGGCAGCCCTCGGCGGGAACCGTTTACACGGCGCTGGCGGAGGTCACCGATCGGGTGAAACAAAGCGGGCGCTACGGCTTGCAGGGACTCGCATCCGATGTGGTGGCCCCGAAGGGCAAGGATCCGTACACAGTGGCGGGGTGGGCCCTGCTCGCGCTCACCGAAAACCCGGCCGCGCAACAGAACGCCAGCGTTCTGTTTTTTGCCGGGCTTGAGATTTTAAAGCCCGGTGAGATCTACGACCTTTCCCTGCCGCTTGCGGGTCTGCCTGCGGGAAACTGGGTCCTCAGCAAACTGGGCATTGTGGGCGGGCACGGGCGCGCGGGCAACGGATCGGGAAACCTTTTGAACGGCACGGCGATTTCCGGAGGCGACGACTGGGACGGTTCGGCGGGAAAATTCTGGGACATTGACCTGTTTGCCATCGAGCCGCCGCAGCCGATGCGCAGCGGCGAGCCGCCGACCCTCACACTGGACCCGCTCTTGCAGTGGCTTTATCCCCTGGCGCTGGTTCTCAAGCTCAACGACGCCGATTCCCCGAAATGAAAGAGACCGCTGCGCTCTGGAGCGGAATTCAGACCCGCAACGCGCTGGACTGACGAAAATTGTCATGTTTGTGTGGGGTGGGGATGCCGATGTGAGAATTTTTGCCAAAAACGCGGCCAAACGCACCCCGGACAGGCGCGTTGAGGGTATAAATATGTCATAATTTTCAAGGGTTTAGTCGGTTTTTGGGCGAAAGTCCCGGTTTTTCTCCTGCCTCTGGCCCGGACCTTGCAGTGTAAATGTGTATGTGTCCCGCAAGGAGGCGAAATACCATGAGCCAAATACTCAAAGTCGGCTTCATCGCCCTTATGACCCTGGTTTTCTGGGGAGGCGGGTTGCTGGCGTTTTCCGGTTCGCCGCTGGCCGATTCCCCGGCGTTCGCCCAGAGCAATGGGCGGGACGGAGATCAACGGTCCTCGTTTCGCAACAATAATGGACGCGGCGGCAACGGCAGGTGGGACCGGGATGACCGGCGTGGCCGTGGAGACAGAAGGGAACGCCGGCGGCGCTGGTGCCGCAGGAATCCCGACCGGTGCCGTCCGCCTACGGTTTCCGAACTTCCCGTGCATTACATGGTGGCCAGCGGCCTGGGTGTCGCATTGATGATTTCCGGCGGTCACGCTTACCGGCTGCGCCGGCGCAACGGCAAGGGCACCCCGACGGCATGAAGACCGGGCTCGCCGCGGTTGGCGGGCCGGGCAAGGAGGCGACATCCCATGAAAACCAAATTCAAATATTCCCTGATCGCGGTGCTGATGTTCGGGTTCTTCGCATCCGGTCTCATCGTTCCCGCGGATTTCAGCGGTTCGCTGGCCTACGCGCAGAGATCGAAGGAGGACCGGGAAAAACGCCGGGAACTGCGGCGGGAAGAACGGCGCAAACGCCAGGAAGCGAAAAAAGCCAAGAAGGAAGCGCGGAAAAAACGCCGCGAAGCGCGCAAGGAACGCAAAAAGCGCAAACGCTGGTGCCGGCGCAATCCGGATAAGTGCAAACCGCCGACGGTTTCCGAATTGCCGGTGCACTACATGGTGGCGAGCGGCATGGCCGTGCTGGCGGTATCGGGTGGTTTCGTCTACCAGCTGCGCCGGCGCGACGGCAAAGACACGCAGGCAATATGAAGACCTGGCTCGCTGCGGTCCTGATTCTGGCGGCGGCGGGGTTTGTCTATTTTCAATCCATCCGCTGGCTGGTGGAAGCCTGGCAGGTGCATCCTTACTACCAGCAGGGATTTCTCGTGCTGCTGTGCGCCATCGGTTTCGCGGTGTACGAGATCGTGTGGTCGAATCAGCAACGCGAGCCGGTGCACGAAAAAACCTGGATGGTGTTGCTCGCGGTCAGTGCGCTGCTGTACGGCATCGGCTGGCAGAGCGGCCTCAATTTCCTCAAGGCGGTGCCGATTTTCCTGACGCTGCTGGCGGTGGTTTATCTGCTGGCAGACAGGCTGCCCGCACGGCGGCTGCGGTTTCCGATCCTGTTTCCCATCATTGCGATTCCGATCCCTTTCATTCCCGAGATCACCGCCTTTCTGCAGTTCGCCATGGCGGGGCTGTCCACGGGGTTTCTGCAGTCTTTCGGGATGGACATCGAGGCGGAAGGCGCGATGATCTATCTTCCGGAAGCCACGTTTCTCATCGCGGAGCCTTCCAGCGGCATTCAATCTCTCATTGCTTTGCTGACGTTGATGATTCCGACGGTTCACTTCACCAACACCACCCGCAGGAAAAAGATCTTTTTGTACGCCTGCATCGTTCCGGTTGCGGTGTTCGTCAATTTTCTGCGCATCGTCACCCTGTTCATCGTGGGCGACAAATACGGCGAGACCTTCGCCGACCAGTTCTGGCACGACACCGGCAACGTGGTGTATTTTTCATTCGCGCTCGTGATCTTTTTCATCCTCTGGTATTCCACGGTCTATGGATTCAAATTGGCGAAACCGAAACCGGCCTGAGCTTCGGCCGCGGCTCTTAGGTTCGATCCTGCTCGGCTGCATCTTCCTGCTTGCGGTTTGGGGCTGCGGCGTTTCTGAACAAAAAAATGCCGCCACCGCGCCCGCCGCAGCCGAAGTTTCCCGCATCTACAAATTCACCTCCGACACCTCGCATTATTACTCCACTTCACACGAAGGAAAATTCGTCGCCAGCTCGGATTTGCTGAACGCCGGCAACCTGGAGAACATCCCTTTGCGGTTTTCCGGGTGGGAAGGGGAGAAGCTGGTTTCGGACGACCCCAACATCCTCTACCTGCGCTATTACGAAAGCGCAGCGCAGGATGCGGGGCTTTTTTTCGTGGCGGTGCACGGCACCAACGAGAGCCAGTTCCACACGCCGGAGGTCTGTTACATCGGCGAGGGCTGGAAAGTCGAGGAACGCGATTTCGCCACGCTCGAGCTGCGGGACGAACGCTTCGAAGTGCGCTACGCGCTGGCCAGCCGCGACGACATGGAACACCTGATCCTTTACTGGTACCTGTGGCCGGACTCGACGCGCAACATCACCGACGGCATGACCATGCTGCGCGTGTCGGTGATGATCGAAGACACGATCGAAGCCGCCGAAAAGGCGGCGATCGATTTCATCACCGGCCTGTCCCGGCTGGAACTCGAGCAGGCGTCCCAGCCGGTGGTGGCGGTGCCGACGCCGGTGCTGCCGGAAGTGGCCCAGGCTGAACACACCGGTGTCAGCGAATGGACGCCGCACAAGGAAAAGGCGCTGGCCTGGCTGAAATCCCAGACCGTGCCCAATGATATCGTCCGGGAACCGGTGCAGGAACGACGCCACCTGCTGATCAGTTACCGCGTCCCCGAGGATTCCGAAGACTACCCCTACGTGTTCAGCAAGGCATCCCTGTACGACAACGCGCTGGCGGTGCTGGCTTTTTCGATGACGGGGGAATACGGACTGGCGGAGCGGGTGATCGAGGCGGCTTCGCGGCTGCTCACTCCGGAGGGGGATTTGTGGTTCAGTTTCAACACGCACAATTCCTGGCCCAACGCGCGCGATCATTCGGGCGCCATCATCCGCAGCGGCGCTTCCGCGTGGCTGGGGTACGCGATCGTGCATTACCTGAAAACGCGGCTGGTGGACAATCCCGATTTTCTCAAACAGGATCAGGATGCGCTGACCCATCTGAATACCGCAAAAAAAATCGCCGACCAGCTTCTGACCCGGCAGGTCCTCGCTGAATCCGATCGCCGTTTCGGCATGATCACCGGCGGGGAGGGCAGTTATTCCTACCGCTGGAACGAAACCGCGAAGCGCGTCGAGGAGTTCTTCACGCCGGGTTCGATCGACTGGGTCAGCATCGAGCACAACATCGACATCTTCTTTTTCCTGCGCGATCTGGCGCGGCTTTCAGGAAATAAAATCTACGCCACTGCCGCCGAGCGGCTGCAACGCGCGTTGATCGAAAACGCCTGGAATCCTGCAATTGGCCAGCTCAACCGCGGGCAGCGGCTGGACGGACCCGACCCGGTGCAGGCGCTCGATTGCGCTTCCTGGGGGGCGATGTTCCTGGCTGCGGTGGGGGAGCGCGCGAAAGCGGAGACCGCTCTCAAATCCAGCCTGAAGTTCGTGTCCGGCACGGGAAGCCGCCGCGGCCACAAACCCTACCGGGATCTGTTGCTTTACGAGGACGCGGCCATCAACCAACTGTTTTATCCCGAACAGCCGTCGAAAAACTGGGACGACGTGTCGCTGGTCTGGCCCGAAGGATCGCTGGGCGTCGCGATGGCTCACATCAAGCTCGATCAGAAACCGGAAGCCAAAGCCTTGCTCGAGTCGATGCTGGCTCTGCAGGATGAAACGGGGGCGTTGCCGTATGCCACCGAAAGCCTGCGGTTTCAATTCTCCACCAATCCCTCGGTTGCGGGCACGGCGTGGCTGGTCATGGCGATCGCGGCTTACGAGCAGGACCGGGTGCGGGATCTGTTCTGGGAACGCTGAGCGTCACTTGCCTTTGAAGTCTTTCCGGTCCATGCGGCCCCACCCGCCTTTTTTTCCGCTCGCATACTGAAAGATGCCCACCAGCCGCCACCAGGTTGTCAACGGCCGGTAGAAAAACACTTCGATGAGGGACAAACTGATCAGGCTGATGATCTCCAGCAGGCCCGAGTAGCGCCGGAACGTCAATTCCTCGAAGATGATCGCGCCGGTGGAAAGCAGGATGTTCAAGGCTATGGTGGCGAGGAAGAACAGCAGCGCCAGGGGCGGGTCCACCAGACCGAAAAACAGGCTGGCGAGAAAAATAAAAAATCCCGTGAACTCGATGAAAGGCCCGAACCCTTCCACAAACAGAAAAAACGGAAACCCCAGAAGACCCACGGCGCCGTACTTGGGATTGAACAGCATGACTTTGTTGCTCAGCAGGCTTTCCAGCAATCCGCGTTGCCAGCGGGTCCTCTGCTTGCTGAGGTCGGCGAGGTTTTCGGGGGTTTGCGTCCAGCACACCGGGTCGGGAATGAACACGATGTTGTAGGGCTGTTTTTTTTCCGACAGGTGCTGATGCATGCGCACCACCAGCTCCATGTCTTCGCCGATGCTGTTGGCGCGGTAGCCTCCGACCTCGATCACCGTATTCTTTTTGAAGATCCCGAAGGCGCCGGAGATGATGATCAGACTCTTGAAGGCGGAAAACGCCATGCGGCCGGCCAGGAAGGCGCGCAGGTATTCCATGATCTGAAATTTCGCCAGCGTGTTTCTCGGCAGGCCGACCTCGATGACGCGGCCGTTTTTGATCTGGCAGCCGTTGGCGATGCGCACCGAACCGCCGGCGGCGACGGTGGTTCGGTCTTCGATGAAGGGCCGCACGATTTTCAAAAGCACGTCGGGTTCCAGGATGGAATCGGCGTCGATGGAGCAGATCAGCGGGTAGCGCGAGGCGTTGATCCCCGCATTCAGGGAATCCGCCTTGCCGCCGTTGTCCTTGTCCAATACGATCAGGTTGGGATGCAGGTCGGATTCGTAGATCCCGCGGATGTTCTGGCAGGGCAGCTGCTTGCGGAAGACGTTCCGCGTCCTCTGCAACTGGAACGCCCGCTTCAATTCTTCGAGCGTGTTGTCGGTCGAGCCGTCGTTGATCAAAATGATCTCGAACGCGCTGTAATGCAATTGCAGAATCGAGCGGATGCTTTCCACGATGGTTTTATCTTCGTTGTAAGCGGGGACCAGCAGGGAAATGGGTTTGGCGAAGGGAGAATGGATGACATTGGTCAATTCCAGAGACTGGATGTGACGCAGGTATTTCTTCACCGCATAGTAGGAAACGAACAGCATCAGGATATAACTGGTGTTGATGAAAATAAAATAGAAGGTGATCAGGTGATTGTGGAAATTGATCACCGGAAGAAAAATTTTTAATAGAGAAGCTTCCATCGCGTTATTCCGGCTTCGAGATGAACTGGTCGATGATGTCTTTTGCGTACGGATCTGCGGTGCGCTCGTGCATGTTGTGCAAATGCTTCCTGCCGCTGTCTCCCATTTCGAACAGCGAAGACGCGGCGTAATAACGGCACCACCAGTCTCTGTCTTCGATGAGCGCCGCGATCGAATTCATGATATTGGGGTCCTTGAGGGTGCCGAGCGCCTTCACCGCCTGTGCGCGGATGACGGGATTGTCATCTTTAAGGTTTTCCTTCAGCACGGGGATGGCTTCTTCCACACCCAGATTGCCCAGCGCTTTGATGATGTGGATTTTTTCTTCCTTGTCCTCGGAATGTTTCAACAGGCTGATCAGCAGGCTCGTGCCTTCCAGGATGTTGAAGTAGCCGATGAAGTCGATGATTTTGAGCCGCGCCCGCGACGGATAGCTCAACAGGTTCAGATCCTCGAGCGTTTCCCGGTTGATGGGTTCGCCAAAACCCAGGATCACCTCGGAAAACATTTCTTCGGAAAGCGCTTCCATCTTCAAAAGAAAGACGATGACGTTTTTCAGGATCTTTTTGTCGCCCAGATTGATCAGGGCCGCGGCGGCGTTGAGCATGACGGTGGACTCTTTATCGTGGATCGCCTGCATCAGATCTTCGGTGGCCTCGGTCGCCTTGGCGATGCCGAGCCGGTGAGCCGCAAGCGAGCGCCTCCATTCGTGGTGGGAATGCAGAAGAAAATGCCGTTCCCGGTCGAGCAGCCCCATTTCCCGCAGGATGTTCACGAACCGGCGGAAGTAGTGGCCTTTGGTGTCCCTCAGGTAGGGCGTGATGAATTCCCAGAAACTCTCGTGGTCGTTCGGCGCCACCATGTCTTTGAATTCTGAAAACGGGACTTCTTTTTCCATGAGCGGCAGGATGCGGGTCTCCCATTGCTTGAAATGCTCGAGTTTCCGCTTGCGCTCGATGCCGAATTTGATGTGCGCGAGAATGATGTAGATCAACAGAAAAAGCGTGATCGCGATCAGCAGGAAAACCGACAGGATGGAAAGCGTCAATATGGGTTTTTCCTGAAACAGAGCCGGAAAGGGATGCAGCAACGTTTCTTCGATGAAGCCGAAAAAAGAGGTCTGGATTCCGGTGAATTCAGGTGCTGCCCAATCCCGGAGAGCTGTCATGGGTTTCGTTTGAGACATGGGTTGTGCGAGGGATCACAACAGATCGCTGAAATCTTCATCTCCCATTGCGGAGCGTTTGCCTTTTGTGGGATAGATGAAACCTTGTGCGGCAGGGGGCGGGGTTTTCGCGTTTTCCTTTTGCGCCTGTCTGCGCCTCAGCACCTTGTTGACGCGCAGGATGAGTTCCTCGGGACTGAACGGTTTTTTGATGTAGTCGGTGGCGCCCAGTTCCAGGCCTTTCAACACGTCTTTTTCCTGCGATTTGGAGGTCAGCATGATGACGGGGATGTGTTTCAATTCCGCGTCGCTTTTGATCTCCTGCAAAATCTGCAGCCCGTCCATATACGGGACCATCACATCGGAAAGCACCAGGTCGGGTTTCTCTTCGCGAACGAGGACCTGCGCTTCCATGCCGTCCTCGGCCCGGATGAGGTCGTGGCCTTCCTTGCTCAACTTGTAGTCGATCACACTCCAGATGTGATTCTCGTCTTCGATGACCAGTATTTTCGCCATGCTCTTTATCGGATTCCCGGAGTTTCGTTTGGGCTTTTCGGGCCCGTTTTCACCGGCAGCGGATCCCGGTGAAAATCGACCATACTATTGATTTTAAAGCAAAAACGTGATTTTTGATATAGATTATTCCTGTTTGCTGGCGATATTCCCACTAGATGGAATATGTGTGTAAATTAAATGGTGGGGAGGAGGCCCAGATCGGCATGCAGAACGCCTCAGGCCCGGTTGCCGCCGGTTTTTGGCGGTTTCCCGGCCTCGGCAAAGATGTGTCCGTGCTCGAAGCCCTGAAAGGTTTGTTCGTACAGGCCGCGGGAAACCGGGGTCTTGGTGAACTGGATGTGTTTCATCAGCCGGAATATGAGAAATCCCGCAATCAGGGCCGGCGGGATGAAAATCCAGCCGAAGGGGTCGCCGAACACCACTTTGGTCATGCCGACGATCAGAAAAATACCGGCGAGCGAGGTGACCAGCGCGCAGGTCAGCCGTTTCCAGGGAAAGACGATGTGGTGTTTTTCGTGCTTGAAATAGCGGACTTCCTCGGGCCACCAGCCGAAGGGCAGGGCGCGGGCGTAAAACCGCCGCCGCACTTCGGGCGGTTCCGGTTCGGTGCACAGGGTGGCGAGGATCCAGAACGGCAGCACCGTGACGACGCTGATGACCAGCCGGAAGGATTCTTCCTCCAGATACCAGCTGTCGCCCAAGAAGTGATCGAACAGGTAGTGGTACAGCTTGATCCCGTGCGTCAGCTCGAAATCGAACAGCGTCTGCTTCGACCAGAGCCAGGCGACGGCGGCGTCGATGGGGCCGAAGCCGTGCAGGATCACGTACATAATGAGGGAGCCGACCAGCGCCGTGAGGATCGAGTAGCTGTTGATCCTCCAGTGCCAGAACATCAGCACGGTCGGGATGCCCGCGCCCGCCAGCAGCTCGATCGCCAGCTCCCAGCCGGTGAGCAGGTTTTCCACGTGCGTGACGTAGTAGAGCAGAAGCAGGATCAGGCCGGCGATGGCGAGTTTCCCGACCAGGAATTCCTCCCATGCTGAAGGTTTCTTCGTGCGGATGGCCGACCACAGCTCGACGATGTAGGAGCCGCCGTGGAACAACTGGCTGGTCATCGTGGACATGTATGCGCCGAATGCCACCGAAACGAACGCGCCGCCGAGAAAGCCGCCGCCGAACAGCAGAAACCCGGTGATGGCCACGCCGGCTTCGCCGTTCAAATGGACGCCGTACAGATAGATCGAGGGAACCAGAAACAGCGAAGCGATGCCCAGCACCGTCCAGGGGTGGTGCCGGACGGCGAAGGAAAATGTGGAGTGAAACAGCCCGGCGCCCACCGCGTGGAATTCGTTTTTGCAGTCCTTGAGCCGCTGCGCCGCGTAGCCGCCGATGAACGAACCGATCAGAGGTTGCAGCCCGAGCAGCACCAGCAGGCCGACGATCGAGTAGAAGATTTCGTTGACGAACGGGTAGTGCAGCATGAGGCTTCCCATCGTATCGGGATGGGTCACGCGCTGGCCGGTGAGAAACGCGCAGATTTCATTTTTTTCGATGCCGTGCTCGTCCAGCCGTTGGATGTAAGTGTCCAGGTCGGTAATGTGTTCGGGAGGAAACAGCGCCGCGTCCAGCAGCCGTGCGGCTTTCAGCTGTTCCAGCGTTTCCTTGTTCTTGAAGCGGTGCGCCTGCGGGATGAAATTTTTTTGCCACAGTCTGTAAAAAGGATCGTCCGGGTTGTCATCGAGGGCGGCGAGCACCGCCTGCCTGCTCAATCCGGTGACATCCGGAGAGAACACGTACTGGTTGGGCAGGTGTGAGGTTGCGAGCAGGATGTTGGCGCGCAGCAGGGCGTCCGGGTCGCTGCCGTTGCGGGCGAAAAAAGATTTGTCCACCTTGACGAGGGAATTGCGCACCTCTCCGCTGGCGAGCGACGCTTCCCCCTTCGCCACGGTTCCCTTGATGCCGTTGTCGTCCCAGATGTGGATCATCGCGCCGAAGAACAGCAGCGCGGCGAGGATGATCTGCGCGTTGTCGGCGAGGATCATGCCGCGAAACCCGGTGAAAATGCTGAAGACCACCACCGGCAGCAGCATGACGAAAAAGACGAAAGGGCCGGGTGCGAACGTCAGGGCGGCGTTTTCCGGAAAGGCCTGGCCGTGCGGGAGAAAGTGCGGCAAAAAATCCAGCCCGGAGAATGTGAAGTACACGCCGGAGACGTTGAACCCGAGCAGGAAAACCATCACCATGGCCTTGGACACGGTGCCCATGACGGCGTTGTTGCGCACCAGGATTTCGATCAGGCTTTGCGTGATCATCAGGACCTTCGCGCGCTTGCCGGAAAAGCGCAACAGCGGCAGCGCGGCGTCGGCGTACAAGCGCAGCCGCACCCAGATTTCTGCGTACAGGAAGGTGCCGAGCGAAAAGGCGATCATGCCGCTCTGCCAGAACCAGTTCCAGCCGACGCCGCCTTTGGAGCGGATGAAATCGCCGACGACGAACGGCGTGTCGCTGGCGAACATGGTGGCGATGATGCCGCCGCCCGCAACGAACCAGGTGAAGCGCTTGCCTTCATCGACGACGGAATAGGTCTGCTTCTTGGTCTTCTCGCCGGTGCGCCAGCGGTAGTAGGCGTAGCCCATCAGCAGGATCAAAAAACAGATGAACGTCCATTGCCCGTAGGGGTTGAGATAAACGTCGTGCTGGGGCAGGGGGGCCTGGATCGGGTTCATGAAGGGTTCGAATCCTTATTGCGTGCCGGATGAAACACGAATGCGCGATCTATGGATGCGCGGTCAGCCACCGGATTCTGGGTCCACGACCTCGATCCGGTTCTGCCTTTTCAGTTTTTGCACGGGAATGTCCGCAACCCGGATGCGGGTTGGATCGTCCATGAGCAGCGTGAGTGGTTTGCCGTTCAACTGCATGCTTCGTTCGCGTGCCGCAGCGGTTTTCTCATACTCGATGCGAATCGCTTTGTTCTGATACCTGCCTTCAAATTGAAATTGCTGCAAAGGGCTCGAGGGATCGGGCTGGATCCGCAGCCGGTCGAACTCGGGCCGGAACCCGAACACATACCAGATCAGGATTTTCAACAGCACATTGGAGCTTCCGGTCTGCCAATCGTTCATCGACTCGCCATCCAAGCCGAGTTCCGGGTTGTGCAGGTAGGAATTGGGGATGACGAACGGCGTCAGATTGTAGTTTGCGTGGATGCTTGTGAACGGAAGCAGCTTTTCCAGCTGCGCCCAGGCTTTTTCCGATTCCCCGATGGCGAACAGCGACGCGACCGCGAACAGGGTGGCGTGGTTGTAGGTCGCGCCGTTTTCCGCCGTGCCGGGCGGCAGCTTGGGGATGCGGCCGAACCATTGCTCTGTACCGCGGGCGAACGCCGGATGAAAGGTGCGCAATCCGTATTTGTCGTCCAGGGTTTCGTATGCGTCGAGGATCGCTGCGCGCAAATCCAGAGCGTCGTTTTGTTTCGCGTCCTGGTGCAGGCCGCTCAGGATCCAGAACGCGTGGCTGGTGAGGCTCAAGCGGGAGAATCCGTCCGGGTCCTGAAAGCCGCCCACCGTGTATTGCGCCCGGTCTCCGAAACCGTGCGCGATTCTTTTTTTCCCCTTCGATTCGAGGACGGCGTTGCGGGTGAGACCCGAATAGAGTTTCCGCATCGCGGTCTGGCAGCGGCGGATTTCGGTTTTGTGTTTTTTCCCGCATTTGAGGAAGGACAGCAGGGCGATCATGTCGGCGCAGTTCTTATAGAGCTGCAGGCTGCCCATCACCGTGGTGCCGGTTCCGTAGGGCTCTCCCTTTTTGCGCGTGAAACCCAGACCGTCGAGGGCGTCGTTCCAGTCGCCGTACAGCGCCTTCAGCAGTTTCGTGTCGGGATCGATGTGCCGGATCAGGTAGCGCAGGATGCGCAGCAGGTGTTCCAGCACCGAGTCGCGTTGCGAAGCGGGACGGATCGCGCCGATGAAGGGGTTGTCCTCGACGATCCGGTGGTAGCCGGCCTGCTGGAAAAAAAAGTCGCGGTTGCCGGTGAGCTTCAGGTATTCCACCAGAGTCTGAATCACCCACAGCCCCTGATCGATGAATTCGCGCGTGTCGGCGATTTCGCTTCCCGGCAGGTACTGCCGCAGGCAGCGGCCGTTCGGGCCGGTGCGCTCCAGCGCTTCGAGGATTTTTTCGCGGGCGGCGGCGGGTGCGAAATACTGGTAGGCTTCCAGCGCCTGGAACACGTCGCGGATGCCGACCAGGGAACGCGGTGCCACCTGCATATAGCCTTTGAGCTCGGAGCAGACGGTGACCTGCTGCTGCAGATTGATCAGAAACGGAAAAAAATCCCGGTCCCGGATCTCGCTGCGCTCGGGATCGAAAGCGCCGTGCATGTGCAGCGCCTTAAGCCGCTGCATGTTGCTTCTGGCGACCCGGTTCACTATGCGGTCCACGTATTCTGGGCGCACCGCTTTGCCAAACCCGGATGCGCGTCTGGGTGCGCCGGTGGTTCTCTGATAGATGTAATCCAGCCGCAAGCCGCTATCGGCTGCGGTTGCGAAAAACAGGGCGTTGGCGAAGACGCCCCGGTCGTTGAACACGGTTTCGCCGCGTTGCCTGGGGAAATGCGGCCGGTGAAAGGATTCGGCGTCATTCAGGTTGCGGTTGCCGCCGCCGACAAATTCCTGCCGCGATGTGGTGGTTTCGTAGCCCTCGATGCGCATTCCGGGCGCAAGCGTTGCGCTTCCGCGCAATTCGGAGCGGTGCGTGTGGGAGGTGAGCCGGTCCGGATCCTCGTGTACGGTGAACGTCCCCGGAAATAGTTGCTGCGACGAATTTCCCTGCGCCCGCAACTCGGGGCGGGTTTTCGCCGTGAGAAACCAGCGGTCCTCGTCGGTTTTGCCGAGGCCGGTTTTTTCCTGCGGCGCGAAGTAGCTCAGCAGCCGGCAGTTGGTTTGCGCCGTGTCGAAGTGGAGAAAAAGCGAAAACAACAGCTCGTTTTGGGGGCTGGCGCTGACCCGCACGGTGGAACGGATGCCGTGTTCTTGGCTGATGTAATAGGTCGCGTGGGGGGTGAACACGGTGGCGCGGTCGGCCTGCTGCGAAAGGAAAGGTACCGGCAAAAGGGAACGGATCGCATCGCCCGTATGGAGAAAAAAAGCGATGGCGGGTTCTTCGCCTTCCTTGGTGACCGGAAACAACTGATGCAAACCGTCGGAAGCGTAGAGGTATCCGTCGGCCTGGCACCACAAGGTGAATCCGTTGCACCCGTAGACAAACCGGCCTTGCGGCGAATCGCCCAGCGTGACGCCGCCGCCTTCGGGAAGAAAATAATACCCGCGCGGGTTTTCCTCACGGACTTCGAGGGCCTGGACGGCGGCGCTCACATCTTCGGGAATCCATCGGGTCATATCTCAAGCGGGTTTGGGGAGTGGATGCGTGCCTGACTGGAAAACGCCGTAGCGGGGCCGGTGTGCCGAAAGGGCCTTGAGTCTATAATACCATTAATATCAATAATTTATAAGCGTGTTTGCGGATTGTGCCCGTCGCTGAGGCTCTCGCACCGGCCGGCGCCGCCCGGCCGGAGCGGGGAGGGCTGAAAAACGGGGCTTTAGATCTAAATTATTGTTTTTAAATGATTTTTTCGTTATTCTGGGTGTTCGGAAAACAAAATGGAATCTTCAATCCGGCGGGTTTTTCGGACCCTTTCCGGCGAAACATCAGGGGCACGCGATGCACGAAAAAAAACTCAAGGTGAAGGCGCTGACACCGGACAGCACGGTCAAAGCGCTGGTGGTGGACGATGAGGAAATGAACCGGGTGCTGTTGATCGATGCGCTGGAAGCGATCGGCGTGAAAGTCCGGCATGCGGTGAACGGACGCGAGGCGATGGAGCGGATCGGAGAGGAAGCGCCGGACATCATTTTCCTGGACCTCAGAATGCCCGTCATGGACGGGATGGAAACGCTGCACCGCATCAATGAAGATTACGGCTACCGCCGTTTCCACATCATCGGCACGTCCGCTTCCGATTCTCCGATGCAGAGAAACGAGTTTTTGCAGACGGGGTGCATTTCCCTAGTGCCCAAACCCTTCCGGTTGAATCAGATTTTCGACTGCATCCAGCAGCTTCCGGGTGTGGAGTTGATTTACCAGGAGGATGCCGACGCGGCCGATGGCGGCTCGCCGGAGGAAGCCATCGATCACGCTTCGATCCGGGTTCCCGCCGAACAGTTTCTCGCTTTGAAAGATGCTATCGAACAGGACGACGTATCCGGTGTGCGGAAGATCCTGGATCGTCTTCAACTGGAGGGGGACCGGGAGAACCGCTTGTTGGCCCAGCTGATGGTCTGGGCCGAGACCTCCGAGTTGGAGGCGATTTTAGCGGCTCTGGAAAAATGCCTCATCGCCGGCATCGGCCACGACTGAGAACACCTTCTCTCCGCTAAGGCTCGAGCGATCGGCCCCGGTCGATGGTTCCTTCCCCGCCTTTTCACCACTGCCGAAATCTTTACCGGATCGCCCCGATTCTCCGTGATTTTTCACATCACCCCGACAGCAAGCTGGATTCGAACCCGGGAAAAGCCGGGAGTGGCCATTTTGGGCGATATTCGCCTAAGCTTTTGAAATGGCGGCACTCGTGCCGGGAGGGGCCCGCCAGATACACGGAGGAGTCAAACAAAGTATTACAAATATTGGCGTGTTCGGATGATTTTTTACAGCCGCAAAACATATAATGATTAAGAAATCAAAGGACTTATTGGGGGCGGGTCCAACCGATAGCGATTCATGTGATTCGTAGGCCATACAGACAGAACGATAGAAGGTGGCTGCCTTTGGCTGCATTGATCATGGAATCGGTGCAGCCATTTTTTTTGCACTCGAACACCCAAAATGACTTTCCGTGAAATCCTCCAGAAATAAAATCCCTTCCAGTTTCTTCCTCGGGAGTTTCTTCGCACTCCTGTTTCTGGCGATCCCTATTCTTTTTGCGTTTCCCAAATCCTACGCGGCGGAAGCCGAATCGCGGGAATACGTTCTCAAAGCCGGATTCATCTACAACTTCACGAAATTCATCGATTGGCCCAGAAAGACAAAAGCGGATATTAAAGCCGAAGGATACCGGTTTTGTGTGGTCGGCCGGGACCCTTTCGGCGAAATACTGGACCGTCTCGCGGAAAAACTGAAGCGTAAAAACAAGGCGTTGATCATCCAGCCCCAAGTTTCTTTAGAGGAGGTATCGCGATGTCACATTCTGTTCATCGGAAAATCGGAAAAATCCCGAGTCGATCAGATTCTGGCGTGGGTGGACGGTTTGCCTGTCCTGGTGGTCGGGGACACGCCGGGTTATGCCCAAAAAGGAGTGGGGATCAATTTTTTCATACTGGGAAATAAAATCCGTTTTGAAATCAATCGAAACGCGGTGGAAAAAGCCGGTTTGCAGGTCAGTTCCGAGTTGCTGAACCTTGCCAAAATCGTTTCAGGGAGGGAAGACCGATGATGCGTATGCGCAACCTTCCCATTCAGAAAAAATTGATACTCATCGTGCTGGTGATCACGGTGCCCGCCTTGCTGCTGTTCAGCGGTGTTTTTATTTACAACGATTTGAAAAGCGTGAAAAAGGAGATGGTGCGCAATCTCACGGTGCTCGCCAGTGCGGTGGGGGCGAACAGCCGGGCGGCGCTGGTTTTTCGCGACGAAGCCGCGGCAGAGAATATCCTGTCCTCGCTGACAAACGAACCGCAGATCGTCTCCGCGGCGCTTTTCTATACGAACGATTCCGTCTTTGTGACGTTTATGCCCGATCCTTCGGCGCCGTTCGATCCACCCACTCACCTGAAAGCCGGGGAGTATGTTTTCGGCGATCGGATCGAGATCGTCCTGGATATTTTCCTGGATGAAGAACGGGTGGGGAAGATCTACCTCAATGCGCACCTGCAGGAGTTTAAAATTCGAGCCGTCAACTATGTCCTGTTCATGCTGGTGATTTTGCTGGCGATCCTGGCGGTTGCGTTTTCGGCGACATTGAAACTGCAAAATATCATTTCAAAACCGATTCTGGCTCTGGCGAGGACCGCGACCGAGATCTCCATGACCTCGAACTATTCCCTGCGTGTGAAGCACGACAATGAGGATGAAATCGGGACGTTGTACGCGGGGTTCAATGAAATGCTGTCGCAAATCGAGAAGAGGGAAAACGAGCTGGGAACCTACCGGGATCACCTGGAAGAAAAAATCGTGGAGTGCAACCTGGCGGGTGAAGAGCTGAAAAAAAGCGAGGAATCGATACGAACCATTCTGGACAACGCGTTCGATGCGATCATCACGATGAATTCGGAGGGCATCATCACGAACTGGAATCAACGGGCCGCCTCCATATTCGGCTGGCACGCGAACGAGGTGATCGGGAAAAAACTGGTCGATTTGATCATTCCATCGCAATACAAGGCTGCGCACACAAGCGGGCTCACACGGTTTTTGAAGACCGGGGAGCATGAAATCCTGAACAAACAGATCCAGTTGACGGCCCTCAACAAGAGCGGCAGGACGTTTCCGGTCGAGATTGCGGTCTCTGCCATTCAAAGAGACAATACCTATATGTTCACTGGCATCATCCGCGACATCACCCAGCGCAAGCAGGCGGAAGGGGAGCTGTTGACCTCGCGGGAGCGGCTGCGGAATCTGAGCAACCGGCTGCAATCGGCGCGCGAGGAGGAAAAAACACGGATCGCCCGTGAAATTCACGATGAACTGGGACAGGCTCTGACCATGCTGAAACTGGATTGGAGCTGGATTGAGAAGCGGCTGCCCTCCAGGGACGATGTGGTGATCGACAAAGCCCGGTCGATGATGGTCCTGATTGAAGATACGATCCAAATCGTGCAGAGGATATCCAGCGAGCTGCGTCCGCAAATGCTCGACATCCTGGGTCTTTGCGACACGTTGAAATGGCAGACCAAGGAATTTCAGAAGCGAACCGGGATTTACTGTACGTTGAACATAGAGCCGGATCAGTTTCCGGTGGATTCCGAACGGTCCACCGCTTTGTTCCGGATTTATCAGGAAGCATTGATCAATGTGGTGCGCCATGCCGAAGCCAGCAAAGTGGAGACTTGTTTCCGCAAAGAAAACGGCACACTGGTTCTCGAGGTGAAGGACGATGGCATTGGGATGGATGAGAGCTTGTTGGAAAATCCACAGTCTCTGGGGTTGATCGGAATTCGGGAACGCATCCTGGTCTGGCGGGGAAAAATGCAGCTTGAAAGCGTTTTGGGAGAAGGCACCACTCTTAAAGTAACCATTCCTATTGGTGAGGAGCCGTCCAATGAAAAAGGATAAGATCCGGGTCGTCATTGCGGACGACCATGCTTTTCTGCGCAGGGGGTTGATGCAGATCATTTCCGAGACTCCCGATATCACCGTGGTTGCGGAGGCGGAAAACGGCAATGAACTGTTGGAGAAAATCAGGAAGATCGATCTCGACGTGGTGGTGATGGATGTGGGGATGCCGGAGAAAAGCGGCTGGGATGTGATGATCCAGTTGAAAGTCGAGCAGCCCAAATTGCCGGTGATCATTTTGAGCGTCTTCCCTGAAGAGGATTACGCCACCAAATTTTTTAAAGCCGGCGCTTCGAGTTATTTGAGCAAAACGAGTGCGCCCGAGCTGCTGGTGGAAGCCATACGCAAAGTGGCCAAAGGCGGCAAGTTCATCAGCCCCAATCTGGCCGAACAGATTGCCATCGAGCTGGGAAGCGACTCCAGCCGCAAACCGCATCAAGCCCTTTCACCCAGAGAGTTTCAGATCTTCACCCTCATCGCCTCCGGGAAAACCGTGAAGGAGATCGCCTGCGAGCTGTCATTGAGCGTTCCCACGATCAGCACGCACCGGGCCCGTATTCTCGAAAAAATGGAAATGAAAACCAATGCTCAACTGACCCATTACGCTTTTAAAAACAACCTAGTTGAGTGATCGCCCCTCTTATCACCTCCCGCCTTTGTCCGTTAGACAGGGACGTTTCCCCTCAAAGTGGCTCTTGCCTCTCTGTCATTCAAACAATGATGAAAATTCCTGTGAATACTTGATGGGAAAAGCATGGTTTCGTCTATACCCCCGGTTCCGAAAAAGATTTAATTTGGCTGCAAACAGAATGGAGTGGTCGAAGTTCTTACCCGAAAAACCATTCTCTATTTAGGGGGCACATCATGAATTATGAATCGGTGTTCATCGTTGGCATCCCGCTTGTCTATTTCTTCGTTTGCCTTCTGGTTCTTTGGATCCGATGGTGACCGAGTTCCTCGATGCTTTGGAGATGCATGAGACGTTGCAGGCGCAAGCCGGCTTCGGGCCATGCCACGGCGGATGAACAACCGTTCACGTGGCGTCCGTTGTCGTGGATAAATAAATCATCGAGAGGCCCCGGGATGAGGGAAAGTTCAGTCAGGGGGGACGACGATTTCTTGTCCCGGGTTCTCTTTCTAATATTGTAAAGCAGATGAAAGCGGAACTTGCCGCATCTCGGAACTCCTCTCTTCCCAATGTGGAGAGTACCTCCGATCTAAACCCGTTCACGCCAGGAACCGGGGTTAGCACAGACTCACTTCAGGCTCGATGATCTGCATCGGGGGGAGGGGACTCCGAGATGCAAACAGGTTCAGACGGAAGAGAAAGGAGAGACCCATGTGCAAGGGAACGATTCTGGTGATCGACGACGAACAAGACGTCCGCGACATTTTGCAATACCACCTTGGAAAGCAGAACTACCGGGTCTTGGCGGCTGAAAACGGAGAGGAGGCCATGGGCATTCTTCGCCGGGAAGACAACCGGGTCCATGTCGGGTTGATCTTTTGCGACATCCGCATGCCCAAAGTGAATGGAATCGAGTGCATCGATTTTTTAAAAAAGGAGGCCCCGGATATACCGGTGGTTGTCCTGACGGGCTACCCAGACATGGAAATGGAAGTCGCCATGATGAAAAAGGGAGTGAAAGAATACCTGGTCAAGCCGATAGAGCGGAAAGAATTGATTCAAAAAACCGAAGCGCTGGTGGCGGCGGGAAAGGAGATGGGGTATCAGCGGGGGCTGTGAGTGAAATTGTTGGACCGATAGGGCAATTGCTTCAAGCTGGGTTATGGGAAAGGGCAACCCTTGTGAATAGTTGCAATCTTAAAATTGGGCAAAAAAGGCTCACTTGCGGCTCTTGACAGAAACAAGGGGCGGCCTTAAATTCCGGGCATCCCCCCCACAACCTTAAAAGTCGGGTTCGTTCAAGGATACAGCCTATGATTGTCGCTGACCGCCTGTAAACCTCAAGTCGCTCCGGAATAGAAAATTGATTTCAAGTAGCCTGCTGAGAGTGAGGAACGCTAAAGGTGCGCCTCCATTCGGGTCCGATCAGGCTTTCTTTCAATATTCAACGATTAGCTTCGTTCGCCAATTATTGCAGGTCACATAGCTGAGGGAAACTCATGGACATCACTTTTGGTGAAGGATATAGCGTCCACAATGCGAAACGACATTGCGTTTGTGTGCAGGATTCAATAGATATATTGCAAATTCATGGTGTTGGCACACCACACGCTCACCATCGAGTTTATCAAATATTTCAAGCGCTTGGATTCGCGACTTCCGTACCCGTCTATTATGGGAACGTCGGAAATGCTGCGTCATACAGATCATCCTCGATTTGCTACATAGTATACAACAGTAGATTTTTTAGTCGATTGCACCCTGTCTATCCGGTTATTCCGATCATCATTCTCGCGCATGAAGTCGGTCATATCGTGGGGCGGTATCAGGAAAGCCCCAATTCACATATTCGTGAATTGGAGGCAGATAGAATATCAGGATATGTCATGAAAAAATTCGGAGCTACCGCTGAACAGGCGATATTAAAGCAAAAACTATTTCCTAACAAAGCCAGTTCCAGTCATCCCAGTAGTGCACTGAGAAAACAGGCCATACTGGAAGGGTACAACGCATGCCCTTAAGGGCAATAATTACGATTTGACAGCACATGATTTTAATGCATGAAAATCGTTCTGTGTGCATGGATCTAATCGGTTCAATAATGTTCTAGCTGCTCTTCAAGCTTTATTGATGAGTATTTGTTAATTAATTGCAAACTAAGGAGAAGGAGAGTGAATGATGATGTCCATTGATAAAATCAGAAAACAAGTAGATGATGATCTGTTTGAGAGAATTGAACTATACCAAACGAATCCCCAGTTTCAAAAAGCGGTCAGCGAGAATCCCGCTATACTTGTTGCCGGTCTTAATTTTGAACAAGCTTCGTTACTCGTGGAACTCACAAAATTCCTTGGTGTTTTTGGCCAACGGAAAAGTGGCGGTGGTGTTTCTTTTGATCCCCCCCCTTGGCATTGGCCCGGCTAAGCCAGAGCTTGAATGCTTTGTGCTATAAATTTTTTGTCATTGCTCACACGCTTAGGGCACCTCTAAAAATTAATTTTTTAGAGGTGCCCAGCAGGATTGTTCATAATCTGATTTATGGTTCGTGATTCAGCCTTGCAAACACCCTGTATGTTGTAAATTCTCTTTGCTCATCTTCATTCGCATTCTTGTTCTCTGGTCGATATTTAAAATCGGGACACCGATACTCTTAATAAGCCATTAAGCTTTTTTCGCAAAGAATTCATCCTCGTTCGATTGCCCTCCCATCGTTACAACGGACCCATCCTGTTCCCTGCGCAGTGATTTATAAAAGCCAAATCAATAAATTAACCTCTTTCTGTTTCTGCAGAACAGACAGTCCGATATTAGAAATTCATGAAAAATAGATTCATCGCTGATTGAAATGCAGGAACGAAAAAATATCGCATAAGAAATAAGATGTAGTTTCGAAATAATGTAATGTCAAATTATTGATATTATGTCTATTTAGACATATAATTAATTTTTGAAAATCATCCCCCTATGTTAGAAACCAAAAAACGCTGGGAAGGATTATGCGACCCATCCATCAGCGACATCTTTTGGTATTTCTACTTGTCCCGTTCTTTTGGGGCAGTTCTCCCCATCCCGGTTTTTCCGAACAACTAGAAACGGATACCATTTTTGAAATGGAAATCCACCAACTGATGCAGGTGGACGTGGTGGTGACTTCTGTGAGCAAGCGGCCGCAAAAGCTTCACAAGACCGCTTCGGCGGTTTACGTGGTCACCCAGGAGGACATTCGTCGCACTGGTGCGGTCAATATCATGGAAGCCTTGCGCATTGTACCGGGTGTTCTGGTCTCGAAAATCAACCAAAATCGATATGTGGTTTCCATCAGGGGTTTTAACTTGCGATTTGGCTCGGACAAACTCCTGGTATTGATCGACGGACGATCAATCTACAGCCAATCTGAAGCGGGAACTTTCTGGAGAGCGCACGACACAGTATTGGAGGATATAGATCGGATCGAGGTGATCCGCGGACCTGGTGCGGCGCTTTGGGGTTCCAACGCCGTGGCGGGTGTCATCAATATCATCACCAAAAACGCTGCTCAAACACAGGGCGTATTGGCGTCTGCTGGAGGTGGAACAGAAGAGACGGCTTTTGGCACACTCAGGTATGGGGGAAAGATCGGAAAAAAATTCTTTTACCGCGTCTATGGAAAATACCGCGACCGCGATGGCGGTAAAAATGTGGACGGTTCCGATGCATTCGACAACAAGCAGATGGGCCAGGGAGGATTCCGAAGCGATTGGCAGGTGACGGCCCAAGACCACCTGACCACGCAGGGAGATTATTATAATTTAGACTCGCAATTCGATATTTTCCGGCTTGTATCCGTTGCTGCAGGAAACTCTAATTTCAGGGGCGGCTTGATCCATAAAGGAGGCAATTTCCTGACTCGCTGGACGCATACTTTTCAAGATGCCTCTACGTTTAAGTTTCAGTTTTATTACGATTACGTACAAAGACAATCCACTTTCCCTTTCAATCAGAGAGCAGATACGTTCGATTTTGAGAGCCAGTATGATTTTTCTTTGGGGGAAAGGCAGAAAATTTCTTTAGGGGCGAACTACAGACATATTAAATTTGATTCTGAAGAAAGTAACCTCAATCGATTTGCGGACAGCACGACTAATATATCCAGCGACCTGTTCGGTTTTTTTGTGCACGATGAAATCACAATCATCCCCGAGCGCTGGAATTTGATCTTAGGATCGAAGTTCGAACACAATATATTTTCCGGTTTTGAAATCCAACCTAATATTCGCACAGTATGGACCCCTCATCCGGACCATACGGTTTGGGGGGCCGTATCTCGTGCGGTGAGACTCCCCACTGTCAGAGAAGAACGCAGGTTTTCTGATGGGTTTGTCGCTACGGCGCCGGGTTTTCCAAACCCCTTTCTGATACGTCTGCAAGGCGATGGCAGGACGGAGGCAGAGGAATTATTGGCCTTTGAAATCGGTTACCGGCGCCAGTTTCCCGAAAGAAAACTCAGCTTCGATGTCACAGCATTTCTTTTCGAATACGATAATATTATCGACGCCGTTTTTGAACCTCCTTTCTTTTTGGAGACGACCCCTCCGGGGCCTCCACGTCTGATTAATCTGCTTCGAAACGACAATGCGCTTAAGGGCGAAGCTTATGGTGCAGAATTGAGTGCAGAATGGCAAGCCACGAAAAGACTGCGCCTTTCCGGAAGTTACACGTTTAATAAAACGGATTTGCGGGAAAAGATTCCAGAAGCCTTTATCGGGCAAGGAGACTTTGCCGCCGAGGAGGAGCCGGAGCACATCGTCACCGTTCGCTCTTATTTGACGTTGCCACATAACCTGGAATTCGACACCATGTTGTATTATGTGGGAAAAAATGTGGCCCGCGATGTGCAAAACTATTTGCGTTTGGATTTGCGCCTGGGCTGGAGACCTGTCAAACAAGTGGAGATTTCTCTGGTGGGACAAAATCTCACTGACGATCAACATTCAGAACTCAATGAAACAGATGAAGCCAATTCTGAAACCGAGCGGAGTTTCTATGTGAAAGGAACGTTCCGGTTTTAAAAATACAGAAACGCATTTCTTCCTCTACCCGTTCGATCTTTGCGAACTTGAATTGAGCTGCGGGTTCGGTTACCCTTGGGGCTTTTCTATCCGCATCGAGCCGACGCATGGTATCTTCAGACCCTCCCGCCGCAAGCCCCCCCGGACAGAGTTTTTGGACCCGCTTTAAATATCATGACGTCGTCTGGGTTTGCGTCTGGTCGCTGCTCTGCCTGTCCGCCTTTTCATACAAACTGTCTTCCGTTCCTCCCTATGACATCGACGAGTATTACTATGTCCGGTCCGTCAAGTTCATGGTGGAATCCGGCGATTACATCACGCCCCGTTTTCACGACATCGTGGCGTGGGAGGATTTGCGCACCAAGCGCTTCGAAAAGCCCATACTGAGCTACTGGGCGATCGCCCTGTCGTACAAACTGTTCGGTGTGGATTATGCTTCGGCCCGGCTGCCTTCCGCCCTGGCGGGGGCGTTGTGCATCCCTTTCCTCTATTTGCTGGCGCGCCGCCTGTTCGGAAGAGGTCCGGCGTTTTTCAGCGCGCTGATCTTCCCGGGGCTGCTGCTGCACTTTGAAAAATCCCGGCTGGCCCGGCCGGATATGATCATGACGCTGCTGATCCTGGCGGCGCTGTATTTTTTTGTGCGCGGATTTCAGGAGCAAGAAAAGCGCAAGCAGAACTTTTTGCTTTTCTACCTGTGCCTCGGCCTGGGGTTTCTCACCAAAGGACCGGTGGCGGTGCTGTTGCCCTTGCTGCCGATCGCCTTGTTTTTTGTCTTGCCCGGCAACCGTCTGCCGGTCCGGCAGCTGCACCTGGGCGCGGGTGCGCTGCTCTTTCTTGTCATCAATCTGCCCTGGTTTCTCGCCATGATCGTCATTCACGGCCAGGAATACATCGACCACGTGTTTCAGGTGGAGATCAAAGGGCGGGTGCTGCATGCGGATGGCTACAAATGGTATTACCTCTACACGCCGCTGGCCACTATGCTGCCCTGGTCGTTTTTCTTTCTGGCGGCGCTCGCTTCTTTTTGGAATGGCATACCCGTAAAAGCAGAGTCCGCTGGGGCAGGGCGGTCTTTTTTGCGGGAAAAATGGGCGCTTCTCCGCGGCAAATGCCGGGTGCTTTGTGAGCCGCAAAACCGCTGGATTGTGTTCTGCCTCATCTGGTTCTGTGCGCCGTTGATCTTTTTCACCGTGTTCCAGAATTACCGCGCGCGCTACGTTCTCACGGTGTGCGCTCCTCTGGCGCTGCTCACCGGGTATTTCCTGCACGGCATGGCGGCGCAGGCATCCGGCCTCAAATCCTGGCTGTTCAAGGGACCGCTGTATCTGTGCTTTGCCTATTACATCGGCCTGTCGGTCTATCTCGGTTTCATCTATCTCTTTTTCAGCCGGGTGCTCGAACCGACTTTGTGGGTGACGCTGTTTCCCGCCCTGCTGCTTGTGGGAGTGGGGCGGCTGGCCTGGCTGTATCGCAAAAGGCGCTGCGTTCCGCTGCTGGTGACTCTGGGCGTGTTTCACATTTTGATCCTGGCTTTGATCCATGGGGACATCCTTCCTTATTACAACAACTATCCACTGAAAAAAATGGCGCAGGCGATCCGTGCCGAAGGGACGGGAGGAGAAGAGGTCTACATCCTGAATCTGGGCAACGACGGACCCAAGCTCGGCGTGCAGACCCTGCATTGGGTGCGCGTGTTCGGCGATCCCAAAATCATCCAGCGGTTTGTGCCTGCGGATAAAAAGATTTTTGTGGTGCTCACCGAACGGGACTGGAAAACGCATTTTGCCGATGCGCCGCTCATCGAGGTCGCGCGGGACCGGCGGTTGAAAAAGATCAAAGTGAATGCAAAACTGGTGCAAACCGTGCGTGAGAAAGGGCTCATCGAAACTTTCAAGGATTACCTGGAGGTGCGCATCCTGTTCACAAACAAGCCGGCAACCCAGACGCAGGATGCGCTTTAGCCAAGAGGGCGGCGTTTTGCGTTAAAACCCCGATCGATGTTTTAAGAGACCGTGCATGCAGGAATCAGCGGGAAAAAATATCATGATCGCCATTCCCAAAAGCCAGTTTGAGGAAGGGGAACTGTTGCCCCTGCGCGCGGCGCTGGAAAATGCGGGTGCGCGTGTGGTGGTGCTCTCGAAAAGCGGCCAGAAAGCGCGCGGCATGGAAAAAACCACCTTCGAGCCCGACGGCACGATCGTCGATTGGAACAAGCAGCCGGGGGTCGCGGGAAAATACCACGCGGTGGTGGTGCTGGGCGGGCGGGGTGCGTCCAAATCTCTGTGGGACGATCCCATTCTGCCGCAGATCCTGACCGACCATTTCCGCATGGACCGGCTCGTGGCTGCGGTGGGGGAGGGCCTGCCCGTGCTGGTGCGCGCGGGTCTGTGGGACGAAGACCACCGGCCCGATTCGCCGGTCACGGTGTCCGGCAATGTGGTGGTGGCTTCGGGGAAAGAAGCGGTGCAGGCCTTCGCCGCCAGCCTGATCCGTCTTTTGCAGTCCTAGGGGATCGCCGTGAAGCGTTGGGTTTTGATTTTCATCCTCAGCGTCTCGGGCCTGCATTGCGTTTCTTCACCGTCCAGAGTCGAAAACGCCGCCCGGCTGCCGCAGGTGATCTTCGTTCCCGGCTACTACGGCAGCACGCTGATCCGGGAAGCGGACGAAAAAACCATCTGGTTCACCGCCGGCCAGGCGCTGTGGGGAGATCAGACCCTGGCTCTGGATGTGGCGGGCCTCCGCATTCCCGGAGCCACTGCATTCCGGGTTGGCGAGGTGTTTCGATCGCTCAGTTTTCTCGGTTTTCCGAATGATGTGTACGGATCGGTCCTCGACGGTTTGCAGCGGGGGCTTGCCGGACGCGCCCGGGTGGTGGGTTTCGCCTACGACTGGCGGCAGGACATCGCGCAGTCCGCACGCCGGTTGGGTGCGCTGGTGGAGGATTTGTACGCGCAGGGAGCGCCCAGCGTGGCGGTGGTCGCGCACAGCATGGGCGGTCTGGTGACGGCGTATTATCTTTTGTACGGCGATCAGTCATTGGAAAACAGCCGCATGAATCTGGCCGGCGCACGCAGACTGCATGCGGTGGCGATGGCGGCGGCACCGTTTCAAGGCACGCTGGCGGTGTTTCGCAATATGCAGCACGGCATTGCGTTCGGGCTCAACGCCAAGGCCCTGGAAGGGCTCGCCGTGTCCTCGTTTCCGTCGAGCTATCAGATCCTGCCGCAGTACCCGCAGGCCTTGTTGTCTGAGGACGGCCGCGATCTGTCGGACTGGATCCTGGACGGCGAGCGCTGGCGGGAATACGATTGGAGCCTGCTCAAGGACGCGCAACAGCTCGACGCCGCGACCCGAACAAACCGGGCCGAGTACACGCACGCGATGCTCACCGCGGCGCGCAGGTTTTATGAAAAAATCCACGCGCCCGTAGGAGAATCGAAAAGTGGCCTGCCGTTTTTGTATTATTGGAGCGATGCCATGCCGACCGACCACCGCGCCCTGTGGCATGCGACGAAACGCGAACTGCTGTTTGCGGGAAAAAACATTCCGGAGGAACGGCTCCGTCGGCCCAACGCAGCGCCCCTGCTGCTGCCGGGGGACGGCACGGTGACGGAAGTCTCGGCCATGCCTCCCGAAAATTTTGCGGCGATCTTTCCAGCGCTTCAGATGCGGAAACGGCCGCAGGAGCATTTGCAGTTGCTCAAAGATACGGAAAACAGCAACGCCATCCTGGAATTTCTGCAGGAGACGCTCGAGCTTCCCGATGCCTGATTATCCGACCTTGAAAGAAATCGAGGCCGCACGCGAACGCCTGCGCCCGCATATTGTCGAGACGCCGACCCAGCCCTGGCCGGATTCGGCGTGGGCAAAGACGCACGGCGCCGGGACGGAAGTGTACGTCAAGCTGGAACTGCTGCAGGTGACGGGAACCTTCAAGCCGCGCGGCGCGCTCAACAACATGCTGCATCTGACGCCGGATGAACTCAAGCGCGGCGTCACCGCCGTCAGCGCCGGCAACCACGCCATCGCCACGGCGTATGCGGCGCAGGTGCTCGGCAGCACGGCCAAGGTGGTGATGCCGAAAAACGCCAACCCGCTGCGCATGGCGCGGGCGCGCGAACTGGGCGCGGACATCGTCCTGGCGGACAATCCGCACGATGCGTTCGCCAAGGTGGAAGCGATCGAGCGTACGGAGGGCCGGCGCTTCATCCACCCGTTCGAAGGGCCGCGCACGCTCGCGGGCACCGCCACCGCCGGTCTTGAGATGACGCGGCAGGCGCCGCGGCTCGATTGCATGGTCCTTCCCATCGGCGGCGGCGGGTTGTGCGGCGGATTTTCATCCGCGCTCACACAGGTATGGCCCGGAATCAAAATCTATGGGGTGGAGCCAGACGGCGCGGCCTGCATGTCCGAGAGCTTTCGAGCGGGCAAACCCGTCACGCTCTCCCGCATCGACACCATCGCCGACAGCCTCGCCCCGCCGCGGGCGGAACCCTACACCTATGCGGTGTGCCGCCGCTTCGTCGAGGACATCGTGCGCGTGAGCGATGCGGAACTGAAAGCGGCCATGCGCCACCTGTTCCACGGCATGAAGCTCGCTGTGGAGCCGGCGGGAGCCGCGGCGGCAGCCGGCCTGCTGGGTCCGCTGAAAGAAAGGGTGCGCGGCAAAAAAGTCGGCCTCATCGCCTGTGGCGCCAACATCGACATCGCGGATTTCTGCAAACTCGTTTCCTGAGTTCCCATAACGGAAGACGGTCCTCCTCCCCAACCGCCCCGCAAAACCGGTAAAAAACGCTTGCTGTTGCGTTTTCCGCCCCAATTGCCCGCTCCGGGGCGTAAAAATTAAAAAAAATTAATTTTTACAAGAGCTTGACACCCTTAGAGGGTGGTTTTATTTCACACCAAAGAGGCCGGGCCCCGCCAGGGCCCAGCGACGTCATCAAAATCATTTGAATGAAAGGAGGTCGTTTATGAAAACGACAAAAATGGCCCCCCGTCCTTTGAATGGCGCTGGTGAGGCCGTGAGCCCAGCATCCGAATCGGATTTCGCCTGGTTTTTGAGGGATTTCGATCGGATTTTCAATATGTTTCCCCCCAGAATCGCGGATTTTTTCCATCCCCGCACCCTTTTGGATTCTCCGACCGTGCATCCGGCCATGGATGTGCGTGAAATGAAAGACCACTGGAGGATCGATGCGGAACTTCCCGGCGTGGACGAAAAAGACGTCGATGTGACCTTTTCCGGCCAGGGCTTGATCATCAAGGCTGAGAAACCGCCCAGGGTCGAGAACAAGGAAACCCTGCGTGCGATCCGCATGCAGAGGGTCTTCGGCTCCGTTCATGCGACGGTCCCGATGCCTAAGGAAGTCGATCCGGACAAGGTCGAGGCCCGCATGCATCAGGGTGTGTTGACCGTCATCCTTCCCAAAACCAAAAAAGCAAAACAAGGCAGGAAAAAAATCGCCATCCATACGGGCTGATTTTTTTCTTTGGCCATTCATTTATTGGAAAAACCACAGCGCGCCCGTGTGTCATGCGGAGCGGGTGCGGTGGTTGAATCGATACAACCCGAGTTTTTGTATTGGAGGTGTGTATGGAAACCGGTTCTTTGCTGATGGCGCTGATGGTCAGCCTTGCCGCCATCGGGTTTTTCAGTTATTTCAGCGCGGGACTTTTCAACGAATGATCCGTGGGAGGGCGGCTTCCTGCGGGAAGCCGCCGCATCGACCCGTTTTCAGAACCCCATCTCAAATCACAGGAAACAAGGAAAGGAGCGAAACAATGCGAGCGGCGACTGAAATCGAATTTCCAGCACAGCATCAATGTGAATCCGGTATCACTTCCATCCAGGCAGGACGGAATATCCTGAGAATCCGACCACGCAGTCGCACCCCCTTGTGGTTGAAACGAATCCAGCGGCGCAACCCCTCGGGATATCGATCCTGGAGGGATTATGTCCGTCATCTGGGAACGGACTGTGCCTGAACTTCTCTTTCATCGCAAGGAATCCTGCCATCTCTCTATCTGTTGAATTCATGAGATGGCAGGATTCCCGTAAGCATCGATCAGGAGGAAAACGATGAAATCCTTGTGGAAACATACCAATAAATATCTGTTGGGACTGGTTGTAGTCCTGAGTCTGTTGGTGGGGTTTCAGGCGGCGCTGCTTTACAAGAAGCCGGAGCCCCTCGTTGAAGTGTCTTCCTCGACGGGCAAGCAGGATGAAACCGTAACTACAAAACACCCGGATGTGTGGGACCCGGACCGTCAGTTTGAAACAATGCGGCAGAGGATGGACGCCATCCATGAAAATATGGAAAAAATGCTGGCGCGCCCGTTTTCCGGCTTTGGAAAAGGGTCTGCGAACTGGCAGACGTTCGCGTTTGAAAATCCTTTTGCCGAGAATCTGCATTTGAAAGACGAAGGAGACCGGTACCGGGCCACGCTGAATATGCCGGGTCTCGACGAGATGAGCGTGGATGTCAACGTCGAAGAGCAGACCCTGAAAATTTCCGGCACTCTGGATCACACGGAACAAAAAGACCAGAAAGGCGCGCACTTTCAAAGCCGCCATACGGGACGGTTTGAACGCTCGGTCTCTTTGGCGCAACCGGTGAAACCGGACACGTTGCAGGTTTCGCGTGAAGGAAAAGTCCTCACGATCGAGATCGAAAAGGAATCGGCTGCTGCTTCCCGGTTCCCCACCGGATGAGGTCTTGAACGTGAGTGGCGTCAATGGTGGTGGTAGGCCTGGCTCGCTCCCTGCGGGATGCGGATGTCATCGACCAGATCCTGAATGTGGGCGGGCGGCGGCGGGGTGAACCGGCACACGATCAGCGAGGCGGCGAAGTTCAGCACCATGCCCAGAGTGCCGATGCCTTCCGGCGAGATGCCGAACCACCAGTTCTCCGGCTGGTTGCCCGCCGGATCGATGAACTTGAAATAGACGATGTAGGCGAGGGTGAAGCTGAGTCCTGTGATCATGCCTGTGATTGCGCCTTCGCGGTTCATGCGCTTGTAAAAAATTCCCATGAGGATGACGGGAAAGAACGAGGAGGCCGCCAGCCCGAAGGCGAACGCCACCACCTGAGCCACGAAGCCCGGCGGGTGGATGCCGAACCAGCCCGCGATGCTGACGGCGCAGGCAGCGGACAGGCGCGCGAACATCAACTCCTGCCTGTCGGTGATTTCCGGCAGGAACACTTTTTTCATCAGGTCGTGCGAGATCGAGGTGGAGATGACGAGCAGCAGCCCCGCCGCCGTCGATAGCGCCGCGGCCAGCCCTCCCGCCGCGACCAGCGCGATCACCCAGGCCGGCAGGTCGGCGATCTCCGGGTTGGCGAGCACCATGATGTCGCGGTCGATATACAGCTCGTTGCCGTTGTCGGTGGGCGGGTTGTCGATCAGGCGCTGGCCGTTCTCGCCGCGTCCGCCGTTGAATTCGGGCTTGCCCTCGAACGCGGGTCCGGCGATGTATTGAATCTTCCCGTCCGCATTTTTATCCGTCCAGGCGATCAGGCTGGTGTTCTCCCAGTTTTTGAACCATTCGGGGGTGGCCTGGTACTCGGCTTCCTGCACGGTGTCGAGCAGGTTCACGCGCGCGAACGCGGCGACGGCCGGGGCGGTGGTGTAGAGGATGGCGATGAACACCAGCGCGTAGCCTGCGGAGATGCGGGCGTCGCGCACTTTGGGCACCGTGAAAAAACGCACGATGACGTGCGGCAGGCCGGCGGTGCCGATCATCAGCGCCGCGGTGATGAAAAACACATCGACGGTGGATTTTTTTCCGGCGGTGTAGGCGCCGAAGCCGAGCTGTTCGGACAATCCGTCGAGCTTGTCCAGAAGGTACATGCCCGAGCCGTCCGCAAGCTGGCTGCCGAAGCCGATCTGCGGGATCGGGTTGTGGGTCATCATGATGGAGATGAAGATCGCCGGCACCATGAACGCGAAGATCAGCACGCAGTACTGCGCCACCTGGGTGTAGGTGATGCCCTTCATGCCGCCGAGCACCGCATAGAAAAAGATGATGGCCATGCCGATCAGCACGCCGGTGTCGATGTCCACCTGCAGAAAGCGCGAGAAGACGATGCCCACGCCGCGCATCTGCCCGGCGACGTAGGTGAAGGAGATGAAGATCACGCAGACCACCGCCACCAGCCGGGCGATGTCCGAGTAGTAGCGGTCGCCGACAAAATCGGGAACGGTGAACTTGCCGAATTTCCTAAGATAGGGCGCGAGCAGCAGCGCCAACAGCACGTAGCCGCCGGTCCAGCCCATCAGATAGACCGAGCCGTCGCGGCCGACGAAGGAGATGATGCCAGCCATGGAGATGAACGAGGCCGCCGACATCCAGTCCGCCGCCGTGGCCATGCCGTTGGCCAGGGGCGAGACGCCGCCGCCGGCGACGTAAAAATCCTCGGTGGACCCGGCGCGCGATTTGATGGCGATGCTGATGTACAGGGCGAAGGTGACGCCGACGAAAATGTAGGTCAAGGTCTGGACATCCATCCCGATTCTCTCCCGATGCGTTGCGTGCGTTTGCTGCGGATCAATCCGCGTCGCGGTCTTCGTCCACGCCGTATTTGTGATCCAGTTTGTTCATTTTGTAGGCGTACACGAAGATGAGCGCCACGAACACGAAGATCGACCCCTGTTGCGCGAACCAGAAACCCAGGTTAAAACCGAAAAACCGGATCGAATCCAGCTCGTCCGCGAACAGGATGCCCATGCCGTAGGACACCAGAAACCAGATCGCAAGGAGGGACAGCACCGTGCGGATGTTTTCCTTCCAGTAGGCCCGGGCCTTCGGACTGTGTGAAACGCCGCTTTTTGTTTCGTTCATGTTTTGATTTTTTTATGAATCAGAATGCATGCTTCCGGAGTGAAGCGGGGCGAAGAGCGGGGGTGCCTTCAAAACTGCAGCAGAAAATCGTCATCCTGTTCCTCCTTCAGGTATTCGGGCAGTCGGGTTTTGTCGTCGGTCTGCGCCAGCTGGATCTGGTCGGTGCTCAACCCCGTCGCATCGCTCAGGTTGGCGCCTTTGAGGTTGGTCTGGTTGAACAGCACGTCCTCGTTGAACTGCGCGCCGGTCAGATCGGCGTTGGAAAGATCGGCCCCTTGCAGGTTCGATTCGAGCAGCCCCGCGCCTTTGAGGCTGGCGTCTTTGAGATTGGCGCGTTGCAGGTTGGCCTCCTGCAGCTTGGCTTTGTCGAGCCGCGCCGCCTGCAAATCGGCGCCGCCCAGGTGGGTGAACTGCAGGCGCGTGCCGGTGAGCTTGGCGTTGTTCAGGTTTGCCTTCTGCAGTTTCTGGCCCCGAAGATCGGCCTGCGAGAGATCCGGCGTGACATCAGGATTGGCTTCCCGCCAGGCGTTCCAGGCCTCGACGCCCTGCTGGATGTGTTTCAGATGCTCTTCTTCAGCCATGTATGCGACCTCGTTTGATTGCGATATTCTGTTCGTTGGCGATGGGGAGGGTCACTTCACGCTTTGCGGGACCGATGCTGCTTTCGGGGCTTCGGTGAAATTGTACGCGAAGCAGCCGCTGGAGCAGCGCACCATGTAGTGCGGGCAGCTCCTGCAGGGTTCCTTGGCCTGGGTGTCTTCGAACACGTGGCTCAAAAAACGCGTGTGCATCTTTTTGATGGAAAGCTCGTTGACCTGATCGAAGTCGCGCACGTTGCCCATCTTGAAATTGTGGAACGGAAAACAGTTGAAGCAGTCGCCGTTGGCGTCGATGTCCATCGGGCTGTCGTCGGCGCAGCCGAAATAAAAATCCTTGTCCTTCCACTCGCGCATGTCGGGGACGGACTGGCTGCCGTGATAGAGAAACCGCTCGACCAGCGGGTATTCCTCCTCTTCGATCTCATCCAGCAGGCAGGGCGGAAACGAGCAGTCGAAACGGAAGCTCATCTGCGGAAATTCGTTGAGCAGGTCGAGCATCATGCGGCCCATTTTGGGGTAGTCGCGGATCGGCAGGGCGACGTTGTCCTGCTCGCCGACGATGGGAAACGCCGGGCTGACCCGGATTTTGTAGCGCTGCCCCGGCGGCAGGCCCATGTCCTGGTAGATCTCGTCGATTTCCCGGCATTGCGTGTAGAGGTCCTGCTGGATCGAATACAGGTTGAGGCTGAACATCAGGCTGAAGCCGTTTTTGCCGATGATCGCCTCGGCCACCTCGCGGCAGCGGGCGTGGTTTTTTTCGCTGATGTTTTCCATGGTCTGCCAGTTCAACAGCACGGTGAAGGTGACCTGGCGGTCCAGCGCGCCTTTGGGATCGACGGTGTCCAGCAGCAACTCCAGCGCCTTGTCCGGCATCAGCCCGTTGGTGAAAATCCCCAGATAGGTGAACGGCTGCATGTTCTCCAGGGTGCGGGTGAAAATTTCCGTGAAACGCGGATGCAACGTCGGTTCGCCGCCCATGAAGTTGATCAGGGTGGCGCTTTTGATCCGCGGCAGCAGCTCGTTGGTGAAAAAATCGAAATCCATGGATTTTCCCGGCGTCTTGACGGTCTCTTCCATGTATTCGTCCGCAAAGCAGTAATTGCATTTGAGATTGCAATAGCTGTTGAGAATGATGTTCATGGCCTTCCTCCCTTCAGGAGGCGGGGGTGCGCTGTCGGCGTCGCAAGCCTGGCTGCGGAGCCCGGATCCGGGGTTGATATTGCGTGCGCCCCGGGTTTGCGTCGGAGCGGCACCCTGGGGGATGGATTTCTTGTTTCAATAATATAGGCAATTCCCGGTAAAAGGGGTGATTTTTTCCTGCAAGGGTCCGAAAACCCACCGCTTTCGGCATGAGGAATCGCACCCTGGCCTTCGATTTGCCGGTGTGCCCCGAGCTTGACTTGTCGCAGGAATTTCAATAACCTTAAACCAATCCCCGAGCCGGTCCTCAAGGACCGAATCCCTATGACGAGGCCACCATGTTAGCGTTCGCGAAAGACATCACCCAAAACAAGCCGAAACACCCCGAAGAGGACAAAAACGACGAACTGAAGCAATACATGGAATACCAGCGCAAGCTGGATCACGAGCGCCTCGTGTACCATTCGCTGGATCACGCCAAAACCTACCTGCACGAGAACATCCAGAAGTGCGCCGGGGATACGGAGAAACTGAACGCCTATCTGAAAAAGGCGTTCCCGATTTCCCACCGTTTCGCGGACGGCGACGGGCTGATGCTGATGCTCCGAAAACTGGTGAACGGGCACAACTCCACCAACAACTGGTACCGCATGAACAGCTACTACCACGCGGTGGTGTACGACTGCATGCAGCGCTTCGTGAAGATCTACAACCGCCTGCTCAAGGAGTATCCGGAGAAAGCGAAGGAGTACCGGGTGTCCGAGGGCGTGGAGGTGGATTTCGACGACTGGGTGTTCCTCTATTTTCCCGACCTGGATTTTCACATCGGTAAGCCGCTGGAATACACGCATTATCCCTTCGCCAAGCGCAACAAGGCCATCGAGGAAGAGGTGGACAAGGAAGTGGCCGCCGGCAAATCCCGCGAGGAGGCCTTGAACGCCATCAAAGAGGACTACGAGATCGACGAAATGTCGATCAAGGCGCTGCTCAACAAACCGATCACCCAGAAGGACCTCGAATTGTTCTACACCTCGGTGGAAAACCCGATCTACGAATACCTGATGCCCAAGCAGGAAGGGCGCTGGGGCTTCATGGACGGAGAATCCCTGCTCGATCATTCCTACTACATGGGCTCGCAGCTCAAAGTCTGGGTCTGGAGAAAGCGCGAAGAGGCTGAAGCGCTGATGGAAGAGATCACCAAAGCCCAGAATAAATAAGGCCTTACCCCGCTTCTCCCTGTTCTTTCTGCTCCCCCTGCGTTTCGTCGTATTTCTACTACAAAAATACTGAGAGTCGGCCAGCCTTCTTTGGCATTCCCCGCGATATTTTTTTGCCTTCCCAGGGGCTATTTTGGAGTTGTCATTGAGAATGAATGCAACAGCGACAACTCGAACGGACCATTTCAAAAAATTTCTACCGACAGCGAAGGAGAAAACCATGAGTTTTGGAAAGATCATGATTGTGGACGACGAACAGGAGGTCCGGGAGGCCCTCAAATTGAACCTCGAGGGTCAGAACTACCATTTTGTCGAAGCCGAAAACGGCGAAGAAGCCGTGCAGAAGCTGAAATCCGAGGACAATCTGGTGAACGTGGGCCTGATTCTGTGCGACATCAACATGCCGAAAGTGGATGGCGTGGGCTGCATTCAGTACATCCGCAAAGAGGCGCCGGGGATCCCGATCGTGGTTGTTTCCGGAAACGACAACACGCAGCAAGCCGTGTCTCTCATGCAAATGGGAGTGAAGGAATATCTGAAAAAGCCGGTGGAACGGGAGAACCTGCGTAGCACGGTTCACAAGTACGTCTCGGCCGGCAAGGACATCGGTCTTTAACGGAATGGCAGGGCCCGCCGATTCCGGTTCTCTAAATAAATCCCGGCGGATCTGTTGAGATAAGGAATTGGCGGGTTCTTGCCGGAAGCAAACATTCTACAGAAAAGGAGGGCAACATGGAAAAGGGAAAAATCATGATCGTCGATGACGAGCGCGAATCGAGAGAAGCCATGAAGCTGCATCTGCTGCAGGATCACTACAACATCGTGGAGGCCGAAGACGGCGCCGACGCGGTGCGGAAGCTGGAATCCGGCGACAACCTGGTGAACCTGGGTTTGATCCTGTGCGACATCAACATGCCGAAGGTGAACGGACTGGAGTGCATGCACTACATCCGCGAAAACGCGCCCGGCATTCCCATCGTCGCCATCACCGGCCATCCGGATACGGGCATGGCCACGGATTTGATGACGCACGGAATCAAGGATTATTTGATCAAACCGATCGATCGGGAAAAACTGCGCAGCACGGTGAAAAAGCTCGTGAACGCAGGCAAGGACATCGACTATTGAGGCTCCGCGGCCGCCCCGGTTTTCGCTTGCGAAAAACCGGGGCGGATGAGGTGCGGACACCTCAACTGCGGATTAAATTATTAGTGGAACCATTATTAATGGAACCTTAACTCGGGAGGCTTGAGAGCCATGAAATGCAACGTTGGAAAAACAGATCGGATTTTCAGAGTGGTTGCCGGCGTGTTGTTGATCGGCGCCGGATTTGTCACGGGGGGTACGGCGGGTTGGGTCATGGGTATCGTCGGCCTGGTTCCCCTGTTTACGGGAATGGTCGGCTACTGCCCGGCGTACTCCCTGTTTAAGATCGACTCCTGCAAAGGCCGGGGCACGCCCCTGCATCATTCTTAAGGAGCGGTCATGAACCGGAACGTATCCGAAGACAAGCAGCATTTTTTTGAGGAAGCGGAAAAGGAAATCCGCCGCCGGACTGAGGAATACAAGGTCCTGCACGAGGTGGCCAAGATCCTGCACAACGCGGACGGTCTGGAGCCCATGCTGAAGAAGGTGATGATCGCCTTGACCCGGTTCAAGGAGCTGGAAGTGGAGTACAAGGCGGGCATCTTCCTGGCGGACGAGGACAAAAAAGTGCTGCGGTTGTTCTGCACGGTGGGGGATTTCACAGAGGAGTTTTTGGAGAAAGAGCGTGAAATCCCCTACGGCGCCTGTTTGTGCGGCCGGGCCGCGGTCTCGGGAGAGATGCTGATCAGCAACAGCTGCTTCAAGGACCAGCGGCACGAGCACAAATTCGACGGCATGACGGAACACGGGCATTACATCGTACCGCTCAAAAGCCAGAACAAGATGGTGGGCGTGCTGTTTTTGTACACGGACGAGAACCCGCCCTGGTATGTGCGCAGCGAGGAAATCCTGCTTTCGATCGGAGGGCTGATCGGCGACGCCGTCGTCTCCAAACAGCGGCAGCAGGAAATCCATGAAAAAAATGAAAAGCTTAAGGAACTCAACGAAACGAAGAACCGGTTTCTGGGCATCGCCTCGCACGATCTGCGCAATCCGCTTTATCTGATCCGTTCGTTCAGCGAAGTCATGATGGACGGGACGGTCGGTGAGGTCACCGAAAAACAGAAGGAGCTTCTGGGGAAGATTTTCAACGCCAGCAATTTCATGCGCGGTCTGTTGAACAACCTTCTGGATATCTCCAAGATCGAAAGCGGCAAGATCGACCTGGACAAAAAAGTTCAGGATCTCAACCAAACGGCGAAGCAGCAGATCGAACTCAACCGGCTGCTGGCCGACAAAAAGCAGATCACGATCGAAGCCCGGCTCGGGGAAGTGCCGCCGGTTGCCTACGACCAGGATGCGATCACGCAGGTCATGGGCAATTTCATCGGCAATGCGGTCAAATTTTCTCCGCCGCAGTCGAAGATCCAGGTGATCACGAACCATTGCAAGGATCACATCCGGTTTTCAGTGGTCGATGAAGGCCCGGGACTTTCCGAGGAAGATCAGAAACTGCTGTTCAAGGAGTTTCAGACTCTGAGCACCAAACCGACCGGCGGCGAGAAATCGACCGGCCTGGGGCTGGCCATCACCAAAAAGCTGATTCATCTGCACGCCGGTGAGGTGGGAGCGGTCAGCGAGCTGGGGAAGGGCAGCGAGTTTTATTTCACCCTGCCTTTGAATTGAAGCGAACCTCGAGGGAGGAAAAACCATTCAACTCTTGGAGGGAACGATGCATCGATCGCAAGCAGCAAGGTATTTCGGAGGTTTTTTCCTGTTCATCGCCGTCGGCCTGACGGCCGGGGCCGCCCAGGCGGAACCGGTCATGGCGACCGCCGACATCACGGGGTGTACGGACAAAAACATCCAGGGGACCGGAACCCTGATCGAGAGGGAATCCGCAGAAGGCATCAAGGAAGTGGACGTGTCTCTGATCGTGAAGGGACTCACGGACGGAAAGCACGCGGTGCACATCCATGAGACCGCCGCCTGCGAGCCCTGCGGCGCCGCCAAGGGGCACCACGATCCCGGACCCAACAGCAACTCCAAGCCGGACGCTCCCAGCTTCAACCATCCTTACCACATGGGAGATCTGGTGAACATGGAGGTCAAGGACGGACTCGGTGTGATGACCACGACGACCAACCGCATCACGCTTTCAGATGGACGGCTCAGCATCTTCGATGGGGACGGCGCGTCTTTCATCATCCACACGAATGAAGACAAATACTGCGATGAGGAAGGAGAACTGCAAAAAGGCTGCGCGGGCGGGTCCCGCGATGCCTGCGGCATCATAAAACGGCGCTGATTTCCCGTCTGCTTCACCCCCGAGGGGCAGACGGGAATTCGCAGGGGGCCCGTGGAATCTGTTCCACGGGCCTTTTTTTTTGTTTTATGCCGGGCCGTTTTCAGTCGGAGTCTCGACCGGATTGCCTGCAGAACACGGTTTGTCAACGGTTTTGCGGTTGCTGTTCGATGCCTTTGGCCCGGCACAAACGACCGGCTCGGGTTGATTTTTATCTTTCCGGTGCGTGTGTCTGCCGATCGGTGTTATTGGGTGTCCGGTTTTTTGTTCGGGCAAGTGATAGAGAAAAAAAGAAATAGCGCAAATGGAGTGAATTGCGGGTTGAAAATCGTCCGGCAATATTTCACACTAGTCGCTTCCGTTCACGCATCGTGGTGTCAAAACCGGACCCAGTAGACCATCGTTATGGACTCAGACCTTTTTATCGTTGGCGTCGGAGTGCTTTTGGCGCTCATTTTGTTTCTGGGCTATTCCCGCTCGGATTGGAGAAACGAGACGAAGCGGGTGAACTTCCGCTATTCGCTGCTGCCTCCCGAGGAAAAACTGATCTACCTGGCCGAGCACGAGATGGACATCAGCGAGATGAACCGGCTCGTCAAAGTGGCGCGGGGAAATTATCAGAGCGCCACGGACGGGATTTCCCCGATCATGGCGACGGTGCGCAAACTGCCGGGCCGGAAGGACGTGTCTCCGCTTCGGCGTTTGAAAATCCTGTGCAAGCTCGCACAAAGGATGCCTGAGGACCAACTGCGCGACGCGCTGAACCTGCAGGATCACCGCGGCTACACAGCTCTCATGCACGCTGTGGAAAGCTCGGACGAAGAGGGTGTGCGCCTGCTTCTGTACCTGGGAGCGGATAAAACGATAAAAAACAACAAGGGGGAGACGGCGTCCACGATCGCCCGGTCGCACCCCGCCATTTCCGAGCTGATGACGCTGGACGAGGGCGAGGGCCGGCCCGACATCCTCGACCCCAAACTCGCCAAGTTGTTGAAATCCTTCAAAGGCAGCCTCACAAACTGAGATTTTCCTCCCCGCATTCTCACACGGCTTTTCTCTTTCCCGTTCGCACTGAAATAGTAACCCTCTGATTTTAAACCCTGTTTCCCATGCAGGAGGATGCGGGTGACCGGGGTCACAGGGAAATGTGATTTTGTTCTATTTGTTTTTGTTGTGGGCGAAATTATTATTATTTTCCCAAACTCAGTTCACAATCCAAAAATACTTTTACTGTTAAAAAAATCGTAACAGGCCTTTCGGTGGGGGTTATGAAGACTTTCGTATTTTCGTTTCTGGCGGGACTGGTCCTGGCCGCTTTTTTTCTGGTTTTTGTTCCCGGCTCGTCGCTGGCCGTGGACGCCGGTCCTCAGGGCATCACGGCACGGAAGGCCACCGATTATCTGCACGCGGTGATTCAGGGAAGCCGGTCCTTTTACACCAAGCAGATCGTGGAGCGCCTGAGCAAAGCGCTGTCCCTCAAGGCCTCGGAAAAGTGGAAAGAGGACAACGCGCTGCCGCTGCCGGCGCAGTTTCTGCTGCTGTCCTCGAAAAACATCAACGATAAGGGCATGGGGCTCAAGATCCGGCTGATCAGCCTGCACCCGATCAACAAAGCCAATTCACCGGTCAGCGATCTGGAAAAACTCGGGCTGCACGGTCTGGTGTCCAACCCCGAAGAGCCGTTCACCTGGGTGGTGCAGACCGGGGGGCGCTGGAGTTTTCAGGCCATTTATCCGGATCTGGCCGTCACGGAAGCCTGTGTGAACTGTCACAACAACCATCCGGAGTCTCCGAAAAAGGATTTCAAGGTGGGCGACGTCCTGGGCGGGCTGGTCATCAACATTCCCCTGCGGCAGGAAGGGATCTCGGGCAAAGAGGACAATTTCCTGGTTCCGCCGGAGGTGATCTCCGACTACATCCACGCGATCCTCGATTCCGACCGCATGGTCTATTCCACGTTGGTCGTGAACCGGCTGAAGAGAAAGAACGTCATCGAGGCGAAGGAAAACTGGCGGGAATCGAACACGCTGCCGCTGCCGGCGCAGTTTTTGCTCAACAGCAGCGGCGTCGCGAGAAAGAACAAGCTCGGCCTGGACTTCCGTTTGATCAGCCTGTGGCCGATCAATGTGAGAAACGGCGCCGCGAACGAGTTCGAACGCAATGCGCTGGAAGAGGTCTCCCTTTTTCCCTTACGGCCTTACATCAGCAAGATCAAGCTGGGAAACCGCCACTACTTTCAGGCGGTGTACCCGGATTTCGCGGTGGCGCAGGCCTGCGTGACCTGCCACAACGAGCATCCCAAGAGCCCGAGGAAGGATTTCGCCCTCAACGATCTGATGGGCGCCATCGTGGTTTCTTTCCCGTACCAGTGAGGCTCTGTTTGAATCGGCCGGATCCATTTACCAACCACAGCACGACGGCCTCAGCGCCGGGATTTCCAACATGAGAGGAGTGTCGATGAAACCGGATGAACACGATAGAGTGAGAACCGAAATCGAAGGGGTGAAAAAGCGGCTCGAGGAAACCACGCAGGAATTCATCCGGTTCGCGGTCGAGACCTACATCCGCCAGCATCACGGGGACCTCGATGAAGCGCTGAGCCAGTTTCTCTGGGATGTGAAAAAACACCACTCTTCTCATGCCAGACCGGACAATTACATGGACGGCCCGCGGCCCAATCCGATCGAGCGGGACATCGTCTCCCTGTTTCTCTTGATGAAAGACAGCACCGGCCGGCCGTTGTAGCGGTCACCTGCGGCCGTCCCCGTTTTCCCGAAGCCGAAGGGACTCCCTTCTTGAGCATCCGAACGGGCATTTTTTGCCCGTGCGCTTTGCGGGGTTAAAACCCCGGTTTGTGTTTCCTGCCTTCCCCGTTTCGTCTCCAGACAAAAATAGCCTATAATCGGGCCTGCTTCGAACCTGCGCCGCCCGTTTCCAGCCAATGGCAAAGAGGGCGCTTCCCGATCAGGACAATCCGCAATGCATGAAATTCAGACTCTGGTGCCGGTGATCGTGTTGCTGCTTGTGGGCATCGCCTCCATCACGCTGATGCGTCCGCTCAAGGTCAGCCCCATCGTGGGGTATCTGCTGGCGGGCATCCTCATCGGCCCGCACGGCTTCGGCTGGATGGAGGAAAGCGGGACGACCCACCTGATGGCCGAGCTGGGCGTGGTGTTTCTGCTGTTCGACATCGGCCTGCATTTTTCCCTGGAACACATCTGGGATGCGCGCCGGGAAATCCTCGGGCTGGGGCCGATTCAGGTGTTGTTCTGCACGGTGGCGCTGGCGGGGCTGGCTTTGTTGTTCGGGTTCGCGCCGCCGGTGGCGCTGATCATCGGTACGAGCCTGGCGCTTTCGTCCACGGCGGTGGTGTTCCAGGTGCTGGCGGGGTACAACCAGAGCAACTGCCCGGTGGGTTCGGGCGCCACGGCGGTGCTGATCTTCCAGGACATCTGCGCCATCTTCCTGCTGATCTTTGCCGGGTCCTACGGCCAGAGCGACGCTTCGCTGGGCGTCACGCTCGGGGCCGCCGCGCTGAAAGCGGCGGGGGCGTTTGCGCTGGCCATCCTGATCGCGCATTTTTTCGCCACGCCGGTGTTCAAGATGCTGGCGAAATACAAAGACGAGGAGATCTTCACTGCCGCGGCCTTGCTGATGGTGCTGGCGACCGCCGCCGCGACCGGGACGATCGGCCTCTCCCTCACGCTCGGAGCGTTTCTCGGAGGCATGATCATCGCCGAGACACCCTACCGGCACATCATCAAGACGGAGGTCAAGCCGTTTCGCGGCCTGCTTTTAGGTTTCTTTTTCATCACCGTGGGCATGGGGCTCAACACCCACACGATCCTCGGTTCCTGGTGGCAGATCGTTCTGATCGTCGTCCTCATGTTGGCTGTGAAGATCCTGTTCGTGTTTTTCGCGGCGCTGGCTCTGCGTTCGCCGCTGCGCACGTCTTTGCAGATGGGGTTTCTCCTGTCCCAGGGCAGTGAGTTTGCGTTTGTGGTTTTTTCCCTGCCGGGCATCCAGCAGGCGATGGGAGCGGACCTGGCGTCGATTCTGATCAGCGCCGTGGCGCTGAGCATGGCGCTGACGCCGCCCCTGGCCGAGTTCGGCCACCGTTTCGCCGACCGGCTGGCGATGAAGAAGGCCGAGGCCCGCCGTGAGGATGTGGAATCGCAGCCCGATGAGGACCGCTGTGTCATCGTTCTGGGTATGGGACCCATCGGGCGCACCGTCGCCGATGCGCTGGAAGCGCACGAAATCTCCTATCTCGCCATCGAGATGCGTCACGACCGCTTCATCCAGGCCAACACCGACGGCTATCCCGTGGTGTTCGGCGACGGCGCGGATCTCAGGCTGATGGAAACGGTGGAGATGGCGCACGCGGACACTCTGGTGATCACCGAACCGCGGCTGGAAGTCGCGAAAGAGGTGGCCCCGATCGCGCGCGAGCGCTACCCCAACCTGCGGCGGCTGGTTTCGGTGGGCGATGAGCAGGGCGCCCGCTCGTTTCGGGCGCTGTCTCTGGATCCGGTGTTCGACCGCAGTTTCCCTCCCGGTCTCGATCTTTCGGTGGCCGTCCTGAACGCGCAGCAGGTCCCCGAGGAAAAGATCCAGAAATGGATGCAGCGCCAGCAGGCGCGGGCCCTGGATGAAAAAGCGGAACAGGACCCCTTCGCCTTCTCCTTGCAGAAAAGCTGATTTTCCCACCGCAATGGCTCACAAAATTTGTCAAAAATAACTGCCAAAAATTATCATGTGTGCATAAAAGGGCACACCTTCTGGAGGGCCCGGATCGCGGTAAACATATCCTAAATTATTGATATATAAGGACAATTTTGTTTGGCATGGAGTTGGCAATATTTCAAGTGACTGCCAACTAAAGAAGGATGGGCACCATGAAATCTGAATACTGGTTCATGAATCTGGCCAAAGAGGATGAAGACATCGACGCCAATTTCACCATCAAGACGCTGATGGAATCGGGCTGGGAATTCGTCGCCAACGGCGGGGAAGACAGCGCGGAGGTGCTGATCTTCAAGAAAAACGTGAACAACCAGTCCAACGCCCTGGAAGAGGACCTCAATGTGGGTTCCATCAACGAAACGGGCCAGCCCCTGATGTGATTCTCCCTCAAAATCCGAGTTGAAGTGACGAGACCGTTCCAACCCTTTGATCGAAACCTTTGAGGAAAGGAACGGGCTTCGGGCTCCGATTGATATTTTTACATTCTCAGCATCGTGGTCAGACCTCAAAGGCAAGCCATATCGTTGATTTTCTTTTGATTCTTTCCTGCCCCGTTTCGTGCGTGAACACCCTTTAGTCAAACCAAGTACGGGATTTTCGCCCCTGTTTTCTGGAAATATGGAGACCGGGTTGTATTTTGCCTGAAAAGGGAAGAAATGGCGGATTCACCCGTCTCCTTGCGCCTGACCTTTGAGGAACAAGCGCAAGGAGAAGGATTTCCAGTGTTGCAATTTTTTTAAGTGAAACAGGTTGAATGTATCGAGCGTTCCCAAAGGAGCTGCAACCGCTCCGATCACTCCGGAAAAAGCTTTCATTTTCACAAAACGGTCGTCCGGAATCGAACACGTTGTGTGCGTCGCCTTGCGGCTACGGTTTTGTGGCCCTGTAGTAATCAGCCAGACCTTGTTTGGCTATCTTTCCATGCTCTTTCAAGGCATCGACGACCAAACCACCCTGCTGCGCCTGGAAGGCTCTTCCAACCTCTGTTTCCGCCGGTTTTTGCAGAGAACGCAATGCCTCCTCAGCTTCCGGGTGACCGGATAGAGCCAAACCCAAAATCACGTGCTTGCTGAAGTCGAAATCACGCTCGGTCGTGCTTTTTTGAAAAGGAGCGATGCCCACGCCGCTCTTCGCCCAGGTCTCCGGATTCAACTTTTCCTTCAAAAAGTTGAGCGCCTGCTGATTACCGCTCTTGTTGATCAGATAGCCCAGGGACATCAGGGCGCTCGTCTTCGCCTGGTAATGGGCCTGGGAGAGGCCGCGTTCGTCACCGGCCTCGATGAACGCGATGAGCGGGGCGACGGCACTTTCGTCGGCAATCATCCCGAGGACCACCACGGTATTCGACCAGAACGCTTTTTCAGCCGGATCGTTCAGAATTTTCAGCAGTACGGGAACGTCCGAAGGACCGTACTTACTGGCCTCCTCATACGGGACGCCGTGGATGAATACCTGACGCACAAAGTCTTCCACACTCATTGCGGGCGTTTCCTGCGCTTGAGCCATCACCACCATCTCCGGCTCGGGCGGCTTCGCGGCGAGACTTTTAAACGCGTTGCATTCCGCCGAGTTGACCCTCAAGCGGCTACTAGCGATGGTGCCGTTCATCACGGCATTCGGATCGTCGTTGCGATGGCTCAGTCCTTTATTGTGACCCAACTCGTGAGCCCAAAGGATGCCCTCAAGACTCGGCGTGAACCGGACGACGGCCATTGAATTGCCCGGGACCGGGGCGCATCCGATCACATTGGGTATCAGACCGCCGCACCAGTTGATTTGATTGACGACCTTGATGTGTCCCGGAAGCCCGATGAGGGCACTGAACTCGGCGCTGCTGTCGATGCTTCCATCGCCATCCGTGAATACAGTCACATCGTCGTCGCGTGAAAAAGCCACCTGGCAGGCAACATCCCCAACCCCATCGTTGTTCTGCAGGACTGTGGTGGCGTCAGCTAAAATTCTGTCCGCTTCCGTGTTGGTTAAACTGCTGCTTGTGAACCGGCGAATCTGCAGGCGGTGTTGGACGACATTGTCCGGAACGCTCGATCGACCACAGAGTGTGTATATATAGACGGTTTTACTGGAACCCGTGTTGTTCTTGAATCCGCAGCGCCAAGTATTGCGCGCCAGATTGGGGAACTGGTTGATGATGATCATTTTATCATTGTATGACGGGTGGCAGGCACCGGAAAGCATCTTATGATCGGCGGGGCAGGCAGCGCCCTCTAAATTGCCTGCACTGCTGCCCGGGCCGATGTTATGACTTCTGAATGTAAGCTGTGTTTCAAAAGCAGCCGGCTCGACAGCAATGTTTGCGGAGAACTCCTGTCCGGCGGCGTGACCGAAAGCAGTCTGGCTTATCACAAATACCAGACCCGTTCCGGCAAGTATCGTTGAAAACTTGTGAAGTATTTTCATGACGCATTCCTTCCGTGATCTATCGTCTTGTTTGATGGCACAGACGCGAGGAAGCGAAAAGCCCCACATCACAATTTACAATCCAATTTATGACTCGACAAACTTCTAGCGCAGTCCACAGAGGCGCGCGAGGGGGGATGATCACCGTCAGCGCAGGTTCTTCCTCATCGACCGCAGAGAGTGTAAACGTAGACCGTTCGGCTGGAACCCGTGTTGTTTTTGAATCCGCAACGCCAGGAGTTGCGTGGTATGTTTGGGAACTGGTTGATGATGATCACTCGATCATTGTAAGACGGGTGGCAAGCGCCGGAAAGCATCTTGTAGTCGGCAGGGCAGGCGGCGCCTTCCAAATTGCCTGCACTGCTGCCAGCGCCGATGTTATGGCTTCTGAATGTGAGCTGTGTTTCAAAAACAGCCGGCTCGACAGCACTGCTTGCAGAGAACTCTTGCCCCGGTTGAGCTCCTCCCCCGGCGGTTGGCAATTCCTGTCCGGGAGCCTGGCCGAACGCAGTCTGGTTCGTCACAAGTACCAAACCCATTGCAGCGAGTATTTTGCATAACTTTACGGATCTTTTTTTGATGTTCTCCATGACTCTGCTCCTTTGATCGTTGTCTCAAAATATTTATTTTCAGTTGAGGAATAAAACTTCCTCTTCATTGAAATTGAATCTAGGTAAAACGGAGTGGGATGAACATCGTTCAGATTATGATAATTTCATCGTGAAACGTGCAGTTACTTATCATAGTTTGTACGATGTTTCGGATCTCATTAGCATATTGATTGCAAAAGCGGTTACGGCCCGTCCTGCGGTGGAGAAGGAGGGCCTGCGGGATCTTTTTGTGCGTTGAGCCGAGAATCGGGTGGAGCCGGGAAAGGCATCCCGCCCGGGATTTCTGCGATTTCTCTGGTATAATTCCCCGCATCATCCACCCTCAATCCGACACCGAATACCCGAACTGCCATGAACAACGCCAGCGACCCCGAATCCACGGCCGCCGAAACCGCACCGGCCCATTTCATCAGCAACATCATTGCCGAAGACCTCGAGTCGAACAAATACGAGGGCCGGGTGCACACCCGGTTTCCGCCCGAGCCGAACGGTTTTCTGCACATCGGTCACGCCAAATCCATCTGCCTGAATTTCGGCCTGGCCGCGAAATTCGGCGGCGTCTGCAACCTGCGCTTCGACGACACCAATCCGATCAAGGAAGAGGAGAAGTACATCGAGTCGATCCAGGAGGACGTGAAATGGCTGGGGTTCGACTGGGGGGAAAAACCGTTTTACGCGTCGGATTATTTCGACCAGCTCTACGATTACGCGGTGCAATTGATCGACGCCGGTCTGGCCTACGTGGACGATCTCAACGCGGACGAAATCCGCGAATACCGCGGCACCCTGAGCGAGCCGGGCAAGGACAGCCCGTACCGCAACCGCAGCGTCGAGGAAAACCGCGATCTGTTCGCGCGCATGCGCGCCGGCGAGTTCGACGAGGGGGCGAAGGTGCTGCGCGCCAAGATCGACATGGCGTCCGGCAACCTGAACCTGCGCGATCCGGTGCTGTACCGCATCCTCAAGGTGCCGCACGTGCGCACCGGCGACAAGTGGAACATCTATCCGATGTACGACTGGGCGCACGGCCAGTCCGACTCGATCGAGGGGATCACGCATTCGATCTGCACGCTGGAATTCGAAGACCACCGGCCCCTGTACGACTGGTTCCTGGAAAAACTCGGCATCTACCGGCCGCAGCAGATCGAATTCGCGCGCCTCAACCTCACCCACACGATGCTCAGCAAGCGCAAGCTCATCCAGCTCGTGCAGGAGGGCCACGTGCAGGGCTGGGACGACCCGCGCATGCCGACGGTGGCCGGGCTCCGGCGGCGCGGCTACACGCCGGAGGCGATCAAGGAATTCTGCGAGCGCATCGGCGTGGCCAAGAGCAACAGCACGGTGGACCTCGCGCTATTGGAGTACTGCATCCGCGAGGACATGAACAAAAAGGCCATGCGGGTGATGGCGGTGCTCAACCCGCTGAAACTGATCATCGACAACTACCCGGAGGGGCAGGAAGAAGAGCTGGACGCCGAGAACAATCCGGAGGATGCCGGCATGGGCTCGCGCAAGATGCCGTTCTCGCGCACCCTCTATATCGAGCGCGAGGATTTCATGGAAGACCCGCCGAAAAAATTCTTCCGCCTCGCACCGGGAAAGGAAGTGCGTCTGAAGCACGCCTACATCATCAAGTGCGAAAATGTGGTGAAAGACGACAACGGCGAGGTGGTGGAAGTGCACTGCAGCTACGATCCCGAGACGCGCAGCGGCAACGCGCCGGCCGGGAAGAAGATCAAGGGCACGCTGCACTGGGTGTCGGCACAGCATGCGAAAAGCGCCGAGGTGCGGCTGTATGAAACCCTCTTCACGGAAGAAAACCCGGCGGATGAGAAGGAATGCCCGCAGCTCACCGCCTGCCTCAATCCGGACTCCTTAAAGGTGCTGAAAGACTGCAAGATCGAACCGGCGCTCGCCGAGGCGAAACCGGGAGAACGCTTTCAGTTTCTGCGCATGGGTTATTTCTGCGCCGATTCCGGCGACAGCAAGCCGGGCGCGCCGGTGTTCAACCGCACCGTGACCCTGCGCGACACCTGGGCGAAGATCCAGAAGAAGGGTTAAACCTCTCCTTTCGGGAAAAATTTGCATTGCGATCTCCACCCCTCCGCCCCAATGAACGAAACGAGCTTTATTTTTTGTTCTGGTTCCGCATCAATAAGGCTTCCTAACGGGAGCTCTCGACAAATTGGTCGACCGCCTCGATAGCATGGGTTGCGTAGACCACGCTTTTGCCGCCGCCCATGAGGATGGCCACGCCCAATGTATCCGCAATTTCTTCCCTGCTGGCGCCCGCTTCGAGTGCGTCATTGGTGTGATGGGCAATGCAGTCGTCGCAATTTGTGGCAACACTGATTGCCAGGGCCATCAGCTCTTTGGTCTTCGTATCCAATGCCCCAGCAGCCACAGCCTCCTTGTGAAGTCCCCAGAAAGCCTTCATCACAGCAGGCTGGGCGGATGCAAGGTCGCGAGCGTTTCTTTCGAAGTTGCGCAATCTGTCGGGATATGAAATTGTTTGTTCTGTTGTTTTGCTCATGGCTTGCTATCTCCTCATTGCATCCTATTTATCTCATCATTATTCCTTCCATGGGACATTGACCTGAAATAGCGAGGACCGCCCCAATCACAGGGAGAAATGCTGCGAGCACAAATATCCAGATGGCCAGAACTTTGCCGAATTTACGCACATTTCCTTCTGTCTTTGTGGAAGAAAAAAGCACAAAATATCCTACTACCACAAACCACGTAGCCGGTATAAAGCTGAAGAAAAAGCACATAAACACCCCTTTACTTTAAACGCGCGCAGTTCCCATGATTTTATCGACCAGATCCTTTTTATCCTTCTCGGTCATTCCGTCGCCTCCTTTTTCCAACAGAACGAGCGAAAGTTTTTTGATCATTTTGGTTCGCTGTTCTTCAGGTAATTTTGTGAGTATCATTCCCAAGCATTCAGGCACCATCTCGATCATCATTGCGGGAGGGCAGCCCTGCATCATTTTTTCCATCATTCCTGCCATATCACTCATTCGTTCGCATTCCAGCATGACAATCACCCCCCACAGCATGAGTCATTTGCGGGATTCATTTTCTCCGCAAAAAAAGCGGACATGAATTCATTGTATTTACGCATGGCTCCTTTTTTGACCATTTGTCCCGTTTCAACCGCCTCCTGGATATCTTCCTCCCCAATTTCCAACTTTTTTGCTTCCCCGACATGGTATTCCAAACAAGGTTGACAATTGGCCGTGACAGAGGCTCCAATCGCGATCAATTCTTTAGTTCGATCGTCGATGCCCTCATTTGTCTTATCCTTTCCGTCCACAACGCTATCTTCCTTTTCCTTCAGAACGGTAAGCAGTTTTTTTACCATTTTGGAACGCTGTTCTTGAGGCAGTTTAGAAAGCATCATGCCCAGACATTCAGGCATCATCTCCATCATCATTTCCGGAGAGCAGCCTTCCATCATTTCAGACATCTTTCCCTTCATTTCTCCCATATCTTCACAACAACCCTTCATGATAATCACCCCCTTCCATTTAGGGTGCAGTCAATCCACTCCTCCTTAAGTTAAGATTCATAAGAGGGGGATGTTATTCCTGCCTCGGTGGGGAGATTCGGTGGCTGAATTCCGCTCTTACATTGTCCTGTCATGGAATCAGACGATCCTCAAACTTACTGCTCAAAGATCAAAACAAGCGCAGCTGTTTGTCCTCGGCGTTCACAAAATGTTTTGTGGACAGCTCTCTGCCCGGACGGTCGAGACCGGTCCTGCGCGCCGCGATATCGAACATCCTCGCGATCTGCTCCGCAAAGATTCCCTCTCCGGTCATGCGCGAACCGAAATTCGGGTCGTTGAGCTTGCCGCCGCGCACGGCACGAATCCGCTGCAGCACTTTCTGCTTTTTGTCGGGGTAGTGCACTTCCAGCCAATCGGAAAACAGATCCTTCACGCCGTAGGGCAGCTTGACCACGGTGTAGCCCGCGGTTTCGGCGCCGGCGTCGGCGGCTGCCTTGAGGATGGCGGGCAGCTCATGGTCGGTGAGCGCCGGGATCACCGGAGCGGCCATGACGCCCACCGGGATGCGGGCCTCGCTCAGTGCGCGGATCGCCGCCAGCCTCTGCTCGGGCAGGGAGGCGCGCGGCTCCATGTTGCGGGAAAGTTCGGCATTGAGGGTGGTGATGGAGACGAACACCGCCGCGCAATCGAAACGCACGAGCTGCTGCAACAGATCGATGTCGCGGGTCACCAGCTGGTTTTTGGTGATGATACCGACCGGGTTGCGGAAGCGCAGCAGCACTTTCAGGCATTCGCGGGTGAGCCGGTGCTTTTTTTCTCCCGGCTGGTAGACGTCGGTGATGCCGCTCAACGCGATCATCTGCGGCTGCCAGCGCGGCGAGCTCAACTCGCGGGTGAGCAGCGCCGGGGCGTTTTCCTTCACCAGGATGCGGGTTTCAAAGTCCAGGCCCGCCGACATCTCGAAATACTCGTGCGTGGGCCGGGCGTAGCAGTAGACGCAACCGTGTTCGCAGCCGCGGTAGGGGTTGACGCCCACATCGAAGCCGACGTCGGGGCTGTCGTTGTAGGACAGGATGCTGCGGCTGGAGTCGGTGAGAAACACCGTCTCCGGCCGGGCTGCGGGCTCTTCGGGCACGCGTTCGCTGGGTTTGAAGCGGTTGGCCGGGTTGCCGGCGGTTCCCCGTGCCCTTACCGGCGTGGGGCGGTCTGCGCGAAAATCGTCCATGACGGTCTCTCCATGATTTTCGCTATATTTTCGCTTTTCGTTCGGGGTTTGTAAAGCGAAACCGCGTTTTTTGCGGCCGGGGGGAGGGGAGGGCGGCCGGTTATCAGAATCCCGCCACGCCGGTCACGGCGTCGGTGATGAGGCCCAGCGGGTCCTGCAGGAAACCCAGAGGGTTGGTGTCTTCCTGGTTCTCTTCGACTTTGGGCTCGCCGCTGTGGATCTTGTAGACCACCTTCTGTTCCTTCATGACGATCAATCCGACGAAGATCCAGCCGCGTTTTCGGGTCTTGCGGTGGAACCGCAGGACGTCGAGGAAGATGTTGCCGTGCCGTTCCTTGTCGATTTTTTTTGCGGAAACGACGTAGCCGTTGCAGAAATCCTTGGCGTTGAGGCAATCGGCCAGTTCCGGGTCGAGATCGTCCTTGGTCACCGACTGGTTGGGCATGAACTTTTCGAGCATTTCCAGGTAGGTGAGGACCTTGATGTTGGGCGTGTCGTAGGGGTTGTAGCCCATTTTGTGGAGTTCTTCTTCTGTGGTGCGGTGCAACTCGATGGCGTTGAAGGCGTTTTCGGCGTCCTCATAGGTTTCCCACTGGGATTTCATGTTTTCGTTGGTTTTGGGCAGAAACCAGCGCGAACAGCCGGAGACGGTGACCGCGAGAGCGCAGAGTGCGACTAACAGTATGAAAAAAAATCTTTTTTTCATTTTCGGCACCCTCAGGGCAAGAAATTGGGCAAAAAATACCTATAGGTAGTATCGGCGAAATTCTTTCTTTGCTTAAGCGTTTTTTGCGATCGGAGCGGAAAATCAGAACAAAAGGCCGGTGGTGGCGGTGGAAAGATCCGAAAGGATGGACTCGGGTTCCTGCAAAAATCCCATCGGATTGACGCTCTGCTCGTTCTCTTCCAGATTGGGCCTGCCGCTCCAGATTTTATAGACCACGAGATCGTGCTTCAAAACCAGAAATCCCTTGAACTCCCATCCGGTTCGGCGCGTCTTGCGCTGGAAGCGCAGAACATCGAGGATCGCATTGCCGTGCCGCTGGGACTCGATGCGCCGCACGGACAGGCTGTAGGCCTTGCAGCTCTTTTTCACCTGGAGGCAGTCGAGCAGCTCCTCGTCGAGGTCTTCTTTTTTGAAGGCCTGGTTGGGGAGGATGGAGCCGATGATTTCCAGATGGGTGAGGATGCGGATGTTGGGTGTGTTGAAGGGGTCGTACCCCATTTTGTGCAGTTCCCCGGCGTCGGTCCGGTACGGGATGATGGCGTCGAACGCGTTTTTGGCGTCCTCGAAGGTTTCCCAGGAGGATTTGAGGTTTTCTTTCGCCGTGGGCAGCAGGCTCGCACAGCCTGTGGCGAGCAACGCCATCCCGGTTGCGCACGCCAACTTGAATAGGAGACCCGGGGAAATGGAAAAATTCAATGCCCTGCCTCTAACAGCGTGATTGGATTGGAAGTGAGAAGACCGGATGATAGCAGAGGTCAGCGGGTTTGCGTCGATAATTTAAACAAAAAATGGATGAATGAAATGAAAGTTTGTGGAGGGTGCGGGGAAACGCTTGAAAGCGATTGCGTTTCGTCACAGACCGTTCAGGCGTGGTTGCGTTTTGCGGGCAGCGGTTTGACCAGCGGCCACTCGCGGATCAGCACCGGCGGTTGCGCCGGGTCGAGGTATCCGTTGGCGATGAGCAGGCCCTTGGCGTCGTCGAAGCGCACGACCACCTGTTTTTTCAGGTCGGGATTGGGAGCCAGCGGCACCAGCGCCACGTCTTTGGGGATGATGGGAGCGCGGATCGAGCGCGCCTGTTCCAGCTCCATGGGGTCGGCGGTGTCCTCATGCGGCGGCCACTCGGCGGAGCCGAATGCGGAGAACATCCAGTTCACGAACTCGGACGGTTTGCCTTCAGGGTACACAACCCAGAACGAAGAACGCTTGAGCTGGTTTTTCGCCGACAGATAGCGGATCACATGCGCCGCTTTCTTCAGCTCCGGCGGTTCCGCCGCGTTCTGACAGGCCGCGCAAAAAAAGGCCATCAGACAAGCGGTCGCCAGGCGCAGACCGCGCTTCAAACTGACAGGATCGTTGTTCAAACCGGTTTCCACCTAAGGGTTGAGGGCGTTGAGGAACAGGGCCTGGACACCCATGGCGATGGCCACCAGGATGGCGATCGCCAGCAGGGCATTTTTGCCTCTTCGATTGTCCATCGGCGTTTCCTTTCCGTTGGGTTGACTCACTTCAAAGAAGCAACCGCCGTTCCAAATCATCAACCGGCGGATTTTCAACGCTTTTATTTTTTCTGGCGGCAGCGGACGCCGCCGGTTGTCTGTTTTTGTGATCACCCTCCGGGTTGCGCTCGGGCGGGTTTTGCGGGGCGGGAAAGGCGCCCGGAAGCGCCGGGCGAGTTGCGGAGGAATTCCGGCAGAAATTTCCCCGTAATTTACTAATTTTTTAGTGCATTTTGCCGTTTCATCCATTAATTTAGGATTGAGGAGAAAAGTGACCTTTTTGTGGAGAAATCGAGCTTTCCGGATCACGGCCCTTCCCGTATTCTCACGCCGTGCTAACCCGAATCGCACGCCGAGCCCTTATTTTTTCTGGGCGCGGCCTGCGTCCCGCTGACGGAAATCCGTTTTCTCTCCCATTCTTTGCAATCGTGGTGATTTGAAATGAACAAACCGGAAATGCCTCACGTGGACGATCCCACCAACGGCAAAAGCATCGAAGCCCTGAAAAAATCCTTCAACACCCACCTCAAGTACACGCTGGCGAAAAACAAGCCGCGCGCCACCAAACTGGACCTCTTTAAAAGCCTGGCCTTCGTGGTGCGCGATCATCTGGTGGAAAAGTGGATCGACACCAAGAACCGGCAGTACAGCAGCGACGCCAAGCGGGTGAACTACCTGTCGATGGAATACCTGGTCGGACGCGTGCTGCGGCAGAACATGGTCAACCTCGGCCTGATGGCGGAGTTGCGGCAGGCGGTTTCCGATCTGGGCTACGATTTTGAGGAACTGGAAGCGATGGAAGTGGAAGCGGGGCTGGGAAACGGCGGCCTGGGACGGCTGGCGTCCTGTTTTCTCGAATCGATGGCTACGCTGGGGATTCCGGCAAACGGCTACGGCATGCGCTACGAGTTCGGCATCTTCCATCAGCGCTTCGCCAACGGCTATCAGGTGGAGGAGGCGGACAACTGGCTCCGGCTCGGCAACCCCTGGGAGATCCCGCGGCCCGAGCACGTGTATCCGATCAAATTTTACGGCCGGGTGCAGCACGTCACCCGGGCGGACGGGACCGAGACCTACGAGTGGGTGGACACGCACGACAACGTCATGGCGATGGCGCACGACATTCTCATCCCCGGCTACGACAACGACACGGTGAACAGCCTGAGGCTGTGGGGCGCGCGTTCGATGCGCGACTTCGATTTCCAGCAGTTCAACGAAGGGGATTACATCCAGGCGGTGCGGGAGAAACAGGAAACCGAAACGATCTCCAAAGTGCTTTATCCCAACGACAAGTCGATCCAGGGACGCGAGCTGCGCCTCAAGCAGGAGTATTTTTTCGTTTCCGCTTCCCTGCAGGACATTCTCGCGCGTTACAAAAGAAGGCACGCGGTTTTCGACAAGTTCAGCGACAAGGTCGCGGTGCAGCTCAACGACACGCATCCCTCGCTCGCCATCCCCGAACTGATGCGGATCTTCGTGGACGAGGAACGCATGTCCTGGGACACGGCCTGGGAGATCACCTGCAAGACGATGGGCTACACCAACCACACGGTGCTGCCTGAGGCGCTGGAAAAATGGTCGGTCGATCTTTTGGGTCACGTGCTGCCGCGGCATTTGCAGATCATTTACGAGATCAACCACCGTTTCCTGAATCAGGTGGCAGAAATCTTCCCGGATGACCCGGAACGGCTGACGCGCATGTCGATCATCGAAGAGGGAGCGACAAAATTCGTGCGCATGCCGCAGCTTTCGATCGTCGGCAGCCATGCGGTCAACGGCGTGGCGGCGCTGCACACGGAAATCCTGAAACAATCGTTGTTCAAGGATTTCGAGGAGATGTATCCGGGCCGCATCCACAACATGACCAACGGCATCACGCCGCGCGTCTGGCTCAAGGAATGCAATCCCGATCTGTCCCAGCTCATCAGCGAGACCATCGGCGAGGGCTGGGTCAAGGATCTGTCGCAGCTCAAGAAACTGCTGCCGCATGCCAAGGACCTGGCGTTCTGCGAGCGCTGGGATCAGGTCAAGGAAAGCAACAAGCAGAAACTCGCCGCGTTCATCGAACAGACACAGGGCATCCGCGTGAATCCCGACTCGATGTTCGATGTGCACATCAAGCGCATCCACGAATACAAGCGGCAGCTTCTGAACATCCTGCACGTCGTCACGCTGTACACGCGCATCAAGAAAAATCCCGCCGGCGACCACCTGCCGCGCACGGTGATCTTCTCGGGCAAGGCGGCGCCCGGTTACGCGATGGCCAAGTGCATCATCAAGCTGATCAACAGCGTCGCGCAGACCGTCAACGCCGACGAGGAGGTGGGCGACCGGCTCAAGGTGGTGTTCCTTCCCAATTACTCGGTGTCGCTGGCGGAGAAGATCATTCCCGCGGCGAACCTGTCGCAGCAGACCTCCACCGCCGGCATGGAAGCCTCCGGCACCGGCAATATGAAGCTGGCGCTCAACGGCGCGTTGACGCTGGGAACGCTGGACGGGGCCAACATCGAGATCCTTGAGGAAGTGGGCGAGGACAACATCTTCATCTTCGGGCTCAAGGCCGACGAGGTGAACGCCAAGCAGGCGAACGGCTACCGGCCCCGGGATCTCTATCTCAAATACCCGGAGCTCAAGCAGGCCATCGACATGATCCAGGAAGGGTTCTTCACACCGGAGGAACCGAATGTGTTCCGTCCCATCGTCGAATCGCTGTTGGATCACGGCGACCATTTCATGGTGCTGGCGGATTTTCTTTCCTACAGCCGCACGCACCAGAGGATCGAAGAGGAGTACCGCGATCCCTCGCTGTGGACGGAAAAATCCATCATCAACGCCGCCAATATGGGGAAATTCTCCAGCGACCGCACCATCGGCGACTACGCGCGCACGATCTGGAAGGTGCCGTTTACCGGCTAGGACCGATCGTTTTTCCCAAACCGGCCGCACTGAGAGCGGCCGGTTTTTTTGTGCGCCGCGCTTTGACAAAACGGGCGTGAAACTCTAAAGTGAACACCCGCAACCCCATTTTCTGGAGCTGGTATTATGGTCGAGTGTCCCTGCGGCTGGGTGTTTTCGGATGGCGTGATCCGCATTTTATGTTTTAAAAAAGTGTTTCGAGGTGGCGATGGTTGAGTGTCCCTGCGGCTGGGTGTTTTCGGATGGCGTGATCCGCATTTTATGTTTTAAAAAAGTGTTTCGAGGTGGTGATGGTTGAATGTCCCTGCGGGTCTGTCTTTCCCTACACCGACTGCTGCGCGCCCCTGATCCGCGGCGTGAGTTTCGCCGACACGGCGGAGGATCTGATGCGTTCGCGCTACACGGCGTTCACGCAGCAGAACTGGCTGTATCTGCGCGACACCTGCCACCCGGACGACCGGCCGGAGCTCAAGGAGCTGGAATCCGGCGGCGGCGTGCGCTGGCGGCGTCTGGAGATTTTGGAAAGCCGCGGCGGCGGCCGCAACGACAGCGAGGGGACGGTGCGGTTTCAGGCGTTTTTCGAGAAGGACGGCGCGGAGAAGGTTCTCAGAGAGAACTCAAAATTCCTGAAAGAGGGCGGCCGGTGGTATTATTCCAGGAAACACTCCTCGGTGGAGCCCGAGCGCAAAGAGGCGCCGGCCGCCGCAAGCGGAAAACCCTTCGTGCGCGAACAGGCGAAGGTGGGGCGCAACGATCCCTGTCCCTGCGGCAGCGGTAAAAAATTCAAGAAATGCTGCGGAAAATAAAATGAACCGCAGCGCATTTTTGTGAAGCGAGACGATGAACAGCGAGGAATCGAAACAGCCGCAATCCGGTGACGAATCCGAAGAGGCGGACAAAGCCAAAGAAACCCCGCCGAAAGACAAAAGCACGAAGCTCGCCCCGCGTTCCGGTCAACGCCCGGCGCTGCCGTTCAAGCGCAAGCCGCCGGCCGTGAAAAAGCCGGACGACTCAGGATGATTTCAGCAGGGCGACGATGGCCGCTTCGGTTTCCTTGTACCGGCCTTCTCCGAAATGGGTGAAGCGGACCACCCCGTTCTTGTCGATCAGGTATTTCGCCGGCCAGTAGCGGTTGCGGTAGGCGCGCCACAGTTTGAAACCGTTGTCCAGCGCGATCGGGTACTGCAGTTTGTAATCCTTCACCGCTTTGACGACGTTTTTCGGGATGCGTTCGAATTTGAATTCCGGAGCGTGCACGCCGATCACCACCAGCCCCTTGTCGGCGTATTTTTTGTGCCACTTCTTCACGTAGGGCAGCGTGTTGATGCAGTTGATGCAGGAATACGTCCAGAAATCGATCAGGACGACTTTGCCGCGCAGCGATTCCATCGACTCGATGGGTTTCGAATTCAACCAGTTGGTGAGTCCGCGGAATTCGGGCGCCGGGTACAGGGTCGGCAGTTTCGCCTCCCCCGCGACACTGAGGTTCGCAGGCGCTGCCACCAGCAGCCCCAAAGACACCACCGCCGCCAGCAGACAGCTGAAAACGATCCGGCTTTTCCCCCGCCGCTGTGCACGCAGGCGGGACGGGTTCACGATCGCTTTGAAAGCGGATTCGGCTTGCGTTCGATTCGATGCGGGGTTCATGCGCTCCTCCTGAATTGAGAGTGACGGCTTAGGGTGAATGGGCTTTTGTGCTGAGTGTCGTGTCCGGTGGATTCCTTACAGGCTTTCGGGAACGCCTCCGCGGGTTGCCGAAACAGCAGCGGATTGGGTCAAGACACCCATAATTTTATGTGAGTTTATTGTAATTATCCGATTGTAGCGCATCGATCGGATGAGAAAAAGTTTTTGCTGACAAAAAGTTTTGCGCGCTCGTCAAACGCATGAAAACGGAAATAAAATCGGCCTATCTCGCGAGTGAAGGTTTTGAGCAACCGCTGCTTGCGGAACTTCATGGCGCGCTCTCGGTGCAGGATCGGCTGATTCTGTCGGACCGCGAAGCGCAGCCGGCCCGCTGGGCGCAGAATGTGTGGCGCAATCCCAAAGTGATCGGCATCACATCCATTTCCGATGCGGCGAAAAAACTGACGGCGATGCAGAGAAACTGGTGTCTGTATTCCTGCCGGCTGCACCGGCGCGCCCGCCTGATCGAGGAAAAACTGCCGCATGTTTCGGGAAAGGCGCTGGCGTTTCCCGCACCGCTTCCCGCCTCGCCCCTGGGCTCCTGGACGCTGCTCGATGCGGACACGCTGCTTGCGGCTTCCGACTGCTCAAGCCTGTTTCCGAACGGGGAGCTGCGTTTCGAGGAGGACAAGGCCGGGCCGCCCAATCGGGCTTATCTCAAACTCTGGGAAGCGTGGACGCTGCTTGAGCGCCGGCCTCAACCGGGTGCGTTCTGCATCGATGCGGGCGCGAGCCCCGGCGGGTGGACCTGGGCCGCGGCGAAGCTGGGGGCGCGGGTGTTGAGTGTGGACCGTGCGCCGCTGGATGCCTCTCTAAGCGGCCTGGACAACGTGGAGTTTCGCAAGGGGGACGCGTTTTCCCTGCATCCTGCCGAATTTTCCTCCGCCAACCAAAAGGTGGACTGGCTGCTCAGCGATGTGGTCTGCTATCCGGAAAAACTGTGGCAATGGCTTTCTGTGTGGATCGAGTCGGGTGTGTGCCGCAACATCGTGTGCACGGTCAAATTCCAGGGCGGCGCGCAATACGATGCGGTGGAATCGTTCGCGCAGGTGCCGCGAAGCCGCATCGCGCACCTGTTCCACAACAAGCACGAGCTGACCTTCATGCTTGCGGAGGAATCCGTCACCCGTCCAGGGTGAGGTCGGTCTTGGGGATGGAGATACAGGTCAGGCAGGAACGCGCTTCGGGTTTGCTGCCCGGTTCCACCACGTAACTCACCAGGCCGCGCTTGATCGCGGTGAGGCAGGTGCCGCAATTGCCCGCGCGGCAGCCGGATTCGAGCAGGATGCCGTTTTCCTCGGCGAAGGCGAGGATGGAGCCCGCCGCCGGGTTCCATTGCAGGGTTTTCTGCGAGCGCGCGAACGTGACCTTGATCGAGGACTCGGTTCCCGTCTCACCGGCAGTGAGTTTTTTGATGGTGGCGGAATTGAACGCTTCGTAGTGGATGTTTTTCTCCTCAACGCCCCACTGCGCCAGGTCCTGCCGCAAAGATTCGATCATTTTCGGCGGCGCGCAGATGTAAAAATCGAAATTGTTCGAAGGCAGCACCTTCTTGAGCAGAGCGCCGGAAATGTGCCCTTCGTGCTGGTAATCCTTTCCCAGCACATCGCTTTCCCCCGGCTGGCTGTAACAGACGTTCAGGTACACGTTGGAGTGCGAGCGGGCGACGTTTTCCAAATGTTCCTTCATCATGTGCTCGGACCGGTTGCGCACTCCCAGAAAAAACCACGTTTCCCGTTTCGGCGCCGCGCCGCGGGAATCCCGTTCCGTGATGGTGTTGAGCATGCTGAGCACCGGCGTCAGCCCGACGCCGCCGCCGATCAGCACCACCGGGTTGGGGTTGGACGGATCGAGGTAGAAATGCCCGCTGGGCGCTTTCACATCGACGATGTCGCGTTCGTTGAGCATGTCGTGGAAAAAATTGGAGCCGATCCCCGGAGGCACGTGGTTGCCTTCCGGCGGCAGCAGGCGCTTGATGGTGACGCGGTAGTAGTCCGGGTGATTGGGGCTGTCCGACAGGGAATAGCAGCGGATCACGGGCTTGGGGTTGCCGGGAATGTTGAGCTTGAACGTCAGGTACTGGCCGGGCAGAAACGGCGGCAGCGGTTTGCCGTCGTGCGGGGACAGGTAGAACGAGGAGACGAGATCGGTTTCCTTGACTTTGAGCACGATCTGGAATTTGCGAAACCCGTTCCAGACGACGTCCTCGTTGTGCGAATCCATGCGGATCTTATCCACGATCTGGTCCACACGGGCGCGCAACAGATCCGCTTCCAGTTCGCTTCCCCGGCGGGAAATGTTGAAGAAACGAAAATTGTTGCTGATCAGCTGGATGAGGTAGGCCATGAGGGCCAGAAGAAACGCGATAGCCGCAAGACTGATTGCAGCGTTGAGCAAGGAGCCTCCTTTGCAAGATTCACGCGATGTTTCGCTTTATTATAAACAAGGGGATGCGGGTTTCAGAAAAAAGTTTTCTAAGGATTGTTCTGTGCCAGCAGCATTTCCTTTTTGAAGCCCGGCTGGTGGTGATAAACGTGACACAGCTGACAATCTTCCCGCACTTTTCCTTCCGAGTGGCATTCGAGGCAGGTTTTGCGTTGGATGGAGGCGAAGTTGCTGGCGAAGGTGGCGGGGTCGAACGAGTCGAACGCACCGAGAAAATCGTTTTTGGTATCGAGCACATGGCAGTTTTTGCAGGTGTCGCCCTTGCCGAGCAGATCGAGATGATTTTTATGGGAATATTTCAGGTAGGCGCGGTTGCGGGCCCCCTTGTAGCCCCAGTCGATGGTGAGCTGCCCCTCCTTCTCGCCGTTCGCTTCGGCGGAAACGGCGTGGCACTTGATGCAGCCGCCGACCCCTTCTTTTGAGGAGAGCATCAGATCGCGCATCGCCTCGGCGCGCGCGCGTTTTTCCGGATCGGTCTCGGCGGCGGCGACGGTGAGGGCGAACTCGATCCAGCTTTTCGCCACCGGATCTTCGTGACCGGACGGGGTGTAGCGCACTTCCAGCAGGTCCGCGTGCCAGCCGCCGAAACTGGCTTCCGCCGGAGGATCGTACTCGACGTTGAGCCCCCAGGCGCAGGCGGCCCGTTTCAGCACTTCCGGATTCAGGCCCGCGAGCATTTTGTCCGCCACCGGCGTGGGGGAGTGGTTGTCGATCAATTCTGCGATCGGCATCGTGCTTTCGAGGGCGAGGGCCAGGATGAGATCCTGCAGGCTCTGGCTGTAGCTTTCCGGATCGTCTTCGGGCACGTTCAATAGATACGCGCTGATCAGGCTCGGCGTCTCGGTGGAGATGCTGATGAATTCCTCCTCTTCCTCTTCTCCCCGGGTCGCTTTCTTCTTCTCAGGAATCTGACAGGCTTCGCGCAGTTCGTTGCGGTCGATGCGGTCCTTGTCGAGCTCCGGCAGGCGCATGAGGATCAGCTCCTTGCGCGGAATCTGAAAATCGTGGCAGGAGGCGCACACCACCTCGAATTTGTCGGGACTCACGATCTGCTCCTCCTGGGTGACCTTGTGGCAGGTCATGCAGTCCTTGGGCGAGCGGTCCTCGAACTTGGGGTCCACAAAGTATTTTTTCCAGTGCGAGATGTGGTCGAATTTGATGGTGTTCTTGCGCGTGTGCGGGTAGCGCTCGGGAAACTCCGGATGCCCTTTCGAAAAACTTTTGAACTGCTCTTCGTGGCAGTGATTGCACTGTTTGTTGTTGAAGGTGCGGATGGCGAGCTCGGCGCCGCGGTGCTCGCGGTGGCACATCAGACAGTCGGTTTCCTGTAATCTGGGGAATGTGCTCTTATCGCCGTTGTGCGCCATCAGGGCCGGGCCGCCGAACAGGTGGCAGTCTTCGCATTTCTCCGAGATGTTGCCGGTGTGCAGCACGGATTTGAGCCACAGCACCGATTTGAGGTTGTGGGTGGCGTGACAGATCTCACAGCCCTTGTTTTCGGCGAACTTGACGTGCGCGCTCGACATGGGGCCGGGGTTGAAGCTGACGTGCCGGTACTGTGCCTGGTCCACCACCCACGAGAGGCACAGCAGGGAAACGATGGTGCCGAACGCCAGCAGGATCAGCCGGGCCCGGTACACGCGCAGCGTGGCTTTCGGGACGCAGGGCGGGTGCCTCTGCGAGCACATGCCCTGGGGCAGCGGGCCGTCGGTGCAAGGGCCGCCGGCGGCCGGCGGCCGGTTGCATTCCCAGTGATTGCCGTTGAGAGTGGGAGTGCATTCGTTGCTGCCGCCGCAAGTGCCGTCCACGGTGGGGCCCTGGTGACAGGGCTTCAGCCAGAGCGCACCCCGGCCGCAACGGTACGGGAAATTCGGCCGCTCGTAGCTGCTGCGGTTGTGCGCGAATTTTTTTTCATCCATCACAATAGGTACACGTGCACCACGACCATGTGCCACAGGATCACGGTCATGAGGGCGGCCGCCAGGGGAATGTGAATCATCAGCCAGCTTTTGAGAACCGTCTGCAGGGCGTAGTGGAGATCGATTTTACGTTTGGTGTCGGCGAGCGTGAACAGCTTTCTCAGGTAACCGCGCTCCTGCACGTTGAGAAACCGTTCCAGGGTGGAAAACTGCTGCCGCACCCAGAACTCTCCTTTGTGACCGCCGAACAGGTAGCTCACGAAAAACCGCGGCCGCTGGAAGAACCAGTGCAGCGATTCCAGATAATGGGTCGCCAGGGTGTCGCGCCCGGTTTCGTGGGTGCAGGCGAGCAACAGGTCCTTGGCGCTTTTTCTCAGTTCGCTGATTTCCGCCGGGATGCGTTCGTAAATGCACTCGAACCCGCTCTGCGTCAGGCGGCTCGGATAGATTTTCTGGATCAGCGTGCCGACGATGCCCGAAAGCGCGGACGAATAAAACAAAAACGCCAGGATCTGCTCGTAAAGGCCGTCGGGCCACAACGAGCCGATGTGCAGCCAGAAGATGCCGATCGCCAAAAACCCGCCGACGGTGTGGATGTTCAGCCAGTTCGAAGAAGGGGAGAGCGGCAGAAACGACAGGCGCTTGCGCAGGTGAAACAGCGCCAGCACGAACAGGATGGTGAACAGGGTCCAGCCTGTCATCGGGGAGGTGAATTCGAGCCGCGCGTCCGCCTGGCTGGTGCGGAAGGTCATGAATACGAGGAAAATGCTTGCGAGGATCCACAAGGCCCAAGACTTAACCATCGAGTGTCCTATCGATCTATGCTTCCTTCGGGGCGCACGTGACGGAAATCGACCCGCTGCAAGGCCTCATGGGAGCAGGCCTGAACGCAGGCGGGACCGCCCAGTTGATCGACGCACAGGTCGCATTTGGTCGCTTTGAGAATCGGCTTGCGCGTTTCGGCGTCGAGGATGGGTTTGCCTTTCTTGTCGTTGATTCCCACCATGCGGATGTTCGCATAGGGGCAGGAATTGGCGCAGGTCTCGCATCCGATGCAGGTGTCGTCGTTGATCACCACCGTCCCTTCGGACAGGGTGCGGTGGATGGCTCCGGTGGGGCAGCCGATCAGGCACACGGGATCGACACAGTGCATGCAGGCGTTCGCCACCATCCAGCGGCCGTAGGTTTTCCCGTGCCGGATGAACCTCGGGTTGCCTTCGTGGGCCGTGGCGCAGGCGTTGACGCAGTCGTCGCAGCGGACACAACGGTCCAGGTTGATCAGCATCGCCTGGGTGCCGTTGATGAACCGCTCCTGCACGGTCCATTCTACCAGAGCTTCATCGGCCATGGTCTGTTTAAATAAATCGGTCATCCGCCGGTGATTCGACGGGGAGCGTTCGTTGTGGTGGCGCGTGCCGTGATGGACGGTTTCCCATTGCGGGAAAACGTATTTTTCCAGGATCTTCGCGGGGATCTGCAGGATGTCCACATAACCCAGTGCGGTGATCGATACTTTGTAGGAAACGTCCTTTTCGCCCTTCCAGGCGAGATACAGCTCGTCGGCGCCGTAGAAGTTGCCCATTCCCAGATAGGTGATCGTGTGGTCGCCGTCCTCGCGCTTGACGGAGACGCGCGCAAAGCCCGCGCGCACGAGCAGCAGGTCGTCCGGATAGTCGCCCTGCCGGGCGATGAGCGGCTCGTGGTGGATGCCCGCTTTACCCATATTGCGCAGGTTTTTGTAGGAAACCGTCCAGTCGTAGGTGCCGTAGGATTGGAACATGGTGTTCTGCGCCACATCCTTGAGCGCCGTTTCGTCCAGGTGCTCGAAGATGGAAATCTTGCGGAGAAATGAGATCAGGGCGTTTTCGCTGTAGCGCTTTTCGATCATGCGGCGCCAGTTTTCGTCGTATTTGCGCAGTTCGCGCAGACCCTGCCAGCGGATTTCCAGCAACTCAGAATAGGTTTCGGAGAAAATCGTCGCGGTGCGCGGGATGCGTCCCAGCGCTGCCAGCTCGCCAAACAGGTCGCCGGTTTCCAGGATGGCGGTGCGGTTGGCGTCGAGCACCGTGGGGATGTCCTGCAGAAACACGTGGCTCTGCGTCGCGTCGTTTTCGTTTTTGTGGATGGCCTGCTGGCTGTAGCGAGACGGATCGCGCACCTCGGGGATCTTGCGGTTGGTCCAGAGCTGGGACAGGGCTTGCAGAATGCTCTTGCGCGGTGTTTTTTTGCGGCCGAGCAGGGCGTCCGGCAGGCCGGGGGACAGCACCACGCGCAGTCGGCCGTTCAAAGCCAGAAACGCCGAGTTGCCGTAGTCGCCTTCGCGGATCACGATGTCGCCCGGTTTGAAGCGGACGATGCGGGTGTCGTTCTTGAGAATGCCTTTCAGAGGCGTGTCGGGCGGAAAGCGGTCCTTCTCGATCGCCGCGATTTCGGGAACCGCGAGCAGTTTCTGCACGTCGTATTCCGTCATTTCGGGACCGAAGGGGTTGTTCCAGCGGTCCGGCTGTGCAATTTGAGTGACGACTTCCACGCTTTGTGCCATTCCTATTTGCCCGTCTGCCTCATACTTGCGGATAGAGAAAGGCGGCTCCCCGGAAATTCCGGGAGCCGCCGCAGGGCTGCATGAACCCCTTATTTGTAATCGTCTTTTTTAGGCAGCAACTTGCCCACCTGCCCGGACAGATCCTTGCCCTTGATGGCGGCCACCAGTTTGCGGGCGTTCTGCTCGCTGGGTTTGGCGATCAGGGCCTTGGCTTCGGGAATGCCTTTCAGATGCGACAGGGCGGCTTTGGCGTCGGCAACGCGTTTCTGCTGGGCGGTTACGTATTTTTCGTTGTCCGAGCGCGTCAGCACCGAGTTGGCCGAAACCAGTTTCGCGGCCTGGCCGATGACGAACATCTCCGCCAGTTCCTGGGGCGTCATCTCCGCATTGACCTTGACGTTGGGCGGATAATAACGATGCCGCACGGTCCCCTGGGAGTATTTGACCAGCTCGAAATCCGGGTTGATCGGGTGACCGGCGTCCAGCATCTTGGCCAGCAGTTCCGGTTTGAGATCGGGGTTGGCCAGTCCGTGACAGAACATGCAGTTCGCCGCCACGTCGAATTTCATCGTCGGCCAGATGAGCCCGGCTTCGGTGGATTTTTTGATTCGCATCGCTTTGTGCTGCGGCGTCTCCTGTTCCTTTTCGACATCTTTGCCGCCATAGTTATCGTGAATTTCGAGATAATCGGAAGAGGGGCCGTGGCAGCTCTCGCAGGATGTGCCGGACTTGGCCACCGCTTTCGCGTCGGCGTCCTTTTGTTCCATGGTGTAGTGGCACAGACTGCAGGTTTCGTTTTTCTTCATGTTTTTCGAACCCCCCACCGCTTTCAGGATCTTTTTCGGCGAGGGCTTCTTTTTGTCCTTGGGTTCCCGGTGGGCGTCGCGGAAGGATTTGAAATGCTTGGTTTCCTTCCAGACTTTGTATTCGGCTTCATGGCATTCCATGCAGACCTTGACCCCTTTGAAATACGGTTGGGCGGCGGCCGGAGACGCCAGTAAAAGGACCGCGAATGAAATCAATACTACGGGCAACCATCGCAATGTGCTTTTCAATGAGTTCATGAGCCTTCTTTTAAATATTTGTTAATTAAGCTTAAATTCGAGTTTGACGGTGTGTCTGAAATTTTCTGGCGCTCTGTCGATTGCTTTTACAGGCGCTTGAATGTGGATTCGGATCGTTCCGTACTCAAAGTTCCTAAAAAACGCCGGCTTTGACAAGTCATTTTTCAAAAAATATACGCGAATGCCGATTTCGTATAAATGGAGATTTAAAAGCAGAAAAAATGCCAAAGAATTAATTTTAACTGAAAATTTTTTCTTAGCGAAAAATCAATCTTTTTTAGGATTAGAGTTAAATAATCTTTTGAAAATTTGTTTAAAATCGAATAAATAAATATCAAATGTTATCTTTCGATACAACGGCAATGTTCCTTCAACCGCAAGACCTTGAGCGTTCGTCTTCCCGGCCGGTTTCAAGCAAAACAACCCCAGATCCAGGGCAAAACCGAAGCTCAAGGTGGGGTGTGCGTGAGCGCGGGGTGTCGATGAATCCACGAATGAGCGTTCCGAATCGATCCGGGCGCCACAGGATGGATGGAATAGGAGACACTCGGAGGTAAGACAGTCCCTTTTTTATGCCAGCAAGGGCTCAGACCGAAGCGATCCCCCAGCTTTCCCGCCGTCAGCGCGAAAACCCCATCGCTCTTTTGATTTCAAAGTGTGTCTCTATTCTAACACCATTTTCGGGTGAAGCCTATCCATCGTCGCGGTGTTTTTGCCTTAGAGCCGCTGAGACGGGTTTTTTTTCAGTTTCCCAGAATGAGACTAAAAGACTGGCAATAATGGTAAATCTATTTGAGATTTTCGTGCTCGCGGGTTGAAGTTGAGAGTGAAATTTGTCAATCAAGGCTATATTTTATATTAATTTATGTTGATTTTGCCTTGTTGTGGGACGTCGGCTTATCATCTTTAAGAATGGGAGAATTATCACAAAATTTGCAGTGGGAAAGGTCCCGGGATTGATATAAAATCAAAACAATTGGTCAATAAAACCAATATTTCACCTTCTGTGTAAATTTTAGGGGGCGGGCGAACCCTGATTGTAAAGCCGTGTTTTGCGGTTTCATTCAAGTCAACCTGTTACTGTAAGGCAGAACGAGACCCGGTGGAGCGGGTGTGAAAATAGTGTTAATTTAGTGGCCTCTGTTTAAAAAAATATAAATTTATTCAGGGGTTGGTGAGACTAATCTGATGGAAAGGTTTGATAAGTCACGGGTTTAAATTTTAGTTCTATTTGGCCTGGGTTTTGCTCTGTTTTCATCTAATAAATACCGGATACAGGGTAGCTGAAATTGCGGTTTGGCCGGCTGGCAGCCCGATTTCGCTTCTGGGCAGATATATTACGGAATTAAGTGATGTTTTTTTGGGGAGAAAGAAACATGACCGGACAAACTGAGGGTTCAGTGCATCGGATGCCATTTAGGATGCGAATCATAGCGACAATAGGGCTGGCCATTCTGGCGGGGGGCGTCCTGGTTTCCTGTCAGGCTCCTTTGATGGAAGCGGAAAAAGACAAGATGGCGATGTCGGAAGCCGAAGGCGAAGGCAAGAAGATGATGGCCGACGGGGACGACAAGATGGCCATGAAAAAGATGGCCGATGGATCCGCTGAATCCGGCAAAATGATGGCCGATAAGAAGATGATGAAGGGCGAAGGCGGCGAATGGGAAGCCAAAAAGGCTTCGGATGAGAAAGCCGAAACGCCCGAAGACGCGTTCGCGCAGCATGAAGCGTTGTTCGCTGAAAACCGCTATCCATCGGCGGCGACCTGCCGGACCTGTCATCCGAAGCACTACAAGGAATGGTCGGTCTCCCAGCATTCGTACGCCCAGATCAGCCCGATCTATCTTTCTCTCAACAACAAGATCAACCAGTTGACCCAGGGCACCATGGGCGATTTCTGTCTGCGCTGTCACAGCCCGGTGGGCGCCAACCTGGGAGAATCTCCCTATCAGTCCAACCTCACGCGGCATCCGACTTCACGGGAAGGGATCACCTGTGTGGTGTGTCACCGCTTGAACCAGGCTTACAACAAGGTCAGCGGCCGGTTGGCGCTGGAAGAGGGCGACCTGCTGACGCCGGTGTTTGGGCCGACAGGAAATAAAGAGCTTTCCCGTGTCCTGGACAACCGGGACGAATACCGGGTGGTCACCAAAAAGGAAGGCAAGGGCCGAAAGATCCACACCAAGGCCAAGCAGTTTGCGGGCATCACCACGCCCACGTTCTGCGGTTCCTGTCACGATGTGACCCTGTTCAACGGATTCCGCCTGGAAGAGGCGTTCAGTGAATACCGGTTGTCTCCGGCCGCCAAGAAAGGCGTGACCTGCCAGGATTGTCACATGGGCAAGATCCAGGGCATTCCGTCCGGCTATGAGCACGGGCCGGCGGCGGTGGTCGGCGGCAAGAAAACCAAGCCGCGCAAGATCACCAGTCACTTTTTCGCGGGGCCCGACTATTCGGTCGTGCACCCGGGTATTTTCCCGCACAACTCCGACGCGCAGGAAATGGCGACGCTCGAAGAGTGGCTCAAGTTCGACTACAGGGCCGGATGGGGCACGGATGAATTCGAGGACACCGTTTCCGACGATTACAAGTTTCCCGAACGCTGGAGTTCGGCGACCGACCGCTACGACGCGCGGGAGATCATCGAGTATCAGCAGGGACGGCTGGCGCTCATCAAGGAAAAACGCATGGAAGTGCTGCGCAACGGGTTCCACCTCGGCAGCATCATGACGGAAAAAGCGGATAAGAACGGCATCCGCTTCAAAGTGCAGGTTAAAAACGCCACCGACGGGCACAACGTGCCCACCGGGTTCACCGGCGAACGGCTGGTGTGGCTGCACGTCATGGTGAAAGACAGCGACGGAACCGTCATATTCCAATCGGGAGACCTCGATCCCAACGGGGATCTCAGGGATCAGGAGTCCTCCTACGTCCACAACGGGGAAGCCCCGCTGGACAATCAGCTTTTCAACCTGCAGTCGCGGTTTGTCGTCGATAACTTAAGGGGCGGCGAACGCGAACGCGTCATTCCCATTCCATACCCCCAGACCGCGATTCCCTTTGTGCGGCCTTCCGTTCAGTCTCTCATTCTGAGCGGCGAGCCGACCACGGAGCGCAATCACAGGAAAGGCATCGAGCCTTTGGGACATCGCTGGGCCGAGTACAAGATCGATAAGGAAGCCCTTACCGGTAAAGGCCCGTATATGGCTCACATCGAGCTCAAGATGGCCATGGTTCCCGCCAATCTGGTGGAGGCGATCCAGGATGTGGGATTCGATTTTCACATGACTCCGAGAGAGGTGGGCGATGCGGTGGCGGAAGGCCACGCCATTCTCTGGGAGAAAGAAGTCGAAATCAACGTGGTCGAATAGACTCTTGTTCGATCAAGGGTCTGGCACGAACTATTGTCAACGTTGCATCTAGGGGACACACGCATGAAGTATGCCAAGTTTGGATGGGGTTTTGTCTCGAAAGCGGCCGCGGCGGTGATCCTGTGGCACACGGCCCTGGCGCCACAAGGGGCCTGGGCGGATAGCTGGTTCTCCGCCATCGGGGAAAAATCCGAGGTGAGCCGCCTGTCGGACGAGCAGATTCCGTTCGCGGGTGTGGAGGGGCTGCCTCCACGCCCGGGATTGATCTGGGAGTTCGGAGACAATTTCCTCGATTCCGGGAACCTGTATTCGGGCTTCGAGCTGCCGACCGGTGCGGTCTGGCAGCCGCGCCTGTGGTTGTTCGCCACCCTGCGCACCGCGCTGCAGACCTTCGACGACGGGGTGAACCCCACCTCGACGGAGTGGGTGAACCGTCTGGATCTGTTCGCCAATCTGCAGCTCACCGGCACCGAAAAGCTGGTTTTCGGCATCCGTCCTTTCGACCGCAACCGCCCCGACCGCTTCTCGGGCTACCAGTTCGAACCGGATAACGACGACGGCTTTCAGGAGGACCTCAACGCCGATATCCGCACGTTCTTCTTCGAGGGCGACCTGGGCAGCATGTTCCCCAACCTCGACCGCAACGGCTTCACCGCGCTCGACTACGGTTTTTCAGTAGGGCGGCAACCCCTGCTTTTTCAGGAAGGGATTCTGATCAACGACACGGTGGACGCCCTGGGGCTGGTGCGCAACAACATCCGCCTTCCCGGTGTCTCCAACCTCAGGGTCTCGTTTGTCTGGGGCTGGAACGAGCTGGGCCGCAGCGACGCCCGGCTCAGGGACACCACGCACATGTTCGGGCTGTTCAACTCGATGGATCTGAACGTCAGCACCGTGAACATCGACATGGCCTACGTTTCCGATTCTAACTCCAGCGTCGGCCAGGACAGCTTCAACATCGGTCTCTCCGCAACCCAGCGCATCGGGCATTTCAACACCACGTTCCGGGTCAACAGCTCGATCGCCGAAGACGGGGACACGCTGGCGGCGGCGGACGGCACCCTGCTGTCGGCGGAAGTTTCCTGGACGCCGGAATCCTCGGACGACATCATCTACATAAACACATTTTACACGATCGAAAACTACACCCAGGTGGGACGCGAACCGGTGGTGGGTGGACCGCTGGGCTCGCTGGGTATTCTGTTTGCCTCACCGAGCATCGGCAACTTTCTGGCCGAGCTCAATCCGTTTGCCAATGAAGTGGCGGGTGGTGCGCTGGGATACCAGGCGTTCTGGGACAATCACAAGCGCAACCTGATTCTGGAAATCGCCGGCCGCCAGGACACCAGCGGCGACAACAATTCCGACTTCGCTGTGGGATTCCAGTTGCAGCAGCAGATCCATCAACGCATTCAGCTGCAGTTCGACGGCCACTACTCCATCCTGGAAGGCCGGGACAACGGCTACGGCGGCCGAACGGAAATCCTCGTCCAGTTCTGATAACCGCCCTCTGGGCGGTGCCAACCGCAAGCCGGTTTCATTCCGCTTCCCTTTTGAAAAATTTTAGCGAACGACCGAAGATCGCGGCGACGCAGCGGATCAAGCGTCCGCCGGGATCGGCGTCGCGCCGAAACCCCTGCGCCCGGCGCGGCCAGTCTGGGAAAGCCTTTGAGGCCGTGGGGATTTTCTGGCCCCCCGAAAACCGGGGGCCGAGAAAAATTCCCATGCTGTTGTGCGGATGGTGTTTGTGGTGGTGCGGATGACGAAGGGAGTGGTGTTCGGGTTGGTGCGATCCGGTGTTGTGTCGAAGGCTGTGTTTACATCAACTTTTCTGTCGTAAAGAACTCAGCCCTCGACAAAGATCCGGGACCGATCCGAAAGTTTGAAACCCAAAGCCAAAAGAATTTTGCGTTTGGTGTCCAAGCGGCAATCGTAACCCTTTTCAATCCTGTCGATCGTTTGGACGGTGACTCCGGCTTTGCGCGCCAGCTCCGCTTTGCTCATCATTCTCGCTTCGCGTGTTTGCCGGACTTTGTTTTCCTTCTTGACGTCCGAATCGACCCCTACTGCGTTTTTAGAAAGTGTGACCATAATTAAAACTCCAATATCAATCCCTCCGGAATCCCCTGAGCTTTGATGCTTTTTGTTAATATTATTGAGAAAATTACCCTTAAATTGCAATACCCTAAATGAGGGGTAAATCTATCATCGGCAGGGGGAATCCCATCCCGCATCCGGACGGCGAAACCCGCGGAAATTCAACTGAAAAGGAATGAAGGGGGCGGGGCCTCATCCGGCAATCTGCCGGGTTGCGGGGCACGGCCGGCGTTTGCCCGCAAGAGGCGCCTGAAAAATAATTACAAAAGTACCACTTGTTATACATTTCGATACATCTTCGCGATCCGGGCCATCGCGGGCGGCGCGGACCCTGTCCTGAAAATCGTTGATATTGGAGTGCTTACTGAAATTCCGGGCGCAAGCTGCGGTTTGGCACCCATTCTGCTTATAACAAAGGATATTCCAGCAGTTTTTTCAAACAACGTCACAGCTTGCAAGAAACGCACGAGGCGAGAGGGGTCTGTCGCTGAGAAAAAGCCTGAAAAACCGGCTTTTTTCGCTGTAGACCGGTTCGGGAAGGTTTCATTTTTCGACTTCTACCCCAAAGGGGTGAGTTCGGAGTTCCGGCCCGGCCGCAAATTTCGGTTTGAAAAATCGTACTTTATCGCAGATTCGATAGGGGAAAGAGGTAGAAAATCATGGGAAAAATTCAAATGCGCCACACTCTTTCCGAAAAAGACACCGCGCAGCTTGAAGAAGTCATCGCCCGCTTGCACACGGCCGAGACCCGCGCGGCTCTCAAGGAAGTGGTTTCCTCGCTGCTGCTGCCGCTGTTGAAAGCCGACTCCGCGTTGTACGCGTGGACCGACTCCAACCTGCTGCAACCCAAACTCATCGATTGCGTTCACATTCCGGAAAAAGACATCCCGGCGATCAAGAAGTTTGTCACGCAGGATCCCATGGCGGGTTACCTGCTGACCCACGAGTCTCCGGTCATCGCGCGCGACATCGCTTTGAACAACAACAATGCCTCGCCGGCGACGGATCTGTTCACCAAAGGCAAATCCCGCATCAAGAAAGGCTACAGCTATTTCAGCCTGTCGCGGTCGGAAGTCATCACGCTGGCGTTGCGCGATCTGAACCTGGGCGCCGGCATCCACCGCAAGATCGCCACCGGCAAACCCTGGACGGTGCGGGACGTGCGGCTGATGGAGTTGATCCGCCCGCATTTTCTCATGTGCGTCAAGTCGATCGTGCTCAGCGAGGAACTGGCCCGGCACCGGTCCATCGTCGATATCCTGGCGGACTCGCCGACGGCGATCGCGCTGGTGGATGGGGACATGCAGATCACCTACAGCAACCGCACCTGGAACGAGTCCCTCGTTTACGAATCGGGACAAAAGCTGCCGCAGGATCTGACGGTGCTTTTGATGAAGGAAAAATACAAGGCGGATCCCATGCTGGATATCGAGCAGCCTGCGGACGAGCCGGCGAACTTTCAGTTTGGCGACCAGGATTATCAATTGAGTTTCACACCGGTCCGCCCGCACGAAGGGGGCAAAAACGGCGCCTGGCTGCTGCAGCTCAAACCCTGGGTCGAACCCAATTCCAAGCTCGAGGATGTGATGCGCAAGGCGGGACTGACGCGCCGGGAGCGGGAAGCCTGCGGTTTGATCCGTCAGGGCATCGAGCTGGACGAAATCGCGAAACAGCTTTTTATCAGCCCGCACACGGTGCGGACGCATCTGAAGCGGATTCATCAGAAACTGGGGGTTCACACCCGCTCGCAGTTGATGGCTGCGTTGAACCCGCGCTGAGGAAAACGGTCACCGAACGAGTCGGCAGTATCCACGCTTTACAGAAAGTGAGTGAATTTACATGTTTACCCCGATTTTGAGTCGCAAGCTGAGTCTGAGCCTTCTGGAGAAAACCTTCGGGCCCGATCATCCTAAGGTCGCCGAATCGCTCAACAACCTCGTCAAGTCCTACAAAAACAAAGCGGATTATGAGAAGCTCGAGCCCCTGCTCAAGCGTGCCGTCGAAATGGCGGAGAAAAACCAGGGGCCCGACCATGCGGACGTGGCGGTGGCGCTCAACGAACTGGCGGAGCTGTACCGCAACACGGGGAATTTCGGCAAAGCGGAGCCGCTGCTGCAGCGCTCGCTCAAAATCCAGGAAAAAACCCTCGGGCCGGATCATCCGGACGTGGCCACCACACTCAACAATCTGGCGATCCTGTTTGAAGACATGGGCTTTTACTCGAAAGCCTATCCTTTGCTTTTGCAGTCTTTGAAGATCCGCGAAAAATCCCTGCGCCCGGACCACCCGGCGGTGGCCGAGTCTCTCAACAACCTGGCGGAGCTGTACTACTACGACATGGGGGATTACGCCAAGGCGGAGCCGCTGCTGTTGCGTTCCCTCAAACTGCGGGAAATGGCCCTGGGGCCGGATCATCCCGATGTGGCTTCGACGTTGACCAACCTCGCGGTGCTGTACAAGGCCATGCAGGATTACGACAAGGCCGAACCGCTGGTGATGCAGGCGCTGGGTATCATCGAAAAACAGTCCAACGATCTGGAGGTGGCGGAGGCGCTGAATTTTCTCGGCGACCTGTTGATCGAGAAGCAGGAATATTCCAAGGCGGAGCCGCACTTTCAGCGCGCGATCAAGATCAAGGAGAAGGTGCTGGGGCCCAACCACGTGGATGTGGCGGCGCTGCTCACGCAACTGGCGGAAGTGTACCGGCTGCTGGGCACCTTCAAGAAGATGGAGCCGCTGCTCAAGCGGGCGCAGAAACTCTACGAGGACGAGCAGGGCATGGAGCACCCGGATGTGGCGATCGTGCTCAATCAGCTGGGCGATTTCTACAAGAACCAGCAGGAATACGGGCAGGCGGAACCGCTGTACCTCAGGGCTCTGAAGATCCGGGAAAAATCGCTGTCCCCGGACCACCCGGATGTGGCGACGACCGTCAACGGCCTGGCCGGTCTCTACGACGCTCAGGGCAACTCCGCCAAAGCGGAAAAGCTGTATCTGCGCGGGCTGGAGATCCGTGAAAAAGCCATGGGCCCGCAGCATCCCGACGTGGCCCAGTCGTTGAACAGCCTCGCCGCGCTGTATCAGTCCACCGACGATGCCAGGAAGGCGGAGCCGATGCTGCGCCGCTCCCTGAATATCTTTGAAAAATCCCTCGGGCCCGACCACCCGTTTGTGGTCGAATCGCTCAACAACCTGGCGGATCTGCACAAAAAGCTCGGCGATCTCGACAAGGTGGAGCCGCTGCTGCAACGCTCGCTGAAAATCCAGGAAAAAAATCTGGGAGAGGACCACGCCGATGTGGCGCAGACCCTGCACAACCTGGCGAGCCTGCACGAGAAAAAAGGCGAGCTCGCCAAGGCGGAACCGTATTTCGTGCGGGCCCTGGCCGTCACCGAGAAAAACGTCGGCCAGGATCATCCCGACGTGGCCTTCGCGCTGAACCACCTCGCCGGACTCTACAACGCGATGGGCGACTACGGGAAGGTGGAGCCGTTGTACCAGCGGGCGCTTTCGATCCGCGAACAGGTTCTGGGACCGGATCATCCACACGTTGCCGAATCGCTGTCCAACCTGGCGATGCTGTTCCGCAACAAGGGGGACTATTCCAACGCCGAGCCGCTGCTGTTGCGGGCGCTGAAAATCCGGGAAAAAGGTCTGCATCCGGATCACCCGGAGGTGGCGGTCACGCTCAACGAGCTGGCCTACCTTTACCTCAGCAAGGGCGAGCTGGACATGGGCGAGCCGTTATACCAGCGGGCGCTCAAGATCCGCGAGCAGTCCCTGGGATCCGACCACGCGGATGTGGCGGTGACGCTGAGTGGGCTGGCGGACCTGTACCGGCTCAAACGGCAGCACGACAAGGCCCAGCCTTTGTATCAGCGGGCGCTTTCGATCCACGAGAAGAACCTTGGCCCCAACCACCCCGAAGTGGTGCACACGCTCAACAACCTGGTCGAGCTCTTCCAGTCCAAGGGCGACATCGCGAAAACCGAACCGCTGCTCGTGCGCCTGTTGCAGATCGCCGAGCAGACGCACGGCCCGGACCACATGGATGTGGCGGACGCGCTGTACAACATGGCGCAGTATTACGGCGACATCAAGGACTTCGCCAAAGCCTATCCGCTGCTGCGCCGGGCGCTGAAAATCAAGGAAACGGCGCTCGGGACCGATCATATCGAAGTGGCGGCGGTGGTGAGCCTGCTGGGCATCATGTACCGGGGCATGAACGATTTCAAAAAGGCCGAGCCTTTGTACGTGCGGGCGCAAAAGATCATCGAGAAGAACAAAGGCAAGGACCATCCCGATCTGGTGGATCTGCTCAACGGCCTGGGCGAGCTGTACTACGAGATGGGGGACTACAAGAAGTCCGAACCGTTGTACCAGCGGGCGCTGGCTATCAAGGAAAACCACCTGAGGGAGTTCGAATCGCAGAGCAAAAGCGAGAAAGCCCCGGAGGTGGAGCTGCAGAAAACCATTCAGATCGATTTTACCGCCAACAAGGAACAGCTTCTGGCCATCCTGCCTGCGCTGGCGGAGCTTGCGGAGCGGTCCGACGACAAGAAGATCAGCTTCAAGCTGGGCGCCCAATGCGAAAACGGGTTCGACCCTTCCTGGCTGTCTTCCGACATTCAGGAGCCGCTGCTGACCGCGAAGGTCGAGTACGAACTCAAAAACCAGACGGCCAGCGGCAAGAAGAAAAAGAAGTGAGCCTCTGGTTGCCGTTCAAGCTGGAATCCCCTTCACAATTTCGCGAGGAATTTTCTATGAAATCCACAAATCGTGTGCGAATGATCTCTGTTGCCCTGGCGTTCGGATTCTTCATGACCTTTCCGCAACTCAGCATCACCTCCGCTGAAGCGCAGTGGAGCCGCTCGGGCAAAGCCGATGTGTTCGCGTTTTACCGCCACGGTGGAAACGACTCGGTGCGGGAAGGGCCGGTGCAGATCCGGCTTTCGGACTTCAATGTGTTCGGCGCGGGTGTGGGCTACAATTTCAACGATCATTTCAATGTGAACGCGAATCTGCATTACGGTTCCACAGACCTTCGCGGACGCGTGATCAACAACAGCGTCACCGCCGATTCAGATGTGTTCGGCGGGGATTTCAATCTGGACTTTCATCCCCTGAAAACCCGGATCACGCCGCTGTTCTCAGGCGGGATCGGGTTCATCAATTTCAACGGCGATGTGAACGGCGTCGATTTCAACGAGACGGATTTTTCCTACAATCTGGGCGCGGGGCTGCGCTGGGACGCCACGGACCATTTGCTGGTGAAGGCCCTGTACCGGTTGACCTGGACGGAGCTGGAAGGAACCAGCGATAACCTGCTGCTGGATGGCATCGAGCTGACCGTCGGGCTGCTGTTTTGAGTTTGCGCTTAATACACTGAAAACCGCATTGCAAAGCGGGGGATGACGCCTTGTCGCATTGGAGGCGTCATCCCCCGTTTTTCTTTTTCCTCTCCCCTGAAATTCCCCGTCTTTTCCCAGGCTCCTTCCTGATTTTTTCCGATTCAAAGTTTACCCAATCGTGACCTGCCATTGACGTGTCTGTGACCCGCTCCGCTTATACTTGCGCACTTGGGTGCCGGATGGACGGACGACCTGGATACCCGGATTGGAGCAGGTATGCGCACGATAATGGCAGCGTTTCTCATCACCTTTCTCGTATGGACGGCGGCTTGTTCTGTCGATGAACCCGTCGTGGAAAACGTGGACAACCCGGAAGCCGTGCCGGCCCTCGCCACGGACGCCGTGGTTGCTGAAGAAGGCAACGCCGAGGCAACGGTTGAGACCCAACTCGCCGCGCTGGAAGCCGAAGCGATCGAACCCGAAACTGCCGCGCCTGCGCTGACTCCGGTTGAAACGGTGCGTGCGGAGATCAAGATCCTGGAAGAGGATCTTTTGAAGGCGCCCTTCGATGCCGACATCCGTTTCATCCTCGGTTCGGATTACTGGCGCATCGACGAACTGGACAAAGCGGTCGAGTATTTCAACGAAACGCTCAGCCTGGATCCCGATTACCACGCGGCGCACTGGAACCTGAGCGTGCTGCACGATCAGCGGGGACAGGGGCCCGAAGCCATCCTGCACATGCAGGAAGCGGAACGGATTTTTATAGCGAAAGAGGATGTGAAGTCGCTGGCGAAAGCGCGGCGTCTGCTGCGGGGTTATTTTGCCAAGTACGGGTTTGAGCCTCAGGATTTTGCAATGCCGAAGGGCTTTTTCGCCAGGCTCTTCGAATAGGAAAGCGCACTCATTTTAAAGGAGCAAGATGTCATGAAGCGTCATGCACTCTTTGCCGCGGTCGCGTTCGCCGCGTTCATCGGAATCGGAATTTTTCTGACCACGGGGTTTGCCCAGGAACGCAACGGGTATTATCCCGATCTTTCCAGCTGTGTCTGCTCGGCGCCTCTGGATCTGGCCACACGGGCGAACCGCACCAATAGCCGGCACGCGTCGAGCCTGCGTTCGGACCTGGAACCGAAATTTTTGATGAGTCTTTACAATTGCCAGTGCGGGCCATTGAGCTGTGCCGTCTCCGCGCAGGCGATCTCCTGCCGAAAATAACACACCCAAACCCGGCGGCCCCGCCGCCGGGTTTTCCATTCTCTTTCCTCAAGGCTGGATCTTGGATTCTTCCTGTTCGGCGGTGAGGGTTTCTTCCTGGATGTCATCGCCCGGGCTTTCCAGATTCATCCCGATATCGCTGAACGCGTTGATGGGTATATTGGAGGTGAGGGTGGGCTCGCCGAACGTGTCTGACGCAGGCGCCGGGGAATAGGATTCGAAACCGGGCGCTTCGTCTTTGGGCAGCGCGATGGCGGAATCTCCGGAACTTTCGATGCGCACGTCGGCGGCGGCCTGTTCCTCGACCGCTGCCGGCTCTTCGGTTGGGGCGGAGCCGGTCCCGGTGCTCTCCTGCGATTTTTCCGTTGCGTTGTCGATCGGGGCGGAACGCATCAAGGCCTCGTCTTCGTCTTTGGCCTGGTCCTCTTCCTCAGGCGTCAGGGGGGTCTCAGCTTCCGTATCCAGCTTGGCCATGTCCGCGTTGGTGATCTGCAGCTCGGACACGATGCCTTTCAGCGCCACCACCTTGGGATCGTCCGCGGGATGCGATTGCTCGGTGATCGTCAACAGGCGCTGATAGAGAGGCAGGGCTTTGTCGTATTTCTCCTGAATGCGGTACAGGTCGGCGAGATTGTGCACGGCGATGCCGATGTGAGCGTGCCCCGGTTGCAGCGTGCCTTCGAAGATTTCCAGGGCGCGCTGGTAAAGCGGTTCGGCCTTGTCGTACTGCTTGTTGTTCTTGTACAGCTCGCCGAGATTGTTGAGGGAGTTGGCGACGCTTTTGTGGTCGCGCCCCACGGTCTCTTCGCGGATGCGTATCGCCACTGTGTAAAACTGTTCGGAGCGGGAAAAAACGCCGGTTTTGCGGTACACATCGCCGAGACTGTGCAGGGTGGAGGCCACATGCGCGTGGTTGGTTCCCAGAATCTTTTTGTACAGGTTCAGGGCCCTCAGGTAATTGATCTCGGCGTCGGAATAATTTTTATCCTGTAAATAGATGTCCCCGATTTTGTTCAACGTGTTGGCGACTTCCAGATGGTCGTTTCCGTGGATTTTTATCTTCAGGTCGAGCAGGTCCGCAGCATAGGGAAGCGCTTCTTTATACTTTCCCGCGTCGTAGTTTTCTGCGATGGCAGATTGCAGTTTTTCCACCTTCTCGGAGTTTGCACTCAAGGTCAGAGGGTTGAGAAAAAACAGCAGAGCCCCGACACATAGAATGGTGAATGCCGGATTGCTGTGCCGATGAAGGATGCGGCCGGTCATGTCAATCTCCCTTTATTTGATGAACCGGTTGAAGGTTGCGGCTTGATGTGCGACTATTCGCGGCCCGGTTTCGAAGGGACCGTGTGTGCGGATGGATTTGCTTTGCTTCGAACCTGTCCGGGATTTTCCGGAAGACCTCGCGGATATCTGGAAAATACATTAACATTCAACATGTTTATGGTTGATTATTGACACTGTATTCCTCAATATAATTCTTGTCAATGTATTCGTCATCAAATCTCACCGGGCAGTTTTTGAAAGGCTGAAAACAAATAGGGTAGGGGATAAATTTTTTGCCCCCGGGATGCGCGAATCGAGGCGGCGCGGCGCCCTGGGTTGCGTTTTTCAATGATTTTCAATCTATCGTACTGAAAAGGAAATGAATGCATGAACCCCTGGCATGACGTGGATCTAGGAAACGCGGTTCCGGGCCGGATTCCGGCCATCATCGAGGTCCCCAAAGGATCGAAGACCAAATACGAGCTGGACAAGGACACGGGGCTGATCCGGGTGGACCGGATCCTGTACAGCTCGGTGCAATATCCCGCCAATTACGGTTTCATACCCAGAACCCTGTGCGAGGACCACGACCCCCTGGACATCCTGGTGCTGGGGCAGGAGCCGGTGTATCCGCTTTCCATCATGATCGCCCGGCCCATCGGGCTGATGAAAATGGTCGATCACGGGGAAGCGGATGATAAAATAATCGCCGTGCACGCGCACGATCCGGAATACGCGCATTACGAGTCCATGGAGGAGCTGCCGCCGCACCGGATGAAAGAGGTGAAGAAGTTTTTCGAGGATTACAAGGTGCTGGAAAAGAAACTCGTGGTGGTGGAAGACTTTCTCGGCCACCAGGAGGCGCTCGAGGTGATCGAGCAATCCATGCAAATTTATCGCAAGACGTTCCCTTCCTGAATCGAGATTTTAAAGGTCTTTGGCTGAGGCCGGGCCTGAAGTCGCCGGGGGAGGGTTCGCCTGTTTGATTCACACCGATCCACCGGATCGCTGTGGCACGACCGTTCTATAAAGGATGCAGTGATGGAAGAAAGTTCGTCGGAAAACCTGATCAACAATCTGGACAAGGAACGCTTTATTCTCAGGTTCAAGGCCGCCACCGGGTTCACGGTGGTTCTGGAATATCCGGGGCCGAAGAAACTGGAGGCCGACCGGAAACGAATCGAGGAGGCCGGGCTCACCTGCGAGCGCATTCCCGAATGGAACGCCAAATTCGACAGCGCCGATCTCTATATGGACATGCGCAGCCCGGTCTGCGCCGGTCAGTTCGATCTGGACGACTGGATCTAGTTTTCCGTTTCAAGGTCCGGCTCATTCCGTCTCCGTTTTTTGTTTTAATTTGATGTTTTTTAATGCAAATAGATTGACTTCCTCCTGAGCGTTTCTAATAATAGATTTGCTGCCTGAAGTCGGGGGATCCGTCCGCGATTCACAGTCAACAACTCTCTTCCTGGTTTTACAGAAGCCCCCTCGACGCCGATTCCACCGAAACACCCACCCTTCCTTTTTCTACAGGAGGCTGACCGATGGGGCGCTCTCAACCTTTCATCAAACCGACCGTCTGTTCGCTGTTGTTTCATGCCTGCATCTTTGTTCTGGCGCCGGGGTTCGCCTCGGGCGCCGGCATTTCGGTTCCCGTCCGCGATCTCAACCACCAGGTCGAGGATCTCTATCGCAAGGGCCGCTACCGGGAGGCGCTGCCCCTGGTTGCGCAAGCCTTCAGGCAGAAGGAGCAGACCCTCGGTGCGGATCACCTGGGGCTGGCTGCGCCGCTGATCCGGCTGGGCGATCTCAACCGCAAACTCGCGCGCTACGATGCGGCGGAAGCACACTACCTGAGGGCGCTGGAATTGATGCGGCAACTGGTGTCGGAGCGTGACCCGAAACGGGCGGCGACGATCAACAGCCTGGCTCTGATCTATTTTCAAAGGGGGGAGTACGATCGGGCGGAATCGCTGTTTTACAAATCGCTGAGGATTTTCGAAAACGCGCACGGCATGAAGCATCCCAACCGCGCGGCGACGATCAACAACCTGGCGCGTCTGTACGAGGCCGCCGGCGAATACGAAAAAGCCGGCGAGTTGTACGGGAAGAGTCTCACGCTGCTGCGCCGGGCGCTGGGATCCGAACACCCCTATGTGGCGGCTTCGCTCAACAACCTGGCGCTGCTGCATCAGAAAACCGGGGAGCGTTCCCAGGCCGAACCGCTGTATCGCAGCGCTGTGGATATCTATGAAAGCGCGTCGATGACGGAGCATCCCAATTACGCCACCACCCTCAACAACCTGGCGGATTTTTTGCTGCTGGCGGGCGAATACGACAAGATCGAGCCCCTGCTGCTGCGCTCGCTGTCGATTCGGGAGAGGGTGCTGGGGCGGGAGCATCCCGACCTGGCGTATTCGCTAGACAGCCTCGCCGCCTACTACAAGGACGTCGGCAATTTTTCCAAGGCCCGGCTTTTGGTGCAGCGCTCACTCAAAATCCGCGAGGAAGCTTTCGGGACGCATCACCCGCAGGTGGCGCGCTCTCTGGAAACCATGGCTGCGCTGGAGCAGGAGCTCGGGCAGTACGAGCAGGCCGCTCCGTTGCTCATGCGTTCCCTGAGCATCAAGGAAAGCGCGCTCGGCAAGGATCACCCGGAGGCGATCGGGGTGCTCAAAAAACTGGCTGCGCTGTACGATGAAAAAGGCGATCGCCAGCGTGCGGAAAACCTGCATTACAGCGCTGTGCAACTCGAGCGCAAAAGACAATCTCCCTGAGCGATTCCTCACAACCGATGCGGTGGGGAAGGGGGCGTTCGCCGCCATCGGCGGATGCTTCACCGCGCCGTGATTCTCTCTGCATTTTCTGTAAGACTTTCCTTTAAGTTCTGCCTTTGTTCGGCCTACCGATAGTTTGCCCGTTTCCCTGCGGGAATTTCACGCCTGAGCCTGCGTTTTTTCCTTTCCGGCTGCATAATTTGCCTCTGAAATATTAAAGTCTTATCAGTTTCCATAGATGAATTTTAATTAATAATCATTTTTTTTACTCGACATTCGTCAAGTTTTCCTGCATTTGTGGAAATATTGACGTGCCGATATCGGGATAAGTCTATATATTTAAATAAACTCAAAATTGGCATGAACATTGCTCATTAAACATCAATTATTTAGAAGGATGGGTGGATTGACACCCACAGAATCAAAGGTTTTGACCTTGGTTTGCGGGTCGGCCCTTCATGCTTGTGAAACCGGGCATCAGCATGCCGAAGACAGTTCCTCTTCGTATAGCGAAGGCCGGAGCGAGAGGAACTGGCAAACCCAAATTCAGTTTGAGGGAGAAGGCTATGATCAAGGCAGTCACACAGTACGTCATCGTTTGCGACAACGTTTTCTGCGATTCCACCATGCGGGCAGGGGTGGATTTTCATTCTTACGATCGCAGGGAACAGTTCAAGCAGAAGGTGAGAAACCGAGGGTGGGGTGGAATCGTTGAAGACAATGAAGACACACGGCACATTTGCCCGAGTTGCCGTGACTTTGACCTGGGAGTGTACAAAAAATGAATCCAAAACAAGACGAAGCGAAAAACCATTTATCACTGGCCAACAAAGTCCGGCAGGCACGCGAAGACCGGATGATGAGCAAGGCGGAACTGGCGCGCAAAGCGGGATTGACCGTTCAGACGATCGACCGCATCGAGCGCGGCCACGAATGCCGGTTGGCCACCAAACGAAAAATCATTCTTGCGCTGGGGTATGAGCTGGCGGACCGCACGAAGATCTTCGTGCCTTCGGAAGATGACGAAATCTCCGAGGAAGGGTCCGACCTGGATACGTCCGAGCTCGGCTCGCACATGATCGCAAGTGAGAAGGAAAGCATGCGGGTTCTGCGGAAAAAAGCACCCATGCAGCCCTGATGGAAGGGGCGGGTTTTCGCCCCTTTGCGCTCCTCATTCGTCGGTTCGAAGCTGCGGTCCGCTCAAAAGGCGTGGGCGCACCGGCGCTGAATCGGACTCAACGGAAAGCGTGCGGTTTTCCCGCATAGCGGGATCGAGTCACCCGCACGATGCGCAGGAGCAGGATAATAGAAGTGTCCGTCCGCCAGGGAAGGCGGTGTCGGAAACGGCAAATCCGGTTTGAGGGTTTCAGCCTGCCGCCTCGTTTTCCACCTCATGGTGGTAGTAATTGGCGAAATCCTTGATCGATAAGATTCCCACCACTTTTTTGTTGGCCGTCACGGCGATGTGGCGGATGTTGTGCTGATGCATGCAGCGATAGGCGTCCATCATCGACTTTTCCTGATCCAGGCTGATCAGCGGATGGGCCAGGATGTCGGCGATTTTTGTCTTTTGCGGGTCGAGCTTTTTCGCCAGCACCTTGTGTGAGAAATCGACCGTCGTCACGATCCCCAGATAGCGTTTGCCATCGTAAACCAGCAGGGCTCCCACCTTGTTTTCCAGCATGAATGCGGCCGCTTCTGTGACGCTGGCCTGCGGCGCCACGCTGAGCAGAGACTCCTCCATGAATTGAACGATCTTGTCCATCTTTCCCTCCCTAGTTCGCTATTGAAAACAATCGTGGTTTCCCGTCCCGGCGGCGATCTCTTTGAAAAACGGTGTCATAATTTACATTAATATGGTAAAATATAGTATAAAAAAATGCAATAACCCTGTTTTCTGTTCAAGTTTTTGATAACCGCCGGTTTTTTGAGCCAAGTGGCGGTTTTTCATAGGTTTTGAACCCGATTTTTCCATTTTAGGGGGCACTTTATGAGCACCACCGGTTTTGTGATTCTGGGGATCGTGCTGTTCGGCGTTGTGGCCATTCTGGGATACGCCTTCATCATCTACAACGGACTGATCGCCCTCAAGGAAAACATCAAGAAATCCTGGGCGAACATCGATGTGATCCTGAAACAGCGCTACGACGAGCTGCCGAAACTGATTTCGGTGTGTGAGAGTTACGCGGCGTTCGAAAAAGGGGTGCTGGACCGCCTGATGCAGGCGCGGGAAAAATACGTCGGCGCTTCGGGCGTCAGCGAGAAAGCGGAGGCGAGCGGGGAGATCAGCGCAGCCCTCAAAAGTCTGTTCGCCCTGGCGGAGAATTATCCCGAGCTCAAGGCCAACACCAATTTCATGCAGCTGCAGAACCGGATTTCCCATCTGGAAGAGTCGCTGGCGGACCGGCGCGAGTTTTACAACGACAGCGTCAACAACTACAACATCCGCATCCAGCAGATCCCGGATGTGTTCGTCGCGGCGTTTTTGCGTTACCAGCGCGAAGAGATGTTCCAGGTTTCCGAAGCGGAACGCCAGGATGTGGACGTGAACATCAAACTGCCGCAGATGTGAACGTCCGATGTATATCAATGTGGAAACCCTATCCTATGGCGTGGTCGGCGCCGGACTGGGGCTGTACTGGTTTCTCTCCGGGTTCAGGCAGCTGAAATCCTCGCGCACCATCCAGAATATTCCCACCTCGCGCATCGCCACCGGGGCGGTGGGCGCCAACGTCGAAATCAAGGGGAAAATTCTCAGGCCAAACGGCCAGCTTTTGTCCGGGCCCATCAGCGGCAGAAGTTGCAGCTTTTTTTCCATCGAAATCCAGAAACTCGTGCGCACCAAAAACAGCAGGCGCTGGGTGCGGGTCGATCAGTTTTATTCGGACGAACATTTTTTCGTGGACGATGGCAGCGGCGCGCTGGCTCAGGTGTTCGTCAAGGGCGCGGTGATCCAGAGAAAAGGGGCGAACGACACCTTCCGCTCGCGCTCCAGCAATTTCGGTTCCATGCCGCAGGGCTTGCGGGCCGCATTGCAACGGCAGAGCCGGTTCAACCTCAACCCGGCCTCCTGGTTTTTTTCCAGGGAATACCGGTTCATCGAATGGCGCTTCGAGCCGCAGGAAACCGTGTATGTGCTGGGATACGCCGACTCGGGGCTCAAGATCCGCAACCGGCCGAAACTCAAATTTGCGCATTTTCTTGCCGGAAAAAAGCAGATCGAAGCCGATCCGAAATTGCAGGAACGCTTCGACACCAATCAGGACGGGATGCTGGATGAAAGCGAGATGGAACGGGGCGCGCAGCTCATCGGTTTGAAACTGCAAGAGACGGCAACCCCGGCGGTTGCGGAAGCGGCGCCTTTGCAGGCGAAGATGGTTTTCCGCCGGCGCAAACCGCATGCTTATTTCATCAGCAACATGAAAGAAGAGGATCTGGTGAAAAAGCTTTCCTGGAAAGCCACCCTCAAACTGTGGGGCGGCCCGGTGGTGGCGATCGGCAGCGCGGCGTACCTGTTCTGGTTTCTCATGCTGGGCAAGGACCTGTGAGCGGTCGTTTTGTTTTTCGCAGCAAACCGTTCGCGGGTTTTTCTTTTGAACGCAGGCAGCAGGAAAAATGCATTACAGATTTACACACAGGCTTCATGCAGATTATCCGGCATCGCACATAAAGGCTTGACTCTTGAAGGAACTCGCTTTATCTTTACATGGAATTTTAGGGGGCCGGAATGGACAACGTCCAGATCACTCCGGGTTTCTTTCTTCATGTTTGCATGATGCACGGACGGCAGGCTGCTCCCGGCCGTGCCCTTTCTACCAGCCGGACCTAGAAACCCAATCCCCCCGATCGGCATTTCTTTCCCAATCCCATGTCTGCACTGTCCCAAACGTGCAACGTTTTTTCAACTTCCCGGAAATGAGAACCTGAAATCATGGATATCAACCATCTGTTGGATGGAGACGACCAGCTCGCCACCCTTCCCGAGGTGTTTTACAAACTGAACGCGGCGATCGAAGACCCGGACTGCACGTTCGACGAGATCGGGGAGATCATCAGCGTGGACCCCGGCCTGACCGTGCGGCTGCTGCGCATCGTCAACAGCGCGTTTTACGGTTTTTCCACCCAGGTCGAAACGGTGACGCACGCGTTGACGATCATCGGCACGGATCAGTTGACGCAGCTCGTGCTCGCGACCTCGGTGATGAACCAGTTTAAGGACATCCCCGCGGACCTGCTCGACATGGAATCGTTCTGGCAGCACAGCATCGCGGCGGGGCTGGCGGCGCGCACCCTGGCGGCGCTGAGCGGCGAATACAATGTCGAACGGTTTTTTGTGGCCGGGCTGCTGCACGACATCGGGCGGCTGATCCTGTGTGTGCGCGCTCCGGAGAAGACCGGCGAGATTCTCAAAGCTGGCGCGCAAAGCGAACGGCCGCTGTATGTGCTGGAGCAGGAGATCCTGGGATTCGATCACGCGGAGGTGGGCGGCAGACTGCTGCTCAGCTGGAACCTGCCGGAACGGCTGGCCGAATCGATCAAGTGGCACCACCAGCCCTCGAAGGCGCGCAACCACATCGAGGAGGCGGCTGTGGTCAACCTCGCCGACGGCATCTCTTATTCGATGGAAATCGGCGGCAGCGGCGAGACCTTTCTGCCTCCCCTCGACCCCAAATCCTGGGAGCACGTGGGGCTGCCGGAAAGCCTGTATCTGCCGATGGTCAAGGAGAAGGTGGACCTGCAGTTCGAAGATGTGGCGGGCATCCTGTTACAGCATGCCTGAAGTGCGTTTTTTTCCTTTGCAACGATCCCTTTCTTTTCAGCGAGCGTCGGCCACGGCATCGAAAGCCTGCTTCCCGGTGCGACCGGGCGGAACATCCTGTTCCCGTTGTTATGAAAAATCCTTGAGATCGTCCTCGTCGAGGAGGTTTTCGGCGACGCCTCGCTCGATGATCTGATCGGCGAGCTCTCCGTGACCTCCCGGATCGTAATCCTGCACGTTCTGTTCGTCGAAATCGTCGAAGTAAACCGAGCGTTCCCCCTCCACCCAGTTGCGGATGCGATCGCTGAACCGCAACACCTTCTGCACTGCTTCGAGTTTTTCCATGATCGTTGTCGCTTCCGGGTGAAAGGATAAGGCGGCGTCCTCGCGCAACCCGGAGGTTGAAACCGCTTGCGGGTCGGGTTTAAACGGGTCAGTTGAGGGACAACACCGCGGCTTCCTTACCCAAACAATCCGCCAGCTGGGTGTAGAAATAATAGCCGGGAGCGATTTCCCGTTGCAGCCATCTGCGGTCGATTTGCATGCCGTCCCGAAGCCTGAGGACTTCCCGCAATGTCAGGGGGCGGGCCCGGTTCAGGAAGGAAAACGCCTCTGCGTGTGGTTTTTTCATGATGGTCAGGATGTAAAAGAAACACGTCTCGCTGAATCGTCATTTAGATTCAAAAGAGCGGGTAAAAGTTGTGGGAAAAGACGATTTTTTTTCGCTTGCTCATAAAATCCCAGCAAATTCATAGGATTAAGGCGATCTGCTGCGTCTTCGGGTGAGCGGCACCCCATTTTAGGGAGAGGGAGAGATGCCGGATCGGCAACTTGCCGTTTCCCGCTCATTCAGTGCTTTACCGGTGCGCTGGAGCGTGGATAATGAAAGCCTGTTCGTTTGCGGTCGAAGGCGTCGGCCGGTTGTGTTTGCCGTTCGTTCAACCCCATCGGAACCTCATCCAATAAGGGGCAGCCACATGTCGGGCCTGCAGATCGCCTCCGTTTTGCTGGGAATCTCCGCCCTGATCGGTTATCTCAACGAGCGCTTCCTGAAAATGCCGGGCACCACCGGTCACTTTCTTTTGGGGATTCTTTTTTCTCTCGCGATCATTGTCTGCGAATTTTTTGCCCTTCTCCCCGTTCATTCCGAGCTCAGGGATATCATTCGCAGCGCCGATTTCAGCGAGGTCCTCATCGGCGGCATGCTCAGCGTGCTGCTTTTTGCAGGCGGCCTGCACACCCGGCTCGACATTTTGCAGGAGCAAAAGAGAACGGTTTTCGCGCTGGCTTTTTTCTCCACGCTTTTGAATACCCTGGTTGTGGGAGGGGGACTGTACGGGTTGTCCCAGCTTTTGGGTTTTCCGTTCACCCTCCTGCAGGCGATGGTTTTCGGCGCGCTTATTTCACCCACCGATCCGTTGACGGCGCTTGCGGTGCTGACGAAACTGGGCATTCCCAAGCGGCTGGAGACCATCCTCGTCGGGGAATCCTTGTTCAACGACGGCATCGGACTGGTGCTTTTCACGGTGCTTTCGTCGGCGGCTTTCAGTGGCGAACAGGTTTCCCTTCAGGAGGGACTTCTTCTTTTTGTCCGGGAAACCGCAGGAGGCCTGGTGATGGGTTTTCTGCTGGCGGGCGTCACGCATTATCTGGTGAAAAGCAGTTCGGATCTGATCACGCACACGATCATCACCATTGCGGCGGTGATGGGCGGTTATGCGGCCAGCCTGGTCCTGCATGTTTCCGGTCCGGTTGCGATGGTGGTGTTCGGGCTCATCGCCGGAAATCACACATTCGAAACCCGAATGAACAGGAAGGAACGCCGGGACACGCATCTGTTCTGGACGATTCTCGACGACGTTCTTTCCGCGGTGCTGTTTGTCATGATCGGGTTGCAACTGGTTCGCATCCCCTACGGCCTGGACTTTCTCCTGACGGGCAGTCTTGCCATCGTGCTGGTGCTTGCCAGCCGTTACGTTTCGCTGGCGGGCGCTTTGAATCTGCTGTTCATCGAACGATGCTGCAGTCGCTCACAGTTTGGCATCGTGAATCTGCTGAGCTGGAGTGGACTGCGTGGCGGGCTTTCCATTGCGATGGCGTTCAACCTGCCCGTCGATGCCCCGGTCAAACCGCTGATCCTGGACATGACGTTTGCGGTGGTGGCTTTCTCCATTCTGGTGCAGGGGCTGACGATCCAAAGGTTTTTCCCCAAACACAAACTCGAGAAACTGTCCCGGCAGATGGAATCGCAGACTTGATTTCAGGCTGCGCTGCTCAAGCTCTTCGTGGTCTGACGGACACGTCAGGGTTTGTGGCCGTTGGCGCCTGTGAAATCGGCGTCGCTGGTGTCGGCGCCGGTGAGGTCCGCGCCGGTGAGGTTGGATTTGTCGAGTTTCGCTTCGCCGAGCTTGGCGTTTTTCAGGCGCGACCCGTTGAGGTCGGCGCCGCTGAGCCGGGAAAATTCCAGGTCGGCGCGGCTGAAATCGGTGCCGCTCAGATCGGCGCCGCTGAAATCCGCATGAGCGGCGCGGCAGCCCATCAATTCCGCGCCTTTGAGATTCGCGTCTTTGAGGTTGGCCTTTTCCAGATTGACCCCGACGAGATTGCAGTTTTCCAGGCAGGCCTTCTCCAGCACCGCCTCGGAAAGGTTCGCCCGGCTGAGGTCGGAACGGGACAGGTCGGCGCTGGAAAAATCCGCGCCGGTGAGGTCCGCACCGGAAAGATCGGCGTTTTGCAGCTGCACCTGCATGAGCTTGGCTTTTTTCAGGTTCGCTTTCGGCAGCCGGGCGCTGTTGAGGTTGGCTTCCTGCAGTTTGATCCGGCCCAGGTCCGCACCCCGCAGCGTGACGTCGGTCAGGTTGGCTCCGGTCATGTCGGCGATGTGCAGGTTGGCTTCGCTCAGGTTTGAGTTTTTAAACTGCGTGCGCCTTAAGATCGAACCGTTGAGGTTGGCGCGGCTGAGATCCGCCTTGTTGAGCGTGGCCTCGGAAAGGTCGGCGTTGGTGAGGTCCGCCCGCGGCAGCGACGCGTCGGTGAAATCGACGCCCACAAGGCGCGCTCCCTTGACCTTGGCGCGGTTCATGATCGCGCGTTGAAAGTTGGCCTCGAAAAATACCGCCATGCTGAGTTTGGAATCGGTGAAATCCACATCGGTGAGGTCGGCGCCGTTGAACTTGGCGCGGCTGAGATCGGCTTCCACGATCTTGGCGCCCGGCAGCTTGGCGCGGGTGAACTCCGCGCGGGAGAAATCCACTTCGTTCAGGTTGCAGCCGGAAAGATCGGCCTTGATGAATTTCGACTGGCGCAGGTTGGCGCGCTCCAGATTCGCGCCCTTGAGGTTGGCCCCGTTCAGCACCGCTTCGATGAGGACGGCGTCCTCGAGTTTGGCCTCGGACAGGTCGGCATCGTTCATCACGCAGGCAACGAGATCGGCCTCCGACAGGTCGGCTTTGCTGAGCCGGGCTTTTTCCAGCGTGGTGCCTGAAAGGTCGGCGCGCGTGAGGTTGGTTCCCTCGAGATTGGTTTCGCTCAGGTTGGCTTTGTAAAAGTTGAGATCGGAAAGGTCGAGCCCGGAAAGGTTCACGCCTTTCAGGGGCTGGAATTCTTCTTCCTCTTCTTCTTCGTCAGCTTCGCCGGTCTCGGCTTCCGTTTCTTCCTGGACTTCCTCCGTCTCAGCCGACTCGTCGGTGTCTTCGGACTCTGCGTTTTCCTCTTCTTCGACCTCTTCCTCGACGACGATCTCCTCGATGATTTCTTCTTCCTCGAAAATCTCCTCGGGTTCCGCTTCCTTGGCTTTCAATGCTTCCGCCAGCTGAGCGAGCAGGGATTCGACCTCCTCGCGTGTGAAATCTGCCATTGGCTTCAATTTCCTGAATGGGGTTCTGCAGCAAACAAGGGATTCCCTCCGGTTCGCTGCACGTGGGAAACCGCGGGGACACTTCGATCCTGCCGTGTGAAGACGCAGGTCAAGTTATAGCATAGAACAAAAATTATCTCACTTTTGCAAGTGGAGTTTGTCTTTTCAGGCAGCCTGTCCCCGGCCCGGTGTCCGCTTACGCTTTACTCAGCGGCAGGAGTACATATTGCAGAACAGGGTGACGACTTTTCTCAACCGCGAGTCGAGATTTTCGTACACCTTGTCTTCGATCGATTCGGGGATGTCGCCGTAAAACGCCTGTGCGATGCCGCCGGTGATGCAGGCGATGGTGTCGCTGTCGCCGCCGATGGAGATCGCCTTGCGAATGGCGTCTTCAAAGTTTTCCGATTCCAGAAACGCGGTGATCGCAGGCGGCACCGTGCCCTGACAGGAGGGATCGTACTGGTAGCGCTCGCGGATCGCTTCCAGCGGTTCGTCCAGTTTGTAGCCGAAGGTTTCGCGGATGTAGTCGGCGATTTCGGTTTTGTTTTTTCCTGTGCGCGCCAGAAAGACCGCGGCGGCGGTGGCCTGAGCGCCGCGGATGCCTTCTTCGTGATTGTGCGTGACCTCGGCGCTTTTTCGGGCCATCTCTAAAACCTCATCGAGGCTGTCGTATGCAAATCCGATGGGACTGACGCGCATGGCCGCGCCGTTGCCCCAGCTGTTGTAGGCTTCCTTGTCGGCGCTCGAAGCCCAGCGGATGAACCCCGTGCCGTAGCCGGCGTTGGGATACAGGTTGTAATATTCTTTGAGTTTTTCCGTGTATTCGCTGCCGAATAAAATGCTGTCCGCCAGCGCCACTGTCAGCACCGTGTCGTCGGTGAATTTGGAATCCTGGCTGAATAAAGGAAAAGAGGTGGTTTTGACATTGTTACTTTCATAGACGGAACCAATGATGTCCCCAGCAATCGCCCCAATCATGACTTCGTTCCCTGAAAATGGTTTAAAGATGGATGAGACTATTATACTGAGTCCGGCGTGGCTTCGCAGGCAGAAAAAAGCGGGGATCGGTATATTGAAATTTTTTGGGACAGGACGGAAGTGTGTTTAAATTTTATGTAATTATCGTTTTTTCCGGCTAATTGATTTTGCGGCCCGGGAGGGCGGTTTTCCCTGGCTTTGGGGCGGCTCATTTCGGAACGATCGGTATCTTCAATGCGGGAAACGGGGACCGGGATCGAGCTTTGTGTGGGTGGAGAGAGAGTCGGGGTGGATTCGAATTTCCCGCAGGCAGGCATGGGAACTCGCGTGCGTTTTTGTCCGCACGCGTTTCAGCAAATCCTCATTCGCTTTTCTTGATGAAGCCCACGAAGGCGATGAGCGCCATGACCACGCCCAGCGCGCCATATGCGAACACACCCCCGGAGGTTCCCGCCAGTTTCTTCATGAAATAAACCCGGTTGAGCACAAACGCCCAGTAATAGAAAAAACCATAGGAAGCCAGCAGGCCTATTTTGTGTTTTCCCAGCAGCAGAAACACGGAGCAGACAAGAGCGAACAATCCCACCTGCCCCATAGGGATGCTGAATGTCATGTCTGATAAAAATCCGAAACTTTGATTCACAGATTTCATGACCCCACCTTTGATCGGTTTGCAAGTATTATCGGAAGTGCGGCCGGCCGGGCCGCTTCTGAAATCTATTAATACTTTATTTTACAGTATTTTAATCGAATTTTGTGAAAAATCGGCGCGGCGAACGGGAGGACGGCTGAGCGCGGAGAAAGCGATTTTTCGCATTGCGCGATTTTTGAGCAAAATAATCGGTTTTTCAACGGCTTTGATCAAAGAAGCGTGGGGCTGAATCCGGGTTTTGACGGTCTTCGGGTCAGAATTTCGTGAAAATGCCTCATTTTCGCGCAGAAAAGCGGCGTCCCCGGTGGGTGCAGATCGGGCCGATGCTGAATTCAAAGGGTTTTTGAGCTTTTTGCGCGGCTGGTATGGAACTTGTAGATGAGAGGGGTTTTCGGGCCTCATCCCGCATCGCCAACCAGAGCCTGCTCGGCCTGGCGCTGTTCCTGCCGCACGGGGCGGAGATCTCCGTCGCGGGGTTCGTGCACAACCAGATCTACGTCACTGCCGGAAACATCGTGGGCGGCGGCCTCATGGTGGGCCTTGTCTACTGGTTCGCCGGCGCGGATTGCGGAAGCCACACCGCCGACGCCAAACTGAATGACCTGAAACCGGTGAAAGATGCGGAGGGGTGAAAAACAGGATTTTGAATTCGGAGTCGGACTACTTTGGGGGTATTGACTGAGTGCATTCGAAATGATTTGATTTCATACCGTCGTTTTAACCGCAATCTTGTTTTGCGCTTTGGTTTTTTCCAGCAATTTTTCCCATTCGTTTTTCAAGTTAGCGATCATTTCTGAGCCGAGTTTCAATCGTTCTCGATTTTCCTCTAAAAATTGAAACGTTTCTTGCATGGATTCGGTATTTTGTAAAGTGACGTAACATGAAAGTTTGTTCGCGTATTCATCTGCATAAGATTCTCGCTTACTTTTTCCTATTCCATGGGCCCTAACCTTTTCGACGTGATGCCCGATTTCGTGATAGAGCACGTTAGCGAAATCGATTTCAATGACCGGAAACATAATTTTTAAGGCTTTTGGATTCACTTTCTCGAAGATATTTTTTATATAAAGTTCGATGCGCGCGGGTCGATTGTTCCACTTGCAAAAATAGGCACCCAAGGCTCCTTCCTCACGGGAATTTTTATTCTCTGGAATATCCGTGACGAGGATGTGGGATAATTGAAGCAGGTCCGCATCGGGAACATGTTTTAAAAGCTTCTCTATAGAAGCTTTTATGTTTATTCCCAGCCTCTTGATTTCCGCTTTGCCTTTATCACTGATGATGATTTTCATTTGTTCCTCTGCATAAATATTTATCTGTTTGTAGAGCAACCTGCATGCCAAATCAGAAGGGCTGAAAAACCGCGGGTTGTGAAAGAGGTATGGGGTCAGCATATAAAAATGTATGACATTTTGGACTACTTTCCCCTTTTCGTAAGACTTCTGGTAGCCTGCTTTTCTTTCGTGCTAATCTGATTCCCGACCTATATGAAATTTCTGGAGTTTTTGGCGATGCTCTTGGAAGACGAGCTGGGAGATATTCTGGAGAAGGCGCGGCACGGCAAGGGTTTTTCCCAGCGGGATCTGGCGTGCGCGTCAGGGGTGGGGGAGGAGAAGCGCCACAACCCGTTTTTCTTCGGCAAGGTGTCCGCCTGATTTCCGGCGTAGTTCCTGAATTCCCGGCGCTTGTTTTGTGCTATGATTTGATAGCGCTTGCGGTTCGATTCCGAGGGGTTATATTGGCGGCATGGACCCGGAAAAAGTCAATTATCATTACTGCGAAAACCTCCCCACGAAGCCCCTGAAGCCGGGCACGCGGGTTCTGGTGACGGGTGCGAACGGTTACGTGGCGCACCGTCTGATCCCGGAGCTCGTCGAACGCGGCTACACGGTGCGCTGCATGTTCCGCAACCGCAACATCCATCCTTTGCTCAAGCATCTGCGCATCGAAAATGTGTTCGCCGATTGCCTGCACCGCGAGGAGCTGGTTCCCGCGCTGCAGGGGGTCGAGTACGCGTACTACCTCATCCACAGCATGCGCGCCAGCAAGAGCGAGTTTGTGGACCGCGACAAACGCGCGGCGTCGAATTTCATCCGCGCGGCGGAAGAGGCGGGCGTCAAGCGCATTCTTTATCTGGGTGGACTGGGCGAAACCAACGAACGGTTGTCGCCGCATCTGAAAAGCCGCATGGAAGTGGGGGGGATCCTGTCCAGCGGCAGCGTTCCGGTGATCCGGCTGCGCGCGGCCATCATCATCGGCACCGGCAGCGCGTCCTACGAGCTGCTCAAATCGTTGGTCACCCACAACCGTCTGATTCCGTTCCTGCCGGAGTTCGATTCCAAGTGCCAGCCGATCGCCATCCGCGATGTGATCAAATACCTAGTGGGTGTTCTGGAAACGCCCGGCCTGACCACGCGGGCCTATCACATCGGCTGCGGCGATGTGTTGTCCTACACGCAGCTGATCCGCCGCGTCGCCAAGATGCTCGGCCAGCGTGTGCGCCTGTTCAACGTGTCGTGGGTGCCGCTGCCGACGAATGTGATGTGCCGGTTGTACGCCTACTGGCTGCACCTGTTCAATTCGGTGCCGGTGAACATCGCGTCGCTGTTGCTGTCGAGCCTCAAGACCGATGTGGTGTGCACGGAAAACGACATCCGCACCCTCCTGCCTTTCGAGACGCTGAATTTCAATGCGGCGGTCGAACGGGCGCAGCGCAAGGAAGCACAGTCCCGGGTGTACTCGCACTGGAGCGATGTGCCGCCCGAAGAGATGAGCGAGTTGCTGCCGCTGTGCGAGTACAACTCCTCGGAGTTCATGATCGATGAGCACTTCACGGACATTGCGGTGAAACCGGAGGTGCTGTTTCCCGTGGTCTGCCGGATCGGCGGCAAACACGGCTGGGTGCACGCCAACATCCTCTGGGAGATCCGCGGCACCATCGACCGGATTCTCGGCGGGGTGGGTCTGTCGCGCGGCCGGCGTGACGACAACCAGCTTCGGGTCGGGGACTCGGTGGATTTCTGGCGCGTGGAAAAGCTCGTTCCCAATAAAGAGCTGTTGCTGCGCGCGGAGATGAAATCGCCGGGACTCTCTTGGCTGCAGTTCGTACTCGATCCCGTCAACCACGGCGCCACCCGTTTGACCTTACGGGCGCATTTCATCCCGCAGCCGTTCTGGGGCAATGTCTACTGGATGGCGATGGGGAAATTCCACAACTACATTTTCAAGGGCATGCTGGAGTATTTCGAAAAAGAGTCGGCCAACGCGCGCGATTCGCTGGAAGAAACGCCTGCCTACCGCATGCCGGTGGTGAAGTGACGGGACGGCGGACCGCTCAGAGGGTTTTTTTGTAGGGGTTGGTTTTCCACTGCGCCGGTTGCGGCTGCAGGGTCTTGCGCGGGCGCTGGCGCGGCCGTTCGGCGGGAACCTCCACATCCAGCGGGTGGATGCGGTTGCGTTCGGTTCTTTCCTTGTAGGCGGGGTAGTGGCCGGTGATGATCTCTTTTTCGATCAGGTACTGCCAGGTGGGGTAGTCGGGCAGAAATCCTTTGTTGATCAGGGACTGGATGTGCTGGCGGTTGGCGTAAAACGGCAGGATCAGCCAACCGATCCCGGCGGTGATCACGGTGAGGGCGATGGATAAAAACACCCAGGAGAACATGCCCTTGTAAAGGTACCAGAGGAAATTGAAAAACAGGCAGGGCCAGGAAAAGCCCTCGCGGATTTTGCGCGGACGCCTGGTTCTGGGGTGATGCATTTTCCCGATCAGCCGGCTCTTGCGTATCATCTCAGGCCACCCCTCTCAAAAATTTCACAACCGTTCGGCATGGCTTGTGTGTCCCTTTCGGATTTCTGGAGATCGATAGTACCTGACTTTTTTTATCATTGAAACCCCGCTTCCAGTTTAATCGGCTTGACGTTTGTATTTTCGTTCATTCGGGAATCGTCAAATCCGGATTCATGCGCACGATCGATGCTGTGTACTCGTCGCCCAGTTCCGGGAACAGGTCCGGGTGCGTGCAATACGCCAGGATTTCAATGGAATCGAGGATCCGCGGTCCGGGCCGGTTGAAGTAGGCGTTGCCGTCGATGAGAAACACGTTGCCGGTCCGGCAGGCGGTCCACTTTTCCCAGGGCGCGCAGGCCTTCAAAACATCGAGTTCCCCCATGCTCTGGCGCAGCTTGAAACCGCAGGGCTTGACCACCACCACGTCGGGGTCGATCGTCTCCAGCTCAGCACGTGTCACTGTGCGCGCATGTTCCCCGGCGGCGGCGAACAGGGCTTCGCCCTGGACGATGTCGATCATCTCCGGCACCCACATGCCGCCGACCATCACCGGGTCCATCCATTCGATGGTCAGCACTTTCTTTTTTGTCTCCACGCCGCTGGCGCTGATCGTGCCCTCGATGACGGCGATGCGTTTGTCCACCGATTCCTGGAAGCGGCTGTAATCTTCCAGTCGATCGAGTTTTTCCGCGACGTGGTGGATGTCTTTCCAGATGTCCGCGAGCCGATGCGGCCTCAGAGAAATCAGTTGCGTCTGCTCACCCAGAACCTGGCGGCAGGCGCTTTCCACCTGAGCGAAGGGAACCGCGCAGACGTCGCAGATGTCCTGCGTGATCACGAAATCCGGGCTCAGCGTGTCCAGCAGCTTGAGGTCCAGGTCATAAACCGAAAGCGTCTGCCTGATCAGCTCCTCGACGGAATCGTGAATGCGGCGGCTGGAATCCTGCGCGTTGATCTTCGATGCGGTGACGCGGGGAAGGTGCGAAACGGTGGCGGGGTAATCGCATTCGTGGGAGATCCCCACCAGGTGCGATTTCAATCCCAACTGACACACCACTTCGGTGGCTGAAGGAAGCAGGCTGACCAGTCTCATGGCGTCTCCGTGTTCGGCCCCGCAGTCTTGTGGATGCACGCGCCTTGCCTTCCCATCTCAAGCTGTGGCCGGGGATGGGGCGAGCGCTGCGCGAATGCATTGTTTGAATTTATTTTATAATTCCTCCGGCATTGTGCCAGAGAAATTTTTGATTTCGTTAAAGAAAAAGCGGTTTTTTGATGATATAGATGGGAAGATCCCGGCTTTTCGCAATGAAAATGTGACCGGTGTCACAAAATGCGGTGGATTTTTTTCTTGCGGCGGGTTTCAGAAAAAAAACAGTGAAAACCACCCATCAGAGGGTGCCGGAGGAGGAGTCAGTAAAACAAGATGGGTGGTTTTCACATTTTTTCAGTGAGCCTGCGATGGGTCCGGTGCCCAACCTCACTTCAGTTTGATTTGTTTCGCTTCACATGCCCTGGCCTTCGTTGAAAATCCGCGCCCGGTTGGAGAGTTTGTAACCGAGTGCCAGGATGATCTTGCGCTTGGTGTCGAGACGGCAATCGCCGCCGTTTTCGATACGGTGAATGGTCTGCACGGTGACCTGAGCTTTTCTCGCCAGCTCCGCCTTGCTCATCATTTTCGATTCCCTGATTTCGCGAACATGATTCATCGCTCTCCTCCTTCCCTGGAGTGTCGCCAACCTCATTGAAAACGACCGCCGCCCTGCGCGCGTTTTCAGACCCGGGTCCGGAACGCGGACAGGCCCTGGCTTTCATGAGCTCAACCGCGAGCGAATTCGCCCGAAAAAAACCCCTCCTGCGAACCCGCACCACAGACGTAAAGCCTGTGGCGGGTGCCCACTGAAAACAGATTTACATTAACCGATGGCACCGAATTTACAAAATTATCGGGCTTTTGGCAACCATGAATTTGCATTTTCTTACTCATTAATTTTTAAAATTAAATAAATCAATGTGCTTATTATTCAATTTTTTTGTGAATTCAGTTCCGGCTTCAGAATGTTGGTAAGACAGTGGTTGTAAATGAACCAAAAACGGGTTCGGTTGCCGCGGCACGGTCCGAAACGGTGCGCGCGGGAACGGGGTTTTCCGGAGAGACAACCCACTGCGAGCCGCAAAAGGCGGCCTCGGCCTCCCGCGTGCGGAGTGTGCAAAGGCCGCTTGACGAATGGAAAATTTGCCCTTATGTTTTAAACATCGGGGTCCTTACAAACCGCGGGAAAAATTCGGTTTAGCGGGACGGCCCGGATTGATTGCGTACAACCCATCTCCACACCCTTGGACCCTTGGATATGAAACGTTTATCTCTGATTTGCGTCTGGATTTCAGTCATTTTTCTTGTCGGTTGCCCGCAGCCGAAAACGTCGAAAAGAATGCCCCCGCTTTTCTTCCTCGGGTACGCCCTCGACACCGGCGCCGAACCTTCGTTTTTGATCACCGATGATTTCAACCGCGACAAGAAGCTCGATTTGATCGTGGCCAACAGCGGGGACCACACGTTTTCTTACTACAAGGGCAATGGAGACGGGACTTTTCAGGATCAGCGGATCTTCAACACCGGGCACGACCCGATCTGCATCGTCGGCTCGGATTTCAATAAGGACGGGTATCTGGATCTGGCGGTGTTGAATTACCAGGACCAGAATATTCAGATTTTTCTCAACACGCGGCTGGGCAGCTTCCAGCAGGTCAAAACCGTTCTCAAGCCCGGTAAAATCCCCATCAACCTGGAAGCGGGGGATTTGAACGGCGACGGGTTTCCCGATCTGGTCGTCACCATGCGCTACCACAAGGTGATGATCCTCATCGGCAAGGGGAACGGCCACTTTTACGATCCCAAAAAAGTCGATGTCGGCGGTCAGCCGACGGCGATCGTCATGGGCGATTACAACCACGATGAAAAACGCGATGTGGCGGTTGCGCTCGCCGGGTCCGGCAACAAGGGCGTTCAGATCCTGTGGGGCAAGGGAGACGGCACGTTCCGCACTTCGAAGGTGTTTCGGGGAGGCGGTCAACCGCTGACGCTGGCCAACCTGGATGTCAACAAGGACGGCTTCATGGATCTGGTCACGTCCAGCAACGTCCTGCATTCGATGACCACCGTGATCAACAACGGCGACGAGACGTTCACCGCCCTCAGGGATTTTGCGTCCGGCAGTTTCCCCAAATTCGTGGCGGTCGCCGATTTCACAGGCGACGGCAATGAGGACCTGGCGGTGTCGAACGCCACGGACGATTTCATCTCCGTTTCTCTCGGCAGGGGTGACGGCACGTTCACCTATCCGCCGATCTTCCACGGGGTCGACGAGTACCCGCAGGGGATCGCCACCGGCGATTTCAACAACGACGGGCTGATCGATCTTGCGGTGTCCTGCCGCGACGAAAAGATCATCGACATTCTCATCAAAAAGAACATGGTCAACCCCACCCCCTCATGACTCCTGCCCGAACTGGAAGTAGGCCCCGCCCGGTGGGGAATAACGCCGGCCGGGAACGGTAGTTACTGCCCTTTGGTATTTCTTGATAATTTCTTATGAATTATAGCCTATAGCCGAACATTGATTTTTTAAGATCCGTTATCGTAAAATCCGAAATCTGTATATCCTTCTTTTTCAAACGAAAACCAAGCGCCCGCATCCGCATCAGCAGCCAACGGCCAACCGTTACGAAACCGCTCGACAAGATCCGGGTTGCTGATAAAGGGACGTCCAAATGCGATCATATTTGCATTCTCTTCATGGATCGCTGCCTCCGCCGTCTCTTTTGTGTATCCACAATTCCCAATGATTGGACCGGAAAAAACATTGCGAAATTCCTTCAACATCATCGGTTCTCCTAGTTCATGAAAGCCGAATGCCAGACCATCGACTACGTGCAAATAAGCCAAACCCATTTTGTCTAGCTGACTGGCATAAAAGGTAAAAGCATCTCGATAGTCTTCAGAACCCATGTCATTGTAATTTCCATTGGGACTGAGACGAACACCGATCTTGTTGGCTGGCCAGACTTCCGTGATCGCAGTGACAACTTCATGAAGAAACCGAAACCGATTTTCAAGGCTTCCTCCGTAAGCGTCGGTCCGGGTGTTCGTTTTTGATTGGAGAAACTCGTCGAGTAAATACCCGTTGGCGCTGTGAACCTCCACCCCATCAAATCCTGCTTTTTTGGCTCTTCTTGCCGCAAGCTTGTAATCATTCACTATTTGAGGGATTTCATCGGTATCCAGGGCCCTGGGAACTTCGAGATCTTTTTTGCCATGTGGAGTATGGATGTATTCCAAATTGGGTTTAATGGCCGATGGAGCCACAGGAAGTTCACCGCCATGAAAAGCGCTGTGAGAGGCCCGGCCGCAATGCCACAATTGAAGAAAAATTTTCGAGCCTTTGGAATGGACTTTATCCGTAACGATTTTCCAGCCTTCTGCTTGCTCATCCGTAAAGATCCCCGGTGCGTTAACCCAACCCACAGCTTGTTTAGAGATAAATGTTCCCTCTGTAATGAGCAATCCAGCCGCCGACCGTTGGTAATAATATTCTGCCATTAGCGCGTTGGCCGTTTGTTCTGAGCCCGCCCGGGCTCGAGTCATAGGTGCAAGAACAATACGATTTTGCAAAGTGAGATCGCCTAACTGGAACGGACTGAATAATGTGTTGCTCTCCGGATTCATCCTTTCTCTCCAACAATATTTTTCGGTGCAAATAAAATACAATATTAAAATAAAAGGGCCTAATCAAAAAGACCACGCCCAAACATATCAAAACGAGATCGGATGAATTGAGAGCTATTCGGTTGTCAAATTGCGCAGAAGGAAGCGGCCCCCATAAATAACATTATTCCTTCCGACATTGGGTGACCGGCGAATTTCAAATATTCAATGTCCGCTTTGGGTCGGTAGCAGACCTGTCAGTCAGGTGAGAAGTTGAGATGTGGCAGGAAACGTTCAATAGGAGGCGCGGCTTATCTTTTTACTCCTTTGGGGCCAACGAACTTTGGCGGGAAACGGCATGATTGCTTTTAATAGTCCAAAGGCAAACACGGCGTAGACGAAGGCATAGTTGGCTTCTTTGAGTTCATTGAGAGCTCTGAGAAATTGCCCAGGGGAACCGGAGAAAGAGAAATTGAAAATATGAAAAACGATGTAATTGATCAAAACCAGTCCACCGTACCAAAGAGGAATGGCGGGCATCTGGATTTTCTCAATGAAACGATGAATGAGTGAGGAAATACGATTCAACAGAGGAATCAGAATAAACAAAGCAAAGGTAAACAGGGAAAATAAACTGGCCAGTACGAACAATTTCTCCAAACCGGACTTGCTGCTTCCATCCGGATTGCCCGGCTCAAACATCCAGAGGTTATGCAGGTTGGTTTCCTGTTGGGCGTTGATCGCTTTAAACGATTCCGGAGTTTCCCAGCCCCAGATTCGTTGTCCCCAACTGATCTCTTCTCCGAAGCAGACAAAAAGAACGAGAGCCAGCAACAAATAATAAAACTTCCGGTAGTTCGCCGTTTTCTTTATTTCAGTTTCAGGGTCCCGTTTTCCGGAGATGAAAAAACAGATTAAGAGCATGCAAGATGCCAGCAGAAAGAATCCCGCTCCCAGACTTTCAATCCAGCCGTCTTCCTGCCCCAGGGGAATGACGATGGACGTATCGAGGAAGGCTATGAAATAAGTGGATATGATGAAAGCAAAAAGCAGGAGCTTTAATTTCATCTCGCAAAACCCCAATGTATAGACAATAGTCTCCTAACATAATTCAAATCTATGGCATTACGGTTTAGGACCTGTCACGGTTGTGTCAAACCGATGGAATTCCCCACCTTATCGGTCTGGCCGTGGTCAGGGAAACGGTCGAAGGGGGAATGGCCGGCATTGGCCTCTATCGAGGAGCCCGTTCAGGCAAACTCGAAGGCGGTTTTCGCTGGCGAAACCATGCCAGCGGTGCAGAATTGATCTGTTTTTTTGCTTAAAGAGCGGTTTTGGCTTCAGGGCGGAGGGTGAGTTCCTGAACGCCGCCTTCGGGCAGGACGCCGAGGATACGTCGGGGTTGCAGGTGTTGCGCGACTTCCAGCACGTTCTGATAGCCGGGCAGGTGGTTGTTGGCCATGGGCAGCAGCACGCAATCGTAACGGCGGCGGCGCAGCGTATCGAGCAGCGCGTCATCGATGCGCTCGATGGCAAAAAATCCCGCGCCGTAGCTCAGGTATTCGCGCACACCGGAAAGATCGCCGATCTCCCGGGCGACGGTCTCCTGCCCGAGCACATCGAGCATGATGTCCGGGAGTGCGGCGACGATCTGCTGGATCATCCAGGTTCGCGCGCTACGCAGAAGGAGGACGGTGGCGCCGGATCGGAGGCTGCGGCGCAACGGGGTGTCTGTGTCCGCATACGATGCGCCCATTGAGGCGGCTTTGAGTTTGCCCTTGTCGAAGGCGTCCAGCGCGGCGTCGAACATGGACTTGATTTCCTGCGCCGGATAGTGCGGATAATCCACCACCACGTGACCGTTGCCGTCAAAATCCTGCCAGCCGGCCTGTTCAGTCAGGTAGGACGCGTCCACGCAGCTTTCGTAAAAATCGGTGCCGGGCTGCGGCGTGTTGATGGAAACCTGCACCTCGTCGAGCAGCCCCTGGCTCGTCAGCTCGTGGATCAGGTCCACGGTTTTCCGGTCTTCCCGCCGGTCGGAGCCCAGCCCGCCCATGCTGAAGGTGGCGTAAAAGGTGAGGCCCAGCCGCTTGCCGAATTTCAAAATCGACCGCAGTTTTTTCAGGTCGTGTTTCTTTCCCAGGGTCATTTTGTCCGCCACCCGGTCGCTGCCGGTCTCGACGCCGAAACGGATTTTGTAGTACCCGGCCTGCACCATCTCTTTCAAGGCTTCCTCATCGAGGGACACGTATTCGCACAGGGCCTCGTATTTCAAATCGTCGAGTCCCGCCGCACGGATGGCGCGGGCGAGGCCGATGTTGAAGCTCTTTTTGATGTTGTGCACCTCCTCGTCGAAGAACACGCCTTCCATTTCGGGATACTTGTCCCGCAGCGTGCGGATTTCCTCGACGACGCTGTCGATGTTGCGCGGCCGCCAGTTGAGCTCGTCGTAATACAGCGTGGCGGCTGCGCAGAAGTTGCAGCGGCGCGGGCATCCGCGCGAGGCGTACATCTGGATCTGGCGGTAGCGGCAGTTGGGCTCGTGGTAGTCCAGGCGGCGCACGTCTTCATCTTCGGGAAAGGGCAGCGCGTCCACATCGATGAGTTCGCCGCGCGCGTTCGGATACACGCCGGGCAGGGTTTTCGGGTCCCTGCCGCGGATGAGCTCGAGAACGGTGAACTCGTACTCTCCGATCAGGACGTGATCGGCCACTTCAAGCACTTCCTCAGGTTTGGCCATCGGGTGCTGGCCGGTGAAGACGAGCCTCGTGCCCCATTTCTCCTTTGCGGCCGCCGCCAGGCGCAAATCGGCGTGAATGGTGCGGGTCGAGCTTTCGAAGATCAGCCAGTCCGGGCGTTCGTTTTCCAGCGCCGCAAGATAGGCGTCGTGGTCCCAGCCATTCAGCACGCCGTCGAGAAACTTGACCCGGTGCGGGGTTTCCCGTTTTAAAAGCGCGGAGGTGTAGGCGAGCTGCCAGGGGTAGTAGCCGCAGTTGGTGAAGTTTTTCACGCCGAGCGACCAGCGCGAGGGGACGTGCACCATGTGGTAGCCCGCGCGGTCGATGCCGACGGAGTTGGCGACGACGATGTTCATGAAGGACTCATACCCGTGTCAGCACGTTGGCCGCATCGGGGGCGGGGGAGGCGGGCTGTTGCTTCTCAGCGGCGGCGGTGACGTGGGTTTGCGGTCGGCGGTCTGGCGAGGCAAACAGTTTGCGCCAGATCCATTCGGCGGCCAGTCCCAGCGTGATGGCGCCGAACAGCACGACCGTGGCGCAAACATTGAGCGCCACAAGCAGCAGGCGGGTGCGTTCGAGCAGCCATTTTTTTACGACGCTTTTTTGGTTCAACGGGACGTGTGCGCCGCGCGGGTTGTAGCCGCGCACCGCTTTGGCGCCGGAGGCGACGGCCAGCGCGTCGATGTTGGAATAGCCGAGACCGTGATCGACGTTGTACAGGGCCACGGCGAGATCGAATTTGCGGCGCTTCAGTTCTTTCAGGTTGTCGCGGCCGTAGTGCCGCACGCTCATGCGGCGGCCGCTGCGGATGGTCAGCACCTCATCGACCAGCGGGTCCTGACGCGCGGCTTCCTCCACGCCCTGCGGCGCCAGCAGCGTGACCTTGGAGTCGGGGAACTCCTGCTTCAAGGACGCCAGCGTCGGGTTGAGGATGCGGGTGGCCGAACGGATGATGAGAATATGCGTCCTCTGCGATTCCATAGGGGGGGCCGGTTGCGCGTTCGTCGTCACGGCAGGTGGCTCCTTCCGTGGTCGCCGGGGTTGTCCAGGTCGAACACCTTGCCCTCGATGTTGACGGCGACCAGCTTTTTGATGCCGATGCGGTTAGCGATGGCCTTCACATCGGCGTAGCCGTTGCCGGATATGTTGTTGTAGGGGATCACGCCCATCGAGAACGAGCGTTTTCGTAAGTGATTCATCAACTCGGACGGGAAGGTGCGGTTGTTGAAATGGCCGTTTTCGTACAGCAGGATCTCGCCGATGTCGGGGATCTGGCGCAGTTCGTGCTCGACCACCGGCTGCGCCAGGGTGGCGATCTTGTTGTGCGCAAACTGGTGGCGGATCGAGCCGACCACATCCTGCATCTGCTTCATGCGGGTGCTGCGGAACACCAGGATGTCGTCTTCGGAGTCGAGGGAGATGGCCTTGAAGTTGTCCCTGGCGGTCTTGGAATAGCGCTTGTTGAACGCCACCTCATACAGCTTTTCCGCCTCACGGAAATTTTTCATCACCTGCTCGGCCGGGTATTCGGGCCGGTCCACCACGCAGTGGTTGCCGCCGTCGAAGTGCTTCCAGTCCAGGTCGCGCAAGTAGCCCTGGGCCTTCATGTGGTTGAAGAAGGGTGTTCCCGGTTGCGGCGTGCTGATGGAAAGCTGGAACCGCCACAGAAGATCGCGGTCGATGAGCTCGCGGATGAGATCGAGGGTCTTTTTGTCGCAGTCGTCGGTGGAGCCTTCGCCGCCGAAGGTGAAGGTGCCGTAAAACTTCAGCCCGATGCTCGTGCCGTACTGCATGAGCTGCTTGAGGCGCGGGACGTTGAATTTTTTCATCAGCTCCATGCCGCGCGCCGCGTGCTCGCCGGCGGTCTCGATGCCCAGGCGCACCATGTAGTAGCCGGCGCTTTTCATGGCCTCCAGCACTTCCTCGTCCATCGGCCACTGGCCGCACATGACGTCGTACTTGAGGTCGTCGAGGCCGTTTTCGCGAAACGCCTTGGTCAATTCGAGGATGTATTTCTTGCTGCCGTTGTGCACTTCCTCGTCGAAGAAGATGCCCTCGAGCTGCGGGTATCTGGCGCGCAGGGTGTGCAGTTCGGCGACCACGTTCATCGGGTCGCGCGGCCGCCAGTTGGGGCGGGCGTAGGAGATGTTGCCGCACACGCAGAAGGTGCAGGACAACGGGCATCCGCGCGAGGCGTAGGCCTGGATCTCGAGGTACTCGCTGGAAGGCTCGCCGGGCATGCCGTAGTCGAGGCGCGACACGTCGTCGTCTTCGGGGAAGGGCAGGTCGTTGACATCGAGCGGCGGCCGCAAATCTGTGTTGGGGTACAGCCCCTGGATGTCGCTCGGATCTTTCCCTTGCAGGATGTCGCGCACCACCAGTTCGTATTCGCGCAGGACGACGTGGTCGGCGTACTGGCTCACCTCCTCGGGAAACGTGGTGGGATGCGGGCCGCAGAAGATCAGCCGGGTGCCGAACCGGCGCTTGACCTCCATGGCGAAGCGCTTGTCCGCCTCGATGGTGCGCGTGGCGCAGTCCATGATGAGGTAGTCCGGGCCGAATTCGGAGACTCTGTCCACGAACGCCTGGTGGTCGAGCTTATCGAGGCAGCCGTCAAAAAAGCGCACTTCGTGGTCGGTGTCGCGCTTGAGCAGGGACGAGCAGTAGGCGAGCTGCCAGGGGTAGTAGGTGAAGATGTTGAGGTCCTTCGTGCTGTTGGTCCACCGGCTGGGCGAGTGGATCATGGCGTAACCGTCGGCGTCGATGCCGACCGAATTGCATACGGCGACTTTCATCAAAAGCCTCTATCGATGCGGGGCGCGCCGCCCCGGAATGAGAGTTGGGGTAAACCGGTCTGTGCCGGATTTTGAGCGCACAAAAAACATAAAAAAACACATGTTCTCTAGCGGATTTTCTCAATTAAAACTTTAATTGTGATGACCGGCCGGTTTTGGGGCCCAAAACCGGTGCGAACCCGCAGCTTATGCTCCGGGTTTCACCTTGACATCGATTCGGCGACTTGCCAAGATAGCCGATTGCGGCGCGAGCCCGGCCCGGCGGGCCGAGGCCGCCTGGAAATTCATGAAGAGGGGTTTGATGACGGAAACGGAAAAGAAAAAATCGGGATTTTTTTCCCGCCTCAAAGCGGGGCTCAGCAAAACCCGCAACACGCTGGCCGGGGGCATCGACAACCTGGTGCACGGCAAGGCGGAGGTGGGGCCGCAACTGCTGGACGATCTGGAGGATCTGCTCATCTCGGCGGACGTCGGCGTCGAAACCTCCCAGCACATCCTCGATACCCTGCGAAAAGGGGTGGCTTCCGAGCACATCCGCGAACCCAAAGAAATGGTGGATCATCTGAAGCGGGTGATGGTCCGCATCCTCGAAGAGGCCGGAGAATCCACCGGGGCCATAACGGAAAAACCCAAGGTCATGCTGGTCATCGGCGTCAACGGATCGGGCAAGACCACCACCATCGGCAAGCTGGCGAAAAAATGGACGCAGGAAGGATCGAACGTGATCCTGGCGGCGGCGGACACCTTCCGTGCGGCGGCCATCGAGCAGATGCTCGTCTGGGCGGAGCGGGCGGGCGTCACCTGCATCCATCAGAAAGCCGGGGCCGACCCGTCCGCGGTGGCGTTCGATGCGGTGCAGGCGGGCGTGGCGCGCAAGGCGGACGTGGTGCTCATCGACACGGCGGGCCGTCTGCAGACCAACACGAATCTGATGGAAGAGCTGAAAAAGATCAAGCGCGTGACCGGCAAGGTGCTGCCCGGCGCGCCGCACGAAACCCTGCTCATACTGGATGCGAGCATCGGGCAGAACAGCGTGTCGCAGGCGCGCCTGTTCCACGAAGCGCTAAAGATCGACGGGCTGGCGATGACGAAACTGGACGGGACGAGCAAAGGCGGCGTGCTGTTCAACATCTCCCGGGAGCTGAAGCTGCCGGTGCGTTACATCGGTGTGGGCGAAAAGGCGGAGGATCTGCAGGAATTCAATGCGGAGGAATTCGTCGAGGCGCTGTTTGCCAAATGATGCGACCCCTCTTGAGAGGAGGGGGCCTCACTCCTCGATTTGCTCTTCTTCTTCCCCGCGTTTGAGCTGGTCGAACTGGGTTTTGATGATGTAGCGGTGGATGAACTCGCGGTTTTTCTCGTCCATGCGCTCGGAAAACTTGAGGTGCAGGATCGTCGATTCCGGCAGGGAGCGGGCGCCCTGGCTGATGAGATGCGACTCCATCTTGAGGATCACCGGCTCGGGCAGGGGCAGGATGAACAGCGCGGTCAGCGTTTCCCCCGGATCGAACTCGACCGGCTCCAGAATCCGGCCGCACAGGCCGCTGGCGCTGAGGTCGATGATGACCATGTTGACGACGGTGCCGTCTTTGAGCCACAGGGCGGCTTCGATGGGGTCGGCGCCTTCCACCTTCAACCGGAAAAAATCCCTCCTGTCCTGAAACCGGCTGCTGTCTTCCAGGCGGCTGCGGTTCCAGTGAAAGATTTTCTTGATCCAACGATCGACGGTTTTACCGCCATTCTCGACCGGGATTTTCGCCTGCAATCTGCTGATCATGGTGTCCCCTTACAGTCCGGGCTCTGGATAAGAGCCTGAATATCAGATCGATCGCCGATCCTGGGTTGAAGCGCTGGTATTTTGACGGTTGTTTCTGAAAATCAAAGGAGCAATTTGTGTGCCAGCCAAACCCGCAAAACCGGTCCGCCTGGCCCTTTGAAAAAGGCCGGTTTCGGCGAGGGGGGCTGGCAGGGCGGCTTGGAGGGTTGGAAATTTTTGCCCACACGGCAAGAAATTCCCCCACAACCGGCACGAAAAAGGGATCGGGACGGGGAGGGGGTCAGCGCATGGCTTCGCCGATGCGTGCCAGCAAATCCTGGAAATTCGGGGGTTTGCGGAAGTAATCGAACACGCCCATGTCCCGCGCTTCCTGCGCCACCGGCGAATTGGTCTCCAGGACCGAAAGGATGATCACTTTTGTTTTCGGGTGGTTGATGCGGATCCAGCGGAGAAAATCCATGCCGCTGACTTCAGGAAGCACCACGTCCACCAGCGCCAGTTTGGGCCGGGATTTGGACGCGGCCGCCATCGCCTCGTGCCCGGTGCTGGCGGTGACGACAGAGTATCCCTGGGTTTCGAGCAGACGCAGCAGGATGTTCTGGGACGCGGGGTCGTCCTCGACGATCAGAATGCTTGCGTCCTCCTCCATCGTTCACTCCTTGCTGGATTCACCGGATCCGGTGAGGTGTACGGAATCGCCCGTGTGCTTATCGGAAACCGGGGAAAGTCGATCTGGAAATCACGGACGGAAGGGTCGGTCGTGATCGTAAAAGGATACCGGCCGGCAGGAGGCGATCTGAGGAATGCCCCTTGAAAGAACTGGAGGCACCGGGCGGAGTCGAACCGCCGATAAAGGTTTTGCAGACCTCTGCCTTACCACTTGGCGACGGTGCCCCGCAAACTGATTGAATACTCAAAGAGAAAAATGGAGCGGGAGAAGGGGGTCGAACCCTCGACTTCAACCTTGGCAAGGTTGCACTCTACCACTGAGTTACTCCCGCCTGATGTCTTTTCGGACCAGTCTTTCGTGAAATCATTATATTTCCTGAACCGGTTTTGTCAAATTCTATTTTTTCAGAAACCGGGCCTCGGTTCCCTGCAGGATTCTCTGGATATTTTCGTGGTGTTTGCCCAGAACGATGAGGGCGACGAGCACGGAAACGCTGATGGTGTCCGCCGGGGCGTTGAAAAAAATCCCGAACAGCGGCAAAAACAGCGAGGCGACGATGGAACTGGCGGAAACGTAGCCGGTGAGCCACAGGGTGACGGCGAAGACCCCCATGCAGGACAGGGTGGGCACGGGCATCAGGTAGAGAAACACGCCCAGGCCGGTGGCGACGCCTTTGCCGCCCTTGAATTTGAGGAATACGGAAAAAACGTGCCCGAGAAAGGCCAGCAGGCCGGAAACGGCGGTCTTCATCGGGGTCTCAAGCAGCTGGTCCGCGATGAACACGGCCAGAACCCCTTTGACCAGATCGCCGAGCAGGGTGAGCAGGCCGAGTTTCTTCCCCAGCACCCGGGCGGCGTTGGTGGCGCCGATGTTGCCGCTGCCGTGGTCGCGCAGATCGATCTTCCGGGTGCGGGCCAGAAGCATGCCGAAGGGGATGGAGCCGAGAAAATAGGCGACGGCCCAGACGAGTGCGGTTTCCATTTCAGATACCGGTGCGGGGGGTGATGAGGATCAACTCAGGTGGTCTCCCAGTGCGACGCTTGCGGATTTGATCTTCAGTTTCGCTTTGGCCCGTTTTTCGATCTGGCGCACCCGCTCGCGGGAAAGGCCGATCTCCTTGCCGATTTCTTCCAGTGTCTGCGCCGGGCCGCCGAACCCGAAGCGCTTTCGCAGGATCATCTCTTCTCTGTGACTCAGCCCCTTGAGCAGGGTTTCCACTTTGGAGCGCAGCCCCTCCTTCATGATCTGATCGTCGTAGGGGATGGTGTCCGGGTTTTCCAGAAGCTCGATGTAGGGCGTGGTCTCGTCGTTGCGCAGCGGGGCGTCCAGGGACACGTGGGTGCGGTAGGCCTGCATGATCTGGTTGATCTCGGTTTCCTTGAACCCCATTCCGGCGGCCAGCTCGTTTTGCGTGGGTTCCCGTTCCAGGGTCTGGATGAGGTCCTGCCGCTTTTTGCCGATCTGATAGACCTTGCCGACCTGCTTGACCGGCAGTTTCACGGTGCCCGACTGCTCCGCCAGCGAGTGCAGGATCGCCTGGCGGATCCACCAGACCGCGTAGGTGATGAACTTGACGTGCCGGGAGGCGTCGAAACGCTTGGCGGCCTGGATCAGGCCGATGTTGCCTTCCTCGATGAGATCCTGCAGGGACAGGCCGCAGCCTTTGTATTTGTTGGCGACGGAAACGACGAATTTCAGGTTGCGGCGCACCAGCTCCTGCAGGGCCAGGGTGTCGCCCTGTTCGATGCGGTGGGCGAGCGCTTCTTCCTCTTCCCGCTGCAGCGGCTGGATTTTGCTGATTTCCTGGAGATACCGGGTCAACGGTTCCGCGTGTTCGCGGTGGCGCTCCGCAGAACGCGGGGGGGATGCGGGCCGGGATTTTTCAGAATTGCGTTTGCTGGCCATAGTCTCACTCGGCGCGTTTTCAACGCAGATGGCGTAAGCGGTCGCGCGCTTCCTTTGCAAAAAGGCTTCGGGGGTACTTGTCCAGCAGTTCCATGTAGGTGTCCTTGGCCTTTTTGAAGTTTTCCTCATTGTAATAGGATTCGGCAATCAGGAAAATGGCTTCGTCGATGAACTGCTGGTCGGGATACGTTTCCATGGCGCGGCGCAGCCTCAGGATGGCGGACTGGTAGGCGCCGGTGCGGTAATAAAATTTGCCGATTTCGAACACGTTTTCCGCCAGAATCCGCAGGCATTCCTTTTTCTTCTCCACGCCTTTCTGGTAATACTGGCTGTCGGGGAAATTCTGAATGAAGTATTCGAACCCTTCCAGGGCCGCCTTGGTGTGCGTCTGGTCGCGGGTGGAGATCTCCATCATCTTGAAGTCGGACATGGCCTTGAAATAGTGCGCCCGGTCCACCCGCTTGTTGGCGGGGTACAGTTCGATGAAGCGCTTGTAGTGAAACTTGGACTCTTCGAATTCCTCGTCCCGGTAATGGGTGTCGGCAAGAAAAATCAAGGCGGCGACGCGCTCCTTGCTGTCCGGATAATCCTCCAGGATCTGCTGAAACAGCTGTTTCGCCTCGAGATAATCGTTGAGCTTGACCTCCTCTTTGCCGCGTTTCAGCAATTCGTCCGGCGGCAGGACGACTTTTTCTTTCTGAGAAGCGCAGCCTGTGAAGAGAAATAGGATTCCAAAGAACGGGAGGAGCCAGGCGCGAAACTCGGGAAAACAAGGTCTATGCATGGTTCGGTCTGAAGGGTGAATCGATTTTTAATCAATATATAATATTGCGGCTTATTTTTAAAGGGTTTAAAAGCGGGGCGGTTTTCAATGCCGCTTGCGGAGAGCGAATTTTTCGTGATATAACTGCTAAAGTGCCTTTCTATTTGACCTCGCAATCTTGAAAATTTGTGCTGGCCCCCATAATTCTTAACTTTCTCCAATACAAAAAATGAGAGCTGCCAAGAAAATTCTTGCCCTGTTCCCGGGATGTCTGCTGTTTGCGATGACGGCTCCCGCGTTCGCGGCGACGCCGCCTCCGCCCGTGGACACCGGCTGGAAACTGCTGGCCATCATCGAAAAGGGCGGGATCATGATGTACCCGATCCTTTTCTGCTCCATCCTGATCGTCGGGATCGGCATCGAGAGGGCCTACAATCTTCGCAGAAAGAACATCATCAACACGGAATTTTTGAAGAACGTCCGCAACCACTGGAACTGGAAGGACGTGCAACTCGGCCTGCAGATGTGCAGCGCCTACGACAACGCCCTGGCGCGTATCCTCAAGACCGGGCTGCTCCGGGTCGGCGGCAAGCTCGATGAGATCGAGCGCGCCATCGAAGGGGCGGGGCAGCACGAAGCGTCGCTGATGAACTCCAATCTTCGGGTGCTCGGGGCGGTCGCCAACATCACGCCCATGATGGGGCTTCTGGGAACGGTGTTCGGCATGATCAAGGCGTTCAACGTCATCTCGCAGAGCGGCACCGGCAACCCCGGGCTGGTCGCCAGCGGCATCTCCGAGGCGCTGATCACCACCGCGGCGGGCATGGTGGTGGGCATTCCCGCTCTGGCGCTGTACCATTATTTCCGCGGCAAGATCGACCGCTACGTGTTCGAGATGGAGGAGATTTCGTTTCAGCTGGTGGAAGAACTCTCCTACGAAGCGGTGCGCGAGAAAAAAGGCCAGGAGCCTCCGACGACGGAACCCCCGCCGAAAAAATCCCGCAAGGGCATTCGCGCGGCGCTTTAACCGCGGGCGTTCACGCAACGCCCCCGGTCATCGGGACCCCAAACCATGCGATTCAGAAAAGAAGAAGAGGAAAATTTCGGTCTGGACATGACGCCCATGATCGATGTGGTGTTTCTGCTGTTGATCTTCTTCATGGTGTCCACGGTGTTCGTGGACTTTAACCGGCGCATGGACCTCACGCTGCCTTCCTCCAAGTCCTCCATTCAGGACGAGACGCCGAAGAATCTCGAAATCGAGATGACCACCGACAAGCAGATTTTTTTCAACGGCAAGAAAACCACGCTGCAGGAGTTGGAAGCGTCCCTGCCGACCGAAGCGGGGGTGGAAACGCGCACGGCGATCATCCGCGCGGACAAGAGCCTGCCCTACGGTGACGTCATCCGTGTGATGGGGGTGATTCAGGGCGCCGGCATCACCGACATCAGTGTGGCTGTGAAGTGATTCGGGACCGCAGAAGCGGTCACTTGACGATGGAAGGCTTGTTGTGGCGTTTCAGGATCCACTCGTTGAGCGTGCGGATTTCCTCCGGCTTGAGAAAGTCCATCACCGCGCGGGCGTCGGGATGGTCCTCATCGTTCACCACGACGCAGTAATTCCTTTCGACATACGCCGCCACGTGGGCTTTGAACTGGGGGAAGTCAAACAGTTCCGCAAACACCGATGCGTGGTATTCGGGGTCGCGTTTTTTCGGGTCGAACTTGGCCAGCCTGGAATTGAGCTTCGTTTTGAAATCCGCCTTCAGCAACACACCCATCGTCGGTCTCTCCGCGAATGAAATCCATCTGCCCCTCATTTTAACCTCGCTGTTTTTCCGGGAAAAACAAAAAAACAAAAACCCCTGTCATTTCCCGTCTTATGGCGCCCGGCCTTTGGTTAAAATATTGTAAAATAAGGGGATAATCTGTTTTTGCGGCGTGGGCGCAAACAAAATCTGTTAAAATAAAAGCGCACTCAAAGATGAGAGCCGCCCCGCGCCCACGCGAAAGAGGCGCCCAGGGATCACCGGAGAACGCCAGCCATGAACACGAACAAGGATTCCCATCTGTCGGTCAGCCGTTCGCTGCTCGAATTCATCGACCGCGCGCCCACGCCATTCCACGCGGTCGCCGAGACCGTGGCGCTGCTGGAAAAGGACGATTTCAGCGAACTCAACGAGCAGGACGCCTGGGATCTCACACCGGGAGGAAAGTATTACGTCACGCGCAACGGCTCGTCCATCGTGGCGTTCGTGCTCGGCATGGAAAACGCCGGCACGGCTGGCTTTAAAATCATCGGCGCGCACACGGACAGCCCCAATCTCAGGCTCAAGCCCAACCCGGTGTACGAGAAGGGCGGCTACGTGCAGCTCGGAGTCGAGGTGTACGGCGGCGTGCTGCTCGCCACCTGGACGGACCGGGACCTGTCGCTGGCCGGGCGGGTCATCCTGCGTGCGGGAGAGGGGACGCAAGCGAAACTGGTGAGATTCGAGGAGCCGCTTTTGCGCGTGCCGCAGCTTGCGATCCACCTGAACCGCGAGGTGAACAGCAAGGGGCTCCTCCTCAACAAGCAGACGCACCTGCCGCCGATCTTTGCGCTGTCCGAAGGACGGGACAACCCGGAAGCGGCGCTCACCGAATTGATCGCGGACAAGCTCAACTGCGACGCCAAAGACATCCTCGGTCTGGAGCTGATGCTGCACGATGTGCAGAAGAGCAGCCTCGCCGGACCGGCGGAGGAATTCGTGTTCGCGCCCCGGCTCGACAACCTGGCCTCCTGCCATGCGGCCACCTGCGCGCTGCTCGATTCGCCGGCGAAAACACCGGCGACGCGGGTGCTGGCGTTTTACGATCACGAGGAGGTCGGCAGCGAAACCGCCCAGGGCGGCGGCTCGCCGTTTCTGAAAAACATCCTCGAGCGCTTGTCCGCCGAGGCGGAGAAACCGCGGGAAGCGTTCATGCGGGCGATGGCCCGTTCGGTCTTCATTTCGGCGGACATGGCGCACGCCGTGCATCCCAACTACCTCGATCAGCACGACGCCCAGCACATGCCGGTGATCAACAAGGGGCCGGTCATCAAGAGCAACGCCGGGCAGAAGTACGCGACGGAAGGCATGTCGAGCGCCGCGTTCGAAATCCTGTGCGAACGCGCCGGCGTGCCGGTGCAGAAATTCGTGGTGCGCTCGGATCTCGCCTGCGGCAGCACCATCGGTCCCATCACCGCGGCGAACCTCGGCATTCAGACCGTGGACGTGGGCAACCCGATGCTGTCCATGCACTCGATCCGCGAGATGGCCGGCTCCGCCGACCACGCCCACCTCATCCGCGCCTTCATGGAATTTTTCAAGCCGGAATAGTTTTTTGCTGCCAATGTGTGGATGGCGTCTTCGTCACCCTTCGACAAGCTCAGGATGACAATCGACTGTCATGCTGAGCCTGTCGAAGCATGAGCCAAAAAAAGCGAGCCTCGCGCAACACCCACAGGGTTCCGCCGCGAAGGCGCAAAGAAAAGACGGGACAGGATCACAGGATTGCAGATAAGGGGAAGGACTTGATCCCTCCCATACTTTATTTTCTTATTCCATGAAACTCACACGCAGCGTTTCTGCAAATCAAAGATCATCTCAAAGCAAATGGAAGTTTGCAGATGTTTTGTTCCGTCTGGTTTTGTACGCCGCGTGGGGGTGCGCGCTGTGGCTGACGGCGCGGTTTGCGTATGCAGCGGTTGCCCTCACTTGGAAAGCAGGAACGCCGATGCTGGGGATGGCGTTTGACAGCCCGCTCGATCAGGCGATGCTGCTAGGCGTTGTCCTGCTGCACGTTCTGCTGTGGATACCGGCTGTGGTGCTGCTGTTTTTTTTCCTGCGCAAAAAGAAAACCCGCACGCTCGACTGGACGCACGTTGCGGTTTCGCTTTTGCTGCTGGCGCTGTTTTATGTTCCGGAGGGGTACTGGCAGCGTCCTTTCATTCATCTCAACGGTTTGCCGAAAGATCCTGAGCGTTTTTTCATCCATGCGGCGGCGACGGGGGATGCGGGCCTGCTCGAACTTTTGCTGGACAAGGGCGTGGAGCCGAAGCCGGCTCTGTTGAACGAGGCGTTTTTCAATGCGGGTATGGAAGGCCAGCTTGCGGCCATGCAGTTTCTTCTGCAACGCAAGGCGGATATCGACTATCAACAGGGGGGAGCGGGGAGCACCGCGTTGATGTCGGCCGCCGCGCTGGGGCACACCGAGGCGGTGCGTTTTCTGCTGGCCAACCGCGCCGACGCCACGCTCAAGGACAGGCAGGGCAAAACCGCCCTGGACAAGGCGAGGCGGTTTGACCGGCAGGAGGTGGCGACGATTTTGGAGGGGCACGCCCGGGCGCATTAACCTGCGGTTTTTCAATCGTGACTGCCGGATACCGCTTTCGGGTGCGGGTTTGCCGCCCGACGGGCCTTTACCGCCGCCGCATTTCATGGTTAGATGGGAGAAACTCAAACTCCATTCATTCGGGAAATACCATGAAACTCTCTCTCCGTTCTTTCATCAGCCTGTTTGTCATCACCGCCGTGCTCGCACTTTCGGTTCCTTCCGTCTTCGCGTTCAGCTTTCAGGAATTCGGCGATAAAATTTCCAAGGAGACGCAGAAACTGCGCCGCGGGGTGGGGCTGGCGGATGAAGACGAGGAAAAGACGGTCTGCGAGGCGGGGAGTTATAAAAAAACCGAAGACTCGATGGCCTGCCTTCTCTGTCCGATCGGCACCTACAACGACGCCAAGGGCGCGACCCAGTGCACCGCCTGTCCGGACGGAACCACCACCGCCAAACTCGGCGCGGATTCGGTGGATGTCTGCAAAGCCCAGCCCGCCGCCGCGGAGACCTCCAGCGAAGCGGCTGCGGAATAAAATAGTAGACATACACTAAATATAGCCATGTCGGTTTGATGGAATCGGTAATCATCGAAACCGGGATTACGAGTAGAATCTGATGTGCTATTTCAAAACTTAATGTTTGGTTTCCCTTTTTTTATTTAAATCCCCCTCACCCAACCCTCAAGTCACCTTCAGTTTTTTTGATAAGCGGGTGTCAAGCTTCGCTTGACCTCCCTCCAGGGGAGAGGGATAGTCTAAAGACGTTGGCTCCTCCTGTCATAAAACACGTTTTTCTACTTCTGCTATGTTTTCTATGTCCGTCCGTTGTCTATGCGGATTCGTTTGCCGATCGGCTGGTTCAAGCGGCGAAGGAGCGCACGCAGCATGCAGTGACCTACGACGGCTCGTACCGCGCCATCGCCTATCCCATGGGGGACGTGCCGGACAATATCGGCGTGTGCACGGATGTTGTGGTGCGTTCTTACAGGAAGGTCGGCATCGATCTGCAACAGCGGGTGCATGAGGACATGAAGGAAAACTTTTCCCTGTATCCGAAAATCTGGGGGCTGACGCGGCCCGATGCCAACATCGATCACCGGCGCGTGCCGAACCTGCAGACATTTTTTGAGCGCAAGGGCACGTCGCTGCCGGTAAGCCGCGATGTGAAAAATTATAAAGCCGGGGATCTGGTGACCTGGATGTTGCCGGGAAACCTGCCGCACATCGGCATCGTGTCCGACCGCAAGGTGCGGGGCACGGCGCGCCCGATGATCCTGCACAACATCGGCCGCGGACCGAAAGAGGACGACATTCTTTTCCAATACCCGATCACCGGCCATTACCGCTACGGCGAATGAGCGGGGTGTTTTGAATTCAGCTCGTGGAGTTGACGTTTTTGCGGATGGTCTCGATGACTTTGGACTGGATGCGCGACCAGCGCACGCTGGCTTCCTTGGTGACCTGGATCTCGTCGCCCAGAATCCACACGCCGACGACGCCGGGGATTTCGAACAACGCGCGGGCGAGGGGATTGCCCTGGGCCAGGCCGGGGGTGGAATAGGACAGGCCCGTGCCGGGAGGCAGCAGCGGGGTTTCCAGTTTGAAGCCGACGAGGTTTTCGTTGCGTGTGGGGACCACTTGAATTTTTACGGTCATGGGTTCGCTCGAGATTGTGTCTGTGTTTGCCATCTTACGGGTTGTGGTGGAACGCGCCGCGGCGTTCCGGTTTCATAATTGTTCTTTGTAGCCGAACTTGGCGATGGCCTCGTCCAGCACCTTCTGCGTCGCTTCCGCCGCCTGCGGCATGTTCTGCAGCCGGAACAGGTTCACCGCTTTCTGCAGGTTGAGGATCACCAGCCGCTTGAAGGGCGGTCCCTCGCGGTAATTGTAATACGCCCAGCCCAGGTTGCCGTGCGCCTCCGCATCGTTCTGCCGCCGGTGCACGACGATGTTGAGCTCGCCGATCGCGTCCTGCCAGCGCTCCAGCATGTTGTAGGCGTTGCCCAGGCCGAAGCGCGCGTCGAGGTGCGTCGGTTCGATCTCCAGGGTTTTCTTGAACGCCGCCGCGGCTTTCTCGTACTGCCGCAGTTTCTTGTAGGCGACTCCCAGGTTGTAATGCGCGGTCGGCGATTTGGGGTTCTGCTCGATGGATTTTTCATACGCCTCCACCGCTTCCTCGAACCGCCCCTGTCCGTTCAGCTCGTTGCCCCGTTCGAACCAGCCCTGTGCGTCCAGGGCGAGAGCCGGGCCCGCAAGCACCCAGCTCAAAAGCAGAAATAAGGTGAAAGCCAACCTGTGTTTCATGGGTGCGTCCTCCCGATAGCCAAAAGTCTCCCAGCTTCAAGGACAACCAGTTCTTTGCCGGACCGGAAACGGAGAATTCTACCCTATTTGCACGGAACATGACAACCCCCACCGCCCCGGTGGGGGAACAGGTCCGGCTGGGTGCGGCTGCCGGACGGGATCGGGTACCAATCGCTCGGTTTTTTACGGGTTGCGCTCCGGATGCAACGCCTCCGCACGCAACCTGTGCCCGGAAATCAGGGCTTTTTTTCAGGCAGCCCGCGCCCGGTGACCCAGTAGCGGCCGGCGCTTTTTTTCAGGCGGATGGGGCAGTCCAGGGCCTTTGAGAGGGCTGTTTCCGTGAGCAGGGCGCTTTTTTTGCCCTGATCGAACAGTCTGCCGTCCTTGAGATACAGCAGGTGCGTGATGCAGGGCATGATCTCATCGACGTGGTGGGTCACGTACAGAATGCGGGTTCGCGTGCCGGATAATTTCTCCAGCGTCGCGAGAAACAGCTCACGAGTGGGGATGTCCAGCCCGTTGCAGGGCTCATCGAGGATCAGCAGCTCTGGCTCGTTGACCAGCGCCCGCGCCAGCAGCACCCGGCGGGCCTCGCCGTAGGAAAGGCGGCGGAATCCGCTGCGCGCCAGATGGCCGATGCCGAGAAAATCCATCCATTCCAGCGCGCGGGCTTTCTGGCTGCGGGTGACGCGTTCGTACAGGCCGATCGTGGAAAAGATGCCCGAGGCCACCACCTCCCAGCCCACCAGGTGGTTGGCGTGGTTTTCCTGATACTCGGCGGAGATGTAGCCCATTTTCTGCCGGATTTCCTCCAGCGGCGTGAGCCAGGGCAGGCCGAACCACAGGACTTCCCCGCCATGCACCGGCAGCAGTTCGCCGAACACGAGCCGCGTGAAGGTGGTTTTTCCCGAGCCGTTGTTGCCCACCACCGCCCAGTTTTCGTTTGCGAGCTGGGTCCAGTCGATATCGCTCAGGGCGCGGTGCCCCTGCACGTGGACGGTGGCTGCGCGGATTTCCACCAGAGGTTTGTGCATGGCCGGTTTTACTGGATGGCGATTTTCTTGGCGGCGGCTGCGGGGAAGGTGAGGGCGTCGGCATTGCCCGCAATCAGCTGCGCCACCGGCTCGCCGTCGTAGTACTGGATGATGTTGAGCGTGCCGTATTCCTGCTGGATGCGGAACAGGTTGCGGATGGGGATTCCCAGGATGTGCGCCAGGATGACCCGGTTGACGCCGCCGTGCGCCACGATGACGATCTGGCCTTCTTGGTGCTGCGCCACGATTTCCTCATATTTGGGGATCACGCGGTCGCGCAGATCGGTGAAGGTTTCACCGCCCTTAACGGAAAAGGCGGCGATGTTTTTCAACCGTTCCGCCAGCTGGCCGGGGTATTTCTGGTTCACCTCCTCGATGCTCATGCCTTCCCAGTCGCCGAAGCACAACTCGCGGATTTCGGCGCAGGCGATCGGTTTCAGCCCGTGCGGTTCGCCGATGCGTTCGGCGCCGATGCGGGTGCGGCGCAGGTCGCTGCTGTAGACGGCTTTGAGGGACTGGCTGCGGAAGGTTTCCGCGATGCGCTCGAACTGGGCGAGGCCCTGTGGGGAAAGGTCGATGTCGTGGTGGCCGTTGAAACACACCTGTCCGGCGTTGGCGGTTTCTCCGTGGCGGAACAGGTAGATCCTCAATCCGGGCTTGCCTTGCATGCGGTTTCCGTTGTTTAAAGGAAGAGGGGTGGATGATGACGGTCGGGGGAAGCAAAAAAAAATGACAGGCCCAAAGAAGGGCCTGTCATCTTGAAATCGCGTTTTGAAACCGCTCAGTGGCCGCCGCCTCCGCCGCCACCGCTGGACCAGAGATAGAAGAAGTCGAGTCCCTGTACTTTCATCAGACCGATGTTGATCAGCAGATAGTAGAAAGAGCAGGCGATCATGGCGATGATGAACCAAATGATCGATTTGGCTGTTATAAACGGTTTTTGCTCGTCTCTAATTTCGTTCATGGTTCTTGCTTTCTCCTGTTGGGTTTATCTTGAATGGGTCAGGCACCGCCGATCAACGCCACACAGACGCGAACCAGTAGAAAAACCACAATGAGAATATGACGGTTGCGATGTAAATCCAGGGGCCTGCTTTTTCTTTAAGCTTTTGAATATCCATTAAGGTAACGCCTCCGAAATTGAATGGAAGTCCAGTTTATTCTTGACAGTTTTAAATTCCGAATGATATTTTCAACCGGTTAAAAACTGTTAACCACTCAAGAGGTTCGCATGGCCAGCAAGGACGGAAAAATCTTCGATACCATCGTTTACATTGGCCTCGGGGTCAATGGTTTGACCGCTCTTTATTTGCTACTCATGTATTTTGATATTATCTAAACCCCCGAAACTTAACACAGGGGTTTTAAAAGAGTCAAGAGGAAAACCCCCCTTGTTTCAAGAAATTTAACCCCTCCCAAAAATCAACGGCTGCAAGCGTTTCCCCCCTCGGCGGGGCGGGATCATTTCGGATAGATGACGTAGAGCATCAGGTAGGTCGCGGTGCTGGTCGCCAGGATCAGCGCGTAGATCACCATGGTGCCGCGCCCCAGGATGCGGTGGCGGCGCGCCCCGTCCGGCAGCCATTTCTCGATGGCCTTCTCCAGCGACACCACCCCGGCTATGGTGAGAAAAATCAGTGTCCAGGCGATGTTGGAGGTCATGGAGATCCCGCGCAGCAGGTTCTGCAGCAGCAGGTTCAACAGCCAGAGCCCCGCGATGATCAGCATCACCTTTTTGAAGGTCTCGGGCCGCATTTTCAGCTCGCCGGCCTTGAGGAGATAGTCTCCGTCCACTTTGGCGCTGGCTCGAAACCCCTGCACCATCATGTAAAAGGCCAAGATGAGGCCGAGCGTCACCAGGATGAGATGCGTGGTGAGCACGGGCACGAAGACGCTGTTGTAGACCTCTTCCGGCCCGCCGAAGCCTTCCTTTCCCTCCAGCGATAACACGCCCAGCTGGCGGGCGTAGTAGTAACCGCAGAAGTAGATCACCATCGAGACCATGGACACGCCGATCAGTTTGTGGTGCTTCGTGCCCTGGGCTTTTTTGGCCAGGCCCCAGGCGACGAGAAACAGCACCGTGAACACCACCGCGAGCAGGTAACTGAGGTCCGCCCCCAGGGTTCCGGCGTTGGCGAGAAAGCCCGGCTTTTCGAGAATTTCTTTCATGGTCTGGTCTCAGCGTTGAGTGACGGCAATGTGTCCTGTTTCAGGTTTCGCTGCGGGACGCGGATCGGGTTGTATTTTCAATTGCCGACTTTCCCCAGGATGTAAGTGCCCGCATAAAATTCGACGATCCCCAGAATCGACATGTAAAGCAGCGGCTCCATCCCCATCTGGGTGAAAAACCGGTAGACGACATACGTGATCGTGGCCAGGCCCAGGATCTGCAAAGCGCGTCCCAAAAAATACAGAATCTGCTGCATGGGGGAGTCAGTTTCCCAGAATGGTCCGGACCTGCTTGTTGGCTTCGATCAGCTGGTTGACGTTTTCGCGGCCGAACTCGTGGATCTTTTCGCGCACCATCGACAACACCAGCTTCCCCTGCGGCGTGAAGGCGCTGGGCGCTTTCGGAATCGTGTCCAGCTTGCCGCTCTGTGCCAGTTCCTCGTATTTTTTGGTGACGTCGTCGTTGTTGTACAGCGTGTCCAGCTGGTAGCAGTAGCCGAGTTTGACGTAATCCCGCTCCTTTTCGGTTTCCTTTTTCGAGTCCCACACGATGTTTTCGATTTCGATTGTGTTCGGCTTGAACTCCCCTTCGGCGAGCAGCTTTTTGATCTCTTCGAAGTAGGCGTTCATCTCTTTTTCGCTTTGGAGCTCGTCTTCCGGAACCTTCGAGCTGATCTCGAATTCGATCTGGTTGTCCTTCAGGGAGGGACGGCTGATCTCGTAGGTGATGTTGCCGTGGTTGAAGCGCCGGCCTTTTTTGGGTTTGAACTTGTTCTGCATTTCCTTCACCAGGTCGTTCAGCCCCTCACCGGCAAATTGACTGAAAAGAAGTCCCTTTAAACTCGACATGAAATTTCCTCCAAAGTTGCGAATGGCCGCGTTTCCCGGCAGGGCCAGGAAGCGGAACACGGAAAATCTGTGAAATAAAATAACATTCTCTGCCCGGATAAAAAACTTCTATATGAAGGCCGGCCGCAAAAAAGGGGGGCGTTTTTTCGGTCTGCGGCCGTTTCCGGCCCGGGGTTCGGCACAGAAAACGGCCCGGAACGGGCGGGAAGGGTCAAAACTTCGTCGTTTCGGGCGGATTCGACGCGAAGGAGGGGGAGCTGAACGCGCCGCCGGTTTTCACGAACCGGGGGGAACCGTCTTTCTGATAGCTGTAACGCATTTTGATGCACCCGGTTTCCTTGTTGTCGCAGTAAAAGCTGATGAACTGCACCTTGGCGTATTTGTTGTCGGCGGTGCGCACGGCGTAGATGTTCTTTTTCGCCGTGAGTTTGTGGGTGAGGTAATTGTACTTGTACCATTTCAGCAAAACCGGGTTTTCGGTTTCGGTGCGGGTCGCGATGTCCGGGATGTAGGAATCGGTGGGCACCTCGGTGACCTCGTCGAATTTGTAGGATTTCAGATCCAGGAGTCCGGCTTTGCCGAATTTGTTGGTGGCGCCGCCGTTGGAGATCACCTTGCCCCGGCGGAACGCCAGATCCCATTCCAGCGAAGAGGGGTCGTGGATCTTGACGACACCGCCCCGGGAGAAATCAAAATAGGTCCAGTCTTCATCCGAGGACGCGTTGACGGTCACGTACTGCGTGTCGAGCAGATTGGCGGGTTTTTGCGCGATCGGCGGATTCTTGGGTTTCACGACTTCGCCCTTCTGCGGCAGGTTCACGCTCGGCGAATTCCAGAAATCCTTCATCTTCACCAGTTTCGCCGGCAGCCAGAAAATGCCGACCAGAAGCAGGGAAAGGCACAGGTTGAGCAGGAAGAGGTTGCGCCACATTTTGCGTTTCTTTTCGACTTGGTGTGGCGCCGGAACGGGGGATTGAAATGAAGTTTCGATTTTTTCGTTCATGGCGAAGCTCTGTGTTTGATCGTCGGAGTACGGCCGAATCGGGTTGCCTATGAGATCCTATTGTACCGCGACAGGGGGCCGCGGCTCACGGATTTTTGGAAATTTTTTGCGCGGCTCCCGGGATTTTGCGGAACTCCCGCAGGACGTCTTTCATGGCGGAGCGGGACAGCTCCTCTTTCTGCAGCCAGTGGGTCTGGCGGCCGATGACGAAATTGCGGATGTTGGGGGTCTGGGAACCGACGAAACGGGCCCCCCAGATCACCTCTCCGGTGGTCTTGCTGACCAGAAAAGCCCCGAACTCGACGCCGCTGGACAGGCTCTCCTTGAGTTTCCCGCGGTTGTCGATGTAATGGTCCATGTACTTGGTGACCGCCCCGATCAGCACCGCATCCACAAACTCGTCGGCGTAGGGCAGCTCCGAAAGCAGCACCTCTTTGTTCGGCGTTCCGGTGATTTCGCTGCGGGGACGCGCCTTGGTGATCTTCATGCGGGCGTCCTCGCGGCCCTTGGCGGGCGGGATGACGCGGAACTGGCCGTAGCGCTGCAGTTCCTGAAACACCTGGCTGGCGACTACGTAGCCGGCGTTTTCGTCCTTGAACAGCCCGGAGGTTTTGTTCTCGAACCCGGCGACGCCGATATTTCGGGTCTTGACGAACAGCTTCTTGTTGAATATTTTGCTCTGGACTTTGTCCACCGGCGGCAGAGACAACAATTCCCTGTAATATTTAGGGAAATTCTCGCCCTGCGCGAAGTTTCCTATATAATCGGGGAACGGGTGCGGCTCGTTGATATCCGGGGTCAGGTTGGGATGCAGCGACTTGTGCGGCGCGCGGTTGACGTCGTTCAAGGGATTGTAACCGAGCGTCTCATCGGTGTCCGATTCGTTGAACTGCTTGAACGCATCCCCGATCGGGGTGGCCGCGGCGGTTTGGGGCCAGGCAAAATGGGCCAGGGCGATGCCGGCTGCCAGACCCAGACATAGAGCGAAGTGGTGCGGTTTTTTGAACACGAGTCTGTCTCCCCCTTGATTTCAGTGAAACCGTGACTTGGAAACCCCGATATCTCCAATATAGCACAGGCCCTATTGAATTCAACCGGGTTTGCAGCGAGGCCGCACCCGGCTGCGCCCGAACGGGGTTTGCCGGAAACCGGGCCGGGACGGGCCTGAAAATGCTTTAAAAACGGGGATCTTCCCATTTCCCCGATCGCCGCTGTTCTCATAATCCTCGGGCCGATGCTGGGGTGTCGGCGCCGCCGCGTGGAACTTTCAACATGCCCCTCACTCGGTCGTTCGTGAACACTTCAAGGTTGCCATGACGCCTGCTGCCGGAAACCGGGCTCTCGACTGGGTGCCCGCCCATCTCATCCCCTGGGTGCTGTCGGCGCTGACCCTCGCGGCGCTGGCGGTGTTCGCGTGGGCGCTTGCGCCCAAACTTAAGGTTTTACTTGAAGCCGAGCGGGAAGACCGCTTTGACAGGCCGCTCGAACGGCTGTGGCACACGTTCAGGATCGCGTTTTTGCAGACCAAGCTGTTCAAGCGCCAGCCGGGAGGGTGGATGCACGCCCTTATTTTCTGGGGGTTTCTGGTGCTTCTGCTGCGGGCCGCGCATTTTTTCGTGATCGGGTTTGCGCCCGGACTGCCCATCCCGCTGCCGGGGTTCGAGGCGGTGCACGCCGCCTACATGCTGATCAAGGACGGCTTCGTCCTGCTGGTGTTTCTGGCCGCCGGTTACGCGCTTTACAGGCGGCTGGTTGTGCGCCCGCCCCGGCTCAGCCTTTCGGGAGAGGGCAACCTCATCCTGGTGCTGATCCTGCTGATCATGATCACCGATGTGGTGTTCGAAGCGGCCTATTTCGCACGGCATCCCGGGACGGGGACGTGGTGGGAACCGCTGGGGCTGGTCCTGTCCCCGGTGCTGGCGGCGCTGCCGCAAAGCCTGCAGGTGATTCTGCACAACGCCGCCTATTGGGGCCATGTGGGCTGCATCCTGTTTTTCCTCACGCTGCTGCCCAGAAGCAAGCATTTCCACATCCTCACCTCGATTCCCAACGTTTTTTTCTCGCACGTGACGGGGAAGGGGAATCAGATCACGCGCATCGATTTCGAAGACGAGAACCGTGAGTCCTTCGGAGTGACGACGATCCGGGATTTTTCCTGGAAGCAGCTGCTGGATCTGCACACCTGCACCGAATGCGGGCGCTGCGATCTGGTGTGCCCTGCGCTCAATAGCGGCAAACCGCTTTCGCCGAAGGAGCTGACGGTGGACCTGAGAAACCACATGAACGCGGGCGAAAGCGCTGCGTCCGAGTCGCCGCTTCTCGGCGGGGTCATTGAGGATGAAACGCTGTGGTCCTGCACCACCTGCGGAGCCTGCGAGGAGGAATGCCCGGTGATGATCGAATACGTGAACAAGGTGATCGATCTGAGGCGCGGGCTGGTGCTGACCGAAGACCGCTATCCCGCCGAGTTCACGCGCGCGTTCAAATCGCTGGAGACCAACAGCAACCCTTGGGGCTTCGGCAAGAACACCCGCGCCGACTGGGCCAAGGATCTCGACATCAGGATCTGGGATGCAGATCGTCCGACCGAGTATCTCTATTTCGTCGGCTGCAACGGCTCCTTCGACACCCGCGGCAAGCAGATCGCCGTTTCGGTGGTGGCGGCGCTCAAGCAAGCCGGTGTGGATTTTTCCATCCTGGGCATGGAAGAGGGCTGCACCGGCGATCCGGCCCGGCGCGCCGGCAACGAATACCTGTTCGAGACGCTCGCCGGCCAGAACGCCGAAACCTTCAAGGCCAAGGGCGTGCGCAAGGTGATCACCCACTGCCCGCACTGCTTCAATTCCCTGCTCAACGAGTACCCGGAGTTCGGCGTCGATCTGGAAGTGATCCACCACAGCGAACTGCTGGCAACGCTGATCCGCGAGGGCAAGGCGGTCCCGGAGAGCCAGGAAACGGGGAGGGTGGTCTACCACGATTCCTGCTACCTGGGTCGGCACAACCAGATGTACGATCCGCCGCGTGCGGTTCTCTCGCAAGGGGTGAACGCCGATTCCCTTCAGGAAGTCGAGGCGAGCCGCGAGCGCGGCAGCTGCTGCGGCGCGGGCGGCGCGCGGTTTCTCTTGGAGGAGAAAACCGGCACTCGCATGAGCCACAACCGCATCGACGAGCTGATGGCCGCCAAGCCGGACACCATCGCCGTTTCCTGCCCCTACTGCGTGCTGATGCTGGAGGACGGTCTCAAAGGCAAGGGCCTGCAGGACACGGTGAAGGTGAAGGACATCGGCGAGATCGTCGGCGGAACGTGATGCGGGAAAATAAGTATACTGATCAATAAAGATTAAGACTCATATTCATAATAGTTTTAGTTTGTCAAAATGGAAATCACTTTTCATTACCCTCATGAATTAACAGAACTTCTAATACAGACTGTTCCTCGTTTATGCCGTTCCAAAAAAAGTGTGTTGCTTTTCTTTCAAGGAAGTGGTGTTTCAAAGAAACTAATGAGAGATCTTATTCAGAAAGTTGAATTGGATCGTCAAAGTATAAACAAGTTTGAGATGGTTCGTACGGTTTTAGAGCGATTAAATGAGTTGGGTGAAAGAGGACTAAAGGAAAGAAGGGAAATTTTAAAGCGAATCGTTGAATTTGAAGATTTTTCTGTTTGTTGGCCGAAGGACCAACTAGAAGCTAAGGGTTTAGTATCTCAGGTTCAAAAAGTTATTAATGTGAAGGATTCCTTTACACGTATGAAGGATGAGAAAGAGCGCGAGAGGAAAAAAGCTTCTCTTGAAGTAGAACAAAAGAGAGAAAAAATTAATGAAAAGAAAGAGAAGTTAAATAACATTAAAAAAGAGCTATATGCTTTGTTTGGAAATGTTGATCCTTGGCAAAGGGGAAAGACTTTAGAGAAAATTCTTAATGATTTGTTTGACTCTTTTGAGATTCTCATTAAAGAATCCTTTACATTAAGAGGAAACGAGGGGCAAGGAATTGTTGAACAAATAGATGGTGTTATAGGATTTGAAGGTAATATTTACTTTGTAGAAATGAAATGGTGGGATTGCCCCTTAGGGGTGCCAGAAATGTCACAACATTTGGTTAGGATTTATCACAGGGGGCAAGCCCGAGGTATTTTTATATCTGCAAACGGTTACACTCAACCAGCAATTAAAATTTGTCAAGAAGCGCTTCAAAAAACTGTAGTCGCATTGTGTGATATGGAGGAAATTATTAAAATTCTTGAAAGCGAAAAAGATTTGAAACACTACTTAAAAGAAAAAATCAATTCAGCTGTTGTTAATAAAAATCCTTATTACAAGATTCTTGCTCTCTGATTTTTTCCTTCATTTGATCCCTTTCATACCTCATTAGTGTCTTTCACGATTCGGTCTTTGTGTGAGTGTTTAAGGCCATCAGGGCCGATCCGAAATTTTTGATCCATTTCCCCCCAAAGCTCCTTCGGGCTCCTTTGTTTGTAAGGTTCTGTGCCCGAAACACACTGAGAATCGTCCCGGCTGTTATCCGTTGTTTGCGAGACGGCCCGATTGTGCAAAAATCGGCTGCCCGAATGGGGAAGCCGGTTGAAAAAAATTGAAAAAACGGGCGTTCTTTGAATTACCGCGTTCCGGGGATTGCCGGTTGCGTTTGCATCCTATATTCCTGTTAAGCTTTGATATAATGGCCCCTCAACAGGACCGACTAGCAGCTGCATTTTCTCCGGCCGGGGCCGGCCGGGGTGTGTGGATGGGTTGAGCCCAAATGGATCCCTTTAATATTCTGTTCACCAGCGTCGGACGCCGGGTTTCGCTGCTCAGGCATTTCCGGAAAACCCTGAAGGATCTGGGTGTGCCGGGCGGCATCCATGCGACGGACCTCAGGAAGGATTCTCCCGCCTCGTTCGTGGCGGACCGGTATTTTCAGACGCCGCGGGTGAGAAGCCGCGACTACATCCCCAAGCTGCTGGACATCTGCCGCAAGAACCGCATCAAGCTGCTGATCCCGCTCATCGACACGGAATTGAACCTGCTCGCCGCAAACGAGGACGCGTTCCGCAAACTGGGCGTCACGCCGCTGGTCTCTTCGGTGAAAACCAACCGCATCTGCGCGGACAAAAGAAAAACCTGCCGGTTTTTCGAGAAGATCGGCGTCGATTATCCGAAGCTGTTCGATGCGGAGGCGGTGCTCGAGGATCCGGACGCGAAATTCCCGCTGCTGGTCAAACCCGCCAAGGGCAGCGGCGGGGTGGGGGTGACGAAGGTCAACAATCCGGACGAGTTGAAGTTCTTCAAGGATTACATTCCCAACGCCATGACGCAGGAATATCTGGAGGGGGCGGAATACACGCTGGATGTGCTGATCGATTTCAAGGGCAGGGTGCGGTCGGTGGTTCCCCGGCTCAGGATCGAGATCCGGGCGGGGGAGGTGAGCAAGGGCATCACGGTGAAGAACCAGCGGTTGATCGCGGAAGGCAAACGCGTCGCCGAGGCGCTTCCCGGTGCGGTGGGGGTGGTGACCTTGCAGTGCTTCATCACCAAACGCAAGGAGATCAAGTTCATCGAGGTCAACCCGCGGTTCGGCGGCGGCATTCCCCTTTCTTTAAAATGCGGCGCGAACTTTCCCAAATGGATCATCAAAATGATGCTGGGCGAAGACCCGAAGATCGCCATCGACGGCTGGAAAGAGGGCAGCGTGATGCTGCGCTACGACGACGCCATTTTCGTCAGCCGCGACGCGATCACATGATCCCCGATTGCACGGCGCTGGCGCAGCGGCATCCGCAAGCCATTTCCTTTCACTTCATCTGAATAGAGAACCATGATCAACGCGGTCATCTTCGATCTGGACGACACGCTGTTTTCCGAGCACGAGTTCGTGCGCAGCGGTTTCTGCGCAGTGGGAAGCTGGGTGGAGCGCCGCTTCGCGCAGCCCGACTTTTTCCCGGTCGCCTGGAAGCTGTTCCACCAGGGGGAGCGCACGCGCATCTTCGACCGCGCGCTGGAAACGCTGGCCATCCCGCACGATCCCGAATTGATTCAGGAGATGGTGGAGGTCTACCGCGATCATTTCCCCCAGCTCACGCTGCTTGCGGACGCGCAGGCGATTCTCGATGAGATCGGCGGCAAAAAGAAACTCGGGATCATCACCGACGGGTTTTTGAACGCGCAGAAAAACAAGGTGCGGGCGTTGCGGCTGGAAGAGCGGTTCGATGCGATCGTCTATTCGGACGAGTTCGGGCGCGAAAACTGGAAACCCAGCCCGCGGCCGTATCAGGAGATCATGCGGTTGTTGCGGTGTCCGGGCAGCGAGTGCCTGTACGTGGGCGACAACCCGGCAAAGGATTTCGTCTCGGCGAGAACGCTGGGGTGGAAGACGGTGCAGATATGCCGGGAAAACGGGGTGTACGCGGGAGTGACGCCGAAGGACGCCGGGCACGCACCCGATGGCAAGATTTCCTCGCTGACGGAACTGACGCACTATCTGTGAACGGATCCCGGCGGCGTTTGGCAGCACAAAAAAAGGGCGGGGGAAGGTTTGCACCTTCCGTCCGCCCCTTTGGGCAAGGGTCTCCTCCTCGCTTGTTCTAAAACCGGCTCAGCGATCCGGGTTGCCGTTGGGTTTTTCGCCTTCCCACCATTTGCCCCATTTGACCGAGGTCACGTTGCGCTTGAAGATGGGCGCCTGCCGGTAAAACGCGTCGTAGGCTCCCGACTGGCGATGGGAAGCGTTGGCGAACCACTGCCGGTCGGGGAAATTTTCCAGGTTCAGAATCCAGATCGGCTTGTCGTCCTTTTTGGTGATGACGAGGTATCCCCGCTCTTTGCCGTATTGCGGGTTGCCGAACAGGGTCACGGTGGTGCCGGCCGGGCCGGACAGGACCATCGTGTATTTGCCCGATCGCGCGTAGCAGTCGAAATGGCGCATGTCGGGGACGTCGCTTCCGGACCGGATGTGCATCAATTCGTCACAGGCGCTGTCGCCCTGGGAGTAGTGGATGTCGAGCCTGAGTTTGTCCAGAACCAGTTCGGGGCCTTTAGCCAGTACGGGACCGGCAAAAAAAGCGCTCAACAGGATGCCCGCCAGGATGGATCGGATTGTCATGTCTCCCTCCAAAGGAAAAAATCGCACGGATTCTCCTCTCCGGGATCTCCTTGAGGATTGAGTCTCAAAACCTCCCCTCAACCTTACAACGATCGGGAAAAAAATCAACCCGCGGCAATGGCCTCAATGGCCTCATTGAGGCGGGCGCAGGTGGTTTCGCGGCCCAGAAGCAGGACCACATCGTAGATCCCGGGGCTCTCCTTGCTGCCGGTGAGGGCCACACGCACCGGCTGGGCGAGTTTTCCCAGTTTCATGGCTTTTTCCGCCACCAGCTCCTTGAAGGTGCCCTCCACCGAATCGTGATTGAATTCTTTTATTTTCAATAGTTTATTTTCTAATTCCTCAAGCACCGGTTTGATTTCCGGTGTGAGGAATTTCTGCCTGGCGTTTTCGTCGAACTGCACGTCCTTGCGGAAATAAAAAGCCGCCTTGTGCGCCATTTCGACGAGGGTCTTGCTGCGCTCGTTGAGGGCGGGAATGACGCGGGCGATGTCCGCCGGCTCGAAGTTGTGCCGCTGCGGCAGGATTTTCTCCTGCACCAGCACCGTTTCCAGGGTTTTGGCCAGCGTTTCCGGCGGGGTGGATTTGATGTACTGCTGGTTGAGCCAGTCCAGTTTTTCCGGATTGAACACCGCCGCGGAGATGGTGACGTTGTCGAGAGAGAATTTTTCGATCAGCTCGGCGCGTGTGAAAATCTCCTGGTCTCCGTGCGACCAGCCCAGCCGGACGAGGTAGTTGACCAGCGCATCGGGCAGGTAGCCCTGCTCGCGGTAGGCGAGGGTGGAGGTCGCCCCGTGGCGCTTGCTGAGCCGGGTCTTGTCCGCGCCGAGGATCAGCGAGATGTGGGCGAACCTGGGCCGGGGAAATTCCAGAGCGTCGTAGAGCAGGGCCTGTCTCGGCGTGTTGGACAGGTGGTCGTCGCCGCGGATGACGTGGGAGATGCGCATGTCCGTGTCGTCCACCACCACCACGAAATTGTAGGTCGGCGTGCCGTCGCTGCGCTGGATGATGAGGTCGTCGAGCTCCTCCACATCGAAGATGACTTTTCCGCGCAGGATGTCGTCCACGGTGACGGAACCTTCCAGCGGGGTCTTGAAGCGCACCACCGAGGGAGCGCCTTCGGGGGCGTCGGTGCGGTTTCTGCAGCGGCCGTCGTATTTGGGTTTCAGTCCTTTTTTTTGTGCATCTTTGCGGCGCGTTTCCAGCTCTTCTGGTGTACAATAACAGTGATAGGCTTTCTCCTGCCGGAGGAGCAGCTCTATCTTTTCCTTGTACAGATTGGAACGCTCCGTTTGCCGGAAGGGGCCTTCGTCCCAATCGAGACCCAGCCATAGCATTGCTTCCAGGATTTCATGGATCGATTGTTCCGTGGACCTGGAAAGATCCGTATCCTCGATGCGCAGAATGAATTTTCCCTGGTGATGCCTGGCGAACAGCCAGTTGAACAGCGCGGTTCGCACGCCGCCGATATGGAGCGTGCCTGTGGGGCTGGGGGCGAAACGCACCCGAATGGAATCGTTCATGGGCTCTGGGAATTTCCTTTGTAAAATCGTTCTTTAGGATGTGGGCGTCTTTTTGCCAAGCCCTTAAAGTAACAAATTCGCTGAAGCGAAAGAAGTCTTAAGTTAACATATTATATATGAATGGATTAGCGGGTTTGCGCCGGCGCCCGCCGGGCGAACGCCGCGCAGAACAGGAGTCTCGCTTTGCGAAAGGTCAACCCCCTTGCGGTGCTGTTTTTGTTCTTCGGTTTGTTTTTGTTCGTTGGCGACTGGTACATCAAGAACCACGTGGCCAAAAAAACACCGGAGAAGGTGACGAAATCGGTCGAGATGACCGGAACGGTCGAAGTGCGCCAGGAGGTGCTGCATTTTCAGATTCCCGGCAAGGTGGGAGAGATTCTGGTGTCGGTGGGCGATCAGGTGGAAAAAGACCAGACCCTGGCGCGGCTGGAAAACCAGGAACTGGTGGATGAAGTGGCGCAGTTGAAAACGAAAATGCAGGAGGCGGAAGCGGAACTGGAGACGCTGATGTCCGGATTGTCTCCCAAAAGCGCTGCTCCCACACCCGCGGTGAAAAAAAGCGCGCTGGTGAAGTCCAAGGAGGATCAGGAGAAAGAGCGCCAGGAAGAGATCGCCGTCGCGGAAGCGGCGGTGGCGCGTGCGCGGGACGAGATGGAAAGCATGCGGCTGGAGGTGGAGCGGTACGAAAAACAGTTCAAAGAAGGCACCGCGCCGGAGAAGGAATTGTTCAAGGCGAAATCCGATTTCGAAACCGCCAAGGCCCAGGTGAAAGAGGCGGAAGACATGCTGCGCCTGGTCATGGAAACGCCTGTGCTGGAACCGCCGCCGCCGACCAAGGTCGCGCTCGTGAAAGCCGATCCCAAGATCACGTTGACGCCCGCGAAAACCGGCGGCCCCAACGATGAAGTTCAACTGCGCCTCACCCAGACCAAGGCGGCGCTTGCCCAGGCCGAAGAAAAACTGCGGCTGGCGGAAGTGGTGGCTCCTTTTTCCGGTTATGTGATGGAACGCAGCCTGCAACCCGGCGAGTTCGTGGTGTCCGGCACCCAGGTCCTGACGCTGGGCAAGCTCGATACGGTGTGGGTGTGGGGGTATCTCGATGCCGAGGACGGGGCCGCGGTCAAAAAGGGCATGGACGTCCTGGTGAGCTCACGGTCCCTGCAGGAAAAAGTTTTTACCGGACAGGTCGTGCACGTGACCGCTCCCGAAGCGGCGCCGGCGGATGCGGACAAAGCGGGCAAATACCACGTCAAGGTGGCCATCCCCAATCCGGAAGTGCATCTGCAGCCGGAAATGAAGGTGAACGTCAAGATCGAAGTGAATTGACCGGCCGGGCGAACGCCGCAAAAAGCGTTCGACCCAGGCGGTGCGAGTTTCTCCCGTCAAATTTCCCTCAACCTTCCCTCGATTCGTCAAAATCCTGCGACACGCGGCGAGCCTGTCGGCACGCGTCCCGCATCGAGTTTTTCTTTATTGCGTAAAGGCTTTTCCCTGCGGGGTTGCGTTTTGATCTTCGCTGGTATATATTTTGCTTTTCCTTCCATGTAATTTTTCAAGGCCGCTTTGCGATCCTGCGTGCGGTCGCTGACTTTTTTCTGGAGGATGGGATGAGCGAAGCGAATACGTTGCAGGAAGAGTCTGTGAAAAAAAATGCCAGCGCCGTTCACAGGCGCAGTCTGTTGTCGATTGCGAAACGCCACGCCCGTCCGGGAATCTTCGAGGCTTTGGGATCGTTCGACCGCAAAAAGGACGACGCCGAGCTGTTCGGAAACGACCAGTACCGCCGCATGATGAATTACCTGATCCACCGCAGCCTGTAACAACGTTTTAAGCGCATTCCCGCCTCGATGTCGAAACGACATCGCACGCCTTGTTGTTCGCAGCATTCACTCACTGTTTTTCCATAAATGGATGCACACTGCTTCGGGAGGGGTGCGTTTTGTTGCGTCGAATTCAACTCAGCAGAGCGGGCGCCCACTGTGGATCGGGTGGGGCGTTGCGGGAAAGGAGCGCAAAAAGAAACAGCCGGCCAAAGGCCGGCTGTCTCCCAGGGTAAGGGCTTCACTCGCCAAAGAAAAAGCCCTTGAACTTGACAATCAGTTGCAGGCTACGGTCACAGGGATCGCGCCGGTGTTGGTGATCTTAACGGTTCCGCTGATGTCACCGATGGAATCGCCGCGGCTGAACGCAGGCTGTTTTTTCAGGCTCACACCAGAGGGGCCCATGGTGCCCATCGGGGACAGACCGGTGCGGCCTTTGTCTTTACCGGTGAGGCTGCGGTGGTCGTCGTTGGGTCCCAGGGTGATGGGAACGGTGGTGTAGTTGGAGGATTTCCACACGACGAGGTTCGCGCTGCCGCGGTCGTTGCTGGTGTAACCGAATTTCTCATTGTTTTCCGGTGCGGTTTTGACGACCTGGATGTCGATGGAGTTGGCATCTTTACAGGTGGTCACCTGGTTGGGGTTCAGCTGACCCGCGAACGCGGATGCGCTGAGGCTCACAACAAAAATCGCCGTGAAAAAAATTGTTCGTTTCATTCCCTGCTCCTTTCAGTCATGGTTGAAATCGGTCTGCCCTGAATCCTCCAAGTCGGTTCATCGGTCGCGTTCGGAGTCAGATGGGTTTGAGCCCGCCCACATTCAATTGCAGACACATGTCCTTCGAATCAGTGATCTGTGATATCGATCCGTAACAGATCCAGTACGTCCCCTGAAGGGTGAACTCCATTCCAAAATTCTCGCCGGGCAGTAATTCCTGGATGTGCACCAGTCTTTTCCCGGAGGATTCCTTCAGGACTCTCAGATTGACCAGAGGGTGTTCGAATTCGTTGTGCACCTCGATCATGGAACCCGGCGACAGATGGATGGGAAACTCAATTCCCACCGGCGGGTGGAGAGCGATCTTTCGTGGCAACGCTTCTGCGGTTTCGAGAATCCAACCGGCAAGAAAAACCAAGGACAACCCGGCTGTGATCCACACCGTTTTGCTTTTTCGGATTGCGTGAACTTGGGAATTTAATAAATCAAACATTCGCAACGAGGGTTTTTCTTTCTATAGAGAAGGGGCGCCGGGCGTTTTTCAGGGTTCAACCGACCGCATTTCTTCAAGTGCACAAAGAACCCACAACGCCTTTTAAATTTTTGGCATTCTAGGCGAACCCGGCTGTTGGCGGTATCAGCGCTCTTCTGTATTTTATGTAGGGGGATGCCTGCTTGCGTGTGGGAAAATTCTGATTCGGTATGGTGAGAATCGGACGCGGGGAGTGGTTTTTCTTCCCATTCCCGATTATCGGAAGGGGGAGCGGGTGTGCCGGACGCGGCGGATCAAAGCAGCTTGTGGTTGATGGCGTAGTGAATCAGTTCGGAATTGCGTTTGAGCTGCATTTTTTCCAGGATGCGCGACCGGTGTGTGCTGATGGTTTTCACGCTCAGGGAAAGTTTGTTGCCGATCTCGGTGAGCGACTGGCCGTCGGCGATCATGCAGAAGACCTGGTATTCGCGGTCGGAAAGCGACTCGTGCGGCAGTTTGTTGGAGTCGGAATAGTGAAAGGCCAGCTTTTCGGTGATCTCGGGGCTGGCGAACTTGCCGCCGCCCGCCACCTTGCGCACCGCCGCGAGCAGCTGGTCTGGCGCGCTTTCCTTTGTCAGGTATCCGGAGGCCCCCGCTTTCAGGTAGCGCACGGCGTACTGTTCCTCAGGATAGACGCTCAGCACAAGGATGGGGAGTTTCGAGTGGCTGGTGTGCAGCTCCTTCATGACTTCGAGCCCGTTTTTTCCCGGCATGGCAATATCGAGGAGCACCAGATCGAAATCGTTCTTCTGAACTTTTGTCAGAAGATCGTCCCCGTTTTCCACTTCATCGAGCACCTCGATGTCGTCGGTTTCGGAAAACGTGTGCTTCAAACCCTGTCGAAACAGGGGATGATCGTCGGCAATCAACACTTTGATTTTATCTTTCATGGCAGTTTATCCTGTTTTGAACTGTGAATACGGATGGTCACGGTGGTTCCTGCATCGGGAGTGCCCTCGATATCGACTTCGCCGCCCCAGACCAGGGTGCGTTCGCGGATTCCCAACAGACCCAGCGATCGTAAGTTTGATATCTGGTCGCTGGTGATCCCGATGCCGTTGTCCTTCACTTTGAGGGTCACCTGTCCATTGCGATCGAACAGCTCCACCCAGATGCGGTTGGCATTGGCATGGCGCGTGACGTTGGTCAGGGTTTCCTGGAAGATGCGGAACAGGGTCGTGGCGCGTTCTTTGTCCAGGGATTGGCAGTGCCGGTCCAGCGACATCTGGCACTGTATCCCGGTGCGTTTTTCAAATTCCCGCGTTTGCCATTCGATGGCTTCCGTGAGACCCAACTCGTCGAGAATGGGAGGGCGCAGATCCATGGCGAGTTTTTTCCCCATCTGGATCGAGTTGTCGATCAGTTGCGAGATCAGTTGCGTGAAGGAGCGCAGATCCGACGCCTTGTGGACGAGTTTTTTATCCAGCAGCGCCACTTCCAGTTTCAGGGTCGTGAGAATCTGCGCCAGTTCGTCGTGAATCTCGCGCGCCATGCGCGTGCGCTCTTCTTCGCGCACCAGCTCCAGCCGGTGGTACAGCTTGCGCAGCTGCTCGCGCGAGTGCTCGATTTCCTTTTCGGCCTGCTTGCGTTCCGCGGCTACACTCAAAAGATGGGCGAGCCCGTCGATCATGTCGCGCTCTTCCTTGAGGAAAGGATCGCCCGTGTCCCGGCCGACCGGCTGGTTGTAAAACACATCCAGGCTGCCGTGCACGCCGCCGTGGATGGCGATGTTGCGGGACAGCTTCCAGGGGGGTTCCTCGAACGGCTCCGAGGGGTAGGTGTCTCCTTCGAAGTGCACTTTGACCCGGGTCAATTCCGGATACTGCATTCCCGGGATGATGTGGGAACCCACCTTCTTCAGGATCTCCCCCATCGTCTGCGAGGTGCTGATCAGATTGGCGACGCCGTACATGGAGGTCAACTCTTTGACCCGTTCCTTGAGCGATTTGAGCAGTTTCCGTTGTTCCGCTTCCGCCCGTTTGCGTTCGATCACCCTGCCAAGCTGCGTGCCCACTTGCCCCATGATCTCCAGCATCTCTTTGTCGGGTTCGACGGCCTGGGAGGAGAAAAATTCCATGACGCCGACGATTTCCCTGTCGATCAGAATGGGAAACGCGAACCCTGCTTTCACACCGATGTTTTGCGCCTGCTTGGCGCGGGGAAAGTTGGGGTCGCGGGTCACATCGATGATCCAGGTGGCTTCGCCGTTTTCCATGACGCGTCCGGGAAGGCCGACGCCTTTGTTCAACGAGGTCGCTTCGGTGATTTCACGGAAGGTCTTGAACTGATCGGGTTGTTCCAGATACCAGATGGTCGTGGGTTCCAGCTGGCCGGGATCCTGCTCGTTCGGCAGGTAGATGTGTCCGACGGGCCATCCCGTGTGCTCGCACACTCTTTTCAGGCCGTATTCCAGCGTGGCTTCGACCGTGTGGGTTTCGTTGGAAGCCACGGCGATGTCCTTGTGCAACTGGACGAATTCTTTTTCCCGCCGCAGCAGATTGAGTGTGGCGTCCAGTTCGAGGGTCCGTTCCCGGACGCGTTTCTCAAGGTGCTTGTTGGATTCGCGTATTTTTTCACCGGCGCGGATCTGCCACAGGCACAGAAAGGCGGTGATCCAGATCGTGAGGATACTGAGGCCCCGATTGGCCGCCGCCTGCAAAAATTCGCCGCCGGGGGGGGAAAGGTAAAAGCCCGCAATCGTGAGCAGCGTTCCGCTCAACGCCGCCATAAACAGAAACCGGCGGCTTCGCGCCCGGAGCCCCAAAAGCACCAGCGCCACGTAAAGCATGCCATCGGCCACCCCCAGCGGCAGCTGCAGGTCGAGGATGAAAATGGCAGCGGCGATGGCGACGGCCCAGATCACCGGTGTGCCCGTGGCTTTTCTGTGTGCAATGGGTGTTTCGCTCATGGATGCTTCGGTGTGCCCGTGCCGGGCGGTTGTGAATAACGCTTTTATATACAAACGGTTTTGTTCTTAAAGCTGTATTTAAACCGTTTCAGAGCCAAATGGCGGCGCCGGGGGTTCCTGTGGGAACCGGGCTGCTTTGGCAGGTTCCTTGGGAAAAAGCAGGGTGAGAGCGGGAGCGGGGAAATGCCAAAGTTGTCCTTTTCTGAAATTTTCGAATCATTATAATTGAAAATAGAGGGGAAATCTAAAATTGAATCGGAGCGCTCCGAAAAGCCTCAGGAACCGGCGGTTATTCGTGGGTCGGGTCCCGGTGTTTGAGGGGAGGAGCCGCGGTTCCGTCTGCGTTCAGGAGGCGACACGATGAAAGGCAAAATTCTGATTGCAGGGCTGATCGTGCTTTTTCTTTCGGCCCCGGCTCACGCCAAGAACGAATTGATGCTGTCCAAGGAAAACATTTTTGATGCCGGTCCCGCCATCGATCCCCCCGGTGCGCGCGGCAATTGCGACGCGCTGTTTTACATCGACGCCGGAGACAATCTGGAAAACCTGCGGCGTGAGTTTCCCTATCATTACTGCGAAGGCATGTACACGTTCACGCTCGACGGTCCTCCCGGCACCACGGTGACCCTGTTCGGCGATTACGGTTACGACCCGAAACGGGGATACCTGATCGTGCGCAAGACCGACGACCAGAAAGTCTGGGTGCTGCACCTGGAAGAATTTCCCAATGCGCAATGGGCCGCCACCCAGCCGAGCCGCCAGTCTGGCGGCTACGAAACGTTTTACGTTCCCGCTCCCAACTTCAGGCACAACGTTTCATCGGTGCAGTGGGGGCAGTGGTGGAGCGGCGAGGCTCCCAATCCTGGAACCGCACCCGCAAACTGAATGCGCGTTCGTTGACGGGCTCGCGCCTTGCACGCAACAGGGTGCGGGTCCGCCGTTCCTTTTCAGGAGAAGATCATGAAGATCATCGGTTTGAGTGTTGTTCTGGGAATCGTTTTGTTTTTTTCCGCACCGGCACACGCCAAAAACGAGTTGATGCTTTCGAAAGAGCAGCTGTTCGACGGCGGTCCCGCCCTCGACAATCATCGCTTTCGCGACGACTGTTCGGAACTGTTCTACGTGGATAAAGGCGAGAACATCGAGGACATGCGCCGGGATTTCCCCTATTACTGGTGCCAGGGGATGTACACCCTCACTCTGGACGGTCCGCCGGGCACCACGGTCACCCTGTTCGGCAGTTATTATTACGGCCAGGAAAGAGGGTATCTGGTGTTGAAAAAGACCGACAACGAAAAAGTCTGGATCCTGCACCTCGAGGAATTCCCGAGCGGGCGGTGGAGTTCCGTGCAGCCGAGCCGTCAGTCCGGCGGCTACGAGGCTTTTTTCATTCCGGCGCCCAATTTCAGGCGCAACGTGTCTTCGGTGCAATGGGGCCAGTGGTGGGTCGGTGATTTCCCGACCAACGGCCCTGCCAACTGAGCGGGCCGCCGTGGAGATCAATGCCATCGCCTGCCGCAGCATCCTCACCCGCACCACGGGCTACCTCAAGGAGGTCTGTTCGCACTCGCTGAATCCCTATGCCGGCTGCGGGTTCGGCCGCTCCGCCTGCGGCGAGGCCTGCTACGTGCGTTTCAACACCTGGATCACGAAAGGCCGCCGTTGGGGCGGGTTCGTCGATGTGAAAACCAACGCGGCCGCCGTGTACGCTCAGACGGTCGGGAAAGAAAAAAAATGGGCGCACGCGCGAGGCGTTGCGTTCGGCGTGTTTTTATCGAGTTCCACCGATCCCTGGCAGCCGGTGGAGCGCCGCTTTCGCATCACACGGCAACTGCTCGGCGCATTTTTGGAAAATCCGCCCGACACCCTCATCCTGCAAACCCATTCCACGAGCATTCTCGATGATGTGGCAACGATCGAGGCGCTTTCCAGGCGCTGCGATCTGAGGGTGCAGGTTTCGCTGGAGGGGGACCGGGACCGCCTGCCGGGGCTCGCCGCGCCGCCGAGTTCGCTGGAGGCGAGGATGCATCTGTTGGAGGAACTCTCGCGCCGCGGTCTGGCAACGGTGGCCTGTCTCGCGCCGCTCTATCCTCTGCGGGAACCGGAAGCGTTTTTTGCGCGCCTCTCGCGTACGGGTATCCGCGCCGTGGTGATCGACCATTTCATCGAAGGCGACGGCTCGGTGAACGGAGCGCGGACCCTAAGAACGCCGCTGCCTGAAGCGATGGCGAACGTGAATCCCCTTTCTGTTACGCTTTCCTACCGCGACCGGGTGGCCGGAATCGCGATGCGCTATCTGCCGGTGGGCATCTCCGCGGCCGGATTCGCCGGGCGCTATTCCCACTGACCGCTCGCAACGATCCTCTCTGTAACCTCCTTATCCCTAAAAATCTTCCATTGTCACTCGCGGTTTTTACGTTCGATCTGTTTTCGAGCAAAAAAAAATCCCCCGCCCTGAGGCGGGGGATTTTGATGCCGGCTGGGGGATAACCGGCAATCAGTTCACATTTTTGTTTTTGTAGTTTCTCAGAGGCGATTGCCGGGCCTTGAAGTTTTCATCAGAACGTTTGAGCAGGTTTTTCTGCGAAATTGTTTTTTTCAGTTTGCCCGTTCGGTCAAATACCTTTACCTCATACACGCGTATGTCGTTCATGATTGCCTCAAAATAGTGATGGGTGCTCGAAAAACTGCGATCTGATTTTTTTCTAATCCGCCCCAGAAAAGAAGAGGGAAAGGGCTTGTCGTGGCAGCAAGCCCTTTCCCCGGAGGAGGAGAAAGTATGCTGTCATTATAGAAAACGGATATTAAAAGAGTATTAAAGGAAAATTAATAAACTTTAATGAAATGAAGGGAGTACCGAACAATCTTACAGCGAATAACCGGGTTTATCGAGAGCGGGAAGAAAATGTCCGCCAGAACGGATACGCGCTTTAATTTGAAGCCGGTTCGGGCCGGCTTTCTTCCTGCGCATTCATGGCGAGAGGGCTCCGGGACCGGCCGCAATCCTTAATAAAACAGGGGCGTGGCGTGAGAGGGGGTGCGTGACCGGTGCGTTTTCTGACAGTTGTTGTAAAACCGCCGATTGTGCGATTGGGGTTGGACATTCTCAGGGATGTGTTACCTTAGAAAGATACCAACACACCTACGACCTTAGGGGGAACCATGAAAAAGAATATTTTTGCGATCTTGCTCTACCCGGCTGTGCTGACGGCCGTTTTGTTGTTTGCGGCGCAGACGGCGCTGGCCGACGATAAGTCCGCTCAGAAAGGGGACAATGTGGAGGTTTCCTATGTGGGCAGTCTGAAAGACGGAACCGTGTTCGACAGTTCCGAAAAGCATGGCACTCCCTTGAAATTCGTGGTGGGCTCCGGTCAGGTCATCAAAGGCTTCGACGAAGCGGTGCTCGGCATGAAGCAGGGCGAAGAAAAATCCTTCACCATCCAGCCCGGCGATGCGTATGGCGAAGTGAATCCGAAGCTCATCCAGAAAGTGTCGCGCTCGGAAATGCCGAAAGACCGCGAGCCGCAACCGGGTATGATGCTGATCGTGACCACCCCTCAGGGTGGGAAAGCGCGCGCCACCATCACTCAGGTCACCGCCAACGACGTCACCCTCGACATGAACCATCCGCTGGCGGGCAAGGCCCTGACCTTCAAGATCAAAGTGATCAAAGTATCCTGATTCTCCGCTGCTCGGTGAAGGGGCGTCATGGCCCCTTCGCAACGAGCGGCGCGGAGGCGGGCAGCGTGTAGTCGCCCGCATGAAACGTCTTTCCCAATCCTGCGCTTTGCGGCGGCCAGCGGCCCTTGAGCTGGTTGTCGGGCGCGTCTCCCTTGAAAACCAGGTAGCCGTATTTGCCGTAGTGCGGCAGTTTGCGGATCAGTCCCGGAACGCTCGCGCCGTGGGCGGCGACGATCCAGGTGACGGAGCCTGCGCGTTTGCCCGGCCGCTTCAGCGTGAACACAAAACTGTGATCCTTCCAGGGAAAGCGCTTCCCCTCGATCGTCACGCTTTCCTCTCCCACCACCACGCCGCGGTTTTTGAGCAACGGCAACAGGTGCCGCACGTAACGGTTCTCGCGGCCGAACACCCACAGGCTGCCCGGCGGCACCGGACTCTTCGCGGCATCGTTCAACAGCGGACCGGCAACCGGGCCGGAATTTCCCAGCGCCTGAGCCAGCTCGTGATAGCCCATCAGCACGTCGGGAAACGCTTCCTTCTCCGGCAGCAGTTTCGCAGGGCTTTGCGAGCCCAGGGTTTCGCCGATGCTGGGCGGCACTTCGCGGCGGTCGAGTCTGCGAAACACGTCGGTGTGCGGGTCCACCCGCACCCGTCCCGGTTCGGCGGCAAGATCGAGCGTGTAGGTCTGGTTTTTTTCCCGCATGTTTAAAATCTTGAGACTCGCTTCGCGTTCTCCCTTGAGCCAAATGGCGACGGGCACCTGTAGCGCGAACGCGGCTTCCTGCTGTTGCTGCGCAAGCTCGATCGTCAGCCGGTAGCCGTTCTTTTGTTTCGTGTACGCGGCCTGCGTCAGCTTGAGCTGCGGCGCGCCTTTTCGCTGCGTCCATTGCTCGAAATAGGCCGTGAGATCCTGTCCCGACACCGATTGCATCGATGCTTGAAGCTCGGCCCAGCCCGCAAACCGGAAACGGTTTTTCTGGTAAAAATCCCGCAGTCCATCGAGAAACACCTCCCTGCCGAGACGGTTTTTCAGCATGTGCAGCACCATCAGGGTTTTGCCGTAGCCGACGGCCTGGGAAGCCTGGGAGGTGCGGGAGCGGAACTGCGTCAGCGGGAAATCGTTTTCCGGATGCACGTAGTTGAGGTATTTCATCAATTCCTGAAAGCGGTACTGCGCGCCCTGTCCTTTCACATCGAGCAGCAGGTGGTCGGCGAGGTAGGCGGTGAGCCCTTCCGCCCAGTTGCCTTTTTGAAAATCGATGTAGACGCTGTTGCCCCACCAGTTGTGCAGGATCTCATGCGGATAGGAGGTGTGCAGGATGAACGGAAAGCGGATGACGCGGGAGCCGAGCAGGGTGAAAGACGACATGCCGTAACCGGTCTCGAAGCGGTTTTCCACCAGGGCGAATTTGGCGAACGGGTAGGGGGCGATCAATCGCGAATAAAAGTCCAGGTAATCGCGCGTCGCCTTCAGGTAGCGTTGGGCGAGGCCCGGGTCGTCCTGAAGCAGAAACGCCTGCGTTTCGGTGTTTCCGTGTCGTTCGGTGAATTCAAAATAACGGTCGGCGATCAGAAAGATCTCTTCCATCGGCTCGGGAGATTTCCACCGTGTTTCTCCCTCGGGGGCGGCATGGTGCGCGCCCTGGCTCACGGCTTTGTAGCCCTGCGGCAGTTTCACATTGAGCTCGAAGGTCATGCGGTCCGGCAGGCGCTCGGGATCGATGCGCTGCGGGTAATAGTAGCTCTGTCCCGACAGCAGCACGCCATCCTTTGCGGGCGCCCGTTCGATCTGCGGGTCGAACACCGGGCCCGCATAGCGCAACAGCAGGGACAACGGCCTGGGCCATTCGGCATTTTCGGGTTTCTCGATTTCGATGCGGGTGAGCCGCGGGCCGCTCTCCTGCGCGACGGTCTCCGCCTGCCGCACGCGGACGGGGGCGTCTGTCTTCAGGGTTTCGAGTGTGAGTTCCGCGTTCAGGAAAAGCTCCACACGGTCCTTAGACGGGTCCGTCACCACGAGTTGCATTCGGTCTTCGATCTTGGCGGTGCGGGCTTTCGGATCGAGATCGACCTGCAGGCGATGGTGGATCGGCGGCGTCTCAGCGAAAGCGGGAACGGCGGCGAGCGCCACGAGCAGGTTGAAAAGCAGGATCGCGCTGTGAGTTTTTGGGAATTTCATCGTCAAAGCCAGGAACGGGTTCATTGGAGCGGGCGGTTTCAGCCGACGACGGCATCGACGCCGCGGTGGCTGTCGCCGACGATGCGCACGACCACGCGGTTGGGGAGACAGGCGGCGAGCCGGTCCGCGTACTGGATGAATCCGGATTTGATGCACACCTTGCCGGAGCAGGGGGAGCGGCGGATGCGGGCTTTCCCCTCGCGGATCTCGACTTCGGTGACGCCCAGCGGCCCCTCGACCTCAAGGACCGCTTCCTCTTTCAGCGAATGGCGGAAGCGCTCGCTTCTGTCCACCTCGACGACCACCCAGTCGCCGGCTGTGCCGGGCGTCGCCCAATGCAGAAACAGCGCCGCGTTGAGCAGCATCAGGCAGACGATCAGGATTTTATCCGCACGCGTCAGTTTCATCGCATCTTTTCATTCCGGCCGCTGGGCAACCGGGGTCGTTTGTTAAAGGAACAGGTTAGCATATTTGTCGGATCAGAGAATGTGCATCAGGTCCAGTTTCTTGCCCAGCGTGCGGTGCAGGGTCTGTTTGAGCCGGGCGTGTTCGGGATCATTCAGAAGCGGGTCCCGGTCGATCAGGGCGAAGGCCTCCTTGCGCGCCGCATCGAGCCACTGCATGTCGCGCAGCAGGTTGGCGACGCGCAGCAGGGGCATTCCCGACTGGCGGGTCCCCATGAAATCCCCGGGTCCGCGGATCTTGAGGTCCTCCTCCGCGATCACGAAGCCGTCGCTCGATCCGTGCACGGCCTTGAGCCGCGCCTTGCCGTCCTCGCTCAGAGGGTGGTAGGCGATCAGGAAGCATTGCGAGGCGTGCTCGCCGCGGCCGACGCGCCCGCGCAGCTGGTGGATCTGCGACAGGCCGAAGCGTTCCGCGTGCTCGATGATCATCAGCGTCGCGTTGGGCACGTCGATGCCCACTTCGATCACCGTGGTGGCCACCAGCGTGTGCAGCGTGCCTGCGGCGAAAGCGGCCATGATGTTCTGCCGCTCCTCCTTCTTGAGTTTGCCGTGGATGAGCGCCAGGCCGCCGTCGGGAAACCAGCGTTCCTTCAAATGGTCGTGCACCTCGATGGCGGCCTTGAGTTCGATGGCGTCGGACTCCTCGATCAACGGGCAGACCACATAGGCCTGGCGGCCCTTTTTGACCTCTTCGCTCAGCAGGGCGTAGGCCTCGTCTCTTTTTTCTCCGTAAAAAATCCGCGTGGTGATGGGTTTGCGTCCCGGCGGGTGTTCGTCGAGAAAGGAAACGTCCATCTCGCCATACAGCGTGAGCGCCAGCGAGCGCGGGATGGGGGTGGCGGTCATGATGAGGACGTGCGGGCGCGTTCCCTTTTTCCCCAGCGCTTCGCGCTGCAGCACGCCGAAGCGGTGCTGCTCGTCGATGACGGCGAGGCCGAGCCGCTGAAAGGCGACGGTCTTCTGGATCAGGGCGTGGGTGCCGACCACGATCTTGGTTTCGCCGCTTTCGATGCGGGCCAGGCTTTTTTTCTTCTCGCCGGCGGGGGCGGCGCTGGTGACCAGATCGATCGCGACGCCCAGCTTGCGGCAGAAGGGTTCGAGCGTCAGGTAATGCTGCTCGGCGAGGATCTCGGTGGGCACCATGAGAGCGCCCTGGGTCTGGTTTTCCACCGCGGTGAGCAGGGAGGTCAGGGCGATCACGGTCTTGCCGGTGCCGACGTCGCCCTGAATCAGCCGGTTCATCGGCCGCGGGTGTTCGAGATCGTGCATGATCTCCCCGAGCACGCGCTTCTGCGCGCCGGTCAATTCGTACGGCAGCAGGCGGATGAAGCTGCGGATCAGCTCGCCGCGCGTCTGGAAGGCCAGGCCGTGCACCGTTTCGTGCGCGTGTTTTTTGCGGTAGGCGAGGCCGGTCTGTATGAGAAAAAACTCCTCGAAGATGAGCCGCTTCTGCGCCGCGGTGCGGAAGGCGTCGAGCTCTTTGAGGGACGCGCCTTTCGGCGGCAGGTGCGCGTCGCGGATGGCGGCGGCCCGTTCGGGCAATTTGTTGCGTTTGAGGATGGAGGGCGGCAGAAATTCCTCCAGCAGCGGGGCGTATTTTTCCACCACGTTCTGCATCAGGGTGCGCAGGGATTTCATGTGCAGCCCTTCGGTGTTGTGGTAGACGGGCAGGATGCGCCCCATGTCCGGCGTCGCGTCGGCGTTGGCGCTCAAGGGCTCCGAATCGGGATGCACAAATTCCAGACCGGAACCGCCGTAACGGCTCCAGGCGGGTTTTCCCGAAAACACCCAGCGGGTGCCCGGCTGAAACCGTTCGCTCAGGTAGGATTCCTTGAAGCGGAACCAGCGGCCGCGCACGCTGCCGGTGTCGTCTTTGATCAGCACGTCGAAGATCTTTTTGCGCCGGCCCATGCGGCTGACGCCCGCGTGCACCACCTCGCCGGTGAAGGTGACGGTTTCGCCGGGGGTGATCTCGGAGATTTTGCGCACCTGGCTGCGGTCCTCGAAGCGGAACGGCAGAAAATAAAGGCAGTCCTCGATGCTCTCGATGCCGAGCTTCTGCAGCAGTTGCGCCCGTTTGGGACCCACGCCCTTGATGTATTGCAGCGGATCGTCGAGCGAGGGTTTCGGGTTGCGGGTGGTTTTCATCCCGGATGGCGTCGTCGATGGAAAATATTAAAAATCAAACCCGTTGCAAACCGCGTTCTCCGACCCGCATCCGATCCTGTCGGGATGCGGGCGCATAAGTGCGGTGCTAAGGGCATACAAAACAGCGGCTCTCTTGCCCGTATGGATGCTGCCGCCGGGCGGGCTTTTGTTCATAGCATACCCTTTCGGGCAGGGGAAGGGGCTTTCGCCGGATCGGGATATTGGAAAAATCTGCTTCTCAGGCGGCGATCCTTCATCCTAGTTTATACATCGTATCGGTCTGGCACGTCTCTACGGTTGACAATTACAGGGAAACAGAAGTATTCTTAAAATGAGCTAAACTATACTATTTTCAGCATTTTTTAGCTAAGTGGCTCTAATTTCACCCTTTTAGCGGATCAAGCCCGTTTGGGGCCGAAATCGGCATGCGGAAAATTAAAGATCTCACAGATGCGGTGCTGAATTACCACCCGGAAGCGGATGTGGACGTCATTCTGGACGCCTATCTGTATTCGGCGAAAGCGCACCGCGGCCAGAGCCGCCGTTCGGGCGAAGCGTACATATCGCATCCGCTGGAAGTCGCCTACAACCTCACCCTGCTGAAGATGGACGAGCAGACCGTTGCCGCCGGCCTTCTGCACGACACGATCGAAGACACGCTGGCCACGCCGGAAGAAATCCAGGATCTGTTCGGTGAGGAAATCTACGGTCTGGTGGACGGCGTCACCAAGATCAGCAAGATGGAATTTTCCAGCCGCGAAGAGAGTCAGGCGGAAAATTACCGCAAGATGATCTTCGCCATGGGACGGGACATCCGGGTGGTGCTCATCAAGCTCGCCGACCGCGCCCACAACCTGAAAACCCTCGAATCCCTGTCGGAAGAGCGCCAGCGGCGCATCGCCCGCGAGACCCTAGACATCTACGCTCCCATCGCCAACCGCCTGGGTATCGGCTGGCTGCGCTCGGAACTGGAAAACGGCGCGTTCGAATACCTCTTTCCCGAGGAATACCACCGCATGCGCGAGAAAGTGACCGCAGGCGAGGGCGAGCGCAGCAAATTCGTCAACAAGGTCTGCTCCATCATCACCGATGAGCTGGAAGCGGCGGACATCAAAGCCAGCGTGGCCGGGCGGCCCAAGCATCTGTACAGCATCTACACGAAGATGATGACGCAGAACATCGGCTTCGAGGATGTGTACGATCTCATCGGCGTGCGCGTGCTCACCGATTCGCTCAAGGACTGTTACGCGATTCTGGGCCTGATCCACTCGCTGTGGAAACCGATTCCGGGCCGCTTCAAGGATTACATCGCCATGCCCAAACCGAACATGTACCAGTCGCTGCACACGACGGTCATCGGGCCGGAGGGCGAGCGGGTGGAGGTGCAGATCCGCACGCACGAGATGCACAAGATCTGCGAAGAGGGCATCGCCGCGCACTGGCAGTACAAGGAAAAGGGAGAGGGCAAGTCGAAGCCGCTCGACAACCAGCTGACCTGGGTGCGGCACCTGCTCGAATACCAGAAGGACCTCAAGAATCCCAAGGAATTCCTCAACGCGTTCAAGGTCAACCTGTACCCGCACGAGGTGTACGTGTTTTCCCCGAAGGGGGACGTGATCGCCCTGCCGCACGGTGCGACGCCGGTGGATTTCGCCTATGCGGTGCACACCGACATCGGCAACCACTGTCTCAACGCCAAGGTGGACGGGAAGATCGTGCCGCTGCGCTACAAACTGAGAAACGGCAACCAGGTGGAAATCATCACCAGCCGGCAGAAGCACCCCAGCCGCGACTGGCTGTCCTTCGTCAAAACCTCGCGGGCGCGCAACCGCATCGCCAACTACATCAACCACCAGGAACGCGAGAAAAGTCTCAGTCTGGGCAAGGAACTTCTGGACAAGGAAATCCTGGAATACGGCCTGTCGCCGGCGGACCTTCTGAAGGGCAAGCCTCTGGACGACGCCATGCACGCCTGCGGCTACAATTCGCTGGACAGCCTGTTGACCGGCATCGGCGTGGGCAAGCTCTCCGCCCACCACGTGGTGGAAAAACTGCTGCCGCGGGAGATCCTGCAGGAACGCAAACGCAAGGAAGACGCGGCGCGCATCAAGCTCAAGGAAAAGAAATCGCAGAAACCGGTTGAGAACGCCATCAAGGTCAAATGCATCAACGAGGAGATCCTGCTTCGGGTCGGCAAATGCTGCAATCCCGTGCCGGGGGACCCGATCCTCGGCTACATCACGCGCGGGCGCGGGGTGACGGTGCACCATATGGACTGCCCGAGCGTCAGCGACATCGGCCAGGAATCCGAACGGCTGGTGGAGGTCGAATGGGACACCGGGCACAAGACGAACTACCCGACGCGCATTTCCATCGTCACCCAGGACAAGCCGGGACTGCTCGCCAGCATCAGTAGCGTGCTGGCCGAATGCGACATCAACATCATCCGCGCCAATGTGCAGCAGGGGCCCAACAAACGGGCCTATTTCGACCTGTCCATCGAGATCCAGGATCTGATGCAGCTCAACCAGACCTTAGACAAGGTGCGCAAGGTCGATGGGGTGATTCATCTGGAGAGGGTCAAGGAGTACCGCAAGAAAACGCTTCGGAGGGCGAAGGGGATCGAGGCGAAGGAGCAGCTGAACCTCCGCGAGGACGACGTGGAGGTCACGTTCAACTGATCAGCAGACTTTGGCGACTTTGCCGCCTTTGAGGCAGCGGGTGCAGACTTTCATCGTCCGCACGGCGCCTTCATACATCACCTTGAGTTTTTTCAGATTCGGGTTCCAGCGCCGCCGCGTGGTGTTGTTGGCGTGACTGACGTTGTTGCCGAAGAGGGGGCCTTTGTCGCAAACCTCACATCTTTTGGCCATGAAGCGCTCCTGTACGAAAAACATTGTTTGAACAAAGATCCGATGCTACCATACGGTCCATTGAGCGGCAAGAAAATTCAGGGGATCCAGGTGATGCTCATCAACAAAGATACCCGCATCAACGACATCATCAGCGCCTACCCCGGCGCGATGAAATTTTTTGCCGATTTGAACATGAGCTGCAGCCAGTGCTTCGCCGTGAAGTTCGACACCCTGGAAAACGGCGCGTTGATGCACGGCATGGACGTGAACGTCCTGATCGACAAGCTCAACCGGTTTCTCATGCAGAGCGCCGCCCATTCCGCCCCCACGCCGCCGGAATAAACACCCGCCTCAGGCAAATTTCCCCTTTAAATTCAGCTATTTATAGTGTATTTTGAAATCCGGACTCTGAGGCAGGAACGCCTTTCCGCCCGCAAGGGCGTCACGCGTGTTCAGAATGAGGGAATGGGCCGGAACCCCGAATCAACCGAGGAATTTCGATTCGGTGATGATGTCCTTGAGGATTTTGCCAGCCAGTTCGCGGCTGTCCACTTTGAACCGGCCTTCGGCGATTTCCCGCTTGATGCGGTCCACCTTTTCGACGCGGATGGCGTCGGGTTCGGCTTTGACCGAGTCGATGGCTCCCTGAAGCGCTTTGGCCTGTGAGGAAAACGCGGCGCGGTCTCCACCCTGAACCGAGCTGGACGAGGAAGTGGCGTCTTTGTCGCCTTTTGCCACGGGCTGCTTGTTGCCAACTCGCAACTTGTTCTGGATGGCTTTGTTCTTTATTTCGGGTATTTCCATGACCGTCACCTGGGGAGCAAATTATCCTTTATTTACGTTAATTTGGCTGAAATTCGGGCGTTTATCGGAACCGCACGGTTACAGCCAGTCCATTTCAAAACACTCCCCCCGCAAGTTTTCCTATCGGCAGGATTGTGGAAAACTTGAGCGCTTCCGCAATTTCAGAGGCTCATTTCCGTCAAAATATCGGTTAATACCGGGTTTGTCAAGGCTGGCCGGATGGGGTTCGGGATGGTATTATTTTCAGGTTCCTTGCCGGTTTCACAACCGGTGCGGCAAACCGTTGACAATCGGCGCGTTCTTCAAAAAGGCCCATGCCTCCCAGAAATCCCACACCGACAGTGGATATCATCATCGAAATGCAGGAAGGGCAGGTCGTCCTGATCCGCAGAGCCAACCCTCCGGAGGGCTGGGCGCTGCCGGGGGGCTACGTGGACTACGGCGAGTCCCTGGAGCAGGCGGCGGTGCGTGAGGCGAAAGAGGAGACGTCGCTGGATATCCAGCTCAAGGGGCAGTTCCACACGTATTCCGACCCGGCGCGGGATGCGCGCCAGCACAACATATCCACGGTGTTCGTGGCCTCGGCCACAGGCAGCCCGAAAGCGGACTCGGACGCGAAAGATCTGGGGGTGTTTGCGCGCGATGCGTTGCCCGAGCCTCTGGCCTTCGATCATGCGGCGATTCTCGACGATTATTTTTCCATACGCGACCGGGCGGGCGGCGAACCGTTTTCCCGGCAGATCAAACCCTGACGGTGGCGCGCTTGTTTTCCTTCTCTTTTGCCCACAGACGAACGGCCGGGGTGTGTCTCACACTGCTTTTTCTGTTTTCAGGGGGCTCTGCATCACAGTCCTGGGCGGAAAAGCCGGCGCAGTCTTCAAACCCGAGCTGGGGTTATCTCAAAACGCTGACCGGGTTCGGGCCGCGCTATCCCGGAAGTCCGGGGCACAAGCGCACGATCGCGCTTCTCAAGCAGGTGGGGGAGAAGTACGCCGATTCGGTGGAGGTGCAGGCGTTCTCGCATGCACGCTCCGGCGAGAAACCGCTCGCGCTTTCCAACGTCATCCTGACCTTCAACGGTCAGCAGAAAGGCCCGCCGGTTCTCATCGGCACGCACCACGACACGCGCCCCTTCGCGGATGAGGAAACCAATCCCGCTTTGCGCTCCCGCCCGATTCTGGGCGCCAACGACGGCGGTTCCGGCACCGCGGTGCTGTTGGCGCTGGCGGAGCACCTGAGCCGCAACCGCCCGAGCCGCACGGTGCAGCTGGTGTTTTTCGACGGGGAGGATTGGGGTGAAAAGGGTTCCGGCGAAAATCTTCTCGGCTCGATCCATTACGCCAACAGCCTGCGCGATTCGGACACGAAAGAGCTGCCCTACTGCGTGCTGGTGATCGACATGATCGGCGACCGCAATCTGGAAATTTACCGGGAATCGTTTTCCGTCAAGCACGCGGCCTGGCTGGTGGATCTGATCTTCAAGATCGCCGCGAAGAAAAACCTGCCTCAGTTCAAGAACAAGCTCAAATACACGATCTACGACGACCACTATCCCTTCATCGGGCTCGGCGTCCCCTCTGTGGTGCTGATCGATTTCGACTACCCGCACTGGCACAAAATGACCGACACGCTGGACAAATGTTCGCCGGAGAGTCTTGCGATCGTGTTCGATGTGGTGGTGGAGGTGCTGAAAAAACTGTGAGTGGTGCGGGCTGGCCGGGGAGGGGGCGAACGGCCTCAGCGCGGGATGCGCCGTTGCAGCTCGGAGCGCTTGAGCTGCGCTTCCAGATCGTCGGGATCCATCTGCAGGATGATGTCCAGTTGCTTTCGCGCTTTGTCCATGTCTCCGCGGCCGTAATGGATGTCGTACAGTTTCCAGTGCAGAGAGAGGAAGTCCACACCCAGACTGACCGACATCTGATAGGCCTGTTGCGCTTTGTCCCACTGGTTGAGTGAGAAATAAGCGTTGCCGAGGTTGTAGTGGGCGATGGCGAATTCCGGGTCGAGCTCCAGGGTTTTTTTGATGTGCTGCAGCGCTTCCTGAGCGCGGCCGAGCTTGTTCAGAGCGGCTCCCAGGTTGGAATGCGCCTGGATGAAATTCGGGTAATGGGCGATCGCCCGCTTGAACAGTTCCACCGCTTCCTCGACTTTCCCCGCGCGGAAATAATAGCCTCCCAGATTGGACAGCACTTCCGGAAATTTCGGGTTGAGGCGCAGGATCTGTTCGTAGGCCTGCGTGGTTTTCTCGGGCATGCCCTTGTCCCGGAAGGCGACCGCCTGGTCGTAGAGCGCCAGGATGAACTGCGGATCGAGGCTCAGGGCCTGGTCGAACAACTCCAGCGCGCGGTCCGGGTCGCCCTGGGCGTAGAGCGCGAAATTGCCCTTGTAATAGAGCGCTTCCTTGGAGGTTTTGTCTTCCTCGAGGATCTGCTTGAGCTTGCGCCGGTTTGTCGCCTTCAAAAACGGTTTGACCTCATCGATGGGCAACGCGAGGTTGATCGAACGCCCTTCGACGGTGGCGATGCCGAGCACCTGGTTTTCCCGGTTCAGCAGCGGCCCGCCGCTGAAGCCGGGACCGAAGTCCGTGGTGGTGTAGATATAGGAAAAATCCGGAAACGCCTGCGGATGCACCCCGAGCACGAAGCCGTAGGTCTGCAGGATGATTCCCTTTTCCTTGCCGTCTTCCTCGCTCACGTTGCGGGACGGGTAGCCCAGGGCGCTGGTGTATTCGAAGGGTTTGAGCCCGGTGGAATCCGCCAGTTCCAGGGTGGAATAAAACCCCTCTGTCAGCTGCAGCACCGCGAAGTCTTTTTTGCGGTCGATCTTCACAACCCAATCGACGGCAGCCTGCTCGCCGTTGGGAAAATGGGCGTCCACCGATACGGCGTCCACCAGCACGTGGTAGTTGGTGATCAGGGTGCCGCCGGGATCGACCACGAAGCCGGTGCCGGTGGACACGGTGTTGCCCTGGCTGTCTTTGGCGATCAACAGGGCGATGGCGCTTTTGTTGGCTTCGTGGCCCCAGGCGGAAACGCCGGGCAGCAAAAAGGAGGCGACCAGGAGGAGGCAGCCTCCCCGGTGCAGGAAATTTTTCAACTGGTACCGGAAGCGATTCATGCGCGCGTTTTACAGGCGTCGCCAAAGGCGAAGCGGGCGCCTGGATGTGATTGAGATAAGGACCTAATGATTTTATAAATTGCGGGTGGGGATTACAACCCCTTTCGCTCTCAGTAAAAAATTAATTTTTTCAATGAGTTGCTGTATGAATCGCCGTCTGGCGTCGCAGCGCGGAAGTGGGGGGATGAACCTGTAAGCGGGGCCGGGGAAGCAAACAACGATGCTGCCCCGGACTCGGGGCAGCATCGGCGATGTCTTTGACCGAAAACCGGTTATTTGACCGTGACCGTGATCGAATCGGTCAGGGCGGGGTTGTACGGCACATGGTTCCCGGTTGCGAACAGCGTCCGCAGGGTGTGCTTGCCCGCATCCAGTTTCAGTTCCTTACAGGTGGAGCCGTCACCCATGTGAACGTGGTTGGCGTCTTTCCCGATGGGTTTGCTGAGGTCCTTGGGAACGTCCACATCGATCAGGATGTGATGATGGCCTTTGCCCTTGTTCACACCTTTTTTCGCCGGTTCTACTTCGACGCCGGAAACTTCCATGCACACCTTCACCGGACTGGAAACGGTGGCTCCGTCTTTCGGTTCGGAGATTTTGACAGATTTATCACCGGCGCACGCCGTGGCGACAATCAATGCCAGCAAACTTCCCACTACCACCATGAACTGAATCGAAAACTTTTTCATAATGCCCGGACTCCTAAAAAAATCAAAAACAGGTTGTTAATGGACCTCCCGCGCCCGAATGGAGTGACGTGACTGGAATCGGTACGTTGGACTTGCAAAACCCGCAAGCGGCGCGAAGCGAACGATTCCCATGTTGCCGGTACGTCGGATCGATTCGCCCATTTTGACCTTCATCATTAGCCTGTGAGAAATTCGATCCCAACGAACGCTTCACTCTCGAACCGGGTTTTCAAGTGAGGGGAGGATGTTTTGCTCTATAAGATTGACCTTACTATAAAAAAGATTCGAGCTGAAAATTTTTTTTGCATGTCCTTTTGGCCCAATTTGTCCATCGCGCAGGGCGGCAGGGCAGGGGAACCAGGCCGCATTTTCGGAGACGCTAATTGCGATATCCACATGCAGAACTTGCGCCGGGATTCCGTTTGCGATGTGGATTGTGCAGGCGGGCGATGCACCGGCCGCAACCGCCTGTGCGGGGCGGGGATGAAAAGCCGCATTTCGCTTGACATGGCGGCGATTGTTCCCTAACCTCATGTCTAAGCCTATATTTTATTTGTTTTTACATTGTAACCGCGCCCGTTTTTCAAAGTCCTTGATTGGTTTCCCGTTGAGCCCCGCGCCGATGGGAAACGCCGGAGGGAACGGGCTCCGTTCTTACAGATACAGCCGGAAATTTCAAACGCAATTCCGCTGTCCGCCGTTTCCCGCACCCGGAATATGACAGGGAAGCGAAACCGCAACCGGCCGGCAGCGAAAATCTTGAATACTTTCAGATTGCAATAGATCAGGAGGTCATGATGGTCGTAACGGGAGAATGCAGGCTCCTGCACACCTGTGAGATGTGCGAATTCAACAACGATACCGATTGCAAGGCCGATAAAAACGAGCACAACCGGTGGTTGGTGAATCACCGGATGAACGACATCAAGCACAAGCTCATCGTCGGCAGCAACAAAGGCGGGGTTGGGAAGAGCACCGTGACCACGAATCTCGCCATCGCCTTGGCGGAGAAAGGGTATGCGGTCGGGCTGGCGGACGCCGATCTGCACGGACCCAATATCCCCAAGCTGCTGAACGCGGAAAGCGTGCGGCTCAAAGCCACCGACGAGGGCATCGACCCCTACGAGACCCGCAACGGGCTGAAGGTGGCGTCTCTGGGATTTCTGATCGAAGACCCCAACATGCACATCGCCTGGCGCGACGCGGTGAAATACGATTTTATCATCGAGCTTTTGGGCAACATCCACTGGGGCAAGCTGGACTACCTGCTCATCGACCTGCCGCCCGGAACCGGGAACGAGCAGATCACCATCATCGATTTCATCGGTGAGGTGGACGGTGCGGTGGTGGTGACGACGCCCCAGGACCTGGCGCTGCTGGACGCCCGCAAGATGATTTCCTTCGCGCGCGACAGCAACGTGCCCATTGTCGGGATCATCGAGAACATGAGCACGCTGACCTGTCCGCACTGCGACAAGGAGATCGACGTGTTCAAAAAAGGCGGCGGCGAGAAGCTGGCGCAGGAGCTGGTGCTGCCGTATCTGGGCAGAATTCCGCTGGATGCGGAGATCACCGTGCGCTCCGACAGCGGCGAACCGGTGGTGCTGTCGCGCCCCGATTCGGCGGCGGCCAAGGCGTTTCTCGAGCTCGCCGACAACTGTCACAAGTTTCTCAACCCGGAACCCTCCATCGCGGCGGGCTGACGCAGGCGCTGCCGTACCGGGTTTTGCGCTTCCGGAATCAGGCCCTGCCTCGCCGTGAGGCGGGCTTTGCCCTGCCTGTGCCCTGCACCCTGCGGTCTTTGTGGCAGGGCCGGTTCGGCGGCGGGTGTTTCCCAAGCCAACCGCTTTCGCAAACGCCCCGTTTCCAGCGATTTTGCTGCGCCACATTTCCGCCCTCACAGGAAACAAACTGATTGCACGCACCCCCTCAATTGCGAGATAATGAATAGAGTGCGTGGAGCCGGTCCGGTTTTGCGTGCGATGGGTTTTTTTCTGCAACAAAAAAAGATCGCTTCCATGAGCATTCGTCGTTTCGCATTTTTTTCCTGCCTGTTGGCGAGTTTCCTTTTATTTGCGAAAACGGGATTCGCCGATCCCCATAACGGAAAGACATTCACAAACAATCCGGTCGTGGCCACGGTGGAAGGTGAGCCGGTCATGATGGACGATGTGAAAAACGCCCAGATTCACGATGCGATGGCGCAGCTGCATAAAATGCAGAACCGGGCGTTGAAGGAAAAGATCCTGCAGATCCTCGGCAAGAAGTATCCCGACATGATGAACGAGGAGCTGCCGGAGGTGAGCGAGCGGGACATCGCCAAGTTTTACCGGGAAACCCCGGGGGTGAAAGAGCTGGGCAGCCTGGACAAGATGCGCGTGGAGATCCGCGAATACCTGGAACGGCTCGCGCAAGAGACCTACATCGAGGAAAAATATCAATGGGCTTTGGATAAGAAACTGGTCAAAGTCTATCTGAAGCCGCCGAGCGAATTTCATGTCGTGGCGGGCATCGGCACGGCCATGCTGGCGTTCGAGCCGGAGCCGAAAAAAGCCCGCAAGGTTTTTGTGCTGGAATATTCCGACTTTGAATGCCCGTTCTGCAAACGCGTGCAGGACACGCTGCGCAAGCTCAGAAAAGAGTATGCCAAAGAGGTTCAGTTCGGCTACCGGCATTTCCCTCTGCCGTTTCACAAAGACGCCAAGTATCTCGCCGAGGCGGTGGAATGCGCCCGCGATCAGGAACGGTTCTGGGAAATGCAGACCATCCTCTATAAAAAAATCGACAGCCGCATTTCCGAGATCGATGAGGATGTCGTCAAACTGGCAAAAGAGGCGGGCGTCAAAAAGCTCGACGCGTTTCAAGCCTGCCTGAAATCGGGCAAATACAAGGAACGGGTTCAAAACGATATCCGTGAAGGGCTGCGTCTCGGCATTCAAGGCACGCCCACCTTCATTCTCGGCCTGTACGATTCGGAATCGGGTAATGTTTCCGGTGAGATGTTTTCCGGTGCGGTCTCTTCGGAAAAATTCATCCAGGCCATCGAGAAGTACCTGTCCCTCTCCCGCGCCGAAGCGAAGCTGATCCGCTGACCCCCGCTGGCAGCGCAGCGGACCGGGACGCGGACCCGCCGTTCGGTTGTCGAATTCCCCATGACTCAGCCACAATGCCATCTCAAGCGGGGACGCCGTGCGCCACTTGCAGCCGGGCTCTATGTGTGGATGTGCCTGAGCGTGTTCGCGTTTCCGGCTGATTCCTTCGAGCCGTTCAAAGCGTTTTCCCCCCCGCAGGAGCCGGAATCCATCATCAAAGTCGAGGCGCTGGTTGAGCCGGAGGAAACCCGGCCGGGCGAGACGCTGCGGCTGCATCTGCGGGTCCGCCTGCAACCGGGCTGGCACATTTATGCTCTGAAACTCCCCGAGGGGGAACAAGAGGAGAACCTCGCCACACGCATCGAGCTTGCCGGGGAGGGGCTGATCGGGCCGGGGCGCTGGACGGAGTCCGAACCCCGGATCGCGCGCGACGGCGCGCTGGACCGGGTGGTGCCGATCCACGAAGGCTTCGCGGAATTTGACTGGCAGGGCAGAGTGGCGGAAAATGTCCAATCGGGCACGCACGCCCTCGCGGGTTCGATCACGTTTCGCGCCTGCGACAACCGGGTCTGCACGCTTCCCCGGCGCACCGATTTCACCGCCCGCATGGTGGTGCGATCCGAATGAACAGGATTCAAGGAAAACAACGATGCAGGTGATCACCACCCATTTGAATGCGGATTTCGACTGCCTCGCCTCGATGGTGGCCGCGCGCAAGCTGTATCCCAAAGCCCGGATGGTGTTTTCGGGCTCGGCGGAGCGGTCGGTGAACCGCTACCTGGAGGAGCGCGGCGGCTGGATCGAAATTTCGAGGCTCAAGTCGATCGATCTGGACCGGGTCGAGACCCTGATCCTGGTGGACACGCAGAGCCCGAAACGCATCGGCGGCTTCGGCCCGCTGGTGAAAAAGCCGGGCGTGGCGGTGCACGTTTTCGATCACCATCCCGATGCGGGGGACGCCCTGGGCGCCGACCGGGCCACGGTCTGCAAGCGCGGGGCGGCGACGACGGTGCTGGTGGAGACGCTTGTGGAAAACGGAATGGTCCTGAACCCGGAAGAAAGCACGTTGATGGCGCTGGGGATCTTCGAGGACACGCATTCGCTGCTGTCGGTTTCCGTCACGCCGGAGGATTTCTCGGCGCTCGCGCTGCTTGTCGAATGGGGCGCGGATCTGACCGTCGTCGCCGAATACGTGCAGCCGCGGCTCAACAACGACCTGGTGGAGGTGCTGAACGATCTCATCCGCAACCTGGAAACGCTCAGGATCAACGGCGTCGATGTGCACGTGGCGACGGCGTCGCCGAACCGTTTTGTGGAGGACCTGTCGCATGCGGTGCAGAAGTTGGTGGATCTGGAAAATCTGGCCGTGTTCGTGGCGCTGGTGCGCGTGGAGCGGCAGATCTATCTGATCGGGCGCAGCCGCGAGCCGCAGGTGGACGTCGGCGAAATCGCCGCGGCGTTCGGCGGTGGCGGGCATTCCTATGCGGCGTCGGCGACGATCCGCGACCTGACGCTGGCTCAGGTGCGCGAAAAACTGCAGACGGTTCTGGAACGCGTGGTGCAGCCGCCGCGCCGAGTGGCGGACATCATGCATTTCCCGGTGGTGTCGGTGAAAAAGAGCGACACCATCCAGGCGGTGGAAAAGAAGCTGACGCGCTTCAACCTGAACACGCTGCCGGTGCTGGAAGGGGCGCGGCCGGTGGGGCTCATCACGCGGCAGACGGTGGAAAAGGCCATCCACCACCAATTGACCAAGGAAAAGACGGAAGCGCTGATGATCCGCGAATTTTCCGTCACCACGCCCGAGGCGTTTTTCAAAACGATTCAGCCCATCATGATCGAGGACAAGCAAAAACTCATTCCGGTGGTGGACCCGAAGAAAGGCCACCTCGTCGGCATCGTCAGCCGCGGCGATCTTTTGCGCACGCTGCACGGCGACATGCTGCGCGACGGCAGTGCGCCCGGCTCCGGCGTGAAAACAACCGCCGGCGCGCGCAAAAACATCAAAAGCCTGCTGAAAAAGCAGCTGGACAAAAGCGTGATGCAGCTGTTCGCGCAGATGGCGGCGATCGCCGACCAGGAGGGGATGGGCATCCATGTGGTGGGCGGCTTCGTGCGCGACCTGCTTTTAGGCGAGGCCAACCTGGATCTGGACATCGTCGTCGAGGGCGACGGCATCGCCTTCGCCAAGAAGGCCGCGAAAAAACTCAAAGGCCGGGTCAAAAGCCACGCCAAGTTCGGCACCTCGGTGGTCATTCTGGAAAACGGCCTGCGCATCGATGTGGCGACGGCGCGCATGGAATACTACAAGCACCCGGCGGCGCTGCCGACGGTGGAGAAAAGCTCCATCAAGGCCGATCTGTTCCGGCGGGATTTTTCCATCAACAGCCTGGCCGTCAAGCTCAACGGGCCCGACGCGTTCACGCTGCTGGATTACTTCAACGGCGAACGCGATCTCAAGGACAAGCTGATCCGCGTGCTGCACAACCTGAGTTTCATCGAAGACCCCTGCCGGATTTTTCGCGCCATCCGGTTCGAGCAGCGCTTTCACTTCACTCTCGGCAAGCAGACCGAGGCGTTTATGAAAAACGCGGTGCAGAAGGGGTGGGTGGACGCGTTGAGCGGCTCGCGCCTTTTGAACGAGTTGATCCTCTTGATGAAGGAGGCCGCGCCGGTGAAGTGCGTGCGCCGCATGCGCGAGTTTGAGCTGTTTGCCTGCATCGCCCCCGCCATGCTCAAGGACGCGAAGCAGGTGGCTCCACTCGACCGCATCGAGGGGGTTCTGGCGTGGGCCGAGCGGGTGCCCGTGAATGCAGAGCCCGAGGTCTGGTACGTGTATTTTCTCGGCCTGTTCTACGAGCTGGACCGCGCGTCGTTCCGCCGTGCGGCGGACCGGCTGAAGCTGCCGATGCGGCTGCGGAAACGGCTGGAGGCCGACCGGGAGAGCTGCCGGGAGTCGCTGCCCAAGCTCAAGGACAGGAAAAAACGCGCGCCCAGCGAGGTGTACGATCTGTTTTCCAGCCTGTCGTCCGAAGCGGTGATCTTTCTTCTGGCGCTCGCCAACAGCGACCGGGTCAACAACCAGGCGACGCTGTATTTCTCCCAGTACCACGGCTCGGCGAAACTGTCGCTTACGGGCGACGATCTGATCCGCATGGGCATCGCCCCCGGACCGGTGTTTCAGAAGGTGTTCAAAACCCTGCGGGACGCGCGCGTGAACGGCAACGTCAAGAGCAAGCGCGAGGAAATGGCTCTGGTGAAGGAAAAGTTCATCCGATGAGCCGGCGTCTGTTCAGCCTGCGGTTTGCAGGGTGGGCTGCCTTTTTTTCCCGAAACCATCCTCTTTCGCAATGAGCGGGCTCGCACTCTGGCTGGACCGGTATTTTTCGCTCCGGGAAAACCGCACCGATGTGCCCACCGAGCTGCGCGCGGGCTGCGTCACGTTTCTCACGGCGTCCTACATCGTGTTCGTGCAGCCTGCGGTGCTGGCGCAGGCCGGGATGGATTTCGGCGCGGTGATGGCAGCGACCTGCATCTCCTCCGCGATCGGCTGTCTGTTGATGGGACTGCTGGCGAACTACCCCATCGCGCTCGCGCCGGGCATGGGGATCAATTTTTATTTCACCTTCACCGTGGTCATCGGCGAGGGCATTCCCTGGCAGACGGCATTGGGGGCGGTGTTTCTCTCGGGTCTGGTGCTGATCGCGCTGACGCTGCTCAAGGTGCGCGAGGCGTTGATCCGCGTCATCCCGGCGGGGCTCAAAACCGGGATCGCCGCGGGGATCGGGCTGTTCGTCGCGTTCATCGGGCTGGTGCAGGGCGGGGTGGTGGTCTCGCATCCGGCGACCCTGGTGCAGATAGGCGATGTGACCGGCGCCCCGGCGCTGTTCACGTTTTTCGGCTTGATCCTGATCGGCACGCTGCTGCACAAAAAGATCAAGGGGGCGATCCTGATCGGCCTGGCGCTTTTGACGCTGCTGGCGTTTCCTTTGGGGCTGGCGCGGTTTCACGGCGTCGTCGCGCCGCCACCGAGCCTCGCGCCCACGTTTCTGGCGCTGGATGTGGCCGGTGCGTTCAACCTGGGGCTTCTGACCGTCGCCGGGGTGTTCGTGTTCGTCGATCTGTTCGATTCGGCGGGGACGCTGGTCGGGGTGGGGCAGCAGGGCGGGTTTCTGAAAGACGGTAGGCTGCCGCGGGCCAACCGCGCCCTGATGCCGGATGCGGTGGCGACTACCACCGGATCGCTGCTGGGAACCTCCACGGTGGTCTGCTACATCGAAAGCGCCGCCGGCGTCGCGGAAGGCGGGCGCACCGGGCTCGCCAGCGTGGTGACGGCCGGGCTGTTCCTGCTGGCGCTGTTCTTTTCGCCGCTGGCGCAGACCATCGGCGGCGGCTATGCGGTGGAAGGGCAGGCGACGCTGTATCCGATCACCGCACCGGTGCTGATCCTGGTCGGCTGCCTGATGGCGCAAAACTTAAGAAAAATCGAATGGGACCGCTGGGACGAAGCGTTGCCGGCGTTCCTCGTGGTGGCCGGCATGCCGCTCACCTTCAGCCTCGCCGATGGCATGGCGCTGGGCTTCGTCGCGTATCCGATGATCAAACTGTTATCGGGGAAAGGATCGCAGGTCCATTGGGGCCTGTACCTCATCGCCCTGATCTTCATCCTGCGTTACGGATTTCTCTGATCCGCCGGTATTTTGACCCCGGCGTCGAGCCTGCGGGTTGTGCTATAATCGGGTTTTGAATCGAGAGGAATCCATAACGGAAGTGTTTTTATGGCCAGTGTCGAGTATCTGATCAAACAGTTTTTGAGCCCCGATAAGAAGAGCCTGGATCTGAGCAATCAGAACATCGGGGACAAAGGGGCGGTGACGCTCACGCGTTCGAAAAGCATAAAGCGGCTCAAAAAGCTGCGCCTGCCCAACAACAACATCGGCGACGAGGGCGCGATCGCCATCGCCCAGTGCGAAAACCTGAAGAATGTGACCGACCTGGATTTTTACGGCAATGTCATCAGCGACGACGGCGTCAAGGCGCTGGCCGAATCCGAGCACATGAAAAAGCTGTTGAAGCTCAACCTCTACGGCAACCTCGTGGAGGACGAAGGCGCCATCGCGCTGGCGGAATCGAAAACCCTGACCAAGCTCAAACACCTGTTCCTCAATTCCAACCGGATTCGCCGCAAGGGTTTGGAAGCGCTGCAGCAAGCCAAGTGCCGCACCCGTCTGTGTCATCTGTTCATCGATGACCTTTCGGATTTCATCTACGAAGACGATGACGGCGCGGATGACGATTGGGATGACGATATGGACGCGACGCGTCCGCGGACGGAACAGGATGTGATGGAAGATTGATTTTCATGCAACGATTCGGATGCGACAAAGGGATGCGGATGGTCTGGGTTTGCGTCCTTTTTTTTGTGCTTTCGGCGCAGGGCCCGGCTGATCTCATCGACCGGCCGCCCGAGCTGGATTACGAAAAGATTTTTAAAGAGGGGCTGAAGCGGCGCGGCACCTACCTGAACCTGTCCGGCAAGAAAATCGGCGACGCGGGATTGAAGCTGCTTCTCACCAAAGACTGGCTCAAAAAAGTTAAAAAGATCGACATCCGTTACAACGACCTCACCGAAGAAGGGGCGAAGATCCTCGCCGCAGCCCCCGAACTGCCGAAACTGCAGACGCTGATCCTCAGACACAATTTCTTCGCCGACAACGGCAGCGTCGTCTTTTCCAAAACCAGGAGCTTCCCCAACCTCAAGGAACTGCAACTGGGCTGGAACGAAGTGCGCGATGCGGGCGCGCTGGCGATCGGCCGGGCGCAGAAGGAATCGTTTCCCAAGCTGCAGAAACTGGATCTGCGCGGCAATTTCCTGGCGGACGAGACCAAAAGCGAACTGAAAAAAACGCTGCCCCACCTCAAATCCCTCAAGCTCTACTGACTCCTGCCCGGAGAGGGGGGAAGGGTCGTAATTGCAAAAGCACCCGGCTCCCACCCAAATTGGGCAATTCCTCCACCCACCTATCTTCTCCAAACCTTCGAGGATTCAATAAATGACTAGAGGATTCTGGATTTCAATGGCCGTAGCCATAACCGGATTGCTTGCTTCTGTGGTCACTTATTATTTTGGTGTCAAAGGACCATCTTATCGTGTGATTATCGCCAGAATCCCCTTTTCATTTTCGACGCTGGAACCGCAGGATATTGAATTCGATGTGGACCGGACAAAACTCTACGACGTAAATGTACTCTTCAAAAAAGTTTTTCCGGAAGAACAAATGAATGCGATTATTGGCAGCTTTAAAAGTAAAGCTAGATTGAATGTTGAATGGCAGGTCTACCAGGGGACCCTTCAAATAAAAGAAGGATCTAACCTGGATGTTGGGTATTCAAGAATTTTTAGAGAAGATTACATAGGGGTTCAGATTGGAACTTTTCAGGCGGAAGAAGGAAAGAAATACACGCTCTCGATTAAAACGCGCGATCTCCATTCAGAATGGGAAAAAGCCGATCCAATGGTAGAAGTGAAACTCAACCCCTTAGCGTTTGAAGATTATATGTTAATCAGTATGGTCGGCGTTGTCCTGTTTTGCATTTTCTTATTCTATTTTTTGGTATTGATTGCAGGATGGGGTTGGAATTACAGAAAAAGGAAAATGATCAACACCTGAAGTTTGAAAGCTGGGTTCGGCTGAGGGGTAGGTCAAATGCCGATGATGCCGGATTCCTCGTCGAGAAAAAAGCTGGCTCCGTCCGGGGCGCGGTAGGAGATTTCCTTCACTTCCCAGAGGTGCTTCTTTTTCACGTCCGCTTCAGCGGCGTGGAATTTGCCTTTGTCCTCGCGTTGCAGGAGAAGGAATTTGTTGTCGTTGTTGGAGACGATGTCCCAGGTGTGGTACTCGCTTTGCACTTTGCCTTTTTCAAAATCGATGTCGATGATGTTCATGCTGCTTGCTGCGAAGGGGTGAACGTTCAGTAGTGAATGTTGGCCGCGATGTCGCGGGCTTTTTTGAGTGTCTGTTTTTTGTTGGCGATGGTCAGGTTCTTCAGGACCATGTGCGCGAACTGCAGGCTGGAATCGATGTCCTTGCCGGTGGTTGCGCCGTGTTCGACAAGATACTTGTCCAGCTCGGTGGTCTGCAGCCGAATCGACGGGGACTGGAAGTTTCCGTTTATTTTCGGTGTGGGCCCGTTTTTACGCTCCTCCGGAGTCAGCTCCTTGACGATCTTGATTTCCGGAACGATGCCGTGTTCGGTGATGTCGATGCCGGAGGGTGTGAAATATTTCGACGTGGTGAGCCTGAGGCCGGAACCGTCGCTGATGCGGAAGATGGTCTGCACGGAACCTTTGCCGTAGGAGTTTTCGCCGATGATCAGGGCTTTGCCCGAATCGCGCAGCGCTCCCGCCACGATCTCGGACGCACTGGCGCTGTGCCGGTTGATGAGGATCACCACGGGCATGTGCAGCAGGCTGTTGCGGTACTGCGCCCGGTATTCCTTATAGTCGCTCTTGCGCCGGCCCTGGGTGTAGACGATCATGCGGCCGCGGTAGAGAAAATGGCTCGCCACCTTGACCGACTGGTTCAACAGGCCGCCGGGGTTGTCTCTCAGATCGACGATGAACGCCTTGACCCCGTCGCGCTTCGCCTGTGCCAGTCCTTCCTTGAGCTGGTCGTTGGTCTGCTTGGAAAAACTGGAGATCTTGAGATAGCCGATGTTGTCCTTGCGGGTCTCGTAGGTCACCGTCTCGATGGCGATGATCTCGCGGGTCAGGGTGTAGGTTTTTTCCTTGTTGCTGCTGGGGCGCAGCAGCGTCACCGACACCTTGGTGTTCGGATAACCGCGCAGCATCTCGGCCAGGTCGTGGATCTGCAACCCGGTCACATCTTTGCCGTTCACTTTCACGAACACGTCGTCCGACAGGATGCCGGAGCGCCGGGCGGGGCCGTTTTTCATGGTCTTGACCACCATGAGCTTTTTGTCCTTCATGGTGACGATCATGCCCAGCCCGCCGTACTTGCCTTCGGTGTCGCGCATGGACTTGTCGAACGCGGATTTGTCCAGGTACTGGGAATAGGGGTCCAGCGAGTTCATGATGCCGATGATGGCGGCGGTCTCCAGGTCCTGTTTCGAGTGCTTGCCGCGGGATTCGTCGAGCAGGAAGTAATACACCTTCTTGAACGAGGACATGTCGTGCGCCGGGTCGTAATTCAGGTCGTAGCTCACCTCCAGCTTGGAACCCTTGATGGACTGGCCGATGGAGGTCTTTTTCACCACCAGGCTGTCGCGGCCGATCATGGTCAGCATTTCGTCGATCGCCGCCGAGAACAACTTCTTATAATCGGGGGGATAGACGTATTTTTCCGCGATCAGGTCCACCACCTCGTCGAACAGCTCGAGATCGTCGTTGAAAAATCCGGCGTGCGCCGAGGGCACGAGCGGATTATCGGACTTGAGGCCGGTGGGTGTGAGCAGCAGAACGCCTGCAAAAACGAGCGCTACGAGGGTCAGCCAACCTTTAGAGTGGATTTTCGGCATCAATATTGTCCCCAGTGGAATCGAATTGAGACCTCAAATAGAGGTGTGCATGTAATCCTTAAAAGACTGCTTGTTTGGGTCACGATTTCCCATTATAACCTAAAACGTCTTGAAAAATAAGGTCTAAATTGTCCGTCATCTTATCGACGTCGCCGGCGGTGAGGCTGGGGACCACCTTGAGCACGTCGTTGATGATGATGGTGGGCGTTTCGCTGGCTTTGTACTGCTCCGCCAGATCCAGGGACTTCTGCACCTTGGCCTGGATCTTACTCGACTGCATGCCGTCCTGCATCTCCTGGGCCACGCCGTGATCCTTGGCGAGAAAGCGGATGACTTTGGGCTGGAAGATGTTGATGTTGAGCTTGAAGTTGGTGTCGAACAGCTCCTTGGTGAACTTTTCCTCGATGCCGAGCCCGTCTGCGATGTAAAACGCCCGCGCCGGGTAGGGGGTCTGGTTGCCCCAGTAGATCGGGTATTTCTTGTGGTGGAGCTTGTCCTTGTATTTTTCGTGCAGCCGTTTCGAGGCTTCCAGGAAACGGTAGCAATGGCCGCAGGAGTAGTTGAAAAACTCCAGCATTTCGATCGATTTGGCGCCCTTTAAGGTCTTGATGTCGCCGATCACCTCGTATTTCCCCCGGATCTTGTCTCCGGCTGTCACCACACCCGGAAACAGCAGGATGGACACAAGGAGGGCCGTGAAATATCTCATGAGATTCTCCTGATTCGCTTGCAGATTGTTGCTTCCTTCATCATCAGTGCCGGATTTTCGGCCAGTAAGTGGAATAGTTGAAATTGGGGCTGTGGTTTTTCACATGGCATTTTTTACAAGCCTGTTTGGCGTCCAGACCGAAACCCTTGGACGGGGCCTGGGAATGCTTGAGGGCCGGTCCGTGGCACACTTCGCACTGTACGTTTTTCAGTTCGGCCGTGTCGATCTCGCTGATGAACCCGCCTTCCTCGTTGAGCCCGGTGACGTGGCACACCAGGCATTCCGGATCGAAGGCCTTGTTGATTTTATGCAGCGTGTCGTAGGCGTGTCCGTGACGGGAAGCGCTCCAGATCTTGTGCTGGTCCGGATGGCAGGTCTGGCATACTTTTTCGGTGGCGTAAATTTTCTTTTTGTCTTTGTTCCTCCGGGCCGTCAGGGATTCGAAAAAAAGCGCTTCGACTTCCTGATTGTATTGTTCGTATAACTTTACCATTTCCGGATCGAATGGGATAGCCGAATCCAGCCGCACCATCTTTTGCTCGAAGGAACGCTTGCCGTCCTTACCGATCGTGACCTTGAGCTCGCCCATTTTCTGCCCGCGCGGGCCCGGCTGCACCAGGATCTTGCCGTCCTTGATTTCCGGATTCATGTCGATTGTGTCGGTTTCTTTTTCGATGTGCCCGTTCACCACCACGTCCACCCCCGCAAGATCCAGGTACGCACGGGCGTTTTCCCGCTGCATGTGGGTGAGCAGCACGATGAGATCGGGATTTTCATCCTTTTTGAGCTGCCCGACCAGCGATTGCACCACCGCCTGGGGGCTCTGCACCTGGTCGCCGGCATGGTGGGCGCTGTAGTAAATCTGCGGGTCGGCGACGGCGATCACCGCGGCTTTCATGCCGTTGGGAAACCGTTTGATGCGGAACTTGGGCAGGGTAAGCTGCTCGAAATCGAAGTTGCTCAACAGCCAGGGCACGTCTTCAGCTTTTTCGATCAACTCGTTGCCGTAGACGAAATCGTGCTCCCCCAGGGCCACGGCGTCGTACTGCATTTTGCGCATGGCCTCGATGAGAAAACGCGCCTTCAGCAGCCCCTGGCGGGTCGGTTCCTTGAAATTGTCGCCGGTGTCCACCAGCAGGAGATTCTGGGCCCGTTTGCGGACGTCTTTGAAATAGCTCATGCGCCGCTCGAAGCCGCCCTGGTCTTCCTCCTTGGCGCAGCCGCAGGGCTTGAGCTCGCCCAGCGTGTTTCCCGAATAGACGATCCAGATTTCGCCGGGGCCTTTGGGTGCGGGGGGTGCTTTGGAGTCCGAAAAGGACATTTTCCCGGCGGTGCAGCCCAGCACTCCACACAGGATCAGGATGGACAGGCTGAGAAGTTTCGACATGCTTTCTACCTGAAGCGGGCCTTCTGTGACGGTCAGGCCCGCCGGGTGAACGGGGAGGAAACAGCGTGCCCCGATTGAACGAAGGTGTCTTAAGCTTATCTAATAATAGAGCGTTGCAGCGTTTGCGCTTAAGGCTTTACCTCAAGCGTAGCGGCCCCGGATCGGATATCAAACTACTGGCGCACCCGTCCGGATAAACAATATTACCCGTTTGCTTTTTCCGGTGGCAAGTTTTATATATCGGGCCTATTCAAGCAATTATACCGCATCCTGAGGCCTCTTTGCTGCGCCCTGCGGCGACTTGCCAGAAACTCGGCAGACTGGTAATTCCAGAGCAAATCTCTATAATTTCTGCATGGATCAAACGGATTGGCGTGCGTTTGAGGTGAACAGATGAAGAGCTTAGGTTTTATCAGGATTTTGGCGGCGGGTGTCCTCGTGGCGGCGTTGAGTTTCGCCACATGGGGCGCGGCCATGACGGAAGGATCGCAACAGCTGATCGCAGCCGTGGCCCAAAACGATCTATCAACGGTCCGGCAACTCGTTAAGCAGGGCGTGAACGTGGACAGCCGGGACGAACAGGGTCGCACCGCCTTGCTCGTGGCGGTTGCCGGGAACCATATCGACATCGCACAATTTTTGATCGATTCGGGCGCCGACGTGAACGCGCAGGATAACCGGCTCGACAGCCCCTTGCTGCTGGCCGGAGCCGAAGGGACCCTTGAGATTTTACAGATGATCCTGCAGGCCGGTCCGGATTTCAGCCTCTACAATCGTTTCGGCGGAACGCCTTTGATTCCGGCCTGCGAACGGGGGCACGTGGAGGTGGTGAAGACCCTGCTCAAGACCGATGTGGATATCGACCATGTGAATCATTTGGGCTGGACCGCTTTGTTGGAAGCCATCGTTCTGAGTGAGGGAGGTCCGGATCATCAGAAAATCGTGCAAATGCTGGTCGATGCGGGTGCGGATGTGACGATTGCGGATAACGACGGGGTCAGCCCGCTGCAGCATGCCCGGCAAAAAGGGTTTGCCGAAATTGTCCGGATTCTGCAATCTGCGGGAGCGAAGTGATAGGGATTCCGGGAGCGCGGGGTGTGCGCTTTGAATTTCCCGCAAAAGCGGAGTATGATGGAGGATCACACGCGCAGCCGGAAAACCATGCGAAAATCTGAAATCCACATGCATTCCACCTATTCGGACGGGGAATACCCGCCTGAAAAACTGGTGCGTATCGGCGAGGCAAACGGGGTCTCGATCCTGTCGCTCACCGACCACGACACGTTCGAGGGCATCCCAGAATTCCTCAAGGCGGCGGAGAACACCGGGATCCACGCGTTTCCGGGGATCGAGATCACCACCCGCTACCGGGGCCGCAACCTGCACCTTTTGGGCTATTTCGAGTCTTTGGAGGCGATCGACCCGGAGTTGATGACGCGGGTGGCCGAGATGTCGGCAAAACGCGAGAAGCGCATGCGTCAGATGGTGGAGAAGATCAACGCCGTGGTGCCGGAAGAATTCCGCGGCAGCATCCTGTTCGAGAACGTCCGCCGCGCGGCGGAGGGCGTGCTGGCCCGGCCGCATCTGGCGCGCGAGATGGTGCGGCTCGGCATTGTGTCCTCGACCAGCGCCGCCTTCGAAAAATACCTGGTGCAGTACAACGTCGAGCGGGAGAACCTCGGCATCGAGACCGTCATCCGCCTCATCCGCCGTTCCGGCGGCGTGCCGGTGCTCGCCCATCCGGGGGAGCGCACCTACTCGCTGGTCAACCCGGCCAAGGGACGCAAGTACGAGGATGTGCCCGAACAACTGGAGGAATTGAAATCCTTCGGCCTGCTGGGGCTGGAATGCGTGTACCCCTATCACGAGAAGATCAACCGGGTGGACTATTACATCGATCTCGCCCGCAGCATGGACCTCATCGTCACCGGCAGCCGCGATTTCCACGGCTTCACCACCTTTCAGCAGCCCTCGCTGCTCGGCACCACTTCCCTGGACGACGGGTTTTTCGACCGCTTTCAGGATGTGTGGCGCTCAGCCGGCACCCTTTCCAATTAATCCATAAACTCAGGGAGCGGCGCGGAACAGCCGCAGCATCCTGAGCGCTGCCTTTTTGTTGCCCTCGACGCGCACCGCGCCGGATTCCATTGCGTCGCGCGGATCGAGCTGCCCCATGCCCAGCCGCGACAGCACCGCCCCGTAGGTCGATAGCCGCGCCAGTGGGTCAGAAGCCGGTCCCAGGTCGATGTCGAGACGGCCGTCGTCCACGCGGATGGCGAACAGCGTTCCGTCCACCTTCAGTTCGTAGGTCGCCGTCAGTCCTTCCGCCCGCTCGGGCAGAAACGCCGCTTTCATCGCCACCAGAGTCCAGTGCGGCCGCGAGATCCCTTTGGGCCGTTTGCCGCCGAGGAAATGAAACCCCCACTTCACCAGTTCCAGCACCGCCGGTTCCAGCTTGCGCCCGAGCTCGGTGAGCTGATACACCGTTGCGCCCGCCGGCGGCGGCAGGTCGCCGCGCAGGATCACGCCGGACGCCTCCAGCTCCTTGAGGCGGGCGGACAGCAGATTGGTGCCCATCGAAGGCAATCCTTGCATCAGGTCCTTGAACCGCTTGGGTCCGGTCAATAGTTCGCGGATCAATAGCAGCGACCAGCGCTCGCCGATGATGTCGAGGCTCAGGGCGAGGGCGCAATCCTGGTTGTAGCTGCGTTTGCTCATGGGCGATTCCTTAAGAAAAACGGTTGACGCCCTTCCATTTTAACTATATATTTTTAAAAAATACACTATATATTTTTAAAGCAAAGGAGGTCTCGCATGAAGCACTTCCCAAAACAGGAGCGGTTTCTGCGCGCGTCCCTGGGGGCAAACGCTGTGTTTTCGGGCATTTCGGGCCTTATCCTCGCCGCCGGGCACCCTTATCTCTCCGCCTGGATGGGATTCCAATGGCCGCTGGTGTTGATGGCGGTCGGTCTGATGCTGATCCTGTTCGCGGCGGACATCATCTATCTGCTGCACCAGCCGGTGCTCAAGCGCTGGTCGGCCGCAGGGATCATCGGCGGGGATCTGTTGTGGGTGGCGGCGAGCGGCGTGCTGCTGCTCGGTTACCCGCATCTCTTCAACGCGACGGGGCAGGCGGCGGTGCTCGGCGTGGCTTTGCTGGTGCTGCTGTTTGCGGAACTGCAGGCCTTCGGACTGTGGAAGGTGGCGAAAAAAGAGAGTACTGCGAGTGCTTAAACATGGAATTTACCCTTTGACAGGCTCAGGGTGACACACAATTGTCATGCTGAGCTTGCCGAAGCATGAGCCTCGCGCAAAGACGCAAAGAATATAGAGTGAAAATAGAATGAAAATAAAAAACCCTCAAGTCACCTTCAGTAATTTAATAAGCGAGTGTCGAGCTTGGCTCGACCTCCCCGGAGCGAGAGGGCGGGCCGAGCATAGCTCGGTACCCGCTCATGATACTCTGAAGGTTGCTTGGTTGAGGGGGAAGAATGATCCTTCCTCTCAATCACTCAATCGTTGCGGCTGGTGATCTCGATCAGGTGGAAGCCGAACTGGGTTTTCACCGGGCCGTGCACCTTGCCCACTTCTTCATTGAAAACCACCGTGTCGAACTCCGGCACCATCTGGCCGGGGTGAAACTCACCCAGCGTGCCGCCGTCCCGGCCCGAAGGGCACTTCGAGTGCTGCTTGGCCATGTCGGCGAAATCGGCGCCGCCTTCGATCTTGCTTTTCAAATCCGCGCATTCCTGTTCCGACCCGACGAGAATGTGCCGGGCGCTGGCTGTGGCCATGGGAATTTCCTTTCCTTAAGGGACAACGTTAAACGTAGTGCCTGAAATGACTTATGTTAAAGCCGCGTAACGTTGGCGTTGAAATCGGTTGGGTTATCCCGTCACTGTAGCGCTGGGGGAAGGTTGTGTCAAGTTTGTGGGGGGAGAGGTATGCAGGGAGGTCGAAAAAAAATTTACCGTATTATTACGGTTGCACACTTTTGGCCGGTGGCGGGGTTTGCCAGAAATCGCCGCGGCGGCCGATTTCGCGGCCGAGGTCCAGCAGGGACCGCATGTAGTCGGGATCGAACTCGGTGCTTCGATCGGCTTCCACATCGTTGGGGATCGATATTTTTTTGAAAGCAATGCCATCCCGGCGCGCCAGGAAATAGATTTCTTCGATGTTGGAGTTTGCCTGGTTGCGAAGCAGGGTCTTCAGGGAGCGTTCCGCGATGTCGCTGATCTTGACGGAAGCGGGCTCGTAAGCGTTTTGGGTATTTGCATTGAAGATCAGGTATATTTCCCGCCGAAACGTCAAGCCCAGGATCTCGTTGAAGCGGTCGACATGGATTTGCGCCGGATAGACGAACACCTGACGGGACACGCCGCCGTCTACATGCAATTCGGTGAAACGTTTGCCGTCGATCTCCCACTCGATGGGGATCGGCGGGAAGAGGACCGGAATCGCCGCCGAGGCGAGAATGATTTTGCGAATGAGCGGAACCGCCTCTTTGCCGCGCCGCGAGGCGATCGCCCCGATATCCCAAACCATCGGCCGCATGGCGTCAAAATGGGTCGTGACGATAAAGAGTTTGCGTCCGAGCTTTTCCTGTTCGGCGATCGCCTCAACGACCTCAGGCGTGATGTAGGTCGCTAAAAGTTTTTTCAAAGGCGTGGTATCCGAAAGTGCCGATCCGAATATCATCCCGGCCAACGATTCCAGGCTAAACACTCCATCGCGGTCCACGTTGGAATACATCCTGATCAGTGTCGAATCGTAATCCGAGCCCAGGAAGGCAAAGGGGGCGATGATCGCTCCGGTGCTGACACCGGTCACGACTTCAAATTGCGGCCGTTTGCCGGATTCGGTCCAGCCCGCCAGGATGCCGGCGCCAAACGCGCCGTTCGCACCGCCTCCGGATATGGCGAGCAAGGCGCTCACGGGGGCGGTTTCCGGTGTGGCGTTCACCGCTTCGGGAAAGCGGGCTCTCAGCACAGGCGCGTCCCTTTTGATTGCCTCATCGAGGTTCGGCGGCGCCGCATCCCCCCAGAAACGCTCGGGGACGTGGGTCGAAAAATCCACTTTCTCGAATTCCGCCGCGCTGAGCGGAGTGTGTATCACCGTTTTCGCACAGCCTAAGGACAGGCTGGCGATCAGGATCAGCAGCGCAACCGTTTTCAGAATGTTTGCCGAGATGGGAGCGTCCACGCCTCGCCCGCCTAAAACAAACTTTCCTGTCCGGCCTGTTCCGGGGGCAGCAGGCCGAAGTGGCGGTAGGCGAGGGGGGTGGCGACGCGGCCGCGCGGGGTGCGGTGGATGAAGCCACTCTGCATGAGGTAAGGTTCGAGCACATCCTCGATGGTGTCTTTCTCTTCGCTGATGGAGGCGGCCAGGCTCTCGATGCCCACCGGCCCGCCGGCGAATTTTTCGATCAGCGTGCGCAGCAGTTTGTGGTCCATCTTGTCCAGCCCCTTGTCGTCCACTTCCATCATCTCCAGAGATTTCTGCGCCACGGTGCGCTCGATGACGCCGTTGGCCTTGACCTGCGCGTAGTCGCGCACGCGCCGGAGCAGCCGGTTGGCGATGCGCGGGGTGCCGCGCGAGCGGCGGGCGATCTCGTTGGCGCCGTCTTCGGTGGTCTCGACCTCCAGGATGGAGGCGGAGCGGGTGACGATGGTTTCCAGTTCCTTTTCGGAGTAATAGTCCAGCCGGTGCACCACGCCGAAGCGGTCGCGCAGTGGCGAGGTGAGCAGGCCTGCCCGCGTCGTCGCGCCGATCAGGGTGAAGGGCGGCAGGTCCAGCTTGATGGAGCGGGCGCTTGGCCCCTGGCCGATGAGGATGTCGAGCTTGTAGTCCTCCATGGCCGAGTACAGCACTTCCTCGATGGCGTTCGACAGCCGGTGGATCTCGTCGATGAACAGGATGTCGCCTTCCTTCAGGTTGGTGAGCAGCGCCGCGAGGTCGCCGGATTTTTCGATCACCGGGCCCGAGGTGCTTTTGAGGTTCGCACCCATCTCCTGGGCGATGATGTTGGCGAGCGTGGTTTTGCCCAGCCCCGGCGGTCCATAGAACAGCGCGTGGTCCAGCGCTTCACCGCGCAGCTTGGCGGCGGAGATGAAGATCTCCAGATTGCTCTTCACCTTCTCCTGCCCGACGTAATCGCCGAAGTTGACCGGACGCAGCTTCGAGTCGAACTGGACGTCTTCCGTGTCGAGGGTGGGGTCCATCATGGCATCGTGTTCCATTTTTTAAGACAGCACGCTCAGGCTGTCCTTGATCAGATCCTGCAAATTGGATTTCTGGTCGTCCCGCTCCCAGATCGATTTGAGCGCTTTCTCCGCCTCGGGTTTTTTGTAGCCCAGGTTGATGAGCGCCGAAAGCGCGTCGTCCATGACCCCGCTGGTGGCGGTGGCCCCGGCCGCGGGCAGAAACTCGACCTGCACGTCGGCGAGCTTGTCCTTCATCTCCAGCGCCAGCCGTTCGGCGGTTTTCTTGCCGACGCCGGGGATGGTGGCGATGCGCGCGACGTCGTGCTCCATGACGGCGGTCATCAATTCCTGCGGCGGCATGCCGGACAATATGGAGAGCGCCAGCTTGGGGCCGACCTTGCTGATGCCGATCAGCTTTTCGAACACCATCTGCTCCTCCTGCGTGAGGAAGCCGAACAGCTTCAGGGCGTCGTCGCGCAGGTGGGTATGGATGTTGACGGCGACGGTCTCCCCGGTTTCCGGCAGGGCGTAGAAGGTGGAGAGCGGCACGAACACCTGATAGCCGACGCCCTGCACGTCCACCACGATGTGCACCGGCGATTTGGATCTCAGCGTTCCGGTCAGATGCGCGATCATATCAGCGGCCCGTCTTGAGGCGGGCTTTGTGGGTTGCGGTGTGCAAATGGCAGATGGCGACGGCGAGCGCGTCGGCGGCGTCGAAGGGCTCGGGTTTTTCCTTGAGGCCCAGAAGCGCCGTGACCATCGTCTGCACCTGGATCTTGTCGGCGCGGCCGTAGCCGACGACGGACTGCTTCACTTCCAGCGGGCTGTATTCGGCGATCTCCCGGTCCTCGTTGACCGCGGCCAGAAGCGTCGCACCGCGGGTCTGCCCCAGCTTGAGGGCGGATTTGGCGTTGTTGGCGAAGAACAGATCCTCCACCGCCACCGCGTCGGGCGCGAATTCGCGGATCACGGCCACCAGATCGTTGTAGATGCGTTTCAGCCGTTCGGGAAACGGATGGCGGGCGTTGTTGCGGATGCCGCCCCAGTGCACAGCGCGCAGCTGCCCTTTGGTTTCTTCGATGATGCCGTAACCGGTGCAGTTGCTGCCGGGATCGATGCCCATCACGCGCATAATTTTTTGCCGGGTAGTTGGAAGTGAAAGAATGAAAGACAGGTTGTTATCGGAACCAACGGGGACAGCGTGCTGCGGAATTAGGATACCACGTTCGCGGTTTGTTTTGAGCCGGGACGGTGAAAAACTTTATTCCTGTTCGAGGGCGGCGAGGACTTCGTCGGAGATGTCGAAGTTGGAGTAGACTTTCTGCACGTCGTCGTGGTCGTCGAGCGATTCCATGAGCCGCAAAAGCTGCTTGGAGTGTTTTTCCTCGATGGGAACGGTGTTCTGCGGCAGGCGGGTGAGTTCGGCGACGTCCATCTTCACGTTCTGTTCTTCCAGCGATTTGCGCACGGTCTCGAAGTTTTCGACGGAGGTGGTGATCTCGTAGTGATCGCCCACGGTTTTCATGTCTTCGGCGCCCGCTTCCAGAGCCGCTTCGAACAGTTCGTCCTCGCCTTTTTCCTCTTTCTTGACGGTGATGAATCCCTTCTGCTCGAAAATCCACGCGACGCAGCCGTTTTCCCCCATGTTGCCGCCGTTTTTTCCGAGGATGGCGCGCAGCTCGCTCACGGTGCGGTTTTTGTTGTCGGTCATCACTTCCATGAAGATCGCCGCGCCGCCGGGTCCGTAGCCTTCGTAGGTGATCTCTTCGTACTGCGTGCCTTCCAGCTCGCCGGTACCTTTTTTGATGGCGCGGTTGATGTTGTCCTGTGGCATGTTCTGGCCCTTCGCCGCCTGCACCGCGGTGCGGAGCCGCGGGTTGCCGTCGATGTCGCCGCCGCCCAGCCGCGCCGCCACGGTGATCTCCTTGATGAGCTTGGTGAAGATCTTGCCGCGCTTGGCGTCCAAAGCCCCTTTCTTATGCTTGATACTGGCCCATTTGGAATGTCCGGACATCGGGAACCCTTTGTAGTTTATGAATCTGACGCTAATTTAGCATAGAATCCCAACCCCGGCAACCGAAGGCGGCAAACATAGCGGCGGAAGCAGGGAAGGCTTGAAACTCATACGGGTTGCCACTAACATGGATGGCCTAAACGCTTATTTTTGCGAGAAAAGCCCTTGAATAAAGACAGCGAAACGGTGGAAATCAAGGTGGCCGGGCAGCCGGTCACCGCCCGGGCGGGGGAGACGATCGTGCACGCGCTGTGGGCTGCGGGGCTGGCGGACGCGGTGAAGACCGGTTGCGTCGGCGGCGTCTGCGGGGCCTGCACGGTCACGGTGCGGTTTGCGGACGGCCGGCCCGGAGGCGGCACGGATCTGGCTTGCCTCCGCCCGGTGGAAGCGGGCATGGAGGTGTTTCCCTGTCCGGTGGACCCCGCGCCTGCAAAGGAACCGGTTGCCGATCCTTCGATGGAACACTTGCAGGCGGCGTTTCCCACCCTCAACCGCTGCACGAAATGCGGCAGCTGCACCACCGCCTGCCCGATGTCGATCCCGGTGATGGACTCGGTGCTGCGCATGCAGGAAGGCAAATTCGACGCGGTGAGCGAGGATTTCACCGCCTGCATCCATTGCGGTCTGTGCCGCTTCGTGTGCGAGGACAAGGTGCTGCCGCACACGATGGGGATGTGGGTGCGGCGCAGCATGGGCAAAGAGCGGCATGCGGCGGCAGCGCAGGATGAAAATCCCGCCGTGGAGGATGCGGCGGCGCAAAGCGAATGGGCCTATCTGCTGGAGGGCGATGCGGCCGAGCGGCTCAAGCGGGCGAAGCATTTCCGCCAGTACGGAATGGGTGAGGCGTGATGGACTGGGCGAAACAATCTCTCGACAAGCTTGCGGCCAGCCGCGCGCGGCGTCTGAAGCAGACCCTGCCGCTGCCGGGCGACGCCGAGCAGGACGCGTTGCTGAAAGCCTATCACCCCGATTACCTGGGAAAAGAGCGGACGGTGTGCGTCGGTGCCAACGCCGGATCGCAGAAATTTCCGCCGGAACTGGCTCAGCTTCTGGAATCGGACAGCCCGCTGCCGCAGGGTCACGAACCGAAGGTCGAGCTGAAGACGGATGTGTTGATCCTGGGCGGCGGCGGCGCGGGGGTGTCGGCGGCGCTCGCGCTGCAGGGCTCCGGGCTTGCGGTCGCGCTCGCCACCAAGCTGCGTCTGGGGGACAGCAACACGGTGATGGCCGAAGGCGGCATCCAGGCGTCGCTCGGGTCCGGCGATTCGCCGCGCCGGCATTTTGCTGACTCTTATGTGGGTGGGCACGGCAACAACGATGTGAACCTGCTGCGCATCCTCTGCGAGAGCGCCACCGGCAGCGTGGACTGGCTGAGCTCGCTGGGCTGCCTGTTCGACCGCAACGACGATGGCACCTACCGCCTGCGCGCCGGCGGCGGCACCTCGGTCCCGCGCGTGCTGGCCTGCCGCGACTACACCGGGCTGGAGATCATGCGCGTGCTGAAAGACGCGCTGCTTGCGACCGAGACGCGGCTGCTGGAAGACCACGCCGCCGTGGAGTTGACCGACGACGGCGACGGCGCGGTCACGGGTGCGGTGTTGTGGAACCGCGGGAACGGAACGCTGACCACGGTATCGGCGCGGGCGGTGATCCTCGCCACCGGCGGCAGCGGACAACTCAGATTGCAGGGATTTCCCACCAGCAACCATCTCGGCGCGACCGGCGACGGGTTGATCCTGGCGTACCGGCAGGGTTGTGAGTTGCGGCATGCGGACAGTTTTCAGTACCATCCCTCGGGGGCGGCGTATCCGGAGGCGCTCGCCGGGCAGCTGGTGACCGAGGCGATCCGCTCGGCGGGGGCGCAGGTGGTCAACGCCGAGGGCGAGGCGTACATCGACGCGCTGGTCACCCGCGACGTGCTGGCGGCGGCGACGCTTAAGGAAGTGGCTGAAGGCCGCGGCGTTCAGACCCCGGCGGGCCGCAAGGGCGTCTGGCTCGACACGCCGCTCATCGAAGTGCAAAAAGGCGAGGGGACGCTGAGGCGGCAGTTTCCGAGCATCATCCACCGCTTCGAGCGTTACGGCATCGACCCCGCGCAACAGCCGATCCTCGTGCACCCGACCCTGCACTACCAGAACGGCGGCATCCGCACCGATGCGGACGGCCTCACGCAGGTACCAGGATTGTGGGCCGCGGGCGAAGTGACGGGCGGGCTGCACGGCACCAACAGGCTGATGGGCAATTCCCTGCTCGACATCACGGTGTTCGGCCGCCGGGCGGCGCAGTCGGTGCGGAACCACCTGCCGGAACGCGGAGCGGTGACGCTCACGGCGCTGGCCAACTTCCGCAAACAGCGCGCGGATGCCGAGGGGTTGTCCGGTGACACCGCGCCGCTGTTTTTCCCCGTCGTCTCGGGCATGAAGTTCAGCCTGGCCGAATCGGCATCCGCTGCGGAAGAAGCGTCGCCCCCCGAATCCCAGACCGCATCCTCCTTCGAACCGCCGGACCCGTTCGCCCGGTGATGCCTTCCCAACCTCAGCCTGAGGCCTGCTGAAAAAATGGTGTCCGAAATCCTCACGGTGTACGGAGTGAAAATCGCGGCGGGGCTGGTGGTGCTGGTCACGCTGGTGGTGCTTCTGTTCCGGCAGAGCCGCGAACTGCCGCAGGGAGCGGTTTCGGTCGAGGAAAAAATCAAGCGGCTCGGCGACGAATACGTGGTGGTCAACGATGTGGTGCTGCCGGGTTTCCGCGGCATGAACCGCATCGATCACGTCGTCGTCTCGCCGTTCGGCGTGTTCGTGGTCACCGTGCGCCGCCAGACCGGCAAGGTGCGCGGCGAGGAGGGGGACCGGGAATGGGAGGTGAAATCCGGCCGGAACCGCGACACGATCTACAACCCGCTCTGGGACAACCGCAAGCAGATGAACGCATTGGAGGAAACGCTCGGCCGCTATCCCTACGTTCCGGTGGTGGTGTTCACGCAGGCGAAACTGAAAGGGCACTTTCCGGAAAACGTGGTGCCGCTCAGCCGGCTGCCCGGTTTTCTGCGCAAATACCGCAAGCGGGTGCTGTTCTCCGACAAGCAGGAGACGGTGCTGGAAAAACTGAAGGTCCTGAAGAACACCGCCTGATTCCTGGGCATTGACGGAGATGCGGCTGCTCTTAATTCCGGTTTTTACTCGATGGGGGGTGCGACATTTTCATATAAACACCGCCTTTTTCGAGTTCATCGAGCATCTGGCAAAGCCGTTTTTCTTTTGTTTCCTGAAGTTTCGCCTTGCTTATCCATCCGATGTAATCATTCTGTTGATAGGCGGGCCGCGCTTCGTATTCGGCGACCAACCCACGTCTTTTTAATGCCCGTTTGACAAAGTCCGGCATTTGAAGTTTGGGTCGTGTTAAATTTCCGCTCTTTCTATGGATCTTTTTCACTGTTTGACCAGCTCCACGCGGCGGTTCAGGCTGCGGCCTTCCTCGGTGGAGTTGGAGGCGGCGGGCGCGAGCGGGCCGACGCCGAACGGGGCGAGACGGTTGCCCGCCACTTCGTACTTGTCGATGAGGGATTGCACCACGGCCTGGGCGCGTTCGTTGGACAGGTTCATATTGACTTCCAGCGGGCCCACGGCGTCGGTGTGGCCGACGACGAACAGCTTGAGGGATTTTCTCAGTTGCAGCAGCGTGGCGATTTCCTTGAGGGCGGGTTCCGACTCGGGTTTGATGCTGGATTTGCCGGTGTCGAAGTAGATGCCGTAAATCCGCACACGTCCCAATTGATCGATGTCCTCGCCGAGGGTTTGCGCGTTGACGGAAACCAGCCCGGTTTCCATCGATTTAATTTCGATCACGTCCACCTGCGTGCGGTTGCGTCCCACCATCACCGAAACGTAGGCTTCCTGGCCGCCGGATTCGATGCGGCCCGCCAGATAACGGCTCTTGTTCCCGGTGTAGGCGGAGATTCCGTTGAAGCGGCTCCAGTGGCTGGCGGAAATGCCGGCGCCGCAGCCTTCGCCGGAACACTGAAAGATGGTTTTCATGCCGCCTTTGTTGAGCGCCATTTCGAAATTCTTGTAGATCTCCAGCGTGGAGCGTTCCTTCGGGTTCGAATACACGATCCGCGTGACCCTTCCCGCCAGCTTTTTGCCGACGAACTCGCCTTTTTCCAGATCGATGCCCTTGATGAAATTGTATTCATCGAATTCCTTGACGCTGTATTTCTGAATCTGCGAGCCGGGGAAGCGGGAAACCAGCGGGTGATCTCCGCGCACCGCCCAGCTTTCACCGGGCAGGACAAACAACGGGGCGAGGATCGGGATAATCAGTAACAGAATACTTATGCGGCGCATGTATCGACTCCGGGTGCTGACAATGAAAAGGGTGGGGCCATTCGCCCACCCGGTGTTGACGGTTTCGACTGGTTCGGGAAACGGTCCAATTATAGCTTCGCGCTTCCCCGATGAAAAGATGCAAGCTTCAACTCTGAAAGCTTAGCATAAAACGCCGAGTGACAATGTCTTAGCTTTTTTTGTCATTGCTCTTGCCAGCGCGCTCCGTCTAAACGCACCGGCCGGTCTGCGATCTTCTGAAAATAGATGTCCAGCGATTCCAGCCCCGCCCGCTGCTGGCCGGCGGCGAAGGCGCGGTGGCCGGGGCCCTGGTAGCGCCGGGAGAACACGGAGAAGCGCTGGGCGGTGCGGGTGGTGAAATTTCGTTTGAGCGAAGTCGCTTCCTGCGGGCTCACGCCGCGCACCTCAGGGAAATGGTTGAGCCGGTAGCGCAGCAGGTTCACAAAACTCTGGTCCGTCTGCCACTTCAGTGGCGGCAGCAGGTTGACCGGGGAGAATTCCAGGATCGGGCGGTTGTCGGTGATGACGGGCGCGTCTGTGAGGTAGCCGTCGAGACGGCCGCCGTCGGTCAGGTAAAAATCGAGAAAATCCAGAAACGAGCGGACTCCCATTTCTTCGGCCTGCTGCCGGATATCGGGGTTTCGCATCAGGCGCTCGAACCGCTGTTTGTCCAGCGGCACCGGCTCCTTGGAGCCCACCAGCAGCACGATGCGCGTGAGAAAGCTGTTCCACACCGTGACTTCGGGGAACACGCTGCGGAAGGTCTGCACGATGGCGCGGGCGTCCTCCTCGCTGACCAGATGCAGCGGCAGCCATTGCATGAGCAGGCCGCCGGGGTTCAGCCGTTGCAGGGCCTGCTCATAAAAATCCCGGCTGTACAGGTGCACCACCCCCGCCTGCACCGGCGACATCGGCTCGAGCGTGATCACATCGTAGCTGTTTTGCGTCCAGCGCGTGTAGGCCCGGCCGTCCTGAATCGTCATCCGCACGTTGGGACGGTTCAGCACGTCGTGGTTCCAGCGGGAAAACCACGGCGCGAGGGTCAGCACGTTGGGATCGATCTCCACGCCGTCCACCTCAACGCCGGGAAACCGCGCCACCGAGCCCAGTGTGTTGCCGGTGCCGAAACCGATCACCAGCGCGCGTTCGGGTTTGGGGTGCAGCATCATAGGGACGAACCCCATCGCCTGCATGTAGGCGCTGCCGCCCAGCGACCGTGACACGGTGGCGGTGCTGAATCCGTTCACGTACAGGGTGCGGGCCCGGGTTTCCTGGTCCTCGACCACGGCGAGGGTGGCGAAGCTGCCTTCCTTGTAGGCCAGGGTGTCGGTGCGGTCTTTATCCACGTTGATCTCCATGCGGCTGAGCAGCGGGCCGCCCTCGCCGCCGGAGCCGGATATCTGGGTCGTTCCCAGAACCAGAAGCGCGAGACCCGCGCAGACGACGGCGAGTTTGGATTTTTTGCTGTCCAGAAACCACAGCAGGCCGATGCCCGCGGGCACCAGCAGCCCCAAGGCCAGCACCACCAATGATGTGCGGATGCCGAGCATCGGGATGAGGACGAACGGCGCGAGCGCCGTTCCGGCGACCGCGCCCAGCGTGTTGAAGGCATACGTCTTTCCGAGGGTGTCGCTGATCGACCCGAAAAGGCCGAGGTGGATGCGGTTGGCGAGCGGAAACAGCAGCCCGAAGCCCAGAGAGGGAAAGAACATCAGCCCGAACGCGAACAGCGATCGCACCGCCAGCGTGCGGCCGGGGGTGTTTTCGAGATCGTAAAACAACCGGTCGGCCTGGGCGGTCCATTCGGGCAAATAGGCGAACAGCGGCAGAATGGCCAGACAGGCCGCGCCGATGGCGAACTCCAGAAGCAGGAAGGTGCGCACCCGGTGGGCGCTGCCGAGCAGTTTTTCCGAGATCAGGCTGCCGAGGGCAATGCAGAACAAGAAGGTGGCGAGGATCAGCGCGAACGAGTACAGCGTCATCCCCAGCGGGAAAACCAGGATGCGGGTCCAGAGGATCTCGTTCGCCAGCGCGGCCAGTCCGGAAAACACGAACAAAAGCAACAGCAGCAGGCTCCAGCCCCGGCTCAGGACGGTTTCGTCCGCCGGTTCGCGCGGGGTTTCCTCGTCTTCAAGAGCGGCTTGCGGTGCGGGGGCGCTCTGCTTCCGGTAGGGCAGGCAGACTAGAAAAATGGCGAAGTTCAACGCGACCGCCGTCCACAGGGTGGCCTGAATGCCGAGGGCCTCGATCGCGAACCACTGGGTGAACAGGCAGCCGAACACGCCGCCGAAGGTGTTGACGCTGTAGAGGACCGACATGCTGGAAAAGATCCGGCCGACGCGGCCGGCGATCGCCCAGCTTGCGAACACCGGCAGGGTGGCCCCCATCAGCAGGGTGGGCGGCAGCATGAGAAGCGCCGCCAGCACGAATTCCACGATGTGCAGCGACAGGCCGGAACCCAGCGAGTGGCCCATCAGCGCGGGGTACACCGATTCCAACAGCTTCAGCCCCCAGGGGAAGGCCAGGCCGTACAGCCCGATGCCCGCCTCGATCGCGCCGTAGAGAAACAGCAGGTTGAGCGGTTTGCCGCTCTGCGCCGCCCATTTGAGATAGCGGGCGCTGCCCGCGGCGCCGAGGGCGAGACCGGCCATGAACGCGCACAGCACGGCGCTGATCGCATACAGCGTCGCGCCGAACACCAGGCTCAGCTGCCGGATCCACACCAGCTCGTAGATCAGGCTGGCGGCTCCGGACAGGAACAGGCAGCCGTACGGCAGGGCTTTGACGAGGAGCGGGGACGTGAAACGGTTCATGCTGCGGCGGATCGTGGATGGAGAACCTGTGCGCGCGGCCGGGCGAAACTTCCGTCTAAGGAAGGCCGAACCCGGTTCGGGATGGCAAAACAGCGGGTTGTGCGGTGCGGGACGTCCGGAAATTGCGGTGTTTTCATCATGGACCCCTTATACCCTTTTCGGGCCGGTTTTTAAAGGCCAAGCGAGCATTGCAACGCCCCGGCACAAATGGTACTCTGCCCTTTATATTCAGTCTTGTCCGGTGTTTCTGGGCGCCTTTTTTCAGAAGGGTGGGAGTGTTCGTATGGCTTTTCGAGTTCGATGGAGTGCGTATTTTGCAGTGGTTTTTTTGTTGTTCACGCTGTTAGCGACGGGACCGCAGTCCCGCACGCTGGAGGCGGCGGAATCGCCGGCGCCGGCGGCAGATAAGGAATTGCCGGAGGTCGTGGCCCGGGTCAACGGTGTGGCCATCGAAGCCAAGCTGATCAATTTTCAGCTCAACCGCCTGATGCGCATGGCGGGCCGTCCGCTGCGCGGGCCGCAGAGGCGGGAAGTCATCATGGACATCATCGACAAAGAGGTGGTGCGCGAGCTGGTGTATCAGGAAGGCAAGGCGCAGAACTTCATGATCGACAACAGCCGCATCGACCAGGAGCTGGAGCAAATCCGCAAACCGTACCCGACGGAAAAGGAATTCGGGGCGGCGCTCGCTGAGCGGGGCATCTCGCTGGAAGAGCTGCGGGAATCCATCAAGGTGGATCTCGTCGCCAAAAAGCTGCTGGATGACAAGATCAAGGGCAAGATCCAGATCAACGATGACGATGTGAAAGCGTATTACGAGAACAACAAGAAACAGTTTTTCCGCCCGGAGGCGTTCCGCGCCCGGCATATTTTCATTTCCGTGTTTCCGCCCGAGTTGCTGAAGGAAAAAGAGGTGTCTGAGCTGCAGGCGCAGGAGGCGAAGCTGCGGGTCGAAGCGGAGAAAAAAGTGCAGGACATCCACAAACAGCTCAAAGAGGGCGCGGATTTTGCCGAGCTGGCTAAAAAATATTCCCACGATGCCGCCACCGCGGAGAACGGCGGTGATCTCGATTTCATCTACAAGGGCGTGTTCGATCCTGCGTTCGACGAAGCGGTCGGCAAGCTCAAGAAGGGGGAGACGAGCGATGTGGTGAAAACCGAATTCGGCTACCACATCATCCAGCTTGTGGACACCCGGCCCGGCGAGCAGGCGCCGTTCAACGAGATGGAGCCCGCGATCCAGAAACACCTGTTCATGGAAAAGGCACAGGGCATCGTGCACGACTACCTTTCCGGCCTGAAGAAGCAGGCCAAAATCGAAATTCTGTTTTGACCGGGGCCACCCGGGAAGAAGGGTGCCGGAAGGACCCGGCTTGCGGAAGCAAACGGGTTGAACTTTTCGGCATGGTTTGACAAGCGTCCGGCGGATCGTTCTCCGCAAAAAATACCGGAAAATTTTAACAACCGCTTTTTCATGGGAGAGTTTTCAACATGGCGACTTACACGAAAGAGAAGGATGTCGAGACCACATTGACGGACGACACCGACGCACGGGAAGCGCTGCGCGAGGTGTTCGGGAACACCGCCCGCTGGCCGGAGGGATTTGCCGGGTTTTCGGCGGATGTGGTGGTGAACATCGACGGCAAGAACGAAACGGGCACGGTGACGGTGAAAAACCCGAAGGACATCGAGACCAGCATCAGCGATGCGGTTGCGAAGGAGTTCCTGGCGGAAAACCTCGCCTCCATCGCCATGCACCGGGGGCCGCGCTCGTTCGAGGAATCGGACGGGAAATACAAGCTGGTGTTCGGCGACGACGGCACGCATCCGTTGGGGCGCAGCGTCGTCATGGGCGGCGACGGCATGAGCTCGTTCTACCGCATCAAAGGCGGCCGCATCCAGCAGATCAACCGCAAGACGCCGCGCTTTTCCTTTTCCATCAACATCGAGGAGAGCGTCAAAAACCCGGAAGGAAAATTCCTCACGCACAAATACACGGTGTATTACTTCAATCCGGAAAACAATTCCCTAAAAGACGTCGAAAGCTACACAGACGATTACGTGCGCGTGGACAATGCAGATCTTCCCGGTGTGCGCCGGATCATCAATTCGGAAAACGGCGCAGTCTCGGTCAAAAGCATGACCTTTTCCAACCACAAGATTCTGTAGGATTTCCGTATAAAGTTTTGGCAGGACGTCCCCCCGGACCGAGAGGTTGCGGGGGGATTTTTTTTGCCCGGACGCGTTGCGTCACTGAGGGGAATGGATGAGCGACTGCGCTTCCACCGTCTTGCCTTTGCCCACGGTGACGCCGTGCGCCAGCACAGAGCCGCTCACTGTGGCGTTGGCCTCGATGCGCACGTCGTTCCACAGAACGGAATGGGCGATGGCCGCGCCCGCGCCGATGCGGCAGCCGTTTCCCAGCACGGCGTAGGGGCCGACTCTCGCTTTGGGATCGATCTTGCAGTCGGTGCCCAGCACCACGGGCGGGGTGAGGGTGGTGGACGCCTGCGCCTGCAAGACGGGCGGGCGCACGGAAACCCGGCCGTCGAGAACGTCGTGGTGCACTTCCAGGTAGGTTTCCCGGTTGCCCAGGTCTTTCCAGTAGCCGCCGTGCAGAAAGCCGAACACGGGAAGCCCGTCGCGGATCATTTCCGGAAACACATCCTGCGCCGTGCCGTAAAACTGCCCGTGCGGAATGCGTTCGAAGATCTCCGGTTCCATGATCTGGATGCCGGTGAACATGACGCGCGTGGTCTCGTCCGGCAGCTCCATCGAGGACGCGCCGATGAAATGCACGATGCGCCCGTCCTGCCGTATTTCGATGGGATCGTATTTTTCCGGCGCGGCGTCCTGACGCACCACCAGCGTCAGGCAGGATTTCTTTTTGCGGTGAAACTCCAGCACGCGTTTGAGATCTACATCCGCCAGGATATCGCTGTTCATCACGATGAAGGTGCCGCCGGTGAGAAATTTCTCGGCCGCTTTGATGCCGCCGGCGGTGCCGAGGATCTTTTCCTCCCGGGAGTAGTGCAAATCGATGCCGAGCTTGTTGCCGTCGCCGAAAAAACCGGTCACCTGGTCGGGCAGGTGGTGCAGGTTCACGGTGATGTCGCGGATGCCGGCGGCGCGCAGATGGTTCAGGTTGTGCGCCAGCAGCGGCTGGTGCATCACCGGGATCATCGGTTTGGGCAGCACCTGGGTGAGGGGGCGCAGCCGCGTGCCGAACCCGGCCGCCAGCACCATGGCTTTGGGAGTCGGGAAGCGCGGGGATGCGGGCATGGATTGCCTCCAGTCGGGACGGGAATTAGGTGGGTTGCGATTTGTCCGCCAGCCGTTTGAGCGATTCGGTGTAGGGCGGGCGGGCGACGCCCTTATCGGTGATGATGGCGGTGACCAGTTCATGGGGCGTCACATCGAACGCCGGATGCGCGATGGTTGCGCCTTCGGGGGCGATGCGCCTGTCGCCGATCTGCGCCACTTCCTCGGCGGAGCGTTCCTCGATGGGGATCTGCTCGCCCGAGGACAGGGAAAGATCGAGTGTGGAGATCGGCGCGGCGACGTAAAACGGGATGTTGTGGTTTTTCGCCAGGATCGCCACCATGTAGGTGCCGATCTTGTTGGCCACATCGCCGTTGGCGGCAATGCGGTCGGCCCCCACCACCACCACGTCGATCTGGTTTTTCTGCATGAAATGCCCGCACATGCTGTCGGTGATCAGTTTCACCGGAATGCGGTCCTGCATCAGCTCCCACACGGTCAGCCGCGCGCCCTGCAGGAAGGGCCGCGTCTCGTTGGCGAGCACCTCGATGTTCTTTCCGGCATTTACCGCGGAGCGCACGACGCCCAGGGCGGTGCCGTAGCCCGCCGTGGCGAGCGCGCCGGCGTTGCAGTGGGTGAGCACGTGGTTGCCGTTTTCGATGAAGTGCTGGCCGAAGTCGCCGAGCGCGCGGCAGGCGGCGATGTCTTCCTCGCAGATGGCCTGGGCTTCCTCGCGCAGGCGCTGCTTGATCTCGGAAACCGGCCGGTCGCGCACGGATTGCGCCACCGCTTTCATGCGTTCGATGCTCCAGGCCAGGTTGACGGCGGTGGGGCGGGATTGCGCCAGCGCGTCGCACATCGATTCCAGCTTCGCATAAAACGCGTCGTAATCGTCGGCGTCGATGGAGTTTGCGCCCAGGCTCACGCCCATGGCCGCGGCCACGCCGATGGCCGGAGCGCCGCGCACGATCATGGTCCTGATGGCCTCGCCCACTTCCTCGATGGTGTTGCAGTCCACGAACACGGTTTCCGTGGGCAGGCGGGTCTGGTCGATCATGCGAACCACGCCGTCGATGTATTCCACGGTTTTGATCATGGCGCTTCCTTGCTTGCGGCGGGCCGGGAAAGGTGCGGCGCGAGTTTTTCCATTAGAATGGCTTCGTTGAGACCGAGCAGGTTGAGGGTTTTGTTGCGGCTGGTGAGGCCCCTGACGATGCTGACGTTCGCCGGGCTCAATCCCAGGCATTTGGCGAGAAACCGCACGCAGGCCTTGTTGGCCGCGCCGTCCACCGGCGGCGAAGTGAGCCGGATTTTCAGCGCGCCGTTGTGCAGCCCGTCGATCCGGTTGCGGGATGCCCGCGGCTGGATCGTGGCGGCGATCTGAATTCCATCCTCGATTTTTCTGACGTTGAGAGACATGCGGGTTTGCCTCATTTCCGCATCTGTTCGAGGCGTTCCCGTGCGCTTTCCTTGATGTTCTGGATCAGGCTGGATCTGTCTTTCTTGAGCCGGTCGATTTCCTGCCTGAGGGTTTCGAGGTCCTTCTCCACTTTCTTTTTCTGCAGCTCGGCCTGTTCCTTGGTGACCGTGAAGATGCGCTTGGCTTTTTCCTTGAGCTGCTGCGGGTCGAACTGGATCGAATCGTTGTGCTTGGCCGCTTTCAGGGCTTTCCTGAGTTCGCCGATCAGCTTGTCCTTTTCCTGCAGCTGTTTTTTGAATTTCAAATCGCCGCCGGCTGCGGGGTTGTAGCCGTTCTGGTAGGCCTTCAACTCGGCGCTCAACTCCTCGACGGCGCGGCTTTTTTCCGCAAGCTGCTTTTTCAACGTCTCGATCTCATCGGCCATCGACTTGAAGTCCTCGGAGACCAGATGCAAAAAGGTGTCCACCTCCTGCTTGTTGTAGCCGCGGAACTTGTCGCGGAAGACCTGCTCCAGAATGTCGAGATGGTTGAGGCGCATGGGCTTTCTATTTCAGTTGCATGGCAAACTCTGCCAATGATCTTACCAGAAATAGTTTGAGGAAAACGATCCCCAGAATCACTATAATGGGGGTGAAATCGATCCCCACCCCGGACATGGGCAAAAGCCGCCGCACGCGCTCGAACACCGGTTCGGTGATGCTGTACAAAAACTGCACGATCGGGTTGTAGGGGTCCGGGTTCACCCAGGAGAGCAGCGCGCGGATGATGACGATCCACATGTAGATCTCGAGCACCATTCCCAGGACGGTTGCGGTGGCGCCTAAAAAGTTTCCAAGCAGGTTCATGGGGTTTGTTTTCTTGCAGAGTGGGGTGAAAAACTTTGAAAATCAAAAAGTTATAAAAATATTTTGATTTTCCGTCCAGATAAAGTATCTAAATTCTAATTTATTGTCAAACGATAGTCCCCGCGCGGGCCCGGGCGGAGCGGATTCGCTCCGGCCATGCGAACGGGGTTTCCCACCTTCAATTTGCCGGATAAGACGATGCCCAGAAAAATACGCGACAAGGTCAAAGACCTCTTAAACCGAGAACAGGAAGCCCAGGGAGTGACGGTCAAGGGATGGGTGCGCACGCGCCGCGATTCCAAGGGCGGTTTTTCCTTCATCGAGATCAACGACGGCTCCTGCCTCAGCGGAATCCAGGTGGTGGCGGACCATTCGCTCGCCAGCTATCAGGCGGTTTCCGGCCGCCTGACGACGGGAAGCTGCGTGGCCGTGACGGGCAACCTCGTGCGCTCGCAGGGCAAGGGGCAGAGCATGGAGGTGCAGGCCACGGACATCTCCGTGTACGGCTCCGCCGATGCGGAGAAGTATCCGCTGCAGAAAAAGCACCATTCCTTCGAGTTTCTGCGCGAGATCGCGCACCTCAGGCCGCGCACCAACACCTTCGGCGCGGTCATGCGCGTGCGCAACCGGCTGGCCTATTCGATCCACAAATTTTTCAACGACCGCGGGTTCGTCTACCTCAACACGCCCATCATCACCACCAGCGACTGCGAGGGCGCGGGCGAGATGTTCCAGGTGACGACGCTCGATATGACGTCTCCGCCCTTGAACGACGGCAAAGTGGACTACGCGCAGGATTTTTTCGGCGAGAAGACCGGGCTCACCGTGAGCGGCCAGCTCGAAGGGGAGATCTACGCCATGGCGCTGTCGGACATCTACACCTTCGGCCCGACGTTCCGTGCGGAAAACTCCAACACCAGCCGCCACCTCGCCGAGTTCTGGATGGTGGAACCGGAGATGGCGTTCTACGAGCTGGACGACGACATGGACCTGGCCGAGGAATTCATCCAGTACCTGCTCGCCGACGTGCTGGAACACTGCGCCGAGGACATGGAGTTTTTCAACAAGCGCATCGACAAGACCATCGTCGAGCGGCTTAAGCACATCGTGGACAACCCGTTCGAGCGCATCCACTACAGCGACGCGGTGCATCTCCTGGAAAAATCGAGCGAGAACTTCCAGTACTCGGTGGAATGGGGCTGCAACCTGCAGGCGGAGCACGAACGCTATCTCAGTGAAAAAGTGTTCAAAAAACCGATCGTGGTGTTCAACTACCCGGAGACCATCAAGCCGTTCTACATGAAGCTCAACGAGGACAAGGAAACCGTGCGCGCGATGGATGTGCTGCTGCCGAAGCTCGGGGAGATCATCGGCGGCAGCCAGCGCGAGGACGACCTGAACGTGCTCAAAAGCCGCATGCAGGAGAAGGAACTCGATCCCGAGGAATACTGGTGGTACCTCGACCTGCGCCGCTACGGCTCGGCGCCGCATTCGGGCTTCGGGCTGGGCTTCGAGCGGCTGGTGCAGTTCGTCACCGGCATGGAGAACATCCGCGACGTCATCCCGTTTCCCCGCACCCCCAAGCACGCGCAGTTTTAACTCCTCCCCGGAGGGGGAACAAGATCCAAATTTGACGGGATGGACAGGATAAAGCGAGGGTCATAAAGAAAGAGTGAAGATAAAGAGAACCTTTAAAAGGTGAATTTTCCTAATGGTCATCAAGGGGAATCATTTCTGCTTTTGGATATTATTACTATTGATCGCTATATCAAGTCATGGTTTTTCATGTTTAAGCACCCACTACCACAAGGCTCAAGATGCTCATAAAAAGGGAAGTTATGATGAAGCGATAAAATTTTATTCAGAAGCACTAAAAGAAAAAGATTACTCAACAGAAACTGAAATCTTTACTGAAAGAGGTGTGGCTTTCCTTGGGAATAATCAGTTTAAATCTGCTATTCGTGATTTTGAGCAAGTCTTTCTTTTAGATTCGGATAAAGCGCAACTTAACAATAATCGTGGTGTTTCTCTATATTATCAGGGCAAATTTGAGGAAGCGTTGGATGCTTTCAATAAAAGCCTACAGCTTTCCCCGATTGGCTATACCAACGTACTGTGGTCATATCTCACCAGCCAAAAGTTGAACCAGCCGGGCGTAATCATATTGAGCAATTGGTCTAACCAACACAACGCTGAAGGGCATGATTTTCTTCCTGCGACTTTGGTTTCTTTAAATCTAAATAAAATTTCTCCTACTAAATTATTTTCTGAGTTGGAAGAAAAAGAAATTGAAAGAAATTATCGATGCATATCTTATTTTCATATTGGCCAATTTTATCTTTTACAGAAAAAAAACAACCTTGCCGATTTCATGTTTCGTAGGGCTTTAGATACAGGAGCAGTGGGAGTGATCGAATATGCAGCGGCAAAGCTGGAGTTGGAGCGTTTATGAAAAATCTATTTTAACATGAACATCTTTTTTCACTTCGCGTCTTTGCGGTGAAAACAAGCTTTTAGCTTTTCCCGTCTTTTATCCCGCCGTTATCCTGTCCATCCTGTCTAATCTTTATCCCTGATCAAAGAAACAAGCGTCTCGACGTGCTGGGTCTGCGGGAACAGATCGACGACGGCGAGGTTGGCGATCTTGTAGTCGGTGAGCAGGGCGAGGTCGCGCGCTAAGGTGCTCGGGTTGCAGGAGACATACAGTATCTGCTTCGGCGCGAGGCGCTGGATGGCGTTGAGCGCAAGTTCGGAGCAGCCTTTGCGTGGTGGATCGACGATCACGGTCTGCGGCGCGTCCTCTTCCGGCAGGGCGGGCAGGATTTCCTCCACGGTTCCCTTCACGAATTCGCAGCTTGTGATCGCGTTGAGTTCGGCGCTTTTTTTCGCATCCTCGACGGCGGGGCCGAATTCCTCGACGCCGAGCACGCGCCTGCCTTTGTTCGCCAGCCACAGGGCGATGCCGCCGGAGCCGCAGTAGGCGTCCAGGATTGTTCCCTCTCCCGGCAGCAGCCAGCGTTCCAGCAAGCCGTACAGGGCTTCGGTCTGTTCCGTGTTGACCTGGAAAAACGATCCCAGCGAGAGCTGAAAGGTGAGCCCGCCCAGCCGTTCGGTGAAAGCGTTTTGCCCCCACAGGGCGCGGGTGCGCTCGCCCAATATGACGTTGGTGTCTTTCAGGTTGAGGTTCTGCACGATGCCTTGCACCTGAAAGCGCTGGATGAATTCCGGGTTCTTGAGGTCGTTGAAAAACGGGCCGGGGAATTTCCCCTTGGCGGTGACGAGCCCGACGAGCGTGTCCCTGGTGCTTTCCGAATGGCGGATCACCAGTCCGCGGAAAAAGCCCCGGTGCTTTTTTTCATCGTAGATCGAGATGCGGTGCTTGGCGAGCAGCAGGCGGATCCACTCCTTGGCCTCGTTGATGGCCGGATGCAGGATGTCGCAGCTTGGCGAATCGGCCACGGCGTGCGTGCCTTCGCTGAAAAAACCCAACTGCGGCTGGCCCGCCCGTCCGGCGACGGCGAAGCTCGCCTTGTTGCGGTAGCCGTAGGGTCGCGCGGCCGGGACGACTTCGATGTCATCAGGCGGTGCGATCTTGGCGATGCGTTCGAGCGCGTCGGTGACCACCTGCATCTTGAACCGCATCTGCTTTTCGTAGGCATAGTTTTGCAGCTTGCAACCGCCGCAGCGGGCGAACACAGGGCAGGGCGGCTCCACCCGGTCGGGCGAGGGGGTGAGCATCTCGATCACCTGCGCCACGCCGAAGCGCGGCGTGGTTTTTGCGATTTCGCCCAGCACCTTGTCGCCGGGCAGCCCGCCGGGGACGAACAGCGTGTAGCCCTGGTGACGGCAGATGCCGTCGCCGCTGGCGCCCTGGGTTTCGACGGTGAGCTCCAGCCGGTCGCCGGTGGTCACGGGTAGCGTGTGCTGCGGTTTCGCCATGATGGTACAATCCCTCTCGAAGTTCAAAGTCGGCCAGCTTAGCACACCCTGAGGTTTTGGGTGAAGGAAAACCGGAGCCGGCGCATAATGTATAACCCCATAAAATTCATGGATATAGGCGGAATATTCGCATGGAAGACCTGATCTGCATCCTCGGGGCGGTGAAAGAGGAGATCGCGGGCGTCAAAAGTCAGATGCGCGTGCGCGAACGCGTGAAGCTGGGCAAAGCCGACGCCTGGCTGGGCCAGTGGCAGGGCCGGGAGGTTCTCTTGGTGCGCACCGGCGTGGGCAAAACGCGGGCAAAAGATGCGATCGAAAAGGTGCTGGCGGCGCATGCGCCGTCGCTGCTGGTTTCGCTCGGCTATGCGGGCGGCTGCGACCCCAGGCTCAAAACCGGCGATCTGTTGCTCGCGGACAGCCTGTGGCAGCTCGATCTCGCTGATGCTTCAGAAAATTCGCTCAAGGCCAAGCCGGTTGACTGCAAACCGGTCGCAATGGAAACGCTGCCGAGCGCGTTTGCCGACGGCGGGGCGTCGGTGTATCGCGGCGGGCTGGTGACGGTGGACAAGGTGGTGACCGATCCCGCACTCAAGCGGCGCATCGGCGAAACCAACGCGGTGCTCGCCTGCGACATGGAAACCAGCGTGCTGGCACAGGCGGCTGCGGGGCAGGGCGTGCGGTTTGTGTCGCTGCGCGCCATCTCCGACACGGTGGAGGAACAACTGATGGATGTCTCGCCGTTCATGGAGGACGGCGAGGTGTCGAAACTCAAAGCCGGCTGGTACGTGCTCACGCATCCGGGTTCCCTGAAGACGTTTAAAAACCTCAAGGAGATCGCGGATCTCGCGACTGCAAATTTGACCCGCTGCCTCAAGGCGCTGCTCAAGGGACTGTGACGTTATTGGTTCCAAGCAGGCCGCGCGTGCGTTCCTCGCAGGAGCTGTGGTGGATTTTCCCTTGGCGCGCGGTGGTCTCGCAGTAGTAGGTCCCGTGCCCCGGCCGCCAGCGCAGGGACTCAGCGGGAACGCTCCAGACGTGCGCGCCGAAATCAATGGCGGCGTTGCCCCGGAGCGCCGCCTGGTGGTTGATCTGGATGAAATTTTTCGGCAGCCGCTTCCAGCCGATGTAGACGCTGTTCTGCTCAAACTCCACCCACTCGATTTCCGTTATGTTGTCCAGATAGGAAAGTTTTTCACGGAGCATGCGGGCGTGGTCGATCGCTTCGGCGGGTGTGAGCCAGAGGCAGGCCAGAAGCAAGAAAAACGTCTTCATTCGTATTTTGTTTTGCTTGCGGTTTTTATCATTTCTTTGGAAAGACCGATGGCTTCTTGAAACGCGGATTTGGGCGATTTGCCGAAATCGTGCAGGTCGGGGGAGAGGGTGGATTCTTTATACCGGAAAATTTTGACGGGGAGGGAAGAATTTTCCCCGCATTTGCGGGAAACTTTGACAGTTTGGGCGGCGTTTCTTTACTTAATTTGTTGAAAAAATGTGAAAATTTAAAGCTGTTTCCCGGTTTTTCGGGATTGGCACAAGCTTTGCTTTAAAGATCAGTGAAGATTCGAAATGGCACTGCCTCCTCCAACGGATTGGGTCCCCTCAGACCCAATCCGTGGCGTGCCTAACCGAAAGTGGTTTGGGCCCCTTCCTCAAGGGGCCCTTTTTTTGTCTTTTTTCAGGATGCTTTTTGCTTTTCGGCGGGAGGCGGCGGCAGGGTCTGCGTCCATTCCTCCAGTTTTTTCTCGATCTGCGGCGTGCTTTTGATCTGCGGCTGGGAATAGGGGCCGTTGTGCTTTTCTTCCAGTTTGCGAATCCGGGAGGCGGCGGTGGAGAAGGCCTGTTTGAAGGAGTTGGTGTCGTTAAACCCGTCCACCAGCAGGGCCTTGGAAAAATCCCGGCAATCCTCCCTGTCCCAGGCGCAAAAATAGGCGAGTTCGTCCTCGCTGGCGGCGGTCATGATCAACGTCGTGTCGTCTTTGATGGTTTCTATGAAGCCACCGGAATAGCAGGTGTTGATGACGATCACCTTCCATTTGATTCCGGATTCCTTGAGCAATTCCGCCAACACACCGGCGTCCAGCGATTGCATAGGCAAATCTCCCATCTCCACCGTGACCTCGTTGAACTCCGACCCGTGACTGGTGATATAGAGGAAGAGAATGTCTTCCTCGGTGTTCATACGCGCCGCGATTTGCTTGAGCGATTCTTTCAGGTTGGTCACGGTTGCCAGCGGCAGCCGGTCCATCGTTTCCCGGTGATTGACCAGCCTCAAAGAGCGGCCTTTGTTTTGAAATCTATTTTCGAAATATTCCTGTACCTGCCCGGATTCGACCATCAATCTTTTCTCTTTCCAGTCGCTGCTGAACGATACGAAATACATATCCGGCTTTCCGGGCCGATGGGGCTGCAACTTATTGAGGGACTGCTGCACGCGCTCGTGCTGTTTGTAGAAAATGTCCTCAGCGTGCAAATCCAAAGCGGGCGGCATGCCCGCGAATGCATTGTCTTCTAAAAAGGCAGTGATTGGCAGGTCCCAGTCGTCTTTGTTTTTGTGATACAAGCCGGGCAGGCCGAAGGACACGATCAAAAAAACAGCCAAAATTGCTTTTCTTCTAAAAGATAGAGAAGAAGACGACCATACCATCGGCTGGTAACGGGACACTTTCTTGATTTTGGAGCGGACCCACAAATAGTAGCCCAGAGCGATCAGCAGAAATAAATAATCAAAAGGACCTTCATTGATCAGTGTATCCATAAGGCTCGGCGACCATTGGATTCCCAGTAACCAGGGCGCACCGACAAAAATGAGAACGCCTGCCACGATGAAATAAACCAGAAGCCGGATGGACAGAGGCAGGTTGAGGCAAATGAAGCGACGAAGGAAATGGCGATTGTCGCCATTGGCGTTGGTCCAGTAGCACAGCGTCACTCCCAAGAGCGCTATCAAAGTATAGGAAGTGGAGAAGAACACCATCGAAGGCGTAGCCGGTTGCGGGAACAGTTCATAGAGCTGAGTTTCCAAGTAGATGAAGAAAGTCCACACCAAAAAATACTTGAAGGTTTCCCGTTCGCTGATCCGGTCCTGCCTGAGATCTTCGACCAGTTTCTCGACCCGCCAGATGTACATGCCAATTCCCCGGATGGTTGCGTTTGAGCCTGAATAGCCAATGGAAAGTGAGACTTTCGGGATTAAAGAGCAATTCAGGTGCCAAATGGGGGGCTTTGAAAAAGCGCGGGTTGTGGAGGGGAAAGCGGGACGAGGGTGAGCTAAATTATGACTTTTTAGACACTTTGCCCCTGTGGGGCGATCGGGATCGGAGTGGGGCCGGGCTATTTCACTGCAAACTGCCAGTGGTCGTTGGAGCCGCCGCCGCCGGGATTGGGGCCGCCGGTCAACAGGTGGATCTTGCCGTTGACCAGCGCGCTGCCCATGCCGTGCCGGCCTTCGGGCATCGGCGCCCAGGTTTTCCAGCTGTCGGTGCCGGGGTCGTAGGCTTCGTTTTCATCGAAGGCTTTCACGCCCGATTCGCCGCCAAAGATGTGGATCTTGCCGTTCAGCACCTGGGCGGTGATGCCGCTGCGTTTGGTGGGCAAGGGACTCAGGGTCTTCCAGGCGCCGGATTTGGGGTCGAACGCTTCGTTGGCGTCGAGGTTGTTGTTGTAGTTCACGTTCACGCGGCCGCCGATGGCGTACAGGATGCCGTTCACGGTGGCGGCGGTGTGGTGGTCGCGCGGGGTGGGCAAGGGAGCCAGCGCCTGCCACTTGTCGGTGGCCGGGTCGTACACTTCGTTGGCGCCGGTGTTGACGAGCCGGAAAAACTTGCGGTGCGCGCCGCCGAGGGCGTAGATCTTGCCGTCGATCACGGCGGAAGCGAGGGCGCCGCGCTTGGTGGGCATGGGCGCTTTCGCGGTCCAGGTGTCGGTCGTGGGATCGTATTCGTAGGTCCCGTTGGTGGGGCTCCACATGGCCGAATGGAAGCCGCCGACCACGTAGATCTTATCGTTCACCACCGAAGCGGCAGTGTGGTGCAAGGGCTGGGGCAGCGGGCTTTTTTCTTCCCAGCTGTCGGTGGCCGGATCGTACACTTCCAGCTTGTTGGTGACGCCCTTGGGGCCGAACCCGCCGAGGATGTAGATCTTTCCCTGCACCGCGACCACCGAAACTTCGGTGCGGATGGTGGGCGCGCGTTTCAGTTCTTTCCAGACGCCCGGAAGCTGCGCCTTGAGGGGCGCGACGCTCCCCAGCAAAAAGGAAAGGGAAAGAAAAGCAATGGCACTGATTCGTTGCGGTTGCATGATCGACTCCTCGGGGTTGCCACCCCTTGCGTTAATTGGGGGTTTCGATGGCCTGGCCGCGGACGAGGCGGTCGATGGGCTTGATCTGTTCGAGAAGCCCGGCGAGGTGATCGAGCTTCAGCATGTTGGGACCGTCGGAAAGGGCGTTGTCGGGATCGGGATGGATCTCCATGAACACGGCGTCGCAGCCCACGGCCACCGCGCCGCGCGCCATCTCCGGGATCAGTTCGCGCTGGCCGCCGCTTTTCGTGCCCTGGCCTCCGGGGAGTTGCAGGCTGTGGGTGGCGTCGAACACCACGGGACAGCCGTGCTCGCGCATGAGGGCGAGGGAGCGCATGTCCACAACGAGGTTGTTGTAGCCGAACATGAAACCGCGCTCGGTGAGCAGGATGTCCGCGCTGCCGCTCTGCTGCACTTTGTGAACGACGTTTTTCATGTCCCAGGGCGCCATGAACTGGCCTTTCTTGATGTTGACGGCCTTGCCCGAGCGGGCGGCGGCCACCAAGAGGTCGGTCTGCCGGCAGAGAAACGCCGGGATCTGCAGCACGTCCAGCACTTCCGCGGCGGGGCCGATCTCTTCCTCTTTATGGATGTCCGAGAGCACCGGAACCGCCAGCTCGTCCCGCACTTTTTTTAAAATCGCGAGCCCTTCAGCGAGGCCGGGGCCGCGAAACGAATCGAGCGAGGAGCGGTTGGCCTTGTCGTAGGACGATTTGAAGACAAACGGCACGCCCGCATCGGTTGCGATGCGCTTGAGTTTTTCCGCGGTCTGCAGCGTGGTCTTCTCCGATTCGATGACGCAGGGGCCCGCGATCAGGGCGAGCGGATGCGTCCCGCCGACGGTCACGGAGCCGATGGAGACGGCTTTGGCGATGCGGGGTGCTTTCGGATTCATGGTTGCTGGGGCTCCGGCTCATCCAGCTCGATGCCGATGGGAACGGGATGCGGGACCTGCGTGCGTTCGGGGATGCCGTCGGGCGCCAGCAGGCCCAGGGTGATCTCGCGCGCTTTTTCCTGGTTGTTCACCTTGTGCAGGGCCTCAAACCCGTTCGCCTGCAAGGGCGCGAGGTTCACCTCGGGAAAATCCGGCGTCATGAACAGGATGAAATCGAGCTTTTTCAGCTTCTTCTTGATGTTCATCAGGTGCTTGGGCTCGGATTTGCCTTTTCTCAGGACGTAGATCACCAGATCGCAGCGCACCAGCTGGGTCTGCTTGAAGCAGTCGTTGATGGAGACGAAGCTCATGATGGTGAAAAATTCCTGTTTGAGGAATTTGCACAGCTGGATACGGTCGCTGCGGACGGGATCGACGATGAAAATGGTTTTGTATTTCATTCCTGTTGCCTTTGCAATTCGAGGGGTGCTGTTCCGGTTCAGCGGGGAAAAGCCTTGCGATTCCGCGCGCAAAGCCCGTTTCGGCCTTCCGCATTCGCATATTCAGTCTACCACAAACACCGCCCGGTGGAACCTCAAATGGCGGATTTGGCAGGGGGTTTTGGTTTGACTTTGCCGGAAAGCCTGTGAAAAAATATCTACAGTGTCCGGGCGGTCCGGAACCGTGACCGGGCTTCGCCATTCCCTTGAACGAACCTATCCGATTTCAGGACGTTCCTTTCACCCAGGTGCGTGCCCTTGAAGACCCATATTAAATGGACGATCGTGTGTCTGGTTCTCATTTTCCTGCCTGTTCAGGCGTGGGCGCAGGACCGCATCCGTGTGGTGGAAGTCGCCGGCGCGATCAACCCCGTGGTGGCCGAATTCATCACCGATGAGATCCTCGACGCCGGCGCGGTGGGCGACGAGCTGGTGGTGATCCGCATGGACACCCCCGGCGGGCTCGACACCTCGATGCGCCAGATCATCAAAGGCATCCAGAATTCGAAAGTTCCGGTGGCGACGTTCGTGGCCCCCAGCGGATCGCGGGCGGCTTCGGCGGGAACATTCATCTCGTATGCGTCGCACATCGCGGCCATGGCTCCCGGCACCAATATCGGCGCAGCCAGCCCGGTCAACCTGATGGGTGGCGGAGGCGGCGAGAACGAGCAGGCCAAGACGATGAAAGACAAGGTCACCAACGACGCGGCGGCCTACATCCGTTCGCTGGCCGAACAGCGCGGCCGCAACGCCTATTGGGGCGAACTGGCGGTCAAGAAAAGCGTGTCCATCTCGGCGGAGGAAGCGAAAAAACTCAACGTCATCGACCTGGTCGCCTCCGATCTGGACGCGCTGGTGCTGGCAGTGGACGGCCGCGAAGTGAAGATGGGCACGGAGACGATCGTTCTTGAGACCAAGGACAAAGAGATCGTCTATAAGGAGATGAGTCCGCGGCAGCGCATCCTCGATACGATCTCCAACCCGAACGTCGCCTACGTGCTGATGATGCTGGGGCTGGTGGGGCTTTATTTCGAGCTTTCCAACCCGGGGCTCATCCTGCCGGGCGTCATCGGTGGCATCAGCATCATCCTGGCGCTGTACGCCATGCAGACGCTGCCCGTCAATTATGCGGGCCTGCTGCTGATCGTGCTGGGCGTGGTGCTGTTCATCGCGGAGATCGGCGTGATGAGCTACGGCCTGTTGTCGGTGGCGGGGGCGATCTCGATCTTTCTCGGGTCGGTGATGCTGATCGAAAGCGACGATCCCGCCATGCAGATTTCCAAAGGTGTGCTCATTCCCACGCTGCTGTTCTTCTTCCTGGTGTCCGCGGGGATCATTTATCTGGCGGCCCAGGCACTCCGGCGGCGGGCGGTGACCGGCGTCGAAGCGCTGATCGGAGCGCGCGGCGTGGTGAAGAACGAGCTGAATCCCGCCGGAACCGTGCTCATCCACGGGGAGATGTGGAACGCGGAGAGCGATCACACCATCGACGCGGGCGAGTCCGTGGTGGTGAAAGCGGTGGATGGGCTGAAACTCAAAGTGGCCGCCGACAAGGAGGCCCGCACCGTTTGAGTCCGGCGGCGGTCCCGGCGAGAGCTCACCTCTCTGAGCGTCCTTTCCCGGCAGTTTTGATGACAGCGATGTGTTTGTTTCCTTCCGGCGGGTCCCGGTGAAAATAATGTCCTTTTTACAGACGGCGGGTTGGGTTCTTTTGTTCTTTGTGCTGTATGCCGTGCTGCTGGTGGCCTGCGAGCGCAAGATCATCTTCCACCCGCACAAATACCCCGCGGGATTCTGGCAGCCGGAGCAGATCGGCGTTCAGGCGGAAGACCTGTTTTTTACCACCGAGGACGGCGTGAAGCTGCACGGCTGGTTCGTGCCGGCTGAAAACCCGCGCGGCACCCTGCTGTGGTTTCACGGCAACGCGGGCAACCTTTCGCACCGGCTGGACAACATCCGCAGGCTGCAACCGCTGGATCTGAATATATTCATTTTCGACTACCGCGGTTTCGGAAAAAGCGAAGGCGTGCCGGACGAGCCGGGCATGTACCTCGACTCGCAGGCCGCTTACGACACGCTGCTGCGCGAGAAAAACATCGATCCGGACAGGCTGATCCTGTTCGGCCGGTCGCTGGGCGGCGTCTGCGCGGTGCACACCGCGTCGAAGAACAAGGCCGCCGGGCTGATTCTGGAGTCGGTGTTCACCAACGCCGAGGCGATGGCGAAGCAGATGTTTCCCGTGCCGCTGGGCTGGGCGATTTCATCCGAGCTCGATGCGCTCGGCAAAGTCGGAGCCTTGACGCTGCCCAAGCTGTTTCTGCACGGCACGCAGGACGAAGTGGTGCCGTATGCGATGGGGCGCGAGCTGTACGCGGCGGCGGGCGAGCCGAAGCGTTTTTACGATATCGAGGGGGCCGGCCACAACGACACCTATCACGTGGGCGGGAAGGATTATTTCGACGCGTGGGGTCAGTTCATCGATGAGATACTGCCGCGTCCAAAAGAGACTGAATGAACTTCCCGTTGCTCTCCAAAATAGTGCGGTTTTAAACCATGCCAGACCGGGTACGAAAAAAAATCATCCGCGGGCTCAAGCGGGTCGTGATCAAGATCGGCAGCAGCGTCATCGCGCACCGCGAAAACGGCAAGCCCGATCCCACGCGCGGGCTCAACCAGGACAAGGTGCGCGACTTCGCCAAACAGGTGCAGCACATCACAGCGGGTGGCACCGAGGTGATCCTGGTTTCCTCGGGCGCGATCATGGCGGGGCGCGAGCGGCTGGGTCTGACGCGGACGCATCTCACCATTCCGGAAAAGCAGGCCTGCGCGGCGATCGGCCAGAGCCACCTGATGCACGCCTACGAGAAGAAGTTCGAGAAGCAGGGACTCAAGGTGGCGCAGATCCTGCTTTCCAGTGGCGATCTGGCCAACCGCAAGCGCTACCTCAACGCCAAGCACACGGTCGAGGCGCTGCTCAAGCACAAGGTGATCCCCATCATCAACGAAAACGATTCGGTGACGGTGGACGAGATCAAGATCGGCGACAACGATACGCTCTCCGCCACAGTGGCCTGCCTGGCGGACGCGGAGCTGTTGATCGTGCTCTCGGATGTGGACGGGCTGTACTCGCGCAATCCCAAGCTGAAAAACAGCCGCGACGGCGCCGAGCGGCCGGAGTTGATCGCGCACGTGGATCGGGTGACGGAGAAGATCGAAAAGCTCGCCGGCAAAAGCGGCAGCAGCGTCACGGTCGGCGGCATGATGACCAAGGTGCTGGCGGCGAAAAAGACCATGCACTTCGGCATCCCCACGCTGTTGGCGAACGGGCTCGACGGCAAGGTGATGGACAAGGTGTTCGCGGGCGAGGCGGTGGGCACGCTGTTCTGGTCCGGCAAGGAAAAGATCCGCAACCGCAAGCACTGGATCGCCCACACGCTCAAGCCCTCCGGTATGCTTACGGTGGACGCGGGCGCGCGCAAGGCGCTGCTGGAAGGCAGAAAGAGCCTGCTGCCGGCGGGGGTGGTGCGCGTGGAAGGCGCGTTCGAGTTCGGCAACGCGGTGTCGATTCAGGATGACGCGGGTGCGGAGATCGGGCGCGGGCTGGTCAACTATAACACTGCCGATCTCAAGCAGATCTGCGGGCTCAAGACCATGGAAGTGCGCAAGCTGTTTCCGCGCAATTTTTACCCGGAGGTGATCCACCGGGACGATCTGGTGATCCTCGACCCTTAACAAGGCCGCTCTGCATGAGCAAGTGGTGGAAAAACGAGCCGGTGCGTTTCGAATGCCAGCCGGACTGCTTCAAGTGCTGCGAGAAACCGGGCGAGGTGTATTTCGACCGCGAGGACATCCTAAACGCCGCACGTTTTTTAAACACCACCACCAAGGCCTTCAAAGCCGACTACCTCAAGCGCGAGGACGGCCACTTCTCGCTGCAGGTCAAACCCGGCGCGCCCTGCACCTTTCTCACGCCCCAAGGCTGTGGTATCCATCCTGCCAAACCCAAGCAATGCCAGAGCTATCCGTTCTGGAAGGAAAACCTGGAATCGAAAAGCATGTGGCGGCTGGTCGGTGGCTTCTGTCCCGGCATCGACCGCGGCCCGATGGTGCCGCTCGAGACGATCAAGGCCTACCTGAAAAAGTTCCGGATGTGATTGGGGAAAGATTTGACAGGATGACAGCATAAAAGGCGGATATAAGCAGCCTCGCGCAACACCCACAGGGTGCCGCCGCGAAGGCGCAAAGGAAAGCAGACAGAGTTAACGGCTTTAAATATTTTTTTCCTTGTATGGTGGGTGGATGACTGAAGCAATCAAATGGTTTCGAATCGAGGATGATCTTTCCATTCAAGAAGGTGCAGCCATTGAGGTATTGATTGAACTTCAAAACGGTGAATTGCGATGGTGCTTTTTCACGACTCCCAACGCACTTTCAAAATTTGGAGATTGGATTGAGGGCACAAAAGTAAGGTTTCACTATGGGGCTCCGCATATGATAGTTGTCGATAAAGTTCTCGATGAAGAAATAATCGAAAAAGTTTTGCGTGATATCGACAGCCGTGGGGAAATTCTGGAATGCACGATGCCCACTTCTGAATCTTGAAGGGAATTAAAAGGAAAATCCTTTTCAACGCAAAGACGCAAAGAACGCAAAGGAAACTGGTAAAAGTGAAATGCTGGAATATTTTCAACTACAGCCCGAATCGCAATTGCCTGATATATCCAGATTTAATCCCTTCAAAGCCGTGATCATTGTGGAGAACTCAGTAACTCCCGAATGGCAGGCTGAAGTCAGTTCATGGCTGGTGAAATCAGGCTGCCTGTATATGATGGCCTGGGGGACGGATTGCAGTTCCTGGGACGATTCGGTGGATGCGGCGAATCTTGAAAAATTCAACTTCAATGAACTCCCGGAAGACAAAAGTATCATGACGACGTGGCATGAAAACGAACCGCTAAAAGAAGTTCTCTGGTTTGCAAAAAACACAGCAGTTCATCCTACGGTCGAACTCAACGATACCCTCTTGCTGCATATTTCCAACCACGATAAACGCCAGGAATTAATGTCCGAATATGAAAAGGCATAGCCTTTTCTTTGCGCCTTTGCGCGAGGCCGCTTTTCTTATTTCAATCCCCGCGCGGTTTCTTCAATCCCAGTTTTTTGATTCTCGAGGTGAGGGTGGTGGGCGGCATCTGCAGCAGTTCCGCTGCGCCGCCGGGGCCGAAGACCTTCCAGCGCGTCTGCGTGAGTGCGGCGGTGAGGTTGGCGCGTTCTTCGGCTTTCATCTCCGCTTCGGTGCGGACGGTCGTATTCTCGTATGAATGTTCCGTTCGGGGCGCGGGGGAGGGGGCCTGCCGGGTCTTGGGCAGATCGAAAGTCAGCCGGCTGCTGCTTGCGGTGATGACGGCGCGTTCGATGACGTTCTGCAGTTCGCGCACGTTGCCGGGCCAGTCGTGCGCTTTCAGTTCGAGGATGTTGGCTTTGCTGATGCGCGGCCTGGGGCGGTGGAATTTCTGGGCGGCGTTTTCGGCGAAGTGCACGGCGAGCAGCGGGATGTCTTCGCTGCGCTTGCGCAAAGGCACCACGTCGATGGGAAACACGCTCAGCCGGTAGTACAGGTCGCGCCGGAACGCGCCGCGCTCCATGTCGGTCTTCAGATCGCGGTTGGTGGCGGCGATGATGCGCACGTCCACCTTTTTGGTTTTGTCCTCGCCCACCCGTTCGTAGGTGCCTTCCTGCAACACCCGTAACAGCTTGCCCTGCAGCTCCAGCGGGATCTCGCCGATTTCATCGAGAAACAGCGTGCCGCCGTCGGCCAGCTCGAAACGGCCGGCGCGGTCTTTCACCGCTCCGGTGAACGCGCCCTTGACGTGGCCGAAGAATTCGCTCTCGTACAGTTCGCGCGGGATGGAGGCGCAGTTGACGCGGATCATCGGCCGGGCGCGCCGCTGGCTGCGCTTGTGGATCTCGTGCGCGATGAGTTCCTTGCCGGTGCCCGATTCGCCGACGATCAGCGCGCTGGCGTCGGTGGGCGCGACCATTTCGATCTGCTTTAAGATGGCGCAAAGCTCCGGGCTCTGGCCGACGATCTCTCCGAAGGCCTTGAGCTGCCGCACTTCCTGGTGCAGGTATTCGTTTTCCAGCTCCAGCTGCTCGCGCAGGCGCTGGATTTCCTTAAAGGCGCAGTCGCGTTCTGCCTCCCATTTTTTCCGCTTCGAGATGTCGCGGGAAAACCCTACGGCATATTCCTTGCCCTCGAATTCGATATAGTTCACCGTGACATCCAGGGGGATGCTTTGCCCGCTGCGGGTGCGGTGTTCGTCCTCGAAGGTCACGGTTTTGGATTGTTTCAGTTCCTGCCAGAAGCGCCGCCAGGATTCGGGCGTGGAATTGGGATTGATATCCTGAATGAAACGGCCCACCAGTTCCTCGCGGGCATAGCCGAACTGCTTGCAGGCGGCGTTGTTGACGCGCACGATTTTTGCGTTCGCGTCGTGCCAGATGATGGCGTCGGCGGTGTTTTCGATGGTGAAATTGGCGAGCCTGAGGCATTCGTCGTATTCTTTATCTATGGGATCGCTCATAACGGTTTCGTTTCCACCAGGCTGGGGTGGGGTTGGGGGTGTTGTTGTCGTCATTGCACAATATACGAAATTCGGTGTTTATGCTACTTAAAATCGTAAATCACTGAATTTAGTAGTCATGGCGAGTTGTGGATTTTTGGTTAATATATTGAATATTAAGGTTTTACTTTAATTCCGGCGATTGGCATGGGCCCTGCAATTAATCCTGTCAGAATCGCAGTTTGTCCCTCTTTTCATCAAGGAGATTCGCAAGATGAACTCTCAAAATAAAAATTCGACCTTTAAAGTGCAACTCAAGGGCATCGACCATTTCGGCATCAACGTGCGCAACATGGACCGGGCCGTGAAATTTTACCGCGACGTGCTGGGATTCGAGCTGGAAGAGGAATACGAGCCGGGCGAAAAGCATGTCGAGCTGTTCGCGGGCAACGTGTACCTCGCGCTCTTTGAAACGCCGGAGCTGGATCTTAAGGCGGGCCACGAAATCCTGACGCGCGAGGGCTATCTGCACTGGGCGTTCGAGGCGCGGCCGGAGGATTTCGACGCCATCCTCGAGTCGCTCGCAGATAACGGCGTGCAGTTCAACGGCAAGGTGCGCCAGCACAGAAGCGGGCCGTCGGCGTATTTCTACGATCCGGACGGCAACTACCTTGAGATCCACGCGAACCATCCCCAAAAGTGAATGCGGGATTGAACGATTATTCAACAGACGACAGAGAAAGCGAGGCAAATATCATGATGACGCAAAACAAATCTTTGGACATCCGCTTGTATCCCCCGGAAGCACAGGGAATCGGGGCGTTCGACGGCGGCCGCATCACCGAGACCAAGCCGGTGGCGTTCCCGCACGAAAACCCCGCCGCCCCCAACCTGGGGCCTTTGTTTTACTGGGCCTGGGCGACGGCGGAGGGCTACGGCAAGATCGGGCTGCACCCGCACAAGGGCTTCGAGATCATGAGTTACGCGCTTACAGGCGAGATCGGCCACTACGATACGCTGGGCAACAAAAGCCGCGTGAGAGCTGGCGGCGCGCAGGTCATGCAGACCGGCTCCGGCGTCTCGCACGAGGAAGAAACGGTGGGCGACCGCACCGAGTTTTTTCAGATCTGGTTCGAACCGAACCTGGCCGAAGCGGTGCAAAAACCCGCCACCTATCGGGAGATCGCCAACGACGCGTTTCCGGTTGAGGAGCGGGACGGCGTCACCCTCAAGTCCGTGCTGGGCGCGGGTTCGCCGGTCGAGCTCACGACCGAGGCGGCCATGCAGGATGTGACGATCGCTGCGAACCGCACCCACGAGCACAGCCTGGATGCCGGGCGCACCCTGGCGGCGGTGGTCATCGACGGCGCGGGGACGCTGGTGGACGAGACCGCCGGCGGCAAGACGCACGTCAAGAAAAAGGACTTCGCGGTGGTGCACGCTCAGGCGGCGGGGAAGGTTTCCTTCAAGGCCGAAGCAGAAGGCGCGTTGCGGCTGGCGCTCATCGAAGTGCCGGCGAACGTCGATTATCCGCTGTACCGCGACGGCCGCGTGGCCATTTAGAACAACCCATCGAATCCCATCTGTTAACAGCAATCCAGGAAAAGTTTAATGGGATTGAGAGAAATGAAATCCAAACATGCAAAAATCGGAGCGGTGATGTATTTCATCTGGGGCCTGTTGCACCTGAAGGCGGCCTTCAGCGTTTACCAGCTGGGAAACGGCTTGGATGCGGGCATGGTTCAGGGCCGGGTGTTTCAGGATGCCTGGAACCTGCTGTTCTTTGCGATTGTGGGTATGGTCGTGGCCGTTTGCTACAACTGGCGCAACAGCCGGCTGGGATACTGGATCAATCTGATTACGGTGAGTGTCACGGACATCGGGTTTATCGCTTTCGTCCTGATTCCCGGTTATCTTGCGGTCTTTCCCGGCATCCTGGGACCGGTGTTCTGGGTGCTGGGAGCGGTGTTCAGCACCCTCGGACTTTTGTCCATGAGTGAAAATGAAACCGTCCATGCCCGATCATAACGGCATGGCGTTCAATCCATTTAAAGAAAGGAAGGGGAAATGAAATTGCACATGAAATGGGACCTGTTTTTGGGAATGATCCTTGCGGTATTTTTTATGGGAAGTGGACTGACTTCGGCGGGGGAGTCCAAGGAAGAGAAGAAGCAGCAGCTGGTGTGGGATGCGGGAACCGTGCAGCTTGAGATGGAGAAACTGGCCGAAGGCGTGTACGCGTACTATCCCACCGATGCCAGGGAGAAAAACCCCAAGGGCTATCCCGTCGCCACTTCCGGTGGTTTTGTGGTCGGCGACAAAGGCGTGCTGGTGGTCGATTCGATGGTGAACAAGCGGCTGGCCGAGCAGGTGATGGGGTTTGTCAAAAAGGTCACGGACAAACCGATTCTGTATGTGGTCAACACCAGCTACCACGGCGACCACGCTTATGGGAACTACGCGTTTCCCAAGAGCGCGAAGATCATCCAGCACAGCAAGACCAAGGCGTTCATGGAGAACAAGGAAGCCTTCGAGGCAGACAAGAAATTCATGGCGCAGTATTTCGGCGCCAACCGCGGCATCGAAGAGGTGGTGGCGCGCACGGCGGACATCGTGGTGGACGATCAGAAAACCCTCGACCTGGGCAATAAAAAAGTGGAGATCCGCCATTTCGGTTTCGCCCAGACGGAAGGGGATCTGTTCGTCTGGGTTCCTGAAAACAAAGTGATGTGGACGGGCAATCCTGTGATCGCAACTCCGCCCGCCATCCCCTGGCTGCTGGACGGCAAGCATGAAGAAGTTCTGGCAACGATGAAAAAACTGCGCGCCTTTTTGCCGCAAGACGCGACCGTGGTTCCCGGTCACGGAGTTCCGGTCAAGCCGGAGACCATCGATTTCACGATCGGGTACCTGGAAACGCTGCACAAGGAAGTGAAATATGCGGTGAACAGCGGCACCAACCTGGAACTGGCGCAAAAAGAAATCACCATGCAGGATTTCCAGGGGTACGCGCTCTGGGGATGGGTGCACACGCAGGTCAATGTGCCCAACACCTATAAGGAGCTGGCAAACTAGTTCCTTCATCGCTTCAGACACTTATATCCAAAAAGGAACTGAAGATGAAAAACAGACTGTTGCAAAAAGCAGGACTCATCGTCTTCGCTTTGACTTTATCCGCATCCCTTGCGCTCGCGCAGGAGGCGGACCTGATTCTGCACAATGCGAAAATAACCACGCTGGATGCGCAAAACCCTGCGGCCTCGGCGGTGGCAATCAAAGCGGGGCGTATTGTTAAAGTCGGCGGCGATGCCGATATCCTCAAACTCAAAGGCGATTCCACGCGGGTGCTGGATGCAAAGGGGCGCAGGATCATACCCGGTCTCAACGATTCGCATTCCCATTTCATCCGCGGCGGGCGTTTTTTTAACGCGGAGCTGCGCTGGGACGGCGTCCCCTCATTGGCGAAAGGGCTTGAGATGATCCGCCAGCAGGCCAGGCGCACGCCGGAAGGCCAGTGGGTGCGGGTGATCGGGGGCTGGTCGCGGTATCAATTTCAGGAAAATCGTTTTCCGACATTAAAAGAACTCAATCAGGCCGCTCCCGATACCCCGGTGTACGTGCAGTATCTGTACAGCAGGGGGTTTATGAATCAGGCGGGGCTTCAGGCGATGGGGATCGATGAAAACACGAAGGCCCCGCAGGGGGCCCGCTTCGAACGGGGGCCCGATGGGAAACCCACGGGCCTGCTGATCGCGGATCCGCATGCGGGCCTTTTGTACAAAACCATCGCGAGCTTGCCCGGCCTGTCTGAGGAAGAGCAGGCCAACTCCACGATCCAGTTCTTTTACGAACTGGCGCGTTTTGGCTTGACCAGCGTCATCGACGTCGGCGGTGGAGGCCATTTTTACCCGGAGAACTATGAAATCGCACAGCAACTGGCTGAAGGCGGGAAGCTGCCCCTCAGAGTGTCTTTCTACCTGTTCCCGCCCACTCCCGGAAAGGAGTACTCGGATTTCAAGCGATGGATCAACATGACGCAGCCGGAAACCAACAGCGACCCTTTGCGTGAGCACGGTTACGTTATGGAGGGAGGCGGAGAGTACCTGGTCTGGTCTGCCGGGGATTTTGAAAATTTCATGTCGCCCCGGCCCGAGCAGGGAGAAACCATGGCCGAAGACCTCACCCGGGTCGCGACGCTCATGCTGGAAAACAGATGGCCCTTCCGGCTGCATGCGACCTATGACGAATCGGTGAGCAACATTCTCGATGTGCTTGAAGACCTCAATCGCAAAATTCCATTCAACGGTCTGCGCTGGTCGATCGAACATGGAGAAACCCTATCGGAACGGAGTGTGGATCGAATCGCCGCGCTGGGTGGCGGGATCGCACTGCAAAACAGACTGGCATTCGCGGGAGAGGATTTTTTAGATCGGTACGGCGCTGAAAAAGCAGCCCACTCCCCGCCGTTCCGCATGATCTTGAACAAGGGGGTGCCGTTGGGGATGGGAACGGATGCGACCCGCGTTTCCGGTTTCAACCCGTGGCTGTGCCTGTACTGGCTGGTGGCTGGAAAGACGGTTGGGGGAACCGAGCTGTATGGGCCGGACAACCGGCTTTCCCGTGAGGAAGCCCTGCATGTCTACACGGTGGGCAGCGCCTGGTTTTCGCACGAAGAAGATGTGAAGGGCCGCATCGCCGAAGGCCAGTACGCCGATCTTGCGGTGTTGTCGGCGGATTACATGACGGTTCCCGAAGAGGACATCAAGTCGATCGAATCGGTTCTCACAGTCGTCGATGGCAAAATCGTCTACGGAGCCGAAGAATTTGCGTCTCTGATGCCCGATCTGCCGCCCATTCAACCCGACTGGTCGCCTGTGAAATATTACGGGTCGTACTATAAAGATGAAAAATAAAGGAAATAAAATGCCAGACACATCTTTAATGAAGCTATGGCTGATTCTAACGGCTTTATTTTCGTTTTCCTCGCTTGCATTCGCGCAGGAGGCGGATCTGATTCTGCACAATGCAAAAATAACCACGCTGGATGCGCAAAATCCAACGGCTTCGGCGTTGGCAATCAAGGAAGGACGCATTGTTAAAGTCGGTGACGATTCCGATATCCTCAAACTCAAAACCGAATCGACGCGGGTGATGGACGCAAAGGGGCGCCGGATCGTTCCCGGTCTCAACGATTCGCATTCCCACTACATCCGCGGCGGTCTCGCCTTCAATGCGATCCTTCGCTGGGACGGCGTGCCGACGCTCGCGGAGGGACTGGAGATGATCCGCCAGCAGGCGAAGCGCACGCCCAAGGGGCATTGGGTGCGCGTCATCGGCGGCTGGACGCCGCATCAGTTTGCAGAGAAGCGGTTGCCCACACCCGAAGAATTGACGCAGGCCGCACCCGACACGCCGGTCTATGTGCAGTATTTTTACAGCCGGGCGGTGGTCAATCAAGCGGGCCTGAAAGCGATCGGTTTCGATGCCAACACGCAAACGACGCCCGGGTCGCGTCTGGAGATGGGGCCGGATGGCAAACCCACCGGGCTCCTGATCGCCGACCCGCATCCGGCGCTGCTGTACAAGTCCATCGCCAGCCTGCCGGCGCTGCAACCGGAAGAGCAGGTCAATTCGACGGTCCATCTTTTTCATCAACTCGCCCGCTTCGGGTTGACCAGCGTCATCGACGTGGGTGGGGGAGGGCAGCACTATCCAAAAAATTACAAAACCGCGGAAAAACTGGCCGAGAAAGCCGAGTTTCCCATCCGTGTTTCCTACTACCTGTTCGCGCAGACGCCGGGAAAGGAGTATTCGGACTTTAAAAGCTGGATCCAGCAGGTGGCTCCCAACACCAACACCGATCCGTTGCGTGAAGACGGCTACGTGATGGAAGGCGGCGGCGAGTATCTGGTCTGGGACGCCGCGGATTTCGAAAACTTCATGTCGCCCCGGCCCGAATTGAAACCGGATATGGCCGCGAGTCTGAAAAAGGTGGTGACGCTTCTGGTCAAAAACCGCTGGCCGTTTCGCATGCACGCGACTTACGACGAATCCATCTCGAAAATACTGGATGTGGTGGAGGCCGTGAACCGCGAGATCCCGTTCAACGGGCTTCGCTGGTCCATCGAGCATGCGGAAACCCTCAAGGAACCCAATATCGATCGCATTCGAGCCCTCGGTGGCGGTGTCGCCATTCAGGACCGCATGGTCTTTCTGGGGGATGATTTCCTCGATCGCTATGGAGCGGAAGCCGCGGGCCAGACGGCTCCGGTGAAGCTGCTCATGCAAAAAGGCGTTCCGGTCGGCATGGGAACGGACGGCACGCGCGGGTCGAGCTTCAATCCCTGGGTGGGGCTGCATTGGCTGGTCACAGGGGAAACGGCTTCCGGAGCGAAGCTTTACAAAAAGGACAAGCTCCTCACGCGGGAAGAAGCCCTGCATGTCTACACGGTGGGCAGCGCCTGGTTTTCGCACGAAGAAGATGTGAAGGGCCGCATCGCCGAAGGCCAGTACGCCGATCTTGCGGTGTTGTCGGCGGATTACATGACGGTTCCCGAAGAGGACATCAAGTCGATCGAATCGGTTCTGACTGTCGTCGATGGCAAAATCGTCTACGGCGCCGAAGAGTTTGCGTCTCTGATGCCCGATCTGCCGCCCATTCAACCCGACTGGTCGCCTGTGAAATATTACGGGTCCTACTATAAAAATGAAAAATGATGTTTCCCGCAAACCCTTTTCATTTGAGCTGCAGGCAAGTTAACAGCCTGAGATTTTTTCAAGCCATTACCCTTAATTTCCCGAATTCAACCAGGGAGTGAAACCATGAGTCATGTAGATTTATTGACCCCGGACAACTCAACCATGATCTTCATCGACCACCAGCCGCAAATGGCATTCGGTGTGGTGTCGATCGATCGGCAATTACTCAAAAGCAATGTGACGGCGCTGGCGAAGTCGGCAAAGGTTTTCAAGGTGCCGACGATCCTGACCACGGTGGAGACAAAAAGCTTCAGCGGCAATATGTGGCCGGAATTGCTGGCTGTGTTCCCCGATCAGGAACCCATTGAAAGGACCTCGATGAATTCCTGGGAGGATAATAAATTCGTTGCGGCGGTCGAGAAAGCGGGGCGGAAAAAGCTGGTCATCGCCGCTCTGTGGACGGAGGTCTGTCTGGTTTTCCCGGCTCTGGATGCGCTCAAGGCGGGCTATGAGGTCTATGCCGTGGTGGACGCCTCCGGTGGAACCAGTCAGGAGGCGCATGAATACGCGCTGCAACGCATGGTTCAGGCCGGCGTGGTTCCAGTCACCTGGCAACAGGTGCTTTTGGAATACCAGCGTGACTGGGCCCGGAAAGAGACCTACGATCCTGTGCTGGCGATCGTCAAGGAACACAGCGGAGCTTACGGTATGGGCGTGGAGTACGCGTACACGATGGTTCACGGTCAGCCGGCTACAGAAATAGCGGGTTAACCGCGGCCTAGGATAAAAGAGAGCAGGAAAATGAAAGAACGACGCACACATGGGAGCCGGTTGCGTTTTCGCATACCGGCGGTTCTCCTGGTTTTGTTTTCCTTCGGTTGCGCGTTGGGGCCCAAAGCGATGAACGCCACCCGGTTGATGTACAACGACGCCTTGCAGCAGACCGAGAGCCGCGAGCTGCTTTTGAATCTGGTCCGCATGCGCTACCTGGAATCTCCGGAATTTCTCGGCGTCAGCTCGATCTCCACCCAGTACAACTTCGATGCTTCGGTTTCCGTCGGTGGAACGCTGGGAATCAGCGAGGGGGAACCGACCCGGCTTGCGGAACCCGGCGCTCGCGCCGGGTTCTCGGAACGGCCCACGATCACGTTTGTTCCGCGCCGCGATCCGGAGTTTGCAAAACAACTGCTCGCGCCTCTGGATCTGGAAATGCTCGTGTACCTGACGGATTATGGCTGGGCGATGGACCGGATCTTGCGGGTCACTGTCGCCACCCTCAATGACCTTAAAAACGGTCCCTCGCGCGAGTTTTCCGATGCGGATGAGGCCAGGGAGCTGTCCCGTTTCTCACAAGCCGCGAAAACGCTGGCGGCGTTGCGCCAGAAAGGGTTTTTACACTTGAACCTCGAGGAGCGGCTGAAAAAACAGTCGGGCCCATTGAGCGAAGACAAAATCGATTCCGGGGATTTTCTGGCAGCGGAACGGGAAGGATACCGCCTGCAGTATTTTGCAGAAGACCAGGCGTATTTCATCACCCGGACCGACCGGGTTCTGGTTCTGTCTTTTAAGGAAGAATCCTTGAACGATCCTCAGGTGAGCGCGATTCCGGAAATATTGAACGTTCCCGCAGGGCAGACGCAATTCACCCTGCAAACCCGCAAGGATTCCGGGCAAAAGGATGCCATCACGATCCGGATGCGTTCGATCCTGGGGGTTTTTGCATATCTATCCCGGGGCATCGATGTGCCGGACTCTCATTTTCGTCTGGTGGGCACCGAAGAAAATGTAGAGAAGATAAAAGCCGGGGCGGAGGTTTTTCAGGATCTATTCCGGGTCCGGGTGCAGCCATCGCAACCGGAGCGGGCTCTGGTTGCGGTTCCGTTTAGGGGCCATTGGTATTACATCGATGAAGAGGACCTGGCGACCAAACGAACGCTGGGCCTGTTGAGCTATCTGGTCAAATTGAAAATCAATGCGGGCGGGGTCGAAAACCTTCCGGTTCTGACCCTGCCGGTGGGGCAATGACGAAACCGGTAACTTTCGCAGAAAGGAAATACAGGATGGAATTTTCACAGTTGATTCAGGAGCGCCGCAGCGTCAAATCCTACGATCCGGATAAATCCGTCAGCGATGCGGAATTGAAAGAGCTGTTCGAGGAGGTGATCTTAAGCCCCAGTTCGTTCAACCTGCAGCACTGGATGTTCATCGCGGTGAAGGATGCGGAGCTAAAGAAAAAGCTGCGCGAGGCCGCCTGGGGCCAGCCGCAGGTCGAGGCCTGCTCGGTGGCGTTTCTGGTCTGCGGCCGGCTCGATGCGTACAAGGACGCGCCGCGGATTTATGCAGAGGTCCCCGCCGAGGTGCAAAAGCAGGTCCTGCCGATGATCGAAAATTTCTACGACGGCAAAGAGCGGCTGCAGCGCGACGAAGCCATCCGCAGCGCCTCGCTCGCCGCCATGACCCTGATGTACGCCGCGAAAAACCGGGGTTTCGTCACCGGACCGATGATCGGTTTCGACCCGGAGGCGGTGTCGCAATTGCTCAAACTCAACGCCAACACCATTCCCGTCATGATGCTGGTGTTGGGGCACCAGAAAGACGCGCCCCGGCCGCGGGCCTACCGGCATCCGGTGGGGGAGGTGGTGCGGTTCGACTCGCAGGATGGCCCCGGCCTTTAGGCGGGAGCGTGATGCCGGCCTGAAACCGCAGCCGCAAGCCCGTCCGCCCAAACTTTATTGACAAAGGTGAGCCGCAAACGCATAATGCTCAGTTGGCCGAATCAAGCAGGACGGATTTCCCGCCGGGGCTCCATGTTGAAGGGACTTTCAATCGGTTCTGTCCGATAATCGCATCGGCTGTCTTCACCCCGGCGCCCAAACATCCAGGAGAATTCATGCCGGTTGCGGTGGTTGTCGGAATGCAGTGGGGCGATGAGGGCAAGGGCAAGATCATCGACCTTTTGTCGCAGAAAGCGGACGTGGTGGCCCGCTACCAGGGCGGGCACAACGCCGGTCACACCATCTGTTTCGACGACAAGCAGTACATTCTGCATCTCATTCCCTCGGGGATTTTCCATCCGGGCAAGCTCTGCCTCATCGGCAACGGCGTCGTGGTCGATCCGCTGGCGTTGATCGAGGAGATCAAACAGCTGGAATCGGCGGGCATCGATCTGAACGGCCGGCTGGTGCTCAGCGAACGCGCCAACATCATCCTGCCGTATCACGGCACCTCCGACACGCAGCGGGAGCGCGGCGGCAATTTCACGAAGATCGGCACCACCGGCCGCGGCATCGGCCCCTCCTATGCGGACAAAATCGCGCGCATCGGCATCCGCACCTGCGATTTTCTCGATGTCACCCGCCTGCGCGCCCAGTTCGAAGCCAATTACCGGGAAAAACAGCAGATCCTGAAACAATTGTACGGCCACGAGCTGCCGGCGTGCGACACGCTGTTCGAGGAGCTGTTGAGTTTTCGCGACACGCTGCTCAAATACATGGGCAACACCCAGTCGCTGCTGAAATCGTTGATCGGCGAGGGCAAGAAGGTGCTGTGCGAGGGCGCGCAGGGCACCATGCTCGATGTGGACCATGGCACCTATCCATTCGTGACCTCATCCAACGCCACGGTCGGCGGCGCCTGCACCGGGCTCGGGATTCCCGCCACCAAGATCGACCGCGTAGTCGGGGTGCTGAAGGCGTACACGACGCGCGTAGGGGAGGGGCCCTTCCCGACGGAGCTGCACGATGCGGACGGTGAAAAACTGCGCGCCGAGGGGCAGGAGTTCGGCGCGACCACCGGGCGGCCGCGCCGCTGCGGCTGGTTCGACGCGGTGATCGCCCGCTACGGCGTGGACATCAACGGCATCGACGCGCTGGTGCTCACCAAGATCGACGTTCTCGACAAGTTCGAGACCATCAAGGTCTGCACGGGATACAAATATAAAGGAAAGGTGTTCGAGGAAATGCCCGCGAACCTGGACTGCCTGCAAAACGGCGAGCCGGTGTACACCGAGTTTCTCGGCTGGCAGGCCAACACGCTGGGCATCGAATCGTTCGAGAAGCTGCCGGACAACGCCCGCCGCTACATCGACGGGTTGAGTTCCATGCTCAAGGTGCCGTTTCTCATGGTGTCCACCGGGCCGGAGCGCAAGCACACGATCTGCCAGGGGGAGCTGTTTTGAAGATCGCGCTCAAGGAAAAGGCGCGCGAATTCCTGCGCGAGAAACACCAGTCCGAGGTGACGATCGACCTTGCGGAAATCGAGTCCAGCTGCTGCGTCGGGCGGCTGCCGGAGATCACGATTCGCCGCGACCCTCCCGAAAACCCCCGCAATTACAGGTGCTTTACCGTCGATGGCGTGCGGATCCATCTGTCCAACCTGATCCGGACGCACGAGCAGCTCACGCTGTCGCTGTCCGGCGTCGGTCCGTTCCGCAAACTCGAGGTCTCGGGGCTCAATCTTATATTATAATTAATGAGTGCGTTCCCCGTTCCCGCCGGGCATCGGGATTTCCGGAATCGATGAGGTTTTGAGCGATGTTGACGGTCTTCATTCTCGTGGGCTCCTGCCTGTTCTTCTATTTTGTCGGCTACCGCCTGTACGCCGGGCTTCTGGACCGCGACGTGATCCAGCCCGACGGCAGCCAGTCCACGCCGGCGGTCAAGCAGAGCGACGGCGTCGATTTCGTGCCCAGCAAACCGCTGGTGCTGTTCGGCCACAACTTCGCCTCCATCGCCGGGGCGGGGCCGGTGATCGGGCCGATCATCGCCATGCACCATTTCGGCTGGGCGCTGACCATCGTCTGGATCCTCATCGGCAACGTGTTCATCGGCGCGGTGCACGACTACATCACCCTCATGGTCTCGGTGCGCAACCGCGGCAGCTCCATCGCCGACATCGCCGAACGCACGATGGGCTCGCGCGCCAAGGTGGTGTTCGCGGTGTTTCTGGTGCTCGCCATGCTGCTGGTGGTCGCCGTGTTCGGCGTGGTGGCGGCGAAAACGCTGGTGGCGCAGCCGGAGATGGTGTTCCCGACCTTTGCCATCATCCCGCTTTCCATGCTGCTCGGCTGGTTCATCTACAAGCGCAACGCCAACCTCGTGCTGGCCTCCACCGTTGCGGTGGGCGTGCTGATCCTCAATATCTACATCGGTTTCAAGTTTCCCATTCCGCTGGAGGACGGGCTGTTCGGCCTGTCGCCGCTGATGGTGTGGTTCGTCGTGCTCATGCTGTACGCGGGCATCGCATCGGTGCTGCCGGTGCAGATCCTGTTGCAGCCGCGCGATTATCTCTCCACCTACGTATTGTTCGGCTCGATGGCGCTCGGCATCCTCGGGCTTTTGTGGGTGCAGCCGGAGATCAACACCCCCGCGTTCCGCGGCGGGTTTTCCGACGTGCAGGGGCCGGTGTGGCCGATGCTGTTCGTGCTGGTGGCCTGCGGAGCGGTGTCGGGCTTTCATTCGCTGGTGGCGGGCGGCACCACCTCCAAGCAGCTGGCGACCGAAGCGCACGGCAAGCCGATCAGCTACGGCGGCATGCTGACCGAAGGCGTGGTGGCGGTGGTGACGGTGCTGCTGGTGGGCGGCGGCCTGTACTGGGTCGCGCCGGTGGGCGGCAATGTGGACATGGCGGCGCTCGGCTTCCGCGAGACCCTGCAATCGGGCGGCTGGATCCTGGCGTTCGGCAACGGGTTCGGCAACGTGGTGCACCAGATGCTGCCGATGCTGAGTTTCACGTTCGCCTCGATGATCGCGGTGCTGGCGCTCAACACCTTCGTGCTGACGACGCTGGACACGGCGGTGCGCATCACGCGCTTCATCGTGCAGGAATCGCTGGGCCGCCGGGTGCCGGTGTTCCAGAACAAATACGTGACCACGGTGGCGGTGATCCTGCTCGCCTACTGCATCGGCGCGACCGAGGGCTGGCAGAAGATCTGGCCGATCTTCGGCGCGACGAACCAGCTCATAGCAGCCGTGGCGCTGATGGTGGGCTCCACCTATCTCATCGCCATGAAGAAACCGACCGGCTACACGCTGTATCCCGCGATCTTCATGGTGATCACGACGATCGGCGCGCTGGCCTGGCAGGCCTACCGCTTTTTCAGCGCTCCGGAGCCCAACTACCTGCTCGGGGCGTCGTCGCTGGTGCTCATCGGCCTGGCGGTGTTCGTGGGGCACGAGGGCGTGCAGGCGCTGCGCGGACGGGGTCTGGGGACGCTGAAACCGGCGCGGTCCGAGGCCTGAGGCCGCAGCGGTTGGATTTGCGGGAAATCTGTACTATCATAAGGCCATCTTTTCAGAGCCCGGACGGGAAAGGCACAGCATGAAGCTCAGTGAAATCCTCGCGGCGCGCGAGAAGGCGAAAGAGAAAGCGATCCAGGGCGGCGGGGCGCGGGTTTCCACGGCGGCTCCGCAGACGGCCGGGAAAAAAGCCCTCAAAGTGGTGCGCACGCGCGAGACCCCCAACGACGACGCGTTGCAGTTCGTCATCAACGCCGTGATCCTCGACACCGGCAACCGGTCCTACGCGTCCGCCGAAGACTGTGCCGACGATCCGATGGGGCAGGCGCTGTTCGATCTCAACGGCGTGGACAACGTGTACGTCATGCAGAATTTCGTGACGGTGACCAAGTACCCGGAAACCGACTGGTCGCCGCTCAAGGACAAAATCTGGAAAGCCATCGACAAGCACGTGAGCGTCTACAAAGTCGTGGACAAGGTGGTCGCGGCGGAGATCGACGTCACCAATTTCCCCAACCTGTCCGAGGAAGACAAGATCAAAGGCGTCGAGATGGTGCTCAACCGCTCGATCCGCACCAACCTGGCGCGCGACGGCGGCGGCGTGGAAGTGAAGGGGATGGAAGGCAACACCGTCCGCATCCAGTACCACGGGGCCTGCGGCAGCTGCGCCACCTCCACCACCGGCACCCTCAAATACATCGAAACGCAACTGCAACAGCAGCTCCACTCCGACCTCACAGTCCAGCCTGTTTGATTATTATTCGAATACTAGGTGGTTCCATTTCGTTGATCCACCGCTTTAAATCAAATAGCTGTAAATCTTTCTTTTATTTCAACGCCTTGTTGATAGTTTTTATCAAAGTAGTTCATTGAGCGCATTCATCTTTGGATAGGTCTTTAGCTTCGTTCGTTCGAGCCCACCGTAAAAAGGCTTTTGCCAGCTTATATTTTGAAAAATCACTGATCTCATCGGTGAACACATCTACAATTGGACGTTTTGGTTGAGCGTTTGCAGTAGCCTCAATATCCCACGTTAGGTCAGCCTTCGCTATTTTGACTAGTGTGTCTCGTAGTAAGTCCTCTATTTCGGGGTGAGAGACTTGACCAACATATGCGTCTTTTGTTCGCAAAATATTTTTGTTGCCAAGCTTATGAACTAATACATCCTGTTGTGCGGCTTGATCCCCGGCTGAGTCGGAGTCCAATAGTGCGGCTACTTTGAGATTGTGAGCGTGGAGGATTGTCGCATAATAAACAACCTTGCCAGCTGTATTTGCCGAAATTAAAGCAATCTTATCATTAAGGTCAACCAATTTTGCTTCTCTTAATAGAAGTGATACTGATTCGAGATACCAGTAATCAGTTAACCCTTCTAAGACTAAATTGCGTTGTTGAGAAAATAAGCTTTGTGCAAGGTCATAGCCTAAAGCTTCTTGTAGTGGAAGAAGTGAGGCTGGATCATCTGCCATAACATTTGTATGAACCTTAGTACCTACTTTTCTTTCAGTCATTTCTACAACACGCACAAGGTCAAGCTCATCAGGACCAACCAGAAAAGGGGAGTGTGTCGTATAAAGAGTTTGGTTTTTTTCAGCAAGGCGTGAAATGGTTTTTCGAAAATCACGTTGTTTTAACCCATGGAGACTTAACCCAGGTTCATCAAGTAATAATATTGCATTTTTATGCTTATCAACAGCTTCAGCAAAAAAAACAACAAAGAAGGAAACTAGCCATTGATAGCCTTCTGATCTCTGGTCCAACTCAATTTCAACACCCAGATCATCTACAACTACAACTTTGAGATATTGTTGGTCTGCTCTAATAGATAGTTGATCTGCCTCGTCCTTTTCTGGGTCAGGAAGCCATGTTTTACCGATTTCATTTGTAAGCCTTACACTCGCTGCATTTAAACTGTATTGTCGATTATCAAGTTGATCTTTATATTTTTGTAACGCATCCAGATCTCCTGGAGGAGGTTCGGCAACCTTACCAAGATCAGATAATTCTCTTGGGGTAAAACCTAATAATTTTAATAGACACTCATTACCGTAATCATATTGCTTGTCATCAAGCAGGCCTTCTTCTATACGAGTAGCAAGATGCCCAAGGTGTATTGTAGGGCGAACACGAAAGTAATTATTAAAAAGCACAAATATTGGCATACGTTTATAGAGCGTCTTAAGCGCAGAACTACGCTTATTGTCAATTAATACACTATTCATTAGCCGATCATATCGTTCCTCTTCTGAAGAGTTATTTTCATCAATAAGTGTATATACTTTTTCAAGCCAATTTTTAAGATGTTCAGCTGAATCTCCCTGAATAGAAATTTTATCAGTCCAATATTTTGTTATGGAATAAAGTTGAACACTAGGTTTCTCTTGTGTATCTTCTTCTTTCTCGGGTCTGGGAACACGGGTATCAACATGTGCACATAGTCGTTTTAGATCTTTTTTAAGGTCACCATAAGTAGGAATTTCAGGGCCACCATTCAGTGAATGCAAACAACTATTATCTAGTTTGCGCCAAAACACATATTCACAATCTTTAAATTCTTCTGATAATTGCTCAATATCCTCTTCATCAAGTGAAAACTGTCCCTCAACAATTCGCTCTTCTGATGGATCAACTAATTTTTTTGTTATATCGTTAAACTTTGAACGCGGATAATCCCTCAACGGATCGAAACCATCAACTCCTTCAGGAGCATTAATCTGTTGAAGAGCCCGAAGTACAGCGCTTTTCCCAGCTTCATTTGGACCAACAAAGATTGTTTTATCAGTCTCAACTTCGAAATAACCAGTATCCATGATACTTCGGTATTTTCGGACACGCGCCCTAATTAATCGCATGATATTTTCTCCCTTAGTATTATTAAATGTGTGGTTCTGATTTTATGTGGGGGGGGGGAGGTTGTTTGCTGCTCATGCAATGTTCAATTATGGGAGGAACCCTTGCTTTTAAAATAGCGAGGTAGGTTCCAAATTTCATTCACTCATTTTACCGTAGCATGAGTTTGCCCAAATGGGAATTTGTGGTGTAATTCCCATACCCATTTGAATTTCGTTTTTTTCTAGCGAGGCAGCACCAATCAGGGGTGCGACCCGGTTTCGTTACGGGCGTGCCGCTGCATAAACCAACCGGGGACGCCCAGGGTGGTGTCTTCCTCCATCACTTTAAAGCCGAAGCGTTGGTAGAATTTGACGTTCACGGGTTTGTCGGCCTCGAGATAGGCCATCGATTGTTCCGCATCCATTCTGGCACAGAACGCCTGCATTAAAGCGGTGCCGATGCCTTTTCCCCTAAGATGGAAATCGACGGCGATCGGCCCGAAATGCCAGTGCGCGGCTTGAGGATCGTGCCGGTTCCAGCCCGCCTGCCACCGGTCCACGCGGTAGAGCAACCCCAGACCGCCGCTCCACAGCGCCGGTAGGTAGGCCAGTTTCTCCACGACCGTGGCCTGGCAGCGCCCCGGCTCCAGCAGGGCGCAGACACCGACGAGCGTGTCTTTATCGAACGCCCCCCAAACCTCTCCCTTTTTCCTGTATTGATCCAGCACCACTGCGAACATGCGCGTCAGCGCCGCGATTCGGCGGTCGGGATCGCCCTGGAAAACCTTCAGGAATATAGGATTGTCCTGCATGCCGCGTCCCAGCAGCTGCGCCGCTTTGGGGAACTCGGGTTGTGCCAGCGCACGGATCTCAGGCGGGTTCATTGCGTCCGGTTGTTCAGCGCAGCAGTTTGAATTTGGGTTTTTCGAGGGAGCCGGTGACCTTGAAATGGGTCTCCAGCGGCTGGTTGCGTTTGGGGTTTTTCAGCCATTTATCCAGCCCCGGCAGGACGTTGGCCATGTCCTTGATCAGTTTGAGCGGCACGGCCTTGACCTTGGCCTGCACCTTGCCCGAGGGCAGGTCGGTGTTGCCCTTCACATCCAGCGTGAGCTGCGGCCCGTCGAGCGCCAGGTTCTCGGTGGCCATCAGGCCGTCGCGGATTTGAAAGTCGCCGCCCAACCGGTTGAACTCCAGCCGCGATTTTTTCTGTTCCTTCTTGGAAAACAGGTTGAGCACGGTGAGCAGTTTTTCCATCTCGCCGACTTTTTCAATGCTGCCTTCGTTCATTTTCAGCGTGAAGTTTCCCGACAGGCCGCGGGCGAAATGCAACTTGGCTTTTTCCTTCTGTTTTTCCGGTGGGGTCACGCTGCCGTTGAACTGGCCCTGAAACTGCGCCGGGCCGGAGACGGATTTTTTCAGAAAATCCTCGGCGCGCAACTCGCTGCCCTTGAGATCGAAACGGTAGGTCTTGGCCGCCGTCTCATACAGGCCGCTGAGATCGATGACGCCGTGCTGTGGCCAGACTTTTCCCTCGGTCAGCGTGATGATTTTCGGCTGCACGTGCACTTTCGCTTTGGCTTTCTGAAACGCGATGCCCTGCACGTTCAGATCCTTCACCACAACGTCCGCTTTAGGTTCGAGCAGCGGGCTCTCGGCGAGGGTGACCGTCGCTTCCTGCCATTGCTGGCGCGTGCCGTTCACGTTGAGGAAGATGCGGTTCGCGGTGAGCGTGCCCGCGCCTTTGAGGTCGCCGAGGTCTTGGGTCTTCGCATCGAGCGGCAGAGCACCGCACACGCGCACGGTTCCCGATGCGGTGCCGCGCAGAAATTTCCAGTCCGGCGATTTCAGCCAGTCCACTTTGGATAGCTGCACTTTTTCCAGCGTGAGTGTGGAATCGAGGGTGGCGGTTTCCGCGGCTTCATCCAGCAGGGTGGTTCCTTTGCTGTGCAGTTTCCCCTGATAGAGATTGCCCTTGAGCTCGTGCGTCCATTTGGGATGCGCCCAGCTGGCGCGGCCGTGCAGTACGCTGAAGCGGACGCGCTTGTCCTTGAGCTTGAATCCGGCGTTGGTGATTTTAAAAACCGTTTTGGCCGAGGCGGTGCGCATGAGCGAGGGGAAATCCCGCGTGTCGGCAAGCTGGGCCTGCCAGTTGAGCGTCATCCATTCCAGCTCGCCCTCGTGCAGCACGCCGGGGAAGATCATCTTCGCCAGCTTCGGGTTGGTGTTCTGCAACTCCTTCAACGGGAAGGGGCGGGATTTGAGTTTCATCGTCACCCGCGCCGCCGGGGAATACACGTTTTGCAGATACGCGGTGCCGCGAAACGGAATGCCCTGGATATCGAGCGCGACACCCTGCAGCTCCGCATCCACTTTCGGCCGGTCCGGCGGCGTGCCGGGAGCGGCTTTGGCGGCGGGATGCACGATCAACCGCTCGTAGTTGAGCTTTGCGTCCTTGAGCGCCGAATTTGCGAGGGCCTTCTGGATGAAATCCGCCACCGCTTTCTGTTGCCCGGATTTTACAGCCGGTTTGCTCTGAGTCGCTGGCTTGGCGGCCGGGCCGCTTCCGCCGAGCAACAGCGTCGCGGCAAGCAGGACGGGGAGGATGCGTTTTTTCGAGTGGGGTTGTTTCGGGCGCTGCATAGGCGATGGTGTCTCCTGATGGGGTTGCGGTGGATTGCGGGTGTGGCGTGCGGTTTTCCGGCTGCGGGGCGAATCGTTGCGCCTCACTCCACCTTACCCTCCAATCTACCCGAAAAGGAAGCGGATTTCAGTAAGCATTAAAATAATCAATATGTTATGATGCTGGTATCGAACCTGAAAAAAGTCTCCCCGCATGGAATTTTCTGGCAAGACCCGCAAAATTCTGCTCATTTCCCTGTTTCTGGCGCTGGCGGTCTGGGCCGTCACCGGCGGGCCGCTTTCCTCATTATTGAAGAATTTCAACGGGAATGGAAGCCGCCCCCTGAAAGCGGCGGATTTCAAGTTTTCCCCCGTGCAGCGGCAGGACATCCACCGCAAGGTGCTGGCCACCGGTTCGGTGACGCTGAAAACCGGCGCGGAGGTGAAAATCGGCGCGCGCATCTCCGGCAAGGTGAAGGAGCTGCGCGTGCAGATCGGCGATTTCGTGAAAGAGGGCGACCGCATCGCCGTCATCGAGCACGAGGACCTGCTGGCGCGGGTGGCGCGCTTCAAGGCGGACCTGCGCGCCGAGGAAGCGAAGCTCGCCAAGACGCGCGAGGAAGGCCCGCTGGAGGTCAACAAGGACAAGGCGGAGTTGGAGGAGCAGCACGTGCAGCACGCGATGGCGGGCAAGATGTACAAGCGCAACCTCGAACTCAGCAAGAAGGGGTTCGTGTCCACGACGGTGGTGGACGAGTGGCAGGAAAAGGTGGAGGTGCTGCGCGCCAAGATCCGGCTGGCCGAGGAGGAGTTGAAGCTGCAGGAGGCGCGGCTGCAAAACGACATCCGCCTGGCCGAGGCGATGGTGGAAAAAGCCCGGGCGAACCTGAAGGAAGAGGAAACGCGTCTCACCTACGCCAAGATCGACGCGCCCATCTCCGGCGTCGTGGCGTTCATCTCGACGCAAGAGGGCGAGACCGTGGTGGCGAGCTTGAATGCGCCGACGTTCGTGACGCTGATCGACCTGCTCAAGCTGGAGGTGACGGTGTTCGTGGACGAGACCGACATCGGTCAGATCAAAGTGGGGCAGAAGGCGCGGTTCACGGTGGACGCCTATTCGGACAAGTTTTTTGAAGGCGTCGTGCGCGACATCCATCCCAAGGCGGTGATCAAGGACAACGTGGTGAACTACGAAGTGATCCTCGAGATCGATCCGGAGAACATCGCGCTGCTGCGTCCCGAGATGACGGCGAACGTGGTGATCACCACCGGCACGCGCAAGGACGTGCTCACCATCCCCAAAGAGGCGATGAAGCGCAAGGGCAAGAAAACCTTCGCGGTGGTCAACGCGGGCGGGCAGCTGATCGAGAAACCCATCGAAACCGGCTGGCGCGAAGAAGGCCGGGTGGAAATCGTCAGCGGCCTGGAAGAGGGCGATCCCGTCGGCGTTCCCGTCAAGCCCAAGGTCGAGAGCAAACGCGGACGGCCCCGAAGGCGGTGAGAGGTTTCCAGATAGAAAAAAGGACGATCCCAAGAATCACGGAATCGCCAGCAGTTCCTTGTACTTCACGCCTTTGGCGTAGTCGATGATGGTGTCGCGTTCCACCTGCCGGCCCTTGACGGTCACCATGTAGCGTTTCTTGACGACGACGTTGGCTTCGCCGCGTTCCCGTTTCTCCTGATACTTGACGACGGCTTTGTGCCCGCGGATGCGTTCCAGTTTGCCCTGGGCGTTTCCAGCCTGGGCGAACATGGGATTGGTGAGCATCATCAGGGTGCTCTGGATCATGGGCGAGTCCGCGGCGATGGTGATTTCGATCGAGCTGCGGTCCTTTTTGTATTTCTGGCTCACGATGATGCCGCCGCCCAGAAAGGCCGCGCCCGCCGACTGCACCTTGGCTTCCTCGGCTTCCCAGCCTTCCAGCGCTTTCGGCAGGCCCACTTTCAACAGCTCGCCTTTTTTCTGCCGGGTCTGCTGCGCGGCGTAGCCGAACATTTCCGCGGCTTCCGTGTATTCCTGGTTCTTGTACAATTCGATCGCTTCGTTGGCGGCTTCCAGCACGTCGTCTTTTTGTTTCTCATCCGCGGCCCAGAGCGCCGGGCAGATCGCCAGCAGAAACAGAATCAGGGTCGCAAGGGTCCATGGGGTGGTTTTCGGGATCGTTCGCATGTTCGCTCCTTCTCGTCTTGGTGGCGTCTGCGCCGCGTTGCGTTTTGTCGCGACGATGGCTCGAGAGCCCAGCCGGGAAAAAGCTCAAGGCCCGAGTTTGTCACGGTTTCCGGGGTTTTCTGGTTGAGTGCTAAGATACCTTTCCCCGGGCGCAGAGACAACCCTTTTGCCGCCTCATTTCGATTTCGGAAATTCGGTGCGGGCATCGCGCTGCCGATAGGGACGGAAAAATCGCGCCGCCGGTCGTCCTGCACGCGGCAGGCGGCTTGGGTTATACTGAAAAAGCCTGTGCCTGAAAACTTTTCAATGGGTTTGCCGCATGCCGCTGATCGAGATGATCGCGATCTCCAAAGTCTACAAAAACGCCGACCTGGAAGTGCCGGTGCTGAAAGACGTGTCCCTCACCATCGAGGAGGGGGAGTACGTCAGCATCATCGGGCCTTCGGGCGCGGGCAAGAGCACGCTGATGACGATCATGGGCTGCCTGGCGCTTCCGACCTCCGGGCTGTACATTCTCGATGGGGAGGAGGTGGAGCGGGTGAGCGACAAGGAGCTGTCCCGCATCCGCAACGAGAAGATCGGGTTCGTGTTCCAGGCGTTCCACCTGCTGCCGGGCGTCAAGGCGGTGGACAACGTGATGATGCCGCTGCTCTACAGCGACCGGGTTCCCGAGGACGCGCACGAACGCGCGGCGGCGGCGCTCACGCGGGTGGGGCTGGCGCACCGGCTCGACCACACGCCGGGCCAGCTTTCCGGTGGCGAGCAGCAGCGCGTGACCATCGCGCGCTCGCTCATCAACCGGCCCAAGATCATTTTAGCGGACGAGCCGACGGGCAACCTGGATTCGAAAAACGGCGCCGAGATCATGAAGACCTTCGACCAGCTCAACCGCGAGGGCACCACGGTGATCCTCATCACGCACGAGGCGGATGTGGCGCAGCATGCCCGGCGCATCATCACCATCAAGGACGGACAGATCGAATCGGACCGCACGCATGCGACTGTTACGCAATCTCAACCAAGCCCTGAGGGGACTGCGCTTCAATAAAGCCAACACGCTGTTGATGACGCTCGGCATCGTCATCGGCATCGCTTCCCTGACGATCATCGTCGCCATCGGCGAAGGCACCAAGGCGAGGGTGCTCAACCGCATCGCCAATCTCGGGTTCGGCCCCGATTCGTTTTCCGTGTATGCGGGGGCAGGGCGGCTGTTCTTCGGCAAGGCCAAAGCGCCGACCAGCCTGACGCTCCAGGATGCGGACGACATCCGCGCGCTTGCCGACGTGCGGCTGGCGGTGCCGCGCCAGCGCATCCGCACGCGCGTCAACTACCGCAAGCAGTTCACCGACACGCGCGTCTACGGCGCGACGCCGGAATGGCAGATCGCCCGCAGCTGGGCGGTTTCCGACGGCGTGTTTTTCACAGACAAGGACATGGCCGGCAAGCGGCGCGTGATCGTGCTGGGTGCGACGCCGGCGAGAAAGCTGTTTCCCGGTCAGGACCCGATCGGCAAGATGATCCGCATCCAGGGCATCTTTTTCAGGGTCATCGGCCTGCTGGAGGAAAAGGGGCTCACCGAAAGCGGCTACGACCCGGACGACCGGGGCATCGTGCCGCTCACAACGTCGATGTCGCGCCTGCTCAACCAGACCCACCTGCACAGCATCAAGGTCATGACGCTCGATCCCCAACTGGTTCCGCAGACGATGGAAAACATCCGCGCCCTCCTGCGCGAGAACCACAACCTGTCGCCGCTGGCGGAGGACGATTTCCGTTTCGTCACGCCGCAGGGCATCATGGAATGGGTGACCGAATCGAAGCAGGCTCTCAACCGCATGCTGATCCTCATCTCCACCGTGTCGCTCTTGGTGGGCGGCATCGTCATCATGAACATCCTGTTGGTCTCGATCCGCGAACGGGTGCGGGAGATCGGCATCCGCCGCTGTTTCGGCGCGCGGCGTTCGGACATCACGCAGCAGTTTCTGTTTGAATCGGTGTTCGTTTCCCTGCTAGGCGGCGTGCTGGGGATCGCCCTGGGGCTGGGCCTGTCGCTGGCGCTCAAGCGGTTCGACATCCTGCCGACCCAGATCACCTGGCAACCGTTCGCCCTGGCGTTCGCATTCTCGACCCTCATCGGGCTCGTCTTCGGCATCCAGCCGGCGCGCAAAGCCGCGCAACTGAGCCCCGAGGAAACCCTGCGCGGATGAAAACAAAGGCGAGTGGACAGGATGAACAGGGTAAATACGAAAAACACTCTCGCGCAAAGGCGCGAAGAAAAACGAAAGCATGGGACAGGATAACAAGATAAAAAAAGAGATCACCGCAAAGACGCAAAGAGCGCAAAGCCCCCCTCAGGGGGGAGAGGAAAAAACCAACGATCTGTCACCCTGAGCTTGTCGAAGGGTGACACACAAATTTTCTGCAGCGAGTTTTTATAAATCAATGAAACTCACCACCTCCATCGAAATCGCGGTGATGGCGCTCAAGGTGCAGAAGAGCCGCACGTTTCTGGCTTCGCTGGGCGTGATGATCGGCATCGCGTCGGTGATCGTCATGGTGGCCATCGGCAAGGGCTCGCAGCAGGAAGTGATGCAGGTGATCGCGCGCATGGGGGAAAACCTCATCACCGTCAACGCCGGAGAGATGAAGCGGCGCGGCGGCCGGCTGCGGCTGACGGGCAACGTGACCACGCTGACTCTGAAGGATGTGGCGGCGATCCGCAGCGAGGTGAACGGTGTGACGAAAGCCGCACCGTTTCAGTCCCAGCAGATGCCGGTGAAATTCGGCAACCTCGCCTCGGAAACGCTGGTGTCCGGCTCCACGCCGGATTTCCTCGACATCCGCAATTACCGCATCGCGCGCGGCGAGGCGTTCACGGAGGAGGACTCGCGGCTCACCCGCCGGGTGGCCATCCTCGGGGAGACCACGGTCAAAAACATCTTCGGCGAAGAAGACCCGCTGGGGCAGACGGTGAGGATCCACTTCATTCCCTTCACCGTCGTCGGCGTGTTTGAGCCGAAGGGGCTCGACACCAACGGCACCGACCAGGACGACATCCTGCTCATCCCGATCCGCACCATGATGCGGCGCATCCTCAACCAGACGCACATCGACACGCTGTACGTGCAAGCGGAATCGCGCCAGGCGATGGGTAAGGCCATCGCGGGCATCCGCGAGGTGCTTAGAAGGCAACACCGGCTGGTGGGCGACAGGGAGGACGATTTCACCATCGTCAGCCAGCTTGAGATGGAAGAACTGAAACGGGAGACCACCGAGCTGTTCACGCGGCTGATCGTCGGGGTGGCGGCGATTTCACTGGTGGTCGGCGGCATCGGGATCCTTGCGGTCATGCTGATCTCGGTGAAAGAGCGCACGCGGGAAATCGGCATCCGCCGTGCGGTGGGGGCGACGCGCGGCAATATCGTGCGGCAGTTTCTGTTGGAATCGGTGGCGATCGCGGTTCTGGGGGGCGGCGTCGGGGTGCTGTCGGGGGTCGGCATCACGCTGGGGCTCAGCCACTGGGGGCCCTGGAACCTGGTGCTGGATACGTTCTGGATGCTGCTGGCGTTCGGGATCTGCGTGCTGATCGGCATGCTGTTCGGCATCGCGCCGGCGATCAAGGCGTCGCGGCTCGACCCGATGCAGGCCCTCACCGTCGAATGATTTGTTGACCCCGCCGGTTGCATGCAGGAAAAAAAAGCCCTTCCCCCAGAGGGGGAAGGGCTGTTGCGCTCGTTTTGATTTTTTAACTTAGAATCCCAAACCGCCGTGGTTGGCGGCCACCATACAGACCAGCATGGGCAGCGACAGCCAGGCGTTGGTGCGGCTGGCGAGAAACGCATGACGCTTTGCTTTCGCCAACGCATCGCCTTCCAGTTCGCCGGCGATGATCTTTTTCTGGTTGGGCCAGATGATGAACCAGACGTTGGCGGCCATGATGAGTCCCAACAGCATGCCCACCATGATGATGCCGCTGGGGATGCCTTCCACCACGCCGCGGCCCGCGATGTAGTAAGCGATGCCGGTGATCACCGTCCACAATGCCGCATGCCGGAACAGAAACAGCGCCCTCGGAAGAATGATTTGGGTGTAGGGTTTGGCCGCGCCCGCTTCGGTCATTTTGGGCATGGACTGAACCTGAACCAGATTGAAGAAATACAGCAGACCGATCCATAAAATCCCGAACAGTACGTGAAGAAATTCGTATACCCACATAGTGTTTCCCATGCCTTTCTAAAAAATGGTTAATTTTCGTTTCCGATCCGCGAATACGTTGTCGATGGGGGAAGCTATCAATCAATCGTTTCAGGCAATCTGGATAAAAATTGGATGACGCAAACCAATCAAGGATTCAGCAATTATTAAATTTTTTTCATTTTACTGCACATTCGCCCGGAAGGCCAATTTTTTGAACCGCTTCAAAAAACGCGGGCGTGCTTGCCGCGCGCCGCCGGACTGATTACTTCAAGAGGAGAAAATACAACAAGACGCTGAGCGTGGCGATGTTCAAAACCAGGAGAAACAGCGTCCATCCGAACGCTGTCGGGCGCGGCGCAGCCTGCGGGGTCGGGGGGGTGCCGACCTGCTGCGGTTTCAGAGCGGCGATGGTTTCTTCCAGGGCCTCGTTTTTTCGGGTGAGTGCGGCGTTTTGCGCCGCAAGCGTTTCGATTTTGTCCTTGAGCTTAAGCCGTTCCACCTTGAGCCGTTTCGACTTTTCGATTTCCCGCTTGAGCGCTTCTTCGGGGCCCAGGGTGACGCCGTCGTCATCCATCGGATCGTTCCATGTGTCTTCCGGTTCCATGCCCGCATGATAGGTCTTTTGCCGCGGCTGCGAAAGCGAAAAGCGGGGTGAGCCGGAGGTCGTAGAAATGTGCGCGTTCGGGCGTGTGGGGGGAATCAGGCCAGGACTTTCTGGAAGCGGTCGCTGGCTTCCTGCAGCCTGTCGAGATGCTGATGCGACAGAACCAGCTCGCCTGCAGGAGCGAAATCCTCGACCTGCTCGGCTTTGCGCGATCCGACGATGGCGGTGAGGATGTTCTCCTGCGCCAGCACCCAGGCCAGCGCCACCTCGATGGGATTGCGGCTCAACTCGGAGGCGATTTCGCGCACCGTTTCATAGACTTCGAGCGCCGGGGCGTGCAGCGGTTCGTTGTAATACTTGTTGTGCCTGCGCGCCGGAAAATCGAGGGCCTCGCGGCTCAGGCGTCCGGCCAAAAGACCCTGGGCGGTGGGGGAAAACGCCATGTAACCCACACCCGCCTTTTGGCAGAGGGCGCGGGTTTCGCCTTCGTATCTGCGTTCCAGCAGGCTGTACGGCACCTGATTGACCGAATAGGTTTCGATCCCGTCTCCCAGCAGTTTGAGGTCTTCCGCGTGGAAGTTGGAGAGCCCGACGGTTTTGGCCTTGCCGATCTCTTTAAGCCTTTGCATGCATTCGGTGAGGCGGGCGCTTTTTTCGGCGGTGGCGAAGTAGTTGCCCGGCCAGTGGATGAGGTAGACGTCCACGTAGTCGCGCCCGAGCGCGCGCAGCGTGTCGTCCATGTGTTTTTCGTAGCTTTCCGGCGAGAGGGCGGCGTCGGGCCAGATTTTGGAGATGATGATGACGTCGTCTTTTTTGCGTCCCAGCGCCTTGCCGAGCCGGCGTTCCGACTCCCCGTCGCCGTAGCCCTCGGCGGTGTCGAAAGCGGTGATGCCGCAGTCGAGGGCGGCTTTCACGACGGCGTCCGCTTCGGCCGGCGAGCAGACGTCTCCCCAGCCTTCGCTCGGGGCGATCTGCCAGCAGCCGAAGGTGAGCGCGCTCCAGGGTTTGTCCACGCCGGGACAGGTTTTGTGCTGCATGCTACCTCATGATGAAGGTGATGCGTCTGCGGTGAACCCTGCCCGGTGCGTCCCGCTGAAACGGAGTGTCGTCCGAGGCGTCTTCCCATTCAATGGGACGGGCCTGGTCTTTGAGCTTCCAGATGCGGTAACTCATCACGAGGGCGGAAACCCCTGCGAAAAGAATGAAAAACGCGATGATGAACGCGATCAGCGTCGGGAATGCGAATATCAGCACGGCCAGGGTCGTCAAAAAGGCGCCGATTAGAAACACGCCTTTTCTCAAGGACTTATAACCCTGATCGATGATGTCGTCGGAATAACCCCAGTTCTGGTTCATAACGGCTCCTTTCTGAAATGCGATGGGCCTTCCGCTAATATATGGGATCGGGATCGGCATTTGTCAAGCCTTGCGGCGCGGCGACCGCTTGCGCATCAGGGCGGGGATTTTCCTGAAATCGCGTTTTTGCAGGGGCAGGGGACGCCGCCAGTTGGTGACGCGCGGGCTGGGGTGAAACAGCGGCAGCCAGGTGAAAGAGCCGGTCTCCACCGGTTTGCAGACCGCTTGGGAAAAATCCAGTTTGGTGCTCAAAAGCCGGTTGAGGCTCTGAAATCCCACGCGTCCGAGCGAGACCACCACCCCGGGTTCGAGGATCTCCAGCACCGCCGTCAAAAACGGCGCGCAGTTTTTCAGCTCGCTCGCGGTCGGCGGGCGGTTGCTGCCGTTATTGAGCGGGTTGCACAGGGCGGCGTTGGTGATGAACACGTCGCGGCGGGTGAGGCCGGCGTGTGCGAGCAGCGTCTCGAAGTTTTCCCCGGATTTGTCGCCGGAAAACGGGATGCCGGTGCGGCCGGCGCCCAGGCGTCCCGGCGCTTCGGCGACAAAAACGATCCTGGCGTCGAGCGGGCCGTTCTGCGCGCCCAGCACCGCAGGCTGATCCGCCATGCGCGGGCAAAGGCGGCAGGCGGCGGCCTTGGCCGTCAAGACGTCGAATCGCTGTTGGCGTGGGGACATGAGCCGGTCAGGAGGGATCTTTCGGGCTTTCATCCTCTTCCTCGTCATCGTCGCTGGCGCGGCAGATGACGAAAAAGCCGATGATGAGCAACACGCTTGCGATCAGAGTGAGAAAGATGTCCATGGAAATTCACCCGTCAACCGGCGGCGGAGCGTTCAGGCCGGCTCAAAACGGTTTGATGGTCGCCAGATAAATCATGCACGCGCCGACGATGAAAATGGCGATGTGCACCATCATCGCATATTTTTTCGGCAGCGCGTCTTTCGGGATCTGCATGCCGTTGAGAAAACCCAGCCCGATCAGCAGCAGCAACAGCACCATCTTCACTTTGATCCAGTCGAACTCCTTGAAGACGCCGGTGGTTTTCGCCAGATAGATGCCGGAAAAGATGGTGACGGCGAGGATGGGGTAATAGATGAATTTGTGGATGCGGGCCTGGGTTTTTTTCAACCCCGCCACCTCGCCGTCGTTTTTCAGGCGCAGCCGGAACACGACGGTGAGCGATTGCAGGAACAGGGTGCCGATCACCAGACACATGGAAATCATGTGCAGTGTGAGAAAAAAGTTTTTCATGGTCTTTGCGTGCGGTGTCTCCGGTTCATGGGGTGTCCTCAATCGCCTCGGCGTCGCGGTTCCAGTAGATGCGGCTGCTGATGATCAGCGCCGCGCCCACGGCGCAATAGATGCCCGCCACAACGAGATAGCCGCCGAGGTATTCGTTCCAGGTGCGCAGCAGGATGCCCAGGGCGATCATGCCGGCGATGAGTCCGTAATAGGGCATGGAAAAGATGTGGTGCAGCCGGATGGGCGCGGGCAGGCCCTGGATCCGGGTCTTGTTGCGGCGCGCCGATTTGGACAGGACGAAGTGCCCCTTCGCCAGCCCGACGATGAGCCCGACCGCCAGGGACAGGACGACGGCGTTCTGGGTGGCGTTCTGCTGATCGACGGCGATCTGGTACATGAGCGCGCCGCGAAACAGCAGAAACGCGCCGATGAGGACCCACAGGCCGCCGGCGATGAGAATGAGGTTGTTTTTATTCAAGGGTTTGCCCGTCCGGATCGGATTTTGTGTTGTTTTTTGGATGTCGCGGATGCCTAAAAGATTTAAAAAACATACGTTTCACCTCGCCGCGCCGCTCAACGGCCGCCGCCGCGCACCGGACGGATGGCCATCCTGCCGCTTTTGCTTTTATACAGGGGGCGGAATTCTCCGTCGCGAAAATCGAAGATGAACCCTTCGTTGCCGGTGAAATCCTCGTGAATCCACACCGTCGGCAGCGGGCCGGGGGGAAACACCGGATCGAGGTGGATGTCCTTGCCGTATTTGTCCTGGTTTTTCGTGGCGCGGTCGAACAGGGTCTGCACTTCCTGCCGGGTGGGCAGGCGCCAGTCGTTGTGGCCGCAGAATTTGATGTTGCACAGATGGCGCGCGTGCTGCACCGCTTCGTCCCAGGTGACCCACACTTTTTCGCGCTGCCAGGAATCTTCTTTCGTCCAGGTCAGCCCCGTGGTGGGGTCGAATATGGAGCCGTCGTTGTTGTCCTCGAATCGGGAATCGCCGCTCATTTTGAAAGTCTCATGCGGGTTGTGCGTCGGGCGCCACGCTGTCCAGAGGGATTTTTTCCAGCCGCTCTTTCAGGCTGTCCAGGTTGAACCGGGGCGGGTTCTTAAGTGCGTGGATATCGAGGCGGTTTTCGAAGGAACGGGTCAAAAGCCCGTTGGAGAACACCAGAAACGGCGTGGTCCAGAGGATCCGCTTCACGGTGGCGCGGGAGATCTTGACCGCCGCCCGGGACGAAAGCAGCACGGGATTGTTGTGCAGGACGGCGACGGTTTCCACGGCCATCCACAGGGGCCAGATGCAGAACAGCCGGATCGAGGGATGCGTGCGCGGAATCGCCAGCGTGAAAGCCAGCGCGTCGCGCAGGTGGCCGGAGGTTTTGCGCAGCAGCGCTTCCAGGATCTGCAGGTTTTTCTCCTCGGACAGGCCGGCATGAAACTCTTCCACCGTGAGGCCCTGCTCGCGGATGAGCCCTTCGGGGATGTAGGACCAGCCGCGTTCCCGGTCCACCACCACGTCCTTGGAGATATTGGTCATCTGCAGGCCGAGCCCGAACGAGACGGCGTTGCGGCGCATCGTCGCTGCGGCGGCTTCGGAAATGCCGGGCATCTCCAGCAGAAACAGGTTGCAGAGCATCTCGCCGACCGCGCCCGCCACGAAGTAGCAGTATTCCTCCAGCTCCTCTTCGCTTTTCAGGGGGACGAGGCTGCCGTGGTGGAAGCGCTTCTGAAAATAGGCCATGCCCACCGCCATCTGCGAAACCGACTGGACGATCGCGTCCTGATGGTTTTGCGGCAGCGAATCGAACACGCGGAACACCCGCTGGTTTTCGGCGATCAGATCCAGATCCTGCGGGCTGCCGTCCACCTGGCGGCAGTCGGCGATCCATCGTTCGAGCGTTTTTTCCCGGTGGGCGCGGTTCTGGATGAGGCGGGCAAACTCCAGCAGCAGCTGGATTTTGAGCTTGGGGTCGAGTTTGCCCGCGTCCTCGACGGTGTCGATGGTGCGGCAGAAAAGATAGGCGATCAGGACGCTGCGGTGCAGCTCCCCACGCAGGACGGCGATGTTCAGCGCGAACGTCCGGCTGACTTTGGGGAGGGTGTTCAGACAGTATTTCCAGTCATCCATAGTGTTTCCCGATCGGAAAACGAACGCAGCGGGGCCGGCCGTTTGCGCCGGGGCGATCCCAAAGCGTTCAACTGTAAGGCGATCCCGTTATCTTAACACGTCACAAAAAGGAGGGAATCAAAAGTTTCGGCCGAGGGGACAGCCGGGGGCGGTCACCGGTCAGAGAGAGGTCCCGGTCGGCACGGATTCGGATTTCTGCCGCTTCATCTCCTGGGCGATTTTCAGGATCTCGTCGTGCACTTCGTTGATCACGTTCTCCGGCGTGCTGGTGCCCGCGGTGATGCCGACGTGCTGCTTGTTTTGAAACCAGCTGCGGTTCAGCTGGGACGAGGATTCGATGTGATGCGATTCGATCTTCTTGGCGTCGCAGACCTGAACCAGTTTCTTGGTGTTCGAGGAGTTGTAGCCGCCGATCACGATCATGAGATCCACCTGGTCGGCCAGCTCCCAGACGGCGACCTGCCGGTCGCGGGTGGGCTGGCAGATGGTGTTGACGAAGGAGACGTCGTCCACGCAGTCCATCTCGGTGATCTTTTTCACCAGCGCCTCGACTTTGTCAACCTGCTGGGTGGTCTGGCTGACGATTCCCAGTTTGCGTTTGCCGCGGTCGCGGATCTTCACCAGGTCCTCTTCGTTGTTGACGACGAGGTAATCCTCCAGGTCGCCGACGATGCCTTTGACCTCGACGTGGTCTTTCTGGCCGATGACGACGGGAAAATAGTTTTTCTTCACCAGGGACTTGATGGTCTTGTGCACCCGCATGACGAGCGGGCAGCTGGCGTCGTAGACGATGAAACCCGCCTGCAACAGCTTGCGCTTGGTTTTGTCGGCGGCGCCGTGGGCGGTGATCATCACTTTTTTGGTGGTGATCTTGTCGATGTCCTCGATGCCGGCCACCAGGGAGACCCCGTTTTGCTTCAGGGATTCGTTGACCTGCGGGTTGTGCACCAGTTGACCGATGATGGTGAGATCCGAGCGGAATTCGGGGGCCATGGCCAGATTGATGGCGTCCTGGACTCCGAAGCAGGTACCGAGAGCACTCGCGAGGGATACTTTCATTGTGGTTTCCTTTTCGATGGAATGGGCCCTTTCCTGCTGTTGCGACGGTTTGCGATGCAAACTTTAATCATAACAAAACCTCCGCATCTTTGAAAGCCCGGGGCTCATTTTAACAGCAGGTTTTTGAGAAGCTGCCAGGAGGTCTGGCGGCCGATATCGGCGATCGATTCGGTCAGGGGGATGTTTTTCGGGCACACCTCCACGCACACCTGGGCGTTGCCGCAGTCGGCGATCCCGCCTTCCCCCATGAGGGTTTCGAGCCTTTCCTCCTGGTTCATGGCTCCCGTGGGGTGCAGGTTGAACAGGCGCACCTGGCTGATCGTCGCCGCACCCACGAAGTTGTTGTCCTTGGTGAACTGCGGGCAGGCCTCCAGGCAGCAGCCGCAGGTCATGCATTCGGAAAGCACGTAGCGTTTGGCGCGGATCTGGTCGGAGATGATGGGGCCCTCGCCGATGTCGTGGGTGCCGTCGATGTCGATCCAGGCTTTCACCTTTTTCAGGTTCTTGAACATGCGCGTGCGGTCCACCTGCAGGTCGCGCACCACCGGAAATTTGGTCATCGGTTCCAGCTGGATCGGCTGTTCCAGCTGATCGACGAGGGCGGTGCAGGACTGCCGCACCTTGCCGTTCACCAGCATGGTGCAGGAGCCGCAGACCTCCTCCAGGCAGTTGGAATCCCAGGTGACCGGGTTCACGGTTTTGCCGTCTGCCGTGACGGGGTTTTTCTGGATGCTCTGCAGGCAGGAGATCACGTTGCCGAAGGGTTTGTGCGGAACGGTGAACTCCTGCCAGTAGCTGGCGGAGTCGGGTTTGTCCTGACGCCGGATTTTAAGCGTGACGGTTTTGGGTTCCATGACTCAGTCGTATTTTCTCGGCCGGGGCGCAACCAGGGAGGTGTCCACCTTCTCGTAGGTTATTTCCGGCTGGTTGTTCTTGAATTCGGCGACGGAGGTGTTCAACCAGTTGCGGTTGTTTTCCTCGAACCGTTTGATGTAGTCCAGATGATCCGGCGGGATGTCCTGCTCGGCGGCCTCGCCGTAGTTTTTCTTTTCCACGTAATCGATGTACTCGTGCGGGTCGAATTTCTTGGGCTGGATCAGGTCGAATTCCGGTTTGTAGTGGGCGCCGCGGCATTCGTCGCGCATCAGCGCGCCGCGGGTGATGATCTTCGACAGCTGGATCATGCAGTGAAGCTGGTTGATGAAGCTGTGCGTCGGATTGGCCCAGTCGCTGCTGTCCACGCAGCGCACGTTGCTGAAGCGCGATTCGATCTCGTCGATGGCGTGGATGGTTTTTTCCAGGGTCTTGTTGTCGCGCACGATGAGCACGTTCGCCATCATCAGATCGCCCAGTTCCTGGTGCAGCTGGTAGGGGTTTTCGCTGCCGTTCATTTTCTTGATGGTCGCGAAGCGGTCCACCCAGTAGGTGCGCGCTTCCTCAAAGACGTTGGAGGAAATGTCCTCGACCGCGTGGCTCAGGCTTTCGGTGTGGTTGAGGACGCCCGGCGCCATCATGAGACCGGTGTAGATGCAGCTCAAAAGCGAGTTGGCGCCCAGCCGGTTGGCCCCGTGGAACTGGTAGTCGGCCTCGCCGGCGGCGTAGAGCCCCTGGATGGAGGTCATCTGGTTTCTCGGCGAGGCGTGGTCGATCAGGCCGCGGTCGTCGGGCTGAAAGTCGGTCCACAGGCCGCCCATCGAATAATGCACGGCGGGAAAGATTTTCATCGGCACTTCGCGCGGATCGTCGCCGGTGAATTTTTTGTAGATGTCGATGATGCCGCCCAGCCGGTCGTCGAGGTAGGTCTTGGATTTGTGCGTGAGATCCAGATAGACCATGGGCTCGCCGCCGATGCCGAGCTTCTGGTTGTAGACGATTTCGTAAATCTCGCGGGAGGCCACATCGCGCGGCACCAGGTTGCCGTATTGCGGGTATTTCTCCTCGAGAAAATAAGTGCGCTCGCCTTCGGGAATGGCCTGCGGCAGGCGGTTGTCGAAGCGTTTGCTGGGCACCCAGATGCGCCCGCCTTCGCCGCGCGCCGACTCGCTCATCAGGCGCAGCTTGTCCTGCCCGGGAATGGCGGTGGGGTGGATCTGGATGAACTCGGCGTTGGCGTATTTGGCTCCCTGCAGGTAGGCCATGGTGGCGGCGGCGCCGGTGTTCACGGTGGAGGCGGTGGAGCGCGCGTAGACCTGGCTGGGGCCGCCGGTGGCCAGGATCACCGCGTCGCCGGCGAGCGAGAAGATCTCGTTGGTGCGCAGGTCGTGGATGATCGCGCCGCGGCAGATGCCCTGGCTGTCGAGCACCGCTCCCAGGTATTCGTGCCATTCCATGGTCTGCACCAGCCCGTCGTGCTCGTGGCGGCGCACCTGCTCGTCCAGCGCGTACACCAGCTGCTGGCCGGTGGTGGCTCCGGCGAACGCGGTGCGGGAATACAGGGTGCCGCCGAAGCGGCGGAATTCGAGATGCCCTTCCTTGGTCCGGTTGAACGCGACGCCCATGCGATCCAGAAGGTGGATGATCGCCGGCGCCTGGTGGCACATGTCGCGCACCAGCGGCTGCTGGGCGAGGAAATCGCCGCCGCGGATGGTGTCGAAAAAATGCCGTTCCGGCGAATCGCCTTCGTCCTTGGCGTCCATGGCGGCGTTGATGCCCCCCTGGGCGCAGACCGAGTGGGACCGCTTGAGGGACTGGTAGGCGACGAGGATCACTTCCGCGTGCATTTCGCAGAGCTTCATGGCGGCGGACAGCCCCGCGAGCCCGCCTCCCACGACGATGATGCGTTTTCTGCGTTTGGACATGAACTCAGCCTCCCTCGGTTGCGGTGACCGGCACCGGGTCCAGTGAAAACTCCGCGACGGTGGCGAAGCCGAGCAGGATCAGCCCGAGCCCCACCAGGGTGAACAGGATGCTGGCGTTGCGCTGCGCGGTGCGGCCGAGGATGATGCCCCAGGACATGCAGAAGCTCCACAGGCCGTTGCCGAAATGAAACGCCGCTGCGGTGATGCCGATCATGTAGACGATGCGTCCGGTCCAGGTCCTGAACTCGTCGTTCATGATGTCGATCAGAAACGGCGCGGCCTCGAACCCGGTTTTGCCGTAGTACAGTTTGGGAGCGACCGTGGTGCCCATGTGGTAGATGAGAAAGACGAACACGATGGCGCCGGAGATCCTCTGCAAAAGGTACATCCAGTTGCGCGGGTAGCGGTAGCGCAGCACGTTGGGTTTGCCGGTGAAGGTGATGTAAAACCCGAGAAACGAATGTATGAGCAGAGGCAGATAGATGAAAAGAACCTCGATGGCAAACAGAAACGGCAGGTTGTTGATGAGATCGATGCTCAACTGATACTGCCAGGCGCCGACGGTGCGCAGGGAATTGACGGACAGATGAAACACCAGAAACACGCCGATCGGCACGATCCCGGTCAGGGAGTGGATCTTGAGCAGGAGAAAATGGATCTGGTCTTTTGTGCGTGTTTCCATGATCCGCAGCGACCGGTCAACCCGCCCGGCGGGAACGGCCGCTTTCCGGATGGTTCCTTAGCAGAAGAAAGCGGTGACGGCACTTCCCGGGAGGGGTCGTCTGGCTTTGAATTGGGTTTTAACGTGAGAAATGCAAGAGGAATTCAGATTGCATCTGGATTCCGGTACCCATTCATTTTGATTCAAAATGAACGCATAAACAAGGATATTCCTGATGCCGAATGGAATCGGCCGGCAGTGAGGAGCGCTTACGGGGGGCGGGAATCAGAAATCGTATTCCAGCAGCGGGCGATCTTTGAAGCCAGGGTCGATCGGTTTGTCGTCTGGCCCGATCTTCAGGTTCTCCGGATTCTGCACGAACAGGTCCACGAATCCGCACTTGCCGCAGACCTTCGGTTGCAGGGGGACCTTTTTCTCAACGCCGTGGTCGCGGCGGACCACCATGATGAGTTCCAGGTCCTTGCTGGTTCTTAAGCCGATATCGCCTTTGGCGATGCTGGTTTCTCCGCATTTCGAGCACACATCGGTGTCTTTTGTCATGGGACTCGTCCTCAAAAAGAAAATACGGTTGAATGCAGGCAACACCGGACAAAAAAAAACGCCTTTCTCCGTAGGGCATTATAGCATCCGCAGGAGAAAGGCGCGTTACAGAGTGACAATTATTTCGTCATCGGCATCGACTGGGACACGCCGTGAACGGAGCTGTAGGTCCGGTCTTCTTTAACGCGCTTGGTGGGGCTGGAGGTGTCGCCGCCCTCGGAGTCGATTTTGTTGATCAGTTCCCTGAGCTCCTTGCCGGGATGAAATACGGGCTTTTTGCGCAAGGGCAGATAAAGCGGTTCGCCGGTGATGGGCTTTTTCGCCACCCGGGCTTTGTGCTCATTGATTCGGAAAGAGCCGAATCCCTGCACCACCACACGGCCCTCTTTTTCGAGGTTCTGCATGATGGCGTCCAAAAAGGCGGTCAGGTACTTGTCCGCTTCCTTCTTGGAAACATTCATTCGCAAGGACAATTTCGTGGTCAAATCAGATCGGGTCATTTTTTTCCTGCCTCCCCCCCAAAAGTTGTGGTTTTCGTGGCTATGACCGATATGGAAAGCAAGAATCAGGCCAATTTCCTGGAAGCCGTGTAAATCTATATATTTCAAAATTTTAATGGGTTTCGATAAATCCCGGCCCTTCAACGGTTTCCAATTTTTGTCAACATTCTTGGACACTGTTGTACACAAATTTGACCGTTTTTTCGGTCTGCCAAAATACTGGATATTCCAGCGTTTCGCCTTCCGAACCGCGGCGGGTGCCGGAAACGGGGTAGCCGCAAAAGGCCCCCGAACGGGAGGGCAGGGGGTGGGGGAGGGGGCTGATTTCGCTCCGATTTGAGACTTTTCCCCTCCGAATTTTAATTGAATTAGGGCTTTATTTAGGCCTCAAGAATCCCGTAAAATGAACCGCCATTTTTACTTAGAAGCACCGGCAATGTGGCTGAATGGGGGACACCACCGACAGAACGGGGAGAAAGAAACGTGATGAGGAAGAAATGGATACCGGGCGTGGCCGCGATCTTCCTTTTGGGGGTCGTGAGTTGGGGCGAAGCTTCGGCGGGCAAGGCCTCAGATGTCATATTTCAGGCTTTTCAGGAAGAGATGAGCCGGTCCCTTACGGATCTCAAGACGGAAGACTTTCCGGCTCCGTATTTCATCAATTACCAGATCCGGCACAACCACCACATTGAGGTTTCGGGCAGCCTGGGCGCCCTGGTCGATTCCAAAGACCAGGAAAAGCGCCACCTGTTCGTGGATGTGCGGGTGGGCAATCCCAAGTTCGACAGCTCCACGCCGGGCAGCCACGATCACAACGTGCGACAGCTGGTTCCGCTCGACAACGACCTCAAATCCCTCAAGCGCGCGCTCTGGTACGAAACCGACATCCGCTACAAGCAGGCGGTGATGAACCTCTTACGCAAAAAAGGCCGCCGGTTCAGCGGCGTGGAGACCTTCACGCTGGCCAATTTTTCCGCCGGCAACGGCCCGGCGGTGCGCATCGATGTGCCGCTGCCGGAACAGGTGGCCATCGCCCAATGGGAGGACACGGTGCGGCAGGTCTCCGGACGCTTCACCCGCTCCCCGGACATCGAAAAATCCAGCGTGCGCATCGTGTACGATCACAACCGGCGTTACTACCTCGATTCGGAAGGCAACCGCATCGAGGACGGCAAGCAGCATTATAAAATCGTCATGGAAACCTGGATCAAATCCGACGCCGGTTCGCAGATCCACGACCAGGACACGGTTTATTTTTCCTCATCCGAAAACTTTCCCACCGTGGTGGAGCTCAACGAACGGGCCGACCGCCTGATGGCGGAAACGCAGGCGCTCAAACACGCGCCGCGCATGGAGCCTTATGTGGGGCCCGCCCTCTTCAGCCCGGAAGCGGCGGCGGTGCTGTTCCACGAGGCGATCGGGCACCGGTTGGAAGGTGACCGGTTGCGCCTGTCGCACGACGGGAAAACCTTCGTGCGCAAGATCGGCCAGCAGATCCTGCCCTCGTTCGTGAGCGTGATCGACAACCCGAGACTGCAACGCTCCTCCGGCAAGGACCTTTTGGGGCATTACCTGTACGACGACCAGGGCCAGCAGAGCGAGGAAGTGGTGCTGGTGGACAAGGGCGTGCTGAAAAACTTCCTGCTTTCGCGCGCGCCGGTGGCGGGCTTCAACAAATCGAACGGGCACGGCCGCAGCGACGGGGTCAAGTTTCCCTTTTCCCGCATGGGCAACGTCATCGTGCATTCGGACAAGGTGAAGAGCCAGGACCAACTTAAGGAAAGCCTTTTGCAGGAAGTCCGCAGGCAGGGCAAACCCTACGGCCTGATGATCCGCAAGATGATCAGCGGCGAAACCCTCACCGACACCAAGCAGTTCCAGGTGTTCAAGGGAAAGCCGCTGTACCTCTATAAAGTCTATCCCGAAGATGGCCGCGAGGAACTGGTGCGCGGAGTGGAATTCGTCGGCACGCCGCTGGCCATGATCAGCAAGATCATCGCCACAGGCGACGACACGACCGTCACCAACGGGTTCTGCGTCGCCGAATCGGGAGCGGTGCCGGTCTCCAGCCAGACCCCGAGCATCCTGCTTTCGGAGGTGGAACTGCAGACTGCGCACGAAGTGCCGCTGAGAAAGCCGATCCTCAACCCGCCGCCCCTGTAAAATTACGGGTTTGCGGGACGACGGCGCTTTTGGAAGCGATCCGCAATAAAAAATGCCCCCGGCCTCTGGTGAACCGGGGCGTGTCGGCCTATATTGATCTTTACATACGGATGTCTCAAACCCTCTGATCCTCTCACCCACCCAAAAGGAGGATGATCATGAGGGAGCGCACGGTTTTAATTTCGTTGTGGGTCGTGTTGGCGGTCGTGTTTTGCATTTCGAATCCAGCGGGCGCGGAAGTCCCTCCGGAAGACAAGCGGTTGACCAACGGCACGTTCATTCTGCATCCGGGGATGGCCGGCAGCTGCCAGAACGATTTCATCGTCGAGAATCTCAACGCCGATCAGGCGGAGCTGACGGTGATCCTGGGCGAAGAAGAGTTTTTGAAGGACAGGATCGACGGGAAGAAAGCCAAGGCCTACGGGCTGCAGCACAACTTGGCCACCGCCTTCATCCAGGGCAAACAAGTCCGGCCCGACGACGTCGCCACCGTTTTCAATGTGGGGGACAAATCCAACCTCCGTCTGCATTGCATGGAATGACCCGATCGCCCGCTGAACAGGGTCACCCGACCGTTTAACAAGCCGGGGGCGCGCCGCGCTCCCGGTATTTTTTTATCAGGACAGCCTCAGCGAGCCGCGCACCATGATGAACCGCATCGTCGTCTACCTCACCCACCCCTACGTGGACGCCTGGAACTTCAAGCCCGAGCACCGCGAGATCCTTCAGGAGGCGGCGCCGGGACTGGACGTGGATGTGTGCTACAGCTCCGGCGAGTTTCTCGAACTGCTGCCGGAGGCGGAAGCGGTGGTGGTGTGGTATTTCAAAAAAGACTGGCTAGCCAAAGCGCCGATGCTTCGGCTGATCGCCACGCCGGCGGCAGGCCGGGACTGGATCGACGTGCAGGAGAGTGAAACGCTGACGATTTCCCACGGCGGCTTTCACGGGCCGATGATGGCGGAATCGGTGGTGGGGGCGGTGTTTTATTTCCTCAAGGCGTTCAAGCAGAGCGCCGCGTTTCAGAAGCAAAGAAAATGGGCGGTGAAAAAGATCTCCGATCAGCTGGGCTCGCTGTATCAGGCGCAGGTCACGATCCTCGGATTCGGCAGGATCGGCCAGACCCTCGGCCGGGCGCTCAAACCGTTCGGCTGCCGCATCGCCGGCATCAAGCGGACGCCGATCGTGCCGCCGGATTATTTCACAGAAGGCGATGAAATTTTCACCGATCCCGACATCACCGATGTGCTGAGAGAGACGCAGCACCTCGTCATCGTGCTGCCCGGCGGTGCAGAGACCGACGGATTGCTGACGCGCGAGCATTTCCGCGCGCTGTCCGACACGGCGTATCTGTACAACGTGGGGCGCGGCAACCCTTACAAGGAAGACGATCTGGTGGCCGCACTCAAAAACGGCGAACTGGCGGGTGCGTATCTGGATGTGTTCAACCACGAACCCCTGCCGGAAACCTCGCAACTGTGGGAACGGGACAACGTGCTGATCCAGCCGCACCTGTCGGCGGCTTCACCGCAATACCTGGAGCTCTTCGCCCGCGAACTGGGCGCGAAGATCGCGTCGGGGAAACTCTAGAAAAAGAAAAAGCGGGACAGGATGACAGGATAAAATCTGAAAAGCAGCCTCGCGCAAAGACGCGAAGGCGCAAAGGAAAACGAAATAAAAAATCCCTCAAGCTACCTCCAGTTGTTTAATGAGTGAGTGTCGGGCTTAGCTCGACCTCCCCTGGAGGAAGGTCAAGCGAAGCTTGACACCCGTTTATCAAAAAAATTAAAGGTGACTTGAGGGCTGGGTGAGGGGGAGAAAAAATCCTTAAATGATCAGATACCTTTGCCCTTTTGGGATCGTTTATATATTTTCCCATCATCCACATACGTAGTAAGGCGGTGATGTATATACCTAGATGCTCCACTCCTGTCACCAAATACTTGATAATAGTTTTCATTCCATACCTTCACTTCTTCTAATGGATCCTTATAATCTTGTTCATATTCTAGGAAGTCGAATATTGCGCAAACACTTCTTTTCGATAATTCAGAGCAAGGTGGTAGCGGAGCCACCTTGTCTATGGAAATTGAATGAGATTCCATTTTTTTCCAAACAGAAATGGCTACGTCATCAAGAGATTGTTCTCTACCCCAATCTTGAATTCCATAAAAAAACTGGGGCGGAAGTGGTTTTGATGAATGGGTAAAATGGTCATAATTGGATAGGGCCATAGAAAGTTCATTTCGAATTCGGAATTCATGAAGGAGGTATGCCCTTTGAACCTCTGGTAATTCAATGCTTTTGCCAAGCTTTCTCGACTCGACCAGGAAACGAGCTGCCCGAATCCAAATTACCCTGTCATTATTTTTTTCGCATAATAATTTGTAAACCTCGTCAAGACCCTGAGTTGCCTGCTTAAAAAAGAATTCTGAAGTTGACCGCCTCATTTCCCTATTAAAAGTAAGTATGGCTATCAACGCGGCTGTGCTCAAAGTAAGAGCAGGTAAGTGTTTGAATGGCTTGCTTGGAGCCCAGCTATCGATATCTAAAACGTAACCAATCTTAGACGAAGAGTCTAAAAATGGGGCGAAGTTCACGCCTATGCTGACAAACAGTGTAATCACCACAATTATTGTCAACATGGGAATCAACACTCTATAGCGACTCGCTTTCATCAGCGTGGATAAAATCCCTTTTCATTTCGCTCTGGAATTGGAATATTATTCTTTTTTAGGTGGGCAATAAACTTCTCTTCGAGGTGTGGGGCAAAACCATCCCAATTGCCATTATAACAACCATCGCACAAGGTCATTTTATAATGACTGAGGTGTTTTCCTTCATATACATGTGGTCCGTACTGAAACTCACGGTTGCACAAATCACATTTCTCCAAAATATTTTTCATAATTATTTTTCCCTTTGCCCATACTAAAAATCTTCCAACGCTTCTTTTCTTAGTTGTATTTTCCTCTCCGACTGAAGCTCATATTTCCTTTTGTCATAATAATGAAGCCACATGTTTCCATTCGTATGCTGCCTATATGCTTCAATAACATCATGCTCAATCTCCCATTCCCAATCACTGACTTTGGGGGGTCTCCCCGTGCCGTATTTTTTTTGTAAAATATCTATCAAATCATTCCAGTGCCAGGATTTGATATCGAAATGTACACCCGCCAATAAATATTCACCCGACGCATTAGGCCAATAGTAAGCCTCAATATCTGCCTTGAAGCCTGCGATAGTGCCAGTTCCATAGCACTTCATACCTCCTGAATCTGTTTTACAATTGGAGAGCCCTGTCTCTTTAGAATAAGGCTTCATTGACTCCATACCCTTTACTTTGAATCCGGATGTGGAAATAAGAAGAGAAATTCCAAAGAGGACAGGAATGATCCGGTGCATGGGCGGCTCCTTTCAGTCAGAGGTGACTTCGGTGAGCGAGGGTCTTTCCTTTTATATCGGAGGGATAAGTGAGGAAGTTGAATTATTGCTTATTTGTATTTATTGAGCGAAATCACTCATACGTCCCCCGGATCGGATAGTTTGTTTCCTGAATCCATTCGACGGTTTCGAGCAGTTCACTCAGGTCGTCGCGGTTGAACGGGGTGTTGGAGATGTCGATCAATTGCACCTTGCCTTCGGCGTTCACGGCGAACATCCCCGGCTCGGAAAACGGGCGGTCGGTTTCTTCCGGCGAGCGCGGATGCGAGATGTAGAGCCCCAGCTCCTGCATCTGTTCGATGGTGAGTCCGTAGGCTACGGGAAAGCTGAGCTTGTTGTCCTCGACGATCTTGACGGCTTTCGCTTCCGGGTCGCCGGACACAGCGAGGATCTCCGCGTTTGTGCCGAGGAATTTGTCCTTCAGGGTTTCCAGTTTGGCGAGGTACTGGTTGCACACCGGGCAGTGCTGGCCGCGGTACGCGAACACCAACTGCCAGTTGCCTTCTTTTTGCGGTTTGCCCAGCGTCGCTTTCCCGCCTCCCACCAGAGGAAAGGTGAACTCGGGCAGGCGGCTGCCTGAGGAAAGTTTTGTCGTGGCCATATTGATTTTCTCTCTAACGTCAGGAACTTATTTCTTTTCCCTCACCCAGCCCCTTCATCCTTCGACAGGCTCAGGATGACACGGGGACTGCCCTCTCCCTCCAGGGGAGGTCAAGCAAAGCTTGACGACCTTCCTTATAAGTCCTTTTAATGAGGGAGTGCGGGACTTGCTCCCGCCACCCGCTTATCAAAAACTGAAGGTAGCTTGAAGGATTTTCTTTCTTTCTTTGCGTCTTTGCGCGAGGCCCGCTTTTATCCTGCCTTGATCCTGTCAATCCCGTCCAATGCTTTTTCTTTTACGTTCTTCAAAGCTCCGGGCTTTGGGTATGAAACCCCGTTTTCTGCTGGAAGGCGTGACCGGCGGCGAGCAGGGTTTCCTCGTCGAAGTGGCGGCCCATGAGCTGGAAGCCGATGGGCAGTTTCTTCTCTTGCGAAAAGCCGCAGGGCAGGGCGAGGCCGGGGATGCCGGCGAGATTGGCGGAGATGGTGTAGATGTCGGACAGGTACATCTGTAAGGGATCGTCGAGCTTCTCGCCCAGCTTGAACGCCGGCACCGGGCACACGGGGGCGGCGATCAGGTCGCTCTGTTTGTAGGCTTCCTCGAAATCGTGCTTGATCAGCGTGCGCACTTTCTGTCCCTTGAGATAATACGCGTCGTAGTAGCCCGAGCTGAGCACGAAGGTGCCGAGCATGATGCGGCGCTTCACTTCCTCCCCGAACCCTTCTTCCCGCGTGTTCATGTACATTTCCATGAGGTTCGCCGACTGTTCGGAGCGGTAGCCGTACTTCACGCCGTCGTAGCGCGACAGGTTGGTGCTGGCTTCGGCGCAGGCCAGGATGTAATAGGTGGCCACGGCGTACTGCGTGTGCGGCAACGACACTTCGACGCGCTGCATGCCGAGCGATTCCAGAGTCTGGATGGCCTGCTCGACCGCTTGCGCCACATCGGGCGCGAGCCCGCCTGCGAAATATTCTTTGGGCACGCCGATCTTGAGGCCGCTCACGTCTTTATCCAGCGCCTGCATGAAATCGGGCTTCGGCACTTCGGCGGAGGTGGAGTCGCGCGGGTCGTGCCCGGCGATCACGTTCATCAAGAGCGCCGCATCGGCGACGGTCTTGGTCATCGGGCCGATCTGATCGAGCGAGGAGGCGAAGGCCACCAGGCCGAAGCGCGACACGCGGCCGTAGGTCGGTTTGAGTCCGGTGACGCCGCAGAACCCCGCAGGCTGACGGATCGAGCCGCCGGTGTCGCTGCCCAGCGCCGCCAGGCATTCGTGCGCGGCCACCGCGGCCGCCGAGCCGCCGCTGGAGCCGCCGGGAACGTGCTCGGGGTTCCAGGGGTTGGCGGTCTTGTGGTGCCAGGCGTTCTCGTTGGAGGAGCCCATGGCGAACTCGTCCATGTTGGTTTTGCCGACGATCACGGCGCCCGCCGCTTTCAGGCGCGCTGTCACGGTGGCGTCGTAGGGGGAGACGAAGTTGTCGAGGATTTTCGAGGCGCAGGTGGTGCGTGCGCCCTGCATGCAGATCAGGTCCTTGAGCGCGATGGGCACGCCGAGCAGCGGCGCGTCCTCACCGGCGGCGATCCTGCGGTCGGCTTGTTTCGCTTGCTCAAGCGCCAGATCGCGCGTCAGGTGCACGTAGGCCTGCACGGTTTTCTCCACCGCGTCGATGCGCTCGAACACGGCGCGCGTCAGGTCTTCCGAGCTGTAGCGGCGGTTTTTGAGGTCGTCTTTCGCCTGCAAGAGTGTGGCCCGGTGCATGTCAGATGATCTTGGGGACTTCGTAATGCCGCTTTTTCTGCGCCGGGGCGAGATCGAGCAGGTCCTGGTTTGGAAAAGCGCCGGGGTCGGGCGCATCTTCGCGGAACACGTTCTTAATGGGGATCACGTGCGAGGTGGGTTCCACATTATCGGTGTCCAGCTTGTTGAGCTGGTCGATGTAATCGATGATGGTTTCCAGATGGCCGCCGAGCCGCTGCTTTTCCGCATCCGTCAGCTTGAGCCGGGCCAGGGCGGCGATGTGGTCGATGTCGAATTTTCCGGACACGCTGTGTCTCCCCAGCCGGGCCGCACCCGGTTTGATATGTGGACGATGTGACGCAGGGATTGCTCAGGATTCCTCGGTTTTGCGTTCCTTCTTGGGCTTCTTCCTCAGCTCCATGTCTTTATCGAATTTGATCAGCCTGCTGGATTTGCGCGTCAGCCGCTTGTACTTTTTCTTCAGCGCCCGCACTTCCGGGCTGTTTTTCGCGTCCTCGGCCTTTTTGAGCCCTTCCTCCAGAGCCGATTTCGATTTTTCGATGTGTTTCTTCAGCTGCTCTACGGTCGCCATGGGCACCTTTCCTAAAGAGGATTGAAAACTCACCTGTATAGCAGATTTGCCGGCAATCCTCAAGCCCCCGGGCCCCGCCCGGAGGGAATGGGGCCGGGCTCAAATGGCTTTTGTCCGTTGCTGGGCATGCAGCCGCAGGTTTCAGGCTGCATTCCAGTGCGGTTATCGGGGCGAAACCCAGACCTTGTCCCGCCAGTTGCCGCCCGCGTTGGGGTTGTAGATCATGCCCGTGCCGGTGTTGGGGTTGCGGTGGCTCCAGGAGCCGTCGCCGTGAAACTCGGTGGTGCCGCCGCCGGGGCTGTTCTGGATGTTGGCCTGGCCCGCGCCGCTGATGCGACCCTGCGGCGGGCTGCCCACGCGCCCCCAAAGGCCGCTGGCCTCATCCAGCCAGTAGTTGCCGCTGGCCACGGTGAGACCGGTGGAGGTCTCGATATCGCGGATTTCCTGCACGGAGAGCCGCTTGCCGTTGACGATGACCTCGCGCGTGGCCGGTGTCTTGCCTTTCGGCATCACCGCATTGGCGATGCGGCTCCAGCGCCCGGTGGCGGGGTCCCACCAGTAATCGCCACTCTGCACCTGCGTTCCCCGCAGCTTATCGAGCTGCACGATTTCCTCCTGGCTCATGCGCACCCCGTTGATGGAGATGCTGCGCTCATCGGCGAAGGCGCTGGCCTGGATACATATGAATAGCGCACCCGCACCCGCCAGTGAAACGACGGTTTTTTCCCAGATCGATGTGGTTTTCATGGTTTCCCCCTTTGAACTTGATTTAAGAATTGTACCCCGACCCGGCAAAATCGCAGGTATTTTTTTGCCGGGCGAGGAAGGCGAAAGCCTTCCATAACCACTTGAATTATTTGTTATTAAATTGATTTTTGCGTGGCGGTGGGGCCGGGGAGGGCGTTTTTTATCAGGGGCTGTGCGGCTTCCTTGGCCTGGGCGGCGGACACGGGCGAGCGGTGGATTTTGGCCATGCTGACCGCCCCTTCGAGAAGCAGCACCAGTTGCTGCGCCAGTCGATCGGGGTTTTGCGCGCCGGCCTCGGCCGCCAGCTTTGTGATGAAGCCGAAAACCGATTTTTTCGATTCTTTGCAGGTCTGGCGGATGGCCGTGTCGGCTTCCGGGTATTCGCCGGCCGCGCCGACAAACAGGCAGCCGTGAAAGTCGTCCTGGCGGAACCAGTCTTCGGCGACGTCGAACAGGGCGCTCAAGCGCTGCACGGGGTCGGGGGTCTTGGCCTCCACGGCGCGCATGAAATGGTTGCGGAAACGCTCGTCGTAATAGCGCAGCACCGCGAGGATCAGCTCTTCCTTGGATTTGAAGTGGTTGTACAGCGTCTTTTTGGCCACTCCGGACTGTTCCAGGATGGTGTCGATGCCCACAGCGTGAAAGCCCTGGCGGGCGAACAGCTTCAACGCGGTTTCGATCAATTGTTCCCGTTTCGATGAAGTGGTCATGGGAGTTCCGTGGCAGATAGATATATACAATATTGTATATTATTTTTTCGATTTAAAACTGAAAAAAACTTTCAATTAAATTCCCGCATTTTCGCCATTTGTGTAAATAAAATAAATAAAAACAATATTATATTGCGTTTTTGCCGCTTTGTAAGGAATCGGGATTTTGGTAGACAGATCTGTGTATTTATTTTGTGGGATTCCCACTTTCACACAAATCTCATTCACCGAACAAAAGGAGTCAACAATGCAATCCCTGTTTCGCAGCAAAGCCTATGTGTACGCCGTCGCCACCTTTCTCTCAATCGTGATGGCGCAGCAGGTGCATGCCCACAGCGCCCACAGCCAGGCCCACGTGGCCATCGGCGGATACGACCCGGTCGCTTATTTTGAAGCCGGCAGGCCCACTCCCGGCACCGGCCACCACACGGCGACCCACAACGGCGCCACCTACCTGTTTGCCAGCAAGAAAAACCAGGAAACCTTTCAGGCCAATCCGCAGAAATACGCACCGCAGTACGGCGGTTTCTGCGCCTACGGCGTTTCCGTCGGCAAGAAGTTCTACTCCGATCCGCAGCGCTGGAAGATCGTTGACGGCAAACTCTATCTGAATCTCGACAAGAACATTCAGAAAAAGTTCAACGCCGATGTGGCCGGAGCCATCGCCAAGGCCGACGACCACTGGCAGCGCATCCAGGACAAGGCTCCCTCCGAGCTGTGATCTGAAGAGGCGAAGCCTGCAACCTGTGTCTGGAACCGAAGGGGAGCCGTGGTGGAGTGTAAAACCGCGGCTCCCTTCATACCCTCATCATTCAAATCGCTTTTTAAAATCGAAAGGATAGCTCCATGAACACACTGGGAATCAAACTGGCCTGGATGCTCTCGGCCACCTTTTTACTGGCAACGATCATCGGCTTCATCCCCAACCCGCTGGTCGGCAGCGGCGCGCTGTTCGAGGCCAACACCGCGCACAACCTGGTGCATCTGGCGACTGCGATCGGTTTTGCCATCGTCGCCACGATGGGCAACCCCGCCTCCATCCATTTCATGCTGGGCTTCGGGGTGGTTTACCTGCTGGTCGGCGTCGCCGGCTTTTTTGTGACGGGTTTCAGCTCCGAAGGCATGCTGCTGGGATTCATCCACATCAACGCTCTGGATAACTTCCTGCATCTCGGTCTCGGCGTCGTGATCCTGATCAGCGGCCTGGTGGCCAAAAGCGCGGCCGATGCGTCTGGCGGCGTCAATGTCAACCCCACGCTGACGGCCCGTTGAACGGACCTTCATCCTGAAAACAGAAAGGAGAATGTCATGAAAACCAGATTATCCATCCTGTTCCTGCTGGTGCTGGCGGCAGCGGGCACCGTGGTGTGGGCGGGAAACGATGCGATGAAACCGTTTGCGCCCAATGTCGATTCGAAAACCGGCGCGATCCACGTGCCTGAGGACTACCGCTTGTGGGCCACGCTCGGCACCTGGTCGCACGCCAAGACCGAAGGCAAACCCGGCGCCAAGGAATACCACGTCGTCTACACCCAGCCGGAAACGATCGCCTACCATCAAAAGCACGGCCGCTATCCCGACGGGGCGGTGCTGGTGAAGGAGCTGATCGAAACCGACACGATGCCGATGACCACGGGCGAGGCGGTGAGCCACGCGACCAAGGTCAAAGGCTGGTTCGTGCTGGTGCGGGACACGCAGGGCCGCTATCAGGAGTCCAAACTCTGGGGTGACGGCTGGGGCTGGTCGCTGTTCAATGCGGACGACCCCGTCAACACCGTCTCCACCGACTATCAGGCGGATTGCCTCGGCTGCCACCTGCCGGCGAGGGAGATGGCGCATCCCGATGCGGTGGATGCGGACAAATGGATCTATACGTTCGGCTATCCGGCGTTGCAAAAGTCGCAGCAGGATGGATAACGACGCAATGCAGGCGCGGCGGTGCTTCAACGCCCTCCGGAGCATCGCCCGCCTGATTTCAACTGGAAAGGAGCAGACCATGCATACGCTGGGCATCAAATCGGCCTGGATGTTTTCCGCGGCCTTCTTATCGGCCACGCTGTTCGGGTTTTTCGCCAACCCGCTGATAGGATCCGAAGGGATTTTTGTCACCAACGGCGCGCACGATCTCGTGCATCTGGCCACCGCGGCGGGATTGGGGTTCGCGGCGCACAGGGGCAACCGCGCTGCCGTCAATGTTCTGCTGGGTCTGGGGATCGTGTACCAGATCACCGGCTTTACCGGGTCCTTTGAAACCGGTTTCAACTCGCAGGGGATGCTGTTGGGGTTCATCCACATCAACGATATGGGCAATTACCTGCATCTCGGCGTGGGAATGGCCTTGCTCATCGTCGGTTATGCCGCCAAAATCATCGACGATGCGCCCTGCATCGAGGCCGAGCGGCCGCTGCCTGTCAGCCGCTGATCGAGTCGGAAGACGAAATTATATAAAGGAGATCGCACAATGCCGTATGTGAACGTGAAAATCACCAAAGGCGCGACAAAGGAACAGAAAACCCGGCTGGTGCAGGAAATCACCGCCACCCTGGCCGAGGTGCTCGACAAGAATCCCGAACACACGCACATCGTCATCGACGAAGTGGATGAGGACAACTGGGGGTTTTCCGGAGTGCTGACGAGCGAGTACCGCAAGCAGACTTAACGCTTATGCCGTTTTCCGGACTTTGCGGTGCCTTCGGGCGGCGACCCAGTCGTAGATGCGATCGCGCAGCGGCGCGGGGATTGCGATGAACGCGTAAAGCAACGATTCGAGGCCGCCGAGTGTGCGCAGGGCGCGCAGGATCGCCGTGGATTTGAAATAAGAGCGGCCGTTCTCCCACAACACGACGCTGTCGAGGTAATCTTTCGGCAGCCGGCTGTCGATCAGAATGCGTTTGCCGGTTTCCGATTGCAGCGGCGCGAGGGAAAGACGGCCCTTGTTATCGCGAGCGCGGAGGAAGCCCGCCCAGCCGTCGCACAGCCCGCAGCCGCCGTCGTACAGCAGTACCGGTCGTGCTTTCCTGGATTCCGCAGGCGCGGTCGTTTTGTTTTCATGCGGGCTCATTGTTTCCACTTTCCAGAGTGAATCGCTGCGCCCGCTTGCGGGCGTTTTTCGACTGGGTGGTGTCCTGAAATTCTAATACATATTTCCCTGCCGGGGATGAAAAACGCCCTGCCTGCCGGGGCGGTTTCATTGCCACTCCCACCCATCGCGCTTTGCCACCTTCCGCCTTCTCACTCAAGATAAATTCCCCTAAAGTTTGGCGCTCGCTTTTTCGTTGAGTTACGCATGGGCGTGAGAAAACTCCTGCCAATGAACATGCAGAACTAAACCGAAACTCTGAAAGAATCACTTTAAGTCAGTCCTTTTTTGCGCTCGCTGCCTTTCACGCCGGGTCCTCGACCCGGTTTTTTCCACACCTTACAAGGATACGATCATGCATCCCGACGCACCGGGCGCACACAGGCGGGCGCTTTGCTGGTTTAGTTTCGTTCTGACGATGGCGCTTTGCGTTCCCGTCCAGGCTGGCGAGAGATTGTCGGAGAGCGACCTCTCGACGCTGCTCGAATCGGCTCCGCTGAAATTCAAACCCAAAACCGGTGCGCCGCCCAAGGTGGGGAAAGCCCTTCAGGAGCTGCACGCCGATTTCCTTTCCTTCAAGAAACGAAAATCCCATTCCGATAAAGCGGCGTTCAAGGCGCGATCGCCGATGACGCGCCTGTCCAACGGGCACGTGGTCATCGACGCGATCGCCAAGGGCGATCCCGAAGCGTTGAAAGAGGAACTGGTCGGACTCGGATTGAAGCACGCGGCGGTGTTCGGTCAGGTGGTCTCGGGGCTTCTGCCCATCGAGGCCATCGAGCGGCTGCCGGAGTGCCGCTACCTCAATGTGGCCCGGCCCGCGCTGGCGGCGACCAACGTGGGGCTGGTGACCAGCCAAGGCGATGTGGCGCAGCGTTCCGATGTGGCGCGCAGCGGATTCGGGGTCGATGGCAGCGGCGTCACCGTGGGGGTGCTGTCGGACAGTTTCGATTGTCTCGGCGGCGCGGCGGCGGATGCCGCATCCGGCGATCTGCCGCCGCTGGCTGCGATCGATGTGCTGGATGATGCCGCCTGTCCCGCCAGCGACGAGGGCCGCGCCATGATGCAGATCGTGCGCGACGTGGCGCCGGGTGCCTCTCTTTCCTTTCACACGGCGTTTCTGGGCGTTGCGAATTTCGCCCAGGGCATCCTGGATCTGGCGGCCGCCGGGGCGGACATCATCACAGACGATATCATCTATTTTGCGGAGCCCATGTTTCAGGACGGCCCCATCGCCCAGGCGGTGGATGCGGTGCGGGCGGCGGGGGTAGCGTATTTTTCCTCAGCGGGCAACGACGCCCGGCAAAGTTATGAGAACCCGTTTAGGGGTGTCGTTGCCGATGGGTTCGAGTTTCACGATTTCGATCCCGGCGCGGGCGTGGATCTGCTGCAGCGGGTGTTCATCCCGGCGGGAGGCAGCCTGCTGATTTCCTTTCAATGGGACTCGCCCGCGGCGTCCGCCGGCGGGCCGGGTTCGCCCAACGATCTGGACATTTACCTCACCGACGATCCGGCGACCGTGTTTCTTGCGGCCTCCACCGAATTCAACCTCGGGCTCGACCCGGTGGAGATCCTGTTTTTTCAAAACACCTCGGGTGTGGGCCGGTTTTTCAACCTGCTGATCCACCGGGCGATCGGGCCGGACCCCGGCAAGATCAAGTATGTCCGCTTTTCGGATTCCATTCCGGTCGAATTCGACACGCAAAGCTCAGCGAGCTTCGGGCACGCCAACGCCGCCGGCGCGGAAGCGGTGGGCGCCACGTTCTGGGCCAACACCCCGGCGTTCGGGGTCACTCCCCCGGCGCTGAATTTCTTTTCATCACGCGGCGGCACGCCGATTCTGTTCGATACGGCGGGCAATCCGCTGCCCGCGCCCGAGATCCGCGACAAGCCGGGGGTGGTGGGGCCCGATGGCGGCGGGACGACGTTTTTCGGCGGCGGGGACGTCGAACCGGACGGTTTTCTGGATTTTTTCGGCACCTCCGCTTCGGTGGCGCACGTGGCCGGTGCGGCGGCGTTGCTGAAATCCGCCAACCCGGCGCTCACACCGGCGGAAATCATCGCCGCGCTCCGGAACACGGCCCTCGATATGGACGACCCGGATACGGGAGGCTTCGATACGGGCTTCGATTTTGCTACCGGGTTCGGCTTCATTCAGGCGGATCTGGCTTTGCAGTCGGTTTTGGGCGGCAACTGCGATCTCGTGGTGAACCCGCTCACGCTGGATTTCGGCTCGCGCAATGTCGGCGACACGGGTTCCCTGCCGGTGGAACTCAGCAACGAAGGCAGCGGAGACTGTGAAATCTTCAATGTGTCTCTGATGGGCAGCGGTGATTTTCAGTTCACCGCGCCCGCACCGGTGACGCCGTTCACGATCCCTCCCGGAGAGATGGAGACGGTGTCGGTGGACCACACGCCCAGCGATGCGGGCGCGGATGCGGGGGTGCTGACGCTGACCAGCAACGACCCGGATGACGGCACCATCGAGGTGGAGCTTGCGGGCACGGGGCTGCAGGCGCTCATGGAAAGCGCCGATCTTAAAGTGCGCAACTATTCCAACCGGCGGCGGGTGCGGGTCGGCTCCACCCTGACGTACACGATCAAGGTGAAAAACCGCGGCCCCGACAATGCGACCGGCATCGTCGTCGAAAACACGTTGCCGGACTCCGTCGATTTCGTCGCCGCGTCTTCCGGCTGCACGCCCGACAGTGGCACGGTTGTCTGTCAGCTCAGTTCGTTGATGGATGGCGGCAGCAAGCGCTGGAACATCGTCGTGCGGCCCACCGAGAAAGGCCGCATCGTCAACCGCGTGCGCGTCTCCGGCAACGAGGACGACCCCCGATTGCGCAACAACCGGGCGCGCAAAGCGACGCGCGTGCGCTGAGGCGCGCCGCTCACTTCCGGTCGGCGGCGGCTTTTTTGAGAAGATCGAGCGGGTAGAAGGTGTCGCGCCAGATGATGCCGCCCCGTTTCAGGGTGAGAAAGGCCGAGCGCCACAGCGTCCAGAGATGCACGCAGACATAATACGGCAGCGGCAGGCTGATCAGCCATCCGCGCTGATTCTGCACCATGAACTGCCCCAGGATCGTGTGCAGCAGCAGCACCGTGGCCGCATAACCCGAAACGCGCGCATCGGGAAACAGAAACAGCGCCGCATAGGGGAAGAGCAGGAGCCCCGCCATGAGGACCGAAGAGGTCAGCAGAAAGACCAGAGAGAAATTCATCGCCGCAAACGCGTTTTTCTCCAGGCCGCGCACCAGCCCCGGCAGCCCTCCTTCCTGCCACTTGAGCTTGAGCTGATCGTCCGCGTTCAACACATCCTGCCGGTAGCCCGCCTGCTTCACCGCTTTGCCCAATAGAATGTCGTCCACGATTTCCAGTCTGAGGGCGTGATAACCGCCGATCACATCGTAGACGCTGCGCTTGAGCAGGTTGAACGCGCCGATGCCCAGGTATTCCTTGCGCTTGGGGTCGCGCACCAGCCAGGGTTTGTAGTAGTAGAGGAACATCCAGCCGATCATCCCCAGATACCCGTTCTCCCAGTACCCTCCCGGCAGCTGTTTGGGGAACAGGGTCAGGTGATCGAGGTTCTCCTTGAGCATGAACGCGACGGCGAGCGCCAGCGATTTCGGGGCAAACTGAACGTCGCCGTCGGTGAACAGCAGGTATTCTCCCGTCGCCGCCTGCGCGCCGCAGTGCAGGGCGTGGTTTTTCCCGATCCAGCCTGCGGGCAGGGTTTTCACATGCAGGGCTTTGAGGCGCGGGTCTTCCGCGGCCAGCCGGTTGAGAATGTCGCCGGTGGCGTCGCCGGAGCGGTCGTCCACCGCGACGATCTCAAAGTCGGGATAATCCAGGACGAGCAGGGAGCGAATGCAGGCCTCGATCTTTTCTTCCTCGTCGCGCGCGGCGAGAACGATGGAAACGGCGGGTGCGGTTTCACCCGGTGGCGGGGCGAGAAGCGAGAGCCCGCGGTTCTTGAAATAGGAAATGAGCGGAGGCAGCGGTGCGAACCAGATGAAAAAAAGCATCCACCCTGCGATGAGTGTGAGCCAACAGGTCATAAAGCGTCCTTTTCCGGCGTGGGTTCTCGATTCCCGCCGGTCAATTTGCTGAACTTCTATATAAAAACTATAAAAAAACTACAAGTATATCAAAAAGTTTTGACATTATTTTTTTAATACATTAACATCCCTCGAAACTGAATGGCGCTGAATAACAGCGCCTTCCGCATTTTCTTCGAAAATGTTGTGACTCTCCATCCGAAACTCCCGGTGACCCGGTTGATTTTTTTAAGGTGAAGACAGTGATTGCCATTCATTTGAGATCAAAAGGAGATTGGATATGGAGAAACAAGCCCCGTTTGCGTCCTCGCAGACCCTTTCTGTCGATTTAGAGCCCGCCAAACCGAAAAAGTTCTCTCTATTTCAATCTCTCAATCCCTTCGGTCCCAAAAACGGCGCTGCCGCCGGTTTTCTCGGCCAGTTTTCCGGGCTGCAGGCCAGCCTGGATTGCCTGAGCACCAATGTGTTCATCGCCGACCGGGATCTCAATCTCGTCTACATGAACCGCAAGGCGCGGGACACGGTCGAATCCATTGAAGCACAGATATTCGATCATTTCCGCGTCCGCGTGCAGGATCTTCTCGGAGGCTCGATCCACCGGTTTCACACCGATCCCAAAAGAGTGGAACAGATATTGAAAAATCCGTCCGCCTTGCCGCATCAGGCCACCTTCAGCTTTGGCGAAATCGCTCTGAAAACCAGCATCAACGCGGTCTATGGATCCAGCGGAGAGGTGTGGGGCTACATCGTGAACTGGGAGGAAGTCTCCGAGCAAATGAAATTGGAAGAGGAAACCGCACAGATCAAATCGATGGTGGAGAACGCTCCGATCAATGTGATGTTTGCGGACCGGGAGTGGAACATCACCTACATGAATCCCGCTTCGAAAGCCACGCTGCGTAAGCTGGAGGAATACCTTCCCGTGAGAGTGGATGCGATGATCGGCAAATCCATCGACATCTATCACAAAGACCCTGCGAAACAGCGCCGGTTGCTGCAGGATCCGAAAAACCTGCCGCACAAGGCGCAGATCGCTTTGGGGCCCGAAACGCTGGAATTGCTGGTGAGCGCCATTTACGACAACCAGCAGAAGTACATCGGCTGCATGGTGACCTGGGAGGTGATCACCCAAAAACGGGAGCTGGAACGGAAAAACCAGGAGATGCGGGAACGGGAACACACGCAGGCGGAGGAGCTGCACAAAAATGTGGACAAACTGCTGGTGGCGGTCAACGCCGCCGCCGACGGGGATCTCACCCGGCAGGTCGATGTGGTGGGGACGGACGCCATCGGCCGGATGGCGGACGGGCTGTCGGGCCTGTTCATCGGCCTGCGCAGCATCATTTCCATGATCGGAAAATCCGACAAGCACATCAAAGCCAATTCCGAGACGCTCCTGGGGCTCAGCCATCAACTGAGCGCGGCGGCCGAGGAATCCTCCGCCCAGGCCAACGTCGTGGCTTCGGCGTCCGAAGAGATCAGCACCAGCATCCAGACGGTCGCCACGGGCGCGGAGGAGATGAGCGCCAGCATCAAGGAGATCGCGATGAATTCGGCGGAGGCGGCGAAAGTGGCGAAATCCGCGGTGGAGATCGCGGGCGAAACCAACCGCACCATTTCCAAGCTGGGGGAAAGCAGCAATGAAATCGGCGAGGTGATCAAGGTCATCACGACCATCGCCGAGCAGACCAACCTGCTGGCGCTCAATGCCACCATCGAGGCCGCCCGCGCCGGCGAGGCGGGGAAGGGCTTTGCGGTGGTGGCCAACGAGGTCAAGGAACTCGCCAACCAGACCGCCCGCGCCACCGAGGACATCAGCCAGAAGGTCGAGACGATCCAGTCGGACAGCAAGGATTCGGTGCAGGCGATTCAGAAAATCACCGAGGTGATCGAAAAGATCAACGACATTTCCAATTCCATCGCCGGTGCGGTGGAGGAGCAGACCGCAACCACCAACGAGATTGTGCGCAACATCGGCGAAGCGTCGCAGGGCAGCAAGGAAATTTCCGCGAATATCATCGGCGTCGCCGATGCGGCCAAGGAGACCTCAATGGCGGCCGGGCAGTCGCAGCAATCGGCGGAAAAGCTGAAATCGATGGGCGAGGAGCTGGGAAACATCGTCAACCGGTTCAAGTACCAGGACGACGCCATGTCCCTGATGGTCTGGAACGACAACTTCAGCGTCAACATCAAGGAAATCGACCGGCAGCACAAATGCCTCATCGACCTGATCAACGACGTTTACCGGGGCATGATGGCGGACAAGGGCAAGGAAGCGGTGGGGCATTCGCTGGAAGTTCTGGTCGAATACACGCAGAATCATTTCGGTTACGAAGAAAGCCTGTTCAAGAAGCACGGCTATCCGGAAACCCAGGAACATCTGGAGAAGCACAAAAAGCTGGTCGATCAGGTGGTGGAATTCCACAAGAAGTTCACGCAGGGCGAGTCGCATCTCGACAACGATCTTCTGATCTTCCTCAAAGACTGGCTGACCCACCACATTCTCGGAACGGACAAGAAATACACCGAATTTTTGAACGAGTGCGGCGTGCACTGAAGCCTTATACCCGGGTGACCATGGACTTGGCGAAATAGCCGTAATTGTCGGCGTTGTCGCAGGCTTTGTGATGGTTGTCGATGGCGAGACGTTCGCACGGGCCCACTCCGTAGACGTGGTCTTTCGTGCGGGCCACCTTGTGCGAGAGCTCGTGGTACACCGTCTGCGTCGCCTCCTGCGGGTCCGGATCGGAGATGAACCACTTGCCCAGGATGATGCGCAGGCCGGATCCCGCCTTGTGATGGTGCACATAGCCGTAGACGTTTTGTCCGGTGAACGGCGTGCCGTCGGACAAAGTGACCGGCGTCACCGGCTCCGCCGGGTTGGCGGGCGCGTGTTTGATGACGATGTCCGGCCGGTACGCCAGGATGATGGGCCGGGACAGGAACGCCTGGTTCAACTGCATCAGGTTCGACTGCACCTGCATGAGCTTGTGGGCGTGCTCGACGTGGGTCTTGGGGCTCAACCCGAACCAGCGGCGGATCAAGTTGGCGTTCACGGGTGCGTCGAACCGCTGGACCGCGCTCACCGCCAGGGCCGCCGCGCGCTTGGCCTGGTTCCAGGCGAAACGCGCCCGCTGCAGGTCCGCGCCTTGGAAATTCTCGTATGTGACCGTGTGTTCCTTCACCAGGGTGGGCATGGCTTTTCTCCAATAGAAGGGTTGACCGCCAAATAGAGAGCCCGTTTCACCGCTGCGGGCTTTGCGAAGCGTTCGCGCCGGAAACTGAAGGCAACGCATTGATTTTTATAGAGAGTTCGGGGTATCTATAGCACAGTTCGACAAGGCGAAGCAAGCGCGAACCCTTACCTGCAACGGCTCATGGTTTTTGTGCGAAATGAGAATCGGCAGGCGGTTCGTTCTGTTGGGCGAGCGGGACAAATCTCCGGATTTGATGCCGCTGTCCGTCTGTTTCGATGTGGATGGAACCGTCGCGGTCGGTGCGGAAGATGTTCACGCCGGCCGTCTCGTAACGTTCGATCACTTCCGGGTGCGGGTGTTTCATCCAGTTGAGATAACCGCTGGAAAAGATGACGGCCTTGGGGCTCACGGCGTCGATGAAGGGGGCGGTATTGGAAAAGCGGCTGCCGTGATGCGGGCTTTTGAGCAGCGTCGCCTTGAGCGGCGCGGCGGTGTGGACCAGTTTGTTCTCGATGCGCCGGCCGATGTCTCCGGTCAGCAGCATGCTGAAATTTTTGTATTCGAGCCTGAGCACGAGCGACCGGTCGTTCCCCACTTTCCGCGACCTCCGGTACGAGGCCAGCTGCACCCGGTTGGTTTTCGGGTGCAGGGGCAAAAGTTTCACCGCACCCACGTAAAACGGCGTGCCCGGTACCAGCGGAACGTGCTGCGCCCCCTGCGCCAGGGCGTTGGCCCGCAATGCGTCGATGCGCCGGTCGCGGATACGGGAAAAGCCGTCGAGAAAATGGCCGACCGGAAACAGCGTGACCAGCGATTCGAGACCGCTGATGTGGTCGTTGTCGGAGTGGCTCGCCGCGAGGTAGTCGATGCGGCCGATGCCCTGGCTCCAGAGAAACGGCGCCACCACGCGTTTGCCCACGTCGAGGGCGTTTTTGTAAAACCCGCCGCCATCGAGAATCAGGGTTTCCCGGTTGGGGAACTCGATGAAGATCGACTCGCCCTGTCCGACATCGAGGATGGCAATCCGCAGCGTGTCCGTGGGAAGCTCGGGGAAGCGCGGGAGCACGAGCCAGAACATCAGGCAGGGAGCCGCAACGCACAGGCTGCGCTGCAGGATGATCGAACGCAGCGCCGTTTCCGGTGCTTTGCGAATGCCCAGCAGGCACACGGTCATTGCCAGCACGGCGGCGTAGAGCAGAAACCATCCGTGCGGCGGGGTGGCAACGTACACGGAGGCGAACGGCAGCCGGGAGAAGAAATCCGGAACGAGGTCGAACAGTTTTACCAGGCCCGTCACGGGATAGGCCAGAAATCCGGCCGGGCCGGGAAGCGCCATGCCGATCAGCACGGTGGCGAGCGCCAGCGGCACCAGCAGGGATGCCAGCGGAATCATGAACAGGTTCAGGGCCCAGCCGATAGAGCTCACGCGGTTGAAATGCAGGATGAGGATCGGCAGCGTGGCGGCGAGCACGGCGAGGGAGATGAGGAGGCCGCAGGCTGTGGTCTTCTGTATCCTGAACAGGACACGCCGCCAGAAGGGGAGGCCTTCCGGCTGCAGCAACACCCGCTGCCACCAGGCGGGGTCGCCCATGCGGTTGACGGGGTCCTGCATGAGGCGGGTCAGGTGTTGAAACACGATCAACACGGCGGCGGTGGCCGCGAAGGAGAGCTGAAACCCCACATCCAGCACGGCCCCGGGGTTGACGAGCAACAGCGCGAAGGCGGCGAGCAGCAACGCGTTGAACAGGTTGCGTTCGCGGTTGATCAGAAACGCCAGCAGCACGACGCAGACCATGATCCCCGCGCGCAACGCCGACACTTTCGTGCCGACCAGCAAAAGGTAGAACAGCACCGGGCCGAGGCAACAAAAAGCCGCCGCTTTGCGGGCCGCGCCGGACTGCGCCCATTCGGGCTTGTATCGCAGGCAGGCCCTGAAGATCAGAACCCAGAACAGAGCGTATGCCGCGGCGGCCACGAAACCGATGTGCAGGCCGGAGACCGCCATCAGATGCGAAAGCCCGGTGGCGCGGTACGCTTCCTGAGTCGGCTCGTCGAGCGAGGTGCGGTCGCTGAGCAGCAGCCCCTTGAGCAGCGCCGCTTCCTCGTTGGCAAACAGTCTGTTCAAGGAAATGAGGAACGCCTGCCGGATGCGAATCCTCACAGCGTCGGTGAAGGGCAGGGGGAAGGTCCCGATTTTTTGCACGGCCTCGATCTTGGAGAGGTTGCCCGTGACGTCGATGCCCTTGGCCTGCATGTGGCGCTCGTAATCGAAGCGGCCGGGGTTTTTGAAATTGCGCGGCCGTTTCAGCCTGAGATGATGAAAACGCAGCGTATCCCCCGCTTCAAACGAGAGCCGCCTGGGATCGTCGCTGTACAGCGTTACCTGCGCGCGCCCTGAGACCGGGATCCAGCCTTGGTCTTGCTTCAGCTTTTTGAGCGCGACGAAAAAGCGCGTCCGCTCTGCGGTGGTTGCGGGAATTTCGGTCAGGTCGGCTTCGACATCGAAGCGTTGCGTTTCATCCAGATGGTTGAGGATGTGGTTCGCCGGCCGGGGTGGTTCGGTCCAAACGGGCGCATAAAAACCGGCCGGAACGAGGCAGATAAAAACGAGGATCTTCCCCCATGCTTTTGTTCGCGACCGGTAAAGCAAAAAGCCGGCCAGGGCCAGAACGCACAGGGGCAGGGCGTGCGGCAGGAAGAACCGGTCCGCAGCGGGAAGCGCCGCCAGGATGCCGCACAGGTAGGCTAAGAAATAAGGGAGTAGGGGGGTCACGCGACCCTTTCGGTTTCAGCGGACGCAGGTGAGTTCGATGCGCCGTCTTGCGATGTCCACGTCGTGAATGCGGACCGTCACCGGATCCCCGATGGTGAAGGTGCGGTGGCGGCGTTGTCCCTGCAGCTTGTGCTCGGTCTCGAAAAAAATGTAGTAATCGTCGGTGAGGGAGGAAACCCGCACCAGCCCTTCCACGTACACATCCGTCAGCTCCACGAAAAACCCGAAGGCGGTGACGCCGATGATGAAGCCGGAATAGGTCTCGCCGATTTTGTCCAGCATGAACTGGGCCCGGCGCAGGTCGTTGATCTCGCGTTCGATCTCCATCGCCTTGCGTTCGGTCGCCGAGGACTGCTCCGCCTGTTCGGCGATTTTGGGCAGCAGGCGTTTTTTCTCTCTCTGGGAACACTTGCGTTTCTTGAGAAACATCTTGAGCAGCCGGTGGGTGATGAGGTCCGGGTAGCGCCGGATGGGCGAGGTGAAATGGGTGTAATGCTCGAAGCCAAGCGCGAAGTGGCCCGGGTCCTTTTCCGAATAGATGGCTTTTTTCATCGCCCGCAGCAGCAGCAGGTTGATCGTGCGCTCTTCCTTGTGGCCTTTCGCGCGTTTGAGCAGGTTCTGCAGGTCCACCGACCGCACGTTGCGCGTGCTTCTGAGCCTCAGGCCGAACGAGGCGATGAACTGGTTGAAGTCGGCGATTTTTTCCTCGTCCGGCTTTTCGTGGATGCGGTGGATGACGGGGACGTTTTTTTCCGTGAGAAAGCGCGCGATCTCCCGGTTGGCGGCCAGCATGAATTCCTCGATCAGCTCGTGCGCGTCGTTGTGCTCGGCGAGCTTGATGCCGGTGACCTTGCCGTTCTTGTCCACCTCGATTTCCGGCTCCGGGATGTTCATGTCCACGCTGCCTTTCTGGAAGCGGTTTTTCCGCAGCGTCTGGGAGAGCGTGTGCATGTGTTTGAGAACCGGCAGCGCGTCGGGGAATTTTTTGTCCGGATCTCCCTTCTTCAACAGCGCCGCAACCTGTTTGTAAGTGAAACGGATTTTGCTTTGAATGGTGGAGAGAAACGATTTGGAACCCAGCACCGTGCCGTTCGCATCGAAATCGATCACCACGCTCACGGTCAGGCGCTTGACCCCCGGCTTGAGGCTGCAGATTTCGTTGGAAAGCTGCACCGGCAGCATGGGGATGACGCCGTCGGGGTAGTAGGTGCTGGTGCCGCGCTGGAAGGCTTCCTTGTCGAGCAGCGAATCCTCGCGCACGAAATGGCTGACGTCGGCGATGTGCACACCGAGCCGGTAGACGCCTTTGAGCATTTCCAGCGACACGGCGTCGTCGAAATCCTTGGCCTTTTCGCCGTCGATGGTGAAGATCAACTGTTTTGTGAGGTCCTTGCGCTGCTCGTCGGCGTCGCCTTCGGCCAGGGTCTTTTCCACCCGTGTGGCTTCGGCCAGAACCCTGGGCGGAAATTCCTTGTGCACGCCGAATTTGCGGAAGATGGATTTGATCTCCACTTCCGGATCGTCGGTGAATCCCAGGACTTCCGTCACCCGGCCCTGCGGCGGCTGGTGGTTGCTGGGCGGCGCGTCGATCTTGACGGTCACCACCTGTCCGGGTTTCGCGCCGCCTTTTTTCTTGGCGGGCACGAACACATCGTGGACGTATTTTTCCTCCATCGGGATCACCCAGCCGTTGGCGCCGAACTTTTCGAACACGCCCACCAGCGACTGCGTGTTGCGCTGGACGATGCGGATCACCCGGCCTTCCGGCCGGTCGCGGCCGCGCCGCGTCTCGACGCGGGCGATCACCTTGTCCAGGTGCATGGCCGTGTTGGTCTGGGTGCGGGCGATGTAGAGATCCTCGCCGTCCTCTTTGTTGTCCGGTGTCACGAAACCGTAGCCGTTGGGATGGCCCTTGAAGATGCCGGTGACAAGGTTCATGGCGTCCGGAAGCCCGTAGCGGCCGCCGCGGATGCGGATCAGCGTCCCCGCCTGAGCCATGTCCTTGACCTTGTTGCGAAACTCGCGCCGCTGGGTGTCCGGAATGGCGAGCTGTTTGACCAGTTCGCTGATCTTCATCGGATGGCTGGATTTTTTGCGGAGCAGGCTTAAGATGGATTCTTCGGTGAGCTTCATTGAGGGGCCTTGAAGTTTCCTTAGGGTTATATCCAAAAAAGACGCCCGTGACAATCCTTTCGGCTTCACGAAGGCGGTAAGTGTCCGCACCGCGCTCGATTGCGGGGCGGGATGGGCCGCGTGGGCTCAGCGGGAAAGTGGCTTTTTCGGTCGCTTTTGCTTTTTTGCCCGCGGTTCCTTATAATTCGGCATTTATTTGCAACGTTTTGCATTGGGAGTGGTTGTGCTGATCGAGCTGGACTGGTTGAAAGAATACATCGACGTCGAGGTTTCCGCCGAGGAAATGGCGCGCACGCTCACGATGGGCGGGCTGGAACTGGAATCGCTGGAAGCGGTGGAGGTGTCGCAGGGAGTGAAGCGGGATGTCCTGGAACTCAACGTGACGCCCAACCGCGGTTATTGCCTGAGCTACCGCGGCGTCGCGCGCGAGGCGGCGGCGCTTCTGGGCAGCCCGCTGAAACTGGCGTCACCCGAAACACAGCTTAACGAAAGCTGGGGCCAAACGCCTGTGGAAAAAGCCGTCACGGTATTGAACCAGGAACCGGAGTTGTGCCCCCGCTATGCGGCGATGGTGATCGAAAACGTCAAGCCGGGCCCCTCACCCAAATGGCTGGCCGACAGGTTGATCTCGATCGGTCTTCGGCCCATCAACAACATCGTCGATATCACCAATTTCGTGATGATGGAGTACGGCCAGCCGCTGCATGCGTTCGACCGCGAGCTGCTCGCCGACAAGGCCATCGTGATCCGGCGCGCCTATAATAAGGAAGCCTTCACCAGCCTGGACGGAACCGACTTGACGCTCGGGGAGGACGCCTTGGTCATCGCCGATGCCAAAAAAGCCGTGGCGCTTGCGGGCATCATGGGCGGCGGCAACAGCGAGGTGTCGGAAACAACCCGCAACGTGGTTTTAGAGAGCGCCTGCTTCGATCCGTTCACGGTGCGCAAGGGCTCGAAAAAATACGGGCTGCGCAGCGATTCCTCCTACCGCTTCGAGCGGGGGGTGGACATCGACGGCGTGATCGAGGCGCAGGCGCGGGCGGCGTTGCTCATTAAAGAACTGGCCGGCGGCGAAATCTGCCGCGGCCGCATCGATGTGTATCCGAAACCGCGCGCCGCGAAAACCGTGACGCTGCGGGTGGACCGGGTGAACCGGGTGCTTGGCACCGAATTGACCTCGCAGGCGATACAGGCTTATCTCGAACGGCTGGGGATGCCCTGGAAAGAGGCATCCGGTGACCTTGCGGTGACGCTGCCGAGTTTCCGGCCGCAGCTCGCGCGTGAGATCGACCTGATCGAGGAAATCGCCCGCCTGCACGGTTACGACAACGTCGCGGTGTCCTCGCCGCGGGCGGAAGTCTGCCCGGTGCGGTTTTCGCGCAAAAACACCAGCATCCGCACTGCCAGGGACACGCTGTGCCGACTGGGGTACGCGGAGGCGATCCATTACAGTTTCATCGATGCAAGTGCGTCCTCGGACTTCAAGGCCGCGTTCGGCGGCAACGGGGCGGACACGATTCCCATCAGCAACCCGCTGAGCGGCGAATGGTCCACCATGCGTTCGAGTCTCTTGCCCGGCTTGATCGCCACCGCCGCCCGCAATGTGAGCAAAGGTCAGAGACCGGTGCGGATTTTCGAAGTGGGCGAGGTGTTCTACCGTGCGCAGGCGAACGGGCCGGTGGTGGAGAAGACCTGTGTCGCCGCGTTGTTGAGCGGCAACCAGGAAGTGCAGTTGTGGAAAGACCCGGCGAAGCCCTACGACTTTTTCGATCTGAAAGGCGCTCTGGAAACCGTGATGGCGCAGTTCAAAGAGCGGCTGGAATTCGCCGACAGCGAGCGGCCGTTTTTGAGCCCCGGAAAATCGGTCGATTGTATTCTCGACGGCAAAACGGTCGGCTGCCTCGGCGAACTCCGGCCGGACTGGGGGCGCAAGTTCGAGCTGGAGCAAAACGCGCTGGTGTTCGAGATCGATTTCGACACGCTGGTGGAGGCGCTTCCGGGGCCGCCGCGCTTTCAGCCGATTCCCAAGTTCCCCGGCACCTACCGCGACATTTCCGTGCTGGTGGACCGGTCGGTGTCGGCGCAGGCGGTGCAGGACCTGATCGCGGCGGCGAGCGCGCCGCTTCTGGACAGCGTCGATCTGTACGATCATTTCGAAGGGAAAAAAATCGAGGCGGGAAAAAAGAGTCTGACCTTCGCGCTGCGGTTTCAGTCGCTGGAAAAAACGCTCACCGATGAAGAAGTGAATCCCGTGTTCGAGAAAATCGTGCAAACCCTTGCCGAAAAACTGGGTGCGTCTTTGCGCGAATGACACAGGCAACACCTGTTGATCATTGACACCTCAAATTGCCGGTGCTACGATTCGGATATGAAAGCGGAAAAGATTGAAAAATTGTCTTTCCTGGTCACATCCATCGTCGATGAGCTGCATCAGTTGAAGACCGAAAACCAGCGGTTGAACGAACTGATTCTCGAGCTCGACCAAAAAAACCAGGCCGCTCACGCCTTCCAGGAAAAGGCTGCCAAGGATCTGGACCTTCTCGACAGCCTCAAAGCGATGAATCAGAAAATGGAGAAGGAACAGTCCGAGATCCGCTCCAAGGTGCAAACCATTCTGAACGACCTCAAAGAAATGGATTGCTCCTGAACTGCCACCGGTCGGGAACGCTTCCTTTTTCCGATCACACTTTATCGCCGATCGACCCATGTCCTCTAGCACAGTGATCAAGATCAACGGGAAAACGTACAAGATCAAGAACGGCTCGTTTTCCGTGGACCCGCAGCAGGTGGCGAACCTGGTGGACGCCAAGATGCGCGAGTTGTCCGGCGCGCGCGGCAGCACGTCCACGCAGGACCTCGCGGTGCTCACCGCACTCAACATCGCGCACGACCTGCTGGAGGTGCGGCGCAAGATGAAGGACCTGGAAACCTCCAGTGAAACCGGGCTCGACCGGCTCATCGAATTCATGGAAAAAGAGGTTGAAAATATTAAATCCTGATGGTTTTCGCGGATTGAATATTTCTTGAGAGGCAGGAGTCTTTGTGTTAGGATTGTGTTAACGAAATAAGAGGGTTGCTTCCCTGTTATGTTCGTATAAGAATTGTATTTTTTGAGCCAACATTTTGTAAAAGGGGTTGATGAATCGGCTGCGGTGAGCAGGCCTTTAACGAGGAAGCCTAAAGCAGCTTACGGATACCCCACCTGTCCTTGACAGGTTCAAAAAATGGTTTTTGTACGGCATCAACGGGGAAGCTTCTTTTTGCTTTGAACGCGCAAAGGGGCTGAATCGGCCAAATCCGAGCGGTTATGATGACAGCGGGGACATTGGCAGTGTTGGTTGCAAAATGGGTGTCGGTCTTGTTATCGATTCCATCGGCGGCAGGAAGTTTTTTTGGGAGCGACGATTCTGAACGGAGCCGGTCCTTGGCTTTCGTTTTTCGTGATAATTGGTTTTTCGGTCATTTCCCCAGGGATCTATCCCTCATAGATCTTAAGGTCCGAAGAGGTTCGCCTCTTCCCGTGCCATTGCGTCATCGCCCCCGCAAATCGTATCCCTGAAGCTTTCCACTCTCATCCGGTCCACTTCCGGGTATCTTCACCTCCTTTGCGGATTCATCCTTTTTGCCAGCGAAAACCGTCATTTTGATGGAAAAAAGCGTCTTTGCGGCGTTTTTACGCCTTCTGGGGCGGTAAAATGGCCCCCAAACGGGCGGTTTTGGCTAAAAGCTGTTTTATTTCAGGCGGTTATTTAGTAAGTTCGTAGGTGATCGGTGCGTGACGGCCTCAACTCGGTCCCCGGATGCTCCTGTGGAATCCATCCAGCAACTGAAAGCTTCGATCCGGGCGGACATGATCAAAAAACGCAAGCGGTTGAGCCCGGAAACGGTGCAGGGCAAAAGCCTTGCGATCGCAGCGCGTTTTTTTGAGCTGGAAGAGTTCCAGAACAGCCGCAACCTGCTTTTTTATTTGTCGCTTGCGAGCGAAGTGCAGACGGATCGTATGATCCGGCGTTCGCTCGATCTGGGCAAGCGGGTCTGTGTTCCCATCCTGGCGCCGGGCAAGCGGCTCGAGGTGTCCGAGATCCGCACGCTGGATCTGGAATTTGCCGTCCGCGCTCTCGGCGTGCGGGAACCCAGGGCCGAGGACCGGATCCCGGCGGATGCCGGGGATCTCGATCTGATCGTGGTTCCGGGGCTGGCGTTCGACACGCACGGCGCGCGCATCGGCTACGGAGGCGGTTATTTCGATCGCTTTCTCGCGGATGCCTGCGAACGCGCGCGGCGGGTGGCGCTGGCGTTCGATTTTCAGATCCTGCCGTCTGTGCCGCAGACCGAACAGGATGTGCCGGTGCACCGGATTTTGACGGAGACTACCACCATAAACTGCTGAACCCGTGAACGGGCGAAGGGTTTATTTCATATAGAAAGGCCAGGAAAATGGACTTTTTCCTCAATGTGAACGTCAATTTCATCACCCTGCTTGTGGGCATGTTCGTCGCCCTCGTGGCGGGTTATTTCGCGGGTTATTTTCTCCGCAAAATGCTCACGCAATATCAGATCAAAGAAGCCGAAGAGGCCAGACATAAAATCCTGCGGGACGCCGAAGATGAAGCGAAGAACCGCTTGAAAACCGCCGAAATCGAGGCGCGCGAAAAACAGCTGGTCGCCAAAAGCGAATTCGACCGCGAAATGAAGGAAAAGCAGGACGAGTTGCGCCAGCAGGAGAACAAGATACTCAAAAAAGAAGAAGCGTTCCGGCAGGAGGCGGACCGGGTGCGCAACCGCGAACGCGAACTCGACAAGCAGTTGAACCAGCTGACCTCGCGGGAAGAGGCGGTGAAACAGGAAAAGAGCAAATACGAGAACCTCATTCAGGAAGAACTCGCCAAGCTGGAGGGCATCAGCTCCTACACCGCCGAGCAGGCGAAAGAGGAAATCAAAAAGAAAGTCCTCGACGAGGCCAAGATGGACGCGGCGCGCGAGGTGAAAAAGATCGAGGAAAAAGCCAAATCGACCGCCGAGGAAGAGGCGCGCAAGCTGATCACCATGGCGGTGCAGCGGATCGCCTCGGATCATGTGGCGGAAAGCACGGTTTCGGTGGTCGAGCTGCCCAACGACGAGATCAAGGGAAGGATCATCGGCCGCGAAGGCCGCAACATCCGGGCGCTCGAGCAGTGCACCGGCGTCGATCTGATCATCGACGACACGCCGGGGGCGGTGGTGCTTTCCGGTTTCGATTCCATCCGCCGGGAAGTGGCGCGGCGTTCGCTGGAAAAACTCACGCAGGACGGACGCATCCACCCCGGGCGCATCGAGGATGTGGTCAAAAAATGCCAGAAGGAAGTCACCCAGCAGATCAAGGAGGCCGGGGAGCAGGCGATCCTCGATGTGGAAATCGACAACGTGCATCCGGACATGGTCCGTCTACTGGGCCGGCTGAAATACCGCACCAGCTACACGCAGAACGTGCTGGAACACGTCAAGGAGGTGGCCTGGATCTGCGGCACCATCGCGGCGGAGCTGGGGCTCGATGTCGTGCTCGCCAAGCGGGCGGGGCTGCTGCACGACATCGGCAAGGCCATCGACCACCAGACCGACGGCACCCACACGCAGCTGGGCGTCGAGGTGGCCAAGCGCTACAACGAGCACAAATACGTGATCAACGCCATCGCGGCGCACCACGAGGATGTGGAGCCCGAGTCGATGTACGCAGTGCTGGTGGCGGCGGCGGACACGATCTCCGCATCGCGGCCGGGCGCTCGGCGCGAGATGCTGGAGACCTACGTCAAGCGCATGTCGAAGCTGGAGGAGATCGGCGATTCCTACAAGGGCGTCGAGAAAACCTACGCCATCCAGGCGGGGCGGGAGGTCCGCATCATCGTCGTTCCCGACGGCATCACCGACGAGGAATCGCATCTGCTGGCCCGCGATGTGGCGAAACGCATCGAGAAGGAAGTCACCTATCCCGGAGAAATCAAGATCACCGTTGTCCGGGAGCGGCGTTTTACGGAAATCGCCCGCTGACGGGCGTCTTACCCACTAACCGGGCCGGCGCGCGCCGGCCCCCTGCGTGATCTTGGATTCAAGCTGCATTTCATGGAAGATTCGGGTCAACTCATCAAGCAACGGCGTGAAAAAGTCGAGGAACTGAAAGCGCAGGGGATTTCGCCTTTCAACAACCGCTTCAAGGTGGACGCCTCGCTCGGCAGCCTGGTCGCGCAATATTCGGAAAACTCCAAGGAGGAACTGGAAGCGCTGGCGCTGGAGTACACCCTTTCCGGCCGGGTGATGGCGCGGCGCAAGCACGGCAAGACCACGTTCGTGCAGATCAAGGACGGTTCCGGCGAGGTGCAGGTGTACGTGAAAAAGGACGACATCGGCGCCGAGAATTACGAGCTGTTCAGCAAATTCGACATCGGCGATTTCATCGGCGTGCGCGGCAAGCTCTCCAAGACCCGCACCGGCGAGCTGACCCTGTTCGCCAAGGAAGTGCAGCTGGTGACCAAATCGCTGCTGCCGTTGCCGGAGAAATGGCACGGTCTCAAGGACATCGAGCTGCGCTACCGGCAGCGCTATGTGGACCTGATCGTCAACCCGGAGGTGAAGCAGATTTTCATCCACAGAAGCCGCATCATCCAGGCGATCCGCCAGTTTCTCAACGACCGGGACTACCTGGAAGTGGAAACGCCGATGATGCAGTCGATCCCCGGCGGCGCCACCGCCAAACCGTTCAAGACGCATCACAACGCGCTCAACATGGAGTTGTACCTCAGGGTCGCGCCGGAGCTTTATCTGAAGCGGCTGGTGGTGGGGGGCATGGAGCGGGTGTTCGAGATCAACCGCAACTTCCGCAACGAGGGGATCTCGACCGAGCACAACCCCGAGTTCACCATGCTGGAGTTTTACACGGCCTACGCCGATTACAACGACCTGATGGACCTCACCGAAGAGATGTTCCGCTACATCGGCCAGACGGTGTTCAACACGCTCACTTTCGAATACAAGCACCGGGTCGAGGGGAAAGAAGTGAGCGATCGGTTCGATTTTTCCAAACCCTTTTTGCGCTGTCCGTTCAAGCAGTCTCTGGCGGAGATCGGCGGCATTCCGATGGACACGGTCGAGGATCCGGGCAAGGCCACCGCCTACGCTCTGGAACACAAGGTCGCGCTGGAAAAAAAGGACACGCACGAAAAAATCCTGGCCAAGCTGTTCGATCATTTCGTGGAGCCCAAACTGATCCAGCCGACGTTCATCACCGATTACCCGGCGGCGCTGTCGCCGCTGTCGCAGCGCAAAAAGGACGACCCGACGCTGGTGGAGCGGTTCGAGCTGTTCATCGGCCGCAAGGAGATCGCCAACGCCTACACCGAGCTCAACGATCCCATCGACCAGAAGCTGCGTTTCGAAGAGCAGGTGGCGGAACGCCAGGCCGGAGACGAAGAGGCGCACTGGATGGATCACGATTTTATCCGCGCCCTGGAATACGGAATGCCCCCGACAGCCGGAGAGGGCATCGGTATCGACCGGCTGACCATGCTGTTCACGAACTCGCAGTCCATTCGCGATGTCATCCTGTTCCCGCAGATGAAAAAGGAATTCTCTCCGTCCCAGGGAGAGGCCCAGGATCCCAGCCAGTGAGCCGATGCAGCCGGGGCCGGCCGGCTGGGACGCGCCACTATTCATAGGAAACTTCTTCATGGCTTACGAGTTGTTCGTCAGTCTCAGGCACCTGCGGGCCAAACGCACCCAGAAATTCATCTCGCTCAACACCTGGATCTCGATCGGCGGCGTGGCGCTCGGCGTCATGGCGCTGATCGTCGTCATCGCCGTCATGTCCGGCTTCGGCAAGGATCTGCGCGACAAGATCCTCGGCACCAACAGCCACGCGGTGGTGACCAACGTGAACCGTTCGGGCATGGAGAACTTCGAGGTCATCGTCGATCAGATCAAGGCGTTCCCGGGCGTGGTGGGGGCGGCGCCGTTCATCATGAACCAGGTGATGGTGACCTTCGGCGACACGGTGTCCGGCATCGTGGTGAGGGGGGTGGACCCCAGGCGCGAGAAAGGGGTTTCCGATCTGGAGAAAAACCTCAAGCAGGGCGATCTTGAATTCTTGAGAGCGGAAATGGCGGCCGCGGCTTCCGAGGACATCGAAGCGCCGGCGCGGGCGGGGGTGATCCTCGGGCGGGAGCTCGCCAACCGCATGGGCGTCGTGATGGGCGATGTGGTGTCGATGGTGTCCCCGGCGTCGCGCATCACGCCGATGGGGCTGATTCCCAAGATGAAGCTGTTCGAGGTTGCCGGCATTTTTCAGTCCGGCATGTACGAATACGATTCCAACCTGGCTTTCGTGTCCATCCCGGCGGCGCAGAGCTTTTTCTCGATGCGCGGCAAGGTGTCCGGCGTGGAAGTGTGGGTGGAGGACATCGAGCAGGCCGCCGTCATCGCGACCGACATCCAGAAAAAACTCGGCTTTCCCTATTACGTGAAAGACTGGATGCGCATGAACAAGAATCTTTTTTCGGCGCTGAAGCTGGAAAAGATCGTCATGTTCATCATTCTCATCCTGATCATCCTGGTGGCGGCGTTCAACATCATCAGCACGCTGTTCATGGTGGTGATGGAAAAGACCAAGGAGATCGCCATTTTGAAATCGATGGGGGCGACGAGCCGCAGCATCGTGAAGATCTTCAGCTTTCAGGGGCTGTTCATCGGGCTCATCGGCACCGCGCTCGGTTGCGCGCTCGGATTCACCATCGTGCCGAACCTCAACCCGATCGTCGCCGGCATCGAAAACCTGTTCGGCATCACCGCGTTTCCGGGCAACGTGTACTATCTCGACAAGCTGCCGGACGACATTCAATGGATGGATTCGCTGCTGATCGTGGTGTTCTCGATCATCATCTGCTTTCTCGCATCGCTGTATCCCGCGTGGCGTGCGTCGCGGCTCAACCCGGTGGACGGGCTGCGCTATGAATGACGGCGTTCCCGCCACGGGTTGCATTTTGCAAAGGAAAACCATCGCATGGCATACGAGCTGTTCGTCAGCCTCAGGCACCTCAAGGCCAAACGGACGCAGAAATTCATCTCGGTCAACACCTGGATCTCGATCGGCGGCGTGGCGCTCGGGGTCATGGCGCTGATCGTCGTCATCGCCGTCATGTCCGGCTTCACCAAGGATCTGCGCGACAAGATCCTCGGCACCAACAGCCACATGGTGGTGACCGACGTGCAGCGTCCGGGCATGAAAAACTACGGGGTGATCGTCGAGCAGGTCGAGGCGTTTCCCGGCGTGGTGACGGCGGCGCCGTTCATCCTGAATCAGGTGATGGTGACGTTCGGCGACACGGTGTCGGGCATCCTGGTGCGCGGTGTGGACGCCGAACGCGAAGGCGGGGTTTCGGATCTGGAGAAAAACCTCATTGAAGGGGAGCTTGAGTTTTTGAAGTCGGAAGCGGCGGCCGCGGCTTCGGAGGACATGGAGTTGCCGGCGCGGCCGGGCGTGATTCTCGGCAAGGAGCTCGCTAAAAGCATGAACGTGACGCTCGGCGAAGTGGTGTCGATGGTCTCGCCGACGTCGCAGGACCGGTCGTTTCGCCTGGTTCCGAAAATGCAGCTGTTCGAGGTCAAAGGCGTGTTCGAGTCGGGGATGTTCGAGTACGACTCCAACCTGGCGTTTGTGTCCATCCCGGCGGCGCAGCGCTTTTTTTCCATGCCGGACGCGGTGACGGGTGTGGAAGTCTGGGTCGAGGACATCGAGCAGGCGGCGGTGATGGCGGCCGCGATCCAGAAGAAGCTCGGCTTTCCCTATTACGTGAAAGACTGGATGCGCATGAACAAAAACCTGTTCGCGATGCTGCATCAGCAAAAAAACATGCTGTTCATCATTCTCGTCCTCATCATCCTGGTGGCGGCGTTCAACATCATCAGCACGCTGTTCATGGTGGTGATGGAAAAGACCAAGGAGATCGCCATCCTCAAATCGATGGGAGCCACGGGAAGGAGCATCGTCAAGATCTTCAGCTTTCAGGGTCTGATCATCGGCATCGTCGGCACCGCATTGGGCTGTATCGGCGGCTTCAGCATCGTGCCGAACCTCAACCCGATCGTCGGCGGCATCGAAAAGGTTTTCGGCATCACCGCGTTTCCGAGCAACGTGTATTTTCTCGACAAACTGCCGGACGACATTCAATGGGTGGATTCGTTCTGGATCGTGGTGTTCGCCATCGCCATCTGTTTTGTGGCTTCGTTGTATCCCGCATGGCGGGCGTCGAGACTCAACCCGGTGGATGGACTGCGCTATGAATGACACCGCCAATGCACCTGTGAAAGAGCGCATCCTCGAAGGCCGCGGGGTGCACAAAAGCTACAAGACCAAACGGGAGATCCTGCACGTGCTCGCGGGTGCAGACATGCAGGTGATGACCGGAGAGGTGCTGGGGATCGTCGGCGCGTCCGGGGTGGGCAAGAGCACGCTGCTGCACGTTCTCGGCGGGCTGGACAAGCCCGATTCCGGCAAGATCCTGTTTCGCGGCGTGGACATCTACAGCAAGAACAGCGGTTACCTGGACAAGTTCCGCAATCTCAAGGTGGGATTCGTGTTCCAGTTTTTCAACCTGCTGCCGGATTTCACGGCGCTGGAAAACGCCATGTTTCCGGCGCTGATCCGCGACGCCAATAAAAAAACCGCGCAGGAAAGGGCGGAGGCGCTTTTGCTGCAGGTGGGCCTCAAGGACCGCATGCACCACAAGCCCGGTGAGTTGTCGGGCGGCGAGAGCCAGCGGGTGGCGCTGGCGCGCTCGCTGATGAACCAGCCCGATCTTCTGCTTGCGGACGAGCCGACGGGAAACCTGGACTCCACTTCGAGCGACGCGCTGATCGATCTGATCCGCAAGTTGAACGAGCAATTCAACCAGACCTTCGTGATCGTGACGCACAGCCAGCGGGTCGCCGGCAAAATGGATCGGGTGCTGCAACTGAAAGACGGCAAAGTCGGCCCCATCGACCGGCAAGTGATCATCTGACCCCTGCCGGTTTGCCTGCGAGAGGAAACTTCATGAACCTAGAAAAGATTGCGGCGCTGGTCGGCGGAACCGTGAACGGCGACGGTTCCCTGGAGATCTCGGGTCTCAGCGGCATCGTGGAAGCGGGACCGGGGCAGCTCACCTACGCCGCGGATCGAAAATACCTCAAACAGCTCGCCCAATGCAAAGCTTCGGCGGTGCTGGTGCCCGAGACGATCGAAACCGCCTGCGCGCAGATCGTGGTGGCCAATCCGGCGCTGGCTTTCGCGAAACTGTTGTCCCTATTTCATCCTGCAAAACGCCCGCCGGCGGGGGTGGACTCCCAAGCCGCGGTCGGGAATGACGTGCGGCTGGGCAAAGACGTGACCGTCTCGCCGTTCGTGGCGATCGGCGACCGCACCGCCATCGCGGACGGGGTGGTGCTGCATCCCGGCGTCTCCGTCGGCGCCGACTGCGTCGTCGGTGAAAACTGCGTGCTGCACGCCAACGTCACGCTGTATCCCGGCACGGTTCTGGGCCGCAATGTGATCCTGCATGCCGGGGTCGTCGTCGGTGCGGACGGGTTCGGCTACACGCCGGACGAGAAAGGCCGCCACTTCAAGATCCCGCAGGTCGGCAACGTGGTGATCGAGGACGACGTGGAGATCGGCGCCAACTCCTGTGTGGACCGGGCGGCGCTCGGGACCACGCGCATCAAACAGGGAACCAAGATCGACAACCTGGTGCAGATCGCGCACAACTGCACGGTGGGGGAGCACTCCATCCTGGTGGCCCAATCGGGCGTTGCCGGCAGTTCGCAACTGGGGCGCTATGTGGTGCTGGCGGGACAGGCGGGGGTGGCCGATCACGTGACGATCGGCGATCAGGCGATTCTGACCGCCCGCGCCGGGACGTTCCGGGATCTGGAAGGCGGGCAGGCTTACGGCGGCAATCCTTCGGTTCCGCTCACCGCCTGGAAAAAATACGTCTCCCAGTTCCCCAAACTGCCGGAAATGGCCCGCAAAATTAAGGACCTGGAGGCCCGCCTGCAGGCCCTTGAAAAGAAATAAAAAACGGCCCCTGGAATGCGGCTGGAGGGGGGCGAATGCGCTGAAATGGGCGTGTTTGCAAGACAATTGAAAAATCGTGAATGGCCAGTTAGAATATTTATAGATTCCCGATTCGCCGGATTTTAACAATCGAATCCAAGGTTGGCCGTTTATGACTACCATAGCCCGGACCGCTCTCGGTCTCAGTTGTCTGTTGCTGGTTTCCGCTTCGTCGCCGGTTTTGCAGGGCGACGCGCTTTTGCAATACGTCGAGAAGAAGCTGCGCAGAAACGCAGAAGTTCTCCGCCTCAACGCCAAGGTCATCGGCGATGCGGGCATGGCCCAGCTTGCCCAGTCTCCGCTTTTGCAAACCGTTTCCACGCTGGTCGTCTATCAGGGCGACGTGGGCGACGAGGGGCTCGCGGCTCTGGCGCAATCGCAGCATATCGGAAACCTCAAAGAGCTGTATCTGGAGAGCAACCGCATCAGCGATGCGGGCGCCAAAACCTTGGCGAGCTCGCCGGTGTTTTCCGGGCTGGAGGTGCTGAACCTGTACCGCAATCACATCAGCGACGCGGGCGCCATTGCCATCGCGGAATCGGACGTGCTGACCCGGCTGCATACGTTGAACCTCAACTACAACGGCATTCACGACGAGGGGGCGATCCGTCTGGCGACGTCGGAAAAACTGCTGAACGTCCACACGCTCGGTCTGGCCTACAACCACCTGGGAAAGGACGGGCACAAAGCCCTGCACCGTTTCGAGGTGAAGCAGACGCTCAAAGACCTGCACCGGGTTGACCGGCTCAAGAACATGGGGGAGTATTATCTTGGGGAGGACGGTGTGTTCGCGCTGCTGGACCTTCCCTACGCGTCGGACCTCAAGGAGCTGGACCTGCGCAACAACGATCTCTCGGACAACGCCGTGGTGGCGCTCGCCCATTCGCCGAAACTGAAGGGGCTGGAATCGCTGAACCTGTCGGAAAACAACATCACCGATGTGGGGGCGGAGGCGCTGGCAGGCTCGCAAACGCTGTCCAATCTCAAGACACTGAACCTGAACTTCAACCGGATCGGCGACTCCGGCGCCAAAGCCATCGCCGTATCGCAATTTCTATCCAACCTGGAATCGCTGAAACTGGGGCAGAACCGGATCGGTACGGAAGGGGCCAATGCGCTGGAGGAGTCCAAGACCCTGACCCAGCTCATCCATCCTATATTCGGGTTTTATTGACGCCCTCCCGCGCAGCTAAACCCTTTGCTCCACGAGGTTTGGGGCAAGCGCCGCCGCTGGGGACCCAATTCCCGCTGGATCGCCATAACCGTCTATGTTACAATGATTTATGCAAAAACCACTGCTTTGAAACCCGAGTCCTGAGACAGCATGCAACAGATTCTTGATTTCGAAAAAGAGATATTCGCCCTGGAAAACCAGATTCAGGAGCTGATTTCCCTGTCGCATATGTACGACAGCGTGGGCGACATCACGCATGAGATCGCCAAGCTCAAGAAAAAGCTTAGGCGCATGAAGCACGACGTGTTCGCCAACCTCAAGGGCTGGCAGAAGACCCAGGTCGCCCGGCATCCGGACCGGCCGTATTCTCTCGACTACATCGAGAATGTCTTCCACGACTTTCAGGAGTTGCACGGCGACCGACACGGCGGCTACGGGCCCTCCATCGTCGGCGGGCTGGGCAAGTTCGAAGACCAGTCGGTGATGATCATCGGCCACCAGAAGGGCAGAAACACCGAGGAGAAGATCTCGCGCAATTTCGGCATGTCGCAGCCGGCCGGTTACCGCAAGGCGCTCAGGCTCATGAAGATGGCGGAGAAGTTCGATGTGCCCATCGTCACCCTCATCGACACGCCCGGCGCGTATCCCGGGGTGGACGCGGAGGAGAAGGGCCAGTCCGAGGCGATCGCCACCAATATGTACTCGATGATCGGGCTCAAAGTGCCCATCATCGTGTGCGTGATCGGCGAAGGCGGCTCCGGCGGCGCGCTGGCCATCGGCATCGGCGACCGCATCCTGATGCTCGAGCACTCGGTCTATTCGGTGATCTCCCCGGAAGGCTGCGCCTCCATCCTGTGGGGCGACAAGAAAAAGGTCGAACAGGCCGCCGAAGCGTTGTGCATGACCGCCGACAGCCTGCTGAAACTCAGCGTCATCGACGAAGTGATCCGCGAACCGCTGGGCGGCGCCCACCGCAATCACAAGCAGGCCGCCATCATGATGAGAAAGGCCCTGCGGCATAACCTCAAAACCCTGTTTGCCAAATCCCCCGAGCAGCTGGTGCAGGAGCGCTACCAGAAGTTCCGCGGCATGGGCGTGTTCACCAACGGCACGGGCTGAGCGTAACCCACCTTCCCGCAAGATCCCCAAACCCGACCTAGATCACATTTTGTTGTGATGCGGGTTCTTTTTTTCGCTCCGCATCCGTGATTCAATTCTAATCGGCCCTTTCCCTTCAGTTAAAATTTTCATTTACGGAATACGTTTCCTCCTGTCCGGATTGCATGCGGATTTCGCCTTCAGAAAAGTACCGGGTATTCGCTTTGCTGTGTCTCGCGCTGGTTTTGATCAGCGCCCGCCCGGCTGTGAAAAGCGAGGCCACAAGCAAGTTTCTCGGCGTGCCGCCGCAGATCGCGACGGATTACATCTATGCGGTGGTCGCCGCCGGCCGGCGTTTTTATGCGGATCAGATCGTCGAGCGGCTGGGGAAAAACATCGCACTTGCGACCTCCGAGCGCTGGATGGACGAGAACACGCTGCCGCTGCCGACGCAGTTTCTCAAACTCTCCGCCGAAAGTACCAACGCGCGCAACACGGGATTCAAGATCCGGCTGATCAGCCGGCGTCCGTTGAACGAAGCCAACGCGCCGCAGACGGTGTTTGAAAACCACGGCCTGCAGGGGCTGGCGGCGAAACCGGAGGAACCGTTCACATGGGTGGTCAAGACCGGCGGCCGCTGGACTTATCAGGCGATCTACCCGGACGTGGCGGTCTCGGAATCCTGTGTCACCTGCCACAACGCCCACCCCAAAGCCGCCAGACGCGACCACAAGCTGGGGGACGTGCTGGGCGGGCTGGTGATCCAGATCCCGCTGCGGCGGGTGCACATCGGTGATCAAGAGCATTTCGTCGTCACGCCGCAATCGGTCTCGGGCCACATCCACACGATCGTCGAATCGGACCGGATGGTGTATTCCAAGCACATCGTCAACCGGCTGCGCGACGCCAACGTGGTGGGGGCGTCGGAAAACTGGCGCGAGGACAACACGCTGCCGCTGCCGGCGCAGTTTCTTGCCAGCGCGCGCGAACTGACCCGGCGCTACCGGCCCGGCCTGGATTTCCGGCTGATCAGCCACTGGCCCATCAACTACCGCAACGGCGCGGCCAACGAGTTCGAGCGCAACGCGCTGGATGCGGTGCGCGCGCGGCCGCACCGGCCCTTTTACGGGCAGAAATCGCTGGGCGGATTCCAGTATTTTCAGGGGGTTTTTCCGGATTATGCGGTCAGCGCCGCCTGCGTGCGCTGCCACAACGCCCATCCCAAAAGCCCGAAAAACGACTTCAAGCTCAACGACCTGATGGGGGCGCTGGTGGTCTCCTTCACCTTCAAGTGACCCGGTCTGGCGGCCGGCCTCAGACGCACTTTCTTCGCTTTTTTGCACCGATTTGAGGGAATAACCGGGGGCGGGAAGGGGTCTTTCCTAGCAAGGAGTTTCACTATTCTGCAAGGGAGGTCCGATCATGAACGCCCATACTGGCACGCATCATACCCTCCACCCGATCCACAATACGGAATCCGTGCTGCACCGGGTTTTGCTGACCGCGTTGTTCCTGGTGGCCCTGATCGCCGGATTCGTCTTCCTGTGATCTCACTCCGCCCGTGCGGCGGCCATGGGAGCGGCTTCCTTCTGTGTGTCGGGCCCCATGGGTTTGAAGACGATGATGAGCAGCGGCAGCAGAATCAGGTTGTTGAGCAGCGCCACGATCATGGCGAAACCGGTCAGCAGGCCGAAGTAGATCGTGGGGATGAAGTTGGACAGGGTGAGGATGGAAAAACCCAGGGTCACGGTGATGGAAGTGTAATACATGGCCCGTCCTGTGCTGCCGTGGCAGACGCGGACATTTTCCAGATAATCCGGTTTCTGTGCGAACTCTTCCTTGAACCGGCAGATGTAGTGGATGGTGTCGTCTACGGCGATGCCGATGGTGATGGCGGCGATGGTGATCGTCATCATGTCCAGCGGTATGTGCAGCCAGCCCATGAGGCCGAGTACCAGACCGGCCGAAAGCAGGTTCGGTACGATGCCGATCATGGCCAGGTAGACGCTTCGGAACAGGATTGCGAACATCAGTAGGATTGCCACGAACACCATCCCCAGAGTCAGGATCTGCGACTGATACAGGCTTTGCAGCATGTTGTTGTAAAGCACCGCCATGCCGGTGAAGCGGAAGCGGCTCCCGTCGATCCCCATTTCATCTTCCAGGTGACGTCGGATTTTTTCCACCAGATCGCCGCGGTTGAGGTCCGGGTCGGCCTCGACGATGCGCATGTTGATGCGCACCTGATTCGCGTCCTCGGACAGGTAGGGCGTGATGAAGGCTTTTTTCGCTTCGGCGGGAAACAGTTTGCGGTACAGGGCCAGGTCGTAATCGTCGGGCACCCGGCCGTCGTTCAGCATCTTGACGATCTTGAAGGTCGTGGCGATGGAGACGACCTTGCCGATTTCCGGCAGCGATTCGAGATAGTCGTGGATGGCTTCCACGACTTCCAGCTGCTCGGCGTGGAACCAGTAGTTTTCATTGTTTTCCTCCTGCCCGCCGAACGGGTCCTCCTCGAACGGATCGTCCGCTTCTTCCGCTCTTTGCTGTTTCATCTCCTCAAGAAATTCGAAGTAATCCTGATCCGGGTTGATCACGATGTCGAGCGGCGTGGTGCCGCCCAGCTTGCGGTCGATCAGGTTCATGCCCTGATAGATTTCCGTGGACGTCTTGAAGTAATCGATGAAGCGGTTGTCCACCTGCAGGCGGAAAATGCCGAACACGCTGGCCAGGGTGAGGATAACGGTCAGGATCAGGATCCGGGTCTTCTGGTTGATGGTCAAGGCGGCGATGGACAGGGTGAGGATTTTGGTCCGGTCCTTGCCGTACACCGAGGGTTCCGGGTTCATCAGCGCCAGCAGCGACGGGAAAAAGATGAACGTCAGGATGAAGGCCACGGAGATGCCCATGGTCATGATCCAGCCGAAATCGATGACCGGACGGATGCCGCTGACCACCAGCGAGGTGAACGCCACGATGGTGGTGATGGCGGTGTAAAAACAGGGCTGGCCCATGTGCCGGATGGTCTCATCCACCAGTTCGGCCTGCCTGGCTTTGGGGTTCGCGGCATACAGCTCGCCGTAACGCACGATGAGGTGGATGGTCCAGGAGATCGTGATGATCAGCAGGATGGAGATGAAATTGGACGAGATGACGGTGATGCGCCAGTCCAGATAGCCGAGAAACCCGACCATGCTGAGGGCGGCGATGAAACAGCAGCCCATCGGCAGGATGATCCAGCGCTTGCGCCGGAAAAAGAACCACATCACCGCGATCATGAACAGTAGCACGCCCCAGCCGAAAATCGCAAGATCGCTCTTGATGAAATGGATCATGTCGGAGGTGATCATCGACACGCCGCCGAGGAACATATCAGCCTCGCCGCGGTATTGGTCCATCACCTCGCGCACGGCGACCACGTCTTCCGCCTGATAGTCGATGTAATGCGCCAGGTAGCGTTTGAACTCCTGCGACGCATCTGCCAGCGCCGCTTTCTCCTCGCCGGTCAGCCCTACGGTGCGTCTTTTCTCGCGCAGGTCGTTGCGTTTTTTGAGCAGGTCGAAATAAGTCTCGTCCCGTTCCAGATACGCCAGCACCGCCGTGGTCTTGCCGTCCGGACTCACCAGCATCTTGTGGTAAATGGGGCTTTCCAGAAATTCCCGGCGCGCCATTTCCTTGTCCAGGCCGGGGGTTTTCAGCGTGCGGACCTCATTGTCCAGATCGGCGATGCTGATCTTGGGGCTGTTGAGCAGCGGCACGTCGAGGATGGTGACCACCGAATCGACGCGCTCCAGTTTGGCGAGGTCGTCTCTCAGGTCTTCCAGGGTTTTCAGCGACTCATCGGAAAGCAGGTCTCCGCGCGGTGTGAAGGTGATGATGAGAAAATCCTGCGAGCCGTATTTTTTGTTGATCTCACGGAAATAGCGCAGATCCTGGTCGTTTTCCAGCACCAGGGAATCGGCCGAAGCGTCCAGTTTGAAGTGCTTGGCAAACGATCCGATAACGGCGACGCCCATGAGCAACAGCACGAGGGACAGCAGCGGTTTCTTGAGGACGCTTTTTTCGTAAGCGCGAAGAATGAATGAAGTCATGCGGTTGGATTCCCGGGGGGTGGACGGAGGAATGGTTGTTGTGAGTTAACGCCTGCCTGTGAGTCGCCTTGGCGACGGGTTGCTTTCAATTAAAAAAAAACGGAAGCCCATTGTATTTGTTTTTCTCCGTATTACAAATGCCAATCTTTGCAATTTCTCTCCAATCCGCTTTCTTGACAAGCAAAAAAGTGCGGTGAAAATTCCTCAAGGCCTTATTGCATAAGGCGCGGATCGATTGCGTCCGCGCGCGCTGCGAGTAACCCATTGAAAAAGATCTTTTTGGAATGCAGGTTGCGGTAGAATCGACTCATGTCTCCTCATGTGATGCGCATCACGTTGCAGCTTGCAGGACTCTACAATGTTGTGTGGGGCGCGCTGGCGATTGGGTTTCCCGTGCAGAGCTTCACGCTTCTCGGCATGCCGCCGCCCCTGTATCCGCAGCTCTGGCAATGCATCGGCATGATCGTCGGCGTGTACGGGGTGGGCTACTGGATCGCCGCGTACGATCCGCTCACCCACTGGCCGATCGTGCTGGTGGGGTTTCTCGGCAAGATCCTGGGACCGTTGGGGTTTGCCGGGGCGCTGCTGACCGGCGAGCTGCCGCTCATCTTCGGCGTGCACATCCTGACCAACGACCTGATCTGGTGGGTCCCGTTCGCGCTCATTCTGAAAGCCGCCTGGCAATCCCGGCGTGCGCCGTAACCGGCCGGCTCAACGGCGGGTTGGCAGAACCGCATCCAGCCAGGGGTGGGTTTCGCGCAGACCGGGATCGAGGCGCATCGCCCGCTCGTAAGCCGACGCTTCTTCCTCGAACCGGCTCAGCAGACCGAAGTTCAATCCCAGTCCCAGATAGGCCAGGGCGAAGCCCGCGTCCTTTTTGATGAAGGCTTCGAACTCCCGCAGCGCACGGGTGTAAAACACGCCGTCCCGGTAGGCGATTTTCCCGAAGGCTTTGTTGAGGTCGTAGATTTTCTGCGCCCGATACGGCTGGTACGGCTTCAGCCGCTTGTAGGCGCGCACCTGCCGGTGGTAGATCGATTGAGCGATGGTTTTCCGCCAGACGGTTTTTACGTTCATATAAAAACCCGACGCGTGGGATTGGGCAACATCGTTCGACGGCCGGCGGAGAGAGCGGGATCTGAGTCAAGGGAGCGGCAACGGGATATCCGCCTGCAGCGAGGATGGGGATCGATCCATTATAACGGCATCGGCGAATAGGGGACAAGCGAAGCGGCCCGTTTCCTCTATTTCACACTGCCACCGCCGGGCGGATCAGTTGCGGTCCGCCGCGGACAGGGAAACGGCAGAAGGCAGGGTTTTCAGACTGGAAGCCGGGGGCTCACTGAACATCCCGGAGGGGCTTTCGTAAAAGGACTCGTTGCCGTTGACGCCGTCCTCGTTCCAGTCCTTGTAGATCAGGTCCCAGTGCCCGTCCTCATCGACGTCCATCACGTAAAACAGCGGTTTTGCCGCCACGATGTAGTAAAACCGGGTGGTGCGGTAGTTCACCGAGAAGACGAGATTGCCGGGATTGTGCTCGAGGACGCTTTCGACCGAATAGCCGGAGAAATAGGAGGTGGTCACCACACGTAGCGTGTGAAAGTTCTCTTTACCGCTGTGATTGGTGTCGTAGCCGACGAACAGCATGCCGTTCGGGGCGAGGTGCCACGAGGTCTGATGCGCCAGAGGCGGTTCCTGCATGGGAGGCGGCTGACTCCACAGATCGGCCGGGGCCAGAGCCAGAGATGCGACAAGCAGATTCAGAATCAGAAAGCGTTTCATTTGAAACACCCCCTTTCGTGTGGGAGGCGTTCAAACGCGGGACGGTTCAACGCCTCCTAATAATGATCTTGGGTCATGATTTCCTGGTTCCGTTCAAATGGGTGATGGGCGCAAAGCCCGATTGCGTTCACCGTTATTAAAGAGCAAGAACGGTGCCTCTTTGGCCGGTTTTTCAGGTTTTGGGAGATAACCGCTTTAAAAACAACATACTAAAATATTGGGGCGGCGGCTTTTGTGGCTACATATGTGAGCGGTGATTTCATCAAATTAGTATAAATTGCCACATATTGACAAAAATTGTCTATTTGGGGCTCCCGGTCGAATTCGCTGCGCATTGGAGGCTCTTGGATCGGCATGATCCCGCCGACCTTCGCCTTCAATTATTTCGGCAGCGGCATCTTCTCCGGTTCCAGCACTGCGCTGATCCTGGGCGGGATCGTCGTGCTGATCTCGCTGCTGGCGCCGCGCTGATTGAAGCGCCACAATCCCTGGGGGCTGTACGACCGCCTGGAAAAGCACATGGAGTGGATGCCCGTATGGGCATTGTGGGGTGAAGCTCAGAGGGGGTTTTCCTGTTTGGGATCTGCGGAAAGGGCAGGCCTCGATTTGAATCCCCGCCACAGAAACCAGGCGCACACCGACAGCATGCCGATCCAGCCCACCGCGCTGGTCCTGGCGGCGATGGCGGTGTCCTGATCGATCAGGCCGAAGCGGAAGAACAGATTGCGCCAGTCGTGCGAATCCTCACCCAGCCCGCCGATCAACGGCAGCACCAGCGCCCGGGCGTCCGCCATATAGACCGCCACATCCAGCAGGTTCTCAAAACACCAGAACAGAGCGAACGCGTAACCCACCGCGTCGCGCCGGGCCCAGAAGGAGGCGGCGACGAGGGCGGGAATCAGGACCTGATTGAGGCTGCCACCGAAGATGGTCAGCGTGCGGTTGCCGAAGATCGCGAAAATCCAGTGACCCGCTTCGTGGAACACCAGGTTCACGTTGTGCAGGAAGTACAACAACGTGGAATCGGAACCCATGAGATTTTTTGTGGCCAACAGATACATCAATATGAGAAAGCCCAGCGACAAACCGGCCAGTGCGTAAGGCGACACCGGGTTCCAGGGCGTTGCGGCGCGCTGCAGGAGATACCGGACGAATGCCGGATGACCGGCGTATTCCTGCTGTGCTTCAGGAACGTCTTCCGCAATTGCCGTGTCCGCCTGCGTCTTAAGCGCGGCCGCGCTCTCGGCCTGCCTCTTCTGGATCGCATGGTACTTGGCGAACACGATCCCGCAACTTAGACAAGTGTCGGATTTTTCCTGCTCGTGCGAGCATTTGGGGCAGCGCATGGTTTGCGAAAGGTTTTGTGGATGAACGGTTTATTGATTTTAAGGAGCAAGGGCTATGCCAATCTAAAGTGATTGAAAAAGCGTGTGTTATTTTTGAGGGAGGGAAGGGGGAGGGCAAAAATTCAGACGCTTTCGACAGGCGCGTGTGAAAGGAAAGACCATTTCTGGATCTGTGCGGAAATTTTTTTTCGTCCATAACTCCTTACTAAACAGTCGTCTAAAAATAATTAAACAAAAAATAAAATTTTGTATAGATTTTATGTTGACAAACTTATACGAGTGTTGCATATTGAGGTCAGATATTGATTTGATCATTGAGTCGCACCCACATAGCTAACAGGAGAATCCAAAATGAAAACGACGAAAAAATCCATCATCCTCGCCGCCGCCCTTTCAACGATGATCACCGTGCCCGCAGCGGCTTTGGCCCATACCGGACACAACCACGCGGAACTGCCGCTCAAATGGAAATTCACCGAGCAAACCCAGGATAAAGTGAAAACCAATTTCAGAGCCGCCTCCGGCAAAGTCATCACCGGCTTGTCGCATTTTGAGCAGAAAAAACTCGACCGCTATGGTATTCAGATAGGAGCCAGCTTCAAATCGAAAATCGCCGGACACCCGGTTAAAGTGAAGCGGACTTCGATGGGTTTGGAGATCCTGGGCGTGCAGCCTTTCGATCTCACGTCGGTCTGGCAGATCCCGATCCGCAAAAGCCACGCCGTTTCTCTCGTTTCCACCGGTCCCGCTAACCATGCCGGCCACGACCATGCGGTGAAACCTTATGAGTGGGAATTCACCAAAACCACGCAGGACCGCATCGTGCAGCGCGTGGCGCAAAATTCCGATAACGCGGCCTTCATCGGCCTGAAGGAATTCGAACAGAAGCTGCTGGAACGCTATGGAATCAAAAACGGCAACAAGTTCATGGCGACCGTGCAGGGACAGAAAGTGATGGTGGAGCGGACTTCCGGTGGAATCCAGGTGAAAGCCGCGGATGCGAACCCGACTCTGGCGAAAGCCGCCGATCGTTCCAGAATGTGAGGACGCTGGGCGCGATCCCATATCGGATTCAAGTCACCGCTTCACGATCCGATCTGTAACCAGATACGAGAAGTACAGAAGTAAACACAACAATCCGAACTCACAACCAACGCCGGGAGGATTTTCCTCCCGGCTCTTTGTCAGGGACACCATGAACGCTGCATCGGACCCCAAAGATCTGCTCACCATCGGCGAGCTTTCCCAGTTGACGGGAATCAGCACCTACACTCTGAGGATGTGGGAAAAGCGTTACGGCATGCCGCGCAACCAGCGGCTGCCGTCGGGGCACCGCCGCTACCCGCGCGAGGAAGTGCCGCGGCTGCGGGCGATCGCCAAGGCACTGGATCAGGGCTACCGCGCCGGCAAGGTGGTGTGCGGGACGCTGGAAGAGTTGCAGAACCTTCTGGGCGTCCGGCTGCCGCTTTCATCTTCGGATGCGCAGGCGGATTCGGCTGCCGAAGCGCAGGCTTCCGCCAGTTCGGTGCAGATCGAGAAATGGATCGAAGCGGTGCACCGGTTCGATGAGGCTACGCTGACCCGGGAATTCTACGATGCCTGGGGGAGGATGGGGCCGATGGAGTTCATTCAGAATCTGGCGGCGCCGTTCACCACGCAGGTGGGGCTGTGCTGGGAAACGGGAGAGCTGTCCGTCTCGCACGAACATTTCGCTTCCGAACGCCTGGAACATTTTCTCAGCGAGAAGTGGCGGCGCATGAACGAACGCAAGGACGGGCCCTCGGTGCTTCTCACCACCCTTCCGGGGGATTCGCACCGGATCGGCCTGGCGATGTGTGCGGTGGTGACGGCGCTCACGCAGCGGAAAATCGTGTATCTGGGGCCGGACACGCCTCTGGATTCGATTCTGCTGTCGGTGAAGCGCTGCGACGCGCGTCTGGTGGCGCTCAGCATCTCGCCGACGATGGATCCCGCGGAGACGGACCGGCTGCTTTTGACGCTGCGCAAGGATCTGCCGCGCAAGGTCGCCATCGCCATCGGCGGGCAGGGCGCTCCGGAACGGATCGCCGGGATCACCCGCTTCGACAACTTTCCCGAATATTACGACTGGCTGGGAAATCACTGAAATCACTCTGACCAGTTTTTCCATCGGATGCTTGCCGCAAAGGGGAAAACCGTCTGTCCCATTCATGAGGAATCGATCATGCGAAAAAAAATCCTGGTGGCGGGCGCCACCGGTTATATCGGAACCCGGCTCACAGAGGCGCTGTGCCGGCTCGGGTATCCGCTGCGTTGTCTGGCGCGCGACCCCGGCGCTTTTCAAGGGGCGGAAGACTGTGAGGTGGTGCGCGGCGATCTTCTGGACGCCGAAAGCCTCCACACGGTTTTTGAGAGCATCGACACCGCTTTTTATCTGGCGCACAGCCTGGATGCGGACGGGGATTTCGAGCGTCTGGAGCTAAAAGCCGCCTCCAATTTCGCGCAGGCGGCGCAAGCGGCGGGCGTGCGCCGCATCGTCTATCTGGGGGCGCTGGGAAACAGCGAGGAAGGGCCGCTTTCACCGCATCTGAAAAGCCGCAAGGAAGTCGGCAACGTATTGCGCGCCAGCGGCGTTTCCGTTCTGGAGTTTCAGGCGTCCATCATCCTGGGGGCGGGCAGCCTCTCGTTCGAGATGATCCGCACGCTGTCGGAACGGCTGCCGGTGATGATCCTGCCGCGATGGGTGAGCGTGCCGGCACAGCCGATTCACATCACAGACGTGCTGGCCTATCTCGTGCAGGCGGTCGAGCTGGAAGACCGGGGGCACGAGATCTTTCAGATCGGCGGGCGCGACCGGGTCTCCTACCGCGGCCTGATCGCCGAGTACGCGAAGCAGCGGGGGCTCAAGCGCTGGCTGATCCCGGTTCCGGTGCTGACTCCGCGGCTGTCGAGCCTGTGGCTCATGCTGGTGACGCCGGTGCATTTCAAGGTGGGCAGGAAACTGATCGAAAGCATCAAAAACCCGACCTGGGTGCAGGATGCGGGTGCGCAAGAGCGCTTTCCCGGCATCCGGCCCATCGGCGTTTCCCAGGCCATCGCGCTGGCGCTGCGCGAAGACTCACCCATGCAGCAGCCCGTTGCGCCTTCGAACCGGGAACCGATTCCCATCCATTGAGTCGGGTGCGAATCAGTACTTGAACTGTGCCACGAGTTTTTGCAGTTCCGAGGCCATGTTGGATAATTCGCCGGATGCCGTCTGTGTGTCTCCCGCACCTTGTGTTGTGCTCTGCGCAGCCGTGGCCACGCCGGTGATGTTTTCCGCGATTTCCTGCGTTCCCTTTGCCGCCTCGGTCACATTGCGGCCGATTTCAGAGGTCGTCGCGGTCTGCTCTTCGACGGCGCTGGCGATGGTGTTGGAGATGTCGCTGATCTTCGAGATCACTTCGCTGATCTCGGCGATCGCCGACACGGCGCCGCCTGTGTCCGTCTGGATGGCTTCGATTTTCGCGCTGATTTCCTCGGTGGCTTTCGCCGTCTGATTGGCAAGGTCTTTCACTTCGTTCGCGACGACGGCAAACCCTTTTCCCGCCTCGCCGGCGCGGGCCGCTTCGATGGTGGCGTTCAGCGCCAGCAGGTTGGTCTGCTCCGCGATGGAAGTGATGACCTTGATCACCTGACCGATCTCCGCCGAGCTTTCTCCCAGTTTGCCCACCGTTTTATTGGTGTTTTCGGCGACCCGCACAGCATCGGCTGCGATCTTCGCCGCATCGTTGGCGTTGCTGGAAATTTCCTTGATGCTGGCGTGCATCTCTTCGGCCCCGGTTGCCACGGTCTCGACGTTTTTGCTCACTTCTTCCGAGGCGGCGGACACCACACCCGCCTGGGCGGAGGTTTCTTCGGCGTTGCCCGCCATCTGCTGACTCACTTCCGACAAGGTGCTGGAGGAATGATCCAGCGCTTTGGAATTTTCCCCGATGCTGGAAATGCTCGTTCGCAGCTTGTCCAGAAATTTGGAAAGCCCCGCACCCATCTGTCCGATCGCATCGGCGCCTTGTACCGTCACTTTCTGGGTGAGATCGCCTTCCGCGGCCGCATTCACCACCCCCAGCAAAGAATCGACTTTCTCCTGAAGCTCTTTGGCCTGCTTCCTTTCACGGTCGGCCTGGTCCTGTGTGGTTTTTAAAAGTTCGCGCAGGTTTTTGACCATTGTGCCCATTGCGGAACCGAGCGTGCCTGACCCGTCGTCCTTGAGGTCCGAATTGTTGACATCGTTTTTGGCTATGTAGTCCGCCTGTCCCGCAAACCACTGCATTTTTTCGTTCATAGCCCGGAATTGTTCTCCCAGTTCTCCGGCGATCTGCACCTTCAGTATGGGATTGTTGAGATCGTCTTCCGCGATGGTTTTTGCCTGTACGGTCAATTTGCGCAACTCGGTTTCCATTTTTAGAAACGCTTCTCCCAGATCTCCGTGGATTTTATCTTCGCTGGACACCGCCTGGGCTCCCGACTCCAGATCCATGCCGGAATTCATTTTTTCCAGCATTTTATTGAGTTGCAGCTTCCCTTCGGCGATGTGCTCGGCTTTTCGGACCAGCCGGTTGAGACTTTCGATCATTTTATTGAACGAATTTCCCAGTAGACCCAATTCATCAGAAGAATCAATGCGAAGCGCTTCCTGTTTGAGGTTGCCGTTGGCGATTTCCTCGGCCCGGTCGACCAGAGTTAGAACGGGTTTGGAAAACCAGCCGGCGATGTAGAAGGCCGACAGGATCAAAAGAACCGTCAGGCCCCCGAATATCACCACGGTCCAGAACCACAGGTCGGACGTCACCTGCATGGCCTCCGCTTCGTCGATTTCCGCCAGGATGCCCCATTGATGCCCGAGTATGCTGAGCGGGCTGTAGGCCCCGAGCACCGGAGCGCCCCGGTAATCGTTGTAGATCGCGAACCCTGTTTTTCCTTGAAGAGCATTGGCCGTTCCCTCGGTCTTGATTTGATTCAAACCGATAGAGGTTTCCAGGTCGCGCGATTTCTGGATCAGGATTTTTTCGATCTTCAATGCCTCCAGAGCCTTGAAGTATTCTTTCGGCTGCTCGATGAGAAAACGGGAATTGTTTCTCATCTTGAAATCCTGACCGACCATGTACACTTCGCCGGAATCGCCCAGTCCGACTTTTTTCCACGCCTTGTTGCTGGTCATGACCCCATCGATGCGGTCGATGGGAGCCTGAAAGATCAGAACCCCTACTTTTTTGTTGCCGTCAAAAATGGGAGAGGCGATGAACGCTGCTGCTGCGTTGTAGGAGGGCGCATAGGGCGCAAAATCATCCATGATGACAAAATCCGCTGATTTGGCTTGGGCCGCCGCCTTGAACGCGCGGCCGATCCCGGTGTCGGCGTAAGGCCCCGTGAGCAGACTGGTCGCGTAGTCGACTTCCTTGAAAACCGAATAGACGATGTGTCCCGTGCGCGGATCCACGAGGAAGATGTCGTAATATCCAAAGCGCTCCAGATAATCGCGGATGATCCCATGGTATTTCCTGTGAATGTTGCTGTAGGCGCTGGGGTCTCCCGCATGGTTCAGCTTTTCTTTTTCCCCAATCGGGTTGGAGTTTTCGGAGATATAGAGAGATTGAAAAAGCTGAGTGATGTTCTTTTTGGGGAACCAGGTAGACATGGCGTTGCCCGGAGCCCCGGGGGTGTTTTGCAACTGATAGGTGTAGCGGTCGCGCAGGCGCTGTTTTTCAGCCAGGCCGTAGTTTCCCGAAGACACACTTTCGGCCTGGAAAAAAGCCGGAGTGAATTCCTGCACGGCATCGATGATCATCCGGTTGTTGGAATAGGTCTCGACTTGGTTTTTGATCTGGTCGAAGTACTGTTCGATCTGTAGCTTTTTTTCTTCACGCAAGGAAATCAGCCGTTCCTGGTTGATCTGCAGAATGGCTGTTTCCACCCGCTGCATGGAAAACAGGGCGAAGATCGAAAGAGGCAGCAAACCGGCCATGAGCAGAAAAGCCACCATTTTTTTTCGGATCGTCCAGTTCAATCCATTGGCTTTCGGTGGCTCTCCCCCCAATGCGCTGGCTTTGGAAATGGAATGGATTTGCTTGCTCGTTGCATTCGTTTCCATGGATCTTCCCCCCTCCAAGCTAGAAATGTGTCCAGCGGTCGATACGGATTGTTTATGAGTCGTTCTTGTGGCTGCCAATCGAAAGAATAGAAATGAATGCAGCAGTCAGAGTTCGAATGGGCTGTGTGTCGATACAAGGGGATTCAGGCTGTTCAGCGATCGATTCCCTTATCAGGTGCATTCCGCTTTATTGATTTGATGAGCCTTCAGTAAAGAATCCAAAAAGAGGGCGCATTATCAATAAACATTGTAAATATACTTTAACCTTCCAAGTTAATCAATAAAAAAATGACACGGTTGTGGTCCGAATAATTACAAATTGGCGTTTCTTTCTATAGTGGGAGAAACTGCCTTACTACATGCGGTGTATTCCCAGGATGTTTGCTTTATCAGAGCGTTACGTGGTGACGGTGGGGAGTGAAACTGGAATAGGAAAATGCAGGGAAGGGTGCGGATACTTTATCAGGAAGGGCGCATGAGCTTTATCAAGAGCGGCATCAGGCGGCGGGTGAATTCGGTGGCGTCTTCTTTGGTGAGGTGCGACCACTCCGGGCAATCGAATCCGGTCAGCTGCGGGTGATCCTCAAAATGAATGCCCGGCGCGCCGGTGACTTTGAGGATCCGGTCCCAGTATCCGGCGCGCGGGGTGTACTTGTTTTCCATCTCGCGCACGGTGCCGGTGGAGGGCAGGCGCAAAAAAATCACCTGGCCGCCGCGGCTGCGGATCTTCTCCACGTGTTCTTTGGTCTGGTTGAGGATGCGCTCGACGGCTTTTTTATGACCGGCGGCGGCTTCCTCTTTGGATAGGCCCTTGGGCGGCGGCGGGGGCGTGAACAAGGGAATCCAGATCTGCTGGATGCGCTTTTGCAGAGCGGTGTCGTTTTCGGCCATGTCGGTCATGCCGCCCTGGCGCTCTTCGTCCACGGTGTGAAAATACGGCGGCAGCTCCGGCTTTCCTTTGACTTTTTCCCGGTTGGGTATTTTCAACTGCAAAAGCAGCTGGTTCAGGGTCAGGTCGCTTTCATTCAAAAAAGCCAGTCTGCGTTCGAGCCACATGCCCAGATGGTGCCCGATGCGTTGGGTCGGGCTCCAGTCGTAAAAGCGTTTCAGGTGGTCGTTGGGCCGGTTCACCGGCGGTCCGCCGGGCGCAAAAAACAGTCCGGGCGCCACGCCCACGATGACGGTTCCCGAAAACTCGGGATGCCCGGCCAGGTCTTTGAGATAGGGACCGGGGTTGGTGCCGACGGTGGCCAGTTGCAGGGGACGCTCGCCCATCGCCTCTTCATACACGTCCATGTCGAAATCGAACAGCATGCGGGACGAGCCGATGAGCACGGTGCGGTTCGGTTGTTCATCGACCAGCGCCCGGCGGCTGGCCCACAGATCTTCCGTGTCGTTCAGCGCGGGCGCATAGCCGAGGTGGCGGCAGTACAGCTCCCAGCCCAGCGTGAAGACGGCGGTGAGCGCGACGCTCGCCAGCGCCAGCAGGACCCAGTGGTGCCGGGGGATGATCCGTTTCAGCTCGTAGGTCTTAAAACTGGAAGTAGATGAAGGCATTGGCCCCTCCCTGCATCATGATCAATCCACACAACATCGCCGTCCAGATCGTCACCACCCACCAGGCCGGCAGATCCTGCATGGCGTGCTCCAGACGTTTTTCGTGCAGGTACCAGTGGCTGGCGAGCAGCCCCAGCACCACGACGCTCACCTGCACGATCTCCAGCGTCGGAAGGATCTGCTTCCCTTCGCCGGCAAAGTCGAACAAGGACCCCAGCAGCGTCCAGGCGGTGGGAAAATCGCTGGCGCGGAAAAACACCCAGGCGACGGTGACCAGCAGGAAGGTGAGCACTCCCAATATAAACCGTCCAACCCCGGTTTTCACCCACGCGACCGCCGAAAAGAACTGCCGCAGCAGGTGTTCGATCACCAGATAGACGCCGTGCAGCAGACCCCAGACGACAAACGTCCAGGATGCGCCGTGCCAGAGACCGCCGAGAAACATGGTGAACATCAGGTTGAACAGGGTGCGCGCGGTGCCGTGCCGGTTGCCCCCCAGCGGGATATAGAGATAATCGCGCAGCCAGCTGGAAAGCGTGATGTGCCAGCGGCGCCAGAAATCGGAAAAGCCCACCGCGGCGTAGGGCGAGCGGAAATTGTCCGGCAGGATGAACCCGAGACACAGCGCGACGCCGATGGCGCAAGTCGAATAGCCGGCGAAATCGCAGAATATCTGTGCCGAGAACGCCAGCAGCCCCAGCCAGGCGTCGGCGAAAAACAGCGGATCGCCTTTATGGGCGAAAACGCTGTCCGCGGCGGAAGAGAGCAGGCCGTCCGCCAGCACCACTTTTTGAAACAGCCCCAGAGTGATGAAGTAGAGCCCCCAGCCGAACTGGTCTTGGGTGGCTCGCCGGGGTTGCTCGCATTGAGGCAGAAAGTCGCCGGAGCGGACGATCGGCCCCGCCACCAGCTGCGGAAAGAACGTCACGTACAGCGCGAAATCCAGAAACGATTGGCAGCGTTCGGTTTTTTTGAAGTACACGTCCAGCGTGTAGGAGAGCGTCTGAAACGTGTAAAACGAAATGCCGACCGGAAGGACGATGCTGGGGGCCGCCGCCTCGAAGGGAATCCCCGCCAGATGCATCAGCTCGACGAAGTTTTCCAGCACAAATTCCCCGTATTTGAAAAAACCGAGCAGCCCCAGATTCACCGCGAGGCTGATCAGCAACAGGCCGCGGCGTTTCGCGGGAGCCTCCTGCACCGCGAGGGCCTTGGCGACGTACCAATCGACGAGCGTTGAGATCCAGAGCAGGATGACGAAGGGCGGGTTCCACGCGGCGTAGAAAAGATAACTGGCGATCAGCAGGATGGATTTCTGCACCCGCCAGGCCGAAACGGTGTGGTGGAGCGTGAGGATGATCGCAAAAAATGCGATGAACGTGAGCGAGTTGAAGAGCATGAACGGCTAGAAATCGGTCTTCTTGTGCAGCTCTAAATAGTATTTTTCCAGATCCTTGACGGAAAACATCCCCACGATCTCGCCGTTTCGGGTCACCGGAATGTGCCGCACTTTGTGCTTTTCCATCATGGCGCAGGCTTTCGAGACGGGTTCGCTTTGATCGATGGTGTGCGCGATGTTCGTCATCAGCGATCCGACCTGGATCACTTTGGGGTCGCATTCGCCTTTTAAAACTAAAATCATCCAGTCGGTTTTGGTGATGATGCCGACGTAGCCGCTGTCGTCTTTCACCAGAAGCGCGCTGATGTTGTTTTTGTACATTTTGTCGATCGCCTCATGCGCGAATTTGTCGGGACCGATCGTGAACAGCTGCGTGCTCATGTGTTTGCCTACGTCGCTCATCGCAAAACTCCTTCTGCCAAATTCAGGTTGGTTCGAACCGTTGATCGTGACCCTGCACGCTTTGTAAATCACTCCCCATGCCGGAATGATGCCCCTTCAATCCGAAACCGGTGGCCAGCCAAAAACAGTCCGGTCTGTTGTACCAGAAACTCAGAAAATTGCCAGTCCTGGCTATACAAGGCCGAAACGGTTTTTTTATGGATAAAGTAAACGTTTGAGTTTACAGGTGCACCTGGTTGCGGAACAGGCTGCCGTATTCCGAGTCGATGCCGATGAGCTCCTCGTGCGTCCCGGTCTCCACCAGCTCGCCTTCTTTCAGAACCAGGATGCGGTCCGCGCCTTCCAGCGTGGACAACCGGTGTGCGATGACCAGCGTGGTGCGGTTGGCCATCAGGTCGCTCAAGGCGTCCTTGATCTTCGCTTCGGTCTCGGTGTCCACGGTGGCCGTCGCTTCATCCAGAATGAGGATGGGCGGGTTTTTCAGAAACGCGCGGGCGATGGCGATGCGGTGTTTTTCGCCGCCCGAGAGCTTGACGCCCCGCTCGCCCACCAGCGTGTCGTAACCGTCGGGCAGTTTGCGGATGAACTCGTCCGCGTGCGCCGCTTTTGCCGCCGCGTGCACCCGTTCCAGGGTCGCGCCGGTGTCGCCGTAGAGGATGTTTTCCGCGACGGTGCGGTTGAACAGAAATGGGTCCTGCGAAACGAGGCCGATCTGATCGCGCAGGTAGGACAGCCTGAGTTCCTCGATGCGGTGGTTGTCCAGCCGGATCGCGCCGGTGCTCACGTTGTAAAACCGCATCAGCAGCTTGACGAGCGTCGATTTGCCGCTGCCGGTGTGCCCGACCAGGGCGATGTTCTCGCCCGGCGCGATCTCGAAATCGATGTTGCGCACCGCAGGTTTTCCGGGGATGTAGGCAAACGTCACGTCCTCGAACCGCACCCGGCCCTTGAGCGGCGCTGCGGGCAGCACGGCGTTTTTCGCTTCCACCACGTCGGGGGAGGCGTCGATGATCTCGAACAGTCTTTCTCCCGAAGCTAGGGCGTGCTGCAGCATGTGGTTCACCGAGTGCAGCTGGTTGATCGGCGTATAAAACAGGGCGAGGTAGCCGATGAACGCCACCAGCGCGCCCACGGTGATGACGTCCGCGCGCACCAGCCCGATGCCGTAGAACAGGATGAACACCGTTCCCAGCGATCCGAGAAACATCATGGTCGGCGAATAGATGGCCCACAGCCGCATGACCTTCAGGGTGCCGTCGCAGTAATCCTGGCTGGTCTTATCGAAACGCTTGACCTCGTGCGGCTGCCGGTTGTAGGACAGGGTCTCGCGCACACCGGAGAGCGAATCCTGCAGCATCGAGTTCATTTTCGCGGCGCGCTGGCGCACCAGATGGTACAGGCTGTGCGCCTTGACGGTGTATTTGCACGCGCCCCAGACGAGAAACGGGATCGGCAGCAGCGACACCAGCGCCAGCTTCCAGTGCAGGTAAAACAGGATCGCGGTGATGCCGATCAGCGTCAGCACGGCGGTCACCACCTGCTCGACGCCGTCGATGAAGATGCGCTCGACGTAGTTCACGTCGTCGTTGACGCGGCTCATCAGCTCGCCGGTGGAGCGGTTCTCGAAATAGCTGAGGGAGAGCCGCTGCAGCGCCCGGTACACCTCGGAGCGCATGTCGAACACCACCTTCTGCTCGACCTTGTTGTTCACCATGATGCGCAGGTAGTTGGAGTAATTGCGCGCGAAATACACGAACAGCAGGCCGCCGGCGGCCCAGTAGACCCAGTCCTTTCCGCTGTCGGCAACCAGCTCATCGACGATGACCTTGATCAGCCAGGGCGGAACCAGATCGAGCAGCGTCGTCAGGATGGCGAAGAACAGGGTCAGGCCGACCTGCGTCCGGTAGGGCTTCAGATAACTCAAGACTCGGCTGAGCGATTGCATGCGTGTTTCTCGATGGAACGGGTGTTGTATTGGATACGAGGCCAAACCGGAGGGACTGAGTCGATGCTCAAACAGCCGCGGTGAGCCGTGCGGCAGGGGGAAACCCGGTGGCGGGCGGAGACGGTCCGCCCTCTCGATTTCTATGCAAACGGTGCTAGGATCATGTTATTTTGCACGCAATCGGAAGTCAAGCCCCGCTAAGCGCGTGTGCGCCGATAGGGGCCGGAATACGCAAATTCAGCGATTTGGGGAAGACCTATGGAATACAGGAAGCTCGGCAGCAGCGATCTTGAGGTTTCCGTCATCGGATTCGGAGCCTGGGGCATCGGCGGCGCGCCGTTCTGGGACAACGAAGGCGATGAAAACAGCGCCCGTTCGATCTTAAAGGCCTACGATCTGGGCATCAATTTTTTCGACACCGCACCGGTGTACGGGTTCGGCCATTCCGAGACCCTGATCGGCAAGACGCTCAAACCCGTGCGCGACAAGGTCATCCTGGCGACGAAATGCGGGCTGGTGTGGGACAAGGAGCAGCTCGGCTCGATTGCCAAAAACGCCAAAAAAGATTCGATCCTGGCGGAGATCGACCGGAGCCTCAAGCGGCTGGACACGGATGTGATCGATCTGTACCAGGTGCACTGGCCGGATGAGAGCACCCCGGCCGAGGAAACGATGGAGGCGCTGCTGAAAATTCAGGAGCAGGGCAAGATCCGCCACATCGGCGTCAGCAATTATTCGGCGCAACAGATGGCGGATTGCCTGAAATACGGCCCGATCGTATCCTTGCAGCCGGAATACAGCCTGCTCAACCGCACGATCGAAAAGGAAACGGTGCCGTTCTGCCGCAAGCACGACATCGGCATCATCGCCTACAGCCCGCTGGCCTCCGGAGTGCTGACCGGCAAGTATGACAAGAACACCAAATTCACCGACTGGCGCAGCAAGGGGATCATCGGCACGTTCAGCGGTAAGGAATACGTGCGCAACATCGAAAAGGTGGACCAGTTGAAATCCGTCGCCAACGGCGCGGACAGGACCTGCGCGCAACTGGCGGTCAACTGGGTGCTCAGGCAGCCGGGGCTCACCACGGCGCTGGTCGGCGTGAAAAACGAAAAGCAGGTGGAAGAAAATTTACCCGCCGTCGGCTGGACGCCGAGCCTGCATCAGGTCGAGGAGATCGAAGCCATCTTCAGCACAGGCAAATCGGGCTGGGGTTGATCGCCCATCACCCTTCGACAAGCTCAGGGTGACAGGCGATGCTTTACCGTTACAACCTACCTAAAAATCACCGGGCCCGCGAGGAACGGGGGCGAAAGGTCATCGTTCTGCTTCCGGAAAGTTCGCTGGCGCGCGGGCTCCATCCACGGGAAGCATTCCGGCCGCTGGTCGAGGCGGCAGCCTGCGGTTTGCGGCGGTGGTTTTTTTTCGCCGTCGGCTGCCTGCGTTTTCCCTGAGACGCGACGCTGTGCGAATGGAAGGGATGGTCGTCGTCCACATCCACCACGCGGTTGATCTCTTTTTCGATCTGGCGCAGATACGCGCGTTCGCCGGCGTCGCAGAAGGAGATCGCCACGCCATCCGCTCCGGCGCGGGCGGTGCGCCCGATGCGGTGCACGTAGCTCTCCGCTTCGTTGGGCAGCTCGTAGTTGATCACGTGGGTGATGCCATCGACGTCGAGACCGCGCGAAGCGATGTCGGTCGCCACCAGCACCCGCGCCTTGCCGGACCGGAACTTCTCCAGCGCCTGCAGGCGTGCGGGCTGCGATTTGTTGCCGTGAATCGCTTCGGTCTTCACGCGGATCTTGTTCAAACCCTTGGCGATTTTGTTGGCCCCGTGTTTGGTGCGGGTGAACACCAGGACCCGTTCGATCGCCTTGTCTTTAAGAACGGATTCCAGCAGCGCCCTTTTGTTTTCCCTGTCCACAAATAAAATCCGCTGGTCGATGTTGTCCACCGTGCTGGACGGCGGCGAAACGGTGACCTGCACCGGATCGCTGAGAAACGTGCGCGTCAGTTGCCGGATTTCCTCAGACAGTGTGGCGGAGAACAGCATGGACTGCCGGTCTGTCGGCACCTGTGAATGGATCCTACGCACATCCGGCAGAAACCCCATGTCCAGCATGCGGTCCGCTTCGTCGAGCACGAAGATCTCCACTTTGTCGAGTCTCAGACAACGCTGCTGCAACAGGTCGAGCAGCCGTCCCGGCGTCGCCACCAGAATGTCCACGCCCTTTCTCAAAGCGCGGATCTGCTGGGTGGGGTTGACGCCGCCGTAAACCAGCGCCTGCGTGAGTTTCAGATGACGCCCGTAGATGCTGAAACTTTCGCCGATCTGTCCGGCCAGCTCGCGCGTGGGCGCCAGGATCAGCGCGCGCACCGATTTGGCCTGCGGCCGGCTGCGGTTTTCGGCCAGCCGCTGCAAAATCGGCAGGGCAAACGCCGCGGTTTTCCCGGTGCCGGTCTGGGCGCAGCCCAGCAGATCGCTCTTCTCAAGCAGATGCGGAATGGCCTGTTTCTGAATGGGCGTGGGGACCCGGTAGTTTTCCTCTTCGATGGCACGCAGAATCTGCGGGATCAGGTTGAGGGTGTCGAACCCTTCGCGGGTTGTGGGGTGTGTGACTGTTTTGTTCAAAATGATTTCCTTTAAAAAATTGGGATAAAAGCAGGCAAAAACAAGTCCTCCCGCGTGTACGCGCGAAGACGCAACTTGAGCCTGAAATGAGATTGATTGCTTATCGGGTGAGAATAAAGAGGGAAGGGATACTGAAACGCGCCAAGGAAGGGATCCGGGAGTTTCCAGAACCAAAAAAGATGAGCCTAAAAGCTCACCACCACTAATTCTCCAGTAAAATCAATCAACTATACGAAAGAAGTGTACCGCAAAAAGGCCGGATAAGCCAGTACAATCGTAAATTCAACGGAAAAACAGCATCTGGGGGCCTGAAACGGCTATCTGAACAGTGTTCAATCCGTCTCGTGCTGCGCCAGCACGTCGCCGGTATCTTCCTTTTTGGGTGCGGCAGCGGGGGCGGCCTGTTCGCTGTACAGCGATTTGAGGGCGCGCGAGTTTTTCAGCACGTCGTTGATGAGGGCGGCGGTTTTCGCGTCCTTCGGGTTGAGCCGCGAGATGGCGTGGTTCATGCGGTCCAGCGCATTCTGGGCGTCCTGTTCGGATATTTTTGTGATCTGCTGTCCCATGCTGTCCAGCCGTCCGTGCAGGGTTTTCTCCATCGCCACCATCTCCGCATTCATGCGGGTCTGCAGCTTGGTCATGTGGGTTTCCATGCTTTTCAGGTGCGCCTTCTGCAGCGAGGAGCTGGTGTAATAGGAGCCCAGCACCAGCACGATGAGGCCGGTGTACACCAGCACCTTCAGCGTCGTGTTCTCGCTTTTGCGTTTTTGTAAATTGGTCTTCAACGATTCGATTTCCGCGGAGAACGTTTCCAGCGTCTGCGTCAGATTCACGATCTTCGCTTCCAGGGCGGCCGGCTGGCTGCCGGAAGACGTTTTGTCTGCTTGCGTGTCTTTTTGCATGAATCTCACCTCGTCAAAAATGTCGGTTGCCGACAGCGGCGCTGCATTTCGCCGCCGGGCGGTTTTAGGGTCAGAGACCCATCGAGTTGAAATACAGCGCGATCAGGTCGTTGCCGAAGAAGATGGCGATCAGCGTGCCGGCTGCGAGAAACGGGCCGAAGGGGATGAGGCTTTTGCGGCCTTTTTTCTTCACCGCCATCAAGAGAAGCCCGATCACCGAACCCAGCATGGCGCCGGAAAAGATCACCAAAAGCACCTTCTGCCAGCCGAGCAGCGCGCCGGCACCCGCGATGAATTTGATGTCGCCGCCGCCCATGCCGCCGCGGCTCAGGACGGCCAAAAGATAAAACAGCCCGCCTCCCAAAAGAAAGCCGAACAGGGAATCCCAGACGCCGGTGAGGTACGACCCGGCCGCCAGCCCGAACACGATTCCGGGCAGGGTGATCTTGTCGGGGATGATCTGGTGCTGGATGTCGATGACGGTGATGATGACGAGAAAGAAGCTGACGACTCCGTAGATCAAGGCTTCCCAGGTGAAGCCGAATTTCAGGTAGACCGCCGTGAGCAAAAGCGCCGTCACCAGTTCGATCGCGGGGTAGATGATGGATATGGGCTCGTGGCATTTGCGGCATTTGCCGCCGAGAAACACGTAGCTCAACACCGGAATGTTGTCGATAGCTCGAATGGGCGTGTTGCAGGCGGTGCAGTGCGACGCCGGCAGCACGACGGACTCCTTGCGCGGCATCCTGTAGATGCAGACGTTGGAAAAACTGCCCAGAAGCAAGCCGAATACGAACACGATAGCCATGTCCACAGGATAAGGGATGGAGGGGGGGAATTCCACCGTCAATCCTTGTAAGTGGTTGAATTGATTGAATATTTGTTCAATTTTTCTTGAAATTCCGCAGGTTGCGCGGCGGGTCTCATTCTCCGGCGTCGCCGGGCGTCATCTGCTTGAGGACGGAGTAAACGGTGTCGGTGTTGAACCCTTTGCCGTAGAGGTGCTGCGCCAGCCGCCGACGCTGGATCTGCCGGTCGAGGCCCGTCAGGGCGGACAGTTTTTTGCGGGCGCATTCTGTGGCCAGGGTGGTTTCGTCCGCCTCGGAGAACAGGACGGTCAGCGTGTGTTCGATGATTGCGGAATCGAGCTGTTTCTGGAACAGCTCCTGGCGCAGCCTGCGCGCGCCGATGCGCATGGAGGCGATGCGCGAACGGCCCCAGTTGAGGGCGAAGCGCGCGTCGTCGAGGTAGTTGAGATCCTGCAAATAATCGAGCGTCCCGCGCACGGCGGAGTCGGAAAACCCTTTGGTGCGCAGCTTTTCCGCCAGCTGCCCTGCGCTCTGGTCGCGGCGGGACAGGATTTTCAGCCCCTGCGACCGGGCTTTTTTCACTTCCTCTGCGTCAGCCATGCGGACGATCTCTGTTCACGCGAATTTTCCCGCGCTCGACCGTGTTGCCTGGTATCCAAACCGCCGCCGTCAAGCGGAGGCGGCTTTCGCGGTTTTCCTTCCCTTGCCGGCAGGCGCTTCCTCGGCGGCAGGGGGCTCCGGTGCGGGTTCCGCGTCCGCCGGCGCCGGCGCCGGCGCGAGGCCGAGTTTTTCCCGCACCTGCCGTTCGATGTCGGTGAACATCGTCGGGTTTTCACCCAGGAACCGCTTGGCATTTTCGCGTCCCTGGCCGATGCGCGTGTCGTTGTAGGAGAACCAGGTGCCGCTTTTCGCGACGATGTTCTGGGCCACGGCGTGATCGAGCAGGTCGCCGGTTTTGGAAATGCCCTCGCCGTAGCGGATGTCGAACTCGCAATCGCGGAAGGGCGGGGCGACCTTGTTTTTGACCACCTTCACGCGGGTGCGGTTGCCGATCACCTGATCGCCTTCCTTGAGCGCGGCGATGCGGCGGATGTCCATGCGCACGGAGGAATAGAACTTGAGCGCGTTGCCGCCGGTGGTGGTTTCGGGATTGCCGAACATCACGCCGATCTTCATGCGGATCTGGTTGATGAAGATGAGGCAGCAGTTGGATTTGTTGACGACGCCGGTGAGCTTGCGCATGGCCTGGGACATCAATCGCGCCTGCAGACCCATGTGGGAGTCGCCCATGTCCCCGTCCAGTTCGGCTTTGGGCACCAGGGCCGCCACCGAGTCCACCACCACGACGTCCACGGCGCCGCTGCGCACCAGGACCTCCGCGATCTCAAGCGTCTGCTCGCCGGTGTCGGGCTGGGACAACAGCAGGTCGTCCAGGTTGACCCCCAGCGCGTTGGCGTATTTGGGATCGAGCGCGTGCTCCGCGTCGATGAACGCGGCGACGCCGCCGGCCTGCTGCGCCTGGGCGATGATGTGCAGGGTGACGCTGGTTTTTCCCGATCCTTCCGGACCGAAAATTTCGATGATGCGTCCTTTGGGGACGCCACCGACACCCAGCGCGTTGTCCAGGGAAATCGATCCGGTCGAGATGACCGGAATGCCTTTCTGACTCTCGGCTTTGCCCAGTTTCATGATCGAGCCTTTGCCAAACTGCTTTTCGATCTGCATGAACGCCAGCTCGAGCGCTTTTTCTCTATCGTCGGACCCCATTCGGCCTCCTTCTGGTTGGTGTGTGCGCGTGTTGGATGTGGTTGACTGCGGTTTTGTTAACGGTTCCCCTGCAGGGGAAAGTCCCCGATGACGGTGTAGTTGGGCCCTTCGGGTGTCAGCTCGCTTTGCATCAGCTTCACGGAATCGACGGTGAAAGGAACCGTTGCCACGGCCGGGCCTGCTCTCAGTTTCTGCTTCAGCTTCCTGTTGTCCCTGGCGGATTTGAAGCGGGCCAGGGTGAGATGGGGGATCGCCTGTTTTTTCTCGCCGGGGAATCCCAAAGGGATCATCCGGGTGTCGATCGCCTGCATCAGGGAAATCAGGGTGCCTTGAGAATCCTGCACGCTCAGCCACAGGACCCGGGGACGGTTCGGATTCGGAAACACACCGGGCAGGCCCAACGTTACGGTCGGGGGCGCGAAGCGTGGAGTGATTTCCTGCATCTGCGTTTCGATTTCCGGGATGGTCTGAGGGCGGGTGCTTCCCAAAAACTTCAGGGTCAAATGGAAATTCGCCGGTTCGACCCACCTTGCGTCCAGATTCAGGCTTTTGAAATCGTTCTGGACCTCTGCAATCGTTTCCCGGACGGCGTTCGGAATATCAATAGCGAGAAATAACCTCAGAGCGTCCACAGTCTATCAAGGCCTTCGAAACGTTGTCAAACGCAATCCCTTGGTACCAAGAATCCGGTGTTTTGCAAAGAAAATTCCTTCCCCGGATGGCGGCGGCGGGCGGACGGTTGCCGGAAAAACGGGGAGAGATTCCCTGTTTGGCTCTGTGTGCCTGTTCGGACGCACGCACTTTATGAGCATGAACTGCGGTTTTGCGTTCGGTGCCCGGAACCACAAATAATATCTAGCTTTCGGGTATGGAATCTGTGATAGGATCAAGGCATACATCAATGTAAACATCAGGGGAAAAGTAATTTCCCAGGAGGTCATCAAAATGGGATTTATGAAAAAAGTGGCGATCGTTTTTATCCTTTCACTGTCCGTGGCGGCGTTTGTGGGATGCAAGGAAAAAGGCCCCGCAGAGAAAGCCGGTGAAAAGATCGACAACGCAGTGGAAAAGGCCGGCGATGAAATGAAAGCTGCCGGTGAAAAAATGGGCGAGGCGGTGGAAGAAGCCGGGGACAAAGTCAAAGAAGCGACAGAGTAACCATCTCGTCTGGAAATTTGGGGCCGTTCCCGAATCGCGCCGGTGGCAGCACCGTGTGGGATGGGGACGGCCCCTTTTTTTGCCCTAAAGGGCGTGTCCCAAACGCTTCTTTGATCTTTGGTCTGAAGCCCACCGGGCCCGGACTTGCGGGTTCTTCCGCAAGGGCAACCCCTTCCCGGATCCATCAAACCCTTTGAAAACCGGCCCATTTATTCCGAATGAGGAAAAAAAACGACGCTCACGTTGCCGGGAACACTCGCAAACGCCGTTTCTTTTGGTATAATTGAGTTAACTATGTGATTTTAAATAGGTTACTATCGGGGAGGTCAGCGCGATGGGGGATATTTTTACCTGGAACCGGTGGGGCCGGGCGCTCTGCATTGTGTCGGTGTCTGCGCTTTTTGGCTGTGCTTCACCGCAGACCCAGGAGGACACGGCCACGAAATTCAAGATGGACCTGGACAAGCTCAAACCGGAAAAAGCGTTGGAACTGGAAACGGTTCCCATCGATTACACCAGTGAAACCCAGGACCGGGGGGATTTCAGCCGCAGTCAGCTCAACGAACGGTTCGAGGACGCCCCCAAGACCACCGTTTTCAAAGGGTCGTTCTTCGTCATGAACATCGACCAGCTCGACGATGTGGACGAGAAAAAGGAAGCCATGGAGTGGGCGAGTCACGGCAACTGGTGCGGACAGAACCGGCCTCTGGGGGGAAGCAGTCCGGAGACGGTGGACGATCTGGACCTGGTCTGCAAAACCCACAAGATCTGCCTGCGCAACAGCTGGGATCGCAACTGCAACTGCGACGACCGGTTGATTCAGCACGTGTCGGCGCTGGATTCGGTTTCACCGGAAACGAAAGCCAACATGATCGAATACTACAGCCACTCGCGCTGTATCTTCAAATGCCGCTATCTCGCGAAATGGAAAGACGGCTACGTGTTCGAGAAAGGCGAGAGCCGGGTTCCGGAAAACATCAAGGAACAGTTCGGCGGACTGAGCTGGAACGTTTCCAAACTGAGCGTGGGCGGGGCGGAAAAATACATGAGCCTGTCGCGCGACGTCAATAACTATGTCTGCCTGGAAGACAAGAGCGTGTTCGAACACTTCGTGCAGTGTGCGCGCAACCGGGCCGGGTCTCTTTACCGCCTGCAATGCCTTGAGGACAGCTACATCAAAAAGGGCATTGTGATGGATGTGGATCTGGATGCGGAAGCGGTGCGCGACACGCACATCAGCCGGTGACAGCCCTGCGCGTCACACAGCGATAGCCAAAGGACAGATTCCAGTAAAAAGTTCGAACTGCGATCCAAAAGCCGTGCGCGGTGTGATCAAGCTCGCCCTCTGCTGAGGAAGGCACACCCGCGGTTTTAAAACCGGCGGGTGCGGACGGTTCCGGCGAGTTCGTCGAACCCGATCGCGGGTTTCGCATTCTCGACATCGAAGTGCTTGTCCCGGTGGTTGTCGAACCAGTTCAGAATGCCGCTCATTTTTGTCTTGAGCTTTTGCGGCAGCGGTTCCACCTGTTTCCGCTGATACTCCCTGAGCATCATCTCTTTGATCACTTCCTTGCATTCCTCCGGAGAGATTTCGTCTGCCTCCAGTTTCTGCTCAAGAAAGTTCACCAGTTTCGGGTTGAGCAACGCACGCAAATTCCTCTGCACTTGGAACCTCCTGACCCTGCGGGTCCGTATTGGGTGGATGTCTTAATAATACGCCTGTTATCAAAGGAAAACCTCGAAAAAAACTTGAGCAAATGCCATGCCAGGCTTAAAATGTTCATATTAAAGGGGTTATGCTCGTATTGAGCGTCAAAAAACAGGCGCGGGACAGGAAATTGGCGCTTAGATTTCAAATAGTTGAGAGGGAAGCGGTGCTTTTCGGTATGAGTCCATTCAGGCGAGTCAGCGTGGGTTTGCTGTTTTTTTTCTTCCTGTGCGCATCGGTTGTGCCGGTACAGGCGGGGCAGGGGACGGCGGAACCTGAGGACCGCCTTTCCCTGATCTTTGAAAAAAAAATGCTGCCCATCGAGGTGCGGCCGCCGCCGTATTCGTTTGCGGCCGAGGCTGAAAGGAAAATGCCAACGCCGCCGGTTGCGCCTTCAACGCCGCGATCGGATTCCGGTTCGCAATCCGAATCTGCGACGCACGACCGGGTGGCGGTGACGGACAAGCCGCTGGTTCTGGGAGGCCGCGGGCTCGGCATCCGCCAGTTTCAACACGCCCGGGAGGCGGACCGGCATCCGGATTTTCTCAAGCGGCTGGAAAACCCGTATCCCTATCCGGCTCCCGTTTCCCCGCCCGCCGTGCTCGATCTGGCGCTCAGCGACATCAAGAGCACCAAGCACCTGATCTACCGCCCGCTGAGACCGGCGCTCGGCAGGATTCCCGATGTGGACCCGGACAAAGACGCGCGCGTTCCATCCCGACATCGGGTTGCGCTGGATGCGATTCCCGAAACCCACCTGGAATATTTTAAGCAAGAGAGAACCGGGATGCGGCTGCTTCCCGCAGCGGAGAGGATGGATGTGCTGATCGGCAATGAAAACGTCAACCGGGAAGATTACAAAAACTGGGACCGCTAAGGTGAGGCGGGATGAAAGTGCGGGATCAAGCTTCGATGCGATTCAGGCTTTTCTTTTTACCTGAGAAAAAAAACCGACTCTGCTTTGCGGCGCCGGGCTGGAAGAGCGCACCAGCACGACGCCTGCGATCATGAAAGCGATGGGGAAAACAAACTTCAAAATCTCCGTCATACTCTGAAACAGTTCCATCACCTCGGCTTTCCAGATCCATTGAGCGCCGGGCGGATACGTCATGTGGGTGTTGTTTTCCCGGCTGGCGATCATCTCGACGAATTGCGCCCCGTACTGCCCGATGCCTTCGCGCGTGTACCAGTCGAGCGCCAGGCTTTTGTTTTTCGCCGCTTCCTCAACGCTCAACACGTCCCCCGTTGCGTCCGTCAAGACCACTTCCATGTCCGGGTCGTACAGATGCCAGTCGCCGTCGTACCAGGCTTCCATCACCACATGTCCGTAAAGACCGACGTGCCGTGCTTGAATCCCGGATTTCAAGGCCAGATGCACCAGCACGAAGGCGACGCCGCCGCACATGGTCGAATGGCCGTTTTTCAATAGGGTTTCGGGATTGTAGATGGCTGTGAACGTATCGTTGACTTTTCCCAGTCCCCACAATATCCAGTTGCTGAAAAGATTGTGACGGTCCTGGTTGCCGTGCGTGAAGCGCGCCGCCGCGGTTTCATACAGGACCTGCATTTTTTCCTTGTCCGAAAGCGCATCGAACGGACTCGGCGATCTTTCCTTCGCAGCTTGCAAAAGGGATTCCAGCCCCGGCGTGTTTGCGGCCAGCACCGGATCGAATGCCTCGAAATGGCGCGCTGCGTGGTTGACGTATTTGCCTTTGCCGAACCAGTGGCCGGAGACGGCGACATACAACAGCGCGCCTCCTAACAGCAGGACTCCCCAGCCGGTCCATTTTTGCGATGCTTTCATGCCGAGCCTGTTGGAACAGAATTTTTTGAGTTCGTGTGCGGAAGGAATCGATTGCCGCAGTGAACATCCGCTGCGGATTGCCACGAAAAATCGATCGGTACCCACCGGTAACTCGAAGTAAACATGGAGCGGAGGGGGATTTCAAGGAGAAAACCCGGATTCGTATTACGGAATCTCTACGGGGTTGATTGCGTTGACGCTGGCGTGTCCGCGGGGAGGCTTATTGGGCATCCGATGTTCCGTTCGCATCCTGAGTCGATTCGACGGGAGCGAGGGGAGCGGGTGCGGTTTGTTCTCGGTCCTTGCCGGTGTTGTACCAGAAGTAAAAGACCCAGAACCCGATCACGAAAGCCAGCAGAAAAAATTTGCGCAGACGGCTGATCGGATAGCGGCCGGTGGGTTCGGCGTCGGGGTCGTAGGGCGGATCGGGTTTGCGCGGTGTCTCGGGCATGCGGGGTTTTCCGGTTCGTTCTTCAACAGCTGCATGATACTCAGGACCCGGCAGCAGGGCAAGCCCCGCTGTCGTCAAATTTCAGCAGACCGCGTTCGGGTCACTTGGCGCAGCGGAAGCCGAAGCTGTTGTTGCGCACCTCGGGGGTGAAGAAGCTGCGGTTGAAGGTCGGTGCGCTCAGGCCGCAGCCATAGGAGAGGCAGTCGAACCAGGAGCCGCCTTTGAGCAGGCGTTTGTCCCTGCCGTATTCCGCCCGGTGCACCGTGTTGCCGGGATGGGGCAGGTAGAACGCGTCCACCCATTCCCACACGTTGCCGGACATGTCGTGCAACCCGTAGGGGCTTCTGCCTTCCGGGTAGCTGCCGACCGGCTCGGTTCCGGTGGAGTGCTTGTAAGGGTTGTTGGATTTGTCGAGCGACCATTCGTGCCCCCAGGGGTAGGTGAACCCTTCGGTTCCGCGTGACGCTTTCTCCCACTCCTGCTCGTTGGGCAGGCGCTTGCCCTTCCATTTGCAGTAGGCGTCCGCCTCGAACCAGTTCACATACACGACCGGGTGCTTTTCTTTGCCCTTGGGGATGACGCCGTCCGGCCAGTGGTACGGCGGCTTGGCGCCGGTGGCGTCCACGAATTGCTTGTAATCCTCGTTGGTCACTTCGTAGAGATCGATCCAGTAGCTGCCGGTTTCGGCGATGTGCTCCGGCGCTTCGTCGTCCCAGCGTTCGTTGGAACCCATGATGAATTCGCCCGCCTCGATGTGCACCATGCCCGGATAACTTTCCCCGGTTTTGCCCTCGGCGGGTTTTTTCTTCTCAGCCGGTTTGGCGGCGATCTGCACCGCCTGCCGCTCGACGGGTTTTTTCAGCGCCGTGGGCGCGGCAAACGGAGAGACGGCGGTTGCGTTGGTTTCACCCACGTGGCACTGGCGGCATTCCTCGCGCTCACGTTTGTCCTGATGCGACTGCACGATGTTTTCCGGCTGGTGACAGGTGGTCTGACAGGTTTTTTTGCGGTCCTTCGGCGCATAGCCCTCGAAGGCGTCGGCTGCGCCCGAGAAAACGCAAAGCAGGGCGGCCACACCCATCCAGTTTGAAATCATGCGCTTCATGTGTTTTGTGTGAAAAGTGATCGCCGTGTTCGAGGCGGATGACCGGAACAATCCTAAAGTATGATAGGGTTGGAACAAAAACCGGCGCGGGTTCGGACTCACCCCTGGGGGCCTTGTTTTGATTTTAAAGATATTATAAAACCCGCAGCGGGGGATTCAAAGCATTATCGCACAAGCGGTTGGACGGCCGATGGAAACCTGGACACTGATCGAGGACGGATTCTGCGAGGGGGCGCACAACATGGCGCGCGACCGGGCGCTGCTCGCCGCCTGCGGCGAAGGACCGGCCCCCGTCACGCTGCGGCTGTACGGCTGGGCGCGGCCCACCGTCACGACCGGTTACGCGCTTTCCCCGCGCGATGTCGATCGGGACGCCTGCGAGGCTCTGGGGATCCCCGTGGTGGCGCGGCCCACTGGCGGGCGTTCGCTTCTGCACCATCGGGAGCTGACCTACAGCGTCACCGGCCCGATCCCGCATCCCTGCTTTCCCGCCCGGTTGCTGGGCACGTTTCAGGTGATCTCCGAGGCGATCCTGCATACCCTCGCCCTTTTGGGCGTACCGGATGCGCGTGTGGCGTTGCCCGTTAAGGGGCTCGATCGATCGCCGCAGGGTGGGAAGACCGCATCCTGTTTTTCTTCACTCAACCATTACGAGATCGCGGTGGATGGGAAAAAACTCGTCGGCAGCGCGCAGCGGCGCACGCAGCGGGCGTTCCTGCAGCACGGCTCGGTGTGGATCGATTGCGATCGTGCGCTTGTCAATTCCCTGCTGCGTTTCGACAGCGAGACCGAACGCGCGTTGCACCTGGATCTGCTGCAGCGATCCACCGTCACCCTGAACGAAATCCGCGGAGACAACGTGGAGTTTGCCGAGGTCGCGCGTGCGTTCAAGGATGGATTCGCCGAGGCGTTCGGCGTTCGCTGGCGCTTGGATGATTTGCACTACCGCCCGGCAAATGGATTGGTTTAAAATACCGGTTCGCTGTTTTTTATCTGCATCCTATTTCGCACAAACCACAAAAGCCATGATGCATTTTGGTGACATATCGTGTCGAACCCCTACCTCCGATCGCTGGCGGCGGGCGGTGGCGTGGGCTGTTTTTCTGATGCTGACCTTCCTTCTGGCGGCGGGTTGCAACAAGAAACGCCTGATCAAGAAAAACCCCAACCGGCAGCATTTCGTCGATGTCTCGACGAAATACCTGCCTGCGATTCCCGGTGACGTGCAGGACATTCTGTTCACTTGGGTGGACCGCGATGCCCTGAAGGATGTGATCGTGCACGTGCACGATAAAAACCGCGAATCGAAATTCATCCCTCTGCTCAACCGCGAGAAAGAAGGTTTCGATTTCAACCCGGCGGGAAAATGGGTGGCGCCGGGCAAGGGCCGGACCCGGTTTCTCGCCGTGGGGGATTTCAACGGCGACCGGGCCGAAGACCTGGTGTTTCTGCGTGACGCGCCGGGGCCGGGCGCCGGCGGCCTTTTGATGAACAACAAAAAGGGATATTATTACAAAAAAGTCGATCAGGTGTTTCCGGTCACGCATTCCGGTGCGGAGCGGGTGACCGTGGCCGATATCGATCACGACCGCGATCTCGATCTGGTGTTCACAGGCAGCGAGCTTAAGAACGCCGAGGGCCGGCCGCACAAATACCAGATCCAGCTTCTGCTCAACAACGGCAAGGGCGATTTTCAGGATCATTCGGCGATGCTGTTGCCGCGCGTGCCGCCGGGGGTCTCCAGCCCCGTCATCGCCGATTACGACGGCGACGGGGTGGTGGATATCTATCTGACTTACGCCAACGGGCAGAACCGGCTGCTGCTCAACAACGGTCTCGGCAAGTTCACCGACAACACCCGCGCCGCGCTGCCGGTGATCAAGGATGCGAGCCTGCACGCCGACTGGGCGGATTTCGACGGCGACGATGACAACGATCTTTTGGTGGCCAACCGGACGATCGAAGCGCCGTTTCGCGAGCACGCGAAAGAGACCTGTTATTTCCTGGTCAACGATGGCAACGGCCGGTTCACCAAGATGTCGCACAAGAAGCTGCCGGCCGAACCGGCGAGCCGCATCTATCTTTTGGATGCCAACGGCAACGGCATTCCCGATGCGCTCATTCTCACAGAGAGCGGCACCTGGTATCTGCAGGGCCGCGGCAAGTGGAAGTTTTCCAACGAAACCGACCGGCGGCTGCCGCGGGTGCGCCGGTTCGCGGAGATGAGCTTCGGCGACCTCAACGACGACAGCTATCTGGATCTGGTCGCGCTGTATCCCGAAAAGTCCAGCGCGCGCATGTGGCTCAACCGCTTTAAATAGTTCACTCGTTTTTTTCAGGATGTTCTCATGTCGTATTTTAAAAAGCTGACCTTCATCAAGGTGATGACCACCGTCGCCTGGGCCGACGGGGAGATGACCCATTCGGAACTCAATCTGCTGAAATCCTTCATCCGCAAGTTCGGGCTCGACCAGAAGGACATGGACGAGCTGCAACCCTACCTGGAAGCGCCGGTATCCAAGGAGCGGCAGGAGGAATTGTTCAATCAGCTCATCGCCGAGCTGTCTTCCCCTGAGGAAAAGCAGGAAGTGCTTTCCGCCATGCAGACGCTGGCCGGCGGGCAGGAACAAAAGACCGAGGAAGAAAAGGCGCTGCTGGATCAGTTCACTTCCTGGCTCAAGGAGAGCTCGTTCACCACGCGGTCATTCGGAAAGATCCGCAATTTTTTCGGCGGCACGCTGTTTACCAATGCCCGGCAGAAAGACCCGGAGCTGGAGCAGTATTTCAAGCGCAAGGTGCTGCACAACATCGAGCTCAAAAGCAACCGCAGCGGTCAGGATGTGACCCTTTCCGAGGACACCTTGTATTCGATCTGCCTGTTCGGCACGCTGCTGGCCTCGGTGGCCGAAGCGGACGGGAGTTTCGACGATTCGGAACGGCAGGCGCTCAAAACCGTGCTGACCGAGCGGTTCGGTTACGATGAAGAGCAGCTTGCGATCCTGTTCGAAGTGGTCGAGGAGCAGGCGAAGCGCGGCTTCGATTTTCACGAAGTCGTCACCGAATTGAACAAACAGGTCAGCTACAACGACCGGGTGAAACTGATGCGCTGCTTTTTCGCCATCGCCACCGCCGACGGGGACATCTCGCACGAGGAGTCCGAACAGATTCGCCGCATCACCAAGGCGATGCACATCCCGCACCAGTTGTTCAAGGAAGCCAAGGTGAAAGCTCTGGAACCCTTAAAAAAGAACTCCTGATCTTGTGAATGCGTCATGAGCGTTCATGTCAAAACCACCCGGTTCAAGCTCGACACCCGCGGCTTCGGCGACATCAAAGACATCACCGAAGAAGTGACGCGGGGACTCCAAGACGCGGGCTTCGCCGACGGCATCGCCACGGTGTTCGTGCCCGGTTCCACGGCCGGCATCACCACCATCGAATATGAATCGGGCGCGGTGGCGGACCTCAAAAAAGCCACGGAGCGGCAGGCTCCGGTGGACATCCATTACGATCACGACGCCCGCTGGGGCGACGGCAACGGGTTCTCGCACGTGCGCGCCGCGCTCATGGGGGCGTCGGTCACCATCCCTTTTCAGTCAGGAAGGCTGGAACTCGGCACCTGGCAGCAGATCGTGCTGTGCGATTTCGACAACCGGCCGCGCACGCGGGAGGTGGTGGTGCAGTGGATGGGGGAATGATGACTGAGAAAAAAAAATTCCTCGGCATCCTGTTCGAGTGCTGCAACGTCTACCGGCGCATCTACATCAACAAGGAAAAAAACGCCTACGAAGGCCGCTGCCCCAAGTGCAACGGCGAAGTGAAAGTGCTGATCGGCAGCGAGGGCACCGACAGCCGTTTTTTCAAGGCGCGCTGACGGCGGCAACAGAGAACGTTTTTGAGCGGCAGTCGTACCGGAACCTGCCATCCTAAAGGACCTTTTAGACAGGACACGGCCCATGACACACCGACCCTTTGATTTCACCGATTCGAAGATCAAGCCGGAAGCCCGGTTTCGCCAGTTGAACCTCTGCGCCTGTTGCGGGGAAAACCTCAACGATTTTTATTACGAATTTGGCCATCATGTGTTCGCGAATCAATCCGGCGATCCGCACAACCCCGATCACAGCTGGATTCGCGATGTCGTCAACTGCGTCATCCTTTGCAGGGACTGCCACCACCGCGTGCACCAGAACGGCAACACCCGCTCCGGTTCGATGGCGCCGCCCGAGTATTTTCCCTATTCGCACGGGCTGGACCGGGCCCGGCATTTCGACTGGGTGCGGGAGATGAAGCAGAAAGAAAAAACCATCTGGCCCTGATCCCTTCCACAAAGAGATAAACTCCCTTTCCATGAAACTGGTTCTGCAGCGGGTGCGGGAAGCTTCGGTCGCGGTCGAAGGCGAGATGATCGCGAAGATCGGCCGCGGTCTATTGGTGTTGTTCGGCGCGGAAAAAGGCGATGCGATGAAGGATTGCGATCATTTCGCTGAAAAAACCGCGCACCTGCGCGTCTTTCCCGACGCCGCGGGCAAGATGAATCTATCCCTCAAAGACATCGAAGGCGAGGTGCTGGTGGTGTCCCAGTTCACGCTGGCGGGAGACTGCACGAAGGGCCGCCGGCCCGCAGGATGCGGAAACGCTGTACCTGCGCTACGTCGAAGCGCTGCGGGAAACGGGGCTGAGCGTGGCGACGGGCAAATTCCGCGCCGACATGCAGGTTTCCCTGATCAACGACGGCCCGGTGACGTTCGTGTTGTGATACGGACGCAGGACAAAAATATGTTGTGCTAAAATTCAAAATCTTTTCCGGCGGCCACCATTTCGTTCACCGTATCCAGCAATTTCTCCTTGGAAACGGGTTTGACGAGATAGTATTTGACTCCTTTTTCCAGAAGATCTTTGGACATCTCCATATCCGGATACCCCGTGATCACGACGATAGGAATTCCCGGCGCTTCCTTTCTCAAAAAGTCGATGCATTCGATCCCGTTGACTTTGGGCATGCGGATGTCGCACAGAATGACGCCCACGTTGATCATGTTGTCTCCGGTCCTGAGGATCTGAATGGCTTCCTCTCCATTGGCGGCTTCCAGGGTGTGGTAGCCGCTGTCGTTCAATTGCAGCTTGAATACCTCCCGCACCTCTTTCTCATCATCCACGACCAAAATTTTTCCAGAGATCATGTTGCCTCCCTTGGGCTTTGAGCCCGTATCGGGTGCCCCGCGAAAATCTCACCAGAGCCTTGATTGTTAAAGGCTTATATTGTAATTAGGCGCTTCTTTTCCTAAAGATAGGGCCGCAGGGCAAAAACGGCAACCGGAAAACGCTATTTGAAGCTTTAGAACGGGATCGAGTCGAGGGCGAGCTGCATGAGGCCGGAGGGATAAAAGCCGATCGCCAGGATGGCGATGGAGCTGGCCGCGACGATGGTGCCCATGCCTTTGCTGATCTGGAAGGTGAGGGGCTCCTCTTCTTCGTGGAAATACATCATCACGATCACGCGCAGGTAAAAATACACCGAGATGACGCTGGCGATGACGGCGAGCACGGTGATGAGGATATACCCCGCCTTGATGGCGGCGACGAAGACGAACAGCTTGCCGAAAAAGCCCGCCGTCGGCGGAATCCCCGCAAGCGAGATCATGAACAGGCTCATGGACGCCGCCAGCAGTGGGTGGCGCTTGGCCAGCCCCTTGAAGCGGTTGATGGAATTGCCTTCCTTGCCTTCCCCCTCGAGGATGAACACCACCGCGAACGCGCCGATGTTCATGAACAGGTAGACGCCCATGTAGAAGATGATGCTGGCGACGCCGTCCTGGTTGTTGGCGACGATGCCGATCAGCAGATAGCCCGCGTGCGCCACGCCGGAATAGGCCAGCATGCGCTTGACGTTGTCCTGGAAGATCGCCGCGGTGTTGCCGATGAGCATGGTGAGCACCGAGGCGCCGAACAGAAACGGCATCCAGATCTCCTGCAACTCGGACAGGCTGATGTAGAAGATGCGGGCGATCAGCGCGAAGGCGGCGGCTTTCGTCGCCACCGACATGAATCCGGTGATCGGCGTCGGCGCGCCCTGGTAGACGTCGGGGGTCCAGGAGTGAAACGGCACCAGGGAGACCTTGAACGCCAGTCCCGAGAACAAAAGCCCCATGCCCATGTACACCAGGATGTTCTGGCTGTAGGGGTTCTCCTTGATGAGGTTGCCGATCAGCCGGATCTCGGTGGTGCCGGTGCCCGCGTACATCAGGGCCATGCCGTACACCAGGATCGCCGAGGCGAACGCGCCGGTCAGCAGGTATTTGACGGTGGATTCCTGGGAGGACTGGCATTCCCAGGTCAGTTGCGGGTCGTCCGAGGGCACTTCCTTGCCGGTGCCGTGCTTGGCGGAGAAGCCGCATAATATGTACAGGGAGATGGAAAAAATCTCCAGCGAGACGAATGCGGTGATCAGGTTCCCCGATTTGACCAAAAACATCATGCCGAACACGGTCATGAGGATCAGCGAAAAATATTCGGCCTTGTTCTCGTGGTCCGCCTGCGGGTAGCGCACGGACCCGAACAGGACGAACAGCGACATGATGAGAAAGATGATGTTGAAGGTCTGGGAAAACCGGTCGTGGATGATGGAATTGCTGAACAGGTCCGGGTTGCCGCCGTTGCCGGCGGTGGGGGCGATGCCCCACAGGTACACCGAAAAGGCCAGTGCGGCGGCGACGCCGGTGAACGCGGTCTTCGAGAGGTAGCCGTTTGAATTGAAGGCCTTGTTCAATCCGATGATGAGGAGAAACAGGGCCGTCAGCAGGATCGTCACTTCCGGAGCCAGGGCGATCCAGTCTTTCACTTCAAAATTGATTTGAAATTCCATTCTTAGTAAGCTGGGGAAAAGAATGAAAGGAAATGCCGCACACTGTAGGATGATTCCTTATTGAGGTGTTTTGTAAATCATTTCCTCTTCTTTTTCAAGGGAATGTTTTTGCCGGGGGCCGGCCCGCATCCGAATGCCGAGAGCGCGAACACAACACGCAACGGCTCCCCTTTGAAAACCGCTTTCCCGCCGCGTTCGTTTACAGGAAAAAACATTCGACCGCTCAGGGTCCCCTTGCAGCGGAGGAAGGTATAAATCATGAATCCCAAAAGGGTTATATGCTGCGCCGTCCTCATCATCCTTCCGATAATCCTGGTCTTCCCGGTTGCCACGTTGTCCGCCGCCGTCCGCTTCAACGCGCCGGTGCAGGTCACGACCAATCCGGGCGAGGATTTCGCCGCCACCCTGTCGCCGGACGGCAAATCGCTGGTGTACGTTTCCGACCGCTCCGGCAACCTTGATCTCTGGCTCAAACATCTGGGGGCGGGCATCCAGCCGCCGGATGAACCGCTGACCATCCACAGCGCCGAGGACAACGCGCCCCGTTTTCACGCCAGCGGCCGCAAGCTGGTGTTCGTGTCCCACCGTTCCGACCCCAAAGGCGATCTGTATGTGCTCGATCTGGACCGCAAGGCAGGCGAAAGCGGCGGATACGCGCTGACGCGTCTGACCCAGGACGATCTGCCCGAGCTGGACCCGGCCTGGTCTGCGGACGGCAACGCGCTGTATTTCACGTCGGTTCAGGACAACACCCGGCGGCAGGCGATCTTCAAGCTCGATCTCAAAACCTCGGCGAAGACGCTGGTGGTCGAGGCGGGGGGCAACCCGGCGGTGTCCCCGGATGGCAAGTACCTCGCCTATGTGTCGCGCGATGCGGACGCCGACCTGTGGGTGCTGGATCTTGCGACGCGTGAAAAGGTGCAGCTCACCTCCGGCGCCAGGATCGAGGTTTCGCCGGAATGGTCGGCGGATGGATCCCGGATCTATTTCAACCGCTACGAAAACGACACCAACTTCGACGGCGATCTGACGATCGACGACAACCCCAATATCTGGAGCGTGGCGTTCGATGCGTTCAAGGGCGGCGTCCAGCGGCAGTTGACCGACAGCTCGACCTACGACCTGCTGCCCTCGGCCGCGGCGGACGGCAAGCTGTACTACACCTCCAACCGCAAAAACGGCATCGACGTGTGGTCGATTCCGCCGGAGGGGATCTTCCCCAAGGCCGAGGGATACGGGCTTGCGCTGCAGGTGGCAGAGGACAATTGCGGCGACACGCAGAAATACACCTTTCCCTGTCTTCTGGCCTACCAGAACCTGATCCGCGAATTCGACGGCGAAGAGGGGTTGTCGCGTATCCGCTATCGCCTGGCGAAAGGCTACAAGGAGTTGGGTTATCCCGACGAGGCGGACGAGTTTTTCGCGCAGATCGTGGAGAAGCACCCGGAGCAGCCGGCCTACCAGGGGCTCTCCGAGATCGAACGGCTGCTGTTGAAGCTGGAACGCGCGCGCGATGAAGGCCAGACCGTGTACCGGGAAAAGCTCAAGGACGGGCTCAAAACCCTGGAAGCGATTTCCGAGCGCTACAAAGAGCACCCCCAGGTGGTGGCGCGCTCCTATCTGGAATCGGGCAACCTGCATTTCAAGCTGGAAGATCAGAGCAAGGCCCTGAGTTTTTACAAGCGGGTGATGGAGGAATACCCGAGCCAGCGCGTTCTGTCCGCAGCGGCGGCGTTTTCCCAGAGCCAGGTCTATTCATTGGTGGGGGACCAGGAGCGGCTGGTGGGCTCCTACGTTCAGGTGGTCGAGGACTACTACGATGTGGACCTGTGGTCCGACAGCGCGGTGCACGAAATCCTGAGCCTGTTCGAAAAACAGCCGACGCTGGAGAAAAAGGTCTCCAGCCTGCAGGCCCTGACCGGAAAGTACAAGGACCTGCCGCGTCTCGGCGCGGCGGTGCAGAACCGCATCGGCGAGCTGTACCACGAGGCCAACGAGAACCTGCTCGCCAAGGAAGCCTACCGCAGGACCCTCGAGCGCTATCCCGAGGCGGACTCGCAGATCTTTCTGGCGAAGCTGGCGCTCGCCGACATCTATTCCGAAGAGGAAAACTTCGAAAAAAGCCTCAGCATCTACAAGGAGATCACCGAAAACAAGGACCTGATCGAGGAGGAGGTCCAGCAGGCGCGGCAAGGGTTCATCCGCAAGACCCTGGAAAAAGGCACCTGGGAGTTGCGCGTCGGTGAGATCAAGCTGGCGCGCAAGACCTTCAAGCGGCTGATCGATTTCAGTCCGGACACGGTCGAGGCGCACCGCGGTTACCTGCAGGCCAGCGCCATCCTGAAGGATGTGGCGAAAACCATTCCTTACTATGAAAAACGCGTCAAGGCCAATCCCGAATCCGCGCCCGATCACTACGCTCTGGGGCTGGCCGCGACCTATCTCGACCCGCCGGATCTGGACCGCGCCGAAAAGGAGATCGGCCTGGCGCTCGGCCTCGATTCGCAGCAGGTGTTCTTTCACCAGACGCTGGGATGGATCTACGAGCAGAAGGAGCGCAAGCAGCCGGGTGCGGATTATCTGGAACGGGCGCTCTACGAGTACCAGACGGCGCTGGCGCTGAACGATTCGGACCGCAACTCGGAAAACGAGGCGGACCTATTGCTCAACCTCGGAAACGGCCATTACCTGCTCAAGAACCACCACGCGGCCTACCAGTATTACGAAAGACGCAACGCCCGGCAGGAACCGTTCTTCGATGCCAACCGCGAGGCGGTGTTCCGTCAGCGCTTCGGCGAAAGCGCGTTCCGCGCGGGGTTTCACGATGCGGCGCTGGAACAGTTGAAAAAAGCGCTCGCCATCGTCGCCAAGAAAAAAGACCTGAACCGCATGGCGGAACTCAACGACCGCATCGCCCTGGTCTACCAGGACCGGGGTGACCACGCCCCGGCGGTGGAGTATTTCTCCAAGACACTGGAACTCAATCGCGAGGCGGGCAACTCCGCGTCGCTCACGCGTTCGCTCCGGAACATCGCCAACAACCTCGTCATGCTGAACCAGACGCAGGGCGAGCCGGACATTCCGTCTTTGAACCAGGCGCTCAACAATTATTTCCAGGCCATCGACAACCTGGAAAAACACGGCGTGGTGCAGAAGGGCAAGGCCAAAAAGAAGAGCGGCCTGTTCGGCGTGGCGGTGGAGACCGGGCTCGACGCCAACGCGTCCGCGGCGGCGACCGGCTTCGACAAGACGGGCGAAGAAAAGCTGATCTTTCACTATATCGGCAAGATCTACGGCGATTTCGGGGAGTACGGCAAAGCCATCGAATACTTCGAAAAGAAGCTGGCGTTGATTCCCGACAACCTGGATGTGGAAAAGAACATCCCCGTGCTTCTGGAAAAAGCGCTGCTGCAAAACCAGATCGGCAATTTTTATTTCAAATCCGGCGACACGGATTCCAGCCTGAAGTATTTCAAGGATTCCTACGCCCTGTCGCGCAAGCTCAACAACAAACGCGGCATCGGCGTCAACGCGGCGAACATCGGCCGGGCGGTGTTCAGCAAAAGCCAGATGAAGGCGTTGCCCGCAATGCGCGGCGAGATCGAGGACACGGTGCGGCTGCTGGAAGAGGCGGCCAAGGAACTGGGGCCGGTGGAGGAACTGACGCGCCCGGAGGACCTCGCCTACATCAAAAACTACCTGGGCATCTTCTATCACAACCTGGGTTACCGCCTGTCGGTTCCCACCCAGGCGAAGCTCGATCCGAAGCAGCCCGGCGGCGGCCTTAAGGCGCTGGTGCTCGCCTCGACCGAGGGGCTCAAGCGGGAAGCGGATTATGTGTCCCGCTCGCGCGCCTATTTTGCGGAGGCGCGCGAGATCCTCGAAAAGGCCGACGGCAAGCACGAGGCCTTGAAACGGGCGCTCGCGCAAAACCTGCTGCTGACGCAGCGGCTGAGCGGAGATGCGAAGGCAGCGCCGGCGGCTGAAACGCCGCCGCCCTGGTATCTGGACTGGCGCTACCGCTACCAGGAATCGCTGGTGGCGGCGCCGAAAGAGCGCTTTCGCCTGTTGATGGAAGCGGAAGCGCTGTTGAGCGGCCTGCCTTACGGGCTGGTGGCAACCAATTCTTCGACCCTGACTCTGGTGGAGGATCTGTACCGGACTCTGACGCGGTTTTTCTTCGATGCGAAGCAGTATGACGAGGCCCTGTATTATTCCGAGAAAGGCCGGCAGCAGCTGCTCATCCTGCTGCGTCCGGAGATCGAGCTCACCAACGAGGAACGCCGCACCTTTTACGAAGACCTTTCGGACTACGCGGTCCGGCTCAAAGAGACCACCGGCGAAGATGCGCAGGAGGAGCGCGAGGCGATCCGCGAGGAATACAGTGAAATCCTCTCCATCCTGATGGAAGAAGACCCGGCGTTGGCGTCGATGTTCACGCCGCACGTGCCGGATCTGATGGCGATGCAGGAAAATCTCAAGCCGGGGCAGAGCATTTTGAAGTTCCAGAAGATGCCGGAGGGCATCTGGGTGTGGGACGTCCGCCCGGCGGCGGTGCGCGGTGCGCGGCTCAAGGCGGGGCCCGAATTCAACCGCCTCGTCGCAAAGCTGGCGAACGGCAATGCTGCGGTGAGTCCGGCTGAAGTCGCTCTGTTATCCGAGACGCTGATCGCGCCGGTTGCAGCCTGGCTTGTGGAGACGAATTCTCTTTATCTGATCGCCGACGGCGCGCTGGAGTTTCTGCCCTGGGCGGCGTTCAGGCTGGGGGAGACGACGCTTGCCGGGAAGATGCCGCTGACGTTTTTGTCCTCCCTGTCGCAGCTCGCGCTCGCGGAAAACGACAAGAACCTGTACAACTCGCGCTTTCTGGGTGTGCACGCGCCCGGCACCGACGCGTTCGCCGAACGCTTCGCCACGCTGGTCAACCTCACCGGCGAAAAAGCCACGCGCGAGGAATTCCGCTCCCTGTGGCGGCATCACGGGGTGGTCCACATCGAAGGGAAAACGCATCTGAACGCGCGGAACTTCTCCAGCTCCTATTTCAATCTGGATAAAGATCCGCGCCAGTTTCAGCGCGTGAGCCTCAAAGAGCTGTTCGGCGAGGCGTTCGAGTCCAACTTCATCGCCCTGACCGACGTTGTCTTCGAACTGCGGCCGGAGATTTCGCTCTCGCCCACCGCCCGGCTGATCCAGGGGCTGACCTTCAAGGGCTATCCGGGGGTGCTTCTGCGCACCGGTCCCAGGGACCATGCCGTGCACGCAACGCTGTTGCGGCTTTTCTACCAGGATTTCAGAAACGGCAACCCCTCCGAGTCGCTGCGCAAGGCGCAGGTCGAGACGGCCAGGCTGCATCCGGATTCTCTGGCGTGGGCTGGCTACCGCTATTACGGTTTTTCCGGCATGGATGCGGAAGAGAAAAACCGTTTCGCCGAAACCTATTTCACGGCGAACGCCCAGGCCGGCGCGCGGGCGTTTCTCGATAAGGACTGGCTCGCCGCCATCGACCGGCTGGAGAAATCCCTGTCGCTACTGGATTTTCTGGAGGACAAATCGCTGGCGCCGAAACTGTACAAATCGCTGGCGCAGGCGGCGTACAACATCGAGGACTATCCCAAAGCCATCGGCTACCAGAAAGACCTGCTGAAATTCGTGCAAAACAGCGAGGACCCGGAGGAACGGGCGGAGGCGCTTTATTTTCTCGGCATCCTGTACTCGCGGGCGGAGCAGTACCCAACGGCGGTGGATCACCTGCGTCAGGCGCTGAAGATCTACGAGGAAAACGAAATCCTCGACCGGCTGGCGGAAAACTACAGCACGCTGGGCATCGTCGAGGAAAACGCGCTCGACTACGACCAGGCGCTGGAAGCGTTCAACGCCTCGCTTGAGATCAATGAAGAGATCGGCGAAGACCTCAACCGCGGCCGGGAACTGCGGCGCATCGGCCGGATCTATTACCTGAGGCTCAACCAGTACGGCCAGGCGCTGCGCTATTTCTCCGCGGCGTTCAAGCTGTTCAAGGAGCTGGATCATGCCGAGCAGATGGTGGAGACGCTGCTCGAGCTGGGGCTGGTGTCGGAGAAGCAGGGCGATTTCGCCAAGGCGCTGGAGTTTTACACCCAGGCCCAGGGACTGGCCACGAAACACGATCTCCAGGCCGGCCTGTCGAAGGCGCTGTTGTATCAGGCGAACTCCCACTGGTTTCAGGGCGACTACCAGAAAGCGTTCCGCTTTCAGAAAGAATCGCTGGCCATCGCCGAAGCCATCGAGGACGTGCGCCAGCAGGCGTTCATCTACAACACGCTCGGGCTGATCCACTGGACGCTGAACGATTCCGAGCGCGCCCTCAGCAACCTCAACCGCAGCCTGGAACTGGCGAAGCAGATCCACTCGCCGCTCGACATCGCCTCGGCCAACAACAACATCGGCCTGGTGCACCGCAAGGACAAGCGCTACGAAGAGTCGATCGAATTTTTCAACAAAGCGCTGGAGCAGGACATCGAGCTCAAATCCAAATGGGGGCAGGGCTACACGCACCGCAATCTGGCGATGAGCAAGATGCGCCTCAAGAGGCTGGACGAAGCCGAGCCGCACATCGAAAAAGCGATCGCGCTGAGCAAGGAGATCGGCAACCGCACCAACCTGGTGAAGTCGATGCTGGAATCCGGCCACCTGGCGCTGGAGCGCAACCAGTGCGACAAGGCCGTGCCGATCTTCAAGGAGACCGGCGAGATGGCCGCATCCCTCAACATTCCGGAAGTGCACTGGCGGGCGCTGCGCGGGCAGGGGGTCTGCCTGAAGCGGTCGAATCAGGCGGCGGAAGCGGTGGCGGTGTACAAGCAGGCGGTGGAGGTGGTGGACCGGATGCGCGCCGCCATCAAGGTGGAAGAGTTTCAGAACGGCTTCCTGACCGACAAGCAGGATGTGTACAAGGAGCTGATCCTGCTGCTGCTCAATCAGGGCAAAACGGAGGACGCGTTCAACTTTGCCGAAAAAGCCAAGTCGCGCAGCTTCATCGATCTTCTGGGCAACCAGAAGATCAGCCTCAAAAACGACGTCAGCCAGAAGTTGTACGACGCGCTCACCGAGCAGAAAAAGACCATCCGCATGATCGAGGACGCGCTGGGTGCGGCGCGCGCGCAGGCGGACGAGGAAAAGATGAAAACCCTGTCCGCCAGGCTGGTGTCGGCGCGCACCACCTATCAGGATTTACTGATCCAGGCCAAGGAGGAAAGCCCGGAGATCTCCAGCTTCGTCACGGTGGAATCGATCACACTGAAGGAGCTGGACTCCATCATGGAAGAACCGGTGGCGCTTGTGGAGTACCTGGTGACGGCGAACGAGCTGGTCATCTGGGTGGTGGTGAAGGGCCGCATCGACGTGGTGCGCGTTCCGGTTCAGGAGGCGGAGCTCAACCGCGTGATCAAGGACTACCGCAAACGCATCCAGCAGCTCGCTCCGATGGAGGACCAGGCGTCGCAGCTCTACAACTGGCTGATCCGTCCGGTGGAAAAATACATCTCGCAGAAACGTGTGCTGGCCATCGTGCCGCACAGCCACCTGCACTACGTCGCCTACGCTTCGCTGAAAGACGGCGAGAGCTACCTGGTGGAGAAGCACCCGCTGTTCTATTCGCCCAGCGCTTCGGTGCTGCGTTACACCTTCAAGCGCAAGTTCGAAAAGAGCGCGCAGGTCAAGGTGCTGGCTCTCGGCAACCCCGACCTGGGCGATTTCAACTACGACCTGCCGCTGGCCGAGATGGAAGCCAAATCCATCCGCTGGGAGTTCCCGCGCATCGACATCCTGACGCGCGAGAAGGCCACGGAAAGCTGGCTGCAGAAGCATATCAGCGATTACCAGATCATCCACATCGCTTCGCACGGTGAGTTCGACCCCATCAACCCGCTGTTCTCCTCGCTGAAACTGACGAAGGACAAGGCCGCCGACGGCAACTTCGAGGTCAACGAGGTGTTTTCGCTACAGATCAACGCCGACATCGTGACGCTCAGCGCCTGCCAGACAGGGCTGGGCGAGATCACCGGCGGCGACGATCTGGTGGGGCTGAACCGGGCGTTCATCTATGCGGGCACGCATGCACTGCTGTCCTCGCTGTGGCGGGTGAGCGACATCTCGACGGCGGTGCTGATCAAGCATTTTTACCGCAACTACGTGGAGAACGACAAAGCGGAGAGTTTGCGCAAGGCGCAGCTGCTGGTCAAAAAACTCTACCCGCATCCTTCCTACTGGGCGGGGTTCAACCTCACAGGGGATTTCCGTTGAGCCGCAAAAGGCAAGAAGCGGGACAGGATAGACAGGATGTGGGAGAGGAAATGATTTTTACTCCCCCTCACCCAGCCCTCTCCCTCTAGGGGAGAGGGATCAGTATTTCTTACACTATGATTCCTCAAATTTTCTGGATAGAAGAGTTCAAGACCGTGCGAATCGGCACGATGGCCCGCCCCCGTGGCGGCGATTGGCTTGAAGATGAAGTGCAAGACTTGAAAAGAGCAGGGGTGTCGGTTGTCGCTTCGGGCCTCACCGATATGGAAATGGCGGAATTGGATATCATGAATCAGCCGAAAATCTGCCTGGAACACGAAATTAAGTTGCTTCGCTATCCAATAGAAGACAGGGGAGTGCCCGCCTCCTTGCCTGAATGGATCCAGTTTATCGGAAGGTTAAAAGAGGAAACCGAAAAAGGGAATACGATTGTGGCGCATTGCCGGATGGGAATAGGCCGGGCGTCGCTGATTGCCGTTTCTTTGATGGTTTCCTGTGGGATAAATTCAAAGACTGCGTTTGACTGGGTTGAAAATGCCCGGGGCTGTCCGGTTCCGGACACAGATGAACAAAGAGAGTGGGTACAAAGCTATGAAGATGTGATCCGTTAGCGTCAGTGGGTCTCGGTCCGGGTGGGGGAGTAGGCCGGGAAGACCTGGCCCGCTTCCAGAAGCACCCAGCGTTCCGAGGTGTCGCCGAGCACGAGGTCCATCGAGTCGTTGAGCCGCACCAGGTCGAGGATGGGGTGGGGCAGGCGCAGCCGCACCAGGTCTTCGTCGCGCTGGCCTTTGAGCAGCGCGGTTTCCCGCTCGATCTTTTGCACGGTGAACACGTCGTTGAGCGTGTTGATGATTTCCGGCGGGTCTTCGAGGATGCGGCCGGACTCTCTGTCCAAAAGATGGCTGAGCTTGAGGCAGCGCTCCTGCATGGTGCACAGTTCTTTAAAGAGTGCGGTGCGGTCGATGCCCGAAAGCCCGTGCGGGATGTTCTTTTTCTCCAGCCACTTGAACCAGGAGTACACCTCGAACAGGACGTGGTTGACCTCTTCCTTTTTGGTCACGGAATTGAACGGCAGGAAACCGACGATGAACTGACTCATGTGATAGCTGTCGATGTCCAGCGGCAGCGCGGTCAGGCGCGGTTTGCCTTCGGGGCCGTCGTGTTCCAGGCCCGATTCGACCAGGCTTGTGTGAAATAGGGACAGGCTCTGTCCCAATTCGGGATGGACGGACGACGGGTCGAATTTGACGCCGGAGTTTTCAGCGTAGTCGCGGAGCGTGTCGTAGATGGCCATGATTCATCCTCTATCCTTATGCGCTGCGGAAAAGCAATCTTCCAGAACTTCCAGGCAGCGGTCGATTTCCTGTTGCGTGATGTCGCCCATGTTGGCGATGCGGAAGATCCGCTCGCTCAGCGTTCCCTGACCGGCGTAGATCACGAATCCCTGTTTTTTGAGTTGAGCGTGCAGCGTTTCGTAGGCGGTGCCTTCCGGCAGTTTGAGCGCGGTGAGGCCGTTCGAGCGGTGGCCGGGAGGGATCAGGATATCGAGGCCCATCGCCTCGAATCCTTTGCGAAAACGCAGCGCGGCGTTTTTGTAACGCTCGATGCGCGCGGCCACCGTTTCCTCCAGCAATTCGTTCAAGGCTTCGTCGAACGCGTAGTGAACCTGCACGGAAGGCGTGAACAAAGTGTCGCCCGCTTCCTGGGCGCCGTGGTGTTTAACCAGATTGAAATAAACCGAACGCGCGGGGATCGGCGCGAGCCGGCACAGGTCTTTTTTGCGGAACAGCACGAACGCCACTCCCGGAAAGCCCTGCAGGCATTTGTTGGCGGTGCCGACGATGAAATCGATCGGGCAGGCGGAAAAGTCGATGGGGTCTCCTGCGAGACTGCTGATGGCATCGACGAGAAATTTCTTGTCGTATTTCTGCGCCAGCGCGCTCACCTTGTCGATGGGGTTGAGCAGCCCGGTGGTGGTTTCGTGATGCACCATGGCCACGACCTCGATTTCGGGGTGGCGCTTCAGGGCGTTTTCAACGTCGTCGAGACGGACGATCTCCCCCCAGGCGTGTTCCACGGTCTGCCGGGGCAGCCCGTAGGCGTCGGCCATGGCGGTGATGCGCTCGCCGTAGACGCCGTTTTGCACCACAAGCAACGATTTTCCCGGGCTCAGGCAGGAAGAGACGGCCATTTCCAGGGCCGCGGTTCCGGACCCCGAAATGAGCGCCGGGGTGTAATCCGCCTCGATGGCGAACGCCTTGAGCAGCTTTTCCCGGATGGCTGACATGAGGTCGGAAAACTCCGCTTCGCGATGGCACAGGTCCGGTTTAAGCAGGGCTTTTCGAACCCTTTCGGTGACGTTGACCGGTCCCGGATTCAACAAAACGGTACGCTGCATAATGGATGCGGTTCCAGCTGTGATTGATTGGTATCGGAGGGTTGGAGACCAGTCTACCCTCACCGAAAAAAATAGGCAAAGAAATTTACCCTTCCGCATGGAAAAATTTTTTGCGGCGGATTTTGCGCTGCGGGCGGAATCCAGCTTACTGATTGAAAACGGGGAAAATCCTGTTTAAACTCAAATCATGCGCTCATGGCTTTTTTTCATACTGGTGACGGTGGCGATGCTCGCTTCCGCTCAGCCTGCTGAGGTTTCGGCGGCGGATTCCCGGTTCACGATTCCCATTCTGAAATACCGCGGCGGCAATCCCAATCCGCGTCCGCAGGCGTTGCGAAGCCTGCTGGCGCAACTGGCGCGCCGCACCTCGGTAGAAATCAACCGGGAACCGATGGAGATCACGCTCAAAGATCCGGACCTGTACCGCTATCCGTTTATCTACCTTTCGGGGAATGCGGCGTTCGAGCCTTTTTCGGATCAGGAACTCAAGATCTTGCGGCATTACCTCGGCTTCGGGGGATTCCTTTTGATCGACGACAATTCCTCGAAAGCCAATTCGGAGTTCGACGGCTCGGTGCGCAGGATGATCGGGCGGCTGTTCCCGAAAATCCCGCTGCAGAAAATCCAGCGCGACCATTCGATCTTCCGCTCGTTCTATCTGATCAACCGGGTCGTGGGCCGCGTGGTGCTGAATCCGTATCTGGAAGGCATTTCGGTGAAGGGGCGGACGGTGCTGGTCTATTCCACCAACGACCTGGGCGGCGCCTGGGCGAGAGACAAGCTGGGTCATTGGAATTATGACATCATCGCCGGCGGGTCCTCGCAGCGGCAGGGCAGCATCCGGCTCGCCGTCAATATTGTGATGTACGCGCTGACATTGGATTACAAAAAGGACATGGTGCATTTGCCGATCATTCTGGAGCGCCTGAGAAGGTACAAGGCACGATGAATTTCATAAAGGAACAGTTCGGACTGTCCGGATACAACCAGTGGGAGATCCTGTGGGGCCCGGAGCAGCCGGTGTGGATCTTCGTGCTGCTGGGGCTTTTTGTCCCGGCGGCGCTGTGGTTTTTCTGGACCAGCCTGGCGCGCATCCGGTCCTGGCCCAAACGCGGTTTTCTCTTCGGCCTCAGGCTGCTGGCGTTTACTTTGCTGATCCTCTTGCTGTTGCAGCCCAAGTTGCAGTTTCACCAGAGCGAGACGCAGAAAAACTCGATCGCCGTCCTGCTGGACAACAGCAAAAGCATGTCCATCCAGACCCTGCCCGCGGAAGAGCCGCGCATCGAGGCGGTGCGGAAAACCCTGGCCGCCAACCGGTCGCATCTGGATGCGCTGAAAACCGATTTCAACGTCGATCATTACCTGATTTCGGATCGGGTGGAGGCCTGGCCGGAAGCGGCGGATTTTGCCGGTTATCATCCGCGCGCCGCCAACACCGATTTCAGCCGGGTGCTGGCGGAGCTGAAAAAACAGTATCAGGAAAAATCGCTGAAGGGCCTGCTGCTGTTTTCGGACGGCGCCGACCTCACCCAGGCAGAAGAGGCGATTTCCAGAGAACTGATGCAGGCGCTGGCGGCGTTCGATGCGCCGATCCACACGTTTCAGGCGGGCAGCAACGAGGGCTTCAAGGATCTGGCCATCGACGCTTTGGACGCGGCGGATTTCGGATTCGTGCACCAGCCGATCCGCGTGGCCGTGACGCTTTCGGCCTCCTCGATGGGCAACAAGAACGTTCCTTTGATTCTCAAGGAAGGCAACAACATCCTGGTTTCCAAGGTGGTCGAGATCCGCGAAGGGCAGCGCGACACGCGGGTGGAAATGGAGTTCACCCCCAAGGAACTGGGCAAACGAGTGTATTCCGTCTCGGTGCCGCTGTTTGCGGGCGAATCGATCCCCAGCAACAACCGCCGCAATTTCCAGGTCAACGTGATCCGCGACCGCATTCGCGTCCTGCACCTGAACGGGCGGCCTTCCTGGGATTCGCGTTTTTTGCGCGAGGTGCTGGTCAACAACCCGAAGGTGGACCTGCTGTCGTTTTTCATCCTGCGCACGCTGGGGGACGACGTGGCCGCGCCCACTTCCGAGCTCAGCCTGATCCCGTTTCCCTCCAACCTGCTGTTCAGCGATTATCTCAATTCGTTCGACCTGATCCTGTTTCAGAATTTCCGCTTCGAGTCGTTCATCGACAAGAAACTGCTGAGCAACCTCAAGGCCTACGTGCAGGACGGCGGATCGTTCATGATGATCGGCGGGGAACTCTCGTTCGCCGGCGGCGGCTACAAGCGCACGCCGATCGAGGACATCCTGCCGGTGAACCTGAAGGACAACTCGCCGATGTACCTGTACGAGGATTTCCGGCCGCAGCTCAGCGGCGACCTGATCCAGCATCCGATCCTGCGCCTGGAAAAAGACGCCGCCGCGAACAAGAAGATCTGGAAATCCCTGCCGGTCCTGAACGGGGTGAATCTCGGCCTGGTGCCCAAACCGGGATCGCACGTACTGGCCAGCTACAGCAAGCCGGGGCCGTCCCCGGTCTCGCATCCGCTGCTGGTGACGCAGCGTATGGGCAAGGGGCGCAGCCTGATTCTGGCCACCGATTCCTCCTGGAACTGGAATTTTCTGCGCGTGGGGGAGGGCGGCAGCGGCCGCTACTACCAGAGGCTGTGGAACAACCTTCTGGCCTGGCTGACGGGGGATTCGGAAACCCAGTTGTTGCAGCTGGAAACCGACCGCGAGCGCTACCGCGAGGAAGAGCGGGTGTTCGTCAAATTCCGGGTGCTCAACGAAAATTACCGGCCCGCCGCCAACCATCCCGTGCGGCTGACGCTCACCAGCGTCACCGGAGAGTCGAAGACGCACGAGCTGGCCACCGATGACAACGGCGACGGCGGGTTTCAGTATATTCCCATGCAGGAAGGGTTTTACACGGTGAAAGTGGAAACCAAAGTGGAGGGGCGCACTCTGAACAGGCAGATCCAGTTCGGCGTGTTCGCCGAAACCGCCGAGTTCGACCGGCCGCGGGTCAACGGCTGGCTGCTCGAAAAAATCGCCGCGGTCACCGGCGGCGTGCACACGGTTCTGGATTCAGAAACCGATCTGAGTTCGCTGAAATTCGAAAACCCCATGTTTCGCGTGAAGACGCGCAGCAAGACCCTGACCCTGTGGGACAACTGGTGGTCCTACGGGCTGATCCTGAGCTGCCTGCTGCTGGACTGGTGGATCCGCCGGAAATCCGGACTGAGCTGATCCGGGCGGTCCGGCCTTTGATGATTGTGAAAACTTTTATTTTCAGGTAAGATCGGCCCCGTAGCGGGTTTCGAAATTTCCTGCAATATTGCGGTTCTTTCCTGTAGCGACCCACCGAGTCTCATGTCCAAAATCACAAAAAGCGGTCCGAACATACGCCACTGGGTCCAGGACCGGATGGCTTTCCTGGCGCTCGTCATCTTTCTGCTCGGCGCCGGCGGCTACATCGCCACGGACATGCTGTTTCCGCCGAAAAGCATCTGGATGCACCCGGTCAAGGAGTTTTCCCTGCTGATCGCGTTGATCGGCATCGTGTCGTTCGGCTACGAAGTGTTTCTGCGCGAGCTGACGTTTCGCGAGTACAAGCAGGCGCTGGAAGAAATCGTCAACCCCGACGCGGTGCGGCTCGGCATCCAGGGAATCTACAAGAACCGGTCGGAGCTGGGGCAGGCCACTTCGTTCGAGAGCCTGTTCAAAAACGTCAAGCACGAGATCTTCATCGGCGGCACGTCGCTGCTTTCCATCTCGACCTCGTCGCGCGAACAGCTCAAGGAAAAAATCCTGAGCGGCGTCAACGTGAAGCTGTTGCTCATGGACCCCAACTCGCCGGTGGTGGAGCTGATTACCAAGCAGGGAGGCGGGAAATCCACCTTCCTGAACGAAATCAAAACCTCGCTGCTGCTGTTGCAGAAGCTGCAGGACGAGATCGAATCGTCTGGATCCCACTCCAGGAAGGGCAGCCTGATCGTGCACACCTACGACAGCATTCCCTCGCATTCGTTCATCTCCGTGGACCCCGACGATCCCAGCGGCTTGATCATCGCGGATCTCGGGCCGTATCTGGGGCGCACGACGCCGCGCCCGAGCATGTCGGTGGTGAAAAAAAAGAAAGGCATGTACGATTACTGGGCCGGCATGAACGATTTGATGTGGGAGAAGAGCCACCCGGTCGATTTGAAATCGGGCGACCCGCTGCTCGCGAAAACCCGCACGCTCGTTTTTACCAGCGGCCCGGAGGAAACCCAGTATTACGATGCGCAGAGCGGAGACTGGCGCAACGCTTCGATTTGCCTGATGGACGACGACTGGCGTTCGATGAAGGGCAGCCAGTGGGTCTGGGTGCGCAAAGAGCCGACGCTGGAGGAAGCCCGGACGGGCAGTCAGAACCGGTTCCGGCTTGAGTTCACGCTGCCGGTCACCAAGAGCGACGACATTTTGAAAGGGGAGCTGTTCCTGCGTTCGGACGACGCCTGCCGCATCACCGTCAACGACGTGAGTCTCAAGCATGAGTACAACGGGGCCGGATACCCCGACCCCTTCCTCATCAAAATCGACAAATACCTGGCGCCGGGAGAGAACACGCTCGCCTTCGAGCTGAGCCAGTTCGCCCAACCGGACGCCCAGTCGCCGGAAGACAACCGGACGGGCCTGATCTACCGGCTGCATCTCGAATACCGCGTCTGAAGCGGGAAGCCGCCCCGCTTTCCCCGATCCTGCCAACGCCTTGCCGCCGATTTCTCTTTTCCATTCATGAATTTGATTTCAAGGGGTTTTTGCGTCTGATGCGGGTCGGCTTCCGGTCTGCTCTCATTCCTGTCTTTTGCGTGACAGGGAATGGAAAGGAAAGCGTGTGGACTGGCTGCTTCGGGATTTCAAAAGCGGCGTCCCGTGCAAACCGGAGCGGCAAAAATAATTGAAATCTATATATTTTAGAGTGCCGGAGCATGCCGCCGGAATGGGGCTTAACCCTTTCAAATCAAACATTGACAGGGTTAAGAAGGCTGATATAATCGCCACTTCCATCACGATCAGCCCCTTTCCCCGTGCGAGTGGCGAAAGGGTGCTACCATGATGAATGAAGGGATTCGGGCGGTCGCGGTTTGGATTGAATGGGGATCGCCCGGGGTTTGACCGATGCGAAACAGGGGCGGCGTTTTTGAATTGATCGGGCGCCGCCTGAAAGGACTCGAATGACAGAGTATTTCTTTATCGCTGTCTTTGCGGTGGTGGCCCTCGTTGTCGTCGGAGGCTGCCTGTTTCTGTCCACCGTTCTGGGACCGAGGAACCCGACTCCGCAAAAATTGATCCCCTATGAGTGTGGTATAATTCCGACCGAAGAAGCCAAGGGGCGCTTTCCGGTGCGCTTTGCGACCATCGCCATGCTGTTCATCATATTTGATATCGAGGTGGTGTTCATGTACCCCTGGGCGGTCGCGCTCGATCAACTGGCGCTGTTCGGGCTGATCGAGATGCTCATTTTTATTTTCATTTTAGGCATCGCCTACGTTTACATCTGGGGGCGGGGAGGTTTGGAATGGGATTGATCGATTCGGCGGTCGACGCTTTCGAAACCGAAGTCAACAATATAAAACTCAATGTCAAAGACGCGGTCGAGGCCCTCGATTACGAGTATTCGGGTGCGGTTTACGACAGCATCCTGACGACAAAGCTCGGTAAAGTGGTGGGTTGGGCGCAGAAAAACGCGCTGTGGCCCGCGACCTTCGGGCTGGCCTGCTGCGCCATCGAGATGATGGCGATGGCCAATTCCCGCTGGGATGCGGCGCGTTTCGGCGCGGAAGTGTTCCGCGCGTCTCCCAGGCAGGCGGACCTGATGATCGTTTCCGGCCGGGTGTCGCAGAAAATGGCCCCGGTATTGAAACAGATCTACGATCAGATGCCGGAGCCCAAATGGGTCATCTCCATGGGCGCGTGTGCGTCCTGCGGCGGCATCTTCAATAATTATTCCATCGTTCAGGGGGTGGACCGGGTGGTTCCGGTGGACGTTTACGTTCCCGGCTGTCCTCCGGGTCCCGAGGCCCTGCTGTACGGAATCATCAAGTTGCAGGAAAAGATCATGCGCGAAGCCGGGACCGACAGCGCCAAAAAGAGGGTGGCATGACCGCGGAAGAGGTCATCGAAACCGCGACGCAGGCTCTGGGGGATAAGGTTCAAAAAGGCGAGGTCCATCTGGGCGACGCGATTTTGTTCGTGGGCCCCGAGTCTCTGCACGACGTCGCCCAGTACCTGAAAACCGACCCGGCCATGCGGTTCGAATACCTTTCCGATATCCGCGGCGTCGATTACCTCGACCAGGACATCGAACCCCGGTTCGAGTCGGTCTACGAGCTGCAATCCTTCGAGCACAACCAATCCGTTCGCATCCGCGTCGGCCTCGATGAAGACGCTCCCTCCGTACCGTCCGTTTCCGATTTGTGGAAAGGCGCGCTGTTCCCCGAACGCGAGCTGTTCGATATGTTCGGCTTCGACGTTCCCGGCCATCCGAATCTCAAGCGTCTGATCATGCCTGAGGAATGGGAAGGCCATCCTTTGCGCAAAGATTATCCGTTGACCATCGAGGATGTGGCGTTTTCCCACAACCGGGATTACAAGTCCGAACTGGTCAAATCCAAACCACCGACACGATAAGCCGACGTCATGGGTGTTACCGAACAAGGTCTTCTGGAGCGCGATAAAGACACGATGACCCTCAACATGGGGCCATCGCATCCCAGCACCCACGGGGTGTTCCGGGTGATCCTGGAAATGGACGGCGAGGTGGTGAAGACCGCCGAACCGGAGATCGGCTACCTGCACACCGGCATCGAGAAGACCTCCGAGAACAAACGCTACGTCCACGTCATCCCGATGACCGACCGGCTGGATTATCTGAATCCTCCCGGCAACAACCTCGCGTTCTGCCTCACGACCGAAAAACTTTTACAGTGCGAGATCCCGACGCGGGCGCAGTATTTGCGCGTGATCATGTGCGAGCTGGCGCGCATCGGCAGTCATCTGGTGTGGCTGGCGACGCACGCGCTGGATATCGGCGCCATGACGGTGTTCCTCTACTGCTGGCGCGAGCGCGAAATGATCCTGGACCTCAACGAGGAGGTGTCCGGGGTGCGCATGATGACGAGCTACATCCGCGTGGGCGGGGTCATGAAAGACGCCACGCCGCAGTGGCTGAACAACGTGCGCAAGTTCATCGACTATTTCCCGGCCAAGATCGACGAGTACGAGCGGCTGCTGACCAAAAACCCCATCTGGCTCGACCGCACGCAGGGGATCGGCGCGATGACGCGGGAAGAGGCCCTCAACTGGAGCCTCAGCGGTCCGGCGCTGCGCGCCTCGGGCGTGAATTTCGATTTCCGCAAACAACGGCCGTACTGCAGCTACAACGATTTCAAATTCGACGTCCCGGTGGGGAAAAACGGCGATGTGTACGAGCGCTACCTGCTGCGGGTCGAGGAGATGCGGCAGAGCCGCCGGATCATCCTGCAGGCGCTCGACAACCTGCCCGAAGGGCCGTACAAAGCCGAAGACAACAAGGTTTCCCTGCCGGACCGCAACACGCTGCACACCAGCATGGAGGCGTTGATCCATCATTTCAAACTGGTGTCGGAAGGGGTCAGCGTTCCCAAAGGCGAGACCTATGTGCCGACGGAAGGCCCGCGCGGGGAAGTGGGTTTTTACATCGTGAGCGACGGCAGCAACACGCCGTACCGTGTCAAACTGCGCGCGCCTTCGTTCATCGCGATCCCCGGCATGTGCAAGATGATGGAAAATGCCTACATCGCCGATGTGGTGGCGGTGATCGGCAGCATCGATATCGTGATGGGGGAAGTGGATCGCTGATGTTTGCGTTTTCAAAAGAATCCGAAGCTAAAATCGAAAAGATCCTGAAAAAGTATCCGACCAAGCAGTCGGCGCTGCTGCCCCTGTTGACGCTCACGCAACGGCAGGAGCGTTACGTGAGCCCCGAGGCGATGCGGGAAATCGCCCGCAGGCTGGACGTGTCCCCCGGTTACGTGCAGTCGGTGGCTTCGTTTTACACGATGTACTCGTTCGAGCCGGTCGGCAAATACATCATTCTGTTCTGCATCAACATCAGCTGTCAGCTCAACGGCTGCGACGCGCTTTTGGCCCACACGGCCAAAAAGCTGAATATCAAGCCCGGCGAGACGACCGCCGACAAGAAGTTCACGCTGAAGCGGGAGGAATGTCTGGCGGCCTGCACCGGCGCACCGATGATGCGGATCAACGACACGTTTTACGAAAACCTGACCGAAAAGAGGATCGACGAGATCCTCGATTCTCTGGATTGAAGCGGTGGCGGCATGACCCAGATCCTGTTTAAGAACATCGACATGAAGGACCTCCACAAGATCGAGGTCTACGAAAAACAGGGCGGCTACAAGAGCCTCAAAAAAGCGTTCGCCAAAAAGCCCGAGGAGATCGTCGAGATGGTCAAAGCCTCGGGCCTGCGCGGCCGCGGCGGCGCCGGATTCCCGACCGGGCTCAAGTGGAGCTTTCTCGCCAAGGACGTGTTCCCGCGCTATCTCTGTTGCAACGCCGACGAGAGCGAACCGGGCACCTGCAAGGACCGCGAGCTTTTATTGAAAAACCCGCACCTGCTGATCGAGGGGATGATCCTCTGCTCCTACGCCTGCCGCATCGAGACCGCCTACAACTACCTGCGCGGCGAGTTTTACGATCTGTGCGAGGTGTTTGAAGTGGCGCTCGAAGAGGCGTACAAAAAAGGCTATCTGGGGAAAAACATCCTCGGTTCCGGATTCAACCTGGATATCCACACGCACCTGGGTGCGGGAGCCTACATCTGCGGTGAGGAATCGGCGCTGCTCAACTCGCTGGAAGGGCGGCGCGGCGAGCCGCGCATGAAGCCGCCGTTTCCGGCTGTGGAAGGGCTGTACGGCAAACCGACCGTCATCAACAACGTCGAGACGCTGTGCGTGGTGCCCTACATCGTGAACGAGGGCGCGGAAAAATACGCGGCGCTGGGCACGGAAAAAAGCAAGGGCACCAAACTGGTCAGCGTGTCGGGCCATGTGAAAAAACCGGGAAACTACGAAGTGGTCATGGGAACGCCCACCAAAGAGATCATTTACGATATGGCGGGCGGCATCCGCGACGGCAATCAGCTCAAGGCGTTCATCCCCGGCGGCTCGTCGGTGCCGATGCTGCCGGCGGATCTGGTGGACACGCCCTACGACTACGAATCGATCCAGGCGGCGGGTTCCATGCTGGGATCGGGTGCGCTGATCGTCATCGACCACACGGTGAACGTGGTGGAGTCGGCGCTGCGGCTGGTGAGTTTTTACATGCACGAATCCTGCGGCAAATGCACACCGTGCCGCGAGGGCACGCGCTGGATGTGGCAGATCCTCAATCAGATCCACACAAATCACGGCGCATCCAAACAGGTTGCGGAACTGGAAGACATCTGCGACAACATCAGCTTCAAATGCTTCTGCCCTTTGGGCGATGCGGCGGTGGCGCCGGTGGCCAGCTCGATCAAGAATTTCCGCGCCGATTACGAAGAACTGCTGGGCCGGGTCGCGGCGGCGGAACACGCGGGTTGAGGGATTGAACATGGCGGACGAAGAAATCACATTGACCATAGATGGGAAAACCGTTTCGGTTCCCAAGGGCACCAAGGTCGTCGATGCGGCCGCGAAGGTGGACATCGAAATCCCGGTGTTCTGTTACCACCAGAAGCTCGGCTCTCTGGGCTGCTGCCGCATGTGCCTGGTGGAAGTGGAAAAGATGCCCAAGCTCATGACCGCCTGCACGCTGGACGTCGGGCCGGACATGGTGGTGAAGACCGACACGGACCGGGTGGAAAAAGCGCAGAAAGGCGTGCTGGAATTCACGCTGCTCAACCATCCCTTGGACTGTCCGGTGTGCGACAAGGGCGGCGAGTGCCCGCTGCAGGACAACACGTTCAAATACGGTCCCGGCGACACGCGCATGGAATTCAAGCGCTACAACAACCTCAAGGCCGCGCCGCTGAGTCCCCTGATCACGCTGGATCGGGAACGCTGCATCGCCTGCCAGCGCTGCACCCGTTACAGCGAGGTGATCGAGCAGGAGCGGGCTCTGGTCATGCTGAACCGCGGTTTCAACAACGAGATCGGCACGTTCAACAACGAAGATTACGACACGCGGTTTTCCGGAAACGTGATCGACATCTGTCCCGTGGGGGCGCTCACCAACTCGCAGTTCCGTTTCAAGGCGCGCACCTGGGATCTCACCAATTCCAAGACCCTGTGCGCGCATTGCGGCGTCAACTGCAATATGACGATGGGCGTGCGCACCAACGAGTTCATGCGCATCGAGTCGCGGCCCAACGATTACGTCGATGACGGCTGGATCTGCGACAAGGCCCGCTGGGGCTACGATTTCCTGAAGACGGGGCGGCGCATTCAGGAGGCGCGCACCACACTCGATGGCGGCAAAAAGACCGTCGGCATCCAGGAGGCGGCAGCGCAGGTGGCGCAGAGACTCAAAAAGATCGCCGAGGAGCACGGCCCAGAGAGCGTCGGGTTCATCGGTTCGCCGTACGGCACGAACGAAGAGCTGTATCTGTATCAGAAACTGTTCCGCGAACGGCTCGGCACCAACAACCTGGACCACAAGACCTACGTGGATGCGCCGGGGCTGCCGGTCGATCATTTCGACCTCAACGATTGCGAAGATTCCAACCTGATCCTGTTGATCGCCAGCGATCCCACCGAGGAACTGCCGGTGCTGGATCTGAGGATCAAAAAAGTGGCGACCCGCATGGCGGTTCCGCAAAGCAAGGTCTCTGTGGCGGTGCTCAACGATCAGGCCACCCAGATGGACCGCTACGCCGAGCTTTCCCTGCGCTACGACGTCGGATCGGACGGGCGCGTGTTTAAGGCGCTGCAGGACTGCCTGGGCGGCGGCAAGGCAGGCGGCGTCAAAGAGACCGGAATATCCGCGGACGATCTGAAAGCGCTGGTGGAAAAGATCCGTGCGTCGGCGAAGATCACCGTCATTTACAATCCCAAAGCCCTGACCGGCGATTCGGTGCATGCGCTCAAGCACCTGCTCGCGGCGATCGACGCTCTGGAAGGCGTGCATTGTGGCGCGATTCCGGCGGCGCCGGAGACCAATGCGGTGGGCGCGATGGACATGGGCGTGATGCCGGATCATTATCCGGGCGGCGTGCCCCTGTCCCAGGAAGCGGCCATCAAGGAAACCTGGGGCGACGAGGCCCCGACGCAGGCGGGATTGTCCGCGCTACAGATGATCGAAAAAGCCGCCTCCGGGAAATTGAAGGCGCTGCTCGTGCACCGGGCCAACCCGGTGGTGGATTTTCCCGGCGGCGACAAGGTGAAAGCGGCGCTCGGCAAGCTCGAGTTTCTGGTGGTGCACGACATGCTGGAAACCGAAACCTCAGAACTTGCGCATTGCGTGCTGCCCTCGAATGGGCCGGGTTTCGACGAAGGCACTACGACCAACATCGGCGGCCGCGTGCAGTTTCGCATGGGCGGGCTCAAATGCCCGAACCCGCCGGACTGGAAGATCATCTCACTGATGGCGCGGGCGCTGGGCGATGAAACCAATTATTTGACTTCTTTTTCCGTGACGGATGAGATCGCCAAAAGGGTTCCGGGTTACGGGGAGATCGGCAAACGCTCGATCAAGCAGATCGGCAAGCGGCGCGATGCGGTGTCTTTGAGCGGCGAGGCTTTACCGGCTGCCGGCGCGCCGCCGGCTCTCACCGATTCGGGCAGGATGAAACTGCGGGTCGCCACGGTGCTGTTCGAGCACGACAAGGTTCTGGATGCGTCCTCGAAACTCGCGCATCATTTTCAGCATTCGGTGGTGCATCTGCACGCCGACGATGCGAAAAAGCTCGGGCTGGGCGACGACGACGACGTGGTGGTCTCCGCAGGTGGCGCGGAAGTGCAGGCGCAGGTGGCGGTTTCCAATCGCTGCAATCCCGGCGCGGTGGTGCTGCCCCGGGTTTCGGACGAACAGGGAGTATCGGCGCTTGCGGACGGGGCCGGTCCCATCCACTGGGTGACGGTCCGCAAGGCTTAAGACGTTAGTTTTTGACAGGAAACACGCGCGGGAGACGCTATTTTGCAGGAAACCATCGTTGAATTCTGGGATGCGACGCTGAAGTTCATGGAGCCTGTGCTGGAGCCGGCTTTTCTCATCGGCACGGTCAAGGCCGCGGTGATCGCAGGCGCGTTGCTCGGCGTGGTCCCGGCACTGGTCTGGCTGGAGCGGCGGCTGATGGGGCGCTTCCAGGTCCGCCTGGGTCCCAACCGCGTGGGTCCTCTGGGACTGGGGCAGCCGTTCGCCGATTCCCTGAAGCTGTTGTTCAAGGAATCGATCATCCAGAAATCGGCGGACAAGTTTCTCTATCACCTGGCTCCGGCGGTGGTGGTGTTCACGGCGATCGTCACCTTCGCGGTGATCCCGTTCGGCGAGCCGCTCACCGTTTTCGGGCAGGAGATCGCCCTGTGGGGGGCCAACATCAATTCCGGGCTGCTGTTCGTGTTCGCCATATCTGGAATGGGGATCTACGGGATGGTGCTCGCGGGCCTGTCCTCGAATAACAAATACTCGCTCATGGGGGGCCTGCGCTCCTCGGCGCAGATGATCAGCTACGAGCTGACGCTGGGGCTTTCGGCGTTGAGCGTCATCGTGATGACCGGGTCGCTCAATCTCATCGACCTGGTGGAAAATCAGAGATCCGGCTGGTTCATTTTCAGCCAGCCGCTGGCGTTTCTGCTGTTTTTCATCGCCGGGGTGGCGGAGACCAACCGCGCGCCGTTCGATCTTCCGGAGGCGGAGCAGGAGCTGGTGGCGGGGTTCCACACGGAATACACCGGCATGAAGTTCGCCATGTTTTTCATGGGTGAATACATCAATATGATCACCATGAGCGCGCTGGTGACGCTGTTGTTTCTGGGCGGGTGGGACGCCTATGGGTTACCGATATGGCCGATCATCGCGTTCGCCGGCAAGGTGTTCTTCCTGCTGTGCGTTTTCATCTGGCTGCGCTCGACGTTCCCGCGCATCCGTTACGACCGGTTGATGACCTTCGGCTGGAAAGTGCTGCTGCCGTTGTGTCTGCTCAATCTGCTGGTCACCGCGACGGTCGTGGTGCTGACATGATATTACACCCGAGGTGGTTATGCTGAATGCCTTTTCAGGAATCAAAAATCTGTTGATCGGCATGGGGGTGACCTTCAAGAACATGGTTTCCAAGCCGGTCACCGTGCAGTATCCGGAGGTCAAGCGGACGATGCCGGAGCGCTACCGCGGACGGCATTTTCTCAACCGGGACGAGAACGGACTGGAGCGCTGCGTGGGTTGCAGCCTGTGCTCGATCAACTGCCCGGTGGGCTGCATCCACGTGGTTTCGGCGGAGAACACCGAGGAAAACCGGGTGTCGCCGGGGGAACGCTACGCCGCGGTGTACGAGATCAACCTGCTGCGCTGCATCTATTGCGGTTACTGCGAGGAAGCCTGTCCGGTGGACGCGGTGGTGCTGCGCGAGCATTACGAGCTGGCCGATTACGACCGCGACAAGTACATCGCGACGAAGGAAGACCTGCTGGTGTACCCGGAACCCAACGAGTTCCGGGTCAACATTCTGGGCAACACCCAGCGGGTCAAAAAATAAATCACCGCTGTTCCCCGGACGCCGCTACAAGGGTCCGGGTTTTTGCGTGAGCGGGTTCCCGAATGGGAAGCCGCCACATTAGGATTGACGGGAGGGATTGTACCGTGTTCGAGATCACCTATGATGTTGCGGTGATCATCCTGAGCTTCACCGCCGTTCTGGCGTCGTTCGGGGTGATCCTGTGTTCTTCGCCCATCTATTGCGCGTTGTATCTCATCGGCAACATGGTGTGCCTCGCTCTCCTGTTTTTGCTCTTCAACGCTGAATTCATCGCTGCGGTGCAGATCATCGTGTACGCGGGTGCGGTGATGATTCTGTTTCTGTTCATCATCGCTCTTCTGGGCGGTAAAAAGGAAATACAGGAAAACTCCGTCCAGAGAATGTCTGCGTTCACGTTTATCATTCTGTTGTTCGGCGAGTTGCTGATGGCCGCCACCGTGGGGCCGACCCGTCCCATCGAGGGCAATGTCGATGCCGAGGTCCTGACCCAGGTCGGCAGCGCCAAGGCGGTGGGGCTGGAGCTGTTTTCCAAGCACATGATCGCGTTCGAGCTCGCCTCCGCGCTGCTGCTGGTGGCGGCGGTGGGCATCATCTGTCTCGCAAAATTTTCATTTTCACCGGCCAGGAGGCAGACGCGATAATTATGGAAAACCAACTCGTTCTGATCGTCAGCGCTTCCATATTCTGCATCGGCGCCGTGGGCTTCATGATCCGTAAGAACCCGCTCATCATGCTGATGTCGGTGGAATTGATGCTGAATGCGGTGAATTTTCTATTGATCGGTTATTCCAAATTTCTCCAGTCGCTGGACGGGCAGATCTTCGCCCTGATGATCATGACGGTGGCGGCGGCGGAGGTGGTGGTGGGTCTTGCGATCATCCTCACGATTTTTCGCACCCGCCGGGATCTCAATGTAGACCATATCGACGCGTTGAAGGGGTAGGGCCTTTGTTCGGTTACGCTTGGCTGATATTGATTTTTCCTCTGCTCGGTTTCATCGGGCTGTCCTGGTTCGGGAACCGCTTCCCGAAACAATGGGTGGGCTGGGCCGGCTGCGGCACGATTCTGCTTTCGTTCGTGGTGTCTCTGGTCGCCTTCATCGACCTTTTGGTGCTGGAACCGGATCAGCGGGTCGGGCACGTCGCCACCCTCTACCACTGGATTTCCTCCGGCAGTTTCTCGCTCAACCTGGCCATTCTGATCGACCCGCTCTCGGTGTTCATGTTTCTCATCGTGACGGGGGTGGGCTTTGTGATCCACGTCTATTCGATCGGCTACATGGAGGAAGACCCCGAGTTCAGCCGCTATTTCTCCTATCTCAACCTGTTCGTGTTCTCCATGCTGCTGCTGGTCGCGGCGGCGGATTTCTTTTTCCTGATCGTCGGCTGGGCCTTCGTCGGACTGGCTTCGTACCTGTTGATCGGTTTCTGGAGGGACAAGACCAGCGCGGTGCTCGCGGCCCGCAAAGCCTTCGTGATGAACGTGATCGGCGATGTGGGCATGGTGATCGCGGCGTTCATCATCTTCCAGCACTTCGGCAGCATCCAGTATGTGGACGTATTCACCGCCGCTCCGGACACGTTTCTGCCCAACGACGACGGCATTTTGCTGATCACTCTGCTGTTGCTGGTGGGCGCGTTCGCCAAATCGGCGCAGCTTCCCCTGCACACCTGGCTTCCGGACGCGATGGAAGGCCCGACTCCGGTCAGCGCCCTGATCCACGCGGCCACCATGGTGACGGCGGGCGTGTATCTGGTGGCGCGCTGCCACGTTCTGTACGAACTGGCGCCGTTCACGATGTATTTCATCGCCACCATCGGCGCGTTGACGGCGTTGTTCGCGGGCTCCATCGCCATGGTGCAGTACGACATCAAACGGGTGATCGCCTATTCGACGATGAGCCAGCTCGGCTACATGTTTCTCGCGGTGGGGATCGGCGTGTTCAGCCTCGGCATGTTCCACCTGATGACGCACGCGTTTTTCAAAGCGCTGCTGTTTCTGAGCGCGGGCAGCGTCATCCACGCTCTGAACGGCGAGCAGGATATCCGCAACATGGGCGGGCTGCGTTCCTCGATGCCGCTCACGCACGCGACTTTTCTCATCGGCGCGCTGACGCTGGCGGGGTTTCCGCTGACCAGCGGGTTTTTCAGCAAGGAAGCCATCATCATGAGTTCCTGGCATGCGGACATGGGCAATTTCGTGTTCTGGGGAATGGCGGTCCTGGCGGCGGGAATGACGGCGTTTTACATCTTCCGGGTCTATTTCTACACGTTTCTGGGAAAATCGCGCAATCCTGAGGCGCACCCGCACGAAGCGCCGCCCATCATGGCGGGGCCTCTGCTGCTGCTGGCCTTCTTTTCGCTGGTCATGGGATTCGCGGCGCATTTTGTGGACGGGTTTCTGGCACCGGTGTTCGGCGGTGTGCCCGTGCATCATAAGGATGGCTTGCTGGAAACCATCGCAGTGAGCGTGGGGCTCATCGGCATCGCCATCGCGGCGATCGTCTACATGACCGGCCAGGACCGCCTGGAGTTCGCCAAGGAAGCGTTCGCGCCCATCTACGATCTGGTTTACAACAAGTTCTATGTGGACGAGCTGTACGATTTCTTCATCGTCAAGCCGGTCAAGGGCATCGGCGGTTTTCTTGCGGACAAGGCTGAGAAGGACGGCATCGACTATGCCGTGGACGAAGTGGGCGCGCAGGTCAAAGGCGTCAGCCGGGGCATCAGCCTCTGGCAATCGGGTAAGGTGCGGACGTACGCGCTCAATATGATCGTCGGCGTGGTGACGATCCTTCTGTTTGTGGTGTTTTTGTAAACGGCTATTTAAATGCTGACACTCACGATTTTCATACCGCTGATCACGGCGTTGCTCCTTCAGTTCATTCCGAAGGACAACAAGCCCGTCATCCAGATGACCGCGCTGGGCGGCGCGGCGGCGGGTTTCGCGCTTTCGCTCGTGCTATTGGCGATGTACGATGGGGCCCGGCCGGGCATGCAGTTCGTGGAGTCGATGCTGTGGGTCCCCATGCTGGGAATCCGCTATGAAGTGGGGCTCGACGGGGTCAGCCTGCTGCTGTTCGTGCTGACGACGTTTCTCGCGGTCATCGCGGTGGTGATGGGGCTGGGGGAGAAAAAGAACCTGCGCAATTTCCTTTCGCTGCTGCTGGCGCTGGAAGCGGGCACCCTGGGTGTGTTCGCGGCGCTGGACACGATCCTGTTTTACGTGTTCTGGGAATTGATGCTGGTGCCGACCTATTTCCTCATCGGCATCTGGGGCGAAGGCCGCCGGGTGTACGCGACGACCAAATTCGTGATCTACACGCTGGTGGGAAGCCTGCTGATGCTGGTGGCGATCATCGCCATCACTGTGGTGCACTACGAGGCGACGCACGAGCTGACTTTCGACATCCAGAAACTGGTGCACACGCATTTCGACCCGGCGTCGCAGGTGTGGATGTTTGGTTTCTTTTTCCTGGCTTTCGCCATCAAGGTCCCGGTGTTTCCGCTGCACAGCTGGCTGCCGCACACCTACGTTTCCTGTCCCATTCCAGCGCTGGTGCTGCTGACCGGCGCGATGTCGAAAACCGGCGCTTACGGTTTCATCCGTTTCTGCCTGCCGCTGTTTCCCGAAGCGGTGGAGGAGATGGCGATTGTGATCGGCGCGGCGGCGGCGGGTGGCATCGTGTACGGCGCGTGGATCGCCGTGTCGCAGAAAGACCTCAAGGCGCTGGTGGCGTATTCCAGCATCAGCCATCTGGGCTTCATCGTGCTCGGGATCTTCGCGCTCAACACTCAGGGCGTGGGCGGCAGCGTGCTGCAGATGATCAACCACGGCATCATCGCATCGGCGCTGTTCATCATCGTCGGGATCATCGAATCGAGATTGGGCACGCGCAACATCAAGGAGTTCCGCGGGCTGGGGCAGGCGATGCCGGTGCTTTACGGCGTGTTCATGCTGGTGACCCTGGCGGCGCTGGGGCTTCCCGGCCTCAACGGCTTCGTGGGCGAGTTTCTCATTCTGATGGGCGTCTGGACTTCCGATCTGCTTGCGGACTGGTCCGCCACCTATGTGATGATGGCGGCGCTGGCGATCGTGTTCGCCTCGATCTACATGATGTTCATGTTTCAGGGCGCGATGCAGGAAAAGAAAGAGAAAATCCCCGACAGCGTGCCGGATATGAACAAAACCGAGATGGGGCTTCTGCTTCCCGCCTGCATTCTCATCGTTGTGATCGGTCTTTACCCCAAGCCACTGGTGGACAGGGTGACGCCTTCGGTCGATTCCCTGCTGGCGATCGAGAAGACCGTCAACCTGCATGCGGGCGAGGACGCGGGACACCATTGACCCGCGTGCTGCATCCTTGCCGCAAACCATCTTTCGATTCCCCTTTCCATTTTGACCGCGTGTTTTTCCTTCCTGACGATTTTATCCTGAATCGATGAAACTGGGCGAAGTGCTGGTGGACGGCGTTTTTCTGGAGCGGCCCAACCGCTATCTGGCGCATGTGACCGTCGATGGCAAGGAAACGCGGGCGCACGTTCCCGATCCCGGACGGCTTCCCGGCCTGATGATTCCCGGCCGCAGGGTGCGGCTGATCCACAATCCCGGTCCCAAACGCAAAACCGACTACACGCTGGTGCTGGTGCGGCACGGTTCGATCTGGGTTTCGGTGTACCCGGTGTTCGCCAACAAGATCGTCGAGGAAGCGCTGGCGGCGGGCAGGCTGGATGCGTTCGGGGATTGCGAATCCCACGCGAGTGAAGTCAAAGTGGGCAAGAGCCGCTTCGATTTCGTATTCACGACCGCACGCGGGCGGACTCTGGTGGAAGTGAAGTCGGTGAGCTTCGTCGAGGATGGCGTCGGCAAGTTTCCCGATGCGCCCACCGAGCGGGGCGTGAAGCATCTGAAGGAACTGATCGAGCTGAAAGAAAGCGGCGAGCGGGCGGCGGTGCTGCTCGTCTCACAGCGGTCGGACACCCGTTCTATCGCTCCCAACGATGCGATCGATCCCAAATTCGGCGAATGGTTGCGAAAGGCGCACAGCCTGGGCGTGGAGATCCACGGCTACAACTGCCGGGTCACGCCTTCCAGCGTCACGCTCGGTAAGCGGGTGGAGATCGTGTTTCCGGAAATGTAACCTTGAAAGAAACATGAACCGATCACCCTTCGACAAAGCCTGTCCTGAGCTTGCCGAAAGACTCAAGGGTGACAGAGACAAAATCCCTCTCCCCTGGAGGGAGAGGGCTGGGTGAGGGGGAGTAAAAAAAATCGTTCCAGCTACTGGGTCTGCTCGGGGTCGAAAAACGCGTCGAGGTCCGGGTCCACGCGCCAGCCTTCTTCCTCGCTGTGGTACCACTTCTGCTTCACCATGAGGGTTTTCAGCTTTGTGCTGGGCATCACCGTGATCTGATAGCGGATGAGCACGTCGGCCTGGTTGAATTCCTTCTCGGGGCCCTTGCTGGTGATGCGGACGGGCTGGTCGTCTTCGAACAGGCGGACGTTGAGGATCGAGGTGTTGTAAAAAACCACGTCGTTTTCCACTCTCAGGGATTTTTTCAGAAATTCTTCCTGTTTTTCCCGCACCACAAACGGGGAGCTGATATCCATCAGCTTTCCTTCGAAACGCCGGTTGAAAGCCTTGATGCTTTGTTCCAGGTCGTCGTGCGTCTGCCGCTGGGCGAATGAGGAACAGGCGGCTATAGTGAACAGCAGGCAGGCGGCGACAACAAGGCGAAGCCGGGGCGATGCAGCGATGGGCGATCGTTTCATGAAAAAACCTCGTGTGGTATGATTGAAGCCGGTTGATTGGGAAGGACAGAGAACCGAAGATGTGACTCCCTTCAATTATAAGCTATTTTTGCGTTTCCCACCAGTCCATCCTCACGCGTTCGGCAAAATGGAACGTTTCATTTCCGGCTGAGAATCCCTTGAAGAAAAAAACCAGAACCCCCAAAACACGCAAAAAGACCGCCGGGCCCAAACGGTCGAAAGGCCGTGCGGTCACGGTCTGGGATCAGGCGGCGTCCTGGTACGACAACCTCGTGGGCACGCGCGGCACCGATTTTCACCGCAAGATCATCCTGCCCGGAGTGCTCAAGCTTTTGCAGTTGAAAAAAGGCAGCCGCGTGCTGGACCTCGCCTGCGGTCAGGGGGTGCTGTCGCGGTTCCTCGCGCAAAAGGGCATGAAGGTGGAGGGGCTCGATTCCTCGGAAGAGCTGATCCGCTTCGCTCGCGCCCGCTCGAAAACCGGCGTGCGTTATCACATCGGCGACGCGCGCGACGCCGACACCGTGCCCGAAAACCGGTTCGAGGGCATCACCTGCATTCTGGCGCTGCAGAACATGGATGCGCTGGAGCCGGTGTTTGAAAACGTGTATCGCGGTCTCAAACCGGGCGGCCGCTTCGTGATGGTGGTGACGCACCCCTGTTTCCGCATCCCGCGGCAGAGCCACTGGGGCTGGGATGAGGAAAAGAAACTGGAATACCGCCGCATCGACCGCTACGCCTCGGAGATCACCATCCCCATCGTCACCCCGCCCATCGCCACCTCCAAGGTGTTCACGGTGACCTACCACCGGCCGCTCGCAAGCTATTTCTCCGCACTGGCGGCCGCCGGGCTGCTGGTGGACGGGCTGGAGGAATGGGTTTCCAACAAAACCAGCGAGCCGGGCAAACGCGCCAAGGCGGAAAACCGGGCGCGCAAGGAGATCCCGCTGTTCATGGCGATCCGGGCGGTGAAGGCCGGACTGGAATGAGCGCCCCTTTCACCCCGTTTTGCTGAAAATGCACATCCTTATTTAAGCGGTTTTTCATCAACCTCGAGAATACGGAGGGAAACATGCTGAAAGGTTATTTTCAGAGGAATAACCGGTCGCCTGTATTTTTCTGGCTTGTTTTCGGTTTTGCTTTTCCCGGTTTTGTATTTTCTCAAGCGACGGTGCAAATTCAAAAAGCGGATGCCGCGGATGATCAAATTGTCTTTGATGCAGGAGATGACTACACAATCCGCATTCCCGGCGAATGGAAAGAAATTCCCAAAGAGGTTCTGGATCAGTTTGGAGCGATGGCTTCGCAGGCGGCGGGACAGAGTGTGACTTACGAATATGGGTATCAACTCTCCGCAAATGAAGACTGGTTCGAGTACCCCTATGTTCTTGTTCAGGTAAATCGCAGTGGCCGAATATCAGAAGGTCAGATGAAAAATTACAGGAAGATCGATAGTGGCATTGAAGAAGGAATGAAAAAAGCGGAAAGCGCTGCCGGTGAGTTGTTATCCAATGCGTCTCTGGGGGAAAGCATCTATGATTCGGGCACTCATATCCTGTGGTCCAGCGTCGCTATGGATGTGCAGGAAGCGGGTCGGGTAAAAGGTCTCATGGCGGTCAAGCTCACCGACTACGGATCTATTCACTTTTTTGGGTATGCTTTGGAAGATGAGTTTGAACAATACAAAGGTCTGTACTCCGATATGGTTCACAGCATACAGGTTGGCGAAAAAGACCGTTACAAGCCGAGATTCCTGGACAACGCCCCGACGCTGTTTGGCATCAATCTGGGCCAGGTTGCCATAGCGGCTTTGATCGGAGGCCTGATAGGTGGCCTGTCTGTGTTGTTCCGAAAGAAGAGTGCCTGAAAAACTTTAGAACTCAGTTTCGCTGCTCTGGGAGGCGGGAACCGTGACGTCCAAAAGAAGGTGGGGCCATGGGCTCGCCAGGGAATATCCTTCAGCGGATGAATCCTTTCAGAGCCGGGGCCGTCTAAACCTGCAATCACAAGCTTTTAATCGTATTTCCCTTAACTTTTAAGGGGGCGCGACGCATGCCCAGCTACACCTACGAACTGCAGGAGCCCGGCATCCTGCTGTCCAACATCCGCCAGGGGCTTACGGCTCTGGGCGGCGACTGGCTGGAAATCGCGCCGCTGATGCGCGAGGGGCATGTGGAATACCGGCCCATCCGCGCCAACCCCATGCGCTCGGGCTACCGCTATGAGTACAAACGGGCGAGGCTCGATCTCAACCTGTATTTCCCCGAACCGCTTTTCGAAACGCTGCACGCCTTCCTCGACGGGGAAAAACTGCAAATCCTCAAAGCCGTGGTGCAGGCGGCGCTCCCCAAACGCTCCGGCTACGACATCCACGCTTTCAAGATTCTCGGGATCATTGAAGAGACTGAGCGGTAGTGGATAACGTTTCTAATCACTGTCCTTTAATATGAGGCTTGAAGCGGAAAGAGAAGATTCATGACAAACTTCGTACTTCTTTGTTTGGTCTTGACTCTCTTCATGATTTTTTCTCGTTTTGTCAGCTTTAAAATAAGGAGTCAGTTTGAAAAATCCAGTCTGAGTAAAAAAACAATATTGAGAATTGTTTTCGCAATTCCTGCAGTGGCTATCGCCTTATTAATAATTTTTTATCCCATTATTTTTCTGATGAAAAACATACAAGAGAATAAGTTGCCAATTTCAGAAATTTGGGCATTTACACCCTTAATCTTATTTAATGTTTATCTCTATATAGAAAAATTTATAAAAGACAAAAACTCCTCGTCTCAAGAATCCATCAATTAGCTTTTCATCAAATTCTTCCTAATCTTCCCCATTTTCTCCCGTCCACCCCAAATCGAACGGCACGTCCTCTTCGATGGCTTTTCGGACTTTGCGCATCAGGTTCTGATAATAGGCGATGTTGTGCAGCGAGTTGAGGCGCATGGCGAGGATCTCCTCGGCCTGGAACAGGTGCCTCAGATAGGCGCGGGAATAGTTGCGGCAGGTGTTGCAGTCGCATTCCGGGTCGAGAGGCGCCGGGTCTTCCTTGTGTTGGGTGTTCTTGATGTTCACCTTGCCTTGGCTGGTGAACAGCGAACCGTTCCTGGCGTTGCGCGTCGGCATGACGCAGTCGAACAGGTCCACCCCCATGGCGCTGGAATCCACCAGATTCTTCGGCGTGCCCACGCCCATCAGGTAGCGCGGTTTGTCCTTCGGCAATCGCGGTGCGGTGTAGGCGGTCATTTTGTACATCGTCTCGATGTCCTCGCCGACGCTCAGCCCGCCGATGGCGTAGCCTTTAAATCCGATGTCCACCATCTGCTGCACGCTCAGGGCGCGCAGGTCTTCGTGCATGCCGCCCTGCACGATGCCGAACAGGGTCTGCGCGCCGTCCGGGTGCACCTCGCGGCAGCGCTTGGCCCAGCGCGCGGACAGGTGGCAGGATTTTTCCACGGCGGATTTTTCGGCGGGGTAGGGCATGGGCTCGTCGAAGGTCATGATGATGTCCGCGCCCAGCGCCTGCTGCACGCGCATGGAGTGCTCGGGCGTGAACTCGTGCGCGGAGCCGTCGATGTGCGACTGAAAGGTGACGCCGTCCTCGGAGACCTTGGCGAGCCGGGCCAGGCTGAACACCTGAAAGCCGCCGCTGTCGGTGAGGATGGGGCCGTCCCAGTTCATGAAGCGGTGCAGCCCGCCGAGCGCCTGGATGATTGCGTGGCCGGGTCTGAGATACAGGTGGTAGGTGTTGCCGAGGATCATCTGCGCGTTGCAGGCTTTCAGGTCCTCCGGAGTCAGGGCCTTGACGGTGGCCTGGGTGCCGACGGGCATGAAGGCCGGCGTGTCGATCGTGCCGTGGGCGGTGGTGATGCGGCCCAAACGGGCAGAAGAGTGGCTGTGCTCTTTGAGGCACTCAAACGCAAACACGGTCAGGTCGCCGGGGTCAGAGGGTTCGCGGCGTTGCCGTTGGCGAGGTCGATGGTGAGGCGGTTGAAGGGGATGGTGAGATCGTTTTCGTTGCAGATGCGCACGAGCGTGGATTGGACCTCGCGTTTGTTCTCTTCGTACCGGGCCGCACAGCGGCCGTCCACGTGCACGATGATCATGATGTTCAGGGAACTCGAGCCGGCGTGGTCGAAGGAGACTTCCAGGAACGTGAAATCCGGCGGGCTGCCCTCGAAATGCCGCTTGAGGTGCTTCTGCAACCCCTCCTCGAACAGGCGGGGCAGGGCGTCGGTGACTTTTGCCTGCACGCCGTAATCGAGGCCGAACTCGATGGTGTAGCGGAACCCGTTGGAGATGTTGACGGGGTTCAAGGTGAGAAAATCCGGCGTCGGGTAAAACTTCAGCGCGCCGCCCTTGAGCTTCAGCACCACCTGTTCCATGGTCTGGCTCTCGACGCGGCCGTAGCTGGAGTCGGAGAGGATCACCCAGTCGCCGGTGCGTGTGGGGAACCAGGGCTCGTGCTCCACCACCGGGCGCGAGTGCTGGCCGATCAACTCGTGCAGCGGCAGCTTGAGCTCGCCGCCTTCCAACCGTTCGTTGACCAGGGTCGCCTGCAGGCGGATTTCCTCGACCAGCCAGGGGACGCCCTTCCAGATGAGGCGCTCGTTTTCCTTGACGGTGCCGAGGTTGACGATGAGCTTGATCTCCTGCAGAAACCTTGGAATCCACTGGCGCGAGGTCCACACCACGAGGAACAGGCCCATGATGATGAGGGTGATGAGCAGCCAGTCGTTGAAAAAGTACAGGCAGGCGAGCCCCACGAGAAGGCAGAACAGCAGGACGACGAAATTGTAGGCCGCGCTGAACAGCTTGCCGATAGACGAGGTGCGGCTCGACAGAAATTTGCGCGCCAGAATCCATTTGCGCAGCCGCGACAGCACCCACCACAGGCCGATGAACATGGCGATGGTGACGAGCAGGTTGCGGCCGCGGTTTTTGACGAAGTCCTTGATCGTTTTGGTCGCGGCATCGACGACCGACTCATCGGTGGAAAGGATCTGTTCCAGGTTGCGCTGCGCCTTGATGAGGTTGAGGCGCACCAGTTCCGGGTCGTACTTGTTGCGCAGCCTCAGGATGCGGTCCTGGAACTTCCGGCCTGCTTCCGTATCGGGCGGCGGATTGCGTTCGAAATCCTCGAGCAGCCGGGAAAGGTTCGCGCTCGCTTCCTCATGCAGGGCGAGTTTCGCTTGCAGGTTCTCGATCTTTTCCTTCAGCTCTTCGATCATGCGCGGCTTCTTGGTGAGATCGCGCACGGCGTTGAGCAGGGGTTTCGTCAGTTCCTGGATTTCCTCGACCCAGTCCAGTTTCTTTTTCTTCTGCAGCGAAGGGTCTTCAAGCGACAGCTGAGTGGCCATCGACTCGAAATCCAGCAGCATTCTGTCGATCTGCGTTTGCAGGTTGATGACTTTTTTTGAGTCCTTCTTGCCCGAGGCTTTTTTCAGGTAATCGTCGATCTCCTGCTGCAGCACCATGATCTGCTTGGTGATCAGAAGAAGGTGACGGCGCGACGTTTCCCCATCCGCCGCGGTCTCCTGGGCGCGGAGTTGTGCCGGGGCGAACAACAGCACTGCCGCCAGCATCAGGCCCAGGGCGGTCGAGCGCCAGGCGCAACGACGCTGGCGATGCGGGGATGGAGTGTGGCTGGTTGTGAACAATGGGAACGTCATCGATCGAGTGACCCGTTCTTTTCGCATGAGGCAGGCTGAGCGGCTCCGACCGCGAGATGGGAACCGATGCGCCGGGTTGGCGGCAGTCTCACATCCGGACCGGGCACCGGGTCCGAAGGCTTCGATCATATCATTGTTTTGGCGGGCTTAACAATGCTTGCAGGATGGCTTTTTGAACATGCAGGCGGTTTTCCGCCTGGTCGAAGACGATGGAGTGTTTTCCGTCCATCACCTCGGCGGCGATTTCCATGCCCCGATGCGCCGGCAGGCAGTGCATCACCAGCACGTCCGGCTTGGCGGCGGCGACGAGTTTTTGATCGATCTGGTAGGGCCTGAGCTGTTCGATTTTCTTTTCCGCTTCTTTTTCCTGTCCCATGCTGACCCACACGTCGGTGTAGATGACGTCGGCGTTTTGCACGGCCGCCAGCGGGTCCTCCAGAATTTCGACGTTGCCGGAGGTTCCCAGCCCCTGCGGCCGTTTTGGCTGGCACTCCTGTGGGCTGGCGATGGCGACGTGGAATCCCAGGGTCGCTGCGGCGATCATCCAGGAGTGGGCGATGTTGTTGCCATCGCCCACATAGGCGACTTTCAGGTCATCCAGGTGGCCGCGCTTTTCCCGGATGGTGAACAGGTCGGACAGGATCTGCACCGGATGATTGAGATCGGTGAGCCCGTTGATCACGGGGATGCTGGCGTGCCGGGCCAGATCCACCACCTCCTGATGGTCGTAGGTGCGGATGAGGATCGCGTCCAGGTAGCGCGACAAAACTTTCGCCGAGTCCTCGAGGGTTTCGCCGCGGTTGAGCTGCAGTTGATCCGGGGAGAGAAACAGGGCGTGGCCGCCCAGCTCGAACATGGCCACTTCAAAAGAAATGCGCGTGCGGGTGGACTTCTTGCTGAAGATCATTCCCAGCGACTGGCCCTTGAGGGGCTGGTGCGTGGCCCGGTCGGCGCGGTTTCGTTTCAACCCGGCGGCGGATTCGAACAGATCGCAGATCTCCTGCCGGGTCCAGTCGTTGATGGCGATGAGGTCTTTTTTCATAACGATGCCCGCCTCAGGATTGCCGCTTTTTCAGGCAGGCGGTGAGCACCCGCATCAGCCGGTCGATCTCGGTTTGCGTTACGGTGAGAGGCGGAATGAACCGCAGCGTGTTCTGCTGCACACAGTTGATGAGAAATCCCCTGTCCATGCACTCATCGACGATCGCCGCCGCCGGCTGGTCGAGCTGCATCGCCAGCATGAGGCCCAGGCCGCGCACTTCCTCGACGATGGAAAACTTTGCTTTGAGCTCCAGCAGGCGGCTGTGGAAATACTCTCCGGTTGCGCGCGTCTGTTTGAGAAAATCCGCATCGGCGTAGACATCGAGGGCGGCGAGTGCCGCAGCGCAGGCCAGCGGGTTGCCGCCGAAGGTCGCAGCGTGGGTGCCGGGAACGAACGATTTCATGACCGCATTTTTTCCGCCCAGTGCGCCGATGGCCATGCCGCCGCCCAGAGCCTTTGCCAGGGTGAAGGCGTCCGGGGTCACAGCGAAATTTTCATAGGCGAACAATTTTCCCGTGCGGCCGAAGGCGGTCTGCACTTCGTCGAAGATCAGCAGCAGTTTGTGGTCGTTGCACAGCTTGCGCAACTGCTTGAGAAATTTTTTGTCCGCGACGTTGACGCCGCCTTCCCCCTGCACCGGTTCGATCAGCACGGCGGCGGTTTTTTTCGAGACCGCTTTTTTCACCGCCTCGATGTCGTTGAACCGGACGTGCCTGAACCCCTTGAGCAACGGATCGAAGCCCTGGTGGAACTTTTTCTGCGCGGTCGCGGAAAGCGAACCCAGCGTCCGGCCGTGAAACGAGTTGTGAAAGGTGATGATCTCATGGCGCTGTGTCTCGCCGCGGTCGAAAAAATAGCGGCGGGCCAGTTTGATGACGGCCTCGTTGGCTTCGGTGCCGCTGTTGCAGAAAAAAAACTTGCCCGCAAAACTCAGGCGCACCAACGCCTCGGCCAGATCGGTCTGGGGTTCGATATGATAGAGATTGGACACGTGCAGAAGCTGCCCGGCCTGCTTGCGGATCGCCGCGACCACCGCCGGATGGCAATGCCCGAGGTTGTCCACCGCGAGACCGCTGACGAAATCCGTGTAGCGTTTGCCGGAGGCGTCCCAGACGTGGGTCCCCTTGCCGCGGACGATGCCGATGGGGTAGCGTCCGTATGTGCTGGCCACGAATTTTTGCGTCCGCTGCGCCAGTTCCTCGTTACTCTTCATGGTCCGGCTGTGTCCTTTGAGGTTGCGTGTGTCCGGGCATGGGCCGAGGGGGAAAATTTAGCATAAATTCTGGTTGATGAACATAACAAATGATTTCATAATCCCAGCATGTCTCCGTTTAAATTCAATGGCTTTTCCTGTTTCGCCGGGAGTTCGGATTGCGGAAAGGCCGGGCGTTTTGCAAACTTTGGGATAGCGGTCGCATGCGCGTCAACGAGCTGTTTGTGAAAAAAAGCTGGGGGCGGAGCGTTTGCGATGCGGTGCTGGAAGCTCTGTTCCCGAGGAAATGCGTGTTCTGCGACGCGAGCGCCGTGGGGCAGGGCGGAGCCCTGTGCGATTGCTGCCGTGAGGACATCGCCTTCATCGAGCCGCCGTTCTGCCAGCGCTGCGGTTACCCGGCGGACATTTCCTATCCGTACCCCACCGAGGATTTCGCCTGCGGCCCCTGCCGCAAGGCGCCGTTCGCGTTCGATCAGGCCCGTTCGCTGGGAAGCTACGACGCGGTCCTCAAAAAGCTGATCCAGCATTTCAAGTATGAAAAGCAGATGGGGGCGGTGAAAGAAATCGCTCCACTGATTGCGGCTTATTTTTCAACGCAGGATGCGGCGTTTGGGCGGGGGTTCTGTGTGTCGCCGCTGCCTTTGCATTTTAACAAGATGCGCGAGCGGCGGTTCGACCAGTCGTTTCTCATCGCCCGCGAAACCGCCCGCACGCTGGGGTTGCCGCTGGCGAACGGTCTGCTTCGCAGGGTGCGGGAAACCGAATCGCAGGCGAGCAAAAGCAAGGCGGAACGGCTGCGCAATGTCCGGGGAGTGTTCACGGTGGACCGCCCGGAAGCGGTCGAGGGCAAAGACATTCTGCTGGTGGACGATGTGATGACGACGGGAGCGACGGCCGACGAAGCGGCCCGGGTCCTGAAACGAAACGGCGCGAGCCGGGTGCATGTGTTCACCCTGGCCCGCGCCTGATCGGTAGCGTGAAATGCGGTGTCTTATCTGAGACCGGCGGTCAGGAACCACCAGCTGGCGATGCTCGCAGCGTAGCCGAGGGCGATGACCGGCGCCCATTTGAGGTGCGACATGAACGTGTAGTTCTCCCGGTCCACGCCCATGACGGCGACACCCGCCGCGGAACCGACGGAAAGCAGGCTGCCGCCCACGCCGCAGGTCAGGGTGATCAACAGCCACTGGTCCAGGCCCATCGCCGGGTCCATTTTGAGGACTGCGTACATGACCGGGATGTTATCGACGATGGCGGAAAGAATGCCGACGATGATGTTGGATTTGGTCGGCCCGAGGGTGCCGTACATGTTTTCGCTGACCAGAGCCAGGTAGCCGATGTACTGCAGGGCCCCCACCGCCGTGAGGACGCCGAAGAAAAACAGCAGCGTGTCGAACTCCACGCCTTCCACTTTGCGAAAAATATCGAAACGCGGGGTTTGACGGCGGCATTCCTCGACGCCCAGCTCCTTCATCAAGGGGAGGTCTCCCCAGCGCTTCAGGTAAAAGCCGAACAGCATCAATGCGCCGAGACCCATCATCATGCCGAGAAACGGCGGCAGGTGCAGAAACTGGTGGAAACTCACCGCCGTGGCGATGGTGAGGATGCCGAGCGCGATGACGACTTTGGCGCCGTGTTTCAGTCTCACTTCTTCGATCGATCCTTCCGGTTTCTCATCCGGCACGAAGGGATACATGATGAGAGCCGGAATGATCCAGTTGATCACACTCGGGATCATCAGATAGGAGAATTGCAGCGTTTCCACCTTGCCGGCGGTCCACACCATGAGGGTGGTGATGTCGCCGAAGGGGCTCCAGGCTCCCCCCGCGTTGGCGGCGACCACGATGTTCACGAAAGCCGGAACGATGAACCGTCCGTTGCCGCCGCTGACGGCGAGCGCCACGGTGGACATGAGCAGCGCGCTGGTCAGGTTGTCGGCCAGCGGTGACAGGAAAAAGGTGATGATGCCGGTGGCCCAGAACAGTTTGCGAAAACCCATTCCCTTTCTCAACAGCCAGACCCGCAGCGCCTGGAACACATTGCGCTCGTCGAGCGTGTTGATGTAGGTCATTGCCGCAAGAAGAAAAAAGAACAGCTCGCCGATTTCGGCGACCAGTTCCTTGATGAAGTCGTGCGCGTGGCCTCCGCCGTGGGTGGATTCGTACAGCCCGATCAGCATCCACATGAAGCAGCCGATGAAGATCACGGGCTTGGACTTCCGCATGTGGAGCTTTTCTTCAAAGATGACCAGTATGTAGGCCAGGGTGAAACAGATGAGGGCCGCGTACCCTGCCCAGGTGACGGTTAAGTTTTGCATAAGATCCCTTATATCAATCTATCTGAGTGATTTATACGTTATCGGAACGGTTGGTTTCGGAGTCTGAGTCTATAGATTAACACTAAATTTCTTGGAATGGTAGGCCCTATCTCATTAATTTTTAATGACATACGTGATAATTGCGGATTTCGGCCCGTTCGCGGTGGGGACGCCCTGGCGCCCAAAATCCCTGAAAAACCGGCTGTGACGAGTCAGGGAGGCCGCTCACTGGGATTCCCACTTCCGATAATCCATCCTTCCTTATGATTGCTGTGGGTTCGCGTTGCGTGTCTTTCTTTTCCTGCGAGACCGGGTCGGTCGCAAACGTGTTGCCGAAACGTGCGGGTTTTGCGGGTTCCGGATTTCCCGGAAATGCGATACGCGTGCATTATAAGGTAGAGATTCGTGCAGATAAAATGTTTTCGTTGTGGGGAACGTGTGCGTCCCGGCAGCGCATCTTTATAGAAGAATGATGTGTGTATCGTTGTGATTGTATTGGGAAAATTCGGATTAACTTCTATCGAATTCGGCGAAATTTTCGCGTGATTTTGAGGCGCAGGTGAGGGACCATTTTCGTCTTAGTACTTAAAAACTAACGGCTTTTTAGGACTTTAGACCTCACAAATTAAGTTGACTGTGTCAGGATTTGTGGTACTATTTCCGCTGTTGCCATTGGGCGAGCCTCAACAACAGAGTGAAAACTTTTTTGAGTTCAATAGGATAATTGAAAGATTTTGTCTTAGCGCAATATCTTTCCGATGGCAAAAAGATCATTGATAGCGCAATTGTTGATTTGCTGCCTGCGGAATATAGCTATCCCGAAAGCATTCATAAGGCGATGGCTTACAGCGTTCTCGCAGGCGGAAAGAGATTGCGGCCGATACTTGTAATCGCGGCAGCCGAAGCCGTTGGAGGAGACCGGCGAGCTGTCCTGCCCTTTGCGGTTGCTGCCGAATTCATTCACACATACACCCTGATCCACGACGATCTCCCTGCGCTGGACAACGACGACACGCGCAGGGGCAAGCCGACCAATCACAAAGTTTTTGGAGAAGCCATCGCCATTTTGGCGGGGGACGCGTTGTTGACAGAAGCCTTTGTTTTGATGACGCATTCCCGGTTGATGGATCGGGCTTCGGAAGGGAATATCTTAAAAGCCGCCCACGAGATGTCCGTGGCTCTGGGGTCCGGCGGGATGATCGGAGGCCAGGTCGTCGATCTGGAATCCGAAGGAAAGCCCATCGACCCGGAAACGCTTGAATATATTCATGTGTACAAAACGGGCCATTTGATTCGGGCCTGCATCCGTTCCGGTGCCATACTGAGCGGAGCAGAGCGAAGGCAGCTCAATGCGCTGTCCCGCTACGGGGCGCACATCGGGCTGGCTTTCCAGATAGTGGATGATATTCTTGACATTACTGGCGATGAGGCCAAGTTAGGAAAAAACGTTGGCAGCGACGTAGGAAAGGACAAGGCGACGTATCCGGCGCTTTACGGGCTGGAAGAATCGAAGAAGAAAGCGGAAGAACTTGTTGAAGAAAGCATTGCCTGTTTGGAATCATTCGATGATCGGGCCGATCCACTGCGAGAGATAGCTCGGTTTTTTGTCCAACGTTCATTTTGACTGGGTACACTATGAGCAAGATTTTAGAACAAATCGACGGTCCCGAAGATCTGAAGCTGGTCAAGCGGGAAGATTTGCCTCACCTTGCAAAAGAAATCCGGGAGATCCTGTTACAGGTGATTTCGAAAACCGGGGGACATCTGGCGTCCAACCTGGGAGTGGTGGAACTCACTCTTGCAATGCATTACGTTTTCGACAGCCCAAGGGATAAATTCGTCTGGGATGTTGGACATCAGACCTACGTTCATAAACTGCTCACAGGTAGAAAAAATAATTTCGGCACCCTGCGCCAATACAACGGACTGTGTGGATTCACCAAGCGGGAGGAAAGCGAGCACGATCACTGGAACTGTGGTCATGGCGGCACCTCCATTTCCGCCGCTTTGGCTTTTGCGAAAGCGCGCGATCTGAAAAAGGAGTCCCACGACGTGGTGGCGGTGATCGGCGACGGTTCCCTCACCGCCGGCATGGCCTTTGAGGGACTCAACCACACCGGCCACATCCAGAACGATATGATCGTCGTGCTGAACGACAACGAGATGTCGATCTCGGCCAACGTCGGCGGGATGTCCGCGCACCTGAGCAAAATTCTCACCGGTCAGGTGATGACCAAGATCAAGCAGGAAGTGGATGAGTTGCTGCTCGCCATTCCGGGGATCGGCAAGGACATCTCCCGCTACGCGCATCGCATCGATGAGGCGATCAAAGGCGTGTTCATCCCGGGGCGGCTTTTTGAGGATCTGGGCTTCCGTTATGTCGGTCCGGTGGACGGGCACGACGTGGACACGCTGATCGACACCTTCGACTCCCTGCGCGGGCTTCACGGACCGACGCTGCTGCACGTGGTCACGCGCAAAGGCAAGGGCTACGAGCTGGCCGAGGAGAAGGCCGACGTGTGGCACGGGGCGAAACCGTTCGACATCGCCACCGGGCAGTTCGTCAAAAAGAAAGCCAACCCGGCGTACACGCAGGTGTTCGCGGAGGCGCTGATCGAGCTGGCCGAGGAAGACGAGAAGATCATCGGCATCACGGCGGCCATGCCGGATGGAACCGGGATCAGCAAGTTTGAAAAAGCGTTCCCGCAGCGTACGTTCGATGTGGGGATGGCGGAACAGCACGCGGTCTCGTTTGCCGGCGCGCTGTCCATCGAAGGCTTCCGGCCGGTGGCGGCAATCTACTCGACCTTCCTGCAGCGGGCCTACGATCAGGTCGTGCACGATATTTGCCTGATGAACCTGCCGGTGACGTTCGCGATGGACCGGGCGGGGATCGTGGGCGAAGACGGGGCGACGCATCAGGGTCTGTACGACATCGCTTTTCTGCGGACGCTGCCCAACATGGTGGTGATGGCGCCCAAGGATGAGAACGAGCTGCGCCACATGCTGAAAACGGCCATTTACCATCCCGGGCCCGCAGCGCTGCGATATCCGCGCGGATCGGGGCTGGGTGTGGAGATCGATCCCAAGATACAGAGCCTGCCGATCGGCAAGGGCGAAGTGTTGCGGGAAGGCACCGACATCGCGGTCTTCGCCTACGGCCACATGGTGGCTTCATCTCTGAAGGCGGCCGAACTTCTGGAAAAAGAGGGGCTGAGCGTGGCGGTCATCAACGCCCGCTTCGCCAAGCCGGTGGACAGCGAACTGGTCCGGCGGTTTGCGGAAACCACGCCCTGTCTGATCACGGTGGAAGAGCATGCGCTGAAAGGCGGCTTCGGGTCCGCCATCCTGGAAGTGCTGCAGGAGGAAGGGCTCACGGAACGGGTGGCGCCCAAATGCATCGGGCTGGAGGACATCGTTCTGGAGCACGGAGCGCCGAACGTGCAGCGCAAGGATCTCAAACTGGATCCTCAGGGAATTTTTGAAACGATTTTGGCCCATTATCAAAAGATCAACGAGCCGGCGCCTGTGGACAGCGGCCACAAGGTGTACGCCGGCAACGGCGGCAAAAAGTCCGTCAACGGCAACGGCAAGAAGGGCCTTTTGAAACTGAAGCATTCTGTGAATGGCTAGAACCTCTCAAGTCACGCGTGCGACACGGGAAACGGAAATCCAGGTCGAGGTCAACATCGACGGGACCGGTGTGCAGGATATCCAGACGTCCATCCCGTTTCTCGATCACATGCTCGCGCAGTTGGCGAAGCATGGGTTTTTCGACCTCAAGGTTATAGCCAAAGGCGACATCCACATCGATTACCACCATACGGTGGAAGATGTGGGCATCACCCTCGGGCAGGCGTTCGAGAAGGCCCTGGGCGACAAAAAGGGGATCCGCCGGTTTTCCCAGGCGTCCGTCCCGCTCAATGAGGCGCTGGCCAATTGCGTGGTCGATATTTCCGGCCGCGCTTTTTTTGTGTTCGAGCTTGAGCTGCCCAAATCCAAGATCGGCCAGTTCGATGTAGAGCTGGTGCCGGAGTTTTTCCAGGCTTTCTCCGCCAACAGCGGCCTCACCCTGCATTTTCATTCCTGCTACTGGAGCAATCTCCACCACATCGTCGAAGCGCTGTTCAAATCCTTCGCCCGGGCTCTCGATCAGGCCTGCGCGCTCGACCCGCGTTCGCAGGCCATCCCGTCCACGAAGGGGAAGCTGTGATCGCGATCGTCGATTACGGCATGGGCAACCTGCGCTCGGTGCAGAAGGGATTCGAGTCGGTGGGAGCCGACGCGGTGGTGACCCACGACAAGGACACCATCCTTTCCGCGCATTCCGTCGTCCTGCCCGGCGTCGGCGCTTTCAAGGACTGCATGCACAATCTGGAGCGGCTCGATCTGGTCGATGTGGTGCACCGGTCGATCCAGAGCGGCAAGCCGTTTCTGGGCATCTGTCTCGGCCTGCAGCTGCTGTTCAACCAGAGTGAGGAATTCGGCCGGGTTTCCGGTCTGGGGGTGCTGCCCGGCGAGGTGGTGGGGTTTTCCGGCCGCATGCCGGATTCTACTGAGGAGCCGGGGCTCAAGATCCCGCACATGGGCTGGAACACGGTGCGGGTGCACGGCGACAATCCGCTGTTCGCGTCGATCCCCAACGATTCGTATTTTTATTTCGTGCATTCCTATTATGTGGTGCCGCAAAACCCGGAGGACGTGGCGACCACGACCCACTACGGCGTGGAGTTCGTTTCCAGCGTCCACCATGAAAACATCTTCGCGTTCCAGTTCCATCCGGAAAAAAGCCAGAAGCTGGGACTGACTCTCCTGAAAAACTTTTCCCAATTGAACTGACGCCCGGTCCCCGGCGATGACGTGCGGGTGCGCGGCGGGGATTGCGATGAGCGGGCCTGGCGTTGAACGCTTGAGGCGTGCAAGGTGAATCCCTCCGACACCGATTCCAATCCCCACTATCTGCGCGGGGTGGTCCTGGCGCTGGTGACGGCGGTCCTGTGGGGCGTCCTGCCGATCTTTCTGCGCATCGCGCTCAACGAGCTTTCCCCCGGAACCATCGCCTGGTTCCGCTTTCTGTTTTCCTTTCTCCTGCTGTATCTGCTGCTGGCGCTGAAAGGTAGCCAGCCCACGCGCATCCTCGTGCGGCCGCCGGGACTCGGTCTGCTGGCCGGGGTGTCGCTGTCGGCCAATTATTTCGCCGTCACCGAAGCGATCCGCCTGTCCAGCCCCTCCAACGTGGCCATCCTCATCCAGCTGGCGCCGGTGATGCTGGTGATCGTCGGCGTGCTGTTTTTCAAGGAGCGGATCAGCCGCTTGCAGTCGCTGGGCTTTGCGGTCGCGGCCGTCGGGTTCGTTCTGTTCTACCGGGAGCGGCAGGGGCAGGTTCAGGACCTGGAGCTGTACGCCACGGCGTGGTTTTACATCCTGCTGGGCACCTCGGTCTGGGTGCTCTATATCTCTTGCCAGAAAATCCTCAGCCGCTCGTTCAGCGCGCAGTCGTTGAACCTCTTGGTATACGGCACCGCTGCGGTCGCGCTGCTGCCGCTGGTGCGCTGGGCCGAATTCGCCCCGTTGAGCCTTATGGGATGGACGGTGCTGGTCTTTCTCGGGCTCAACACGCTGCTGGCTTACGGGGCGCTGGCCGAATCGGTGAAGTACATACCGCTGACAGTCATCAGCCCGCTGATCACGCTCAATCCATTGATCACGCTGGCGGGGATGTGGGTTCTGCCGCGTTTCGTGCCGGAGAGGCTGGCGGCAGAGGTCATCGGATCGTGGGGTTATATCGGGGCCGTCGTCGCCGTTGCCGGCGTGGTGCTGGTGGTGATGAAGAAGTGAGGCCTTTCGATGGGGTTTTTTTTCGGGGATTGCGATACCGGGTGGCGCAACCTATGTTTGGTACAGGAAGGGGGTTTCCTGCAAAAGTAAGGAGATGAATATGGAAACCAATGCGTTGCCGAAATACGATCTAAGCGACAACCCGACGGGTTGTTGTCCCCGGTTCAAGCCGGAAGGATGGGACGGGCAGGAGCTGCATTTTGAGGAAAAACGGTTCGTCAAGGCCAAAACGCGCTGCCTGTTTCATGTGCCTCTCAATATGGGCTCGGTATTCACCAAAACGTGGGCTGCGATCGAAAAAGCGAATGCTTACAGCGAGGATGATTTGATCGTGCTTTCCCACGACCCGTCGCCCTGGATAGGCGAGCATTTTTTTTCGGTGAACAAAGACGTGCCGGGCCAGGACATAGTGCGTTTGACGGGCGACTACCTGACCAAGGTTTTTGAGGGGCCCTACAAAGATGCGCGAAAATGGTGTGAGGAAATGCAGGATTTCGTGGAGAGCAAGGGCCGGACGTTGAAAAAAAATTATTTCTTTTACACGACCTGCCCCAAGTGCCTCAAAGTCTATGGCAAAAACTATGTGGTCGCCGTCGCCGAGGTGGCATGACGGATCGGAAACCGGGCCTGTAAAGAGCCCGGTTTCTCGAACCGAATCGGATTTCAACTTCTGTCGGTCAGGATCGATCGAGCCATTTTTCGATTCGATCGCCGTAATCCGGATCGCATTTTCTAAAGTGCTGGATGTTCTTGAGCGCCAGATCTCGGGGGATCGACTGCATGGTACCGGCTATGGTAGCGGTCAGGCGATCCTTTTGCTCTTCTGACAGGATGTTGTAAAGCGCGCCCGCCTGAGAAAAATCGTCGCTGCCGGTATGCGCTTCGTGGGCGTTGTAACGATCCGCGTCTCCCGCGATCATGAGGTACGGTTCCTTTACGGACGGATCCTGCACCGGACCGCCGAAACCGTTGGGTTCGTAATTATCCTGGCCGGCGGCGTTGCCATCGAAGCGCAGCGCCCCGTCGCGTTGATAATTGTTGACCGCGTTTTTGGGGCGATTGACGGGCAGACTCTGATAATTGGCGCCGATCCGGTATCGCTGAGCATCGGGATAGGCAAACAGCCGGGCCTGCAGCATCTTGTCCGGAGAAGCGCCGATTCCCGGCGGCATGTTGGCCGGAGAAAAAGCCGCCTGCTCCACCTCGGCAAAATAATTCTCCGGGTTGCGATTGAGTTCCAGGACGCCGACATCGATCAACGGGTAGTCCTTATGCGGCCAGACCTTCGTCAGGTCGAAGGGGTTCACGGCATAGGTATCGGCCTCTTTCTCCGGCATGATCTGGATTTTCAGATTCCATTTGGGAAACTCTTTCCGTTCGATGGCTTCGAAAAGGTCCCTTCCCGCGTAATCCGGATCTTCACCGGCAATGCGGGCCGCCTCTTCTCCGTTTAAGCACTGGATCCCCTGGGCGGACTTGAAGTGAAATTTCACCCAGAACCGTTCTCCCGCTTTGTTCCAGAAAGCGAACGTGTGGCTTCCGTATCCGTTCATGAAGCGGTAGCCGTCGGGAATGCCCCGGTCGCTGAAGAGGATAGTCATCTGGTGCAGTGCCTGCGGGGCCTTGGCCCAGTAATCCCACATCCGCACCGGGTTTTTGTAACCGGTCTGCGGGTCGCGCTTTTGCGAATGGATGAAATCGGGAAACTTCAGCGGGTCCCGTTCGAAAAATACGGGCGTGTTGTTGCCCACCACATCCCAGATGCCCTCATCGGTGTAAAACTTGACCGCAAAGCCTCTGGGGTCGCGTTCGGTGTCGGCCGAACCCTTCTCACCCGCGACGGTGGAGAACCTTAAAAACACATCCGTCTTTTTCCCGACTTCACGGAACACATCCGCTTGCGTGTATTTCGTGATGTCGTGCGTGACGGTGAAGGTGCCGTAAGCGCCCGAGCCCTTGGCGTGGACGACGCGTTCGGGAACGCGTTCGCGGTTGAAGTGCGCGAGTTTTTCAATCAGGTGCATGTCCTGCAACAACACCGGGCCGCGTTCGCCTGCGGTCAAACTGTGCTGGTTTTCCGGTACGGGGTGTCCCCCGGCTGTGGTCAGAGTTTTGACTTTCATGCTGTGGCCTCCTTTCGAAAATGGGATCGCATCAATCCCCACAGGATTTTTGTGAAATTCATCAGGCTTTGAAACCGGCTGTGGTTGGCTTTGGGTTGCAGCAGGGCCAACACCTGGCGTCGGCCAAACGCGCTGGCCCACTGTTCCGCGGTCATGCCCGTGTGATTTTTTACATCCTTGCGGGCGCCGTGACGGATCAGAAGCTGGATCGCTTCCACATCCCCCTTGAACGCGGCCCCCATGAGGACGGTGTTGCCGGAAAAGTCCGAGGAGTTCGGATCGGCGCCGCGGCTCAGCAGCAATTCGGAAACGGCATGGTTTCCGTTGTAAACCGAGAGCATCAGGGGAGAGTGGCCCTTGTGATTCTTCCGGTTGAGGTCGCTCCCCGGATTTTGGTCCAAAAACGCCCCGGTTGCCTCAGCGTCGCTGCTTCTGGCCAGGGAAAAAAGGTTGTTCGGATTTCCAAATGTCGCTTTGTAGTCATTCCAGTTGCGCATGGTTTTCCTTTCTGGATGCAATCGTGGAACGGGTTGAAAAGGGTCCGATTCGGGTCTGCGTTCATGAACTGGATCCAGTGTGCCTGAAAACGTTTTATAGATAAAATCTTATAAATTTATATTTATATAGATTTAATCTATTTTATGTGACGGGTGGAGGGGGGATTGGGAAAGGGGTGATTGGGCTGCAAAAGCGGGTACGTCCGGTCAAACGGACTCAGGAGTTCGAAGGTCGCCGAAGAGTGAGAATAAAAAAAACCGGGTCCCGAAGGACCCGGCTCCTGGTTGCCATCAATGTTGCCATCAATTTAAAAAAACATCGGACCGGATATCAGAGCTTGCTCATAATTTGTTGTGCCAGAGCCTGCGACTTCTCCAGAGCGATTTTCTGATTTTCCATTCCGTTCAACGTGATATGCAAATGATAATGTTTGTTCCAATAGACAAAAATTGCGAATGATTTCGGCGAGGTCACCTGAATCGTAAGATCTCCCGGCCCGGAAATCTCCTTTGTTACCATTTGCATTTCTTCAAACTCTTTTTTCTGTCTGTCATCAAACGCATCTTTAGCATCAGTGGGGTTTTCTTTATTACCGGCATAGGAAATCATTAAAAATACGGATTTGTAGAGTCCGGATTCCTTGCCTGAAATGGCGCAATGAGATTTTTTGTTGTTTTCGGTATTGTAACTTTGAAGCAGCTTGTCTGTGGCGCGGTTTGGTTCACCAGGGGGCTCGCCCAGGAGCGCTGCAAGATCCGTTTCGGCCAGCAACGCACAGGCATCGAAGTTCACTTTTGAGGCCGCCGGGCTCGCCGCTGATTTTGCCTGCGAGCCGTCCTCGGATTTGCCGCAGGCGGCAAGAGGGATGCCCATGAGCAGGAAAGCCAGCGTCAGGGCTAAAGGAGTGGAGATGCGCCGGAACGAACCGGGACTTTTTCTACGGTCGAATGATTGCATGCGGTTTGAATCCTCTGTGGCGTTTAAATTCGGTTGCTAGATTTTGCTCAGGACGTGCCGGGCGATCGTTTTGGCGGCTTCAAAAGCTTTGGCTTCGTCCTCCATTCCCATGATCTGGGCGTTCAGCTGATAGTGTTTTTTCCAGAACACCCAGAGCTGAAACGATCCCGGCATCTGGACCTTGACCGCCACATCCCCGATTCCAGAGATTTCTTCCGCTTTGATCTCGAACTCCTGGGCCAGCTTTGTTTGGCTGTCCACGAAGGCGGCGCCGTTGACAGGGTTTTCCTGGTTGGCCACGTGCTTGAGCATCAACGTCGCCCCTTTGTAGATCGAACTTTTCGCCGAAAAGCTACAATGGGCGATGGTGACGCCGGCCGCTTTGGTTTTTTGCAACAGATCGTGCGTGGTCCGCTCCGCCTCGCCGACCGCCTCACCCAGCAGCGCTGCGGGGTCCGCCCCGGCCAGCAACCCACAGGCATCCAATTTGACATTGGTTGTCGCCGCCGATTTTGTCTGCGAGCCGTCCTCGGATTTGCCGCAGGCGGCAAGCAAAAGACCTGTCAGCAAGCAGGCCATCGTCAGAGCCAAAGGGGGAAGGGGGGATCCAAACGAACGGGAACGTTTATTAGAGATAGCTGGTTTCATCGGTTTCAATCTTTTGCCCATGCGGGCATGGCGTTCATGTAGTGTCTGGCGCGCGCCAGCGCCTTCCCGTCGTTCAGATCCGGTTGCCAGGTCTTGAACCAATCGACGATGCTCTTTTCCACGTCACTGCGGGATTTCAGGTTTCCCTTGTCATCCGTGCAGTATTTGCAGTGGTTTTCGCTGGGGCCTTTGAAATTCGGCATGGCAAGCGGGGCGGCACAGGAGTGACAGAATGTGTCCACGGTCGCGTTCCTTTCTCATACCAGCTCGATTTTGATATTCAAATCGGAACAAAACCCACGCAGACGGTTCGTATCATGAATTTTCGCATGATTGTAAGACGTCCCGGAGTGGAAATTATTCCGCAAAAGGGTGCGGTTTCCCGCCGCGCGGGGTTCCCCGGCAGCGTCGCGATTCCTGAGGACGTGTTTTCAATCATTTGGGTTTCACGCCGGTGAGGACGCCGGTGGGGATGGCCTGCACGCGGAAATGGCGGATGTCGGTGATGCCCGCGCTCTCCAGCCACTGCGTTTTTTCCTGCACCGGATGCGCGCGGCCGCCCTCGGTGAGCATGCCCATGTTCAGGTTGAACAGGGCATCTTCCGTTGGCGCGGTGTCGCCCTCGTCGGTGCAGAAACCGTGGATGACGACGCGGCCGCCCGGCTCCAGCGCCCGCACCGCCTTTTCGATCAGCGCCTGACCCGCATCGGGCGGGTACATGTGCAGCACGTTGGCCAGGAGCACCAGGTCGTAGCCGCCGCCGAAATCGTCCTTGTTGAAATCGCCCGGTTTCGTGTCCACCCGGTCCTGCAGCCCGTAGCGCTCGATATACAGCTCGGCCACCTTCAGCACGGGAGGGATGTCGAACACCGTGGCGCGCAGGTGGTCGTGCAATTTCGCCCATTCGAGCGCATAGGTGCCCGGCCCGCCGCCCACATCGAGCATCTTCGTGGCCTCGCCGATGGGCAGCTCGCGCGCCAGGAGCCAGGTGGCCTTGAGGCCCTTGTCGTGCATGGCGTCGATGAAGGCGCGCATGTTGTGCGGGTCGTTGCCCAGCATGTCCATGATGCTTTTGACTATGTTGCCGTAGCGGATGAAATCCGGCAGCTGGCCCCACACCGGCTGCAGGTCCATCGAGAGCTGGATCCACTGCTGCATCGAGTGGTCGCCGTCCTTGCACAGGTAGCTCTGCCAGTCCGCCGGCAGGTGAAACTTGTGGTGCTCCTTGCTGACGATGCCGAGGGCCACCAGCGCGTTGAGCAGCCGTTCGGTGCCCTTGACGGACAGGCCCAGCTTGTCCGCCACCGCTTCCGCCGAAATGGGCGCTTTGAGCTCGTCGAAGATTTTGAGGTGGTTCGCCGTCATGAGGACGCAGGCCGGCTGGTAGCCGTGCAGCATCGTGCCGATCGTTTTTTCGATTTCCATAACGCTTTCCTGATAAGGGGTTGTGGGTGTGGGACTATTGTATCAGCGCCGCCCCGGCGTGGGGGAAGGAATTTTATTCCTTACAATTGGTAAAAATCTGGGGAAAGTTGGGGGGAGGGGAAAAGGCCAGGGGGGAACCGCAAAGACGCAAAGAACGCAAAGGAAGAGAAGAAAAAAACAACCGTTTCAAAATTGACTGAATTAAAAAAAATACACATAAGTAAATAATAATAAGATGGCACAAAGAAAAATATAAACAATCTTAGATTCTTTTATTTTTAACCAGTTATTGAATTTAAAGCACAGATATCCAACGACTGAAAAAAATAATAATGCGCTTAAGGGTCTAAAAGCGCTGTTTACAGCATCAAATTGCTTAAATAAGAGGGTGTTGAGATTTACCGAGGCCAATCCAAAAAATATCAAATACAAGCAACTCGTTAATGCTCTAAGGCGGATATACGGTTTTCTAAATGAGAAGACTACTCGGCTATCTTTTTTTTCATGTTATTATTTTAGGCCATCGAATAACAACGTCGTCCTTTGCGTTCTTTGCGGTGAAAAGGGTTTTCACCGATTCTGCGACTTCATAGGCTTATCGATCTCGCGTTCGACCTCGTGTTTTTCATGAAGGCATGGGCGTATCTGGAGTATATTGCTGCAATCGGGCTGATGTTCAGGACATGATCGAAAAAATTGAAATCCGCGAGAACTTGCCGAGTGATCTCGCCTTGATCGAGAAGCTGTATTCGGACGCGTTCCCTGACGAGGATTTGCTGCCTCTGGTGATCGAGCTGTTGCAGGAAGCCCCTATTGTGCTTTCGCTCGTCGCGATGACCGGTGCGTCTCTCGCAGGACACGTACTCTTCACGAAATGCAGCATTGCCGAAACTACGGACCGGGTTGCGCTTCTGGGGCCGCTCGCCGTTGCGCCCGCCTGGCAGAGGCAGGGGGTCGGCCGTGCGATTGTCCGCGCGGGCTTAGAACGGCTGAAAAATGCCGGTGTGACCCAGGTCTACGTGCTTGGCGACCCGGCCTATTACGGGGGTCTGGGGTTTGTGCCTGAGACTGGCGTTGCGCCACCGTATCCCTTGCCGGAGGAATGGCGCGGGGCATGGCAAACGATTATCCTGCACCCTGCCGAGTCGCCTCGCCGGGGCACACTTTGCGTGCCGCAGCCCTGGCAGCAACCGAAGCTGTGGGCGCCTTGATCCTGGATCAAGGCCGTTTGCACAAAAAGGGATCTATCGGTTTCTGGATTTCATGGCTTTGTCGATCTCGCGGTCGGCTTCGCGTTTTTTGATGGTGGCGCGTTTGTCGTGCAGCTTTTTGGCTTTCGCCAGGGAGAGTTCGAGCTTGGCTTTGCCGTCCTTGAAGTACATCTTGAGGGGGATCAGGTTGTAGCCCTTTTCCTGGGATTTGCCGATCAGCCGGTTGATCTCGCGTTTGTTGAGTAGCAGCTTGCGCTTGCGCAGCGGGTGGTGGCTGAACTGGCTGGCTGGGGAGTAGGGGTTGATGTGGCAGTTGTGCAGCCAGATCTCGCCGCGCTCGACGGTGGCGTAGCTGTCGAGCATATTGGCCTTGCCCTCGCGCAGCGATTTCACTTCGCTGCCCTTGAGCACAATCCCGGCTTCCAGGCTCTCTTCGATGAAGTAGTTGTGCCGGGCTTTCTTGTTCTGGCAGATGATTTTGATTCCGTCCATGGATAAAAGAATATTAGACAGGATTAACAGGATGTCTTTAAATCTTTCACTTTTCTTTTGATTTCGACTTTTTCTTCCCCGAAATTGATCAAAAGTCCCACTTGTTTTCCCGTTGCAGCCAGATAATTGACCAACTGGACTTCATGTGCCTGGGAGACACTTTTTACAGATTTTAATTCGATTAAAATAGAATCGTTGACCAACAGATCCACCACGAAATTTCCAACAGGTGTGTTTTCGTAGAAAACGGTTATAGGCTTTTGAGCTTCAATATTCAAACCCTGTTTTTCAAGTTCGAGAATTAGGCATTTTTCGTAGACGGATTCCAGAAAGCCAAATCCCATTTTGTTGTAAACCCGATACGCGCAACCGATGATTTTTTCTCTTATTTCTTTGAATTCCATGGTTTTGAAGTTATCGGATTGTATCCTGTTATCCTGTCCGGGTTTTTAGCTTCAGGGTCACACGGGTGCCCACTTTGGCTTTGAGTTTCTTCGCGGCGCTGGTTTCGCGGCAGAAGATTTCGACCGCATCCCAGCTGTTGATCAGCCAGCCGGGTTCCCCCTTTTTGCAGGCCGCGTAATTCGGGAACGGACCGGCGATTTCGCGCTCACTCAATAAAACCTTATATTTTTCAATATCTTGCGGGCTGTTTCCGAGGGCGTCGCCTTTAAGGTTGCTCATGAGGTTGCCGAACCGGTCTATGTGCACGATCTCCCCGCGTAGGCCGGTCTGAGTTTTTTCCGCCAGCGGCAGGGTGAGCGTGACCGGATCGCTGATTTTTTTTCCCATCTGGGCCAGAGAGGTTCCTCTCGCGATCCAGGCGGCGACGGGGGCGAAAACGTCCCGGCCGTGGAAGGTTGCGGACACTTTTTTGAGGAAATATTTCCGGTTGCCGAGGGCGACCACGCGGCTGCGCGGGCCGAGAACCGGCGTCAGCACGCCGTTGTCGGGTGCGACGAAAAACGCGCCGCCTGATTTTACGGCCAGCGCGCGCCGCTCGCTGCCGACGCCGGGATCGACGACGACGCAGTGCACGGTGCCTTCCGGGAACCAGGGATGCGCCGCTTCCAGAACGTGTGCGGCCTGCAGGACGTTTCCGGGTTCGACGGCGTGGCTGATATCGACGAGGCGCGCCTCCGGTGCGATGCCCAGAATGATGCCTTTCAGGATGCCGACGAACGGGTCGTCGAGGCCGAAATCGGTGGTCAGGGTGATGATCATGCTTCCAGTTTAAAGGAAGGACGGCTTTGGGGCCAACCCTTGTTGGGAGGCAACCCCTGTTGCGATAGAGGTTTACGCGAGGGTTGCGGAAACCTGCCCGGGCGAGACGCTCTCGATGCGGACGGGCACCAGGCGGTTTTTCAAGCGGTCTGCGCCCTCGAGGGCGACGGGGATGTAGTGTTCGGTGTGGCCCTTGAGCCGCCCCTGGGCGTCGTTCTGGTTTTCCAGCAGTACGGTCGCGGTGCGTCCGACGAAGCGCCGGCGAAAGCGCAGGGATTTTTCCTGCGCCAGCTCGGTGAGGATGCGGTTTCTCTCCTTTTTGACGGCTTTGGGCAGGTTGTCCTTGAAGCCGTGGGCTTCGGTGCCGCGGCGCGGCGAATAGGTGAACACGTGCAGGTAGGAGAACGGCAGCGCCTCGATCAGGCGGCGCGTGTTCTCAAAGTGGGCGTCGCTCTCGCCGGGAAAGCCGACGATGACATCGGCCCCCAGGGCCAGATCCGGGATCGCATCGAGCGCCTGCCGGGTGACGTCGAGATACTGGGCCGCATTGTAGTTGCGCCGCATGCGCGCGAGCACCGCATCGTCGCCGCTTTGCAGCGGGATGTGGAAATGCGGGCAGAGGTTTTCGTGGTCTGCCATCAGCGCGATCAGGTCCCGGTCGATCTCCATCGGGTTGATGGAGCTGATCCGCACGCGAAAATCGCCTTTCAGCCGAAGGATGTCGCGCACCAGCGAGGAGAAGGTTTCCCGCGGCGCGAGGTCCATGCCCCAGGTTCCCAGGTTGATGCCAGTGAGGGTGATCTCCTGGAAGCCGGAGGCGATGGCTTCTTTCACGTTGTGCAGGATGTTGTCGCGGGAATCGCTGATCGAGCGGCCGCGCGCCCGCACCACGGTGCAGAAGGCGCATTTCTCCTCGCATCCCGTCTGCACCTTGATGAAGGCCTTGGTCTTGCCGAGAAACCGCGAGACGGGCAGAGTGCGGAACACGCGCTTTTTGAGGATGTCGGTCTGGTGGATTTCCGCCGCGCCGGGTTGCTTCAACGCATTGCCACCGTCGAGCCGGTTTTTTATGACCTCGGCGATCTCCAGCTTGTTGGCGTTGCCCAGCACGATGTCCAGCCCTTCGATGCGGGACGCCTCTTCGGGTTCGAGCTGGGCGTAGCAGCCGGTGAACACCACCAGCGCGTCTTCGTTGATCGCCAGGGATTTTTTGACGGCGAGCCGCGAACTGTAATCGCTGCGCTGGGTTACCGAGCAGGTATTGATGACGTAGATGTCCGCGCGGTCTTTGGCGCCGACGATGGAAAACCCTTCCTCTTCCATGAGCGCCTGCATCTCCGCCGTGTCGTGCTGGTTGGTGCGGCATCCCAATGTGGCAAATGCGACTTTCATTCGTTTCCGCTGCAAAAAGGTTAAGCGGTTTGAATCAAACCGATCACGGTCTGTCATCGTATCGTCAGCCCGTCCCAGAATCAACTTTTTTGCGGTCCGGGGGCCGGGAGGCGGGCTGTGGGAGCGGGCAGGGGGCTTGACCGCCCTGTGGGAGTTTGTTACCATCGCTGGCTGATTCAACCGTTAAGAAATCGCGTTCCCCTTTCCCTGCCGTTAACCGGAATCTCGATCTCTCATCCCCCCAACATGAACCGAGTCAAAAAGAAAACCACGACTTTCCTGGAGAAATGGCTGCATAAAACCATCAAGGATTACGTTTCTCACATGGAAGGCGACCAGAATGGACAGCTGCACGATCTCATCATCGGCGGGGTGGAAAAGCCCCTGCTGGACATCGTGCTGACCGAAACCAAAGGAAATCAGACCCAGGCCGCAAATATTCTGGGAATCAACCGGAACACGTTGCGAAAAAAGATCAGCGACTATAAGATTAAATGCAAAGGAAAAGCCTAGCAGTCCTCGTTCTGGCGGCGGGAAAGGGGACGCGCATGAAATCCCCGCTTGCAAAGGTGCTCCAGCCTCTGGCGGAGAAACCGCTTTTGCATTACGTCCTGGAAACGGTGGATGCGCTGAAACCGGCGCGCCGGGTGGTGGTGGTCGGGTTCCAGGCGGAGGAAGTGAAGGCGCGCTTCTCCGGCCCGGAGCTGGAATACGTGGAGCAGAAAGAGCAGCTCGGCACCGGCCATGCGGTCCTGCAGGCGGAATCCTGCCTTAAGGATTTCGACGGCGACGTGCTGATCTTATGTGGCGACATGCCGCTGATGCGGGTGGCCACCCTGAAGAATCTGACCGAAAAACACCAGCGGACCGGGGCCGCCTGCACGGTGCTGACACTGAAGGCAAACGACGGAAAAATCAGGGATTTTGGCCGCATCGTCCGGGATTCCGAAGGCGCGGTGCTCAAAATCGTCGAAAATAAAGACGCCAGCCCGGAGGAGAAAAAGATCCAGGAATACAATTCCGGTGTATACTGTTTTAACAAAGCCTTGTTATTTAAAGCGTTATCGGGTATCGGCCGCAGCAACGCCCAGGGCGAGTATTACCTCACCGACACCGTGCAGTTCATGGTGGAAAATCGATTGCCTTTAGAGGCGGTTCAGACCGCCGATGCGGATGAGATTTTCGGCATCAATTCGAAAGAGGATCTCGACCGTGCGGAAGCGCTGCTGGCGCAGGCCGGCCCGACTGGAAACTGAACCGACGTTTGCGTTTACCCTACGTGAGAGCTGATCTATGAAAGCCGTCATCCTGGCTGCCGGAAAAGGATCGAACCTGAATCCGTTTTCCACCACACGTCCTCTGCCCATGCTGCGCGTGGCCGGCCGCACGCTGTTCGACAACTCCCTCGATCTGTTGCAGCAGTCCGGCATCAACGACATCTTCGTCGTCGTCGAGCACCAGAAGGAAAAGCTGATCCAGGAGATCGGCGAGCACGTGAACAACGGCTTCAACCTGCATTACGTCGAGCAGGGCAAAAGCTCCGGCATCGGCAACGCTGTGCTGAAGGTGAAAAACAAGATCGCGCACGGCGAGTATTTCCTGCTCATCTACGGCGACACGGTCACGGCGGCGAACATCTTCACCAAAATCCAGCAGTCGTTTCACGCTTTCAAATGCCCGGTGGCCTCGATCTGCCTGCCGACCTCGAACGAGATGTTCGGCAACGTGTTTTTGAACGCGCACATGAAGATCACCAAGATCATCGAAAAGCCCAAGAGCGAGGATCTCGGTAACTACGTGCTGTCGGGGGTTTACATCCTGCCCAGCTCGTTTTTCAAGACGCTGGAAGCGGCCAACGGCTCGATGGAAAAAGCCCTCAAGAAAATGGTGGAGACCGAAGGATTGATGGCTTCGATGTGGGAAGAGGAATGGCTCGATATCGTGCACCCGTGGGAGATCCTCAAGGCCAACAAGATCATCATGGATTCCTGGCAGACCTCCTCCATCGCGCAGACGGCGGTGCTGGAATCGAACGTCACCATGCAGGGCACGGTGGTCATCGAGGACGACGTGGTGGTCAAGGCGGGGGCGGTGCTGGAAGGGCCCTGCTGCATCGGCAAGGGCAGCTACATCGGCAACAACTCGCTGATCCGCAGCTACACGTCACTGGGGCAGAACTGTTCGGTGGGCTACGGCGTGGAACTGAAAAACTGCGTGGTGCTGGACAACTCCCACATCGGGCGGCTGTCGTTCATCGGCGACAGCGTATTGGGTGAGAAAGTCGATGTGGGTGCGGGCTGCATGACGGTGAACCGGTCGGTGGACTGGAAACCGATCGCCGTGAAGAACGGCACGAAAAAAGTGGATTCCGGGAGCGTGAAGCTGGGCGCGTTTATCGGCGATGAGGTGGTGATCGGCGCGGGCAACACGATCCAGCCGGGTACGGTGGTGCGGCCGGGCAAGATCCTGCCGGCGTTTTATTCTGTCAAAACTAACTGAATCTGATTCGAGTCGCTCTATGTGTGGTATCAGCGGTGTGGTGGGGTTGAACAACATATCCGAAACGCTGTTCGAGGGCATCCGCAGTCTCGAGTACCGGGGCTACGATTCCTGCGGCGTCGCCATGATGAACGGCAAATCCCTGCTCATCAAAAAGAACGTTGGCGGCGTGGAGGAATGCTTCCGCAAGGAAAACATCCTGTCGCACAGCAGCAAGATCGGCATCGCGCACACCCGCTGGGCGACGCACGGAAAGGTGACGCGCGACAACACGCATCCCTTTCCCTCCTGCGACGGCCGCTTTGCGGTGGTGCACAACGGCATCATCTCCAATTACCGCCCGCTCCGGGAACAGCTCAAGGCGGATGGGCACACATTCACATCCGAAACCGACACGGAAGTCATTCCGCACCTTTTGGAGAAATTCTACAAACAGACCAAGAATCCGGAAAAAGCCCTGATCAAGGTGCTGCATCTTCTGGAAGGCACCTTCGCGCTGGCGTTCATCACCTCTTACGCTCCGGGGCAGATCTTCTGCGCCAAGCGGGAATCCCCGCTGATGCTGGGGATCGGGGATGAGGCCAAGTACATCGGTTCCGACTTCAACGCCTTCATCGACCAGACCAAAAACGCCATCATCATCGACGACGGCGAGTACGCCATCGTGACGCGGGACTCCTACATCGTGAAAAATGCGCTGACGGGGGAGGAGATCGCCAAGGAGATCACCAAAATCGCCTGGGACAGCGAGACCTCGAAAAAGGGCGGCTATCCGCACTACATGCTGAAAGAGATCTACGAGCAGCCGCAAACCGTGACCACAGCATTGGAGCAGGACCCGGCGGCCACGGAAGAAGTGGCCGAGATGATCTTAAGCAGCGACAAAACCCATCTGGTGGGTGTGGGCACGACCTTTTACGTGGCCAACTACGGCAACTACATTTTTTCCAGCCTGGCCGGCGAGTATTTGCCGACGATCAGCTCCGATGAGTTCATCTCGCTGGCGAATGTGGACAAGAACAGCATGGTGATGGCGATGTCGCAGTCCGGCGAAACCTACGACACGCTTTCGGCGCTCAAGCACGCCAAGGCGCAGGGCGCGAAGACCGCCGCCGTCGTCAACGTGATGGGCTCCTCGATCGCGCGGCTGGTGGACAAGGTCATCCTGCAGGGCTCCGGCCCGGAGATCTGCGTCATCAGCACCAAGGCGGCGCTCTCGCAGATGCTCATCCTGACCCTGATCGCGCTGAAGCTGGCGGTGAAGAAAAAGGTCATGACGAAAAAGGTGTACAACAAAAACATGGCGGCGCTCAAAGAGCTGCCCAGCATCATTCAGAGCATCCTCAACGAGCGCTCCGGCTTCATCCACCGCATCGCCAACCGCTACTGCAAGACCCGGCACTGGCTGTACCTGGGGCGCGGCATCTATTATCCCATCGCCCTGGAATCCGCGCTCAAGATGAAGGAAGTGGCCTACGTGCACGCCGAGGGCATGCCCGGCGGCTTCCTCAAGCACGGCACGCTGGCGATGATCGATCAGGACATCTACTCGATCGTGTTCATTCCGCCGAAAGAGGACAAGCAGCTGTACGAGGCGACGCTGCACAGCGTCGAGGAAATCCGCGCGCGCGCCGGTTTCGTGCTCGGCATCCATTTCGACGAGCGCGGCAAGAACAAGGACCTGTTCAGTGAAGAGCTGATCCTGCCCACCGTGCCGCCCATCATCGCGCCGTTGATCCAGATGGTCATCGGCCAGTTATTCTCCTACTTCACCGCCACCAGCCTCAAGCGCAACGTGGACAAACCGCGCTCCCTCGCCAAGTCGGTGACCGTGGGTTAACCACGGCGGTTTCCCGCAAGACGCTTCCTTTCCGCTTGACGGACTCACGCTACCTGCATACAGTGGTGGCTCCACCGTACCCACTCTTGGAGGAGAACCATGAATTTCTGTAAATCCATCATCGGGATCGTTTTGTGTGGATCGTTCGCACTGTTGACCGGCTGCGCGACGAGCACCGTATCGAGCGACAAGCCGGACCTCATCCCCGAGCGGCGCTCGGGAGGTAACGGACCGGAGGCCTATTGCCGCCGCAGCGGCGACAACGAACTGGAAGTGGTGGTGCGCAACCAGAGCGGCGTGGACGCCACGAAAGCGTCGAAGACCCAGGTCAAATATTCCTCCGGCGGCGATTTCAAAAAGCCCACCGACGCGCTGGCGGGCGGCGCGTCGGATGAAGTTTCCTTCCCGTTGCCGGGAAGCTGCTTCAACCCGGACTGCCGCTTCACGATTCAGGTGGATGCGGACAACGAGATCGAAGAGAGCCACCGCGACGCCCCGGATGAGCACGAGTTCAACAACAAAGTGGAAGGGGTGTGTGTTGGGTGAGTGTAATTTCAAAAAAAACAATATTTTGTCAAGATTGGGAGATTGTTAGTTCCTGTTAAAAGTAGTAGAATAAAAGTATGCACAAAGAAGAACAATACTTTTTCACCTAAAAAGTAAAATCTTGTGTTGGAATTGAAATATCCTAAGGTTCAAAGCCTTGCATGGTCAAACAAATTATTCGATTTGTATCACACTGCTAGGAATACGCGTGAAGAAGAAATAAGGTTCGATTTTAGCAAAACCATTTCACTAACGCCTTTTAGCATTATTTTGATAACGGCTACAGTTGAGGAATGTATTCGAAATGGGAAAAAATGTTTTTATCGAGCTCCAAAGAATCGAAGGTTGAGGGAGTTTTTAAGAGATATAGGTTTTATTGAATTTTGGAACTTATCGGAAGAGGAATTTGATAGTAAAAGGATCCAATCTCCTAACATCCAGCTCAGAAAATTAAAAGGTTTGAACCCTCTTTTTATCGATGAAATTATTGAAGTTTTTGATTTTCATCTGAATTTGTCTGAGGGTGTTAGAGGATCTCTTAAAGTGAGCTTGTCAGAAACTATGCAAAATGTTGTTACCCACAGTGAAAGTGATGGGTATTACATTTGTGCATGGAGTAACAAAAGGAAAAAACAGCTTCAGCTATGTATATCTGATCTTGGAATTGGTATATTATCCTCTCTTCAATCAAGCGAAGAATATTCGTTTTTATCAAACCATCATCGAGCAATTCGATTGGCCACTGAGGAAGGTGTGACTTCTCGCCCATCGAGAAACGCAGGTCTTGGTTTGAATCACATAAAAAACTTTATTTCTATAAATAAAGGAAAAATGTGCATTATTTCTGGAAATGGGAAAGTATTTTGGAAATTTGATCAGGGAAAGATTCTTGAGCAGGATATGAAAATTCCATTCTCTGGGACTGTGATTAAATTAGAAATAAATACAGATAGGGAAGGGTATTATTTTCTTGCAACGGAAAATGAATTCTTATTTTAAAAAATTATGAAAATTAATTTAAAGAAAAATTGTAGTGGGCAAACCATTACACGAGAAGATGGGGAAAAAATTTATAAGATGGTTAGAGATGCCTGGCCTCTTGAGAATAAAATAATTATTGATTTTAGTAATATATTGGTAGCTTCCGTTTCGTTTATGGATCAAGCATTTGGGAAATTAGCATTTAATTTTCCAAGAGACGAGTTGGTCAAAAAGCTTCAATTTAAAAATATAAACAACTACGATAGAGCTTTGCTTAATGATATTTTGATATCAAGGTATAATCAAAAAGCATTAGGGCAAAATGGAGTTTCAAAAGGCAGTAGGTCAACAAAAAGAAGAAGAATAACAATAAGAGAAAATAAGCGATCGGCTTGACGAGTTAAGAAAATTCAGCTAAAGATGGGCCATCAGGGCTCTTTGTAATAACTTTCTATTTACACTTTAACATTCCTACCTCTGTTTTATTCCTCTACGCCCTGCTTTCTTCCGGATTTCCCATTCTTTTCAACAATTTGTTGCCAAGGCAAATCGGGGTTTGCTAGAGTGATCGTTTTTCCCATTCAAACCCGATATCCGGATTGCGGGGCAGGGCGTATGGGGCCCTAGCCGTGTTTTTTCGGCAGCGTCCTGTTCCGCATTTTTTATTTCTCTAGCTATGGCAAAGAAAAACTCGACGATAAAAACCGCGCTGACGATCGCCGGTTCCGATCCGAGCGGCGGTGCGGGGATTCAGGCGGACCTCAAAACCTTTGCAGCGCACGGGGTGTTCGGCCTGTCGGTGGTCGCGGCCATCACCGCCCAGAACACGCGCGGTGTGGTGAGCACGCACGACCTGCCGGCGAGAGTGCTGGAGGGCCAGCTCGAGGCGGTGTTCGCGGACAAGAAACCGCTTGCCGTCAAAACGGGCATGCTCGGCAACGAGGCGCTGGTCGAGACGGTGGCGCGGCTGCTCAAGCGCCATAAGGTGAAAGCGCTGGTGGTCGATCCGGTGATCCTTTCCTCCAACGGCAAGGAGTTGCTGTCGCCTGCGGGGGTGGAGGCGGTGAAAAAGCGGCTGCTGCCGCTGGCGCAGCTGGTGACGCCCAACCTGAAGGAAGCGGAGGTGCTGGCGGGCGTTTCCATAAAAAAAACCGCCGACCGTTTGAAAGCGGCGAAGGCCATCCTGAAAGCGGGAGCGAAACGGGTGCTGATCAAGGGCGGGCACCTGAAAGGCGATCCGGAGGATTTTTTCTTCGACGGCAAGCAGTTGTTCACCCTCAAATCGCCGCGGCTGACGGATGAGGACCCGCACGGCACGGGCTGCGTGCTTTCGGCGGCCATCGCCGCCGGGCTGGCGAACGGTCAGAAAATCGAGGAGGCGGTGCGTGCGGCCAAGGACTTCATCGGCCAGGCGATCACAGGAGGTGTGCGCTCGGGCGATGGGGCGCTCAACGTCAATCCGCTCGCGCCCCTGTATCAGAGCGGCGAGCGGCTGGACCTGTTCCAGAGGATGACGCGGGCGGTGGAAACGCTGAAGCGCGAGCGCATCGGCGACCTGGTGCCGGAGGTGCAGTCCAACATCGGCATGGGGCTGGTGGGTGCGCGCCGCGAGGCGGATGTGATCGGCATTCCCGGGCGCATCATCAAGCTGGGGCCGGACATCCACACGCTGGCGGCGCCGGAGTTCGGCGGCTCGCGCCACGTGGCCCATATCGTGTTGACGCTGATGCGCCACGATCCTTCGAAGCGGGCGGTGATGAACATCAAATACACGGACGCGCTGCTGAAGATCTGCAAAAAGCTGAAATTCAGGCTCGCCTCGTTCGACCGCGCCGACGAACCGAAAAAGGTGCGGGAGGTGGAAGGCTCGTCGCTGGAATGGGGCACCGATCACGCGGTGCGCGGCTTCGGCTCGGTGCCGGACATCATTTACGATCTGGGCGGTTTTGGCAAGGAGGAGATGATCCGGGTGATCGCGGAGGACCTGGAGTCGCTGGTGGAGAAAGTGCTCAAAATCCACCGCCTGCACAAAAAGGCCAAAGGGTAGGGCGGATGCCCTCCGCGTGAGGAAATTCTTTTAAAGCAAGGTCTTGTCGATCTTGATGGTGGATTTTTCCCGCAGGCTGCGGAACCAGTCCAGGAAGACGATGTTGCCTTTTTCCTGTTTCAGCCGGGTGGTGATGGTTTTGATCTGTTCTTCCGTCGGTTCGCCGGCTTCTTCCCGATCGGCCAGCTTGATCAGGTAATGCTTGCGCAGCGCCGAGATGGCGGCGGTCTGGCCTTTGTCCAGCAGGAAGGCCTTGTCCTTGATTTTCTGGATATCGCCGATTCCTGGGATGGAATCCTCGAGACTGAAGAAGGGGGTGCGCTGAACGTCCGCTCCGGTTTCCTTGGCGATCTTTTCCAAGTCCGGGTCCTTTTCCAGTTTTTCCGCCAATTGCTTGAATTTTTTGCTGGTGAACTCCTCGTTGCGTTGTTCGCTGAGCTTCGCCTCGACTTCTTCCCGCACCGCATCCAGTTCCGGAATGAACGCCGGTTTGCGTTCCACCACTTTCACCAGATAGGAGCCATTGGGTGTGAGGATGGGCTCGCTCACCTTATTGTCCGGCAGAATGAACGCGGCGTTGAAAAACTCCGGTACGGTGCCGATGTCGGGGATGTCCCGCTTCTGCCGCGAGAAAAAGCCGGAAGTCTTGACTTCCACCTTCTGCTCGGCCGCCGCGGTGGCCAGGTCCTTGCCTGCCTCGATGGATTTGTGGATCCGTTTCACCACCCGGCGGGACCGCTGCCGCGACTTGGTGGCCTTGATGGCCTGAATCAGCGAATCCTTGACCTCGGACAGGGGCTTGGTGCGCGCTTCTTTTTTCTCGTCCAGACGGACGAGATGATACCCGAATGGCGTTTTCACCGGCTCGCTGAGTTCGCCGGGCTTCAGCTTTTCGAGCGCCTCCTCGAACTCCGGCGTCATGGTGCCCGCCGGGAATTCCCCCAGGCTGCCGCCCTTTTCGCCGGAGGCGGGGTCGTCGGAGATCTTTTCCGCCAATGTTTCGAATTTTTCGCCTGCCTGGATCTTTTTCAACGCCTCTTCGGCTTCCTTCAAAGCCGCCTGTTCGGAATCTTTTTGTTTTTCCTCGTCTGTGCCTTCTTCCAGCTTGGAGGGTTCGAGCTGAAACAGGATGTGGCTCGCACGGTACCGCTTTTCCACTCGATAATTGCCGAGGTTTGATTCATAATAGTCCTGAATGTCCTCTTCCCGGGGGGTGATGTCCGCCTCGAAATCCTTGGGCGTCACCTTCACATACTGGACCTTGATTTGGTCCGGGACTTCAAATTGGATCTTGTTCTTTTCGTAATAATCCTTTAAATTTTCTTCTGAGGGCTTCTGTTTGCTTTTGAAGTGGTCCTCGGCAAAAGCGATGTATTCCAGTTTCACCGTTTCCTCTTCCCGTTTGAACGCCTCCATCACTTCACTTCTGGAAACCAGCGTGCTGTTTTTGATGATATTTTCCAGTTTCTCGAGGGTGAGGGATTCGCGGATGCTGTTTTCGAACTGCAGGGGAGACAGGCGCTGCGATTGTAAATAGTTGTTGTAATAGGTCTCGTTGAACTGGTTGTCTTTCTGGAACAGGGCGGATTGTTTGATGTTGTCGATCACTTCCGCGTCGCTCACGCGGATGTCCTGGTTGTCCGCCTCCCTGAGAAGCAGTTTCTGCTGAATCAGGCTGTCGAGCGCCTGGCTTTTGAGGTCCAGCCTCTGGATCATGTCCTCGGAGAACTGGCTGCGGAACTGCTGCCGGTAGAAATTGACCAGGTTGTTGAAGCTCCGGTCGTATTCGCTGAAACTGATTTTTTGCCCGTCAACGGTCGCGACCACGCCGCCCCGGGAACCCGTGGCGCCGCCCATGCCCCATGAATAGAAAATAGTGCCCACAAAGGCGAAAATGATCACCCACAGAACGGTCTTGACCAACCAGGAACTTTGATGTTCTCGAATCAAATTCAGCATTCAGTGTTCTCCATGTTCTCTAAAAAGAAGGGGGCGGCCATCATCAGCACCTACTATAAAAAACGCCGGGAGAATTGGCAACCGTTTATGCCGAAAAGAGGATGCGGGTTTTCTACAAAGCTTTTCCGGTATTCTTCCGATAACGTAACAGGTCTGTATGATTGAAACGCTTTCGCGTGTGTTTTGAGCGGGGACGCCGATGGATTTGGCTTGCAATTTGAAAAACCCGCTGATATAAAACGAACGCCATGAAAAACAAAGGGTTACGCTGATCGCGCCGACCCTTCACCCGCTCCACCAAAAAAGGGAAAAATCACTTGTTGAACCTATTCTGGGATTTTTTTTCGAATGATCTTGCCATCGATTTAGGCACGGCGAACACGCTCGTCAACGTCAAAGGCGAGGGCATCGTACTGCGGGAACCCTCGGTGGTCGCCATGAACCACCAGAGCAAAGAGGTTCAGGCCGTGGGCATGGAGGCGAAACAGATGCTGGGCCGGGCCCCCGGCAGCATCGTGGCCATCCGCCCCATGAAGGACGGGGTGATCGCGCATTTTGAAGTGACCGAGAAAATGATCCGCCACTTCATTCAGAAGGTGCACAACAACCGCAAGACGCTGGTGCGGCCGCGTGTGGTCATCGCGGTGCCCTCGGGCATCACCCAGGTCGAAAAGCGCGCGGTGCGGGATTCCGCGGAATCCGCCGGCGCCCGCGAGGTGTTTCTGATCGAAGAACCCATGGCGGCGGCCATCGGTGTGGACCTTCCGGTGCAGGAGCCGACGGGGAACATGATCATCGACATCGGCGGCGGCACCACCGAAGTCGCCATCATCTCCATGTCGGGGATCGTCTACAGCAAATCGATCCGCATCGCCGGCGACGAGATGGACGAGGCGATCGTCAATTACATCAAGCGAAAGTACAACCTGCTCATCGGCGAACGCACGGCCGAGGAGGTCAAGATCAAGATCGGCTCCGCCTACCCGATGGAAAAACGGGCGTCGCTGGAAGTCAAGGGCCGCGATCTGGTGGCGGGCATCCCCAAAACCCTGGTCATCTCCGACGAAGAGATCCGCGAAGCCCTGACCGAAACGTTCGGCACCATCGTCGAGGCGGTGAAGATCGCCCTGGAGCGCACGCCGCCCGAACTGGCGGCGGACATTGTGGACAAGGGCGTGGTGGTGGCGGGGGGCGGCTCCCTCATCAAAGGCCTCGACACCCTGCTCAAGGAAGCCACCGGCCTGCCGATCACCCTGGCGGAAGACCCCCTCTCCGCGGTGGCGCTGGGAGCGGGTAAAGTGCTGAAAGACCCCAAACTCCTTAAAAAAGTCACTTTCTAGTTGTGGCCAGACAGGGCATCAAAGGAAAACGGCTCGTCATACTGCTGTCCCTTCTCGTGCTGTTGTCGTTCGCGCTGATGACCATCAACAGCAAACGCGACGAGGGCTCTTTTTTCCTGGAATCGCTGGTGGTCTGGGTTTTTTCTCCCATTCAGGCGTTGTTCACGCACACGGTGACCTCGATTTCCGATGTGTTCGACCATTATTTTTTCGTGGTCGATCTGTCCCATGAAAACGAGAAGCTGCAACAACGCATCGACCGGCTGCAGCGGCAGAACAACACGCTGGTGGAAACCCTGAAACAGCACGAGCGGGTCTCGAAGCTGATCGGCGCCGGAGGCAGCCCGCCGATCGGGGAAGCGCCGGTCGCGACTGCGGTGGCCCCGATCGTCGAGGGCGAGGCGGGCCCGGTTGCGGAAGGCGGGCTGGCCGACGAGCCGGCTGCCGCAACGCCGCCCGAACAAAGCGAGGCCGCGCCGCCGGATCAATACGTGGTGGCGACGGTGATCGGCAGGGACGCCACGCAATGGTCGAAGGTGGTGATCCTCAACAAGGGCACCACAGACGGGGTCCGCCCGAATCTCGCTGTGGTCACCGACGCGGGGGTCATCGGGCACGTGATCCAGGCTTCCGGCGGCTCCGCCAAGGTGTTGCTGATCACGGACGGCCGCAGCGCGGTGGATTCCCTGTTCCAGGAGTCGCGCGTCACCGGCGTGGTGGTGGGCACCGGGGACGATTACGGCGAGATGAAATACGTCCCCAAGGAAGCGGAAGTGCATGTGGGCGACAAGGTGCTTTCGTCCGGGCTCGGAGGGACTTTCCCGAAAGGGCTGCGGATCGGCGTCGTTACCAATGTGATCAAAAAAAAGCAGGGCCTGTTCCAGGACATCCTCATCGCCCCGAGCGCCGATCTGACCCGCCTGGAGGAAGTCCTCATCCTCCTTTCCTGATACCGGCATGTTTTTTCTGACGCAGTCCATCCTGGTCCTGTTTCTGTTCTGCACGCAGACGACCCTGCTCGAGCCGTTTTCCGTGGCGGGGGTCACGCCGGACCTGGCCCTGATTTTCGTGGTGTACTGCGGGTTTCATTTCCAGGGCAACGGCGGGGTGACGATGGGGTTTGTCATGGGCCTGCTGCAGGACTGCCTCTCGGGCGGCATTCTGGGCGTCAACACGCTTTCCAAAAGCCTGATCGGCACGTTCTTCTCCACCCTGAAAGACAAGATCCTGGTGGAAGGCTTCGTGCCGATCTTTTTCTTCCTCATCGTGGCTTCTTTGGTGGACGGCTTTATTTTTTACCTGCTTCTGGTTACCTTATTAAAGGGAAGCGTTTCGGGCCGGTTTCTGTTCGCCGAGCTTCCCATGTATGCCCTGTACAATGCCTGCGTGGGTCCGCTGTTTTTCTATTTTTTCGACATCGTGCGCAAGTGGACCGTCCGCAGGTTTCCCAACGCATTCGTGCGGACGACCTGAACGCCTTCACAGCCACCGGGCGCGGTGCAGCGCCGGTCCGGTTTGCGGTGAGGGCCCCGATTCATGAGTGTTTTTCGCTACAATCCCGATGTCTCCGAAGGGGTGCGCAAGAAGATCAAGTTCTTCGCGGTCCTGGTGGCCATCTCGTTTCTGATCCTGTGGATGCGGGTGTGGTACCTGCAGATCCTGAAAGGACAGTACTTCCGCGAGCTTTCGGAAAACAACCGCATCCGGCACGTTTCCCTTTCCGCCTTCCGCGGCACCATCAAGGACCGCAACCACGAAACGCTGGTCAGCATCCGCCCTTCGTTCAACCTGTACGTCACACCCGAGGATGCCAGAGACCTGCCGCTGACCCTGGATTACATCCGCGACCGCATCGAATTCGACGAGGACCGGCTGTACAAGCGGATCGAGGAGACCCAGTCCTTCAAGCAGGTGCTCATCAAGTCGGACATCAGCCGCCAGGAAGTTGCGTTCATCGAGGAGAACAAGATGCGCCTGCCGGGGATCGGCATCAAGGTGGAGCCGACCCGCAGCTATGTCTATAAAGATCTGGCCGCGCATCTGCTGGGCTACCTCGGGGAGATCTCCAAATCCAAGCTCGAGCAGATGGACGACCCCCACTACTCGCAGGGAGACCTGATCGGGCAGGACGGCCTGGAAAATATTTTCGAGACCATGCTGCGCGGCAAAAAAGGCTACCGGGAAGTGGAGGTGGACGTTTCCGGCCGCGTGCTGCGCACGGTGCGCAAGCTGCCGCCCAAAAGCGGCAACGACCTGATCCTGACCCTGGATCTCCGGGTGCAGAAAGCGCTGGAGGAGATCATGAGCGGGACGTCCGAGCAGCCGATGAACGGTTCGGTGATGGTGATGCGGGTGCAGACCGGCGAGATCATCGCCGCGGTGAGCAAGCCTTCCTTCGATGCGAATCTGTTCGCGGCCGGCATCTCCCAGGAGGACTGGAAAAAACTGATCCAGGACGAGCTGCATCCCCTGCAGAACCGCACCATCAACGGCCAGTATCCGCCGGGCTCCACCTACAAGATCGTCACCGCCCTGGCGGGCCTGGAGGAAGGCGTGGTGACGCCCGATACGCAGATCTACTGCCCCGGTCATTTCAAGCTCGGGCGCGGGCGCTACCGCTGCTGGAAACGCGGCGGGCACGGCAGCGTCAACCTGCACGACGCGCTGGTCAAATCCTGCGATGTGTACTTCTACACCGTGGGCCACCGGCTGGGAATCGACACGCTGTACAAATACGGCAAGAAGCTGGGGCTGGGGGATTTTTCCGGCATCCAGCTGATCGGCGAGAAGCGCGGTCTGCTCCCGAGTTCCGAATGGAAGTTGAAAGCCAAGAAGCAGGAATGGCTGCTGGGCGAAACCATCTCCGCGTCGATCGGGCAGGGCTACAACCTGGTCACGCCCATCCAGCAGCTCAACATGGCGGCGACGGTGGCGAACGGCGGCGCGCTGCTGCGGCCTTTTCTGGTGAAGGAAATCCGCGACCCCAACGGGCGGGTGATCAAGCAGTTTTTCCCGCAGGTGCAGCGCACGCTCGACATCTCGCATGAGCACATCGATCTGGTGCGCGAAGCGCTGCTCGGCGTGGTCAACGAACAGGGCGGCACCGGCGGCCGGGCGCGGCTGAAAAAGATCAAGGTCTCCGGGAAAACCGGCACCGCACAGGTGGTGCACATGAAGGTGACGGAAGAGATCGAAGACGAGGACCAGATCCCCTACCAGTTCCGCGACCACGCCTGGTTCGTGGCGTATGCGCCGTATGAAAAGCCGGACATCGCCGTGGTGGTGCTGGTCGAGCACGGCGGCCACGGCGGCGCGGCGGCGGCGCCGGTCGCCAAGAAGATCATGCAGACCTATTTCGAATATTACCCGCCGCAGGTCGAAGCGCTGGAAACCGTGGAAAAGGCCCAGCTGCCCGAACAGGCAAACCCCGCACTGGCCCCTGAAACCGCCCCTGTGGAGTGATCCGGTACCATTTAAATTATTTCCTTTGCAAGGTTTTCAAATCGATGTGTTTTTTGCCAAGGACCACTCTATAAAAATTCCGTCCCCACCCTCTATTGTGAATGGGTTCTTCAATATTTAAGTCGAGAATTTCCTTGGCTTCGTTATTTTGGTATTTTATTTCGTCTAAACTGAATACGGGTGTGATTTCGATAAGGGCAATATTCTTCTCATTTTCCTTCTTGTATCGCTGATTGATGTGCAACCGTTTTATATTATAAAAACTGTTTTCGTCTGTCGGTTCCAGTACTTTGATTTGAAGGTAGGATTCCCAATTCCACAAATTAAACTTTTCATGTTCAAAATTAACAAAAATTTCTAATACCTCCCAATTTATAGGTTCCTTTCTCATTGATCCTACCAACCTGTGGACCGGATAGTTGGCTTTTGCGGACCTTTCTCCAAACCACCCCACCAATTGCATTTTCGGTGAATATGATCTTTCAAAAGTCTTTGCGGTGGAAGGAACAGGAAAGATGTAGGCCGTTATTGTCAGAACTATCCAACATGCGAAAAGAAGAGAAGGGGAGCCTTTGAGTTTCATTGAAATCTTGCGGAGAATTCGATCTTGGATGATTGAGATTGAGAGCGGTTTAAGAAGTCGATTGAATACAGAGACTTGATTTTTGTATCGGTAAAAAAGACTTACTCCGCTAGCTGAAGGTCTTTCTCTCTGAGGTGTTTGATCCGGTCGCGCAGTTGCGCGGCTTTTTCGAATTCCAGGTCCTTGGCGGCGGCGTACATCTGTTTTTCCAGCTTTTCGATCCTCGCCAGTAAATTTCCCCCCGCGCTGTATTCCTCTTCCTCTTCGGCGACCACCGGCAGTTCGGCGTAATCCTGGCCCGGTCCCAGGCTGTCCTCGATGGCTTTGACGATCCCGGCGGGTTCGATGTTGTGTTCCCGGTTGTACTCCTGCTGGATGTGGCGCCGGCGGTTCATCTCCTCGATCGCCTGCTGCATCGACTGGGTGACGCTGTCCGCATACAGGATGACCTTGCCGGAGAGGTTGCGCGCGGCGCGGCCGCAGGTCTGGATCAGCGAGGTGGTCGAGCGTAAAAAACCTTCCTTGTCCGCATCGAGGATGGCCACCAGCGACACCTCGGGGATGTCCAGGCCCTCGCGCAGCAGGTTGATGCCGATCAGCGCGTCGAACTCGCCCAGGCGCAGTTCGCGTATGATCTGGCTGCGTTCGAGGGTGGCGATGTCCGAATGCAGGTACTTCACCTTGAGCCCCATCTCGGAATAATGCTCGGTCAGGTCTTCCGAGAAGCGCTTGGTCAGCGTGGTCACCAGCGTGCGTTCGTTGCGGTCCGCTCGCTCGCGGATCTCGTTGTACAGGTCGTCCACCTGACCGGCGACGGGCTTGATGTCGATCTCCGGATCGACCAGCCCGGTGGGCCGCACGATCAGCTCGACGACGTGGTTGTCCGACTCTTCGATCTCGTACTCTCCCGGGGTCGCCGAGACGTACACGGCGTTTTTGACGAATTTTTCGAATTCGGGGAATTTGAGCGGCCGGTTGTCGAACGCCGAGGGCAGCCGGAAGCCGTAGCGCACCAGGGTTTCCTTGCGCGACCGGTCGCCCTTGTACATGCCGCCGAGCTGCGGGATGGTGGCGTGGCTTTCGTCGATGATGTACAGGGCGTCGTCGGGAAAATAATCGAGCAGCGTCGGAGGCGGCTCGCCCGGTTTGCGGTCGAGCAGGTGGCGGGAATAGTTTTCCACGCCCTGGCAGTAGCCGATTTCCTTGATCATCTCCAGGTCGAACAGGGTGCGCTGCTCCAGCCGCTGCGCCTCCACGAGCTGGTTGTTGCTTTCGAACCAGGCGATGCGCTCCAGCAGCTCCTCGCGGATGTTGCGCATGGCGCGTTTGAGCGGTTCCTCGGGGGTGACGTAATGGCTTGCGGGGTAGATGGCGATGCGGTCCAGCTCGCGGATGTGCTTGCGGGTCAAAGGATCGACGGCGAGGATGCGCTCGATCTGGTCGCCGAAGAACTCGATGCGCACCGCTTCGTTGCGCTCGTACACCGGCAGCACCTCCACCACGTCGCCGCGCACGCGGAACGTGCCGCGCTGGAAATCGATGTCGTTGCGCTTGTACTGGATTGACACCAGCTTTTCCAGCACGCGGTCGCGGTCGAAGGTCATGCCGGTTTCGATGAACAGCAGCATGCCGTGGTAGGCCTCCGGCGAACCCAGCCCGTAGATGCAGGAGACGCTGGCCACGATCACCACGTCGCGCCGTTCGAACAGCGAGTGGGTGGCGGCGTGCCGCATTTTGTCTATTTCGTCGTTGATCGAGGCGTCCTTCTCGATGTAGGTGTCGGTGTTGGGCAGGTAGGCCTCGGGCTGGTAGTAATCGTAATAGCTGACGAAATAGCCCACCGCGTTGTCGGGGAAAAACGTCTTGAATTCATTGTAGAGTTGTGCGGCCAGGGTCTTGTTGTGCGCGAGCACCAGCGTCGGTTTCTGCAGCTCCTGGATCACATTCGCCATGGTGAAGGTCTTGCCGGAGCCGGTGACTCCCAAAAGGGTCTGCCGGTGGATTCCGGCGCGAAAATTGTCCACCATCTGGCGGATGGCCTTGGGCTGGTCCCCGGAGGGGCTGAAATCGGCTTTGAGCTTGAAGGGGGTCATGGCGGCGCCTTGTAGAATCAAACAGAATTTAAAATAGCACAGATTTTATGGTAAATTAAATAGCTCGGTGAATCAGCAAACCGGCTGTTTCCCGCCTTCCTATTCCCTTCTAGCCGACCGTTCCGTTCGCTTGCGCGGGCGGGATTTGCCGTTTTGGGCCTGCGGGCGCCAAACCGGGGGGACGCGCAGGACAGGAGCGTGCATCTAAAGGATGCCGGACGGCAAATCAAACCCTCTTTGGAACGGGCCTCTGTGGAAACCGAACAGGAAATCATCAAAACCTTCCAGATCGGCAAGACAACCATCACCCTGATCGGGACGGCGCATGTGTCCCGCCACAGCGTGCAGATGGTGGAAGACCAGATCAACAGCGGCCAGTACGACTGCGTCGCGGTGGAGTTGTGCGACCCGAGGCTGGAAAATCTGTCCAACCGCTCCTGGTGGAAAAACCTCGATATCTATCAGGTGTTCCGCCAGCGCAAGGCCACGCTGCTGCTCATCAACCTGGCGCTCTCGGCGTATCAGCGCCGGCTGGCGGAAAAAATCGGCGTCGAAGCGGGCAAGGAGATGATCCGCGCCATCGAACTGGCCGCGGAAAAGGACATCCGCCTGGAAGTGATCGATCGCAACATCACCACGACGCTGCAGCGGATGGTCACGCGGGTGTCGTTCTGGCAGAAGCTCAGGGTGTTTTCCGGGCTGGTGGCGGGGATCTTCGTCGGCGAGGAAGTCACCGAGGAACAGATCGAAAATCTGAAAAAAGGCGATATGCTGCACAACGTGGTCGAGGAGTTCGGCGAATCGCTGCCGCAGTTCAAGCAGGTGCTGATCGACGAACGCGATGAGTACATGACGGGCAATCTGGTGCGGCTGGCCGAATCCGACAACCCGCCGCAAAACGTGCTGGCGCTGGTGGGGGCCGGGCATCTGATCGGCATGGAGCCGGCGTTTTCCAACCCCCCCGACGACGCGCGCATGCAGGAACTCGAAGAAAAGCCGCCGCCAAGCCGGCTCGCGCATTATTTCGGCTGGATTATCTGCGCCTTCATCCTCAGCATGTTTTATGTGGGGTACAGCCGTTCGCCGGAGTTGGGGATGCAGCTTGTGATCACCTGGGTGGTGGTCAACGGCGGGTTGAGTTCCCTGGGGACGGCGATCGCGCTGGGGCATCCGATTTCGATCTTGACGGCGTTTGTGGCCGCGCCCTTGACCTCGCTGGTGCCGACCATCGGCGCGGGCATGGTGGTGGGGCTGGTGGAATCGTATCTTCGCAAACCCAAGGTGGCCGATTTCGAAGCGCTGCGCGAGGACATCGGCTCGCTCAAAATGTGGTGGCACAACCGGGTGCTGCGCGTGCTGATGGTGTTTTTCTTCGCCAGCCTGGGGTCGATGTTCGGCACCTACATCGCGGGCGCGTCGATGGTGACCCAGATTTTCTAGGATAACGGCATGCTGCAAGCGCAAATCGCCGTGACGCCGCCGGCGTTTTGCCGGTCGCAGGTTCTCAGGCAGGCATTGACCGAACGCTTTGCCGCTGTCCGGTTCAACGAACGGGACGGCTATCTGTCCGGTCCCGAGCTGGTGGAGTTTCTGCGCGGGGCGCAGGGGGCGATCGTCGGCCGCGACCCGGTCGATGCGGGCATCGTGAAGGCGCTTCCGGATTTGAAAATAATCGCCAAATACGGCGTGGGCCTCGACAACGTCGATCAAAAGGCGCTCGCCGATCGCGGCGTTGCGCTCGGCTGGACCCAGGGGGTCAACCGGCTGTCGGTGGCGGAGCTGGCGCTGGGGTTCATGATCGGTTTGTGCCACAATGTGTTTGTGGCGGGCGCGGCGCTGAAACAGAATAACTGGAACAAGGACGGCGGCCGCCAGTTGACCGGGAAAACCGTGGGCATCGTCGGCTGCGGCCACGTGGGCTCGGAAGTGATCCGCCTGCTGGCGCCGTACCGCTGCCGCGTGCTGGTGCGCGACATCCTGGACAAATCCGAATTCTGCAACGCGCACGCCGCCGAACCGGTGAGCTTCGACGATCTGATCGCCCGTGCTGACATCGTGTCGCTGCATGTGCCGTTGACCGAACTCACGCGCGGGATGATCGACTGCGAGGTGCTTTCCCGCATGCGCTCCGGCGCGTTTCTGATCAACACCAGCCGTGGCGGGGTGGTGTGCGAAAACGACCTCAAGGCGGCGCTCCAGACCGGGGAGATCGCCGGGGCCGCTCTGGACGTGTTCGCGACAGAGCCTCCCGAGGATTTGGAGTTGCTGCGGCTTCCCAATCTGATGGCGACGCCGCATATCGGCGGCAACACGGTGGAAGCGGTGGAGGCGATGGGGCGTTCTGCGATCGCGCATCTGGTGGAGTATTTCAAGTGATGAAACGGATCAGGTTGGCTATCCTCATTGTTTTTGGTGTTCTGTCTGCGGAGTTGGCTGCGCAGGAGAGCGAGCCGTTGCGGCTGCTGCAGGAAAAAAAGCAGTGGGAGGAGCGTCAACTGGAGCGGCTTGCGGAAATGGTGCGGATACCGGCCGGGAAGTTCGTGATGGGGTATGACGGCGGCCAGGAGGACGAGAAGCCCGCGCACACGGTTTTCCTGGACGCGTTCGACATCGACAAATACGAGGTGACGCAGCTTGAGTACCAATCGGTGATCGGCAGCAATCCGAGTTATTTCGGCAACTGCCCGCTGTGTCCCGTCGAAAAGGTGACGCACGAAGACGCGGCGGCGTATTGTGAGAAAATCGACAAGCGCCTGCCCACCGAGGCGGAGTGGGAGAAAGCCGCGCGCGGCGGATTGCAGGAAGTCACCTACTGGGGCGGGGATTTCCCCACGGAGTTTGCCTGGTACGGCAACAACTCCGGCCGCAGGAGCCATCCGGTGGGGACAATGAAACCCAATCCGTTTGGTTTGCACGACATGGCCGGCAATGTGCAGGAGTGGGTGCAGGACTGGTACGATCCCGCCTATTACCGCAACAGCCCGGCTGAAAACCCCAAGGGGCCTGCCAGCGGAACCACCCGGGTGCTGCGCGGCGGTGGCTGGGGGCATGTTCCCGAACTGTTGCGCCACACCCTGCGCGAACACCGCGAACCGAAAACCCGCTACATCACCGCCGGTTTTCGCTGCGCCGCCGACCTCAAATCCTGAAACAGTATGAGCGGATCGGACGAGCTGGGCTACACGCAGAACGACTGGCAGGGCCATTACGATGCGGACGATCTGAAATGGGATCTGGGAAAACCGGCGCCGCCTTTCGTCCACTACTGGCAACAGCAGGCTCCGGCGCCGGGCGCGGCGATCGTGCCGGGCTGCGGCCGCGGGCACGAGGTGGTGTTTCTGATCCGGCAGGGGTTTCGCGTTACCGCGGTCGATTACGCGGCGGGGGCTGTGCAGCGGCTCAACCGCGCGCTCGCGCAGGCGGGGCTGGAAGCCGCGGTCTTGCAGATGGATTTTTTCGATCTGGATGCAAGCCACGACAACCGCTACGACCTGATGCTGGAACACACGTTTTTCTGTGCCATCCATCCGTCGCAGCGCGAAGCGTATGTCGCCATCGCCGGCCGGATCCTCAAGCCGGGCGGGTTGCTGGTGGCGCTGTTCTACGAGACCGGAGAGAATGGCGGCCCGCCGTTCAACACGCCCGAAGAGGAAGTGCGGCGGCATTTTTCCGGCCGCTTTGTCATCGAGAGGCTGGAGAGAACCCCGCATTCCGACGAGCGGCGCAAGGACAAGGAATGGTTCGCGCTGATCCGCAAAAAGTGAAGCTGGGTTTTATGCGCGATCGATTCCGGTGGTATAATTTTCAATTGGGGAGCGCCCGACACGGCTCATCTTATGATGACTCATTCCAACGCGACCGAAAATGAAAACGATTAAAAAGAAAATCTATTCTGGAATATTCCGCGATGGCGGCGCGGGGCCCAATGCCAAGCGCCGTTTTCGTGAGCGGCGCAAAAAACTGATGCAGCGCGAAAACAAGCTCATGGTGATCACGGGTGTTCCGTACGGGCCCGGTGGCGAGACGGTCTGGTCGTACGCGCACTCGCCGACCTACCAGGAACCCGCCATGATGTACCTGACGGGCATCAATCAGTCCAATGTGATCCTGCTTTTGGACCCCGGCTCGAAAGAATCGAAGGAAATCCTGTTCGTGGACGAGAAGGATCCGAAGAACGAATTCTGGAACGGCATCCGCTTCGGCGTGGGCGATCCCAAAAGCGTTAAGGAAGTGCAGCGGGTGACGGGCATCGAGGATGTGCGCGACATTCGCGATTTCAAGATCGTTTTGAAGGAGTGTTATCTCAAACAGAAAAAGAAACAGCTGGGCACGTTGTGGATGGAGGGAACCCGCAACGGACGCAAGAAAATCATCCGCACCGATCACAACTGGGAATTCAAATCGCAGGTTGCGCGCTGGGTACGGGCGTGGAATTCTGGGAGCGGCGAGGTGGTGAACATCATGAAGAACCACTTCGACCTCAGGCTGCCGCTCGACAAATACGACGAGGCCAACACGAAAAAGGCCAACGAGATCACCGGCCGTGCCTTTCGCGCGACGCTGGGGAAATTCCGCGAGTTCCACAACGAGGCCCAGGTGCAGGGGTACCTGGAAGGCCAGATGCTGATGAATTCCTCTTTCGGGTTGAGCTTCCCTTCCATCGTCGCTTCCGGGCGCAACGCCACCGTGCTGCATTACATGAAGAACGACGACGATTTTTCCCGCGGCGAACTGGTGCTCATCGATTTCGGTGTGCGCTGGATGACGATGCACGCGGACATCTCGCGCACCGTGCCGGCATCGGGAAAATTCAATCCGCTGCAGAGGATGCTCTATGAGATCGTGCTCAACGCGCAGCTGGAAGTACAGAAAATGGCCAAAATGGGCCTCACCATCGATGCGCTCAACGACCGTTGCTGGGAGACGGTGAATGCGGGGCTGCACAAACGGTTCCACGGGGCGGGCGGCAAGTGCAAGCTGCGCTACAAGGACCGGCCGCACGGCGTCAGCCACCTGATGGGAGAGCAGGAGCACGACGGCGATCCCTTCCGCAATTATTCCAAGGAGCCGATGAAGGCGGGGTGGCTGATCAGCAACGAGCCGGGGGTGTACGGCGAGTTCAAGATCAAGCTGGATGGAAAGACCTACGACGAAGAGATCGGCATTCGCATCGAGGACAATCTGCTGATCACGGAGAAAGGCTGCCGCAATATGTCGCGGTCGGTGCCCAAATCCGTGGCGGAGATCGAAATGCTGATGGCGGGACCCGCACAGGAGAAATAGGACGGATTCGCTCAGGCAACGTACCGCATTGCAGCGGTTCGTGTGCGGAGCTGCCGATGGGGCGGCGATGGATTTTTACCGGATCGTCACAGCTCCTTGAGCGCCGCCAGCACTTCGTCCACGTGGCCTTTCACCTTCACCTTGGGGAAAATCTTCGCGACCTTTCCCGCTTTGTCGATGATGAAGGTGCTCCGCACCACCCCCATGAATTTTTTCCCGTACATGCTTTTTTCCTGCCACACCCCGTATTTGTTCACGATCTTTTGATCGGTGTCCGCGATGAGGTCGAAGGGGAGGCCGTACTTTTCGATGAACTTCTGGTGACGCTCGGGAGGATCGATGCTGACACCCAGCACGACGGTGTTTTTGAATTTTTTATGGTTGTCCTTGAAGTCGCAGGCTTCGGTCGTGCAGCCGGGGGTCATGTCCTTGGGGTAAAAATATAGAACGACGTTTTTTTTCCCTTGAAAGGAACTGAGTTTTATTTTTTTGGAGTCCTGGTTCAGTCCAGTAAAGTCGGGAGCCTTGTTGCCTTCCTTCACCATCGTTTTGTGTGAATCCTTTCTATAAAGATCACTCACCCAGTTTTGCCAGCAAGGCCGTTGCCTTTTCGTTGATGGCCTGCACTCTTTCCAGAATTTTTTTCGGTGGCGTCCGGTCGGGATTCATGTTGAAAATCATTCTGCCATCGCCGATCAGGCTCTGGATTTCATGGAACAGTTCCGGGCCCGGTTTTTTCCCGTTTTCACACATGTCTTCAAAAATGGTGATGGTGCGCCGCATTTTTCCGTCGGTTTGCAGTCCGAGCACGGATTTTTCCTTCAAGCCGGGGGTTTTTTCCATGAAGCCCCACAATCCTCCTTTGGTTTGAATGACGTCGAAACTGCCAACCAGTTCCTTGCCGCCTTGAACGCATCGGTCGGCTGCGAATGCGGCGCTTCCACCGAATGCCAGGAAGTACACGGAGACAAGTGCGAACACAAATTTACAACGGGGGCTCCCGCGGAGGTGCGGATGTTTGACCATGTTCCTTTCTCCTACTTTCAAGGTTGGGCACTTTGCGCGGGATAACGCAAATTGCTGTGAAGATAATTTTTTTGGAAGATTAAATCATTTAACAGGAACGGTAAACCAATGTCAAACTTAATATTTTATAGGGTCTTTGGGGAAGAGGATGCAATGGAAGGTGGATGAAAAAATGGCGTCCGGTCTTCGGGAAAAGGATAGCGGCTGCGGGCGCCATCAGGGCATCAGGTTTTTATAGCCTTCTGTATTCCTTAAGCTTTCAAATATCGGATCGGACTCAATGCGGGATCGCATGGCGGGGTTGATCTGGACGATCTTCTCCAGGTTTTTCAGGCTTTCCGATCGGTTGCCGTTCTTCACATACGCCTGGGCGAGGAGGAAGCGGTGGGCGATGATGTTTTCGTGATTGGGATGGGCGATGAGAACCCTTTCGAGTATGGATATCGCCCGGCTGTTGTTGCCGCTTTTGTAATAGGCGGTGGCGGTGTTCAGCAGGCTGTCCAGGTGATCCGGGTCCATGCGGACCACCATCGAATAGATGGCGATGGCGCGGTCGTACATCTTGTAATGCGCGAAAATCTCGCCCTTTCGATTCAGCGCCCGAGTGGGCTCAATGAAGATCTCGTCGCGGCTGTAGAGCACGGCGGGTTTTTCGTCTTCGGATAACTGCTTGAGGGAAATTTTTGCCAGATTGCCGGGATCTCCCAGCGTTCTGGCTTTCTCATAGTATTCCCGCGCCTGATCGAGTTTCCCCTGGATGATGCGGATGTCGCCGAGTTCCTGATAACCGCGCGCCTGTTTTGGCTTGTCTTGCCCGGCCAGCTTGATGAACTGCTGCACGGCCTTTTCCGCCGCATCCAGCCGCAACAGCAGGCTGCACATGCCCACATGGATTTCGTTGATTTTGGCATCGTCCGGTTTGATGCGGGCCGCCGTCTCGATTTCGATGAAGGAAAGCCCGTACTTCCCGGACTGGTAATAGGCCCTCGATTTGCTCAGATGGTATTCGTGCGGCTCGATTTTGAGCGGCAGTTTTTCGATGGCGTTGCTGTTGACCAGTTTCAGCAGGCGGTTTGCGGATTTGACCTTGGGGTGTTCCAGGCGGGTTTCCAGAATCCGGAAGATATGGGTTTTGGATTTCTCGGCTTTTCCCTGTGCGGCGTACAGGTAGGCGATCTCGTAATTGGCGTCGAGATTGTTTTCATCCAGCGCGATGGTTTTCAGAAACGCATTTTCGGCGTCCTCGATGCGGTTGAGGTAGTAATAGTTCATCCCCATGTCCAGCGGATAGCGCGGGTTTTTCGGATCCAGCCTTTCGGCTGTTTGGAGCGCCTCGATGGCTTCCTCCATTTTTCCCAACGCCGCCAGCGTGAGGGCGTATTCGTAATGCGCCTGCGGCGACTGCGCGTGTTGTTGCACCGCGATTTCGCAGCCCCGTTCCGAAAGCCGTCCTTTGCCCAGGTTGCGGTAGACCTGGCAAAAGCTGTAGTGCAGGGCCGGGTGCTGCCGGTCGATCACATGGCCTTCCAAGAGCGATTGCAGCGCTTCCCGGTGCTTGCCCATTTCGCCCAGAACGAGGCCGGTCAGGATGCGGGCGGTGCTGTCCGTGGAATTCGTGCGGGATTTTTCCTCGAGGATTTTGAGAGCTTCCGCGGGCTTGTTTTCACGCATCAGATCGTGCACCCGCTGATATTCGGGGTCCCGGCTTTCCTGGTTGACGGAAAGATCCCAGTGGGCGATGGATTTGTCCGGGAAGACCGCTTGCGCCGGTGCGGCGAGCAAGGTGCAGAGGATCCAGGCTGCAACCGCAGCGGTTCGGGTTGTGACGGGTGCTTTCATGGCTTGACCTTTGGTTGAACGTTCACGGGGCGGCCTGCCGCACGGCGCGTACGGCTCGCCGGCCCTTCGATTTTTTGGAGCTGCTGAACCGGTCCCCGGTGTTGAACACCACGCCGAACGCGTTGTAGCGCCCGTTGGTCTCGGTGGTCCACAAAGAGCCGCTTCCCTCGGGGGCAAAAATGGGGTCCATGTGCAGGTTCATTTCAGTGCCCACCTGGGCGCTGTTGAATTTGTCCGGGTCGAACAGGGTCTGCAGTTCTTTCACCGTCGGCACCTTCCAGTCGATGTGATCGGCGAACGCATCCTGATTGAGCTGGTTGACATACTCGAAAGCCTGGAACCAGTCCATCCAGTGGCCCTTGTGCTGGTAGGAATCCTGTTGCATCCACATCAGCCCGGTGCGGGTGTCGGTGACGGTGCCGTCGCCGTTGTCGATGAAGCGCTTGTCCTCGGAAACCCGGGTTGCCGGCGCGGTTTCCGTCTGGGCCCATTCGGGCCAGATCGATGCGATCAGTAGGGCGAATGCCGCTGCCAGGAGATATTGCAGTCTGAACGGATGGGTCGATGAAGTGCTGTTGTCTGTGCGCATGGTTTTGGGACTCAGGATGAGCCGAGTTTTTCCTTCAATAATTCGTTGACCAGGGCCGGATTGGCCTGGCCTTTGCTGGCTTTCATGACCTGTCCGACAAAATAGCCGAACAGTTTTTCCTTGCCGTTGCGGTAACCTTCCAGTTGTTCGGGATTGGCGGCCAGCACGTCGTCGATCCATTGTGTGATGGCGGAATCGTCGGTGACCTGGGTCAAGCCTTTTTCCTCGACGATCGTCGCCGCCGGTTTGCCGGTCTGCACCATTTCCTCGAACACGGTTTTGGCGATCTTCGCGCTGATGGTGCCTTTGTCGATCAGCTGCAGCAGGCCGGTCAGCCCTTCCGGTGAAACCGGGCTGTGCTCGATCCCGCGGCCGTCGTTTTTCAATTCGCGCAGCAGCTCGCCCATGATCCAGTTGCTGATGAGCTTGGGCTGGTTCAACAGCGCGATGCAGCGCTCGAAATAATCCGCCAGCGGCTGGGAAGCGGTCAGGACGCCCGCATCGTATTCGGGGATGCCGTATTCGGAGACGAAGCGCCGGCGTTTCTGTTCGGGAAGCTCCGGCAGGGTTTTGCGGATCGATTCGACCCAGGCGTCGTCGAGCGCGACGTGCACCAGGTCCGGTTCCGGAAAGTACCGGTAATCGTGCGCTTCTTCCTTGCTGCGCATGGAAAAGGTCACGCCCTTGTCCGCATCGTACAGCCGGGTCTCCTGCACCACCGCATCGCCCTGGTCGAGGATTTTGCTCTGGCGCTCCACTTCGTATTCGATGGCTTTTTGCACGAAGCGGAAGGAATTGAGGTTTTTCAGCTCGGTGCGGGTTCCGAATGCTTCCTGGCCCACGGGGCGCAGCGAAACATTGGCGTCGCAGCGCAGGCTGCCTTCTTCCATGTTGCAGTCGCTGATCTCGGAGTATTCCAGGATGGCCTTGAGCTGCGACAGGTATTCGCGCGCTTCTTCCGGCGTTCTCAGGTCGGGCTCGCTGACGATCTCGACGAGTGGCACGCCGGTGCGGTTGAAATCGACGTAGCTTTTTCCGGGGTTGCCCAGGTTTTCCCCGTGGATCAGCTTGCCGGCATCTTCTTCCATGTGGATGCGGGTGAGGCGGATGCGTTTGCTCTTGCCGTCCACGGTGATGTTGACGTGGCCGTCCAGTCCCAGGGGCAGATCGAACTGCGAGATCTGGTAACCCTTGGGAAGGTCGGGATAGAAGTAGTTCTTGCGGGCGAACTGGTTGTGCGGGGCGATTTTGCAGCCGGTCGCCAGGCAGGCTTTGGCGGCGAACTCCACCGCCTGCCTGTTGAGAACGGGCAACACTCCCGGCATTCCCAGACACACCGGGCAGGTGTTTTCGTTGGCGGGGCGGCCGAATTCGGTGGAGCAGGAGCAGAAAATTTTTGTCCGGGTTTTAAGCTGGACGTGGACTTCCAGTCCGATGACGATTTCGTACTTCATGAAGGAAAACCTGCGATCTGTTCAGGGCAATCCGCGGCGTTCAAACCTGGAAGGCACGGGCAACCTGTGGCTGGACGGTGGATTTTCGTTAAGTCATTGTAATGGCCACCAAAATTCCAGTCAAGTGCCGAGATCAGCGCAGGGTTTTGCCCCCATCGACCGGCAGGACGGTTCCCGTCACGAAGGAGGATTCGTCGCTGGCCAGAAACAGGCAGGCCCGGGCGACGTCCTCCGGAGTTCCGAAGCGCCGCAACGGGTAGGTTTTCAACAGCTCTTTCTCCCGCGTCTTGTCCTTGCGGATGTCCGCGGTCATGTCGGTCTCGATCATTCCCGGGCAGATGGCGTTGGAGCGGATGCCGCTGGGGCCGTATTCGATGGCGATCGAACGGCTGAAATGCGTGAGGGCGCCTTTGGAGACGCTGTAGGCGGCGGTTCCCGGCGCCGATATGAGCCCGAGGATGGAGCTGATATGGATGATGCTGCCCCGTTTGTTCTCGAGCATCGACGGGATGACTTTCTGCGTCACTTTGTACACGCTTTTCAAATTGATGTTCAGCATGTCGTCCCAGTGGTCTTCGTCCATTTTTTCGAACGGGGAGGTGTCGAACATGCCGGCGTTGTTCACAAGAATATCGATGCTTCCCAACCGGTCGAGGGCCGAATCCACCAGAATCTGGATGTCCTCCTCGCGGGTGAGGTCCCCGCACACGGCGTGGACGTTCTCGCCGATATCACGCACCGCGGCCTCGAGTTTTTTCTTCCGGCGGCCGAATATCACCACTTTGGCGCCCTCTCTGCAGAAGAGCTGGGCGCAGCTGAAACCGACCCCGGTGCCGCCTCCGGTGATGATCGCTGTTTTGTTTTTGAGTCGCATTGAATCTCCCGGATTTTTTATTGATTGAATTACAATGTATAATAAGAACTTGAGCTCAGTTGAAATCCATCCTAGGGGATTGTGACAAAAACTCCGGCTTCACGTTATTGATTTGGGCTTCGGACATCTCCTTCGGGTGTGGCTGTGAAAGGTGTGCAAACATGACTTTGATGAAGGGCATTTATTACGGATTCGGTGCTTTTATCGGCCTGGTTTGCGGCAGTGTCATCAATCTGATCTTCTACTGGGTCGAAAAATCCGGCACCCCGTTTGCTGCGAATTTGGTGCGGGATTATGGGGCTTTTGGCAAATACATCCTCGAGTTGATCAACGCGCTGCCCTTTTTCGGAGCCGCGCTGGGGATCATTCTGGTCAAAGTGCTGTTTGGCAAAGAGCTGGAAAACAAATGATCCTTCCGCCGGCGCCCGGCAGCATGGGGAAGGGCAAAGCTTTGAAAAACGGTACTTTTTGCTTCAAAGGCTGTGGGTCGTTCTCCGTCAACCCCGGGGGGCTCTCAGGCCCGATTTAATGGTAAAATAGAAATTGCGATGTGCAAAATGAAAACTGGACCGGAGAATGTCGAAAAAATTTAATGAAAATCTGAAAAAAGCTCTGGGAAAAACTCAGGAAGCGGTGGAAATCTGCAAACAGGCCATGATCGACGCCAACGACGAAAGCTGCCGCGCCATGTACCAGGCCATACTAAAAGATTGCGAAAAACATATCAAGATGCTGGAAGAAGAAATCGACCTCCATAAAGTGCAAAAAAAGTGGGAAGGTTGAATGCGTATTCTGATCATTGAAGACGAAAAGAAAGTCGCCGGCTTCATTAAAAAAGGCCTGGAAGAGGAGACCTATGCCGTGGATGTGGCCTACGACGGCGAAGAAGGGCTTTACATGGGCCAGCAGAGCCAGTACGACCTGATCATCCTGGATCTGATGCTCCCGGTGATCGACGGGCTGGAAGTGTTGTCGCGTTTCCGCAAAGAGAAGATCGACACGCCCGTGCTTCTGCTGACGGCCAAGGATTCGGTGGAGGACAAGGTCACCGGGCTCAACACCGGCGCCGATGATTATCTGACCAAGCCGTTCGCGTTCTCCGAACTGCTGGCGCGCATCCGGGTGCTGCTGCGCCGGGGCAAGGCCGAAACCAAGACCGTGCTGCAGATCGACGGGCTGACGCTGGATCTGGTCAGCCACAAGGTCAAGCGGCACGGCGAGGAAATCGATCTGACCGGCAAAGAATACAGCCTGCTCGAATACTTCATGCGCAACCAGGGCAAGGTGCTGACGCGCACCATGATCGCCGAGCACGTTTGGGACTATAACTTCGACACCTTCACCAACGTGATCGACGTGTACGTCAATCACCTGCGCAAAAAGATCGACAAAAACTACCCCAAAAAACTCCTGCACACGCTTCGGGGCGTCGGGTATATCATGAAAGAGTAGGTGTCATGGTATTCAACACCATCCGATCCCGATTGACGGCTTGGTATGTGGTGCTTCTCGGCATCATCCTGATCCTGTTCAGCGTATTCCTGCACTATTTTCTCTCCAAACGGCTGTACGAAAGTGTGGACAACTCCCTCAAGGTGTCCGCGACGGTGGTGGCGCAGTCGGCGTCGATGAAATTCAACCAGGTGCCGCTGCCGGGGCTGGAGCGTTTTTTCGAGCAGTTTCTGGGATACGAAAACCTCAACAAGTTCTACCGCATCTACGACGGCTCCGGAAACGTGGGCTCCCGATCCAAGGGGATCAACGCCTCCAAGTTCCCCCTCACCCAGGAGGCCTATTCCGATGCGCTGAAAGGCGAGACCACCTACGAAACCATCACCATCGACAACGTGTCGCCGATCCGCATGATCACCATGCCGGTGCTGCGCGACAACAAGCTGGTCAACCTGGTGCAGGTGGGCACGTCGCTGGAATCGGTGCAGGAAACCCTGAAGAACCTGCAGATCTTCATGTTCGCCGCCGTGCCGTCGGTGCTTTTGATCGCCACGCTGTTCGGGCGGTTCATGGCCCGGCGCGCGCTCAAGCCGGTGGCCAAGATCATCCAGACGGCGCGGGAGGTGACCGGCGGGGTGGACCTCAGCAAGCGCATCCCCGTTCCCGAGGTGCAGGATGAAATCGGCCAGCTCGCCACCACGTTCAACGACATGATGGACCGGCTGGACGGCTCGTTCAAACAGATGCAGCAGTTCAGCAGCGACGCCTCGCACGAGCTGCGCACGCCGCTGACGGTGCTGCAGGGGCAGAACGAATTGATCCTGAACAAGCAGAGAAACGCCAAGGAATATCAGGAGGTGATCTCCAGCAATTTGGAGGAGATCAACTACATGTCGAAGGTCCTGGAGGATCTGTTCGTGCTCTCCCGCTCGGATGAAAACCAGATCCAGCTCGACTGCAAGCCGATGGATTTGAGAGAGATCATCGACGAAGTCTACAAGCATGCGGAAGCGCTGGCGGCGGAAAAGAACATCCGCATCTCCATCGCCTTTCTCGAACCGGTGAGCATCAACGGCGACGCGGTGCGGCTGCGGCAGATGGTGTGGAATATCCTGCACAACGCGATCAAGTACACGCCGCCGGGCCAGCAGATCAAGCTTTCACTGGAAGATCAGGGCGACTCGGCCTATCTGACGGTGCAGGATACCGGCATCGGCATTTCCGAAGAGGACCTGCCCCACATCTTCAACCGGTTTTTCCGGGTGGACAAGGCGCGCTCGCGCAAGGAAGGCGGCAGCGGACTGGGGCTCAGCATCTGCAAGCACATCGTCGAGGCGCACAAAGGCAGGATCGATGTGGAAAGCGAAATCGGCAAGGGCACCAAGTTCAAGATCAAGCTGCCCAAGATCGCCTCGATGAAACCCCTCAGCGCCTGAGCGCACGATCTAAGAATCGGAAGCAAACTTCATTTGTGGAATAAATAGAAATAGGGAGGAATCTGAGATAGGGGTCAACAGCTTATTTCCCAGACGGGGCAAAAGAATATGAACGGGGTGTTGTCAAAGCGAAGCTGGGTCGTTTTTCTGACAATCGTACTTTTGCTTTTGCTGGATCTGGGCCGCTCGATCAACGCCCGTGTGGGGTTTGAGGAACCACCGGAGTTGTGGGAACCCGATCCCACGGTATATGCGAACCTGACCTGGCCCCCGGGTTCGGATCTTCCGGAGAACACGCCCGTGGGGGAGCGGGTTTTCATGCAACGCTGCGCCGTCTGTCATGGACCCGATGGCCGTGGAAACGGTCCCGCCGCACCTTCCCTCATTCCTCGCCCGCGCAACTTCACCCAGGGACAGTTCAAGTACAAATCCACACCGGGAGACAAGCCACCGCTGGATGCCGACCTGATTCGCACCATCACCAACGGCCTCCAGGCGAGTGCCATGTCGTATTTCAAGGACCTGCTCAGCGAGAACGAAATCCGCGAGGTTGTGAAATACATCAAGGCGATGTCCCCCGTTTTCGAAGGTCCTTCGGCCGAGCCTCTCGCGATTCCCGCACGCGTGAAACCGGATGCAGCCAGTGTCGAACGAGGCAAGGACCTGTTCATCGCGAACGGGTGCATGGTCTGCCACGGAACGGACGGGCGGGGAGGGCTGCCGCTAGAAGAGAACACGGGGTATCCGCTGATCTCGCGCGACCTCACGGCCCCGTGGACGTTTCGGGGCGGGAGCGAACCGGAGCAGATCTGGTTGCGCGTCACCACGGGAATGGCTCCCGGCCCCATGCCGGCTTTCGAGGAAGTGATGAGCCCGGAAGAACGCTGGGATGTGGTGAACTACGTGCTGTCGCTTGCCCGCATCCCGCCGTGGGAACCGGGAGGCCAGCTCGACGGCCCTGGCCAGCAAGAAGATTTGCTGACACGCGGGCGGTACATTCTGCACTCGCAGATGTGCGGGCTCTGCCACACGCAGGTGAATAAAACGGGGATCTATCGCGGCGATGACTATTATCTGGCTGGAGGGATGCGGGTCGGCGTTTACCCGCATGCGGTCTATATTTCCCGCAATCTCACTCCCGACGAGGAAACCGGGTTGGGCAAGTGGACCGAGGAGCAAATCGCAAACGCCCTGCGCAATGGCCGGGCGCCCGAAAGGCTGCTCAATTCGTGGGCCATGATCTGGCCGTTCTTTCACAGCCTGGAAGAAAAGGATGCGCTGGCCATCGCCACGTATCTGAAGTCGCGTTCTCCGGTGCGCAACCAGATTCCGCCTCCCTTGTATTACGGTGTCGTCGAAACCATTGCCGTCAAACTCACCGGCCCGCTGCCGGAAGGAATGCCGAAGACCCTCACCTATGGCGCTGGAAACTTCGGCCAGCCCGATCTCGGTTCGTTCCCGGATCTCCCTCAACGGGTGCTGATCGGCGGACAATGGCTGGTGCTCGCTGTCGGTGTGGTTGCCTTTGTTTTCGCCGGTCCGCGGGAGCGCCGGTTTCCAAAGAACAAAAAGGGCTGGCTCCTCACAGGGCTAAAACTTTTGGGAATCGGGATCTTGGTGCTGGCAGGGGTTTTTCTTTACCACACGCCCACCTTGAGCATCATTCCTCCGGAAACGATTGCGGAGGGCGTGACCGTACAAATGCCCGATACGGACCCGGCGAAGATCAAAAGTCCGGAACAGGCCGCCATGGTGGAACGCGGCCGATACCTGTTCAAGATCGTATCGTGCAATATGTGTCACGGGCAAAACGCAAGCGGCGGGCAAAAAATCAGTTGGCGGCCCGCGGGCACGCACTGGACGCGCAATCTCACTCCGCATCCGAAGGCCGGTACCGGGGCCTGGAGCGATAAAGAAATCGCGCGGGCGATTCGCAGTGGGATATCCAGGGACGGTCGGCCGTTACACTGGCAGGGGATGGTCTGGGACCACGCCTCGAACCTGGATGAGGAAGACGTGCGCTCGGTGATCGCGTTTCTGCGCACTCTACCGCCGGTCGAACGGGAAGTCACTCCGTTTCATCATCCGGACGGAAGCGACTGCAAATACGCGACCATCTGGCTTGTGGAAAACAACACTCCGGGCTGCCAGTAGCGCCGAAGGAACGGCCCATAGCGGTCATTTCCGGTAGCGCCTCATGAAAGCTGCCGGGATCGCGTTGATACCGGATCATCTCGGAAACCGGTATTTGACTCCTTTCTTTTCACAAAACTCTTTCAGAGTGTAAGCCAGGGAACCTTCCCGTTTTTCCAGTTGCAGATATTCGTAATAGGCGTCCGCGAAATCTTTAAAACCTCTCCGTTTTAATTTCTTTATTTTACTGACTTCTTCCACGGTCAGCTTGAATGTTTCGGAAGCGGATTCATTCAATGCCTCCTGCACCCAGTTATCATCTGATTTCGACTGACTCAATGACAAGGCTCCCTGTTCGGTCAAAGGCGTCCGGTTTTGATGGCGGTGGTTTGCAGAGCGCGGGCCCGCCAGTCTGCGCGCCGGTTCATTCCGTCAACGCGATGTCGAAATGCGACACCTCTTCACGCGTTCCCAGTTTCGAGTACAGCGCTTCGGCAGGCGCGTCACCGCGATCGGCCTGCACGATGATGACATAGGCCCCGCGCGTCACCGCAATTTTCTTCAATTCCTGGATCAGCGCCGTCGCGATTCCCTCGCGCCGGTGGGTAGCCGCAACGGCGAGATCGTAGATGTAGATCTCGCTGCGTTCCTGCTCGAACTTCTGCAGCTCATAGGCCGTGAGCCCGCCGACGACCGCGCCGTTCTTCAACGCGGCCAGCGCGATGAAATACTCGCTGCCGAGCAGGCGCTCAAGATAAGCGGTGCTCGGCTGGGCCGCACAATATGCCTCAATTTCCTGAAACGCCTCGCCGAATGTGGTCAACAGGGCCTGCATCAGCGCCACGTCCTTCGGCGAGAGTGCGCGTATGCTGAACGATGGGGGCGTTGCCATGATTATCCCGATCCTCGGCGTTCCTTGAGTCGCGATCTCTTCAGTTTCCCGGCCGCGCTGTTCTCAATGAATCTGGATGACGACGTTTTTCACCTGGGTGTAGGATTCCAGGGCGTGCACGCCCATTTCCCGGCCGTAGCCGCTGCGCTTGTAGCCGCCGAAGGGGGCCGCCGCGTCGAAGATATTGTGGCAGTTGACCCAGACGGTGCCCGCCTTGAGGTCCCGCGCCACTTTGTGGGCCTTGTCGATGTCCTTGGTCCACACGCTGGCGGCCAGTCCGTAGGTGGTGCTGTTGCCGCGGGCGATCACATCGTCCAGATCCTCGAAGGGGGCGGCGGCCAGCACCGGGCCGAAGATCTCTTCCTGCACGATGCGCATCCCGGTGTCGATGCTGTCGAACACCGTCGGCTCCACGAAGCAGCCCTGTTCCATGCCGCCGCCGGGCGCTTTGCCTCCGGTGAGGGTTTTCGCGCCTTCGGATTCGCCGGAGCGGATGTAGCTCAGCACCCGTTCCTGCTGTTCTTTGGACACCAGCGGGCCCATTTCCGTTTCCGGGTGCATGCCCGGCCCCAGTTTGATCTTTTTGGCGTGGTCGGAAACCCGTTCCACCAGTTCCTGGTAGATCTTCTGGTGCACCAGCAGGCGCGAACCGGCGGCGCAGCACTGGCCGTGGTTGAAGAAGATGGCTCCAGAGACGCCCAGCGCCGCGGTTTCCAGATCGGCGTCGGGAAACACGATGCTGGGCGATTTGCCGCCCAGCTCGAGGGTGACGCGCTTGAGGTTGCCGGCGGAGGCTTTGACGATCTCGTGCCCGACTTCGGTGCTGCCGGTGAACGCGACCTTGTCCACATCCGGGTGCGCCGCAAGATGCGCGCCCGCGTCGCCGAATCCGGTGACGATGTTCACCACGCCGTCGGGAAAGCCCGCCTGGGCAAACAGGTCCGCCAGCCGCAGTGCCGAAAGCGGCGTCTGCTCGGCGGGTTTGAGGACCACGCAGTTTCCCGCCGCCAGCGCCACGCCGAGTTTCCAGGCCGCCATGAGCAGCGGGAAATTCCAGGGGATGATCTGGCCCACGACGCCCATCGGTTCGCGGCGGGTGAAATCGAAAAACTCCGCGCCCGGTGCGTAGGGCACCGAGATGTCGATGGTCTCGCCGTGGATCTTGGTGGCAAGACCGGCGTAGTAGCGGAAATGGTCCACGACCAGCGGAATGTCGGCGATGCGCGAGATGGTGATCGGCTTGCCGTTGTCCAGGGTTTCGAGCTGGGCGAATTCCTCGGCGTTTTCCTCGATCAGGTCCGCGAGCTTCCACAGCAGTTTGCCGCGTTCGGAGGGGGTGATCTTTTTCCAGGGGCCGCTTTCGAACGCCTTGCGGGCTGCGGCGACGGCGCGGTCGATGTCTTCCGGGCCGCCCCGGGGCACGGCGGTCAGCTGCCGGTTGTTGGAAGGGTCCTGCACCTCGAACGATTCCCCGCTCGCGGCATCGACGCGTTTCCCGTCGATCAGCAGCTTTTGCGGGCTGTTGAGGAAAGTTTGGATCTCGCTGATGGGTTCGGGTATGGTTGCGGTGGTCATGGTTCTCTCCCAGGCAAAAAGGCTTCATCGAATCCGGCTGCGGCCGGATGGAAATGGCGGATTTAAGGGGCCGATGGCAATATTATTATATGGATTTCGGCAAAAACAAACCCCTTTTTCGGGCCTGAAAAAGGGCGAAAAAGTGCGGAGAGAGGCCCAATCGGGCGCCCGGCGGGGAGCCTGGGAAGTGCGGAATGGGAGCGGGAGTCAGTTGATCCAGATGAGGGGTTTGTGGATCCAGGCGATGTCGCCGGCGCTGTCCTGGATCTGCACCCAGTTGTCTTTTTCCTTCAGGATCTTCATGGAGAAGTATTTGTCAACGGGGCTCCAGGCGACCTGCGGGAAGTCCGTGCCGGGGCCTTTGCGCAGGTTGGTTTCGTTTTCCTTGATGACCGCGCATTTGTATTTTTTGGTGATCAGCTTCTGGTGCACCCAGTAGATGTCTCCATCCAGATCCTGGACGCGGTACCACTTGCCTTTTTTCTTCAATTCCTTCAGGGGCATGTACTGGAACACCTGCCACAGCTTTTCGAAGTGGGTGCCCGGTCCCTGACGCAGGTTGGCTTTTTTGTTGCTGATGCACAACGCTTCGGATTCCGCCCCCAGGGAAAGGAGGAAGAACACGCAAGCGAGGATGATTCCGATCGATGATTTGTTCATGGCTGGTTTCCGGCGTGTCGGCTGAAGAACAGGTTTCTCAAACAGGAGTTTGTTGTCCTCCAAAAAAGCAAAAGGAGAAAAAGCCAACATCCGCTTTATCTCCTACCTGTAATGATATCAAATAATTCGGGCGAATTGGAGATTTTCTTTCAATGCGTTGCGGTTTCCCGTGATGAACGTGGGGGCCGAGTGGGTCGTGCATTGCGAATCAGCGGGAATTTTTAAACTGGCAAACCGGGCCGGGAAAATTTTGCCCCGCAACCGAAAGGGGCGTTAAAATTTTCGCGCCCGCTTGCCGAGGAAATAGCACAGGGATTTTTTATTTTCAAGGTTGAAACCCTCGTCTGGCCGGAACCCGGCTGGTTGGGCGCGCCGGGGGCCGATATGACGGGAACCGAAAATAATATAAAACGGAATAACGGATGATCCTGGCGGTCACACTCATGCAATTTGCGGCCATCGCGGCGGTGGTGGTGTATCTCACGGTCAACATGCTGCACCTCGTGCGGCTGACGCCCGCGACGGAAAAGGCGGCGTCTGCGCCTTTCGTTTCGGTCTGCGTTCCGGCGCGCAACGAGGCGCGCGACATCGAGCGCTGCCTGAACTCGCTCCTGAACCAGGCGTATCCGCACTTCGAGGTGATCGCCGTGAACGACCACTCGACCGACGGCACGGGCGCCATCCTCAAGGCATTGTCAGCTCGTGACGACCGGCTGATTGCGATCGAGGGCGCGGCGCTGCCGCAAGGCTGGCTGGGCAAACCGTTCGCGCTACATCAGGCGCAGGCGAAAGCGCAGGGCGAGTTGCTGCTGTTCACCGACGCGGACCTGTTTTTCGAGCCGCACGCCCTGGAAACGGCGGTGCAGGCTTTGACACAGCGCCAGGTGGATTTGCTGACGCTGATGCCGGGCTCGCAGTTCGTTTCCTTCTGGGAGCGGGCGGTGCAGCCGGTGGTGTTCGGGATGATCGCTTCGCTCAGCCGCTTCCGCAAGATCAACCGGCCGGAGTTTTCCAGCGCCGTGGGGTTCGGGGCGTTCCTGCTGTTTCGCCGCGACGCGTATGCGAAGATCGGCGGTCACGCAAGCGTGCGACAGGAGGTGGTGGAGGACATGATGCTGGCCAAGCGGGCAAAGAAAATGGGGCTGCGCCTTTTGGCCGCCGAGGGGAAATCGCTGTTGTCGCTGCGCATGTACCACTCGCTCGGCGAAATCTGGAGGGGCTGGCGGAAAAACCTGTTCATCGCGCTCAAACGCTCGGTGCCGCGCACGCTGTATTATGCCGCCGTGCTGCTGGTGTTTCTCACCACGCCCTGGCTGGTGCTGGCGGCCAATCTCACGCTTGGGACGAGCGGGTTGGCGACGGCGATCGCCGTGGCCGGGGTGGGGCTGACGCTGGCCGCATCGTTCAAGCTGTGCCGGGAACTCAGGATGGGGCTGGCGAACGCCCTGCTGTTTCCGCTCGGTGCGGTGGTGGCCGCGGCGATCATGCTAAACTCGATGGCGCAGGCGTTGATCTGGCGGCGCACCGAATGGCGCGGCCGCACCTACGAGGCGTGACGCACTGATTTGGCAATTTGATTCTGTATAAGGAGGCACATGGAAGATTATCCGAGACTGTTCATCAAAGCCGGGCTGATTTACGCGCTGCTGGGCGCCGTGCTGGGGATCGCGATGGCGATCGAGCCGGCGCTCGCCGGGCGCGTTCGCTTCGTGCACATCCACCTCAACCTGCTCGGCTTCATGACTATGTTCGTGGCGGGGGTGGCGTTCCATGTGCTGCCGCGTTTCAACGCCAACCCGGTGCCCTGGCCAGCGGGGGTGAAATACCAGTTTTACCTGCAAAACACCGGGCTCATCGGCATGGTGGCGCTGGCGGTGGCCACGCCGTGGCGGGATATGCCGTACCGGGCGCTGTTCATCCTGTTCGCGCTTATGGCGGCGGTGGCGATCGCGTTCATGTTCTACAACCTGTATTTCGTCCTGCGTCCGGCGCAACCGGCGTCGGCGCGGCCCGAGAAGATCACCGGCGACATGAAGGTGTCGGAAGTGCTGCAGCATTTTCCGCAGTCGATGCCGCTGTTTCTGCAAGCCGGGTTCACGGCGCTCAAAAACCCGGCGGCGCGCCAGACCTTCGCCAAAGTGGTGAGCGTGGAAAAGGCCTGCGAAAAGCACGGCGTGGATGCGGAGCAATTCCTGCGCAGCCTGAACGCACAGCTTCTGGGAAAAACACCGGCCGCGCCTGAACCCAATCCCATAAAACCGGCGGAAACGGCGGGAGTGGGGGAGGGCAAGGAAATCACCAAAGGTGAAGCCTGTGCCGGCGACACGCGGGTGGGCAGCCTGATTGCGGTGTATCCCGCGACCAAGGCGGTGTTCGAGAAGCATTACGGCGAGGGCTGCTTCTCCTGCCCCGGCCAGATCTACGAAACCGTCGGTCAGACCGCGCAGATGCACAACATCGATCCCAATCTCATATTGAGCGAGATCAACGCCGTGATCGCGGATGAGAACAGGAAGTAAGGGGACAGGATGAAAGCGAAAACCTGCCTCGCGCAAAGGCGCCAAGCCACCTCCAGTATTTTGATAAGCGGGTGGCGGTAACAAGTCCCGCACTTCCTCATTAAACTGACCAAAAGGAAGGTCGTCGAGCTTGGCTCGACCTCCCCTGGAGGGAGAGGGTGGGGTGAGGGGGAATAAAAAATGCTCCTATCCCCTTCTGTCGGCTATGAGCCTGTCGCCCTTCGACAGGCTCAGGGTGACAATCGACTGTCATGCTGAGCTTGTCGAAGCATGACCTCGCACCCTTCGGCAGAGCTTGTCTTGAGCTCGCCGAAGGACTCCGGGTGACAGGTTGTGGCAAGGGGAATGAAAGGAAGGGATGTGAGCCGCTCCGATGACAGGGACGCTTTCAAAAATTTCGTGCTCGACCAGCTGCGCGGGCTGGGGCCGGTGGAGGCGAAGCGCATGTTTGGCGGTTTCGGGCTGTACCACCGCGAGCTGTTCTTCGCCATCATCGCGGACGACCGGCTGTACTTCAAAACCTCCGAGAAGACGGTCTCCGAATATCTGGAATGGGGCATGCGGCCCTTCCAGACCAGCTCCAGACAGACGCTGAAAAACTATTACGAAGTCCCGGCGGACGTTCTGGAAGACGACGAGCGGCTGGCCGAATGGGCCCAGAATGCGGTGGAGGTGGCTGTTCAATCAGGCGGAAAAAAGCAAAGAAAGTGACCGCAGGGGAATTGACGTTTCTTTAATTCAGATGCCTGGATTACTATAAAAGGAAACAGTATTTTCCTTTTTTCAGGCTATGGATTATTACACTGCTTTGATTATAGGCGGGGTGCTGAACGCGGTGATTGTCGCTGCAGCAACCATCGTTTCCACGATGGCAATAAAGAAATCGTCGGACCGCGAAATGCGGATCAAAGAGGTGTCCCGGATTCTGAAACACCTGTCGAACAATGCTGTGGTTTTATTGTGTCTGCCCATTTTCCTGACCTGGGTTCTTTCTATCGGTATCAAACTGCTTTGGGGTGCGGCGATATCCAACGTCATATCCGGAGTGCTTCTCATTACCTATGCCGTGCTGGGAATCTTTATCGTGTTTTTCTATCTGTACGCGGTGTTTGTCTTGGGTGTGGATGTGGAGAAATAATGAGACGGTTTCCGAATACAGGGAATGGGGCATGCGGCCCTTTCAGACCAGTTCCAGACAGACGCTGAAAAACTATTACGAAGTCCCGGCGGACGTCCTGGAAGACGACGATCGGCTGGCCGAATGGGCGCAGAATGCGGTGGAGGTGAGTTTGAAGGTTGGTGCTAAAACGAAAAAGGACAAGGGAGTATGAAAGAAAAGTTCTTTTACCTCCTTTCTCAAATTCAAATAAAAAAGCCCTTAAAAAATTTTGGCTTAACAATCTTATTGGTAGTTGCAGTGGCGCTACTTGTGTGGGGATTCTGGCAGGTTCCGAAATGGATGATCAATGACTTAAAAAAATCAGCTAGGGGTATAAGCATTGAAAAAAGAATAGAGCTAGAAAGCGATGCACGCAAAACCCTAGCTCAAATAGTGGCAGGATTCGTTGTTGCCTTAGGCATATATGCTGCTTGGAGGCGCTCTGATGCCCACTTTGAGCAAGTAGCAGTAAGTCAGGAAGCCAATATTACTGAGCGATTCACAAAAGCTATTGAACAATTAGCGAACAAAGAATCTTTGGCAATTCGTTTGGGGGGTATCTATGCTTTGGAGAGAATAGCGAAAGATTCTTCAAAAGATCTTCCACAAATTGTAGAAGTACTCACAGCTTTTGTAAGAGAAAATTGTTCTAAAAAGAAGAGAATAGAAATAGTGTTTACTGACGAAGAAGGAAATCAATTAGACGAAGAGGGAAGAAATATAGAAAGCATAGAAACGGATATTCAGGCCATCTTGACAGTCCTCGGTCGAATGGATGGAAAACCAGAGATGGATTTGTCAGAATTAGACCTCAATAGAGCAAACCTCCGTATGGCAAATCTCAAAGGAATAAATTTTAGTGGGGCAAACTTATTCAGGGCGAATTTCCTTTGTGCTGATCTCACGGAAGCAAATTTTGTGATAACAAACCTTTGCTCTGCGGAATTTGCTGGGGTAATTCTTGTTGATGCTGAACTCGCTGGAGGAAATCTTCAAGGCGCTCACTTAGGAAGTGCCAAACTTGAAAGAGCAAACCTTTGGGGAACTGATTTAAAAAATACCTTTAATTTGACAGCCAAACAGATCCAAGAATCCAGGATTGATAGATCAACAATACTACCCACAAACTTAAAAGTTACTTGGACTTCAGATAATAAATTTACATGTGAGGATGTTTAATCATTTGGAGTCTAATTTTTGTCAGTAATTTTTAAATCAATTTTCCTTTGCGTCTTCGCGCCTTTGCGCGAGGCCGCTTTTCGCCTTTATCCTGTGATCCTGTCTAACTGCTTTTCTTCGCCTTCTGCCACAACTGTTCCAGCTCGTCGAGGGGGGTGTCTTTCATCTGTTTGCCGGATTGGGCGAGTTGCTGTTCCATGTACTGAAAGCGCTGGATGAATTTGTTGTTGGTGCTGCGCAGCGCTTCCTCGGCGTCGATCTTCTGGAAGCGGCCGAGGTTGACCAGCACGAACAGGATGTCGCCGAACTCGCTTTCGATGTCGTTCTCCCTGCCGGATAACACCGCTTCCTTGAACTCGGCGATTTCCTCGTCCAGCTTGTCGAACACGGCGGTGATCTGATCCCAGTCGAAGCCGTTCTTCGCGGCTTTCTTCTGCAGCTTCTGCGCCCGCGCCAGACCCGGCAGGTGGTGCGGGATGCCATCGAGCAGCGACTCGCGTTTGGATTTGCCCTTCTCGTTTTTCTTGATCTCCTCCCACTGGTGTACCACGGCGTCCGGCGTGTCGGCCTCGGCGTCCTTGAAGACGTGCGGGTGCCGGTGCACCATCTTCTCGCTGATGGTGTTCACCACGTCCTGAATGGCGAACTCCTGGTTGTTCTCGGCGATCTTGGCGTGAAACAGGATCTGGTAGAGCAGGTCGCCCAGTTCTTCCTTGATGGCGTCGGGATCATTGCTGTCGAGCGCTTCCAGGGTTTCGTAGGCTTCCTCGACGAGATAGGGTTTCAGCGATTCGCGGGTCTGTACGCGGTCCCAAGGGCAGCCGTTTTCGCTCATCAGGGCGTTGACGATGGCGACGAGGTTGTTGAAGGCTTCGGCCGGGTCGTTGCTGTGGGTTTTCATAAGATCGTTACGCTTCATTCAAAGTTAGAGATAGATTGAGTCGGAAAATCAGTTCGTGTCGATGAATTCCAGAATCACCGAATCGGCGAGATACAGGCCTTCGGGCGACAGGGCGAGCCGCCCGCCTTCCAGTGTGATGAGTTTTTTTGCCATCAGATCGCGCGCTGTCTCGCCGTACACGGTGTCAAACGAAGTGTCGAAGCGTTTTTCAAACGCGCCGATGGGAACGCCTTCGAGCAGACGCAGCCCGAGCATGAGGGTTTCGCCCATGACCTGGCGCGGCTTAAGCCGTTCGGCGAATTCCACCGCCTGCCCGGTTTCCTCGACTTCCTGGATGTAGCGCGAGGGAAGGTTGCGGTTTTTAAAACGCGCGCCGTCGAGGTATGACACCGCGCCCGCGCCGAGGCCCAGGGTGTCGGCGTTGTGCCAGTAGGTCAGGTTGTGGCGGCACTGTTTCCCCGGCTTGCAGAAATTGGAGATTTCGTAATGCTCGTAGCCCGCGGCTTTTAGAACATCGATGGTTTTTTTGTACTGCGCAAGCTGCAACTCCTCCGGCGGCATCTTAAGTTTGCCCTGCGCGTGCAGTTTGTGAAACGCGGTGCCCGGTTCGATGGTCAGGTTGTAGGTGGAGAGATGCGGCGGATCGAACGCCAGCGCTTTTTGTAAATGGCTTTCCCACTTTTCGAGACTCTGGCCCGGAAGGGCGAACATCAGATCCAGCGAATAATTGTCGAACCCGGCCTGCTGGATGGACTCGACGGTGCGGTGCACATCCGCCACATCGTGGATGCGCTCCAGCAGTTTGAGCTCGTCTGCGTCGAAAGACTGCACGCCGATGCTGATGCGGTTGACCCCGGCCAATTTGAGGGTTTTGAGGGCCTCGGGCGTCAGGGTGGCCGGGTTGGCCTCGACAGTGATCTCGCAATTTGAGTCGATATCAAAGTGCCGGGCACAGGCCGCAAGCAGGGCCTCCAGCGAGGAGGCGGGCAGGGTGGTGGGGGTGCCGCCGCCCAGAAAGATCGAATGCAGCCTGGGTTTTGCCTCGAAACCCTGCGCCCGGTGTGCCATCTCCTTCAGGCAGGCGGCCACGTAGGCGTCGGTTTCCCCGCTGTTTACCGGGTGCGAGTTGAAATCGCAGTAGCCGCATTTGTGCACGCAGTAGGGAATGTGGATGTATAAACCCAGGGAGTTCATGGTAAAATCGAGTGTTGAACGGCCTCCTTTTTTCCGGGAAGCGGGGCCTTTTTTAGGTGCTTTTCGGGCGATTTTTGCCGCCCGCTGCATCCGCCGGACGGCTAAACGACGCCAGCCAAAGGGCTTGCGTGCGTCGGGCCCAGTGTACACCGTATTGCTTTGAGCTTGCGAATTTAAATGGACATCCCCACTCAGACCGCGTGAATACGGAAACGGATTACAGATCCGGATACGTCAGCATCATCGGCAAACCCAATGTCGGAAAATCCACCCTCCTGAATCGTCTGGTTCCCAGAAAGATCGCGGCGATGTCGGGCAAACCGCAGACCACGCGCAACAAGATCACCGGCGTGGTGCATCTGCCCGGCGGTCAGGTCATCCTGGTGGACACGCCCGGCATTCATCAATCGACGGCGAAGCTGAATCAGCTGATGGTGCGGGCGAGTCTGAGCACGCTCAATGATGTCGATCTGATCCTGTTCGTCATCGACGCGAAGGAGGGGTTCCGGCCGGAGGACGAATTCGTGCTGCAGGCGCTGGACAAGGTGGAAACGCCGAAAATCCTGGCGATCAACAAGATCGACCTGGTGCCCAAGCCGCGGATCCTGGAGCTGATGGCCGAGCTCAACGAGCGCGCCGCGTTCGCCGAGATCGTGCCGATCTCCGCCCTCAACCGGGACGGGCTGGATATCCTGGGGGCGGTGCTGCTCAAGCGGCTGCCGGTGGGGCCGCGCTATTTTCCGGAGGACATGATCACCGACTGCCCGGAGGAATTCTTGATGGGCGAGATCATCCGCGAGAAGATCATCCACCAGACGCACCAGGAATTGCCCTATTCGGTGGCGGTGACGGTCGATTCGGTGCAGGAGAACGAGCGCGGCGTGCTGATGCTGGACGCCACGGTGGTAGCGGAAAAACCGTCGCAGAAAAAGATCCTGATCGGCAACAAGGGCGCGATGCTGAAGAAAGTGGGCACCCTGGCGCGGAAAGAAATCGAGAAACGTTTTGCCATCAAAACCTATCTAAGACTATTTGTGAAGGTCAAATCCCGCTGGCGGGAGAACGACCGGTCCATTCAGGAATTCGGATACGCGCATGATTCATATAAAGAGCGATGAAGAAATCGAGGTCATGAAGGAGTCCTGCCGCCTGGCGGCGGAGGTGCTGCTGATGATCGAGCCCTATGTGAAGCCGGGGGTCACCACCGGCGAGCTCAACGACATCTGCCACGACTACATCGTGGCGAAGGGCGCCATTCCCTCGCCGCTGAATTACCGCGGGTTCCCCAAGAGCATCTGCTCGTCGGTGAACGATGAGATTTGCCACGGCATCCCCTCGGACCGCAAGCTGCGCAACGGCGACGTGGTGAACCTGGATATCACGACCTACTTCAAGGATTTTCACGGCGACACCAGCAAGACCTTCTTCGTGGGGTCGCCGCGCTCGAAAGCCGCCAAGTTGGTGGACACCTGCCGGGAAGCGCTGCAGCGCGGCATCGAGGCGGTGAAGCCGGGCGCGCGCACCGGCGACATCGGGCACGCCATCCAGAAATTCGTCGAGCCCCGGGGCTACTCCATCGTGCGCGAGTTCTGCGGCCACGGGATCGGCCGGAACTTTCACGAGGAGCCGCAGATCCTGCACTTCGGCCAGAAAGGGGAGGGCGTGGAACTCAAGCGCGGCATGGTGTTCACCATCGAGCCCATGATCAACCAGGGACGTCCCGACCTCAAGATCCTTCCCGACAAGTGGACGGCGGTCACGAAAGACGGATCGCTGTCCGCCCAGTTCGAGCACACCCTGTGCGTCACCGCAGACGGCGCGGAAGTGCTCACCCGCCTCGACGGCAAGACCCGCTTCTGAAAAAAATCCTCAAACTTCATTTTTTCCTTCTTGATAGCTGTTTTCGTTTTGCTGATTGCACGGTTCGCCGAGCTGCGTCAAGCGCCTGTTTTTGCGGGCTCGTAACTGTGCGCGGGGTTTCGATGTTTCTACCGGGTTTCCGGAACTGATACCCATTCTCACTTTGTGGGTTGATAGTAACTCGTTTAAAAATAATACTTTGAAAGCGAATTGGGATTTGATAACGTGATCGAAGATCCCGTCTTAGCACAGGAACCGTTGCGCATTCACTATTTTCTATTCAGGAGGAATCACCATGCAAGGGGACGCAAAGGTCATCGAGGCGTTGAACGATGTTCTCATGGCGGAACTGACCGCCATCAATATTTATTACATTCATTACAAGATGCAGGAAAACTGGGGCTACAAAAAGCTGGCGCATCATTCCCGGGAAGAATCGATGGGAGAGATGAAGCACGGCGATCAGGTGATCGAGCGGATCCTGTTCCTCGACGGGGTTCCCAACATGGCGCGCTACGACGAGGTGCTGGTGGGCGATACCTGTGAAGAGCAGCTCAAGAACGAATACACGATCGAGACCCGCCATGTGGAGCGGCTGCGCAACCACATCCAGCTTTGTATCGATAAAAAGGATTTCGGCACCAAGGAGATTCTCGACTCGATTCTGGAAGAAACGGAAGAGAGTGTGGACTGGCTGGAAACGCAGTTTCAGCGCATCAAGGATGTCGGCATCGAAAACTACCTGGCCGAGCACATGCACGATTGATTGCAGGGCGTCCGGATTCTCAACAGAATCCGGACGCCGCTGCGGTTTTCAACCGCCGTTCTTTCTGGCCGTCGCTGTGGAATGGGACTTCTGGCACTCGGGGCAGATGCCGGTGATTTCCATGCGGTGATGGTTCAGGGTGAACCCGTGCGATTGGCAGACTTCCAGTTGGTACTTTTCGATGAGCGGGTGCTCGAATTCCACGATCTTCCCGCATTGCAGACAAATGAGATGATCGTGGTGCCCCTGCCGGTACAGCTTTTCGTAAAACCGCTTGCCTTTCGTCCCCGCGCTGTCGTGCTCGCGCACCAGACCGCATTCGGTCAGCAGGTTCATGGTCCGGTACACCGTGGCGATGCCGATGGAAGCGTCCCTCCTCAACACCGCCTCGTGCAATTCGGGGATCCTCACATGCCCGTCGAATTGCAAAAACACCTCCAGCACAATTTGACGCTGAAACGTCCAGCGCAGGCGTTGCTCTTTCAGGAAATCCTTGAATATCTGGGCTTCTCCCAGCATGGGCGCTCCTCAACTCTATAAATGAGACTCATTATCAATATATAGAATCGCTTTGCAACTGAAAAAGGACTCAAACCGCCGGGATCGCCGCATTTTCCGGAAGATGCAAAAGGTCTTGACCTATAATATTGATTTATATGGGATTAAAAATTTTCACGGTGATGAAAATTTTTGTTGACGCAGGAGGGGAAAGGGACTACTATATTGATAACCGTTCTCAACTAACTCGTTTGAGGGGAACACTTCAAGATGAAACAGAAAAACAGAGTGATTCGAATATGCAGCGGGGCAGGGTGCAAGGCCTGGAATTCCGAGAGCATGGCCCGCAAGCTGGAAGGGCAGAGTGGCGGTCGAGTCCGGGTCTGCCGGGTGTCCTGCATGAAAAATTGCGGCGGCGGTTTCAGTGTCGTGGATTCTTCAGCGCAGAAGATCATGAAGATCCGCCAGCCGGATGAAGCGATCCGCATTTTATTCGCGCAAGGGGCACAGGCTGCTATGGCTTAGCCCCTGTTTTATATTTTTTTACTTTATTAATGATAATGGATATCAAAATCAAATGATGGGGCGATCCCGCGATCGTGCCACGAGGTTGGGGATGCAAGCTGCAAAGACACCACGCTTTAAGTGAGCAGTTTGTCGTCTTCAAATCGTTCTTCCCATTCAACCTGTAGGAATTTGACATGCCGCTTTCGCCGAAACGGATTTTACTCGTCGATGGGGAACCGCAGCAGCGCATTCCCATCCTCACCATGCTGAAACGCTTCGGCTACATCGTGCAGACCGCCGGCCAGAGCCGGGTGGCGGACGCGATGCTGAAAAAGCACCGCTTCGATCTGATCATCGTGAACGACCGTCTGGCGGACATTGCCGGCAAGGAGTACCTGCGGCGCATCGGCAAAGAAAATGGCGGCAAGATGATTTTTCTTTCCAGCCAGGGCAGCGTCGAGGAATTTGTGCAGATCATCCAGCTGGGAGCGTTCGAGTACGTCCGCAAGCCGATCAGCCCGGTGCAGTTTGCGGTGATCGTTTGCGACTTTTTCATCGAAAGCCTCAAAGACTATCAGATGCCGCTCGAAAAACTGGAACCCGGCCGCAGGCTCGGGGCATGAGAATTTTGTGGGCGATCAACGTCATTCTGGCTGTCGTTGCGTTGATGTTGATCAGCTCGATCATGGTGCGATGGATATTTTTCACTCTGGTTGCAGGGGACGTCCCGGCGGCACTGAAGTGACCGGAAAAAGTAAAGGAGCAGAATCGGTTAAACCGTATTGAGATTTGGGTTTTCAGCGTTCTAAACCAACGGGTGCGGGGAACGGCTGGAAATCCGAAGGGTGGAGGGGGGTTGCGCCCCCTCCATTTCAAAAGCAAGCGCATAGGGGACCCTTAAAGAGGGTTCCTTTTCATTCCGGGTTGTGGCCGGAAACCCTCCCCAGCGAATGAAGCGAGTCCTTCTGGCGGGTTTTATTTTCCAAAAGGCAATGTTGTTTATTATTCAGAGTCGTGCGGGTGGTTTGCGCGCGGGATTGGGTGATCCGCTTTTTCCGCGACCATTCAGGCTAAGCATAAGCTGCTGATAAAAAACAGATTTTTGTATTATTGACTCGAACCGCCGCATGCCGGTGGGCGCTTTCCCGCCTCAATCTCCTGAATTTAAAAATATTTATATAAAAAAGGATTTGACAGAAGAGGCTAAATAAATATAATGAGAACCATTATCAAAAAATAGGCCCGCAGCACTGGTTAAATCGCTTGAATATTAATCAGTTGTGCAACTTTGCCTCAATGAGGAGGGAGAAGTAATGAAACGAGATACCATTATCATTAAGGTCCTGGCGGTGTTGTTTTTCTTCTGCGCCACACCGGTTTTCGCGCAGAGCGTCAGCGACCTGGAACGCAAGATCGACGCTTTATCGGATGAGATCGAAAGCCTGAAACTCGGTGGCGGCGGAGCGGGAAGCCCCGACCGGGTCAAGGTGCACGGTTACGGAGAGGTGCACTTCAATCACAAGCCGGGCGGCGGCCAGACCGAGATCGACGCCCATCGGTTTGTCATCGGCATCCACGCTCAACTGGCGGACTGGATTCACCTGAATGCGGAGATCGACTTCGAGCACGCGGCTCAGGAACTGGAATTCGAGTTCGGTTACCTGGACTTCCTGCTGAATCCGGCCGTCAACGCGCGGGCGGGTGTGGTGCTGGTGCCGGTCGGTTTTTTGAACGAGTTTCACGAGCCCAACCTGTTCTGGAGTGTCGAGCGGCCGTTTTTCCACAACCGGATCATCCCCACCACCTGGTCCGCCGGCGGTGCGGGTATCTTCGGCACGCCAGCAGAAGGCATCAATTACCGCCTGTACGGGGTTGCGTCCCTGCAATCGCTGCGACCGGCGGGTTTTGATGCGGGCGGCGGCAACGGCGGCGGCGGCAACTCCGGCCAGTTCACCGGAGCGAGCGGCATCCGCAGCGGCCGATTGCAGGTCAACGAGCGTATCGCCGAAGACTGGGCGGCCACCGGCCGGCTGGAAGTGGCGAAATGGGTTCCGGGACTGCAACTGGGCGTGTCTTTCTACGCGGGCAACACCACCCACGACATCATCGAGGAAGGCGGGTTCGTGTTCCTGATCGAAGGCGACATGAAATACCGGCTCAAGTGGTTCGAGATGAACGCCAGCATCGCCAACATCGATATCAACGATTCGGAAGCCATCAACGCGTTCTGCGCCAGCGCGGTGGGCAATTGTACGTCGGACGTTGCGGACAACATCTTCGGCTGGAACGTGCAGGCCGGGGTGCACCTGCCGCAGTTGATGGGCTGGAACACCACGCACGACATCGTTCCGTTCTTCCTGTTCGAGAAGATCCGGCCGCAGGACAGCCTCTCCGGTGTGGACAACCCCAACCGGGCGAACAACTTCGACGTCATCACGGTCGGCGTTTCCTACCTGCCGATTCCCGCTGTGGCTTTGAAGACGGATTACCAGCACTTCATGCTCGGGGACAACACGACCCGGGATCAGTTCAATGTGGGGATCGCCTATATGTACTAGGCGCATTCTCCTCTCGGTCCCGGCATCTTGCACCTATTCTCCTCCAAGGGGTGCAAGATGCCGGGATTTTTTTCTTCCGCAATGCCCGCTTCCCGGATGCCGGCCCTCTGCGACCGTGATTCGGGATTTTTTTTCGTCCGCAGGAATTTTCCCCTTATAATGAAAGGCTTTGGTTTTCAGGAAGGGTTTTTTGTGTCGGTTATCGGAAATATTCGTTGCTTTTTCGCCGGGCCCGCCCGTTGGTGGGTTCCCGTTGGCGGCGGGATAGTCTTGTCAGCGCTGCTGTTTGCGGCGTTGCCCGGTTTTGCCGCAGAAGAAGAGAAGGTGCTGGACGTCCAGGTCTACCTCACCAAAAAGCAGGCTCTGGACATCGCCTTTCCCGGGGCGGACAAGATCGACAAGGAACGCAAGTGGCTCAAGGAGGGGGATGCGGAAGCCATCGCCTCCCTGCTGGGGCAGAAGATCAAAGAGAACCGGTTCACCTATTACGTGGGCAAAAAGGCCGGCAAGCCCATGGGATACATGGTGATCGACCACATCATCGGCAAATCCTTTCCCATCACGTTCATGGTGGTGCTCAACGTGGACGGCACCGTGCGCGACGTGGAAGTGATGGTGTACCGCGAGCCGCGGGGCTGGGAGGTGCGCTATCCCAACTTCATGAGCCAGTTTTTCGGCCTGAACTCGGAATCGGATTTCCGGGAGATCAACTCCATCACCGGGGCCACCCTTTCGGTGCGCGCCATCACCCTCGGGGTGAAAAAAGCCGTGTCCGCCTATAAAGTGCTGTATCTGGGGGCGGGCCAGTGAGCGGGGCCGCCGGCCTCTTGGAGACGACTGCATGGCCAAAGATGAAGGCGAAAAGACCGAAGCAAAGAGCAAAAAAGAGCGGTTGAACTTCATCCTGCTGTTCATCGGTCTCGCGGTGGCGGGGTTTTCCTTCGCCTGGCACATCGTGCCGCTGTTCTGGGGGCCCTGATCGATGGCGGGACGATCGCTCTCCATCGAAAAGGCCTCCGGCGAGGCGGAACGCTTTTCCGTCGAAAAACTCACCCATTCCCTGAAACAGGCGGGCGCTTCGACCCGGCTGGCGCAAAAAATCCTGCACGAAGTGCGCAAGCAGATCTATCCCGGCATGCCCAGCCGCAAGATCTACCGGCTGGCCTTTAACCTGCTGCGCAAGGAATCGCGGCAGGTGGCGGCGCGCTACAGCCTGCGGCGCGCCATCATGTCGCTCGGGCCCAGCGGCTACCCGTTCGAAAAATTCATCGGCGCGCTGTTTTCCCACAGCGGCTACGAAACCCGGACCGGCGTGACCCTGCCCGGCGCCTGCGTGACCCACGAGGTGGACGTGGTGGCCGTGAATTCCGATCACCGGCTGCTGGTGGAATGCAAGTACCACAACCGCGACGGCGTCAAATGCGACGTCAAGACCGCGATGTACGTGTACGCGCGCTCGCTGGACCTCAAGAACAACCACGACGGCGAGAAATTTTCCGAGTTCTGGCTGGTCACCAACACCAAATTCACCACCGATGCCACCGATTACGGCAGTTGCGTCGGCCTCAAGATGCTGAGCTGGACCTACCCCGAAGGCGACACCCTGCAGAACTGGATCGAGCGGCGGGAAGTCCACCCCGTCACCTGCCTCACGACGCTCAAGCGCCAGCAGAAAAAGGCGCTGCTGAAAAACAATGTCGTGCTCTGCCACGAACTGCTCAACGACCCGCGCCACCTGGAAGAAATCGGCGTCAAAACCAACCAGATGCGCCGCATCCTCAAGGAAGTCGAAGGTGTGATGGAGATTTAGGGGAAAAGCGGGACAGGATGAACAGGATAAAAGCGGGATAAAAAAAGAAGGGTTCGCGCAAAGGCGCGAAGGCGCAAAGAAAAGCAAAGAACTAAATGCAGACACTCAATGCAGAGGATTAATTGGCTATGGGACTTTTAGAAACTATTCAAGATGCAATTAAAGTGGTTCAAAAAAGTGACAATATTGAACTAGTTAAAGAAATGATGAGTATTCAATCTGCAGCTTGGGAATTAGCTGAGGAAAACAAGGATTTAAAAGAAGAAATCAAAGACTTAAAAAGTAAACTTAAAATAAAAGGAAATATATCTTTTAAAAACAATGCATATTGGATAGAGATGGAGGGAAATACACCAGAAGGTCCATTTTGTTCGGGATGCTGGGATAAAGAAAAAAATACAATAAGACTACATTTAAATAAGCCCCAGTCTCATGGTACGTGTCCGGTATGCAAAACTGGTGTTACTATAGATCATAATTACAAATCGCCAACCCCGTCCATCCCAAAATTGGAAAGATTTTAGATCTCTTAGAATTGTTAAAATAGCCCACTAAAACTTACCTCTCAACCCCGCCCTTGACGACATTTAGCTCTCTATAATTAAGGCAAGCCTTGACTTTAAATAGATGTTCCTTTTCTGCATTTCTTTGCGGCTTGGCGTCTTTGCGCGAGATCGCTTTTTATCCTGTTATCCTGTCCAATTTTTTACTCAATCAATCCCTCAATCGCTTCAGCGACTCGGTGGATGCCGCGGCCGTCGATGCACTGTTTTCCCCTCTGGCTCAGGGTTTCCCGTTCTTCCTTTTTCAGATTCAATAAAGGTGGAATCTTTTCGGGGTCGAAGTTGTGCGCCAGTCCGAGGTTGACGCACGCGCCTTTTTCCTCCAGCCCCCGGGCTTTTTCCTCCTGATGCGGCACCTGGCTGACGACAAACGCCGGGGTGCCCACCGCCAGCGCTTCGTGCAGGGTGACGCCGCCGGCGCAGAAGATCGCATCGTGCGCGAAGATCAGCTTTGCCATTTCATTCGTACCCGGCACGATTGCAAACGATTCGCGCGAGGCTGCGGTTTTTTCCAGTGCTTCCCGGTCCTCGAAGCCGGGTCCGGCGAGGAAGGTGACCGCGAGGTTTGCATCGGCCTGTGCAAGGATTTCCGCAAGCCGTGTCGTCAAGCGGTTGGGGTCGGTGCCGCCCATGCTGACCAGCAGTTTCTGGATTCGTTCGGGAAACGTTTTTTCCTTTTGATTGAACTCGGCGAACGCGGGGGCGATGACGCTGTAGGGCAGCCCGAACAGGGTTTTCATGCCGGGTTCCACCCGCTCGTTCTCTTTCTCGTCCAGGTTGCAGTCGATCAACAGATCCACTCTGTTGCGGCCGCCTTTCAGATCCTCGAACGTGACGACCTTGTCCGCCTGTGTGCGCAGCCGTTCGATGAAGGCGGCGTTGGTGTCCTTCATGTCGAGGATCACCAGATCGAAGTGCCGGTCGCCGCTTTCCGGCAGGCCGCAATCGGCATCCACGATTTCAACGGTGAACCCGGCTTTTTCCAAAAGTGTGATTGAAGGCGCGTGCTGTGGGATGAAAAACCGCACGCCCAGGCCTTTTTCGCGCAGCACCCCGGCGAGGTGGCGCTGGCGCAGCACGTGTCCCATGCCCCAGGCGGTGGAGGCGTTGCAGCGGATGGCGATTTCAGGCATGCGGGGTGAGGCTTTCCTTGTTGGCGGTGGCGTTGATCTTCGCCAGGATCTCCCGGTCTGTGAATTGCACGGCGGTTTTCTCCCGCCTGCGTCCCTTGAGCGCCTGCGGCAGGCGTTTGAGCGCCATGTAAAACGCGATCCAGAAGCGCGATTTCAAACCCAGCAGATCGCGCAATAAAAATGCGGGGATGAAGATGAGAAATTCCAGCGTGTAGTCCGGGTCGAGGATGTTTTTCCAGACGAACAGGTAATTGTTGCGGGCGGAGATCAGGCCGATGCGGCGGCGTTTTTCCTGGCGGCTGATGGTGGACTGCACTTTGTGGTAGGCGATGGATTCGGGCTCGTAGACCACCCGCCAGCCGCGTTTCTGCGCGCGGTAGGATAGATCGATCTCCTCGTAGTAAAGCGGATGGTACATCGTATCGAAGCCGCCCAGCTCCAGATAGCGCTCTTTTTCCACCATGAACGCGCCGCCGCAGGCGAACAGGGTCTGGCTGGTGTCGTCTTGCTCTTTCTCGTACAGGTAGAAATGCCCCTTGCGGAAAGTGCCGCCGCGGTTGCCGTATAAAAAGGTCGTGCCGTCGAAGGCGAAGATCTTGCCGCTGGCGGCGAACACGGCGCCCGGTTGGTCGAAATGGCGCGCGAGATGTGAGAGCGCCTGCTCGTGCAGCTTGATGTCGTTGTTCATCGGCATCACGACGCGCGAATCGGCGAGCGCCACGGCGTGGTTGTTGGCTCCCTGAAAGCCCAGGTTCTTCGGCGTCTTCTCGCGCCGCACCGTGGGGAACTCGCGTTCCAGCATGTCCAGGCTGTCGTCGCTGCTGCAATCGTCGATCACCAGCACTTCGTAGCTGCGGGCGTTGTCGAACGCCACCGCCGCCAGCACCGAGGGCAGGCATTCGATGAGCAGGTCGCGCCCGTTCCAGTTGGTGATGATGAGGGTGATGTCCGGTTTCATAGCCCGGTCAGCATGCGGTCGATGATGTCGATCACCTCCGCTTCGCCGTCCAGCCGCACCTTGCCTTTCATCGGGATGGCTTTCGCCGTGTCGATTTCCTCGCGCCAGTCGCAGCCGTAGAATTTGTCCGACTCGAAGATCATACCGACGCGGTTGTCGTACAGGTACTGCTTCATCACTTCGAATTCGTAGAAATGCTTGCGCGAGCAGGAGAGGACCGGTTTTTCATGCGCGAACGCCGAGGCGAGGGTGGAATAGCCCGCCTTGGTGAGCACGATGTCCGAGGAGGCGATGAGGTCCTGGTACAAAAAGCGGTCTGTGAGCACGTGCAGGTTTGGCACGTTTTTGGGCAATGGGTCGCGGGTGATGAACACGCAGTCGCTGAGCTTATTGAGATTGTCCCATTCCAGGTTCTGCGCGCCGCTGTCTCCCAGGTAGATGAAGACCAGGGTTTTGTCCTTTAAGGAAGTGGAAAAGGCTTCCTCCAGCTCCCGGCGGCGGTTTTTGCCTTTGCGCGCGATGAAACCCACTTCCTGCTTGTTCTCGATCAGCGGCGTGTCGATGTGGCATTGCGGCAAGATCTGCATCGAGGCCTGGGCGTATTCCTCGCGCAGCGATTGCAGCAGGTGCTTCCATTTCTGCGCCTGCGGCAAGCGAGAGTGGATGTCGTACCAGGTGAAGTTGGCGATGAGCAGCGTCGGGATGCCCAGCGCGCGGCCGGCCTTCAACGGCGCGCTGGCGATGTCGGTCACGATGAGGTCGATGTGGTTTTCCTCCAGCCAGCGCGACTCGGCATCGATCCGTTGCGCGGCGTTCTGGGAAAACTGTTCGAGGGCCTGAAAGGTTTTGGCGACGTCGATGCGGATGAAATCCTGCTGGATGCATCCCACGTCGATGGGTTCGGCGATGTGCTGGTAGTCGCCTTTCAGGTAGATGCCGAAGTATTGCGAAGGGATCTCGGACTTGATGTGGACGCCGTATTTTTCCAGCAGCTTTTCGAGAATCACCGTGGAGCGGGCCGCGTGCCCGTAACCGTGCGCACTTATATAATAAGCGATGCGTTTGATGGTGTTTCCTGGTGAGAGGGTGCGAGGCGGTCCGGGACGGGCCGGGAAGCCTCAGGATTTTTCGGATTCGGGTTTTTTGGCTTTGTACTCGAACTGACACATCTGCCCCAGCTTGCGGAACAGGTTGGTGAGCTTCAGATCGACGTATTCCTCACGCGCTTTCCAGGGAAGCTGGTCGAACATGCAGGCGGTTTCGATGTAATCGGTCCTGCCGAAGCGAATGAAGAACTCGGCGAACCAGCATTTCTTCATTTTGTAGGTCCAGCGTTTCTCGTCGGCTTTTTTGTGCTCCAGCAGAAAATGCTGCCAGGTGTGGGTTTCATCGACGAGGGGCTGCTGGTTGTCCACGAACGCTTTGAACGGATTGTCTGCGCCGCGTTCCGCCTCCACCAGTTTGTCGCGCTCCGGTTTCTGCCAGGCATCGAGAGCGGCGGTGATGTTTTCCCGGGCCCGGTCCACACGGATGTTGTAGTCGTCCAGGATGTTGTGGCTGGCGTACATGAAGATCCCCACGGTGGTCAGGAACTGCTCCTCCGGGGGCAGCGTGTCGCCGTTTTCGTACTTCCACAGCTCGATGAAGCGTTTGCGGAACAGGTCTTTATCGATGTCCGTTCCCTCGACGTTCAGATGTTCGAGGATGGGCTCGAAACGGGCTGCGATTTCAGAGTCCTGGGCGGTTTCCGGGGTTTCGGTTTGTTCGTTCATCGTCTCGGGGCTCACTCGGGCAAGAAGGGCTGACGCGTTTAAAAAGTTTTATTTCAAAGATTTTATTTTTTAAAATAGCATATCCCCAAATTCCGGATCAAGCAGAATAGCAGGGGCCGGGCACCCCGTAAAAATCCGTATGCCCTTGATATAAAAGTAAATCGGGGAATCATGGAATCCTTTTTGCGCAAAATCAATCCTATCTGGCTTGGGGGCGCATGGGAATGAACGGGCGGCGGGTTCCCGCGAAATGAAAGAATATCCGATTGATGAAGCAGACTGAATACGATGTGGTGGTGATCGGGGCGGGCGTGATCGGTCACAGCACGGCTTTCCGGCTCAAGCGCACGCAGCCGCGGCTTGCGGTCGCGGTGCTGGGAGACCCGGTGAACTCGCTCATGGCGTCGCGGGCGGCGGCGGGGATGCTGGCCCCGTTCGGGGAATGCAGCGAGGCGGACCGGTTTTTCGAATTCTGCCGCCAGTCGCTGGACATGTTTCCCGCCTTCATCGACGAACTGGTTTCGGTGAGCGGAACGCCGGTGCACCTTTCGATGCGGGGATCGCTCATGCCCTCCTTCATGTTCGAGGGCGCGTGGGACGAGCGCAAGCGGTTTTTCCGCGAGCAGAACATCCCGCACGAGGTGTGGCCGCAGCAGACCGTGCGGGAGCGCGCTCCGTACCTTTCCGAGCGCTGCGGCGAGGTGTTGTGGGTGGGCGAGGGCCAGGTCAACAACCGCCAGATGCACGACGCCCTGGCTCAGGCGGCGGAGCGCCTGGGGATCGATGTGCTGGGGCAGAATGTGACCGGCTTCCTCAAAAACGGAACCTGTCTGGAAGGCGTTCGCACCGATTCGGGCGCGGTGCGCGGGCAAAAATTCCTGCTGGCGTCCGGCAGCTGGTCGAAGGAGCTGGGCGACGTGCTCGGGGTCTCGATGCCGCTCAAACCCATCAAGGGGCAGATGTGCCGGGTGAAAGCCGAGCCGAACCGGCTGCCCTACACGGTGCACGGCCTTTTGACCTACATCGCGCCCTGGCAGGAGGGGCAGGGTTTCGTGCTCGGTTCGACGATGGAAGACCGCGGTTTCGACGCCTCGGTGGAAGCGGACGTCATCCAGAAGCTGATCGACAACGCGGCGGCGATCCTGCCCTGCATACGCGAAGCGCCGCTCATCGAGTCCTGGACCGGGCTGCGGCCGGCGGCCGAGGACCTGATGCCGGTGATGGGAAAAAGCGCGCGCTACCCGAACCTGTATTATTCGACCGGGCATTTCAGGAACGGAATTTTGCAGACCCCCAACCAGGCCGAGTACATGGCCGGGGTCATTCTGGAAAGCGGGCAACAGGAAATCCCGGAATTTTCTCCCGGACGTTATGACCTTTGATTCTTGTTTGTGCAGGCAACGATGACGACGACGTTTAAAACCGATGCGGATCTGGTGCGGGATTTCCACAACGTGTGGCATCCCTGCACGCAGAGCAAGGATCACGAAACCACGCCGCCGCTTCTGATCGAACGGGCCGAGGGGCTGTATCTTTACGACCGGGACGGCAAGGCCTACCTCGACGTCATCGCCTCCTGGTGGGTGAACCTATTCGGCCACAACCACCCGCGCCTCAACGCGGCGATCAAAAACCAGTTGGAAAAGGTGGCGCACGTGATGTTCGCAGGCGTCACCCACAAACCGGCGATCGACCTCGCCGCAAAACTGGTGGAGCTCACACCGGACAATCTCGGCAAGGTGTTCTTTTCGGACAACGGCTCGACATCGATCGAGGTCGCGTTGAAGATGAGCCTGCAGTACTGGCTGCAGAGCGGGCAGGGCGAGCGCAACCGCTTTGTGTATGTGAAAGGCGGCTATCATGGGGAAACGCTGGGCGCGCTTTCCGTGTGCGGGCTGGATCTGTTTCGCGACAAGTTCGAGCCGGTGCTGGCGCGTCATATCGAGGTTGCGGGGCCCGACTGCTACCGCTGCCCGTACGGGCTCAAGCGCGAAAGCTGCGATGCGGAATGCTTCGAGCCGATGGAACAAACGCTCGCCGAAAAGCACCGCTCCGTCGCCGCGGTCATCATCGAACCTCTGGTGCAGGGTGCCGCGGGCATGAAGATGTACCCGCCGCGTTACCTGGAAAAGCTCATGCAGGCCTGCGATGCGTACGGGGTGCACAGCATTTTCGACGAGATCGCCGTCGGGTTCGGCCGTACGGGCGGATTGTTCGTGTGCGGCGATCTCAACCTCAGGCCGACGTTTCTGTGCCTGTCCAAAGGGATCACCTCCGGCTACCTGCCGCTGGCGGTGACCCTCACCGAGGATGCGATCCACGCGGCGTTTTACGACGACTTTGCGACGATGAAGTGGTTCATCCACAGCCACAGCTATTCGGCGAACCCGCTGGCTTCGGCCTGCGCGAACGAGACGCTCGCGCTGTTGACGGAGCCCGGATTCTGGCAGGATCTTGCACCGAAGATGCAGGCGCTGGCGGAGTGCGGCAAAGTGTTTGCAGGAATGCCGGGTGTCGGCGAGTTTCGCCAGACCGGGATGATCGCGGCGGTGGAGCTGGTGCGCGATGCGGTGAGCAAGGAACCGTTCGCCCTGGAGGAGCGCGTGGGGTACCGGATTTATCTTGAAGGGCTGAAGCGCGGCGTCTTCATGCGCCCGCTGGGCAACGTGATCTACTTCATTCCGCCGCTGACAATTTCGGTTGAACAAATACAATTCATGATCGATACTGCCCGCGACTGCATCCGCGCCGTGCTCGAAAGGTAACCCATGTATGAAGTGAAGGTGGAGACGAAATTTTCCGCGGCGCACCAGCTGCGCGGCTACGACGGCAAGTACGAAAACCTGCACGGCCACAACTGGGGCGCGACGGTGATCGTCGAGGCCGAATCCCTGGATTCCATCGGCGTGGGCATCGATTTCGTCGTGCTCAAGCAGAAGGTCGAGGCGATCCTCGCGAAACTCGACTACAAAAACATCAACGAAATCCCGCCCTTCGACACGCAGAACCCTTCTGCGGAAAACATCGCGCGCTGGGTGTTCGAGCAGTTGAGCTCCGACATCAACGCGCAAGGCCGCCGCGTCAAGCGGGTGGAGATCCGCGAGATGGACGAATGCGGTGCGGCTTACTTTGAGTGATTCTGGTTTGTCGTCCTGAGTCCTTCGGCAGAACTTGTCCTGAGCTTGCCGAAGGACTCAGGATGGCTCAGGGTGCTGCCCTTCCGGTTGTCAATCCAGAGGAAAGGTCATCACGATGCCGCCCATGACGTCGTTGAGTTTGAAATCCTTTTTCGGGCTCTCGGGATGGTTGTTGTGGCAGCTCACGCAGGCCTGGGTGACCGCGAAGTCCGGGTACACCGCCTGAAAATATGTCCGGCCTCCCACCGTGCGGTGGTCGTGGAACGGCCGGGTCGGGTGGCGGATGACGTACTTCAGGCCGTTGCGTTCGAACTCGTTGGCTGGGCCGTTGTGCTTGTTGATGGGCCAGGAGCTGATGAGCTTGAAGTCCAGGCCCAGGTCCTTGTTGAGGATCAGGTCGGAAGCGTTGAGCAGAAACTGCGCCGGCAGCAGCAGCGCGTTGTCCTCCCACCAGTTTTCCGAAGCGAAGACGATGTTTTTTCCCTGCAGACGGTTGACGATGTATTCCGAGTAGACCTTGCGGTCCGAATCGAGGACGGAATGGATGTAATCGGCGACCACCTCCGAAGGGATGAGGATGTCGTTTTCATCCTTGACGTTTTTGATGTTGTCCACCGGCATGGTGATCGAGATGCCGCCCATGACGTCGTTGAGTTTGAAGTCGTTTTTGGAGGTCTGGGGGTGGTTGTTGTGGCAGTTGACGCAGGCTTTGGTGACCGCCTTGTCCGGATACAGGGCTTTGTAGAAGGTCTTTCCCCGCACCAGCACGGTTTTCGCGTAGGGCTTGTCGGGGTTTTTCGCCACTTCCTCCAGCCCCTTTTTTTCGAACTGGGTCTGCGGGCCGTTTTTGGGGTTGATCGGCCAGAGGCTGAGCAGCCGGTAGGTCATACCCACTTCCCGGGCGTTGGAGGTCTGCGAGGACAGCAGCAGAAACTGCGCCGGAAGCAGCAGGGTGTCTTCTTTTTCCCAGTGTTCCGTGGCTTTGAGGTCGATGGTCACGCCCATGCGTTCGACGATCACTTCCGAATAGATCGTCCTGCCTGCTTCGATGACCGAATGGATGTATTCCGCGGCGACGCGGGCGGGGATGCCGCGTTTGTTCTCCTGCGCCGCAAGCGAGCGCGGCACGCAGGTCAGGATGGATAGAACGAACAGCCAGGCCAAAAACCGGACACAAGATCGTGTGCGCATGATTTTCCCAGGTCGAAAGTTGTCTTGCGAGGTTCGGACCGCAAACACAGAATGCGTCGGTTGCAGAAACCGGGGCCGTCCCTGAGGACGGCCCCCTCGTTTTTGAGCATTGTAACGTTTTCGGCGCGCTTCACTCAATGTGCTTGCGGGTGAAAAAGAAGATGGCGATGCCGATCACGGCGATTCCCGCCACGATCATCATTGCCGTCATGTCGCTGCCGAAATCCAGCCATTGCATGGTGCTTTCAGGTTTCGTATCCAGTTGATTCACGGTGACGGTCCTCCTTTTGACTTAAATGAATGAATGACTTCAATGGCATTTCTGTCAAAATGTCACTCTGGAGACCTATCCTCACAATTTCGTCCCCGGCCCGGATTTTGTCAATAGACAATGGACGCCTTCGGGGCCGGGAAGCGGCTCCGGAATGTGCCGCTGGCGGCGCGAAAACGCCGCTTTTTTTATCGGAAGGCCATGATTTTATTTTGCTAGGCCATTCTTTGGGGATGGCTATAATGAGTCCGCCGGATGCGCACAGACTGCCCGGAAACCGGGCATCCGGCGGGGGGCCGATTCATTAACGACGGGGATGCATTGAATGGAACAGATCATCAAGGATTTGGCGATTCTTCTCCTGGTTTCGCTGCCGATCAACATCGTTTTCCATAAAATCAAGCTCCCTTCCATCATGGGGTTCCTGGTGGCCGGCATGATCATCGGCCCCAGCGGGCTGCAATTGATTGAGGCCACCGAGTCGGTGGAAAAACTGGCGGAGATCGGAGTGATCCTGCTGCTGTTCGTGATCGGGCTGGAATTTTCCCTGCGCTACCTGCTGAAAAACCTGGCGGTGGTGCTTGGGGTCGGATTTTTGCAGCTCGGGCTGACGGGGGTCCTGGTGTTTTTCGCCTTCGACGCCTTGGAATTTCCGTTGAACCAGAGCGTGCTGATGGCGCTTTTGATTCCTCTGAGCAGCACGGCGGTGGTGCTCAAGATGATCACCGACCGCGCTGAGATCGACACGCTGCACGGCCGCATCTGCATCGGAACCCTGCTTTTTCAGGATCTGTGCGTGGTCCCGATGATGCTGGTGATCCCGTTGCTCGCGCGATCGGGGGACCTTTCGCCGGTGGATTTCGGCATCGCGCTCACCAAATCGATCGCCGCGGTGGCGGTCATCTTTTTTCTGGCGCGCCTTATCGTGCCGCGTTCCCTGGAGGCCATCGCCAGAATGGGGAACAAGGAGCACCTGACGCTGTTCGTCATCTTCATCATCCTGGGAACGGGCTGGGTTTCCGAGAGCATGGGCCTGACTCTGGCGATGGGGGCGTTCATCGCCGGGATGATCATCTCCGAATCCGAGTACAGCCACCAGATTGTGCTAGACATCCTGCCGCTCAAGGATTACTTCGTCAGCATCTTCTTCATCTCCGTCGGTATGCTGCTTCAGGTCGAGGTGTTTTTCGCGTCGGCGGGCGTTTTTCTCAAATGGACCTTTGCTGCGATCGGCCTCAAGCTGGCGGTGGCGTTCTTCGCAGCCCTCATATTCAGCCGGTCTTTCCGCAACGCGCTCATCGTCGGCGTGCGTCTGGCGCAGGTGGGGGAATTTTCCCTGTTGCTGGCGGCGCTAGCCCTGAAGAAGGGATTGTTCCTGCCGGAGCAGTACCAGTCGTTTTTGATCGTCTCCATCCTGACGCTGCTGTCGGCGCCCCTGCTCATTCAGGTTTCGGCGGGGGCGGCGATGGCGCTGCAATCGCTTTTCAGCGGCAAACCGGTTGCGGAGGAGGAAACCGCTCTCGCGGAAGAGACGCAGATCTCCGATCACGTCATCATCTGCGGGTTCGGTCTGGTGGGGCGCAATCTTTCGCGGGTGCTCAAGGAAACCAACACACCGTTCGTGGTGCTCGACCTGGACGGGGAGATCATCCGCCAGGCGCTGCAGCAGGACATTCAGGCCCAGTTCGGCGACTACACACAGCGCGAAACGCTGATCCGCGCGGGCATCCACAAGGCGCGGATGATCGTGTTCACCGTGCCCGACACGCTGGCGGCGGAGCAGGCGGTGCGGCTCTCGCGCAGCCTCAATCCGGATGTCTATATCCTGGTGCGGGTTCCCTACGCGTCCCAAGTCGAGGAGATGAACGCAGCCGGAGCCGATCAGGTGATCCCGGAGGAATTCGAGACCTCGGTGGAGATTTTTTCCCGCGTCCTGCGGGAATACCACATTCCCAACAACGTGATCGAGCAGCAGGTGGAGCTGGCGCGGCTGGAGGGCTACAGCATGTTTCGCGGGCTGTCGCTGAACCTGGAGAGCATGCAGAAGTTTTCCACCTACCTCACGGCGAGCCTCACCGAATCCTTCCACGTGCAGGAGGATTCGTGGTGCCATGAAAAATCGGTCGCCGAGCTGGGGCTCACGACCGGCGCCGACGCCAAGCTGATTGCGGTGGTGCGCGGAAACGACATCCACGCCAACCCGGAGGAAGCGTTTCGGCTGCGGATGGGGGACATCGTCATTTTATTCGGCCGGCACGCGCCGCTCAACCGGTCCATCCGCACGCTGCGTTTTGGAACGGAGGACCCAAAGAAAAATCAGGAAGGATAAACGCCAAGAAGAACCGCAACAGGGGAGAAAAGCATGAAGGTGAAAGAGCTGATGACGAAGGAAGTGATGACCGTCGATGTGGAGGATAAGGTGGACAAGGTGTTTTATCTTTTCAACTTTCAGAATATCCGCCACGTGCCCGTGCTTGAAAATGGCAAGCTGGCGGGCATCCTGTCGGACCGGGATCTGAAAAAAGTCCTGGGGCCGGTGAAAAAATCCGTGCAGAAACTCGACGGCACGTCGATCACGATTTCCGCCCGCAAAGTGAAGACGATCATGAGGCGGCGGCCGGTCACCGTCGAGCCGGAGCAACGGGCGGCGGACGCGGCGGCCATCATGGCGAAACGCAAAATCGGGGCGCTGCCGGTGGTGCACAAGGGAAAGCTGGTCGGCATTCTCACCTCCACCGACATTCTCAAGGCCTTCGTCAAGCTCTGCAATCTGCTGGAACCCTTCGGTAAGACGGAAAAGACGGAAAAGGCGGCGAAGAAGCGGAAGTGAAAAGGTCCGGGCTCAGCCCTTGTATTTGGAGGCCAGCGAGTAGCGTTCCATCAGGTAGCCGAGGCAGTCCTGATGCACGATGGTTTCGTTGGTGGTGAACATCGAGGGCACGACCGAGCGTTTGAGGCGGATCTCCCCATCCTGATACTGAATGTATTTCCCCTCCACGTCGCAGTCGTTTTCATCGAGAACGGTGAGCTTCAGATCGTCGTTGTGACGCCAGCCCAGCAGCGTGTCTTCCGGAAGTTCGGCGAAATTGTTGCCGTCGATGTTGTCGATGAATGAAAAATCCAGATCGCCCGTGGAATGATTGAATCCGATGCGGCTTTGCTTGGGCACGTGGATGCGGGCGATGCTGTGATAGATGTAAAGATCCTCTTCGTGCACCGGGAAATCGGGGACCGATTCGAGGTGCAGGCATTTTTCCAGAAATTCGAAGACGTGCTGCACGCCGTAGGCGTCGTCCGGCTTGCCGCTTTCGACGGTGATCGACGGGCAATGGTCGGACATGGCCCGGGACAGCACTTCTTTGGGACGGGTGAAGTAGACCAGGGTCGGGCTGTAGAGCCGCCCCAGATGCACGAACGCCGGGTCGAGCCGGTTGAGGCAGGCGTAGTGCGGGTTGCGGCCCGAGGTGTTGTGGATGTCGATGCAGGCAAAAACGGGTTCCCGCTTCATGCGGCTGAGCACCTCGCGCGCCAGCGCGTGCTCGGGCGTGGTTCCTCCCTGCCAGATGCGGTTGTAATCCGGCTGCCAGGAAAAGCGCCGCCGGTTCTCTCGCGCCGCTTGCACATTCCCCACGAAGATGGCGACGCTGCGCGGCAGCGCGCCTTTCTCAGGATTGTATTTTTGCAGCAGTTTTTGCAGCGCGGCGACGCCGGTGGGCTCGTTGCCGTGCAGCAGCGTGGCGATGAAAAGCGGAGGGCCCGCCTTGCCTTTCAGATGAATGAGGGACGGTCCGGGCAGCACCGCATGCAGCCCGTTTACCGGAGTGTCGAGAAAGCCCTCTGGAATGGATTCGAACGTGTGCAGTTTGACTTCTAGATTTCCCATCGATATACCGGAAGATTCTGTTTCTGGAATTCGTAATAACTCTCTGTCATTTTCTGAAAATCGTTGCCGTTGGCGGCGATGAAGGCCCGCTGCCAGGTGGCGCCGTTTTGCCCGCCGCGCAGCCGGTTCGCCATGATCTCGCCGATGTAATGATCGATGTCTGCCTGCAGCAGACCGGCGGATTGCAGCCCCTGCTCTGCGGCGGGAAGCAGCACCTCGGTCAGCACGCTGCGGATCGGCATCGGGTCCGCATTGCGGGCCCATTTGATCTTCGCGTCAAGCCCAAGCCTGGCGGCCTGGTAAAAGTTTTCCCTGGCGTCCTCAAAAGAAATGTCGTGTTCCAGCGGCGTTTCGCGGGCGACGAAATGCTGGACCATGCCGACGAAGAAGGCGACGTTGGCGATGGTGTCACACAGGCTGGGGCCGGCGGCGGGCACGCGGTGTTCGATTCGCAAATGCGGTTTGCCGTCGCTGCTCAGGCCGATGAGCGGGCGGGTCCAGCGCCAGATGGTGCCGTTGTGCAGCCTCAGGTGGTTGAGCCAGTTGGAGTCCTCATTGTACACGAGTGGCAGCAGAACGGGAAACCCGTCCAGGTTTTCCAGAAACGGCTCGAGGACGGAGTTCTTGCAGTAGCCGGTTCCGAACGTGACGCGCCCGATGCTTCTGCCGCTCGGGTCGGGAAAGCTCGCCACCGACACCGACTGCTCGAACGTGGGGATGCGGGTCTCGTCCCACAGATCCTTGCCGAAGAGATACGGGGAATTGGCGGCCGCTGCCACCATCGGGGCGGAAAGGATCTGCGACAGGTTGTAGTGGCGCACCGCATCCGCCGGGTTGACCTGCAGGTGGATCTGCAGGGAGGTGGCGGCGGACTCCAGCATGACGTTGTTGTGCTCCACGCGCAAAGAATCGCGCCCGTCGATTTTGAGATTGAGCGGTTTTCCTCCCCGAAGCTTCAACACCTGCCGGTTGAGCGCCTGATAGCGGTTGAGCGGCGACATGTTGTCCATGTGCAGCACGTCGTCGCGGACGGTGGGCAGGATGCCGATGGCCATCACTTTGGACTGCAGCTCCTGCGCGTGGCGCTCGCAGGTTTCCCACACCCGGGCCAGTTCGTTTTCCAGGCGGCTGAGCAGGGCGCCCGCAACCGGATGCGGCGTGCTGTTGATTTCGAAGTTGAACTTGGCCAGCTCCGGAACCACAAGATGGCTGTTTACGTTCTCGAGGAAATTCTCGTTGATGGGGGCGGGGTGGAACTGACCGTCCACCAGCCAGGCTTCCAGCTCGAAACCGCAGCGGGTTCCGGAGTTTTCGAAGTCGTTGTCCTGAAACCAGTTCATGAGAACGCGGGTCTCATCCCGCAGCCTCACTTTGAATTCGCGGATGTCTTCGCTGGTAAAATCGCAGCTTGTGATTTCATCGCCCATGATGTGCGCCTGCTGCCGGTTTGAAACCGGTGTGTGGACAAAAGGTTCCTCGCTTGCGGAACCGCTGGGATCTTTGCATGCGTTCGCTGGCCAAAAAGCAGAGTATCTCGATGTCACCCTTCGACGAGCTCAGGGTGACAAGCATATCACTAAATACAACGATCTCCGGACGGTGTTCCGCCCGGATCTCCTTTATTATTATGAGGCTAGGCCGACGGGGGAGCAACCGCGAATTGTCAGGATTCGACCGGGGCGGCGTCATCTTCGGCCAGATCGGCAAAATCGTCGATGTAATCCTGGATGCGCTGCAGCAGGTGGGATCTCTGGGGAGGCGTCAATATTCCGTCGATATTGACCAGAATCTGCTTCCATTCGGCGTTGCGGCGCCGCACCTGGTCCATGAATTCCGGGCTCCAGCGGATTTCGGGCTTCTGCGTCCATTCGATGAGCCGGGCGTCGATTTCGGCAGCCGAACTTTTTTCCTCCAGCAGGGCGGCGAAGCTCTGCTGAAACTTGCGGCGGTTTTTCAAGCGGTTTTCGATCCAGGACCGCTCGAGCGTGACCCAGCCGCGTATCCGCTCTTTCTGCGCGTCTTCCAGGTGGCCGGTCCATTTCGCCATCACCTTGAGCAGCCAGTCCTGGGCGTCGGTCTGCATCTCCGCATCGGTCATCGCGAGCTGCTTGATGAGAAACTCGTTGCCTTCCTCCAGTTTGACTTTCAAATGCGCGATCTGACCGGTCTCCAGGGTGGTCAGAAACTCGGCGAAGTCCGGCGAGAAATGGATGAAAAACCGTTTGAAAAAGTTGCGGTGGTCCTCCTGCAGCCAGTCGATGTCCTCCGGTTTCAACCCGCTTCCGATACGCGACTTCAGCTGTTTCAACGTATCCACGATGGCGGGCAGCTCGTTTTTGCGGTGCCAGACGAACAGCCGGTCGATCCGTTCTTCCAGAAAAGACTGCTGCGTGGCGTTGACATCGAAATACTTGTCGATGGTGCGCAGGATGAACCAGTCGGAAAAGTGGTAGGCGATCTTGGTTTTGCTGCAGCCCATTGTCAACAAGGCGCCGGCCGCCAGCACAATCCACAAACAGCGCGTGAGTTTTTGCGCGGGCCGTTTTTTTAAATGCGGGCGGCGAGCGGATTCATTCGGAGTTGAGTGCAACACATTCACTGTCATGTCGATTTTTTTTTTTGGATAGGCGCTGATAAAGAAATTATAAGCTACTTCTGAAAAATTTGGCATGAATTTCCTTTGAATCCAAAGCATCATTCACACTCAGTCATGCAAAGGCTGTGTTCCCTGGATTGGAAATTTTTTCATTACGTTGTAAACTGTGCCCGCCGGAAAACGTTTCCTGTTTTCACTCTCTCCATCTCACCTGAGGAACACATTATGCTGCGTCAAACCCTGAAAGTGTTCAAGGCCCTGAACTCCGACGCCAAGCCCTGGCAGTTGAGCCTGGGCATCGTTTTCGGATCCTTTCTGGGCTTGACGCCTCTGTTGAATCTCCACAATGCGGTGCTGCTGTTCCTGGCGTTCATCATCACGTTGAACATCGGCCTCATGTTCCTGAGTTTCGCGTTTTTCTCGGGTGTGGCGTACCTTCTCGATCCGCTGTTTCACAAAATCGGCTATGCGGTGTTGACCAAAGAAACGCTGCGTCCGTTCTGGACCGATTTTTTCAGCTCCCCGCTGGCGGTGTTGAGCAACCTCAACAACTCGATCGTGCTGGGGAGCCTGATCTTTTCGGCGCTGTTTGCGATCCCGCTTTTTCTGGTCAGCAATGTACTGGTGCAAAAATACCGGGACAACATCCAGGAATTTCTGGACAAGATCCCTCTCATTCGATCCATGAAAATCGTGAAAACCTATCAGACCATCGCGGGGGATTGAGCGCTTGATTGTGTGGGCGTGTTTTTTCTTCCTGGTGTTTGCGTGCAATTGTCAAACGACCGTCGGAGTTGAACGATGAAATTTCTGAGGTGGCAGGGACTGGTGGCATTTCTGATTCTCGGGGTGGCGGGCTGGGCTTTCTTTGCGTTGCTTCTCGATGGCCTGATCGAGCGCGGCGTCGAGGAACAGGGTTCCGCGGCGCTGCAGACCCAGATCGAGGTCGGCAAGGTGAACACATCTCTTCCCAATCAGGCGGCGGAAATCCATGAGCTTGCGGTGGCGGACCCCGACGATCCGATGAAAAACACGGTGGAGATCGGCGCCATCAAGTTCAACGTCGATGCGGGCCGGGCGGTGTTCAAGAAGGTGATCATCGATGAGATGGTGGTCGATGGCATCAAGTTGAATCAGAAACGGGAAACACCGGCGAAATCGTTCAAACGGGACGATGCGGAAGGGGAGGGGCCCGATGCGGAGACGGGCGAACCCGGAAAGAAAAAATCCGGCCCGTTTGATTTCCTCAAGGACCTTTCGGTGGCGTCTCCGGAAGAGATCCTGAAAAAGGAGAAACTCGAATCGCTGGAAGCGGTGGACGCCACCAAAAAACAGATCGAGGATCTGAGAGCCAAATGGGAAAAGAAACTGGAGACCGATCTCAACCCTGAAGTGCTGGAGGAGACGAAGAAAAAAATCGAAGCCCTTCAGGGAAAAACCGGCTCCGGCATCGCCGGCGCCGCGGATGCGCTGCAGGAAGTGCAGAGCATCAAGCAGGAGATCCAGGGCAACATCGACAAGATCGCCAACCTCAAAAAGGAACTGCAGCAGGATGTGGAATGGGCGAAGAAACGGGTGGCGGAGGTGAAGGCCCTGCCGAAAAAGGATTTCGAGCGGCTCAAAAACAAGTATTCGCTCGATGTCAAAGGCGGCAGCAACATCCTCGGGACGATTTTCGGCGATGAGATCAAGCAGAAGATCGACCTGTTCTGGCATTACTACGGCAAGCTCAGCCCCTTCCTCAACCGCGGCGCACAGGAAGAGGGGGGCGAAACCGAAGAAGAGGAAAAAGAAGAGATCCAGTACGAACGCGGTGAAGGGGTGTTCGTGAAGTTTCCGGAGAAAAACCCGTTCCCGGATTTTCTCGTGCGGCACGCGAAGCTGTCGATGGACCTGTTCGGCACGCAGGTCGCCGGCGACATGAAAGATTTGTCCGACAACCAGCGCGCCTACGGCAAACCGGCGGTGATCGACTTCAACTCAGGCCGGAACGAAAAATTCGACAAGTTCGATCTGCAGTTGAAACTCGACCGCACGAAGCCGGTGTCCAGCGACCTGGTGTTTCTCGACATCGCGGCGTTGAAGCTTGCGGATGCCGCCGCCGGAGACGACATCACGGTGTCCCAGGGCAGCGCCAACATCAAAAGCTCGTTTTCGATCGCGGGCGAGAAGGACCTGACGGGCGTGCTGAAGGCGGATCTCAGCGGCCTGGCCTTCCAGATGGCGGAAGCGAAGGACGACGAGGTGTCGCAGATCATCCGCTCGGTGCTGGATTCGGCGAAACAATTCTTTGTGCAGATCGGCATCAAGGGCACGCAGCAGGACTACTCCCTCGATATCAAGTCGGATCTCGACGGCATCATCGCAGGCGCGGTGAAAGGGGCGCTTGCGGGCAAGATCGCCGATCTGGAGAAGGGGCTGAAAAAGTCCATCGCCTCCGCCACCGACGGCCCTCTGGCGAAGGTGAATCAGTCGGTGGGCAAGTTCCTCAAGATCGAAGACGTGCTGGGAGACAAATCCACCGCCTGGCAGGATCTTTTGCAGGAAGCCACGAAAGGGGCCGTTCCCATTCCCGGCAAGGACAAACTTCCGATCCCCGACGGACTGAAAGGACTCAAGCTGCCGTTTTAGCGGGTGCGCTTCTGGTATAATGGGTGTGAACGTTTGGGCATGATGGCCTGTTTTAACGCAACGCACCTTGTGAACGAAAACACCCTGCTCGCCGGACGGCATCGGGGCGGGGCGTTTTCAGCCAGGAAAGGAGCTCCCATGCGGACTTGGATGATGGCGGGGTGGATTCTGCTTGCAGGCTGCGCTTCGGTGGTGGCGCCGCCGGAAAAACTTTCCATCGAACCTTCGGAAATGACGCCCTGGGCCGCCACTGAAGCCTGGGGGCGGGTGCTCGACACCTCGGTGGACTGGCGCGGACAGGTGGACATCCGCAAAATCGCCGACAGCCCGCGGGATCTGCATCTGTTCATCGCCTTCATCGCCCAATACAGTCCGAAAAGCCACCCGAAGCTGTTCCCCACGCTGGAAGATGAGACCGCGTTTTACATCAACTCGTACAACGCGCTGGTTCTGTATGGCATGGTGCTCAACGAATTCCCCCGCGATTTCAATTCCGCCTACGCGCGCAACCGGTTTTTCCGCGACACACAGTTTCGAATCGGCGGCGAGGACCTCTCGCTGCTGGAGTACGAAAACAGGCGCATCCGGCCGCTCGGCGATGCGCGGGTTCACTTTGCCTTGACGCCGATGGTGCGTTCGGGGCCGCGGCTTGCGAAAGAACCGTATGAAGGAGACCGCCTCGAACAGCAACTGGATGCCGCCGCCCACCGGTTCATCAACGATCCGGGGAACGTGCTGACGCTGGAAAACGAGGAGGTGGTGCGCCTTTCGGAGATGTTCCAGTTTTATGAAGAGGATTTTTTGCAGTCCGCAAACGCGCCCTCGCTCATCGCCTATGTCAACCGGTATCGGAAAAAGAAGATCCAGGAACCGAGAAGCGTTCAGTTCATCCCCTTCGACTGGATGGTCCGCTACTGGTGACGGGGCGGCTGCCGTCCTCATCGTTTTCGTTGCGGGCCTGCTGTTTTCTTCTCCTGTCTGCGCCGAACCGGATCCGATGGTCTCCATTCCGCAGGGTTCCTTTTTCATGGGCGACAGCACTTCTTCCTCCAAACTCAAAGAAGTGGTGCTTGAAGAATTCCGCATGGATGTGCACGAAGTCACCAACCGGCAATACGGCGCGTTGATCGCAACGCACACCTACCGTCCCGGTGCGGCGGAGCACCCGGTGACCGATGTGAGCTGGCAGGAAGCCCGGCGCTACTGCGAGCGGGCCGGTAAGCGGCTCCCTTCTGAAGCGGAATGGGAGAAGGCGGCGCGCGGCACCGATAAGCGCATCTATCCCTGGGGCGCGAAAGCGCCGAAGAAAAAACCGCATCCCTATTATTCCGGGCTCATCAAGCGCCGGGTGGGGCTCAACCGGGTGGATGTGTCTTTTTACGGCCTGCGCGACATGGGCGGTTCGGTCTGGGAGTGGACGGGAAAAAAGGAAGAGGGCAAGATCGTGGTGCGGGGCGGGTTGTGGAACCTGCATCTGGATTACGAATACAGCCGCACCTTCGACCGCAACCGGATCGCGCCTGAGAGCCGCTTCCCCTTCCTGGGGTTTCGCTGCGCCCAGTCGCCGCCTTGAGCGTGAGCGAGCCGGTGCATTGCATCCGGCTCAGAAAGGATGGTTTGAAGATGGCATTGTGGACGCGCCGTTTTTTCCTCACCCGCTTCGCTACGCTCGCAGGCGTGCTGGCGTCTCAGCTGCTGGGCAGGCCTTTGCGGGGCTGGAGCGCGGAGACGGATGAATTTGCGGGCAGCGACTTTGTCGGCAAGACGCGCAAAGGCCGCTACCGGAAGTTTTACATCAACTTCTGGAAACCCATGCGCCGCATCCGTCCCGAGCGCTGGCGGCTCGAGGTGCTCGGGCTTTGCGAGCAGCCGCAGTCGTTCGATCTGAACGCGATCCGCTCGTTTGCGAAAAAGGCGCGCAACTCCCGGCTCAAATGCGTGGAGTGCTGGTCGGCGCGGGCGCACTGGCAGGGGTTCGCGTTCTCGGAGATCGCTGAACGCGTGCGCCCGTTGCCGGAGGCGAACGGCGTGGTGTTTCACTGTGCCGACGCTTACGTGGAGCACCTTTCGCTGGAAACGCTCACGCGGCAGGAAGTGCTGCTCGCGACCCACATGAACGGCGAGCCGTTGACGGACGAACACGGGTTTCCGCTGCGGGTCATCGCTCCCTTCAAATACGGCTATAAAAACCCCAAGTCGATTCTGAAGATGGAATTCGTCACCGAGGTGCGGTACGGGACCTGGAGCAAGATCGGACCCTATTCGCCGGATGGCACCATCCTTCCCGGCATCGACCATCCCCTGGAGCGCGACAAAAAACCGCACCGGATCCCCGGAGGCGAAGTGCTGGATTACTGACTTTCCGCTTTCAGGTCTTTCTTCACGATGAGGTAGGACTTGTAGGGATCGGCGTTCAGGCTTTTCAGGATGTTGATCATGACCGTGTTGTCCTCGAGAATCCAGGACATCTCCAGATTGCGCAACTGGTCGGTGGTTTTGGTCCGGGAGTTCTGGATCATCCGCTGGTAGAGCAGGATGTCGAGTCCCTGATTGCGAAACCGGCTCTTGACCCCCATGAGCAGAATCCTTCCCGTTTTGATGTATCTGCGGAAGCTGAGGAGCTTGAAAAAACCGGTGGGGAACAGCCGGCCATCGGGAATCTGCGACAGCACCTCGTTCATGTCGGGCAGGGCCAGCAGAAACGCCGCCGGTTCGTCGTCCTTATAAAGAATGTAAATGAAATTGGTGTCCGCGAACAGTTTGAGCTGGCTGGCCATGAGGTCGATTTCCTCGTCGGTCATCGGCACGAATCCCCAGTTTTTGTTCCAGGCTTCGTTGTAGATCTCGAGGATCACCTTCAACTGGGATTTCAGGTCGTTCAGATCGAAATTGCGGATCTGCACCGTATCGCCCAGCTCTTTGGAAACCCTGCGAGCCATGGTGGTGAACAGGCCGGGGATCTCCGTCTCCTTGTTCATGAAAAACGCCAGCAGCTCCTTTTCCTTCTCATAGCCCAGTTCCTTAAGCAGGCCGGGATAGTATTTGTGGGTGTAGGGCATCATGATGGCCGGCGGTCTCTCGAACCCGCGGATCAGAAAGCCGATCTCGTGATTGGTCGAGAAATTGAACGGACCCATGACGGAATCCATCTGCCTCGATTGCAGCCAGGCTTCCGCCGCCTGCATGAGCTTTTGCGCGACTTCTTTGCTTTCAATGGCTTCAAAGAAGCCGAAGAACCCCTGCCGGGTGTTGTAGTACTTGTTGAAGATCGCATCGATGTGCGCGGTCACCCTTCCAACCGGAGTTTTCCCCTCGTAAGCCACAAAATAGGCGACCTCGCTGTGGCGCATGAACGGATTTTCCGCACTGAAGAATTTTTTCCGTTCCATTCTCAGGGGCGGGCACCAGTGCGGCGCATTCCGATAGAGAGAGTAGGGCAGGCCGATGAAATCTTTCATTCCCTTGCGATCTTCATCGACCTGTTTCACAATCACCATGCAAAGGCTCCAAATGTGTTACATTGCTTGAATCGGATTGTGGCTGGGGGCAATTTCAAACGAGCGTCAAAAATTTCGGGATCTTTCACAGGGGGCGGAGAAACGCTAAATAATTAAAATGGCTTCAATAATTAATTTGATTTTCAGTAGTTCGAACATTTAAAATATGCCCCTCATTGGGCCGGAGGTTCCTGATTCGTGGCAGGAAACATTCCAAAGACGGCACGCGATGCGATCGAACCTTCTGATTCCGAAAAATATCAAACGTATTTGATTTTGCCCCCTCCTTTGCAGGGCTGAATTTCCCGGAGGAAACCCATGCGCCCCAACCCCGAAATCGTTACCTGAAATGGACCGGTCTTCAGGATTCGGATAAAAACCCTTCGCGCGGGTCGGACGGATTGAGAGGCTTTGTTGCCAACACGGATTGGAACCGAATTCAAACAGGAACCGTTGCTTCGTCTTTTTGCAGCTCTTGTGAACGCGTGTCATCCCTGGAGGGAACCGAAGCCGGGTCCGAATTTGCATTGGCGCTGATCGATCAAATTGAAACAGGATCCGGGTGAATCCACCCGGTTCAGGATGGCCTGGCCGCCCATATTTGAGGAGACCCCGATACCGTTAAACGAATCCGAAATAAAAGTAAAGCTAAATTTTCCAAGAGGACCCGCATCGCCCGCTCAAGCTCAAACGAATATCAATCCGTTTCATTTCCGGTCTCATGAACGCAATCAACAAAAAGAAACATGACGGCGGTCTCAAAATGGAACCCATAGCCATCGTCGGAACCGGATGCCGGTTACCCGGCGGAGCGAACAGCCCCGAGGCGTACTGGGATTTGCTGGCCAACGGGAGAGACGCCATCACGGAAATCCCTGCGGACCGGTGGAACGCCGAGGCCTTTTACAGCCCCAATCCCAAAGCACCGGGGAAAACCGTTTCCCGCTGGGGCGGGTTCATCGATCAGATCGACCGGTTTGACGCCCGGTTTTTCGGGATTTCCCCGCGCGAAGCGGTGCACATGGACCCGCAGCAGAGGATTCTGCTGGAATGCGTCTGGCAGGCTCTGGAAAACGGCGGACTGGTGCCCGAAGCACTCGCCGGGACCGCCACGGGGGTGTTCATCGGTATTTCCGGAATGGAATACAGCAACCTCGTGAAGCTGGACCTGCACCGCATCGACGGTCACACCGGAACCGGGGTCGCCTTGAGCGTGTCCGCCAACCGGATTTCCTACCTCTTCGACTTGAAAGGCCCCAGCATGGTCGTCGATACGGCCTGCTCGTCCTCGCTGGTGGCGGTGCATCTTGCCTGCCGCAGCATCTGGAACGGGGAATCGACGCTGGCGCTGGCGGGGGGCGTGAATGCGATCCTGGCGCCGGACGTCACAGTCACTCTGGGCAAGGGCGGGATGCTGTCCCCGGACGGGCGCTGCAAGTCGTTCGATGCGGACGGCAACGGCTATGTACGCGGCGAAGGGGCGGGCATCGTGGTGCTCAAACCTCTGAGCCGGGCTCTCGAAGATGAAGATCCGGTGCAGGCGGTCATCCTGTCCACCGTGTCGAATCAGGACGGCCACACCACGGGCATGCCGGTTCCGGATCAGGACGCGCAGAAGCGCATGCTGCGCGACGCCTGCCGCAACGCCGGGATTTTGCCGCACCAGATCCAGTACATCGAAGCGCACGGCACCGGAACGCCGGTCGGCGATCCCATCGAAGCCAACGCACAGGGGGAGGTCCTGGCGGAAAACCGCGAGGACGGAGCGCCCTGCTACATGGGCAGCGTCAAAACCAACATCGGCCACCTGGAGTCGGCTTCCGGCGTCGCCAGTCTCATCAAAGTGGTTCTGGCGCTGCAACACCGGCAGATTCCTCCCAACCTGCATTTCAATCGTCCCAACCCCAACATTCAGTTCGAGGTGCACCGGCTGCAGATCCCGCAGGCCCTGACACCCTGGCCCAATGGCGCCGGACCCTGCCTGGCCGGAGTCAATTCCTTCGGGTTCGGCGGCACCAACGCCAACGTGTTGCTCAAGGAAGCGCCGCAAAAACCGGCTCCATTTCCCATGCCGGAAGCACTGCGCGCAAAGCCGGTGCATTTTCTGCCGGTGTCGGCCCGCAGTTTCGAAGCGCTCAAGGAGTTTGCGGTCCGCTACGACGACTTTCTTGCCAAGGAGGAAAACCAGAGCGAATCCTCGCTTTACAATATCTGCTACAGCGCCGGGGTGCGCCGCGGACACCAGGACTACCGGCTTGCGGTGACGGGAGAATCGGCCGGGCAGATCCGCGAGGGCTTGCAGGCGTTCGTCAAGCAGGAGAAACGGCCGCAATGGACCTCCGGCCGCAAACCGCGCGGCACGGTGACGCGGCCGGCGTTTGTGTTTTCCGGTCAGGGGCCACAGTGGTGGGCGATGGGGCGGCAGCTGCTGGAGTCGGAGCCGGTTTTCAACGACGTCATTCAGCAATGCGACTCCCTGTTCCGCCGTCATGCGGACTGGTCTTTGTTAAAGGAATTGACCGCCAGCGAGGCGGACACCCGCATTCATGAAACCTGCATCACGCAGCCTGCGATGTTTGCCCTGCAGGTGGGGCTTGCGGCTCTGTGGCGTTCCTGGGGCGTCGAGCCGGGAGCGGTGGTCGGGCACAGCGTCGGTGAAGCGGCGGCGGCGTATGTGGCGGGAATCTACAGCCTCGAGGATGCGGTGCGCATCATCTTTCACCGGGGACGGCTGCTGCACCCCATGTATGGAAAGGGCAAGATGGCGGTGGTCGGGTTGCCTCCGCAGGAAGCGCGGCAGGCGCTCAAGGGTTACGAGAATAAAATTTCCATCGCCGCGGTCAACAGTCCCAAATCCGTCACCCTTTCCGGCGATCCGCAAGCCCTGGACGCTGTGATCGGGCCGTTGCAGGAAAAAGAGGTCTTCTGCCGCTACCTGAAAGTGCATTACGCGTTTCACAGCCACCAGATGGAGCCGGCGCGCAAAGGACTGTTGGAATCCATACAAGGCATCCGCCCGCAATCGGGAAGCGTTCCTTTTTATTCTACCGTGCGCGGCGCGCGGCTGGAAGGCGAGGCCCTGGGTCCGGATTACTGGTGGGACAATGTGCGCCAGCCGGTGCTGTTTTACAAAGCCATCGAACACATGATCGACGACGAGAGCGACGTGTTCCTCGAGGTGGGGCCGCATCCGGTGCTCAGCGCCAACATCTCGGAATGCTTTTCGCGGATGAAGCGGCAGGGCGTGGTGCTGCCGTCGCTCAGGCACAACGAAAACGACCGCAAGGTGCTGCTCGGCTCGCTCGGCAACCTGTACTGCCGCGGCCAGGCTGTGGACTGGAAAAACGTGTATCCGCACGGCGGGCAGTGCGTGTCGCTGCCGTATTATCCCTGGCAGCGGGAGCGGTTCTGGCACGAGCGCGACGAAAAGGGCGTGGACCCGTTTGCGGACAACGTGCATCCATTTCTCGGCCGCAAGATGGAAAATGCGGAATCGTCCTGGCAGGCGCGGGTGGACCGGCGGGAACACACCTACCTCGGTGATCACAACGTCAAGGGGGCGATGGTGTTCCCCGGAGCCGGGCTCATCGAGCTCGGGCTGGCCGCCGCAAGCCACCGTTTCGAGGACTCGGCGTGGACCCTCGGTGCGATCGAATTTCACAACGCCCTGATCCTTCCCCGCAACCGCGGCGTGAAGATCCAGACCACGCTCGACCCGGTGGATTCCTCGATCAAGGTCCACAGTCTGTCCGACAAGGCTCAGTCCCTGTGGACCCTGCATGCGAGCGGAACGGTGGAAGCGCTGACCGGTCCCAGGGTGTGCACGGTGGACCCTGAGGAAATCAAAGCCCGCTGCGCGCAAGAAGTGTCGGTGGACGAGCTGTACGGCGATTTCGAACGCATCGGCCTGAGTTACGGCCCGGCGTTCCGCGGCATTGCCCGTTGCTGGAAAGGAGAGGGCGAGGCGCTGGGCAGGATCGAGAAACCCGCGGAACTGGAATCGGAGACGGCGGCCTACCACCTGCATCCCGCCATTCTGGATGCGGGGTTTCAGGTTTCGGCGCTGCTCGTTTCCGATGCGGACGCTGCCCTCAAAAAACTGTTTCTGCCGGTGGGCGTCGATAAGGTGCATTTTTACGGCTCACCGCCGCAATCCTTGTGGGCGCATGTGAAAAAAATCCGCTTCAACGCCCACATGGCGGAACTGGATGTGCGCCTGTTCGACGATTCGGGCCGGGTCTGGGCGGAATGCCTGGGGCTCAAGTGCCGGGCGGTCGAAGGGCCGAAAACCCGGGACCTGGACAATCCGGAAAACTGGCTGTACGAATGGCAGTGGGAACCGGCCGATGAAAAAGGCTCAGCTGGCCTCTTGGATGCGGGCGAGGCGCTTCCCTCCATTGAAGAGGTGGTGCGTGCGGTCGAGGCCGAACCGCAACCGGGCCCTGCGAATTCTTATTCCGAGACGGTGAAGCCCGAGCTGGACGGGCTGGCGGCATCCTATATCCAGAAGGCGTTCAAGGATCTCGGCGGCAGCCTGAAGGATTGCGCCGCCTACTCGAACGGGGCGCTGGAACAGTTCCTGATGCTGGACCAGGGGGCGTCGTCGGTGCTGGAGCCGGGCATCAAAATCCTGAAAGACGGCAACATTCTCGTTTATAAAGAAGACCGCTGGACGACGAACGGCGCGCATGCCCAGGAAGACCCGCAAACCCTGTGGCGGTCGTTGATCCGCAAATTCCCCGGATACCTGCCCGAACTGAACCTGATCCGCACGCTGGGCGAAAACTATGGCCGGATTTTGAAGGGCGAGGTCGAGGGCGTGCTGCAGTTGCTTCCCGAGACCGACCCGGTCTGGGAGCATTTCTTTCAGGACGCCCACAGCGTCCAGAACAGCAACCGCATCGTCCGCAAAATCGCGGCGCACATCGCCGATTCACTGCCGGCGGATCGCAAGCTCCGGATTCTGGAAATCGGCGGCGCCTCGGCGGGGCTGACCACGCACGTTCTCGGCGGGCTGGATCCTGAAAAAGTGGAATACGTGTTCTCCGACCCGGACGAAAAGTGGGTGGAGAAGGCGCGGCAGAAGTTCCGCGAATATCCGTTCGTGGACTGCCGGGTTGGCGATCTGAGCGATGATTCCAGCGGGCTGGAGACGCACGGGTACGATTTGATCCTCGCTTCCTTCCTGCAGCCGGGTTCGGACCCGACCGGGGAGGATCTGCAACACATCAAACGCCTGTTGTCCTCGCAAGGGCTGTTGCTTTGTCTGGGAAAAACCCAGGCGGCGGGCTGGCAGGATTGGGTGCTCCGGACCCGTTCTAAAAAACACTCGCTTGCAGAACCGGAAAAACTGGAAGAGCAGCTCGCGCAGGCGGGCTTTGCCGCCCCGACCTGCCTGAGCCCGGAAAACGCCGCCCGCTCTCAGGAGCAGACCGTCATCCTGGCTCAGGGGCCCAAACTGGCCGAGCCGGTCAGCGTCAAAAAGCCCGGCCATGTGAAACCGAAAACGCCCGGCAGCTGGGTTCTCTTCTGCGACGAACAGGGTGAAGGCGAACGCCTGGCGGATCTGTTGCATCAAGCGGGCGAGCGGTGCCTGCTGGTGCGGCCGGATGACAGCTTCAAGAAACAGGATGCGCGCCGGGTCACAATCCGGCCGGAATGCCTGGAAGACATGGAACCGCTGCTCGATCTGGCCACACAGGAAGGCGGCCGATTGCGCGGCGTGGTGCATTTGTGGGGCCTGGATTTTCCCGCACCCGCGAAACTCAATGCCGCATCGCTTGAAACCGCGGAAGCGCAGGGGAATCTCTGCATCGTGCATCTGGTCAACGAGCTGGCGCACAACAACTGGGAAGAAGCGCCGCGCTTGTTTCTCGTGACCCGGGGAAGCCAGGATGCGGGGCATGCCGGACCCGGACTTTCTGTGGCGCAGGCTCCGATCTGGGGACTGGGGCAGGTCGTGCAATCCGAACATCCCAATCTGCGCTGCCGGCTGGTGGACCTGGACCCGAAAAACCGGGATACAGAAACCCTGTTCGAAGAAATTTTTCTGGAAGAGGCTGCGGAAGAGGTCGCCCACCGGCAAGGGCGGCGCTATGTGCGCCGGCTGGTGCGGCCCAAACCGAGTTACCTCAACATCGACAACCCCGCGTCTGCGGGAGCGGAATCGCCTGCGTACCGGCTGGAAATCGGCGCGCCGGGCATTCTGGACGATTTCAAGGTCGTGCCGCACAGCCGCAAACCGCCGGGACGCGGTGAGGTCGAAATCCAGGTGCAGGCGGCCGGTGTCAATTTCCGCGATGTGATGATCGCCATGGGCATGCTGCCCGGCGAGCTGGAAGGGGTGAACGAGGCCTGGGAAACGCTGGGGCTCGAATGCGCGGGCCGCGTCAGTGCGGTCGGCGAAGGCGTCGAGGAATTCAAGCCCGGCGATGCGGTGCTCTCGCTGTGCGGAGGCGGCGCTTTCGGCTCCCACGTCACCGTCCCGGCGTTCGCAACCGTTTTGAAACCGGAGCGATTGAGTTTTGAAGATGCGGCCACTGTGCCGGTGACCTTTCTGACCGCCTGGTACATGCTGCACCGGGCGGGCCGGCTGCGCGCGGGCGAGCGCGTGCTGATCCACGCCGCTGCGGGCGGTGTGGGGCTGGCGGCGGTGCAGGTCGCCCAGCTGGCGGGCGCGGAGGTGTACGCCACGGCGGGCAGCCCGGAAAAAAGAGGATTCCTGCGCGCCCTCGGCGTGAAACACGTGTTCAATTCAAGGACGCTGGAGTTTGCGGATCAGATTCTGGAAGCGACGCAGGGCGAAGGGGTGGATGTGGTGCTCAATTCGCTTTCCGGCCCGTTCATCGCCAAAAGCGTCGGCATCCTCAAACCGTTCGGACGGTTTCTGGAGATCGGCAAACGCGATATCTACGAAAACAACAAGGTCGGGCTCAAACCGTTCCTCAAGGGGCTTTCGTTCATCACCATGGTGGACATCAAGCAGGGCTTTGCGGAGTTCGGGCAGGAGTTCCGCTCGATTTTTCTGGAAATCATGCGCCACATCGAGGAAGGCAACCTGCATCCGCTGCCGCACCGGGTGTTTCCCCTTTCCAATGTCGCCGGTGGATTCCGCACCATGGCGCAGGCGCGCCACATGGGCAAGGTCGTGGTTTCCCTGATGGAGAGCGACCTCAAGGTCGTCTGGGAATCCGATGCGATGGCGCGGTTTGCTGCGGACGCCACCTACTGCATCACCGGCGGTCTGGGCGGGTTCGGCCTGACCACCGCCCAGTGGATGGTCGCGCAGGGCGCGCGGCATCTCGCGCTCGTGGGACGCAGCGGCGCCGATTCGGACGACGCTTTGGCGGCGGTGGCCGCCATGAAGGAAGCGGGCGCCGATGTGCAGGTGATCTCCGCGGATGTAAGCCGGTCCGAGGATGTGGAGCGCGTTCTCAAACGCATCGAATCGGGTATGCCTCCGCTCAAGGGCGTGATCCACGCGGCGATGGTGCTGGACGACGGGCTTCTGGTCCACATGACGCCGCAACGCTTCCACCGCGTGATGGCGCCGAAGGTGCTGGGAGCCTGGAACCTGCACCAGCAGACGCTGAACGCTCCGCTGGATTTTTTCATCCTGTTTTCCTCGATCGCCAATGTGATCGGCAGTCCCGGGCAGGGCAACTATGTGGCGGCCAATGCGTTTCTGCAGGCGCTCGCGCGGCACCGCCGCTCGCAAGGGTTGGCCGGGCAGGTCATCCACTGGGCGCCGCTCACGGAAGTGGGCATCGCGGCGCGGCAGAACCTCAACGAACGGCTGGAGGGGCAGGGCGTGCTCAGCCTGTCCCCGCAGCAGGCGGTGGACATGCTGGGACGGCTGATCGAGCAAAATCCCGCCGAGATGGCGGTGTTCCCGGTCAAGTGGGGCAAGCTGTTGTCACTCACGCGCTCATCCAAAGTGCCCGCGAAATTTTTGCACGTGCACGGAGAGGAATCCCTGAAAGATCTGGGCGCCGATGCGAACGGCGATGCGGAAGAACCGTTCCGGCCCAAACTCATGAGCGCCCCGCCCGAGGAGCGGCCCGAACTGCTCGCCGAGCATCTCAGGAAATCGATCGCCAAGGTGCTGGGGCTGTCGCCGGCCAAGCTGGAGCTGGATCAACCGCTCACCGATGTGGGGCTCGATTCCCTCATGGCCATGGAGTTGATCGTGCGCATCGAAATGGATCTCGAGATCACCGTCCCCGTGGTGCGGTTTCTCGGCGGGCCGAGCATCGAGCAGATGGTGCCCTGGCTGATCGAGGAGATGAACCTCAACGCCGCCGAAACGCCGGAAGATTCCCTGGACGGCGGGGATTTCGATCAAGGCCCGGAAAAAATGGCGGCCGAACCGGAGAAACAGACGGAGGAGGTGTGAACGCCGCTCCGCTGACGACGCACGCTCACGGTTTTTAACGCAAACGCATTCCTGTACGCTGGGCCGGCGCCGGACCGGCTGACCCCCTGTTCGAATTCGACCGCGTTGAACGGGGAACTCTCCCCAAACTGAAAAGGTGTCGCCGATGTCCTTCGGATTGTTGAGCGAAAAAAACAAACTTTGGTTTTCCAACCTGGTTGCGCCGATGGGCGGCACGCTGGACCGGCTGGGCGTGCACGCCAACACGCTGTCGCTGTGCGGGCTCCTGCTCAGCGCCGGGGCGGGCTGGGTTTACGGCCTGGGATCGTTCTTCTGGGGCAGCTGGCTCGTGGTGTTTGCGGGGATCTGCGACATTCTCGACGGCCAGGTGGCGCGGCGCAACGGCACGAATTCGCTGTTCGGGGCTTTTCTCGACAGCACGCTGGACCGCATCAGCGAACTGTTCATCTTTCTGGGGCTGGCCTGGTACTTCGCCCAGGGCGGAGACTGGGTGCCGCCGGCCGCAGCCGCGCTCGGGCTCAACCTCAAGGCCTGGGCGGTGGTGCTTATTCTGTGGGCGCTCGCCAGTTCCTACCTCGTCAGCTACACCCGCGCCCGCGCCGAGGGGCTGAACGTACAATGCAAAGTCGGAGCGCTGCAACGGCCGGAGCGGATCGTCCTTTTGATTTTAGGTTCGTGGCTCGCCTGCATTCCCAATGTCGGCCCGTTCATGATGCTCGCCTGCATTTTCATCATCGCGGCGCTCAGCAGCTTCACCGTGATCCAGAGGATGATCCATGTCAAGCGGGAGCTCTCCCGCAATCCCTGAACCGCCGCGCGCGGTTTTCCACAGCTCCGGCAGTTTTCTCACCAGCAGGATCAGAATCCCAAGCAGAATTGCGTTTCTCAGGTTGAGCAACAGGATCATCGGCGGCTTGAACTGCTCTAAAAACACGTAGAGATGCGGGAAGATCGCCTGCGTCATCGCGGTGGCCGCAAGAAACCACCCGCCCGTTGGCATGAGATCCGTGCGGACGGCCACCAGCACCGCCATCAGCGGGCCCACCCACAGCAGGTATTGCGGGGAAAACACCTTGTTGGTCAGGATGAAGGCCAGCAGAAAGATCAGGCTGAGCAGATACACGGGAAACACCCGATCCGTGTCCGCTTTCTTCCAGGCTTCCCGGCTTCGATAGACCCGCCACGCGATCCACAAAGACAGCGCCGAAAACAGATAGAGCGGCAGTTTTCGAAACAGCTCCGAATGCGAGAACTCGAGATTGCTGGAGCTGAAGGTGAACACTTGCGTCACTTCATACCCGGCCCACCAGTTCGCCAGCAGGATGAGCCCGGCGTACAGCGTTTCGATCTGGATGCCGCGCTCCATGTGGTAGGTGAAGCTCGCCCAGTAGCCGTCGCCCCAGAGCATCCAGAATCCCAGGTTCAAAAAGACGAGACCCGCCGTGAGCCCAAAGCATGTGGCGAGGGCCGAGCGCCAGTCCGGTCCCGGAGTTTTTAAAAACACGAGCGCGAGCAGCGCTGCGGGAATCACCAGGCCGGGAACGATTTTGGTGAGGACGCCGACGGCGGTGACGAGGCCGAACGCGGCGAACAGGAGAAGGGCTTTTCTTCCTTCGCTGTGAACGGCGGCGCGGAAAACCCACAGGGCGAGCAACACGGCAGTGACGACCGCATGGTCGAAACGGGTGACGGCGATGCAGCCGAAGCACAGCAGAAAAGCCAGCGATCCCCAGAGCGTGCGCTGGATTGCAGCCCTGGTTGGCCGGCCTGCGGTGAGCAGGTGCAGCGCGAGATAGAGATTCAAGCCGTACAAAAGCCCCAGCCAGGCGGCCAGCCAGAACCGGTACTCGCGGAAATCCTCGGCGATCAACGCCGGGGGGACGAGCACGAGAAACGCTCCGGGCTGATACTCGACCGGCACGTCGCGATACGGCCAGGGACGCCGGTTTTCGAACTGCCTGCCGTCGTTCCAGATCCAGTGCGTGGCGTCGCCGCGCAGCAGCAGCTTGGCGTAGCGGTAGTACAGGCGGGATTCGTGATGGTGGTGGAAGAAGAATTTGATCAGCCCGATGTGCCCGTGTTCTTCGATGATGAAGTCGTAGGTCTTCATATAGGCATCCATCGAATTGCTTTCCAGGCTCGCATCGATGGATTGCATTTCCTTGATCGTGAAACCCAGCTGGAACAGCCACAGGAAAGTGACGACGTGCAGCAGGCAGGCGATGATGGCGGAAGGGGATTTCAGTCCGTGACGGAAAGGGGAGGATGCGGGGTTCGCGATGGGTTGCGCCGGGTCCAAACGTCGGTTTTGGTTAATGGATTCCGCTTTTCTTGTCTCCCAGAGAGCCGGAGTAGGAAGGATGGTACGCCCCTCCCGGCAAGGCGTCGGGATTGAGATTTTTCCAGGCCTTGAAGAATCTTGAGAAACCCAGTGTCAAAACCCGCAGAGAAGCCTCGAGGGCGATGGCCATGGAAAACTTGGATTCGCCGTCGCGCCGTTCCGTGAACACGATGGGGATCTCCCGGATCACAAAACCGCTCTGGTGGGCGAAGAAGCTCACTTCGATCTGAAACCCGTAGCCTTCGCTTTTCACTTCGCTCCAGTTCAACCGTTCGATGACGTTTTTGTGGATCGCTTTGAAGCCGCCGGTGGGGTCGGTGAGCGGCATGCCGGTGATGAAGCGCGTGTAAATGCCTGCGCCGATGCTCACCATCAGCCGGCGCAGCGGCCAGTTGACGACGCTGATGCCGTTCAAATAGCGGGAACCCAGCGCGATGTCCGCGCCCTGTTCGATGACTTCCAGCAGCCGCGGGATGTCTTTGGGATCGTGGGAAAGATCGCTGTCCATCTCCATGCAGACGTCGTATCCCTCAGCGAGCCCCCACTGAAAGCCGTCCTGGTAGGCGGACGCCAGCCCCATTTTCGCGGGCCGCAGTTTCAGGAAAATGCGTTTCTCAAATTCGGGATGCGATCGCACCTTTTCCGCCGTTCCGTCCGGCGAGGCATCGTCCACCACGAGCACGTCGAGGCGGCGCGGAAGGTCCATGATGGCGTCCAGTACCAGCGGCAGCGAAACCGCTTCGTTGTACGTGGGCAGGATCACCACCGCACGGTCGATTTTCCGGGGAACTGCGGATCTCATGTCGAGGCTGTGCAAGATAAGGGGAAGAAAACCGCCACGAGCGAAACAAAGGCCTCCATTATACTATCGGGCTGAAAAATGTCACACAAAAAAGCGGCCGGCAACGTCCGAATTTGCTTTGCAAAGCTCATGGATAGAATCACTTGCGGACCGCGGCCGCTCTGTTTTCAAGCAGGGGCCGTGAAGAACACGGATCAGGCGGCGGTGTCGATCTCACGCGAGCGGTAATAACGGTCCATCGCCCATCCCACCGCCAGCGCGTACACCGAGCCCCAGAGGATGTCGAGGATGTAGTGATGGTTGAGATAGACGGCGGCAAATGAAATCCAGAGATAGAAAGCGACGCAGAAAACCCGCAGGGAGCGGATCTTGAACGCGAAATACACCGAAAGCAGCGGGAAGGCCACGTGCAGGGACGGGATGGCGCCGAACACATTGGGTGTGCGGGAGTAGAATTCCGCAAACAGCGTGACGCCGAACAGGGCGTCGAAACGTCCGGCGCCCGCCGGGCTGGGGGGCACATCCAGTTGAGCCGGGCCCAACAGCCCGTATTGATCCACATACCAGGGCGGCGCGGCGGGGTACCAGTAGTAGGTGGAGCAGCACAGGATGTTGAGCCAGAACATGCCCCACATCATCGCATGCGTCTGCTTGCGCACTTCGTGGGCGCTCAGCGAACCCGAGCCGGTCTCGCCGCAGCGGTAGCGAAAATACAGCGCCACCGCCAGAAACACCGGAACGAAAACGATGTAGGACAGGCTGGTGGTGACATCGAGCAGCGGGTGGGTGTGGTTTTGCATCCACTGGGTGGGAAGCAACCGGCCCTGTTCGGTCTCGATGCCGAAAAACCTGAGATCGAAGAGATAGGGTTCGGCGACGCGCACCGCGCCGCGCAGGGCTTCGGCGTAATAGCCCTGGCTGTCGTACAGGGCGAGGTAGAGCACGAAGGGCAGAAGCAGCTGGAAGAGACTGCGCGTCCAGGGACCGCCGTAATAAAGCAGCACGAACAGGGCGGTGGCGAGGTGGTCGCCCCGGAAGCCGCCGAGAGCGAAATGCAGCGCCCAGAATGCGCCGAGCAGACCGACCGGCAGCCATTTTTGCATGGGCGAGCGGCTTTGCCACCATTGAAGCCAGCGGTCGGCTGAGGGGCGGGGCAGGGCCCGGACGTCGATGGGCATCGTTTGGGAGTGAGAGGTTATAAAATCAAAGGCGTCGGCCCGCGCGCGGGCGAACGGTAGCGAATCTATAGAAAACCGGCGCTCAAGTCAATAGTGGCACGGGCTCCGCGCTGTGAGGGGAATCACCCGACCTTGGTCAGCGTGTTCTTGTCGATGTGGTGGAAGATCTTCTCCTGGCCCTTGATTTTAAGCTGCGTGTCTTCCTCATAGCTGAAACGGGACGCGTCGTGGATGGTGACCTGCAATTCAAAGCGGACGGTCTTGAACTCCTGGTCCAGAAACTGATTGCAGCAGATGCCGTAGGTTTGCGATCCGGCGTCGGCGGCGAGCGTGAAACTCTTGGAATCGGGTTCGACGGTTCCACCCGCCAGCACGGTCACCCCGCGCGGCACCAGAAAGCAGCGCAGCACCTGTTTGGAGGCGGCGTCCCACAGCCAGTAACCCAGCTCTTCATGAAACGGGTCGTCCTCGCCCAGACGCCATGCGGTGGTGGAATAGCGCAGCCCGTACAGACGCTGCTCGTGATTGTCCACTGCGCCCATGGGCTCGAACACCATGCGCTCGCGGAATTTATTGGTTTCGACGCCCCGGTTGTCATCAGGGGCGGTGTCGTCGCCTTTGTCACCTTCCCAGGTTCCCGCCAGCGGAGCCAGCGGTCCCAGATTCTCAATCCATTCTTTATTCATCGTCGCATCCCGTTTTTTCGCGGTTAGAGGAAACTCAAACGGGGCCTTTGTATCACTTTTCCGGTGGGTTTGTCGAGCGCTGGCGGGCGGCATCGCGCGCGAATGCTGAAAAATGCGCGCAGATGACGGGGGCGGTTTGCCCCATGTTTGCCGAAAAATAACGATTTGACTCTGCGGGGCCTCTGGGGATAGAGTTGATTCGGTCGCACTGTTTTGAGGCCGGAGCCTCTTCGTTCGACGGTTCCCGCTTTAAGTTTGCTGCAAAATTTCCGCAAGGGAAGGAATGAATTCACCCAAGCCGATCGTTGCCAAAGAAAAGGATCTGCCGCGTCTGGGCACGGGGGCCTTTCTCAAGGCTTTTTTTTCCTATCCCTCGATTCCCTTCTACCTCGTTCTCGCCGTCCTGACGGCGGTGTGGTCCGTGCATCTGTCGGGTGGTTTCTGGCCGCTTGCGATCGGCGTCGCGGCGGCGTTTCTCATTTATCCGATCGTCGAGTACGGCCTGCACCGTTTCATCCTGCACGGCCGATTCATGTACCGGTCGCCGCTCACGGCGTCTCTCTGGAAGCGGGTGCATTACGACCATCACAGCGACCCCAACGATCCGGGCGTTTTGTTTGCGGCGGTACGTACCACGCTGCCGACCAATTTCGTGATCACGGTTCCTTTGGGCTGGCTCGTCATCGGCGGGCCGGCGGGCAGTGCGGCCGGGTTTTCGGTGGGACTGTTGTGCACCTGCGTGTACGAATTCTGCCACTGTCTGCAGCATTTCAACTACACGCCCAAATCGGCTTATCTTCGCAATATCAAAAAACTCCACCTCGCGCATCATTTTCACAACGAGCGGGGCAATTTCGGGATCACCTCGTTCTTTCTCGACAAATGGCTGGGAACCTATTATCCGGGAACGGAGACGGCTTCCCGCAGCCCCACGGTGTTCAACCTGGGTTACACCGGTGAAGAGGTGAAACGTTTTCCGTGGGTGGCGCGTCTGTCGGGAACCGCCGACGCCGCGGACTCGGTGCAAAAACCATCTTGAGCGGACCGCGCCCGGTCCGCGTTCGTCATTTCCATCGCCTATGAAATCCATCGTCCTCGTGCGTCACGGTCCTTCGCAAAACGCGTTCGAAATCCGTGAAGGCAATTCACCCACACCCGGAGAGGGAGAAGTGCGCATCGCTGTGCAGGTCTCCGGACTCAATTTTGCGGATGTGCTCGCCCGTATGGGCCTTTATCCGGACGCCCCGCCGCTGCCCTGCGTGCTGGGATACGATGTGGTGGGCACGGTGGATGCGGCCGGCGCGGGGGTGGAAAAGATCAAGCCGGGGGACCGGGTGGTGGCGTTCACCCGCTTCGGGGGCTACGCGTCGCACGTGGTGGCGCATGCGGAGGCGGTGGCGCTGATCCCGGAGGACATGGCGGCGGGCGCGGCGGCGGCTCTGGCGACGCAGTACTGCACGGCGTGGTACGCCTCGGATGAAATGGTGCGGCTGCATCCCGGCGACCGGGTGCTCGTGCAGGCGGCGGCGGGCGGTGTGGGGCAGGCGCTGGTGCAGATGGCGAAACGGCGGGGCTGCATCGTGTTCGGCACGGCGGGCTCGAAAGAAAAACTCCAGCTTCTGGCCGAGCTGGGCGTGGATCACCCGATCCATTACCGCGAGCGGGATTTTGAGACCGAGGTGCGCCGGGTTCTCGGCGAACAGGGGCTCGATGTGGTGTTCGATTCGATCGGCGGCAAGGCGTTTCGCAAGGGACGCCGCTTGCTGGCTCCGGGCGGGCGCATGGTGTCTTTCGGGATCGCCCAGGCGATGGGCGCGACGCGCGATCCGTTCCGCATCCTGCGAACGGCGCTGGGTTTCGGCCTGCTACTTCCAATTCCCCTGCTCACGAAATCCCAGGGGGTGATCGGCGTCAACATGCTGCGCATCGCGGAGGAAAAACCGAAACTCCTGCGCCACTGCCTGCAGGCGGTGGTGTCGCTGGCGGTGAAGGACGAGTTGAATCCCCGCGTGGGTGCGGTGTTCCCGGCCGAACAGGTGGCCGAGGCGCATGACTTTCTCGGCAACCGCAAATCGACCGGGAAAGTCGTCCTCGAATGGAGCTCCGGCGGCTGAGCCGCTATTTCCGGCCTTCCTCCAGATCGATCAGGTCCACCCAGGTGCCGATGTCGGCGCGGTACGGGTTCAACTTGTCCAACTGCTCGATGAAATAATCCATGCTTTCACCCGGTTCGGGGCTGTGGCCGATGAAACGGATGTTGAACAGTTTGCGGTCGCGTTCGGAACGTTTCTGCGTCTGCTCCAGCGCCCACTCGGAAATCCGGTCGTCGTCCTGCACGGCGGCGCGGCCGGCGAATGCTTCCGCATCCACATTCAGAAACTGCAGAACTTTATGGTCGAGCGGGCAGGGGTAGACGTACTCTCCCAGCTGTCCCTGTTTGTAGGCGCGGGCTTTGTCCGTCATGCGCGGAAGATGCAGGATGCCGGCCATGACCTCGCGCGGGCTGCGCGGCGCCTGCCGGTTCAAGTCGAGATGGGGGATGGTTGCTGTGGTGGTCATTGCGTTCTCCTTTTGGAAAAATGGTTCAACGGCGATCGCGCCGCGGATTTGTGATCTGGGGTTTCAAACCGGCAGCATCTGGCCGATCTGTTTTTCCTGCGATTTGGCGTCGCTCCAGTAATCCTTTTCAAACTGCATCGCCATCGGATCGATGAAGATGTCTTCCTTGCCGGTTTCGATGGCATCCAGCGTCTTGTGCGCGACTTCTGCAGGCGCGGTTTTTTCCAGGAGCAAATCCTTCGCCATGTCGGTGTCGATGGGGCCGGGGTAGAGGCCGAGAACCTTTGTTCCCTGTCCGGCGAGTTCCGCCCGCACGCCCTGGGTCTGCGAATGCAGCGCGGCCTTGGACGCGCTGTAGGAGCCGAGCGCCGGAAAATTGGTCAGGCTGGCCACTGAGAGCACGTTCAGCAGCACGCCGCCGCCGTTTTTCTTGAGGATGGGGGCGAACGCCCGGCTCATGGCCAGGGTGCCGAAATAGTTGACTTCCATTTCCTGCCGCGCCGCGTCCAGGCTGTCGGCGGCGATCAGGCCCTGAAACTTCGCGATGCCGGCGTTGTTGATGAGCAGGTTGACATCGCCCGCCTTCTGCGTTGCCGCCTGAACCTGTTCCGGCTGCGCGATGTCCAGCCCCAGCGGCACGACGCGGTCAGCCTGCGATTCCAGCCATTGGGATGCGCTGCGTTTGTAGGACTCCATATCGCGAACGCCGGCGTACACTTTCTGCGCACCCCGCTCGATGAGCGCGGAAACCAGCGCCTTGCCGATGCCGCGGTTGGAACCTGTGACCAGTGCGATGCTGTCCTGGATTTTCATGATCGTGTCTCCCTCGTAAGTATTTATATGTCAGTTAAGTAACTAAGTTGTGGGGCTCAAAAAATCACAGGGACCGGATCCAGCCGCCCAGTCGCTGCGCTTCCCATTCGATGGTCTTGCCGTCGTTCAGGGCGCTGGCGACGGTGGCTGCCCCTTGCAGTGCGGCGATGAGCTGGATGCCGAGTTTTTTTGCGTCTTTTTGCCCCATAGCCTGGAACTGTTCGGTCACCCATTTCAACTGGTGCTTGAGCAGGCTGTCGGCTTTTTTCGCCAGCGGGGTTTTCTCCTTGTCCAGTTCCTGGCACAGGCTTCCCACCGGGCAGCCGTATTTGCGGGTCTGGTTTTTGTGCTGCAGGAAAAGCTCGAGAAATTGAAGCAGGCGGTCTTTCGGGTTGTCGATCTCCTGCCAGGCTTTGGCCCTGGCGTTGAAATGCTCCAGCCTTTTGTCGATGACCGCCGTGGCGAGGTCGTCCTTGGTCTTGAAGTAATAATAGACGTTTCCCAGGGGCACGCCGGAGTCCTGGGCGATGTCCGCCAGCGAGGTCTGGTTGAACCCGGCCTGGTGGAACAGTTTCCCGGCGGCCTCGATCAGCTTTTCCCGTTTGTCGATGGTTTTGGGCATGGCTCAAAAATTAAGTTAATCAACTGACTTAATGATAGGGCGCGGCATCCGGTTTGTCAAGCCGCGGGCGCCTTTAATTTTCGGACATCTCGCTTCGTTTCCAAAGATAATGTAAAACCCCCTGATAAATCAAAGCGATCGGGCTTGAGAAAAACAGCCAGAGCGGCCACAGGTTGGAGCCGGAGAGCAAGGCGTAGAGTGTGATCAACAGAACGAGCGCCATCAAGCCCGCTGAAACCAGGGAGGCTTTTCTCCAGCCGCCCTGCATGTTCTTCAGGCTGTGCCATTGCACGTAGAGGTAAGCGAACACCATCAGATAAAAAAAGGTGATCATGAACATGAAAGGCTCCTGAATCGATAGCATTCCCGCCCTATGCGGGATGGGTTCAAGGGTTTACGGTGATGAACCACTTGGGCCGCATGCGGCCCAAGTCCGTGCGCCGGTTGTGCTTCAGTGTTTTTTTGGGGTCGAGGACGCAGCTTTTGCCGTTCTCGCGCACGAAAACGGTCCAGTGCCAGCAGGCGACGCCGTTTTCCCGATGCCATTTGATGGCGAGCAGCGCGCGCTCGGGCAGTTTTTCCCAGCCTGTGAACGGCGTTTGCCGCTGTGCGGTTTTTATTTTCAGATGGGCGAGCAGCCTGTGCATCGGTTGGGTGTCCGACCACAGCGCGGGATCGCGCGGGGAAATCCCCAGATCCTTTGCGGCCTGTTTCGCCTTTGTGTAGGAAATCCCCGCCAGCATCGCGGCGCAGGCGATGCCGCAGCCTGTGGTTTCCTGCTGAACCACGAGCCGGGGTTTCATCCCGCCGGCGCGGTCTCGGCCATCTCCTTCACGCTGTCGTTGATGGCCTCGGTTTCGAGGGAGGTCATTTTTTTCGCGGTGTTTTCCTTGTGGTCCGGGCGCACGATGCGGGTGTAGAGGCTGAAATTCTTATCGAAGATGAACTTCAGGACCACTTTGGTCCAGGAGGAATGGAAAAACAGCGTGTCGTAAAACTCCGGCGCGATCCTGCGGATTTTGGGAAGTTTGGACCAGGGCACCATCATGAAGTCGTGGTGCTCGTTGTGGTAGCCCATGTTGAAGCACAGCCGGTTCAGCGGACCGTAGTAGGAATAGGTCTCCTGTCCGGGGTAGAACATGTAGTGCTCCTGAATCCAGCGGCCGCCCAGAGGGTGCAGGCCGAGGCCGAACAGGCAGGACAGCAGCAGGTAGATGAGCGAGCCCCAGCCGAAAAAATACCACACCAAGAGACCCGCACCGATCGACGTCACGCCGTTGGTCACGCTCCAGGGTTCGAGCACGTTGATCTTGCCGATGCGCATGGGGCGCACGATGCCCTGCACCGCGGTGAAGAAAAGCAGGCTCAGCATTTTGCGGAACGCGCTGTTGCCCACCCACGCCGCTTCTTTGGGGCCGGCGATGTCCGCATCCCAGCCCATCTCGGCGAGGTCGCGGTGGTGCAGCAGGTGGTAGTTGCGAAAGCCGATGGCCGAAGGGAACACGCCGGGCAGGTTGGCGATCAGGGCCAGCGCCTTGTTCCAGGCAGGCCGCTTGAACACCAGGTTGTGCGTGCATTCGTGGATGATGACATAAAGGGCGTGCTCGCACACCGCGCCCACCAGCCAGGCGCAAAGCAGGATCGCCCACCAGGCGGCGTCTTGCAGGGCGACGGCGACGCCGAATTGCAACGCGACGATGGCCAGGGTCCACAGGGCGGTGGAGGGGGTGGGGCCGAACAGCTCGCGGATCTGCGGATACTTGGCGAGGATCTCCCGGCGCCGCGCGATGTGCGGCTGGGGCGTGTTGACATGGGTGTAGTCGAATTCCGGCATCCTTGAAGTTCCGGGCAAGAGGGCGTCCCGGCTATCATACAACAAAAACCGCGCGGGATTCGTGCGGCTTTTATCGGGGAACGGCTTTCGCGGGGCGCAGCCGTGTTTCCTGCGCCAGCTCGTTGCGGATTTTGCGCTGAAGATTGCTCAGCAGCTTGCCCGACCAGTTTTTCGTCTGGGTGTTGAGAAACCAGGTCGGCAGCCAGCCGCCGGGATTGACCCGCATGCGCACCTGAACGCGGGTGCGCGATTTGTCATCTTTGAGGGCGGTGAGCAGAAAGTGGCTCTTGCGGATGGTGCCGCGGATCTTGCCGTCGCCGTCGAACGGGTAATCGTCGATCGAGTCCAGCGTGAGCAGGATTTCGTCGCCGCGGTCGTATTCCTGGCGCGCGTGGTAGATCAGGTAGCGGTCTTTGAACGGCCAGGCCAGTTTGTAGTGGTCGAAATCGATGCGTTCGGTGGCGGAGATGTCTTTAAGGATCCTTTTGTTGCGCAGGCCGGGGGTGATGGAAACGGATTTCTTTACATCTTTGAGGAATTCCGCCACGGCGGCCACCGGCGCGTCGATCACCGCGTCGTTTTCGATGATCACCCACTGCTCCTCTTCCGTCTCTTCCTTCTGCGGTTGCGGCGCTTCGGAGCCGGAGTCCATCCAGTCATCGACGAAGGACCAGCCCGGCGCGTGGGCGAAAAGCAGACAGAACAAAACCGTGAGAAAGAGAGTGCGGGTTTTTCCAGTGGGCATGGGCTTGTGTCCTTGAGCGCGGCGGGACCGCAATTGATTGAAATTTATGAATTATATTTATTAATAACTGTTGAATTCAGACTTTAATAGATTAAGAAAAAATGACCTCCGCATCAAGAAGGAACCTGTTCTCATGCGGCCTGGACACCGCTAAGCCTGTATTTTATAAGGGTTCCATCGATCGCGTCTTTTTTAAGCCGTTTGCCGGCCTGGCTTTGGGAATGTGAAATACACATTGATTTCAATTCCTTTCCCGGCTTACACTCGCGTTTTCGCCGGGGGCACTCTCCCGCATCCATCCGCTCCGCACTCGCTTGCAACCGATGCCAACCGCTGACATTCCCGAAAAACTCAAGATCGCCCTGGTCTGCGACTGGTTTCTGCCGCAGATGGGCGGCGTGGAAATGCACCTCGGCGATCTCGCCCCCAGGCTGGCGCGGGCCGGCCACAGGGTGCACGTGATCACCCCGATACCCGGCCCGCAAACCGGGGAGGGCTACCGGGTGCACCGGCTGGATGTGCCTTTGTTTCCCAAGTTCCGCTTCGTCTGCACGCGTTCGGCGTTTCGCCGCATTGCGGACATCCTGGAACGGGAGAACTTCGACGTGGTGCATTGTCACGGCAACATCTTTTCTCCCACGGCCTACGGGACGCTGTATCTGGCGCAGAAACGCGGCATCCCGGCGCTCATCACCTGGCATTCGATTCTCGGGCCCTACCGCTGGGCGCTGCGATTTTTGGACTGGGTGTTTCGCTGGTCGCGCTGGCCGGTGCTGTTTTCCGCAGTGAGCGGCGTGGTGGCTGAGGGCGTGCGGACGCTGGTCGAGGCAGTGCACGTTCTGCCCAACGGCATGGACGTGGCCGCCTGGCGCACCGAACCGAAGGAAAGGCCGGCCGGGGTCATCCGGCTGGTCTCGGTGATGCGCCTTTACCGCAAGAAGCGGGCGAAAGCGCTGGTGGCGATGCTGCCCGGCATCGTCGCGGCGCTGCCGAAGGATCTGAGTCTCAATGTGCAGATCGTCGGCGAAGGGCCGGACCGTGCGGAACTCGCGCGTATGATCCGAAGCCTGGAGCTTGAAGACACGGTGGAACTTTTGGGACACAAGGAACGCAGCGAGATTCTCGCAATTTTCGCGCGTGCGGATCTTTACGTGCAGCCCACCATCTGGGAATCGTTCGGTCTGGCGGCGCTGGAAGCGCGCTGCGCCGGGCTGCCGGTGGTGGCGCGCTCGCAGGGCGGCGTGCGGGAGATCGTCGGGGAAGGCGGCCTGTACGGGGAAACCGACCGGGACGTGCAGGAACAGATCCTGCGTCTGATTGAAGACGAACCCTTGCGGCGTTCCATCGCCAAGCGCAACCGGGAAACCACCCCGCCGCTGGACTGGAGCGACGTGCTGGCGCGGCACGAGGTTTTATATCGACAGGCGATCGAAAAAATTAAAACGTAAGAGCGAGCCGGAGTGTTTGTCCGTGAGGGCTGTGCGTCACTCCGCCGGGGCGGCGGCGGGCTGCACGGGAGGCGCGGGGTAGAAATTGCGGAACAGCAGGATGCCGTAACCGACCACGAATTTGGGAATCAGGTAGAGGATGTGCTGGAACAGGGCCAGGCCGAGAGACAGCTCCGGCGACAGGCCGAGGTACTGGTAGATGAAAAAGACCGTCGCCTCGTAAATTCCGAGATTGCCGGGCGACACGGGCACCATGGTGGCGAGGCTGACCCCGGCCATGACGAACAGGGCGGTCCAGAACGGCAGTTCGAGCCCGAAACTTTTCTGCACGCAGTAGACCAGACCCACCTCGCCGCCCTTCATCAGCAGGGCCAGAAGCAGCCCCAGGGCGAACACTCTCCAGCTTCTGAGCGCTTCCAGATGATTGCCCCAGCGGGAAATGAAGTGCCAGAGTTTTTTCCAGCGCGGGCTCGAGTGGTTGCGCATGAAGCCTTTGAGCTGCCGGTGACGGAAGGCGCTGAAGAACAGCACCACAGCGAACAGGAAGATCACGCCGCAGGCCGCGAGGATGCCGGTTTTCATCCAGGCGGGCAGGGGGGTGAGCGTGGCCACCAGGATGAACAACGTGAGTTTGGCGAAGCCTTCTGCCAGTTGATCGAGCGCCATCACCGAAAGCGCAACCGGGGTGCCGGTCTTTTCCCGCTTGGCCAGAAGGACGATCCCCAGCGCGTGCCCGGCCAGAAACGGCAAGGTGTTCGCGGTCATGGCGATGAGGGCGTTGATCTCCAGCATGCGGCCGAAATGCACGCGGTATCCGCGGGGTAGAAACACGCTCCATTGCATCGCCCAGAATCCCAGTACGGAAAGATCCGCCAGCGCCGCCAGCACCAGCCAGCCTCCGTGGACGCTGGACCACTCCGCCAGTGCCTTGTCCCACTGGATCTGCCGCACGCAAAAGTAGATCGCCGCCGTGGCGATCGCCCAGGCGAGAACCCAGAGCCATTTTTTGTGCGGGTGCTGTGTGAGAGACATGAGGGGTGTCCGCTGCGAAAAGGCGAATCCGACCGAATCCGGCGGTTACGCGGCCAGAGTCGGTTCGGGGTGGAGTTCGTTCATCTTCAAGAACGTGAAATTCTGTTTCTTGAACTGCCTGAGCACCGCCCGCACGCATTCCAGGGCGGTGTCACCGGTCTTGAAGCGGCAGTCGTAGCGCAGGTTTTCCCCGGTCAGGTCCACGAACTCCCAGGGGTGCACGTACAACACCACCGGGGACGTCAGCGCGTTGAGATAAGGAGTGCGTATCCACCGCGGCAGCCGCAGCGCCGATGAGGTGACCGAAACCGGAACCCGCGTGAGGCCAGAGGGCCGGGATTTTTTGTAATACGAAAGCTTGTACTTGGCCTGCGAGGAATCGAGCAGAAAGCCCGACTCTTCCAGAAGATCGAGGTGCGCGTCGGGAAACTGCAAATAGGGCGCACGGAACGAGGTCACCGGGCCGAATTCGCGCAGGATCTCAGCCGAGGTGCGGATGTCTTCGCGCGCGGCTTCGGTGTCCAGCGTCATGAAGTCTTTGTGCGCGTGCCCGTGGCTTCCCAGTTCGTGGCCCTGGGCGACGATCTTTTGCGCGTATTCCGGGAAATCCCGCGCCACCTGGCCGGTGGTGAAAAAGGTGGCCGCTACCTTTTCCTGTTGCAAAAGCCGCAGCAGCGGGTCCATGCCCTCTTCGATGCCGCGGAACGTGCCCATGTAGGGCAGGCAGTCCGGTTCCACATCGATGGTGAAGCAGGCTTTCATTAGTGTGTCTCCCTCGGGTTTCTCTGCCGGAAAAAAGGCGGGAAGCGGTTTGGACATCGCTCGGCGTTTCCAGGCCAGGCGGCCTGGGCCACGCGCCGGAGCACGCATCAATATAACATTGTTTCGGCTTCCCATCCACCGGCGAACGGGTAGTTCCGCCGGATTTTGCAGCGGGGATCTGTTAAGATTCAGTCCGTTTGCCAATCGTTGCCGGATCTCAATTCCGGCGGATTCGATCCTCCATGCTCTCAATCAGACAGTTCAGCGTTGCTTTTCTTGCCATTGCGGTGCTCGCGGCCTATTTCCTCGCGGTTTCCGGGAACAAGCTGGGAATCCGCGTGCTCGACGGGTATCTGACGTTTTACGCCCTCACGCTGTTTTGCGCCTGGGGCGTGCTCGGCCGTCCGTGGACCCGGGCGTCGGCAAGGAAAAACCGGGTGTGGATTCAGCGATTGGAGCGGGTTTCGGCGCGGTCTTTTCAATGGGTGTGTGCGCTTTCGCTGCTGTTCTTTCTCGCGTGGACGCTGCTGTTTTTTTTGAAGCATTACTCCTTCAACACGGACATCATCGATTCGGGCGTGTACAGCAACGTGGTGTTCAACTCCAGCGAGGGCCGCTATTTTTATTCCTCACATTACAAGTACCACTCCCTGGGCGAGCATTTCTCGCCCATCGTGCTGATCTTCGTTCCCCTTTTCTGGATTGAGCCCAGCCTGCTCTGGATGATCGTCGTGCAGGCGGCGGCCATCGCGGTGGGGCCGGTGATCCTGTATTTCATCCTGAAAGCATGCATCGAGGATGCGAAGACGGCGCGGATGCTCGCCCTGTTTGCGGCGATTTTGTGGCTTTCCTTTCCGGCGCTGCTCAATGCGCTGGGAGGGTTTCATCCTTCGACGCTGGCGCCTCCGTTCATCCTGCTGGCGTTCTACCTGCTTGTGCGCGAGCGCTGGTTTTGGTTCTGGGGCTGCATGCTGTTTTTGCTGTTGTTCAAGGAGAACCTGTCGCTGGTGTGGATCGCGTTCGGCCTGTACGCGATTTGCATCCCCAGGCGCATCAAACTGGGACTGGCGCTGCTGGTGTTGGGCGCGCTGTGGGGCATCGCGGTCACCAAGGGGATCATCCCTTATTTCCGGGGCGGCGCCTGGGAGCATCCGGGGCGGCTGGGGCCCACCTCGCATCTTCTGCTCAAACTCAAATACCTGATCGTTTATGTGTTTCTGCCGATCGCGTTTTTGCCCCTGGCGGACTGGCGCACGCTTCCGATGATCGCGCCGCCGCTGGCTCTCAATCTGGCGGTGAAATACAAAAACCAGTTTCTGGGGATCTATCATTACGACGACATCCTGGTGCCGTTGCTGTTTGCGGCGGCGGTCTACGGGTTCCTCCGCCTGCGCAAAGCGAAATTCTGGCGGCGGTTGTGGCGATTCCAGGCGCGTTACGTCATGGGGTGGTTTCTCGTGCCGCTGGGCTTTGCGGTGGCCTATCCTCTGGTGCATGCGGTGATGTTCTTTCCCGGCGAGACGCAGCGGGCGGTCGCGCGTGAGGTGGGCGTGGTCAAGGAGCGCTGGCCGGACCGGAAAATCCACATGCAGTATCCCCTGGGAGCGCATCTGAACCTGCGCCCCGATTCGCAACCTCTGAAAGGCGATTTTGCGGACTGGAAATTCGAGCCCGGCGATCTGGTCGTGCTGGCCCCCGCGCTCAAGGGCCTGCGCACGGCACATTATTGGGAAATAAACGATTACCCCGGCGCTCTGAAGTATTTTTCCGACCGGGTGGGAAAACGCTTTAAAAAAATTGATTCCGGCTTTCGTTTTCTTGTACTTTACGAAGTCCTTGAAGCCCCCGGCCGGGACGCAACAGCACCCTCCGCGGACTGAAACAACAGAATCCGCTGCCGCCGGAGGCCGCCCCGTTTCGGGGCGCATAAGAAATGACACTAAAATTCAAATATTTGCGGAAATTTTAGTGAAAATAGATCATACTGTCAGTCGATCGATTGCCTGCGCCTGAGTGTTCATGCGATCCCAAAACCGGTTTCCCGCACAACGCGGGATGAGACGTCTTCCCTCCATGATTTCTAGGCTTTACAACAAACTCAAACCGCATTTTTTCCATCCCATCGCCCTGACGGTGTTGATCGTTATCCTGGCGCGGTTTTTGAGCATCCTGCATCATTGTTTCGGCACCGACCCGGGGGGGCACAAGATCGTCGCCGCGTCGTTTCACACCGCACTGCTGGCGACTTCCCACCATCTGCCGGAACTGCTGCTGATCGGCGCGTTCTTTTTGATTTCATGGAAAATACTGGTTCCCCTGCGTCCGTTCGTCACTGCGAGCGCGCTTCTGGTTTTCGGGGCGATCCTGCTATTGGGGCAGATCGATTTCGGCCTGCTGCGCTTTCTGGGGCAGCGGTTCACGCCCTCGATGATGCAGACCTACGTCGGCCCGGAGATGGTTTCCACACAGTTGTACCGGCCGCTGCTCAACGATTTCGGCTATGTGGCGATGAACCTCGGCACCGCTTTCGCCGGCTGGCTGGCGATGGGCTGGGGCACTTACGTTTACTGGCGCAAGCAGAGGGAGCCCGGCATTTCCAAATCCCTGATCCTGGCGCTGGTCGTGTGCGCGGGGATTCTGTATCTGCCCGCCTACGCCATCGGGCATTCGCGCGGCGAGATCTTCAAGCCGGCCGAATGGCTGTTCGTGGAGACGCTGCTGAAAAAACAGGAGACCGCGCCTCCGCAAAACATGCAGGCGGCGCGGGACGACCTGCGCGCCCTGGTGGACATCGACGGCGTGCATGAATGGCTGGAGCCCGACTACCCGTTGATCAAACGAAAACCGGTGGTCATGCGAGCCTCGACCGGAGCGCACGGCGAACGGCCGAACATCATTTTCATCGTCGTCGAATCGCTGCGCGGGCGGGACGTGGGCTACGGGCTGCATCGCAGGGAAAAAAGCAACACGCCGCGCCTGGACAAGCTGGCGAAACAGTCGGTGGTGTTCCCGCGTTACATCGCCAACGGCAGTCCCAGCACGCGCGCGTTTTTCGCGATCAACACGTCGGTGCTGCCGCACCGGGAAAAATTCGTGATCTCCAGTTTCATGGACCTCAACGTCGATGCGCTTCCCAAGCGGCTGAAGGATTTCGGTTACGTCACGTTCGCGTTGTGGGGTTCCAATCCGAGTTTCGACAACCAGCTCGACTGGGGGCGGCGCTGGTACGACCACCTGGACTTCGAGCTGCCGGAAAACCAGCTTCTGATCACCAAACGCATCAGCGACCAGCTCATCATGGACCGGCTGCTCAACCTGATCGACGCGCACGACGCCAAGCAGACCGGCCAGCCGTTTTTTGCCTACGTCGCCACGACGGGAACGCACTACCCTTACACCAAGGAGGACTCCTATTTCGTGCCGCTGTCGGCGATGGGCGACGCCAGCGACGTGAGCACCGGCGGCATCGAGGATGTGCAGGTGCGCTACGACATTACCTTGAAGAATCTCGATTATCATGTCGGGCGGGTGGTGGACTCCCTGGAGAAGAGCGGCAAGCTGGACAACACGCTGATCGTCGTGGTGGGGGACCATGCGGACAACACCAACGAAAATGTGAACCCGGGCCTGCGCGGGATGCCGGTGGATTACCGGGTCTGGACCTCGGCGCTGATTTACGGTCCCGAGCGATTGATCGGACCGCCGCGGGTCGAACCCTTCCCGGCCAGCCATGTGGACCTGATGCCCACCATCCTCAATATCGTCGGCGACACGCGGCCGAACGCGTCGATGGGGATGGATCTGTTCGCCGACATTCCTCACTCCAAGCGGCGTGCGGTGGCGATCCGCGAAACCGGATTCCGGGTCGATCAGGGCGAGCACTCTCTGTTTGTGCGCACGGGCGATCCGAAGTCGTTCTGGGTGTCCCGGTCTTTCGAAAAGCAGGCCACCTTTTCCACGTCTGTCGAGGGCACCCCTTTTTCTCCCGAAGACGCGGCGAAATGGAACGACCGGATTTATTATCTTTCCTATCTGATCGAGAACAACCGCATCTGGAACGAGCGCACCTTCCAGCAGCAGGCCCAGGGAGGCTGAAGCCGCAGGCTCAATTGAAGGGCGGCTTGGTCTTTCGTTCCATGTCCTGAGCGGTGAAGTGCCTTCTCTCCTCAAGGCGGGGCCGTTTGCGGTTGGCGATGGAGATGGCGTGCGCGTCGTTGGTTTCCTCGCCGAGCTTTAACGCGATTTCCACTTCCTCAAGGGCCTTGTCCCAATCCTCCATCCGTTCGTAAACGCTGATCAGGTTGAGGTGCGCCTGGATGTGCCCGGGGTCGATGGCGATCACCTTGCGGTAATACTCGGCGGATTCTGTGAGTTTCTGCGCGTACCAGTATTCCAGCGCGATCTTGAAGTGCAGCGCCGCGTCGCCGGGCCGGTTTTGCGCGGCTTTGATGTACTCCTTTGCGGCGGCGACGTTGCGGTTCATCTTGCCGTACACCGAGGCGAGACCGAGGCGGGCGTCGAGGTGATCCGCATCGAGCTTGAGCGTTTTTTCGTACGCGGCGACGGCTTCTTTGCGTTTGTCCCATTCTTCATACACCGCGCCGAGGCGGTGGTGCGCGGCCACGTGATCCGGGTGTTTCTGCAGTACCCGGTTCAGAATGTCCACCGCTTCGGCCAGCGCGCCGAGCTCCTGTTCTTCCTGTGCGCGCTGCACCCAGTAGGCCGGGTCTTCCGGTTCGCTCGTTTGGGCGTTCTCGGTATCCGGGCCGTCACCGCAACCCAGGAAAATCCAGGCGAAGCAGACGAGCGGAATCAGGCATCGGACGATCGGGGACACGGGGTTCTCCGGGGAAATGGGATGAAAAAGCGGCGTCTTGCAGCCATTTTCGAAAGCTCTAAGGGTACCGCAAATTTTTCCGGTTTATAATAAAAAGAGCGGGAAGCGCCGGCGATCGCTATCGGTGGCCGGATACGTGCGCGTTTTTAACAGGATCAAGACATGGATCAAAAACAGGCCCTGGCGGCCATCGACCGGGTGTTCGGCGGACTGCCGCGGCCGGAGCCTCTGATCCGGAACCCAAACCATTGCTGCGAGTGCGCCGAACACGAGGAGACGTTGAGCGTGGTGACGCCCGAGACGATCGGGCTGGAGCAGGTCGGCAGCCCGGCCTGGGACCCGGTGTGCTATCTGTCCGATGCGGGATACCGCTATTTCATGCCGGGGCTGGCGCGGCTGGCCCTGGGAACCGGCGAGGCGTATTATCTGGACCAGTTTCTGTTTCACCTTGACTCCGGACGGGTGGATGTGCTGAGCGAATCGGAAAAAAAGGCCGTCGCGACGTTTCTCGATCACGTGCTGGAGACGATGTGCGAGGAAGTCGATGAGAGCATGAACCTGATCGAGCTGGGCCGTGTGATGGACAAGCTCGCGGGAACGTGAGCGTTTCCTCGCTCAAAATGGCCGGTGGTTCCCTCCCTCCTTTTTTATTATAATACGGCGGTTTTGCACGATCGCAGTCTCGCCCGTTCGCTCATGCGGCGAACCCATTCCCACTGATTTCCGGTCTTTGCTGTGCCTTCCCCAGCCCAACCCGAACCGAAGATGGATGCGCCGGCACACTCTGCTGAAACGCGGCTGCGTTTTTGCCTGCTGCTGGCGGCGGGGATCAGCGGGGTCAACCTGATCGGCCTCTGGCTCTGGTTTCATCCGCAGTCGATCTCTCTGGGGGCGACGGGCGGGGTGTGGACGGCGCTGGCGTACGATTTTTCCCAGGGGATTTTTTACCGCCCGCTGTTCGATGCCAGCGGGTACGGCGGCACCCGCTACCTGTTTTTGTTTTTCGTGCTGCACGGGTTTCTCATCCGCGTTTTCAACGACCCGGTGCTCACGGGCTTCGCTCTGGTTACCGGCTTTGCCATTACGTTGAACCTCGGGCTCTATTTTCTGCAGCGGGCTCTCGGCATCGAACGCAAAACCGCCGCGGCTTTTTCCCTGCTGGCGGCGGCGCCCATTTCCTATCAGCTGTTGACCCTGGAAGTGATGGGTGAGTTTCTTTCCAGCTCGCTTGCGGTCTGGGGGCTGGTTTTCGCCTGGAACGCCATGCAGAGGGGGGGGCGCGGGCTGTGGGTGTTGAGCTGTGTCTGTTTTTCCGGGGCGTTTTTGACCAAATTCAGTGCGGTGGCGGCTGTGACGGCGTTCGCCCTGTTTTTCATCAAGACCCGGCCGGCGGAAGTGCTGCGCCTTCTGGTGGGAACGGCGGCGTTGATCCTGCTTGGCCTGTGGACGGCGCAGGCGGCGAGCGAGGGAAGGATGGGCGAGTCGTTCCAGGTGTTTCAGGCGCTGCCGGTGCGCTGGGATTACGCCCTGAAGTTTCCGCTGTGGTTTGCGATGATCCTGCTGCGCGACCCGTTTTTGCTGGCGCTGTCCGGGTTCGCGCTTTACGGCGTGATCCGCGCCGGAAAGGCCGGGTTTGCCTGCGTTTATTTTCTCGTCGTGCTGGCGGTCAGCTGCGTCATCCTGACATCCCCCGGAACCGACTACAACCACCTGCTGGATCTGATCGTTGCCAGCGTTCTGGTTTTGTCGCTGCGCTTTGCCGATGCGCCGCGCGCCCCGCGGCCCTGGCTGCTGCTCTTGGGGTTTGTGGCGGGCGGGCTGGCGTTCACCTGGATTCCCGGCACGATTTCCGTCAAACAGGTGGTGGAAGGGCGGGGCAATCCGCCGCGCGCCGTGCTCATGCAGGCGATCGAGGAGCACGGGCTCAAGCGCGCGCCGGTGCTGAGCGAAAACCCCCTGATCCCGATTCTGATGGACCGGCGTCCGCGCGTGATGGACCCGTTTTCCGTGCGGCTGCTGGCCGAGGCGATGCCGGAGGTGCGCGCCGATTTCAGCGAAAAAATCCGCAATCGTTTTTACGGCGCCATCGTCCTGCAGGATTTTTCCGGAGCGCCCGACGATCAGATGGAACAGGCTTTGGAAAACCACACCTCACCGGGCGCTGCGAGCTTTTACGGCGAGGTGCATTTCCCGCACGGTTTCCTGCCGCTATTAAAGGAAAACTACTACCTGGGGGCTGTTCTCAAGCCGCATTTGTTCTTCTTTCCGAGAGACAGACAGGAAAAATCCGGATCTCCGTGATGCGGGCCGCGATTCAGGAAACCTTTTCCACCTCGCGTTCGATTTCCCGGCCGGCGGGATCCCAGCGCAGGGCGGGGTCTTTTTTGCCGGCTTTCATCAGGGTGATCTTTTTGCGCAGACCCAGGTAGAAGTCGAGGGTGGCGTCGTAGGCGGTGTACCAGGCGTCGGCGATGCGGGCGAACCAGGTGAACGAGTTCTCTTTCACGGTTTTCCAGACCATGAAGTAGGTCAGCAGGAACAGCGCCACATTGGGCATCCACATGGCCAGGCTGGGGTTCACCAGGTTGTGCTTGCCCACGTTCTGCGAGAAGATCATGCCGATGTAGTACACTCCGAGCACCAGGGCGCTGACGATGATCCCGCCGGAGCGCCCGGAACGGCTGGATTTGATTCCCAGCGTCGCGCCGGCCAGCCCGAACAGCAGGCAGGAGAAGGGGATGGCAAACTTTTTGCTCACCTGCACTTCCTCGCGGGCGGTGTTTTGCCCCTGCGCTCTTTTCTGCTGGATGATTTCCTTCAGTTCGCTGTAGGAGATGTCGCGGTTTCGTTCCACCAGCTTGCTCAGCAGGTTCTGGTTGTCGGGCAGCTTCAACAGCCTCTCGTAGCGGTCGAAATTGAGGATGTTGTAGTTGCGGCCTTCCTTGGTGAGATCGTGGATGGTTCCGTTTTGAAACTGCAGGGTGATCTGGTAGGTTTTCGGGTCGGACACGATGACCCCCTGCTGCGCCAGGATGATCTTGTTGGCGCCTTTCTCGGATTGATCGGCCACGAAAATATCCTTGAGCAGGGTTTCCCCCTCTTTGCTCTGCGCGTACAGGACCAGGTCCTTGAAGTCGTTGTTGAAGATCGTGGGCTGGATGTTGATGTAGGCGCGGTTTTTCACGATGTCGTAAAGCGTCTTTTTGAACTCCTGGTTGCCCCAGGGAATGGCGTAAAACACCACCAGATTGGTCAGCAGGTACGCGGTGAGGGAGAACGCCATGATCGGTTTGGCGAGGAAGATAAAGCTCCAGCCGCTGGTTTTCATGGCGACGAATTCGTTGTCGCCCGAGAACTGATTGAAGGTGGTGACGGTGGCGATCAGCAGGCTCAACGGAATGCTGAGGAGCAGGAAAATCGGCGAGGTGTAGATCATCAGCCTGAGTCCCTCCACGAACGTGACGCCGCGGTTTGCGATCATCTCGGTCATGTACAGGGTCTGTTCGAGCAGCAGGATCAGCGTGAGAAACGAAACGCTGATGGCGAAGATCTTGAGGATCTCGAAAAAAATATATTTATGAATGATTTTCATGCAGTGCGATCAGCAATGCCGCGAGCCCGGGCGAAAAAGAAAGCGGCGGATTCACGGCTTTGTGCGATGGATCTGATTCCTCAAGACGCCGGCGTCCGGGGTGCGTCGGCCACGATTCCGGACAGAGCGCCGGCCGGGTTGCGGGACATTCGCATCGAGGGGGTCCCGTCGCCAGCCCGGCGGCGAACGGCTTGCAATTCAATGTTATTTTACTCCATTCGGCGGTAAAAAATGAACGGGATTCGTGTGCGGGCCGGAGAAATCGCGGATTTTTTGCCGTTGTCTTTGAATAAAGGTGAATCCGCTGCCCGCTGTTTTTCCGTTTCCGGCTGTGAACGGCAAGGACGGCCGCGCTTTGGTTTCACGGTGTGCTTTGCTGTGCTGAAATCTTCTTTCCGACAACGGATTTTTTGAGTATGCTTTGCGCAATGATGCCGGAGGAGAACGGATCGTTTTCTGAATTATTGAGGATGGGTTCCTGTCCCGCCTGAATTCAGGCAACTGACTTTCGCTTTTCCAAATCCGCTTGAGCGTGGTCGAACGCTCGTACTGAACCGTCACCCATGAGAGGAGTCAACATGCTTGAATCAATGGACATCGGCAAACTGTTTTCCACTTACGTCATTCCCTGGGCGATCAATATTGCGCTGGCCCTGGTCGTCTTTTTCGTGGGGCGATGGATCGCCAAAGGGGTGGTGGCGATGGTGGAAAAGCTGCTGCAGCGCGCGAAACTGGACCCGATCCTGATCAATTTTCTGCGTTCGATTCTGAATACCCTGCTGCTGCTTGTCGTCATCATCGCCGCGCTCGACCAGCTCGGGGTGGACACGACTTCGTTGATCGCGATTCTGGGTGCGGCGGGTCTGGCGATCGGCCTGGCCTTGCAGAACTCGCTGCAGAATTTCTCATCGGGGGTCATGCTGATCGTGTTCCGGCCGTTCAAGGCGGGGGACTACATCGAGGCGGGCGGCACCGCGGGCACGGTGGAGAACATCACCATCTTCAACACCATCCTTAAAACCCCCGACAACTGTGAGGTGATCGTGCCCAACGGCGCCATTTACAGCGACAACATCAAGAATTACTCCGCCAAGAGCACGCGCCGCGTCGATATGGTGTTCGGCATCGGCTACGGGGACGACATCCGCGAGGCGCGGGATATCATCCAGTCGGTGCTGGAGTCGGACGACCGGATTCTCGCGGAGCCGGAGCCTTTGATCGCCGTGGGCGAACTGGCGGACAGCAGCGTCAACTTCAACGTGCGTCCGTGGGTGGAGACCGGCGATTACTGGGGCGTGAAGTTCGATGTGACCGAAAAAATCAAAATGGCTTTCGACGAAAGCGGCATCTCCATTCCGTTCCCGCAGCGGGATGTGCATCTGGTCAAAGAGGAAGAGGACTGAGCGTCCCCGCACCTCCTGTTTTTTTCAGGCGACCGCTCCCGCAGGCGACCGCTCCCGGAATGGACCTCCAGGCAGGCCATTCCGGGGGCTTTTCCCCGCTGTTTGAGTCGAAAGGCCTGAATTCCCATCCTCATTGCAGGCTTTCGGCCTGTGTCTGTGAATATGTGGTCAACAAATCACAAACGGTTATAAAAAAGCAGACTGCCCGGCAACCCGGCCGAACACCGCTCCCGCCGTTCACTTCCTAATCTCCCCGAATACAGGCTTTAATCCGGAGCAAAAAATACCCTTGGCATTGGCAAGGTATTTGCTTTCTTAGGCTGTCTGATGGGGATCGGATCACCACCCGCTCAAGTTCTTTGTTTCTTTACAGTTGTGGTCCCGTAACGACTCACCCTTTGAACTGAAAAGGGAAGGAGGATGCTGTGACAGCCAACGATTCTTGGGTGATCATTTCCGGACAGCCCGCACTCTCGATGGGGATTTGGGTTTTCCTGGTCATGATGGCTTTGTACATGGGCCGGAACATCGTTCATTCGGCGATTTCCGTGGTGCTCCGCATCGTTTATTCCAGCTTTCGTTTTGCGGCTCGTTCGCTGACCCTGACCGAGAAAAAACTGCAGGCACGCAACAAGGAAGTGCTGATGGAACTGGGCCGCGAACAGGTGGAACGGCAACTGGAACGGGAATTCTTCCGTGTCAACGCGGTCGTGGAGAAGGATCTGGGCGGCTATCCCAAGCTGCAGCGGGTGATTTCCGACCAGATCACGCGCATCGAGGAAGATTACAAGCAGAGCGGTCAGGTGGCCCCGCCGCCGCCGGACTGGGTGCAGGCGGTGGAAGCGGTGGCCAAGCTGCATCTGGACGCGAAGGGCAACGGGGTCGCGGTGAAAGTGCTCAAGAGCATCCACGAGGCGTCCGTCGAGCAGCAGAAGGAAGCGCTGGAAGAGTACCGCAAGACCATGAGCGAGCGCCACACGCTGTTGCATGCGATGCTGCCTTACTGGCGCAAGCTGACCAACACGATCGACGAGGTGGGCAACACGATGCAGGGGCTGGCGGAACGCGCCAAGGACATCGACGACAAAATGACCCGCTATGAAGAAATCCGCGCCGGCACCGATAAAGCCGAACGCACGCTGCGCGCTTCGTCGATCACGCAGTTTTTCGTTTCGCTGTTCGTGGTGGCGATCGCCGTCGGCGGCGCGATCATCAACTTCAACCTCATCGCGCTGCCCATGTCCGAGATGGTCGGCGCGGCGAGCCGCATCGGCGCTTACAAGATCTCCGACATCGCCGCGCTGGTGATCATCTTTGTCGAGATCTCGATGGGGCTCTACCTCATGGAAGCGCTGCGCTTCACGAAACTGTTTCCGATCATCGGCGCGATGAACGACCGCATGCGCCGCCGCATGATCTGGGTGACCTTCAGCATCCTGTTCACGCTGGCGTGCATGGAATCGTCGCTGGCGTTCATGCGCGATCAGATCGCCGCCGATCTCAGCGCCCTGCGCCTGTCCCTGACGCAGGCCAACGGGGCGGCCATGCAGGCCGAATCCGCCGTCAACTCCTGGATCCCGATGGTGGGGCAGATGATCATGGGATTCGTGCTGCCGTTTGCGCTGACCTTCGTGGCGATTCCGCTGGAATCGCTGGTGCACGGCGCGCGCACGCTGTTCGGCGACCTGCTGGTGCTGCTGGTGCGCTCGCTGGCCTTCGTGCTGCGCCTGATCGGCAACATCGTCCGGCATCTGGAGATGTTCGTCACAAGGGTGTACGACATGTTCATCTTCGTGCCGCTGTGGGTGGAAGGGCTGATCCGCGAGCGGGCGTGGAAAAAACAACTCTCTGAAAGCAACGGACCGCAACCGGCGGTTGCGGTGCCCAAGACGGCCTGGGCCGAGGAGGTGGCGCAATGAAAAAATGGGCCTGGATCTTGATGACCGTTTCGCTGATGGCCTGCACGGACAGCGTTTCCAATTCGAAAGGGGTCTACCTGCTGCTGGACACTTCGGGAACTTACACGAACGAGCTGAACAAAGCCCAGCAGATCATCAATTATCTTCTGGGGACGCTCGATCCGGGCGATTCCTTTGTGGTGGCCCGCATCGACAGCGGCAGCTTCAGCGAAAAAGACATCATCGCCAAAGCCACGTTCGATTCCCGGCCTTCGGTGGCGAACACGCAGAAGCGGGCGTTCGCCAACGACATCGGCCAATTTGTCAAAACCATCAAAGCCAGCTCCTACACCGACATTTCCGGCGGTCTGTTGCAGGCGGTGGAGTACATGAACGAGGCGGGGGTGGGCAAGAAGTACGCCTTCATTTTCTCCGATCTCAAGGAAGAGCTGCCGGAAGGGTTCAAGCGCGATTTTGAGCTGACGCTGGACGGGTTTTCGGTCGTTGCGCTCAACGTCACCAAACTGCGCAGCGACAACGTCAATCCGCAGGAATACCTGGACCGGCTGGAGGACTGGAAGCAGAAGGTGGAGCGGGGCGGCGGCCAGTGGCGGGTGATCAACGATCTGGACCGCGAGGACCTGTTGACCGAAAGCTGACGGCATTGCCGGATTCAATCTGATGTAGAACGATAACTCTTTTTAGAAAGCGAGACACGGTATGGCACGGAGCAAGGCGGAACTGCGTGAACTGGAATCGACGAAATACAATCTGATGGGCGCGCACCTCATTCGCGCAAACCTCGACGGCGGCAATTTTTCCAAGGCCAACTTCAAAAACGCCCATATGATGGGGGCCTCGCTGCAGAGGACCAATCTCATCCGGGCGAACCTCACCGGTGCGGACCTGACGCACGCGAAGTTGACGGGCGCCCAGCTTTCCGAAGCCAATCTCAAGGGAGCGGACCTCAACGACACCGAACTCACCGGCGCTCTGCTGATGGGGGCGGATCTCAGCCAGGTGCGCAACCTCACCAAGCGGCAGGTCGAGTCCGCACGGGTGGACAAGAAAACCCGGCTGCCGTCCAGCCTGAAGTAGGCCAGAGCGTTATCAGGCCGATCCTTTCCTAACCCCGCCTGAACTGTTTTTTTAATCCCTCACGTCCGAACCACGCCCGCTTCGGCGGGCGATGTGGTATCATCTCCTATTTTGGTTGCCGTCCTGATTCAACCCTTTTCCGGCATGCGGGCCGTGGCTCCCGCCGGTTGCTTCCTCATAATCCATGTTGAATTCCATTAGAGAGTTTCTGCGTCTGGAGTCCGCCAGCGGCCTGCTGCTGATACTGGCCGCGTGTCTTGCCATGCTGGCGGAAAATTCGCCGCTGGATGCCCTGTATGATTCCCTGCTGGGCACGCCGGTGGAAATCCGCATCGGGGCGTTTCAAATCGACAAACCATTGCTGCTCTGGATCAACGACGGCCTGATGGCGGTGTTCTTTTTTCTCATCGGGCTGGAGGTGAAGCGGGAAGTGCTGCAGGGAGAGCTCTCGAGTCCGGCGCGGGTGGCGCTTCCGGCCATCGCTGCGGTGGGCGGCATGTCTGTGCCGGCGGTGATCTACGCTTCGTTGAATTGGCACGACCCCATCGCGATCGACGGATGGGCCATTCCCTCGGCGACCGACATCGCTTTCGCGCTGGGCATCCTTTCGCTGCTCGGGCGCAGGGTTCCCAATTCCCTGAAGATTTTTCTGCTCACCCTCGCTATTTTCGACGATCTCGGGGCCATCGTCATCATCGCGCTGTTTTACACGGAAGGGTTGTCGATGGGGTCCTTGATGGCGGCGGTGGTGTTTCTGGGGTTTCTGTACTTCCTCAACCGCAGGGGCGTGCTCTCGATCGTGCCTTACGTCGTCGTGGGGGTGATGTTCTGGGCGGCGGTGCTCAAATCCGGCGTGCACGCGACGCTGGCGGGAGTTCTCCTGGCCTTTTTCATCCCCCTGCGGGTGCCTTCGAGTGCGGGAAAACCACCGCTGCTGCAAATCGAACACGATCTGCATCCCACCGTTTCCTATTTCATTCTTCCCGTGTTTGCGTTCGCCAACACCGGGGTGTCGCTCGATGGTTTTTCTCTGGACTCTCTCCTGCATCCGGTGCCATTGGGGATCGCGCTCGGGCTGTTTTTCGGCAATCAGATCGGTGTGTTCGGTTTCAGCTGGCTGGCGATCAAGCTGGGCTGGTGCCGGCTTCCCAAGCGCGTGGGGTGGCTGGAGCTGTACGGCACGTCCATATTGTGCGGCATCGGTTTCACCATGAGCCTGTTCATCAGCTCTCTGGCATTCCATGACGGGGTGATCGAAGGGGCGGCGAACGACCGGCTGGGAATTCTGGCCGGCACCCTGCTTTCGGCGACCGTCGGGTATTGTGTTTTACGCTATGCGCTGCATCGCAAGAAGAAGAAAGTGAGAAAGCTGGGATTGCGGCAACCTTCGGACGGTAAAATGATTTAGCTTTCAATTCTTTGTTTTTGCTTTTAAAAACCTGCCCACCGGGTTCAAAAAAGATTGCTCCGTCCCCGCTGTCGGCATATAGTGTGAGTATCGCTGAACTCACTAACGGGAGTCGAGACAATGCATTGGAAGAAATGGCTGCTGGCTGCGACGATCGTGAGCGTTTGCGCTTTCGCTCCGCAACGCGCACAGGCTTTGGAACCGGTGGGATTGAAGCATTCTTTGCTCAGCAAGGCGGTTCTGAATGGGGGCATCCGCGGCGGATTCGGTTTCCGTTCCCGGGGGTTCGGGTTCTCGTTCCGCCTGGGACGCGGTCTCAAAAGCCACGGTTTTCTGCACGGGCGGCGCGGCGTGTTCCTGGTGCATCCCCGGCAGTGGGGGGTGTTCGACGGACGGCGCTTTTTTTCGGTGAAACGCCGGCTTTTCGGGCACGACTGGGGCCGGCGGCATGGCATGGCCGTGCACCGCGGCGCGGCTTATGGCAGTGGCGCTGTCGGCCCGCAGACGCGGGCTCAGGTCTGGTCGAACGAAGACCTCGGCGCTCCGGGCTGGGAGGAGGATCTGGGGCCTTCCGGCTGGCGCGAAGACCTGGGGATTTATTGAGTTCAAACCCTGCCATAACGCGATCGATTCTGACCGCAAACGAGGCAGTCGTCGCGTTGCGGTCCGCTGTGTGAAAGCGCACGCCTTGCGTCAATGGATTTGGAGTTGCTTTTCGAGTCCGGGAGATTTGGTGCGCGCCGCTTTCCTTCTCTGAAAAAAATTTTCCTCTTTTTCGATTCACCTTCCCTTTGTTTTTTACACCGTTAAATGGACACCGGCCGATTCCGGCCAGGGCCCGGATAGATGTCTTTTGACCTTCCCGCTTTTTTTGATACATTGGCTTTAAGTTGAAATTCGCAACAAATAGCGTGAACTTCCGCTCTTATTAAGGGGTGCGGGGTGCGCTGTTTTCGTTTTACGGGGACGTTCCAATGGTGATCAGTCAAAGAGAACTGCTTGATAAACTTGCCTGGGGCGATTCTCTCAAGGATATCGAGATCGGCGATGTGGATTTTTCCGGTTACTGCTTCAAGGAGACGATCGATTTTTCCGGAGCCATCTTCACCAAACGGACGGTCTTCCAGAAAGTGCAGTTTTTAAAGGGAGTTAACTTTTCCGGTGCGCATTTTCTTGGCAAAAGCGGGGTGAATTTCCGCCAGGCAAAGTTTCTCGGGCTGGAAGGGGCGAATTTCAAAAAAGCCAAATTTACCGGCGATGCCGGCGCGAACTTCTGCGAAGCGCAGTTTTCGGGGCCCGGCGGGGCGAATTTCATCATGGCCCAGTTTTCCTCGCGCGGCAAGGCGGATTTCAGCCAGGTGCGGTTTGCCGGCAAGGGCGGCGCCAACTTCAGCGAAGCCAAATTCACAGGCGAGGGCGGCGCGTATTTCAACAAGGCCCAGTTTTCCGGTGAAGGCGGTGCGGATTTCATCCTGACCGAATTTTCCGGCGAAGGCGGCGCGGATTTCTGGGGCGCCCAGTTCTCGGGAAAGCGCGGCGCGTACTTTTTCTTCACCCAGTTTTCCGGAAAGCGCGGCGCCGATTTCTGGGGCGCTCAGTTCACCGGGGAAGAGGGGGCGAACTTCAGCGAGGCCAAGTTTTCCGGGGAAGCGGGGGTGCATTTCAACGGCGCGCTGTTTTCAGGCCGGGGTGGTGTGGATTTCAGCAAGACCCAGTTCACCGGCGACGGCGGTGCGGATTTCAGCGAGGTGCGTTTCGCGGGCGAGGGCATTGTGAAATTCCACAGCACGGAGTTTCCCAAAAACCGCCTCATCCGCTTCATCGACGTGGAAATGGACCGGCCGGAAAACGTGCGTTTTCTCAATGTGGACAACCTGGGGGACACCTCGTTTCTCAATATGGACATCGAAAACGTGGTGTTTGAAAATGTGACGTTCCGCAAGGTCGGCAACGGTTTTTCCAGCCGCGAAATCCTGGCGGATGAAGTCTGGAGCGAGTTTGCGACGGATGCGAAAAAAAGGGTGCACGACCGGGAATACTTCCGCACCGTGGAGATCCTGTATCGCAAGCTCAAGCTGAATTTCGAGGCCAAGCGGGACTACGAACGGGCGGGGAATTTCCATTACGGGGAAATGGAGATGCGGCGGATTCAGCAGCATCCGTTTTACCGCTACGTTTCCCTGATTTCCTTTTACAAGATTCTCACCGGCTACGGCCAGCGCTGGTTCAACGGGGTGACCAGCTTCGCCGTGCTGGTGCTGCTGTTTTCATGGGTCAACTGGTACGGGATCGAACCGAAGGTTCCCATCGTGGACAGTTCCCAGGAAGCCTCCACTGCGGAGCAGCCGTCGGGGCTGCCGGCTACCCTGTGCCGTCAGGAGTTGTCGCGCTGCACGGGGGTGGAGTGGAAGGATGCGGTTTTGTTCACGTTTCAGACCATGACGCTGCAGCGTTCCGACGATTTTCGCCCCAAGCCGGATCTGTGGCTGGGCAGAACGCTGATCGCGTTGCAGTTTCTCATCGGTCCGGCTTTGATCGCTTTGACAATCCTGGCTGTGAGACGGGAATTTCGAAGGTAGGGGAGACATTCCGAAGGCAGGTAAGGTGCCTTCAGAAGATCTGCTGCTCACGCGGGAATCCATGCCTCCCGCTGAAGTTTCGGATCAGAACTCAAACCTCAGACCGCCGCTGATATTGTGAGATTCATATTCCGAATCGAACGTCGCTCCGGTGCTGTCGCTGAATTCCGGATCCTCGGTGGCGAAATACCGGTAGTCCGCCGTCAGAAACAGGTGCTCAGCGAGCCCGAGGCTCACGCCGCCGCCGAACTGATAGGCGAAAACGGTGTCTCTGTCGTCAACGATCGCGGTGTTTCCGGCGTTCACATTGTCGAGGTTGACCTCCGCCACGCCGGCTCCCGCCATCACATAGGGGGTGATGGGCAGAATATTGGCGAATTCCCAGAAGATATTTCCCATATAGGAACGGGCGGAAATGTCTCCGGAAGCGTCGAGCGTCAGTCCGTTCAATGCGCCAAAGCTGGAATTGGTCACTTTGAGCTGGTCCACGTCGTTTTCCCGGTAAGAAAATTCAAATTCCGCCCGGAAAAAGGGACTGAACCTCCAGCCGAGGGCGCCACCGGCGTTCCAGCCGTCCCGGTGTTCGCTTTCAATGGCGATACCGGAGCCGATGTTGTCCGAATCCTGAAGAATGGTCAGGCCACCGTGGCCGGCAATGTAGGCGTTCTGCGCCCAGGCCATCTGAGTTGAGAAAAGCAGCACCATCGTGGTGATCCCTATTAAGGATACACGTTTCATAGGTTGTCCTCCTTGTTTAGGATTAAAATTTACGGTAATTTCAGCTTACTATTAATTTTTTTGGAAGATCAACCATAAAGAAATAACGCACTGTCAACCTGAGAAGAGTTCCTCCGAGCACTCGATTAAGTTATTAAAAATATTGCGGTTGCGTGGACTTTGCTGGAGGGGGGACTTTTTGCGGGGCCGGTGTGGATTGCTCTTGCCATTCTCGCCATCCGGCGTGAATTCCGGAGATCGCGTTTTTCCCAACCCACCCGGGTTTGGGCGCTCCGGCATCCCTGATCAGAAAGAGCGGTCTTTCAATGGGTTTCGATGACGCCCCAATGGGGGGCGCCGATCTATGCAAAAATGCATCTAATTTAATAGGAATTTATGTTTAAGTTGTTGAAAAATAATGTTATAATTGGGGTTCTCGGGTTGCGGTCGAGAAGCGGGAACCCGCTGTTTAGATCGTGGCTAAACAGACTCGGTCGGTAGTTTTAATGTCTATCAATCAAGTGATGGGAGGTCAACTCGATGGAGTATTGGCTGATTGTGGTTACGCTTTGGTTTCAAGACGGGCAGCAGGCGATTATGAAACAAAACCAGAAATTCAAAACCGAAGCTCAGTGTTTGCAGGCCGCTGGCAAGGTGACCAAGGACCAATATCCGGTTCCTCTGAAACAGTTGAAGGCCACGTGCGCCAAACACACAGGGGAGGAAGGTTGAGGAGGCAGTCGTTGCGTTTTTTGTGAGTTGTGCCCGAGTTCTTTGAACACGGCGGTAATAAAAAAGGCCGGCATCTTTTGCAAGATGCCGGCCTCTTTTTTGGTGCGAATCAGCTGTCTGTATTCATCTCCCGGCTCATCTTTCTTTCCAGCTCAAAGTTTTCCACCTGATCCTTGAGAAACCAGCCCTTGGTGCGCATGCAGCCCAGAAATGCCGGGACGTGCGGTTCGCTTTCCTGGTTGCGCACCAGAGACACACACTCGTTCTTGTCGATCATCCAAGGGGTCAGCTCGGTGGTCACCGTCTCCGGTTCGATCTGCTGCCCGCGGTTGTTGGGATAGATCGTTCCTTCCCGGCTGGCTGCGATCGGCGGCTGGGCGATTTCGGAACTGTCGATGTCGTCTTCGTTTTCCTCGCTGTCGAGATCGCTGTTGTCGGCGAAACCCGTACCGGCGAAATCGTTGTGGTCATCGAATTCCTCGCCGATGCCGATGAATGCGTCGCTGCTTGCGGTGGAAAGCTGCGACTGCGGCTCGATCTTCAGCGCGTTGCCCGTCACATCCCAGCTGGAGCAGCCCAGAAGCGGCGGAACGATCAATATTTCCATGAACAGGGAATACCATTTTTCTTCCGCTTTCACATCGGAAGCCGCATCCCCCTGCATTTTTTTCAGTTCGGCCCGGATGGCGGGATTCATGAGGTTGGCATCGACGGCTTGCTCGCTGTAATTGCCGCATCCGGAAGCCTCCGTTTCAAAGGCGCCGATCTTCTCGATGCGATTCTCGCTTTCAGCCTCTTCCACCTGCAGTTTGGCGTGTTCTTCGGAGTAGTATCCTTTTCCGATTTTGAAGGGTGCCGAGGGCGCGCATCCACCCAACAGCACGGTAACCGCGAAAACGATTGAAAAGGTTTTCTTCATTCTTTTTTCTCCCCGGTGTTAAGGATGGTGTCCCACGATTTTTTTATTTACCACGTATCGGTCTACCTATATATCACATTTCGGGGCGGCGAATCAAGAATAGTTGTTGAAAAAACAGTGCTTTAAAGTTCGGATATTGCGGCAGCGCCTGAGGGGAAGAGGGGAGGCCGGTGCGGCCCGCCCGTAGCCAAAGGCCACGGGGCGGGTTCACCGCATGGGCGTTGGATGAGGGTCAGTTGCCGAACACGCGCTGGAAAAAGTTCTGCATGGCTTTCCAGGAGCGTTCGTCCGCCTGCTTGTCGTACTTGAGCGCGTCGATGCCGAATTTTTCCCGGAACGCGTCCGCCTGGGGATTGGTGAAGCTGTGCCGCACCCCGGCGAGGCTGAGGTAGGTCACATCGGCGTTCGCCGTTACCATCTCCTGCATGAATTTGGCCACCGCTTCGGGTTTGAGGAAGCCATCCTCCGACCCGTTGATGACCATCACCGCGGTGTTGACCTTGCCTTTTTCCACCGGTGGCGCATCGGGGAGGGCGCTGTGAAACGCCACGACCCCTTTCAGGTCAGCTCCGCCGCGCGCCATCTTGAGCGACACCGCGCCGCCGAAGCAGAAGCCGATCGCACCGATGCGCGCGGCGTCCACCGTCGCGTGCTCCTGCAACAGCTTCATCGCGGCGTTGAATTTGGCCTGGCTGCCCGGCCAGTCCTTGAACGCGGCGTTCATGAACTCCCCGGCCTTGTCCGGGTGGTCCGCCAGTTTGCCGTCGCCGTACATGTCCAGCGCCAGGGCGGTGTAGCCGAGTTTGGCGAGCATCTCCGCGCGGTCGCGGGCGTGTTTGTTGTGGCCCCACCATTCGTGGACCACCAGGATTCCGGGGCGCTTGCCTTTGACGGCGGAATCGGTGGCGAGGTAGCCTTTCAGTTTCACTCCGCCTGCGCTGTAATTGACTTCTTCGGTCTTTATGTCCGCGTGGGCGGTGGTGGTGAGTGTGAGAAACAATGCGATAGAGATGAGAGTTTTCATGATAACGATCTCGGGTTGCGTTGCTTGGGTTGATGGATCCGGTTCGCTGAAAAAGTTCAAACCACCTCAAAGCCGCCGCAGGGCGCGGATGTCTGCGTCTTTTCGTAAGGTGCGATTCGCGCAGGATCGCACCCGCGCCGCCTGCCTGCAAGACTTGAGGTTGCCTGAAATCATATCACAAATCGGGAGACCCGATCCTCAGGGAGTGGGAAACCGGGAAATGGGGGTATAATTTCTTCTGCCCAAACGAAAACCGGTCACTCGGTGTGAGGCGAAGCGATGCAGTGGAAGAATGACATCCCGTGGAACGGGCTCGGGGTCGAGGTCAGCGGCAAGCTGTCTCCCCGTGAAATGGTGTACCTGCTGAAGCTCGATTTTGAGACCTCCCGGGTGCCGTCGGGCCGACCCAAGTCGTTCGCCAACCAGGAGACGTTTCAGTTCTTCAAAGCCTTCAGCGAGCACGGCGGCGCGGCTCTGGAGACCATCGGGATTCTGGACAGGGGCCGCATCCTCTGGGGGCTGGCCGGTCTGCCGGATGCGTTCACCGTGAAAGAAACGGACCCGATGAAAAGCTACCTGTTGCTCGCCTCGCGCAACGAGACCCGCGACCGTATCGAAGTGCATTTCATGGCGCTGCGGCCGGCCGCCAGCGTCCTGCATCCGGTGACCTCCAAAGCGCGGACCTCGTTCAAGAACATCTGCCGCAAGCCCTTCACGGCGCAGTTCCCCTTCATGTCGCACGACACCAGCAAGTTCGACGACAGCATGATCAAAAAGACCCAGGAGGCGGTCGGTCTCGGGCGGGAGGCGATTGCCGCTTTCGCCGCCGATGCCGAGCGGCTGGCAGACAAAACCGTGGACGATGCGACCGCGCATCGCTATATGTTCGATGTGTTCCAGCCGGATGCGGTCAAGGAGATGTCAGAGATCGGCAGCAGGGAGATCGAAAAAGTGGCGGACAAGAAAACCCGCACCGCCATCGAGGCGATCCACAACGCGCCGGGGCAGGATCGGGAACCGGCTCACAAGACCGCGTGGGGATTGCTCAACGCCGTGACCTATGCGATCGACCATCGTCTCGGCAGCAATGCCGATTCGCGTTTGCGGCTGGGCTGGTTCGGCCCGCACGCAAAAATCAAGCAGCGGGCGTACGAGCTGGCACTGGCGTTGCTGTAACGAAAAATCATTTCCTGCCAAGCTCAATACCGATTGAAAGCTCCAGGGATTAGGTAACCGCGAAATTTTTCCAATGGGAATCCAATGAGGGACAACATTGAAGTTGAAGAATTTGCAATTAATCTTGGATGGCGGTTTTATTTAAAAGAAGACTTTCCCGGAATCAATGAATTAAACGATGCAGTGATAATAATTGTCCCTCAATGGAGCCCTAAATGCCAAAAGATAGTTGAAGGAATCTCAGAAGAAATCAATGCTTTAGGGGCGCCTGTCTGTGTTTTTGATATTGATAACTTTCGCTCTCCAGAAGGTATACAAAAAATATTTCCTGACTTTCCAATAATAATTCAAACTCCAGTTTTCGGTTTTTATAGAAATAAATCTCTAGTAAAAATGATTCAGGGAGCAAACTTGGTCGAAGAATTTAAAAAGTTTAAATATGAGTAAGAAAATATCAGCTTTTCACCGATTTTGAGACCTAACTTTCCGGGACTCAACCCACACGCGCAGCCCAAACTCCGATCAAGCTTCCATGAAATCATCAAACTCACCGCGCTTCCGGTACACGGTTTTGTACAGCGTGGGCAGCACGAACAGAGTGAGGACGGTCGAGGAAAGGATCCCGCCGATCACCACGGTGGCGAGCGGGCGCTGCACTTCCGCTCCAGTGCCGGTGGCCAGTGCCATGGGCAGAAAGCCGAGCGAGGCGACCAGCGCGGTCATGATGATGGGGCGCAGCCGGGTGAGCGCGCCGTGCTCGATCGCTTCATCCAGCGGCACGCCGTCTTCCCGGAGCTTGCTGATGAAGGAGATCATGACGATGCCGTTGAGCACCGCCACGCCGGACAGGGCGATGAACCCGACGGCGGCGGAGATCGACAGCGGGATGCCGCGCATCCACAGGGATAAAAAGCCGCCGGTGAGCGCCAGCGGAACGCCGGAAAACACCAGCAGGGAATTTTTGATCGACCCGAACGCCGCGAAAAGCAGCACGAGGATGAAGCCGAGGGCGATGGGAACGACGATCCACAGGCGTTTCCCCGCAGAGAGCAAATGCTCGAACTGGCCGCCCCAGGTGAACCAGTAACCGGCGGGCAGGGAAATCTTCTCGTCGATGGCTTTCTGCGCCTCGTCCACGAACGAGCCCAGGTCGCGCCCGCGCACGTTGGCGGTGACGACCACGCGCCGCTTGCTGTTTTCGCGGCTGATCTGGTTTGGCCCTTTCGTCAGGTCGAAGTCCGCGACGGTTCCCAGCGGGATGGTGCGGGTGCGTGCCTCGCTGCCGGACTGATCCGCTGTGGACACGCGGTGCTCGGTGGTGGTTTTTTCGGGAAAGGGGATGGGAATCCGTTTTAAAAGTTCCAGGTTGGTCCGGGTTTTCTCGGGCAGGCGCACCATCAGGTCGAAACGCCGGTCCCCTTCGTACACCTGGCCCGCGATCTTGCCGCCGACGGCGATTGCCACCACCTCCTGCACGTCGGCCACATTGAGTCCCAATCGCGCCATCTCCATGCGGTCGAGCTTCAAAGACAGGATCGGCAGGCCGCTCACCTGCTCGACGCGCACGTCGGAAGCGCCGGGGATCTCCGGCAGCAGGTGCGCCACCTCATCGGCCTTGGCGAGCAGCACGTCGAGATCGTCGCCGAAGATCTTCACCGCCACGTCGCTGCGCACGCCGGCGATCAACTCGTTGAAGCGCATCTGGATGGGCTGGGTGATTTCATACTTGTTGCCCGGCACCTCCGCCAGTTTCCGTTCGATTTTTTTTGTCAGCTCCGATTTCGGCATTTTCGGGTCGGCCCACCGCTCGCGCGGTTTCACCATCGCAAACACGTCCGCCACGCTGGGAGGCATGGGGTCGGTGGCGATGTCGGGGGTGCCGATCTTGGCGAACACGTGGTCGATTTCGGGCACCTCGCGGATCTTGTCCTCGAGCGTGTCCTGCATGCGGACGGCCTGCGACAGGCTCGTCCCCGGCACCCGTAAAGCGTGGATGGCGTAATCGCCCTCGTCCAGGGTCGGCAGGAACTCGCTGCCCATGCGGGTGGAGAGCAAAAGGCTCAAGGCGACCAGCACGCTGGAAAGGGTGATGACGACGGGGCGGTTGTTCAGGGACCAGCGCAGCCCCGGTGCGTAAAGTCTTCGCAGCCAGGCCATCACGGTGTTTTCCTTTTCCGTCACGCGGCCGCTGGCGAATTGCGCCATCATGGCGGGGATGAAGGTGATGGACAGGATCAGCGCCCCGGCCAGGGCCGCCAGCACGGTGAACGCCATGGGCTTGAACATCTTGCCTTCGACGCCGGTGAGGGTGAGGATGGGCAGGTACACCACCATGATGATGAACACGCCGAAGATGCTGGGTCGGGAGACCTGCGCCGCCGCAGCGCGCACCACGGCGAAGCGTTCCTCGCGTTTGAGCAGCCGGCCGAGCCGCTTCTGCTCCTCCGCCAGACGGCGGCTGCAGTTTTCCACGATGATGACCGCGCCGTCCACGATGATGCCGAAATCGATGGCGCCGAGGCTCAACAGGTTGCCGCTGATGCGGTTGCTCACCATGCCGGTCACCGCGAATAGCATGGACAGCGGAATCACCAGCGCCGTGATGACCGCGGCGCGGATGTTGCCCAACAGCAGGAACAGCACGGCGATCACCAGCACCGCGCCTTCCAGCAGGTTGTTGCGCACGGTCTTGAGCGTGGCGTTCACCAGCTTGGTGCGGTCGTAAACGGTGGTCGCAGTCACCGCTTCGGGGAGGGTGCGGTTGATTTTTTCCATCCTCTCTGCTACCCGCTGCGAGACCGAGCGGCTGTTTTCGCCTTTCAGCATCAGCACGGTCCCGAGCACCGTTTCCCTGCCGTTGCGGGTGGCGGCGCCGGTGCGCAGCTCCCTGCCGAGCGCGACTTCCGCCAGATCCTGGATGTACACGGGGACGCCGCGGTGCGTGCCGACCACGATGCGTTTGATGTCCTCGATCCCCGCTACCTGGCCCGGCGCGCGGATCAGGTACTGCTCGCCGCTATGTTCGATGTAGCCCGCGCCCTGATTGGCGTTGTTGGCCGCCAGCGCTTCCATGACCTGACGGAAGGTCACGTTGTAGGCGATGAGTTTCTGGGGATCGGGGGCGACGTGGTACTGCTTGACGAAGCCGCCGGCGCTGTTGACTTCCGTCACTCCCGGCAGGGTCATCAACTGCGGCTTGATGATCCACTCCTGCACGGTTCGAAGGTGCATGGAGTTGAGCAGCTCGTCTTCGGGAGATGAAACGCTGTCGGTTTCCTCATTCTTTTCCACCGCCCACATGAAGACCTCGCCGAGGCCGGTGGCGATGGGGCCCATCGTGGGTTCGATCCCGGAAGGCAGCGACGTTTTCACCTGCTGCAGGCGCTGGCTGATCAACTGCCGGGCGAAGTAGATGTCGGTGTCGTCCTCGAAGATGGCGGTGACCTGGGACAGGCCGTAACGGGAAAGCGAGCGCACGTGCGCCAGTTTGGGCAACCCGGCGATGGCGGTTTCGACGGGAAAGGTGATGCGCTGCTCGACCTCCAGCGGCGTGTAGCCCGGCGCTTCGGAGTTGATCTGCACCTGCACGTTGGTGATGTCCGGCACGGCGTCGATGGGAAGGATGTTGAAGTTGTAGATTCCCAGAAGCGCGATCACGAGCGTGGCGAGGATCACGAAGATCCGCTGTTTGATTGAGACCTCGATTATTTTTTCAAGCATCTCATCACCTCAGTGCGAATGCGTTGCGCCGGATTTTTCGATTTCCGCTTTCACGGCGAAACTGTTCTGCGCCGCATAGAGCTCGCCGCCGGAAAGACCTTCCAGCACTTCGACAAACGTGCCGTCGTTCTCGCCGAGCGTCAGCGGCTGCGCTTCAAAGAGATTGCCATAACGGACAAACACCACCGACCAGTCCCTGAGGGTTTGCACGGCCCCGGAACGCACGGCCACCGGCGCTTCGCGATCATTCAATACCAGTTCGACGGTCACGAAGGTTCCCGGCCGCCAGGACCGGTCCGTGTTGGCAATGACGACGCGGGCGGTCACGGTGCGGGTGTTCTCTTCGATGATGGAACCGAGAAAGGTCAGCGTTCCCTCGGCTTCCTTGTCCAGGTGCTCGCCCCTGACTTTGACAAGCTGCCCCAGGCGCACGTTTTTCACTTCTTTTGCGGGGATGTCGATGTTCACCCAGACATTGGAAAGGTCCGCCAGCAGGAAGATGTCGTCGTCCTTTTTCACCGCTTCGCCGGTGGTCAAATGTTTTTTGATGACGGTGCCCTTCAGGGTGGAGCGCAGTTCGTACTCGGTGAATTTCCGCCCCTTCTCGTTCGCCAGCCCTTTGATCTCGCGGCGGGTGAGCCCCAGGGCGAGCAGCTTCTGGGTCGCGGTCTGCAAGTTGAGATTTTCCATCTCCATATTTTTCTTCTTCTGCCGCAATCCCCAATCGCCGTCATAGGCGATTTTTTCCCGCAGGGCGAGATAGGTCGCCTCGGCGCTTTTGACATTTTCCAGCGCCTGCAAAAATTCCGACTCGGAAGAGATGCCTTTTTCGAACAGGCGTTTTTCCCGCTGGTACACCGATTGCGCGAGCTGCACCTTGGCGTAGGCGGGAAGCAGCTGTTCGCGGTTCTCGCCGATCGGCAGGTCCTGCAGGCGGCGGTAGATCTCCTCGATCTCGAGTTTTTGCTGCAAGAGGTCGAGCATCTGTTGCGTGTTCGCGTAGATGATGTTTTCCCGCTCCAGGTCGGCCTGCACCAGTTCGCTCTGCTTGACGGCGGAGAGGTAGTTGATTTTCGCATCCGCCAGCTCGCGGCTTTCCAGCACGGCGATCAGCTCCCCCTTTTTCACCTGGTCCCCCATGTCCTTGAACACTTTCTTGACGACGCCGTCCAGACGCGGAACGATGTGCACCACTTTTTCCTCGTTGAGCGCGATCTCTCCGGTCAGGCGCAGGACCTCCTGCAAGCGGGCGGGGCGGGCGGAATCCAGCACGATTCCCGCGGCCCGCATCGCCGCTTCGGAGAACTCCGCCTGTGCTTCGACCTGGGAAAAGGACCAATCGTAGGTGTTGCCTTTCCAGTGCGCTTGAATTTTTGCGACGAAGGAATGCGGTTCGGAAACCTCGCGTTCTCCGAGCAGAAACTCTCCCGCCGGTTGAAAGCCGATGACATCGGTGCGCCCCAGCCGCTGCAGTTCGATTTTCAGTTGCACTTCGCCGGGGTCGATGGGTTCGCCGGATGTGCGGCGGACGTACACGCGAAACTGCGGCGGCACGCCGTTTTCGTAAATCGTGACCTCGGTCTGGAATCCGCGCGAAGAAAACAGCCAGCCGCCGCGCGGTCCCCTGCGAACCTCCGCCTCCATGCCGGAATGCCCGGACTCATCCGAATGGCCATGTCCGATTTCAGCAGTATGGGAATTCCCGGAGTCGTGCATATGGGAATCGCTTTCGCTTGTGGTCTGCGGCTCCATCGTCCAGATGATTCCGGCCAGCACCGCGCCGGCGAGCAGGATGACGATCACGGGTTTTGAAAACAGCTCTTTCATCGCGCATCGCCTCCCTCACCCTCAGGCGCATTCGGCGTCAGAGGCACCGCTGTGAGACGCTCCACCTCGGAAACCGCCTTGTGGTAATCCGCCAGCGCTTCGAGATACTGCTCCTGCGCCTGAAACAGGGTTTTCTGGCTGTCCAGCACATCGAGCAGGGAGAATTTGCCGAAACGGTACCCTTCGCTCACCCCGTCGAAGGCCTGCTGCGCTCCGGGAAGGATGCTTTTCTTGATGGCGATCACCTGCGAATGGGAAAAGGACAACCGGTGAAACGCCTGATGCAAGGCGTTTTGGGTTTTCAATTCCGCCGCGCGCCGTTCTTCCTGGCTCTTGAGCAGCTCGTTGCGGGCCCGCGCGATGCCGCCCTGGTTGCGATCAAAAAACTGCAGCGGCAGGGACAGGCCGAACAACACGGTGTCGTCGTTTGTGTCTTCCAAACGCCGGTAACCGCCGCTGATCTCAAGGTCGGGGATCCTCTTGGCCTGCTCCAGATCCAGGATCGCCTGCCGGTTCTGCTGCTCGGTCTGCCAGCGGGCGAGATCGGGATTGAGAAACGCATTGGCTTTGAGCTGCTTCAGGGATGGGACCGGGGAAATGGAATAAAGGTCGCCCACCACGGTGCCGAAAGACGGCTCGAGTTCTCCCAGCAGCAGGGACAACTTGCGGCGGGAGGATTCGAGGTCCATCCCCACCCGATCGCGCGCGACCCGGCTGGATGCGACGATGATTTCGCCTTTGGTCTTTTCAAGGCGCGGGACCTTGCCGGCCTTGATTCTTTCGGAAACCACCTCCAGAAAGCGCTCTTCCAACCGGGAAACCTCGTCGGCCAGGGACAGCCGGTGCTGGTCCTTCAATACGTTCACAAAGGATTTTGTGACCTGCGCCAGAACGTCCAGCCGTTTGCTCTCGTAATTCCATTCGGAAAGTTCCTGCGACAGGGTTCCCGATTGTTTCCGTTTGGAGCGCTTGCCTCCCAGCTCGATGAGCTGGCTGAGCTGGATCGTCGTCTCGGCCAGGTCGGAAGGGCCGAGGTTTTCGACCTGGATGCCCAGTTTCGGGTTGGGCAGCAGTCCGGATTGCAGGGCTTCGGCCTCTTTCACCCGGCGCGCGTAAGAGAAAGCCGCAAGTTCCGGGTTGTTGAGCAGAGCCCGTTCGATCGCCTGCGCCAGTGTGAGGGGCCGGTTGGGTTCGTTCTTGATCTGCATTTTTCCTTCCTGCTGGGCCCATCCGGTTGCGGACAGGGCTGCGCAAAGCAGAAGCGCCAGCAGAGAGGAGGATATCGCTCGTTTCATATCCGTCTCCACGAACGGCGAGCGGGATCGCCGATCCAGAGTGCGCAAAGACACACCGGCAGAGCACGTCATTCCCAATGGAGACGTTGCTGCAGTTTGTCCTTACTCAGGGGTTGATTGGAAAAAGGGTTGCGACGTCAAACGAGCGAAACGGGGGGCGAACGTTCCTGCGGCCGGGAAAGAAAAACAGCGCTGGCATAAGGCCGCGCTTGCGAGAAGGATGATTCCGCCGAGGCGTATTTGAAATGAGAAGGCGGCTCATGCAGTGCCGGCAGTTTTTTTGCCTTGAGCAAAAATTCGGGCTTCAGCCCATCCTTGTCCAGATCGACTTTCTGGTGTTCGGACGCGGGGCCCTCACACGGGCAGGAATGGGCGTGCTCACCGTGATGATCGTGGTCCGCAGGATGCAGGGCGAAGGCGTGTGCCAGTTGATGCAATTCCGGGCTGTGAATGTGCGCGTCGTGCGAATGCTCGGATGCGTGCCCGTCGTGCGCGTGAACCGTTTGCGGGTGGTAATGGATCAGGGGGGAAAAGAGAAAGCTGAAGACCCATATGAACACGAAGGCAAAAAAAACGCCGGGTCTGCCTTTTAACCGCTGGGTCATCGGTCCACTCTCACACACAATTTCAGGATTATCCTTCATTGTATGAAAATTCAGTAAGTTATGGCAAATTTTTTTCGATCCCGTAAAAAAGCCTTTCACCATGAGGGTTTGCGGCTTTTTTCTCCACCGGAAGCGGATGGGCGGGCGGCGTTTTCAGGCGGGGCGGGGAGGGTGCGGTTTCAATGGGTCAGTCCTCTTTGAGCTTTAAGGTCCGCTGTATTTTGCTCGACAGGTTTTCCACGTCATAGGGCTTGGTGACGTAATTTTTGATCCCGCGGGTTCGGGCTTCAAGGATGTCTTCTTTCTTTTTCTTTGCGGTGAGCAAAATAAAAGGGATGTCCCCGGATTTCTTCTGGATCGCCTCGAACAACTCCAGCCCGTCCCGTTTGGGCAACTCCCAATCCGAGATCACCAGGTCGATCTTTTCTTTCGCGATCAATTCCAGGGCTTCTTCGCCGTCTCCGGCCAGCATGATGTCGGAAAACCCCATCTCCTTGAGCTGATTGGAAATCTGTTCCTGTGATTGAAGCTCATCGTCCACGATGAGAACGGTTTTTGCGATGGGTTTTTTCATCAAAGCCGGTCCGCGGAGAGTTGGAACGCTCGACTGCGATTGTTTTTATTGCCGTTTTGTATTGAAACCGGCAACAATCTAACAGCGATTTTTAGTGTAAATAAAAAAACGAATACAAAATATCGTTAAAATCAATATTTGTCTGTAGGTGGAGGAAGACAGGCGGTCATTTAGTTATTACAGGCCGGCGGGAGAGGCGCGGAGGGAGCGGACGGATGCGCTCTGATTTTAATAAAAAAAGGGCTCCTGCCGAAAAAAACGGATCGGGGAGCCCTTTTTCGAAGAGTGGGTGATCAGCGATTCAGCACATCGTTTTTGGTGGAGAGGGCGATCTGGGCCGCCTCCTGAATCAGGTCATTCGGGACATTCAATTCTTTCAGGGTATTTCCCAGATGCCCGATGACGGCGTCGAAATGGCTGTCGTTCATTCCCTTCGCCACCAGATTCTGATGCGCGGCACGCAGGCTCTTGCCGCTGTAGTTGGGCGCACCGCCGAAAGCATAGGTCAAAAACGCCCGCTGCTTGTTTCTCTGCCGCGTCATGTCGATCCCGTCGAAGAACGGTTTCAACTGGGGATCGGCCATGACCTTCTGATAGAACAGGTCCACAGCCGCATCGACCGCCGGCTTGCCGCCTAGGCGCTCAAAAAGGCTTTTTTTTTCCGCCGATCCGCTGGTAGAAACGTCCACTTTAAACTGGCTGACGATATTCTGCAGCTCGGAAGACATTCTGGCCAACTCTTCTGCTGATTGCTGAGAGTTGTTTGCTCCCTGGGTGGTGCTCTGAGCGGCCTCGGCGACGCCGGTGATGTTCTGGGCGATCTCCTGGGTGCCCTTGGCGGCTTCGGTGACGTTGCGGCCGATCTCGGCGGTGGTGGCCGACTGCTCCTCCACCGCGCTGGCGATGGTGTTGGAGATGTCGTTGATCCTGTTGATGACCTCCGTGATCTCTCCAATGGCGTCCACGGATTTTTTTGTGTCTTCCTGGATGGTTTCGATTTTTCCGCCGATGTCTTCTGTGGCTTTGGCGGTCTGGTTGGCCAGCTCCTTCACCTCGTTGGCCACGACGGCGAATCCTTTGCCGGCCTCACCGGCGCGCGCGGCTTCGATCGTGGCGTTCAAGGCCAATAGATTGGTTTGTTCCGCGATGGAAGTGATGACTTTGATCACCTGGCCGATTTCGACGGAGCTTTCCCCCAGCTTGGTCACTGTGGCGTTGGTGTTTTTCGCGACATCCACGGCGGAGTTGGCCACTTTTGCCGCCTCGTTGGCATTCTGCGCGATCTCCTTGATGCTGGCGCTCATCTCTTCGGTGCCGGTCGCCACGGTATCGACGTTTTTGCTGACTTCCTCAGAAGCCGCTGCCACTACGTTGGCCTGGGCGGAGGTTTCTTCGGCGTTTCCGGCCAACTGCTGACTGACGGAGGTCAACTCCTCGGACGATGAAGCCAGCGAGTTGGCGTTGCTGCCGATTTGCGCGACATTTTCACGTAAATTTTCAAGAAACCTGGATAATCCTTCCCCGATTTGACCCAGGTCGTCCGATCCGGTCACATCCAGTTTCTGGGTCAAATCCCCCTCGCTTGCTTTGCTGACCACGTTCATTATTTTTGCCACCCGGAGAACCTTTTCCGTCAAATCGCTGGCAAACTTGACGACTTTAAAGGGTTTTCCGCTCATATCGAAAATAGGGTTGTAGGTGGCCTGAATCCAGACTTCCTTGCCGTTTTTCCCCAGCCGCTTGTATTCGCCCGAATCGAACTCACCGCGATTGAGCTTTTCCCAAAATGCTTTGTATTCTGCGCTATTGGCATAGGAGCTTTCGCAGAAGATGCGGTGGTGCTGGCCCTTGATCTCATCGAGGGAGTAACCGACGGTGTCCAGGAAATTGTCGTTGGCGGTGATGATCGTGCCGTCCATATTGAATGAGATGACCGCCTGGGATTTCCCGATCGCGTCGATCTGGCCCTGAAAATCCGCGTTCTGGAGTTTCCGCTCCGTGATATCGGTGGCAAACTTGACGACTTTAAAGGGTTTTCCGCTCATATCGAAAATAGGGTTGTAGGTGGCCTGAATCCAGACTTCCTTGCCGTTTTTCCCCAGCCGCTTGTATTCGCCCGAATCGAACTCACCGCGATTGAGCTTTTCCCAAAATGCTTTGTATTCTGCGCTATTGGCATAGGAGCTTTCGCAGAAGATGCGGTGGTGCTGGCCCTTGATCTCATCGAGGGAGTAACCGACTGTGTTTATGAAATTGTCGTTGGCGGTGATGATCGTGCCATCCATATTGAATGAGATGACCGCCTGGGATTTCCCGATCGCGTCGATCTGGCCTTCCTGCTCGAGGCTCTGAAGTTTTTGCTGAGTGATGTCCTGGGCGATTTTTATGACCTTGACCACCGCTCCCGATGAATTTTTTACCGGCATGTAAGAAGCACTCAGGTAAATCGGTTCACCGTTTTTTTTTATCCGGTTGAACTCCCGGGTCTGGGATTTGCCCATACTCAATTGCGCCCAGAAATCCCGGTACTCCGGGCTGTTGGCGTAGGCACTCTCGCAGAACATCCTGTGGTGCTGGCCTGCGATTTCATTTAAGGTGTATCCCATTCCTTTGAGAAAATTTTCATTCGCAGTGATGATGGTGCCGTCGGGCTTAAATTCGATGACCGCCAGAGCATTGTGGATGGCATCGAACTGATTGCGCAGTTCAGCCACTCCATTTTTTCCATTCCTGAAAACTTTGAACAATTTCAAACCACTTGATGTGGATTCAGTTGAGCTGTAAGTCGTTACTCCCATGGGTTCTACCTCATGACTTTGAATAGGTGGGGGGGCACTTCTATAAAAACAAGGAATACAATTGTAAATAAAAAGAGGAGTGCGAAATATCATCACATTGATTTAAATTTTGTAATGATTCCGCCTGATTGAGTCATTTTATTATGACGTTCGGGCCAGCAGGTCTGGAAGAGGGAGGGCTACTGGATCAGATTCTTCTGATAGGCGTATTTCGTCAATTGGCTGTTGTTCTCGAGTTCCAGTTTCACCAGGATGCGGGTTCGATAGGTTCCCACGGTGGGCACCGCCAGGTTGAGTTCCTCGGCGATGTGGGTGAGCTTCTTTCCGGAAGCGATCATGATGAAGATTTGAAACTCGCGCGGGGACAGTTTCTCATGCGGCAGGGGGTTGTAGCCTTTTGAGAAAATCGACACCATCTTTTCCGCACTGCTGGGGCTCACGTATTTTCCTCCACCGGCGACCTTGCGGATCGCTTCCACCAGCTCGCTGTGGACACTGTCTTTGGTGATGTAGCCCATGGCACCGGCCTTGAAAAAATGGATGGCGAAGTCCTCCTCCGGAGACACGCTCAATATGATGACCTTGAGGTCGGGATGGTGCCGTTCGATCTCTTCCATCACTTCCCAGCCGGTTTTTCTGGGCATGGTGATGTCCAAGAGCAGGACGTCGATGTCGTGCTCATCGATTTTTTCGAGCAGCGTCATCCCGTCTTCGGCCTCCAGCACGAGCTCGAAGTCTTTGTTGTTTGCGATGATTTGCGTCAGGCCCATGCGAATCAACTCATGGTCGTCGGCGATGGCGATCTTTATTTTATTCGGCGGTGCGGCAATCATGGTTTCCTTTCGTCGGAATCAGTACGTTGATGATGGAGCCCGTTCCCGGTTCGCTCTTGATTTCAACCTGCCCGCCCCATTTGAGGGCGCGTTCCTTCATGCCTAAAATACCCAATGATAAAGACTGCTTAGCGGGTGTTGCGTCGAAACCACATCCGTTGTCCTGCACGGACAGAATATAATGGTTCGAATTCTTCTCAAAATTAATTTTCACCGCAGTGGCTTGCGCATGGCGGGTCACGTTGGTCAGGGTTTCCTGAAAAATCCGGAACAGATCGGTTGAGAGACCTTTGTCGCATTCAAATTTTTCAGGGATGACCTGCAGTTCGTATTCGATATCCGTTTGATCCTCGAATTTTTGCGCCTGCCACTTGATGGCTTCCGAGATGCCCAGCACATCGAGGATGCCGGGTCTCAGCTCGCTGGAAATCCGCCGCACCCTTGCGAGGGATTCGTCCAGATGGGAAACCATGGATTCCAGTTTTTTCTCGATCACCTCTCCCGGATCGTCGATCTGCTCTTTGATCCACAACAAATCCAGTTTGCAATAGGTCAACACCTGACCCAGCTCATCGTGGATTTCCCGCGCCAGATGCAGTTTTTCTTCTTCACGAATCGATTGCATTTTTTTGTTGAGCTCCCGCAATCTTTCACCGGTGATTTCCAGTTCTCGTTTCGTGGCGATGCGGATCAATTCCGCTTCCGCCCTTGCCGCGAAAAGAGACAGGATGAACATGACTTCAGGGGAATACTCCACCGGCTTGCTGTTCATCACAACCAGGTGGCCGGTGGTCTTGCCCTGTTCGTCGAACAGCGGCACGCCCAGATAGCTTTCAATGCCGCGTTTCCAAATGGATTTATCGACCCCCTGGAAGTGTTCTTCAAAACGATCGAGATAAAATACCGCGGCGCCTTCAATAACGATCTCACAAGGCGTGCCCTGCAACGGGAATTCCTGGTTCGGCACGTTTTCCCCATCGATGTACATGGCGAGAGTCCGGAATGTCTTCGGGATTGAAGAATCGTCCACCAGTGCGAGGAAGGAGTAATCGAATCCCAGTTTGGAAGCCAGGTGATACACCAGCGATTGAAAGAATTTTTCTCCGGAAGTGGCCGACGAAGTGCCTTCGAGGACTTTGGATATCTGGTTGTAGAGCAGGCGGAATTTTTCCCGGTTTTTCAGCAGCGCTTCTTCCGCTTGCTTTATTTTCGAGATATCGTGGGTGACGCCGACCAGTTTTTGCGGGCAGCCATCCGCATCGTAGTGTGTTTTGGATATCTGGTGAACGTGCTTGATGATTCCGTTGGGTAGCAGGATTCGATACTCGATGTCGTGAAACGGTTTGCCCGAGTGCGATCTGATATTTTCCCGATGCACGTACTTCCTGTCTTGCGGATGCACCCGGCTCATATAATCTGCATAGGTGAGTTCGACCTCTTTGGGTTGCAATCCGAAAATTCGATACATCTCGTCCGACCAGGATAGCTGTTCCTGCTGCACGTCCCAGGTCCAGTTTCCCATGTGTGCCATTTCCTGAGCCCGGCGCAGCTCGCTCTCTCTGTTTTCCAGTTCTTTCTGGATTTCGATGCGTGTCAGTTCCGCTTCCGCCCTTGCGCCGAAAAGGGACAGTATGGACATGACTTCCGGGGAATACGGCATCGGTTTCCGGTCCATGACGACGAGATGAGCAACGGGAAAGCCGTTTTGTCCAAAGATGGGGACGCCAAAATAACTTTTCAGTCCGTGTTCTTTCAAATAGTGATCGTGGGGGAAATTTTCCTGCAGATCGTCCATGTGGTACACCACAGCCCCCTCGTAGATCAACTCGCAAGGAGTGCCGGGCAATGGGTAACACGGAGCTGATGTATTTTCTCCATCCTTGAAAAATGCCAGCGGGTGAACAAAGTTGCGGTTTTTTTTATCCACTCGTCCGATGAAGCATAAACTGAACCCGAGTGTGGATGCCAGGTGATACACCAGGGATTGAAAGAAGGTCTCTCCGGAAGTGGCGGACGAAGTGCCCTCCAGGACTTCGGAGATCTGGTTGTAAAGCAGGCGGAATTTTTCCCGGTTTTCCAGAAGGTCGGCTTCCGCACGTTTTATCTGCGTGATATCGCTGTCGGAGCCAACCATGCGGACCGGTTTGCCTTCCGCATCTCTTTCCACCACTTTTCCCCGGTCGAGGTTCCATTGCCAGCCGCCCGATTTGGTTTTGAGCCGGTTGACGCACTCATAGCTGTCGGTCCTGCCCTCAAGATGGGCGTTTAATTTTTCCATCACTTCCGGCAAGTCGTCGCGGTGCAGCCGGCTTTTCCAGGTGTCCACACGACCCGGCAGCTCGCCGGGTTCGTAACCCAGAAGTTTGAACCACTGGGAACTGTAAAACACCTCTCCGGTGCGGATGTCCCAGTCCCAGACGCCTTCGGAGGTGGCCTCGAACGTCAATTGCAGCCGCTCTTCACTTTTGCGCAACTCTTTCAACGTCCTTTGCATTTCCCGGGTTCGTTCCAGAACCAGCGCTTCCAGGTTTTCCTGGTATTTCAGGATCTTGTCTTCGGCGGCTTTCCGTTCGGTGATGTCTGTGGATATTCCGCAGATGGCATAGGGTTTGTCATCCGAATCGAACAGGGGAAATTGAACGGAAAGAAAATCACGGAAGGAACCGTCCCGTTGCATCACGAATTCTTCCACTTCCTGCGGGGCGAGGGATTCCATCACCCTTTTATCGTTGATGACAAATTGATCGGCGATGGGCTTGGGATAGACGTCGTGCGTGGTTTTCCCGGCAATCGCTTCCTTGGAGAGTCCGGTCAACTCCTCCAGCTTTTTGTTGATGAATGTGTAACGGCCGCTCAAGTCCTTGATATAGATGAGCGCCGGAGAGAGATCCAGAATGTTTCGCAGGCGTCTCTCGCTCACAATCAGGTTTGCATTCACCTGCCTGGCGTAATTCAACGCTCTTTTGCTTGCAGTGTGTGTCAGCCACAAAACCGCGAAAAACACCAGGCTGACCACGACTCCGGCGATCAGGACGGCGATGGATTTGTCTTTTTCAATGGTGTTTTCAAACGGCTTTAAGGAACTCAGCTCCAGCGACCACAGGCGGTCGTCGAACTCGATTTTCAGGTTCTTGTGGAACAGGGATGCGGCGGTGTCGTGCTCCGGATTGCTGTCGTAGAGAAGGGATTTCCCGCCTTTCTCGTCGATATCGAACAGGCGGAAAGCCAGATCGGGAATTTTTCGCGCTCCCAGCACGCCCTCGAGAAAATCCCGGGTGCGGAAAGGGCTGTAAACGTACCCCAGAAAGGCTGTGCGGCGTTGATCGACCGTGGAGACCGGCATCTCTTTTTTGTAGGCGGGGATGTAGATGAGAAAGCCTGTCTGGATATCTTCGTCGGTTTCCTGCACCAGGGTCACTCTGCCGGAAAGCGACGGTTTCCCCGTATCCCGCGCCCGCATCATGGCCTGCCTGCGGACGGGTTCGGAATACATGTCGTACCCGAACGCACGCAGATTGCGGCCGGAAAAAGGCTCCAGATACAGGATGCTGGTGTATTCTTCCCGCGCGCCTTCGGGTTTGATCGTGTATTCGGGAAAACCGCTGATGCGGACTTCGCGGATATGGGCGTCTTTTTCGTTTGCGGGCACGGGGATGGCGAAACCGATCCCCTGAATGCCGCGGTAGCGCTCCTCGATATTCAGCGTGTCCACATAGGTTTTGAACGTGTGGCGATCGATTTCGTTGCGGGATGCTTCGAACAATCCGACCACGCCGCGCAACACCTGCTCATAGGCGGTGAGCCGTTCCATGATTTCGATTTCGATTTCATGGCCGCGAAAGTGAAACCGGCCCAGCGCCTCTTCTTTGGCGTCGTTGCTGACGATGAACCAAAGCCCCAGTGTCACGACGAGATCGCAAATCAAAATCGCCCAGCCGATGTACGTGATCTGCGGCAGACGCGTATTGAGATTCATGGTGGCTTCGGGTTTGGCTTTGGGGGACATTTGCGGAGGCAAGGTGGAACGTGAATTCCGGTTCTGCATTTGCCACGATGGGTTGGGGATGAAGCGGGAATCCGGCTTTAAGGAATCCCGTTTCCGGAAGATTCAATGCGAGCCCATAAGGCTCCAAATGAGCGCCCATAGTACTCGAAAACCCCTATCTTTATCAATACGCTCCCGCCCGGGATCGCGGGTTTTCTCGTCAAAGCCCGGAGTGTGTGATCCTTTTGCTGTATGCAGATCCTGCTTGTCTGAAATCGTTAATATGCGGTTTTTCAAGTCCTTTGGTTTGAACCTTCACCTTTACATTGGTTTGTTAAGTTATTCTATTGCGTGAAAAATGCAGGTATTTTATACTGATAGAATAAGCCATTGTAAATAAAAGGGTAATTCCCCAGGTTTTCCTGCGGGGCAGAACCGTTTCACGATGAATTTAGCCCATTCCAAAGTCAATTTATTCAAAAAGACCGATCTGTTCGAGTCGCTGTCGGAAGCTGCGATCAATCAGGTGATCCAGGGGTGCCGGGAGGTCCTGCTGAAGCCGGGCCAATGTCTTTTCAGGGAAGGCGACTCCGGCGATTCGATGTACCTCATCTACTCCGGGAAAATCGACATTGAAAAGCAGGGACGGCTGCTGGCAACCCGGGGACCGGGGGAGTATTTCGGAGAGATGAGCATGATCCAGGCGGATCGTCGGGCGGCTTCCGCCACGGCCGCGGGTGAGGCGCATCTGCTGGAACTGGACCGGGAAAATTTTTACTCCAAATGGGCCAACCGGCCTGAGACTTTAAATGCTCTGCTGAAAACGCTGGCGAGCCGCTCCCGCGACGATCTGGACTCCATCGGGCAGGACCAGCAGAAACTGCAATCGCAGACCAAGCTGAACGCCTGGCTGCGGGATCTGCTCGACAACACGAAAGACGAAATCTACGTGTTCGATCCCAAATCCTACAGGATCAAAAACGCCAACGCCTGCGCGGAAAGAAACCTGGGTTACGATATCAATGAATTGATCCAGAAGACGCCTTTCGATCTGTTGCGGGACTTGACCCAGAAACAATTCGAAACGATGACCGAATCCCTGAGCCTGGAAGGGAACGCTTCCGTCCTCATTGAAGACCACAACCAGAGAAAAGACGGCAGCTTTTATCCCGTGGAGACCAAGGTGAGGCTGTGGAAATCCGGCAACCACAGCATGTACGTTGCGGTCACACAGGACAAATCGGAAATCGTCAAGCTGGAGCAGATCCGCGATCAGGCGGTGCAGGCCAACCGGGCCAAATCGGAATTTCTCTCCAAGATGAGCCACGAATTGCGCACGCCCTTGAACGCCATTCTGGGATTCGGGCAGCTGATGGAATACAGCACCGAAGAGCCTCTGACGCTGGCGCAGCGGGAGTGGCTGCAGGAAATCCTCAAAGCCGGGAACTACCTGCTGGAAATCATCAACGAGATCCTCGATCTCGCACAAATTGAGGCGGGAAAGGTTTCGTTGTCTATGGAAGCGTTCGACCTGGTGGAACTGATCCAGGAAGTGCTGCCGCTCATGTCGCCGCTGGCGCAAAAAAAAGGGGTGCGGATCGAAAATGACACCTTGAAGCTCGGAAGCCTGATGGTCTGGGCCGATCGCACGAAGATGAAACAGGTTTTCATCAACCTCATCTCCAACGCCATCAAGTACAACCGCGAAAACGGTTCGGTGACTCTCAACGCGCAGCGGAAAGCAAGCGGGCGGATTGGCGTTTCTGTGACGGACACGGGCGAAGGCATTCCGCCGGAGAAACTGGAGACCCTGTTTCAGGCGTTCAACCGCCTGGGAGCGGAGCACACGCAGATAGAGGGAACCGGACTGGGGCTTGTGATCGCCAAACAACTCGTGGAGCGGATGGAAGGCAAGATCGGCGTGGAAAGCACCGTCGGCCAAGGCACCTGTTTCCGCATCGAGTTGCCTCCTCCCGATCCACATTCGGAGAATGAGGACGCGTCCGACCGGCAGGACGGGGCGGATAAGAAATCGACGGTGTTGTATATCGAGGACAATATCACCAATGTGAAACTGGTGCAGCAGCTCTTAAAATCCAACAAAGCGATCCACATGGTCACTGCAGAGGAAGCCACGACCGGGATCGAGATGGCGCGCAGCGAACGGCCGGATCTCATCCTCATGGACATCAACCTGCCGGGCATGGACGGCGTTTCCGCTCTGAAGAAACTGCGATCCCTGGACGAGACGAAAACGATTCCCGTCCTCGCCGTGACGGCGAATGTATTGAAGACGGATATCGAAAAGTACCAGAAAGCCGGATTCGAATCTTTCATCGCCAAGCCCATCGAAATGAAATCCTTCCTGGAAACGGTGCAGCAATACCTGAAACAGAACGGCGCCGCCGCCGTTTGACCGCAGTCCATCGCAGCATTATTTCCCCTCTGAATCAGAATGAAGCTGAAAGCCGTTTTCCCGCAGGATCGTCTGTGCGCTATTTGGAGGTGAGTGTGTACACGCCATCCCAGGATTCGGAAGGGTCGCGGTCCTTCATTTCCTGACAGCGTTTGAGGAGGGTTTGTGAGGGGCCGTCATCCGGGCGCAGCGAAAGCACCTGCTGAAAAACGGCCTCCGCTTCGCGCCAACTCTGCTGCTTGTAGAGAGCCAGCCCGCTGTTGTAGAGCGGCAGCAGGGTCTGCATCGTTTCATCCAGCATGCCTTTTTTGCCCAGCAGTTCGTAGATTTTGACCGCGTTCTTGCGGCCCACCACACGGATGGAGTCCAGCTCCCGCACTTCGATGAATTCTTTCGCCTGCGCGTAGGTGGTCTCGCTGATCAAGGAATACGTCCCGTACACTTTGTTCGCGCCTTCCAGCCGCGCCGCGAGGTTGACGGAGTCGCCGTTCATGCCGTAAGCCATGCGGGTTTTCGTGCCCATGTTTCCCACCACCATGAGTCCCGTATTGAGCCCCACGCGCATATGGATCTCCGGTTTTCCCTCCCGCTTCCACTGATCTCTGAGCTCGGCGAGCCGCTCCTGCATTTCGATGCACACGAAGCAGGCGCGGGTGGCGTGATCCGCAAAATAGACGGGCGCGCCGAAAAACGCCTTGATGGCGTCGCCGTCGTAGCGGTCGAGCGTGCCTTCATAGCTCAGCAGGATGTCCGTCATCGCGGTGAAGTATTCGTTGAGCAGCGAGACCAGTTCCTCGGGAGACAGTTTTTCCGAAAACGTGGTGAAGCCGGCAAGGTCCGTGAAGAACGCGGTCAACTCCTTCTGTTCGCCTCCCAGTTTGAGCTGGTCCGGATCCTTCATGATCCGTTCGATAACCTTGGGGGACAGGTACTGGCTGAAGGTTTTCTGGATGAACTGTTTCTGCTTTTCCTCGGTGATGTAGCGCACCACCATCAGCCCCGAGAAGATCGTGAAGTGCTCGATGTGCAGGAACACGTTGGTCAGGAAGATCCGCTGATGCACAAACAGCCAGTGATTCATGAAAAACAGCGCCGCCGAAATGAGCAGCAACGCGCCGACGCCGTAAAGCGGCCGGATGCGCGTGTAAACGAACACCAGCGCCAGCCCCAAAACCAGAAGCAGCGTCGTGTCGGCCAGAGGCACCCATTGCGGCTGCAACAGCACCTGGTTTTTCAGAATATTGTCGATGACGGTTGCGTGGATCTCCACACCGGGAAGAATCGGGTCGAACGGCGTCACCTTCGTGTCGCCGAGGGCGGTGGCTGTCGCGCCGATGAGAACGATTTTGTCCTTGAGACCGCCCTTGGGAAAACGATCCTTGCGATCGTGCACGATGTCGGTGATGGAGATGTGCGGAAAGGTCCCGCGGCCGCCGAGGAAATTGATGGCCAGCTCACCCTGCTCGTTCGCAGGAATGGCAAGCGGTTCGGCGCTGTCGAGAATCACGTTCTGAACACCTGACGGCGCCACCTTGAAAAACAGGCTGCCGCCCAGATACTTCTCCAGCACGCGCACCGAAAGCGGCGGGAAGAAATAATCAGTTTCGGTCTTTGCATCGCGGTAGCGGACGATGAGGGACAGCTTTCTCAGCGATCCGTCATGCTCTACATCGAAGCTGATGAACCCGGAGCGGCGCAGTTTCTTCGACAGAGTTTCCACATTGGATTCCACCGCATAGGCCGAGCGGAAATCGATCGCAGACAGATCGAGGTCCGGGCCGGACTGGATGAACCCGCCGAACTGGGCGGGCCGGATGTTCTCGAAATACCGGTGGCGCGTCTCCTCATCCAGGTGCTGCACGGCTTCCGGCTCAAAGTGAAAAAAATACCCCAGCACCGCGCGCCGCGACTGGCGCAACACCTGAGCCAGTTGCAAATCGGGATCCTGGGCTTTGCGGTATTTGTCGATCAGGGCCGCCGCCTGCGTCTGCGGGCCGGAGAGGGCTTTGATCTCTTCTTCGAGCTGGTTCAGCGTGCGTTCGGTGGCGGTTTCTTCCACAGAGGAAAACACCAGGTCGAACCCGATCACCGCCACGTCGTTTTCCGTCAGCTTTTCCACCAGACGGGCCACCGTTTTGCGCGGCCAGGGCCAGCGCCCCAGCTCGTCCAGGCTCTTTTCGTCGATGGCGGCGACCACCACCTCCGGACCCGGCTTCACCGGTCCCCGCCACTGGAAATGGGCGTTCTGCAGCAGAAGCTCGAACCGGTGCAGGGCAGGGGGATAGACCCAATAGAGAGCCGTCACGGTCAACGTGATGGCGACCCCCAGCGCCCAGAAAAGGGCTGTTTTTTTCACTTTTTCCATGCGGTCCGGCCGGTTTGCGGTTTCGATCAAAGAGCTTGAAAAACCGCCGATTATTCGGGGTTTTCCGCTCTCGAAACCCTGATTCATGGGTGTGGATTGGTATAACTATAATTATAACAGTAATTTATAGATATAAAACATTGAAATTTTGTGTAAATTTGATTAACCTGATATTATCCAAACACAGCAAAATTGCGCCGTAGAGCCGGTTTTTTTAGTCCATTTCAAACGAGCGACTGGGAATCATGGAACTGACAAAGAAAGTGAATCAATTGCAGGCCGTCGAATGTCTGAGCTCCCTGCCGAAGGAGAGCATCGAGCATCTGGCATCGCAGTGCCAGGAAGTGAACCTGAGGGCCGACAACACCGTCTTTGAGGACGGCGAAGCCGGAGAATCGATGTTCATCGTGCTCTCGGGGTCGGTGGGGGTGTACAAGAAAAAGAAGAAGATCGCCACCCGCGGTCCCGGCGAGTTCATCGGCGAGATGGCGCTGCTGCAATCCGGCCCGCGTTCGGCGACCGCCCGCGCGATTTCGGACACCTGTCTGCTGGAGATCCGCAAGGACCATTTTCATTCTTATCTGACGTCCAATTCCCAGGCGCTGTTCACGGTGCTCAAAACCCTGAGCGACCGTTCCCGGCAGGATCTGGAAAAGCTCGAAAACAGTTACGTCAAACTGCACGCCCAGGAGAAATTGTCCCGAAGCCTGCTGCAGATTCTCGACAATTCCACCAACGAGATCTATATCTTCGACTCCACGTCGCTGCACTTCGTCCAGACCAATTCCTGCGCCCGCGATCACCTGGGCTACAGCACGGAAGAAATGAAGAACATGACGCCTGCGGACATCATCCACGACCTGTCGCTGGAGGAGTTGAAAGGCAGTCTGAATCTGTTGCTGGATGAGATCAAGGACCAGCACACCATCCAGGGCATGCACCGCAGAAAAGACGGGTCCACCTATCCGGTGGAAATCCGCTTCGGCCTCGTGCCGTCGGAGACCCTGCCGCTTTTCGTGGCGCACGTGCAGGATCAGACCGAGCGGAAGCTGATGGAAGACAAGATCGACAACATCACCTACCGCGACGCCCTCACGGGTCTGCCGAATCGCAAGTATTTCGTCGAAAGCCTGAACATCGCGATCGACGACGCCGGCCGCAGCAATCAGGAAATCGCCGTGATGTGCCTCGATCTGGACAATTTCAAGACGGTCAACGACGCGATGGGCCGGGAGGCGGGCGACCTGCTGATCAAGGAACTGGCCCAGCACCTGCAACTGCATTTCCGCAAGCTGGATCTCGTCGCGCACGCCGGCGGCGACGATTTTCTCGTCATGCTGCGGGAAATCCGCGGCGAGATGCAGGCCACCCAGGCGGTGGAGCGATTCGTCGAGACGTTGAAGCAGCCGTTTCAGGTGGTCGGGAAAGACATCCCCTGCACCTTCAGCATCGGCGTTTCCCGCTTTCCCGATCAGGGAATCACCGCTCAGGATCTCATGATGCAGGCGGAAACCGCGCTCTATGCCGCCAAGGAGAAGGGCAAGAACAACTTCCTGCATTTCGATCCCTCGCTGCTCGTGCAGGCGGCGAAATTCCTGGACATCGAACGCGGACTGATCCAGGCGATGGAAAACGACGAACTGCTGTTGCATTACCAGCCGACGATCGATCTGAAAACCGGAAGCATCGTCGGCGTCGAAGCCCTGTGCCGCTGGAACCATCCGGAAAAAGGCATGGTGCCGCCGGGGGATTTCATTCCCGTGGCGGAAAAAAGCCAGCTCATTCTGCCCCTGGGCGACTGGGTGCTCAAAACCGCCTGCGAGCAGTTCAAGGCGTGGCAGGAGATGGGCATCGACCTCAAATACATCGCGGTGAATTTTTCCGGCGTGCAGTTCAACAGCGAGAACCCGGTTCCGCGGGTTTCCGAGATCATCCAGAGCCTGAACCTGGATCCCAAACATCTGGAGCTTGAGATCACCGAAACCGTTCTGATGGGCAATTCGGAAGCGGCGATCGACACCCTGCAGGAACTCAGCGACCTGGGCATTCATCTCGCCATCGACGATTTCGGCACCGGTTATTCCTCGCTCACCTATCTGAGCCGATTGCCCGTGGACACCCTGAAAATCGACCGCTCGTTCGTCTACGAGCTGCCGGAGGAAACCAGCGGCCTCATCGCCAAAACCATCGTCTCGCTGGGCAAGGGGCTGGAGATGAAAACCATCGCCGAAGGCGTGGAAACCGAGGAACAGAAAGCCTATCTGCAATCGATCGGCTGCGATCTGATGCAAGGCTATCTGTTCAGCAAGCCCCTGCCCGAAGAGGAAATCACGAAGCTTTTGCAAGCGTCTGCAACCGGCTCTTTGCAACCCCGCTGAAGCGCATTCCTCCACACGCAACACTTCCTCGAAAACCCTTCAAAATCCGGCGGTAAAAATACCGCGATCTGGGTATCAAGTTTTTAGCAGGCGTTTTTGCAAAAAATTGTCAGTTCCCATTCTCCTTGTCGTCATTCTTTTACAAGTCACAATTCTTACCAGAAATTCACACTGAAAAACCGCCCATTATTTTTAGCCGATTTGGGCGCTAAAATTGGCACCCGACTTGCAATTACACGGGTGTAAACCTGTGACCTTCTCTCGGCTACCCCGCAATGCAGGGGGCTGGGGTTGCGAATTTTTTAAGCATCGATTTCGAGTCTTTTAATAGAGAAACGCAGACCATTCTGGAGGAGTGGAATCATGAAAACGCAAAATGGCAACAAACAGAATAAGGGGGCGACCGTACGGCTCGTGCTGTTTCTGTTCGCCCTGACCTGGGTGGTACCTGTGCCCGGTGCGTTCGCCGCACTCAATAAAGATGAGGCGGTCAATCGCATCGATTTCGTGCACATGATGGCTACGAATCAGCCCGAAAGCCCGCTGCTTCCTGATGGAATCTCCGGTCTTTCCAAACGGGGGATCTATGAGGCGGTGAAGAAGAGTCTCAAGCAGCAGGGCGTCAACGTCCTGGAAGACAAAACACCTCTCGGACCGTTGTCTCAGCAGGAATACGTGCGCCTGGCGTATGCGTTTTCCGGTGGCGATTCCGGCAAGAACCTGTATGAACAGAAGATGTATCTCAAGCAGGCAGGAATTTTGAAAACCGCCGACGTCGGTCTCACCACCGGTCTCGACGGCAAGCTGTATCAGACCCACAAAGGCCAGACGAGCAAACAGGAAGCGGAGCTGGCTTCTCCGGTGTTCATGAGCGACCGTCTGGAAACCGACTATTCTTCCAAGGCGATCTTCACCTTCGACGATCAGAGCACCCTCACCATGAGTGAAGATGCGACGGTCAATATCAGCAAGCACATCTACGACCCCGACAAGGACCTGCGCCAGACGGTGCTCAAGGCCACCCAGGGCGCGGTGCGGTTCGCCGTGACCAAGGGCAAAGCCAAAGGTTCCATGTTCAAAGTCGAGACCCCGACCGCCACTGCAGGAGTGCGGGGAACCGAGTTCGTCGTATTGCTCGATGAAAACGGCAAGACCACCTTTCTGACCCTGGAAGGGCAGATCGAAACCAAGTCGAACCATCCCGGCAACGCCGACAAATCCTATCTGATCTCCGCCGGGCAGTATCAGGAGTTTCTGGAAAATGGCACGGTGACGCCGGTTCGCAAGGCGCCTCCGGGACTCATCAAGGAGGTCATGGCCAAAACCACAAAACCAAAGCGCATGGCTTTGGCTAAAGGCATCAGTAAAAACTTGGCCAAAAATGCGGCGAAAGGTGCGGCCAAAGCTGCGTGGGCTAAGGCCAAAGGTGCTGAAAAGGCCGCCTGGGGCAAGGCTCAAGGTGCGACAAAATCAGCCTTTGGTAAATCTCAAAGAGTCTTGAAATCTTCCCTGGCAGATGTGAATACCGGGGGGGCAGCACGTGACTCCGCGAAAGGCGCAGCTCAGTTTGCGGCAAAAGATGCGGCGCAAAACGCGGCCAAGGATGCGGCACAAAATGCGGCCAAAGACGCGGCCAAAGACGCGGCCAAAGACGCGGCCAAGGATGCGGCTAAATTAGCGGCCAAGGATGCGGCGAAAGGAGCCGCCAAGCAGGTGGTGAAAGAAGGGGGGCAAGGTGTGGGCAAGGGAAAAGGTAAAGGCCCGATTTGATTCTCAACCCTTTCAAATTCTCATTTGCTTGATTTAAAGTGAGAAAGTTTATAACCGGGTCCGCTCTGGCGGGCCCGGTTTTTTTTATTCGTATTTGCGAAGCGAAAAAGATTGGCATGCAGAAATTTTCCGGTATAATCCCGGAAAATCACTGAGAAACATGGTTTTACTCGATGCCTCCTGTTCGCTTCGCCCGTACTGCATTCATTGGCATTCTGATATCGTTGCTGCTCGCACTGGGCCTCGTTCCCATTGCGGCCCAGGAATCCGCCGAGGAGTTGTATTCCAGAGGGCTCGGCCACCTGCAGGCAAAAGACTTCGAAAAAGCCGCCCAGGCCATCAACGACGCCTTGGCGCTGCAATCGAATCTGGATGGAGCGCGCCTCAACCTCGGCATCGCCTATTTTCAACTGGGCAAGTATGACGAGGCCCTGCAAACCCTGAATGAAGCGCTGGGAGAAAACCCCGACAGCGGCACGCTGCATTTTTTCGCGGCGCTCACCCATCAGGGCCGGAAAGACCACGAACAATCCATCCACCACTTTGAAGAAGCGGCGCGGCTGGACAGCGAATACAACCAGCTTTCCGCCTACAACATCGGGCTGGCGCATTTTCATACCGGCAAGCGCGAGCTCTCCGCCAGGGCGCTGAACCAGGCCATTCAGTACGATCCCAAGACCGACATCGCCAGGGAAGCGGAAAAGATGCTGCAGGCCGTCGAAGCGCAGAAGGAAAAGAAACGCCTTTCCGCTTCCGCTTCGGTGGGCATCGAGTACGACGACAACGTCACGGTGGACGAACTCGACCAGACTACCAACCTCGACGATTTCGCCACGGTCTTCGAGTTTTCCGGCGCCTACAAATTGCTGGCGGGTGAAAAATACGAAGTGGAGGCGGGCTACGATTTTTTCCAGAGCCTCTACGACGATCTGTCGGCGTTCGACCTGCAATCGCACCTGTTTTCCTTGACCGGCTCGCGCGAGATCAAAGGGGTGGATCTGGGACTCAACACGATCTACAACCGCACCATCCTGGATGACGACAAACTCCTGGAAATCTATTCCGCTTCCCCAAGCGTTGGTTTTTTCATGTTGCCGACGGTGTACTCGACCCTGAACTACGCCTACCGGACGATCAATTTTTTCGACGATGACGATCGCGACAGCCAGAACCACAGCGTCGGCATCAACAATTACCTGTTCTTCATGGGCAGCAAAGGCTTCGTGAACGCGGGTTACACCTTCGAGAACGAAATCACCACGGGCCGGGAGTTCGGCTTTTTCGGCCACTTCGTCACCGCCGGCGTGCAGTCGCCGATACCGGGAACGGATTGGGATACGCGGGTGATTCTGGGCTACAAGTATTTTTTCAAGGACTACAAAGAAGTCACCGCCAGCATCGGCGAGGAACGCGCCGATTACCGGCACACCCTGCAGTTCGGCATCGAGCAGCCGCTGTTCAAGTTCTTCAAGGCCAAGCTCGACTACCAGTACATCAACAGCACCTCCAACCTCGCATCCTCCGATTTCGACGAGAACATCGTCAACTTTTCCATCTCGGCGTACTACTAGCGCCGGGATTCAATTCATTGAAGCCCCCATCCACTCCCCATCGAGCTGATTCCGTATTGTTAAGCTCATAAACTGAACCTGTTAAGAAACCCATAGATTGCCACCTCGTTTCTCTGGAAAATCATCGTGATCATTGGTGATTTTTTTGCCCTTCTCAAACCAAATCCTAACCTGGGAAAGCTAGAATGAATGCTGTTTTTCCATGAATTCATATGCCATTGAGCGGCGACCGGCCTCGCACGGCCACACACCATAAAAAAATCGGCCGCCGTCGAACGATAAGGAGAAGAAATGACCGGAGAACTTCTCAAACAGGCGGTGACGCTTCCTTTGCGTCCCGTTGAAGAATCTCACCCCGTTTGCGTGCATCCGACCATTTTCCGCGAGTCGGACATCCGCGGTCTGGTCGGCGACCAGCTCACTGCGGAGACGGTGGAAACGATCGGCAAGGCCATCGGCACGTTCATGCGGCGGGGAGGCGGCAAGTTTTTGTGTCTGGGGCGCGACGTCCGGGAAAGCTCCGACCTGTTCCGCGCCGCACTGTCCGGCGGCCTGATTTCGACCGGCTGCCATCTCATCGATATCGGCCGCGTTCCGACACCGGTGTTTTATTTCGCTTTGCACCACCTGGAGCTGGACGGCGGCGTGATGATCACCGGCAGCCACAATCCTTCCGACTACAACGGATTCAAGATCTGCAACGGAATCCACACGCTGCACGGTGGTGCGATTCAAATGCTCCGGTTCCTGATCGAAAAAAACGACTTTGAAACCGGGCACGGCAGGATCTGGGAAACCGACGTGAGGGAAGACTACATCGACAAAATCACCGGCCTGACGACGCTTTCCCGTCCCTTGAAGGTGGTGGTGGACGGGGGCAATGCCTGTTTCGGCCTGGTCGGCCCGCAGCTTTTGCGGCGTCTGGGGCTGGATATTGTGGAGCTTTATTGCGAACCGGACGGCAGTTTTCCGAATCATCACCCGGACCCGACGGTGGCGGACAATCTGTTAGAATTGCAGAAGAAGGTTTTACAGCACGGTGCCGACCTGGGAATCGGTTTCGACGGCGATGTGGACCGGATCGGCGTGGTGGATGAAACGGGGCAGATGATCTATGGCGACGAGCTGCTGATGCTGTTCGCCCGCGATGTGCTCGAACGCCACCCCAACGCCAGCGTCATCGGCGAGGTCAAATGCTCGCAGCATCTGTTCGACGACATCCGCAATCACGGCGGCGTTCCCATCATGACGGCGGTCGGGCATTCCCTGATCAAGAAGAAAATGTGGGAGACCGGCGCGCTGCTGGCAGGAGAGATGAGCGGCCACATCTGCTTCGCCGACGATTACCTCGGTTATGACGACGCCATTTTCGCGGCCTGCCGGTTGCTGCAGATCCTGTCGGCGTCCGAGCGCAGCCTGGGAGACCGGGTGGCAGCGCTTCCCAAAGCGGTCACGACGCCGGAGATCCGGGTGGACTGCGCGGACGAGAGCAAGTTTGCGGTCGTCAAGGAACTCAAGCGGAGGTTCCAGGACCGCTATCCCATCGTGGACATCGATGGCATCCGGCTCGATTTCGGCGACGGCTGGGCGCTGGTGCGGGCCTCCAACACCCAGCCGGTGCTGACGTTGCGGTTCGAGGCCGACAGCCGGGAGCGGCTGAACGAAATCCAGAAGATCGTGCAGGAACCGCTCAAACGCATCGACGCAAGCCTGATGTTCTACCCGACCCTGAAACCCTGATTTCCAATGTGTGGGCGTGCCTGCTAAAAAACATTCCTTAAAGTTTCGCTTCATGCTGACGGCATCCATCATTCTGGTGCTCACGTTGGGTTTTTACGTGAGCGGCACGCCGTCCCTTCCTGAAAACATCGCCACCCGGTTCGCACCGGGGGCGTTTCTGGTGACAACAAAAGAAACCGGCCGCGCCGTGGCCATCCTGACCGCCGGCGATGCCTTCTGGGGATACCGCATGGCGGGCGTCCCGGATGGACTGGCGGCTCTGGACAACGGCGACGACACGTTCACGCTGTTCATGAACCACGAGCTGGGCGAAACGAAAGGCCGCGTCCGCAAACACGGCGGCCGCGGGGCGTTCGTTTCCCGCTGGGTGATCACCAAGCCGGGGCATCCGTCCGGGGATTTCCGCATTCTGGCCGGTCAGGATCTGATCGAACGGGTGCGGCTCTGGAACCCGGGCCGGGGAATATTCGAATCCGCTGAGAACGAGGCCTTTCACAATTTCTGCTCGGCCAGTTTCATGCCCGCCGAAAGCCTGCTGTTCGGGGGGCTGGGCACCGGGGAGGCGATTTTTTTCACGGGAGAAGAAAGCGACGCGTATTCGGACCCCCGCTACGGGCGGGCGTTCGCCGTTGTGGTTTCCGGCGCGGAAGCGGGGGTGGCTTACGAGTTGCCGCGGCTGGGCGACATGGCATTCGAAAACGTGGTGCCGAGTCCTTTCCCGCAGAAAAAAACGGTGCTCATCGCTCTGGATGATGCGGACGCGAAAACTTCCGACACTCTGGGCGAGCTGTATGTGTACATCGGTGAAAAGACCGGCGAAGGAAACGCCATCGAAAAGGCCGGTCTCAACAACGGCAGGCTGTTCGGCATTCGGGTGGCAGGGCTGCCTGTCGAGCACGCCCCGCTGGGGATCGCCAAAGGCGACAGCGCGTCCTTTGAACTGATCGACCTGGGCGACCGTTCCGATGACGACGGCGCTCGCCTGTTTGAGGAGACGCGCGCGGGCAACGCGAGCGGCGTGACGAAATTTTTACGGCCCGAGGACGGCCACTGGGATCCGACCGATGCGAACGTGTTTTATTTCACCACGACGGGTGCGCTGTACGATTCCAATGGCAACGACTTGCGCGACCGCTACGGCCCGGGCCGGCTGTGGAAGCTGGTTTTCCACGACATCCGCAATCCGCAGAAAGGCGGAACGCTGAAGCGGCTGCTCACCGGTTGGGAAGGCGTGGTGGGGCCGGACAACATCACCGTGGATCGCAAGGGACGGGTTTACATCCAGGAGGATCCCGGAAACCGGCCGCGGCTGGCGCGTATCTGGAGGTACGACCCCGGTGCGCCGGAGCCGCTTCACGTGATCGCCGAGCACGATCCCACCTGGTTCGGTATTTTGAGTTCGCACGCACTGACCCACAACGAAGAAGCGTCGGGCATCATCGACATGGAGGCCATTCTCGGCGAGGGCTGGTTCCTATCGACGGTGCAGGCCCATATCAAGCTGAGCGGAAAAAAGCACAAAGCCAACCGCAAGCGGATGGGGATCGATGCGAAGACCGCCGATGAAATCGTCGAATCCGGTCAACTGGTGGCGCTTTACATCGAACCGGAAGCGAGCTCCATCAAGCCGATTTTTCGGAATAAAGCCGAATAGACGCGTTCGTGCTCACTTCTGCTTGATCATTTTCTGGACTTTTTCTTCTTTTTATCTTTTTTGTCCTTGTCCTTATTTTTGGAGCTTTTCCTGATCGTTTTTTCTTCCTCTTCTTCGCCTTCCTCTTCCTCGTCGTCTTCTTCGTCCTCATCCACCTCTTCTTCGAGAACCGGCTCGGAGGACAGGATGCGGAACTCTTTTTTTTCTTCCTCTTCCAGGGCCAGCCAGGACATCTCCAGCGACAATTTTTCCTTGCCTTTCTTGACCGCCGCTTCCAGTTCCAGGCCCACATGGCAGCCGGGCTTCAACGTCACAAGATCGTCTCCGTGCTGAATGCAGACGGTGCCGGCTCTCAGGCTTTCCACCAGGTCTTCGAGAAAATTGATGATCTCATCGCTTTCCATTCTTTCGTTGATCACAACCGATTTTTTTTCCATTTCATTTCTCCGCTTGATGATACTTTGCAGCCGGATTCGCTTGGGCATGCGTATGACCCGTCCGCTTCCTCCCTCGGCATTTACCTGCTCTTTTATGTGAATGACCTGCATTGTATGTAGGGTATGTCAACAACTTCGTATTTTAGTTCGCCAGCGTGAGCTTCCCGGTTTCCAGCATTTCCAGGCAGGTCTCCGTGACCGACTGAAAGTCCTTGCCTCCCGAGATTTCCACGGCGGGGCAGTGTTCGATATGCTTGAGGTAATCCTCCACACCGGGTTCCTGCGTCACCCGGTCGGTTTCCGGCGAATAATACAGCCCCAGCGACTTGATGAAAGACTGCAGCAGTTCGGGGCGTTTGCGCAGATCGACGGGCTGGACCTCCGGGGGGCGGTCGGTGCCGGCCCAGTTGAAGACCGCAACCAGATCCAGCCGGCCTGCAAGCGAAAACCGGCCGGGGCCGAAGCATTCGTCGATGATGGCGTCGTATTTTTCTTCCAGATTCCAGAGCTCATCCGCAGGCAGCTGGGCGTAGGCCCGTTTCTTTTCCTCGCTCACCAGATTTTTCAGGTGCTCGTTGTGGATGACGGTTCCCGGATTGATTCTCGGGTGCTTGGGAACGCCGCGCATCTGGATGGCGTCGCCGGTGTTTTTGAGCAGGAGTCGGTCGTTGGAAACGAACGTGGCGCCGCGGCTCATGAAGTGCAGGGACAGGGTGGATTTACCCATGCCCGAATGACCGGCGATGCACAGGCCCTTGCCTTTCCATTGAATGCCGGCGGCGTGGGCCAGGACGTATCCCTGATCGATGAGCCAGTGCATGTACTGGTTGTTGATGAAATTGATGACCTGGTTGGAGTAGGTGCGCACCGGCCCCACGGCCAGGTACTCGCCGCTGCCGAACAAAAGGTGCACGCCGGTTTCGCGTTTGCGGATCAGGCGGCCGTCGGCCAGGTCGGCGTATTCCTCCTTGATCCTCGTCTTGCCCGAATCGGGAAGCCGCTGCGTCAGCTTGAGGTCGAGCTGCGGTTCCGGGGTTTCCAGCGCCACGAGGGTGATCGTGGGCTGCGATCCCTGAGACGGAAATTCCTTGAAGTAGTTTTTCAGATCGTCGATCAGAGCCAGCGAGTTGCTGCGCACTGCCACTTCGAATCCGCCGAAGCAGAAATTCTGCCGGTGCGCCGGGTTTTCGCCGTGGGTGAGCTGCGGGCGGATCTGAGCGATATCAAGATTTTTGTAATTCATGGCCCAGTTTTTTCAGGATGTGATCGGCCACCAGCTCGGCGGCATCGATGTTGTGCGCCTCTTTGAGGCCGCGGAACCCGCCGAAGGCGGAGACTTCAAACACCATCGGCCCTTCTTCGGTGTCCACCAGATCGACGCAGGTGAAATCCAGATTGAAAAGCGCCTGCGCCTGTTGTGCCAGTTGAATCCATGCGGGATCGGGTTCGTGCGGTTCGTACCTGCCGCCGGAATGGATGGTGGTGTTCCAGGCGGAATCGGCCGCCACCCGGGAATAGGTGGCGAGGTATTTGCCGCCGAGAAACACCAGGCCGTAGTCGCGGCCGGGAATCGGCAGGAACTTCTGGATGTAAATCACGGGATTTCCCGTCGCTTGAAACGCTTCGAGCGCTTCGCGGACGCCCTCACCGCTTTCCAGCACTTTCATGCCCCTCGCCTTGGAGCTGTACAAAGGTTTGAGCACGACTTTGCCGAACCGTTTGACGGTGTGTTCCGCCCGGTCTATGGATTCGGTGATCACGGTGGGCGGCATCGGAATTCCGCCCTGACGCAGCCGGACGGTGCAGGCCAGCCGGTCGAGCAGCGTCTGGATGCTCTGCGGAGGGGAAAAGATCATCACGCCCTGATTCTGTAAAAACCAGAGGATTTCCAGGCGATCCAGCAGATGCGGGTTGTACTGCGATCCCAGCTTTTTGACAAAGATCGCATCCAGAGTGGAAAGATCCGTTCCCTCCAGAAACACGCCGCCGCTCTTTAGATCAAAACAAACCCGGTCCATCTCGATGAGGATCGGGTGCGGGGTGCGCTGCTTGAGTGCGTGCATCAGGTTGTCGCAGGACCAGTTGTCCGCAACTCCCACCACTCCGATTTTGGGTGTGTTCTCGGTCATGATCAGTTGTAGTAAAGAACCGTTTCGGGAAACTTGAAATCGGCGAAGTCCGCGCTTTCGTGATGGACGATTTTTTCCAGCAGGTACACCGCCCGCAGCAGCATGGATTCGGCGAAGTCGTCATGAATTTCAAAGCGCGTGGAGGTGAACAGGGAACGCGTCACCCCCAGAGCGAGCCGGGCCTCGAATGTGGGATCCTGATTCTTGCGGGCGAAGATTTTGCCGAACTGGAAAAAGTCGGCGATGGTGTGGTTGACCCGCTTGCGGATGGCTTCGTCGAAGATGGGCTGGCGGAAATTGGAAATCAGAAACACCGAAAGGTCCTGGACGTAATCCTGTTTGCCGGAGCGGTACAGGTCGATGAAGTGGATCTGCTTGGCCTGCCGGTTGTAGATGACGTTGTCGATGTTGAAATCGCCGTGGATGCGGACCGAGAACGGCGCTTTCAGCTTTTTTTCGATCGCACCCGCTTCATCGAGCAGTTTTTTCAGCGAAGCGGTGCTCTGGTTGCCGATCTGTTTTTCGAGCAGCTCAAAGCCGGGATGGGCTTTCAGGATGTCCTTGATGCGGGAGTGGATCTGCTTGATGAAATTGGCGGAGGTTTCTTTTTTGTCCAGCGTCTGGCCCCAGACTTCCAGAAGCGTTTTTTTGGTGGCCGAAAGGGTTTCTTTCAAGCGGTCGGTTTTCGCTGAAAGCAGCAGCTGCTGGATGGTCTGCCCATCGAGGTATTCGAGGAGCAAAGAAGCCATCTTGCCGCTTTTGGTCAGGCCGTACACCTTGGGCGGCAGGCCGGGTTTGATGGCCTCCCAGGCCAGGATGCTCTCGCGTTCCTTTTCCAGTTTGTTCGCCCGGCCTTCCTTGAAGACCACGCGCGATTCGGAACCGTTCTGGCTTTTTTCGCGAATGCGGCGGATGCGGCAGCCGGATTTGGTTTCCCAGAAAGACTCGATGGACAGATCGGTGACCGGGCCTTTCATGTTGCGGGTGGCCATGGTGTCTTCCAGTTCCTCGAAATCGTGGATCTTCAGCTTTTCGCCCAGGATCGCAAAGATGATGGCCTCGCCGATGTTGAGGATGGCGTCTCCCAGCCGTTCGAGGTAATTGATCACGAAGATCATGGTGACAAAATTGCCGGTCTCTTCGCCCTGTTCGAGATCGTGGATGATGCGTCTCAGGTTCTTCTCGAAATGGCTGTCGATGTTGAATTCGGCGCGGCAGATCTTGAGCGCCAGCTCGATGTCCTGCGCGGTCAGGGCCTTGAGGATCAGCCCCAGCGCTTTCAGGGCTTCGTCGAAAAAGCTTTTCAACTTGAACCGCCTGGTGAACCTGGGGTCGTCGAGGTAGCCGATCTGGTTGACGATGGAGACCGCGTAATCGGCGACGCGTTCGAGGTTGGTGCCGATGACGTTGACGGCGCGGATGAGGTCCAGCGCCTTTTTGTCAACGTTCTGGTTGATCGGGTGGTTGTAGCATTTGTTCTCGATTGCGTTTTTGAGGTTGTCGATGTAATCGTCGCGCGCATCGATTTTGCTCACCATAGCCTCGATGGGGTTTTCGAACACCTTTTGCGTGTCCTCCACCTGCTTGATGACCTCGATGACCATCAGCTTGAGATTGCGGTCGATCCCTTTGCGGGCCAGGACTTTTTCACTGAACTCCATTGGAATCCGAACCTTTGTGACCCGCCTTGATCTCCAGGACCTCCTTGCCGGAATCGTCCGTCTCTTTCTGTTGATTCCAGCTGATCTTGATCTCCATTTTGACTTTGCCGAGCTTGCGCTTGGCGCGGACGTCGAGCTTCAACAGCCCGTTGGGTTCGAAGATCAGCTTTTTGTTGCGGGTGCCGAAAAGCAGGCGCCCGTTCTTGATGCCTTCGCTGATGGCTTCCATGTATTTGACGATGGATTCCGGATCCTGCAGAGACTGGTAACTGAATTCGTCGTTGGATGAGGCCACGGTAGATTATCCCTCAGTTTGGGGTGGGGCCGGGTGAACCCAGCCGCTCCTTGTATTCCTGGATCAGCCGGGAGCGGTTCCAGTTGGCGAGGGAAAGGCTTTTCCGGATCGCCAGGTCGTCCCAGGCTTTTTGATATCCCACCTGACGGCGGGCTTTTTCGGTGTTCTGCAGATGCGGCGCCTTGACCTTTTCCGCCATGTGGGTGTCGTCGCCCATGAAAATGAGCAGCGGCCGGTCCTTGTTGCGGCGGTGCCGGTTGTGGCGGTTGACCACGTTGATGAGAAATTCGGTGTAGTTGCGCGACTGCGGGTTCCACACTTCGTAGCCGTCCACGTCGTACTCCGCGAGCAGAATGGGCCAGAACTGTTCCGGATGCGGGATGATGATGCCGGCCCCGAGAGCGCGCGCTTCCTCGATGATCTCCTCGGTCTGGTGAAAATACTCGGGACTGAAATTTCTTTTGACGATCTTTTTCACCTTCTGGATGAACGAGAGGGCCCGGTGGATCAGCCTTTCATCGTAGCGGTCCTGCAGTTTTTCCACGAAATTGGCCAGCAGCTTGTTTTTGACGTGGTAAACGGGGATCCGGTCCGGGTCCGCGAAAAACAGCTTCTGCACCTTGCGGGCGCAGGACTGAACGAAGTGGATCAGCTCGTCCTCGGTTCCCAGTTGATCCGCGGCTTCCTGCAGGCGTTCATCGTAGCGGGGCTCGATGATGGAGTCGAGCAGCTCGAACAACTGGCTGGATCGGTATTTGAGGGTGTGGGTCAGCATCGATTTGAGGGTGTCCGCATGTTCGAGGCGGGAGTTTTCCAGATGCAGCAAAAGCTGCACCTTGCGGTTGAATTCCCGCGAGAAGCAATCCACTTCCACACCGGTGTAACAGCCGTCGTAGGACTTCAAAATATTGTGATCGGTGGGGACGATCAGCTCCTTTTTCTTGTTGGGAAACATGTTTTGCACCCGCTGTTCGATCAGGTCGATGGGCACAAACTCCGGATGCCAGTGCAGGGCGACCACTTCCTCCTGCTGCGGGTACACCTCGGCCGGCGTGACGATGCTTTCGATCTGCGGTTCGCTGAGATCGACCGAGATCAGTTCGTCGAATGCTTTTTGTTCCCATTCCAGAACCTCCTCGGTGAGGGGCACCGGGGTGTTGAGCTTGCTGTTTTCGGGCAGGGCCGATTCCAGAGCGCTCGCTCTGGCCGGTTTATGAGAACTTACGTAGGGCATGGGGTCTCCTTAATGGTGCGGTGGTGATGGATGGCGAACCGCTCCGCTTTGCCAGAATCCGTCGTGTTTGACGGGGAAGGCAGCCTGCGCAAAACGCGTTCGATCAATCATATCTCATCAATTGTTAGATGAGGATTAGGATCGAATTAGATTTGGCGGTCGCGATCGCGTCGGGTCACTTCCAATTTACGCTTTCGGTCGTGAAATGTTGGGAAAAAGTTTCAATACAAATCCGGGGAATTCGCGCTGCTCGGTCTGGTGCTGAGCCGGGCTCTGGGAGAAACGAGCATCACGGCTTATCTGCAGGAAAAACTCCGGGGTCTCATGAGCCGCGAGCAATGGATCGAGGTGTTCACCGCCGTTTCAGAAAAATTCTGATCTTCGCATCGCAGGACCCCGCCTCAAACAATCGTTCCTGTCCTGCTCTTCATGCCTGAAAGCGCCCCGGTCAATCCGGGGCATTCGGCTCGAAGGAGCTCCGGATTGTCGTCCGTTACGTGGAAAAGAATCCTCAAGCGAAAAAGGGTCATCTAAATAAAATCGAATGATCGGGGGGGGATTCAACTCAGAATACGTGCTATGAAATCAGTCCATTGCGTTATTTCAGACCGGAATGATTCCCATTCCGGCAAAGAAACCGATGAAAATGGAAAACCGGATCCTTCCAGGTATCCTGAAGTTTCGGATACCGGGATTCTGGATGCCTTCTCCAATGCCGTCACCCGCGTTGTCGATCGCGTGTCCCCCTCGGTTGCGAGCATCGCAACCGTCGGAAAAAACAGGCCGGAGCGTGGCAATCCCGCGGCCGGCGGTTCGGGTTCCGGTGTGGTGATCGCTCCGGACGGTTATATTCTGACCAACAGCCATGTGGTCGAAGGCGCTGCAGAATTGAATGTGCAGTTCATCGACGGCACCCGTCATTCCGCAACTCTGGTGGGGCAGGATGCCTCGACGGATCTTGCCGTCATCCGTGCGAACGCCAAGGGGTTGCCCTTCTCCGCTTTGGGAGAATCCGGGCAATTGAAAGTGGGGCAATTCATCCTCGCCATCGGCAATCCCTTCGGTTATCAGGCCACCGTTTCCACAGGCGTCGTCAGCTCTCTCGGCAGGGCTCTGCGCAGTCAGGACGGACGGTTGATCGAAAATGTGGTTCAACACACCGCGCCTTTGAATCCCGGCAATTCAGGCGGTCCGCTGGTCAATTCCCGGGGGCAGGTGGTGGGCATCAACACCGCCATCATAGCCATAGCCCAGGGAATTGGATTTGCCGTCCCCGCTTCCACCGTGCAGTGGGTCGTGCCGCAACTGATGTCGCAGGGTAAGGTCAAGCGGGGTTACCTGGGAATCGCCGGCACCACACGGCCCATCTCCCGGCGCATGGCGCGGATCATTGATCACGCCAAAGAGCGTGTTGTGGAAGTGATGTCGGTGGATAAAGACGGTCCGGCCAGCCGCGCCGGGGTCCTGACAGGCGATTTTATCTTCGCCATCGGCGACCACCCCGTTCACAGCATGGACGATTTGCATCGGTTCCTCACGGAAAATTCCGCGGCAAAACCGTTTCCCTTGACTCTGCTGAGGCGAACGAAAAAGCGGATTGTGCAAGTGGTCCCTGAAGAATTCCGTTCATCGCGCTGAAAGCGATCTGTTTTTGCATGGGGCAGGTGTCGGACACCTCACCGGATTCGGTCTCTTTTTCAGGAAGTTTTATGGAACCGGGATGCATTCTATCTGCATCCATCGGATGCGACATATACTGGTGTGGGTCTTTCATGAACTTTTCTTTACAACCTGCACTGCAGAAATAAAAAGTCTCTCCGTGATGCTCGTGGGAAAAATCGGTGGCATGCGAATCGACCTCCATGCCGCATACCGGGTCGGTTGTTTGGGGGGACCCGTCAGGGACTTGCTTTTTCGGTTTGGGCATAGGAAATCTCCTTATCCGGGGCGGCCTCTGGCATTTCGTTTTGCTTCAACCGGTGCTCGAGAACGAACGCGTATATCGCAGGAATGACGATCAGGCTCAGTAGCGTCGCGGAAACCATGCCTCCCACCATGGGCGCGGCGATGCGTTTCATGACTTCCGAACCGGTTCCGCTCCCCCACATGATGGGCAACAGACCCGCAAAAGTAGCCGAAACCGCCATGAGAATGGGACGGATGCGTTCCGAGGTGGCCTTGAATACGACTTCCCTCAAATCGTGGAGATCGCGGATGCCGCCGTTTTTCATTTTCCTTTTGAATTCATGATCGATGTAGGTCAGAACCAGAACACCGATTTCGGCCGCGAGCCCCGCCAGGGCGATGAAACCCACGACCACGGCCACGCTCAACTCGTATTGAAGGGAGTAGATGTACCAGATCCCTCCCACCAGAGCGAAGGGCAGGGAGAGCATGACGATCAGGGATTCGGTGATGTTTTTAAAATTAAAATACAAAAGCAGGAAAATGATCAGCAGGGTGAAGGGCACCACGATTTTCAACCGTGCCTGGGCGCGTTCCATGTATTCGTATTGACCGCTCCAGATCAGACTGTAGCCGGGAGGCAATGCAATTTCTTTGGCGATGATTTCCCGGGCGTTTTCTACGTAGGTTCCCACGTCGATGTCTTTCAGATCGATGTAGATCCAGGCGTTCAGACGCGCGTTTTCGCTCTTGATGGCGGGCGGCCCTTTTTTGATGTCGATCTTGGCCACCTGGGCCATGGGGATGTGCTCGCCGCGCGGGGTGGGAATCAGCACCCGTTGCAGCTTGTTGATGTCGTCCCGCAGGCCGCGGCTGTAGCGCAGGTTGACCGGATAGCGCTCCAGGCCTTCGATCGTTGTGGTGATGTTCATGCCGCCGATGGCGGTCTGGATGATGTCCTGAACGTCGCCGATGGTCAGACCGTAGCGGGCGGCTTCTTCCCGGTCGATGGTGAAATCAAAATAATTTCCTCCCACAACCCGCTCTGAGAACACGCTGAGGGTTCCGGGAATGGTGTTCACGACGGATTCGATCCGCTCTCCTAAAGCCTGGAGGGTGTTCAGGTCGTCACCGGCGATCTTGATTCCCACTGGCGTCTTGATTCCGGTGGACAGCATGTCGATCCGGGTTTTGATCGGCATGGTCCAGGCGTTGGTCAGTCCGGGAAACTGGATAGCCGCATTCATCTCATCGACGAGTTTTTTAACAGTCATACCCGGCCTCCATTGCTCTTCCGGTTTGAGCATGATGGTGGTTTCGATCATGCTCAGCGGCGCCGGATCGGTAGCGGTTTCGGCGCGGCCGATTTTTCCGAAGACGTGGTGGACTTCCGGAAACTGCCGGATGATCTTGTCGGTCTGCTGCAAAAGCTCTTTGGCTTTGGTGATGGATATTCCCGGAAGCGTGGTGGGCATGTACAACAGGTCCCCTTCATTCAAGGGAGGCATGAATTCGGTTCCCAGTTTCTTCAGCGGAATCAGGGTCACCAGCACCACCAGGACGGCGATTAAAATGACCCCCGCTTTGATCCTTAACACAAGCCAGATGACGGGTTTGTAAAGAGCGGTCAAAATCCAGTTGATGGGGTTTTTTCTCTGGGGCAATATCCGGCCGCGTACGAAGTAACCCATCAACACCGGGATGAGGGTGATGGAAAGCAAAGCGCCCGCCGCCATCGCGTAGGTTTTGGTGAAGGCGAGAGGAGAAAACAGCCGGCCTTCCTGGGCCTGCAGGGTGAACACGGGAAGGAATGAAACCGTGATGATCAACAGGCTGAAGAAAATCGGCGGCCCCACTTCGGCGGCGGCTTCATAGATAATCTGCCAGTGATTTTTTGTGCCGCGATGGTGCTCCAGATGCTTGTGGGCGTTTTCCACCATCACGAGGGCGCCGTCGATCATGGCGCCGATGGCGATGGCGATCCCGCCCAGGGACATGATGTTGGAATTCAGACCCTGCTGGTTCATGATGATGAAGGCCATCAATACGCCGATGGGCAGCGTGACGATGGCGGCCAGGCAGGACCGCAGATGCAGCAGGAATACAAGACAGATGAGGGCGACGATCAGGCATTCCTCGATCAGGGTTTCCTTCAGGGTTTCGATGGCCCGGTGGATGAGGGCCGAGCGGTCGTAAACGGTGCGGATCTCCACACCTTCGGGAAGGCCTGCTTTCAAGACTTCCAGCTTGCGTTTGACTCCGTTGATGACTTCAAGAGCGTTTTCGCCGTAACGCATGATGACGATGCCCGCCGCCACCTCGCCCTCGCCATTGAGTTCCACCAGTCCGCGCCGCAACTCGGGTCCGAGTTTCACATGCGCGACGTCGCGGACACGGATCGGCGTCCCCTTGCTGTCCACGCCCAAAGGAATTTTTTCAAGGTCCTCGCGGCTCTGGATGTAGCCCAGGCCCCGCACCATGAATTCGGTTTCCGACATCTCCAAAAGTCTTCCGCCCACATCGTTGTTGCTGCGCTTGATGGCCATGGAAACCCGGTGCAGGGGGATGTCGTAAGCGATGAGCTTGTTGGGGTCGATTTCCACCTGGTACTGCTTGACATAGCCTCCGATGCTCGCGATTTCCGAAACTCCGGGCACGGTCTGCAACTCGTAGCGCAGATACCAGTCCTGTATGGACCGCAGCTCGGCGAGGTCGTGCTGTCCGGTGGTGTCCACCAGTGCGTACTCGAACACCCACCCGACGCCGGTGGCGTCCGGGCCCAGCGCGGGGTTGACTCCCCGGGGCAGCCGGCCGGCGACGAAATTCAACTGTTCGAGGACCCGGCTGCGGGCCCAGTACATGTCGGTTTTGTCCTCGAAGATGATGTAGACAAAGGAAAGTCCGAAAAAGGAATAGCCCCGCACGACTTTGGCGAAGGGAACCGAAAGCATGGCCGTGGTCAAAGGATAGGTGATCTGGTCCTCGACGATCTGCGGGGCCTGGCCGGGATATTCCGTCAAGATGATCACCTGAACGTCGCTCAAATCGGGGATCGCATCCAGAGGCGTGTTGAGCATGGAATACACGCCCCAGGCAATGAGAAACAGGGTGCCGAGCAGAACCAGAAACCTGTTTTTGAGCGATTGCGCGATGATTTTTTTCAACATGGGAATATCCCTTTCATTCCCGGTTTCATGGTTGTGGATGGATGTGAACTGCACCTGGAGGATGTGGCCCGGAATGTTTCATTTCCTTCGACTGCGTCTTGGGATTTTTGCCGTCCATGGTTTTCTTCATCCAGGGATCTTCCACCGTCATTTTCTGTTTTGGCTGGACGGGAGGCGGCGCCTGCAATTTGCTCAGAGCTTCCTGAAGACGGCTTTCCGAATCCAATAGAAAGCTGGAAGAGATCACCACCCGCTCTCCGGCCTCAAGCCCCTTGAGCACCTGGTAATATCCATTTGCCTGTGGCCCCAGAGTGAGCTTGCGGGACTCGAACCCGCCGGATGCGGTCTGGACGATCGCAATCTCTTTCTCTCCGGAATGAATGACCGCCTGTTCCGGCACCGCCACGGCTCTTTTGGCGATGATGGATTTCAGGATGACGTTGGCGTACATGTCCGGTTTCAATTCCCATTTGGGATTTTCAAATTCCATGCGCACTTTCAGCGTCCGCGACTTGGGGTCCATGAACGGATCGATGTAGGTGACTTTTCCCCTGAATTTCCTGCCCGGATAGTAAGACAGGCTCATCTCGGCCTTTTGCCCTACCTTGATCCAGGGCAGCTCGTACTCGTACACATCCGCCATGACCCAGATGTTGGAAAGGTCGGCGATGGTGTACAGGCTCATGCCGGGTTGCACATAGGTGCCTTGCGATGCATTTTTTTTGACCACGAAACCGCGGAACGGGGAATGTATGTGCAGGGTCTTGGTGATCTTTTTATTGCGGATCAAATCCTCGATCTGGTGCTCGGGCACGTCGAACAGTTCCAGCCTGCGGCGCGTGGATTCCCAGAGCCGTTCGGCCCCTTTGCCGATTTCGGTGAACGGGCTGTCCTTCAGGGACTCCTTGTATTTCATGGCCAGAAGCAGCTCCTCCTGGGTGGACACCAGATCCGGGCTGTAAATCTCCACCAGGAGGTCGTCCTGGTTCACTTCCTGTCCTGTGAAATCCACATAGAGCTTTTCGATCCAGCCTTTGTATTTGGTGTGGATGTGGGTCACCTTCCTCTCATCGTAAGCGAGGATGCCGACGGTCCGGATTTCACGGCTGAGCTTCCTTTTTTTCACGATTTCGGTTTTGACGCCTATGTTTTGAGTGACAGCCGGCTGAATGCGAATGCCGTCTTCCGGTTTCCCTTCCTCTTCATAGACAGGGACGAGATCCATCCCCATGGGCGATTTGCCGGGCTTGTCGGAGGTGTAGCCTGGATTCATCGGTGCTTGCCAGTACTTGATCTTTCGCTGCGGAACCGCTTGAGGAGAAGGAACCTGGACCGGTTTTTTTTCGATCGCTTTCGTGACCGTTTCTTCCACCTTCTCTTTTACCGGCGCCATCTTCTCGAAGATCGAATTTTTCCATTCTTTCAGCGTATGGCGGGTGGTTTCGATCGTTTGCGGCTGGGTGAAATGTCCCAGGAAAAAAAACAGAACCAGCAGCGCACCCCAAGCCAGGCCGCGGAGCCAGAATGTTTTCTTTTTGCGTCGCACTCCGGTTCTTTCTTTTTCCACGGGAAAGATGATCTCCTCGTCTCCCGGCCCCGAATCGATCTCTTCCACCTCGTCGCGCACGCTGAGAAAACGAATCGATCGCAGGAAGAACCTTTTCATTCGCGAGAAAAACCAGAGAACCCCCTCTGAAAAACCCGAAATCACCTTTTCCTTGAGAGTCGGCGGTGCTTCGCGTTCCAGGTAATCCCGGAAAAAGTCTTCCTCTTCCCCAGGCGGGGTCTTGTGGATGTCGTCATCGTTTTTCATGTCGTTTCCGTCGTTCATGGTCCCGCTCTTTTTAAGGCGGGGATTCGCTCCCGCCACAAGTTGGTTACCATTCCGGAATCAAAACAGGGTTTTCCCGACCACCTGTTCCAGTTCCGCCAGGTTTTTTTCATAGTCCGTCAGTTCTTGGTGGTATTGGGTTTCCCAGCGCAGCAGGGTCACCTGGTTGTCCAATAGGGTGAGAAAGTCCACCTTGTCCACTCCGTAGCCCGCGATGGCGCTTTCCAGCGACTGCCGGGCCTGGGGGAGGATGCCTTTGCCGATGAGTTGCAAAGTTTCCGTCCCTCGCTTCTCCTCATCCATCAGCTCTTTGATGCGCAGGAAAATTCGGTTTTTGGCTTTATGAAACCCTTCCTGGGCCACCTGGACCCGGTAGCCTTGCTCCGCCACCTTGCGGCTCTGTTTGGTTTTGTGCCAGAGCGGAATATTGATGCCCACAAAGGCGGAGACAAAGTCCGGCCGATCTTGAAACGCACCGTCTTCCCGCTGACCGTATTTGAACCCGACGTTGAAATTCGGATAGTATTCCTTCTCCGCCAGTTTCCTGGATACCAGATAGCGCTCCTTCTGCAGCCGGAATTCCTCCAGAATCGGACGGTGCTTTTCCGCCAAAGCCTGAAGTTCCTCGATTTTGTAGGTAAAAGAGGTTTTGGCGATCCCGTGCGGAATCGTGAGCGGAGCCTGGGGCATTAGGTCCATCAGAGAATTGAGCTTGGCCTTCTCCGACTCTTTGAGCTTGTCGAGTTTGATCAGCTCATCCCGGATCTTGGACAATTCCACCTGAGCTTTCAGCACGTCCTGCTGCAATCCTTTTCCCACCGAATATTTTGATTCGGTGATCGTGACGAACTGTTCCAGAAGCGTCTTGTTCTGCCGGGTGATGTCGATGGCGGCCAGAACGAAGCACAACTCGAAATACGACTGCTTGACCTGCCGGATGACGGAGTGCTTCAGTTCCTCAAGATTTTCCTCAGCGATATCGACGTTTTTTTGCGCCATTTCCGTGCGCAGGCCCAGTTTCCCTGGAAACGGCAGTTTCTGGGAAATCACGATTTCCTTCTGCGTCACCGGCTCCTGGTCGAAAGCGAACGTGTCCACCGGCAGATTTTTCAGCGCAAAGCGCAGAACAGGATCATCCAGGGACCCAGCCTGAGAAGGAATCTCCTGGGAAACGCGAATCTGGTCCTGTGCTTCCCGCAATGCCGGGTTGTTTTCCAGGGCAATCGCAATGAAGTCTTTCAACGTTTGCTTGAAAGACAATTCCTCCGCCAGAGCAACTCCGTTGGAAAAATAGAGCAAGCAGATTGATGCAATGAAAAATAGCGTCCGTTTCATGGTTCCCCCATAGGCAAGCGGTCGTACCGCTTGCATGCGGTTTCATCCTCAAGGCGGAACAAGCCGAAAGAGAACGAATCTAATTAGCCCAAATGGGCATAAATATATATACTGCTAAAATAAGGGGGTGAAACGGATTATCTTGGAGGGTGATAGAGGGGAACGGTATGGGGTTCCGGGAATTCGATTTTCCCGTCCGAAAAAGCGTAGTCCATCGTCAGGGGTATTTCAATTTTCGGGGATTCCGATGCCATGGGAACGGTGCAGGGAGCACACAGGACCTGGCGGGCGCAGTCCATGTTGTCCATATTGTGGGCCGTCGCCTGCACTTGACACACCCCAAGCGCAAAAACCCCCAGGAAGGTCAATGCAATCAAAAACCATTTTATTTTTAAGGTTTTTCTGAACATATTGATTAGATCCTCTAATCTTCAGTATATTCCCTCAGAAAAACCTGTCAAGCGATGTCATTGTGTTTCAGTAATTTCTGTTTTGTTTCCGATATTTAAAAGCCCCAAATATTTTATTCTCCTGGTTTGATTGATTTCAAATGATGCGCCGATTCACGGGCACGGATGAAGCAGGAAAAAAATGAAGGGTCTTAATTTATTGAAAAGAATCTCTGTATTCAAAGTCGAAAAAAAAGTGCTTGACTCGGAAAAATAAATTGCTAGAAGTGCAGCATAACTATATCGCAATTTCATAAAATTTAGCATGAATATGGCGTCGAAATGTAGATTGCTAGCTGTGGGGTTCATACTGATTTACATCTTCGCCGCAGGAAACCTTGCCTCCGCGTTCGCTCACCATACACCCCACACACACCATTCAAACCACGAGCATCATGAAGATTGTGCGATGGAGATGGACTGCAATTATTGCTGTCTAACCACGCCATCAAAGTCTCTGGATCTGGTATTTTTATTTCCTCTTTTAAATAAAACGAAAGACCTGACATCCATATTGGAGATTCTTTGCATCGCTCCTCCTTCTCCCCCTCCTAAAAAATAATTTTATTCCCATAAATTCTTACGTCCATCTGGGTCGCTGCCTTCTCAGAATGCAGGGAGTCGTGTGAACGTGCATGTTCCGGTTTCTTGAAAACGGGTTGAGCAATCTTTCCCGATTGAACGGTTTTATGTGCACGTCACTCCTTACTGCCTTTGTTAGGAAGGCTCCCCCAAAATAAAGGCGTACTTCAACTCAAGCAAATCAGTGGAAACCGTTTCCCGATTCCGGCGATGGGTTTGGATGTAGAGACCGCATGCCGAAAATTTGTGTGCGGATCGCTGCTGCCCTGATCCGGGTGATCGAAAGATGTTTTATTGTGAATTTTTCGGTCCGGACGGGAGTGCTTGAAAATACCAACCAGCGATGACTCCATGATTTTCGCTTCATGGACGAAAATAGATGAGGATAAGATGAATCTCGATGACAAGAACGTGTTTCAACGGTTCTCGTATCATGTGAAGGAAAGAGGCTTTAAAAATACTTTCCGTTGGAAAATTTACCAGAAAGTAATGAGTAAATTTTCCAATTACTATTTTGATTACAAATTCGGAGTGGAAACCAGAACCATCGTTCCACTAGATCGGCTAAAAATCATGAGTGAAAACAAAAGCTGCGGTGTGGATTATTGGCCCACGAATTACTATCTCTTGAAGAACGTATTCAGTAATTTGCGGCTCAATTTCTCAGAAAGCAATTTCGTGGATTACGGTGCTGGGAAGGGGAGGGCCATGCTGTTTGCTTCCCAATATGGTTTCAAGAAAGTAAAGGGAATCGAGTTTTCCAGGGAGCTGTCGCAAATTTGCCAAAGAAACATACGCACCTATTTAAAAAAGAAAAAGCAGTTCTTTGATTATCAAATTTTAAATATGGACGCAGTAAATTATCAAGTTCAAAACGAGGATAACGTCTTTTATTTCTATAACCCATTCACGGAAAGGGTTATGGAAAATGTTTTGGTCAATATCGATGAAAGCCTGAAGAAAAAGAAAAGAGACATCGCTTTGATCTATGTGAATTCTGATTTTTCCGAATATTTTCAGCGGCGGTACCGGCAAACCTATTTCAACGACAATATCCTGGAAACCCGGATATTTAAGAATTGAGATGAGGGTAAGCGTGCCTCATTTTTGAGTATTTAGCCCATGATAAATTTAATTGTAATAAATCGGGTTTAGCCCTTATGGCTGGAGATGGAGGGAAAATGAACGGTATGAATCTATTCCAAAGAACAAGACGCTCGATTAAAGAAGCAGGCCTTGTTACTACTATAAATGAAAAGCTGGTGCTAAGAATGTGGAACGGAATTTCTGATTATGTTTTTGATAATAAGTATGGCGTTGAAACAAGAAAGTCGATACCGCTTTCAAAATTAACAATAAAAAGCGTAAATAAGTGTAATGGCATCGACTATGATCCCGTCAACTATTTTATTCTGAGAGATATCTTTGTATCATTGAGTCCGTGTTTTAACAGAGGCAATTTCGTGGACTTTGGATCGGGCAAGGGAAGGGTCATGCTATTGGCATCCCAGTATGGCTTTGAGAAGATAATAGGTGTTGAGTTCTCTAAAAAGCTATGTGATATCTGCAAAAATAATTTATGCAAAACATCAGAATGGAATGAAAGAAAGAATAAATTTCAAATTGAAAATATAGATGCTGAAAAATACTATCCAAATAAAAATGACCGCGTGTTCTTTTTCTTCAATCCCTTTAAGGGGCGGGTTTTAGATTCTGTGCTGGACAATATAGATGCTAGTTTGAGGGAGCATGAAAGAGATATCATGTTGATCTATGTGATGCCGGTGCAGGCTGAAAATTTCAAAAAACGTTACAGAGAAGTATGTGTGTTAAAAAATATTGTAGAGACAAGAATATATGTGAATTAACCAAAATGGATGCGTAAAGTGCTTTTTTTAAGTTTTCGTTGAAAGGTGAGCTAGAAAAAAAATATTATGCTTTTAGTAATTGGAGGGTGGGCAAAAGTATGATGGCAGTTTAAATTAAAGGAGTGACAGGCAAAATTATAAAATTATTAAATTTGCGAATTTATTTGAACGCCAGTCTTCAACTTGTCGAGATAATTTGCCCAATCCTGCATCATATTCCGGCCTTCGGGAAGGTGTGCCGTTCGATTGTGAGCGCGCCCGTTTGGGTCACGCACGACGAGGCGAGTTGGTGTTCAATTTAATCCAGGTGAGATCCCAGAATTTCATCCAGAATCGTCCGTTCATCCTTGCCGATTCCCATCCTTCGCATGGCCGCGAGGATAGCGTTGTCGCTCACCGGCTGGTCTTTACTTCGCGCCTCCGGAAATACGTAGAGCCCTTACTGAGTCAAAGTCTGCAATTTTTGTAGTTTCCTCAAAATTTATGCGGCAGAGGGACGATTTCTGGGTATTGGCTTCGAGAAACAGGAAGCTACTTTCCCGGAGATAGGCTGGCTGCTTTCATTTGCACCAGGGTGTCCAGAAACCCCATAAGCATCTATGATCGTGGCATAAAAAACCATTATTCATAATGCTTTATGGATCTTTCGGGATATCCAGGGATGAAAAGATTGGTAGCCCCAAGGGGAATCGAACCCCTGTTTCCGGCGTGAGAGGCCGGCGTCCTAACCCCTAGACGATGGGGCCGCGTGCGATTGCGGGATGCGGGTGTCCGGCGTGGCCGGATCGTATGTCTGGTTGTTTTTATGCCCGGGCCGGTTCTGTTTTACCGGCTCAAAATCCGGGTTTGTCCATGATCGGCGGTCCGCCGCCCTTGGAGCGCCGCTGCTTTTTCTTTTCCTCGCGAATCCGTTGTTCTTCCTCCAGATCCCGCTTGTTCACCTTGGAGATCAGATACACCATGAGCGGGTAGGCGGGCAGCGACATGACGCCCCAGGTGGCGAAAAACATGCCCTGCGGCGACATGGGGCTGGAATCCGCGTTCTCACTGCCGGTCATGCCGGTGAAAGCGAGAAACAGCATCAACCCGAACAGCATTCCCAGAAGCGAACAGATGGCGGTTTTGTGCAGCACTTCGTTGGGGTACAATCCGGGAACGACGGGAAATTCCGTGACGTAAGCTCCCAGAAGGCCCAGCGTGCCCATGATGAAAATGGCCGCCATGAGAAAATCGGTGGTGATGGCCCAGGTGGCGACAACCAGATAAACGGGCGCCCAAAGACCGACGATGAAGGGATTGCGGTATATATTCATGAGTTAGGACCGGGTTGGATTGGGCAAAAAAAAAAGGAAATGGCTCGGGCACAAGGATTCGAACCTCGACTTTCAGGGCCAGAACCTGACGTCCTACCATTAGACGATGCCCGAGTGTCAATTCCTTTGGATTCGAGATCATCATAGATTCATATTATTTTACTGTCAACCCCAATTCCCGGAGAGGCAAGCGTTTGAAAAACAGAGTTGAATTTCAATCCGAAAGGGAGCGCAAACGGTGCGGGTGATCGCGGGAAAAGCCAGGGGGACGCGGCTTTTGAGCCTCAAGGGCGCGGACGTGCGGCCCACGCTGGACCGGGTGAAGGAATCGTTTTTCAACATCGTCGGGCCGGATCTCACCGGACAGCGGTTTCTCGACGGGTTCGCCGGCACGGGGTCGATCGGCATCGAAGCGCTCAGCCGCGGCGCGGACCGCGTGGTGTTCGTGGAAAAGCAGGGGCAGGCCCAGAGGCTGATTCTGTCCAACCTGGAAAAGTGCCATTTCGGGCGTGACGCGGCAACCGGAGAAGCGGAAAAATGGGCGCTGTTGAAAAAGGATTTGTTTCACGCCCTGCCTCTGTTGGCGCAGCAGGACATGCGGTTCGACATTGTGTATCTGGATCCGCCTTTTGCGGACGACTGTTACGAGCGCTGCCTGCTCGCCCTTGCGGAATCGCCCATTGTGACTGATTCCACCCAGGTGGTGGTCGAGCATTTCCGCAAAACGGAACTCAAACAAAAGTATGCTACACTGGTCCGCACTCGTGAAAGGCGCGTGGGAGACTCGGTCCTGTCCTTTTTCGGCCGGGAAACGGCCTGAATGGCGCGGCCTTTTCAGGAACTTCAAATTTGGATGAATTTTCGCTGATGATGCAGCCGGCAACGCAAAATAAGGATAAGCTCGTCATCGCCATGAGCGGTGGGGTGGACAGCTCCGTCGCGGCGGCCCTGCTCAAGCAGCAGGGTCACGACGTCGTCGGCATTTCGCTGCAGCTCTGGAACTACAGCTCGGAGACCGACGACCGGTTCGGCACCTGCTGCTCGCTCGACGATCTCGCCGATGCGCGGCGGGTGGCGGACAAGATCGGCATTCCTTTTTACATCCTCAATCTGGAGAAGGAATTCCGTGCTCAGGTGGTGGACACCTTCGTTTCCGAATACCTCAAGGGGCGCACGCCGATTCCCTGCACGCTGTGCAATCAGAAGCTGAAGTTCGACGAGCTGTTGCAGCGCGCGGCGGCGTTCGGTTTCCAGCGTGTGGCGACCGGGCACTACGCGTCGATCGTGCGCGACGATTCGGGCCGGCTGACGGTGCGCCGGGGCCGGGACCGCAACAAGGACCAGAGTTATTTTCTGTTCAGCCTGTCGCAGGAGCAGCTCGCAAGATTGCATTTTCCGCTGGGGGATCTGGACAAGCAGGCGGTGCGCGATCTGGCGCACTCTTTGGATCTGAATGTCGCCGCTAAGGACGAGTCGCACGAAATCTGTTTCATCCCCGACAACAACTACGCGAACTTCATCGCGAAGGAAGTGGAAGAGGGCGCTTTCAAAGAGGGCGCTGTGGTAGACTCGGCGGGCAGGACGCTGGGCACGCACCGCGGCTATCCCGCCTTCACGGTGGGCCAGCGCAAGGGGCTCAACCTGGGCGGGTTGAAGGAACCGTATTTCGTGACGAAGATCGATGCGCAAAAAAACCAGATCACGGCGGGACCGAAGCGGGAACTTTACCGCGGTGAACTGTTCGCGGACGGCGTCAACTGGTGCCTGAATCCCGAGAGCCCGTTCGAGGCCGACGTGCAGATCCGCTACCGCCACCGCGGTGCGGCGGCGCGCGTGACGCCGCTCGATAATGGGCGGGCCCGGGTCGAGTTTGCCGAGCCGCAGATGGCCGTGGCGCCGGGGCAGGCGGCGGTGTTCTACCGCGGGGACTGCGTGGTCGGCGGGGGCTGGATTGAATGAAGGATGCGGTGGACGTTGCGGTGGAAGCGGCGCTCGCCGCAGGCCGCATCCAGAGCGAGCGCAGCGGGGACATCGGAAAAATCGAGTTTAAAGGCAAGTTCGACCTGGTCACCGAGGTGGACACGCTGTGTGAGCAGGAAGTGATCCGCATCATCCGCAAGCGTTTCCCCGATCACGAATTTCTCGCCGAAGAATCCGGAGCCAGCGCAGGCAGCCCCTCACCCAGCAAATGGATCATCGATCCGCTGGACGGCACCATCAACTACGCGCACGGGTTTCCCTTCTATTGTGTGTCCATCGGCCTGGAGCACGAAGGGGAGGTGATCGTCGGCGTGGTGTACAGCCCGCGCATGGACGAGCTGTTCGTGGCCGAAAAAGGCAAAGGCGCGACGATCAACGGCGAGCCCATCTCCGTTTCGACGATTCCCGAACTCAAGGACAGCCTGCTCGTCACCGGGTTCACGCCGCAGGTGGCGCACTCGACGAACAACAACCTCGATCATTTCAGCCATTTCATGAGAGCCTGCCAGGCGCTGCGGCGGCCGGGTTCCGCGGCGATGGATTTGTGCTACACGGCGATGGGGCGCTTCGAAGGATTCTGGGAGATGCGGCTGCATCCCTGGGATGTGGCGGCGGGCAAGCTGATCGTCGAAGAGGCGGGCGGCACCGTCACCCGCATGAACGGCGAACCGGTGTCGGTCTACGACCGCGAGATCCTGGCCAGCAACGGCCTCGTGCATCCGGAGATGGTGCGGGTGTTTGTGACCGGCGGGGCGGACGAAAAGCGCAACGATCCGGCGGCGTGAACTTCATTTGTGAAATCCATTCGTTGAGGTGACATCATGACGCAAACCGTGCAGGCATACGCCGCGCAAGAGGTGAAGGGCAGGCTGGAGCCGTTCGAATACACATTGCCGGAACTGGGGCCGGAGCAGGTCGATGTGAAGGTGGCCTATTGCGGCGTGTGCCATTCCGATCTCAGCATGTTGAACAATGACTGGGGCATGACCGCATTCCCGTTCGTGCCGGGGCATGAGGTCGTGGGCACGGTGGCGGCGAAAGGCGAGCGCGTGCGCGGTCTGGAAATCGGCGATTCCGTGGGGATCGGCTGGTTTTCGCAGAGCTGCATGCACTGCGGCCAGTGCATGTCCGGCAACCACAATCTGTGCGCAACGAACGAGCAGACCATCGTCGGGCGGCACGGCGGTTTCGCCGACCGCGTGCGCTGCGATTCTGCCTGGGCGGTGCCTCTGCCCAAAGAACTGGACCTGTCCAGATGCGGGCCGCTGTTCTGCGGCGGCATCACCGTGTTCAACCCGATCGTGCAGGCGGGAATTCAGCCGACCGACCGCGTCGGCGTCGTCGGCATCGGCGGGCTGGGGCATCTTGCGTTGCAGTTTCTCAACAAATGGGGCTGCGAGGTCACGGCGTTCACCTCCTCGCCCGACAAGGCGGCGGAGGCGAAGCGGCTCGGCGCGCACCACATCGTCAACTCCCGCGACGATAAAGAAATGGCGACGATCGCCGGTTCGCTCGATTTTGTTTTGAACACGACCAACGTGAACCTCAACTGGGAAAGCTACTTCAACGCGCTCGGCCCGAAAGGCCGCTTCCACACGGTGGGTGTGATCCCGGACCCGATCCCCGTGCCCTCGTTTCCCATCATGGCGATGCAGAAATCGATTTCCGGGAGCCCCTTGGGCAGTCCCGCCGTCACCCGGAAGATGCTGGAGTTCTGCGCCCGCCACGACATCGCGCCGGTGACGGAAGAATTTGCGCTGAAGGATGTGAACGATGCGTTCGAACACCTGGAAGCCGGCAAGGCGCGCTTCCGTCTGGTCCTCAAGGTTTGAGTTTCGTTCGCAAGTGATTGTTTGGCCCCGGTTTCATCCCTCCTCAATTCTCTTTTTCTTATCCAACCCTGTTGAAAAGCGGTTTGTTCGTCCTTCCTATATTTTTTCGCGATAAGATACTTTTAACATAAAAAACTTTTAAAAGTGTTTTTAGTGTGTTAAGTTCAGGCATGTTGCTGGATCATGCGGGGGCTTTGTTACCCGCTGTGAGAAAAACTCATTGAAATTATGTGTTTTAAAATTCAGGAGGTGCACATCATGCCGTCGTTCAGAGTTATTAAAAAAATGGGAGTTTCCCTGATCTGCCTGTCCATAATTGCCTGTGTGGGGGCTTCCGGAGCTTCCGGACCGAAAGAGGGAGGTTTGACCGACGCCAACATCGCGGCGATCGTGGTCGGGGCCAACAAAATCGATATTTCCGCAGGCAACATCGCTCTGGACCGTTCGGCGAATCCGGAAATCAAGGAATTCGCGCAGCGCATGGTCACGGATCATCAGTCGGTTCTGGACTCCGCGGTGCAACTGGTCACACGCCTGGGCGTCACGCCGGTGAACAACGACCTGGTTCACGCCCTGTCCAAACAGTCCGCAGAGCACGAAGCGAAACTCAAAACCTTGAGCGGGGCGGCGTTCGACAAGGCTTACATCGATCATGAGGTGGCGTATCATGAAGCGGTGATCGATGTGGTGAAAAACCAGTTGATTCCGGGTGCGCAGAATGACGAGTTGAAGGAAACGCTCATTTCCGTGGCGCCGGCGTTCGATGCGCATCTCGCGCACGCCAGGATGGTTCAGAGCAAACTGTAAACGATGGGACACAATCGAGGGGTGGCTCGAATCGTCGGGTCACCCCGTTTCATTCTAATATCCCTGTTTCTTTTTGCGGGTTGTGTGCAAGGGGAAGCGATCAACAAGACCGAAGCCACTGCTTCGCAAACGCATGTGGTGGAGATCCGCAAGTTCCGGTTTCAGCCGCATACGCTGGAGGTGCGTTCGGGGGACACCATTCGATGGGTCAACAAGGACATCGTGCCGCACCGAATCGCACACAAGACGCGCAGGCAATGGGAGTCTCTGGATTTGAAGCGGGGGGATTCGTTCCGGCAACGGATTCTGGTTTCGACCGGCTACGTCTGTGCGCTGCATCCAACCATGCGGGGTAACATCATTGTGAAAGACGAGTGAATCTTTCGCAGAAACCAGCCTGGTTGATTATTCGATTTACCGGGTGCGTTCGGTTGACTTGATCCGGAACCGGCAGACCTCACCGCCCTCCCGCACCATGCATTCCTCGTGCAGGATTTCCTTGTCCAGGAGCGTTTCCAGCAGCGCGGTGTCCAACTGGCAGACTTCCTCCATTTCCTGGGCGAGATGGTGGTAGATGCAGTTGTGCGCTGTGATCACCGGCAGGTCTTTGCCGTTCTCGGTGGGTGCTTCGGCTTTGTATCCCAATTCCTGCATGATGTTGGCGACCTCCCGGATCTTGTCCGCAAGGGGCAGCCCCTGAAGCCGGGACTTGATCCCCTGGGCCAGGTTGCGCCCGATTTCGCGCATTTTCGCTTCCAGTCCAGCAGTCCCCAGTTCCGATTTCATGGATTTGAGCAGCAGCTCGGAGAACCAGGAATACTGTTTGGGGAACAGGTCGATGCCCTTTTCACTGAGAACGAACACCTGTCCCGGGCGGCCGCCCGTGGTGGTCAGGCTGCCTTTCTCGACGTAGCCCGCCTGTTCGAGGGACAACGCGTGCTGCTGAACGGCGGTGCGCGTGATGCCCAACTCCCTGGAAAGCTCGTCGATCGTCAGCCCTTTCTTGTGCAGGAGCAAGGTTTCCAGAAATTCGTGCTGACGGTTGCCAAAGCCGTAAAACATACTCACCTCATCATGATCAAAACCGGTTGCAGACTCTCATGATACCAGTAAATCCGGCCGGTTTCCCAATAATGCGGTTGCGCCGGGCGGCGAGGCAAGGCAGGTCTGGATTTTGCCCCCTTTTTCAGGAATTTTCGCGCTGCACGCGAATCACATATTCCCCGCAGTCTTTCACTTTCGTATTCCGGAAGAACTTGAACGGCCCTCCCGCCCGCGGTAAGCTGAAACTTCAACGCAAAACACCCCATTTCCCTGCGAAGTCTTTTCTTCTAATCCCCATCCCACGGGAGGTATCATGGCAAACAAAAACCACTCCGGCAACTTCACTCTGGGTCTGTTCCTGTTTCTGGGGCTCGCGGTTCTGGGCTACCAGCTCGGCGACAGCGCCATCCGCTTCAAGGAGTACGAGCGCACGGTGCGCGTGAAAGGGCTCTCCGAGAAGGAATACCCCGCCGACATCGTGCTGTGGCCCATCGTGTTCACAGAAGCGGGCAACGACCTGTCCAACCTGTATGCCTCTCTCGAGAAGAACGCCGGAAAAATCCGTAAGTTTCTCAAGGATGCCGGCATCGAGGATGCGGAGATCACCGTGTCGCCGCCTTCCATCACGGACAAGCTGGCGCAGCAGTACGGCAATACCCAGAAGGCGAAGTTTCGCTACACCGCCATCCAGGCCATCACCGTATATACAAAAAAAGTGGAGCCGGTGCGCGGCATCATCAACCGGCTGGCGGAACTGGGCAAGCAGGGCATCGTGTTCACCGAAGGCGGTTACCGCAACACGACCGAGTACATCTTCACGCAACTGAACACGGTCAAGCCCGCGATGGTGGAGGAAGCCACCAACAAGGCGCGCGAGGTGGCGGAAAAATTCGCACAGGATTCCAACAGCACGCTCGGCAAGATCAAGCGCGCCACGCAGGGCCAGTTTTCCATCTCGCCGCGCGACCGGCACAACCCGCACATCAAGAAAATCCGCGTGGTCTCCACCGTGGAATATTATCTGTCCGATTGAACCCTGATTTTAATTGAATGAATCCCCGGCGCCGCCGGATTCGGGAGCGATTCGGTATTCGCTGCCGGGCAGGGCGGGGGCGGCTTTGAGCGGCTGCGCGTCCAGGGCTTCGTGGGCGTGCGAGTGGTTGTCCGCGGGGAAGCCGAACTCGTCCGGGTTTTGTGTGTGCAGGTAGCCGTGCATCTGCATCAGAAACAATAAAGCGCCCGCCAGGATGAGGCCGTTGTTGGAGACGGAGGTGAACTGCAGAAATGATTTCGTGCGGCGGAAGCGATAGAGCAGGGCCACCATGACGCAAAGCGCGGCGATCTGTCCCAGCTCGATTCCCAGGTTGAACGAGAGGATGCGCAGCACGATGCCCTCATCCCCGAGCGGCAGCTGCTGCAGGCGCGTGGACAGGCCGAACCCGTGGATGAAGCCGAGCAGGAAAATCGCCGCCAGCAGGTTGGGGGCTTTTTCGAAATATTTTTTGAAACCGCCGAGATTCTCGAAGCCGATGTAGCAGACGCTGAGCGCAATGATGGCGTCGATGAGAAAGTAGTTGGCCGTGATCCCCATGAGGGTGGCGGCGATGAGGGTGATGCTGTGGCCGATGGTGAAAGCGGTGATGTATTTGACGATGTCCCAGAAGGTGGTGAGAAAGAACACGATGCCGAACACGAACAACAGGTGGTCGAAGCCGGTCAGCATGTGGGTGGCCCCGAGCCAGATGTACTGGGCGTAGCCGCCTTCGAGCATGGCCTGTTTCTGGGCTTCGGTCATGCCGTGGGCGAACGCCGATTGCGCTGATAACAATAACAGCGCTGCGCCGATAAACCTGCAAAGGGTTTTGGGTTTCATGGCATTCGCCTAAAGTTGTTCGTGAGTCTGTTTGGGAGCGTTATTCCCCCTTGTTCGCGGGGTTGCTGATGAGATAGGTGTAGCCGTTGAGCCCTTCTTTATAGAGTTTGAGAAAATCGTCGGCTTCCTGCTGGGTGACCGTGCCGTCCTTGACGCAGCCGATGAGAAAGCCCGCGATGCGTCCCGCCAGTTCGTCCGCGCGAAACTGCACGTAATCGAGCACGTCGGTGACGGCCTCGCCTTCGATGACCTGCTCGTAGTTCAGGCTGCCGTCTTCCTGGATGGACACGTGAATCGTGTTGGTGTCGCCGAACAGGTTGTGCAGATCGCCGAGGATTTCCTGGTACGCGCCGAGCAAAAAAATCCCCAATTGATACGGCTCGCCCGGTTCCAGCGGGTGCACCTTGAGGGATTTTTCCGTGCCGCGCTGGTTGCCGATGAACAGGTCGATGCGTCCGTCGGAATCGCAGGTGATGTCCTCCAGGGTCGCGGCGCGCGTCGGCTCTTCGTTGAGGCGCTGGATCGGCACCACAGGAAACACGTGGTCGATGGCCCAGGAGTCGGGCACGGACTGAAATACGGAGAAGTTGCAGAAATATTTGTCGGACAGGTTGTCCTTGAGGGCCTTGATCTCATCGGGCAGAAACTTGAGCCGGGTCGCCAGCTTTTCGATCTTGCGGCTGATGCCCCAGAAGATGCGCTCCACGAGAGCGCGGTTTTCCAGCGAGATCATGCCCAGCAGGAACTGGCTCTGGGCTTCCTCTTTCAAGTGCACGGCGTCGTGCCAGGATTCGGTCAGGTTTTTGTTCGAGGTGTGGTTGAGCACGTCGTGGATTTCGTGCACGACGTCCGGAACGTCCTCGCCGATTTCGATCGTGTCCTTCCATTCCGGAAACGAGGTGACGTCCAGCACGTTGACCACCAGCAGGGAATGGTAGGCGGTCATCGCGCGCCCCGATTCGGAGATGATGTTGGGATGCGGCAGGTTCTCGTCCTCGCAGATCTCCAGCAGGTGGTAGACCACGTCGTTGGCGTATTCCTGCACGGTGTAGTTGGTGCTGGAATGAAAGGTGGAGTGCGAGCCGTCGTAATCGACGCCCAGCCCGCCGCCCACGTCGATGTACTGGATGTTGCAGCCTTCGCGCATCAGCTCCGAGTAGTAGCGCCCGACTTCCTTAAGGCTGTTTTTGATGCGGCGGATGTTGGTGATCTGGCTGCCCAGGTGAAAGTGGATGAGCTGGATGCAGTCCAGGATCTCGTGTTTGCGCGCGATCCCGAGCGCGTCCACCAGTTCCATCGGGTTGAGGCCGAATTTGGAGTATTCGCCGCCGGACAACGCCCAGCGGCCCGATCCCGCGCTGACCAGTTTGATCCGCAGGCCGATGTTGGGGCGCACGCCCACTTCCTTGGCGACTTTCGCGATCAGTTCCAGCTCGTCGAGTTTTTCCACGACGATGAACACGCGCTTGCCCAGTTTCTGGCCCATGAGGGCGAGCCGGATGAAGGGTTCGTCCTTGTAGCCGTTGCAGATCAGAAGGGCTTCCGGGTTGTCCATGATGGCGAGGATGGCGTGCAGCTCCGGCTTGGACCCGGCTTCCAGGCCGATGTTGTAGGGCCGGCCGAACTTCACGATCTCTTCGACCACCTGCCGCTGCTGGTTCACCTTGATCGGGTAGACGCCGTGGTACTGGCCCTTGTAGTGGTATTCCTCGATGGCGTTCTGGAAAACGGTGGTCAGGCGGTGGATGCTGGAGCGCAGAATATCGGAGAACCTGAGAAGGACGGGCAGCGAGTAGCCTTTGGACTGGATGTCGTCCACCAGTTCCTTGAGGTCGATGGCGTGCTTGCTCTGGCGGTTGGGCTGCACGACCATGTGGCCTTTGCTGTTGACGTCAAAATAGCCGGCGCCCCAGCCATAGATGTTATAATGTTCCCTTGATTCTTCGATCGTCCATTTCCGCATTTTCGGGCTCCGTCGGCGGCTGCTTCCAGGGCATTCCGGGGGAAGGTCGCCTGAGTTTCAGGAATCATTAAAATCAGCGAAATCACGTTAAAAGTCAAACAAAAACCAGCGGGGGTGCAAGGCTGCGTCGCACCCCTTAAGAAACCTGCCGCGCCGGGGAATCACGTCCTTGAAAACACGCGGTTTTGTGGAGAAAACGGAATATGAGTTCTACCGGCACCAATGTTGTTGAACGCGCGAAAATTGAAAACGTCGATGTGCGGGACATCGCCCGCGAACACGGGACCCCGGTGTACGTGTATTCGCTCGCGGCCTTGAGAAAATCGATCGCCGAGATCAAACCGCTGGCGCCGGTGACCCGCTACGCCATGAAGGCCTGCTCGAACGCGGCCATCCTGAAAGAGATGCTCAAGCAGGGCATCAAGATCGACGCGGTGAACATCTATGAGGTGAAGCGCGCGCTGAAAATCGGGTTCGCCGCCGAGGACATTCTGTTCACCAGCGACCTGTTCATCCAGCCCGACGATGTGCGGTTCTGCCTCGACAACGGTATCTTCGTCAACTGCGGCACTCTGGGGATGGTGGAGGAATACGGCCAGGCGCTCAAGAAAAACGGCGCGGGCTCGCCGAAGATCTCCATCCGCATCAACCCCGGCGAAGGCGTCGGCCACTCGAAAAAGACCAACACCGGCGGACCCTACAGCAAGCACGGCATCTGGTTCGAGAACCTCGACGCGGCGCAGCAAATCGCCGATAAGTACGGGCTCACGATCTCGGGCGCGCACATTCACATCGGCTCCGGCGGCGACATGGAACATCTGAAGCGCATCACCGGCAAGCTGGTGGAGTTCGCCAAGCGCTTTTCCGGGCTGGAGGTCATCAATTTCGGCGGCGGCCTGCCGTATCAGTACGACCCGGAAAAACCGCAGGAAGACATCTCCGGCTACCGCACCATCCTCGAAGAGCGCACAGCCATTCTGGAAAAACATTTCGGCCGCAGCATCGTCTGCGAGATCGAACCGGGCAGGCGTTTCGTCGCGGGCTGCGGTACGCTGCTCGGCGAGGTGCGCTCGCTCAACCACACCTTCGACGAGGACCGCAAGCGGCTGGACTACGTGCTGGTGAACGTGGGCTTCTGCCATCTGATCCGGCCGATGGCGTACGGATCGTTCCATCCCATCTGGTTCGTCGGCGACGATCTCGGGCCGGAGCAGGATCTCATCATCGCCGGGCCGGTGTGCGAGTCGGGCGACGTGCTGACCCAGAAAAACGAGGAGCCGGTGCCGCGCCGGCTGCCGATGCCGAAAGTCGGGGATCTCGTTCTGATCGGTGGGGCCGGGGCGTACGGGTTTGCGATGTCCTCCAATTACAACTCCCAGCCCCTGATCCCGGAAGTGGTGGTGGACGGCGACCGCTTCACCCTGAGCCGCCGGCGGCAGACCCTCGACGACGTGCTGCGCGAGGAAACCGCCTGATTCACCCACAGCCCGGAAAAATGTCTGCAATAACACCCCTGCTGAGATTTCCGAGTGCCCAGAAACACGATCCTGCCATCGACGCCTGGCTTGACGATGGCGAGAGCGAGCTTTATGCCGTTGCGCGGCACTGGTTCGAACGCATGCGCGCCTGCGGCGGTGATGTCCGCGAACTCATGCACGACGGATGCCCCACCGCCTGCGTGGGCGATGCGGCCTTTGCCTATGTGAATGTCTTCAGGGCGCACATGAATGTCGGTTTTTTCCTGGGCGCATTCATGCAGGACCCCGAAAACTTAATGGAAGGCACCGGGAAATGCATGCGGCATGTGAAAATCAAACCCGGCAAGGCAATCGATGGGGAGGCGCTTGGACAATTGGTGCAAGACAGCTACCGGATTGTCAAAAAGAACGCCTGAGCCTTTAATTTCTGATCTCTCACCAAAGCCACCCAATTAAAATTCGTTCCCGCAGTGAAGATTCGGTCCCGCCCCCTTCGTGCCGCATCGGGTTTCATTTCAAAACAACGCATCCACTTTCTGCGCCATCTGCACGTCGGCCAGCGTGACGCCGCTTGCGGTGTGGGTCCAGTAGCGCACGGTGATGCGCTTGTAATGGATGAAGATATCCGGATGGTGGTTGTTTTCCTCGGCCAGTTCCGCCACCTTGTGGACGAAGTCGATGCCCTCCATGAACGCGCGGGCGTGCTTGACCCGTTCGATGTGCGGGACGCCCTTGTCGTTTTTTCCGGTTTTCCACTCCGGCGCCATTGCCTTCAGTTTTTCCTGCAGTTCGCTTTCCGTCAGCGCGACTTTTTCCACCATGTTCGAAACTCCTGATCGAAATGTTCGAAGGAGGGATATTCCGGCGCAAACCATCCGGGAAACCCCTTTCATCGTTTGATTTTGCGAGGATCTTTGTTAAGTTAAAAATTATAACAGAAACGTGCTCTCGCTCCTTATCTGCGCCGCAATTTCCACGAATGCTGTGAAAACGGGCGCAACGACACCGGAGACGGAACGAACCTTTTGGACCCCAAGCTGAGGTAACCCATGAAGACCATCAAAACCCTGCTCTCAATCGCTCTTATTCTGGCCGTCGTGTCCCCTGTTCAGGCTAAGGAAGAAGGCGTCAGAATGTTCGGCATCAAGGAGGCGACCATTCATTATAAAATGGAAGGGTCGATGAACGGCACGCGCGTGCAGTATTTCAAGGATTACGGCAAGCAGCTCGCGGAAGAGATGCGATCCGAAGTGAACGTCATGGGCATGTCCATAAAGCAGCACAACCGAACCATCACGCAGGGACCCTGGGTGGTGAGCATCGATCTGGAAAAGAACACCGCGACGCGCATGCGCAATCCCATGTACGAACAGATCAAGAAAAGCGCCGCGGCCGGGAAAGGCAAAAAGGCCTCGGAGCGTTACATGAAGGCGATGGGCGGCACGGACACGGGCAAAACCGAAAAATTCGCCGGTGAAAAATGCCGCATCTGGGACGTTCCCCGTTTTGTTTCGAAAATGTGCGTCACCGACGACGGACTGCCGATCTGGCACGAAAGCAATGTGGCGGGCATGAAGAACACGTTTGTCGCCACGAAAATCATCAAAGGCGATCCCGGTCCGGCCAGCGTCTATGAAGTTCCCAAAGGCATGACGGTGACGGACCAGGAAATGCCCGACCTCAGCCAGTTTCAGGAAATGCGCAAGCACCGCTCCCAGGCGATGAAGGAGATGCAGCGGGAGCGGGCAAACAACCCGGATGCCGCGCAGATGCCCGATATGGAAAATATGCCGGATATGCAAAAGCTGATGGAGATGTTCAAGCCCAAGAGGCAGAACTGACCGGCGAAAACTTGGCGAGAATCAGCAAGCACGCGGTCCGGGAAAAAATCTGGCAGCATCTGCGTGAGGCCGGACTCGCGCGTTTCCCCTTTCCCATTCAGCACCGCATTCCCAACTTCAAAGACGCCGAGGCCGCCGCAAGGCGGCTCGCTGCCGAGCCTTTCTACAAAGACGCGCAGAACCTCAAGTGCAACCCCGACAGCCCGCAGCGCCCGGTGCGCCTGCAGGCGCTCAAAGACGGCAAGACCGTGTTCATGGCGGTGCCGCGCCTGCGCGAGGCGCGCTGCTTCCTCCGTCTCGACCCTCATAGAATCGATCCTGAAAACCTGAAGAAAGCCGCGAGCATCGCCGGGGCGGCGAAGTTTGGCGTTCCCGTTTTGCCAAAGGAAATGCTCGCCATCGATCTTATCGTCGCGGGCTCGGTCGCGGTGCGGGAAAACGGCGCGCGGGCAGGGAAGGGCGGCGGTTACTCGGATCTGGAATTCGCACTCGCCACCGAGCTCGGCATCGTGACGCCGCAGACGAAGATCGTCAGCACCGTGCACGACGATCAGGTGGTGGCCGATAGCTGGCAGGTACAGCCCTACGACATCCCGCTGGATTACATCGTCACACCGACGCGGACGATTGAATGCAGAGACCGGCATCCCCGGCCGAAGGGAATTTTATGGGACCTGCTGAAAGAGGAGATGCTCAAGGATATTCCGGTTTTGCAGGAGAGGAAAAGACGCAACGGATAACCGCAAAGAAAAGAATCAGACAGGGTTGACAGGATAAAAGCAAAAAAGCGGTCTCGCGCAAAGGCGCAAAGGAAATATGAGCCGGAAAAGCGCAGAAGAAGTTCTTAAAAAAGTGCTGTTGAGTCTGGCTTGACCGCTTTGAATACGATGGCTTGCAGCGGTATTTTCAGCGGGCTCGGGCCGAATTCAGCTTCAATGGCTTGGGCGACGGCTTTTGTCACTTCATTCGCCGTTGCGTTTGCCCGTTCGTTGATCTCAAGGATACCCGGGTTGCCTTCCACCAGCCCTTTTGCAATAGAGTCGGGTTCCAGTCCCTCTATCGTTTCAGACACGGTATCAAACTCGATATTTGTCAAACCCGCCTGCTCTAACAGAATTTTTATAGGATCGATGTCATAAAAGCCAAAAGGGGTTTTGAGGAATTTCGGCGGCTCGTCGTCAAAAAAACCGGAGATCGTTTCATGGGCGATCGCAACGCATCGATTCTGCTCAAACGAATCCCAGACGTTGAACGCAAGCAATCCACCCGGCTTGAGCACCCGGCTCATTTCATTCACCGCTTTCAATTTGTCGGGAAAAAACATGAGGCCGAACTGGCATAAAACCAGATCGAATTCCCGGTCCTCGAAGGGAAGCGACAGCGCATCCGCGATCTCAAATGTGACCCCCTGCAAGTGACCCTGCTTTTTTCGTGCGTGTTCGATCATGGCGCCATTGAGGTCGGTTGCAAGAATCACCGCCGTCTCCGGAGACGTTTTGCGGAAATGGTGCGTGGCGATTCCAGTGCCGCAGGCCACCTCGAGTATTTTGCCGTGGGGAGGGATGTGGTCCTTGATACGCGCAGCCAGATCCTTGGCCGAAAACTCAAAAAGCAATGGCCCCAGACAGGTATCGTATATTTCGGGAATCGATCCTGTGAATTGTGAATGTTTTTGGCTCATGCTGTTGAATAACGATTGCAGGTTCAGTAACCGCAACAGCTCCTCTATTTTTGTGACTGGGAGTGGAAATAGTACAACAAAATCCATATCGGCGCAAAACGGATACACCTATCACCCTGAGGCCTTCAGCATACTCAAGTCAGCCTCGGTCGAAGGGGGAAGGGGAAAGTCATGCTTCGACAAGCTCAGCATGACAGTCACATTTCATCCTTCAATCAACAAATCCAGTTTCTTGCGCAGGGTCACGGGGTGGACTTTGTAGACGAACGCGTCTTCGCCGTTGATGCGCAGGACGGGGATCTTTTCCTTGTACGCCTCGAACAGCTCGGGGTTGGTGCTGATGTCTGTGAGATGCAGATCCGCCGGGTAGTCGGGCAGCACGTCCTGCACAGTGGCTTTGGCGGTGTCGCAGAGGGGGCAGTCGTCTTTGGTCAGGATTTCAAGCTGGATGCGGCCGGGCATGCGGCTACATGGTGTGGGTCATGGTGGTGACTTTGCCCCAGATGATGAGCCCGACCATCAGCACGACCATGAAGATGATGAACGCGGTGGCGATGGGGCGTTTCTGCCAGCGGCGTTCCTCGCTGCGGTCGATGAACGGGATGATCACCAGGATGCCGATGAGCGCCAGCGGCGCAACCACGAGAAACGGCACCCACAGGTTTTCCAGGGCGTAGAGCCAGACGAACTGCCACGGCGGCTTGGTGACTTCCAGTCCCGGAATCGGATCGTCTCCCAAGGGCGGCGCGATGAACAGCGCCAGCAGGCAGATGAGCAAAAAGGCGCCGGCGCCCGCGCGTCTGAGGTAGGCCATGTGCTGGGTGAATTTGATGACCTTGCCGCCTTCGGGTTTGTCCGGCAGCGGCGAGAGCTTGTGGTACTTGATGTAGAACATGTGCAGGCCCAGCAGCATGACGGTGATCAGCGGCAGCAGCGAAATGTGCGCCATGTAGATGCGCGATAACAGCGGCACGCCCTGGGCGAATTTTTCGGTGAACGGCGCGCCGAAGATGCCCATGCCCTCGACCACCCAGAGGAAATGGTCCAGCGCCTCGTAGGCTTCCTGGTCCCATTTGAGGACGGTGCCGGTGAACAGCAGGTTCCCCATCATCAGCAGTAGGGCGACGCCGATGAGCCAGTTGACCTCGCGCGGTTTTTTGTAGGAGGCGGTCCAGAACACACGCAGCATGTGCAGGACCAGCGTCACGGTCAGCACTTCGGCCGCCCAGAAATGGATGCCGCGCAGAAACCAGCCGAGGTAGATCTGATCTGTCAGGTAGTGCAGGCTCTGGTTGGCACGTTCGGGAACGGGGATGTAAAACTGCGACAGCAGAATGCCGCTCACAACCAGGATGGTGAAGGCCGAGGCGGTGATGCCGCCGAGGGAATACGGGATCGAATTGGCGTGCTCCTCGATATCGTATTCGAGCAGTTGCAGGCCGAGGCGTTCTTTTATGGTTTCAACGATCCCGTTCGCCATCGAATTATGGAGAAACCCGGCATGCCGGGGGGTGGTGCGGGTGAAGGTTCATTCCCGGAAAACGGGAATCATTCGTTGGGACGCTTGAAGCTCAGAAAACCGAAAACCAGACCGGACAGCAGCGTGATGGCCGCCGCGACGCCGTAACCCTTGGAGTCGGTGGACACCATCTCGTGCTCGGCGAGTTCGACCTGCGGTTCCTCGTGCCCCGCATGGTTACTGCCGCTGCCTTCGCTGTGCTGCATCGTCTGCATGTCCATCGACGGCGTTTCGCCGCCGAAGAGGTCCTGCTGAGTGAACAGCGAGCCGGCCGGCTCGCCCGCTTCTTCGCCGTCTTCGCCCACGGCGTAGATCGAATCCTGCGCCGCGCCCGCGTCCTCTTCGCCGTCGGCGGCGTAGATGGAATCCATCGCGGCGGGCGCTTCCGCTTCAGCGGCTGTATGTTCTTCCTCATGTTTTTCGCCGCCGTGCGCCGCGACCTGCGCCGCGCAAAACAGCGATACGATTGCCAGAGCCAGAATGCCGTTCCATAAAGGTTTCATGTCAGCTCTCCAGGACGATCCGCGCGAACGCTTCCATCATTTCGTCGGTGGCCCAGTCGTCCGGGCCGATCTTCTTGTAGATGATCAACCCGTCTCGGTTGACGATGAAGGTTTCGGGCACGCCCGTGGTCTTGTAGTCTTTTTTGGCGACTTCGCTTTCCGGATCGAGCAGCACCGGAAAGGTCAGCTTGTATTTGTCCATGAACGGCTGGATCAGCGACTGATCCTTGTCGATGCTGATGGTCAGCATCTCGAAGCCGTCGTCCTTGTAACGGTCGTAGAGTTTCTGCATCGAGGGCATCTCCACCTCGCAGGTGCCGCACCAGGTGGCCCAGAAATTGATGAACACCACCTTGCCGCGGTAGTCCAGCAGGTTCACCTTGCTGCCGGTGAGCGATTCCAGCTCGAAGTTGGGAGCGAGAAAGGACACCGAGGGATATTCCGTCTTGCCCGGTTCCAAAGGCTGCTTGTTGAGCGTGATGATGAAGATGGAGAGCAGCGTCATCACGAGCAGGGTGTAGGGGATGTAAATGCTGACGGGTTTTTGTTCGATCGCGTTTTCCATAGTTCTATTATAACGTTTTGTGCTTCTTGTAGGGGCGGTAGAATTTCTTGTCGATGGCGATCACGATGTCGTCGAGCGTGTAGCCCTTTTTGTACAGCTCGTAGGCGTAGAGCACCTCGTTGATACAGATTTCGCATTTGGCGCCGTGCCGGTTCGTGAAGCAGGTGAGCAGTGTTTTGTGGCCGTGCTCCTTTTTGCAGTAACAGTAGCAGAACTGGCTGTCGATGACTTTGGGAATCTCCGCCGCGATGCGGTAGGCCTGCGCCACCTTGCCGGTGAACAGTGCGTCCGAGAGCACCGGCCGCGTTTCGATGAGAGTCCCGGTCGCGGGCGCCACCGGCTGCACGTCCGCCGCTGGTTTGGTCGCCACGTACACCCCGCCGACCACGATCATTACAGCCAGAACGAGGCCGATGAGCTTGCCTTTTCCGGGAGATGCGGATGCAGGGGAGGGGTCTTTTTTCTTATTGGTGTTGCGGGATTTTTTCTTTCCCATAGCGAATTTCAGAGGTTCCAACCGCGGGCGGTGTGGGAATCGTTAATGAATACCTATCATTATAAAGAATTGCCCGGACGGGATTCAAGCGATTTGGGCCTGCGTCAAGAGAATAGATGCACAGTGGGTGACCGAGTGCTTAGGCCAGTCCAGAGCTTGGGGCAGACTAAGTGGGCAAAAAAATTAATAGTGAAGGATTTCTCCTTCGGGAGAGATCGTAAGACCGCCTTTGTAACCGGAGTCGGTTAAATCGGGGTCGATATCCTCACGTTTCCACTTCAGTATTGGATTTCCAGTATAAGAGATAAGAACCATGTTTTTGTCAGGAAAAATCAACCAGTGGGAGTTGTTATATCTTTCATCCAATTCAGCTTCGAAAGACACAATATCGCTGGAATAAGGTTTATCTAGAACAGGCCATCCGTAGTATTTACGAAAATACTGGTATCTTTTTTTACTTATAGAACAGCCCTGGTTGATATTTATGGAATATTCGTATTCGGGGTGTTTTTCCATGAATGTTTTCAGCCAGGGGATGGAATCAATTTGGTCTCTAAATTGCTTTATTTTTTCGGGGGAATACTGTGTGAGATCCAGTTTTCCTTTCTTGATAGGCGCTTCTAGTTCTATAAAAAAGTTTTTTGGTCCTGCTTTATCCTGAAGTTTCACAGTCCATTCTTCGATTTCCGTTTTTCCACAACACTCACCATAAATTCGACTTTGAACGATATTGTATTGTTGTGTTACCGGAAGAATTTGGTCACCCAGGTCGTTGAGCTTTTTTTTCTGATGTAAATTATCCTCAAAATTGATGATCGGTTCATACCAAACTCTCGTAAAAAAAAGTTCTCTTATGTCAGGGGCAATTCTTTCATACGCTTGGCACTGGGACGGTATAATTTTATTCAGAGCCTTCGCGATGTGGATATTGAACGTTTTTACAGTTTGCGATTGATCTTCGATTTTCCAAGGGATCATGTAAGCATGTTGCGATTTGGAGTTCACTTGTAGGGTGTTCCCGTCACTCAGGCGTATGGTGATCTCGATTTTCGGATTATCGTCCGTCCAACCCCCTTCATAATATTCTGCCAGGTGTTTCAAATCTAAAAGTTGGGGATACAGTTTTTCTTTTTCAGTTTCTAAATTCGGAAAATCATCTGTGGAAAGATGTTTCAATCTTTCCTCCATAGCCACCCGGGCATTTTCTTTTAGCCATTGTTTGGATAAACCAAATTGGCCGGTGTCCAATTTAGGGATGGGCTCCGATTGAATGGCTTGCATCAACCGTTCGATTTTTTCATTTTCAATCGGGAGGTTGTCCTTGACCTCCCTGTGGTTCATGATGAAATGGGTTAGTTTTTTGTCTGTGATCTTTTTCATTGGTTTGGGAACAAGGCCCTGCCGTTGTAATTCCTCGAGATTCCGAATGGGATCGAACAGATCCAGCTTCCCTTTATAGCCCGCATCGGTTCGCTTGACTGTGAACTGGCAATCTCCGCCATCCGCCAAAGCCCAGAGCGTGTAGTGGGTCGTTTTTATGTGGATGGACTCCACCTCTGAGGCAAAGGCGGGTGAACTTATACACGACAACAGAAAAGCCAATAACAAGGTAATCAGCAGGTGTTGAGCTTTTGGTCGTGTATGCGGTTTTTTTGCAACGGGTGCATGGTGGTTTTATCACCTGTTGGGTTGGGGGAGGGGATAGAGGACTATTACCCATTATAAGCCAAAGAGATACGGTTTCGAGGGCGGAAATATCTCGACTGCGGAAAGCGGGGTTTGCCAGTGGTTTTCAGGTGGCGTTGGCTGGGCCAGAGGTCAGCGGATCACCCCGTACCATTTGCTCAGAGTCTGGGGGGAGAAGCCCACGAGAAACAGGGTGGCGATGACGGAGTTGCGGAAGGTGGTGAACCAGACGCCCTCAGTGAGCCAGCGGCGCGGCGAGGTGCGGGCCTTTTCCTTGAGAACGACGGTCGCCCCCTTTTTTTTCAGGCGTTTGAAAAAATCCAGGTCCTCGCAGATGGGCAACGAGCGAAACCCCTCCATCTCGTTGAAGGTGCCGGCGCGCACGAAGATGGCCTGGTCGCCGTAGACGAGGTGGAGGTAGCGCGACCTGAGGGTGGCGAGTTTGGCGATGAGCCGCAGCGACATCCTCTCGGATTCGATGGCCAGGCTGAACGCGCCGCCGAGTTTGCCGCCTTCCTGCATGACCGCGACCATCTTGCGGTAGCTTTCGCCGTCCACGGCGCTGTCGGCGTGCAGAAACAGCAGGATGTCGCCGGTGGCCGCCCGGGCGCCGGAATTCATCTGGTGTGCGCGGCCGGGGGGGCTTTCGACGGTTTTGCAGGCGAGCTGCCCGGCGATTGCGCGGGTTTCGTCCTGGCTGCCGCCGTCGGCCACGATGATCTCGTGCGGTTCGTGCCGGCGAATGGCTTGCAGGGTCTGCGGCAGGGCCGAGGATTCGTTGAGCGTGGGGATGACGACCGAGACTTTCACGTATTTGCGTTCCTCAAAATGCAAAAAGCTCCGTCCAGGCGAAATAAAAGCGGTATTTTTTGCGTATCGACCGCAAAAAACGGCTCAGTTAACCACAAAAGCGTCGGCTTTGCAACGGCGTTGGGATTTTCAAATCAATGGGAAACACGGCTTCGGTCAGGCCCGCCGATCAAACGGTTTCGGAGGGGAGAACCCTTTAGAATTGGTAATCCCTGATACACAAGCCTTTAAGGTGGATTTGCGAAATAAATGATTTACAATAAGAAGCAATAGGGATATATACGAGACTGCCGCTGGTGGCAGGTACCCAATCTTTATAGAGCGATGCTGGCCCACTTTATCGATTCCAAGAAATTTCAGTGCGGGTATTTCAAGGAACGGCAGTCTCTGTTTGAAGAATACCTGCTTGAAGACGTTTCCGAGGTGGAATTCGAGTATCTCCTGGCCCACGGAATGCGTCATTTCGGGGATTATTTTTTCCGCCCCCGCTGTCAGGACTGCTTCCAGTGCATCCCCATCCGCGTCCGCACCGACGATTTCCGCATCTCCCGCAGCCAGAAACGGGCGCTCAAAGCCTGCAACGGAATAAAAATCAAGGTCGGAGCTCCCAAATACACGGACAAGAAATTCCGCCTGTATCTGGACCATAAAAAGCGCTTTCAATCCCTGCAGGACGATGTGGAAGACGAGCAGAACTTCCGCCTTTCCTTTTACGTCAATACGCCTTTCGGGATCGAATTCGAGTACTACTGGAACGACACGCTGATCGGCGTCGCGCTGGGGGATTTCACCAGCAACACGTTTTCCGCGATTTATACGTTCTACGTGGCCCCCGACCCGCAGATGAGCCTGGGAACCTTCAGCATTTTAAAGCAGCTTGAGTTTTCCAAACGGCAGGGGATCAAGTATTACTACCTGGGGTACTACATCACCAACAATCAGTCCTTGACGTACAAGGCGGCTTTCCGTCCCAACGAAGTGTACGTCGATCGCGAATGGCGTCCTTTCCGCAACACGCAGGGGGATTTCCTCATTCCACAGGATAAGCTGATGTGGCGCAATCAGGAATTCCTCGTCAAGGCCGCCGCTCCGATGGAGCTGGCCTGACTTTCCCGCCTTCTTAGAGCACCTCGAAGAACACCAGAAAGATCCAGATCACCAGGCAGATGTTGAAGATCACGCCGATGTGGAAGATCCAGTTGAAGAGTTTGTTGTAGGTGAATTTGTAGTCCATGGGTGGTCACCGTGGGGGCGTTCGCCCCGTTCAATCCATCACCAGGGTTTTCAGCCGTTTCGCCAGATCGGAGCCGCGGATGATCTTGCGCACCGGCCGGTCGATCAGGTTGAGGCTCATGTAGAGCCGTTCCAGCTTGGCGAAGGTTGCGGAATTCGCGATGGCCTGCCCGCCGGCATCGCGGATCTCGTTGCGCCAGATGCTGAGCACCGTCAGGTTTTTCAGATGCGGCGATTCGGCCAGGGCGATGGCGCCTTCGTTGCCGATCCGGTTGGAGCAGAGATACAGTTTTGACAGTTCCGCAAGCTGCGCCGAGTTGGCCAGCGCCACCGCGCCGTCGTCCCCCATGCCGGTGCTGTCCAGGTGCAGGGCGGAGAGCGCCGGAAAGGCGGTGGAGGCGGCGATGGATTCGGTGCCTGCCGCACCGATGGGGTTGCTGTCGAGATACAGGATTTCCAGCCTGCCGAATTTCGCCGAACCGGCGAGCTGTTTCGCTCCTTCAGCGCCGATGTTGTTGGCTTCCAGCATGAGGCAGGTCAGATTCTGCATCAGGTCCGATCCTGCCAGCATCCCCGCTTCTGTGTCCCCCAGATTGTTGTGGTTGAGATACAGCGCTTTCAGGTTGGGAAACGTGCGCATGGCGGCGAGCGCCGCGACGGAATCCCCCGAAAGGTGGTTGTGGCTGAGGTAGAGCTGCTCCACGCCCGCAAGGTCCTCCAGCTCGGCGATGCATTTCAACTCCTCGACGCCGATGTCCTGATCGTCCAGATCGAGCAATGTTCCGTCCGCATTCAGGCGGGAACGCACGCGCGTTTCGATATCGGATTTTGCAACTTTTTCCAATGCGGAGTTCCAGATATAATTTGAAGGGCGATGGCTGCCAACGGTTTCAATCTATAGGATTTTGCTTTAAAGATCAAACCGCCGGCGGCGCGCGTGCGAAAAATTTGGGTGAGGACGGCTGCGAATTTCGGTATAAATGATTTCGTCTGGAATCCCCGGGTATTCTCGATACCTGTGAAACCTCCCTTTGCGGCGCAATCCACCTACGAAAGCGGAAACGAGGCAAACCCATGATTATCGGTGTTCCAAAAGAAATCAAAGAGGATGAAGGCCGGATCTCCCTGACCCCCGCCGGGGCCCACGAACTGACGGCGCGCGGGCACGAGGTTCTGATCGAAAAGGATGCGGGCAAAGGCAGCGGTCTGTCCGACCTGCAATACGAAGAACAGGGCGCGCGCATCACCAGCCGCGACGTCATCTACGCGCAGGCGGAGATGATCATCAAGGTGAAGGAGCCGCTCAAGGAAGAGTACGGCATGCTGCAGGAAGGGCAGATCCTCTACACCTACCTGCACCTCGCGCCGGCCAAAGAGCTGACGCAGGCGTTGCTGGACAGGAAGATCATCGGCATCGCCTACGAAACCGTGCAGCTGCCCGACAGATCCCTGCCGCTGCTCATTCCCATGAGCGAGGTGGCGGGGCGCATGTCGATCCACGAAGGGGCGAAATGCCTGGAAGGGGAAAACGGCGGCCGCGGGATTCTGCTCGGCGGCGTTCCCGGCGTGGACCCGGGGCATGTGGTGATCATCGGCGGCGGCATCGTCGGCACCAATGCGGCGAAGATGGCGATCGGCACCGGCGCGATGGTCACGGTGCTGGACATCGACCTGCCGCGCCTGCGCTACCTGGACGATATCTTCGGCGCGCGCGTGCGCACGTTGATGTCGAACCACATCAACATGATGGACGCCCTGCGCTCGGCGGATGTGGTGGTCGGGGCGGTGCTCATCCCCGGCGCGAAAGCCCCCAAACTGGTGACCCGCAAGATGATGCAGCAGATGAAGCCCGGTTCGGTGGTGGTGGATGTGGGGATCGACCAGGGCGGCGTGTTCGAGACCTCGCGGCCGACCACGCACAGCGATCCCATCTATGAGGAAGAGGGGGTGATTCATTACTGCGTCGCCAACATGCCCGGCGCGCTGGCGCGCACCTCGACGTTTGCGCTCACCAACGCCACGTTCCCGCACGCGCTGGAGCTGGCGGAGAAGGGATACCGGCGGGCGTTTCGCGAAAACCCGGCGCTGGCGCTGGGACTCAACGTTTACAAGGGGCACGTCACGCATCCGGCGGTGGCCGACTCCCTGGATATGGAGTACGTTCCCATCGACAAGGCTCTGGACTGAACTCGACTTCATGACATCTCCCACAAATTTCGTTCATCTGCACCTGCACACGATGTACAGCCTGCTGGATTCCTCGATCCGGCACGACGCCCTGTTCCAGCGCGCCGCGGAATACGGCATGCCGGCGGTCGCCATGACCGACCACGGCAACCTGTTCGGGGCGGTGGAGTTTTACAACGGGGCGAGAAAACACGGGCTCAAACCGATCATCGGCTGCGAGGTGTACGTCGCGCCCGAGAGCCGGCTGGAGAAGAAAACCAACCACCACCTGCGCGACGCCTCCTACCATCTCATCCTGCTGGCGGAAAATGACAAGGGCTACAAAAACCTGCTGCGCCTGGTCACCTCGGGATACCTGGAAGGGTTTTACTACAAACCGCGCATCGACAAGGAGCTGCTGGCCGAGCACGCCGAAGGACTGATCGCGCTCAGCTCCTGCGGCCGGGGCGAGGTGGCCTACAACCTCAACAAGGAAAACTTCCCGCGCGCGGTGAAGACCGCCGAGCAGTACCGCGATATCATGGGACCGGACAATTTTTTCCTGGAACTGCAATACCACAAGCAGGACTACCAGGAGAAAGTCAACCGGGAGCTGATCCGCCTGGGGGAAAAACTGTCGCTGCCGGTGGTGGCCACCAACAACTGCCATTACCTGGAGCGCGGCGATTTCCGGGCGCACGAGATCTTGTTGTGCCTGCAGACCGGAAAGACCATCAGCGACCAGTACCGCATGCAGTATCCCTCGGATGAATACTATTTCAAATCCCCTGAGGAGATGATCGAGCTGTTCAAAGACGTTCCGGAGGCGATCGCAAACACGCTGAAGATCGCCGAACGCTGCGAGGTGGAATTCGATTTCGACAAGCTCAACCTGCCCGAGTATCCGGTGCCGGAGAGCTACACGCTGGAAACCTATCTGGAGGAACGGTCGCGCGAGGGGCTCAAGGAACGGCTGGACTGGATGCGGGAGCTGGGCGACGAGCCGGATGTGGCCGCCTACGAAGCGCGCCTGGACGAGGAACTGGGCATCATCCGCCGCATGGGCTATCCGGGCTATTTTCTCATCGTCTGGGATTTCATCCACCATGCGAAGGAACGCAACATCCCGGTGGGTCCGGGCCGCGGCTCGGCGGCGGGCAGCGTCGTCGCGTACGCGCTCAAGATCACCGACATCGATCCTCTAAAGTACGGCCTGCTGTTCGAGCGTTTTTTGAATCCGGAACGGGTGAGCATGCCCGATATCGACATCGACTTCTGCATCCAGGGCCGGGATGCGGTGATTCAGTACGTGACGGAAAAATACGGCGGTAACCAGAACGTGTCGCAGATCATCACGTTCGGCAGCATGAACGCCAAGGGCGTGCTGCGCGACGTGGGCCGGGTGCTCGACATGACCTACGGCGAGGTGGACAAGATCGCCAAGCTGGTGCCCAACCGGCTGAACGTGACGCTGACCGATGCGATCAACGAGGAACCGCGCTTCAACGAAATGCGCAAGGAAAGCGAAAAAGTGGCGGAGCTTCTGGACATCGCGCGTTCGCTGGAAGGGCTGCCGCGCCATTGCTCGACGCACGCGGCGGGGGTGGTGATCTCTTCCCAGCCGCTCACCAAGTTTCTGCCGCTCTACAAGGGCGGCAACGACGAGGTGGTGACCCAGTTTTCCATGGGCAGCGTGGAAAAGCTGGGCATGCTCAAGATGGATTTCCTCGGCCTCAAGACGCTGACGGTCATCGACATGGCGTTGAAGCTGATCAAACAGTCGCGCGACCTCGATCTGGATATCAGCGCCATCCCCTATGACGATGCCAAAACGTACAAGCTGTTGAGCGACGCCAGGACGCTGGGCGTGTTTCAGTTGGAAAGTTCGGGGATGCGGGACCTGCTGAAAAAAATGAAGCCCGATTGTTTCGAAGACATCGTCGCGCTTCTGGCTTTGTACCGGCCCGGTCCGCTGGAGTCGGGTATGGTGGACACCTACATCAAGTGCAAGCACGGAACCGAGCGAGTGCAGTACGAGCTGCCGCAACTGGAAAAGATCCTGAGGGAAACGCACGGCGTGATCCTCTATCAGGAGCAGGTCATGAACATCGCCAGCGCGCTCGCGGGTTTCACGCTGGGGGATGCGGACCTTCTGCGCCGCGCGATGGGCAAGAAAAAGCCCGAGGAAATGGCGGCGCAGCGGGAAAAATTCATGCAGGGCAGCAAGAAAAACGAGATCCCCGACAAGAAAGCGGACAAGATCTTCAACCTGATGGAAAAGTTTTCCGGTTACGGTTTCAACAAGTCGCACAGCGCCGCCTACGCGCAGATCTCCTACCAGACCGCTTACCTGAAGGCGCATTACCCGCTGGAATTTTTCGGCGCGCTGATCACGGGCGACATGGACAACACGGACAAGGTCCTGCGCTACATCCACGATTGCCGGGAGATGGGCATCCAGGTGCGGCCGCCGGATGTGAACGCCAGCACCAAGGATTTTTCCATCGTGGAAAACCAGCTGCTGTTCGGGCTGGGGGCGATCAAAAACGTCGGCACGGCGGCGATCGAATCGATCATCGAAACGCGCAAGGAGCACCAGCGGTTCGCCTCGTTCAAGGAGTTCTGCGAGTTCGTCGATCTCAGGCAGGTCAACAAGCGCGTCATCGAGAGTCTCATCAAAAGCGGCGCCTGCGATTCGTTCGGCGAGAGCCGCGCCGTCATGATGCGGGATCTGCAGGCGACGATGGAGATGGCGCAGTCCAAGCAGCGCGACCGGCAACTGGGGCAGTCGAGCATGTTCGAAGTGTTCGAGGAGCAGATGGAAGCGGAGCCGCAAACCGAACAGCAGGATGAGGAGTGGAGCGAGCAGGAACGGCTGAAGTTCGAGAAGGAGACCGTCGGTTTTTACATCACGGGCCATCCGTTGCAGCGCTTCGCCAAAGACATCGCCTGGTTCACCGACGCGACCTCGGCCAGCATCGCGGAATCCCCGAGCAATGCCGCGGTGCGCATCGCCGGAATCCCCATCAAGGTGCTGCCGAAGACCACGCGCAAAGGCGACAAGATGGCCATCGTGACGTTCGAGGATCTGCAGGGTTCGATCGACGTGATCCTCTGGCCGGAAACCTACGCCGCCTCAGAGAGCCTGCTGCACATCGAAGAGCCGCTGCTGGTCACCGGGACGGTGGATTCGGAAGGCAACCTGCCCAAAGTGATCGCGAATCAGGTCGCGCCGCTGGCGGAGGTCAAGAGTCACTGGAAGGGCAAGGTGCACATCCATCTGCGCACGCCCGGACTCGAGCGGCAGACGCTGCTGGAGGTGAAGAACATCCTTGCGGCGCACAAAGGAAAAAACGAAACCTTCCTGCATTTCATCTTTCCCGACAACAAGGTGAAGATCCTCAGTGTGGATCACGATCTGCGCATCCAGCCTTCCGACGGGGTGGTGGAGGAAATCGAAGCCCTTCTGGGTGAGGACGCCATCCGCTTCGAATAGCTTTGCGCCTCAGGCGGCCTGCATTTTTTCCCGGATGCGCTCGCGCAGGGCCTGCTCCAGAGCGCCTTGCGGATTGTGCGCCGGGTGAAACGGGATCCTGAGTATTTTCCCTTGCCGCGATTCGATTCGAAGAGCCTGCACCCAGGCGCTACCGGTGAACAGGGCCGGCAGAAAAAACACCCGGTCGAGCGAGAGGGATTTCACCTCGGACCAGGGCAGGGCGGTCTTTGCGGCGCAGAAAGGCAGCTGCCATTTGGCGAAATGCATCGCCGCGCCCTGCGGGCTGAGCGTGACGAAATGGTTCCTGGGAAACAGCTCGCGGTTGCGGCACAGAAGCGTCATCGCCTTGAACAGCCCGTACAGCAGGGCCAGGATGACGCAGGTCAACAAAATGCGGTCGAGGTTGAAGGCCCCGGCCCGCAGGAGCAGAACCACCAGCCCCCAGGTCAGCGAGGCCATGAACAGGAGCAGGGGCGCCATCATGAAGCCGCCGTGAAAACGCATGCCCAGGCCCGGCAGACCCGCAGGAAGCACGACGGTGATGTCGTTTCGGGTGTCCAAAATGGCGGCGGTTTTTGCCTCGGCTTCGTTGTCCTGCAAAAAATCCAGCGCGATTTCATGGTCTTTCGCCTGCCAGGGGGGACGCGTCATGGTGTTTTTCCGCAGGAAAAGCCGCGCAAAACGCAAGGCGGGCGGCCGGCACGGGAGGCCGTGCCGATAATTTCTTGGGATTTGCGAACGGGTTTCACGCAGCCGGTATCTTTATTTTTAGGAATCTGAGGGCTCATGCGATAATGGTTGAAGATCATAACGGCATTTCACGCAAATGAAAACAAGAGAAAATCCCGCATGAACCTGAATCTCGCCGAAGTCGCGACCCAAAATCACACCGACGTGCTGGACAACGGGTTGACCGTGGTCACCGTGGAGATGCCGCAGGTCCACGCCATGGATCTGGTCATGTTCGTGCGCGCGGGTCTGCGCTTTGAAAACCCGGACAACAACGGCATCTCGCATTTTCTCGAGCACATGATGTTCCGGGGCAACCGCGACTATCCCACCTCTCTGCTGCTCAATCGCAAGTTCGAGACGCTGGGGACCGATCTGCGCGCCTCGACGCTGAGCGAATACACCAGTTACGGTTTCAGCCCGCACCGCTCGCAGCTGGAACCCGCGATGCAGGCGTTCGCCGGTTTTTTCACGCATCCCACGTTTCCGCAGATCGAACTGGAACGGGAGATCATTCTGGAGGAATACCTGGAAGAGCTGAACGAGAAAGGCGAGAACGTGGACATCGACGATCTGGCCTGCCGGCTGCTCTACCGCGGCACACCGCTCGCCATGCCGACGGTGGGGACCGAACGCACGATCAAAGCCATCAACACGGACATGCTGCGGGATTATTTTGCGACCTACTACATTCCCAAAAACATGATCCTGGCTGCGGCGGGACCGATCGACCGCGACGTGTTTCTGGGGCTGGCGAAAAAATATTTTTCCGGATTCAAAAACAGCGGGACGGTCGTCGCGCCGGATCATTTCCAGGGCACGCTCGTGGAAAGCCAGACGGAGCCGCAGTTTTTGTTTCAGTACGACACCGACAGCCAGATCCAGTTGCAGATCTGCTTTCGCGCCATCTCATACAACCATCCGGACTATTACACGCTTTGCCTGCTCACCCGCATTTTCGACGACGGGTTCAGCTCGCGGCTGCAGCAGGCGGTGCGCGAGGACCGGGGGCTGGTGTATTCGGTGGACTGCCGCGCTACCTGCTGGTCGGATACGGGAACGGTGGATTTCGACGCTTCGGTGCGCCCGGATAAAGTGCAGGAAGTGGCGCGCATCCTGTTTCAGCAGATCCGCTCTTTCATCGAGACGGGGCCGACCGAAGAGGAAGTGGATCACGTCAAGAAGCGCAGCTTTTTCGATCTGGACGTGGACCGCGACGATCCGTACAAACAGATCACCCGCCACGGGTTCCCGCTGCTGTACTCGTATGAGGTTTCCGTGGAAGAGGAATGGGCGATCCTCGAAAAAATCACCCGCCAGGACATCCACCGGCTGGCCCGGAAAATCTTCGTGCCGGAAAAACTCAACCTCGTCGTGGTGGGCCCCCACACGCCCGAGATCCAACAGGGGCTGGAAAACCTGGCCCGTTCGTTTTAATCACTCTGCATCGGTTCCCTGATTTTATGAATTCGAATGGTTTTGTTTTCCGTTGCGCCGCCGTTTTGCTTTTCGGGTGGGTTCTTACCATGAGCGCGGGCTGCGGCGTTTCCGGAAAGGATGTGGAAAAATGTCTCGACAGCGGCGAATGCATCGCCGTGGTGGAGGTCCCGAAAATTTCAGAGGAGTTGCCGCTGGATCCGGCGGCGGCCTTGTGGAATGGCGAACAGAAAGGAATTTCGATCGACCTGGGCCCGCAGATGATCACCAACCCCAAGTGGCCCGACCCGTCCGTCAAGGCGGTGCGCGTGCAGGCCTTCCGCACGTCGAGTGAGATGGCGATCCGCATCGAATGGCAGGATGCGACTCAGGACAGCCGCCCCGACCACACGGATTATTACACCGATCAGGCGGCGGTCATGTTTCCGCTTGAGCCGGGAAGCGAACCGCCGGCCATCATGATGGGAGCGGAAAACACGCCCGTCAACATCTGGCAGTGGAAAGCCATCTGGCAGCAGGGATTGCAGTCGAAAAAATCCCGCCGCGACCCCAATGCGGGCGGGGCGTCCGGCGGCACCGCGCGGCATTCCCCGGTGGAGGATCTGAACGCCGAGGGGTTCAGCACGCTGACGACGCAGGAGGAGCAAAGCGTTTCGGGCAAGGCGGACCGCAAAGGCGACCGCTGGCGGGTGGTGTTCAAACGGTCCCTCACCAATTCGGACGAAAACGACGTGCAGTTTGAGCATTCGCTGCCGATGGCGGTGGCCATCTGGAACGGCGACAACCGCGAACGCAACGGTCAGAAAGGTATCGCGGGATGGATCCTGCTGCGCTTCGTCTGACGTTGTTTGCGGATCAAGTTGAATTCTTTCCCAGATTGTCCTTGAAGCGTTTGAACGTTTCGCGCAGGTAAGGCCCGAGAACGGTGTTCAACTCCTGCGGCACCCAGTTGATTTTTTCCACCGGCCAGTCCTCGATTTTTTTGATGTCCAATCCGTGTTTGCCGTACGGACCCGCCAGCGCTTCTTCATACCCGTAAACCAGAGCGTTTGAATACACCCTGTGGAACTGCTCCTCGATCGCTTCCGGATCGTGCAGCCCGGCGAGGAACGCCTGGAACAACTCCTCGATGATGGGGTTCGCGTGTTCCTCGAAGTCGGGAGTCAAAGCGGGTTTGAGCGTGAAATAAGTGATCAGGACATCCTGCAGGAGAAACTTCATCTCGTCACTGGCCCGTTTCCCCGGACGCTGGTTGAGGTCGAGCAGTTCCTTGAGCGCCATGACGTTGCGGACCGCATCGTAGATGATCGACTCCTCCCAGCTGGCCTCGTTCCACACGAAGAAGGCGCGGACGAATTTGATGCGGCCGGTCGTGTCCCACATCTGCAGCGTGGTGGTGGGTTTGACGCGGTTGCTGTAGGGGATGGGTTCGCCCCAGTGCGGATCGACCAGATTCAGCGCGTGGCTTTTGAACACCGATTGAAACGTCTGATGGTACAGAACCATCAGGCGCTCGAAGTTTTCCTTGTCATCCAGGGGGCTGTTCTGCGGAAGGTTGACGATGCTGTACAGGCGCACCACGTTGGTGCGTGCGCGGCCGTCGTCCCCGGCGACCAGGTACGAGCCGCCCCACATGCCCGCGGTGATGGGAACCTCGATCCCGAATCGCTTCTGCATCGTGTCTGCAACGATGGCCGCGATGGCGCGGAAGGATTCGTGCAGATAGTACAGATTGATTCGGCGATCGCGCGCAAAAAGCTGCTTGGGTAGAACGAGCTTTGAAGTCATGTCTTGCCAGGGGTATAAGTCTCACCCTGACAAAACCACGAAAGGAGGAGAAAAAACCGGTGGAAAAAAATGAAAATCAGTTCGTCAATTATTTTGCCGGTGGCCGTGTAAGCGGCAAATCGCTCGATACCAGCGGGCCGAGGTGTGTTTTCGTCTTCGCTGTGATCAGTCCGTCACCGCCCCACGCGATGCGGAGGAAACGGCTTTCGCGTATTTGGCCAGAACTCCGGCTTTATATTTGATCGGTGGGGCCGTCCAGTTCGATTTTCTCTTTGCAATTTCTTCGTCCGTCAGTTCCGCTTGCAGGACGTGGTTGTCCAGATCGACCGTGATGCGGTCGCCGGGTTCCAGCAGCGCGATCAGGCCGCCCGCCTGCGCTTCCGGCGCCACATGGCCGACGACGATGCCGTAGGTTCCGCCGGAGAACCGGCCGTCGGTGATGAGCGCCACCTTGTCCCCCAGGCCTTCGCCGACCAGGGCGGACGTGGGCGCCAGCATCTCGCGCATGCCCGGTCCGCCTTTGGGGCCTTCGTAGCGGATGACCACCACGTCGCCGGGCTGGATTTTCTTTTCCATGATCGCGTCCAGGCATTCCTCTTCTGAGTTGAAGATGCGCGCAGGCCCGGTGAGCTTGCGGGTCTGGATGCCGGAGATCTTGGCGACCGAACCTTCCGGGCTCAAGTTGCCCTTGAGGATGGCGAGGTGTCCTTCCTGTGATTTCGCCTTGTCAAAGGGAAGGATGACATCCTGATTCGCGTCGGGAAGATCGGGAACATTCTGTAAGTTTTCGGCGACGGTCTTGCCGGTGACGGTCAGGCAGTCCCCGTGGATGAGGCCCGCGTTGAGCAGCATCTTCATGACCTGCGGGATGCCTCCCGCGCGGTGCAGGTCGACGGTGACGTATCTGCCCGAGGGTTTCAGATCGCAGAACAGCGGCGTCTTCTTGCGGATCGTCTCGAAATCGTCGATTTTAAGATCGACGCCCACCGAATGGGCGATGGCCAAAAGATGCAGCACGGCGTTGGTGGAGCCGCCCACCGCCATCACCACGGCGATGGCGTTTTCCAGCGCCTTGCGGGTGAGGATGTCCTGCGGGCAGATGTTTTTCTCCAGCAAGGGGAAGAGCGCCGCCGCGCTCTCGCCGGTGTTGATCTCTTTTTCCTTGTCTTCGTTCGACATGGTGGAGCTGTAGGGCAGGCTCAATCCCATGGCTTCAATGGCGGAGGACATGGTGTTCGCCGTGAACATGCCGCCGCAGGAGCCGTAGCCCGGACAGGCGTTTTTTTCGATATTCGTCAACTGCGCCTCGTCGATGGTGCCGGCGCTGTACTGCCCCACGGCCTCGAACGCGCTGACGACGGTGAGATCCTTGCCGTCCAGATGTCCGGGCTTGATGGTGCCGCCGTAGACGAAGATGCTGGGAATGTCCAGCCGCGCCATGGCCATCACCGCGCCCGGCATGTTCTTGTCGCAGCCGCCGATGCAGATCACCGCATCGAGGTTCGCGGCGCGGCAGACCGTCTCGACCGAATCCGCGATCACATCGCGGCTGACCAGCGAGCATTTCATGCCTTCGGTGCCCATCGAGATGCCGTCGCTGACGGTGATGGTGCCGAACATCTGCGGCATGCCGCCGCGCTCGCGGATGGTCGCGGTCGCGACGTCGGCCAGTTTCCCGAGACCTGCGTTGCAGGGGGTGACATCGCTCTGTCCGTTGGCGACGCCGACGATGGGTTTGTCAAAGTCGGCATCGGTGAAGCCCACGGCGCGCAGCATGGCGCGGTTGGGGGCCCGTTTGTTTCCCTGGGTGACGACGCGGCTTTTGCGGTTGAGTTTTTCGGACATGATCAAAAAACCGGATGCTCTGTAAAAGTAAATCGACCCATGATCATACAGCACCGATATCGGAATTGAAAATTTATTTTCAGACTGCGTTTTCGACCCGTTTCAGCGCGGGTTCCTGAATGTAGCCGGATTTATCCTTCGGATGGACGATAGCGTAGTAGCAGGGCGCATCGGCGGGAACCAGCCGGGCGCGGGAGCCCGTGATCTCGATTTCATGGCTGAACGCGACGCAGGGTGTGGTGTTGTCACCGTCCCAGGTTTTGCCCGGCGGGTTCGCCGGTCTGGCGATGTGGTTTTTGAGAAAGCCCGGCAAATGAAACACCCGCTGGGCAAACAGATAATCCAGTTTCAACAGATCCGCACCGAGGCGGTCGGCTTTCAGATTAAAGGTTTCGTAGAAGATCCGGTACTGCTGATCGAGCGAATGGGGGCGCAGCAACAGATCGTGCGTCTCCATGTATTCGAGCAGGCGGTGAAAAACCGCCGCGGCCGGCTCGGATTCCAGCAGGCGGTCGAGGGAAAAACGGAAGCGCTTGGAGTTGTAGAACAGATCGAACACCTCCGCGAAATTTTTAAGGTAAAGCAGCTGCTCCGCAGACAGGTCGCGGTTTGAGATCATTTCGTAGGGCGGGGTGGATTGAAATTCATACTGGTGGCTGTCGATCTGCTCGCGGATCGGCGCGCCGGGCAGAAATTTCAGAAAGCCGAGCTGCAATTCGTGCGGTTTCAATGCCAGCACCTCTTCGAAGGAATGCAGCATCTGCTCCAGGGTTTCTCCCGGCAGCCCGAAAATCAGATCGCAGTGAAAGTGAATGCGGTTTTGCTTTACCAGCCGGCGGAGGGCGGCGAACAGTTTGTCGTTGTTCTGGCGGCGCTGGATGGTTTTCTGGGTTTTGGGTTCGGTGGTCTGGATGCCGATCTCAAACTGGAACATGCCGGGGCGCACGGTCTCGAGAAAATCCAGCAGATCGGGGGTGAGGATGTCGCCCACGATCTCGAAATGAAACGACGCGCCCGTGTGCTGTTCCAGCCGCCGCATCAGGGTTTTCATCCTGCCGGGGTTGAGGTTGAAGGTGCGGTCCACGAATTTGATGCGGCGCACGCCGGATTTGACCAGCATTTCGATCTGTTCGTGCATGAGGGCGTCGTCAAAGTACCGGACTTTCTTGTCGAGCGCGGACAGGCAGAACGAGCAGAGGTAGGGGCAGCCGCGTGAAGTTTCCAGATAGGCGATGCGGTTTTTGAGCTGCGGCAGGTCTTCCTCGATGTAGGGGGGCGCGAGTTCCGGCAGGTCCGTGCCGTAGGTGCTCCAGCGCTTCAGCGTCTCGGCGGAAGGGGTTTCGCCGCGCCGGTGATGCTCCAGAAACTCCACCCATTTGTCTTCCCCTTCACCCGCCAGCACGGTGCAGTGCGGCGGCAGTTGCGTCTCAAACGAGACTTCCGGGCCGCCCACGGCGATCTTGAGTTCGGGGTCGTGTTTTTTCAGCCGTTCGATCAGCTCGAAACTCTGGGCGCGGTTCCAGATGTAGACGCTGATTCCCAGAACCTCCGGTTTTTGTTTCAGGATCTGCGCGGCGATCTTCCAGGTGGGCTGCTGGATGATGTGTTCCTGGATCCAGGTGTTGGCGAAGCCCGCCCGGCGCGCGGCGTTCCTCAGATAGCGGAGGCTGAGCGAGGAATGGATGAATTTGGCGTTGAGGGTGACGAGCCCGATCGAGGGATCCATGCGCGAATGCCTGTGCGTGTTGTTTGCAGACACTATAGCAGGGGGGGGAGCGCAAAAATGCTATTTTTTCTGGCAGACCTTGCAGTGGAAGGTCGAGCGGCCGGAATGCACGGTGCGGACGATCGGCGTCGTGCAGCGCGGGCAGGGCTCGTTTTCTTTTCCGTACACCGAAAGCTCAATGGCGAAATAACCGGGTGTGCCGTCGGTGCTGAAAAAATCCCGCAAGGTGGTGCCGCCCGAGGCGATGCTTTTTTTCAATGTTGCGCGCAACGCATCCAGAAGCCGCTGCCAGTCGCCGAGAGTCAGCCGGCCGGCGGTGCGCCAAGGATGCATGCCCGCCAGAAACAGCGATTCGCAGGCGTAGATGTTGCCGACGCCCACCAGGCGCTTGGCGTCCATCAGGAAGGATTTGACCGGCGCTTTGCAGTTTTTGGCCAGGGTTTTGAGCGCCTTCGGCGTGGTGGTGCTCTCCAGCGGATCGAGTCCGAGGTGGTTCAGCAATTTGTGGCCCTGGTCTTTCGGAGCCCAGACGATGCAGCCGAAGCGCCGCGGGTCGATGAAATGCAGGTGCGTCTCCGGTTCGAACCGGAAGACCGCGTGCGTGTGTTTTTCCACCGGCTCCATCGACGGGTGCTGCGCAACGCGGCCGCTCATTCCCAGATGCCACACCATCGCGCCGCTTTCCGTGTGCAGCAGCAGGTACTTGCCCCGGCGGGTGATGTCGCGGATTCTCTTGCGGTCCAGCTCGCGGTTCAGGGTTTCCGTGGGGATGGGAAAGCGGATTTCGTTGCGGAAAAACCGCACCCGCGTGCAGGCCTTGTCGCGGACGATGGGAATAAGCGCGCGCCTCAGGGTTTCGACTTCGGGAAGTTCGGGCATCGCGCGGGGTGGGCGAGGGGGGACTTGCCGCCGTTCGCTCTATTCCGGGGCGGGTTGAGCCGGAGTGCTGTCCCCGTTTTCCGGCGAATCGTTGCCGCCGTCCGCTTCATTCGCCGCGCCGGAGGGGGCTTTGGAGACCACCACTTGCGAGGGCCGCAAAATCCTGCCGTTCAGATGATAGCCTGTGGAGTATTCTTCGGTCACGGTGTTTTCTTCGTGTTCCCCGGATTCGATCTGACAGAGCGCTTCGTGCATGGAGGGATCGAAGGGTTTCCCCACCGCATCGATGCGTTCCACTTTCTGCTTGTCCAACAGATCCTCGAATTGTTTGAGGATCATCTGGACGCCTTCCTTGAGCGTTTCGACATCGGGGTTTTCGGCAGAGAGGGCGCGTTCCAGGTTGTCCTTGATCGGCAGAAGCTCCTTGAGGAGTTTTTCGTTGGCGAACTGCAGAAAATCCTCTTTTTCCTTTTTCAGGCGTTTTTTGAAGTTTTCCGTCTCCGCCACCATGCGCAGGTGTTCGTTGCGTTGCTCGGCCAGCTCGGCTTCCTTCTGGTCCAGTTGTTCTTTCAGGATGTCCAGCGGGTCCTTCAGCGGCTCGTCGTCCATGATCTCCGCTTCCGCGGTTTCCTCGTGGCCGTTGTCGTTCTGCTCAGAAGCAGCGGTCTCTTCGGGGGTGTCTTCGGTGTTTTCGATGGGGTCTTTCAAGGTGATTATTTTTCCTTCGAGATCAAAGTGGAGACCGTTTTGGCGGTCTGGTTGACGATGGCAATGATGCGCTTGTAATCCATGCGTTTGGGGCCGAAAACCGCGACGGTGCCGAGTTTCTCGTCCCCTTTCTGGTAATTCTGGGCGATCAGGCTGCACCCCTGCATTTCCTCGTTCAGGTTTTCCTCGCCGATGAGGATCGTCATGCCGTCGTGCTTGAGGCAATGATCCAGAAGCTGAACCAGTTTGGTTTTGTCTTCCAGCGTTTTGAGCAGCACCTTGATCTGTTCCAGATCCGTGGTGAACTCCGGGTGGTCCAGGAGATTGAGCGCGCCCTGCACCAGAAGCGATCCTTCCTCTTCTTCGGAAAAAATGCGGGTGGACAGGTTCATGGCTTTTTTCATCAGCTGATTGTAATGCTCGCGCTCGTTTTTCAGCCGGTGCAGCAACTCGGCGCGGATCGACTGGATCGACTTGCCGCTGAACTCCTCGTTCAGATAATGCGAAATGGAGGTCAGTTGATCCTGGTTCATGCCCTTTTCGACCGGGATGATCTTGTTCTGCAATACGCCCATGTCGGAATAAAATACCGCCAGGGCCTTGTCCGCATCGACCTGCATGAACTCGATGTGTTTGAAAACGGTGTTCTGGAACGAAGGCAGCATGACCAGGCCGGTCTGGTTCGAACTCAGCGACAGGTCGGAACAGGCGGTTTCCAGCACCGATTGCAGGTTGCGGTCGCTGGCGATGCCGCGGAAGGATTCGGTCAGCGCCTCGGTTTCCTTGAGGAAACGCCGGGGCGACAGCAGCGTGTTCACGTAAAACCGGTATCCCTGGTCGGTGGGGACCCTGCCTGCGGACGTGTGCGGCTGATGCAGGTAGCCCAACTCTTCCAGATCCGCCATGACGTTGCGGATCGTGGCGGGGCTGAGTTTTTCGGAATGCTTTTTGGCGACGCTGCGCGAGCCCACGGGTTCGGCTTTTTGGATGTAGTCGTTGACCACTTCCAGAAGGATCGATTTTTTTCTTTCGTCTAATTGAAACTCATTCATGGGGGTTTGGGCCGTCGTGGGCGGGGTATACTTAACCTTCTGTTTTACATAACTTAGCAGTCCCCATGCCGGTTGTCAATCGCGGGGCGGGCAGACGCATTTTTTCAAACCCTTGGGTGTCCGGTTGCTGACAAATCCCCGCACGCAACGCCAGGAATGAGGACGCTGCGGCGGGTGCGGCCGATATCGGAGCCGGGAACCGATTGCACGACCCGTAGCGGCGACCACACGCGAAACTCAGTCGATGAGTTTGTTGCGCAGCGCGTAGTGCGTCAGCTGGGCGTTGTTTTTCATCTGGAATTTTTCCATGATGCGCGTGCGATACGTGCTGATGGTAGCCACGCTCAAGGAAAGGGATTTGGCGATTTCCGTGACGGTGTTGCCCGATGCGATCATGCAGAAGACCTGGTATTCCCGGTCGGACAGGTTTTCGTGCAGCGGGACCTCGGTTTTCTGTTCCAGGTCTTCCGCGAGCCGTTCGGCCAGGGTGGAGCTGATGTATTTCCGGCCGCTCGTGATGTGGCGGATGGCTTTCAGCAGCTCGGGGATGGAGCTTTCCTTGGTCAGGTAACCCGCCGCCCCCGCCTTCAAAAACCGCACGGCGTACTGTTCCTCGGGGTACATGGTGTAGATCAGCACCGCGGGTTGCGGATCTTTGTTTCGAATGGCTTTCAGGATATCGAGCGCCGAGGGGCCGGGCATGGCGATGTCGAGGATGATCAGGTTGCAGGCCACCTTGGGGAACTCCTCCAGCACCTCATTGCCCGACTCGACTTCGCAAACCACCTGCATGTCCGGTGTGTCCGCCAGAATTTCGTTCAGACCTTTGCGGACGATCGTGTGATCGTCGGCGATGAAAATTTTGATCGGTGCGTCCGTCGTCGTTTGATTCATGGTTGAAGGCTCAATCATTCAATGCGTTTTTTCCGTTCGTGGATGCACTGCCTGAAACAAGGGGTCATGCGTGCTTGATTATAAGTCATTATTCGCAGCGAAAAACCGGGTTTTTTTGTGCGCTGTCTCCTCATTCTATTCCGAATAGGCGGGTTCTTTCACCGGCAGCCGCAGCAGGACCCGCGTGCCTTTGTCCGGGGCGCCCTCGATAGTCAGTTCTCCACCGAAATTGAGCGCGCGTTCCCGCATTCCCAGTAATCCCAGTGAGTTGGGATTGCGGATCTGTTCTTTCGTCACTCCCTTGCCGTCGTCCCAGACCTCCAGCGTCAGGCTGGAGTCGCTGCGGTTGAGATGGATGTGCACCTGGGTCGCGTCCGCGTGGCGGGCCACATTGGTCAGCGTCTCCTGAAACAGGCGGAACACCGCCGTGGCCCGCTCCGAATCCAGCGCGATGTGCTCGGGGGAACATTGAATGTGGCACCGGATACCCGTCATCTTTTCGAATTCCGTGGTCTGCCATTCGATGGCTTCGCAGATCCCCAGCACGTCCAGCACGTCCGGCCGCAGGTTGGAGCAGAACTTGCGCACCGTGCGGATGATGGAATCGACCAGTTGATCCATGGAGTGGATTTTCCCCAGCACCGAATCGGGTTCCCGGTAGACCCTTTTTTCCATCCAGGCGAGGTCGAACTTCAATCCGGTCAGCATCTGGCCGATCTGGTCGTGCACTTCCCGCGCGATGTTGGTTCGCTCTTCTTCGCGGATCTTTTCCAGCCGGTTGGTGTGGTTGCGCAGCTGTTCGCGCGATCGTTCCAGATCCTCCTGAATCCGCAGCCGTTTCAACTCCGCGTCGGCGCGGATGGCGAACAGGGAAAGGATCGCCATGATCTCCTTGGAATACTCGATGGGCTTGTCGTCCATGACCACGAGCTGGCCGATGGGGACGCCCGCTTCGTTGAACAGGGGCACGCCGAGATAGCTTTTGACGCCCTTTTTCCACAGGGAGGGGTCCACGAAGTACTGATCGTCGAAACCGTCGAGATAAAACACCGACGCCCCCTGCAGGACAGTTTCGCACGGGGTCTCCTGCAGCGTGAACTCCCGGTTCGGCACGTTTTCCCCGTCCATGTACAGGGCGAGGGTGCGGAAGGTCCTGGGATCCGACGCGTCCCCCGTTTGCGCGAGATACGAATAGCGGAAGCCCAGGTTGGAAGCCAGGTGATAGACCAGGTTTTGAAAGAAGTTTTCTCCCGAGATGGCGCGGGAGGTTCCGGCCAGCACGCCGGACAACTGCTGATACAGGGAGCGGTATTTCCCCCGGCTTTCTTTCAGCAGGTCCGCCTGCAGCCGCCGTTCCGTGATGTCCACGCCCACGCTCCAGGCCTCCCAGCCGGGGATGGGAAAACGGTCGGAGAGGTTGGACCAGGCGATGGTGCGCACGCCGCCGTTTTTGCAGGCGATGTTCGACTCCCAGTCCCGGTAGTGGACCCCGCGGTTTTTCCACAGGTTCAGCATGTGCGCCCCGAACACCGGGTCCGGATAAGACCATTTGCGCTTGCCCGAGGTGACGATGACTTCGTCGGCGCTGTAGCCGGTAACCCGTTCGCATTCGCGGTTCCAGGCGACGATGCGGCCTTCGGAGTCGAACGCTTCCATGAGGATCGGCATGTTCTGGATCACCTTGCGCAGGCGTTCCTCGCTTTGGCGCAGGGCATCGACGGCGCTTTTTTCGTGCTCGTGGCTCCGGTGTGCGGTGATCAGCGTGGCGCAGGTGTCGAGAAACGGTTGCAGAAACCGCACCAGCCCTGCGCTGTAGCCTCCCTTGCGGTTGGCCATGCCGGCCACGCCGACGAGGGTGTCTCCCTGGTAGATGGGCAGGCCGAGAAAGGCGCGCAGGGGAGGGAGCTCCGGCGGCAGTTCGTCCTCTTTGACGACGCTCTGCGGATCGTTCTCGATCACCGGTTTGCCCGTTTTGACGGCGCGCCCGAACAGCGTGTTCAGGTTGTTCCAGTCCATCTCGGTGTCTTCCGGGATGGCGCCGGAATCCGTGGCTTTTTCGCCGTCTGCGGTGTTGGCAAGTAGGTGCATCTTCAAATACCGCGAGCCGTCGGAACGGCGGGCGAGTTCGGAGATGAAGGCGAATTCGCTTTGCGTCAGGGAGAGGATCTTCTGCATCAGGTTGCGAAACAGCGTGCGGGTCTCTTTGTGGCTGAAATAATGCGATTGCGCCTGGCGGATGGAATTGAGGAGCAGGTTGGACAGTTTGAGTTCGGACTGCCGCTGCCAGATGATGAGGCCCAGCGAAGCCGCGATCCAGATGGCGAACAGGGACAGGGACCGGTTCAGGAAGATCTTGATGAATTCCCCGCCGGGCGGGGACAGAAAATATCCCAGCACGGTGAAAATCGAGCCGGCCAGCGCGGCGTAGAGGAAATAGTTGCGGTTGCGCGCCCACAGGCCGGGAATGATGAGAACGATGTAGGGGATGCCGCCGGCGATGCCGAGTTCCAGACTCAGGTCGATCAAAAAGCAAATCGACAGCAGGATCAATCCGGAACCGTAAATGACTGTGTCGTTTCGCTCCCTCATGCCACATCTGGGTGGATATCAGGATGTCTGTATCCTTTATCCAGCTTGAAAAGTCATGAATCAGAGAACCCCCGCGGAATCGCGTCCGCATTGAGGGTGCAATGTCCGCATTTTAATGTTGAGGGGATGGCCCATATTACTGCGAAAGCAAGGCTTTGCAAAGGGAAATGGCGGCTTGAGGGGAATGCGGGAAGAGGGGCGGCGCTGCAAAGGGGTTGATAATCCGGAGAAAATCTTTAAGAAAGAGAATCGCTCAGGTTTCGACGATCTGGGTGCCGATGCCTTTTTCGGTGAAGATTTCCAGGATCAGCGAGTGCTTGACGCGCCCGTCGATGATGTGGGTTTTGTGGACGCCTTTCTTGAGGGCGTCGAGGCAGCATTGGACTTTCGGCAGCATGCCGTCTTTGATCACGCCGGATTTGATCAGCTGCCCGGCTTTGCGCCGGGTCAGGCCGGAGAGCAGGGTTTTCTTCTTGTCGAGGACGCCGGGGGTGTCGGTCATCAGGACCAGCTTTTCCGCTTTCAGCGCCGAGGCGATCTCCGCGGCGACGAAATCGGCGTTGATGTTCAGCGTTTCCTGTTTTTCTCCCTTGCCGATCGGCGCGATCACCGGGATGAACTCGTTCGCATCCAGCACCTCGAGAATCCTCGGGTTCACCTGGGTGATCTCTCCGACCAGGCCGAGATCGATGATTTCCGGGCGCGTGGTTTCCGGGGATTTTTTGACCTTGCGGTGGCGCTTGGCCTGAATCAGCTCGCCGTCTTTGCCGGTGATGCCCACGGCGTTGCCGCCCTGGCGGTTGATGAGGGACACGATCTCCTTGTTGACCTTGCCGCCCAGCACCATCTCGACCACGTCGAGGGTCTTCGCGTCGGTCACCCGTTGCCCGGCCACGAATTTCGAGGGAATGCCGAGCGCGTCCAGGGTGTCGCCGATCTGCGGGCCGCCGCCGTGCACGATGACGGGATTGATGCCCACGTATTTCATGAGGACGATGTCCTGGGCGAAATTTTCCTTCAGTTCGGCGGAAACCATCGCGTTGCCGCCGTATTTGATGACGATGGTTTTGTCGTAGAACTGCTTGATGAACGGCAGCGCTTCGAGCAGGATTTCGGCTTTCTGGATGCTTTTTTTCACGGAGTGTTCACGGCGATCGGCAGGCCCGGCCGGAGCCCGTCCGGATGAATGGGAGCCCGGCGCGGCCTGCGCGGGCGTTTCAAATGCAACTCGAGTTTCTTAACGGCAGCTCGGCGGCCGATATTGACCGGACGGGCGCGCTAAAGGATGTAGCGGCTGAGATCCTCGTTCTGAATGATGTCCCTGAGCTTTTGCTGCACATACTGCGCGTCGATGGTGATGTCCTTTTCCGTCAGGTCCGGCGCGTCGAAAGAGATTTCCTCGAGCAGCTTTTCCATGATGGTGTGCAGCCTGCGCGCGCCGATGTTTTCCGTGCGCACGTTGACGGTGGCCGACATCCCCGCGATCTCTTCGATCGCGTCTTCGCTGAAGCTCAGGTTCAGACCCTCGGATTTCAGCAGGGCGGTGTACTGCTTGATCAGCGCGTTGTCGGGTTCGGTGAGGATGCGCACGAAATCCTCTTTGCTCAACGAGTCCAGCTCCACCCGGATGGGAAACCGGCCCTGAAATTCCGGAATCAGATCGGAAGGTTTCGCGGAATGAAACGCGCCCGCCGAGATGAACAGGATGTGGTCGGTTTTCACGATCCCGTGCTTGGTGTTGATCGAGGAGCCCTCGACGATCGGCAGCAGGTCGCGCTGCACGCCCTCGCGCGAGACGTCGGGGCCGCTCTGACCGGCGTGCCGGCCGATGATCTTGTCGATCTCGTCGATGAAGATGATGCCGTTCTGCTCGGCCCGTTCGATCGCCTCCAGCGCGACTTTTTCCGGGTCCACCATTTTTTCCGCTTCCTCCCGCGCCAGCACCTTGAACGCATCGGGGACCTTCATCTTTTTGCGCTTCACCTTCTGGGGAAATACGGAGCCGAGCATGTCCTTGATGTTGTTGCCCATGTCTTCCATCCCCGCACCGGAGATGACATCCACCATGGGGGTGACCTTCTCCTGCACTTCCAGCTCCACGGTGCGGTCGTCGAACCGGCCCTCCTTGAGGTACATCGCGAATTTTTCCCGCGTCTTGTCCTGCTGCTCGCGGCCCAAAGGATCGAGGTCCGCGTTGTCGCGCCGCTGTCCGGGCGAGGGCGGCAGCAACAGATCCAGCAGCCGTTCCATCGCCATCTCGCGGGCTTTTTCCTGCACCTCGGCTTCCTTTTCCTCCTTGACCATGTTCTTGCTGATGTCCACCAGGTCGCGCACCATCGATTCCACGTCGCGGCCCACGTAGCCCACTTCGGTGTATTTGGACGCCTCGACTTTGACGAAAGGCGATTTGGCCAGGCGGGCGAGGCGGCGGGCGATCTCGGTTTTGCCGACGCCGGTGGGGCCGATCATGAGGATGTTTTTCGGCGCCACTTCCTCGCGCATGTCCTTTTCGATCTGCTGCCTGCGCCAGCGGTTGCGCAGCGCGATGGCGACCGCGCGCTTGGCCTTGTCCTGGCCGACGATGTATTTATCCAGCTCCCGCACGATTTCCTTCGGCGTGAGGGAAGCGACGAATTCGGCGCCGGGCTTGTCATCGCCCGGGCTGAGAGAAAGGCGTGTGTCCATGAAACTACAACTCCTCGATGGTGATGTTTGAATTGGTGTAAATGCAGATCGACTGGGCGATGTCCATCGACTCTTCAACGATGGCGCGCGCGTCGAGCTCGGAATGCTTGAGCAGCGACTTCGCCGCCGCCAGCGCGAACATGCCGCCGGAACCGATCGCCAGAATGCCGTCGTCGGGCTCGATCACGTCCCCGGTTCCCGACACCAGCAGGGAATGGTCCTTGTCCGCGACGATCAGCATGGCTTCCAGCCGCCGCAGCATCTTGTCGGTGCGCCAGTCCTTGGCGAGCTCGACGGCGGAGCGGGGCAGGTTGCCCTGAAATTTTTCCAGCTTCTCCTCGAAGCGGGCGAACAGGGAAAACGCGTCGGCGGTCGATCCGGCGAATCCGCCGATGACTTTGCCCTGGTGCATTTTCCGCACCTTGGAGGCCTTGTGCTTCATGACGGTGTTGCCGAGCGAAACCTGGCCGTCGCCGCCCATGGCGACCTTGCCCTTGTGTCTCACAGATAGAATGGTGGTTGCGTGCATCATGGAATCAGGGATCTTTCCGGTTGTGTTAATTATAGAGACCGTTTGCGTAAAAAGGATTCCGGCTCAGTCTTTTTCTGGCGGCTCGGCCCGGGGATGTGTCCTGTCGTAGGTTTCCGTCAGCCGGTCGATGGTCAAATGCGTGTATTTCTGGGTTGTGGACAAACTCGCGTGTCCCAGCATTTCCTGGATGGATCTCAGGTCGGCGCCGGCGTCCAGCATGTGGGTCGCAAAGGAATGTCTCAAGGAATGCGGAGAGATTCCACCCGGAAACGGGCGTTGCCGGACGTATTTATCGACGATCTTGCGCACGCCGCGGTCGGTGATTTCCCCGCCGCGCAGATTCAGAAACACTTTTGCTTTGGGAGCGGAACGCGATTTTTTCAGCTGCGCTTCCCGCGCCTCAAGATAGGTCTGCAACGCCTTGAGGGCCTTTTTGCCCAGCGGCACCAGCCGTTCCTTTTTCCCTTTGCCCAATACCTTAACCATTCGGTCCTTCAGGTGCAAGTCCTTCATGCCCAGCCCAACCAGTTCGCCGATGCGGATGCCGGTGCTGTAGAACAGCTCCAGGATGGCCCGGTCCGGTGACCGGCGAGCGACTCTTTTTCCGGCAGTTCCAGAAGCGTGAACACCTCGTCCACCGACAGGTACGCCGGCAGTTTCTGAGCTTTGCGGGGGGAGGGGATGGCTTTGGCGACATTCGCCGCCAGCACGCCCTCGCGGCAGAGAAACTTGCAGAACGAACGCAGGCTGGAGAGTTTGCGCGCCACGCTGGCGGCGCTCAGGGAGCGGCTGTACAGATACGCCAGGTAGGATCGAATGGCAATATTATCAATGCGTTGAACCTGAACCACCTCGTTTTCGCAGGCGTGCCCGGTTTCTTGCAGAAACCGCTCGAACTGGGCGAGGTCCAAAAGGTAATGCGTCGCGGTGTGGCGGGATGCGTTTTTCTCGGCGATCAGGTATGATTGGAACGCTTGGATATGGTTTTCCAAGGTGCAACTCCTTTTATATCAAGAGTATCAATCTAACCGACTCCCTGGGGGAAGTCAAGGCGGCGCAACGGGGCGGGGACGCCGGAGGCAGCCCGAAATGCGGGGCCGGCGATGATTTTTTGCAATTTATCCGCGCCAGCGTCATCCAATGCAGTAAGCCAACTTTTATCGTGAAGGGAACGCAATGGCAACTCAGAACCCGCAGGGCGATCTGGAACGGCAGATCAATCAGGCCCGGGAGAACCTCAGGGTGGTCTCGGAATTGAGGGAAAAACTGGAAATCCTCACCGAACACGTGGAATCGCGCAAGGAAGCCCTGGAAGAGGAGATCGAGGAAAGCCTGCACGAGGCCATCCGCAACGGCCGCGATTCTCTGGAAAAGATCCAGGAAAACATCGAACCCAAGCTGGAGAAGGTCATCCGCAGCAAGCTGGAAGAAATCGATGTGAAAATGAAGGTCTGGAAGGAAGAGGGGCTGCTCGCGGTGCGGGAAGAGCTGAAAAAAGAGACCCCCGCTCTCACCAAGAACGTGCTCGCGGAGCTGGACAACATTATCGTGGAAAAAATGAAAGCGGCGCAGATGCAGCTTTCGACGAACCTTAAAGAGGAGGTGCGGGCGGATTTCGAGGCCGCGCTGAAACCCTTCAAGGAAACGATGAACGAGGAAATCCAGCGCACCGGCAAGCTGACGATTTTCGCTTTATTGCTGTCCGCCGTCACGATGGCCGGGGTGGGGATGCTGCTGCTGATGCGCTGAGGTCAGGTGATCAGCCAGAACAGGAAGAAAAACAGGATTCCCGACAGGATCACCTGCCAGATGAAATCGAAGCCCGGTCCGGTGAACAAAATGAGGACCGTGCAGATGGAAAGGATGACGAAGGCGATGATCAGCCGGGTGCGTCTCTTGAGAATCGGTTTGGGAGACTCTTCCATCCTTGGAATCCTTCAGCGAAAAAAGACACCCTTTTTGGCCATCATCGAAACAGCTTCTTCATTTCCTGCACCAGCAGAATGTCCTCGGCCTCGGAAATCACGCAGTCGGCGGAAAACTGATTTTCCTCCAGCGCATCCGGCTCCTCGCTGAAGATGGATTTTTTCGGGATCCCCAGCCGCGGGTAGGTGTCCAGATAATCCTGAATCGCATCGACGCTGAACGTTTCCTTGATCTCTTCGAGGAAGGTGTCGTGCACCTTCTCCAGGTGGCAGATCTTCTCCAGCAGTTCTTTGTAGTTCGAACCGAGCGTCAGGGCGAAGCTCAATTTATAGGCGTTTTCCTGATACTCGGGCGGGTGGTTGCCGGAATCGTTTTTTTCCTGGTAGAGAAACTTCAACTGATATTGAAACTTGTTCAGCTTGTACAGGTTGCGGGAAAACTTTTCCCCGATCAGATAATCCAGACCCGCCCGAATGCCTTCTTCCTGAGCGATTTCCCGAGCTTCTTCGCAGTAATTTTTGATTTGTTTGGGGGTCATAAGACAGCGGTTTCCTCTCGACGGATCAATGAATCATTCCGGGTTGGGGGCATCCTGGAAATTTAAATTGGGTTCCGTCTTTGTAGCTTTTAATCCCGCGGATGTAAACAATAATTTTCACCGCACCGGGAAATCCTCTGTGAAATTGAGGAGAAAGAATTTCGCGCGGCGAACGCACCGGTGCGGACAAGCGAACGCGGCGTGTCAGGAGTCCCAGGAACGGAAACTTTTTCGGGAATGGACGCGGGCGCACAGGTAGGCGAGATATCGGGTGAGGGAATGGAAAAAGCCCTCGTTTCCCTCGATGGGACGGACGTAGATGAAGCGCATTCCGGCGGAAAGGGCGCCCGCATCGGTGACGTAATTGTCTCCCACCATGCACACCTTCGCGGGGTCGGACAGGTGCAGGTGATTCTTCATCGCCGCTTCGAACCCCTTGGGGTCGGGCTTCGGGGCGGCTTCGCGCACAATTTCCACGTTTTCAAACTGCTGAAAACGATCCTCGCTGGAGTTGGTGTAGATGGCGACGCGAAAGCCCTTTTGCAGCATCTCCCGCACCTTCTCCACCACCGAATCGGGGTAGACCCGGCAGTGGTGCATTCCCAGCGTGCCGTCGGCGTCCAGCAGGATGCCCTCCACGCCCTCCTCGATGAGGCGGTCGAGCGGCAGATCCTCGATGCGTTGCAGCGCCAGGTCGGTTTTCAGGTGCGCCGGGCAGAAAGGCAGCGTCAAAAACCGCCAGACTTTGCCGAAGGTCAGCCCTTCACGGGAGGAAATGCTTTTGCGGGCAATTGTTTTGGGCATGCGATTGTGAGAGTATTGGCAGGATCCAAGGGGTTCAACGGGTTGATTATCTGTTCTGGCCGGGACAATAGCAAATGAAAAGCTTCCTAGCCCTTGTCTGGATCGGGATCCTGGTTTTATCCGCCGCTCCGGCTCAGGGGGCGAAATCCGCCGAAGACTGGTACGCCAGGGGATTCGAGCAATCCCTGAACGGACACAGCGAGCGCGCGCTGCAATCCTACCGCCGGGCTTTGCAGCTCAAACCCGGCTGGGCCGAAGCGCACCATCAACTGGCGGTGCTCTACTACCGGCTGAAGGACGGCGTGCGGGCTGTCCATCATCTGCGCCAAGCCGAACGATTCTATCTGAAGGGCGACGACGATCAAAGTCAAAAAAATCTGACGATCGTGCGGCGCAACCTGAAAAAGGCATACGCGGATTTCGACCTCAACCCCGAAGATTTCGCCGAGATGGATGCGCTGCACCCGCCGCCGCAGGGAGAGAAATGGCGAAGCGCGGGGGCCGGGTTCCTGTTCGGCGAGCAGGGATACATCCTGACGCTCAACCAGTTCGTTCAGGGGGCCAGGGGGGTGCGTGTGCGTTTTGCGGATAACCGGACGCTGCGCGCCCGGCTGATCAAATCCTACCTCGTTTACGATCTGGCGCTGTTGCGGCTCGACCCGCCGCCCGCATCCCCCATGAAGACGCTGCGGTTCGCGGACCCCTCCTCGGTGCAGGTCGGGCAAACGGTGTATGCGCTGGACATCGGTGCCAGCGGAGAGACATCCGTTGTGAAACAGGGCCGCCTGCTGGCGCTGGCCGCGATCAAGAGAAGGGATAAAAACCTGATCGAGTCGGATCTGCCGTTCGATGTCAGGCAACTGGGCACGCCGTTGTTCGATGCAGCGGGCCGGGTCGTCGGCATGCAGCTTTCCAAGGGGCGGGCGCTGGCGGCGTTCCGGTCGCACGGGAAAATGCCGGAAGGCGAGCTCGCGCTCAACGTTTCCTACATCCGCCGGGTGCTGTCGCATGTGCCGGGAGTCCGTCTGCCGCGCAAGCAAGCGCAACGCACCGCCGCGCCGCCCGCCGCGCAGAATGCGGAGGAGCGTGTGAAGCAGGCGCGCGGCAGTCTGCTGACGATCGAGATCGACCGATGAGACGCCTCTCAACAACGCACTGGATCGCGGCGTGTGTCCTTTTGCTGTGGAGCGGAACGGGGCAGGGGGCCGAGATCAGCGTCGGGCTCACGGGTGATCTCGAGTATCCCGGACTGTTCACCCTCAAAGGCGAAGGGCAGGAAGCGGGACGCTTGTGTTTTCTGAGCGAGGAAGCGCACGGCTATCTGGATCCGGAGTTTCTGGGAACCCTGTCCGCCGGGGGCATTCCGGAAGGCGCTTACCGGGTATCGCCCGCCTTGCCGGAAGAGCAGTGGCCGGTCGGCGAGTTTGTGAAATTCGGGGCGCTGCGCCTGCTGCCCGAAACCGAGGCGGCGGCGCAACAACTTGCGGCTCTGGACAAGAAAGGGATCGCGGTGCACGGGCGGGATTTTTATCCGCTCGCGGTGCGCGTGACAGACAACTCCAAGATGGTGCGCTTTGTCAGCGACCGGCTGTTCGAGCAGTTGTCCGGGCGCTGGGGGGCGCTCAGAATTTCCAACTGGGACATGGGGCGGCTATACGATTTTTATTCGAAAACCAGCGCCGCGCGCGAGAGCTGGAACGTGCGCGTGGTGCGGGCGGAACTCGCAACGGTCCGCAACATCTGCGAACCGCTGAAAGTGCAGCGCCGGCTGGGCATGCCGCCGGAGTGAGTGATCTGTTCATATTGATCCAAGTTGATGCTCACTCTTTCGACAGGAATCCGCCGATAAAAGCGGCCAGCGCCAGAAGCAGCATGAATACGATTTCGAGCATGATCTCACCTCAAAAGTAAGTCACTCATACCTTTATTCTACTCCTTTGCAACCGTGTTGGGGAGAATGCTCCATCCAGCCGGAACCGGCGGCGGATCGGTCACTCCAGCCACTTGTACAGCACGATGGCGTCCACGTATCCCTGGGTGGGGTGCCGGAATGCGCCGGGCAACCGCCCCACGGTCGCAAAACCCAGGCTTTGCCAGAGCTTGAGCGCGGATGCATTGGTCGAGACCACCAGGTTGAACTGCATGGCCTTGTAACCCAGCTCGCGGGCGACGGTCTGCGAATGCTCGCACAGAGCGCGGGCGATGCCTTTGCCGCGGGCTGCGGGCGCGACCATGTAGCCGCAGTTGCAGACGTGGTTGCCCGCACCCTGCTGGTTGGGTTTCAGGTAGTAGGTGGCCCGGATTTTTCCGTTTTCCTCCCACACAAAGGTTTTGTGCGGCACGTGCATCCACAGCCGCTCGGCCTCGCTTCGCGTCGTGTCCCTGGGATAGGGATAGGTTTCCCCTTGAGAAATAATGGGCTGGATCAGCGCCCAGATTTCCCCGAAATCGTCTTCTCTGGCTTCGCGGATGTGTTTTGCGGAATCCATGAAATCAGGACGCACGGACGCCGCTCCGATTTGCCTGGCGTTCACTCCTCATAGCGGTAGCCGACGCCGTGCACGGTGCGGATGATTTGGGGATTCTGCGGGTCGAGTTCGATGAGCTTTCTGAGTTTGGAGATATGCTGGTCGAGCGTGCGGCTGTTGGGCAGGTAGCGCTGGCCCCAGCAGTGGTCGAACAGGGTGTTGCGGTCCACCACCTTGCCGCGGTTTGCGTGCAGCAGTTCGAGGATCGTCACGTCGCGCAGGCTGAGGTCGATGCGCTGCTCGCCGCGGCGGGCGCGCAACTCCTCCGGGTAGAGTTCCAGGTCACCGAGCTTGAGCAGGCGCGGGTTATTGCCCTGCGGTGCTTGCGTGGCGAGGCAGCGGCGCGTGACGGCGCGGATGCGCGCCACCACTTCGCGGGTGCCGAAGGGTTTCATGATGTAATCGTCCGCGCCCAGTTCCAGGCCGACGACGCGGTCGATCTCCTCGGACTTGGCGCTCAGAAAGATCACCGGAACCTGGGCGCTGTGGCTGCGGATCTCGCGGCACACGCTGTAGCCGTCCTTGTGCGGCATCATGATGTCGAGTAGCACCAGGTGCGGCGCCTGTGCGTGGTATTGCTGCACCGCGTCCATGCCGTCCACGGCGGCGAAGGTCTGGTAGCCTTCCCCCTCCAGAAGATCCTGCAGGCCCTCGCGGATGTGGCGGTCGTCTTCTGCGATCAGAATTTTCATGCGTTTCCTTTGGCAACGGGTGTGTTGAGTTCGATTTTAAAGCGGGCTCCTTGATCCGAGGGTTCTAGCGTCAGGTCGCCGCCGTGCAGGCGGGCCAGCTCGCGCGCAATGCTGAGGCCGATGCCAGTTCCCGCGACGCCGTCGGTGGTCTTCGAGCTGATGCGATAAAACGGCTGGAAGATGCGCGCCGCATCGCGTTTGGGGATGCCGGGGCCGTGGTCCTGCACGGTGATGCGGGTGCGCCCGTTCCGGTTGTGGCTTTCGATGTACAGGCGGCCTCCCGCTGCGGCGTATTTTTCCGTGTTGCTGAACAGGTTGTTGAGGATCTGCTCGAGCGCGTCCGGGTCCACCTCCACCGATTTGCCTGCGCCGGCTTTGAATTCGATGGCGACGTTTCTGGCTTTGAGCGAAGGTGCGAAATTTTTCAGCGTGCTCTGGATGATGTCGTCCACCACTGCCGTTTCTTTGCGCAGCACCAGGCGGTTGCGTTTGGAGCGGGAAAAGTTGAGCACGTTGCCGATCAGCCTTGAGAGCCGCTGGCTTTCGGAGGTGATGACTTCCAGATAATGCCGGAAGCGCTGCTGCTCGCCGGAGTTTTTTGCATCTTCCGGCAGGTTTTCATCCAGCAACTCGGCGTAAAGCCGGATGTTGGTGAGCGGCGTTTTCAACTCGTGCGACACCTGGTTGACGAAATTGACGCGCTGCTCGGCGAGGAGCATCTCGCGGCTGTGTTCGCGGTACAGGTAATAGGCGAGGCCGAACAAGGCCGCGCCCACGGCGGTCAACGCCGCGGCGAGGTTGATCCAGCGCAGGCCGGCGCCCGCTCCCAGCGCGGAGCCGAAATACTGCAACTTCCAGCTTCCCAGAGGCGGGCTGAGCGTCATCTGCTGCGCGGGTGCCGCTTCGGCCGCCGGTTCGAAGCGGCCCCACTGGTAGACTGCCGTGCCTTTGGAATCGATCAGGCGGATGCGCGCGTCACCCAGCCGGTCTTCGGGACCGCCGGTGCCGGGAAGCCGTTCGATGAGGTCCGCCTTGAGACGCACCGGGTCGAGCTCGAAACCGATCAGGTTGCCGCCGGAGCCGCGCCACCAGAACAGGTGGTGCATGCCCGTGCCCGCATACCAGACGTGCCAGCCTTTCAGGTCCGGCCGGTCGTCGCGCACGGGCGCGGAGGCCATCGCTTTTTGTGGCGCGGCTTGTGCTTCGGCAGCGGTGTCCGCCAGGGCGGCGGGTTCCGGTTCCAGACGCGACAGCACCGCTCCGGCGCGTTCGAGAAAGCGGCGTTCCATTTGAGTGAGCGGCGCGTTGTCCGGCGGGAACAGCCGCTTGAAACCGGAATCGAAAATCAGCATCTGGCGCAGATCGGGGCGGGTGCGCAGAAAGGCGCGCACCGAATCGGCGTCGGTAGCGAGTTGTGTTGCCTGTTGCGACAATTCATTCTCCAGAGTTTCGAAGTACGCGCCGATGTCGCCGTCCACGCTTTTGAGCTGCGAGGCGATGAGGGTCTGGATCTGGTGGTCGTGCAGTTTTTTGTCGTCGTTCAACACGCGCACGCCCAGCCCTCCCAGTAAAAGAAGCGGGATCACCACGATGAGCAGGAGCAGGGCGAGGGGTTTGGTTTTCAAATCGACGCTTTCACTTTCTCGATGGGTTTTCCCTTGCGAACGCGTGGGGAGACCTTTGCATGAATCGTATGTTTAAGAAAACTGACTACAACTGTCACCCTGAGCTTGTCGAAGGGTGCATGCTTCGACAGGCTCAGCATGACAAATAAACAGTCTCAGGCAAAGGTCTCCCGCTGGGAAAACCGCGGTCAGTATTGCTGCTGGCTGTCGCGCTTGTATTGCCGTTGCCGGAGACTTTTGCGCTTCTGGTTCCAGTCCCGGTTGTCGAAGTCGGCTTCATCCTGGCTCAGTTCCTGTTCCAGTTTCTGGGTCTTGGGCGAGAACAGGCCGAGCTCGCGGTTCTTTTTCACATACGCGCCGCTTCGCTTGAGCACTTCCTTGGCTTCTTTGGCTTTGCCCGCATCGCGCAGCTCGACGGCGTCCTTGCTCATCTGGTTGACCACCTGCTCGGCGGCGGTGTCCATCACCGGCTTGTTGACGCTTTTCAAAACCTTTTCTTTGGACTTGCTGAAATTCACGCTGACACTATCCCGCAACGAATCGGTCTTTTTGGCGCGCAGGTCCTGGTAGGACACATCGACCGAAGCCACATTGCGTTTTTCGCCTGCGGTTCCGGGCGGCACCTCGATTTCCAGCATCACGAATTTTTCCTGATTCCCGGAGAGCTGGTTGAGGTTCACGTGCACGTTCTGGCCGATGATTTCCGCGTTGCGGCCCAGCACCCGGATCGGGCGGATGGAATCGGCGCATTTGATGATGATGGTGAGCTGCTTGGCCACCACGGTGAGCGCGGTCTGGAATTCGGCGGCGAAGATCTTCGCGAGGTCCGAAGAATTCTGCACGAAGGCGTGGTGCCCGTCGCTCATGCCCGCAAGCTGGGTCATGAGGTCTTCATTGTAACCCAGACCGAGGCCGATCGTCGTCACGCTGATGCCTTCCTTGCCGAGGGAGGCGCCCAGCTCTCCCAGTTCGCTGGGCGTGCTGGGGCCGACGTTGGCGAGCCCGTCGGAGAGCAGGATCACCCGGTTGACGCGGTTGCTGTCGAGAAATTTGCGCACTTCCGCCGCGCCCTTGCTGACGCCGGCGAACAGGGCGGTGCGGCCGCCGTCGTTGATGGCGCGGATGGCGGCGTAGATCGATTCCTTATCGTTCAGCCGGGTCGCCGGCACCACGACCCGCACCACGTTGTCGTAGGTCACGACGGAGACGATGTCGTCGGAGCGCAGAAGATCGATGGCGAGGATCGCCGCCTCGCGGGCGCGTTGCAGTTTTTCGCCGCGCATCGAGCCGGAGCGGTCCAGCACAATCGCGAGGTTCACCGGCGCGCGGTCGGTTTCCTCGGGCAGGTCGAAGCCCTTGAGGCCGACCTTCAAAAAGGTCTTCTGGTTTTTTCCCGCTTCGAGGACGGGGGTGCCGAGGTTCACATTGAGGTCGATGGTGCGTGCGCCGGCGCTGCCGAAAAACAGAAACACGGTGAGCAGCGTCCACAAGCTGATGAATTGAATGCGTGAGCGGGTCATCGCCAGACTCCTGAGGCTAGAGGGTTCGCGGTTGCGGATGAGGCGGAAGCGCCCACCCGGTGTCTTGAACCCAATGTAGAGAATCCGGCGTTCAGTGAGGTCAGACCGGTTTGAAAGTTTTGTAAAAAATTTGTAAATCCCGGCATCGGCGAACAACGTCCCGTTTTTCAGGTTTCCCTATCGAGGGAGCGGTACTGGATGGCTTCTGCCATGTGCTCGGAGAGGATGTTTGCCTCCCCGGCGAGGTCGGCGATGGTGCGGCTCACTTTGAGGATGCGGCCGCCGCCGATGAGGCCGGCGTCGGAGATGGTGTGGTGCGGTGCGCGGAACGGGCGCAGGGCCACCAGCCCGCAGCCGTTTTTGTTCATGCCGAGAACGCTGTGGATTTTGGTGGTTTCGATGGCCTCTTCGAGCGCCAGGGTCGGCAGGATTGTGGGGATGCGTTTGGCCAGCATGGATTTGCCGCTGCCGGGCGGACCTATGAGGATGATGTTGTGGCCGCCTGCGGCGGCGATCTCGAGCGCGCGTTTGACGTGGTGCTGCGCCTTGACGTCGTTGAAGTCCAGCTCCGAGGCGGCGAACGCGTTGAGATCGTTCGCGGTGGCCGGAACCGCAGGCGCGATATCCAGGTTGCCGTTGAGAAACTCCATCGCTTCGGGCAGGGTTGCGATCGGGATGGTGTTCACGCCGGTGACCACCGCCGCTTCGGGAGCGTTCCGGGCGGGAACCAGCAGGCCTTCGAGTCCTTTTGCGCGCGCCATCGCGGCGATGGACAGAGCGCCGCGCACGGGTTTGACGCGCCCGTCGAGCGACAGCTCGCCGAGGATGGCGTAGCGGGACAGCCGTGCGGCATCGACCAGTTCGTTGGCAGCGAGGATGCCGAGCGCGATGGGCAGATCGAAGGCGGAGCCTTCCTTGCGGATGTCGGCGGGAGCGAGGTTGACGGTGATGCGCTTTTGGGGAAGGTCGAGCTGGGTGTTCTTGATCGCGGCGGTGACGCGGTCGCTGGATTCCTTCACGGCGGCGTCGGGCAGACCGACGATGGCCATGCCGGGGATGCCCGGCGAGAGGTTCACTTCCACCTCTACTAAATAACCGTCGATGCCCAGCACCGCGCCGCTCAGAATGCGTGCAACCATTGCGGTCCCCCTTTTCGGAATCCCGAATAGGGGCAACCTACATCACCAATATTTAGTTGTCAAATTCGTGGGGTAGTTTAAGTAAGTCAATAATCTGGAAATATGTTTCCGAAAGTTGAATTGAAGTATACTTAATCCGAAACTTGATAAGGATTTTACCGATACCCAAAATTTTGGATAAACATGGCGCAATTTGTAATTCAGAAAGTATCACATAGGGGTGTTAGCCATCCTGTTGTCGCTCGCCTCTCAATACAAGTGAAGGATATCATCGAATTCTCTGGTCTTGGTTCGAATATCAAAGAGAATATCCTTAAAGTTTGTATTGGTGATCTTCAGTCACGTCTTGGAAAGTGTTGGGATATTTGGCAACGCATCGAGAATGAACAGCGCCGTTGTGATTCAGAATATAAACCCTCTAACGAAAGAGTGGTTCAGATCCCCCATATTAAGGATCTTGATCGTGATGTTGATAATTTTTTTTACGAATCAAAAAACTTTTTGAGGGATCTTATAAGCTTAGTTTTAAAAGCCTTCTTTCCTGAAATCAACTTTTCAGATGCGGGAAAGGCCTTTCTCCCAAACAAAAAAGGTGAAGTAGAAATTATTTGTTGGGCTGAATCAAAGTTTGGGAAAAATGATGGTTTGACTAAGATGCTGCGTGAAGATGTTACATGGATATCTGAACTTATTAGGAAAAGAAATGCGATTGAGCATCCAAATGGTCATTCTGGTGTTTTGACCGTTTTCAACATTGAAGTTGATGAGGATGGTAGGTTAATTGCTCCAATCTGGCAGCGAACAGGGGGGAGATTCGCAGTTTATCTCTGTTGGGATGGCTACTTACTGCCAATATCTATTAAGTTTTGCTGAAGAGATCATCATTTTTGGTTGTGTACAAAAAACAACCCGGACTCCAATGATTACATTTGGAGAAATTCCTGAAGATGAGCGAGACCCCAAATGCCCAATCCGCTTTAGAGCTTACTTTAAAGAGGGGATGGGGCCTCGACAATAAAACTTAGTCCTACCTCAAGCTTCCTGAACGACCCGCTGCAACTCGTTGGCCATGCGCGCCAGCTCCTTGGAGGCGTTCTGGCTGTCCATCGCGCCCTGTGTGGTGCTCTGTGCCGCCTGCGCCACACCGGCGATGTTGTCTGAGATCTCCGAAGTGCCTTTGGTGGCTTCGTTCACGCTGCGGGTCATCTGGTTGGTGGTGGCGGTCTGTTCCTCCACGGCGCTGGCGATGGTGTTGGAGATGTCGTTGATCTTGTTGATGAAGTTTCCGATCTCGACGATCGCCGAAACCGAGCTTTGCGTGTCGTTCTGGATCGCTTCGATTCTCTGGCTGATGTCTTCGGTGGCTTTGGAGGTTTGATTGGCCAGCTCTTTCACCTCGTTGGCCACCACCGCAAAGCCTTTGCCGGCCTCACCGGCGCGCGCCGCCTCGATGGTGGCGTTCAGGGCCAACAGGTTCGTTTGTTCGGCGATGGAGGTGATGACTTTGATCACCTGACCGATCTCCGCGGAGCTGTCGTTGAGTTTGCTGATCGTCGCATTGGTGTTGTCCGCCATTTTCACCGCTTCGTCTGTGACGTGAGCGGCTTCATTGGCGTTCTTGGCGATTTCCTTGATGCTGGAGCTCATTTCCTCTGCGGCCGTCGCCACGGTCTCGACGTTGCGGTTGACTTCTTCGGAAGCAGCCGAAACCACGTTGGCCTGGGCGGAGGTTTCTTCGGCGTTGCCGGCCATCTGCTGGCTGGTGGCGGTCAGCTCCTCCGAAGCGCTGGCCAGCGTTTCGGAATTTCTGCGGATGTGATCCACGATCTTCTGCATACTTTCTGTGTGTCGTTTTGCCTCTTCCTGCATTTTCACTTGTTCGGTTATGACCGCCCAGGTGACGAGGGGCCCCAGGTATTGCTTGTTTTCATCATAAAGAGCATTGACGAGAAGCTCGAGAGTGTCTTCTCCTACGTGGATTTGGGCTTTATGGGGGAAATTGGCGGGGTTGGATAAGAGGTTCCGGACGTTTTGGGGGTCTTTGTGAAACACATCGATGCTGTGCCCAATGATGTTGTCCACCTTAATCGGCAAACTTTTTTCGATTTGCCTCAATGTTTTTGTTGAAGAAGGGTTCATGTACTGGATGTTGAAGTTTGTATCCGCATACATGACATTGATCGGCAATTGATTCATCAGCGACTGGGTTTTTGCCATCTCGGTGGTGGAGATGCGCAGGTTTTTCACCATCGTGGCGAAGGAAGTGCCCAGGGTTCCTTCGCCATCGTCCACCAGTCTTTCGTTGTTGAGATCGTTGTTGGCGATGGTGCCCGCCTGGGAAGCGAACCACTGCATTTTGTCTTTCATCTTGGCGAAAGCATCGCCCAGTTCTCCCGGTGTCCGGGATGCGAGGGAAGGGTGATCCAGCTGGTCGTTGGCGATGGAATCGGCCTGCACCGCCGTTCTTCTCAATCGCCGCGTCAAACCGTCGAGGGCATCCGGCAGGTCCCCGTTGGTGCGCTGGTATTTTTCTTCAACATAATCCGCGGCTTTCAGGATATCCATTCCCGACTGCATGCGCTGCTTGACGTTTGCCAGCCCGAGCCGGCCTTCGGAGAGGTCGTTGGCCTGCTCGACAGACAACTTCAGGGTTTCGAGCATCTGGTTGTAAGCGATTCGCAGGCGGCTGATTTCGTCGCCATGACGGACGCGCAGGCTCTGGTTGTTGACGATGTTGCCCTGCGCCAGGTTTTCGATGGATTCGGTCGTTTCGGCGATGCGGCTGGCTGTGGATTTTGCGATCCAGTAACCGAACATCAGGATCAGAATCATGAACACGCCGGTGATGATGGTGAGCTGGTTCTGAATCGCGATGATCGGGGCGTTGATGACCTGATCCGCGGTCCGTACCAGGACCGACCAGTTCATGCCCGGAAAACCGAGCGCCCCCTGATGGTGCGCGTACCCTCCCGCCTGTTCGATCTTTTTCCGGGCATGGATGGAATAGGAAAACCCGGTTTGTTTTTCTTTTGCGGCTTTGACCGCGACATCGACCCCTTTTTCTGCGAGATTCAGTTTCATGAGAACGTTGAAGTTATGCGTAACCGCATCGTCGCTCCCTCTGCCGTTGACCGGGTCGTAGTCGACGATGACCCGGCCTTTTCCGTCCAGCAGCGTCATTTCGGTGTCGGCGAGTCCTTTGGCCTTGAGTTGCCGGTACGAGTCGATGAATATGTCTTCCACCAGGGAAAACTTCGCATAGTTGTTCCAGATCGCCATCATGCGTCCGTCCGCATCGAAAACGGGAGCGGCGAACCCGAGTGTGAGGCCGTCATCTCCCGGATAGATTTTTTTGACGTCGTCGTTGACGTGCAGCGGGGTGATGGCGGTTCCGGTGAAATCCGCGGCCCCACCGACATTCCCGGCCTGACTGGTGTAAAAATTTCCCTGCATGACATCTTTGAACCATTGGGAGTCGGAGAAATTCCGGCCGTAAAAACCCTGAGTCGCAATCGCCTTGCCATCCTGATCCTTGGAGTTGACGGCGATGACATTGCCTTCAAGGTCCACAAGCAGCGTGAAATAGTAAATGTCGTAAGTGTCTACGTATTTGTTCATGACCTGCTCGATCACGGCGCCCGGTTTGTACCAGAAATTGCGAACCCGGATGGCGGTGTTCAGACCGAATGCCTGCACGTCTCCGTAGCGCTCGAACAGGTTGCGGTCTATTTTGTCGGCGATATGCGTGGCGATGCCCTGCAGGTTCTGGGCATTGATATTTTTGATCTCTTTGAACGAGATGGTGTTGATGACCATGACGGAAAGCAGGGGAACCAGTCCTGTCAGAAGAAATAGAATGGTCTGCTTCCACTTCAGGCTCAAGTTGTTCCAGAGGCTCATTTTTTTTCCTTATCGGGAGGAGGGAGGGGACAGAGAGCTGTTTCGATCAATCCGCCCTGACCGATCTGCAATCGCCAGGGCGAATGCAATTTTCGATTCAAATGGGTGATGTCATGATGGTCAAAGCCGGGTTTCATTCCCTGTCGGTTGTGTTCTGACGAATCGCTCGATTGGAAAACCGCGATCCGGCGAGAAAACTTTTCAGGCTCGAAAATCTCTTTTTATCAGCGGTAAATGTAAATGAAACTTGAATGAAGGAGGCGAAAAAAAATCTCACCTAAACCTTTATGTCATAAAACATTAGGGCCCTGTCATGCTAGTTGGACGCAGGTGCGGTGCACACTCGAACCGGAGATCGCCGGGTTTTTCTACAGGATGTTTCTTTCTATCGATACAGAGGTTGCAGCGGGGGAGGGGAGTGAGCTTGCGTTGCTTTATTTACAGGCTGGGCCTGGGGTCGAGGAAGTGCCTCACTTTCTCAAGAAATTCTTTCACTTGCAGGGGCTTGGTGACGTAGGCGTCGAAACCCGCCTGAATCGCCTTTTCAATGTCGGATTCCATGGCATTCGCGCTCACGGCGATGACGGGGGTTTCCCGGGTCCTGCTGTTTTGTTTCAGATGCTTCAGGGCGGTGATGCCGTCCATGCCCGGCAGGTTGATATCCATCAATATCAAATCCGGCTGATGCGCCATTGCGAGTTCGATGCCCAGTTGCGCCTGGGGAGCGGTCAGCAAAGTGATGCCCGGCTCCTTGCAGAGGATCTGCTTCACCAGGTTCAGGTTTGCAGGGTTGTCTTCCACATACAGAATCGCGTGTTTGTTGCCGTTGGAGTCGGCCCCACTGTTATGGGCCGCCAGGGTTGCCAGCTCTTCCTTGGCCAGGGATTGTTGCGATCCTTTGGGCAGCTCGATGGTGAAACAGCTCCCTTCATCCTGAGTGCTCTCAACATGAATGGTCCCGTTCATCAGCTTGATCAGGTGTCGGGTGATGCTGAGACCGATGCCGGTGCCCTCCACCTCTGAATTTTCCAGGCCTAGCCGGTCGAAGGGCTTGAACAGCGAATCCATTTTTTCTTTCGGGATCCCCAATCCCTTGTCCTTGATTTTGATGCGGACTTTTCCGGACGGCGTTTCTTCGATTTCCAGTGTGCACTCGCCGTTTTCGCGGTTGTATTTGATCGCATTGGAAATCAGATTGAGCAGAACCTGCTTGAGTCGGGTGCGATCCGCGATCACACTTGTATTCATGGCATGAGCGCCGGGAAGATGAACGGCGATGTTGTTCTGAGTGGCGAGGGGGGTGACGATCGAAAGCACTTCGTCGAGAACTTCCTGTAAATGCACATTCTCCAGGGAAAGCGTCATTTTTCCCGACTCGATGCGCGCCAGATCCAGAACTTCATTGATGAGTTCCAGAAGGTGATTCCCCGCCTTCAGGATTTCCTCGACCTGTTCCCGCTGCGTGTCGCTCAGAGTGTCTTCCGGTTCGAATTTGAGCAATTGACCAAAACCCAGAATGGCGTTCATGGGAGTGCGAAGCTCGTGGCTCATGCGGGAGAGAAATTCCGATTTGGCCTGGCTGGCATTTTCGGCTTCTTCTTTCGCACGTATCAACTCCAACTCTTCATCCCGGAGTTTGTTATTGAGTTCGATCAACCGGTTGTTTGTTTTTTCCAGCCCCGCATTGGATTCGTGCAGTTTCTGAGTCCGCTCCTGGACGGTCTCTTCCAGTATCCTTGTGTGATTTTTCAACTCGTCCACCATCACATTGAAGGAATTCGCCAGCTCTCCGATTTCATCGTTGGAATATCGCTCGATCTTTTGGCCGAAATCCTTTTTCGTTGCAATCAGATTGCTGACACGCGTCAGCTCGCGGATCGGGTTCAGTATTTTTTTCAGAATTGCGATGATGAGGCCCAGCCCGATCAACATCATGAACGAGGCATACAGGAAGGATTTTTTGATCAAAGGGGCGATCACTTGTTTTTCAATCGCCTCGAGATCCATCCCGATATAAGCGTGTCCCAACAAGCCGGCCAGTATCGGGGCTTGAATATCGAGCGTTTTTCTTCCGTGGATTTCATGGGTGCGGATCATCATTTCCGTTTTGTTCACGTCGCTTTTCACCAGGGCCAGATATTCCTCCGGCATATTGGGAGAAAACGTGTGAGAGACCACCGCGCCGGTTTCGTCCGCCACGATCACATAGGCCACGCCGCTGATCGTGCGGTAGTGGTCGATGAAACCCTGGATCGTGGAGGCATCCCGGTTCAGCAGGGTGTCCTGAACGCTTGTGGCCAGACCCTGGACCAGAGCGACGCCTTTGGATTCGAATTCCTTATGCAGGGACTGGCGCAATGTGTTGATGTATACCAGGGAAAGCATGAGATAGGTCAAAAGGACCATGATTCCCATGAGCACCAGGATTTTTAACTGAAGCGTGACCCTGCGGGTTTTCATAGGATTTCTTTCCAGTCGTGCAGGATTTGGTATCTACCATCCCGAATGGTCGTGAAAAAAACCGCGTCCAGGGCCTGGTGTTTGGATTTGCTGAAGGAGATGGTGTGCCCCAGCCCGATGTCCAGATCGGAAATGGACTCCAGTGTTTCCATGAAGTTTGCGCGCGTCAGGTCTTTGGGGGCGCGTTTCAGTGCTTCCACGAAAACCACGGCGTTGAGGAAACCTTCCAGAGAAACAAAACTGTATTTTGAGGGGACGTAGCCAGGATCCTGCAGTTCCCCAGGAACCCTGGGCTGGTATTTGTCCATCAGCGCTTGATATTTTTTGACCAGCGGATTCGACGGGTCGCTCCAGGGCGGAACCACCTGCGAATTGATCAACTTGCTGGTGAGGTTTTTACCGATTCTTTTTTCTTCGTTTAGCAGGAGCTGCAGCAGTTGATCGGAACCGACGAATGAAACGTTGGCGATGGGTCCTTCGAACCCGGTGAGCCTGGCGTCTCTGATGAATGCAGCACAGGCGGCATAGGAACCGATGGAAATCACCGCGTCCACACCGGCGTTTTTCAGGATAGCGACCTGCTTTTTCATGGATTCCGAAAAAGGGGTGCTGCGTTCGTAGGTCACTTCCGAAATAACTTTCAAACCCAGCTTTTTCAAAGCCCGCTGCACCCCGTCGGCGCCCGATCTGCCATACGCATCGTTTTGAATGAAAACGCCCACGTTTTTGTATCCGTTATCGACCAGATTTTGCACCAAACCCGCTGTTTCCTGACGGTAGGAACTGCGGATGTTGAAAACGTATCTGGCGTGCGGGGGTTCCCGCTGGGGTTGAGCGCCGGTAAAATTTGAAAACAGGAAAATGTCCTGTTCGGAAAATTTTTGAATAGCGGGCAGGGCTTTCACAATCGTCGGCGTGCCCACATATCCGAAGAGCGCGAAAACGCGATCCTTGGTGATGAGCCGGATGGTGTTGATGAGGGTTGTGTCCCCTTCATAGCCGTCGTCGCGGGCGACGATGCGGATCTTTTTCCCCTTCACTCCGCCCTGAGCGTTGATGTGATCAAAATAAGCCTGGGCTCCCCGCCATAATTCGCTCCCCAAAGCTGCGGAAGTTCCTTTGAAGGCAGCCGATTGTCCCAACAGTATTTCCGAATCGGTCACCCCTGCGGACTGGCCGTACGCCGAGGTGGCAGGGCAGAATAAGATCAGAAAACAGGCGGATATCCATCGTTTCATTTTCAAGCTCCCAATAGCGCGATTCAACCTGAACCCCCAACCTTTTCACGGGGGACGAGGAAATGCCTCACTTTCTCAAGAAAGGGCTTCACTTGCAGGGGCTTGGTGACGTAGGCGTCGAAACCCGCCCGCATTGTTTTTTCGATGTCGGATTCCATGGCGTTCGCGCTCACGGCGATGACCGGGATTCCCCGGGTCTCGTCGTGTTTTTTCAGATGCTTCAGGGCGGAGATGCCGTCCATGCCCGGCAGATGGATATCCATGAGAATCAGATTCGGCTGATGCGCGAGCGCGAGTTCGATGCCCAAACGGGCCTGGGGTGCGGTCAGCAGAGTGATGTCCGGTTCTTTGTGAAGGATCTGTTTCACCAGGTTCAGGTTTGCGGGGTTGTCTTCCACATACAGAATCGTGTGTTTGTTGCCGTTGGATTCGGCCCCACTCTTTTGGGCCGCCAGGGTTGCCAGCTTTTCCTTGGGCAGGGATTGTTGCGATCCTTTGGGCAGCTCGATGGTGAAACAGCTCCCCTTGTCCGGAACGCTTTCCACGCTGATCGTTCCGTGCATGAGTTCGATCAGGTGCTTGCAGATGCTGAGGCCGATGCCGGTGCCTTCGATTTCCGTGTTTTCTGCACCGAGCCGGTCGAAGGGCTTGAACAGCGAATCCATTTTTTCTTTCGGGATCCCCGGCCCTCTGTCCATGACTTTGATGCGGACATTTCCAGACTGCGTTTCTTCGAGTTCCAGTGTGCAGTCGCCATTTTCGCGGTTGTATTTGATCGCATTGGAAATCAGATTGAGCAGGACCTGCTTCAATCGGGTGCGATCCGCAACCACCTGGAGGGCGGGATGTTGCGCGGCCCGATTGTGGATCGTTATCTTGTGCTTCTCCGCCATGGGGGATGTGAGCACCAGGGTCTCGAGAATCAGATCTTCCAGCTCGATGTTCTCAATGGAAAGGACTAACTTTCCGGATTCGATCTTGGCGAGATCCAGCACCTCATTGATGAGTTCGAGCAGGTGCTTGCCCGCCTTGAGGATTTCCTGAATCCGTTCCGTCTGCCCCGGCGTCAACGGCTCTTCCGGGTCGGCTTCCAGCAGCTGCCCAAATCCCAGAATGGCGTTCATCGGGGTGCGCAGTTCGTGACTCATCCGCGATAGAAATTCGGATTTCGCCCGGTTGGCCTCCAGGGCGTCGTCCCGGGTTTTTTCCATCTCGGCATTGATATTTTTGATTTCCTCCATCGAGTCGTTGATCCGGTCGAGCATGGTTTTCAGCGTGCCGGCCAGCTCCCCGACCTCGTCGTTCGATCGCACTTCAATGGGGACATCGTTTTTACCGTGATAGATTTCATTGGCGGCTTGCGTCAGCTCCGAGAGCGGCTGCGTGATTTTTCTTCCCAGGATGAAAACGATCAAAATCCCCAATGAAAAAATCGCCAGGGAGATCGTGAACGTGGCTTCCCAGTCTTTCTCGATATTCCGGTTCAGCTCGTCGAGAGAAAACCCGATCAGGATTTTCCCGTGCCAGTTTTCTTGGTAGACGATGTCGTGTGCCTTGAACAGGAAGCGACCCTGCTCGACGACGCTTTCCCGGTTCAACATGCCTTCAATGTTGAGCTTCAATTGGTTGGGATTGTAGGTGGCGACTTTGTTGTTCTCGGTATCGAAAATTCCCAGATAGACCAGCCGGCTGTCCTTTTTCGCCCACTCGACGGCGATGCCGATGCTGGCAAAATCCCTCAGCTCCAGGCTCACGCCTGTGGACAGGGCGATCATTTCGGTCATCGCCGTGACGTGATTTTCCAGGTTTTTCATCTTCTGGTTTTTGTACATCCTGGGAAAGTAGGACAGGTTGAAAACCAGAATCAGAAGAAACGAGAAGAAAAAAATCAGGACAATTTTGACCCGAATCGGGATTTTTTTTGGAGAGAGCGTCATGAACAAAGAACTCGAAATGGATGATACCGCCTCAGACACGGCTGCAAACGGGTGTGCATCCCATCCTCATTTTTCAACGGTGATCAATATTTTATGGGAGATGGGGGGATTGTAGGGAACGTGATTCCCGTCGGCAAACAGGGCGATGACGGCATGCTTTCCCGGTGTCAGATTCAGCGTGATGCAGGCGTCCCCTTTCCCCATGTGGATCGCTTCCTTTTTGCCTATGGGACGGCTCAGATCCTCCGGCAGGGAATTGAACAGTATATGATGGTGCCCCTTGCCTTCGTTGACGCCGTTGGACCCCGGTTCCACCACCAGCCCTTCCACCTCCATGCAGAATTGCACGGGACCCTGTTTGACATAGGCGTTATCGGGAGGGGTGACGATCGTGACTTTCTTTTCTTCCGCTTGAGCCCAGACTGCGCTGAAAAGCATCAACCCAAACGAAAACGAAATCCTGACGAGCGAGTGCATTGAAATCCTCCAGAACCAGAATGATTTAGAACTTTAAAGCGCTGCGGAAGTGTGGCTATTTAATATATTTACCTATTATATTAGTGTAAATTAAAATGTCTTTTAGGTCAATGAATTCAAGTATTTGCTGGATTTTCGATTATGCCCGGGAGGGCTCGGGCTTTCCCGAGAGCTCGGGAATATCCGAAAATGAGTCTAACTAGCGGATTTTCCGTTGTTTTTGCTAAAGCCCCGTTCCCGGCCGGTCGATAAAGAGGCGATGAGCACTTCCTGCAACCGTTTGGAGATTGGGACCTTCTATTGAACAAATCGAAACGTCTTTGTGTGATCGGTGGGGGCCTGTTCCAGGTGCCGCTGATCAAAACCGCGAAATCCATGGGGTTGGAGGTGGCCGTGACGGACTACAACCCCGACGCTGAGGGGATGCGGCTCGCCGATCACCCGCTCGTCGTCAGCACCCGCAATATCGAACTCACCCTGAATGCCGTGCGCGAGCTGCACGCCACCTGCCCGCTGGATGGCGTCCTGACCGCCGGCACCGACGCCTCGAAAACCGTGGCCGCCGTGGCCGACGCGCTGCACCTGCCCGGCATTCCGTATGAAGTGGCCGAACGCGCGACGGACAAGATCAAAATGCGCCAGTGCCTGCTGGAAAACGGCGTGCCGGTTCCGGGATTCCGTCCGGTCTGGACGCTGGATGACGCCCGCCGGGCACTTTCCGAACTGGCGCCTCCCTGGGTGGTCAAACCCTCTGACAATATGGGCGCGCGCGGCGTGCGCCGCATCGAAAATCCCGACGAGTTGGCAACAGCCTTCGAGGAAGCCAAGGCGGCTTCGGTCAGCGGCCGGCTGCTGGTGGAAGAATTCATGCCCGGTCCGGAACTCAGTCTCGATGCGCTGGTGTTCGACGGCCGCATCGAGATCACGGGGATCGCCGACCGGCACATCGAACGGGCGCCGTATTTCGTCGAGGTGGGGCACACGATGCCTTCGAATCTGCCGGAGGAGACGCAGAACCGGGTGGCGGACGTGTTCAGACAGGCGGTGCGCGCGCTGGGCATCGACCGGGGCGCGGCCAAGGGAGACATCAAGTGGACGCCGGAGGGGCCGAAGATCGTGGAGATCGCCGCGCGCCTGAGCGGCGGCTGGATGTCGGCGTACACCTATCCGCTTTCCAGCGGCGTCGATCTGATGAAAGCGGCGATCCAGATCGCCCTCGGGGAAAAGCCGGCGCACCTGACCCCCAAGTTCGCCAAGACCGCCGCGGAGCGGGCGCTCATCCCGCAGCCGGGCAAGATCCTGTCCATCCAGGGCGTCGAAGCGGCGCGCAGGATGAAAGGGGTGCGCGAGATCATTTTCCTCAAGGAAGCCGGCGACACGGTGGAGGAAGTGAAAAGCAATATGGGCAAGACCGGATACGTCATCACCGTCGCCGGCACGCGCGAGGAGGCGATCCGCATCAACGACCGCGCGCGGGCGGCGATCCACATCGAAACCGGGTCGCCGCAGGCGCTGAGCTGGGATGTCATCCGCAACAACGCGCGCAAAAAATTCTACATCGCCTGCAAGGCCTGCCCGGAATGCGACGGCGTCGAGTGCGCCGGCCGGGTGCCGGGCATCGGCGGCATCGGCACCGGCGAATCCTTCACGGAAAACCTGCGGGCGCTGGCGCGCTACAAGGTGAACCTGCGCACCATTCACGGCGTCAAAGATCCCGATCTTTCAGTCGAGCTGTTCGGGCGGAAACTGGCACTCCCGATTCTGGCCGCGCCGATCACCGGCATGGAGACCAACCTGGCCGGCGGCATGGACGAGCGCGCCTACGCCGATGCGGTGCTCGCAGGCTGCCTGGATGCGGGGGCGCTCGGCATGGTGGGGGATGGGGCCAGCCCGAAAAAATACCGCATCGGCCTGGAAACCATCCGGAACCTCGGCGGATGCGGCATTCCGGTTTTCAAGCCGCGCGAGGACAACGACGCGATCCTCACCCGGTTTCAAGCCGCCCAGGAAGCGGGCGCGCTGGCGGTCGGGATCGACATCGACGCGGCCTCGTTCAAGACCATGGCGCTCAAGGGGCAGGCGGTGGGGCCGAAAACCGTGCCGGAGCTCAGGCATCTGAAATCGCATCTTTCGGTGCCTTTCATACTGAAGGGCATCATGAACGTGGAGTCGGCGCTCCTGGCCCTGGAGGCGGGGGCCGATGCGATCGTCGTTTCCAATCACGGCGGACGTGTGCTGGACACCATGCCGGGAACGGCGGACGTGCTGCCCGAGATCGCCAGCGCGGTGGCCGGCCGTGCCCGAGTGCTGGTGGACGGCGGCATCCGCGAGGGCGTGGACGTGCTGAAGATGCTGGCTCTGGGAGCGGATGCGGTGATGATCGGGCGTCCGGTCTGCATCGCCGCGTTCGGCGCGGGTCGGGAAGGGGTGGCGTTTTATCTTGCGCAAAAGCGCGACGAGCTGAAAAAAGCCATGGTCCTCACGGGATGCGCGGACATCGCCCACATCGATCCTTCGGTGATCTTCCGGGATGCCAAGGGAGAGCGCCGGTGACGCGCGACAGGCTGCAATTTACGGGAGGCAGAGCATGAACATCAAACACTCGGGGTTTCAGGTGCTGCGCGGCGGCGCGGCCGACCCGAAACGGTTCTTAAGGCAGGCTTTGAGCCGGCTGAAGCTGGAATACGGCGCCTGCTGCCTGAAGCTCTCGACGGAAGATGCGGCGATGAGCCTGGAGCAGATCCGCTACTGGGTGGAACTTTCCGCAGGCGTGCTGCCGGTGCTGGTGAAAATCGGCGGTCCCAACGCCCGCAACGACATCCGCCAGCTGCTCAAGCTCGATATCGACGGGCTGATCGCGCCGATGGTGGAATCGGTGTACGGGCTGGAAAATTTCATAGCGGCGGTGCAGGATTTCACCACGCCCATGCAGATGCACCGGCTGAAAAAACACATCAACATCGAGACGGTCACGGCGCTCGAACAGCTCGATGCCATCCTCGAGGCTTCGGAGGCGGGGCTTCTGGATGAAATCACCCTTGGCTGCAGCGATCTGTCCAAATCCATGAAGAAGGACCGCATGGACCCGGACGTTCAGGCCTGCGTCCGCCAGGCGGTGAGCGCCATCCGTGAATGGGGCATTTCCGTCTCCATCGGCGGCGGCGTCACGCCCGAGAACATCGATGCGATTCTGAAAGACCTGAAGCCTCAGAAATTCAACACCCGGGTCGTGACCTTCGCCGTGAAACCGGATACGGCCTTCGGCCCGGCTGTGTTCGAGAGCCTGCAGTTCGAGCTCAGGATGCTGGAACACGATCACCAGCAAGGCTTCATCTCCGAAGATGAAGAAAAATTCCGCGCGCGCGAACTCAAAAAACGCCTCGCCCGGTCGTCCTGATCCCGTTGTTTCCTTATCCCCTCTGAAACAATTCGATTTTTCCGCTTTTTTTGTCAAGGATGCGGTTGACAAAAACCAGAATTCCAATAAAATATCTTGCCGCATTCCATATAAATTCAGATGTCAAGGGTACATTTTGGCGGGGCGGCCCCGACCGGAATCAATTTCAAGTTAAGGAGTCTTCGATCTCTCTCGCCCGTACCGCGCCCATTAATTACAATCATATGCAAGTCAGGAGAAGAAAATGCAGATAACCGGCATGCTCTGGGGTAGGAAATTACTGGACCTTGTGGAATTCCCGCATTCCGAAGTTCGGGGTCCGGAACTCAGTGTCGATGAGATCAAGGACATGATCAAACGGCACGGCGAGGTGTTCATCAAACCCGTTTTCAAAGGCGGTGTGGGCAAGAAGGGGAAATCCGGTCTGATTGGCCGCGCCAAAAACATAACGGAAGCCCTGAAGGAAAAAGAGCGCCTGTATTTCGCCGAGCACAAGGACGGCATGAGCACGACCAAATCGGACGGGGTCACGTTCGAGGGGGCGGTCCCGGCCGAGCACGAAGTCTATTTCTCCATTTCCGAAAGCACCGTGTACCGCGCGCCGACCATGACGATCACCCATCACGGCGGGGTGGACATCGAAGAGCTTCCCAAGGAAAAGATCGCCGAGGTTCCCTTCGATCCGCTCACCGGGCTCAAGGCGTTCCACGTCTCCAATGCGCTGTCCGGGCTCGGCTGTCCGGGAGCGATCATCAGCCCGCTGGTGCAGAACCTGCCGCGGCTTTGGGACCTGTACAACAACTACGGCATGATCATGCTGGAGCTCAACCCGATCCGCATGATGCCCGGAAAGGGCGGCCGCCTCACTCCCGTCGCCTGCGATTTCAAATGCATGTTCGATCAGGACGATCCGGCCTGGAAACGGCTCGGGCTGCCCTCGCACGTGTTCGCCTCCGACTATTCGGAGTTCGAGCAGGAGATCAACCAGCTGCGCACCTATCAGGGGCAGAGCGACGTCTACGTCATCAACGACCAGGGGACCATCACCTCGCCCACCTTCGGCGGCGGCGCCAACGCGATGGTGACCGAGCTTTTGGGCGAGGACGCGACGATCTCCTCGGATTTCGGCGGCAACCCGCCCTATGAGAAGATGAACGACATCTCCAAGATCACGTTCAAATACTGGCTGGGCCAGTCGAACGTGCTGTTCATCATCGGCGGCAAAGCCAACAACACGGACATCTACGAGACCTTCCGCGCCATCGGCGACGGGCTCAAGACCTTTTTCCAGACGCACGGACCGATTCCGCTGTTCGTGGTGGTGGGCCGCGGCGGCCCGAACCTCATCCGCGGCATGTCGTATCTGAGGGACGTGCTGGATTCCATCGGCGTTCCCTATCGCTTCTTCGGGCACGACAGCGCCATGTCCGAGGTGATCAACTACGCCCTCAAAGTGAACCAGTGGATGAAAAACGGCGGCAAGGAAGAAGTGAAAGCCAGCATGGGCATCAAATGACTATTGGATCCAATCGATCCACGGGGCGATGGAGCGTGAACCCCGCCTCGAACAAAAATCAAAGGACAAGACGGATCCATTCAGGAGGATTGTTAAATGCATAAGAAAGGTGTTGGAGAGTTTCCGTATTACGTGGGGGTCAACTCCCTGGCTGAACTGGCCACCAAGGACGATCGAGTCGTCGTTTTGAATATCCTGGGTAAGGAAAGTTCCGGCGTCACGCCGATCAGTCACGAGTATTCCGGCGGCAACGTCGTGTTCGGCACCGGGCCGGGAAAATCCGGAAAATTTCTGCCGACCAAGCTCGGCAAGATTCCCGTCTACAATTCCATCAAGGAAGGCATGGAGGCGGGCCACAAGTTCAACACGGTGGTCGTGTACCTGCCGCCGGCGGGCGTGAAGGACGGCGTCGCGGAAGCGGTGCGCCAGAATCCGGATCTCAAGAAGGTCATCGTATTGACGGAAAAGGTGTCGGTCAAGGATTCGCGCATCATGCGGGCGATCTGCCAGACCAACGGGGTGGATCTTTTCGGCGGCAACTGCCTGGGCGTGGCGGATGCGTGGAACCACGTGCGGCTGGGCGGCGCGCTGGGCGGCAGCCATCCGGAAGAGTCGCTGATCAAGGGATCGGTGGCGATCTTTTCCAACTCCGGCAACTTCACCACCACCATCGCCGTCTATCTGGCGACGGCGGGCTGGGGCACCACCACGTCGGTGTCCAGCGGCAAGGACGTTTATATCCAGTACGGTCCGAAAGAGTTTCTGTATGCGTTCGAAAACGACAAACGCTCGCAGGCCGCCGTCATGTATTCGGAGCCGGGCGGCTATTACGAGTACGGCCTCAAATCCTCCAAACCGATCGTCGCCTGTGTCGTCGGACGCTGGAAGGCGCGGTTGACGAAAGCCTGCGGCCATGCGGGTTCTCTGGCGGGATCCGGCGACGACGCGATGGCCAAGGAAAAATGGTTCATGGATTACTTCGGCGTGGAAGGGATCTACACGCCGGAAAAACCCATCTTTTCCAAGAAGGGCGCGCTGGTGACCAACATCGCCCATATCCCCGAAGCGCTGACGAAGGTGATGGAAGCCAACGGCAAGAAGACCGATTTCGAGCCGAAGGGCAGCCTCTCTCTCAAGTGCTGGTTCGGCAACAACAACGGTCTCAAACTTCCCAAAGAGCTGGACGTGCCCGTGGTCGAGGCGATCAGCCCCTACAACGAGCAGATCGAGGCGCTGGACAAGCAGGTCGGCGCGCAGTTGCGACGGGAAACGCTCAAGGATGCGAGCGGCGCTTCGATGATGGATCCGAAGACGCAGGTCTCCAAGATCCACAACGTTTCCATCCTCGACGCTTCGAAAAAAACGTTCGAGTCGAACCTCGTGTTCGCGTTGACCAAGCAGTATCCCAGCGAATACGGCGAGAAGATCGCCAACATCGCACTCAATCTGTATGTCAACCAGCACGGTCAGCCCACCATCGCTTCCGCGGAAGCCTCGCGGGAGGCGGGCAACTCGCCCAACACGGTGGTGGCGGCTGCGGTGAGCATCATCGGTAAGAAGAAAATCGAGAAGTCGATGGCGGCGGCGCAGGTCCTGCTGGATCTGTTCCAGTTCACCAAAATGACCAACCCGGAAGAGAACTTCGACTACAAAGCGCAGTTGAAGGAGGCGAAAGAGCACGCGGATGCACTGCTGACCTCCGATAAGGACGGCTGCGGCGAGAAGATGGTCGAAGGGCTGAAGCAGGCGGGCAACTCGGTGTTCGTCAACTTTCTGGCGGATTTCGCCAAAGCGGAAAAGAAAGTTCCCACCGGGGACGCGCTGTTTGCGGCGGTCTGGGTGACGCTGGGATGGAACAGCCTGAAAACCAAAAAGATCACCAAGGACTCGCTGGTGCGTCTGCCCTGGTACTCGCGCATCTTCAGCACCATCGTCGGGGTCACGGCGTCGCACGACAAGCATCAGAAAGACAGCTTCTGCGGCGTGAGCCTGGAAGAGCTGATCGGCAAGACCTCGTTCACCAAGACGGCGTTCCTCGCGCTGCTGGGCCGCGAGCCTTCCGAGAGCGAGCTGTTCGAGTTTCAGGTGTTGCTGGGGCTGATCATCACCAACGGACCGGGAACCATTTCCGCTCAGGGTTCGAAAGGCGCGGTGAGCGCCGACGGTCCCGAGCAGCCCGACCGGGTGCAGGTGAACAAGAGCATCATCGGTTTTCTCACGCACACCGGTTTCGCGCACGGCGGCAACGGCTACGAAGCGGCGGCGTTCCTGATCGAAAAATTCAAGGACACCAAGCTCAAAAGCCCGTCGGACAAAAATCACGGCCTTGATCTCGACAAGATGGCGCTGGAGACCGCGACCGAGTACGGGAATTACAAAAAACAGCAGAAAGCGATCGGCAATCTGGACTACGCCAAGATCCCCTGCGTGAACCATCCCGTGTTCAAAGGCAAGGACGTGAACATGGACCCGCGCGAGGAATTCGTGCGCAAGCTGTTCGAGGAAAAAGGGCTCGACAACGTGTTCCTCGATTTCTACCACAGCCTGGTCAACGCCCTGTTCAAGGCCAAGGTCAGCAAGAACGTGTACTGCGTGAACATCGACGCGGTGATCGCGGTCATTCTGCTGAAGATGGTGTGGCAGGACTACAAGGACGGCAAGATGAAGGAAGAGGACATCGAAACCGCAAGTTTCGCCACCTTCCTGTTCGGCCGCATGATCGGCTGCGCGGCGGAGATCGACGATCACACCAGCCGCGGCAAGAACATGGACACCCGGACGCCCGCGAGCAAATGCGCGTACGTGGGATGACTGGCGCGGTCCATTCATGACAGGACCTCTCAGGCAAAGCGGCCGCCCTGGATATTTTCAGGGCGGCGGATAGCCTGAAACGATCCTGAGAGGTTCTTGAGAAGGGTTGACGTTTCGGCGCACCCCTCAGGGATGAAAATCCCCTCCCGAAAACGGGAGGGGATTTTTTTATTCGCTTGAAGGCTCCCGCATCACTTCCCGCACGGCTTTGCCGATCAGTTCTCCAAGTACGGTGTGCATGCCGCAGTAGGTTTCATCCCGTTCGCCGGAGGCGGCGACGGCGATGCAGTCGGTTCCGGTTCCGGTGGCGGGACGGCCGGATCGGGGGCTGATTTTACCGGCTTCGATCAGGGCGGCGGTCTTCGCCATGGTTGCGGTGTGAACGGCTTCGATCATCCCTTCGATGCGGGGCAGGGCGTTGGTGGCGAGGATCAGGTTGATCGTGCCGGGTGTTTGCGGCGTGCTGTTCTGTGGCGCGTCGGCAGGATCGCCTACGGCCCTGAGGTTGTGCAGCCCGGATGTGGCGATGGCGTGCACCCACAAGGGACCCTGGCTCCGGACGCACTCGCGGAAGCGCTCGATGTCCGCTCCGGTGAGCAGCCCCACCGCATCTTCCGGCAGGTCGAGGGAGGTTTTGACTTGCCGGAAAATACCGTCGAGATCGCTTTCTGCAAACTTTCCTCTGCGGTGGTTGAACACGCAGGCAGCGCGCACCAAGCCGCCGTTGTGCGGCGCCCAGCTCAGGACCTGCCAGCGACCGGGAAGCCGGATCACAAGCGTGTCTCGAGCCAGATCCACTTTCACTGGGGATGCGGATTTTGCAGTGTTGGCCGTCGAGTTTTTCATTGCCGGGAAGTTTGCTTTGAATGGCAATGAAAAGCAAGCGATTTTGTCCTGCGGTGCGCGTGGAACCGAACGGATTGAGGTTCAGCGGTAGCGCTGGACTTGGAAGCGGTGCATTTCGTAGGGGGCGGCCGCGTCGATGCCGGCTTTTTTGAGGCAGACCCGGAGCTGGTCCTGGACCGTGTCGATGCCGTCGAGGTTGGGCAGCAGCACGCCCTGTTTGTCCTGGTGGTGCACCGAGAGGCCGTATTCGCGGCAGTCGAGCAGCGCGGGGTCGTCGATCTTTTCCAGCGGGCTCAGCACATCGATGGACACGGCGATCTCCGGCAGCTCTTGCAGTGAAATCGAATCGAAGCGGGGATCCTGGGTGGCGGCTTTGAGAGCGTTGTGGATGATCTCGTCGGCCAGGTTTTCGTGCTGCGGTCTCAGGCTGCCGATGCAGCCGCGCAGTTGCCCGTTTCGCTTGAGCGACACGAACACGCCTTTTCGTTGCTTGAATTCGTCGCCGAGCGGTTCGGGGCAGAGCAGCGGAAACCCGCTAACCAGATAGTGCCGGATGGAATTGGTGGCCAGAGATATGTAGGGGTGGGCTTCCATGGGACTCCCATTCCTTCCTCCTCTTACTCAGAATAGGACGGGAATTGCCGGGGTGCAAGTGTTTTGCGGAAAAATACGGCCCGTCCGGGCGTGCCGGCGGGGCGGAAGCGGCGAAGGAATCGCCTCAGGGGCAGGATTTGGCGGCGGTGTGGCGGTCGATTGTGTAATCGGCCACGGCGATCAGGCAATCGGCGTATTCCGGGTGGGGAAAGTCCTGCCCGCGCAGGGTGGCTTTGGCGCGATCGATGTATTCGCGCGCCAGATCCAGAGTGTAATCGATTGATTTGGCTTCGCGCAACCGTTCGAGAATGAAGGCGAACTCCTTGTGCGTGATGTTCTCGTTTTTCACGAAGCCTTCGATCTGCTTTTTCATCCTGCGGTCGCTGTTCTCATACAGGTGCAGCAGGGGCAGGGTGACGTGCCCTTCCTTGAAATCGGTTCCCGGCGGCTTGCCCAGCAGGTCCTCGTCGCCTTCGTAATCCATGGCGTCGTCCACCAGCTGGAACGCCATGCCGAAATCGTTGGCGAACGAGACGATACTGTCTTCCTGCTCCTTGTCGGCGTTGGCGAGCAACGCACCCATCTGGCAGCTCACGGCGATGATGGATGCGGTCTTGCGGTAGATCACATCCAGGCAGTGCTTTTTGCTGACATTGAGTTTGCGCGCCTGGGTGAATTCCAGAATGCCGCCCTCGACGAGGATTTTCGTCGCCTCGGCAATGGCCTGGATGATCCTCTGTTCGCAGTCCTGCGCCAGCAGCAGGATGGCGCGGGAAATGAGAAAATCTCCCACCAGGATGCTGGCGTCGCTGCCCCATTTGGAATTGACGGTCTCGTTGCCGCGCCGGACGGTGGTTTCATCGACCACGTCGTCGTGCAGCAGGGTGGCTGCGTGGATGTATTCCACGACGCAGCCGTGTTTGACCACCGTGGCGTCCCCTTCACGGCCGCACAGGCGGGCGGAAATCAGGGTGAGCAGCGGCCGGATGCGCTTCCCGCCCCCGTCCATCAGGTACTGGCTGATGCCCGGGATGAGAGGCACGTCCGAGGTGTAATTTTTGCGAATGGCCGCCTCGACCTTCGACATGTCCTCCTTGAACAGTCTTGTGACGCCGCTGTATTCCATGGTTGGTCCACCTAGTGATTTGAAGATAAGTCCCGTTGGGGAAAGATCCGGACGGATCGCCTTTTTGGGGCCTGTTTTTGGCGTAAACGATTACTTTTATGGGAAAAACCCCATCTTGTCAAGCCAAAAGCCAGCGGCCGCCGGAGTGCCGAAACGGCGTTTGAAATCCCCCCGGAAGGGAGATAAGGTTTTATAATAGCAGGGCTCGAGCCGTCGCGGCCCGGAAGGGGGCAATGGGGATTGAAGCCCGGTATCGCCTGTGTAAGTGCTGATATATTAACTTGTTTTTTGCGATCCCGGCGGGGCGGCTCCCGCCGATCGAAATGAAAGGATTTTCCTGCTGAAACCAGTCACGAATCGAAACCGTCCGCGGGTGAGCGTCGTGGTTCCCACATTCAACCGTGCCCATTGTCTCGGTGAAACACTGGAATCGATCGCCGGCCAGAGTTTCCACGATTTTGAGTTGATCGTGGTGGATGACGGCTCCACCGATGCGACCCGTAGTGTGGTGACCGGATTTCCCGGAGTGCGGTACGAGCGGCTCAAGGAAAATGCGGGCGTGTCTGCGGCGCGCAACCGGGGGATCGCTCTGGCCCAAGGAGAATTCATCTGTTTTCTGGATTCGGACGATCTGTGGCATGAGGACAAACTCGCAAGGCAGGTGGAATGGATGACGGCGCATCCGGATTGCACGGTGTGCTACACGGATGAAATCTGGATCCGCAACGGCGTGCGGGTGAACCCCATGAAAAAACACGGAAAGTACAGTGGAGACATTTTCAGGCATTGCCTGCCGCTTTGCATCGTCAGTCCTTCGTCGGTGCTGATGCGGGCCTCATTGTTTGAAGAGGTGGGAGGCTTCGATGAAAGTCTGCCCGCCTGCGAGGATTACGATCTGTGGCTTCGCATCGCGCTAACGCACCCGTTTCATTTTATCGAAGAGAAGCTGATCGTGAAGCGCGGCGGCCACGCCGATCAGCTGTCGCACAAGCACTGGGGCATGGACCGCTTTCGCGTGCGGGCGTTGGTCAAACTGCTGGAAGGGGAAGCGACGCTTTCCCCGGAGAGGCGCGGCTGGGTCTTGGACACGCTGCGGCAAAAATGCGGCGTGCTGATTCAGGGATCGTTGAAGCGGGGCAACCGGGAGCAGGCGGAACGCTATCGCGCTCTTTTGCAGCGCTACGCGAGCGCTGCGCAGGCGGTGGCTAACGAGATAACACTCAAAGGATCCTCATGAAGGCGATGCAATCTCATAACGCCCGGCGTTGGCTGAAGGCGGCGGCTTTGCTGCTTATTCCCACACTGCTGCTGGCGGCGGACAAGCCGCAGGCGGCGATCGAGAAGATCCGCGAGCGCTGCCGGGCGGTGCTGGAGCAGGCCCTGCAGAACGAGAACGCCTTCGTCCGCGGCGCGGCGGCGCGGGCGGCGGGGGAATCGGGAGACGCCTCGCTCATCCCGCTGTTGAAGAAAGCCACCCAGGATGTCTATCACACGACGCGGCTGTTCGCGTTGAAGGGGCTCAAGAACGTCTCCGAAGAGGAAGCGCAGGCGCTTGCGGAGAAGATGGCGAAGGATTCGAACGTGTGGGTGCAGGGGGCGGCGCTGGAGCTTCTGGGGGAGCGCAAAACGCCGGAGGCGCGCGAACTCATCCTGCCGCATCTGGAATCTCCGGACCGGCCGGTGCGGCTTGCGGCTGCGGCGGCGCTCGTCACCGCGGGAGAAAATCAGTACCTGCCGCGGGTGTTGAAAGTCGCGAGCGACCCCAATGCGCTGGAACGCTACCAGGCCATCGGTTATCTGGGGAAAATGCCGCCGAAGAAAAGCCTGCCGGCTCTGATGGCGCTGCTGGTGGATGAGGAAGACGAAACGGTGTATTACAGTTTGCAGGCGATGGGCAAGCGGGTGCCGCGCGAGATGGCCTCGCGGCTCAACCGGCTTTCACGCAGCGACAATCCGTCGGTGCGCACGCAGGCGGTTCTGTTGATGGGGCATTTGCCACCTGCTGTGGCGCGCAAGCGCGTGCAGGCGCTGTGCGACGATGCGGATGCGCTGGTGCGTGTGTCCGCCGCGGTGGCGATGACGCGGATGGGATTTTCCGATTGCAAAGCCGTGTTCGCAAAGGCGCTCCAGCATCCCGATTACGGCGTGCGTAGCACGACGGCGCGCATTCTCGGGGAGCTGCCGCTGGAAGGGAAGGCGGAGTTGCTTGCCGGTGTGCTGACCGACGCCAACACGCGGGTGCGCACCTCGGCGGTGCGGGCGATCGGCATGATGGGCGGTGCGGCGGCGTTCCCGCTGCTGGCGCGGATGCTGGATGACCCGCAGGAAGCGGTTCGCGCCTATGCCGCCGGCGGACTCATGAAGCTCACCCGTTGACGGCAGTCCTTAAAAGGAAGGCAGGCCGACGATGCGGCCCTGGGCGCCGGGTTTTTTCAAGACATCGGGAAGGGCCTCAACGATCGCTTGCGAGAGCGCGTCCTTGACGGCCTGTTTGTGGAACGAGCGGCTGGAGACGATGCTGACCTCGCGCGTCGGCACCGGTTCGGTGAAAGAGCGGATTTTTTTCTTCTTTTCCGCATCCCGCATGTCCTGAATCGCCAGATACGGCAACAGGGTGTAGCCGAATTTTTTGTCCACCAACCGCTTCAGCGTTTCCAGGTTGCCGCTTTCGAACACCAGGTTTTTGTGTTGCGAGTCGGCGATCTTTCTTTTTTTGCACAGGTCCAGAACCTGATCGCGGAAACAATGGCCTTCGTTGAGCAGCCAGATGTCTTTGAGGCTCAGTTCGTTTTCCGGGATGCGCTGCTGTTTGTGCAGGGGATGCCGGGGAGACAGGTAGACCACGAAGGGCTCATAGAACAGCACGCTCTTCTCGATTCCGCGCGTGTTGAGCGGCGTCACCAGAATTCCCGCATCGATCGTATCCTCCCGGAGCTTTTCGACGATCTGCCCCGTCTGCAATTCTTCGATCACCAGATCGACCTTCGGGTGCCGGGTGACGAAGTCCTCCAGGAACAGCGGCAGCAGGTAGGGCGCCAGGGTGGGGATCACGCCGAGCTTGAACTCGCCCTGAATTTCGTCTTTCTCGCTGTGGATGATCTCCTCGATGCGGGACACTTCCCAGAGCACGGTCTGCGCCTGCTCGAGGATTTTCCGGCCGATCGCCGTCGGCTGCACGGGTTTTTTCGAGCGGTCGAAGATCCGCACGCCCAGGTCTTCCTCGAGCTTTTGGATCTGCATGCTCAGGGTCGGCTGGGTGACGAAGCAGGACTGCGCCGCGAGGCCGAAATTGCGCTCGCGCAGCACCGCCAGGATGTAGCTCAGTTGTGTGAGTGTTATAGATTTCATCTATTTCATTATAGCTATAATAGATTAGACTTATCAATGGAAAACGATATCATGGGGTCAGGAAAACAGATTCGCCTCTAAAGAAAAAAGGAGGAACACCATGAACATCGACATCGGAATTCCCGAAACAGAACGCAAAGAAATCGCGGAAGGCCTGTCCCGGCTTCTCGCGGATACCTATACCCTGTACCTGAAAACCCACAACTTCCACTGGAACGTCACCGGCCCGATGTTTCAGACCCTGCATCTCATGTTTGAGACGCAGTACAACGAGCTGGCTCTCGCGGTGGACGGAATCGCCGAGCGCATCCGCTCTCTCGGGTTTCCCGCTCCGGGAAGCTATGCGGCATTTGCAAAGCTCGGCTCCATCAAAGAATCGACCGGCGTGCCCAAGGCCAGGGACATGATCCGCGAACTGGTGGAAGGCCAGGAAGCGGTGGCGCGTACGGCCCGGGCGGTGTTTCCGGCCGCGGAAAAAGGCAGCGACGAGGCCACGGCGGATCTGTTGACGCAGCGCATCCAGATCCACGAGAAAACCGCCTGGATGCTGCGCAGTCTGCTGGAAGAATGAACGACTATCCGGAGAGATTTCACATTCATGAGCGATGAATAAATATATACAGCCGGGAACAAATCGGGGGCGATGCGGGATCCCCGCAACTCGCCGCTCCCTGAACACACTCAAACTGGAGGATCGAACGATGAATGGAAGCAAACGACAACAGCGTAACAACGGCCGCCCGGGACTGACAGCTTTACTGCTGGCGGTTCTCTGTTTGGGGCTGGCTTCATTAGCCAGTGCGGAAGACTCCTTTTACGAACCCCTTCCGGAAATGAAGCACCCGAAGGACAACCCGTGGTCCAAGGAAAAGGAGGAGTTGGGCAAGCTTTTGTACTTCGACCCGAGGCTTTCCGGAAGCAACTGGATCAGCTGCGCCACCTGCCACAATCCCGGGTTGGGCTGGGGCGACGGTCTGCCGCTTTCGATCGGGCACGGCCAGAAGGAGCTGGGCCGCCATTCGCCGACGATCATCAACAGCGGCTATTTTGAGCTGCAATTCTGGGACGGACGCGCCAAAAGCCTGGAAGAGCAGGCCAAAGGCCCCATCCAGGCGCCGGGTGAGATGAATCAGGATCACGACGGACTCGTCAAGAAGCTCAAGGCGAATCCGGGATATGTGAAACGTTTTGAAAAGGTATTCGGCAAGGATTCGGTCACCATCGACAACATCGCCAAAGCCATCGCGACGTTCGAGCGTTCGGTGGTGTCGAACAACGCTCCCTACGACAAATACTGGCGCGGCGACAAGAGCGCGATGTCCAAAAGCGCGGTCAACGGCATGAACCTTTTTTTCGGCAAGGCCAAATGCTCGATCTGCCACAACGGTCCGGCGTTCACCGACAGTAAGTTCCACAACATCGGCGTCAAGCAGCACGGTTCGCTCAAGGACGATCCCGGCCGTTTTGCGGTGAGCAAGGACGATTTCGACAAGGGTGCGTTCAAGACGCCGGGGTTGCGGCATGTGACGCGCACCGCGCCGTACATGCACAACGGCAGCGAGAAAACGCTGGAAGACGTGATGGCGTTTTACAATCGCGGCGGCGATGTGGAAAAAAACCGCAGCCCGTTCATCACGCCTCTGGGACTCACCAAGCAGGAAGAAAAGGATCTGGTCGAGTTCATGAAAGCGCTGGAAGGAGAACCGATCACGGTCACCCTGTCCGAATTGCCCTGACACGGTGGAATCGATCTTTCAGCCCCATCGATTCATTTCACTAAAAAAGCCCCTTCCTGAACTTCAGGGAGGGGCTTTTGTTTGCGAAAGCCGCTTTTCAGCAGCGGTCGTAGTCGTCCTGGTAGCGGGTGATGTCGTCCTCGTCGATCTTGTCGCCGATCTGCACTTCGATCAGAACGAGCGGCGTGGATTCAAGGTTGCTCAGCCGGTGGCGCGTCCGCTTGGGGATGAAGACGGACTCGTTGGCTTTCAGCGCAAGGGTCTTGTCGTCCACCTGCACCTGCGCCACGCCCTGCACCACGGTCCAGTGTTCGCTGCGGTGGTTGTGGGATTGCAGGCTGAGCTGCTCGCTGGCGTATACATCCAGCCGCTTCACCAGGTAGTTGTCTCTTTTTTCCAGCACCGTGTAGGAGCCCCAGGGTTTCGGGACGGTGGCCGGCAGGTGTGCTTCGGCGCGCTTTTCTTTTTTCAGAGTTTCGACGATCTGCTTCACATCCTGAGCGCGGTCCTTGGAGCAGATGAGCAGCGCGTCGGGGGTGTCCACCACGATCTGATCTTTCAAACCCAATGCCGCGATGAGCCGCTCCTCTCCCTGAACCAGGGTGCCGGAACAGTCTTTGAGGATGGCGTTGGGGGTCGCCACGTTGCCGTCCGCATCCTGAGGCAGCACGTCGTCGAGGGCGGTCCAGCAACCCACATCGCTCCACTGGATGTCCGCCGGAACCAGGACGACGCGGTCTGATTTTTCGAGGATGCCGTAGTCCACGGAAATGGAAGGCAGCGACTGATACAGTGCGGCGCCTTCGCCATCGAGGGCGCGGAAGGGATATTTTTTCTTGTTTTCGACCGTGTGCGCGACGATGTCGTCGAGCTTGCTGTGCAGGTCCGGCAGGTGCGTGCGGATCTCTTCCAGAATGCAGGACACCTTCCAGGCGAACACGCCGCAGTTCCAGAAATAGCCGCCCTGAGCCAGAAATTCGTTCGCTTTGGCGGCGTCGGGTTTTTCCACGAACCGCTGCACTTTAAAGGCGCCGGTTTGCGCATCCAATGTTTCGCCTTTCAGGATGTATCCGTATCCGGTTTCCGGACGGCTGGGAGTGATGCCGAGCGTGACCAGATAATCCTGGTCCGCCACTTCGCCTGCGGCCTGCAAAACGCGGCGGAAATTTTCCGGATCGGCGACGATGTGGTCCGCCGGGAACACGGCCATCACCGCATCGGGATCTTCTTCCGCCAGGATGCGGGCGGCGAAGCCGATGGCGGCGGCGGTGTTTTTGCCGACCGGTTCGGCGAACAGCCGGTTCGGGGAAAAGCCGGTGTCCGCCAGCTGCCGGCAGGCCTCGAACGCATGCAGGGCGTGGGTGACCAGAAGCACCCGCTCCACCGGAATCAGGGGCTGCAACCGGGTCAGGGTGCCCTGCAGCAGGGTCTCGTCGCCGCAAATGTTGAGAAACTGTTTGGGAAACTGTTCCCGGCTTTTCGGCCAGAACCGGGTGCCGCTGCCGCCTGCTAGAATGACGCCGTACATGGGTGGTCTCGTTTGGGGAGAGGGGTTGGAAAAATTCGGGAAATCCTTGAGATTAAAAAGCTTGATCGGACCTTGAATTTGTTTATGATAGGGCTTTCGCACGCAATCTGTGCTGGACCCCGGGTCCGGACTCCGGTTTTTATGAGGATAGATGATGCAGCGCGGTTGCCGGAGCCGGAATCCATTTTAGCGGAAATACCATCCAAGAACTAGAAAAAACCGGAAAGCGGACGGGGCGTTGCCGTCCGTTTTTTTGAACGCGGTTTGAAACTTCAGGGCAGGGGAGAGGGCGTCCCCGCAGCCCGTGGAATGCATCGGTTTTCTTTATGGAAAAAGCGGTTTTTTATCCTTTCCTGTTTTTCGTGTTTTTGATCACCATGATCGGCGGCTGGATTCCCACCGTGCGGCCGTGGTCGCAGTCCACGTTCCGCATGATCATCAGCTTTTGCGCGGGGGTTCTGCTGGGTGCGGTTTTCTTCCACATCCTGCCGGAGATCACCTCGGTGCTCGGGGCCACGGTGGGGTATTCGATCATGGCCGGGTTTCTGATGATCTTCGTGATGGAGAAATTCATCATGGTGCACCCGTGCGAGGAAGGGGAGTGCGACTACCACTCGATCGGCCTGGCGGCCTATGTGGGGATCGGTTTTCACAGCATTCTCGACGGCATCGCTATCGGGGTCGGCAGCATGATGAACCTGAGCCTGGTGATCATCCTCGCCGTCACGGTGCACAAATTTCCCGCGGCCCTGGCGCTCAGCAGCCTGTTCGTCAAGGGCGGCACCTACAACCGGAAGAAGATCCTCACCTCGATGTTCATCTTTTCCCTGGCCACGCCGCTCGGGGCGATCGCGTCGCTGTTCGTGTTTCAGGGGCTCGATCCGCAGATGCTCGCGGTGGCGCTGGGCATTTCCGCAGGCACCTTCCTGTTCATCTCCACGGCCGACCTGTTGCCCACGGTGTACGAAGAGCACGACAAAAAAGAGTACAAAAACCTCGTCTGCCTGTGCCTGGGGGTCCTGTTCATGATCCTTTCGCACGGGCTGGTGTGATCCGCCCGCCTGAATCCGTTGGGCCCGTTTCCACGATTGCCGTTGGGGAAACCGGCCGCTCTGTGATTCAATAGAGATTCCGCCGCATTCTGATTTCGGGACGTCACGCATATGGGAAACGAATCGTTTCGGGCGCTTCTGCCCTACATGAAACGCTACAGGCGCGAGATGGCGATCGGCATGGCCGCCCTCTGGGTCACGGACGTGGGCACGCTGGCGATCCCCTGGCTGCTCAAGGAATTCATCGACCTGCTGCCGAAGGAGCCGTCGGCGGCGACGCTGCTCAAATATTCCCTGCTGCTGTTCGCGGTGTCGGTCGTCCTGGCTATCGGCCGCTACGGCTGGCGCAAATACATGTTCGGCCCGTCGCGCAAGGTGGAGTTCGACATCCTCAACGGTCTGTTCGAGCACCTGCTGACGCTGGACCGCTTCTTTTTCCAGAAGCACAAGATCGGCGATCTGATCTCGCGCGCTACCAACGACCTGCGGGCGGTGCGGGATTTTGTCGGCCTGGCGCTGCTGATTCTGGTGGACTCGACCACGGTGATCGTCTGCGCGGTGGTGCTGATGCTGGTGATCCATCCGATGCTGACGCTGTGGGTGCTGCTGCCGCTGCCTCTGGTCTCGGTGATCTTTCTGGTGCTGATCCGGGAAATCGGCAAGCGGCACCAGGCGGTGCAGGAGCACCTGGCCACGCTCACCGCGCGGGTGCAGGAAAACCTGGCCGGCATCCGCGTTCTGCACGCGTTCGCGCAGGAGGAATTCGAAAAGCAGCGCTTCGATGCGCTCAACCGCGAGTACATCCGCAAAAACCTCAGCGTGACCCGCCTGTTCGCGGTGCTTTCCCCTTCACTGGTGTTCGTGCTTGGCGTGGCGGCGGTGATCTCGATCTGGCTGGGCGCCAAGGCGGTGATCGCCGGCGACATGACGCGCGGCGAGTTCGTGGCGTTCAACGGCTACCTGATGCTTTTGTCCTGGCCGATGATGAGCATCGGTTACGTGACCAACCTCACGCAGAAGGGCTTCGCCGCCATGCAGCGCATCCAGCAAGTGTTCAAGGCCGAGCCGGTCGTGCGCGATGAGGACGGTGCGGAAAAGGCCGCCTCGATTCGCGGCAGGATCGAGATCCGCGATCTCAAGTTTTCCTACCCCGAAGCGGAATCGCAGAGTCTCAAGGGGATCGACTGCACGGTGGACGAGGGAGAGAGCCTCGCCATCGTCGGCAAGATCGGCTCGGGAAAAAGCACGCTGGCGCTCATGCTGCCAAGATTGTGGCAGACGGACGCCGCCGACAGCGTGCGCATCGACGGCAAGCCGGTGCGGGCGTTCCCGCTTTCCGTGCTCAGGGAAAACATCGGCTACGTGGACCAGGAACCTTATCTTTTTTCCCTGTCGATCCGCGACAACATCGCTTTGGGGCGGAAAGGCGCGACGCCGCAGGAGATCGACCGGGCGGTGGAATTTTCCGGGCTGCTGCCGGACCTCGAACGCTTTCCGCAGGGGCTGGACACGCTGGTGGGCGAGCGCGGCGTGTCGCTTTCCGGCGGGCAGAAGCAGCGCATCGCGCTGGCGCGCGCCCTGATCAAGGAGCCGCGCATCCTGATTCTGGACGATGCGTTTTCCAGCCTGGACGTGGAAACGGAAGAAACCATCCTGAAAAGCATCCGCGCCTACATGAAAAACACCACCACGGTGATCATCACGCACCGGTTGTCGATCGCCGCCTACGTGGACCAGATCATCGTGCTGGATGCGGGCACCGTCGCTGAGCGCGGCACGCATGCGGCGCTGCTCAAGCAGGGCGGGGCGTACGCGCAGATGCTGCGCAACCAGGCGCTGGCGCGGGAAATGGAAATCGAGCTGCAATGAACGACACGCACCGGGAAAACCTGAGCGACCGCTATCTCGACTGGACGCTGTTCAAGCGTATCCTGTCCTACCTGAAGCCGTACCGGCTGCTGGTGGCGCTGGCGATCTTTTTTCTGTTCGCGGTCTCGCTGCGCGATCTGGCCGGCCCTTACTTCACCAAGATCGTCATCGACGATCACATCATGCCGGAGCAGCTTGCCGGGCTCGACAAGGTGGCGCTGATCTTTTTCGCGGTGCTGATTCTGGGCTTCGTGTTGCAGTTTCTGCAGATGATCCTGATGCAGTACATCGGCCAGAAGGTGATGTACGATCTCAGGACCCAGGTGTTCGCCCATCTGCACCGCATGTCCTTCAGTTTTTTCGACAAGAACCCCATCGGCAAGATGGTGACGCGCGTGGTCAACGACGTGGAAGTGCTGAACGAGATGCTGACCTCGGGCCTCATCCTGATCTTCAGCGACCTGTTCACGCTGGGCGGTATCTTTATCGTCATGCTGTTTCTCGACTGGCGGCTCACGCTGGTGGTGTGCGCGGTGTTCCCGCTGCTCTATCTCGCCACCCGCGCCTACCGCACGCGCGCGCGCGACGCGCTGCGCAAAAACCGCGCGCACATCACCACGCTCAATACGTTTCTGGAAGAGAATTTGTCGGGGATGTCCACGGTGCAGCTGTTCAACCGGGAAAAGGACCACCTGAAAAAATTCGTGGGCATCAACGCCGACAAGCTGAAAGAAGACCTGCGCTCGCTGCATTACAACTCGGTGTACCTGCCCTCGATCGACCTGTTCGCCTCGCTGGGGATCGGTCTGGTGATCTGGTACGGCGGTGGCCGGTTCGTGCAGGAGGAAATCCAGCTCGGCGTCCTGGTGGCGTTTTTGCAGTACCTGGGGAAATTTTTCGAACCGATCCGCGATCTGGCGGAGAAGTTCAACATCATCCAGACGGCGATGGCCTCTTCGGAGCGGATCTTCGAGCTGCTCGACACGCCCGAGGAGATCAAAAATCCGGAGCGGCCCACCGCTGTGAAAAAAATTCGTGGCAACGTGGAATTCAGGAACGTGTGGTTCGCCTACAAGGGGGACAACCACGTCCTGAAAAACGTCTCTTTTTCGGTGCAGGAGGGTGAGAGCCTGGCCATCGTCGGCGCCACCGGATCGGGAAAATCCACCATCATCAACACGCTGTGCCGGTTTTACGACATCCAGAAAGGCGAAATTCTGATCGACGGCGTGCCGGTGCGGGCCATGAGCAAGCACGATCTGAGGCGGCAGATCGCCCTTGTGCAGCAGGACGTGTTCTTGTTTTCCGGCGACATCCGCGACAACATCCGGCTGGGCAATACCCAGCTCGGCCAGGCGGAGATCGAATCGATCAGCCAGGCGGTGAACTCGCACCATTTCATCGACAACCTGCCGCTCAAATACGAGCAGGACATCCGCGAAGGCGGCAAGCTGCTGTCGCTCGGGCAAAAGCAGCTGCTTTCCTTCGCCCGCGCGCTGGCCGTGGACCCGCGCATCCTGATCCTCGATGAAGCGACCTCAAGCGTGGACACCAAGACCGAGCAGGACATCCAGAACGCCATCCGCGATATGATCCGCGGCCGCACGTCGATCATCATCGCGCACCGGTTGTCCACGTTGAAACATGTGGACAAGGTGCTGGTGCTCAAAAAAGGCGAGGTGGCCGAATTCGGCACGCAGCAGGAGCTATTGAAGAAAAAGGGGATCTTTCACAGCCTGTATCAGTTGCAGCAGGGACAGGTGGAAACCGCTCCCGCCCGGGAAAAAAAATCCCCGGTGGATTCCACAGATCCTTCTTCCTGAAAAACCGCCGATTTTCCCGCTTTTCACCGCATCCCCGCCCGCCGGAGCACCGCTAAACCCATATTATTCATTGCTTTGAGAGCATTATCTGTTAACCTGAATGGACACCAAAAACTTATTGATTTCAATGATTTAAGGAAAAGTCATGGGCGTCACCCGTCAAGTTCCCAAAACCCGCGGCCACCTCATCAAGACCCTGGACGGCATCCCGTTTTTCAATGTTTTCAAGCCTGAGGAGAAAAAGGAATTTGCCTCTTCGGACAACTACATGCTCGACTGCGACGACGGCACCACCATCGTGGAGCAGGGAGACATCGACTTTTCGCTGTATATCCTGATGAACGGCGAGGTCGTGCTGACCCGCAAGGAAGCGCCCGAAATGGCCATCACCACCCTGAAACCGGGGGCGGTGTTCGGGGAGATTTCCCTCATCCACCGCAACCCGCGTCCCACCAATGTGATCGCCAAGGGCAAGGTCAAGCTGTTCCGGCTCGACGGGGAGGTGTTCAACAAGCTGAGCCTGCCGGTGCAGATGAAGTTCAAGGATCAGTTCATCGGCGTGCTCATCAAGCGGATCGAGGAAGTGAACCACACGCTGCTGAACCTCAAAACCGAGCTCGACAAGGTCTCCAGCGCCAGCAACAAATTCCGCGCCGATTACCACAACATCCTGAAAAGCGGCGCCCGTCTGGAAGGCGTGTTCGAGAACATGGGCGATATGATCGACAAGCTGGTGCGCTGAATCCCCGCTTTTTCCAACCCAACCCTCCATTTTCGTTTTGCCGTGCTTGACAATCCATCCTGCGTGGGCTATTATTCAACCATATGGTTGAATATAAAGAATCGCAGTTGAACCGGGTTTTCCACGCTCTCGCCGATCCGACCCGGCGGCGCATCCTCACGCAAACGGCGAAACGGCCGCAACGGGTGACCGCGCTGGCGGAATCGTTCGCGATGTCGCTCAACGGGGTGTCCAAGCACATCAAGGTGCTGGAGGCGGCCGGGCTTTTGCTGCGGCACAAGGAGGGCCGGGTGCACCACTGCCGCATGGACCCGCGGCCACTGGCGGAGGCGGAAAAATTCATCCGCCATCATCGCAAGTTCTGGAACGAGCAGCTGGATTCTTTGCAACGGTTTCTAAACGAAGCGAATCGAGGGAATGAAAAATGAAAAAGACCGCCGTGGTGCTGCGCCGCACGCTGCCGGCCTCTCCGCAACGGGTGTTTCAGGCCTGGTCCGATCCCGAATTGATGCAGCGCTGGCTGTTTCCGGATATGTGCATGCAGGTCGAAGTCGAGGCGGACTTTCGCGTCGGCGGCGCGTACACCCTTTTGATGCGCAACGATCAGGGCGAAACGTTTCCTCACAAAGGGGTTTACAAAGAGATCGTTGTGAACGAGAAGATCGTGTTTACCTGGAGTTCGGACTGGGTGGACGATTCGCTGGTTACCGTCGAGTTGAAAGCGGCGGGGGAGGAAACCGAACTCACGCTGACGCACGAGCTGCCCGACCGCGACGGATTGGCCGAAGAACACAAAGGCGGCTGGACCGGTGCGCTGGACAACCTGCTGGCGTTTTGCAAACAAGGATAATTATTATTGTCACTGCCTGCCGAGTGCGGCCATCCCGGCCGCATTTTCTTTGATCTTTCCTTTATATTCCAATAAAATCAATAGGTTATTAATTATTTTCGCGAGTTCCATGAACGGTTTTCTCCGTCGATACTGCTATGGCGTCCTCGCGCTGGTGCTGGCACTTGTCTGCGGCTGCTCGGCGCTCAAAACCACCTACCGGGTCGGCAAGGGGACGGTGAAGGGCACGGTCTGGGCGGTGAAGGGGGCCTATCAGCTGACCGCCGGGACCACGAAACTCGCCTACAATATCGGCAAGTTCACCTTCGAAGTGGTGCGCGCGCCGCTGGACTGGCCGCTGATGAACGAGGACATCGAGGAGATCGGCGGCATGCCGGTGAAAGAAGCGATCCAAAAGGGCAAGGTGAAAAACTCGCCCTACACCGTGAAAGGCAAGCGTTACTATCCGATGACGGTCGCCAAGGCGCAGGATTACGACGAGACCGGTGTCGCTTCCTGGTACGGCAACGAGACGCTCAGGCAGAAGGACGGCCACATGACGGCGAACGGCGAGGCGTTCAACCCCAAGGGCCTGTCCGCCGCGCACAAGCTGCTGCCGCTGCCCACCAATGTGAAGGTCACCAACCTGGAAAACGGCCGTTCGGTGATCGTGCGCGTCAACGACCGCGGACCGTTTCCCAGCATCCACAACCCGCATTCCGGCAAGCGCATCATCGATCTTTCCGCCGGCGCCGCGAAAAAACTCGGTTATTTCCGCAAAGGCACAGCGCGGGTGCGCGTCGAGACCGTGCAAATCACCGGAGTGGGGTAGAGTGCGGGGCGTATGACGGAAAACCAAAAGCGTTCTCGCGTAAAGGCGCGAAGACGTAAAGAAACTTTGAAAGGGTTTGAGGCAAATATCATGTTGAGTCTTTCGACCGTAGCATGAGGTCGCTTATTGCGAGGAGGAAAAATTGAAATTCCCTTTACGGAAAAACTTTAACAGGTTCGTCTCTTAAGGTCACTCCCAGGACTTTCAGCTTGAACGTAACTGGGAAGTCTGACTTGTTCGTGACAGTGAGCCTTCGTATAAAACCCGAATTCCCAGGATCACGGACGTTATCCCATCTGTAGGTTATCCTTCCGTTCACTGTGGTCGGATAAACGCTTTCTAAATAAAACTGATGCCTGTCTTGGCGTTCAAAATGAGAGCCATGCTTCCCATTAGCTTGAACAGAAGCGGTCTTATTCATCAACTCGGTTTTTATCAGTTCTGTAATCGTGGGTGGCGGATCTAAATTGATCTTTACTACTTTCAGCTTGAACGTAACTAGGAAGTCTGACTTGTTCTTAACGGTGAGCCTTCTTATAAACCTTGAATTTCCTGGATCACGCACATTATCCCACTCGTAAGTTATCCTTCCGTTCACCGTAGTCGGGTAAACGCTTTCTAAATAAAACTGATGCCTGTCTTGCATTTCAAAATGAAATCCGTGCTTCCCATTAGCTTGAACAGAAGCGGTCTCGTTCATTTCCACAGTATGCGGAACTTTGGCTAATGAAACAGGACTGACTTTGTGTCTGAAACTAACTGGGAAGTCAGATTGATTTAAAACAGTGAGCCGCCTTATAAATCTCGACGGACCGGGGTCACGCACATTATCCCATTCGTATCTCAAAATCCCATTGATTGTCAGGGGGTAGACGCTGACTAGGTTGAATTGATGTTGATCTCGACTTTCAAAGTGAAAACTATGTGTACTATTGGCTTTAACAGTTGATGTATCTGGGTAAATCCAATTATATGCCAAGTCGGTTGGGTCATAATTTCCAGGTAAAGATGATGCAACACCTACAATATTTCCAGCAGCATTTAGCGCCGGTCCACCGGAGTCGCCAAGGCAAGCTCCCGCAGTATTTGTCCCAATTCTCAACGTGACGTTACCCGTTGATATTTCGTGCAACGGTAATGTTACTTTGCGCTTTCCTTGGGGAATGGGTGGATCAGTGATGCAGGCACTACCGCCTGTTCCAAATCCTATTATAGTGAGACTTTCTCCCAGTTTTGGACGTTGAGTAGGCAACTCCAAGGGAATCGGTTTCACAAGGGCAATGTCGGTTGCCTTTTGATTTAAACGAACGATTGCGAAGTCATTGCTCAACCAATTTGAATCGGTAGCGAATTTTGGGTGGAGGCTGACTGATCCTGTCATGTTTATGTTTCGACGTGTCGTGGGGGAGTCAATTGGACGGATATTTCTCAGTGTAAAGATTGCCTGGGAGGCGCACCCTTCCCTGGATTCATCCTCAGGGCAGACACAATGAGCTGCGGTGAGTACAAGATCAGGTTCAATCAATGTCGCTGTACATACTCCATTTAAACTCCCAACGGCTTCAAATTCTGTCACTGGAACGGGATCACCATTTTTTATTGAATGCGTAGAAGACCCTATATCGTCAGAGTAAGCCAATTCATTCATTAGAAGCATGCTTAATAAAACGATTAACAATTGACTGCATATGGAGCGCATTTTATACCTTCTTTCTAAATTGGTATCTTCAGATATCTATTAATACTTTTGGAGGTGTTCCATATAAAGTCCCAGAACCTTCAACTATTAGGCTGAGAGTGAGAAACAATTCTTTGTAGTGAATTGAAATATAGATGTAATTGGGTAGGGTAAATATCGTTGAGACTCTATTTCCTCTGTCATACTTTGTACTATGGTTGACGGATCTATCCATCTGGAAAACGAACCACCAATTGAAGCCTGTAAATGCTTTAGATCGAGATTGGTCCGCTCAGGTGCGCTTGGAGGAGTTGTGATCATCCCAAAAGAAATTCTGCACGAGGTGTTTGCCGCTTGTGTCGAGCGGGCTAGAATCATTAATGTGTTTGATGATCCTATTCAAAAAGGCGGTGGCGGATACGGGCAAGAAAAAGCTGATCATGCCGGTGCTCGATGAACTGTGCATTGAAACCACCCAGAATTTGGGAGGTGGGACTTTAAAGCGTCAGCGTGTAGCGGTAAAACGAGCGGTCGCGCTCGTAGCCGAGGGACTCATACAGTTTTTGCGCGGAATAGTTGGCGATCTGAGTGGCCAGTTCGATGCGCAGCGCGCCGGTCTGGATCGCGTGCTGTCTAGCCGTTTCCATGAGCCGGCGGGCGACGTTCGTGCGCCGCTGCCCTTTGTCAACGTACAGGTCGTTCAGGATCCAGATGGGTTGCATGCTCACGGATGAAAAGCCGGGATACAGCTGGGTGAAGCCCGCCAGCACGCCGTCCTGCTCCGCCGCGTAGATCACCGAATCATTTTTTTGCAGCCGGTCGCGGATGAACGCCTCGGACCCTTGCGGGTCGGAGGGCTGCTGGTAAAAAACGCGGTAGCGGTCGAACAATTCAGCCAGTTGCTTCAGGTGCCCGGGGTTCGCCCGTGTGATCTGCATGGGAGTCACTTGGTAAAGCCGTACACCGTTTCCACTTTGGCGATGCGGACTTCGTAGCGTTCGTAATATTTTTCCTTTCCCATTTTTTTGGTTTCCACGTGTTCGGCGTTTTTTCTCCAGGCGTCGATGGATTCGAGATCCTTCCAGTAGGAGATGGCGATGCCGAAGCCGGCATTCTCGGCGGCTTCGACGCCCAGATACCCCGGTATTTTGGACGCGAGTTCCAGCATGCGCATGAGTCTTTCTTCGTAGCCTTCGAGATCGCTGGTGGTTTTGGCGGTGAAGATGGCGGCGTAGTAGGGCGGCTGGGGTGTTTCGGCGATTCCGGTCATGACCTTTCCTTTCGAGCGTGACCCCTGACGGGTGCAATGGATTAAACGGGACCGCTTATTCTAGCAGACGGAGAGAGCGAGGCAAAATCGGAGGGGATGAAAGCAGAAGCAGCCTCGCGCAAAGCCGCCAAGCCACTTCCAGTATTTTGATAAGCGGGTGTCGAGCTATGCTCGACCAAGGCGCAAAGAAAGGCGGGAGACAGGATAACAGGATGGAATAAGGGAAAAGCAAAAAGACGGATTTCACCGCAAAGACGCGAAGGACGCAAAGAAAATCCAAAAAGGATCAGTTCAATGATCCCTCTCCCTTGGAGGGAGGTCAAGCGAAGCTTGGCACCCGCTTATCAAAATACTGACGGTGGCTTGAGGGTGGGGTGAGGGGGAAGAAAAATCCTTCCTCATGCCTTTAAAGACAGGTTTTCAGGATGGCTAACGAAGTCATCCTTCGACAGGCTCAGGATGACAGAAAAGAGGGGTTCGAGACCTACAAGTGCGAAGTGTAAAGCGTATTGCCGGGCTATTTCTTTTTCTTGAATTGGATCACCAGCCGCTCGACGATGCGGCCGTTCTGGATGTGCTCGGTGAGGATCTCTTCCATGTCCTCCTTGGTGCGCGGGGCGTACCAGACGCCTTCCGGGTAGACGACCAGGGCGGGGCCGTGCTGGCAGGCGTCGAGACAGCCCGCCTTGTTGATGCGGACTTTGCCCTTGAGCCCGGCTGCGTGCACGCGGCTTTTGATGTGGTCGATGAGTTCCGGAGACCCGGCTTGAGTGCAGGAACCGCGCGGATCGTCCTCGCTGCGTTTGTTGTTGCAGATGAATAGATGCTTCTCAAAGCGGGACATGCTGGCAGGCGACAGGGATTGCCCTGAACGTAAGAATTATTTTTTTTCGCCGGGTTTGGCGATTCTCTGAGGGTGCGACTGAAAGTATTCCTTGAACTTGCCGAAGTTGATGTAGCAGCGTTCGCAACTGTCGGGAAACACGGTGACGATCACGCCTTTTTCGATGCGTTTGGCTAGCTCCAGTGCGCCGAAGGTCGCGGCGGCGGCGGAATGGCCGACGAGGATGCCTTCCTCCTTTTCCAGGCTTTCCACCATGTTGTAGGCGTCTTCGGTGCTCACGCTGATCTTGCCGTCGAGTTCCTCTTCCTTGTAGATGCCGGGCACGATGGAGGACGCCATGTGCTTGAGGCCTTCCAGGCCGTGCAGCTCTTCCGCCGGTTCGACGGCCAGACACTGGATGTCGGGATTGAGTTCGTGCAGCCGGCGCGTGTTGCCCATGATGGTGCCGCCGGTGCCGATGCCGGCGAGGAAATGCGTGATGCGTCCCTGGGTCTGCTCCCAGATTTCCATGGCCGTGGTCTCGTAATGCGCTTTCCAGTTGGAGTCGTTGTTGTACTGATCGGGCATGAAGTACAGATCCGGATTTTCCTCGTAGATCTTCTTGGCGAGCACGATGGCCCCGTCCGAACCCTCGAAGGGGCTGGAGGTGACGATCTCTGCGCCGTAAAAATCCGCCATCAGCCCCTTGCGCTCCTTGCAGACGTTGGCGGGCATCACCAGCTTGACCTTGTAGCCCTTCACCTTGCCGATGAGCGCGTAGGCGATGCCGGTGTTGCCGGAGGTGGAGTCGAGGATGATCTTGTCCTTGGTCAGCGCGCCGGATTTCTCCCCGTCCTCGATCATTTTGAGGGCGGGGCGCGATTTGACGGATCCGCCCGCGTTGCGCCACTCGGCCTTGGCGTAGATCTCCACGTTCGGACAGTCTTTCCCCAGGTGATTGAGCCGGATCAGCGGCGTGTTGCCGATGGACTCGAGCACCGAGGGATCGGTGATCACCGGACAGGCCGGGGCTTGGACTTCAGAAGGAATCGGTAAATTCATTTTCAGCTTCGACATTACTGGTTAGATGGAGTTTATCTTCAGAAGATTCCTGGGGCTGGCAAAAAGCAGGGTTGTTTCTGAAAATACGTCCACGGTCGTTTGAATTCAGCGCGACATTCCGCAAAACTCCTCATAATCAATCAATTCGGTGATGGTGGGGTTCTCACTGCACACAGGGCAGTGGACATCCCGCTTGAGTTTGAGTTTGCGAAACTCCGTATTCAGCGCATCGTAGATCAAAAGCGATCCGATCAGGGAACTGCCGGTGCCGAGGATCAGCTTGACCGTCTCGACGACCTGGAAATTGCCAATCACCCCGGCCAGCACGCCCAGCACGCCGCCTTCCTGGCAGTTGGGCACCAGCCCCGGCGGCGGCGGTTCGGGGTACAGGCAGCGGTAGCAGGGACCCTCTTTGGGTTTGAACACGGTGGCCTGGCCTTCGAAACGGAAAATGCTGCCGTGGATGTTGGTCTTGCCCATCATGACGCAGGCGTCGTTGATCAGGTAGCGGGTGGCGAAGTTGTCGGTGCCGTCCAGGATGTAGTCGTAGTTTTCGAACAGCCCCTTGATGTTCTGGGAACTCAGCCGCTCGTTGAACAGCGTCACCTTGACGTCGGGGTTGAGGGCCTGGATGGTCTTTTTCGCCGACTCGGTCTTGAGCATGCCGATGCGCTCGGTCGAGTGGATGATCTGTCTTTGTAAATTTGACAGGTCCACGGTGTCGAAATCGACGATGCCCAGGTTGCCGACGCCCGCTGCGGCCAAGTAGTAGGCGGCCGGCGATCCGAGCCCGCCCGCGCCGATCAGGAGCACTTTGGCGTCCAGCAGCTTTTTCTGCCCCACGCCGCCCACCTCGGGCAGCATGATGTGACGGCTGTAGCGCTCGATCTGCTCGTCGGTGAAATCGGTCATGCGGCGGCCCCGCCGGCGATGGCCGGAATGATGGAGATTTCGTCGCCTTCCTTGACGGCGGTTTTCTCTCCTTCGAGGAAGCGGATGTCTTCTTCGTTCACATATATATTGATGAAACGGCGCGGGGTGCCGTTTTCTTCACAGATGCGTTCCTTGATTCCGTTGAACTGGGTTTCCAGACTGTTGAAAATGTCCGAAATGGTCGCCCCTTCCGCCGTGACCTCACTCTGGTTGTTCGTCAGCTTCATGAGAGGGGTCGGAATCCTGACTTTCACTGCCATGACACACTCCTTATACCGTTAGACTGTTGGAAAACATTTCTTCAAAACTATCCAGATGCGGCTCGATCACCGCCGGGGCTTCGAATTTGTCCTGCAGGGCTTCCTGGGTTTTCAGCCCGTTGCCGGTGATGCAGATGACGGTCGGCTCGTCGGGTTTGATGCGTCCCTGCTCGACCAGCTTGCGGGTCGCCGCGACGGTCACGCCGCCGGCGGTCTCGGTGAAGATGCCCTCGGTCTCCGCCAACAGCTTCATGGCATCGACGATTTCCTCGTCGGAGGCCTCCTCGCCGTAGCCGCCGCTCTCGTTGGCGGTCTTGACGCCGTAGTAGCCGTCGGCGGGGTTGCCGATGGCGATGGATTTGGCGATGGTGTCCGGTTTGACGGGGGTGATGACGTCCACACCCTTCTTGATGGCGGTGACGACCGGCGAGCACCCGTCGGCCTGGGCGGCGAACACCTTGGTGTTGACTTTGCCGATGAGGCCGAGATCCGAAAATTCGTGAAACGCCTTCCAGATTTTGGTGATCAGCGAGCTGCCCGCGACCGGGACGATGACGTTGGCCGGGGTTTTCCAGCCCAGCTGCTCGGCGATCTCGTAGCCGTAGGATTTGGAACCGTCGCCGTAATAGGGGCGGATGTTGATGTTGACGAACGCCCAGTTGTGGTTCGCGCCGATTTCGCTGCACAACCGGTTGACGTCGTCGTAGCTGCCGCGGATGGCGATCAACTGGGTGCCGTACACCAGAGTGCCGAGGATCTTGCCCGCTTCCAGATCGTCGGGAATGAAGATCACGCTTTTCAGGCCGGCTTCGGCCGCATGCGCGGCAACGGAGTTGGCCAGGTTGCCGGTGGAGGCGCAGGAGATGGTGTCGAAGCCGAACTCGATGGCCTTGGAAACCGCCACCGAAACCACGCGGTCTTTAAAAGAAAACGTCGGATGGTTCACCGAGTCGTTTTTGACGTACAGTTCCTTGAGACCCAGGAATTTGCCGAGGTTCTTCGCGCGCAGCAGCGGGGTGAAACCGGTGTGCAGGCCCACTTTGGGCTCTTCGTCGATCGGCAGAAAATCCTTGTAGCGCCACATGCTCGGCGGTCCGGCTTCGATGGACTGCCTGCTCACCGCCTTGCCGATCGCCTGGTAATCGTAATCGACTTCCAGCGGGCCGAAACAGAATTCGCAGACGTGGATGGGCTCTTTCGGGTATTCCTTTTTGCATTCCTTACATCGCAAACCTTTAACGTGTCCCATCGGTACTCCTCAATAACGTGAATTCAAAGGGCTGAGCCGCCTGATTGTTTTTCTCTGTTGTCCGGCGCGGCTTTTGATTCGCCTCTTAATGAAAATATTTATAAAAACTGAAATAGCGTTCGCCGGTGTCGGGAAAGACCACCGCGACGTTTTTCCCCGGTCCGAGTTCCTTGGCCGTCTCGTAGGCGGCGCAGTAAGCGGCGCCGCAGGAGATGCCCACCAGCAGGCCTTCCTCCTTGGCCAGTCTCTGGGCGAACAGGAACGCGTCCTCATCGGAGACCGGGCGGATGCGATCGACGATGTCCATGTTCAAGACCTTGGGCTTGAATCCGGCGCCGATGCCCTGGATCTTGTGCGGGCCCGGCGGGTTGCCGGAAAGCACCGCCGATGTGGCGGGTTCGACGCCGACGATCTTGATATCCGCATAATTCTGTTTCAGCACTTCGCCCGCGCCGGTCAGCGTGCCGCCGGTGCCGATGCCCGCCACGAACGCGTGCAGTGGATCGCCGTTCATCGAGGCGATGATCTCCGGCCCGGTGGTCTGCCGGTGTACTTCCGGATTGGCGGGGTTGTTGAACTGCTGCGGCATGAAATAGTCGGGGTTCTCCGCCAGCAGTTCCTCCGCCCGCTCGATGGTGCCTTCCATGCCGAATTCGGCGCGGCTGAGCTCGGTGTGCGCGCCGTAGCTTTCCAGAATCATCCGGCGCTCGGCGCTCATGTTCTCGGACATCACCAGGATGACCTTGTATCCCTTGACCGCGCCGACCAGCGCCAGGCCGATTCCCGTGTTGCCGCTGGTCGGTTCGATGATCGTCGATCCCGGTTTCAGCAGCCCGCGGCTTTCGGCGTCTTCCACCATAGCGAGCGCAATCCGGTCCTTGACGCTGCCGCCGGGATTGCAGAACTCCATTTTCGCGTAAATGTTTGCGCCGTTGGGTGGAATGACTTTGTTGAGTTTAACCAAAGGCGTGCCACCGATCAACTCTAAACTATTCTCAAATCTGGTTTTAACTTTTTCCACCGTCTGGGGTTTGGAAGGCATGGCGTTCGTTTCCGCGCTGGATCGAAAGGATCAATTTTAAGGGATCTTGCGGGCCCCGTCAACCGGGCGGGACCCTTCATTGAGGTCCAAGGGGCATTGATTTCAATGCATTCGGGAGGGATGGCCTCCTGACGGCCTGAGAAGGAGCGCATTGTCCCGCACCTGGCCGCGATTTGTGCTGAAAGGGTTGATTTTAATGCCGAATTTCCCGGACAGTATGCGGTAGATTCGCAGCGAATTCAACCGCAATTCAGCCCTTCGGACCGGCGATCTTGGGGGAGGGCAGACGGCCTTTGCGTGCGTCGCTCGTCTGTCCTGCTGAGAGACAGCTCAGGGCAGGCACTGTCGAAGCCTCTTTCAGGGCCGTACTGTCCCGAAAAAAATGAAACCCAATCAGGCAAACCGCTCCTTTGTCTTGAGTCTGTCGGACGATTTCACCAGGACAAAAATTCCATACGCTGCAAGAGTGGAAAGGAAGGGGTGTGTTCCGAATGTGTAGTGGGAATGGCCCACGAAAACTGAAAATGGAAAGTAAGGGACTGCGTACAAGAAAATGGCGCCCAAAGGGTAGACCAGGCTTGATTTATCCGGATGATCCTTTTTCCAGGCCTGGACCAGGCCGATGAGCGTGAAACTCCATAGAGAAAAATAAAACAGAGAAATGAATAACGTATCGATCCTGGAGCCCAGGAATACCCGGTTTAAAAAAGATTCATCGCTCAAGGGGTGGGATTCGGGCAAAAAAACAGAGTGCATTACGGGGAAATAAAACGTCGCTGCATTGAGAAGGAATTTTTTGGCAAACAGGAAGGGGTGGTCCTTGACATGCTGGATGAATTTTTTGTTCAGCATTGCATCCATTTTGGGATCCTTGAATCCCCAGATGTGAACCACTTCTTCGTGGGGGCGGTCGATTTCGGCGTAGCGCAGAATCTGGTCGAAAATATGCTCTTTTAATTTTTCTTCCCGGGTAAGTTTGTTTTTTATGGCTTCATCTCCGATGCCCCAGTGAGAATTGCCAGCGAAGTAAACCCATCCCGCGCTTCCGGTTACCGGCACGAAACTGCCCGTTCCCTCATAAACCACCCTATTTCGCTGGACCCACGGCGCCATGATCAATACCGTGAGAATCGTTGCTACCAGCCCCTTTTGCAGCCAGTCCTTCCTTTTTCGCAGGAGGCCCGTAAAGATCAATACCACGAAAACTCCGAACACAATGGGAAGCATGGTGCCATGACTCAAGATCAGGATCCCTCCTGTGATTCCGAGCGAAATTCCACCTTTTCGTCGTTGTTTCTGGGGCAATTCCCGCTTCTGTAAAAAAATATGGAGGATGAGGTGATTGAATAAGGTGTACAGAAACAACTGAAAAATGACGTAGATGGGATTTTTCAGAGTCCACAGGATCCAGGGATTCAGGATGAAGATCAATACGGCGGTTTTGGCAATGGCATCGCCGAAAAACCGTTGGGCCATTTGAAAGAGCAAGAATGCGGTTCCAGCGAGGAGGAAGGCATTCATGACGATGACACCCAGCTGCTGCAGGGATTCGGGAAGCAGGGCCACGGGGATCAGGGCGAAGGCGTAGGCGGGGGGGCGGTGAATCACCGGCGGTCCACCGGGTTCAAAAACAAATCCATTTCCCTTAAGCAGGTTGCGGGCAAGCTCGATATAACCATCGTGCCATTCCCCACCGAAACTTTTAGACAAACCAAAATAGGGGCCAATCAGGTAGCAGATTGAAACACTCGTTACCAACGCGAAGAGAAAGGTGAGCCAAAAAATCAATTTCGCTTCGTTGTGTTTATGGAGCCCGTTCATCATGATGGATTTGGGTCGATCCCTTTCCGCTTTAAATGCAGCGATTCAGGCAATCCGTGATTCTGATGGGGCCTGACTTGTTTCGCGTCATCACCACGGATTGCCCGCCCCCGCAGACTCACCCTCAGCCCTGCGGGGTGAGCCGTTTCAGGTTGCCCAGCCGGCGGCGGAACTGCTGGGTCACGAACTCGGAATCCTCGGCGTTGGAGATGATGTGCGGGGTGATGAAGATCATCAGCTCGGTTTTGCTGGTGGAGTCGGTGTCGGTGCTGAACAGTTTTCCCAGCCAGGGGATTTTGCGCAGCACGGGAATGCCTTCGTTGGAATCGATGACGTCGGTGCGCATCAGGCCGCCCATCACCAGCACCTGGTTGTCCTTGAGCACGACTTCGGTGTTGAGCAGCCGGGTGCTGAACGATGGGGTGGAGCCGACGAAGGGGCCCTGGCTGGAGATCTCCTGACTGATTTTCAGGTTGACGAAATTGTCCGAGTTGATCTTGGGCACGATGTCGAGCTTGATGCCGACGCTGCGGTACTCGATGGTGGTCTGGGTCAGGGGCTGGCCCGCCGTCGGCGTGGTGATGGTCGAGCTTTCGATCGGGATCTCGTCGGCGATGGAGATGTTGGCGGGCTTGTTGTCGGAGGTCACCAGGATGGGGTTGGCGAGCACGTTGGCCTTCGAGTCGGTGGCGAAGGCCTGCAGGAGAGCGACGAGCTTGTTGGGGTCGCTGGCGAGAAAACTGCCGCCGGGTTGCAAGAGAGACGCGGTGGCGTTGCCGATCTGCGATCCCAGCGTCGCGCCGCCGCTGCCCGGGGTCTTGCTCACGCCGCCGACGAAGGTGGTGCCGCCGGTCGTTCCTCTCAGCGCCCATTCCAGGCCGGCCCGGGTTTCCGCATCCAGGGTCAGGTCGATGATGAGCACTTCGATCAGCACCTGCTGCGGAAACAGGTCGAGTTTTTCGATCAGTTCCAGCAGCGCCGGGTAATTCCTGGGGCTGGTGCGGATGATCAGCGAATTGGTGTCCGGATCGGGGAGGATGGTGATCTCGCCGTCGAACGCTTCGCCGAGCGGTTGCGGCGATTTTGCAAGCGTAGACTTGGCGTCTTTTTGGGCCGGTTTTTTTGCGTTTTTATCCGCAGGTTTTTTGTCCTTTTCGTAGCGCGCCGAGGTTTTCTTGACGTCGCCGAGTTTTTTGGGTTTTGCCGCATCGTTGCCGCGCGCCTGGAACATGGCGGTGAGCAGATCGGCGAGCTGGATGGCGTCGGCGTTTTGCACGTAGTAGACGAACGTGCTGATCTCGCCTTCGGACACGGGCTGGTCGAGTTTTTTGATCCAGAATTCGATGGTGGGCAGGATCTTTTCGAAGGCGTTGACCACCAGGATGGAATTCAACCGTTCCAGCGGCAGGAAATTGAGCGCGTTGCCGAGGGCGTCGTTGTAGCCCATCGAGGCGAAGATCTCCAGCAGCTCCTCCACCACGATCAGTGAATCGGCGTGTTTGAGTTTGAAAAGCTGCACGTCCGAGGAGGCGAGCTTGTCGATGTCGAGGGCTTCGACGATTTTGAGGATGCGTTTGACGTTGGCGGCCATCTCGATGAGCATGAGGTTCTTGGTTTCCGGCACATCGAGGAAGGTGGCGTTGGGCGTCATCAACGGTTGCAGGATTTTCTTCATCGACTCGACGGAGATGTGCTTGAGCGGGATGATCTGGATGATCATCCGGTCCCGCTCAGGAATGAAGGGGTCGTTGCTGTAATGGATGCTGATGGGTTTGAGCGGTGCGTCTTTCACGGGAAGGAAGCGGTAGAAGCTGCCGCTTTTCACGACGGTGATGTTGTGCAGCGCCAGGATCTGTTCGAGCAGCACGTACAGGTCGCGCACCGGGATCTTGTTGAAGGTCTGCAGCGTCACCTTGCCCTTGATGTTGCCTTCGACGAGGTAGTCGATTTCCAAAAGTTCGCAGAAGGTGGTGATGACGTCGTACACTTCGGTGCCTTCGAAATTCAGGGTGATGTGCTTGGCTTTGCGCAGTCCCGCCGGCAGGGGCGGGGTGGGATCGAACACCGAGCGGATGTGCGAGCGGTTTTCCCGTTCGTGAACGACTTCCTTTTCAACCTGGAACGGGATGGACTCCTGACGCGAATCGGGCGGTTCGCTGCCGTCGGTGATGGTGGAAACCAGCTCGGAGACGAAAAACCGTTTGCCTTCGTCGTTGTTCACCAGGTACCAGGCGCGTTTGTCCTTGGGGTTGCGCTGCACGCTCAGCAGTTCGAACAAGTCGCCGCGTGCGGCGAGGTGCACTTTGCGGTACTGCGGGCCGGGTCCCTGGCGCAGCGGCACGTTGTTGCCGGAGATTTTGACGTAGCGGGTGGCGGGAGCGTCGGGCAGGCGCTGCAATTTGTTTTTGTCGATCACCTCGGGCTCGGGGCGGCTCGCCGTCTGCGGCTTGCGATTGTTCTGCTTGCCTTCCGCGCGGATTTCGATGGTCGGGCCGTAGCTGATGTTGCGCTGCGCTTCCGTTTCCCGTTCCGGCAACTTCATCGCGTCGATGGGATCCACCTGCGCCTTGAGTTTTTGCACGGCGGATTTTCCCTTCCCCGCACACGCGGACGCGAACAGCAGGCATACGATCAGAATCAGCGAAAGTTTGGTTTTCATGTCTTTTGAGTTCCCTGCGGTTCCCGGATGAATCCCTGCACCCGCAAACGGGTTTCCAGGTTTTCCGGTTCGTTTTTATTGGTCCTGCGCGTGAACAGGTTTTCCACCACCAGTATTTTTTCGTGCGTTTCGATTTGATAAAGAAAACGCGAGAGCTTTTTGAGCGAGGAACGCAGCGTCATCTCGATCGGGATGGCCGTCATCGCCTCCATCGGCTGCGGCGATTCCACCCGCACCCGCTCGATGGCCACGCCCGACTGGCGGGCGAACTGTTCGAGAATTTTCTGCAGCTTCGCCGTGGCCAGGCCCGGTTTGTTCTCGCTCAGAAACCGCCGCGCGATCTGGGTGCGGGTCGCTTCGATGGCTTTGGCCTTGGCCTCGTAATAGGGTTTGCGGTCCAGCACCTGCTGGTATTTTTGAATGAAGCGGATCTTGTCCTCAATCTTCTGCTCGATGTTGCTCTGCTGCGCGGTGAGGGGCTGGATCACCCACGTGATCAGGGCGTAAACCGCGAGGGCCGCGCCTCCCGCTGCCAGAAATTTTTTGTCCCGTTCGGTGACGTTGAGGTTCATGGCTTCACCTTGAGATCGGTTCTGAGCGTGAATTTTTCCCCTTCCTTCTGATTGACGATGCTGCCCACGAATCCGGTTTCCCGGAACACGGTGGAGCGTTCCAGCAGCGGCACCAGCTTGGAAGCGGTGGAGGAGTAGCCTTTGATCTCCACTTCGTTTTTGGCGATCTTGAGATGCGTCAGCCAGGTGTCTTGGGGGATGTTGCGGCTCAGTTCGACCAGAACCGGCAGCTTGGCCGGGTTCGCCGCATTGAGCGCGGCGATGCGGTCCGCGAATCGTTTCAGGGCCTCGAATTCCAAGTCGATTTTTTCCAGCTCTTTGGTCTGGATTTTGATTTCCTGCAACTGCTGGTTGAGCTTTTTGAGCGTCAGGTTGTTGTAGACGATTTTGTTGATGGACAGGCCGGCGAGCACCACCACCGCCGCTGCGGCGATGCCGAGGGTGGCTTTGATCGGCACGCTTTTCTTCGCCGGTTTCTGGTTTTCGGGCAGCAGGTTGGCCTCGATCTCCCGGCGCTGGATGCCCCGCAGGCCCAGGCTCAGCGCGGTGGAGAGGTAGGCTTTGGGAAAGGCTTTGTCCTTTTCGGCCCGTTCGATGTCATCGGCGGAGGCGCGGGCGGTTGCGGTTTCGGTGGCTTTTTGCAGCTGCCGTTCCAGAAAAGGGGCGAGGGTGCCGGCGTTTATGAGGTGGATGCGGCCGATCGACGCGTCGTCCTCGACGTTGCGGCACAGAGACAGGGTTTCGGCCAGCTCCTCGACCAGGATGCCGGTGAGTTTTCCGGAAAGTGCCAGGGTTTCCTGTTTGTCGAGTTTGCCCTGAAAGAACGCGCGCTCGTAGGCGGGCAGGTCGAGGGGGACGAAACGGGAAAATGCCAGCGTCTTATCCTTGAGGATGGCGAGGTCGATGCCGCCGGGCGTCAGGTCGATCACCGCCGAAAGCCCGTCCTGAGAGCCGGGCTGCGACAGGGCGAGGCTGGCGTTGGCGAAAGGCGGCGCTTCCAGAACGGTCGGTTTGAGATTCAGTCTGCGCAGCAGGTTCAGGTGGTGCTCGGCGATCTCCTTGCGCACGGCGGCGGCGATGACGTGAAATTGTTTTCCCGCTTTCGCCGCGGCGTGGTAGCCGAAATAGAGATCCTCGAGCTGCGAAGAGAAATGCCGTTCCAGCTCGAAGGGAATCATGGGCAAAAGAGACTTCATGTCCGGCGCGGGCAGCTCGAAGTTCTGGAAGGTGAAATGGATGCGCGGCAGGCTGACGGCGACGTTTTGGGGCCACAGGTTCCATTGCGTCAACGCCTGGTTCATTTTCTCCAGAAAGGCCTGTTCGTTTTTATCGTCGCCGGGCACCAGCGGCCGGGTGCGGAAAAAATGCGTGCCGACGATCTCCACCGATCGCAGCTTTTTCCCGAGCAGGGTCAGCCCGACGCAATTCTCGCGGATGTCGATGCCCAGTGCGTGATCGAGATAAAGAGGCTTCATGGCGCGTAGTGGTTGTCGTTCCAGTATTGGGTCAATAAAACGGGCTTTTCCCGTGTGCCGGATTTCAGGATCACCGCGGCAATGCTGTGGCGTGTGCGGCTGCCGTCGATGTGGCCGGTGGCCTCGATACGGAAATGGCTCGAGACCGTGTCGTTGTAGTAGCCTTTCTCCTCGCGCAGGCGCAGGATTTCCTCGACCTGCGATTCGTTGTACAGAATCGAGAGCACCGCAGGGTCCGCGGTGTTGGGGTTGACCGCGGGCACCGCATACGGCGTGAACAGCGCCCGGAGCCCCGGCCGCGCGTCTTCATCGTCCGTCTCGCTGCCGTTGAGGATCTCTTCGGTCATGCCGCGCACCTTGAGCAACTCGTCCATCGATTCGATGGGAGCGTTCTTGCAGGAATAGGGCGGGGTGAGCCCCTGATAGTGGTCGTCCTCGGCGCCGTTGATGCGGTGGTTGGAGTCGGCGTCGATCCAGTCGAGGATGGAATCGGCGATGGTGTCGCGTTCTTCGCCGATCTCGACGCCCGCGCGTTCCAGCGCTTTGATGAGCACCGAGCGCGGCGCGTTGTTGATGCCGATCTTGCTGTTCTCATCGCGGATCGTGTAGCTGAGCCTGCCGTTGCCGAGCGGCAGGTCTGTGCGGGGGATGGGCACGTAGTCGGGAGGGCTTTCCTTTTTATCCTGCTGGGAAAAGCGCGCGGGCTGCCCGGCGGGGTTGGCCGGCGCTTTCGACTGCCCGGAAATCCAGCCGTGTTCCGGGTGGATGGAATGAAAGCGGGCGGGCTTTAGAATTTCCGCCTGGGCGAGCGTGATCCCGGCGCGCGCGAGCTGGTAGGCTTCGATGTCTTCCTTGTGATTGCGCGTGGTGTTCACTTCCGTCTTCATGGAATAGGCGAACTCGGTCGCCAGCGCCATCAGCAGCACCAGCACCCACAGGACCACCATCATGGCGAGGCCGTTCTGATTGTTCTCAGGAGGTCGCATCTTTCTCCGGCTCCAGCAGCTTGAACTCCATTCCCGTGTGCAGGGGCACGACGATCGGCGGCGAATAACGGATCTGCGATTCCGCTTCCTGCCAGCCGATGCGGATTTCCACGCCTTTGGGCAGTGTGATGCTGCGCTTTTGTTCCTGGGGCGATTTCTGACCCGGTGCGTCCTTTTTCGGCTCGGAGGCTTTTTCGTAACGCACCCGGTTCACCCAGGATCCTTTGTAGCGTTTGGCTGCGTTTTCGTTCTGCGCTGCGTTCGATCGCTCTTCTTCCAGGGTGTAATAGCGGAACCGCAGGTCCGCAACGTCCGCGGCGAGCAGAAAATGCCGCGCCCGCTTCGAGCGCTTGGGGTCCTTGGCGAACACGTCTTCCACGCCGATGTCCCGCTCCATCAGGATGACGCCCCGCTCCCCGGTCTGCGGATGCGCGCCCAGATACACCCGCACCTCGTGCGCCCAGGGCGGGGTGTTGTCGGCGGTGAGCGGCGTTGCGAAACTGATGAAGCGCAGGGAATCCGGCTCGCCTGCAAACGCCAGGGTCCGTTGCGCCGCCGAAGGCGTCTCCTGCCGGGCAAAGGTTTCCCCGTCTTTTTGCGCGACGAACAGGGGATAGGTGGATTTGATCTTTTGCGTGAGCTGTGCCTCGATGATGCGGAAACGCTGAAAGGCTTCGGCTTTTTTCTCGCCCACATCGCGCGCCGACATGCCGAGGCGCACGCCGCTCATGGAGATGGCGACGATGAAGCCGACGATCCCGAGCGACAGGATGAGCTCCAGCAGGGTGAAGCCGTGGGCATTTTTGAGACGCAGCGTCATGCGATTCAGTTCCCCGAGATATGTTGTGTGGGCGCGCCGCAGCCGAACGAAGCACCCGACACGTGCTGGCTTCCCTGGCAGGGATCGCTGTCCGGTGCGGTGAACGAAGGCGCGTCGGCTTTCGGAGTCTCGCCCGAATCCTCGCCCGGCGGTGTGTCCGCAGGCGGTGCGGCGCCGCCGCTGAACACGGCGAGCAGGGTGCGGTCGCTGCCGGGCTGCGTGGTGCCGTCCATCCGGAGCGTGGCGAGCTGCACGTTGCGCGCGCGTTTCCCTTCCTGCCAGTAAACGTTCAGGTGCACCTCCGACAATTGAATGCGCGATTCGGGATCGTTCAGCGGCGAATCGTAAGGATTCACGTTCATTTCCCAGCGGTAGCCGCGTTCATCCTCGAAGGTGCCCGCGAGCGTGTCGGTCTGAAAATCCCGCAACTCCAACTCGCTCAGCTTGGAGCTGGCGAGCGTTACCGCTTTCAGGTACTGGTCGGACATCCCCACCGAGCGGATGCTGCTGGAAAACAGGTTGAGCACCGCCGTGAAGCCCATCGCCATGATGGCGAGGGCGACGATCACCTCCAGCAGGGAAAAGCCGTCTTCAGCGTTCCTTTTGGACGATCCGGGAGCTCCCGGTGATGGGGTCGATGTCGATTTCATAAAAAGTGTCTGCGTTCTTGCCGGTTGTTTTTTCGATGCGCACGCTGCCGCCGCTGGAGTTGCCGCCGGGATAAAACCGGATGGAGAACAGGCCGTCCTCGATCCGGCTGCTGTCCGCCGCCCTGTGAGCCAGGCGCAGGCCGGGTTTCAGGGATTGGTTCACCGAGGAACGGGTCAGCGCTTCGTCCGTCAGCCAGTAACGCCCGGTCTCTGTGTCGGCGTTGAAGGAAAAAACGGTTTTCAGCGTGATCGCCTCGCTGCGCGCGTACCGCAGCGTGGCGGCGATCTGCCGCGCTCCCGACCTGAGCTCCATCCGTTCCAGAGTGGACAGGACGAACGGCGTGGTCAGACCGGCGATGATGCCGATCAGAACCAGAACCAGGATCAGTTCGATGAGCGTGAACCCCGAAGCGCCGTGCTTGGGGTTGGTTTCGTTCATTCAAAGTTTTTCCAGCTGACGATGTCCTGATTGTTGTCCTCCCCGCCTTCCGCATTGTCGGCGCCCAGGCTGATGAGATCGTAATCCCCGTGCTGGCCGGGGGAACGGTAGACGAATTCGTTGCCCCACGGGTCCTTGGGGACGGCTTTCTTCAGGTACGGTTTCAGGGCATCGAGCCCTTCATCGGAAGTGGGGTACTTGAATTTTTCCAGCCGGTGCAGATCCAGCGCCTGACCGAGCAGCTCGATCTGCGCCTGCGCTTCCTGCTGCAGGGCCTTGTCCACGTGTCCGAAAAACTTGGGCACGACGAGAGCGGCCAGAAGGCCGATGATCATCATGACCACCATCAGTTCGATGAGGGTGAACCCCCGTTGTGCGTGCCGATTGAGAAGAATGTGTGATTTCATGGCATTGATCGAAAAGGTGAATGGATGCGTTAAAAAGACACTTCGTTGATGCTGAAAATGGCCATCAGCATGGAGATGACGATGAACCCGATGATCCCCGCCATCAGCAGAATCATGAACGGTTCCAGTAAAGACAGGATCTGCTTGACGGCCTGTTCGACTTCCCGGTCGTAGGTTTTGGCGACTTTTTCCAGCATGGCGTCGAGCGTGCCGGAGGTTTCGCCCACGGTGATCATGTGGATCGCCATGGGCGGGAACACGCCGGTTTCCTGCAGCGGGCCGGACAGCCCCTTGCCGCCTTTGAGGCCTTTCCTGAGGTGCGCCATCGCTCCGACGATGAGGCGGTTGCCGAGGATGGAACGCACGATTTCCAGCGCCGGCAGCACCGGCACGCCGCTTTTGAGCAGGGTGGCCAGCGTCAGGCTGAAGCGCGACACCTCGATTTTGCGGATCAGCGTGCCGAACAGCGGCAGCTTGAGGACCATGCCGTCCCACAGCAGACGGCCCTGTTCGTTTTTCAGGAACAGCGACAACCCGACTGCGCCGGCGATGAGCGCCAGAAGAAGCGCCCACCAGTAATCGGCGGCCATCCCGCTGATTCCAAGCATGATCTTCGTGGGCAAGGGCAGGGCCTGGCCCATTTCCTCGAACAGTTTGGAAAACTGCGGGATCACCACGGTGAGCAGCACAGCCACCGCGCCGCCGCCCACCAGAAACAGGATCGCGGGATAGACCATGGCCGAGCGGATGTTGTTTTTAAGTTCCTCGAGCTTTTCCAGGTAGTCGGCCAGCCGGGTGAGGGAGGTGCTGAGCGTGCCGCCGGTTTCGCCTGCGCGCACCATGTTGATGTAGAGTTTCGAGAACACGCGCGGGTGCTCTTTCAGGGCGTCGGCGAAGGTCGTCCCCGAGTGCACGCGCTTTTGCACGTCGGACAGCACCGCGCGGGTCTTGTCCTTGTCCGCAAGCTTCACCAGGCTGGAGAGGCTCTGGTCCAGCGTCAGTCCCGAGTCCACCAGGGTGGCGAGCTGATGGGTGAGTGTCATCAGTTCCTTGTTGGAGATGCCGTTGAACCACTCCACGTTGGTTGGGAGTTTGAAATCCAGAGGCAGCCTGCTTTTTCCGGTCTTTCCCTCGGACACCTGGATGGGAAAGTAGTTGAGGCGCTGGATCGCTTTCACCGCTCTCTGGTAATCGGGGGCTTCCACGTCGCCTTCGACGCATTTGCCGCTGGGGTCGGTGGCCTTGTAAAAATAAACGGTCATGGATTCTCTTTCGTTTCTGTCAAGTGCGTTCGTTCAGGGTGACGCGCAGGATCTCTCCCACGGTGGTGATCCCCTGGATGACTTTTTTCCAGCCGTCTTCCCGGAGTGTCGTCATTCCGGTTTTGCGCGCGGCCTCGCGGATGGCCTGGGCGCTGGCCTTCTGTAAAATTAACTGACGGACGGCGTCGTCCACGATGAGCAATTCGTAAATGCCGGCCCGGCCGCGGAATCCGGTGTGGCTGCAATGTTTGCAGCCTTTGCCTTCGTAGACCGTCGCACCCGGCTTGGCGAACGGGCCCATTTCCTCGAGCAGGGCGGGGCTGAGTGTGGCCGGTGCTTTGCATTCGGGGCAGATCACGCGCACCAGCCGCTGGGCCAGAACCCCCAGCAGCGCCGAGGAGATGAGGAAATTTTCGATGCCCATGTCCAAAAGCCGGGTGATCGCGCCCGCCGCGTCGTTGGTGTGCACGGTGCTGAACACGAGATGGCCGGTGAGCGCCGCCTGAATGGCGATCTCAGCGGTCTCGGGATCGCGCACCTCGCCGATCATGATGACGTCCGGGTCCTGCCGCACGATGGAGCGCAGGCCGCTGGCGAAGGTGAGGCCGATCTGCGGTTTGACGTGGATCTGGTTGATGCCGCGCATCTGGTATTCCACCGGATCCTCGACGGTGATGATTTTCTTGTCGGGCGTGTTGATCCGGTCGAGGGCGGCGTACAGGGTGGTGGTCTTGCCGCTGCCGGTGGGGCCGGTGACCAGCAGCTTGCCGTAGGGTTTGTGGATCAGGTTTTCGAGCTGTTCGCGTTCCTTTGCGGGAAAGCCCAGGTGGTCGAGGTCCACCTTCAGGTTGCCGCGGTCGAGCACGCGCATGACCACGCTCTCGCCGTGCAGCGTGGGCAACGTCGAGACGCGCAGATCGACGTCCTTGCCCATGACTTTCATCTTGATGCGGCCGTCCTGCGGCAGCCGGCGCTCGGAGATGTCGAGTTTCGCCATGATCTTGATGCGCGTGCCGATAGCGGAGTGCAGTTTCTTGGGCGGCGATTCGAATTCGTGCAGGATGCCGTCGATGCGGTAGCGCAGGATGAGATCGTCTGCGAAGGGTTCGAGATGGATGTCGCTGGCGCGCATCTCGATGGCCTGGGAGAGGATGTGGTTGACCAGCTTGATGACCGGCGCTTCCGAGGCCATGTCGCGGATGTGCTCGGTGCTTTCCGCATCCGCATCGAGATCCTGTATGTCCTCGTCCTGGATTTTTTCCACCATGCGGTCCATGGCGGAGCCGCCTTCACCGTAATGCATCTCGATGTGCTGCACGATGTCCTGCTCGCTGGCGAGGGCGACGCGGATCTTTTTGCCGAGCGTCACCGTCAGGTTTTCCAGCGTGCCGCGGTCGAAAGGATCGAAGACGGCGACGGTCAGGGTGTCGTCATCCAGTTTCAGAGGCAGCAGGGTTTTTTCACGCAGAAACGTTTCCGGAATGTTGAGGCCGGCCACCGGCAGCGTGTAGCGGGAAAAATCCTCGGATTGCAGATAGGGCAGGCTCAACTCGGCGCTCAGGGTTTCCAGCAGCGTCTGCACGTAGATGTAGCCGTGGTCGGCGAGCGTCTTGCCGAGATATTTGCCGGTGTGGATGCGGGTCTCCTTCACCTCCTTGAGCGCCTTTTCGGAGATCTTGTTGTGGCGCAGAAGGATGCGTTCCACCGGATCGGTTTTTTTGAGTTTTGACATCGTTGTCACCTGCCGGAAATACGCGGCCGCGGGATGCCCACGGGCCGTTTTTTTTGCGTCTTATTTTTGTTCGCAGCGGCCGGTGGCATCGCCGCGCCGGAGATGCGGATCGAACGTGCGGTCGGGATGCGACGGGGCTGGTGCGTCGGCCGCGGCATCGGCGCGACCCGTTTTTTAGGCTGCTGGATCGCCCGGATCGTGCCCGGGTTGAACGAAGCGCTTTTCTGCGTGAACGCGTTGCCGTTTCTCTGGATGGGGTCGCCGGTCCCTTTCTTCGCGAGTTTCAGGCGCAGCGTCGCGCCGCGCTGGTTGTCGAGGATCGCTTCGGTTTTGTCGATGCGCGCCAGCCGGTATTCGCCTATCTGGGCGCCAAGCGGGTAGCCCTTGCGCTTGACCGGTTTTTTCCTGATGGAACGGTTCGCTTCCAGCACGCTCAGGTTGCCTTCGAGAAAGGCGAGGGGTTTGCCGGGCAGCAGCATCACGCCGGTCAGCTTGAGGTCGGGCGGCGGCACCCGCGGTGGCGGCGGAGCGGCGGGGCGGGGCGGGGGAGGAGGCGCTGCGGGGGGCGTGTGGTCCCTTCTTTCCTTGCGGAACAGGTTGGACTGAACGATGGACTGGATCACGCCGGGATGATACGGGTTGTTGCCGACCGGGATGACCTGCGGTGGGGCCGGCTGCGGGGACGCCGCCTCGGCGGGGATGTCGAGCGAATATTGGGGGTGGGTCCAGGTGCGGACGGACAGAAACAGCAAAAACCCGATGACGCCCAAAAGGATGCAATTGAGGGTGGTGGCGATCTTTCGCAAGAAAATGCCCCGCTCTGAAATTAAATCGATGATATTATTGAATTTTCCGCCCGGCGCGCTGACGCACACCCTGGAAACCGTGTTTCCGGGCACAGCTCCACACCCTTTTGTCTCGGATGTTCGGAGTGAAAACTTTACTTTATTTTCAAGGAGATGCGTGCGTGTCGGCGGGGTGGAAAAGAGGCAAATTTTTCCACTTTTGTTGCCTGAGTGGGAAAAAAGAGATCGTTGAAAATTTAAAAATGCTGAATTAAATTTTCTTTGTTTAAATTATATTCAAATTCATTTTTCGGGGGCGGCGGTGAGCGAGCAGCAATTGCTGGTGGAAGTGAAAAAACAGGTGCCGTTTCGGGTGTACGGCAAGGGGCCGGTGCTGGATCTGTTGCGGGAGATGGGGCATTTCGTCAACAAGAAGACGCCGCTCACGGTGACCGATGCGTTCCGTTCCGACGAGTCGGGCGAGATCGTCTGCGAATTGTCGCTGGAAGGCGGCGGCAGCTGCACGGCGGCGATCACCAATCTGAAGCTCGACATCACGCACCCGCTTTATCGCAGAGTGAAAAACTACCGCGCCGAGGTGGTGGACGAACTGGCGCAGCAGCAAACGCCGGATGTGAACAAGGCGTCGTTCAAGGTGGGAGATCTGTACAAGAAGAAAAAGTGAAACAAGTCTTTGAGTGCGGGAAGGATCGCTCAATGATACAAATCTTAAAACGAATGTATGATTTGGTTTTGTTAAATAAATCTAAGGTTTCTTTAAGCGATTCAAGGCTTGACGCGCGGTGACGATCGGTATTTTTTTTGCCTTTTTTAAAGACAGCAAATCAGTTTTATCCCCACTGACAATAAAATCTGCCTGGGATTGAATGGCTGTTGCTAAAATGGCATTGTCATCCGGGTCCGGTGAAATATCTATGGCAGGAAGAGAGTCGATCACAACAGCCAGGGCATCGATTTGATCGAGAAAGTCCGCGGATTGATCGGGAGGGATTCTTTCCCGAAGCTTTTTATACTCGAACACGCACCTCAATTCTTCCAATTGAGTTTTCGATGTGACCAGCTCAAACTTACCTTCCAGCCAAAGCTTTAACAACAAACCCGGCGGACCCGCTTCGGAGAGCAATCCCGAAACGATGACGTTGCTATCGAGGACGATGCGCACGAGCCCACGTCACAGCTTCATTGGCAAGGTTCTTTGCTTCTTTTTCGGTCAGGTCTGAGTTCTGCTCTTGCATATCCATGACTGTTTGTCGAAGAATCTCGCGCCGCACCGCATCGTTCGCAAACTTTGAAAGGTCGCCTTTCTTGCCGCCCTTACGGGCAAGGAAAGAACGCACGGCCCGATCGGTTTCGTCCGGTATGCTTAAATTCCAGCGTGTCATTTTTTATTCCTTATAGATGTTTATGCGCATATGCATCCATATTACTCTATATTGAGAATCCGGGCAAGAAATTCAGCCCCGATCAAGTTTGCAACAAAACTACGGAGAAGTGTTTAATTTTGGGGTGATTTGGAAGGTTTCGCAGGCCAAAACCCTAAGACATTTGGGGGGATCAGGGCTTCGAATGTCAGTGAAAATGGGCTTGAGGTCTGGAGTTCCGGGGAGCTTTAACGATTAAACTTCAGATTCTCAATCAGGCGTTCTCGGAGTTGATGAACTTTTTGAGGAAGGGGAACATGGCGCCGCGTTTGGTGATCATCTCCTCGCGGGATTTTTTCACCACGTCTTCGTCGATGAGGGCGATGCCCCGCTCCTGGGCGAAGCGTTCGATGCCTTTGACGACCATGCCGCGCGCGAACGAGGGGATGCGTTCCAGCCGCTGCTTGGCTTCCGGCGTCCACTCGGTGTGAAACTCGACTTCCAGGCCGAGCGTGTCTTCGATCTTGAGCGTGATTTCCTTGCCGCCGTGCTGGCCGGGCTCGTAGTCGCAGGAGGTGTCCGGGGCCATGTAGTTGCCGGTTTCGGCGAACGCGCGGGCGCGGCAGCCGGAGCACATGGCGGAAAACTCGCAGGTGCCGCATTTGCCTTCCAGCTTCTTGCGGTCGCGCAACTGGCGCATGAGCGGCGCGTTTTCCCACAGGTCCTTGAAGCTGTTGGTCTTGAGGTTGCCCACCGATTCCTCGATGAACGGGCAGGGGGTCAGGTTGCCTTCCGGCGAGATGCGGCTGTAATGCGTCGCCGCCGGGCAGCCGCCGGAATAGGTGCGGGTGTAGACGGAATCCGGGTCGTTTTCGTACACGACGCGCTTGTACTGCGGCGCGCACTTGGAGTTGATCATCAGCCGGCCCTTGTACTTCATCTGCTGATCGTACAGGATCTTCAGCGCTTCCTCGTAGGCGGCGTTGGAGATGTCGGTGTTGCCCTGGCCGCGGCCGGTGCACACGAGAAAGTACAGGTTGAACGCCACCGCGCCGATCTTCTCGGCGAAGGCCACCACGTCCGGGATCTCCTGGTAGTTCATGTCGGAGACGGACATCTGGATGAGAAAGTCGATCCCCACCTCGTTCATGACGTTGAACGCCTCCATCGATTTTTGCCAGGCCTGATCGACGCCGCGGAACTTGTTGTGCTTGAGCGGTTCCATGGAGTCGATGCTGATGCCCACGCCGTGCGCGCCGGCTTCCTTGATCTTGATAGCGTTTTCCCGGTTGATGAGGGTGCCGTTGGTGCCGAGCACCACCATGAACTTCTTGTCCGCGGCGTAGCGGATGATTTTATAGATGTCCGGCCGCAGCAGCGGCTCGCCGCCGGTGAGGATCAGAAACGCGTTGGGGTTCACCTCGGCGATCTGGTCGATCACGGTGAAGCACTGCTCGGTGTTCAGCTCGTCGGTGCGGAAACCGCCCCTGAAATCCGCGTCCAGATAGCAGTGGTCACAATTCAGGTTGCATCTCTTGGTGAGATTCCAGGAGATGGAATAGGCCCGAAAGTCCATTTTTTCGGGGCTGATTTCAAAGGCGCCGCTGTTGGGTTCCATGATCGCTCAAAGCTTTCTGTTTGAAAAAGCCGTTCTCCCGCTTTCCGGCCGCGCGCTGGCAGGCGGAAATGCAGGTTTTTAAAAGGGGAATTTGACCCACGAGCTTTTATCATATAGGCTTTTTTATTATGAAACAATTATTTTGCCTAGGCTTTTTTATTATGAAACAATTATTTTGCCGCAAATTCGCAGGCCTGCTGCTGGTGATCGGGCTGACCGTCTGGGGGGTGTCCGCGGCCCTGGGGCACGAAATGGATTCCGGGCACCGAATGTTCTGGATCTTCGGGCCGGATTTATCGGATGTTTCGCCCGGTCCGCATTCTCTGGAGTCGGTGGAAGGCTGGGGGGCGGAGAGCGTCGCCAGCGCCTATTTCGATAGGGCGATGGATTACCAGGGTACCCGGTTCCGCGCGATCTCCTTCGCCGCTCTGCTCGACCGGTTCGACCCGCTGGGCCGCACGACGGCGGTGCTGCTCAACTGCTTCGACGACTACCAGGGCATCCTGTCGCGCGAGGACATCCGGCAATACGATCTCAGGCTCGCCACGCGCATCGACGTGCTGCCGGAGTACGAACGGCCGGACTGGCTGCACCCGCTTCTGGTGCTGGTCCCCGACGGCAGCGACGCGCCGTTTCAGGAGCGGTTTTTGACCGCCAACATCCGCGAGCTGGTGTTCGTGGATCTTGAGGAGTACTACGCGCCGTTGCGCGCCTCGGCGGGGCGCTCGGAAAAGGCGCTGGCCGGGTACACGGCGTTCGTGGACAACTGCCTGTTCTGCCATTCGCTCAAAGGGGTGGGCGGCAACAAGGGCGTCCCGCTGATCGAGACGTACGATTTTGCCTCGGCCCCCGGCAAGCGGCGCTTCATGGACGCCTTTTTGGGGTTCCATCACGCGGAGAATCCGGACAAGCAGAACGTGGAGCAGTTCGTGACTCCGGAACGATTGCAGGACATCGCGCATTTCCTGGAGAAAGTGGCGGGACCCTGAGCCTCGCAGTGGGGCGCGGCGGGTGGTTCAGGTTTTGATTGACAGTGTCAACAGGCATGATATTTTGATACTTTCACCCAAGCGCCGTCATCCGGTTCCGCCGTCCGTCACGCATGCGGGACCTTTCGTTTGAGGAAACTATCGTGACTCCAGTCATCACACTTTGTTTCGCTCTCGGCACCGCTCTGGAGCTGTACGGGCTCAAGGTCGTCAGCACGCAGATCAGTGTGGTCAACACTCTCAACCTGATCATGCTCACCTTTCTGGTGGGTGTGGTGGTGGGACGGAGCTGGGGCAAGCATTATTTCGAAAAAATGCAATGGCATTTGAAGTCCCGCACGTTGCCCAACGATGAGGTTTTGAACGGCACGGTGATGACCATCGCCAGCATGTTGCTCATCACCCCCGGAGTGATCACGGACGTGCTGGGGCTGTTCATCCTGATTCCGATCACGCGGGGCATCTTCAAGGAAATCACGCTGGATCTGGTGAAGAAGAAGATCTCCCGCGGCGAGCTGTTCTTTTTCTTCCGCAACTGATCCTTTCCACTCTTCCCCGCCGGGCTGGGTTTTTGGCATGATCTTTTCGGCTCCACCCCGCAACTTTCGCGCCGAGCTTCTGGATCTGGACGAAGCGCCTTTCGAAGAGGTGCGGGACAGCCTGTCCGATGTCCGCAAGGTCAACCGCTACCTGAGCGGCTACCGGGTGCTGCTGGAGCATGCGGAATTTTTCCTGCGCAGCCACGACGCCAGCCGGCCTCTGACCATTCTCGATGTGGCCACCGGTTCCGCCGATCAACCCGCCGCGATCGTCAAACTCGCACGCCGGCTGAAAATTCCCGTCTGCATCTTCGCGCTCGACATCAACCACAAGATGCTGCTGTACGCGCGCGAGATGACCGAACGCTTCCCGGAGATCCGGCTGGTGCAGGGCGATGTGTTCGCGCTGCCGTTTGCGGATGCCAGCATCGACCTGATCGTCAATTCGCTGTCTTTGCATCATTTCGCCTGGGAGGATGCGGTGAACATCCTCAAGGCCATGCACCGCATCAGCCGCGTGGGGTTCATCGTCAACGACCTGCACCGCAGCCGCGTGGCGCACGCGTCGATCTTTCTGCTGACGCGGCTGCTGACGAAAAACCGCCTGACCCGTTACGACGCGCCGGTTTCGGTGATGAACGCGTTCACGCCGAAGGAATTCGAACAGCTTGCCGAACAGGCGGGCATCGAACGGTTCGAGATCCACCGGCATTTTCCCTACCGCATCGCCTTCGTGGTGAAAAAGGACACGCCCGCATGATTGGCCTTCGTCTGGAAAGGATGTTCGCAACGCGATGAAACCCACCGACGCACTGGTCATCGGCGGCGGACCCGCAGGAACCGCTTCCGCCCTGTTTCTCAATCGCCTGGGCTACGATGTCCGGCTGCTGGAGCAGGCGCGGTTTCCGCGCGACAAGGTCTGCGGCGAGTTCATCAGCCCGGCGGCGGACCCCATCTTCGAGGAGCTGGGCGTGCTCGAAGATCTGGAAGCGCGGAATCCGGTGCGCCTCAAGGGCGTGGCGATCGCCTCCTACAACACGGCGGGCTTCGCGGTGGATTACCCGGCGCTCGCAGGGCGGAACGAGGCGATGACGAGTCTCTCGGTGCCGCGCTCCATCCTCGATCCGTTGCTGCTTGCCAAAGTGAAGGCGTCGGGGGTGGAGGTGCGCGAAGGCTGCAAGGCGACGGACTTCATTCTGGAAGCGGGCCGGGTCGCGGGGGTGCGCGGCCGAGACGAGAGCGGCAAGGAGTTCAGCCTGCGCGCGCGCGTCGTGATCGATGCGGGCGGGCGGAACTGCCTGTCGATTCGTCGCTTCAAGCTGAGAAAGAATCGCAGGCCGGGCGCAAAGATCGCGCTGGCGGCGCACTGGAAGGACGTCGCGGCGCTCAAGGATTACTGCCACATGCATATTAGCGAGCCGGGCTACACCGGTATGGCGCCGACGGGCAAAGACGAAGCCAACATCGTTCTGGTGGTGGACAAAGAATGCCTCAAGGGAGAGGACCTGCACGGGTTTTACGTGCGCACGGTGCTCAAAAATCCGTTGCGCCGACGGCTGCTGGAGGGCGGCACGGTGGCGGAAAAGGCGCGCACGGTGGATTCTCTCGAGTTTGCGGTGCGCCCGCCCAAAGTCGGCGGGCTGATTCTGGTGGGGGATGCGACCGGGTTCATCGACCCGTTCACCGGGGAGGGGATTTACCTTTCATTGCGCAGCGCGCAGATCGCTGCGGGGGTGTTGCGGGAGGCGTTTGCAGCGGGGGATGTTTCGCGCCGCTGGCTCATGCGTTACGACTCGCTCAGGCATCGGGAGTTCGACCGCAAATATCTGTTGAGCCGGATTCTGCAGGCGCTGATCCACCGGCCGGTGTTGTGCGACCGCGTCGTGCGGACGCTGGAGCGCCATCCCGATCTGGCCGGTACACTGGTGGGGGTGATCGGCGATTATGTGCCCGCGCACCGGGTGGTTTCGCTGCGGTTTCTGGTCAAGCTGATGGTCAAAAGCGTTCGATCCGCACGCGCGATCCCGTCGCTGGAAAGGATCGGCGCACGTTCGGGGCTGTGACTCGTTTCAGTGCAGGGTGGAATGGTAAGCGTGGAGGATCTGCTCCAGCCGGTCTTTGGTCTTGAGCTTCTGCTTCTGGTGTTTTTTCTTTTCCATTTCCTGTTCGACCGTCAGGAACTTCATTTTATTGAGCTCTTCCACTTTCTGTTTTAGCTCGGTGTGTTCTTCGTAGAGCTTTTTGAATTCTTCGTTTTCCTTCTGAATCTTTTCAAGCAACTCGGGGTCTATTTGCATATCGCCTGCCTCCCTGTTCAAAGATTGCGGGATAAATTGAGTTCGGCTTCGGGTTTCCTCACATAATTCAAGGTCAACGCGTCCAGATTTTCCAGCCCGTTCATGCGGTCCCGCGCCAGCCGCGCGGTGCTGGCGGCGACGGTGGTGTCCGTGGTTTGCGGGTTGGAAAGGTATCGGGACTGGAGTGCGTCGGAAAAAAAATCGCCGTAGGTTTCCTGGCCGCTGCCGATGAAAACCGTGGGCTCCGTGATTGCATCGCACAACTGCTGCGGGCTGAGGGTCCTGTCCGGAGCGATCCGCTTCAGATGGCCCGACCGGTATTGGAAAAAAGCGCAGTACACTTCTTTTTTTCTTGCGTCCAAAATGGCACAAATCGGTTGCGGCGCCGGCGCGGCACAGGCGGCCACCGCCCAAAGCGTGTCGATTCCCGCAAAGGGTTTTTCCGTTGCCAGGACCAGCCCCTTGATGAGGCTCAACCCCACGCGCAGGCCGGTGAACGAACCGGGCCCTGTCGTGACGCCGAACGCGTCAACCTGCTCCAGTTCCACACCTGCCTCGGACAACACCTCGTCCACCATCAATAACAGACAGCTCGAAAAGCTGGCGGAACCTGCGAATGATTGTTGGGAAATGATACGGTCGTGTTCAAGGAGGGCGACACTGCCGCGGGGGATAGATGAATCAATTCCAAGGATTCTTTTCATGCCGTGAATGACCGGAATTGGTTTCCACCGTTGCCATTGTCACCAGTGTATTCCTTTATCGATTGCAACGCAAACTTAGATCATCGCGTTCGTGTTGTCAATCAAAAAGCCGGGACCGCCGGCACGCGAAACGCCGCGGTGGTGATCCCATAACTGCAATCAAAGTAAGCGGTTGAAGGAGGAACGGGCTGCGCACGGAGAAAGCGCGGAAGCGGGCGTCCTGTGCGGGGGAAATGGGCTTCGATCGCGTGCCGATTCGGTGTGAGGAAGGGGAAATCTGTTCGTGGAAACGGTAAATCTGTTCGTCCGATTGGTTAAGGTAAATCTGCTATACCAACATACCTATTGAATTTATTGAACTTATTTTCTTGACAAATTTACAAGATCCAATTATTTTGGATTGCACGGTAAACCTTGACGATACCCATTATTCGACAAACGAAAGGCTGAGAACGGAATGCTGATAGAAAATCAAAATCAATATCGAAAAGGGGGCGCCCATGTTTTTTGAGGTGAAAATTTTCAGCGCCGACGGAGAATTGAAGCGAATCGTTTCCCCGAAAAAGTTGAGCAAACGATTCTGGAAGGAAAGCGAGAACGCCCAGCCCGATTTCACGGATCAGGAAGTCCCCGGAGAAGACTGGGCGATGAAGGGTTTGAGCGGAGAGAAAGTACGGATTCAGGTGGACGACACGATCGCCTAGATGGAAATGCTGAAAACCGGCCGGTGCTTCTCCATCCTCGATTGTGATTTCCCGTCCCGAACCTGAAACCCTCCTCATTCCGGATTTCTCCCCGTTTACAGAGGAAACTCCCACTGCGGGAGTGCGGTTGTATTTTCGCCCATTTCACGTTTTATCCCCCCATGTCCCACAAATTGTGATAGTAGATTTCATTACCTTTTACAGATCGATCTGTATTGCGGGTTGGCCGCTTATTCGTATCAGGAGTTTGTTGTGTATATCACCACCGCGGAAGAGCTCACCGCCTTGTGCGAAAAACTGAAATCGTGCGACGTGCTGGCTCTCGACACGGAGTTCGTTCGTGAACGGACCTATTTTCACCGCCTGGGTCTGGTTCAGGTCGGGGGAAACGGCACTTTCGCCGCTTTGGACCCGATTCTGCTTCCCAGTCTCGATCCGTTCCTGGATCTGATTCAAAATCCCAATGTCGTCAAGGTGTTCCACGCTTCCAAGCAGGATCTGGAAATTCTGTTCCGGCTCACCGGCAAGGTGGCGGGGCCGATTTTCGACACGCAGGTGGCCGCTTCCATCGTGGGCTGGGGGTCGCAGATTTCCTTCGCCAAGATCGTGCAGAAAGTGACCGGCAAGAAGATCCACAAGACCGAGACCTACACGGACTGGTGCCGCCGGCCGCTCAGCCAGAGCCAGGTGGAGTACGCGCTGGACGATGTTCGCTACCTGTTTCCGGTTTACGAGAAACTGCTCAAGAACCTGAAGCGGCTCAACCGCCTGGATTGGGTGAAGGGGGAATTCGAAAAGCTGGAGAACCCCAAGACTTTCGCGCTTCCCGATCCGCGCAAGCAGTACCTCAAGATCAAGAACATCCGCAACCTCAAGCGGCGCAACCTGGCTGTGATGATCGAGCTGGCCGCATGGCGCGAGCAGGAGGCGCTCAAGCGCAACTGTCTGCCGAAGGCGGTGGTGCGCGACGAGCCGCTGCTGGAGATCGCCCGCACGCTGCCGAAAAAACCGGAAGACCTGTCCGCCGTGCGCGGGTTTCACCGCAAGGAAGTCTCAAAAAGCGGCGCCGCCATCATGGATGCGATCAAGGCCGGGCTCGCCGTACCCGAGCAGGACATCCCGGAGCTGCCGGAATACGACGGCTATTCGACGCGCAAAGGCGTCGAGGAGTTGCTGGCGGCGTACGTGCAGATCCGCGCTGAGGAGCTGAAGGTGGAACCCAGTGTGCTGGCTCACCGCAAGCAGTTGCACGATTTCGTCAAATGCTACGAGCAGGGCGGCAACCTGGAGGACCATTTCCTGTTTCAGGGCTGGCGCAAGGAGAGCATCGGCTCGCATCTGCACGCGCTTCTGGAAGGGGAAAAGGGCCTGGGGATCGACAAGTCCGGCCGGGTGACGCTGATCGCCTCGATCCGCAAGGAACCGTTTTCCTGACAAACCCTCTGTTTCGCCTTTCGCTGTTTTTTCCCTTCACTGCGGCGCGGTGCGCGCCATCCATTCCTTAAAGCCGGTTTCCTTCCTCAGGTTTGCAAGGTCCGGGTCGGTTTCGATCTGTTTCCAGTTTTTGTAACCTTTCGCCACGGCGGTTTGCAACGCGCTGAGACTTGCCTGCGGTTCTCCGACCAGGGAATGGTAGCAGGCGAGGTTGTAGTGCAGCACCGGGTTTTCCGGGTTGATCGCCTCCAGCGTTTTCAGGGTGGCCGCCGCTTCGTCGAAACGCTGCGCCTGCAGGTAGGCGGTGCTCTGGTTGAGATGGGCTTCCTCGAATTGCTTGTTGTGGTGCAGGGCCATCTTGTAATTGCGCACGGCCTGATCCCATTGCTTCTGCTTGAGATACTTATTCCCCTCGTTGTAATGGAAGATGCCCATCCTGCGATTTTTTTCCGGGTCGTCGTGCGGGTCGCCTTCGCCTTCATGCGAGTGGGTGTGCGGCGCGGCAGCGTGATCGTCTCCGGGGGATGCGGAGGGTTCAGCAGCGGAATTCCCGGCCGGGGCGGTTTGCGGTTTTTGGCGGACGCGTTCGGTGTCTTCGATCCAGAACACGATCGCCGCGAGCAGCAGGATGAGCGGGGCGAGCTTTTTCAGGGTTGCTGGAATCTGCATGTCTCATTGTAATCTCAGCCACTTAGATGCGGGAAAAAAAGTTTCAGCTCGCCTGCGGAGCCGAGAAAGCCGACGTTTTCGATCGCCGCGCCGTGCGAGCGCAGGTTGAAGATTCTGACCTCGGGGTGGATTTCGGCGATCTGTTCGATGGTGCGCTTGTAGCTGAACAGGTTCTGGTGGGTTTTCAGGGTTTCGCCGAAGGCGCCGCGCACTGCGATCTGCTTTTTCTCGCCGGCCTTTTCCTGATACCCCGCGCCCAAAGGAAGGCTGTGGTGCACCTGATCGGCAAGCTGGATGCTGTTGCGGGAATGGCTGGAATAACTGCGCTCCCCGGAATAGGCGAGATCCTGACCGAGCAGAAAAATCGGGTTGCAGCCCATCAGGATGAGCCCGTCGAGCGCCAGGCAGGCCACCGATCCCCCGGCGCGGGTGGTGCCTTTTACGTGTTGCTCCGCTGCGGTTTCGGAAGCGCCTTCCTTGTACACGACGTATTTCTCGCCCGCATGGCGGTGCAGGATTTTCGTCTGCGCGGTGGGGGTGAAGATCAGCCGGAACGGCTGCTCCCAATGCCCTGCGAAATAGCGGCAGCTTTCCTCCTGCGGGTCGAGCGTGAACACGTAATCGGGGACGCAGCCCTCTGTGATCAGGATCGGCAGCGCCGTGTCCACCGCGGCGACGACGGCGTCCGGGCTGAAGCGCGCAAGATGCGGCAGCGTGTCGTCGAGCGAGGGGCCGGCGCTCACCAGAATGCCGGGCCGGCCGCGGTGGCGGTCTTTGAGTGTATTGATGCCCGGCGCGGCGGCGGCGATCGCCTCGTTGTGAATCCGGTTCTTCTGTTCGAGGCTTCCCATGAGAGCGGGAAAGCGGCGTTCCATGCGCAGGATCTCCAGCGCGTTGATGAGGCCGGGAAACTGCGGCGGGATGCAGGCGAACGAGGGCGTGTGAAACAGGATTTGCGTCGAGTCCGCATCGGCGGGTGTTTCTCCTCCGAGTCGCGTCGCGATTTCCCTGGCGACGGCGATTTCCTCGCGGCCGAACAACAGGTGGAAGTTTTCCTGCGCGAACAGATGCGAGTGGTCTTTCAGGATCAGCGCCGCGGAAAGCAGGTCGGGGTTGAGCTCGACCACGAACAGCGATCCGCTGGGGCCGATGCGCTCCAATAGCGGGCCGATGTGGTGGCCGAGGCCGAAGCCATACAGAAACACGCGGCTGCCCGGCCGGATCGACCGGCTGAACGCCTTGCCTTCCTTGATGGGATCGTAGCTGCTGTGGATGAGGGTCTTTTCGTACCGCACGCTGACCGCGCCGCTGGCTGTGGTCAATACGGTGACGCGGTCTGAAAGCGTGGGCGAAAGCGAAGCCGCGGCGGGCGTGCGCGGTGCGAGCGCGGCGAGATTTTGTTTGAAAAAAGATTGCATGCGTGTCCGGGGAAGAGGGGCGGTCGCAATCGGGCCGGCATTTTTTGTTGCCTTGCAATCATTGCGGTTTTTATTTAATAATCATGAGTGCAAACCGGTTTTGCCGTTTTCACCTTTCACCCTCCGCCTTCCCAACGTGCTCGATCAAACCGCATCCAGAATCCGTATTCTGTCAGACGATCTGGCCAACCAGATCGCCGCAGGCGAAGTGGTGGAACGTCCGGCTTCGGTGGTGAAGGAACTGGTGGAAAATTCCATCGACGCGGGCGCCACCCGCATTCTGGTGGACATCGAGGCCGGCGGAAAAAAACGCATTCAGATCACCGACAACGGCACGGGCATGAACGCGGAGGACGCGCGGCTCGCCTTTTCCCGGCATTCCACCAGCAAGATCGCCGCCGCGGAGGACCTGGCAGGCATCCGGACGCTGGGGTTTCGCGGCGAGGCGCTGCCGAGCATCGCATCGGTGGCCAAGGTGCGCCTCAAAACGGCGGTGGACGAGAGCCGGGGCGGCACGCAGGTGGTGATCGAGGGCGGCGGCGACCCGGCCGTCAAAGACATCGCCCGCGCCCGCGGCACCGATCTGGAAGTGGCGCAGATCTTTTTCAACACGCCGGCGCGCAAAAAATTCCTCAAAGGCGACTCGACCGAGTTTTCCCATATCGTGCAGGTGGTCACGCAGCAGGCGCTGGCGCGTCCGCACATCCACTTCACATTGAAGCACAACGGCCGGGAGATCATCAACACCCTGCCCACCGAACAGCTCTTGTACCGCATCGCGGAGCTGTTCGGCAACGAGATGGCGAAAGAGCTGCTGCCGGTCAAGATGCAAGAGGGCGGATATTACCTGGAAGGATTCGTGTCAAGCCCGATTTACACGCGTTCCAACCGCTCGGCGCAGTATTGTTTCATCAACGGCCGTTGCGTGCGCGACAAGGTCATCCTGCACGCGACGCAGCAGGGATACAGCCACCTTTTGCCCAAAGGACGGCATCCGGTGATTTTCCTGATGCTGTCGATGGATGCCACGCTGCTCGATGTCAACGTGCACCCGAGCAAGGCGGAAGTGCGGTTCGCCTATCAGCAGGAGGTGCACCGCCTGGTCAGCGAAGGCGTGCGCCGGGCGCTGTCCACGAAAGTGAGCGAGCCTTTTCCGCAGGCTCAGGAACTCGCCACAGAAGAAACGCAATCGGTGGCCGAACCCTCTGTGAGTTACAACGCTCCTCCCACGCCAGGCCGTGCGCCGGCTTCCTGGAAACCGGATCGGCCTGCGTTTTCCAATCCGGCAGGCGAGGGCTTCACCCAGGCGCTGCGCATGATGGCGACCGGTTGCGGTCCGGCGGATGCGTCCGCAAGGCAGCGCGCGGACGCGGAGCGGCAGCGGCCGGTGTTTTTCGACAGCACGCCCCAGCCGGTGTCGCGGCTGATCTTTTCGGAGTTCGAACCGTTGGGGCAGCTCGACCGCTCTTTCATCATCATGCAGGGGAAGGCGGGGATGGTGGTGGTGGACCAGCACGTTGCGCACGAGCGCATCCTGTACGAGCGGTTCCGCAACGCGGCGCGCAACCGCAAGATCGAGGTGCAGCAGCTTTTGTTTCCGCAGAATGTGGAATTGCCGCCGGGCGAGGCGGAACTGTTGAACGCTCAGCGGGAGAAACTCGGCGAGCTGGGGCTGGATTTCGAGCCCTTCGGCGCGAACACCTTCGTGGTGCGCGCAGTGCCTGCGATTCTCAAGAACAACGATCCGGAGGAGATCCTAAAGGAAATCGCGCAGTTGCTGCCCAGGCAGGACGATCCCAAAATCGTGGAGGAAAAATTCGAGGACATTCTCATCATGATGTCCTGCCGCAACGCCATCAAGGTCAACCACACCCTCAACCTGGATCAGATCCGCAAGCTGATCGCCGACCTGGAGCAGACGGAAATGCCCTTCACCTGCCCGCACGGCCGGCCCATCGCGTTGTTTTTCGACATCGACTCTATTCTGAAAAAATTTCTGCGCAAGTGAACGGCGCGCCGGCCGCGGCGACCCTGCGAACGGCTCAGCCCTTGACGGTGATCTTTTTGATGGAGCGGGCCATCTGCTTGAGGCGCGCGGCGTTTTTCGCCTTGACCACTTTCTTCGCGACTTTTTTCCTGCGACCGGGTTTCGCTGCGGGCTTCGTGTTGTTGAGCGCCCATTCCAGGTCGAGCAGGTATTTGCCCTTGGTCATCCTGTCCATCTTGCGGAACGTGGACAGCAGCTTTTTCTCGCTTTTGTTGGTGCTGATGAGAAAGTCCGGCTTGAGCCCCTTGAACATCAGGCGGCCTTCGTCGAGCCCGCCGCTGATCACTTCCAGCTTTTTCGAGTTTTTCGGGATGGATTCGGTGTCCGGGACTTTGAGATCGTCTTCGTCGATCCGCGTGGTCAGGAGCCGGTCGAGAGACAGATTGCCGAGCTTGGCGAGTTTGACCAGAAGCGATATGGGGGCATCCCGCTCGCCCGCCTCGTAGCGGACATAGGTCCGAAATCCGATGTCCAGAACTTCGGACAGGGCCATTTGCGTGCAGTTGAGATTTTTTCGAATGGTCTTCAGGTTTTCAGACAGAATGGTCATCGTTTTTTGGGTTTCGAGTGGATTAATGAGGGTAAACCCAAATGTAGCAGAAAAAATCAGGCCAGTTCAATGCCATTCTTTTTGAGAAATTTGTAAGCCTCTTCAATCCAATAACGTTCCTTCTCCAATTTGTATTCCGGAAGGTCCTTGGAAGATCCGATGAGGCTTTTCATCTGCGCGATGGCTTCCTGTTTTTTGCCCAGCTTGTCGAGCAGGCGCCCGTAGTGGTAGTAGGCTTTGAAGAAGGCGAAGGAGTTGATCACCTCGCGGTACATGTTGAGTGCCTTGTCGTCCTGTCCTGCAAGGCGGTAGCATTCAGCCAGCCCGAAAATGGCGTTGCCGTAGTCGTATTTTTTGTCGAGGGCGACGAGTTCCTCCAGGATTTCCGCCGCTTCCTCGTATTTGCCCAGGGCGTGGTAGCTTTTGGCCATGCCGTAGCGCGCCTCGTTCATTTCGGGATCTTTCTTGATCGCCTCTTCGAACTGGGGAATGGCGAGCTGGTATTTCTTCTGTTCGAGGTAGGCCTGTCCCAGCTTTTCGTAGTGATAGGCTTTCTGGTACTTGCCGATCAATTCCTTGAGCTGCAGGGTTTCCTCGGTCTCCACCTCCTTGGGCGGGGCAGCGGGGGAGAACAGCTGCACGGGTTTGGCGCCGCCACCCTGACCGGCTTTGGACTTGACGGCGAAGTAATACACCACCGCGCCGATGGGAAACAGCACCACCATGATGATGATCCACACGAAATGTTCTTTGCGCTGAATGCAGTCCAGACACATCCAGACCATGAACGCCAATGCGACTATGATGATTACATCCATAGATTCATCGTTTTGTTGAGAATTCTAAGAGAAAACCCCTCAGCGGCGGACGCAGGCATCCGCCCGGGAGCGGTTTTCAGTGGAAACGGACTGCGCGGCGCGTCACTTCTCGACGACCTGATTCTGCTCGTTGAGAAGCACGACCTTGGGCGCGAATGTGTCCGAATCACTGTCCATAATACCATAAGCCACAATGATGATGCGATCATTTATCTGCGCCATCCGGGCCGCCGCCCCGTTGAGAGCGATGGTTCCGGAACCGCGTTCGCAGGTGATCGCGTAGGTGATCAGGCGGCCGCCGGTATTGATATTGAACACATGGACCTGCTCGTAGGGCACAATGCCCACGCGGTCCATCAGATCCGGGTCGATCTCGATGCTGCCTTCGTAATCCATCTTCGTGCCTGTGACCCGGGCCCGGTGAAGCTTTGATTTTAACATTATTCGCTGCATTTCGCTCTCCTGACGAGGCAATTGTCGATCAATCGTGTGTCTCCGACGCGCACGGCCAGAGCGATGAGGGACGGATCCTGGATCGTGTCCTGCTCAATGAAGTTCTCCGGGTCGCAGATGGAGATGTAATCCACCTCGGTGCCGCCCCGGCTCTCCAGGATGCGCGTGATTTCCTGCCGCAGGGTGGCGGCGGAAGTTTCTCCCTGTGCCGCCAGATCGCGTGCGGTCTCCAGGGCTTGCGACAGGGAAAGCGCGACGATGCGCTGTTCCCCGCTTAAATATTCGTTGCGCGAACTCATGGCCAGCCCGTCTTTTTCCCGCACGATCGGGCAGCGCACGATGTCCACATCGAGGTTCAGGTCGCGCACCAGCGTTTCCACCACCGCCAGCTGCTGCCAGTCCTTTTCGCCGAAAAAGGCTTTGTGGGGCCGGACGATGTTGAACAGTTTCAACACCACCGTGGCCACACCTTGAAAGAAACCCGGACGGCTTTTTCCGCACAGGGCGCCGGTGATGGTTTCGACGTTGACGAAGGTTTTGTAGCCTGCGGGATACATGGCGGACGCTTCGGGGCAGAACATCACGTCCACCCCCGCCAGATCCAGCTTGGCCTTGTCGCCCTTGAAGTCGCGCGGATAGATGTCGAGATCCTCATTCTCGCCGAACTGGGTGGGGTTGACGAAAACGCTGACCACCGTCACCTGCGCGTTGAGGAACGATTGTTCCACCAGACTCAGGTGCCCCTGGTGCAGGCCGCCCATGGTCGGCACGAAACCGATGGTTTTGCCGTCTTTGCGCACCCGTTCGCTGAAGGCGCGCATGTCCGCAATGGAAGTGAGTATTTTCATGGCTGCACCCTCCTTGCTTCAGCGTTCTTCCACTTTCTTGAGCGGCGTTTTCTCGGATGTGTAGGAATGCGCTTCACCGGGGAAATCGCCGGCCCGCACTTCGCGGATGTACTCGTCCACCGCCTGGGTGACCGCGGGCGCCAGCTCGGCGTATTTTTTCACGAACTTGGGCGTGAACTCGGTGTTGAGTCCCAAAAGATCGTGCATCACCAGAATCTGCCCGTCGCAGTGCGGCCCCGCGCCGATGCCGATGGTCGGGACTTTCAGATCGGCTGTGATCTGCTCGGCCAGCTCGGAAGGAATGCCTTCCAGCACCACCGAGAAGACGCCGGCCTTTTCCAGCTCTTTCGCGTCCTGGCGGATCTGCCGGGCTTCGAGAAAATTTTTCCCCTGCACGCGGTAGCCGCCCATCTGGTGCACGGACTGCGGCGTGAGCCCGATGTGCCCCATCACGGGAATCCCGGCGTTCACCACCGCCCGCACCCGGTCGGCCATGCGCGCGCCGCCTTCCAGTTTCACGGCGGCGGCGTTGCCCTCCTGCAGGAAGCGGCCGGCGTTTTCGACCGCCTGCGCGTCGGAGACCTGATAGGACATGAACGGCATGTCTCCCACCAGCAGGCTGTAGCGGTTGCCGCGGCTGACCGCCCGCGTGTGCAGGATCATTTCGTCCATGGTGACGGGCAGGGTGTTTTCGTGACCCAGAGACATCATGGCCAGCGAGTCGCCCACCAGCAGGATGTCGATGTCCGTCGCATCGAGAAGCCGCGCGAACGTGTAATCGTAAGCGGTGAGCGCGGTGATTTTGTTTTTCGAATTTTTTCTTCCCAGAATGCCGGGAACGGTCTTGAGTTTTTTATCCTGTTTGTTCATGCGCATCCATGACCGAGAAAAGCCAGGATCTGAAAGGGGAGGGACGTCCGCCGGCGGGGACCGCATAAAAAAAGCCCGCCGACAGAAAGCCGATGGGCAGAAACAATCTCATCCATGCTGCGCCGGATTCCTTGAGGCCGGTCAAACGGTCCTCATGAGACGCGATGGTTGCAATAGGATTCAGAATGCCCCGTCCCGGTCCTGTCAGGATCCAAGCGGATTGTAGTATTCACGCCCTATTTTATGGGTATTGATTTTTTTTATCAACTCCTGCAGGTCACCTTTTCTTTCCACGAAATCGATCTCGTTCGTGTTGATGACCAGAAGCGGTGTGTCGGAATAGTAAAAGAAAAAATTGTTGAAGGCTTTGTTCACCGCCTCCAGGTAGTCCAGATCGACGAAGGCCTCGTACTCGCGATTGCGCGTTTCGACCCGTTCCCGGAGAACGTGGGTGTCTGCCTGTAGAAAGATGACCAGATCGGGCTTGGGGATTTTTATTTTTATCAGATTGTAGATCTGGTTGTACAGCTGCAGCTCGTGGCCCTTTAAATTCAATGCCGCAAACACAGGATCGCGCTGAAACAGGTAATCCACGATGACGACAGAATTGAACAGATCCCGCTGGGCGAGGCTCAGATACTGGTTGTAGCGGCTCAGTAAAAAAAAAATCTGGGTCTGAAAGGCCAGCGCCTCCCGGTCCTCGTAGAAATTTTCCAAAAAGGGGTTGGCCTCGTCGTTTTCCAGGATCAGCTTGGCATCGTATTGTTTTCCAAGGAGTTTTGATAAGGACGTTTTGCCGGCGCCGATGGCTCCTTCCACGGCGATGAAGCGAGGCTCGATCAAGGGTTTTGTCATGGTTGCAGCGGCTCAGCTCGTAGGGATGGTTGTCCGGATTCGGAAAGCCGGACCCCTCAATTCGACCCTCCGGATGGGGTCAGTTCAGATTCACGGCCTGCAAGATTTCCTTGATGGTCAGTTTCAATTCGCGCAGGTCTGCGGATTTGACCACGTACGCGTCGGAGGCCCAAACCCGAAAGTCCTGTTTATACCGGCCGTAAGCGGAGCACAGGATAACCGGGATGTCGCTTTTTTCCTCTTTCAGCTTGCGCATGAACTCGATCCCGTCCATTCCCGGCATCTTGATGTCCAGGGTGATGAGATCCGGGTGGACCTTGTGGATTTGACGCATTCCCTCTTCGGCTGTGGCGGCTACGAAAACCTCATACCCCTCATCCTGCAGTTCTTCCTTGTAAAGGAGCCGGATGTTTTCCTCGTCGTCGATGATCAAAATTTTTTTCATCGCACCCTCCATTTAGGGAGATCATTTTAGATTGCCACGAGGGTGTCTGCTGCTTTCTTTTCTCCTTAATTCACTTTCTAATCGGCAGGGGCACTCTTTGCTGCGGAGAGGGATCGAGAATCTAATTTTTATAACAATCGGGGCTGTTTTGCAATGGTAAATGGATGTACACCGTGACGCCGTGCCCGATGTTGTTTTCAAAGCGGATGGTACCGCCGTGGTGTTCGATGATTTTCCGGGAAATGGAGAGTCCCAGTCCGGTTCCCGACGATTTGGTGGAAAAAAACGGATTGAAAATATTGTCGAAAATTTCCTGGGGAATGCCGCCGCCGGTGTCTTCCAGGCGCACGGTCACGACTTTCTGGCCGAGAATGTATTCCCCCTGATAAGTCTCCACGTTGAGCTCGCCGCCTTCCGGCATCGATTCCATGGCGTTGAAGAACAGGTTGATCAGCACCTGCTTGATCTTCTGCCTGTCGAGCAGCAGGACGGGCAGGTCGTCGGATTTTTCCTGGTTCACCACGATGCTTTTGCCGTAAAAGCCCGAGCGGAACAGGTAGATCACCTCGGCGAGGATGTCGTTGATCTGCACCTCCTCCCGTTCGAGGACCGCGGCCTTCGAGTAGAACAGGATGTTTTTCAGAAGTTTTTCCAGCCGCGCCACCTCTCCGGTGATGATGTTCGCGTAGGTGTTGAGGTCTTTGACTTTCTTCTCTTTGTCGTCCGAATCGGCGGTGATTTTTTTCACGGTGTTCTGCAGCCTGCGGGCGAAACCGCCGATGGAGACGAGCGGGTTTTTTATCTCGTGCGCCACTTCCGCGGAAACCTCGCCGAGGGCCGCGAGTTTTTCCGATTGCACCAGCTGTTCCTTGGTGGACAGCAGTTCCCGGTTGGTCTCCAGGAGTTTGGTGAACAGGCGGGAATTTTCCATCGCCCAACTCGCGTGAGTGGTGAAGCGGGTCAGAAGCCGCAGCTGGCCCTCGGTGATCGGTTTGTTGTTGTACTTGTTGTCCACCAGGATCACCCCCAGCACTTCCTCGTGGGTGATGAGCGGCACGGTGGCGAAGGCGTTGACCCCGATGGCGTCGATGAATTCCCGGCTGACCAGGGGATGGTTTTCAGCGTCGGTCACGTTGAAGATTTTTTTCTGCACCACCGTTTCGGTCAGGATGTGCGCGCCGGGTTCGATGGGAAAGCTCAGGCTGCGCACGAACTGGTTGAAGGCGGAATTTTTGTATTCCTCCTTGTCGGTCTCGGAGATCACCCATTGCAGCGCGTCGGTCTCCTTGTTGCCCCATTCCTGCCAGATGCGGGAGGCGTCTTCCGGCGAGTCCGGGCCGAGCCCCATGGATCCCTGCAGAAAATCGCTCTCTTCGTTCACCGTGAACAGCATGGCGCGGTTGAATCCTCCGGCTTCGCCCATGGTGATGCCGCTCAGGATGATCCAGAGCCCGTGCTCGAGTTTGAGGGAGGTCTGCACGGCCATGCTGATGTCGTAGAGGATCGTCTGTTCCTTGAGCAGCATCTGGCTGGCGTTGTACAGCATGGCGTTGCGGATGCAGCCGGACACCTGGTTGGCGATGGTTTCCATGATCAGCACTTCCGCGGGGGTGTAGTCGCGCTGTTCGAAGTTGTGCACGTTGATGACGCCGATGCACTGCTCCTTGAAGATCATGGGCACCGAAAGCATGGACTTGAACCGCTCTTCCTCGATCTCGGGAAAGTAGACGAAGCGCGGGTCGTGAAAGGCGTCGCGCAGGGCGAGGGTCTTTTTCTCTTTCGCCACCCAGCCGGTGATGCCTTTGCCGATCTCCAGGCGGATGGAAAGGGAATCTTCCTTCGGCAGGCCCTGGACGCCCTTGAGATGCAGGTAGGGTTCCTTTTCATCGGTCAAATAGATGGAGCAGGCGTCCATGTGCATCTGGTTTTTGATGACCTCGATGATGTGCTCCAGGGTTTCATCGAGATCCAGGGTGGAGTTGGCGATGCGGGCGATTTCCTGCAGCAGTTTCAGACCCAGCTTGTCTTCATTCATGGCGCGATCCCTGTCAATGGGGAGCGGAACGGGATACGAGGGTCAGGCTAGAGTGGCTTTGCGTGAGGGGTGGGCGGATCATTTTTTCAGCGCCTCGAAGTACAGTTGCGAATACTTGCCCGCGGTCCGGCTCCAGCTGAAATTCTGCGCCATGCCGTTTTGCACCAGTTTTTTCCAGTGGCTTTGATTCCGATAGGTGGCAAGGCCTTTTTGCACGGCTTTCCACAGCGAGGGGCTGTCGAACGAGTGGAAGCGGAACCCGGTGCCGGCGTGGGTGCGGGTGTCGAATTCCTGCACGGTGTCGCGCAGTCCGCCGACGGCGTGGACGATCGGCACGGTACCGTATTTCAGGGCGTACATCTGCGTCAAGCCGCAGGGCTCGTATTCGGAAGGCATGAGCATGAGATCGCTCCCCGCGAGGATTTTGTGGGCCAGAGCCTCATCGAAATCGATGACGGCGGCGCACCGGTCCGCATGGTTTTTGCTCAGTCTGGTGAAAAAGGTTTCGTGCCCGGGATCGCCGGTTCCTAAAAGCACGAAGACGGCTTCGGTTTGCAAAAGTCTGGGCATCAGCTTTTCCACCAGATGGATGCCTTTTTGTTCCGAAAGGCGGGTGACCATGCAGACCACGGGTGCTTTCTCGTCCACCTTCAATGAAAATAAGTTCGCCAGTGACTTTTTGCAAGTGCGTTTTCCCTGCAAGTCCCTGGCGTGGTAGGGCGTGTCGAGATGCGGGTCGGTAGCCGGGTTCCACTCGCTGTAGTCGGCGCCGTTCAGGATGCCGAACAGGTCGCTCGAGCGGTCGGTGAGGATGCCCTGCATGCCGAAGCCGAAGCGTTTGGTTTGAATTTCACGGCTGTAGTTCGGGCTCACGGTGTTCAACAGGTCCGAATAGATGAGGCCGGATTTTAAGAAACTGAACTGGCCGTAAAATTCGGCGCCTTCCATTTTGAAACACTGCGGAGGCAGTCCGGAAGGTTTCACCTGAGCGAGTTTGAAATTGCCCTGGTAGCCCAGGTTGTGGATGGAGAACAGGGTGCGGGTGTCTTTGAACCAGGTGTCCTTGGCATAGAGCGTTTTCAGGTAGGCGGGCGTCAGCCCGGTCTGCCAGTCGTTCAGGTGCAGGATGTCGGGTTGATAGCCGAGCGCTTTGCAGGATTCCAGGATCGAGCGGCCGAAAAAGATGAACCGGTCTGCATTGTCCTTATAATCCTTGCCGCCCTCGCCGTAAATTCCGTCCCGCAGGTAAAAGCGGTCGTGGCCGATCAGATAGACCGGAATGGTTTTGTGGATGTGCCCCTGAAACAATTCGCCTTTCTCTGTGGTTTTGCCAAGGGGGGCCGTGAAATCGACGCCCAGGGATTCGATCCCCGGTTTCGCCGTGGTGGCTTTGTAGCGGGGCATGATGACCCGCACCTCGTGACCCAGCTGCACAAGCGCCGCAGGCAGGGAGCCTGCGATGTCGGCCAGCCCGCCGGTCTTGGCAAAAGGATGCACTTCCGAGGCGGCGATGAGTACTTTCAGTTTTCGATCCATTCGGGTTCCGGTTTCAGAGTGTGACGTTTCTCAGGGTTTCGGCGGCGGATTCGGGCAGAACGGGATTGATGTAGAACCCGGTGCCTTGCTCGAAGCCCGCCATACGGGTCAGTTTGGGCATGATTTCGAAATGCCAGTGAAAGCGGTGCTCAAAATGTCCGGTCAGGGGGGCGGTGTGCAGAAAAAAATTGTAGGGCGGTGCGTCCAGGGCCTGCCGCATGCGGTTCAACGACTCTTTGAAAATCGCGGCGAGCCGTTCGAACACCTCGGGGGTGCTGTTTTCGAAATGCGCGGCGTGGAACCGGGGCAGGATCCACATTTCGAAGGGAAACCGCGGCGCGTAGGGGCACAGGCAGACGAAGGTTTCATTCATCGCCACGACCCGTTGCCCGTCCTTGATCTCCTGTTCGATGAGGTGACAGAAAATGCAGCGCTCTTCACCTTCAAAATGAAGATTGGCTCCGGCGATTTCCTCGTTGACCAGTTCGGGGACGATGGGCAGCGCGATGAGCTGGCTGTGTGTGTGCTCCAGCGTGGCCCCCGCCACCTCGCCGTGATTTTTGAATATGAGAATATAACGGAAGCGCGCATCCTGTTTGAGATCGAGAATCCGCGACCGGTACGCCATCAGGCAATCGGCGAAGCCGGATTCGGGCAGTTGGTCCAGATCCAGCGCGTGATCGGGGGATTCGATGATCACTTCGTGCGCGCCGATGCCGCTCAACTTTTCGAACAGCCCTTGGGAGGTATCCTGCATGTCCCCTTCGATGCGCAGGGCGGGGAATTTGTTGGGAACCACACGCAGGCTCCAGCCGGGACCGTCCGGGGGCAATCCCTCGGGGCGGATGGCGTGCACCTCCGGCGGCGTGGTGGATTCGTTGCCGGCGCAGAAGGGACACAGGCCTTTGTGGTTTTTTTTAACGGGACTGGGATATTCCTGCGGCCGTTTGCTCCGCTCTGTGGAAATGATCACCCACCGGTTGACGATGGGATCCTTTCTCAATTCGGGCATGCGGGGAAATCTCCGTGCGGGTTGGCGGACGGTGGAAGAGGGCAGAAAATTCAGAACGGCAATACTAATGAATGGTCTCATAAATGTCAAACCGCCGCCGGACGGGCGCTTGTCACCGGCCGGGAGGTGAGGGGAATGCCATTGAATTCAATGCGGTGAGGGCCTATAATCGACGGTAAGCATCCCATTGATAATCACGGCGGCGGGGCCGGACCGGGCCTTGCCGCACCATGCGGGACTCAATGTTGAACCGCGATTGAAATCGGGCCATGTCTGGATCGCTTAAAGGAAAAACCATCGTTTTGGGAGTCGCCGGGGGGATCGCCGCCTACAAGGCGGCCGAGCTGCTTCGCCTTTTGACCGGCGCGGGTGCGGATGTGTATGTGGTGATGAGCGCGAACGCCAAACAGTTCGTGACGCCGCTGACCTTCGAAGCGCTTTCAGGCCATCCGGTTTACCACACGGTGTTCGACGCCGACGACGCGCATTCCATGCAGCATATCAAGGCGGCGGAAAATGCCGACCTTCTGGTGGTCGCGCCGGCAACCGCCGGCTCGATCGGCAAAATGGCGGGCGGTCTGGCCGACGACGCGTTGTCCAACCTGTTCGTGGCCTTTCGCGGCCCGGTGATTCTGGCGCCTGCGATGAACGACGGCATGTACGCCAACGCGGCGGTGCAGGAAAACATCTCCAAGATGAAAGTGCGTGGCGTCGAGTTTGTGGATCCCGAGCACGGCGAGCTGGCCTGCGGTTCGGTGGGGCAGGGGTGTCTTGCGGACCCAGCCCGTATCCTCGAAGCGGTGCAAAACCGCCTGCGGCTGCGCAACGATCTTGCGGGCTGCAAGCTATTGGTGACGGCGGGGCCCACGCAGGAGCCGCTGGATCCGGTGCGCTATCTGTCCAATCCCTCGTCGGGGAAAATGGGGTTCGCGGTTGCGGAGCAGGCGCGCTTGCGCGGTGCGGAGGTGGTTCTGATCAGCGGACCCACGCGGCTGCCCGCGCCGGAAGGGGTGAGCCTGCACCGCTGCCAGCGCGCTGCGGAGATGCAGGCCCTGGTGCTCGAGCACTTTCCGCGTTGTGATGCGCTGGTGATGGTGGCGGCGGTGGGCGATTTCACGCCGGAGACGGTTGCAAAGGAAAAGATCAAGAAAAAGGGCGGCGAGCCCCTGACGATCAAACTCGTCCCCACGCCGGACATCCTCGGCGAAGTCGCCAAAATCAAGACGCGTCAGGTGGTGGTCGGGTTTGCGGCGGAATCCGAGAACCTCATCGAGAGCGCGCAGGCCAAACTGCGCAAGAAAGATCTGGACTGGATCGTCGCCAACGACATCAGCGCTCCCGGCATCGGGTTTCAGTCCGACTCCAACCAGGTGACGATCCTCAGCCGCGAGGGCGGCATCGAACCCCAGCCTCTGCTGAGCAAAAAAGAAATTGCCGGCCTGCTGCTCGATCGCATCAAAGCGCGGCTTTCCTCCTGAAACACCCTTTGACGGGTGTCCTTCGTTCTTTCCCCAATTTCTGAATTCTACTTCAAGAGTGTGATGAGTTTGGTGCGGTTTGAGATGTTGAACTTTTTGTAGATGTTCTTGAGGTGGGTACGGATGGTGTGGATGCTGAGGTAAAACCGTTCGGCGATCTCGCGGTCGCTCAGCCCGTCGATGACCAGCATGCGGGTGATTTCCATTTCCCGTTTGGAGAGACCGGCTTTCTGCATCAACAGCTGACTGCAGGAATTGAGCTGTTGCAGGGAATGGCCCTGTGCGACTTTTTTCTTGGGCGTATCCTTTGCGGTTGTTTGCCGCACGAGGCTGACAATATTCTGTTGCGTCAATCCCGGAGTACCCACTTTATGCAGTGTGTGGCAGGTGAACACGGTGTTGCCGGTTTTTGCGAGGCAGCGGATATCCAAGGAAAAACCGTTGAGGGTGCCTGAGAACACCTGGTTTGAGAGGAAAAAATAGTTCTCCGCATCTTCGGGGTGGATCAACGCATTCCAGTTCAAATCCAGCAATTCCCGCCGGCTGTCGTAACCCAGGGTTTCGCAAAGATGCTGATTGACGTCCCTCAGCTTATGTTTGCTACAGGAGAGGGCGATCCCCAGAGGTTCGCGAAAGCTGAAATTGAAGTCGGAGTTGAGGACCGCGTTTCTGTCCTGCGACAGCCGTTCGTGGAGATAAACCCCCAGGTTGAGAATCTGCAATTCATCGTAGCGGGAAGTCAGCGGGCTGTTTGGATATTTCCGCGTTCGGGGGGGCAGCTTCGGGGCAATCCATCGTTGCTCTTGCGGAGCGGGGGAACCGAGGCCGAATTTTTTGATGTGGATGAGATCCGATTTTGCCGGATGAATTTTACGCCTGCCTCTGGCTGTGGGGGTGCCGGAGTCCACGCACGGTTCTGATTGCTGCAGCGCTTGTTTGCGTGAGGAGCCGATGTTCGACGGCTTTGCGCGTGTCTTTACTCCAGCCATGTGAAGGTCCCCGAATCAACCAAAAGCCGTTTCCTTAAGAATCGTGAATATAAAGTGAGAGAATTCGCAGCGTTGAATTGCGGCACTGCAGAAATCCGGCTGTCCTTCTTTTGGATCGAATGTGTCCTGGGGGGATCCGGCCGATCGCCCGCATGGATCTCAATGCGCCTGTATCATTTTGTGCTGATGACAATATAGGCAAATTCAAAAATGCGCAATGATTAAATTTGATTATCAATAAGAGTGCAGAAACAAAATTGAGTTTGATAAAGCTGATTTGTTTAAAAAAGAGTCAAATGGGGTGGGGGAGGGGCGAAACCCATTTCCGGTAAAAAATGGGAATGCCTATAGTGGCTTTTTTCTAAATCTGTTGGGATTGTTGAAATACCGTGAACAATATCCCCGGCGATTCATTCATTGGCATTATTGAGAAAAAATGGGTTCCCGGTTTCTATAAAAGGTTTGATTATTTTTTCAGATGGAGGTTCTCAAAGGCCGTGCCGGGAGCCGGAGTGGGTGGTCCGTATCGGTCCTTTTGTGGAAATTCGCCCGTAAAGTCCGCATTGCTTTTAACGAGTTTTAATGATTTTGATGCCAATCTAATCAAAACGCCACGGATACAGATCCAAAAAATCCTCTTATTTTACCTTCCTCGATAAACTTTCATTCTATTTCTTTCTTTTAACTCTTCACTTTGTCGATGATTTCTGACGCGGTTTGTAAGGGAATTGCGAGATCATCGATAGCCTCAATAAATCACTACTATTAGGTATTGCCAATCATTTGGCTGAGGCGTACTGTGCAAAAACCCACGAGTCCAAATATGTGATTTGCGTCCGCTGTTTTTGCGATTCAGGTCACATATAAATTAAAGAATTCAAATGTAAGTCTGAAAGGGAATCTGGCCGGAAACCCTTTCCTGACAGATTTACATCCCGACATTTATTGATATGTGTTTTCAAAACTACCGGAGACATTCGTTCGCAAAACATCGCAGCGGAAAAATATGAAGGGGGAGGTCATTTTATGAAGGGCAATCCGCGAGACTCAAAATCCCATCTGTTTCAGCTCACCGCAATACCTTTGTTTACATTCCTTGCTTTCATTTTTCTCATTGCCAATCCACTGCAAAACGCCATGGCCGAGTTGGTCGAGATCCAGCAGGACGGAAGTGAAAACGCGGTCATTGTAGACACAAATCCCACATCTTCTCTTGAAGCACTTGTATCCATCGAGCAGGTCGGGGACAGCAACTCGTTTCAACTGACACGTGAGGGCGACGGTCACATATTGGATTTGAGCCAAGTCGGGCCTGATAATTTCGGAGACTTCACACAAACCGGTTTCGCAAACATCATCCGCCTGGCGCAAGTCAGTCTTGGTGATAACGCAGGCAACTCCGCAACGATCGAGCAGAGGGATGGCACCGGCAACGAGGCGACGGTTGAACAAGACGGGCTTTCCAATCTTTTGGTACTGGCGCAGGTTGGCAACGGAAATATTGGATTCATCACTCAAAACGGTTTTTCCAATCAAACCACTGCTTCCCAGACTGGAGATATCAATACTCTGAATATTTCACAGACCGGCCAGGAGCAGGTGGCCTCTGTTGTGCAGGATGGTTCCGGCAACAGAGCGACCGTCACTCAAAACGGTGGCCCTACAAACCTGGCATCGGTTCTGCAGGTTGGGCAGGGGCATGAGGCCACGGTCAATCAGGATGGCAGCAACCTGAGCGCAAACATCACGCAAAGTGAAGGTGATTTCAATGTCGCGAGTGTCACTCAGATCGGGCAGGAACATCTGGCGACGCTGCTGCAGCAGGGCACGAACAATCAGGGGACGATCACGCAGCAGGGCGGTCTGACGAATGTCGCCTCGCTGGAGCAGATCGGCCAGAGTCATACCGGAATTATATTCCAGGACGGCAGCAACCTGACGGCGAATGTCACGCAGACCGGCGGCAGCTTCAATGTTGCGTCCGTCGAGCAAGTGGGTGAAGACCTGCTGGCAACGATTCTGCAGGATGGCAGCGACAACACTGGAACAGTGATCCAAAACGGCACGTTCAACGTCGTGGCCCTGCTGGAACAGATTGGGGACGGCAATAACGCGACCATAAACCAGAACGGTGAAAATCTGGATGCGAGTATCGTTCAGGATGGAAACACCAACACGGCAAACGTGACCCAGGACGGCAGCAGCCTCATAGCCAGCGTCACCCAGACCGGAGACGACAATGCGGCTACGGTCACCCAGGATGGCAGCAACATCATCGCCAGTGTGACACAGAGTGGCAACGGCAACACGGCTTCCGTCGATCAAACAGGGGACAGTCTGGATGCCAGCGTCACTCAGACGGGAGACAGCAACACGGCTACGGTCACTCAGGATGGCAGCAACCTGGTTGCGAGCATCGACCAGGATGGCATCGATCATGAAGCCACTATTCTGCAAACCGGCAATGATCTGGATGCAACCATTGACCAGAGTGGTTCGGGGCAAACTGCTCTCATCACTCAGGACGGCAGCAATCTCAATGCGAGCATTCTGCAGTCCGGCAGCGGGAATATCGGTGAGATCGCGCAGAACGGCAGCGACCTGGCCGCGGGCATCATCCAGCAGGGCGGATCCGGAAACGTTGGATTCATCCAGCAGGGTGGCAGCGGAAACATTGCGAATATTTTTCAGGACGGCAGCCTGAACCAGGCGTCGATCGTCCAGTTCGATAACAACAATAATGCGACGATCAATCAGCTCGGCAACGGAAACCTTGCCGGAATCATTCAAAGTGGTGGCAGCAATTCCGCGATCATCAATCAGACCGGCGGCGGCCCCGCTGTTATCGTGAATCAAACCGGCAATGGGGTGTTCCCCTTGCCGATCGTTCCGGGACCCTGAAGCAAGGCGGGTTCCTTAAAATAAGCAGTTGAATGAATTTTATCGTTCGATCAAGAAAGGAGGAAAAAACCGTTTGTTTGGAAGTGAACGCAGTAAAGCTAGCTTTAATGCAACAGTTGAAAATTCTCTTTATTCACAAAGCTAAGGGAGAAAAACAATGAAACGGTTTCATATGAGTATTATCGCTGTTTTCGCGGCGGTATTGCTGACCGGAAGCCTGGCGATGGCGGATAACGAAGCAAACGTCAACCAGGATGCTTCCAAAAACAATCAGGCTGAAGTTGAGCAGCTGGGCAACAGCAGCACCGCCAATGTTGACCAGAGCTACAGCCAAGGCAATACGGCATCTGTTTATCAGAAAAACCAGACCGGCAGCCATCAGACTGCAAATATCTATCAAAGCGGCAATGCTTCCAATTGGAACAGCGGTCAGATCGACCAGGTCTTTTCCCAGGGCAGCAATGCGACGATCGATCAGAATTGGACGGAACGAAGCGTCGCCTACATCGGACAGAACGATGTCTGGTGGACGGATGCCGAGATCGAGCAGCATGGCGGTGATCACATGGCCAGCATTCACCAGAGTTCTCTTAACGGGAATTATGGCGATCATTCCTATGCCCGGATCGAGCAGCATGGCTGGTTCCAGAGCGGTAAAATCACCCAGCAGGGCAGCAGCTATACGAAAGCCCACATCCATCAGACGGGTGATTACCACAAAGCCGAAATCGATCAATACGATGCCGATGACAGTAAAGCAGTTATCAAGCAGAGCGGCGTCGTGGGTTATGGCAATGGCAACAAAGCCAAAATCACCCAGACCTATGTCGATTATTCCGAGGCTTCCATTGAACAGTGGGGCGAAAGGAACCGCGCATGGGTGAACCAGTTCAGAGGTGAAGGCCTGAAAGCCGAAGTGATCCAGAAGGGCAAGGACAACAAGGCAACCGTACACCAAAGCGGAAAAAATCATAGTGCCAAGGTGCATCAGGGAGCTTTCGGCAACGGTCCTTGTCAATTTTGTAATGCCGTTGTGTATCAGCATGGTACCGGTGGACATAACGCTCACATTGACCAGAACGGTTACCAGCTGACGGCTCTGGTTGCTCAGACTGGGCAATTTGAAAACAACGCTAATGTCAGCCAGATTGGTGGTTCTCAGAATCTCGCCATCGTGATTCAAGGCGAGGCCCCGGAAGCCATCGGTCCGGCAGACGGTCCTTGGGAAGGCAAGCATGCCTGGAAAAACTCCATGCCCATGGATCCGGATATGCCCTGGATTCCCTACAACCGGGAAATCAGAGATCCGAAGTTTGTGAACTGGACGAAGGACAGCCCGCATGGTGCTAATCCCTATCGTTCCGGTCCGAGTGTGTTCCCGGGTGGCGGCGTTTTCCTGGGACCGCAGTAAGACAAGTTGGATAAAGCCATTGTTTGAAGTCGTGGGTGAAGTTTCTTGATTGACTTCTCCTAAGATTCGAATGGGAAGAGGGGGGGGGTCCTCCCTCTTCCACGGCTTTTTTAATGAACGGATATGACTGAAATACAAAAAAAAAGATATGGCATGAAAACGTTTGAAACCTGTGGTGAAGGGTTCCCTGTGTCCGTGGGGTCTCATCACCAAGCGCTTCAAACGATCCTGTTGTTTGCATTTTGCCTGATATTTGTTTTTGCAATGCTGGTTACTCCGGCAGCGGCTCAGAAGGATCTTGGCGAAGATACCGACGAATGGCTGGGCATAACCGGACTCATCGTCGATGAAACCATGACGAAAGCCGGGCGGGATTTCTACGAATATTTCAGCACCTATTGGCAGCCCATTCGCGGGATGGATTACACGATCTATATCGAGGAGCGGGCGGATGTGATTCGCGGCAGCCAGTTCTGGGTGAAAGTCGATGACGATGTGGTGCATCAGTTCCGTCTCAGTCCACGGCAAGGGCAGATCGAAGAACTCGCTGGATATACCGTATCGAGAGTTTATGGCTACCTCATGCAGCGTCTCACGGTTAAAAAACAACTCGAAGAGCTTTATTAATTTTATTTGAGGAACATCATGAAATCATTCATTGGATTTTTGGGGCTGGCTCTTGTGATGAGCTTTTTTGCGATCGCAAAGCCCGTTATGGGAGCGGAGCTGACGCATAGTTTTGTCAACCCGAACTTCGGAGGAAGTCCTTTCAACGGGGCGCATCAACTGGCCAACGCCACCTCGCAGAACAAGTTCAAAGAACCGCAGGATGCTTTCAGCAGTTCTTCCTTTATTCAGTCTTTTGCAGACAGGCTGGACAGGGCGATTGTCAACCAGCTTGCTTTCAGTCTCGTTGACAATGCTTTTGATGGTGTTGATGAAATCGGCGATGGCGTTTTCGATACCGGAATCAATACCATTACGGTTGAGAGTCTGGGTGACTCCACTCTGGTTACGATTCAGGACAACGCAACGGGCGAGTCTTCCACAGTGGAAATTCCCAACTTTACGCCCTGAATAATAAAAATATAAAGCAGGAACAATCTTCAACTTATATAAATGGAAGGGATGAGGATAGAAATTCCGCTTTTTCTGGAGACAGATGGGACCGGGAGCGGATAAAGAAATCCTCAGGACATCAGCGATGAGAATACATTGGAAAAAACACACATGCCTTGTTGCAATGCTTGCCCTATTGGTTGTATCCGCTGGATGCTCAGCCAAAATCCAGCCTCTCCGGTCCAGTGAAGCGGTGGTGGGTTACAATTCCCAGGTTGCAGGTGCGCTGAAATCTCTGCCGCCTCCGGAAGCAAAAATCGTGGTGGGTGTGTACAAATTCCGCGATCAGACCGGGCAATACAAACCCGGCGGCGCCATCACGCAATATTCCACCGCTGTGACTCAAGGCGCTACGTCCATGCTGGTCAAAGCATTGGCGGACGCCGGAAACGGCAAGTGGTTCACGGTTCTGGAGCGGGAATCGCTGCCCAATCTGTTGAATGAAAGGAAGATCATTCGTCAGACACGTAAGCAATACCTCAATAAAGACTCCGCTAAAAATGTTCCTCGACTACCGCCTTTGCTGTACGCGCCCATCATGATGGACGGTGGCGTCATCGCTTACGAAAGCAACCTGCTCACCGGTGGGGCGGGCGCACGGTATTTCGGTGCGGGCGGCAACACGCAATTTCAGCGCGATTCGGTGACGATCTACCTGCGCGCCATATCTGTTAAAAACGGACAGATTGTGAAATCCGTGCTCACCAACAAGACCATCTTCTCTCTGGAAGTGGATGCCGGGTTGTTCAGGTTTGTCAGCTTCAAACGACTGCTTGAGATCGAAACCGGATTCACCACCAACGAACCGCCGCAGATGGCGGTGCTCGAAGCGATCGAAAAAGCCGTCTATGCCATGGTCATCGAGGGAATCATGGAAGGCCTTTGGAATTTCAAAGAGCCTCAGGCAGGGAAACCTTTTATTGAAGAATATCTGAAAGAAAAAGACCCCAATATGGTCGCCAAGTTCGACGAAAAGGGCAATTATATGGGAGAGAATTATATCCGTCCGGTCAGCGCTGCAGCGCCTGTCAAGAATGGGAAAAACGTTGGCAGTAAAAAAATGCTGGCTCCCGTCTCTAAAACGCCCGCGGCATCTCCTTTGGCAGACTCATCCGAAATGGTAAAAGATGCAGGCGCACCTCCGTCGAATGGGAATCCGGTGAGCCGGGGAACGCCTGTATCTCCTCCAAAAGCTGTTCCAGATACAGAACTTAAAGTAGTTCCCCGTCCGCTGGATTACGGGCGTCAGGGTTTTAACTAGAGCGTAATACAGTATTGAAGTGAAAACGCAGCTATAAAACTTTTAATATATATAATTACAATCTAAGTTATGGTTTTTTGTAAGAGCCGATTTTTAAGCGGTTTTCTTTTGCTGGTCCTTTTTTCGGGATGCACGGCGACAACCGGTGTGCAGAGCAAGAAGAAAAACGATCCCACCATTGTGAAGCGTCACATCGATGCTGGCTACGCGACCGCCTTCAATGCCTGCACGCAGGCGCTGTTCACATTGGGTTACCGGATTCAGTATTACAGTCCCGAAGAGGGCGTGCTTGTTGGGTCCAAATTCAAGGACAGTTTGGAAAAGCGGGCTCTTTGGGGCACTCTGTTCGGCCTGGCGGGCGGGTATGTGAACTCGCAGTCCGACGAGAAAATCCATATGCGTCTGGTTCGAACGGATAAAAAAGATGCGACCGCCGTGTATTTCCAGGTTTTGATGAACGGGCGGCCGGAAGTTCACAATGCCATTGTCGAATCCTTCTGGATCGTTGCGCAGCGGGAGGCCTTATTGGAAAAAGGAGGGCGGGTGCCTGCCGAGCTGGAGAAGGATTATCGAGCTATCCGGAAGATGGAAAAATCAGCAAGAAAGGCTTCGTGAAAAAAGAGTCGGGTTTCTGGATGCGAATGGCAAATCCCCGATGAACATGGCGATCGAAAAACAGGACGGCGTACTGGTCCAGTTGATGCGAAAGCACCTTGAAAAGTGAGTAACAGGACGTAGTTTCAGGTCCGATCTGCCAGAACCTTCACTTTACATCTTTCACACAGCGGAAGCCGACCGTCTTGCTCCTTAAGGTGGGAACGGTGGCGTTGCGATAGGTCAGGCTGATGTCGCCGGCGTTGTTTCTCCAACTGCCGCCACGGATGACCTTGTACTTGCCTTTTTCCGGACCGGTTGGATTTTCCCTCGGAGAGAACAGGTAGAACTCCGCCAGATGCCAGTCGTGCACCCATTCGGACACATTGCCCGAAAGGTCATGCACGCCATAATCCGATTTGCCCGCCTCGTAGCTGCCCACCGGCGCTGTTTTGTTTAAGGTTTCGTTGAAGTTCACGCGCTTGGCGTCCGGCGCTTCGTCCCCCCAGGGGTATTCGATGGGGCGCTTGCCGCGCGAGGCCTTTTCCCATTCCGCTTCGGTCGGCAGCCGTTTGCCGGCCCACTTGCAGTAACGGTCCGCCTCTTTCCAGGAAATGCCCGCCACAGGCTGCCGGGGTCCGCTGAAATCCGGATTGCTCATCGAGACCGGCTGCTTGGCGCCGGTGGCCTGCACGAATTTCTGATACTCGGCGTTGGTGACTTCGTACTTGTCGATGTGGTAATCATCGAGGTGCACACGGTGCGCGGGGTTTTCCGGGCCGAGGTTGTGCCGGTCCGTGTTCATGAGATCGACCGGGTTCAACTCCAGCAGGGAGCGGCGGCTTCCCATTTCGAACTCACCGGCTGGAATCAGCACCATGGAATTCTCGACGTTCGTTGCCTCACTCCAGGCGGACAACGGGCCGACGAGCAGGCAGAACAGCCCGGCCCAGAAACATTGCATCGCTTTCATAGTCTTCCTCATACAATCCACAAGATTACAAAGGTTTTGATTTCCGCTGGCGGTTTGACGCATCCGCTCTACCGCGAACAGGGTGTTTTCAAGCCGCCTCACGCTTTGCCGCCGGTTTGATTTGACACACTATTTTATAAGGTATAAAATTTTAGCATATCGATGAAGATTTGTAATTTCATTGGGATACAGCCAGAGCCGCCGATGCCGGGTTTCTTTGGAATTTCCCTCCCCCGATCATGGACAAGCCGAAAAAAGAGACCCTTTTAAACCAGAACACCGATTCGAAGTTGTGCCTGAACTGCGGCTTTCCCAACCGGACCAGCGACGCCCACTGCATGTACTGCCACACCAGCCTTCTCGACGACCAGGGGCTGATTTCCTGGCTTCGGCAGACCTATTATATTCTGCGATGGCGCTGGCAGTTGAAGCGGCGGCAGCGGGAGAAGGTTGCAAAACCCAAGCAGCAGGGCATGACCGTCTTCAAGGCCGTCGGTTACTTTCTGGTGGGCGCGGCGTTGAGCGGCGTGGGGATCTTCGTGTTCACCGATGCGGTCGGCAGCCACTCTTTCACCCGCGGCATCATCGCCATCCTGTTCCTTCTGTACGGGTTCTTCACCCTCAAGGCGTTGTTCGCAAAAAAATAATTCTCTCTGTTCCGCAAACCATAACGAAACGGTATGAGGTTGTCATAAACCTTGCGCCACCGGGGCGGAAACGTTTGCCTTAAGAATCCGAATCGATTTCCGCTACGATTCTTAAAGGGCCGCCGCTGCCGCGCCCGATTTTCATGGGCAGCGCGATCACGCGGAACCCCCTGGGCGGCAGCCGTTTCAGGTTGCAGACGTTTTCAAATCCGGGCACGTTGGCTTTGCCGAAGACTCGATGTGCCTTGAAATCTTTCGATTGGCCCCGGTCCAGGCTGGGAGTGTCCAGCCCCACAGAGGCGACGTTCCTACCGGCGGTCAGAAACTCCGCGGCTTCGGCGCTGAATCCGGGAAAATGCAGGTTCGCCACATCACCGGGCCGGTCCGTGCCCAGGTACTTCTTTTTATCCGGCCAGAAATCCTCCCATCCCGTCCACACCAGAACGATGGCGCCCTCTGGGATTTTGCCGTTTTTCGTTTCCCAGGCGAGGAAATCCTCTTTGCGGATCAGGTAATCCGGCCGGTTTTTCGCGTTTTCCCGCACGTCCACCACGATGCCGGGGGCGATCAGGCGTTCGAGCGGGATGTCGTCGGTGTGCCACTTCCCCTCGGCGAAATGGGCGGGCGCGTCCAGATGCGTGCCGCCGTGTTCCGAGGCGCTGATGTTGTTCGATTCGTACCAGTATCCCCCGGGCGTGGGCCCTTCGTGGACTTTTTCCAGCTTGAAGGACTGGCCGGTGGGCCAGTAGATGGTGCTGGCGTCAAAGGGGTGGGTCAGGTCCACCCAGCGGGAGCCCGCCTCGACGCGGGAAACGTGGGTGACGAGTAAAAATACGGCGGCCAGGACCGGGAGCGTGCGGTGCAGGCCGTGGAATACAGGGGTCATGATGGCGCCTCCGGGGACGTGAGAGAGGGGGAGAATCTTTTTGTGAACCCGTGTATCCTAATACAATACGCTCTTTCTTTCAGCCGGAAACCATGACCACCACCAAAACAGCCACAACCCAATCCCTGAAACTCCCCGTCAAGGGCATGAGCTGCGCCAGTTGCAGCGCGCGCATCGAGAAAAAGGTCGGGGCCCTGGACGGGGTCGATAAAGCGAGCGTGAATTTCGGCGCAGCGCTGGCGGACATCGAATTCGATCCCGGGAAGATTGCCGTCTCCGAGATCACCGAGACCATCGAAAATCTGGGATTCGAAGTACCCAGCGTCCGTGAGAGTTTCTCTGTGGAGGGCATGACCTGCGCCTCCTGCGTCGCCCGCGTGGAGAAAGCGCTTTCCGGGCTGGAGGGGGTTCTGCAGGTGGAGGTCAACCTGGCCACCGAAAAAGCGACGCTGCAGTACCTGCCGTCCCGGGTCGCCGTCGAGGATTTGCAAAACCGCCTGCAGGAAATCGGCTACACCCTGCGCCGTGAAGAAACCGATGCGGTTTCCGGGGATGCGTCCCAGGGACACGCGGCGGAAAGGGATCAACTGGGGCTCAAGCTTTGGGTGAGCGTGGCTTTGAGCACCGCGATCATGGTTCTGGGCATGCGTCCTCCCGCGGCGCTGGGCCTGCTGCCGGGATCGTTCATGCATTTTCTGCTGTTGTTCCTTTTGGCGACCCCGGTGCAGTTCTGGGCGGGCTGGCAGTTTTACCGCGGCGCGTTTGCCGCAGCGCGGCACGGCTATTCGGACATGAACACGCTGATCGCCGTGGGCACCAGCGCCGCGTACGGCTTTAGCGTGTTCGCCACGTTTTTTCCCGCGACTCTGAAGCAACTCGGGCAGGAAGCGGTGGTGTATTTCGACACGTCGGCGATGATCATCACCCTGGTGCTGTTGGGCCGCTGGCTGGAAGCGCGCGCGAAAAGCCGGACCTCCGATGCGATCAAAAAGTTGATGGGCCTGCAGCCCAAGACCGCCCGCGTCGAGCGGGGCGGCGAGGAGATGGAAATCCCCGTTTCCGACGTGCTGCCCGGTGACACCGTGGTGGTGCGGCCGGGGGAAAAAATCCCGGTGGACGGAACCATCCTGGAAGGGACGACGGCGGTGGACGAATCGATGATCACGGGCGAGAGCCTGCCCGCCGAAAAACAGACCGGCGATGCGGTGGTGGGTGCGAGCCTCAACACCACCGGGTTTTTCAAGCTGCGGGCCACCCGGCTCGGCAAGGATTCGGTCTTGGCGCAGATCATCCGCCTGGTCGAGGAGGCGCAGGGATCGAAAGCGCCGGTGCAACGGCTCGCCGACAAGGTCGCCGGCATCTTCGTGCCGGTGGTGATCGCGATCGCTCTGTTGGCGTTTGCGGTGTGGTGGGGATTCGGCGAACGACTCGCCGTGCTGCCCGCGTCGCCGTTCCTGTTTGCCCTGATGATTTTCGTCACCGTTCTGATCATCGCCTGTCCCTGTGCCTTAGGGTTGGCCACGCCGACCGCCATCATGGTGGGCACCGGCCGGGGGGCGGAGATGGGAATCCTGATCAAAGGCGGCGAGACGCTGGAGCAGGTGCAGGCGCTGGACACCGTCGTGTTCGACAAGACCGGAACGCTGACCTGGGGCAAGCCGGAGGTGACCGACGTGTTCGTGGAAGGCGATGCGAGCCTCACCGCGGATAGGTTGCTGCAACTCGCCGCTTCGGTGGAAAAGGGGTCCGAGCATCCGCTCAGCCAGGCGGTGGTGCGCGAGGCGGAGCGGAGAAAGCTCAAACTGCCGCCGGTGCAAAACTTCGAGGCGCGCCCCGGTTTCGGTGTGCGCGGCGAGGTGGACGGGCTCAACGTGCTGCTGGGCAATCCCAAGTTGATGCAGGAAGCGGGCGTGGACGATGCGGCGCTCAAGGAGCGGATCGAAGAGATGGCGCGGCAGGGCAAAACCCCGATGATCCTGGCCATCGACGGCCGGGCCGTTGGCGTGCTCGCCGCGGCGGACACGGTGAAACCGCAGGCCGCAGAGGCGGTGCGCCGGTTGAAGGAACTGGGGCTCAGGGTGGTGATGATCACCGGCGATCACACGAACACCGCCCAGGCCATCGGCAGGCAGTTGCAGATCGATACGGTGCTGGCCGAGGTGCTTCCCGCCGGGAAAGCCGAGGCGGTGAACAAGCTCATGCAGGAAGGCCGGACCGTCGCGATGGTGGGGGACGGGATCAACGATGCGCCCGCACTGGCGCGCGCACACACCGGCATCGCCATGGGCTCCGGCACGGATGTGGCGATGGAAGCCTCGGACATCACGCTGATGACCCACGACCTGCACGCGGTGGCGGACGCCATCGAACTGAGCCGTAAAACCCTGGGCAAGATCCGGCAGAACCTGTTCTGGGCCTTCTTTTACAATGTCCTGGGGATACCCCTCGCGGCGGGCGTGTTGTTCCCCGCCTACGGGATCGTCCTGAAACCCATCTTCGCCGCCGCGGCCATGTCCTTGAGTTCGGTTTCCGTGGTCAGCAACGCGCTCCTTTTGAAGCGGTTTCATCCCCGCAGGGGCTGAAAACTGCGGCCGCGCAAAAACCCGGCGAAATTCACTTGATTTGTTTTCCCTTGTGTTGAATCATAGGCGCATGAGAAAGTTTCTTTTCTTATCAGCCGCGGTGCTCGGGACGCTGCTTTTTGTCGGAGGCATCCAACCGGTGCACGCCGGCGGGCATGCCGGGCACCACCATCCGGAGGCGCACGCGTTTTCCCCGTTCGAAAAACGGGGGCTGCCGGTTCATTGCGCTCTTTTAGGCCACTCGATCGACAAGCCCTGTCCGCACATTCTCAAATCTACAGGACGCGTGAACGAAAAGAACGAATACCTCGCCGCCGATTGCGCCGGCCCGTCGGGCATTCCCGGTTCATTGGGCTTTGATGAAAACACGCCCGCGGCCATGATTTCTCTCTCTACTGATCTTCCAGGCAGCGTGCTGTCGGTCGATGGGCGGCAAGCCCATTTCTCTTCTCTGATTCCTCACTCTATCGAGCACCCACCCCGTTTCGCCTGAGTTTCATCCAATCTGAGTCATCAAGTCCACTTTGGGAGAACAGCCCGTGGTGCGTGTTGGGCTGTCCCAAAAGAATGGGTTTGTCGTTGCATTCACAACGGGTTTGCCGGACAACGCTTCCTTAGGACGATCGGAGTGTGCCATTCGTCTGGCTATTGTGGAGAGAATCATGAAAAATCTGAAACCAAGGGGGTTGCCGTTCCTTGTGGCTCTGCTGGTTGGCGTGTGGGCGCTTCCCGCCGCTGCCGCGTTGCAGAAGGAGCCGTTCAAGAAACGTCCCATCAAGGTGTATTTTGTCGAAAGCGCCGATCTGGAAGCTTTGAAAACGGCTTTCGTCAATATCAACCTGCATCTGCGGCAGGAAGGCCGGTCGCGCGCCATCGACTACAAAGTGGTGGTGCACGGTCCCACCGTCCGGCATTTTGTGACCGAAGGCGTGGATCCGGAACTTCTGTACATGGTGCAGTGGTTCCTGTCGGAAGGAATCGGCGTCGAGTTGTGTGCCGAATGCGCCGAACGCTATGGCGTGGCGCCCGGTTCCGTGCTTCCCGGTGTCCTGTTGCCGGCGCCGAAGACCGCCGTGCGACCTTCATCGGCTCCCTGAGCCGATACCTGTGAAAAGGCGGTCGGGCCGGGAACCGCCTTCACCCGCCCGTGCCGCTCTTTCCGGTTCTGTGCCGGAATTGCGTGAGGATGCTGTCATGAAATCGAAACCGTTTTGGGTGCTGCTGTCGCTTGCAGGAGGAATCGTTTTGTTCGTCCTGCCTGCCTTTTCCAGCGACTTTCTAGTCAAAAAACCACCCGCCTCTTTGGATTCGCTTTACCGGGATCAGGACAGCGCGGGGAAATGGATCCTGCAGATGCGCAAGCTCTCCGGCGCGTTCGACGACGCGCTGCGGGCGGCCGAACGGAAAGACTGGGCGGAAGCCGGGGAGAAAGCGCGTGCCTTTGCGGAACGCTACCGGGAAGCCGCCGAATGGGTCCCGGAGTGGAAGGACTATTTCGATTTTGCAGCGGCGGACCGGTTCGTCAAATCGCTGCAATCGCAAAAACAGGATCGCATCCAGCAAGCGTCGAAAAAACTCACGGCGACCTGCGACCGCTGTCATGCCGACAACAGCCTTGCGGTCTGGGTGCGCTACACCTGGCCCGAGACGAGCGAGATCAAAATCACCGATCCCGTCGAGGAGACGGAGATGGCCTACCGCGACTACATGCACCTGTTGTCCCGATCCCTGCGCGGGATCACCCATCACTTCGAGCGGGAAGAATTCGACCGGGCGTGGCGGCATGTGTTCCAGTTCAAAAAACGCATCGTCGAGCTGCGGTCGGTCTGTTCCAAATGCCACATCACCGAGTGGACCAAAAACGGCAGTTCTGTGAAGCAGTTTTTTGTGGGGAATCGGGTGCTGGATTCGGTGGACCGGGTGAGCAAACTGTTCGCCACCGGCGAACCGGACGCAAAAAAATTCTGGAAGGAGATCGACGGCATTGCGCGCCATTCCTGCAGGATGTGCCACCTGATCCACCAGCCCGCCGTACACATTCAAAACGCTTGGAAGCAGAAGGAGTGACGCTGCCGGCTCGATTCACTCGATTTTGAAATCCTGTTCCGTGTATCCGGGCTGCGCGCGGAAGTGTTGTGAATAGCGGGCGGGGCCGGAAGCCGGGATCAGCATGCCTTCGACGCCGGGAAGCGTGTCGATCCACGCGATGCCTTTTTCGGCCCCCATGACGAACAGCGCCGTGGCGATGGCGTCGGCGTCCATCACCGAATCCGCCCGCACCGTGGCGTAAACGGTCCCCTGCACCGGCTGGCCGGTTTTAGGATCGAGGATGTGGTGGTAGCGGGTGTTGTCCTTGATGAAATAACGCTGGTAGTCGCCGGACGTCGCCACCGCGCCGTCGGTCAGGGAAAATGTCGCGATCATGCGTTCGGGTTTGCGGGGGTGCTGCAGGCCGATGTTCCAGGGGCGCTCCGCTGTGCGCGTGCCGATCGCCATCAGGTCGCCTCCCGCATTGATCATGGCGTTGGGGACGTTTTCCCGTTTCAGCACCTCGATGGCGCGGTCCACGGCGTACCCTTTGGCCACCGCGCCCAGATGCAGGCGCATGCCCGGACGGGCGAGCCGCACTTTTCCCCCTTCGATTTCGATGTCGGCCAGTCCCACATGAGAGAGAGCCTGTTTCAGTTTTTCCGCGGCGGGCGGCGCAGGGGAGGGCGCGTCGAAATGCCAGAGGTCCACGACCGGACCCAGCGTGATGTCCATCGCGCCGCCGGATTGTTCGCCCCAGTGGACCGCGCTTTTGAGAACCGTCGCGGTTTCCGGCGAGACGGCGATGAATTCGCCTCCCGCTGCGGCGTTGATGCGGGAGAGTTCCGAGTCGGTGAGGTGGGTGCTCATCAGTGATTCCAGTCGAGACATCTCGTCGAACGCGCGGCCGATCGCCCGTTGCACGGGCTGCGGTTCGCCGCCGCGCACGGTGATCTCCACCAGAGTTCCCATGATGAACTGGGTGCGCTGGGTCAGTGTGTTCTCACGGGAACCGCAGGAAGCCAGTACGCTGGCGAGGAAAAGAATCAGGGAGAGCCCGCCGATATGAGCGATGGAAAACCGCAGGTGTCCTGCGCTGGGTTGCGGGTGTGGGATTCGGAATCGGGTTTTCAATCGGAATCCTTGATGCGGCCGTCCTCGGTGAACGACCAGAAAGGGTTCCAGGACACTTCCCAGGGATGGCCGTCCGGATCGGCGAAGCAGCCCGAGTAGCCGCCCCATGCGTTCTTTTCGCCGCTTTTCAGCAGCGTGGCGTCGGCCCTTTGCGCTTCCTCAAGGATTCGGTCCACGTCGCTGCGCTCCCGCACGTTGAAGGCCAGCACGATGCCGCCGAAACCGGTGAGTTGATGCGGCAGGTGGATGTCCTTTGCCAGCTTGTCCCAGGGGATCAGGCTGAAAACCGTGCCGCCGGCGTGGAAGAAGATGAAATCCTTTCTGCTCTCGGGAGAGGGCTTCCAGCCCAGCCCCTCCTCGTAGAACCGGCGCGCCCGTTCCAGATCCGCGACACCCAGGGTCACACCGTGGATTCTCTGCTGCATGCCGTTTCCTTCCTGCGCGGGGGGCGCACCGTCAGCGGTCGAAACCGGAGACCAGCACTTCCCGGTTGTAGGTGGCGACCACGTCCCCACGGTTGATCATGCCGATGACTTTTTTCGAATCGTCGGTTTTCACCACCGGCAGCTGCTCCACGTCTAGCTTGGCGAACATCTCCATTGCCTCGTTGAGGTTGTTGTCCGGCAACAGCACCATGACCTTTTTGGTGGACAGCTCGCTGGCGATGACGAGATCCTCCAGCCCTTCTTCAAAAATCATCTCGCGGATGTCGTTGAAGGACAGGACGCTGGTCATGTCGCCTTCGCGGTTGATGACGGGGAAATAAAAGTTCTTGGAATAGGAGATGGTCTCGAGAATTTTGCGGAACGGCATCTCCTCGGAGATGGTCGTCACTTCCGTGCGCATCACATCCTTCACCTTGATGTTGTTGAGGATGGAGGTCTCGCGCCCATGTTCGATGTTGATGCCTTTGTTCAAAAGGTACTGCATGTAGATCGAATGCTTGCCGAAGGCCCGGTAGGTGTAGGCCGAAACGATGCCGGTGACCATGATGGGCAGGATCAGCGTGTAGTCGTTGGTCAGTTCGAACAGCATGATGATGTTGGTGAGCGGCGCCTGCATGACCGCGCCGGCGACCGCGCCCATGCCCACCACGGCGTAGGTGGCGGCGGTGGCGGTCCAGTCCGGAAACAGCATGTGGACGCCGCTGCCGAAAGCGGTGCCCACCATCGCGCCGATGAAGAGGGACGGCGCGAAAATGCCTCCCAGTCCGCCGGAGCCCAGCGTGACCGAGGTCGAGAGCATTTTCATGAAGATGAGAACCAGCGCCAACCCCCAGAACATCTCTCCGGTCAGGGCTTTTTCCATGGCCTCGTAACCGTTGCCCAGAATTTCCGGCAGGAAGATGGAAACCATGCCCACCAGAAACCCGCCCAGCGCCGGCCGGGCGATCGGCGAAACGGTGAGCTTCTCTTCGAAGGTGTTGCGGGCGTAAAAATAGATCCAGACGAACAACCGCGCCGCCAGTCCGCACAGCACGCCCAGGATGAGGTAAAACAGGATTTCGTTGTAGCTGACCAGCCGATGATATGGGACTTGAAAGGTGATCTCGTTGCCTTCCAGGGCGCGGCCGGTCACGGTTCCGATAACCGATGCGATGATGATCGGGCTGAAAGTGTGGATGGTGAAATCGCCGAGGATGATCTCCAGGGCGAACAGGACCCCCGCCAGCGGGGCGTTGAACGAGGCGGCGATGCCCGCGGCGGCGCCGCAGCCGACCAGCACCTGAATGCGCTCCGAAGACAGGCGGAACAGGGAGCCGATCGCCGAGCCCACGGCGGAGCCGATCTGCACGGTCGGGCCCTCCCGGCCGGCGGAGCCGCCCGATCCGATGGTGATGGCCGAGGTGGTGGCGCAGCTCACGATGGTGCGCTTGCGGATCTTGCCGCCGTTGAGAGCCACCGCTTTCATGACGTTGTGGACGCCGTTTTCCTTGACGGCGTTGGGGAAATAATGGCAGATCCAGCCGATCAGCCAGCCCCCCAGCATGGGCATGAAGGGCAGGAGAAACGGGAACAGGATCGGCGAAACCCCAATCAAAGACAGGCCTTTTCCGGAAAACAGCGCCCCCACGAAGTCAATCATCCAACGGAACACCGTCGAGGCGAAACCGGCCAGGAAGCCGATCAGCGCGGCCAGCAGCAGCAGGTTGTGGTCCTTGGTGAGAAAATCCCGGACCCAGCCTCGAATTTGCTCTTTTTTCGATTGCATTGGATTGATTTTAAAGGGTGAACTTGATTCTTTCATTATAAAGAAACTGCGCCCGGATGGCCAGTGCGCTCCGCCAAGTCGTTTCAAAGAAAGCGGCTTTCAGCGCCCGGACCCCCGATATTTGCTTACCATAATTCGATGTCGTTGTGTTATTCTCAACGGCGATTTTTGCGGTGAACGTGGTGCCCAATGACCCAACAGGAGCCTGAAATGGTAAAAATAGCCCCTTCGATCCTTTCGGCGGATTTCAGCAAACTGGGCGATGAAATCAAAGCGGTGGAGCAGGCCGGCGCGGATTGGATCCATGTGGATGTGATGGACGGGCATTTCGTCCCCAATATAACGATCGGTCCCGGCGTGATCGCGGACATCCGCAAGGTGACCGAACTGCCTCTGGACGTGCACCTGATGATCGAGGATCCGGACCGGTATATCAAGGATTTTGCCGAGGCGGGGGCGGATATCCTGACGGTGCATGTGGAGGCCTGCCGGCATCTGAACCGGACGCTGCATTACATCAAGGAGCAGCAGGTGCGGGCGGGCGTGGTGCTGAACCCGGCGACGCCGCTTTCCAGCCTGGAAGAGGTGCTGCACGAGATCGACATGGTGCTCTTGATGTCGGTCAACCCGGGCTTCGGGGGGCAGGAATTCATCTCCTCTCTGCTGGACAAAACCCTCAACCTCAAGGAGATCATGGAGCACTACGAGCACGAATTCGATCTCGAGGTGGACGGCGGCATCAAGCCGGACAACGCCGCCGATATCAAAGGGGCCGGGGCCAACGTGCTGGTGGCCGGCTCGGCCATATTCGGAAGCGGCGACTACAACAAGGCCATCCAGGCTCTGCGCGAGGTCTGAGCCGCGACCGCCTTCCCACACCGCTTGCTTTTCCCCCGATTTTCAGAGCGTTTTTTCCAACCTTTTGGGGAGCGCCCACCGTTCGGATGGTCTTGCCGCTGTTCCCCATTCCTATAATTTCAGGGCGCCGGCCGGGTGCGCGCGCCGGGGGTTATTTCCCTTGTATTCTCCGGTGGAATCACGCTACACTGACCCCACTTTTGAAAATTTCTTTTTTTAACAGATAATTACAGGAACACACTTCCTTTTTGCAATAATCGGAATTTTTTCGGAGGGTATGGACCATGATGGGAATCGGATTTCCGGAATTGATGATCATTTTGGTGATCATCATGATCATCTTCGGCGCGGGCAAGTTGCCCGAGATCGGCAGCGCTTTCGGACGCAGCATCAAGAATTTCAAATCGTCCATGAAAGAGGCGGAAGCGGAAGATGAAGCGGCGGCCAAGACGGACGATCCCGCAGCGATCGAGCAGGGAAGCGGCCCATCCGAGGATGATGCCAATCTGAGCGAGGAAGAAAAAGAAGCGCTGGCGCGCAAAAAAGCTCAGGAAGAGGGCGAGGCCAAAGACAAGGCCATGAAAGAAACCGCCGATGCGTTCACCTCCTCGTTGCCGAGGAAGGGTTCCTACGATTACTCCAAGGATCAGGAAAAAAGCTGATCCTCCGCTTTGAGGCCGCGTGAGGCGATTGCCCGGCCGTCCCGATGAGCGGCGGCGGGGATGATCCGCGCGGTCCGGCTGCCGTTTCTCAGTACGACCAGGGTTCCTTGAGGTTGTCCACCGTCCACACCGTCAGGCCGTCCACGTCTTTATAGATTCCACCCGTGAAAAAGTTGAACGGATCGAAAAACCGGATGCCCTTTTCCGGGTCCAGTTCGAAGTTCACTTTGTCTTTCTGCACGTCGTTGCTTTTGCATTCCAGGAATTTCTCACCGTCCACTTCCGACAGCTTGAAGATCTCCTCGATCTTATCGGGAGAATAGTCTTCCGTTTCGACCACGACTTTCACTTTTTCCATGATGCTGTCCACGGTTTCCCTGGACAGGTGGTGCATCTTCATAGCTTCACCGACGATTGCTGGTTTTCGATGGACTCCACCGGTACGGTAAAAAAATTATACCGCAAAAACGGCTGCGGCTGAAGGTTTCGCAACGGGAATTGTGCCGGAACTGGCATGGCGGCTTCCTGCCGCCGAAGCGGCCTGGGCTCAGTGCTGGGCCAGCGAGAGGATCGGGTCCGGGAAGATCCCGAGCTCGATGGTGCCGATGACGGCCAGGGCGACGACGAACAGGGTCATGGGGGAGGGGGCGATCTTGAATTCGGCCACGGGCTCCTTCATGTACATGTACACGACGACCTTCAGGTAGTAGTAAAACGAGATGGCGCTGTTCAGGACGGCGATGATCACCAGATACAGGTAGCCTTCCTGCAGGGCGGCGTTGAAGATGTAGAACTTAGCCACAAATCCCGCGAACGGCGGCAGCCCGCCGAGAGACAGCAGGAAGATGGTCATCGAAAGCGCCAGCACCGGGTGCTTGTAGGCGAGGCCCGAGTAGTTTTCGATTTCCAGGTTCTCGTTGCCGGAACGCCCGAGCAGGATGATGATGCCGAAGGTGCCGAACACCATGAAGGCGTAGGCCAGCATGTAAAACAGCAGGCTCGCCATGCCCAGGGAGTTTTTCGCGATGACGGCGATCAGGATGTAGCCGACGTGCGACACGCTGGAATAGGCCAGAAGCCGCTTGATGTTGGTCTGCACGATGGCGCCGAAGTTGCCCACGAACATGGTGAGCACGGCGACGATGTAGAGCAGGGTTTCCCAGGAGTCCGCCATTTCCGGCATGGTTTCCGCGAACACGCGGAAGAACGCGGCGAAGGCCGCGGCCTTGGGGCCCACCGCCATGAACGCCGTCACCGGCGAGGGAGCGCCCTGGTACACATCCGGCGCCCACATGTGAAACGGCACCGAGGCCACCTTGAAACCGAAGCCGATGACCAGGAGCACCACGCCGAGCAGCATGATGGGCTTGGTCTCCACATCGGTGGTTTTGATCAGCTCCGCGATTTTCGGCAGGTTCGTGGTGCCGGTCGCGCCGTACATGAGGGCCATGCCGTACAGCAGGAAACCGGTCGCGAACGCCCCGAGCAGAAAATACTTGAGCGCCGCCTCGTTGGACTTGGTGTCGTTCCTGCGGATTCCCGCCAGCACGTACAGGCAGATCGAAACGATCTCGATGCCGAGGAAGATCATGATGAAATCCGACGAGGAGGCCAAGAGGATCATGCCCACGGTGCAGAACAGGATGAGCGCGTAATACTCGCCCGCATTGATGCCTTCCCGCTCGTTGAAATCGATGGAGATCAGGATCGCCAGCGCCGAACTCATGGTGAAGATGATGATGAAGAATACGGAAAGGTGGTCCACCACGTAGCTGTCGTTGAACGAATAGACCGGCCATCCGACTTTGGCGAAGGCGCTGACAGCGGTCATCAGCAGGCCCACCAGGCTGACGAACACCAGGATGGATTTGTTTTTGCCTCCGAACAGATCGAGAACCAGCACGGCCATGGCGAAGACGCTCAGCACCAGTACCGGTGCGAGGCTGATCAGATCGATGGATTCGGGCATCGGGATCGGTGCCAGGGTCGTGTTCTCTTTCATATCAGCGTTTGCCCCCAAGCTCTTCGTTCAACTTGGCGATGTCCCCTTGTTTGATCAGAGCCGCGTGGTGGTCTTTCTGCTGCTTGGGCCGGAAATTGTCCGGCGAAACCCTGGTCAGCAGATGCGAGACCGAAGCGTCGAAGGTTTTCATGAACGGTTTCGGGTACAGCCCGATCCAGAATATGAGGACGATGAGCGGAGCCATGGTGATGTGCTCCCGGATATTCATGTCCTTGAGATTCATGTTTTTGGGATTCTTCAATTCCTGGAACATCACGCGCTGGAACATCCACAGGATGTAGCAGGCCGCAAAGATGACGCCGCTGGTGGCGCAGGCCGCCCAGATGCCATCGACCTGAAAGATGCCGAGCAGGATCAGAAATTCGCCCACGAACCCGTTCATGCCCGGAAGCCCGATCGAAGACAGGGCGACGATCATGAAACAGATGGCGTACTGCGGCATCTGCTTGGACAGGCCGCCGAATTCCGAGATCTCGCGTGTGTGCCTGCGGTCGTAGATCATGCCCACCAGAAGGAAGAGCGCGCCGGTGCTGATGCCGTGGTTGATGTTCTGCAACAGGGCGCCCTGCAGACCGTAGTGGTTGAGCGCGAAAATCCCCAGCATGACGAAGCCGAGATGGCTCACACTGGAATAGGCGACGAGTTTTTTCAGGTCCTTCTGCACCATGGAAACCCACGCGCCGTAGACGATGCCGATGATGGACAGCCAGGCGATCATCGGCACGAACACGTTGGCGGCGTGCGGGAACAGGGGCAGATTGAAACGCAAAAATCCGTAGGTGCCCATCTTGAGCAGCACACCCGCCAGGATCACACTGCCGGCGGTGGGCGCTTCCACGTGCGCGTCCGGCAGCCAGGTGTGAAACGGGAACATGGGCACCTTGATGGCGAACGCAAGGAAAAACGCCAGGAAGAGCCATTTCTGGGTCGTCAGCGAGACGTCCAGCTTGTCGGTGATGTACAGCAGATCCGTGGTGGCGACGCCGGTCTGTTCTTTGATCAGGATGTAGATCCAGATGATGGCCACCAGCATCAACAGCGAGCCGACGGCGGTGTAGAGGAAGAACTTGACCGCGGCGTACACCCGGCGCGGGCCGCCCCAGACACCGATGATGATGTACATGGGAACGAGCTGGAATTCCCAGAACACGTAGAACAGGAAAAAGTCCAGCGCGATGAACACGCCGAGCATGCCGGTGGAGAGCGCCAGCATGGCCATCATGTATTCGCGGATGTGCTTTTTCACATCCCAGGAGGCGATGATGGAGATCAGCGTCAGGAACGTGGTCATCACGTACAGCAGCAGCGAGATGCCGTCGATGCCCACGTGGTAGCCGATGCCCCATTCGGTGATCCAGGGAACCGAATACTCGAACTGCATCTCGTGCGTGCTGTGGTCGAAACTCGCCCACAGTTGCAGCGACAGCAGAAAGTCCGCCGCGGCAAAGGCGACGGCCGTCTGTTTGATGGCGTCCACCTTGTCCTTCGGTATGAAGGCGAGGAGGACGGCGCCGATCAGCGGCAGAAATGTCAAAAAAGTGAGAAACATGATTCCTTAAAACATGACGATGAGCAGGCAGACGAATCCGACCACGATGAATAAGGCGTAATTGCGCACGAAACCGGACTGGAATATCTGTGCGCGCTTTGAAAACCAGCCGATGACTTTGGCCACGCCGTTGACCCCGCCGTCGATGCCCTTGGCGTCGGCCTCCGTCCACAGCAGCTCGGAGGTTTTGACGAGCGGTTTGACGATGGTCTCATCGTACAACTCATCCACATTGTATTTGTTCTTCACCAGATCGTAGCCCCACTGACCTTCGGTGAGCTTGTCCGGAAGATCGGGCTTTTTGATGTAGAAAATATAGGCTGCGGAAATGCCGGTGATGGCCACGACCACCGAGAGCAGCATCAGGCCGATCTCCGCTAAGACGTTGTGTTCCTTGTGCTCGAGATAGTGGCTCCAGTCGGGAGCGTGGCGTCCCATCTCGTGCAGCATGTGCTCGGAATGGTGGATCGCTGCGGCCATGTCGAAATGCAGCACCGGTTCCAGCCAGTTGTGCAAGAGATGCCAGCCGTGGATCAGCGGGATGCCCAAAAGGCCGCCGAACACCGCGAGCCCGGCCAGGATGACGAGTGGCAGGGTCATGACTTTCGGCGATTCGTGCACGTGCACCGAGGGATCGACGCGCGATTCCCCGTGGAAGGTCATGAACACCAGGCGGAACATATAGAACCCGGTCAACAAGGCTGCGGAAATGCCCATGCCCCAGACGATGATGTTGCCGTCCATCAGGGAGTGGTAAAGAATCTCGTCCTTACTGAAAAAGCCCGATAACGGCGGAATGCCGGCGATGGCCAGCGTCGAGATGAGAAACGTGATGTAGGTGATGGGCATGTGATCCTTGAGTGCGCCCATCTTACGCATGTCCTGCTCGCCTTCCATGCCGTGGATCACGCTGCCGGAGCCCAGAAAGAGGCAGGCCTTGAAGAACGCGTGCGTGATCATGTGGAAGATGGCGGCGGTGTAAGCGCCGACGCCGCAGGCCAGGAACATGTAGCCGATCTGGCTGCAGGTCGAGTAGGCCAGCACGCGCTTGATGTCGTTCTGCGCCATGCCGATGGTGGCGGCCATGACGGCGGTGCTGCCGCCGATGAAGGCGACGACCATCATGATGTCGGGCGCCATGTTGAACAGCGGGTTGCAGCGCACCACCATGAACACGCCGGCGGTCACCATGGTCGCGGCGTGGATCAGGGCGCTGACCGGTGTCGGGCCTTCCATCGCATCCGGCAGCCAGGTGTAGAGCGGAATCTGCGCCGATTTGCCGGTCGCGCCGATGAACAGCAGCATGCAGATGATGTTGACCGCTTCGCTGGAGAAAATCAGTTTTTCCGGCGCTTCGTGGAAGACCGTGGTGTAGTCGATGGAGCCGAAAATATTGAAGATGTACATGACCGCGAGCAGGAAGGCGAAGTCTCCCACGCGGTTGACGATGAACGCCTTGGTCCCCGCGTCGCAGGCGGATTTTTTCTCGAAATAGTAGCCGATCAGGAAATAGGAGCAGCAGCCGACGCCCTCCCAGCCGATGAACATGATGAGGAAGTTGTTGCCCATGACGAGCAGCAGCATCGCGAACATGAACAGGTTGAGGTAGGCGAAGAAGCGGTAGAAGCTGTACTCATCGTGCATGTAGCCGATGGAGTAGACGTGGATCAAAAAGCCGACGCCGGTGACGAAGGTCATCATGGTCAGCGACAGGGGATCGATCTGGAAACCGAAATCGACCATGAAGTCCCCGGCGGCCATCCAGGTGAACAGCGACTGCTCGAACACGTGCTCGCCTTCGGGCAGCATGAAATAGCCGATGAGCACCAGCAGCGTCGTGATGAAAGAAAGCGCGACCGATCCGCAGGCGATGAAGCCGACAGCGCGTTTTCCGATTTTCAGCCCCCAGAATCCGTTGATGATCGAGCCGATCAGCGGGTACAGGGGGATCAGCCAGGTGAGCTTGAGCAGCATGCGTCTACCATTTCATGATGTTGAATTCGTCAAGATTGACGGTCGGTTTGTTGCGGAACATGGCGATGATGATCGCAAGCCCGACCGAAACCTCGGCGGCGGCGACGCACATCACCATGAAGCTGAATATCTGACCGTCGTGCGCGTGCAAGTATTTGTCGAACGCGATCAGCGAAATGTTCACCGCGTTGAGCATGATCTCGATACACATGAACACCACGATGGCGTTGCGGCGCACCATCACGCCCACCACGCCGATGGCGAACAGCGTCGCGCTTAAAATCAGGTAATGCGAGAGCGGAACCATCCCACTCAAAAAATCGTCCATGATCAGTCCAGTTTGGTTTTGGCCAGGACCACCGCGCCCACCATCGCCACCAGAAGCAGTATGGAGGCGACCTCAAACGGCAGCACGAAATCGGTGAACAGCGTTTCCCCCACCGCGGCCGCGGTCCCGAACGTTTCCGGCGGCGGCGTGGGATCCACGAATTCGTTGTCGGTGATGACGTCGATTCCCTTGTACAACCCGCCCACCGCGAGGATGGAAGCCAGCACCGTCAACAGGGTGTTTCTGTCCCGCACTTTCCACTTGCTGCTGGCGTCGCCCTTGAGATTCAAAAGCATGATGACGAACATGAACAGAACCATGATCGCACCCGCATAGATGATGACCTGCAGGATGGCGATGAAATGCGCATGCTGCAGGACAAAAATCCCCGCCAGCGTCAGCATCATGCCGATCAGCGAGATGGCCGAGCCAATGGGGCTTTTGTTGATCACCACGGCGAGGGCGAAGCCCACGCACACGATGGCCATCGGGTAGAAGATCAGTAATTCCATTTGGCGTACATCTTACGGGTGAAATCGATCCGGTCCTGCAATTCGGCGACAGGGGTCAGCAATTGTTCCTTGTTGTACTTCATCTTCTTGCGGTCGAGCATCGAGATTTCGCAGTCGTCGCTCATGAAGATCGCCTCTTCGGGGCAGGCTTCCTCACAGTTGCCGCAGAAGATACAGACCGCGTAGTCGATGGTGAACTCCTTCGGCCAGCGCTCCACCGAGTTCTGCTTGCCGCTGTTTTCCGCGGGTTCGATGTCGATGCAGTAGGCCGGACAGGCGATCTCGCACAACCCGCAGGCCACGCAGTAGGGCGTGCCGTCCTCTTTCATGGAAAGCACCGGCCGGCCGCGGTAGGCGATGGGATAATCGACGGTCTGTTCGGGATAATAAACGGTGAAGATTTCGCGTTCCTTCTTCCTTCCCAGGAAGAAGGGGATGAAACCCAGCATATTCAGAAAAAAGTGGCGGGAGGTGATACAGAGCCCGCGGATGATTTCCGGGATATAGGATCGCTCCCACCATGTCATCTTGACATTGCGGTTCACGTAGTAAGCCATGGCAGATTCCTTATTATTGAAACGCCATTATGATCACCCCGGTCACCAGGATGTTGATCAGCGACAGGGGTAACAGAATTTTCCACCCGAGTTTCATGATCTGATCGTAGCGAAACCGGGGCAGGGTCCAGCGAATGGTCATCTGCAACCAGATGAAGATGATGACCTTTGTGAAAAACACGCCCACATGGATGAGCATGACAATGATGTTTGCGGCGGTGGTGCCGAACCACTCAAACAAAGACAAAAGCGTGGCGGTGGTGACGAACGGGATGTGCCACGCGCCGAAAAACAGCAACGTGACGATCGCGGCGATGGTCACCATTTCGATGAATTCGGCCATGAAGAACATGCCGAATTTGAGGCCGCTGTATTCGGTGAAATAACCCGCCACCAGCTCCGACTCCGCTTCCGGGTTGTCGAACGGGATGCGTTTGTTTTCGGCGATGGAGGCGGTCAGAAACATGAAAAAACCCAGAGGCTGCAAAAACACGCCCCACCACCCGGTTTCCTGCATCGCGCCGATCTCGGTCAGCCTCATGGTGCCGAACACCATGAGCACGCCGATGATGGTGAGCCCCATGGTGACCTCGTAGGAGATCATCTGCGAGGCGGTGCGCATCGATCCCAAGAGCGACCAGTTGTTGTTCGAGCTCCAGCCGGCGATGACGTAGCCGTAGGTCGCGATCGAGGCGATGGCGAACACGAACAGAATGCCGACATCCAGATCGGAGATCACCAGGTTGACTTCCTTGCCCCAGAGTTCGTACACGCCGCCGAAGGGCACCACGGCGAAGGTGACGATGGCCGGGATGAGCGCGACGATCGGGCTCAACGTGTGCAGAACCTTGTTGGCGCCTTCGGGGATGAAATCTTCCTTGGTGAACATCTTGAGGGCGTCGGCGACGGCATGGAACAGGCCGATCACGGTGAAGCCCATGATGTCGGCGCGGTTGGCGCCGATGCGGTCCTGCATGACGGCGCTCTGCTTGCGCTCCACCCAGGTGAGGATGGGCGCAAAAAACCCGACGGTGATGCCGAGAATGAAAAGAATCTTTGCGAGCGTGATGAGTAAATCGACAAGCATACCGGTCAATTCATGGGGCCTATCAAAGGCTGCCTTTTGTTTACAGGATAGTCCTTACGCAGGGGGTGCCCCTTGAATTCCTCGTACAAAAGGATCCGCCTGAGATTGGGGTGTCCGCGGAACTTGATTCCGTAGAGGTCCCAGATTTCCCGTTCGTACCAGTCGGCTGTTTTCCACAGGGACGTGACGGTTTCGACAATGCAATCCTTCTCGTCCACGGGAATTTTGACCCTCAGCCGATGGTTGTGCTTTGTGGAGTAGAAATGGTAGACGACTTCGAAGCGCAGGTCCTTTTTCTTCAGGTAATCGACGGCGGTCACATCCATAAGAAAATCCAGCGACAACTCGGGATCGTCCATCAGGAACTTGAAAAAACCAATGCCGCATTCCTTGCGCACGGTAACGGTCTGGTCGCCGCGGAAATTGTGCGAATCGACCACCATGTCTCCGTGCTCGGATTTGATTCTGTCGATGAGAGCGGTGTCGCCCATGAAGCCTCTATCCTATTCGCGTTAGCGTACGGCTCATCATTCCCAGTCCAGGCCGCCGCGTCTCCATACATAAAGAAGACCCACGCCCAGGATGAGGATGAACAGAAACATTTCGATGAAGCCGAACAGGCCCAGCCGCTGGAACAGAATGGCCCAGGGAAAGAAAAAGACGGCTTCGATGTCGAACAGCACAAACAGCACCGCCACCAGGTAGAACTTGACCGAAAAGCGCTGGCGGGGGGAAACGAGAGGGCTTTCTCCACATTCGAAGGGCTCCATTTTATCGGCGAACTGCCGTTTGGGGCCCAGTATCGAGGTCATGAAAACCATGCCGCAGGCGATGCCGATGGCCATGAGCAGCATGAGCACGACGCCGATGTATTCTTCTAACATATCCTCTCCCTAATACTCGAACCGTATTGTGGCTGTTTTGCGGATTGGTATCTTGAGAATGGGACCGGGAAACCCGGTTGAAAATCCTGCCGCCGGGAGGGCCCAGACCCTTATTTTCCCCAGTCTAACCGCTCGCCGAGAGATACTGGAAATTAGTTGAGAATCGCCCAAAAACCTTTATAAACAGAGGGGGGATAGTACTCTACCCCCGCACTTTTTGTCAATCAAAAAGCGTTTAAAAACTCATCATTTCATCCATTTGAGGGAAAACTTCCCCACCCCGATGAGAGGAGCAGAAATCGCAATTTAGGCATGGGAATTTGCAGGTGGAATGGAGCGATACCAGAAAAATGGGCGGGGGAGGGGAGACCGCTCGGATTTTGCGCTTTCAGGCAAAAAAAACCGCCTTTCGGCGGGTTATGGAATGAATCCGGCCTCGTCCTACTACCACCCAGCTGTCCGTTCGTATTTGGATTCCTTTCTCACTTGATCGGTGAGAGCAATTCCGGAGAGGTTACAAGCTTTCGAACACCATGGGCATGATTTTCATTAAAAACGTTGCTTTTGCACCAGGCATTGAGGGAAGCAATATTGACCTTCTTGCAGGATGGACGCACTCCCCAGGTTACTTGCATCGAGGAACATTTTTCTTCTGTATATTTGGGACCTGTTGTGGATCCGGCGAAAACGACCGGTTCTCCTGTTCCTGAAGGTAAGGATTTGGCTTGGTGCAAGCCATTGACTTTATTACCACCATAAGTAAATGAACCGAAGTCCGCAGCGTTTGGATCGTTGACGACAAGAAAAACCTGCGTTTCAACTCTCAACTGGGGATTTGCGCATTTGTCAGACAGGCAGGAACCAAGTCCTTCTCCCGGTTTTACATCGCAAGATGTGTGAACCCAATGCACTTCAATGGTGTCTCCAGGTTTGACCCCGTGACAGGCTCCACGACCCTCTGTGGGATCTTTCAGTTCAGCGGCCGTCAGTTTTTTAGTTTCATTGCATTTGAAACCGCCATGTTTTCCTTCACCTGCGAAAATAGAGAAGCCGGGTCCTTTATGTTCTGCATTTGTATGAAAGTGGATGTTGCAAAGGTTCAAGTTTTCCGATGGTGGAGCCATAGAGAAAAATCGAGTATTGGAGCCGGCAGCGCTGCTGATGTCTCTGGGGGTTTGTGGCCCATATCCTTTGCAAAGATTATCGGCATTTGCCTGGGAAGTCAGGCCGGAGCCAATGATCATTGTCCCTATTATTAACGTGTGGATGAATCTCATAATTTTTTCCTAAATAATCAAAGTGTATGTCATAGCTGCGGGTCTGCGGGAAATCGCGGTTTTGATTCAATCTAGAAAACCTAAATTCTACCGAAATGGGTTTTATTTTTAAAGAATTATCCAACAGGCCTTGGGGCGTTGGCGACAGCAAGCATTTCCAATGAGGATTGAGGAGCAAAAAACTGTGATTGAGGGGAAGGGTAGGGGGAGAAAGCAAAAAAATAACCCGCCTTGCGGCGGGTTATAGAATAAATCCGGCCTCGTCCTACTCTCCCACACAGCTGCCCGTGCAGTACCATCGGCGCTGAAAGGCTTAACTTCCGTGTTCGGAATGGGAACGGGTGGATCCCTTTCGCTATCGAGACCGAAAATCTTTTGTGGCTTCAACGGGGTTGAAGCGTGTTTATTTTGACAATTGAATTCGTTTAAAGCAGAGAGAAAATAAGGTCAAGCCTCACGACTGATTAGTACCGGTTAGCTAAACACATTGCTGTGCTTACACACCCGGCCTATCGACCTCGTAGTCTACAAGGAGTCTTCAGTCTTCCCGAAGGAAGAAGAGATATCTTATTTTGGAGTTGGCTTCCCGCTTAGATGCTTTCAGCGGTTATCCTTTCCGAACATAGCTACCTGGCAATGCAATTGGCATCACAACCAGCACACCAGAGGTTCGTCCACTCCGGTCCTCTCGTACTAGGAGCAGATCTCCTCAGATATCTAACACCCACGACGGATAGGGACCGAACTGTCTCACGACGTTCTAAACCCAGCTCGCGTACCGCTTTAATGGGCGAACAGACCAACCCTTGGGACCTGCTTCAGCCCCAGGATGCGGTGAGCCGACATCGAGGTGCCAAACCGCCTCGTCGATATGGACTCTTGGAGGCGATAAGCCTGTTATCCCCGGCGTACCTTTTATCCGTTGAGCGATGGCCCTTCCATACGGAACCACCGGATCACTAAGACCTGCTTTCGCACCTGCTCGACTTGTAGGTCTCGCAGTCAAGCTCCCTTATGCCTTTGCACTCGTCGGCTGGTTTCCAATCAGCCTGAGGGAACCTTCGCGCGCCTCCGTTACATTTTAGGAGGCGACCGCCCCAGTCAAACTACCCGCCTGACATTGTCCCTGATCCGGATTCACGGAACCGAGGTTAGAATATCAGTGTAATAAGGGTGGTATTTCAAGGGTGACTCCACCATGGCTAGCGCCACAGCTTCAAAGTCTCCCACCTATCCTACACATACTAGACCAATATTCAATATCAGGTTGTAGTAAAGGTGCACGGGGTCTTTCCGTCCTGTCGCGGGAAACCGGCATCTTCACCGGTATGTCAATTTCACTGAGTCCCTGGTTGAGACAGTGTAGCCATCGTTACGCCATTCGTGCAGGTCGGAACTTACCCGACAAGGAATTTCGCTACCTTAGGACCGTTATAGTTACGGCCGCCGTTTACCGGGGCTTCAATTCAAGGCTTCGTCCGAAGACTAACCTCTCCTTTTAACCTTCCGGCACCGGGCAGGCGTCAGACCCTATACATCGTCTTGCGACTTCGCAGAGTCCTGTGTTTTTAGTAAACAGTCGCGGCTACCTGGTCACTGCAACCCCCTTCGGCTCCGGAAGCAAGTTCTTTCACCTAATGAGGGCACTCCTTATCCCGAAGTTACGGAGCTAATTTGCCGAGTTCCTTAACCAGAGTTCTCTCAAGCGCCTTAGGATTCTCTCCTCATCCACCTGTGTTGGTTTGGAGTACGGTCGGCCGTACAACTCACTAGAGGTTTTTCTTGGAAGCATGGGATCATCTAGTTCGCTTGTCCCGAAGGAGAAGCTCCACGTCACATCTCGGAGTTGAGGCGGTCCGGATTTGCCAAAACCACCCTCCTACTTGCTTGTACCGGGACATCCAACACCCGGATAGATTACCCTTCTCCGTTACCCCGTCGTTGATAACGCGATACGACCGGTACGGGAATATTAACCCGTTTCCCATCGGCTACGCTTTTCAGCCTCGCCTTAGGGGCCGACTTACCCTGAGAGGATTACCCTTCCTCAGGAAACCTTGGATTTTCGGCGAACAGGTTTCTCACCTGTTTTAACGTTACTAATGCCGTCATACTCACTTCCATACAGTCCACCCGTCCTTCCGGTCGAGCTTCAACCCAGTATGGAACGCTCCCCTACCAGAAGAGATAACCGAAGTTATCTCCAATCCACAGCTTCGGTGATAGACTTGAGCCCCGTTACATTTTCGGCGCAGGTACACTTGATCAGTGAGCTATTACGCTTTCTTTAAAGGATTGCTGCTTCTAAGCCAACCTCCTGATTGTCTGAGTATTCCCACAACCTTTCCCACTTAGTCTATCTTTGGGACCTTAGCTGGTGGTCTGGGCTCTTTCCCTTTCGACTATGGACCTTATCACCCATAGTCTGACTCCTGTAATAGGGTACATGGAATTCGAAGATTGGTTGGGTTTGGTAACCTGGTGGGGCCCCTAGCCCATCCAGCGCCCTACCTCCACATACTATAATACAAGGCTAGTCCTAAAACTATTTCGGGGAGAACCAGCTATTGCCGGGTTTGGTTGGCCTTTCACCCCTATCCACAGCTCATCCAATGTCTTTTCAACGACAACTGGTTCGGGCCTTCACGAAGTGTTACCTCCGCTTCACCCTGGCCATGGATAGATCACCCGGCTTCGGGTCTACTCCACTTAACTGGACGCCCTATTAAGACTCGCTTTCGCTGCGGCTCCACCTAACGGCTTAACCTTGCTAAGTAAAGTAACTCGACGGCTCATTATGCAAAAGGTACGCGGTCACACCTGTCCCGGGCGAACCCAGAATATAGTGCTCCCACTGATTGTAGGCTTGAGGTTTCATATACTATTTCACTCCCCTCACCGGGGTGCTTTTCACCTTTCCCTCACGGTACTAGTCCACTATCGGTCGCCAACAGTATTTAGCCTTAGGAGATGGTCCTCCCGGATTCCTGCAAGATTTCACGTGTCCCGCAGTACTCGGGTATTCAATCGGGAATGAACAGATCTTTTCGCTCACCGGGCTATCACCGTCTATGGCCTGACTTTCCAGTCAGTTAAACTAAGATCTGTTTTTGTAACATTCCGGTGGATTCGTAGCTCCACCCAATTGAACCCCACAACCCCAGGTGTACAACGCCCACGAGCTTTAACGTACAGCCTGGTTTAGGCTCTTCCCCGTTCGTTCGCCACTACTTAGGGAATCACTTTTGTTTTCTTTTCCTCGGGGTACTAAGATGTTTCAATTCCCCCGGTTGTCCTCCCTGACCTATGGATTCAGCCAGGGATTACACGGTATGACCCGTGTAGGGTTTGCCCATTCGGGAATCTCCGGATCAACGCCTGTTAGCGGCTCCCCGAAGCTTATCGCAACTTGCTACGCCCTTCATCGACCGTTGGCGCCAAGGAATCCACCTCAAGCCCTTTTGCGCTTGACCATAAATTTCTCAGCTACTTCAAACGATATTCAATTGTCAAAGAACGGTTGCCCCACAGGGCATGTTCGTATTCGAATCCAAGCTGGTCTTTTTTCAGAGTAGGGGGGATGGAGGTGAACGGGCTCGAACCGATGACCTCCTGCGTGCAAGGCAGGCGCTCTCCCAGCTGAGCTACACCCCCGTTTCTCGATAACCGGTCCCGCTCTGAAGTATGGTGGGCCTAGATAGATTTGAACTATCGACCTCACGCTTATCAGGCGTGCGCTCTAACCAACTGAGCTATAGGCCCAAATCTATTGCTGAAAGCCCATTGACTCCTTGGATTTCGAAAAAAAGAGAGGAATAGGTGCCACAGAAATTGCGGGTATCGATCTTGAGGTTCTGTCCACCGCTTGCGCGGTTTCAGAACTCCTTAGAAAGGAGGTGATCCAGCCGCAGGTTCCCCTACGGCTACCTTGTTACGACTTCACCCCGATCACCAACCATACCTTAGGCATTAGCTCCCCTTGCGGGTTGGCATCGTGACTTCTGGTACAGTCGGCTTTCATGGTGTGACGGGCGGTGTGTACAAGGCCCGGGAACGTATTCACCGTGGCATGCTGATCCACGATTACTAGCGATTCCAGCTTCATGGAGTCGAGTTGCAGACTCCAATTCGAACTGAGACCGGTTTTTTGAGATTAGCTCCACCTCGCGGTATTGCAACTCTTTGTACCGGCCATTGTAGCACGTGTGTAGCCCTGGACATAAAGGCCATGAGGACTTGACGTCATCCCCACCTTCCTCCGGTTTATCACCGGCAGTCCCTTTAGAGTTCCCGGCTTGACCCGCTGGCAACTAAAGGTAGGGGTTGCGCTCGTTGCGGAACTTAACCCAACATCTCACGACACGAGCTGACGACAGCCATGCAGCACCTGCACAAAGGCTCCGAAGAGGGGCCATATTTCTATGGCTTGCCAATGCATGTCAAGTCCAGGTAAGGTTCTTCGCGTTGCGTCGAATTAAACCACATGCTCCACCGCTTGTGCGGGCCCCCGTCAATTCCTTTGAGTTTCAGCCTTGCGACCGTACTCCCCAGGCGGGGTACTTAATGCGTTAGCTACGACACAGAGGGGATCGATACCCCCTACACCTAGTACCCATCGTTTACAGCCAGGACTACCGGGGTATCTAATCCCGTTCGCTCCCCTGGCTTTCGTATCTCAGCGTCAGTATCAGGCCAGAAAGCCGCCTTCGCCACCGATGTTCTTCCCAATATCAATGCATTTCACCGCTACACTGGGAATTCCGCTTTCCTCTCCTGCACTCAAGCTACACAGTTTCAAACGCAATTCCACGGTTGAGCCGTGGGCTTACACGTCTGACTTGTGTAGCCGCCTACATACGCTTTACGCCCAATGATTCCGAACAACGCTCGCCCCCTCCGTATTACCGCGGCTGCTGGCACGGAGTTAGCCGGGGCTTCCTCTAATGGTACCGTCAAAATTCTTCCCATTCGACAGAGGTTTACGACCCGAAGGCCTTCATCCCTCACGCGGCGTTGCTGCGTCAGGCTTTCGCCCATTGCGCAATATTCCCCACTGCTGCCTCCCGTAGGAGTCTGGACCGTGTCTCAGTTCCAGTGTGGCCGATCACCCTCTCAGGCCGGCTAACCATCGTCGCCTTGGTGGGCTGTTATCTCACCAACAAGCTAATGGTCCGCGAACTCATCCCCAAACGAAGTTTGAGACTCCTTTTACCGCGTCTCTTGAGAGACGTGGTCTTATCCAGTATTAGCTCGACTTTCGCCAAGTTATCCCAGATTCGAGGGTAGATTATTCACGTGTTACTCACCCTTGCGCCACTGTACTCGCCCCCGAAGGGACTTTCTCGTTCGACTTGCATGTGTTAGGCACGCCGCCAGCGTTCGTTCTGAGCCAGGATCAAACTCTCCAATTGATAAACAGAAAGTTGTTACCTGTAAAAATTAACTACTCATGGACCCGCAACGTCTAATGACACCTATTCACTTTTCAAAGAGCTTTTTGTTTCAAATAAGCGTGCTAATCTAAACTTTTTTTAAACAAAGTCAATCAAAAAAATTTAGATCCGGAATCTTTACAAGATCCCTCATAAAAAAAACCTTTTTGTGAAAGCGGCGATGCGTCAAACCCAAATTTCCGCCTTCAAATAAAGGTTTTTTAATCTAAATCAGCGTGGTCGCTTGTGCAGGTAACAATATAGATTTTCGGAGAAACAATATCAAGTGGTTTTTTGCTTTTTTTCATCATTTCCTCATCCTTTTCAAAGAATTTTCGTGCTGGGGTTTTCCCTGAAAGCAGAGGGGCTTACGGTGGATGGCGCGCTGCCGATGAACCCGTTTTAGCTAACAGTTTGATATCTTTTGCTTTAGAGGGAGACGAAAAAATGCGGCCGCTGAAAACAAAGGTGGAGGACCGTCCGGGCGGTTTTTGGCGATTTGCGGGGGAATCGTCGGGCGTTCGGCTTTTGCCGGAGCGCTGCTCGCTCTCGTTTCGCGGGAAATTGACCGGGCCGCTTTCGGCGGGCGAATAATTTGTGCGCCGATGCGGGGGAAATGGGGCGGGTTTGCCCGGTTTCAGGCCTCGATGGCGCCGGGTTCCTCGCTGAGCTGCAGGCTCTTGAGGGTGTAGAGCTTGTGGTAAAGGCCCTGTTTTTCCATCAGTTGGGCGTGGTTGCCGGTTTCGACGATGCGGCCTTTGTCCAGCACGATGATTTTGTCGGCATTGTGGATGGTGGAAAGGCGGTGGGCGATGACGAAGGCGGTGCGGCCCTGCATGAGCCTTTCCAGCGCCTCCTGGATGAGCACTTCGGATTCGTTGTCGAGCGCCGAGGTCGCCTCGTCGAGGATGAGCAGGTGCGGGTCCTTGAGAATGGCGCGGGCGATGGCGATGCGCTGGCGCTGGCCGGCGGAAAGCCGGATGCCTTTTTCCCCGACGATGGTGCTGTAGCCCTCGGGCGTCTCCATGATGAAGGTGTGGGCGTTGGCGGCTTTCGCGGCTTCGACCATCTCTTCTTCAGTTGCGCCCGATTTGGCATACTGAATGTTTTCGCGGATGGTGCCGCCGAACAGCAGGGTCTCCTGCGGCACCAGCCCGATCTGGCTCCAGTAGCTTTTGAGCTGGATGTCGCGCAGATCGTGCCCGTCCACCTTGATGGTGCCCCGGACGGGATCGTAAAACCGGTGCAGGAGCTGGATGAGCGTGCTTTTCCCGGCGCCGCTCGGTCCCACGAGGGCGACGACCTGGCCGGGCTCGACACTGAAGTTGATTCCCTGCAATACTTCCTGCTCCTTGCGGTAATGGAAGTGCAGGTCTTCGCATTCGACCTTGCCCTGAATCGGCGGAATCGGTTTTGCGCCCGAACGGTCTTGAATTTCTCCTTTGGTGTCGAGGATGTCGAAGATGCGCTGGCTGGCGCCCAGGCCTTCCTGCAAGCGTGTGAACATGCGCGCGAAGCTGCCCATGGGGCCGGCGATGATGGTGGCGTACAGGATGAAGGCGACGAGCTCGCCGGGGCTGATGTTGCCGAGGATGATCTCGCGTCCGCCGTACCACAGCAGGATGAGCCCGGTGACAAAGGCGATGAAGCCGATGGTGGGCCCGAAGAACGAGGCGATGAGGATGCGCTTTTTGGCGGAGAGGAAGCTGTCTTCCACCGCCTCGGAGAACCGGTCGATCTCCAGTTTTTCGCGCACGAAGGTTTTGACGATCTGGATGCCGGAGATGTTTTCCTCCAGCACCGTCGTGGAGGTGGCGAGCTTGTCCTGAATCTCGGTCGAGAGTTTTTTCAGCTTGCGGCCGAAGGTGCGGGCGAACAGCACCAGGATGGGCGCCAGCACGAGGATCAGAAACGTGAGCCGCCAGTTCATGTAGATGACGATCAGGATTCCGCCGATCAGCCGGATCGACTGCTGCAGCGCCGTGGCGGGAAGGTCGGTCACGATGCCCTCGATGGTGGTGATGTCGTTGGTCATGCGCGACATGATCTCGCCGGTGCGCCGCTTGGCGAAAAAGCCGAGCGAAAGGGTCTGCAGGTGGGTGAACACGCGTTTGCGAAAATCGGTGATGATCCTTTTTTCGGTGATGTCGAAGATGTAGTTGTTGCCGGTGGAGAGGATGAGCTGCAGAATGAACAGCACGCCGATCACCGCGGCGATGCCGTCCAGCCGGTCGAGGTCCTTGTCCACCATCACCGCGTCGAACAGGTCCTTGATGAACAGCGGCACCGCCAGGTTGGTGGCCGAAGCGCCGATGAGCAGGATGCCGCCCACGATCAGGGCCTTTTTGTAGGGCAGCAGCAGTCTGAACAAGCGTTTGTATTTGTGCATAGTCGGAGTGCGAGGTGAAAAGACTCATTATTTACGACCGGGCCGGTGAAAACAAGGGATTTCCCATCTTGGGAGCGGGGGAGGGTACAATGGACCCCGTTTCCGAGGCCCGGCGTTCAACGGGATGCGGAACCCGGTTTTCGCACTCGCCGGCGGCGGCCGGATTGTGCCAGAATGGGCAAAATGTCAAATTGGTTTTTGAAACCTTTGCGCAAATCGGACGAACAAAGATTGTGACTTTAATGATGTCACCCTGAGTTTGTCGAAGGGTGTGGGATCATGCTTCGACAGAGCTTGCCCTGAGCTTGCCGAAGGACTCAGCATGACAAGTTAGAAACGTTTGCAAAGGTTTCAATGAAGGGTGGATATGGTTTGGAACAAACTGGCGATTCTGTTTGAAGACATCAAGCTCAAGCACACGGTGTTCGCGCTGCCGTTCGCGTTCATCAGTGCGTTTCTCGCAGCCGGCGGCCTGCCCGCAGGCGAGAAAATCCTCTGGATCGTGGTGGCCATGTTCGGCGCGCGCAGCGCGGCGATGGCGTTCAACCGCATCGTGGACGCGAAGTACGACGCCAACAACCCGCGCACGCAAAGCCGGGCGCTGCCTTCCGGAAAGATCGGTGTGCGAGCGTACTGGGTGTTTCTCGTGCTGTGCTCGGTGCTGTTCGTGTTCGCGGCGGCCATGCTGAACACGCTGGCGCTGTATCTCTCTCCGGTGGCGCTGGCGATTGTGTTTTTTTATTCTTTGACCAAACGCTTCACAGCGTACTCGCATTTCTGGCTGGGGCTGGCGATCTCTGTCGCGCCGGTCGGGGCGTGGGTGGCCATCCGCGAGGAAATCTCGCTCACCTCGCTCATCCTCGGGACGGCGGTGCTGTTCTGGCTGGTGGGGTTCGACATCATCTACGCCTGCCTCGATGTGGATGCGGATGAGAAAAACCGGCTGTTTTCCATCCCGCAGCGCTTCGGTGTGAAAAGAGCGCTCATCTTCGCCGCCATCGCCCATGCGGTGATGGTGCTGTTCCTGCTGGTGCTGCTGATCTCGCCGCTGCTCGGCGGCGTGTATCTCACCGGCGTGGCGCTGGTGGCGGGGCTTCTGTGGTATGAGCATTCCCTGGTGAGTCAGGAAGATCTATCAAAGGTCAACGTCGCCTTCTTCAACGTCAACGGGATCGTCAGCCTTCTCCTCATGACGCTCGTCATCGTCGATTGCGTGTGGGTGTGAGGATGCTCTGCTCAGAAAATTTGTCAATAAAGCTGAGATGTCAATTGACGTTGTTTTAAAAGTTGCTTGTCTTAATTGAATTTTTCAAAAATCTGTTTGGCGGCATTGGCATAAACCAGTTTTTTAAGTTCGATTACTTTTTCTTGTTCCTTACCCTCCCGACCGATTATGGAGCTCATAAACTCTTCTTCAACGGGAGAGGGTTGAATCATTTTCCACGAACCAGTTTCGACATTGATGATTGCGAATTTCAGCCTTATACGCATTTGCGTGTTCTCATCTGGCAGAGACCAGCCTACAAAAGGAACCCAGGAGATATTTTTGGAAGCGAGGCTTTTTTTAGCTGTCTCGACAATGCCCCAATAGACAACCAGATGTTTGTTGCCACCGGATGCGGCTATGTAGCGAAGTGCTTTGTTGAGGTTATCTCCGGAATATTTGTCATTGGAACCACTCAGAATATTGACATCCCAATACTGAGACATGGATTCGATCATTTCACTGTCCGGATAGTCGGCCCCGGATTGAATCAATAGTATTGAATCGCCTTTGGGTAGGTCTACTGAAGTTGCTGTGGCCATCACTTCAGATATATTTTCTTCCGTTATTGAAGAAAGATTTCTTATTCCCAATACCTTAAGCTCGTTCAATTCTTTTTGTTGTGCGTTGTATCCCGGAACCTTGTTCTCACTTTGCGCATAGCCGGTTTCGGAAATGGATTTGGAACAGCTAAATAGGAAAACAACCAGCAATCCCATAACAAGAAATCTCTTCATGGTTTCTCCTTTAATAGTCTTTGCCAATACCCTTAACCGATTGTAGAAAAAATACGACTCTTCGAAAGCTTACTCTACTTTCTTTCCGAATTCAGTGCAAATATCTGTTTTTATATCGCTAAAATCGGATTTGTCGAGGGGGGACGACCTCGCTATGTATCCTTTGCTTTCATCTTCATTTCCAGTATAATTTCCACTTTGGTCATCATTTTGAGGATTTTCGATGCTGTTTGAATTTCAGGATGCGGCGCTCGCGCCTTTGGAAGACAAGGTGAGGGCGGGGGAGCGGCTCTCCTTTGAGGAGGGGGTGCTGTTGTGGAAGAGTTTCGACCTGCTGGGTGTGGGCTATCTCGCCAACATCGCGCGCGAGGCGCGCCACGGCGACGACACGTATTTCATCCACAACCGCCACATCAATCCCACCAACATCTGCATCCACAGCTGCCGCTTCTGCGCTTTCGGCGTGAAGGCGGACGACCCGACGGCCTACCAAAAATCGCTCAAGGAAATCTTCGACGACGCGGAACAATACCGCGACGGCAAGGTGAGCGAGTTTCACATCGTCGGCGGCCTGCACCCGGATCTGCCGTTCGAGTATTACGAGGACATGCTGATCGGCCTCAAGGAGCGCTTCCCGCAGGTGCACATCCAGGCGTTCACGGCGGTGGAGCTGGGCTACCTGGCGGAGCTGGCCGGCATGTCGCTTCGGGACACGCTGGAGCGGCTCATGCGGGCCGGGCTGGGGTCCATCCCCGGTGGCGGCGCGGAGATTTTTGCGGAACGCGTGCGGAAGAAAATCTGCGGAGAAAAAACCACCGGTGACGACTGGCTCACCATCCACCGCACGGTGCACGAGGTGGGTATGAAGAGCAACGCCACCATGCTGTACGGCCACATCGAGACCGCGGAAGAGCGCACCGATCACCTGATCCAGCTGCGCGAGTTGCAGGATTCGGCGCCCGGTTTTCTGACTTTCATTCCGCTGGCGTTTCATCCTGAAAACACGCGCCTCGACCACCTGCACACCACGCCGGGACAGCTCGATCTCAGGGCGCTGGCGGTCTCGCGGCTGATGCTCGACAACTTTCCCCACATCAAGGCGTTCTGGATCATGATCACGCCCAACATCGCACAGCTTTCGCAATCCTTCGGCGCCAACGACATGGACGGCACGGTGGTGGAGGAGAAGATCATCCACGCGGCGGGAGCGGCGACGGAGCAGATCTTTCATAAAAACGTCATCGCCGACATGATTGTGGAAGCGGGCCGCCGCCCGATGGAGCGCGACACGCTGTACGAAGACACCCACGAGTGCCTCGTCTGATCGTTTCCTATTCCCTCGTTTCAATCCTTCCCTGAATTCACCCCGAATCAAGCAAACGGTTCAAGCGCCGGGGCTTTCTCTCGAGGCTTTGCGCATCTCGGCCACCGACCGGCCGATCACAAAAAACGCCGTGCGCAAAAACAGGGCGGAGATCATCGCGCCCACGATGATGTCGGGAAACGCCGTGCCGGTGAAGTGAACGCCCGCCGCCGCGAGCAGGACCCCGGCATTGCCGATGACATCGTTTCTCGAGCACAGCCAGACCGACTGCATGTTGAGGTTGTCGTCGCGGTGCGGCGTCAGCAGGTACAGGCAGAACGCGTTGACCGCCAGCGCCAGCAGGCCGACCCCCGCCATGATCGCATCTGTGGGCATGCTCCCGTGCAGCAGCTTGAAGAACACCTGCACGAGCACGCCCAACCCGAATGCGGCCTGAATGAGGCCCTTGAGAAGCGCCGCGCCGGACTGCCACAGCGCGCTGCGGGCCAGCGCGTACAGGCTGATGCTGTAGGTCAGGGCATCGCCCAGCATATCGAGAGAATCGGCCAACAGGGCGGAAGAATCCGCGCGCAGCCCGGCGATGAACTCCAGGAAAAACATGAACACGTTGACGCACAACACCCACAGCAGCACACGCCGGTGTTTTTCCTGCAGGGGATGGGGCTCGTTCGGGCTGATATCGCAGCATCCGCTCATGGGGTCTCCACATTCGTTGGTCACATTCTAGCAAGGGATGGCAACGCCGGGGAAATGCAAGTTGGGAGAGCGCGGATTCCGTGAGAGACCTCGGGGGTTGCCGGAGTTGCAGGGCAGGGGGGCGATTCCGGCTCAATGCTGTCGCTGTCGGGAGGGATTTTTTTAGCGTTCCGATGGGGGTTCGCCGCATCCGGTGGGGCAGAATCGCGGAATTTCCGCCGGTTAGGGCGCGGGGCCCGGAACGGGTGTTCGCGGGCTGCCGCTCCCTTGTTTTTTATCCATATTCTAAGGATTTGCGGGGAACAGAATTCGGGTTGACAAAGTTACATTAGCAGTTTAAATATATAGTTATAGGGTAAATAAATTGTTAAGAACCAATGGGTTATGGGGTGGGTGTCTCAGCGGCCCTGTTTCCCACAGATGTGGTTTTGTGGCTGAAACGCATCCTGCCGGGTTCGCGAAAATGCAATGTTCCAATCCTTAACTATTCAACAGGGGGTTTGAGTTATGAGCTACGATGGAAAAAAGGTTTTGGTTGTGGATGATTCTTCCGTCATGCGGCAGATCATCAAAAAGAATTTGAAAGAACTCGGCTTCGGCGACATCACCGATGCGGAAGACGGAGCGGCCGGCCTGAAGAAACTGGGGGAAGGCTCCATCGACCTGGTGGTTTCGGACTGGAACATGCCCAAGATGACGGGGATCGAATTTTTAAAAGCCGTGCGTGCGGACGCCAATCTCAAAGGCACCAATTTCCTCATGGTGACCTCGGAAGCCGACAAGGAAAAAATCATGGAAGCGGTGGAAGCCGGTGTGAACCAGTACATTGTGAAACCCTTCAACGCCAATCAGCTGGAAGAAAAGATCCAGGCCATCTTCAAATAAGCGGGGGGCTGGATCGGGTATTCTTTGAGCCGGGGGTGTTGGCGGGTGAGACGCAAGCGGTTTGCGCCTTTCCTCCAATCTCCCTCCTGGCGGGTTTTCCCGAGTGGGGAACCCGGTCTTCCTGCCCGGATTGTCAGTGATCCCTCCGGTTACTTGTGAGCCGTTGAAAGCAGACCTTTTTTCAATGGTTCCGGGGATTATCGGCATTGTAAATTTACATTGACTGTTCTTAAAAAAATAATTTATAATTGAAATATCAGTGGTTATCAGCTTTTTCATCGTAAAAAGTTGGATCGAGGATATTTTCAGATGAGCAAACGAGACCGTAACCAAACGGGGATGCCATGAAAGCTACGGAAATGATGGGTAAGGAAATGCCTGCGATTATCACCAATTGCGTCAAAGATTCGGTCTCCTCGATCTTTGGAACCATCATTGGTGCGACTCCGGAATTCGACGGAGACGATGAAAGCAGAAATGTCGGTGACGGGGTGGTCGGGATCATTTCCTTCGTGGGGGATGTCTCCTGGCTGTTGATGCTAGCTCTGCCCAAGCAGTCGGCCTGCAACATCGCCTCCGGCTTTTGCGGGTTTGAGATCGACTACGACAGCCCCGACATGGGAGACGTGGTCGGCGAACTCGCCAATGTGTTGGCCGGAGACATCGTGGCCCGTCTCGCCCAGGAGGAACTCAAGGTGGCCATGTCTTTGCCGACGATCATGCGCGGCAAGGACGTCGAACCGCTGCTGCCCCGGGGGCTTCCGCACAAGAAAATGCATTACACCATGGAGCAGGGCGAATTCATGATCAAACTGGCCGTCGCCGGTCAGGACGACGGTATCGGGCGCAAACCCGGAACCTGATTCGCTTTATACGCAATGTGAAACGATGGAACCGGTCTTGATTGTTGCATGCTGAAACTCCCGCGGTTTTCCCTCCCTTCGTTGAGAAAGACAGATCCCTGGCACCGCGATGAGGGGCGGAAACCGGAATGAAAAAGGACGCGAACCCCAGTCCCGATCCGAGCCCGAATGCGGATGCTTCGCCGGTCGCCCCGGACATGACGCCCGATGCGGCGCTGACGGGCGGGCCGACATCCGATTCTTCCCGAGAGGACACCGACGGTATGGATGAAGTCATCAATGAATTTCTCGTTGAAAGTTATGAAAACCTGGATCAGCTGGATCAGGACCTGGTCGATCTGGAGCAGAACCCCACCGAAAAAAGCCTTCTTGCCAGTATTTTCCGCACCATTCACACCATAAAAGGCACCTGCGGTTTCATCGGTTTTTCCAAGCTGGAATCGGTGGCGCACGTGGGCGAGAACCTGCTGAGCAAGCTGCGGGACGGCGAGTTGACGCTGAATCCGCCCATCACCAGCGCGTTGCTGGCGATGGTGGACGCGATCCGGCAGATCCTTTCCTGCATCGAAAGCAGCCAGAACGAAGGCGACGTGGACTATTCGGAATTGATCGGAACGTTGACCACCCTGCATAAAGGCGAGAACGTCGAAGTGGTGGCCCCTCCGGTTGCAGAACCGGCCCCGGCCGCCGGGGAGAAAGCCGAGGTGCCCGCCCCGGTTGAAGCGGAAACGTCGGTTTACGACAGCGTGGGCGGCGAGGACAAGGTCGCTTCGATCGCGGACGTGTTGTATTCGATGGTGCTGGCGGACTCGCGTATGAAAGATCTGTTCGACGGGGTGGCGCTGGGGCCGCTCAAAACCCTGCACCGGGAACTGTTCACCCACACGCTGGGCGGGTCCGGGGAATTTTCCCAGAAAAAATACGCCGATTCGCACAAGTTTCTGATCGAGAAGGGGATGAGTGCGGAACAATTCGACGCGCTGGTGGAAAACATCGGGGCGACTCTGAAGGTCATGGAGATTCCGCAGGAGGCGATCCAGAAGACGGTGGATACGGTCGCTCCCGTCCGGGACGAACTGTGGCCGCCCGCTGCCGAAGCGGAACCGGCTGCTGAAGTCGAGTTGGTCGCTGAGACAGCGGAGACATCCGTGCAGAATACGGAAAGCGCGGAGACGGCGGCGGCTCCGCGTCAGGACAGGGCGGTTGCGGAGGCCAGCATCCGTGTGGACGTGGACCTTCTGGATCGTCTGATGAATCTGGTGGGAGAGCTGGTGCTCGCCCGCAACCAGATCCTGCAGTTCACGCCGCGTGAGCAGGATTCTACGTTTTCCGCCACCACACAGCATCTCAACCTGGTGACCACCGAGCTGCAGGAAGGGGTCATGAAGACCCGCATGCAGCCGATCGGCAATATCTGGAATAAATTCCCGCGCGTGGTGCGGGACCTCGCCATATCCTGCGGCAAAAAAGTGCGGCTCGAGATGGAGGGCAAGGAAACCGAACTGGACAAGACCCTGATCGAGGCGATCAAGGATCCGCTCACCCACATCGTGCGCAATTCGGTGGATCATGGCATCGAAGCGCCGGATGTGCGCAAGGCCGCCGGTAAAGACGAAGAAGGCGTGCTGAAACTGCGTGCGTATCACGAGGGCGGTCAGGTCAACGTCGAGATCATCGACGACGGCGGCGGGATCGATCCGGAAAAGCTGAAGAAAAAGGCCATCGAGAAAAACGTCATCTCCGCCGAAAAAGCGGCACGGATGAAAGACCGCGAGGTGATCAATCTGATCTTTGCCGCCGGTTTTTCCACCGCCGCCAAGGTGACCAACGTGTCCGGCCGCGGCGTCGGCATGGACGTGGTGAAGACGAACATCGAGAAGATCGGCGGCACGGTCGATATCCAGAGCCAGAAGGGGCAGGGCACCACCCTGAAGGTGAAGATCCCGCTGACTCTGGCCATCATTCCGGCGCTCACGGTGATGACCGGCGGCGACCGCTATGCCATTCCTCAGGTGAACCTGCTGGAGCTGGTGCGGCTGGACGGACAGGATGCGCAAAACGCCGTGGAAATGATCAAAGGAACCCCGGTGTACCGGCTGCGCGGCAACCTGCTGCCGCTGGTTTACCTCAACGAGCAGCTCAAGGTGGAGAAAAAGGATGAGAACGACGCGGTGAACATCGTGGTTCTGCAGGCGGACGACCGGCAGTTCGGTCTCGTCGTCGAGGGGGTCAACGATACGGAGGAAATCGTTGTCAAGCCGCTCGGCAAGCAGATGAAAGACATCCCCGCCTTTGCCGGGGCCACGATCATGGGCGACGGCAAGGTGGCCCTGATCCTGGATGTGATGGGGCTGGCCCAGGCCGCGCGCGTGGTCTCGGAATCCCACGAGCGGGCCATGGACGACTCAAAGGAAAAATCCCGTCAGAGCAACAACGAGCGGCATTCCTACCTCATTTTCGGTCTGGGAGAGGACGGCAGAATGGCCATCCCGCTTTCCATCGTGGCGCGCCTGGAGGAATTCCACCGCAAGGATGTGGAATATTCCGGGGAGCAGGAAGTGGTGCAGTACCGGGGCGAGATCATGCCTCTGATTTTCCTGTCCCGGGTTTTTGACGAAAACGCTACAACCAGCATCGCGGAACAGAAGGAAACGATGCAGGCTGTGGTTTACACCCATCAGGGCAAGAGTGTGGCCCTGGTCGCCGACCGGATTGTGGACATCGTGGAGGAGACGGTGACCGTCAAGCGGGATTCCCGCCGGCACGGAACGGTGGGAACCGTGGTGCTGCAGGGCAAGGTCACGGACCTGCTGGATGCGGAAGGGATCGTCAAGCAAAGCGATCCTACCTTTTACGAAGAATCTTCAATGATTCCTGCTTAGAATAGGAAACCGATTCATGGCGGACACCAAACAATTCTGTACGTTTTATCTGGGCGACCTGTTTTTCGGCGTGGAAGTGGAAAAAATCCAGGAGGTCTTCCGGTATCAGGAAATGACGCGGGTGCCTCTGGCGCCGCCGATGGTGCGGGGGATGATCAACCTGCGCGGCCAGATCATCACCGCCGTCGATCTGCGCTGCCGGCTCGGCATGGAAAGCTGGCCGGAAGACAAACTGCCGATGAACGTGGTGGTCCGCACGGAAGAGGGAGTCGTCTGCCTGCTGGTCGATGAAATCGGCGACGTCCTGGAAGTTCCCGGGGACAAGCACGAACTGCCGCCGGACACCATGGATGCGGTGACGCGGGATCTGGTTCTGGGAGTTTACAAACTGGAAGGGAGTCTGCTGCTCATCCTGGACACGAAAAAAGCGGTGCATGTGGAGTATGGCGACGTCATGAGCAGTACGCAGCAAGTGGCGGCTGTGGGCGACGAAGCCTGATCGAGTCGAAACCGTTTTGCAACCGTTGAGCCCATTCCCCGGCGCTGCGCCGAAGGGGAATGAGGTCTACCTGCCTGTCTGCAGTTCGCGGAGAATCTCAGTCCCGATCTGATTCAGGGGAAGCACCTTGTCCGCCAGACCTTCTTTGGCGACGAATCCCGGCATTCCCCAAACGACCGAACTTTCCTCGTCCTGAACGATGACCCGGCCGCCGGCGCTTTTGATGTGCTCGCAGCCGATCAGGCCGTCCTGTCCCATTCCTGTCAGGATCACCGCCAGCACATTGGGGCCGTAATGCTCGGCAACGCTGCGAAACAGCACGTCCACCGCCGGACGGCAGGAGTTTTCAGGCGGGGCCTGGTTGAGCTGGATGTCCATTCCGGTGCCGTTTTTTTCCAGAACCATGTGGTAGTCGCCGGGAGCGATCCAGGCCGCACCGGGTTTCAGACGGTTGCCGGCCGCCCCTTCCTCGACCACGAGCTTGGACTGCGTGGTCAAACGCTCGGCCAAAAGCTTGGTGAAAAACGGCGGCATGTGCTGGACCATCACGATGGGAACGGGCAGATCCTTGGGAAACACCGGAAACAGCTCGGCCAGAGCGTTGGGGCCTCCCGTGGACACGCCGATGGCGAGGACATCGATCCGCACCTTTTTGGCCGGAATTTTGGGAGGCTGGATGACGGATTTGGCCGCTGCCTTGGCTTTGGGCGCGGCTGCGGGTTTGGCGTTCACAGGCGGCTTGAGGCCCACCTTTTTCGCGCAGAAAACCTTGACCTTGGGGATGAGTTCGTCGCGTACCCGCTGCATGGCCACCGAAACGCTGCCGACATTGGCGGGTTTGGTGACGTAGTCGGTGGCGCCGAGAGCCAGGGCTTCCAGGGTTTTCGCCCCGCCCCGCTCGGTGAGGGTGCTGAACATGATGACCGGCAGCGTGGGGTAGATCTTGCGGATTTCGGCCAGGGTCTGCAGGCCGTCCATCTCCGGCATTTCGATGTCCAGGGTCACGATGTCCGGGTTGATCTGCGGGATTTTGGCCAGGGCGATGCGGCCGTTGGCGGCCACGCCTGCAACCTCAATCTCCGGGTCTCCCTGCAGACAATCGGTGACGATTTTACGGACGACCACCGCATCGTCCACCACCAGCACACGGATTTTAGTCATAAATGGATTCGCGGGACCCCGATTCCCCCATTCGGGGTAGGGGTTGATTGACAGTTTGATGTAAATCTAATATTGAGCTAACAATATCAAATATTTATAACTTATCCTTCATTCTAAGATAACGTAAATCTATGAAATTTTCCACTTTATTTTCCGGTGCCAAAGGCCGCGTTCGGCTTGAGAAATCCCACCTTTACAGGTAGAGTGAGCGCAAACGGACCGGCGGTCGCCGCCGCCGTAAAAATGCAAAAGCCGCGGAAATACAATGGTGAAGCTGATCAACAAAAACGGCCTGGAAATCGCGTGTCTGGCGAAACCGGTGATGGACGAGCTGATGCGCGGAACCGGGAGTGTGATGGCGGACAAGCTGTCCCTGTATCTGGAAAGCCCGACCTTCAACGAAAAATACATCGTCGTGGCCCGCTCCCCGGAGGAGCCGAACGGCGCGCCGGAGATGAAAAAATACAGCGCGGCCAATTTCAAGGACGCGTGGGAACAGTTCCAGCTCTGGCTGGCGGATGTCAACGGATGAGGTGTGCGGTTTCTTCTTTTTTCTGAACGGGATGCCGTGCGCGGGATCGATGAGACAGGCGGCCGGCGGTTTCTTTCCTTGAATAATCGGGAGGCAGCGTTTATCTTTTATTTTTACAAAATACAAAAGCGCTGTTTCATTTTCAGGTTCGTGTGATGGAAAACTGGTACATGTTGACCCTGGTTGGCAGGGACCGCCCGGGAATCGTCGCGCACATCAGCGGGGCGTTGTTCCAGGGCAACTGCAACCTGGGTGAGGCTTCGATGACCCGGCTGGGCGGCAACTTCTCGATCATGCTGATGGTCCGGTTCGACGGTTCGGAGACCGCGTTGGACGGAATCATCGCTCCGGTTTGCGAGAAATTCGATCTCAGGCATCACGTCGATGCGATCGACGGGGAATTGCACCGGCACCTGGATCCCAATGTGCGCATCAGCGTGCACGGCGCCGACCGCGCCGGGATCGTGGCGCAGGTGACCGGCAAGCTGGCAGAGTCCGGCCTCAATATACTCAATCTGGAATCGGATGTGGCGGGCACGGAAGACAACCCGATCTACATCATGCACATCGAAGGGGTCGCTTCTGAAGGCGTGGAATCGTTGCAGGCCGCCCTCGACAGTCTGGACGCGGAACTGGAAGTGGACACGGAGATTGCGGAAATCGATATCCTGAGAGGTTGACCGATGGCGGTTCTGAAAATTCTGGAGGTTCCCGATCCCCGGTTGAAGGAAATCTCGCAGCCGGTGGAGACAATCGACGATGCTCTGCGCGGTTTTATCGCCGACCTGGAAGAAACCATGCGGGCCGGTCCGGGGGCGATCGGCATCGCGGCCCCGCAGGTAGGAAGGCTCGACCGGATCGTGATCGTCGATCTGACGGGCAAGCCCAAAATCAAGAATCACGGCCGGTTGATCCTGATCAATCCTGTGATCACCTCGCACGAGGGCAACGTGGTGGGCCGGGAAGGCTGCCTTTCGGTGCCCGATTACACAGGCAACGTGGCGCGCTGGGAATTCATTGAATTGAAAGCTTTAGATGAGTTTGGCGTCGCGCATGTGTATAATATGGAAGGCTTCGAGGCGCGGGTGGCCCAGCACGAAATGGACCATCTCGACGGGTATGTGTTTCTCGACCGGCTCGTGAGCCGAAGGGGCAGTCTGTTTCGCCGTAAAGTGTATAAAAAACCTGCACAAACCGGCGCGGAACCTTCCTGAGGACCGCTCAAGGGTTTTCATTCGGGTTTGCGATGTCGGAGCCCCTCTCTTCATTGCGAAACCGGCAGGGGGCGCAAGCACAGCGTGTGATGGCGTTCATTCGATCGTCCACCCTTATTCCACCGCAGGAATTCTTCGGATTCCCCATTCATTCCGCCATTTTGAAACTCCACACCCCTCATTGGAGACCCAAGCGCAAAGGCCCTGAGCGAAAGCGCGCGTCTTTGCGCGACCGCAGCTGGTTCGCATGGTTTGCTGCCGCCTGGCTGGGCGTTCTTTTTCTGGGAACGGGCTGCATCGGAATCGGCCCCAAATCCGTCAAAAACGACCGCTACAGCTACAACACCGAGATTCAAAAATCCAACAACCAGCAGCTGCTGTTGAATCTGGTGCGGCTCAAGTACCGGGACACGCCTTACTTTCTGGAGGTCAGCAGCATCGCCTCCCAGTTCACCCTGAAATCCAACGCCAATGCGGCGGCGACGCTGCAGGACGGCGTCAAGGGGCTGTTCGGCTTTGGAGCGAAGACGGAGGTGGAGGAGTCCCCGACCATCACGTACGCGCCGTTGCGCGGCGAGCAGTTCATCACGCGTTTTCTGGCGCAGGTTTCCCTGGAAAGCGTGTTTCTGCTCTTTCAATCGGGGTGGAACATCGACCAGATTTTGCGTATATGCCTGAACCGCATGGGCAGTTTGAGAAACGCTCCCAGCGCCTCCGGGCCGACGCCGGCCTACGCGCCCGTCTTCAAGGATTTCGTGCGCGCCTCGCGTCTGATCCGTCAATTGCAGCTCAAAGACGCCCTGACGGTTTCTCTGGAGAGGAACCAGACGGTGCCCGAACTGGTTTTCGAGGTGAACGGCGGCATGCAGGATTCCGCGGAAGTGATCGTGTTGAACACGCTGCTGGGGCTGCCGCCGGACAACTCCAAATTTATTTTGTCCACGGTGACCTCGAACCACGACAGCGAGTCGCGGATTCAGATCTCCACCCGCTCGCTGCTGGGAATCATGTATTACCTGTCGAATGCGGTCGTGCCTCCCAAAGCCCATCGGGAAGCGGGAAAGATCACCCTGACCCTGGACGGGCAGGGCAAGGAGTTCAATTGGGACGAAGTCACCGGAGACATTCTCAAAATCCCCTCGCAGCAGGATGAGCCGGCTGCGGCGGCCGTCGCCGTGGACTACCGCGATCACTGGTTCTACATCTACGATTCGGACCTCACTTCCAAATCGACCTTCTCGCTGCTGGCGCAGATTTTTTCCCTGCAGGCGGGCAATGTGCGCGAGATCGGTCCTCTCTTGACGCTGCCGATCGGCAACTGACCGCGCGTCAGCGGTCTGCGTTTTCCCCTTTCAATTTTTCCAGCAGTTCCTTTTCAGAAAGCTGAGGCAGGTGCAGGGTGGAGGTGGGGAAGGCGATTTCCGCGCCTTCGTTTTCGATGATCTGCATGATTTTGAGCAGCACGTCCTGTTTGATTTCGTGAAACCGCACCCAATTGGTGGTCTTTGTGTAGGTGTACACAAAAAAGTCGAGCGAGGAGGGGGCGAAGGCGTTGAAGTTGACGATCAGCGTGCGGCTGGTGTCGATCTCTTTGTGCTGCGTCAGCATGTCCTTCACTTTATCGACGATCGCCTGCATTTTGGGCCCGTCCTCATAGCGGATGCCGACGGTTTCGTAGATCCTGCGGTTTTGCATGCGCGAAGGATTTTCCACGGCGATGGTGGTGAAGGTCGAATTGGGAACGTACAACGGCCGCTTGTCGAAGGTGCGGATGCGGGTGAGCCGCCAGCCGATGCTTTCCACGGTCCCCTCGATCTCCCGGTCGGGGGAGCGCACCCAGTCTCCCACGGCAAAGGGACGGTCTAGGTAAATGGTCAAGCCTCCGAAAAAGTTGGCGAGCAGGTCCTTGGCCGCGAAACCCACGGCGATGCCGCCGATGCCGCCGAAGGCCAGGACGCCGGAAATGCTGTAGCCCAGCGTTTGCAGGACCACCAGCGCGGCGGTGATGAACACGGACACGCGCAGCAGTTTGGAGATCGCATCCACGGTGGTCGGATCCAGGTCGGTTTTTTCAGCCGTTTTCTCATCCGTCAGGAAAGCCTTTTCGGCGTTTTTGATGAAGCGCACGAAAAACCAGGCGATGGCGGCGATGATCAGTGTGTCGCGGATCGGCTCGGCTGCTTCCAGCAGGACGGCGCCGGTGGTGCTGCGGATGATGTCGGCGGCCAGAGCGATCCCCGCGGACCAGATGACGACGCTCAAGGGTTGAGGGATCGCGATCATGAGCGCGTCGTCCCACAGATTTTCGGTTTTCAGGGCGCGCTGATGCAGCCGTTTCAGGATGCGGCGTTGAATGTAGTCGAGGAGCAGCGAGCCGAATACGACGATGAATGCCTGGACCAGGTACCCGGACTTGGGGCCGATGAATCCGGTGAGTGCGTTGAGTGTTGCCTGCATGCTGTTTGCGTGTCTGTGAGTTTGTGAAGGACGGATGAACCTGTTGCCCGATTTTAGCATTCGTTTTTTTTAATTCCAATCGGCGGAACCGTCAAATTGCAGCGATCCTGAGATTTTTTTTCGCGGCGCCACCCGCGTTTTCATTGTGAACGGTCTGCACGAAACCGTGGCCGTTGTTCACAATCGTTTGTTGTGTGTTATACTCTTTTCTGCCGGAGCGATTCTTCTGATTGTTCGTTCACCTGTCTGATTTCTTTTTCGTTTTCTTATTTTCATTCGCATCGAATTTTTGTTTCCCTGTGTCCTTTCGGGCCATTGAATTGCGGCCTGCAGGAGGCGGGGGGACCGTTCTCGCTGTTTCTCCGGTTGCGTCCGGCCGGTAAACGTCTTTGACCCGCATTCGCTTTGGAGGTTTGTCCTGTCCAAGGCGCCAACCTTTTCGGAGAGATTCCCCGCTATGAATATGGACCTGCCGTTTCACCGTTCCTGGTTCGAGGAGGATGAGATCAACGAGGTGGTGGACACCCTGCGTTCGGGCTGGCTGACCACCGGTCCCAAGACCCAGCGCTTTGAGGAGGTGTTCAAGGACTACATCGGCTGCAAGCACGCGGTGGCGCTGAACTCCTGCACGGCGGGGCTGCATCTGGCGCTGGCGTCGATGGGCTTTACGGAGGGTTCGGAGGTGATCACGACGCCGATGACGTTTCCCGCGACGTCGAACATCATTCTGCACGAGCGGCTGAAACCGGTTTTCGTCGATATCGAACCGGGGACGCTCACCCTCGATGCGAGCGGGATCGAAGAAAAAATCACGCCGCGCACGGTGGCGATCCTGCCGGTGCATTTTGCGGGGCACCCCTGCGACATGGATGTGATCCAGGACATCGCCGCCCGCCACAACCTGGCGCTGATCGAGGATGCTGCGCACGGACTGGAAACCGGGTACAAGGGCCGGAAGATCGGCAACCTGGGCAATCCCACTTCCTTCAGTTTTTACGCGAACAAGAACATCACCACCGGAGAGGGCGGGATGCTGGTCACCAACGACGACGCGCTGGCGGACAAGGTGCGCGAGATGCGGTTGCAGGGGCTCAGCAAGGACGCGTGGAAACGCTACGGCAAGGAAAAATTTTCACACTGGGAGCTGCAGGCGCCCGGATTCAAATACAACATGCCGGACATCAACGCCGCCCTGGGAATCCACCAGCTCAAGCGGGTGAACGATTTCCTCGATCTGCGCAAGCGCTATGTGGCCCTGTACGACGAGGCGTTCCATGCCGTGCCGGAGGTGGAAACCCTGCTCACGCGCGATTACGCATCGCACGCGCACCACATCTACATCATCGCTCTGAGGCTGGAACGGTTGACCGTGTCGCGCAACGAGTTTCTCACCGAACTGCAGGGGCAGGGGATCGGCGCGGCGGTGCACTATGTGGCGCTGCACCTGCAACCGTTTTACCGCCGCAATTTCCACACCCGTCCGCAGGATCTCCCCATCGCGTCGGATTATTCGGAACGGGTGGTGACGCTGCCTTTGTATCCCAAAATGTCGGCCGCGGATGTGAACCGGGTGATCGAGGTGGTGACCGGGCTCATCGCCAAGTTCCGCCGCTGAGCCTGAGCGAAAGCAAAAAGAAAGGGGGAGCCGGATCCGATCGATCCCGCTCCCCCTGTTTTATTTCTTGGCTTTTTGATGCCGCTGTCAGGCTGAGACCACTTTCCTCTTTTTCATATCCATATTGGAGTAGTAGTCCTGGAAGTACTTGCGATGGTACTCGTAGTAATCGTCGCGGTGGAACTTCACCTTGTTGAGCACCACACCGAAGATCCTGGATTTCGGGGCGGATTTCAGCAGCATGTTGCTGTTGGAATGCGATCCGTTCGAATGCCGTGCCGGGACCGGCCGGTTGGACCCATAGCGGAAGCTGTTGTCGGATGAAGCCGCCGACAGCTGCTTGAGCGTTCGCTTGATCAGATCCTTGTCCTTCATGCCGGAGCCGATGACGAACATCACGCCGTCGCAGAGCTGCGCCGCAACGGACACGTACGAGAAGGCCAGCGCCGGGGGCGTGTCGATCAGCACCACGTCGAAGGTCTTCTTGACGGCGCCCAGAAACTTCTGGAACAGCCCGTAGTTGATGGTGTCGGTGAACTTGCGGGTCAGTGCGCCGCGGGGCAGGATGTAGACGCCGTCGATACCGGTTTTCAGATAGATCTCGTCCAGCTTGCCGTTTTCGGAACCCTTGTGGTTGACCAGCCGGTCGAACAGTTTCGGGTTTTCCAGCACATCGATGAAGCCGGGGTGCTTGAACGTGTTCAGGTTGGTGAACACGGAGCTGACCTTGGGCCGCACGAAGTCGGCGTCGATGATCAGGACGCGTTTGTTTTCCTGGGCGAACGTGGCCGCAAGGTTGGTGACGATGGTGGTCTTGCCTTCCTTGGGCGTCGAGCTGGAAACCATCAGCACCTTGTTCTGGTCGATGAATCCGTTGAGCATCAGGTTGGTTTTGACCGTCCGGAACTCTTCGGCGACGAAGGAGTTGATGTTGTTCACCGCCGGCAGGGGCAGGTCTTTCTTGCCGATGACGCCCACCGCTCCGAGGAACGGGAAGGGGATCTGCCGGACCACGTCTTCGACGCTGATCATGGATTTTTTCATTCTTTCAGAAACGATGGTCCAGAAGCTGCCTCCCAACAGACCCAGCATGAGGCAGAGGGAAATGATGAAGGTCTTCTTCGGCTTGATGGGCTTGTAGGGAATCTCCGCCCGGTCCACCACCTGGATCGCACTTTCGTTGCTGTAAGAGGCGATGTCGATTTCCTTGAACCGTTTCAACAGATCGTTGTGCAGGATCTTGTTGGTCTCGAATTCGTCGTTGAGCGCGTTGAAGGTGAACTCTTCGTTGTCCATCTTCATGATCTTGTTTTTCTCGGTCTGCATCGCATTGCGTAGCGACTCTTCGTGGACCACGGTTCCGCGGTAATCGATGTCGATGGAAGCGATCAGGCGATCGATCTCAGAGGGGATCTTCTCTTCGATCTGGCTTTTCTTCTGATCCAGCAGCTGCAACCGCGGATGCCGTACGCTGTACTGGGTGGTCAAATCTTCGTACTCGCTGACGATCTGAGCGTACTGGGTGATGAGATTGGTGATCTCGATCGTTTTCACGTCATCCGGGAGCGACTGCAAAAGTCCGAGGGGATCCTGTTTCAGCTTCTCCAAAAGCTCCTTCAAGGTCTGCAGGCGCAGCTGTTCGGTCTGCACGGTGCGGATCTCATCCTGGTATTTGCTGAGGTTCTGCGCGGAGATCTCGCGGTTCTGCCGGAAATCGATGATGTTGTTTCGTTTGCGGAATTTGGCCAGTTTCAGCTCGGCCTTTTTCATCTTGTCCTTCAACTCCGTCAGCTTCTCCACCATCCATTTTTCCGAACCGCCCAGAATCTGGGTCCGGCGTTCGATGTTTCTCTGGATCACGGTGTCGAGGAACTTGTTGGTGATCTCCGTGATCATGACAGGGTTGTAACCCTGAAAGCGCACGTTGACGACGTGGCTCTGGGTGATGGGAGAAATGATCAGCCGGCGCAGGAAACTGTCCACCATCTCCGTTGCGGGATCTTTGGGGATATTGGTGAGCGGGCTTTCCTCCTTCTCGGGCAGCAGGTTTTCAATGAGGCCGCGCACCGTCTGTTTGATGCCGCTCAAATCGACCAGCGGCGGCTTCGGCTTGAATTCCTCGCTGTCGAGCAGGTTCAAATCGTCGATGACCCGTTTGGCGAGCGACCGGCTTTTCAGCATGGCATACTGGGTCTTGTAATAGTCGGTCTTGGTCGGATCCAGTTCCTCAAAACCTTTGGTTTTGTCGGTGAACGCGTCGGGGGTTTTGGTTCCGATCAACACGATGGCTTCGGTTTCGTATACCGGGGTCTGGCTGAAGGAATAGATGGTGCCAACGATTCCGAAAATCAGCACAAAGCAGAGGATGGTCAGCTTGCGCCGATTGATGATCTGGAACAATTCCTGGATGTTGATTTCCTGCTGGTTTTGAGGAACCTGGTTCATTTAAAACCTCATGCCATATGGTTGATGGGAAATAAGTCTAACTTTCCAGCCAGAGGGCGAGATACTTTCACCTCATCCTTGGTTCTGCGCCAGCCCGCAAATTTGTTAGACTTAAAAGAGAAGGTTTTCATTGGAAAGAAGACACGGCTGCATAGATTTTCACTATCAGTAACTATCTTGATATGGGTGAATGCCGCCGTCTTTCCCTCAGAAATAATTACATTAACATATTCCCTTTTTCGTCCCAAAACTTTTTGGGGCTCGGAGCAGCGAATTTTTTCTCAAAAATTTCCAGCCGATTTTGCTCCCCTCAGTAAGCACTTCTTAATGATTGAAACCATTTTGCCAACCTCTCCGAACCGGGGTTCGGATTTACCGAGGGGGAATTCTCCACTAGGATAAGAAATCAATATTACGGATTGGTGCAGGGAAGGTCACAAATTCGCCACGTTTGCACCGGATTTTTTTCGTTTCCCCGCACCGGTAACTTCATTCGAAACTAATTGAAAAAACGTAAGTTACTTATTGAAGATCAGGCTGTCATAAGTGTATGACTTGACTCTTCCGCTTTTCCGTATTGTTTTTGACCCGAGACTAAAAATTCAATGCGGCTGTTTGGGTTTTATTTATATAAGGTTATTTGTGTGTTTGGGTGCAAGCGGCTTTCCGGCCGGCAGCTTGTACGAGGCGTTGTTCAGAAACTTCAGTATCTATGAATGTCATTGAGTGTAAATGAATGGTCATGCCTTGCCGTTTTCGACCCGGCTCACCAATCCCACCGAAAGGGCTTTCTCGGCGATGGCGTGCAGGGTTTCCAGGTCCACGCCGCTTTTGGTGTGGATGTCCAGCAGCGAATGGGTGCCGTCGCTCATGAGAAAGAAGTAATTGGTCCCCAAAAAACGATTGCGGTCCACGGCCGGGCTCACGTACATGTTGTGCTTGTCCAGCTTGGGTTCGCCTTTGATGAGAACCTTGTACCGTTCGTTCATTTCCAGGTTCTGCACCGCCCGCCAATAGACCCGGACCGACTCCTGCATGGCCTCTTCGGTCACGAAATCGAGATTGTCCAAAGACGTGTGGTACTCGGGATATTCCATGTACGGGGAGCGCATGAGCGATCCCATCGGCATCCGAAAGCCGGGCGAGTTGTAATGCCCCTCGTCGCCGCCCCAGGGCCAGAAGTCCCGCACCACGTGATCGGCCTTCTCCCATTCAAGGGCGGCGATCATGGCTTTGTCCACTTCGTGGTCTCCCTGGTAGGTCTTTTTGTAGTTCATTTTTCCTTTATCGCCCAGACAGGCGTACACATAGCCTCCGGCCACTTTCGCGACCCAGTCCGGATTGTTGTACAGGTAGGTGATGGAGCCGATGGTGCCCGGCAGGATCAGAAGCCGGTAGGAGTATTTCCGCCTGGGCAGCTCGAGCAGTTTTTTCGCGACGGCGACCGAAACCAGGGTGCTGGACAGACCGTCGTTGGCCTGGGCGGGATGGCAGTTGTAGCTGGAGAAGACGATCTCCTTTTCACTTTCTCCGGGCAGATACCATTCGCCGATACGCAGCACGCCTTTTTTGAGTTCGGATTCGATGCAGACTTCGTACTCCGCGTCTGGGTTCTTCGCCATCTCCTGGAGCTGATTGTGGCTGATGCAGAAACCCCAGTTGCGCCGGTAAAATGAGGTGCGAAAGGGCACGGCGTCCGGGAGGTCTTTGACGGTATGAAGATGGTCCTTGAGTTTGGCAAACGGCATCGTTTCGTGGATGGGGGTGCTGTAGCTCATCACATGCAGGCTGTTTTTCTTGAAATCGACCACGCGGTTGCCGCTGGAATCCTTGATCCACGCATCGGTGATGTTCCATTCATCCGGGACGGTCCATTCGAAACACTCCTGGCCGCTGGGATATTCGCGGATGGTGAGGTCGAGTTCGCGGGACAGGATTTCCAGGCTTTGCTTGAAGCCGTCTCCTGTGATGCTTCGGTATATGGGAAACAATTCCCGCATGAGGGGCATGAGTTTCATCGATGTGCGCCTTTCGTGAGCCAGTCACACGGGCCTTGACGCGAAAGCGCGCCGCCCCGGTGTGTTTTTCGTATCAGGATTGGACGGTGCTGCTGTGATTTCGATCTTTTTCGGAAAGGATCTTGGTCTGCAGCGGCCATTCGATGCCGAACTCCGGGCTGTTCCAGGCCACGCCCCGGTTCGACTCCGGATGAAAGAATTCCGACATCTGGTAAAACACTTCCGTGTTGTCCTCAAGCGTCTGAAAGCCGTGCGCGAATCCTTTGGGAATGTACAGGGCCTTGCGGTTTTCGGCGGTCAGTTCCACACCCAGCCATTGCCGGTACGTGGGCGAGGCTTCCCGAAGATCGACGATGACATCGAAGATCGCGCCCCGGGTCACGCGCACGAGTTTTTCCTCTTCATGCGGAGGAGCCTGGTAATGCAGACCACGCAGGGTGCCCTTCGCCTTATTCAGCGAAATGTTGCACTGTGCGATCTCGGGGTTGAGTCCCCGCTCTTCGAATTCCCTGCGGCAGAACGCGCGGGCAAAAAAACCCCGGTTGTCTGTGATGGGTTCCGGCTCGATGATGAACGCCCCTTTGAGGCGTGTTTCTGTGAATTTCATGAATCAGTTCGCCACGGTTTTGCAGAAGAGAGGAGGGCGGTCCTTCCTGTCGCTCAAAGCCGTTCCACGAGACCCGCGGAATGGGCTTTTTTTGCAATAGTTGCCAATGTTTTCATGGGAACGCCGCATTCGGCGTGGATGTCCAACAACGAATGCGCGCCGTCGCTCATGTGAAAGAAATACTGGGTTCCCCAGAAAAGATCCGGATCTCCCGATGGACCGACGTACATATTGTGCTTGTCCAGCTTGGGCTCTCCGGAGAAGGTGACGCGGTAGGTTGCGTTCATCTCCAGATTGCACAGGGCCTGAACGTAAACTCTGAGCGATCCCTGCAACGCCTCCTCGGAGACGAATTCCAGGTCGTCTTTCGAGGTGTGGTATTGCGGAAATTCCATGAACGGGGTGCGCATGAGAGACCCGACGGGAATGCGGAATCCGGGGGCGCTGTACTGGGTTTCGTCCCCACCCCAGGGCCAGAACTTTCTCACCTCATGATCCACGTCTTCCGAATTCAGGGCGCTGATCATGGCCTTGTCGATTTCATGGTTTCCGAGAAACGTTTTCTTGTAATTGAATTTTCCACTATCGCCCAGACAGGCGAGGACGTAGCCGCCCTCCAGCCGTTTCAGCCAGTCCCGGTGATTGAAGATGTAGGTGATGCAGCCGATGGTCGCGGGCAAGAGCAGGATGCGATAGGAATAGCGGCGGTTTTTCCACTTGCTGATCTCTCTCGCCAGGGCGGTGGCCACAATGGCGCCGGAAAGGCCGTCGTTTGCCTGCGCCGGATGATCGTTGTGCGCGGAGATGAGGATTTCGCGGTCCGTTTCTCCGGGCAAAAAACACTCGCCGATCCGCATCACGCCCGGTTTCAGTTCCGAATCGATGCACACTTCGTACCGGGCATCCGGTTTTTTCTCCATCTTCGCGAGCTGCGCGTGCGTCAGGCAGAATCCCCAGGTTCTCTTGTAATACGAGGTGCGATAGGGAACCGCGTCGGGATCCTCGGGCAGGGAATGCAGGTGCGGCCTGAGTTCTGAAAACCGCATGACGGCGTGCACCGGCACGCTGTAACCGACGACATGCAGGCCGGATTGCCTGAAATCGACGATCCGGTTTCCCGCCGTGTCCTTGATGTAAGCGTCGCGGATGTTCCACTCGTCGGGCACGGTCCATTCGAAACAGTGCAGGCCGGAGGGATATTCCAGAATATTCAGGTCGATCTCGCGGGCGAGGATTTTGAGACTTTTGCGGAAACCCTCACCGGTGATGCTTCTGCAGATGGGAAACAACTCGCGCAGCAGCGGCATCATCTGCAGCGGACCCGTGTCTTCTTTGCGCTCTTTGACCGGGCGAAAAGACGCCGGTGCGCTCCGGTGAGGCCGGTGTATCCGGCTCCACCGAAAACCGCCCGACTGCGTTTTCATAATCTGGAACATGCCCATGGCTGTCACCTGAATACTTCCACCTTCGGAATGGGAATGAAAAAGCGCCCGCCCCATTCCCGGATGTAGTCCATCTGTTTCATGATTTCATCCTTGAGATTCCAGGGAAGGATGAACACGTAATCGGGCCGCGTCTCCCGGATCTTATCCGGGTGGTAGATGGGGATGTGTGTCCCTGGCAGATAGCGGCCCTGTTTTTCCGGACTGCGGTCCACGGTGTAGTCGATGTAATCGGTGCCGACGCCGCAGTAGTTGAGCAGCGTGTTGCCCTTTGCGGGCGCGCCGTAGCCGACAATGGTCTTTCCTTCCCGCTTCACTTCGTTGAGGAAGGTCAACAGGCCCCGTTTGGTTTCTAGCACCTTTTCGGAGAAAGAGGCGTAGGTCTCGGGGTTGGTCAGGCCGTACTGGATTTCGCGGTCCCGCAATTCGGATACGTTTGCCGTTACGGGGTGCATTTCGTCCTCGGTGTGGCGGGCGTAGATGCGCAGCGATCCGCCGTGCGTGGGCAGCTCTTCCACGTCGAACAGCGTGAGGCCGTGGCGTGCGAAGACCTTTTCCACCGTGATGAACGAAAGATAGGAAAAGTGCTCGTGGTAAATGGTGTCGAACTGGTTTTCCTCCATCAGACGCAGAAGGTGAGGAAACTCCATGGTGATGACCCCATCGCGCTTGAGGACCGCTTTCATCCCACCGACGAAATCGTGCAGATCGGGAACGTGGGCGAGCACGTTGTTACCCAGCAGCAGGTCTGCCTTCGTGCCTTCGGAAACCAGCTCGGAGGCGGTCTGCTTGCCGAAAAATTTCACCAATGACGGGATGCCCTTCTCACGCGCCACTTTGGCGATGTTGGCCGCGGGTTCGATGCCCAGCACCGGCACGCCTTTTTCCTTGAAATACTGCAACAGGTAGCCGTCGTTGCTGGCGATCTCGATCACCTGGCTTTGCGCGCCGAAGCCGAAGCGTTCGACCATCTTGTCGGTGTACGCCTTGGCGTGCCGCAGCCAGGAGTCGCTGAACGAGGAGAAGTAAGCGTAATCGCTGAAAATGTGCTGCGGGCTTTCGAACTCTTTCAACTGGACCAGAAAGCAGAACTGGCAGACATAGGCGTGCAGCGGGTAAAACGGTTCCATGCTGCATTCCTTTTCCGCCGGGATGTAGGAATTCGCCAAAGGCGACATCCCCAGATCGGCAAAGGTGATCTGTAAAGAGCTACCGCAGAATCGACAGGTGTTTTCTTTATCCTTCATGAGTTTACGGTCACTCCTTTCGGTTTGGTGGTCCAGGAAAGATCCGGGCCGATGAGCCCGTGCGATTCGAGATGGCCCAGCACCTTGAGGCGCATCATCAACGAATCGCGGAAATTGGTATCGCTGAAGTGCATCGCTTGCAGCCCTTCCTTCAACTCGGCGACGGTGCTCAGAAGATCGTGCTCGGGCTGATGGTTGGGAGCGAGTCTGCGAAACAGGCTGAAATCGACTTTATAGGATCGCTTGTCCGGCTGCGCGTCGGTGTTGATGGAGATCTCGGTTCCGGGGATGACCTTCGCGACCGCCTGCGCCAGTTCCTTGACCTGGTAGTTCCAGGTGTCGGTGCCGATGTTGACGGCGATGAAGTTCCCGCCCTCGGCGGCGTCGCGTCCGATGGCCCACTCGAACGCGCGGGCCATGTCCTTCACGTTGATCAGCGGTCTCCAGGGCGTGCCGTCGCTCAGGATGGTGATCTTGCCGGCGGCCACCGCGGAGGCGACGAAATCGTTGAGCACCAGATCCAGCCGCAGCCGGTCGCTCATGCCGCAGGCGGTGGAAAAGCGCAGCGCCGTGACTTTGTAGTTGTCGTCGGCGAGGTTTTTCAGCTCCTGCTCGGTGAACACCTTCGACTTCGCGTACGCGGTGAGCGGGTTCAGCGTCGAATTCTCCGAGCGGGCGCCGTCGTCCGCGCAGCCGTAGACGCTGCAACTGGAGGCGAAGCTGAAGGATTTCACGCCGGCCGCCTTCGCCAGTTTGGCGATGTGGACGCTGGCGCGGTAGTTGATGTCGAGGGTGACTTCCTCGTACTTGTTGCCCATCGGGTCGTTGGATATTGCCGCCAGATGCACGATGGCGTCAACTCCGGGCAGGATGTCCTGGGGAAAGTCGCGCACGTCGCCGAAATATTGCACGTCCACGTTGCATTCTGGCAGCATGACCGTGTTCGTGAGGCACTGGGCGAAATAGCCGATGTCGAAACCGATCAGAGTGGCTTCGGGAAAAGTGTTGCGGAGCCTTTTGACCACGCCGGGTCCGACGTAGCCCATGTTGCCGGTGATTAGAATCTTCATGGAGTTTCCTCAGTTAGAATGGCGATCGATTTCATCACATACATACTCTGAAAACGGAATGGCGCAGGTGAACGCGGGGGAAACCGCATTCAACACGTGCATGGAATTTGCGTCTCCTTCGAGCACGAAATCCATGATCAGTTTCTTCTCCTCAATGTCCAACAACTGGGCGCGGATGCCCGGTTTGCCCCAGTGCGCGTGGTTGCTCTTGCGGCCTCCGTTCAGTAGATGCGAGGCCAGGGACACCAGATGCGACTTGGAGTATTTGCGGATCTCATCGAACGCGAGCTGCTTGAAGTCGAAACCGGAAAACGCGAACAACCCGAGCTGCCGCAGAATGATTTCCGAGAACTCGGATAAATAGAAATTGTCGAGACCGGAGTATTGCTCGCGCCAGAACGCCGGGATGGCCGTCGGGCCGATCTTCACCTTGCCGTCCACGGTCACCGTGTAATGCACGCCCAGAAACGGATTGCGAAGATCCGGAACCGGGTAGATGTGGGTGCGCAGCGATCCTTTGAGGTCGTCGGAATACAGGTACAGGCCCTTGAAAGGCAGGATGCGGTATTTCTGCGAGAAACCGTAATCGCGGGCGATGCGGTCGGCGTACAACCCGGCGGAGTTGACGACGTATCCCGCCTCGATCGGCCCTTCGGAGGTGTTGACCCGTTTGCCCTTGCGATCGAGGTAGCGCACGCCGGTCTTCATTTCCACGCCTTCGGCGATGGCGTCCTCTTTCATCGCATGCATCACCTCTAACGGGTCCACCGAAGAAGTGGTGGGGGAAAACAACGCCCGCTGATGGGTTTTGACGCGCGGCTCGATTTCCTTCGCCTCTTTCTCGGTGATCTCGTTGAGCTCGATCTCGTTTTTCTGGCCGCGCCGGATCAACTCATCCAGGTATTCCAGGTCCTTCTCGTCCTTGGCGACCACCAGCTTGCCGCATTTGTTGATCTTGAGGTTCTTGCGGTCGCAGTATTCGGTGAGCAGGCGGTTGCCCCGTTTGGTGAATTTGGCCTTCAGGGAATCGGCGGAATAATAGAACCCGGCGTGCAGCACGCCGCTGTTCCTGCCGCTGGCGTGGTAGCCGCAGTCCGGTTCCTTTTCCAACACCACGACGCGGGCGCCGTGATGCCGGCTCTTCAGTTCGCGGGCGATGTTGAGGCCGATGACCCCGCCGCCGATGATGAGAAAATCCGTTCCTTGCATTCGATTACCAGACCTTCCAGTCGGGGTTTCCCGAGTTCCAGATTTCTTCGAGCGTGTTTTTATCGCGCAGCGTGTCCATGGGCATCCAGAAGCCTTCGTGCTTGAACACCGCCAGCTGCTGCTTTTCCACCAGCCGCTGCAAGGGTTCGCGCTCCCACCAGATCTTGTCGCCGTCGATGTAGTCGAGCACTTTCGGTTCCAGGACGAAAAAACCGCCGTTGATCCATCCGCTTCCTTCCGGAGGTTTTTCTACAAAGGACATGATCAGGTTGTCCTTGATCGCCATGGCTCCGAACCGGCCGGCCGGTTTCACTCCCGTCACCGTGGCGAGCTTGCCGTGTTTTTTATGGAAGTCCACCAGCCGGTTGATGTTGAGGTTGGACAACCCGTCGCCGTAGGTCATGCAGAAGGAATCGTTGTCGAGATGCTCCTTGATGCGTTTGATCCTGCCGCCGGTGTAAGTGTCGTGCCCCGTGTCCACCAGAGTGACGCGCCAGGGCTCCACGTTGTTCTGCAGTATCTCCATGCTGTTGGTCTTCAGGTTCAGGGTGACATCCGACATGTGCAGGAAATAATTGGCGAAGTATTCCTTGATGATGTAGCCCTTGTAGCCCAGGCAGATGATGAAATCGTTGATGCCGTGAGCGGAATAGCATTTCATGATGTGCCAGAGAATGGGCTTGCCTCCAATCTCCACCATGGGCTTGGGTTTGATAGTGGTTTCCTCGCTCAACCGGGTGCCCAGACCTCCTGCCAGAATGACTGCTTTCATCGTTTCAACCTCATGGATGGTTGGTGGTTGCGTTTCGGGGCGAAATGGAGAGGATTCGAATGCGTACGGTTTTCCCGCCTGCCTTTGGTTCCGATACCGGCGCCCAATGAAACCGCCTGCAATTCACTGAGTGGATATCCGATCCGCTTCGAATGACTGAGTCGAGCCTCCCCCGCCGGGAACTGCCAATCCCTGAACCGGGATTTCCTTGAATAATTGTTTGAATGCCAAGACACAGGTGAGGAAAGCGGACGCGCTAACGATCCTGCTAACCGCACCATTTGATGGAATCAGGATGCCATTGAAATCTTAAGAATGGATTAAGGGTGTGTAACGCTTTAGTTACAAAAGGTTGCAAATTAGGGACTGTTTTTCAGGGCTTCTTGAGCCTTTCAGATGCACAGCGGTTGCGCTGAAAAGCAGCCTGGAAATCCTCCGGTAATAGATTTACAGGGATGTTCCTCATTGCGATAGATGCTTAGTGTTCCGATATTACCGAAACCCCGGAAAGATTGTCAAGCGGGCTGTCCGGGCGGTTTGTGCTCCCCGTCACAACGTAAAGTCGCGATTTGACAAGGGGTTTCTAAGTAGTTGAAATGTAAATGTAAAAGTCTGAAGGGAGAGGGGACGGGGGCCTTCTGCGTCCGGATGTTCGCTGGGGGTATCAGGTGGATAATATGTGTAAATCTATTGCGGCGGTGGGGCTTGTAAAGAAAGCAGGGAGAAACGGGAGCGGCGATGCGGGTCAGGCGGTGACGGTCTCCTGCTGGATCTTCACCGGACGCCGGTAGCGGGGGAAAAAGTTTTCGGAGAGCACGACGCAGCCGGTGCGGTTCTCGTACAACTGCCGGGCCCGGTTGAGCACGGAATACAACTGCGGATCGAGGATCATTTTAGCGATGCCAAAATCGTACCTGGTTTTGGAAAAACCCGCTTTGAAATCGAGCAGCGAATCCCTCGCGGCGCCGACGCCGCCGCCCAGATGAAAACAGGCGTAGCCGTTTTCGGTGCCCCACCTTCTGACGGCATCGAATATCAGTTTCAGGCCGCTGTACTTGCGCTGATGGCTGGGCGTGCCCGATAGATGGTATTGAATGATATCGCCGCTTGTAAAAAACAGGGCGGTGCTGATCACGTCCCCGTTGAGTTCCGCGAAGTAGAGCCGGGCGTCGTCGCCGAGCATCGTTTTGAGATGCAGGTAGTATTGCTTGGGAAAGAAATAAAACTCCTGGGCGTTGCGCGCGCGCATGGTTTCGTTGTAGATGGCGATGAACTCATCGATGCGCGCAAAGGACGTGTCTTCCTCAATCGTGACTCCGGCCTTGATGGCTTTGCGCAGATCCCGTCTCACCCTTTGGTTCATGGCCTTTTCCTGATCTTCGAGGGATTGAGTCAGATTGATCGCGACCGTGGGGCCGAGCGGGGCCACGTCGATCAACCCGTCCAGAAGCCATTGGGTGTCGATCAACGGGTTCAGCCGGGTGAACAGGGAGACGATGTTTTTTTGTTTGAGAGCCTGGTGCAGCGCTTCCTGGAATCCGCTTCGAAACGCAACGGCGTTCTCATCGTTTGGCTGCACATTGCTGAGGACACCGGAGTAACCGTAAACGGACGTGGCGTCATTCGCACTGAAGCTTTCCAGTCCCTTGACCTCGGAGACGGGACGCAGCAGAAAGGGCAGGGCCGCCCAGCGGTTTTGATTCTGATAAGTGAAAATGTAAGGGGCGCCCTCTCCCATGAGTTGGGAGACCCGGTGGTACTGCGGACCGTGATAGATATCATAGCGGCCGCACTGCTGCAGAACTTTGCCCCAGTTCTCTTGCTGGTCAATGGGAATGAGTTTGAATCGAATCATAATAAAACAGGCGCTGTTTCTATAAATTTGCGGGAATTATAAATTCGAAACAGAAAATTTTAAAAGAAATTTATTTTTCGGATCTCCGAAGTTGTATCAAAAACAACGCACTTCGAATATCTCAGATTCGAGTGAAAGGAGATTTATTCAATTTTACCCAAAACTTTTCCGGCAAAAAGTTTCGGCGGTATCTCGAGAGTCCGTATTCAGAAACTCTTGATGGCGTGAAAGGTGTTGATGATGCGCTGTTGGTCCTCGACGCTCAAATTGGATCCGGACGGCAGGCAAATCCCCGAATGAAACAACTGTTCGGAGATGCTCCGGTCCGGGCTGTGCGGAATGTAGTCGCAGTTTTTAAACAGCGGCTGCAGGTGCAGCGGTTTCCACACAGGGCGCGCTTCGATGTTTCGCGCCTCGAGGGCATTGACCAAATCGCGCGCGCTGTACCCGGTTGCTTTCGGATCGATGGTCAACACGGTCAACCAGCGGTTGCTTTTTCCGAAATTGGCTTCGGGCATGAAGCTCAATCCCGGCATATCCTGAAGTGCCTCCTGATATCGCGCGAATATCGTGCGCTTGGCTTCGATTCTTTCGTGCAGGACTTTCAACTGGCCCCGGCCGATTCCCGCGAGTATGTTGCTCATGCGGTAATTGTAACCCAGTTCACTGTGCTGGTAGTGCATGGCGGGGTCTTTGGCCTGATTGGCCCAATATTTGGCTTTTTCGATCAACCTGGAATCGTGCGACACCAGCATGCCGCCGCCGGAGGTGGTGATGATTTTGTTTCCGTTGAAGGAGAACACCCCCAATTTGCCGAGCGTGCCGCTGAAACTGCTTTTGTAGGTGGCGCCCAAAGATTCGGCGGCGTCTTCGATCACGGGAACATGATAGCGGTTGCAGATGGATTTCAGCGCATCCATGTCCGCGCTTTGCCCGTACAGATTGACGATGACCACGGCTTTCGGCATTTTCCCGGTGCGCTCCGCCTGCTTGAAGGCGCGGTTGAGCGCGGGGGGAGACATGTTCCAGGTTTCCGGTTCGGAGTCGATGAACACCGGATGGGCGCCCAGGTACAAGATGGGCGAGGCGCTGCCGATGAACGTGAGCGAAGAGCAGAAGACGGTGTCGTCCTGTTCCACACCGAGAAGCCGCAGCGACAAGTGGATGGCTGCGGTTCCCGAACTCACCGCGACGGCGCTTTCCGTGCCGACATAGCTGGCGAATTCGTTTTCGAACGCGTCCACATTGGGTCCACCGGGAGCGATCCAGTTTGTGGAGAAGGCCTGAGCGACGTAGTCCTCTTCCTTTCCACCCATATGGGGCGGGGAGAGAAAAATCCTCTTGTTGAAGCGAGGATTTTTATGCGCTTCACGGGCGTCCTTCTGCTTTTTCGGCGGTGTCTCGACGCTGGATTGAGAAATCATGGAATCAAATACTCCGAAAATATTCGTCAGATTTGAGATGGGCCACATTGTGCTTGCTGTTTTCGATCAAACCGGAACCTTTTCACTTTCTTCCGCCGACCCAGTGAGGTTCGTGCGGGCCGGGTTTTTCCGGTTCTCCGCCGGTTCGTTCCCCATGAAGCGGGGGCAGGAGAAATAACCGTCCTGACTGACGCCTTCTCCCGAGAAAACCTTGATAAACGTCATGGCGAGGATCTTGATATCGAGAAAGAACGACTGGTGATCCACGTACCAGACGTCCAGCTTGAATCGTTCGTCCCAACTGAGGGCGTTGCGGCCGTTCACCTGCGCCCATCCGGTGATCCCCGGTTTCACCTCATGCCGTCTCGCCTGCTCCGAGTTGTAACGCGGCACGTATTCCATCAGCAGCGGGCGGGGACCGACGAGGCTGATGTCTCCTTTCAGGAGGTTGATCAGTTGCGGGAACTCGTCCAGGCTGTAGCGGCGCAAAAACTTGCCCAGCGGGGTCAACCGCTTTTCGTCCGGCAGCAGGTTCCCATCCGCATCGCGATCGTTGGTCAGAGTCCTGAATTTATGGATGTAAAACGGGCGCGCGTGCAGGCCGGGCCGTTTCTGGTTGAAGATCACAGGAGAGCCCATTTTCAACCGCACGAGGCAGGCGATCACGAGGATCACCGGACTCATCACGATGAGGCCTGTCAGCGCTACGATGAAATCGATCGTTCTTTTCATCCCGTTTGTTACCTTGGTTTCAATGTAAAGGGCCTGATAAAAACCTCAACCCTGCCTGTTGTCGAAGCCGGTGCTGGCCGAGCTGCACTCTTTGAGCCGATGCGAATCGCGTGATACTTGGAAAATGACTGTGAACAAAAGCGAGGGTTTCGAAGAGGTCACTGGCTTGATTCCCTTTTATTAAATGTAACACGCTAATAAATGCGAACAAGGTGAAAATCCCCTGCAAAATGTCAGATAAATCTCGTTTCCTCGCTGGGGAACCGGTTTTTCATACATTTCCGAAACCCGTCCTGCGGTTGAAAATCCAGCGTACGGCCTGAAATTTCAGGGCAGCTTCCAGGTTCACTTGCCCTGTAAATTCATGGTCTGCAGGACCACCGTATTGACTTTGTGCACGTCGTATTTGTCTTCCGCCATGGCCCGGCTGGCTTTTCCCATCGAGTCGATCAACTCCGGTTGCGTGATGAATCGCTCCATCGCCTGCGTGAGGGCCTCGGCGTTTTGCGGCGGCACCAGAAAACCGTTTTGTCCTTCCACCACCGTTTCGCGGCAGCCAGGAGAATCGGTGGTGATGATGGGACGGCCCATGGCCATGGCTTCCAGGATCGACCTGGGCACGCCTTCCCGGTAAAACGAAGGCAGCACGTACACGCTCGAATCGGCGATGAAAGGCCGGACGTCCGCGGTTTCGCCGCAATATTCAATGCCGTTTTTCTGCCATTCCTCGACCTGGGCTTTTTGAATGGCCGAGGGATTGCTGTCGAACGATCCCAACAGGCGGAACGCAACCTGCGGGTAGCGCCTGGACAGCGTTTGGGCGGCGCTTGCGTACTCGAAAAGTCCCTTCTCCTTGATCAACCGCGCCATCAGCAAGAACACCAGCGTCTTTTTCACCGGCGGGACCGCGGGGTAATAGTCCAGGTCCACTCCGGAGCCATTCATCATGACCGCCTGGGTGTTTTTGCCGATCAGGTTCCAGTTTTCAAAATCCCGTTTGTCGTCCGGGTTCTGGAAAAAGATCGCGGTGTTTTTCTTGATCGCCAGCCGGAACAGGCAGCGGATCGCGAAGCTCAGAATCCTGCCTTTGAGCGAGGGATTGCTGAACGAATTTCCCAGTCCCGTGATCATCGAATAGCGTTTGGGCACTCCGGCCAGCCGGGCGGCGAGCGAGCCGTAGATCACGGGTTTGAACGTGTACGCGAGCAGGATGTCCGGTTTCGCATCGCGAAACACCGAATACAGAGCCGCGACGGATTGCAGATCCCGAAGTGGATTGGTTCCGGTTCGCTGCATGGGGACGGCGCAAAACGCCACACCGATCTTCTGCAGTTTGGCTACCGTTTCTGCGTGGGTGTCCGGCGCGCACGCGAGGACGGTGTGGCCGGCGTCCACCATCGCCTTGAGCAGGGTTCCGCGGAAGTTGATCAGCGATTTCGAATAGCTGGCGAGTATCAGGATTTTCATTTCGGCTGCCTCTGTTCGCTCAACCAGGCTTGAAACATCAACACGTCCCAAAGCAGGTATTGCCAGTCGCCTTTGTTCGCAAGGTGCTGCGCCCATATGTTGTGAATGGGCTCGGGGTTGAAAAATCCTTCCGCATTCAACCGGTCCGCATGCAGCAGGTCCTCCGCCCACTCGCGCAAGGGGCCGCGCAGCCAGGCTCCCACCGGGACGCCGAAGCCCCTCTTGGGCCGCTCGATGAGCTGTTTGGGCACGTACTGGTACAGGACCTGGCGCAGCAACCATTTGCTCTGACCGTCGCGCACTTTCAGGTGCAGGGGCATTCTCCAGGCGGTCTCGACCACGCGGTGATCGAGCAGCGGCACGCGCGCTTCCAGGCTGACCCCCATGCTGGCGCGATCCACCTTGGTAAGAATATCATCCGGCAGATAGGTCACCGTGTCGAGGAGCATCATCCGCTCCATGAAGTGCGGCACGCTGTCCGTGTTCCAGCCGTTGCTGTGGCGGGTCGCAGGCTCCATGCTGTTTTTCACCAGGGATGCCGGGTCCTGATAGTGGGACATCAAAATCCTGTAAATTTCTTTCGGCGTGCCCGCCTGCAGGAAACCGGAAAAGGTGTGCACGTTGTGGCCCAGGTTTTCCAGTTTTATGCCCGAGGGCAGAAGCGATCCGAACGGGGCGGCCAGGCGGTTCCAGTTTCCGGGTGATACCGACTTTAAGATGTGCGCAACGATGCCGCGGCTCCAGGCCGGAAAGCGCCGCACTTTTTCCCAGACCCGGTGCCCCACCGCGTAGCGGCCGTATCCCGCGAACAGCTCGTCACCGCCGTCGCCTGAGAGGGAGACGGTGACTTTCTGTTTCGCCAATTGCGAGACGAGAAACGTCGGTATCTGCGACGCATCGGAAAAGGGTTCGTCATACAGAGTGGGCAGTCTCGGGATGACGTTTCGCGCTTCTTCCGGTGTGACGTAGAGCTCGGTGTGGTCGGTTCCCAGATGCTGGGCGACTTTTTTGGCGTCCTTGGCTTCGTTGTGGCTTTCCTCGTGAAAGCCGATGGAGAAAGTTTTGACGGGATCCTTGCTTTGCGCCTGCATGAGGGCGACGACGGTGGACGAGTCGATGCCGCCGGAAAGAAAGGCTCCGAGCGGCACGTCAGCGATCATGCGCAGCTTGACGGCGTCGCGCAGGATGGCATCGAGGTGCGCGATGGCTTCCTCGTCGGATCCTGTGAAAGGCTGCGCCGCTCCCTGCTCGGCCACTTCCTTTGCCGACCAGAAGGCATGCGTCTTCGGCCCGGCCTGCGGGCGGTTGCCATCCAGCGTGAGGATGTGGCCGGGTTGCAGCTTGCCGATCCCTTTGTAAATGGAAAAGGGGGAGGGCAGGTAGTTGTTCCGCAAGAACAACGTCAGTGCATTGCGATCGATTTCATTTTTGAAATCGGGGTGTTCCTTGAAGGCCTTGAGCTCGGAGGCGAACAGGAAGGAGTCGCCCTGCCAGCCGTAGTACAAAGGCTTGATGCCCAGCCGGTCGCGCACCAGATGCAGCTTTCTTTCCTTCCTGTCCCAGAGAGCGAAGGCGAACATGCCGATGAACCGGCTGACGGCCTTTTCCAGCCCCCAGTGCTCGATGGCTTCCAGAATCACTTCGGTGTCGGAATGACCGCGCCAGTTGGTCTGCGGCAGTTGCGCGCGCAGCGCTTCGAAGTTGTAGATCTCACCGTTGAAGACGATGACGAAGCGGCCGCTGGCGGAAGGCATGGGCTGATGGCCTTCGGGAGACAGGTCGAGGATGGACAGGCGGCGGTGCGCCAGGCCGATACCGGCTTCCCGGTCCATCCAGACGCCGGAATCGTCGGGGCCGCGGTGGATGAGGACGTCTTTCATCCGTTCCAGGCAACCCTGCCAGTCCAGGCCCTGTCCCTTGCTGTTATAAAATCCGGCGATGCCGCACATATGAGAATCCTAACTGAGTTTCACTGCGTTTTTGGTTAAGCGATCGGCGCTTTTTCCCGCTCCTGCTGATGCTGCAACCAGGATTGAAAGATCAGAACATTCCATAAGAAATACTGCCAGTCCCGCTGCCCGGATGCGTGTTCCAGCCACCGCTTGCGGATCGGCGCCGGATCGAAGAAGCCCTGCTGCTCGATTTTTTTCTCCTGCAGCAGATCCTCCGCCCACTCGCGCAAAGGACCGCGCATCCAGTGCCCGACGGGAATGGCGAATCCCCTTTTGGGCCGCTCGATGAGCTGTTTGGGGACGTACTGGTACAGGACCTGGCGCAGCAGCCATTTGCTCTGACCGTTGCGTAGCTTCATGTGCAGGGGCATTCTCCAAGCGGTCTCGACCACGCGGTGATCGAGCAGTGGCACGCGCGCTTCCAGGCTGACCCCCATGCTGGCGCGGTCCACCTTGGTGAGGATGTCGTCCGGCAGATAGGTGATCGTGTCGAGAAGCATCATCTGGTGGGTGAAGTCCAGATGGTTTGCGTTGGCCCATCCGTTGGAGTAATAGGTCGCCGGTTCGTGCGCATCCCGCACCAGCGTGCCGGCGTTTCTCCACTGCGAAATGAGTTTGAGGTACAAAGCCTGCGGGCTGTTCGCGTCGAGCATGCTGGCGAGCTTGTGCAGCTTGTCTCCGGGCAGCGCGGTTTTCGTTTTTCCCGACAGCAGAGAATCAAAACGGCCGAGCAGGCGGTTCCACTGTTCCGGAGAAACCGCGGTCATCCATTTACCCGCCTGCTTTCGCAGCGAAACCGGGACCCATTTCATCTTGTTCCAGATCGAGACGCCCCAGTTGTAGCGGTGATAGCCCGCGAACAGCTCGTCGCCGCCGTCGCCTGAGAGGGAGACGGTGACTTTCTGTTTTGCCAATTGCGAGACGAGAAACGTCGGTATCTGCGACGCATCGGAAAAGGGTTCGTCGTACAGAGTGGGCAGTCTCGGGATAACGTTTCGCGCTTCTTCGGGTGTGACGTAGAGTTCGGTGTGGTCGGTTCCCAGATGCTGAGCGACTTTTTTGGCGTCCTTGGCTTCGTTGTGGCTTTCCTCGTGAAAGCCGATGGAGAAAGTTTTGACGGGATCGGTGCTTTGCGCCTGCATGAGAGCGACGACGGTGGACGAGTCGATGCCGCCTGAGAGAAATGCCCCGAGCGGTACGTCTGCGATCATGCGCAGCTTGACGGCGTCGCGCAGGATGGCATCGAGGTGCGCGATGGCTTCCTCGTCGGATCCTGTGAAAGGCTGCGCCGCTCCCTGCTCGGCCACTTCCTTTGCCGACCAGAACGCATGGGTCTTCGGCCCGGCCTGCGGGCGGTTGCCATCCAGCGTGAGGATGTGGCCGGGTTTGAGTTTAGAGACTCCCCGGTAAATCGAATGCGGCAGCGGGACGTCGCCGTAACGCATGAAAAGGGCCAGCGCATTGCGATCGATTTCGTTTTTGAAATCGGGATGCTCCTTGAAAGCCTTGAGCTCGGAGGCGAACAGGAAGGAGTCGCCCTGCCAGCCGTAGTACAAAGGCTTGATGCCCAGCCGGTCGCGCACCAGATGCAGCTTTCTTTCCTTCCTGTCCCAGAGAGCGAAGGCGAACATGCCGATGAACCGGCCGACAGCCTTTTCCAGCCCCCAGTGCTCGATGGCCTCTAAAATCACTTCGGTGTCGGAATGACCGCGCCAGTTGGTCTGCGGCAGTTGCGCGCGCAGCGCTTCGAAGTTGTAGATCTCACCGTTGAAGACGATGACGAAGCGGCCGCTGGCGGAAGGCATGGGCTGATGGCCTTCGGGAGACAGGTCGAGGATGGACAGGCGGCGGTGCGCCAGGCCGATACCGGCTTCCCGGTCCATCCAGACGCCGGAATCGTCGGGGCCGCGGTGGATGAGGACGTCTTTCATCCGTTCCAGGCAACCCTGCCAGTCCAGGCCCTGTCCCTTGCTGTTATAAAATCCGGCGATGCCGCACATAGGCTGTGTTCCTTCGCGCCTTGGTTGATAAAAGGATGTTGTTTCTATCTATTAAAAACGAGACCGGTATTTTGCGTCCCGTTTGAGATCACACGCAGTGGCTGGTTAAAACCTTGTGATACACCGATTCGTAATTGGAAGTGACCGATGGAAGCGAAAAATCACGGACGATTCTTTCGCGCGCCCGTTCTCCCAGCCGCCGACGTTCTTCGCTGCTCTTCTCGAACATCCGGCTCCAGGCTTTCGCCATGCTCTCAGGTTGTCTCGGCGGGACGAGGATGCCCGTGTCTCCGATCACAAATCCGTTTTCCCCCACATCGGTGGCGACGCAGGGAACACCGCAGGCCATGGCTTCTCCAAGTACATTGGAAAAGCCCTCTTCGATGGATGAGGAACAGACCAGATCGAGTCCCGGCATGATCCGGTTCAAGTCCTTGCGCACTCCCAGCAGATGGACACGGGATTTAAGGTTCAGCTCTTCAATCGTTCGAACCAGCTTCGGATTGTCTGCATCCACCTCACTCCCCGCCAGCACAAAGTGAACGTCGTCCCGGGTTTTGGCGATGCAGGCGGCGGCGCGGATGAAGGTGTCGTGGTCTTTATGCGCGTGATAGCGGCCGAACAGTCCGATCAGGCGGGAAGATTCGCAAAGGCCCAGCTCCTGGCGGAGCCATTGCTTCCCTTCCCGGGAAGGGGAAAACGAATCGGTGTCGAAACCGTTCGGGATCACGAGGCTTTTGGAGGCCATATAGCCCAGCGCTTCGTGTTGCTGCGCGCTGACTTTGGAGTTGTAGATGATCGTCATCGGTTTTTTCGACAATTTGGCTCCCAGAGTGATGACCCAGGCCGTGGTTCGCTTTTCGTTTTTCAACCCGTCGATGCCGTGACGGATACTCCAGAGTACGGGACCCGCATGCGGTAAAAACGAATTGGCAAATTGCGCCGCCAGATTTCCGTGGTACATCCATCCCTGCAGCAGGTCCGGTTGCAGCGATTTCACCAGGCGGACCAGCCGCAGTCCGGATACGGGATCGGAGGTGGTTTTTTTCATGTCGATCGCGTGGACCGGTATGCCCAGTTCGCGGATTTTTTCACCCACCGCACCCACTTCCATGAGCGAAATCACCTCCGGAGCGAACTCGTGGCGGTCCATCTGTGACAGGAGTTTGTACAACATCATCTCCGCCCCTCCGGTGTGGAGGTTCGTGATGAGGAAGACGATCCGGCATTTTGAGTTGTTGACGGTCATCACCAGACTTCCTTAGGAATGGGAGCGGGTTTTTTGGGTTTCCTGGATTTTAGCGATTCATAGTAGGCAAGGGCTCCGAGAATACCGAGCAAACCGACGACATTTCTGTTTTGCAATAAATTGTGATCGTGCACGCCTGCCAGTGCTATTGAGAATATAAATATCATCCCGCGCATGTCTTTCAACCGGTAAAAATGGGAAAACGAAACGGCTAGAAAAATCAGATAAAAAATAAGACCCAGAATTCCGTTTTCGACCCAATGCTTGAGGTACATGTTGTGTGCGGGATAGAACCGGGTGCGGGAAAAATTGGTGCCGTGTCCCAGCAGAGGGGCTTTTTCCACCAGTTCAAGATATTCTAGCACCAGGTGTTTTCTTTCGTGATCGGTTGCAAACGACATGTCTCCCTTGGTGAATTCAAATATGGTCTGGATGCGCGCCTGAGTGGCTTGATCCGCAAACATGGCATTCGATTCCACCATGTGCCGGGATAAGGGAAAAATCACGAAAAACAACAAGACGACGACGCTGATTGAAAATCCTATCTTTTTCAGAGCCGACTCTCTTTTCAGGCTGATCACCACATAGATCGTCAGGACGATGAGAAACAGGATGAGGTTCCCCACTGAAAGCGTCGGGATCACCGCCATGGCGGCTATTGTCCAGACGATGAGGTTGATCCAGTCGTGTTTCTTCCAATTGGTACAGGCGATGGAGAGAAGAATGATGCTCAAAGCGCCTTCGTTGGCATTGCCGATAAAACCGGAGGCCCGGCCGGCGTTCTCGGTGAATTCCAAAGGATTTTCGACGGAATACCAGATGCCACCGCAGGCGGATAAGAAAATGATGAACAGGATTTTCCGATGGTGTTTGCGTACGGTGGCGCTGCTGGCGATGCCGATGCACAAGACCATCAGCAGCCAATGGTACATATCCATCACGATGGAGCGGAATCCCTGGTACCAATAGGCGCTGGGATGCATCCCCCAGATAAGAGAGATCAAGGCAACGAGCCAAAGCGGGACGATGACCCGCAATGTGTTGCGATAAGCCTGCCACAACTGCGATCCCCTGTCTTTGAACAGACTGAAGAGGAGGATCGGCATGAAAAGCATCATCAACAGAACCAGCGGAGGGGATGATTTCGGAAAAAACGGGAAATTCCTGTCCGCCAGAAAGGCATCGGCCCCTGTCAATACGGGAAACAGAAGCAGAGTGAAAACCACCCCAAGGACGATCTTCGAGAAAAAGCTCTGCACTCCCTTTGGTTTTTCCATTTCAAATGGAGTTTCTTGCGCTAAGGTGTTGGGCATAACACCGCCTCCGTTCTTGCGACCAATTGTTCGACGCTGAAATTATTCTCGATCCTCGCTCTCGCCTGCACCGTCGTTTCTGCGTGAGGCTGACTCATACAGGTTTCCCAACCTGCAGCGAGGGCTTGCGGGTCCCTGGGAGGAACCACCACTCCGGAATCCCCGACCAGCCAGGAAGAATCGCCCACATCGGTGACCACACAGGGCACACCGCAGGCCATGGCCTCGCCGATGACGTTGGGGAAGCCCTCGCCAAATGAAGAGGAAGAGCAAACGATGTCCAGGGCGTTGTAGACCGCGGGCATGTCTTTTCTGGAACCCGCCCACAGCATGTGGTCTTTGAGCTGCAATTCATCGGCGATCTGCATGAGACTGGCTTTATAGGACTCCGGTCCGTTTCCGATGCTGACGAAACGCACATCGGACCGTTTTTTCAGCAACAACGCGGCTGCTTTGAGAAAGGTCGTGTGATCTTTCATCGGGTCCAGCCGCCCGACCAGTCCGATCAGTTTGTCCTTCTCCGCGATGTTCCATTCTTTGCGGATGCGCATCCCGGCCGCCGCATCCGGTTTGAACTGGTGTAAATCGATGCCGTTGGGAATGACGATCATTTTATCCGCGGGAAATCCCTCCGAAGCGGCATGCTGATAGCCTGCTTTCGAGTTCACAATGATGGAATCCGCAAACCGGGACAACCAGCATTCCAGTTTGTGATGGTAGTGGGAAATCCTGTCGTAAAAAGACAGATCCATGTTCGATGCGCGCAGTCCCCATACCATGCGGGTTTTGGGTAAAAACGGTTTCAGCAGCACCGTGAGGCAATTCGCGGTGCCCAGGTAACCCTGAACGAGATCCGGCTTGAACCGGCGCATTTCCTTTACCAGGCGACCCAGAAAGCGGATCACGTCCCACCGGCCCCGCTTGTTCAAAGAAACGTATTTCACATGCTTCAGCTTTCTGATCTCATCGCCGAACAGGCCGCCGTCATAGAACGTCATGAGGCACAGGTCGTACTTTTGCGGGTCGAGCCCTTTGATGAGCGCCAGCAGCTGGCGCTGCGCGCCGCCTTCGTTCAGCATGCGAATTAAAAAACAGATGCGCGTCATTGTTTCGAATTCACCAAAGGGTTCCAGATCGATCGCTTGAAGCGAAGCGACGTCAGGTAAAACTTGGAAAAAAGACCGTCCATCCACGTCCGGTGCCGGTCCTGGTACGCGGCAATGATTTCGTCCAGGCATTTGATCTGCGGTTTGAACCGCCGGACCTGTTCGTGAAACCGCGACAGATCCTGTTCGGACCAGGTGTTGTGGTGAAAACCGATGGTCCATGCGCCCAGAAACATCGAGCGAAAACGCCACAATTGCTGGGGCACCCACATCATTTCATCCGCATCGGTGTGCGGGAACAGAAAGTGTCCGTCGCTGATGATGCGGATGCCGTGTTTCTTCAAAATCTTCAAGGTCTGCGCGTCAAACGAATGGCCCGGTGCGATCCAGACTTTCGGATTCACGTTTTCCTTCTGGAATATCTTAAGGGACTTGTTGATTTTTTCCTCCTGCTCGGCGGTGGAGAGCCCGGCAAACTCGCTGAACCGGTTCAATCCCAGGATCCCAGGATTCCGGGTCGTGTAATCGTGCTGGTATCCGTGAATACCGATCGTCCAGCCCCGGCTCTGCCAGCGGCGCACGCAATCCCAAAAATCGGCGTTGGCGGGGAACACATCGAGGTTCTTGTCCCGATTGTCCGGCACCACCGCCAGGATGGGCTTGATGTCGTTTTCGACGAGTGTTTTCTCGATTTCATTCCAGATGTCCCAGTTCATGGTGGGACAAATGTCATCGAATCGAAGCAAATACGAAGCGCTCATGATGTTGGGTTCACCTTTTTTCGAGCGTGCCGTTGATGGCCTGCTCCCACAATGCAGAAACTTTTTCCAGCGAAAACCGGTCCAGGATCTCCTGGGCGCGCGTCGCCAGGCTCTTCCGATAGGTTTCGTTGCCCATCAACCGGTCCAGTCCTTCCGCCAGGCCGCTCACGTCCTGAGGGGGAACCAGCAGGCCGTCCACACCGTCGCGTATGATGGCGCGGGGGCCGGTGGGGCAGTCGAAGCTGATCACCGGCAGGCCGCAGGCCATGGCCTCGCAAAGGACGTTGGGGAACCCCTCGTAGCGCGATGAAAGCGCAAACAGATCCGCCTGCAGCATTTTTTCGGCCGGCTCTTTCGTGACACCGGCAAGCTGAACCGAATCGGTCAGGCCGAGTTCGTCGCGCAGGTTTTCCAGCTCCCGGGCGGGCTGTTTGTCGTGAATGGCGCCCCATATCTTGAGCGACCAGTCCGGGTATTTGGGCGCCACTTTGGAAAAGGCCTGGATCAACAGATCGAATCCTTTTTGCTCGTTCACTCTTCCCATGGCCAACAGCACTTTTTTCGAGTTCTTTGCGAGCGCGTGTGCCCCATTGGTTTTCGGTGCGGCCGGCGGTCTCACCGGATTGGGAATCATCCAGATCGGCGCTTTGACGTTTTTCGCAAAATAATCGCGGATCTCCTCGGTCTGCACGACCAGTCCCGCCGCTTGCGAGTAGGCCCAGGGCCGGATTTTGTGCCACAGCTTGCGGCTTGCGAGACTTTCGGGAAGATTCCGTTCTGAAATCAGCACCGGTATTTTGAGCCCCTTGGTCGCCAGCACGGTGATGATGTTCTGCTGCACGCCGAATGCGATCACCATTTCCGGTTTGCTGCGCCGGATGGCCCGCCGCAAATGTAAGACCCGCTTCAGATTGAAAAACACCGCTTCTTTCAAATTGGCCGACACCGTCACGAGATCGAGCGGATGGTAATCGATTTTCGGATGCAGCTCGTAAAACGGCGGATAGCCGTCGAACGTGATGATCGTGATGTCCCACCCTTTTTCGGCCCAGTGATTGGCCAGGGTGGTCAGCACGCGCTCCGCTCCGCCTGGGGTGAGCGCGTTTATGATGAACGTCAGTCTCATTGTGTCCCCGCTGTCAGACGTTTCATTTTTCGTTTCAAACCGACCGACAAAAACATATTCGAAACCAGGTACACGCAGGCGGTCGAAAGAGCGATTCCGGAAACCCCCATGAACTGCATGAACGTGTAGTTCAATACAATGTTCAGAGGAAAGGAGATCAGTGTCCCGTAAAACAACAGCTGGTTGTACTTGAGAGATGAAATGAGCCGCACCTTCATGATCGACAGGATGTAAAACGGGATCTGCAATGCGTACATGGCCTGGATCTGGCCGACGACCAGCGTGTCCCGGTCGGTGAACGCACCCCGTTCGAACAGCAGTCGAATCAGAGATTCCGAAAAATACATAAGCAGAAGGGTGACGGGAATCGAAATCTGCAAAATCAAAAGGGAATATTTTTTCAGGGTGTCGGCGATGCCTTCCCAGTCTTTGCCGGCGGCCATTTTGGAAAAATAGGGCAGCGCGGCTGTGCCCAGTCCCATCGCGCCGATCGCAAGGACTGCGGAAGGGATGCGGTTCCCGTATCCCAGTGCGGCCACACTCCCCGCCTCCAGCATGGCCGCCATGGACTGATCGACGAGGTCGGTGCTGACCATGATCATGGAGCCACCCAGAATGGGAAAGTACTGCTTGATGGCATTGCGAATCGGAGGCGTCAGCCCCGCCCAACGCGGGCGGAGTTTGACGTTTTTCTTTTTCAGTCCCCAGGCCAGCAGAAGCCCCTGACTGGCGAATCCGGCAAGGACTCCTAGCACCAGCGCGTAAATTCCAAGAGCCGGTGCGAAACCGACCAGGGAAACGATGATGGTGATGGAAATCAGCAAGGGAGAAAGCGCCACCAGAGTGAAGTTTTCTCCGGCGTTGAGGATGGAACTGAATATCGTCGCCAGTCCATTGAGAATGATCACCGGAAGGAGAAAGTAAAACAGTTTTTGCGTCAGGGCCAGTTTCTCGGCGCCGAATCCGGATCCAAAAAATGGCAGCACTAAGGGAGAACACAGCGCCATCACCAGCGTCATCAACAAAAGAAATCCAATGCAAAGCGTCAGCATGCTGCCCGCCAGTTCCTGAGCCGCTTCCGGACTTTTATGATCCCTTTCCTGAATGTATGCGGGGATCACGGCGGCATTGAACGAACTGGTGACGATGGAGACTGTGAAAGAGGGCAGGATGTAGGCGATGAGATACGCATCCATCGCGTCGCTGGTGCCATAGGAATAGGCGACCACCAGTTCTTTGAACATGCCCAGTGCTTTGACGGCGACGGAACAGAGGGCGACAATGAGGGCCGCACCGAAAATTTTCCGGTTGGTGGACTGGTTGATCAACCGGTTCCAGTGATAGGTCAGGTTTTTCAAGCTGTAGGTGGCGGTTGATTCTGTCATGCAAAGACCGGACTGATGGTTGTGTATGAGGGCGTGGCGGGGTTTTTGGGACCGGCGAATTTTTCGCCGTGCCTGTCCTTAAAAAAGGACTCTGTTCCAACTCCCCCTTTAAACCGCCCCTTGTCAAAGATTTTCAAGGAATGTTGAGAAATACAGTGTAATCCCAAAACCGAATTCCGCAAATGATCTCCATCCCTGCTTGTCGAGGAAATGTTTGTAATTATAATGCCAATCTAATATTGGGAATTGATTGAGGTTTTGTAACGTTTTGTTGACAGATCGCCGCGGGCAGGGGATCGCCAGTCGTTGGGTTGCTGGATTTTACTAGATTTACATTTCCAGGGCAAAAGAAGTATAATCCATTGAAAAATAAGGGGTAACTTTGGAGGCCTTTGCCGTTCCTGCAAGGGATTTCGATGACCTAAGAATACAGGAAACGAAGAAAAAATGTCAATCGAATATGGGGCGATTATTCGAACTCGGAAAGTGGATTTCTGCCTAAAAATCCGCTCCGAAGGTCCCAGGGGCAGCAAAGCAGCGAAAACGGCCAACACAGAGGGTTGCGGGCGGCTCAGAGGGGGAGTAAGGCGGAACGCAGCCTTGCTCTGCACGGTGGCGTTATCCGGAAACGGGCTATGGAAGGGGCGGGGTTTTTGCTGGGATTGAGGGGCGATTATCGAAATGAGGCGTCCCCGGATCGACCGCACCGGTTCATCGTCTCTTTTGCGCCGTGATGAAAATCCCCGAAACCGCCAGATCCTCCGCATCCAGATTGCGGAACGGTTTGCAGAACCCTTGCCGGTACTTTTCCACATATTGCAAGGCCTTTTGCCTCAGGCCCGGATCGATATCTTCAAATTTTCGATGCGGGTTTATTTCGCCCACCCCCACCAGACGGGTCACCAATATGGAGAAATCGCTCAAGTCCGTCTTTCTCAGCTTCTCCAGTAAATTTCTGTAATGATGGGTGAGAATCCTGTTGGGGCGGCCCACCTCCCGGGCAAAAAAATTCCAGACGCAGGAGGGGATTCTGAGAAAAGACAATTCGGGAAGCTGGCGGGAAAAGGCGCCGTGATCGCGAAGGTCCACTTTGTGGGCGATTTTACCGCCCGGATTCAGACAACGCACGCCGTCCCGGAGTGCGTCCAGGGGATTGTACAGATGCTCGAATACGGCCCTGGAAACGATGAAATCGTATTTGGGCTGGCGATGTTTGGCGCACTCTTCGAAGTAGATTTCCGACGCCTGGCCGCAATGCCAGGCAAGCCCTCTGATGTGTTCGTCGTCCCAGTCTGTTCCCTGCCGGAATCGTTCGAGGTCGTGGTTGTTAGAAAGTTGCTGGTAAATCAGTGCGTGTTTCTTTACATCGCGTTTGGGGGGGAAACGATCGACCAGATCGATTTTTTGGCAGCCGGCCTTGAGAATCAACAGGGCAACTCCGGCGTTGTTCCCTGGCCCCACTTCTGCGACCCTGCCATGAAATTCAGGGTTTTTTAAGTATTTCTTGTAATCATCGAAGACTTCTTCGATGTATGCGATCGATTCTTTAACTTGCAGGGATTTGTGTTTTTCGGCGGAAAACGTTTGCTGCATTCCTAGCGAACAGAGGAGTCGGCGCTTGATTTCGTTCGCCAGCAGAGCGGCCAGCTTGATGTGGAAATGGGCGTGAATGTATTGTCTTACAGGTGGAGGAATCATACGGCTCCCATCGGCGCATCCGAATCGCTCGTCAACGCTCGCTGAAAAATTCACTCAAGGAGGCTTGTTTCCTAACCTACCGCGAAATCATCTGGATTGAATCGTTATTTTCTCGGTTTTTTCCCTTTATGCTGATTTGAAAAAAACTTTCATCCTGAAACCCGTAAGACGTCCTCCCCGCGAGGGGGAGGACGGCTGTTTTAGAAATGCCGGAGCGCCGGTTTGCCCACCGGAAAGACGTTGAACCCGATTTCAAACAGTTCCTGATGATTCAGGTGGTTGCGGCCGTCAAACACGAAGGCTGGCTTGGCCATGGATTTGTAAATCCGCTCGAAGTCCAGTCCGCGGTACTGTTCCCAGCCGGTCATCAAGGCGATGGCATGCGCGCCTTCAGCGGCTTTGTACGGATCCTCGATGTATTCCACATTGTCCAGACCCTGCATGTCCTTTTTGGCATTTTCCAGCGCGTGCGGGTCGGTGATGGTCAGATGGGCTTTTTCCTCCAGCAGGCGCTTGCCGATATAGATCGCCGGCGTGTCGCGCGTGTCACCCGTATCCGGTTTGAACGCGAACCCGAAGAGGGCGACTTTTTTGCCCACCAGCGTGTTGAACATGCTGCTGAGGATGCGTTTCACGAAACGGTCCACCTGGTAATCGTTGATCGCGATGACCTGTCTCCAGAACTCGGCGACTTCGTTCAGCTGGTAGTGCTCGCACAGGTACACCAGGTTGAGGATGTCCTTGCGGAAGCAGGACCCGCCGAAGCCGACGCCGGCGTTCAGGAATTTGTCGCTGATGCGGGAGTCCTTGCCCACGGCGCGGGAAACCTCCTGCACATCGGCTTCCGTCACTTCGCAGATCGAGGCGATGCTGTTGATGGAGGAGATGCGCTGGGCAAGGAACGCGTTGGAAGCGAGTTTGGAGAGCTCGCTGCTCCAGACGTTGGTGGTGATGAGTTTTTCCCTGGGAATCCAATTGAGGTAGATGTCCAGAAGCTGGTCGCGGGCGGCGATGCCGCTGGGGCTTTCGTTGGAGCCGATCAGAATGCGGTCGGGGTTTTCCATGTCGGAGATGGCGGTGCCTTCCGCCATGAACTCGGGATTGGAAAGGATTTCGAATTTGACGCCGTTGCTGCCGGAATGCAGGATGGTTTTCAGCGTCTCGGCGTTGCGCACCGGCAGGGTGCTCTTCTCGATGACGATTTTGTCCGAGCGGGAGTTTTCCTTGATGCGGCGGGCGGTTTTCTCGACAAACTGCAGATCCACGGCTTTGCCCTTGCCCTCGCCGAACGTTTTGGTGGGCGTGTTGACGGACACGAAAATCATGTCGGCTTCGTCGATTTCCTTGTCGATATCGGTGGAGAAGAACAGGTTTTTCCCGCGCACTTTCTCGACCCGGTCCTTAAGGCCCGGTTCGAATATGGGCAGCCGGTCCGAGTTCCAGGCGTCGATCCGCTCCTGGGAAATGTCCACCACGGTGACTTTGTGGTCGGGGCATTTGTTGGCAATCACCGTCATCGTGGGGCCTCCCACGTAACCGGCGCCGACACATACGATTTTCTTTGAAAATTCCTTGTTCTCCATCGTCATCCTCTGAAATGATTGAAGGCTCTATTTATAAAAAAGGGTCGTGGTTTGCAGGGTCTCAGGCCTGTTTACATGTCTGCGGAATCGCAGGCCCGGCAGTCTCCTAGCAGCGAGTATAGATTGCGGGTATCACGCGCGGATCAAGCGAACGTCACAACCTTGTCACTATTCAGCGCGGTCCCGGGCCTCCCTGGAACCGTCAGGAAGTGCTTAAATCGCCAGCGGATTCAACTGCGGATCCCCGGCTCGCAACGGCAATGTTTGCTTTCAGATCACCGGGGAGCGTGGTATATTCCGGCGGATCGGTTCCGAAACCCGCTTTGCGGCAAAGGCCGGATTGCGTCTTCCGTTTTGAATGCGCTTTATTCCAAAGTTAAGCTTCACATCCCGCAAGATCAAGCCCTACTTGAGCGAAAGATCGGTTGCGCCGGAGGAAGGATTGTTTAACAAGTTGATATCCTTGATCGGGTGGCTGGCAGGCTGCCTTGTCTTTATTTTTTTCCTGACCGGCTGCGACAAGAAGATGTCCCAGTCGAAACTGGAAGCGCGTTCCCTGCAGGAAAACCCCGGCTCCGGAAGCGCCCGGTCGGGGATTTTCGCCGAATCGTTCCTCTCCATCCTCCCCGGAAAAACCGGGTTCGGGATGGACACCCCCGCAGGCAGCGGCCCCGAACGAGCCGGAGGGACCGTCGTCCACGTCACCAGCCTGGCCGACTCAGGCTCCGGCACCTTGAGAGAAGCGCTCGCCACCGATGGGGCGCGGATCGTCGTGTTCGATGTTTCCGGATACATCGAACTCAAAACGGTGCTCAAGGTCGAGCATCCCTACCTGACCATCGCAGGGCAGACCGCACCCTCGCCCGGAATCACCCTCAAGGGAGCGGGCATCGAGATCAACAGCCACGACGTGTTGATCCAGCACATCCGCGTGCGGGTCGGGGACGCCGAGGAAGGGCCTTCCCCATCTGTCCGCGGCGGCATCGGGGTTTACGATTTTCCCGACGAAGAGGATGTGTACAACGTCGTCATCGATCATGTTTCGGTGAGCTGGGCCGTCGATCAGAATTTCGACACCTGGTACGAGGGCGTGCACGATGTCACCATTTCCAACAGCATCAGCAGTGAGGCGCTGTGGCATTCCATTCACCCCAAGGGCCCCCACTCGAAAGGCATGCTGGTCGGCTACGGGACGCACAATCTCTCGGTGATCGGCAATCTGTTCGCGCACAATGACCAGAGAAACCCGAACGTGCACGGCAACACCAGCATTCTTTTCGTCAACAACCTCATCTACAACTGGTACGGTTCGCATCCGGTGCGGGCCGCAGGCGGATTCGGGTCCGATTACGGCCCTTTCGACGCCACGCTGGTCGGCAACGTCTACCTGCGGGGCAAAGACACCGTCAAGGGCGGCAGAAAAAGCATTCCCATCGAAGTGGATGAAGACACCGCGGATGAGTCCCGCATGTACATCCGGGACAACTGGGTCGATCAACGCGCCTTCGATTCGTGGGATATCGTCAAGATGCTGGCCGACGACGACGTGCGGGTAGACACGCCGCCGGTGTGGATTCCGGCATTGCAAATCAAACGCAGCGCACATGTGCCCCGCCTGATTTTCGAGAGCGTGGGAGCCCGGCCGGCGGACCGGGATGCGGTCGATCGGCGTATCCTGACCGATGTGAAGCGGATTTCCGGGCGCATCATCGACAGCCCCAAACAGGTCGGGGGCTGGCCGCCTCTGGCTCACAACGTGCGCGGAAAAGGCGGGGTTCCCAAACTGAATATTCCTTCCCAGAAAATCCAGCCGAGCGGCTACACGCAGCTTGAGGAATGGCTGCACTCCCTGTCTCACAAGGTCGAGAGACCTCCCATGCTGCCGGAACGCTGACGCGTGTGCGCCTGGTTTCAGACCCCGTGCAGTTTGCGGCGCGCCATCCCGGTGAGGCGATCCATCGCGTTAGAGAATTTGGAGTGGTCGATCAGGTACACCAGGTAGCCCACCGGCATCATGATCGCCCACAGGACTTTGGAAAATCCCTTGTTCACGGATTTCGACAACTGCACCACTCTCTCGCCCGCGTGCTTGGCGTAGCGGGTGTAGAGGAATGCGGAGATGAAAAACGTGTGCGGCGAATGCCGGAACCAGCGGATGCCGTCGTTGAGGATGGTGAGGTTGCGCATGGCCCGCGCCTTGGAATTTTTGTGCGGCGGCGTCGGCAAAGACATCTGATCCGCCCGGCCGTCCTCGGCGATGTAGTAGATGCGCAGCTGCTCGTTGACGTAGCGGGTCTGGTACTTTCGCGCGATCGTGATCCAGATCGAACCCGGCAGCATGTGCACGCCGTTCTTCAGGTCGGGGAAGGGGTACTGGCGCAGCACTTCCACCCGCTGCATGCCCCACTTCTCACCCTTGATTTTGTATTTGAAGGAATTCTCGCCGGAGTTGGAGTCGAACACATCCCTGGGATAGGGATCGCCCACCAGTTTGCCGTTCTGGTCCTTGCACAAGGCCGTGACGCCGATGAACTTGTCCTTGTCGGCGTCGGGGATGTCCTCCCAGTGCTTGAGCAGCCGCTCCAGCCCTTCCGGGACGATGGCGTCGTCGGAATCCAGGTTGGTCAGGAAGCGCCCGCGCGCTTCGGCGACGCCACGGTTCCAGGCGATGTGCCAGCCGGTGTTGTGTTCCCAGGAAAAATGGCGGATGGGAAAGTCGGCTTCCTGTTTCCACTTCTCCACCAGTTCGTCGGTGTTGTCGGTGGAACCGTTGTTCATGATGACCCACTCAAAATCCCGGAAGGTCTGGGCCTTGAGGCTGTCGTACACGCGGTGCAGGCAGAACGCACGGTTGTAGGAGCAGGTGAACACGGTGATGGTGTGGTCGTAACTCATGACTCAATCTCCTTTGCTCCCCCCGGGCCAATTTGATGTTGATGGATTGCCATCGATTGTTATTTCAGAACGGTTGAATTTTTTACGGAGTAATAGGACGTAAACCATTCGACGAAACGTTTGACGCCCTCGTGAATATTGAACTTGGGTCTGTAACCGAAATCCTCGATCAGGCCGGAAACGTCCGCGTGCGATTTGTGAAAGTCGCCGAGCTGAAACGGCATCATGTTCAGCTGGGCTTTCACACCCAGGTTTTTCTCGATCTCGCGGATGAAGTCCATCAGCTTGACCGGAGAGTTGGAACCGATGTTGTACAGCCGGAACGGCGCCGACGAGGTGCAGGGATTGGGCGCGGTCTCGTCCCATTCCGGATCCGGCTCGGCCACTTTCTGCACCACGCGGATCACGCCTTCGACGATGTCGTCGATGTAGGTGAAATCGCGGATCATGTTGCCGTGGTTGAACACGTCGATGGGTTTGTCCTCAAGGATGTTCTTGGTGAACAGGAACAGAGCCATATCCGGACGGCCCCACGGCCCGTACACGGTGAAAAAACGCAGTCCCGTGACGGGCAGGTTGAACAGGTGCGCGTAGGAATGCGCCATCATCTCGTTGTCCTTCTTGGTGGCCGCATACAGGGAGACCGGATGGTTGGCGCCGTCCTGCACGGAAAACGGGTATTTCTTGTTCAACCCGTACACCGAGCTGGTGGAGGCGAACACCAGATGTTCCACCTGATGGTGGCGGCAGCCTTCGAGAATGTTGAGCGTGCCCACCACATTGCTCTGGATATAGGTGTGCGGGGCCTGCAGAGAATAACGGACGCCCGCCTGCGCTCCCAGATGGATGACCCGCTGCGGTTTTTCCTTGTTGAACAGCTTGGCCACCGCCGCCTGATCGGACAGGTCGTCCTTGTAGAACGTGAAATCGGAAAATTCTTTCAGCAGTTTCAGCCGGGACTTTTTCAGCTCGACGGAGTAGTACTTGTTCATGTTGTCGAGGCCCACCACTTCGTGTCCCATACCCAATAGGCGTTTCGCTGTGTGAAAACCGATGAATCCCGCTGCGCCTGTGACAAGAATTTTCATAAACCTGTTCTCTCCAAAAATGAACGATTGAGGTTCGCCGCGGGGCGAACCCCGGTGGCACTATTCGTTGTAGAACGCCTTGATCGTCTGCACCACGTATTCCTGCTGCTCGGCGGTCATGCCGGGGTAAACCGGCAGCGCCAGCGTTTCGCGGCAGGCGGTTTCCGCCTCGGGGAAATCCCCTTCCTTGTAGCCCAGATAACCGAAGCAGTCCTGCAGGTGGAAGGGAACCGGGTAGTACACCTCGGTGCCGATCCCCTGATCTTTCATATGAGCGCGCAGAGCGTCGCGATCCTGCACGCGGATCACATACTGATTGTAGATGTGATGATTGAGCACCTTGGAATCGGCGTACACCGTCTGCGGAACCTTCACACGGCCGGTTTCGATCAGACAGTTGTCCTGAAACAGCCGGTCGTAGCGGCCGGCGTTTTCCCGGCGTGCGGCGTTCCAGGACTCCAGGTGGTCGAGCTTCACGTCCAGCACGGCGGCCTGCAGGCTGTCCAGGCGGAAATTGCCGCCGATGAGCTTGTGGTAATACTTGGGACGGCTTCCGTGCACTCTGAGAATGCGGATCCTGTCTTCCAGTTCCGCATCGTTGGTGACGACCATGCCGCCGTCGCCGAAGCCGCCGAGGTTTTTGGTCGGGAAAAACGAAAAGCAGCCGAGATCGCCGAGGTTGCCGGTTTTTCGGCCGTCCTTGTATTGCGCGCCCAAAGACTGGGCGGCGTCCTCCACCACTTTCAGGTTGTGCTTGCGCGCGATCTCGACGATGCGCTCGCTGTCGGCGCACTGGCCGTACAGGTGCACGGGAAGGATCACTTTGGTTTTTTCCGAGATGGCCGCTTCGATTTTTTCCGGGTCGATGTTGTAGGTCACCGGATCGATGTCCACGAACACCGGTTTGGCTCCCAGCCGGGAGACGCAGCCCGCCGTCGCGAAAAAGGAAAACGGCGTGGTGATGACTTCGTCGCCGGGCTTCACGTCCAGCCCCATGAGCGAGATGAGCAGGGCGTCGGTGCCGGAGGAGACGCCGATCGCGAATTTCGTGCCGCAATAGTCGGCGATTTTTTTCTCGAAGTTCTGCACTTCCGCGCCGAGGATGAACGCGTTTTTCTTGATGATCCGTGTGATCGCCTGGGACAGTTCCCCTTCGATGGGGTCGTGCTGCAGGCTCAAATCCAGTAAAGGTATATTCATTGCCACTGTGCCACTCTTTTCAGGATAAAGGTTGAAGTTGGTCTTCCTTGACGGAATATTCGCGTTTGCACACGGAGCAGGCTCCGTGATCGAAATTGACTTGCAGTTTTTCGCCGCACTCGCACATCCAGCCGACGCGCTTGGCGGGGTTGCCCACCACCAGGGCGTAGTCCGGGACGTCCTCGGTGACCACCGCTCCGGCGCCGATGAAGGCGAATTTGCCGATGCTGTTGCCGCAGATGATCGTCGCGTTGGCTCCGATCGTGGTGCCGCGCCGCACCAGCGTGGTTTTGAATTCGTTCTTGCGCGGGATGGCGCTCCTGGGATTGAACACGTTGGTGAACACGCAGGAGGGGCCGCAGAACACATCGTCTTCCAGGACCACGCCCTCATATACGGAAACGTTGTTCTGGATTTTCACGTTGTTGCCGATGATGCCGCGCGGGCCGATGACCACGTTCTGGCCGATGTTGACGTTGTTGCCGATCTTTGAGTTTTTAAGAATATGCGAGTAGTGCCAGATCTTGGTGCCTTTGCCGATGACACAGCCTTCGTCCACATAGCTGGACTCGTGCAGAAAATAGTCGTTGGCGCTGCCGTCGGGGGAGAGACCCTCCATGTTGGCCTGCGCCTGCTCCAGCACCCGCAGCACCCGGAGGCCTTCCTCGCCGTCGGTCTGGATGGGTTTGCCGCCGATGCCGTCCAGGAACGCACGGCATTCCTCCAGCAGGGGTTCCTGCCAGTCGCCTGAGAGGTCGATGGCAATGCCTTCCTTTTTCTGCGGCACCGGGGTGTTGCCCTGCCACAGGATGTTGTGCGGGTACACGACGAGCTTTTCCTCGCGCGGCGCGGTGTCGTCGAACACCACCATTTTGCGGTCGCCGATCACCACCAGCTTCTGCTCCTTGAACGGATGCAGCCAGGACACGAAGATGTGCGCGGAGATGCCGCTGGGGAATCTCAGGTGCGTGAGCGTCGAGTCCGCGATCTTGGGATGCAGGATGGTTGAGCCGAAGGCTTTCACGGAAACCGGTTCCTCGCCGATCAGAGACAGGATCACCGAGATGTCGTGCGGGGCGAAGGACCAGAGTATGTTTTCTTCTTTACGGATTTTCCCCAGGTTGAGCCGGTTCGAATAGACGGACTGCAATTTGCCCAGCTCGCCGGTCTGGATCATGTCCTTTATTTTCAGGATCGCCGGATGGTAGTGCAGGATGTGGCCGACGAACAGCACCTTGCCGGTTTGTGCGGCGAGGGCGTTGAGCTCCTTGCCTTCCCGTTCGGTGAGGGCGAGGGGTTTTTCCACGAACACGTGCTTGTTGGCCAGCAGGGCGTCTTTCGCCATGGTGTGGTGCATCGCCGCAGGCGTCGCGATGGCCAGGGCGTCGATGTCCGGCCGGGATATCAGGTCTGTGAAAGAGCTGGTGACTTCCACATCGGGGTAGTTTTCCTTATGGATCTTACAGACTTCTTCAGAAGGGTCGCAGATGACTTTGAGGACACCGAGATTGTTGAATGTCCTGGCGAGATTTTTCCCCCAATATCCCGCGCCGATCAACGCGACGTTCGGTTGGTTTGGCAAGAGCGGCCTCCGTTCTCATGTGTGGGTTGCAGGACCGGTCTGCAGCCGGTCCGGGTGATTCTGTCAGGCTTTGATGATTTTGTCGGAACGGATCCTGCCACAGGCGTTCCGCGTGTCCACCACCAGTTTTGATTTTTTGACGATGCTTTCGTAGTCGTAAACCGAATGATCGGTCAGGATGAGCGTCATGTCGTACTGACCGATGTTTTCCAGGGGCACGCTTTTTCGCCCCTCGAACTGTCCGTAATCCCGCTTGGAACCGAGCACCGGGATGTACGGATCGTTGAAGTCCACCTTTGCGCCGTATTCCTCGAGCAGTTCCATGATCTTGAAGCTGGGCGATTCGCGTGCGTCGTCAACGTTTTTCTTGTACGCCATGCCGAGGATGAGGATGCGGCTTTCCTTCAGGCTTTTGCCGGTGTTGTTGAGCGCGCGCAGGATTTTCTGCAGCACGTATTCTGGCATGGATATGTTGATCTCACCGGCAAGCTCGATGAACCTCGTGGACACGCCGTATTCGCGCGCTTTCCAGGTCAGGTAGAACGGGTCGATGGGAATGCAGTGGCCGCCCAGCCCGGGGCCCGGATAAAAGGGCATGAAACCGAACGGCTTGGTGCTGGACGCGTCGATCACTTCCCAGATGTCGATCCCCATTTTGTCGAAGATGATTTTCAGCTCGTTGACCAGGGCGATGTTGATGGAGCGGAAGATGTTTTCCATCAGCTTGGTCGCTTCCGCCGCCTTGGTGCCGGACACCGGCACGGTCTTCTCGATGATCGCCAGGTACAGGGTGTTGGTCAGTTCCAGTCCCAGCTCGGTGTCGGCGCCGAGAACCTTGGGAATGGTTGCGGTGGAGTACTGCTTGTTGTTCGGGTCCTCCCGTTCCGGGGAATAGGCCACGAAGAAATCCTGATTGGCCTTGAGCCCGCTGCCTTCTTCCAGTTCGGGGATCAGCACCTCGATGGTGGTTCCGGGAAACGTGGTCGATTCCAGAATGATCAGCTGGTCCTTGCGCAGATAGGGAGCCATCTGGTGGGCGGTGGCCACGATGAAGCTCATGTCCGGTTCCCGGTTGTGGTTCAACGGCGTGGGAACGCAGATGAGCACGCAGTCCAGGTTCGCGACGCTGGAAAAATCGGTCGTGGCCTGAAACCGGCCGCTTTCTACCAGTTTGGCGATCTTCTCGCTGGAAATGTGGCGGATGTAGCTTTCGCCCTTTTCCAGCCGATCGACTTTGCCGGGATCAACGTCGAGTCCGACCACGGAAAAACCGGCTTTGCTGAATTCGATGACCAGCGGCAGACCCACGTAGCCGAGCCCGACCACACCCACGGTTGCGGTTCTTTCTTTTATTTTTTGTAGTAACAAGGTTGCTTCTCCCTCATTCATTGGCATGGTGTGTGAAAGAACGAAATTTTCAGGTGGTTTCCAGACCCGTTTTCAGGATTCCCATCTGCGGATGGAGTCCAGCGGGTGCTCTTGAAACACCGGTATCTCCGGGCCGGTTTTTCAAGACGGATGCAGCGCGATCGGTGTGAATTCAGTTGTCCGATTCGATCGATGTCAGATTTTTGCCGTTGTCGCTTTTAAAGAAATATTCCTCGCCGATGATGCTTCTCATCATGACTTTGATTTTGTTGAAATCTCCTGTGAGGGCCAGGCGGAACAATTCCTCGATTTTGCGGTTGAAATCGTCGTCCATCTCTCTCTTTGATTGTAAGACTTTTATTTTCTTATGGAAAGTTTCAATTGCCTCGTCACAGTCGTCCACCAGCTCCTCGAACAGCTTCTCTCCGGGGCGGATGCCGGTGAACTTGATTTTGATGTCCTTGTCGGGTTCATATCCCGCCAATCGGATCATTTTTTGCGCCAAATCGACGATTTTTACCGGTTCGCCCATTTCCAGCACGAATATCTCGCCACCGTCTCCGATCACCGCCGCCTGCAGGATGAGCTGTACGGCCTCGGGAATGAGCATGAAATAGCGGGTCATCTCGGGATGCGTCACGGTCACCGGACCGCCGTTTTCGATCTGGTTCTGGAAGAAGGGGATGACGCTGCCCTTGCTGCCCAGCACGTTGCCGAAGCGCACGGTCATGAATTTGGTGTTGCTGCGCTGGTTCATGTACTGCACGTATTTTTCGGCGACTTTCTTGGTGGTGCCCATGACGCTGGTGGGCCGGATCACCTTGTCCGTGGAAACCATGACGAACCGTTCCACGTTGTATTTGGCGGAAACGTCCGCGGTCACTTTGGTGCCGTAAATGTTGTTCACGACCGCCTCGTCCACGTTGTCTTCCATGAGCGGCACGTGCTTGTGCGCCGCGGCGTGGAACACGATCTGCGGGCGGTACTGCGCGAAGATGGAATCCATCTTCTCTTTATTGGTGATGGAGCAGAACTTGTAATGCTGCTTGGTCGTGGCATTTTTTGAGCTGCTGCCGCCGTTGAGCAGGATGTTCAGTTCGTAAAGGTAGTTCTCCCCGCGGTCCAGCATGACGATCTCGGAAGGCTCGTACTCCATGACCTGCTGGCAGAGTTCGGAACCGATGCTGCCGCCGGCGCCGGTGATCAGAACGCGTTTGCCCCACACCATGTTCTTGATGGCGGACAGATCCAGTGAGACGGAGTCGCGGCCCAGCAGGTCGCTGATCTCAATTTTCCTGATTTTGGAAAAATGCACTTCGTTGGTCGGCAGGTCGATGACCGAAGACACGATTTTGAATTGGACCACGCATTTGCTGCAGATCTCGACCAGTTCGCTGAGGCTTTCGGAGGAGATGTTGTTGATGGCGATCAACACTTCCCGGATTCCCAGACCGGAGACCAGCTCGGGGATGTCGTGGCGGTTGCCCAGAACTTTGACGCCCATCAGATTCTTGTTTTTGATGTGCGGGTTGTCGTCCACGAACCCGCACACGCGAAAATGCGGGAAGCGGGAGCGCAGGTTCTTGAGCAGCATCGCGCCGGTGTCTCCGGCGCCGAAAATCAGCACCCGGATGCCGCCTTCTTTCACCAGGGGTTTTTGTCTTTGGCGCTCTTTCCACAATCGCCAGGCCAGGCGCGACCCGCCCAGCATGGTGACCAGCAGGATGAAGTCGATGATGGGCACCGAGCGCGGAAACGTGACCGGCGGATTGGAGTAGAGGAAAATCGACACCAGCAGCAGGATCGAGCCTGTGAGGACGGCCTTGATGATGAGGATGAGTTCCTCGAGGCTGGAGTACTCCCAGAACCGCGAATAGAAGCGGAAATAGAAGTACGCCACCGCCCGTGACAGGATGATGAACGGGATCAGGTACAAAAAGGTGTTGAGCTCTTTTTCCGGGATGTTCCACTCGTAGCGCAAAAAGTAGGCCAGGTAAAAGGAGATCAATCCCAGAGCGGTGTCGCTGATGAAGAAGATGAGGTTCTGCGGGCTCACCTTCAGGTTCTTCAGGGAAAATGCGGATTTGAAATCGACGTTGAACAGGGAGTTCAGGATCAGGTTGATGTCATAAAGAAACGAGGACTTGTCGAGATAGATCATGGCGAGGCGGATCTTCTCGGGCATCAACTTGTTGATGTATTCTTCTTCCGGGTTGGTGGCCTTGCTCAGGATCTCTTTCTCGTTTTGGAATTCGAGGGAAGCGAGATCGGTGATGCCGGGCCGGACGGTCAGGATGCGCAGGTACTTGCCGCGGAACATGTGGACGAACTGGCGCAACTCCGGGCGCGGCCCCACGATGCTCATGTCGCCCTTCAGGACGTTGATGAACTGAGGCAGCCCGCTCAACCGGGTCTTGCGCAAAAACCGGCCCACACGAGTGAGTTTGGCGGATTTTTGAAACCGGGACGCAGGGGGGGTGGCGCTTTCTTCGAGGGTCCGGAACTTGAGGATGAAAAACCTGCGGAATCCTTTTCCGATGCGTTCTTCGCGGAAGAAAACCGGTCCGGGTGAATCCAGTTTGATGAGAAGTGCGATCACCAGGAAAACAGGACTCAAAAGGACCAAGGCGGTGAGGGAAACCACCACGTCGAACAGGCGTTTCAGCAGGACCCAATATAAGGATGAGATCGATTTCATAACAAGAGGCAGTCCCTTGTCGGAACAGCGAAGCACCGTTCCGCACGGTTACGTCAATTTCGCTATCGAAGACAACCCCTGTGTTGTCCCCCATGCTGCTTCAATGGTTTACAGGGTGCCACGCCCGTATGGAGGATTGATCAAGGGAATGTAACAGTTCGATAACAAAATGAAAAAAACGCAACCCACCCGGTCTTTGTCATTCTTGGGGAGATGGCTGAAAATCGTCCCACAGAAAGAAAATGCACCAAACTCCCAAAGAATTACATCTACATTTGATGGATTTATGATTTACATTTCTTGAAATATTACTCAAATACCGGAAACCTTGTCAAGGTGCAACTGGGGCCGGGAAGGGTGATCTAACTTACAAAAATATAGTAACTTATTGTCTCTTTAGGCAGAACCGCCGCAATTATTTTTCCGCACCGGAACGCAATCAGATGGAAACCGGTTCGGCGGAATTTCCGAGGATCGAACTGAACTTATTGAAAATATTTGTAAATCAGGAAAACATTCCCAAACAGGCGTGACGGTGCCGTGGAAGCGGTTCTTTTTCAACAGGTGGAAGTGGAGCCGGGTGTATGAAAAATTTCGGGTTTTTGCAGTATTTTGCTCAGCGATTCTCAAAAAACGAACATAAAATCAATAGTTTAATGTGGCACGGAGCGTGCTTCTTTCTTCGCAACGTGCCCGAAACCGGGTATTGAAAAGGCTCTTGGAAATCATTTACAGGCGGAAAAGCTATGAAAATCAAAGAGGGGACCTGGGCGGAAAACATCAAAATGGGATTTCTGACTTTTCTATCGACACTTCCCCTGGGGTATCTGCTGCTTCTCTTGATCGACGACTGGCTGTTCTCGGTCGTGAAAGTGTTTTACCTCGTTCCCTGATATACCCCGCAAAGGATTCCCTCCCCACAACCCTGCCGACCCTGGATTCCTCATCCCCGTTTTATCTGCGATGCGATCGGGACGGAAAAACGACTCCCGATTCGCCGGGCGGTTAAACGGATTGGCATGGGAGAGGATCACCGTCCTTTAATTTAATTTGACCGCGCGAATGTAAATCTGACGGCGAGGCTAACCATCTGATTTTAAAGCTTTATCATCTAAAAAATGGTGCTAGCTATATAGGAAAAATATAAAAAATGTTTTAAATCAACGTTGTAACTGTTAAAAAATATTTAAATTTGCTATAATTTACACTAGTTTTCTGGGTGGTCCGGGACGTTACTCACAGGCCCAAAGGGGCCGAAACACTTTTATTTTTCGGTTTTTAAAGCAAAAATTAGTCTCGTTTTTATTGACACCTGTGGAATCAAATTGTATAGTGCGCGGAACGATGGGCGGCGGTTTATCAATCTTTTTCCGTTGAATAGCGCGCTACCTTCGCGAACGAAGCCCATCTATCGTGGAATACTCGGAAATTCAATGACTTTCCTTTAAATTGGGTTTTCGAAGCAGATCCGAAGGTTTGTTTGAAATTCGGATTCACTAAAATGCGACACTCAAACGGACCATCGATGCAGGAGGAGAGATCGAATGGCTTTGCGGTGGCATTTGCCTTTTCACCCGCCTATTTCAACAACAGCGGTCTCCTGCTTCCTGCCTGAATCGAAAGCGTTTGAACCTCAGGGCCTGCGAAGATGACGCGGCTCGCGATGGTTTTGAGGTCGTTTGAAACCCTGAAGCCGCTCTGTAGATGTGCCATTTTGGGCTAATCGGGGTTCGGCTGGAAGCGGGTTTCATTCTGAATTTCAAATGACTTCCGGATAGGGGCTGCAGGCCGGAACTCTGTGTGACATTTCGGGGAATCCTGATCAGGAGATAAAAACGGGAGTGGCTGCTGCGGACGATCGGCGATCGATCTGATCCCGTTTTTTAAAGTTTTTAAATCCGTATGACCAACGTACCGGTGGGGGATTTGATGAGAAAGTTTTTGAGCGGTTCTGGCTTTGGTTTACTGCTGTTGCTGTTTCTTCCTTCAATCGGGGCAGCTCAGATCGAAATTTTTCCAAAGGGTGGTTTGGACTTGAGAACGGATGAGGGAAAAATCCGTATTGGCCGAGTGGAGATCCATCCGGGCCTTGCGCTGGAATCACGATACGACAGCAATGTGTTTCAGGAGGCCAACAAGACCTTTGAAAATGGAACCAGCGAAGATAAGGACGATGATTTTATTTTCACGATCTCTCCATCGATCGGCATCAATCTGGAACGTGGCAAGGGGGAGTTGCTTGGTTTTGATTTCAAATACATCGGAAACAGCGAACACTTCGTCAATCTTTCCAGTGAGGACACCTTCGAGCACGACGTCAACGCTTCCGTGAACTTCGGCGGACCGGGCGGAAGGACGGACGTCACCCTGGGTGGCCGCTACTTCAAAACCCGCAGCATTCAAGACAGGGATCTGCAGAGTAACCTCGGGGCCCGCCAGGATGAGGAAGACTCCAAACTTTTTGCGAACCTGGTTTATATCCTGTCTGAGACTTTCAGGGTCCGGCTCAACGGCGATTTTCGTAGAGAGGATTTTTCCGGCTCTCCGGGCATCGATATTGAGGACGTGGACACCATCAACCTCGGGGGTGCGGTTTTCTGGCAGATCACGCAGCCGACCGCGATCGGGGTCCGATACAATCACCGAATCCGGGATTACTTGACTCCCTCGACGACCAACTTTGACGGTGAGGCGGATGCGATTTTCTTTCTCGTCAAATGGGAGCCGACGAAGCTGTTGCGCAGTGAGGTGGAACTGGGTTACGAGACCAAGCGCTTCGATAATATTTCCGGCCAGGACGTAGACGATTTCGTTTTCAATGTGGATGTGGAATACAGCCCCACGCAGCGAAGAAAATTTCTTTTCAACGCCACCCGTCAGATTCAGGACTCATCGTTCCGGTTGATCCAGGCTTTCATCTATACCGCGGCGGAGGGCAGCGTGTTGCAGCGGCTCGGGCGGAAGTTTTCCACGAGGGCCGGTTTTCAGTTTGAAAACCTCGATTACCAGAAGTCGGCGGTGGACAATACTTCGATCGGTGGTGTCAGCAGAGTGCGTGTGGACAATACCATCACGGGAACCCTGGCGGTCATCTACGATATCCAAAGTTGGCTCAAGGCCGAAGCGGAATACAAATACGAGCAGAATTTTTCCAATTTTGATGACCGGGATTACGAGCAGAATGTCGGAACCCTGCGGCTTTCAGCGACTTACTGATTCCGCTTTCGACGCACTTTCATATTTTCCTTTTATTTTCTTTAGGTTAGATGATGAATGGGGGCCGAAATCTATTTTCGGCCTTTTTTTTATTTGCGCTTGCGGACGTTTGGTTTACACTCTAGACAATCCGCTATGTGCTCGTAAAGGTGGTCCGTTCTTCCCGGAAGGGTTTCAGATTGTCAGCAGATAACCGGGACGATGCGCGCGCTGCAATGTTGACCTTCTGACCTTAAATTACGATTGAATTCCAAGATCTTCGGAACTTTTCAATAAACCTCTTATGTATCCTCTGATATCCAATACCTTTTGGGGAGTGAAGCCGTTATGAAGAGAAATTCATTGATCGTTGTCCTCTGTTCCCTTTTTTGTTTTATCATTGCCCATTCTTCATTTGCCGCGCCGGCCAAGCAGTTTACAGGTAAAGTTCTACCCGGTTCGGGAAAAGGGAAGGATGACTTTCCTCCCTCCACTCCCATCATCAATCAGAGCAACCCCTTTGTTCTTGGGCCGGAAGATCTCATCACGGTTTCTGTTTGGGGGAACAAGGAACTGACGACGGAAATGCCCGTGCGGCCGGACGGCACGATTTCTTTTCCTCTTATTGGGGATATCATGGCGCAAGGGTTGACCCCGGCTCAGTTGAAGGAAAAAATCACCGATGATCTGAGAAACTTCGTCACCGATGCCAGCGTGACGGTCATCGTCAAGCAGATCAACAGCATTAAGATTTCCATCGCCGGTGAGGTGAGAGAGCCCGGAACCTTTCAGATCAACCGGCCCGTGACGCTGCTGCATGTGTTTTCGATCGTCAAAGGATTCACCGAAAAAGCGGATTTGCGCACGTCCTATCTGTTGAGGAACGGGAAAAAAATGAACATCGATTTTCACGCTCTTGTGAAAAACGACGATTTCACGCAGAACGTCTGGCTGAAGTCCAACGACATCATCTTCATTCACGATAACTTCGGCAACCGCGTGAATGTCATGGGTGAGGTGGTCAAGCCCCAGGTCGTCACCTTTCAGGAGGGAATGACGGTGATGGACGCCATCCTCGTTGCGGAAGGATTGACGGACATCGCCAAGGCAAATGGCACCAAGGTGTACCGAAGGAACAAGCGCGGAAACTTTGACAAGGACATCGAAAAAATCAATGTGGAGCTGGACAAGGTGATTTTTGACGGCGACCTGTCTAAAAACATCCTGCTGAAGCCTGGAGACATCATCCATGTTCCCCGCAGCTTTTTCTAGTCCCCCGTTCAGCAACGGCTGAGAAAGCCTTTTCGTTGTGAGCCGCTGACCGATTGCAGATCGGTCAGCGGCTTTTTTTTGCCCCAACGGTCCATTTTAAAGAGGTCGGCTGAGTTGAAAATCAAACTGTTTGCAGGCTGCCTGTTATCGGGAATTCTGTTGGTCGGAATGTCGGGTGCGCACCCGTCTTTTCCTCCCGATTACGACACCGCACGCCCCTTGTTCTGGTCGAAACTGTATCCCCAGGGGGGTGAGACCTTGTATTGCGGGACAAAATTTTCAGGGCGGCGAGGCCGCAAGTTCAATGTGGAGCACGTGTTTCCCATGTCCTGGGTCATCCGTGAGTTGAAATGCGGCACGCGGACTCAATGCCGGAAGAGCAGCCAAACCTTCAATAAAATTGAAGCGGACATGCACAACCTGTTTCCCTCTCTCAAGTACATCAACGACGCCCGCGGGAGTTTTCGCTACGGCATGATTCCCGGAGAAAAACGCCAGTTCGGGAAAAAATGCGATTTTGAAGTCAACTTCAGAAGGCGGGTGGTGGAGCCCCGCAAAGCGGTGCGTGGAGACATCGCGCGGGCCATGTTTTACATGAAGGACACGTATGGAATGGTGATCTTCCGCAAGCAGGGCAATCTGTTGCTGAATTGGCATGAAGCCGACCCGCCTTCCCGGTTCGAAAAGAGGAGGAACGACAAGATCGAGAAGATACAGGGCAATCGCAACAAGTTCATCGACAAGCCCGAACTGGCGCGTGACTTGCGGTTTTGAAGTCAGCGATTCTAAAGTGTGAAATCGATGATGAGGGGATAATGATCGGAACCGATATCGGGGCCCGTTTGAATGTCCAGTAAAGTGACTCCTTTAGATATCAGGCAATGATCGATGGGGATTTGGAAGGGAAAGGCATAGGCCGGCCAGGAAGGGAGGATCCCTCTCCCTCTGCGTGCGTCGATGAGACGGGTGGAGTCGATGAACTTTTTAAAATGAACGGACCAGGGCGTCGTGTTCAAATCCCCCATCACCATCACGCGTTCGGAATCGGGTAAGGCGTTGACGCGGCGGGCCAGTTGCGCCAACTGTGCGTTGCGGTAACGGAAGAACTTCTGGTTTCTCGGAGGATCCAGATGCACCCCGATCAGAGTCAGGTTGCTGGGCGAACCGTTGAATTTAACGGAGACGAAGGGAATGTCGTTGTGGTCAAAATACAGCACCTCTGCTTTTTCATATTCGATCTGGCTCAGAAAACCCATGCCGGAGCCGTCGTCCCGCTCGGAAAGCTGTGTATAGGAATAACTGTTCAGGGTGTGTTGCAGTTCCGACCGAAGCCGCTTGTTGAATTCTTCGATGAAAATGAAATCGGGTCGGGTGTGCTCGATAAATTCCCGAATCTTTTCGCTGTTGCGGTTGTAGGAATAAAGATTCATTGTGACAGCGCGAAAGGCGGGGGACAGGGCGGTGGCTTCATCGATGCTTTTGAACCAATAAGGATGAATTTCCGCGCCATTCACAAGCGCCAATGCGAGTGAAAAAACAGCCGCGCGGAACGACCTGTGAAAAATGAAGCAAACTGCGAGGGCAAGAAAGAGCGCGCAATACTGGACGCGGAAATGACTGAAATTGTCCAGGAAGGAATGGGAGTGGCCGAAAAAACCGGCGAGGGAAACGAATCCGAGCAAACCCGCAATCGTGATGAAAAACTTTTTGCCAAGCGGGTTTGTCGTTCTCAAGAATTCAACGATGCCAGAACTTCTATTTGAAAGTGCGCTTTGTTGTAAAGGCGTCAATCTATATTGACATGACGATCTGCTCCGCGCCTGGAGGTGGATAGGGCGTCAGCGGGATGGCTCGGCGCGCGTGTTCGATCACGATTTTCTCCGCATTCAATCTGGATAATAAATAGACCACTCCCTGCAACGCGAGCTTTCTCGACAGGATGGCTGTGATTGTCAACAGGATCAACTCGATATCCAGGATAAAACTTCGTTTCTGGATATAAAAAAGACCGAGACGGCTTTTCCACGGCCGGATCAGTTGATTGTAGGACAGATCCGGGTCTTTGCTGTCCTTGAGGATTTCTCCTTCATCGGAAAACACGATGGAGGAAAAATCGGTGATCCCGGGGCGGACGGTCAACAGTTTCTTTTCTTCCAATGTGTATTTTTTTACTTCCTCGATCACTTGCGGCCGCGGGCCCACCAGGCTCATGTCGCCGATCAGCACGTTCCAGAGTTGAGTCAATTCGTCCAGCTTGAATTTGCGAATCAAGGCTCCGATCTTAGTGATGCGCGGGTCGTTTGTAGATGTGGACTTGAGTCCCGAGCGATTCACAACCATCGAGCGGATCTTCACCATGGAAAACGGCAGGTTGTTTTTCCCCGCCCGGGGGGCGATGTAGAACGGAGACTTGAAATCCTGAAGCCAGACCAGAAAAAGGGCGATCAATAGAATCGGGCTCGCCAGGATCAAACCGGTGAGAGATGCGGTGATATCGAGTGCGCGTTTCATGGCTCAATGTTTCAGAACAGGTTTGCGGATATTGACCAAAGCCAGGGCTGTGGAGATGATGGCTTCCTCATCGATTCCGTAGACTTTACGCAGATAACTCTGGCTGCCGACGATGGAAGAGAAGCCGTCTTTCAGGCCGATGCGGTAAAAACTCTTCGGGATCGTTCCCAGATCCAGGCATTTTTCTGCCACCAGACTGCCCAACCCGCCTTCGATCGTGTTTTCTTCAACGGTGATGATGCCTCCTGTTTCCGTGGACGCTTCGATCAGCGCTTTGATGTCGAACGGTTTTAGAGTGTGCATGCTCAAAACCCGGCAGTGAATGCCGTATTCCGCCAGGTTGTCGGCAGCGCGCAAAACCACACCGAGAATTCCTCCGGTGGAAATCAGGGTCAGATCGTTGCCTTCCCGCAAACGTCTCGCGATGCCTACCTGGAAGGTCTCGTTGGGTCTTTGCGTGTTTTCGGCATAGGATTTGTCCAGGCGCAAATATCCCGGCATTTCGGTGTTGGCCATGGCTTTGGTCACCTGGCTGGCTTCCCAAAGATCTCCCGGAGCAAAAATATTGATGTCCGGCAGGGAACGCATGATGCTGATGTCTTCCGTCGCGTGGTGGGAAAACCCCAGCGGGCCATAACTGAAGCCCCCGCCGATCGAAACGATGTTCACATTAGCCTGGTGGTAACAGGGGCCGTTCCTAATTTGCTCGAGACACCTCAATATGGGGAAGTTCGCGATCGAATAGGTGAAGACAACGCGGCCTTCCATGGCGATACCGGTTGCGATTCCGGTCATATTCTGTTCGGCAACACCTACGTTGAGAAAATTATTGGGAAATCGTTTGGAATAATCATCAAACACACCGAACCCCAAATCTCCGGTGATCAACATGATCCTGGAGTTCAACTCCGTCAAATACGAGAGCATTTTTACGAATGAATTTCTCAAAACTCTCCCTCCAATTCTTTTAATGCTGCGGTGTATTCATCTCCTTTAGGCGTCCTGTAGTGCCAAAGTACAGAATTTTCCATGAACGACACGCCTTTTCCTTTCACGGTATGCGCAATGATGCAGCTGGGCTTGTCCGTAGCGAAAGGAACGCGTCCCAATAGATGGTGCAGCTGTTCATGATCGTGGCCATCGACTTCTTCCACATGCCAGCCGAAACTGCGCCACTTCAACGCGAACGGTTCCAGACCCAGCGTTGCGGATACCGTGGTCAGACTCTGCAATTTGTTGTAGTCCACGATGGCCACCAGGTTGTCCAGCTTGTGATGCGCTGCAAACATGATGGCTTCCCAGACGGAGCCTTCATCGCATTCCCCATCGCTCATCAGCACAAAACAGCGCTGCGCCTCTTTGTCGAGTTTGGCGCTGTAGGCCATACCCGTCCCGATGGAAAGTCCCTGGCCCAGGGAGCCGGTGGAAAACTCGACGCCGGGTACCCCTTTATGGGAAACATGCCCTGATAAATCGGAGCCGTTCTGGCAATGGGTCTGAAGCTTTTTCACGGGAAAGAAACCGAGTTCCGCTAATACTGCGTACACCCCGGCGCCCGCATGTCCTTTGCTGAGAAGGAACCGGTCCCGTTCGTGCCAATCCGGGTTGGAAGGCTGCACGTTCAAGATTCCTCCGTACAACACGGAGACGATGTCTGCCATTGAGAAGATGGAGCCGATATGCGAAGTGCCTCCAAGGTTGGCCATTTGGAGTGTGTGTCTTCGGATAAGATTCGCAAGTTCTTTTGAGTCCATGGATGACCTTTGCAAATAAAATGAATGAAGTGGATGACGTGTCTCTATGGGAAACCTGCTAGATCGTTGAGGCCGACAGGGGCCTTGATCAGGCAGCGTAAAAATCACGAATCTTCTGGGAAATGTAGGAAGCGTCCTCCTCTGTCACGTATAAATTCATGGGCAAGAGCAAAAAACGCGAAGTCATTTGTTCCGTTGTCGGCAGACTGACGTTGAAACCAAGCTTCTCATATTGATGAATCGCTTTTCCTCCCCATTGGATGATGGTTTTGATTCCCCATTCATCCAAGTAGCTCTTCAGGGCATCCCTGTTTTCAGCCTGGACCTCGTAGTTCTGATAAACGTCGAAATGGTCCGGGTCGGAATCGGGCGAAGGCGGTAATGTGAGTTTGGAGAGATTACCGAGTTCTTTTTGATAGACCTTTGCAATGTTCCTTCTGTGCTCGATGGCCTGGTCGAACGATTGCAGTTTGTGATTCAGGATTGCGGCTTGCAGATTATCCAGCCTGGAATTGGTTCCCCAGCAAACGATATCTCCTTCCGAGTTTCTTCCATGATCTCGCATCAACCGAATTTTTTCAGCGATCGCATCGTCGTTGGTGACCACGGCGCCGCCGTCTCCAAAGCAGCCCAATAGCTTTGCGGGATAAAAACTGAAGGTCCCTGCGATTCCAAATGTGCCGGCGCATTTATTTTTGAACTTCGACCCGAGTGCCTGGGCGGAGTCCTCCACAATCAACAAACCGTGCTTGTTCGCGATCGCCTGAATCGAATCCATATTTGCGGTGCGGCCGTTGAGCTGCACAGGCATGATCGCTCGTGTCTTTTTGGTGATCGCCTTTTCCACACTGGTGGCATCGATGAGATGATCCTTGCCGCATTCGACCAGAACGGGTTTGGCTCCAAGAAAATCGACTGCGTTTGCCGAAGCCACGAACGTGTGCGAAGGAAGGATGACTTCGTCTCCCGCCTTGATCCCCGCTGCCTTCAAGGCAAGAAAAAGCGCTGCGGTGCCATCCGCCACGCCGATGGCGCGTTTGACGTTCAAAAAGTTTTTCAGGTTGTCTTCAAATTCTTTCAGGTCTTTTTGCAGGATGTAGGCACCGCGCCGTAAAACATCCTGGACAATATCCATGTATTTGTCTTCGTGAGAACTGAAAAGAGCAGGGTAGGGGAAAAATGGAATTGTGCGATTTTTATCCATGTCAGAACCTTTTAAGTTCTAATAAATATTATTGTTACTATATTTTTATTAAACATAATTTATGTAAATTTAGTTGAATCAAGCGGATTTTATCTAATTTATTTATCTTGTCTATTAAAAAATTATTAATTTAATTGAATGTAAATATAACTTAGAGCCGCCGGTTATCCGGTTGCCAAATATTCAGCTATTTTTTGCAGGGGGGTTCAGAAGGGCGAAAAGGGGGTATTGATTTGATATTCAATGAATACATGGATTTTTTATAGGCGCTGGAGCGATGACTGAATTGGGTTTGGTGATAAAAATTTTTTTTCACAATTGACCGATCTGCGATGAATCTGTGCGGCGACCCATTGTGCAGGCTGTTTGTGAGTGCGTGTCTGAGGCGAAGAGAATTGAGCTTGCCTGTATTTATCAATCTTGGTTTGAGATTCATGTTGGGGGTTATTGGCAGGCGGTGCGATGGGGGGTCCTGCAATGCTCTCTAGAGGCTCTTGTATGTGAGAGCGTCGATGAAAAAGGTAAAAGTTGTTGTGCCATTGCCGCCTGTTTGTCGTGAATCAAACCTAAAGCAATCTGGGATTGTGCGTGATACCCGATAAATAAGATCCATTGTCAAGGAGAAGGCTGCTGGCTTTTTTGCTGATTGAAAAAAAGCGCCCAAACAGGCAGTGTCAAAAAGTTAATAAAATTGATTTCTGGAATAGAGAGTGAATGTTGATTTTAAGAAATCATCCGTTTGCCCTCTATAATCTATTGAATAGTTTGGTATAAAAAAACATTAAAATATATTAATACTATATAAAATATGGGTGGTATAATGCCCCCAAAATTTTCAGAATAAATATAAAAATGAGCGCTTTGAGGTGGATTCAGCTGGGCGAGTGATCGTCGTTTCTTGGAGTGGACAGTGGTTGTGAAGATAAACGATGCGTGTGTGTAAGCTCGGTAACCGGTGCTGAAAAAAATACTGGATCACATAGTTTCGTTTGAAATGTGTTTCACCCTCTTTATATTCGCGGGTGTTTATAAAGCCTATCCTCCATACAATGCATTCCCCGTCGATCTCACAGCATTTTTTCTTTCGGTGTCTCTGCTATGGGGGCTCCTTATTTTATGGCAGCGCCGGTTCGAGTTGGTTGGCAAAAGGATAATCCTGGCATGTATCGGGAGCTTATTTTCTGCATACATTTTATTGTCGTTGATCTGGTCTCCCAGTATTGAATATGGAAATGAGAAGACACTGTATGTGACCCTGTTGAATTTGTATTGTCTGTTGGCGTCCTCGTTCGTCATTGCCAGTGAAAGAGAACGCACAAAACGCTTTTTTGTCTGTCTATTTGTATTCTCGTTGTGGATAGGGGTTGAGGTGTCGCATTGGATTCTACCCACAAGCGATACCAGTGAGATCGACTTTACAAAACAAATCGGTGGGGATGATTATCTTCAGATAGGCCGGATCATTGGATTCGGAACCATTCTTGTTTTTGGATATTGTCTCTATTACGCAAGAACATGGGCCTCTCTTTCAATCAGTTTGCTGTTTATCGCCATTTACTGGTACTCGATGTTTCAAATAGGAGGGCGCGGGCCGCTGTTTGGAACATTTCTGGTTCCGATCCTGTTGCTGGTGATGGTCTTGTGGATCGTCGTCAAAGGGGAGTATTTAAAGCCGAGAATAAAAAGAGTGGCGGGATTTGTGCTTGGTTTTATCGGTTTGATCGCCATCGGGATTGTGTATGGATTCTCCCTTTCAGAACTGCCCAGGAGTTTGGACCGGGTGAGTGTGCTGTTCGAACCCGGGATGGGCAGCTCGGCTGGTATCCGGATGGGATATTACATTCAGTCATTTGATATCTGGTCGCAAAGTCCTGTGTTTGGAAACGGGATTGGTAGCTGGCCTTTGATGATGGGATTCGGCGATTCCAGAAACTACCCTCATAACATCCTTTTGGAAATCGCCACGGAGCTTGGCCTTGTGGGATTGGCTATCTTTCTCGGAATGATCCTTTTCTGTTTGTATGTGTTGGGCAACGTCAATGAAATACTGAAAAACCCAATCAAATGTATCGTGTTCCAGTTATTTGTGTTTTCTTTTTTGAACACTTTATTCAGTGGGGATTTGCATGATAATCGAAGCCTTTTTTTTATTATGGGTTTGATGAGTTTCGGCAGCCACGGTTATGGTTTCAAGGATGAATATCAAGCATTGATTAAAAATACGTAATTCAAGGGAGGCCTCGGTTTGTACAATCCAATATTGAATATATTTGATAAGTCCTCAAGCGGAGCTCCAGGTGGAAATATTCTGAGCATCATATTCAGGAGAAAATTTATTCTATTGGGAATCATGACGTTGTTTGGATTGGTTGGAGGATTGATCATATTTTTGTCAACGCCTCTCTATCAAGCCGATGCCTTGATCATGATCGGAAAAAACAATGTTGCGGGTTTCACTGCCAGAAGGTTCATGGAAAGAGCGTCCCCGATGGAAGAATACTTCAATACTCAATATCGTTTGCTTGGAACACGTTCGATCGCTGAAACCGTCATTAAAGATTTGAAACTCGCTGAAAATCCGGAATTTGTTGGAGATAAGAAAAAGTTCTCACTATCCAAATTAACGGATTTCGTGTCGGAATACTTTGGTGGTTCAAAAAAATTAAAGCCAATTTCCAGTAAAAGCTCGGCGGATCCCAATTATCAGGTCATCCAGGAGTTTTCCAATCGTTTGATACTCACACCGCTGCCAAATAGCAGCCTCGTTCGGGTGAGTTTCCGGGGAGAATCTCCCGTTTTGGTTGCCCAGATTGCAAACTCAATTGCCGAGGCGTTCATTTCCATGAATATCAAGCAAATGAATTCCGGCATGGGGGCGTCCGGCGAATGGATGCGGGCGCGTTTGGATGAATTGAAAGAAAAGATGAATAAATCGCAAGCGGAGATGAGTGCTTACAGGAAAAGCACTCAGGTCATCGAATTCGAAAAGAACCGCAATATTCTCACCGAAAACCTGAAAGGCACTAACAATGAATCGCGAAAAGTGCAGGGCGAGATTTTAAAATTCAAGACCATTAAGGAACAGCTGGAAAAGATGGAAGGGGACCCGATTCAGATACTCAAATCTCTTCCTGATTCCGTCAAAAGTCAAAACATCAATGATTTGTTAAAAAGATACTCAGAAGTCAAAACGGAATACGATAACTCTTCAAAAGTTTACGAAAACAGTCATCCGCAGATGCAAGCCATGACCAAGGAACTGAACAATATCGAAAGTTCCATTCCGGATGAAATAAAGCTGTTGATCGAATCCTTGGTGATCAAAATCGAAAATGCGGAGAAGCGGAAAGTCTCTTTGAAGGAAGCGCTGGAAAGAGAAAAAAAAGAGATGATGGATCTTGAGAATCAGAAGATCCGATATGACAGCTTGAAAATGGAGTACGACACGAATTCCAAATTGTACAACGATCTGTTGCTTAGAATGAAAGAGGTAGAGATCTCTGCGAAGAACAACCAGGGGGAAGCTGAGATCGTGGATCGCGCGCAAGTGCCTCAGGATCCCATCAAACCAAAAAAAATGCTCATAATGAGCGTGTTCCTGTTTTTGGGAATGATCGGGGGCAGTGCATTGGTTGTCAGGCTTGAAAAATACAATAAGACCATAAAATTCGTTGAAGACGTGGAAAAGGATTTTCCCTTTCCGGTGATTGGGGCGGTGAGTGTGGGCGAAGCCGATGAGATACCTTTGCCTATTCAGAACAGAAATTCGGTGATCGCTGAAGAATTTCGAAAAATGCGTACGCGGTTGATGCTCAGTGGATACGATGGCAGCAATAAAATCGGCGCAAAAAAAATACTCATGATTTCCAGCACCGAGCCGGACGAAGGAAAAAGCATGATTTCCACCAATCTGAGTATCGCATTCACACAGATAGGCAAAAGAGTGCTCATTATCGATACGGATTTTTCAAAACCCACCGTGCACAACAATTTGAATGCCGAGTTGGAGCCCGGGTTATTGGATTATCTTCGAGGAGAGGGCGATGCCGATCAATTGATCCAGGAAACCAATATCGAAAACCTTTCGGTGTTGACAGTAGGCGCCATGAAGGATGATTTTGAGGATAACTTTAAACTGGAAAATTTGAAAAACCTATTCAAGAGCCTCAAAAAGAAATTCGACATCATCATTGTCGATACTCCACCGGCCTTGACCTATTCGTATGTTCCGATAATTGCTCAGGCGAGCAATGGTGTGTTGTATGTCATCAAAGCCGGGAGAAAGAATACCAAAATGATCAATCGAAGCTTTGGCAACTTACTGCCTTCTGCGCAGAAGAAAATGCAAAAGAACATTTCCGGGGCAAGTCAAAGCGTCAAGATGATGGAATACTTTATGAACAATTATAAGATCGTTGGAATTGTGCTGAACAAGGCCCAGTACAAAACCGACGATTATTATGAATATTACCGGAAGTATTCAAAAGATTATTACAACTATAAAAATCAAGTCAATGTGGAGTGAAAGGTACTTTCATGAGTTGAAAACGATTGATTTTAGGAATTGATGGATGATTCGGGTCAGCCCTTTTTTAAAGGATTTTTTTCAAACAGGGTTTTCGTCAGTGGTAGTGATGATTTCCTATGTTTGTGTGTTTCATTTGCTTGCTGCTGGACTGACCGTGGATGATTTTGGCGCCTATTTGATATCGAGAAGATTCATTTCCACATTGTTTCCAGTGACAACACTCTGTATGGGCATTGCGATAACCCGCTATATATCGATTTCAAATAATGAAGGGGACAAAGATAATATTTTATTTTGCGGGTTTATTTTAGCGGTCGCTCCCTGTCTCGTCGTTTACTTGTTTGGCATTCTATTTAAAGACGAATTTAGTGAACTGCTGTTTCAATCTGCCTCCTATTCCAATGTATTTTCCGCATCGTTGTTCTTCTTATTGGGTTACAGCATCTACTCGGTTCTTTATGCCTATTACCGCGGCAACGATCAAATATCGAAGGCCAATTACTGGAACGCATTGTGCGGGGGAATCCTGCCTTTGATCATCGTGTTCGTTCTTGCTGATCGGGGTGATGCCAGCCTGATTCTATATCTGATAGGGGGATTTTATTATTTCTCCATTGTCCCATTGATGCCGAAGATGCTGCGGCATATGCGCCATCTCTTTGCCAACTACTCTGAAGAGATCAAGAAAAATCAAATCTATGAATTGTTTCAATACGGATTGCCGCGGGTGCCTTCCGGAATTCTGATTGCCGGGCTCTTATCGATCGGTCCCTTTTGGGCCTCGTCCATGCTGTCGGTCCGCGAGGGAGGATTTTTGGCTCTTGCCTTGTCGGTCGTGGGAATGGTGAGTGCGGTCACGCTTCCTATGGGAATCGTCTTGCTGCCAAAGATGGGACGTCTGATGGCAGAAGGAAAAAAGGAAACCATCCAAAACGGAATCACCGATATCATTTCATTCTCGTTTTATCTGGGTGTGTTTGTCACTTTGCACTTGATCATTTGGGCGGATGAAATCGTTAAACTGTGGTTCGGCCCCGAATACAAAGAAGTCGTCTTTTTGATGCGAGTGAGTCTGTTGGCACTCACTCCTTACCTGATATTGACCATGCTGGGGCCGTGCGTGGACGCTGTTGAACGCAAAGCCATCAACACGCGAAACAACACCATCTCGCTGAGTATTGTGTTTCTGCTGCTGGCCGGTTCTTCGTTATCTGAACTGGGTTTGCTGGGGGTGAATGTATGCGTGGTATTGGGGTTCGTCATCTCTAGCTGGTTGGCGATTCGGTTTTTGAACAGCCGGTTTGACATCCAGTTTAAGAAAATTGCATTCGTCAATTGCCTGCTGGTGAATGCTGTTATTTATATGTTGGGCCATATCGGCCGCATCTGGTTTTCAAGCCTGACCACCGGGAATGGGTATATCGTTCTTGGAATTGTATTTGAGTTGCTTCTCTTTCTCGGATATTTCGCCATTTTGTGGAAGCAGGAAGTCAGCTGGACGGTCGAAATTGGTGGGCGAATCATGAAACCGGCTGCCAGTTCCAGCTGACTCTACTATTAGAAAGAACGCCCTGTGAGCGATAACAACCCCCCATACACCCTGGTGTTGACCCACGATGTCGATCATTTGTCATTGGCAAAATATCCACTATTTTCCAAAGACACGATTTCGTTTTTCAAAAGAAACCTGTTCAACAATTTGTTGCGCTGCATGCAGGGCGAAATTTCGCTGGGGAAATATCTCAATTCCATCAAATGGTGCCTTGTTTATCCCCTTGTCAAGCTGGGAATCCATGAAGATCCATGGGAGAAGGCGATCATCGATCTGATGGCACTTGAAAAACGATATGGTGTGCGAGCGACCTATTTTTTCATTCCGATGCCATTCAATCCAGGGCATAAATCCAAGGGCGTTGAGGATGATAAGGGAAGAGAGGCGAGATACGACATCGAAGATCATCGTTCGCTTTTACAAAGAATGCAGGAAGACGGTTTTGAGGCAGGCGTTCACGGCATCGATGCGCATATCGACACCGAGTCTGCAAAGCAGGAACTGGATCGCTTGAGAAAACTGCTTCCGGATAAAGAAAAAGTCGGCCTTCGGATGCACTGGTTGTATCAACCGGAGCAACTGTGGCCGAACCTAAGGGAGGCGGGATTTCATTATGATGCCACATATGGCAGTAATCACGAGGTCGGTTTTTATGAGAATCAATACAGACCTTTTGTCAAGGATGGGATCTGGGTGTTTCCCCTGACCATTATGGACAGCACCTTGATGGGTAATTGGAGGATGAATCTGTCCATCGAGGATGCGTGGGAAAAAGTCAAAACGATACTGGATAAAGCCAGGGAAAAAGAGGCCGTGATCACTGTCAATTGGCACACCGATCATTTTTATGTTTTTGACTACTGGGGAGAAGTCTACGAACGCTTGCTCAATCAAGCCAAAAGCGATGGCGCCCGGATAGTGAATTGTTCGGATTACTTGGAAGTGGAAGTAAAAAAAGAGACAAGCTGCGTTTAACGGATTCCCGTAAACGCACAGTCGTTGATTTATAGATAGGCTATTTGCATATGCTGGAAATCGCATTGCCAAAAAACTATAACCCGGAACGGCGTTACATCTGCCAGGTGATGTTCAATGAGTTTCTAGGAATACCCGTTCGCTTTTGTGAGGGTGTTGAACCAAACTGGGTGGTTACAGGAAAAGACGGTAAGAAACTCATCATTTCGGATGTGCTGTTCCAATCACCTTTGGAAAACTGGCTCAAGCCGAATTCGCTTCCTGAGAGACCCATCAAGCGAATCGACTTGAAAGATACCGTTTTTTCGTCTGTGACGGACTATCCGGATATACCGGTCCTTTATTCTCGGATTAATGGAACCGAATTTTATGAAATAAAACAGAATGAAATATCTTTGGCCATAGATATTTTCGGTTCCAGTTTCTTCATGCTCACGCGTTATGAAGAAATCGTGAGTTCCAAGCTCGACGAACATGGAAGATTTCCATCCAGGGAAACCATCGCCTATCAAGAGGGGTTTTTAGAGCGGCCCCTGGTGAACGAGTATTTGGAAATACTCTGGGTATGCATCGAAAAACTGTGGCCCGACATGGAAAGAAAGGAAAGAAAGTTTCGGGTTCGTATCAGTCACGATATCGATCGTTCTTTCATGTTTCATTCGATGGATTATGGTCTTTGGATCAAGTATGTCGCCGGGGATTTGATTTTTCGAAAAAGCCCGGCGCTTGCATGTCAAACGATTAAAAATGGTGTGCTGCGTAAGCTCAATCGATTGAAAAAAGATCCGTTTGATACGTACGACTGGTTGATGGATATCAGTGAAAAAAATTCAATCCAGAGTGAGTTTTATTTTCTCTGTGGGGGATACGGCAAACGATTCGGCCCCAATTATAAAATCGATGATGAAAAAATTACGGATCTGTTTCAGCGGATACATTCCCGTGGTCATAAAATCGGCATTCATCCCAGTTATCAGACCTATATCTATCCGAAGCAACTGGCCCATGAAGTCGAGGCGTTGACGCAGACTCTTGACAAGCTTGGAATCGCCCTCGATGAAATCGGAGGCCGCCAGCATTACTATCGCTGGCAGAATCCGACCACCTGGCAATTGTGGGAGGACAGCGGTCTGGCTTACGATTCTTCGCTGGCTTTTGAAGAGTACGTCGGTTTTCGCTGTGGAACCTGTTATGAGTTTCCGGTTTTTAATTTACACACTTCCTCCGCATTGAGACTGAAGGAGAGACCTTTAGTCATCAATGAAGACACGCTTTTTAACAATGACGGGTATCCCGATCTATCGTATGAACAAAAATGCGAAAAAGGTTATGCATTGAAAAAAGCGACGCGAAAATACAATGGCGTGTTTGAAGTGCTATGGCACAACGATGGGTTTTACGGGAATGAACGATCGATAGAGTTTTACAAGAATATCCTTCAAAACCAGAATTAGACGAGCAACGTTTCAATTCTGATATCAGCTCGATAAGGCGATATATATGTGTGGTATTGCAGGAATCGCAACGCTTAAAAAAGAGATGGATGTTTCCACCCGAATCCAGCGGATGATGGCGGTTCAATCGCACCGTGGGCCAGACGGTGAGGGGCAGTGGATTGGAAACTGTGGTGAAAGTCTGGTCGCTTTGGGCCACACTCGATTGGCCATATTGGACCTGTCGATAGCGGGAAAACAACCCATTCAATCCGATTGCGGAAGGCATATTCTGATTTACAACGGTGAAATTTACAATTTCAAAGAGTTGAGGCAAGAGCTTGAGGCTGCAGGAGCTGTCTTTCGCACTCAATGCGATACGGAAGTGGTATTGCAATCCCTGCTTCATTGGGGCGTGGAAAGTTTTGCAAAATTCAATGGAATGTGGGCGCTTGCCTGGCTGGATAAGAAAACAGGGGAACTGCTTCTATCCCGGGATCGCTTTGGCGTGAAGCCGTTATACTTTTGCAAGGATGATGACGAACTGTATTTTGCTTCTGAAATAAAAACCATTTTAAAAGGGAAGGCTGAAAAAGTATCTATCAATTATTCCGCTGCGGGACGCTATTTGAGACAGACCCTGTTGGATGCTCAAGGCGAAACCTTTTTTGAAGGGATTCGGCGTCTGCTGCCAGGTCATCTGCTGCGGATCAATCTGAAAGATGGGTGGAGAAACGATCTGTCGATCGAATGCTTTTGGAAGATCCCCGAGGAAGAGACGCTCAACGGCAGCAACGGATCGCGAAAAAAGTTGATTGAAGAAATACGGGAAACCTTTGTGGATGCCGTTCGATTGCGGCTGAGAAGCGATGTCCCTGTGGGTGTGTTGTTGTCTGGTGGAATCGACTCCTCCAGCATCGCTTCCGCAATGAATGAAATATTGGGAAAAAATGGCGAGTGGCATATTTTATCCGCTGTCAGCGACAACCCCAATTACGATGAACAGGTCTACATCGATAATGTCGGCGAATATCTCGGAAAGAAAATAGAGAAGATCCCGCTCCATTTCCAGCTGGATTCGATATTCAAGTTGTTGGAAGAAGTGTGCTGGGTTAACGATGAACCAGTCGGTTCTCTTTCCAACATCGCTCATTATCTCATCATGCAACGCGCCAAGGAGCTTGGGATCACGGTGCTCTTGAGTGGCCAGGGGGCTGATGAATTGCTTTGCGGTTATCGCAAATATCTTGGGTTTTACCTTCAAGGTTTGTTGAAAGATGGGCAGTATTTAAAAGCAGGAAAGGTGTTTGAGAGATTCGTGAGCCGTAGGACCATCGTCTCACAATTCGCATTCCGCGAAGCCAAAAGGTATCTACCTGGATTTTTAAAATACGGTGAAGTGAATGCACTCGGTCCCCGATTGAAAGAATATGCGGGCGATTTGAATGTGGGGTTGGGCAACAAGACCCTCATTCAGCGTCAAATTGCCGATTACGAACATTTCTCCATTCCTGCATTAACGCATTATGAGGATCGGATGTCGATGTCGATGTCCCGGGAAATCCGTTTTCCATTTTTGGATTATCGATTGGTCAATCTCATTATGCCGCTGCCCCCAGAATATAAACTGCACGACGGTTGGACCAAGTGGGCGTTCCGAAAAGCTATGGAAGGCCACCTTCCGGAAGAAATTGTCTGGAGAAAAGACAAGCAGGGGTTTATCAACCCGCAAGAGGAATGGTTCAAATATCAATTGAAGGAAAAAATTGAAGGCATTTTCAATGGATCTTTGCTCGTCGAAGACGCCGGGTTGATCGACCGGGAAAAAATAAAACAGAAATACGGTGATTACCGGCGACAATCCGCAAATCGGGGAACGGTTTCTTTTGCAGACATATTCAATGTCGTCGCTCTCGAATTCTGGATGCGAAGGTACGAGGACTGGCTTTCTCTTTCATGAGGGAATTCTGAAAAGTGAAAAACAAGATATGCATTCTCACCAGTGTCCATTCCGCTTTTGACGATCGGATATTCCACAAACAGGCCAAATCCATTGTGAAAAATGGCTATCAGGCTGTATTGATTGCGCCACATAAACAAGCCGAACAAGTCGATGGAGTGAACATCGTTCCCTTGAAAATTCGAAAAAACAGGCTGTCCCGATTGATATTTTCTAACATTGAGCTACTGAAAAAGGCAATCGATGAAAACGCGGCCGTGTATCACTTTCACGATCCGGAAATCATTCCCATCGGTCTGGTGCTCAAATTGCTAAACAAAAAAGTGGTTTACGATATCCACGAAGATGTGCCCAGGGATGTCATGGAAAAAGGGTGGATCCCGCTCTTTTTGAGAGGAATGGTTTCGAAAAGTATCGATTGGCTGGAACATTTTGCCGGCAGGCGTTTTGACGGCATGCTGGGGGCCACGCCATATATTGCGAAGCGATTTGGCGGTTCTGATATTCGCAATGTGATGTCGGTTTGCAATTATCCCATGTTGGAAGAATTCAGCCGCAAGAATGGACACAACGGAAGTTCTGATAAGCCTGTCTGCTACGTGGGAGGAATCACGGAGGCGAGAGGGATTCGCGAGATGATCGGTTCTGTGTCCAGGACGAATTTACGATTGAGCCTCGCTGGCGTGTTCCATCCGGAAGAACTGAAAGGCGAAGTGCAAACTCAACTCGGGTGGGACAAAGTGGACGAGAAAGGTTTCCTGGATAGAGGCCAAGTCGCAGATCTTCTCTCAAATTCATTGGCCGGCCTGGTCATCCTGCATCCGACCACCAGTTACCAATATTCCTATCCCATCAAATTATTCGAATACATGGCAGCGGGTATTCCCTTTATCGCCTCTGATTTTCCAGTCTGGCGGGAATTGGTCAAAGGGGTGAAATGCGGTCTGTTTGTGAATCCTTTGGACCAGAAAGATATCGCCAAGGCGATTCAATATCTGGCGGATCATCCGGATGAAGCCAGGCTTATGGGAGAACGAGGCCGGAAACTCATTGAAGAGAAATACAACTGGAAGGTGGAGGAGGAGAAAATCCTGAAACTGTATGCGCATTTGCAGCAAAATTAGAAGAAAGCGTGACTATCATGAATGAGGAAAATAGAAATGATTCACAGGAACCGATCCATGTATCTGTAGTCGTCCCCACTTATAACGAGAAAGATTTTATCGAAAACTGTCTGGAATCGATCATGAACAACGGGTATCCGGAAAAATATCTGGAGATCCTTGTGTGCGACGGGATGAGTGATGACGGAACACGGGACATCGTGGGGCGAATGAAAAAGAAATATCCCGCAATCCATTTGATCGACAATCCAAAGCGGCACACCCCCTCTGGATTCAACGCGGGTATACGCGCTGCCAAATCGGATGTGGTGATTATCATGGGCGCCCACGCGCATTACTGTAAAGATTATATTCGCAAGAATGTGGAGCGGCTGTATGAATACAATGCCGACAATGTGGGTGGTGTGCTCATCACCAAACCCAGAAATACGGGGCTGATATCGAAAGCGATCGTGTCTGTCTTGACCAGCAAGTTCGGCGTTGGAAACTCTAAATTTCGTACCGGCTCGAACGATCCCATTGAAGCGGATACGGTATTCGGGGGGTGTTACAGAAAGTCTGTATTCAACCGGATAGGGCTGTTCAACGAAAATCTGATCTGTTCGCAGGACATCGAATTCAATATTCGTTTGAAACGGGCGGGTGGGAAGATATTGCTGTTCCCGGATATCCTGGTCGAGTACTTTGCGAGATCCCGTCTGTGGGAGTTTTTGCAGCATAATTTCAGAAACGGATTCTGGGCAGTGTATCCATTCAAATATACGGATTACATGCCTGTGAAAATTCGGCATTTGATCCCATTATTTTTTTTCCTGGCTCTGATGGGATGCACTTCCTTTGCCCTTCTATTTGACTCGTATTATCTATTGAAGCTGTTGTTGGTGTTGTATTTCTCAGCTGCATTCTATTTTTCAGCGATGCAAGCGATCAAGGAATCCAGGCCGATCAATGTAATCCTGTTGCCTTTCCTGTTTTTCTCCCTTCACCTCAGCTATGGAGCCGGATCCTTGTTGGCGGTCATAAAGCTCATCACATCAAAAGATTTTTGGCTGTGCTGGTTTGGGAAAATGCAGAAAAGCGAACCGCGTTCTGTGAAAATATGAACTTTGAATCTTGATATGAAACTGCAAAAGATACCTTCATTGGTTGAAGAAAACCGGAGTAGTGACTGCACCAATTGTATTTTTGAACAGCCCTGGTGGTTGGACGTGGTGGCTCCGGGCGAGTGGGGCGAAGTGGTGGTCCAAAACGCGGATCGTGTGTCGGCCCGTTTGCCTTATGTGCAGAAAAAACGATTTGGAAAGACGTTCATCCTGATGCCGCCTTTGACGCAAACCTTGGGGCCCTGGTTCGAACCCATCACGGGAAAATATTCCAATATCGCCAGCAAACGGAAAGAGTTCATCAATAAACTGTTGGATCAGCTTCCCCCTTATGACTTTTTGAGGATGGAGCTTCACTACAGTCTGGATAACTGGCTCCCCTTTTATTGGCGCGGATTCACGCAGACCACTTATTATACCTACGTGATCGAGGATTTGTCCGATCCGGAAAAAATCTGGAACGGCTTCGACTCCACTGTGCGTAATCGAATACGCAAAGCGCAAAAACTGATTCGGGTCCACAACGATCCGGATATAGAAAAGTTCATTCACATCAACAAGCTCACCTTTGAGCGGCAGGGCATGTCCTTGCCCTACGAAGAAGAATTCATTCGCAGGCTGGATTCCGCGTGCAGCCGCAATGGCGCCCGCAGAATATTTTTTGCGGAAGATGAAAATGGCAACACGCATTCCGCTATTTATATTATTTGGGACAAAAACTCCGCCTATTACCTGATGGGGGGGATCGATCCCAAAAATGCAGCGAGTTATGCGAACCCACTGTTGTTTTGGGAAGCCATCCAATTCTGTTCTACCGTCACAAACAAGTTTGATTTTGAAGGATCGATGGTGGAGCCGATCGAAAAGTTCATGCGCGGATTCGGCGCGGTGCAGAAACCCTATTTTGAAGTGATGGATACGAGTCAATCCATAAAGATGTTGATGGCGGGTGTGGATATGTTTGGCGGACTGCGAAAAGTGAAAAGCTGGGTTCAGGGCTGATCCCACCGGGAGGATTTTGAGAGCAAAATACGGATTAGGCAGTTCGGATATCAGTTTTGAATGTTGTCTATCAGATTGTGAAGCATGCCTTGCAGGATTTTATCGTCGGCCAGACTTTGCGTGAACGAAACGGAGCCGGCGTTGAACAGCCATCCCCCGTTTTCCAGTTCTTTGAATGTCATGCAGGCCGGGCCTTCTTTGTTGGTGCCCATTGCCAGCACGATAAATCCTGCGCTGGCGGCGGTCAATTTGTCTGTCTCGTAACCGCTGGCGCCATAAGCGCCGCTGGAAATTTCGATTTCATCGCCGTAATTATGGCGGGAAAACTTGGCCGATTTCGAACGCATCGAGTTGTTTCCCGCGCCGATTTCATCTCCCTGGTTGAGTTTCAGGCCTTTGAATATCCAGTGGTCAGGCTGTTCTACCCGGTATCCGGAGGAGGTCAGGTAACCCAGCGCATTGTATGCGGCGCCGATCAATCCGGATATTTCCAGGGCGTCGGTTTCCTCTTTGATGACCGCCAACGCGTTTTCCAGGAACTGAACTTCGCGGTATAGATTGTTCCCGGAAAGAAAAAGTATTTTGGTTCCCGCCTGCATGGACTGACTCAATCGGCCCATCATTTCCTGTGACCAGTATTCGCTGTGCGTGTTGAAGATGAACCCCTGTGCCGTTTCCGAGCCGTTAAACGCAAAATCGCGGTCGGTGATCAGGTTATAGGAAATCCCTTTATCTTCTAAAAAGCGAATCAAATTCCATTCCCCGCGTATCAGGTGGGAGAATGATTTTTTCCGCTTGCCCTCGAGGTCTTTCAGATCGCGATCAATCCTTGAATTGGGGCGGGCAAATGCCAGCGGAGTGATCGGGAAATAATGCCGGCTGCCGATTTTAAAGCGCCAGTTTAAAAACTGAAACAATTTCAGGATCAGCTTGAGCGGGTAGGGCGTGATGAAGTCTTTATAAAATGATTTGCCGCCAAAATCGTTATAGGCCTGCCAGGTGTTGCTGGAAGAGACGACCCACAAGCGCTCCGGTTTGTTCGATCTAATAATGAAGGGAACGCGAAAAGCCGATTCGGGTTTGTGTTGATGCGAGATCCTGGCAAAGAACAGCCCTTTCCCCCAACCTTCGGTGCTCAATGTGCAATTGGTTTTCCAGTCCAGACCCTTCCAGGGGGTGAACGCATTGGACATCACCGATGGGTTGATGTGTTCCGATATATCGAGTTTTTTGAGAGAGCTGCCCAAGTGGAAGATTTCCACGACCGCCGGTTTGTGGGTGTGAATGCACAAGGAGAGCGGTTCCCCCTGCTTTATGGAATGAACGGGAAGGTAGGCCACCGGATCCGGAAGGCGCACATGGATGTTCCATTTTTTCAGGATGTACAGATACACATGCTGGGCGGCGGCAAATGCAGTGGCAAACGCAATGAGCGCGGTTATTGCCAGTAAAATGAGAAGCAGATAAGAAACAAAATCCATCCGAAGATTCAAAAAGAGATTTCAGGGTTCATTTTGCGGAAGGGTGAAAAAACTTTCTCAGCATCGTTCTCGGTGCGTAATACAGGTCGTAAGCCGCATCCCGGGCCCAGTAGATGAAAGGGTATTTTGATTTGTAAAACCAGGATTGCTCGAAAGGAGTCACGCCGTATTTTTTTTTGTATTCGCCCTCTCCACCCCAGTCGTGCCAGCGCATTCCCTTTTTTTTCCAGTAACGCATCGCGTGCCAGTGCAACGCTTCATTCGGCCGCACGTTCTGATATTCCCTCAGGCTGGCATTTCCCCAGAAATATGAGAATTTGTTGATCCCCGTGTAGATTCCCGTTGCGATGATTTTATTTTCTTTATTTCTGGCTTGCAGGAGCAGGAGATTGCCCGAACCGTGATAATGATCGATCAGGTTCTTCACCCGGTCGATTCCATATGTGGGACGCAACCCCTGTTTCCTGAAAACATCCTGCAACTGTTCGAAATAGATTTCAGCGAACCCTTCCTTGGGCGCCTCTTCGATCACCACACCTTCTTTGTTGGCTTTGCGGATGCAACGCTGGCAGGAACTTTTCATCTGCTTGAACAATTGTTCTTCCGGCAGAGAAAGATCCGACAAATAGCAGTAAAACGAGCGGTGGCGGTAGCCCAGACCTTCCGTGTCCTTGCGGGTCAAGAAGCGATCGTTGATCTCCAGATGCAACGCTCCCAACTCTCTAAAGGCAAAAGACTCGAAGGTTTTCAGTGCATCTCTACGCGGTATCCCCTCCGATAAATTGAAACCCATATAGGGCGTGGTCCAGCCCGGGAAGGGGCTGCCCAGAATAGGCAGGCCAAACTTTCTGAAACGAATGCCGGTGAAATAGCCGCTCACACGTTCGCCGTCGAGCAGCGATGCGATCACCACTTCTCCACCTGTGAACTTCATGAGGAATTCAAGCCAGTTTTTGGTCTGCGAAAAGGTTCGGTCGGAAAATCGGTCCAGGTGAGACCAGTCCACAGCCGAAAACGGCACCTGTTCCCATTTCATTGTCGTGACCTGGATGAAGATCGCACGTTTGCAAACAAGTTCAGAGTAACAAGGAAATACAAGGGAATAGTAAGTCGCTGGTTGTGGGGAAATTTGCGAAATTCTAATACGAACTCGATGGGATTGAAAGGTGAAAAAACGGCTTCCCGCTAACGGGTTGAAATCGTGTTCATGTAAAGCTTAAGAAAAATACGTGCCAATCTGAGGGTGTGCAGACCCTTGAGGATGAAAGAGGGGGACTGAGAAAGTTCGCAGGATTAGGAAGGGAAGGGGGAAGTTTACGGTTGGAGAATCACCCGTGCTGGCGTGCCGGCGCACGGCATTATTTTGAAGGGGGAGAAACCTCCCCCTCAAAAACGCGATGTGCTTGGGAGTTCTGGAAAGTGCGTGCGGGTCAGGAGGAAACTTCGTTGTTCTTTTTGTTCATCAGCTCAAGCATGCCCGTGGCCACCACGATGATTCCGCTGATCAAATACAAGTAGGCTGTCCATGCGGTGTCGCCGGAAAGAGTCACGAAATTGATTTTGTGGAAGGTGAAGCCTAAGTAAAAAACGAACGCATAGGTTCCCAGGATTCCAAGTTGATGCCTGCGGAAAAAGAGGCAAAGAGAAACGAAAATCATGAAGGTCGCAATTTCAAGCGGGAACCCCCCTTGGTTCGCTTCCGTCCAGGACCAGGACGCTTGGGCGATCATATCCATTGGCCACTCCTTTGAGATGGTGCCATCCAGGTTTTGACATCTTAAATTTACCTATAATGTTAGTTTCAGGTAAAAGGGCTGGTAAGTCAACGCTCTATTTTTAAAGGGTTTGATTTGTCATGGCCCCAAACGGGAAGCTGGTTTGACCGCGGTTTTTCAAGCCTATTCCTCTTTCTCCACCGATTCGCCGGCAAGCAGAGATTGGAATCGTACGCCTGGAGCTGTGCGCCCCCAAAATCCACGGAATGACCGGCAAAAGAGTGGAGTAACGGCAAAAACAGCGGCACTATCTGATTGATTTTAAATAATCATAATAATTAAATTTAAATAAATTTATATTTAATATTGCTTATTTAGACAATTTTGGTTAGTTTTCCACTGAATTATCGGAACAACCGCTTTGCCGCAGTGGGGATGGCGTCCTTTTCCTCTCGCGCAGACGGAGTTCTATCTGACAGCAATGGGTTTTTGCCTGGAGCCCATTTCCCTTTCAAACACCGCACTTCACAAAAATACAGAGAAACTGAATTTCAGCCTAATTGAGCCGCATTTTGATTGTCACAGCGCAGCGAGATCGTTGATTGCCTTCAGGCGGCGGTGCGCTCCGGAAAAGGAGTGGGAGGTATCGTTTTGGAAATCGAATACACGGGACATGCCGGTTTTATCGTGCGCGGGAAAGAGCGCTCCCTGATCCTGGACCCTTGGGTGAGCGCAGGAGGGGCGTTCGACAACTCCTGGTATCAGATGCCCTGCAATCACCACCTGAAGCAGGGGATGCTGGAAAAATTCAACGCCCGCAACAGCCTGCTCTACATTTCCCACCTGCATCAGGACCATTTCGACCGCGAGTTTTTAAAAGAGGTGGACAAGGACACGCCGATCCTGATTCCCAAATTCGAGAGCCGGGATTTCGTTCAGGAACTGGATCGGTTGGGATTCGCCTTCATCCGGGAAATCGAGGACAGCGAGTCGATCGCGGTGTCGGGTTTCGCAATCACTGTGTTCGTCGATGACCGGGGGCTGAATCGGGATTCCGCCATTCTGGTACGCAAGGATTCACAGAGCTTTTTGAATCTCAACGACTGCAAAATTTTCGACCGGTTGCACCACATTCAAAAAACCTTCGGCGACATCGACGTCTATTCCGTGCAGTTCAGCGGCGCTTCCTGGCATCCTGTCACATATCAATACACGGCGGATGAATTCGAAAAACTCTGCCGCAAGAAAAAAAACAGCAAATTCGCAACCGTTCTCAATTCCCTGAAGCTGCTTTCCCCGCGTCACTACATCCCCTCGGCGGGGCCGGCCTGCTTTCTCGATCCCGATCTCAGGTGGATCAATGAGTTTGCCGAGAACTCGTTTCCCAGCAAATTCGAATTCATCGACTACCTCACGAGAAAAGGGTTCGGGGATTGCGTTCTCGATATGAATCCCGGAGATGTGTTTTGCACCACGCAAGACAAGTTCTCGCAAAAGCTCCCCGCCACGCTCAGCCGGGACAATTACCAGCAGTACATCGAGGAATACGCCCGCAGCCACTGCGATCGATTTACAGATCGAAAAAGGTTCACCGGCCGCGAAAGCCTGGAACCCCTGTTTGCGCGGCTCAGGCAGGCGTTGACCCAAAAGGTCCGGGTGTTCGATCCTCCCGATTTCGTCGAATGCGTTCTCTACTTCTCTCTGTTCGAGCAGCCGGACCGTTACATCCGCATCGATTTGAACGCCGGGACGGTCGAGGAGACGGACCACATCGACAGCGAAAAATATTACTGCATCGCCTATCCGGCCTGGCAGATCGCGCGCCTGCTGGACGGCGCGATTTCCTGGGAAGACCTCTCGCTGACGTTTCGCGCGCGCGTCAAACGCAACCCGGACCAGTACAACACCTATGTGAACGGTTTTCTTTATCTGGAAAGCCGGGATCTGCCGAAGTTCATCGACAAAGTGGCGGCGCTCAAAGCCAACACGCAGCGGGTGGACATTCAACACGACGACAAGACCTACGAGATCGCCCGGTTTTGCCCGCACCAGGGGGCCGATCTGAAATACGGCTGGGCGGACGAGGGCTGCTGGGTCTGCCCGCGGCATCGCTGGATGTTCGATCTGGATTCGGGAAACTGCGTCAACAGCGACGATACCATCTTCGTCCGGGAAACGGTTCCCGCTGCCGATCGCGACAAGGAAAAGGCGCCGGTCGCGGCCACCTCGAAACGCGGCCTGACCATCAAGCGGTTCACGCCGGAAGAGAAAGTGCGCATCGTGCTCGCCGGTCTGCGCGATGTGGAGGGCGTCCCCACACTGTGCCGGCGCGAAGGCATTTCGCTGCAAATTTATAACCGCTGGAGCGAGGATTTTGTCGAGGCCGGAAAAAAACGGCTCATGGGGGTCAAGGAATGACGGCCGGGCGGTTGGGCCTCAAAGATTCTCCGACTTGAAGACGATCAATTTCTCTTCCGTCATCTCATCCATCGCCGGGCAAATGCCGCCCACACCCAGGCCCGAGGCCTTTCGTCCCGCAAACGGCATCCAGTCCACCCTGAACGCGGTGTGGTCGTTGATCATCACCGCGGCGGCGTTCAGGTGGTTCGCCGCATCGAGGGCGGCGTCCACATCCTGCGTGAACACCGCGGCCTGGAACGCATAGGGAATCTTGTTGGCGCGCCGGATCGCCGCACGGCGGTCGCTGTAGGAATACACACTGACCACCGGGCCGAAGATTTCCTCCTGCGAAAGCCGCACGCTGTCGGGCGGATCGAGCACCACCGTCGGCGCGTAGCAGGTCTTGTTGAGCCGGCGGCCTCCCGATATCACACCGGCGCCCGCATCTTTCGCTTCCTCCACCCATTCGGCCACGCGATCGACTTCCCGTTCCAGGATCAACGGACCCACTTCGGTGATGTCGTTCAGCGGGTTCCCCACCTTGAGCTGATTCGTGAGCGCCGACAATTCCCCCGCCACGCGCTCGACGATCCTCTGGTGCGCAAACACGCGCTGCACGGAAACGCAGACCTGACCGGCGTGGTAGTAGCCGCCCTTCAAGAGCGCCGGCATGGTTTTGCGGACGTCGGCGTCGGCCTCAATGATCACCGGGGCGGCGCCGCCGTGTTCCAGGGCGCAGCGGGTTCCCGGCGCCGCTTTCGCGCGCAGCTGCCAGCCGACTTTGGCGGAGCCGATGAAGGACAGAAACCGCACGCGTGAGTCGGTGGCCAGTTTCTCGGCCAGCGAGTTGTCGATCAGCATCGCCCGGCACCAGTCCTCGGGAAGACCGGCCTCCTTCAGGCAATCGAGAAGGTTGAGGCACGATAGCGGCGTCGTGAGCGCCGGTTTCACGATGACCGGGCAGCCCACGGCGAGGGCGGGGATGACCTGATGCACGATCAGATTGAAAGGGTGGTTGAAGGCGCTGATCGCCGCCACCAGACCGATCGGTTCGCGCACCGTGAACGCCCAGCGGTGGCGCGACGATTCACTGAGGTTCATGGGGATCTGCCGTCCGGTGAGTTCCGGGATGCAGCGTGCCGCCTCGCGGATGCCCTGAACGGCCCGGTCCAGCTCCACGCGCGAATCCAGCAGCGGCTTCCCGCCTTCCTCCGCAGCCTGCCGCGCGAACGCCTCGCGTTTTTCGTGCACCAGGTCCGCGGTTTTTTCCAGGATGCGGATGCGCTCATCCGGCGTGAGCGCCTTATCCGGGTTTTCCGCCAGTCTGGAGCCGCTGTGCAGCGCCCGTTCCAGCTCGGCTTCGGTGTTCCAGTCCAGCTCTGCGATCCGATTGCCGTCGAAGGGGGATTGAACTTCGAGTTTGCTATCCATAGGAGCGTGTTTCCTTCAGAGAAAAGATTTCAGAATGCCCGGGCCGGAGCCGGGACGCCGGAGTCCGTCACAGGATACAGGTTTTCGCGTTGAGTTCCTCGGTCAGGACCTTTTCGTTTTCCGAATAGTCCATCGGGATCTCCACAACGTGCACTCCCTTGGCGTTCAGGCAGTCCCTGAGCAGGTGCGGCAGCGAGGCATTGTCTTTCAGGCGATGCCCCTTTGCGCCGTAAGATTCGGCGTACTGCACGAAATCCGGGTTGCCGTAGTCGAGGCCGAAATTGTCGAATCCCATGCCTGCCTGCTTCCACTTGATCATGCCGTAGCCGTCGTCCCTGAGGACCAGCACCACCAGGTCCAGGCCCAGCCGGACCGCGGTTTCCAGCTCCTGGGAATTCATCATGAAGCCGCCGTCGCCGCACACCGTCAGCACCTTGCGATCCGGGTGCACGATCTTCGCACCCATAGCCGAAGGCAGACCCGCGCCCATGGTCGCCAGCGCGTTGTCCAGCAGCAGCGTGTTCGTTCCGTAGGCTTTGTAGTTTCTCGCGAACCAGATTTTGTAAATGCCGTTGTCCAGGGTGACGATCCCGTTATCCGGCATCGCCTCCCGCACCTGCGAGACCAGGTGCTGCGGCACGATGGGAAAACCGTTGTCCGCGCTTTTCTCGCGGATGTGCAACTCCACTTCCTGTTTGATGCGGCCGTAGTAATCGAAGTCCCAGTGATCGGCCGGCTCCAGTCTTTCCGCCAGCGCCTCGACGCTGTCGGCGATGTCGCCCACCACCTCCAGCTGCGGGAAGTACACCGCATCGACGTGGGCGGAGAAATAGTTGACGTGAATGACCTGCGCGCCGCCGGGCTGCATGAAAAACGGCGGCTTCTCGATGACGTCGTGGCCGACGTTGACGATGAGGTCGGCGCGGTCGATGGCGCAGTGCAGGTAATCCTTGTTGGAAAGGGCGGCGGTGCCGAGAAAGCGCGGGTGCCGCTCGTCGATCACGCCTTTGCCCATCTGCGTGTTGAAAAAATACAGGCCGTTCTTGTCGGTCAACCGGTGCAGGGCCCGGCAGGTGCGGTTGCGGTTGGCCCCCGCGCCGACCAGCACCAGCGGCCGGCTTGCGGCGCGGATCATGGCGACCGCCTGATCGAGGCTCTCGCTGTTGGGCTGCGGCCGCATCGGTTCGGTCAGCGGGTAGGGCGAGGCGTCGCACTCTTCGGCGGCGATGTCTTCGGGCAGCTCGATGTGCACCGCTCCCGGCCGTTCTTCGGTGGCCAGGCGCACCGCCTCGCGTACGACGACGGGAATGTTGTTGCCGTGCACGATCTGATGCGTGTACTTGGTGATCGGCCGCATCATCTCCACCACGTCGATGATCTGAAAGCGTCCCTGCTTGCTGGTCTTGATCGGTTTCTGGCCGGAGATCATCATGATCGGCATTGCGCCCAGCTGGGCGTAGGCCGCTGCGGTCACGAAATTGGTGGCTCCAGGCCCGAGCGTCGAGAGACAGACACCGACCTTGCCGGTCAGCCTGCCGTATGTGGCGGCCATGAATCCGGCGGCCTGTTCGTGGCGGGTGAGGATCAGTTTGATTTTGGAATTTCTGAGGGATTCGAGAAAATCGAGATTCTCCTCGCCGGGAATCCCGAAAATGGTTTCCACGCCTTCGTGTTCCAACGAGCGGATGAAAAGATCCGATGCTTTCATAGGGGCGGCTCCGGGGTCTGACTGAACGAGAGTGAAGTGGTATCCTTCGTGAATCTGCGGTCCCGCCGTTGTCCGCGCGGAGGCAGCAGCACCGGTTTGTCTCGCGGTTTGTTTGAAACTTACAAAATAACGGGATTTGCCCCGGCTTTCCACAAGAATCCGCGCCGCAGCGGGCGAATTGCCGGGAAATCCACCGGAGGGTGAAAGGAAACCCCCGCATCCGCGACCCGGTGGGCAGGCATCCCAAGGCAGCCGTCCGGATCGTTGCCGATGACGCCGGGCTCATTCATCCACGACAGGAGGCACACGATGACGGAATGTCCCGAACTGACGCACGACAATTTCATGCACGGCCTGAAACGCCGCAATCCGGGTGAAACGGAGTTTCACCAGGCGGTGGAAGAGGTCGCGCACTATCTCATCCCCTACATCCAGCGGAATTCGAAATACGAAACGGCGCACATCCTGGAACGGCTGACCGAACCGGACCGCATCGTCATCTTCCGGGTTTGCTGGCAGGACGACGCAGGCAACGTGCGCACCAACCGGGGATACCGGGTTCAGTTCAACAATTCCATCGGCCCCTACAAGGGAGGGCTGCGTTTTCATCCTTCGGTCAACCTGAGCATTCTCAAGTTTCTTGGTTTCGAGCAGATCTTCAAAAACAGCCTGACCACGTTGCCGATGGGGGCGGGGAAGGGCGGCGCGGATTTCAACCCGAAAGGAAAATCCGACAGCGAGATCATGCGCTTCTGCCAGGCGTTCATGATGGAGCTGACGAAACACATCGGCGAAAACATCGACATTCCCGCAGGCGACATCGGTGTGGGGGCGCGCGAGATCAGCTTCATGTTCGGCCAGTACAAGCGGCTGCGCAACGAATTCACCGGCGCGCTGACCGGCAAGGGGCTGGAGTTCGGCGGCAGCCGCATCCGCAAGGAGGCGACGGGATTCGGCTGCGCCTATTTCATGCAGGAGATGCTGAAACGCAAACAGGAATCGCTGGAGGGGAAATCCTGCGTGATTTCCGGCTCGGGCAACGTGGCCCAGTACACGGCGATCAAGCTGATGCAACTGGGCGCGAAGGTGATCTCGCTTTCCGATTCGTCGGGGTTCGTGCACGATCCGGCCGGCCTCGATGCGGAAAAGCTCGATCACGTCATCGAGCTCAAAACCGTGCGGCGCGGCCGCATCTCGGAGTTCGCAGAAAAATTCGGCTTGAACTATCACGAGGGCAAGCGGCCGTGGGACCTTGAGTGCGACCTGGCGTTTCCCTGCGCCACGCAGAACGAGCTGGAGGAAAACGACGCGAAAGCGCTGGTGAAAAACGGCTGCCAGGCGGTCGCGGAAGGGGCGAACATGCCGGCGACGCGCGCTGCGATCCAGCGCTTTCACGAAGCCGGCGTTACCTTCGCGCCGGGCAAGGCGTCCAACGCCGGCGGCGTGGCCGTGTCGGGCCTGGAGATGACGCAGAACAGCATCCGCATGGCCTGGTCGCATGACGAGCTGGAAGCGCATCTGCAAAGCATCATGGCCAGAATACACAGCCAGTGCGTCGAGCACGGGCAGCAGGGCAAGGACCTGGATTACGTGCGCGGCGCCAATGTCGCGGGGTTCGTGAAAGTGGCCGACGCCATGCTGGCGTATGGGGTGATCTGACGGCGACAACGCCGTGCTCCGCCCGGGTTGCGGGCAAAAGCCTTGTATTCCGCCCGGCAAATCAAAAAAACGGCAGCAGGCGGTTTTTCAATCGATTTGAAGGCTTGAAAATCGGAGCGATTGACGGGACAATGGATGTCGGTCCTACAGTGCCGATTTTAAAGAAGAATGTCAAAATTCCGCATGCACTTCCCGTCATCCAGGACTCGACCATCGCTTGCACATCGCCTGTAAGGTATTCGGGCTTCTGAGGACCTAACTCAAACGTTTTTTGGGGACCCTGGGTTACGATATAAAGTTGGACAGCTTTTTCATCCGAGGAGTTTGAAAATGAAAAAACGATTAGCAGGGTATGCGGCTGCTTTCGCTTCTCTCGCACTGGTGCTGGCTCTGGGGGTCTCGGCTTTATCCGCTTCCGGCCCCGAGTCCGGAGAGAAAAGCGTGCAGGACACACAGAAAATGGAAGCCGGGGGAGTCGCCACCTTTGCGGGCGGCTGTTTCTGGTGCATGGAGCCGCCGTTTGAAAAGCTCACAGGCGTGCACAGCGTGGTCTCCGGGTACACCGGCGGGCACAAGAAAAACCCGACCTACAAGGAAGTGACCTACGGGGACACCGGGCACGTGGAAGCGGTGCAGATCCATTACGATCCCGAAAAGATCACCTACGAGCAGCTTCTGGAGGTGTTCTGGAGAAACGTCAACCCGACCGATGCGGGCGGCCAGTTTGTGGACCGCGGTTCCTCGTACGTGACCGGCATTTTCTATCACGACGAGGCGCAGAAAAACGCGGCCTTGAAGTCGAAAAAAGCTCTGGATCAGAGCGGACGCTACGACAAAAAGATCGTGACGCCCGTGACCGCCGCCGGGGAGTTTTACCGGGCGGAGGAATACCATCAGGACTACTACAAGAAAAACCCGTTCCGCTATAAATTCTACCGGTCGCGCTCGGGAAGGGACCAGTTCATCGAGCGGATCTGGGCCAAGGAACGCGACGAGGCGCTCATGAACACTTCAAAGCATGGCAAGGGAGGTCCTTACAGCAAACCGAGCGACGAGGAGCTCAAAAAGCGGCTGACCCCGATGCAGTACAAAGTGACACAGAAGGACGGTACCGAGCCGCCTTTCAAGAACGCATACTGGGACAACAAGAAGGACGGGATCTATGTGGACATCGTTTCGGGCGAGCCGCTGTTCAGCTCGCGCGACAAATTCGATTCCAAAACCGGCTGGCCTTCTTTCACCCGGCCGCTGGATCCGGACAACATCGTGACCAAGACCGACACCAGCTTTTTCATGGTGCGGACGGAAGTGCGCTCCAAGAACGGCGATTCGCATCTGGGGCATGTGTTCGACGACGGTCCCAAGCCCACGGGCAAGCGCTACTGCATCAACTCGGCTTCCCTGCGGTTCGTTCCGGTCGAGAAGCTGGAAGAAGAGGGATACGGGGATTACAAGGACCTGTTCAAGCGGGGGGCGAAGGCTTCCTGACTTTTAGCGCTTGAGGTAGTGTGTTTTTGCTGAACGAGTGGTGTCGTTTGCGGCAAAGACAAAAAAATACCGGGGATGGAATCTTGCGATTCCTCCCCGGTTTTTTTGTATCCGGATGCGGGGCCTACAGCGTCGGTTCGGCGCAGATGACGTACACTTTCATGTTCGCCACTTTTGCGGACGTTTTGTTGACCAGGGTGGTTTCCCAGGTGTTGACGCTGGAAGGGTAGTTGGTTTCGCTGAAGCACTGATCGCAGCCTGCGGCGGTGAAGCCGCCACCCAACAGGATCTTGCCGGTGGAGCAGCTCATGAAGGCGGTTTTCCTCTGTCCGGCGGGCACCTTGTAGGTTTTGCTTTCCAGCCGTTCCCATCCGGCCACGCCGTTGATCGCCGACGTGGAGACGGACTGGGTTTTGCCCGGAGGGCCTGGAGGACCCGGAGGGCCTTGCGGACCCATCGGACCCGGTTTGCCGGGATCGCCTTTGGCGCCTTTCGGCCCGCGGGGACCCATCACGCCGTTTTCACCGGCCTGAGCTTGCTGTAACGCAGGGATCTGGCCCTCGGCCACCATCTGCTGCACCACGGCGGCGACGGCCTCAGAATCCACGGCTGCGGGCGCTGGCGCGGACTGTGCCGTCCTGACCTGGCCCTGGACCTTGTCCTGGATCTTGGCGTCCACGGTGGACATCATGTAGACCAGGGAAATGGCCGCACCGACAGCCACGCTGGCCGCGATGCTGATCATGTTGACGACCGGAGAGCTTTTTTTCTCCAGCGTCACAGGCGATCCCGGAACTTTTCCGGTGTCCACGCCGGGGATCGTCTTGTCCTTGATCGGCTCAACGGGATACTTTTTGGTGGGCACCCACCTTTCCTTTACCGGTTTTTCCATCTCGGCACATCCCTTAAAAAGCAATTAATAATAGAATCTCAAAATTACCCTCGAATCAGTTTCCCGCTTTCTTCATGGGAAACGAAACGATCATGCCGCCCATCAGGTCGTCCAGCTGAAAATCCTTTTTCGGACTTTTCGGATGGTCGTTGTGGCACTGCACACAGGTCTTGTTGACCGCAAAATCCGGATACACCGCCTGAAAGTAGGTGGCGCGCCCGCGTTTCATTTTTCCCATATAGGGCCGCAGCGGGTTGACTTCCACCGACACCAGGGCCTTGCGTTCGAACTCGTTGGCGGCGCTGTTGTTGAAGTTGATCGGCCACAGGCTGATCAACCGGAAGTTCAGACCCAGCTTGTTCTTGCGGGCCAGCCGGCTGGTGTTGAGCAGGTACTGGGCCGGCAGCGGCAGCGCGTTGTCGTCCACCCAGGATTCCTTGGCGGCGATGATGTTGTTGGCTTTCATGCGTTTTACGACGTATTCGGTGTAGACGTAGCGGTCGGATTCGAGGATTGCGTGGACGTAGTCGGATACGATCTGCGGCGGAACGTTGAAGACGTCGTTGTTGCCGGCAACGCCTTTCTCACTCAGAGGAACGTTGAGAAGGGGGATGTTGATCAGGACGCCGCCCATGACATCGCCTTCCTCATAGTCGGTTTTGGGCGATTTGGGGTGGTTGTTGTGACAGGTGATGCAGGACTCCGCGTTGGCGAGGTCCGGGTAAATGGCCTGAAAGTTCCAGTTCCCCTCTTTTTTCACCACCCAGGTGAACGGCGTTTTCGATCCCTTCCTCAAACTGCGCAGCCCCAGCGTTTCCAGATCCGATCCCGGTTTGTTTTCCGGGTTGATCGGGTTGAGCCCCAGCAGCCTGATTTTCAGACCGATTCCGGCTTCGTTGGACTGCTTTGCGGAAAGCTTCAGAAACTGCGCCGGCAGCGGCAGCGTGTTTTCCGCTTTCCAGTTCTCCGTGGCTTTCAGGGAAATCTTCTTGTTGAGACGCCCGACGATTTCCTGGGCGTAGAACTGACGGCTGGCTTCGATGATGGAGTGGATGTAATCGGTTGCCAGTTTCGCGGGAATGCCGTCCTGATCCTGAGCGGCCACCGGAAGGACCGAAAAGCCAAAAAGACAGACTGCCAAAAGTCCGGACCACATTGGTTTGTTCGTAGGCCTGTTCATAGTACCTCGCATGCTTTGGCGGTTTAGGGTTGATATGCGTTCTTTCTGGTTTCTGCTATCGGACTCTCAAAGCACAGTCCGCAAACGGGTCCCAGGGGTCCCCGCAGGGTTCCGGCAGAGGAGCGCTGGCCCAGTGTTAACAGCCCGGATCGGGTAACTATTTGATAAATGGAACCGTTAATGATTTTTGAAGCAAACCTTATGCCAAACCGGGGCCATTGCAAAACCGGCTGTTAGCGGCTTGTGGCGGAGGATGATGCGATAAAAAATTATGAAAAATCAGACACTGCCACAAATGGGGAAAAATGCCTGCCGGGGAGGGCCCGTTTGCGGCCCTCAGGGGGGCTGCAAACAGGCTGGGCGGGGCGCAAAAACCGCGCGATTTTCTGCAAGTCGCTGCCGCAGTGAGAGAGGCTGAAAAACGGTCTTTTAGTGGAAGGCGACGGCGGTGTGATTTTTCGTGAAAGAATATTGGGTGGAGCGCGACAATGAGATATCTTTTGAAAAGGGGAACGTTAGGAAAATACTTTTTGTCCGCGTTGCCCGCGCGGCATAAAATATGGGTGCCATCTGCTGGCCGGACAGGTTCGTCCCGCACGCGATTCGCGTTCACAGCGCAGCGGCGGGACGTTCAGGAAGAGGGAGCGAGCGTCTTAATTTCATCTCAAAAGGAGCCGCACATGAAACCTGATTTTCAAACCCGTGTCGTGGTGTGGGCGGGGGCGTTGATGCTTGCGGGGATGCTGACTTCCGGGTGCACGCCCAGCATCAAGTTCACCAAACCCCCGGTCGAGGTGACGCAAGCCGGCGATCCGATCCCTCCGAAGGTCCAGTCCCCTGTGGAGATCTGCATGGACGTGAAAGGCTATATCCTGCGGCCTGCGGAATTCGACGTGCTGGAAAAGCCCAAGAAAGAGGCGAAAAACACCAGCCTGGATGTTTCGGCCGATGACGGCTACGGCGGCGAGTTTCGCAAGAACCTGGTGGACCCCAGTTCCGGCCACTACCATTTGCTGATCGATGTGCCGCTGGCCGCCGGGGAGGAAGTCAACCTGCACCGGAAAAAAGACAAAAACCACATCCCGATGGTGGACGGGTCGCGCTGCAAGACCCTCTACCTGGAGCCCGGCATGCACCGGATCCGCGCCGTGTTCGCGCACGGCAACCATGTGCCCGTCGCGCCTCTGCTCACCAACACGCTGACTGTGATAGTCGAATGACGCCTGCGCGGTTCCTCGCCGGAGGGGCAGTTTGCTCACGCAGCGCAGTGTTTCCAGATTGAGGTTCGGTGTTGTTTGCCGCACCACTCTTGTGCGGGGAGGGGCGACCTGGATGACAATTCTACATTTTCTGAGGGAGTCCCGCATGTTGTCCGCTGTCGATTCGCCATGAAACCGCTGAACGGCTGGGCCCGGCTGGCGATCGTCACCGCGGCGGCGGGGGGCCTGGCTCTGGTCCTGCCGCTGCTTAAAATCCGCCACTTCACACCCTTCAACTCCGGCGTGTCCATTGTGATCGGCCTTCTCGCCCTGGGATGGCTTGGGTACAGCGTCGTTGCGTGGGTCGCGGCGGGATTCCGCGACAAGTCAGGAACGTCCCCGCCGCAGGACGGCTGGGACGGCCCGGCCTGAGGGATCAGGCGACGTTCTGGGTCTTGGCGCTGCGTTTGCGCTCGTTTTCGTCGAGGAATTTTTTGCGCAGGCGGAACGCGGAGGGCGTGATCTCGGCCAGCTCGTCGTCGTTCAGGTAACCGAGAATCTGCTCCAGGCTCATTTTGCGCGGCGGCGCGAGCTGGACGGTGTCGTCGGAACCGGCGGCGCGCATGTTGGTGAGCTTTTTCTCCTTGCAGATGTTGACCACCAGATCGCTGTCCTTGTTGTTCTCGCCCACGATCATGCCGGTGTACACTTCCTGCCCCGGCCCCAGAAACAGGGTGCCCCGTTCCTGCAGGTTGTTCAGGGAGTAGGTGGTGGTGACGCCGTTTTCCAGCGCGATCAGCACGCCGTTGTGGCGGCCGGCCAGCGGCCCGCAATGCGGGATGTAGTTGTGGAAGCTGTGGTTCAGGATGCCGGTGCCGCGGGTCAGGGTCAACAGCTGCGAGCGGAACCCGAACAGCCCGCGCGTCGGGATCACGAATTCCAGGCGCACGGAACCGGGCGCGGTGTGCAGCATGTTTTTCATGGACGCCTTGCGCTGGCCCATCGCTTCCATCACCGGGCCCATGTGCTCTTCCTCGACGTCGATGATGACGAACTCCTCCGGCTCCATCGTCTTGCCGTCGATTTTTTTCAGCACCACTTCCGGCCGTGAAATGGCGAACTCGTAATTCTCCCGCCGCATGGTTTCGATGAGGATGGTCAGATGCAGCTCGCCGCGGCCGGACACGCGGAACACGTCGTTGGCGTCGGTCTCCTCGACCCGGAGTGCGACGTTCTGCTTGATCTCCTTGAACAGCCGGTCGCGCAGCTGCCGCGAGGTGACGAACTTTCCCTCCCGTCCCGCGAAGGGCGAATCGTTGACACAGAAATGGATCGAAAGCGTCGGTTCGTCGATCTCGATCACCGGCAGGGCCTCGGGAAAGTCGCGGTCGGCGATGGTCTCGCCGATGTCCACTTCCTTCATGCCGGCGATGCCGATGATGTCGCCGGTGGGCGCGGCCTCCGCCTCGACGCGGCCCAGTCCCTGAAAGGAAAACAGCTTGGAGACCTTGAACTCCTGCATGTCGCCGGAGCGCTTGATGAGGGTGTAGGGTTTTTTCGCATCGAAGCTGCCGCGCTGAATCTTGCCGATGGCGATGCGGCCGACATAGTCGTCGTAGTCGATGGAGGAGACCAGCATCTGAAAGCCGCCCTCCGGTTCGCCGTCGTGCGGTTGGACTTTTTCGACGATGAGATCGAGAAGCGGCTGCATGTCGCGGTTCTCCCCGTCCGGTTCCAGCCGGCAGAATCCCTGCTTGGCGGAGGTGTAGATGGTGGGGAAATCCAGCTGCTCGTCGCTGGCGCCCAGGTTGGCGAACAGGTCGAACACGGTGTCGAGGGCTTTTCCCGGATCGGCGCCGGCGCGGTCGATCTTGTTGATCACGACGATGGGTTTGAGTCCCAGGTCGAGGGATTTTTTCAGGACGAAGCGGGTCTGCGGCATCGGGCCTTCGGCGGCATCGACCAGGAGCAGGACGCCGTTGACCATTTTTAGAATGCGCTCCACTTCGCCGCCGAAATCGGCGTGACCGGGCGTGTCCACGATGTTGATCTTGTATTTGCCATACTGGATGGACGCGTTCTTGGAAAAGATGGTGATGCCGCGCTCTTTTTCCAGTTCGTTGCTGTCCATGATGCAGGTGCCGGCCAGCTCGTTGGCGCGAAACAGGCCGCTCTGCTTGAGCAGACAATCGACGAGCGTGGTCTTGCCGTGATCGACGTGCGCGATGATACCGATGTTGCGAATGTGGTCTTGATTCATGAGTTTTGAGTCGGTTGAAAGCCGGATTGGCCGGGAGTGGGGTCTCCAGGGACGCTTTAGAACAAAGCACACCATTTTATAGCCTGCCGCGGGAAAAGCCAATAAAAAACCGGGCTGCCCGCTGGCTGGGCTGGGTGGGGCGGGGGAACCGGGACGCGCACGGGAAACACTCTGGGAAACCGCGCTCCGGGGCACGGAGGCGGGACGGTGGCCTGTCAGGACAGGGTCTTTTGAAAGATCAACTCGAAAAAGTAGCAGTAGGCGAAGATCGGCAGCGGCAACCCCACGAGGGTGCCGAGGAGATAGTGGCGGAACCGCACCCGCGAGAGGGCGAGGGCGTAGTTCAGGGCGGGGACGGTTTGAAACAGCAGGCGCAGCGCGGCGATCGCGCCGACCGGGTGTGCGTCCAGCCTGGCAAAGATGCGGTCGGCGAGCTTGTTGTCCAGGCTGCGCAAGGCGTTTCCGCCTATGGATTTGATCAGGAAATAACTCAGGGTGCAGGAGGTGATCGCCGCCATGTAGGTTGTGACGCCGCCCCATTCCTTTCCCAGCGCCAGCACCGCGGCGACCAGGAAGATCCATCCCGGAACATAGAGCAGGTTGCCGGCGCTGAACACCATGCAGAAAAGGAAGATGGCGAGCAGCTGGTTCTGGTCGAACAGCATCTGGATCTGTTCGGGGGAGAGGCTCTGGCGCAGGCCGGTGACCTCGGCGATCAGGAACAGCGCCGTCAGGAAAGCGACGATCTGCAGCAACCTGCGTTTCGAATTCGGCTTGGCCAAGCGTTCCATGGAACCGGATGTATTTTGTATCCAGGAGTCTTTTCAATATAGTCCAAAATCAGCGGGGGACCCATGAAAAAACGATTTGAACCGGTGAGCCCGCGTCCCGGAGAGTGCGGTTCCGGTGCGGGGCGCTGGAGCGCCGGGCTGGGATTCCCGCGATCGCGGTGGTAATCTGATTGCTCAAGTTTATTCGCGGCGTGCAAACCAACTTTTCTGAAAGAAAAAATCAATTGCCATGACAAACGCGAAATTTTTCACCGTTCTTCTGTCCATTTTCGCCCTGGTGTTCGTGTGGTCGGCCATCGAACCGCACGACCGGTTCACCTGGTTCCTGGAGGTCGCGCCGGCGCTGATCGGCCTGGGGCTTTTGTGGGCGACGTACCGGCGGTTTCCGCTGACGCGGCTGCTCTACGTGCTGGTGCTGATCCACGCCGTGGTTCTGATGGTGGGCGGTCACTACACCTATGCGAATGTGCCGCTGTTCGACTGGATCAAAGAGGCGTTCGATCTTGAGCGCAACCACTACGACCGGGTCGGTCATCTGGCGCAGGGGTTCTTTCCGGCCATCGTCGCGCGCGAGATCCTGCTGCGCACCTCGGTGCTGGAACCGGGGAGATGGCTGTTTTTCATCGTCGTGTGTATCTGTCTGGCGTTCAGCGCGTTCTATGAGCTGATCGAAATGTGGGTGGCGCTGGGCACCGGCGAAGCGGCGGAAGCGTTTCTCGGCACGCAGGGGGATGTGTGGGACACCCAGTGGGACATGATGCTGGCCTGGCTGGGGGCGATGCTTTCCCTTTTGCTGTTGTCCAAAACGCACGACCGGGCGCTGCAAAAGTTGCAGGAGGCGTGATCCGGCTGTGCTATGCTGAGCGCATCCGATCATCTTTATCAGGGAGACGGTTTCCCCATGTCCAGCCGCATTGCATCGTCCATCGCGTTGTTCGTGTTCCTGTGCTTTACCGCATTCGCAGCGGCGGACCCCGCGCCGCATTCCGCTTCCTCCAAACTGGGGAGCGTCGCCTTTCCCAATTCCGGCAAACCGGAAGCGCAGCCTCATTTCATCCGCGGCGTGGCGGCGCTGCATTCGTTCTGGTACGACGAGGCGCTGCGCTCGTTCCGCAAAGCCACCGGGATCGATCCCGATTTCGCGCTCGGCTACTGGGGCGAGGCGATGGCGCACAACCACCCGCTCTGGGAGGAGCAGGATGCCGAAGCCGTCCGTAGCGTCCTGAAAAAGATCGGCGACACTTCAAATCTGACGCCGCGGGAAAACGACTACCTGACAGCCGTGCGCCGGCTCTACGGTGCGGGCGACAAAGCGGCGCGCGATGCGGCCTACTGCAAGGCGATGCAGCGCGTGTATGAAAAGCATCCCGATGACCTGGAGGCCACATGCTTTTATTCGCTGTCGCTGTTGGGGCTGGCGCGGCACAGCGACGACAAGATCCGCCTGCGGGTGCGCGCGGGTGCCCTGGCGCTGGAGGTGTTCGAGAAAAACGCGGATCATCCATGCGCCGCGCATTACGCCATCCACGCTTTCGATCATCCGGACCTCGCCATCCTGGCGCTGCCATCGGCAAAGCGCTACGCGCAGATCGCACCGGCTTCGCATCACGCCCAGCACATGCCCGCGCATATTTTCGTGCAACTGGGCATGTGGCCGGAAGCGGCCGCCTCCAACGAGGGCGGCTGGAAAACCTCGGTGGCCTGGGTCGAACGCGATGGATTGCCGATAGGCAAGCGCGATTACCACAGCCTGCAATGGCTGCATTACGCCTATCTGCAGCAGGGACGGCTCGGAGAAGCCGACGCGCTGTTTCAGCGCAAGCTGGACGACATGCAGGCCGTGCACGCGGACCCGGAAACCGCAAAGATCAAGGCCAACCGGCGCGCGGCGAAATACTACGAACGCATGGCCGCCGCCGCGGTGCTGGAAACCGAACGCTGGGAACTGGCCGAGGATCTGAAAAACCCGCCGGGCTGGAATCCGGGACCGTACGGGAAAGCCGGGCTCACCTTTGTGCTCGGCTATGCGGCGGCGATGCGCGGAGCGCCCGAAGCCAAACAGTACCTGGCCGATCTACAGGCGCTGCGCGAATCGATTTCCTCGGGCAATTATTTCGACCGCGCCGAACGCGTCGCCATCTGGGCTCTCGCCCTCGAGGCCGTGCTGCTGGCCAAACAGAACGATTTCGACGGCGCGATCGCCAAAATGAGCGAAGCGCACGCCATCGAGAAGACGCTGCCGCCGCCGTCGGGGCCGCCGCGCATCCTCAAACCCACACACGAACTGCTCGGGGAGATCCATCTGTGGGCGGGCCAGCCCGAGAAAGCGGCGGAGCAGCTCCGCATTGCGCTGGCGCGCCAGCCGAACCGCGCGCGCTCGCTTCTGGGTGCGGCGCGGGCCGCCGCGAAACAAGGCGACCGGGAAGAAGCGGCCGAGTTTTACGCGTCGCTATTGACCGTGTGGTCGCAGGCCTCTCCCGGCCTGCAAGGCTTGCAAGAGGCGCGCGCGTTTCTTGAAAAATAAATTCCTACCTGTCCTCTCACTGTTCTGAAACCAGACCGGACCGCCTGTGCCCTGCCGGATAGGAGTGCGCCAAAACGGGCTAATCGCGCCGGTGTTTTTGCAATTGCATCGTCTGTGATGGGCGATTCGGCGGGCCTGCCTTTGTGTTTCCGCAACCGGGGGATGGTTGTCGCAAATTAGGCCAAATTTAAAATATTTTTTAAACTCTGATGTGGGATCTTATGAAATAAGGCATTATTTCTAAATCCTTTATAAAAACGTCAGTTGTGAAAAATGCACATTAAATAAATTGACTGAATTAGCATATATTGTTTAATAGGGATACCGGAGGCGGGGATCATTCCTTTTTGAGGACAGAACCATGCGACGCATTGGGTTTGTTTTGTTTCTCTGCGGGACATTGATCGGGATTTCCAGCGCTCAGGCCACCACCGTTTACACGAGCGATCCCAGCGTGTTGAATTCCTACAACCGGGATCGCACCGGTATCTACGTTTCCGCTCAAGGCGGGGCGACGTTCTTGCTGAATGCGGACCACGACGGTGCGGGTGCGGCCGATTTCGAAACCGAGCACGATACGGGATGGAACGCCGGCGGCAGTCTGGGAGTGGACTTCGGCGAGTTCCGCACGGAATTCGAACTGAACTACCGGGAAAACGACGTGGACAAGCTCAAAGCGCCCGGCCTCACCGATTCCTCTCCGGGTGGATCCATCTCGGTCTTCAGCTTTCTTCTCAACGCATTTTACGATTTTGAAAACCGCACCGGGTTTACGCCTTACATCGGCGCGGGAGTTGGCGGGGCGGTGGTTTCGCTGGATAAAGTGACCGACTTCACCGGGACGGTGGCCAACGTGAACGCCGAGCAAACCGTGTTCGCCTTCAAGGGCATCGTCGGCGGTTCCCTGGCCTTGACGCCGCGCATCGACCTGACGGTCGATTATTCCTTTTTCGGCACCTCCGATCCCGAATTTGAAAACAGTGCGACCGGAGGCAAGATCGATTCGGAGATCCGCAGCCACAACGTCAACGGCGGCCTGCGCTTCCGCTTTTAGATCCCGTCGGCTGCGCCGATTGCGCTTTCCGCCTGCCGGATGGAATCCGTTCCGGCAACGCCGCCCCGGCTATTCCGTTCCTTTTCACACCGCATGCCACCTCTGTGTTTGAAATGCCCGTTCCTTGTGGTTAAATAGTTGAGTCCCGAATGATTCAATATGGTTTGACCGCCGCGCCGCAGTGCGTGCGCCAGGAGGAAGGGCTTTGGACAGAGATCGCAGTGCAAGATGGATGGGAGTTGTGGCAGGCGTGCTGTTGCTGGGTTGGATCCTGGCGTCGGACGCGATTGCGGATTCGGGGCCGAAGCTGCGGCCCAACGAGATCGGATCGTTTTCCGGTCCATTGCAGCGGGCGGCGAAAGCCGGGGACCGGGCCGCGGCGGAGAAGCTGCTGGCCGAAGGGACCGAGATCGATGCGCAGAACGAATGGGGCATCACGGCGCTGTATGCCGCGGTGTTCGACAACCAACCGGAGCTTGTGGATTATTTGATCGGCCGGGGCGCGGATGTCAACCTCGCGGATCACGAAGGGCTGACGCCGCTGCATGTGGCCGGACTGGAGGATCACGATTCCCTGGCGCGCCTGCTGCTCGATGAGGGAGCGCAACTGGAGTACAAAGACAAGTACGGCTACTCGCCCCTGCATCTGGCGGTGGATCAGGGAAGCGACCGGGTGGCGCGCCTGCTGATTGCGGCGGGGGCCGAGATCAACGTCGCCTCGGAATGGAGCAACACGCCCCTGCATGCCGCGGTGGCACAAAAAAATCCGGCGATGGTGCGCCTGCTGCTTGATGAGGGAGCGCGCGTCGAAGCGCAGGACCGGCTGGGACGCACGGCGCTGCACTGGGTGGCGGAGACCGGCACCCTCGAGGTGGCGAAGATTCTCATCGCATACGGAGCCGGACTGGATGCGTCCGATCGAGACGGAGAAACGCCGCTGCATGAAGCGTCCAAGTGGAACCACGTCGCCATCGTGCGCCTGCTGATCGCCAGCGGCGCCGATGTCAACGCCAGGGGTTCCGACGGCCGCAGCCCGGTGCTGCTGGCGATTGCGCACGGCAGCATGGATGTCGTGAAACTGCTGGAAGCCAACGGCGGCGCCTGGTGACCGGGAAACCGCCGTTTTGATTTCGCCGATCCGATATTTTCACCTGTTTGCCGATTTCCCGCTGAATCGATTCCTTACATTTGCCTTCCAGTCTCGATCTTCGAGCCGTTTGCCGATCCGGCCCGGCTTTTCCGTGAAGCTCCCGAATCAATACCAAGTGATTGAATTGTTGGAAAATGGGGGGCTCCCTCCTTTACGTTTTGCCCCCTGAGAAGCGGGAAGGTACGATCTTGACCGTATTCTGTAATTGTGACGGCTTTGTGACCCGTTGCGGATGCGAACGTTGAATGGCAACGGTATTCTCTCAAGATCGCATTGTGCCGGTTTTCTCTGCCGAACCGGCGGTCCGAAATCCTCTGAAATTTTACCCCATAAAGTTTCAATCCTGGTTGAAAACCTGATAACTTTGGTATTAAGCCAAACGGGTTTCCCATTGAGACCGCTTCCCATAACTGGGAAGCGTGTGGCCGCATCGTGTCGGAAAATGGGGGACCGTCACGTATTTCCGGAAAATGAGTTTGACGCCGATCAAAGTCGTACACATCATCACCACACTGGGCTCCGGTGGCGCGCAACGCATGTTGTGCCGGCTGGTGAAGCAAAGCCAGTCGTCGCGCATCCAGCACAGTGTGATCACGCTGCTGGAAGGCGGTGTGAACATCGCGCCGATGCGCAATGCGAACATCGATGTGGTCGAACTGGACCTGCGCTTCGGCAATCTGATCGGGACGACCCTGCAACTGACGCGCGCCGTGCGCAACCAGAAACCCAACCTGGTGCACGGCTGGATGTACCACGGCAACCTGGCGGCGACGCTCGGGGGCCGGCTCTACAAAGCCCGCTGTCCGCTGGTCTGGAACGTGCGTCACTCCGCCTGCAACCTGCAGGACGAAAAACCCTCCACCCGCAAGATCATCCGGCTCGGCAAGCAGTTGTCCGGTTTTTCCGATGTGATCGTCTACTGCTCGAAAGAAAGTGCGGAGGATCACGCGCGCCTGGGTTACCCGCAGAGCAAGGCGGTGGTCATTCCCAATGGATTCGAGGTGGACGTCTTCAAACCCAATGCCAACGGGCGCGGTTCGCTGGCGGCGCGGCTCGGCGTCGATGCGGACACGCCCATCCTCTGCATGGCCGCGCGTTACGCCCCCATGAAAGACCATCGCGGCATGGTCGAGGCGATGGTGCGGCTCAAGCAGCGCGGGCAGAAAGCGCACCTGATCATGCTGGGCAGGGGCGTGGACAATGGCAATGAAGAGCTCAACGCGCTGCTGGAACGATCCGGCGTCGCCGATTGCGTCAGTCTGTTGGGCGAGCAGACGGACATGACGCCGATTTATGCGGCGACCGACATCGTGGTGGTGCCTTCCGCCTGGGGCGAAGCGTTCCCCAATGTGCTGGGGGAAGGAATGGCTTCGGGCATTCCCTGTGTGTCCACCGATGTGGGCGACAGCCGCTGGATCGTCGGCGATGCGGGGGTGGTCGTGCCGCCGCGGGACCCGGACGCGCTGGCGGACGCCATCGGCGATCTCATCGCAATGGGGAAGCAATGCCGCCGCGAGCTGGGCGCAAGAGGACGGCAGCGCATATTGCAGAACTTCACCATCGAGCGCATCGCCAACCAGTACGAAGACCTGTACCGCAAGCTCGTGTCTTGAGTTCTGCGCTTCCCTCCTGAAAAGAGCTGATTTTTCCTTTCCCGTCCACGGACACAATGGAATAATGCAAACGATGCGGGTGGAGGGGGCTCTGCTTTTCCTGGAGTGGGTTCCGCCAACGCCGCAAGCTGGGTCGGAAGTCCCGGTGTGCCTTTCCTGAAAACCTTCCTGGCGGTCTTTGAATGAATTCACCTCCTGCTATTGGGCCGAAGTATCTTCATATTGCATCTCTGATCGATTGCGGAAGCCATGTTCTGGATGTCGGCTGCGGCGGCGGGCAATTGGGTTCGGCCATCAAGGGAAAAGGCTGTCTCGTGGATGGAATGGATCTCAAGCTGGATCGGCTGGGCTCACGCAGCGAGTGCTACCGGAATCTGTACAAAGTGGATGTGGAGCGGCTGGATTTCAAGGATCATCGTGAAGCGTACGATGTGGTTGTCTTTTCCGATGTGTTGGAGCATTTGCAGCATCCCGGGTCGATACTCGAAAATGCAAAGCTGATTTTGCGGAAAACGGGAAAAGTGATCGTGTTTTTGCCCAATGTCGCTTATTTCAGCAACCGGCTGAACCTGCTTTCCGGGAATTGGGACTACCAGGACGAAGGCATCCTCGACCGAACGCACCTGCGGTTTTACACGCTGTCCACGGCAGCGAATCTGATCGAGACAGCGGGTTACGGCATCGAACGGCGTATCGACGAAATACCGGTCATCGATTCCACCTTTAAGCGAAGTTTGTTTGCCTTTCTCGCGCGGCGCTGGCCGTCCGTCTTTTCAATTGGCTGGGTATTCCATGCCGTGCAACGGTCAACCCTCACCCCCTCAAACCCCGGGGCCGTATTATCATGAAGCGCCCGGCGTGAAGCAACGCGTTCTGCGCGATCCTGTCACATCATCGGGCCGGGCATGTAGATGGTGCCGCCGGGGGAATCGTGCGTGTGAATTTCACCGCCGAAGCCCAGCATTTCCGAAGCGCGCCTGGCTTCTTCCGGGGTCTTGTACATGTGGTCCATGATGTCCCTGCTGAGGGTGGGCGACTCTTTTTTCTGGGCGCCGCCGGAGCCTTCTTCCTGGTGATGGCTGCTGCCGGAACCTTCCTCCTGATGCCCCGCAGAACCTTCACGGTAGCTCGGCCGCATGCCCTGCTGGATCATGGCGAGGGCTTCGTTCATCTGGGTGAAGAAACGGGTTTTTTCCGTGTAGCCTTCCACCCTGCCGGCTTCGCGCTGGTTCTCGGCGTCCCAGATGATGAAGGTGGGCGTGCCGATGATTTCCCCCACCTGGTTTTTCTGCAGCGCATCGTCGAGCCACTGCGGGAAGTTCGCGCCCTGCAGGGTCAGCACTTTTTTCAGCGGAATGGCTTTGCCCACATCGCTGGAAGGGTACTCCGGCAGCACTTCTTCCTGCCAGCGTTTGGAGTTTTTCGAATTTTCACCGCTCAGCACCATGAGGTCGTAGGCCATCACCTGGGCGGGGAGAGCGAGAAGCAGGCCGGTTAGAAACGCAAGAACTGTCTTTTTCATATCGAATTCCTTTCGGAACGGGTTCGCGGGGTCGAGCTGAAACGGGATACCTCTATCTTACCGCAGGGGCCGGTGCGCAACGCAAGAAAATACGCGACTGGGAATCCAGCGGGCGCAAGCCGGAAGAAGAGTGCTAACCCTTTGCTTATCAATGTGGAGCCGGATCCGCACCGTCGTAGGCGGAGATGAAATTGAACAGGCCGTAGGAGGCGTGCGGATCGAAGTCGTCGCACAATGTGTGGCGGAAATCTTCGTACACGCATTTTTCGATCCTGTTTTTGCGGTGCGCCAGCTGCTCGCTATCGGGATCGGAGATCACGTTCCACAGGCTGTCGCAGATGGATTTGAGGTCGCCGTTGTGGTTTTTCCAGCGGCAGTACCCGCCCTGGATGACTTCGTAGGTGAAATCGTGCGGGCCGTACCCGAATCCTGCGTTGCCCGCATAGCCCACCCGGTACCAGCCGTTGGACCCGTCCCAGTAGTTGTTGAACAGGGGCAGCTTCAGCGTGCCGGAAAAAATCCGGTAAGCCAACTGGTTGGCCATCTTCTGCATGTCCTTGTCATCCGGGAACGATGAGCGCGTGATCGCCCGGTTGTTGTGCAGGGTGTTCAGGACGTAGACGATGCGGGACATGTGCGCCAGATCCCAGGAAAGATCCTCGACCGGCGCTGCGTCCTTTTCTTCGGGGAATTTTTTGCCGGTGTAGCCGGCGTACTGGTTGTCCTCGTGATCCGTCCAGGCACCCGGGTCGAAATTGTAGCCTTTGACGGGGCGGCCCTCAAAATCGGTCAGTTCGGTTTCGACGAAGCGCGAGCGGATCAATCGCATGCCGGTTTGCAGGTATTCTTCGAACTGCGATTTGAGTGCAGGCTCGATGCGCACCCGCTCGGGTGCGAGCGCGTGCGCGGCCAGCATCTCGACCAAACCTGTAACGACCCACATGTCGTCGTCGCCCAGTTGATTGCAGTAGGACGGTTCGGCGTTGAACGCGCGGTCCAGCTTTTTCTGGATGAACTCCCGGTGCGTGAACAGGCCGCTTCCGCAGCCCCATCCGCGCACCTGAAACTGCGGCGTGTCGTCCACGATCCAGCGCTTGTAGGTGTGCTGCACAACGATGTCAGCATAGCGGTCGATCACCGCTTCCATGTTTTCGGTTCGCCACTGCGGTTCCAGGGTGAGAAACCGGTGGATGGAGCGGGCGATCAGGTAGAGGAACTGCGAGTTCTCCAGAAAATCCTCCACCTGGATGACGGTTTCGGGATTGGAAACCTCGCGGTCCTTGACCCACATGAGCCTGGGCTCGGAAAAGGGGAATTGCCGGAAGCCGTCGTAGCGGTAAAACCAGCGCGCGGTGAAGGCCCAGTAGTGGTTTCTGATCTTGAGGTGGTTCAAGGGCACGAGCAGCATTTTTGCCAGCCGGTCCAGGTGCGGCCTGCTTTTCACCTGCACCGTGTAATCGAGAAACAGCGTGACGTTCTGCTGCAGATTGTAGAGAATCGACGTGTCGTTGCGGTAGTTCTCGGCGTCGCGGAGGTCGGTGAGGTTGTCCTCCTCCACATAATCGAACAGGGGATCGAGCATTTTAAAACGCTTGGCCTGCTGCGGGGTCATGCTTGCGATCTCAGGCGACACCGCGTCTTCGCCGGCGGCGCGTTTGCCCCAGACGGGATACGCACAGCCCCACAACAGCAATGCGGAAAACAGCACCATGCGTTTGAAGCCGGTGAACCGATTCAACCCCGCCTCCTGGGAACGTTCGTACTGGGGCTGTCATTTTGCTCAAAATGCGCGTCCGTGTCTGTCAAAATCGGGGTGAATTGGACGGATATGCGTTTGCAGGCAAGAACCATCACTGAAGTCCTTTGTTTGTATGCGTTTTCTGTGTCGCTGCCGTTCGATGCCTTGGAATCCTGTATTTTTCACGCACACAGCGTGAAGCGGTGATCGTCAAAATATTGGCGATTTGTGCGGGGCTGTGGAAAACCCGGTAACCCGTTTTGGAATAGGCGCTCGAATCGGTTGCGGGGGCAGGGGAGGAGGCCGTTTTGTGCGCCCGTGTGCGGCGAAAACCCGCTGGCCGGAAGCGGCGGAAGAAGCGGCGGCTTGGTGCCGGATATGCAAAAAAAAATTTAAAATCGGTCATTTAACTCTTAATTTCCCCTTTAAAATTGCCGAAGATAAGATGATGGTGAGAGTAGGCACAATGGAACACAAAGTCCGTTAACGACATTTCAGGGAGAAAAGGATGTCCACACACAAGGAAATTGTTTCAGCGTTTGAAACGTATATGGAAGAAAGTGAAAATTTCGAAACCAACAACGTGAAAGCAGCGGCCGCAAGAGCCCGCAAGGCTCTGGCGGAAATCGGCAAGCTGGCGAAAGCCCGCAGGGCTGAAATTCAGGAGAAGAAAAACAGCCTGGGTTGAGCGGCAAACCCGATGTGTTCGCACAGGCAGCGTGCGAATCCACTAGAGCGGCCGGCGGCCCGGCACCGGGTGCCGGGCGCCCCATAACCGGCGGTTTTCCACTCTCGACTCTCCATCGGCCAGGGATGGCCCATGGACGTGTCCCCGCTTCATCCAGATTCCGGATCCCATTCAGCCATGCACCGCACGGCCCCTGAATCCAGAACCGGGCGTGGCAGCGTGCAGGCCGGGATCAATTCCTCATGCCATTGAATTGCGCGATCGGTTTTGCGGCGGTTTTTTCCATGCCCGCTTCTTTCTTGGCCGCGTGATTCGCGTCGTTGTCTTTTTTCCGTCCGTAAATTCGATGCAGGCCTTTCACCTCGCTCAGCAGCCCGTCGATGAAATCCGGCAGCCGCGTGGCCGTGTCCATTTTCACGCCGCTGGGGGTCGAGACCAGCGGTTTCAGCACGATCGCTTCGTAGTTGTCGCCGTTGGCGGTGTCCAGGGAGTTGCCGGAGGATTTCAGGCGGTAGCGTCCATACATGAGCCGGTATTTTTTGGTCTGATCGTCGTAGGCCCATTCGATGCTCTCGCAGCGGTTGGACTGCTTTTTGAAATCGTGCCGGTAAGGCAGGCAGATGCCTTTTTCCTGCAGGTAATTTTCCAGTACTTTCGTTTCCTGGGTGATCTGGTCCAGAAGGTTCAGGAACGAATCGAAAGCCGGCATGGACCTTTCAATCGAGGCTTGCAAAGCGGGATTGGAGAAAGAGTAGTTTGAATTCATGGTACACCTCATGCGATGAACGTTATTAGGATGCCTGGCTCCGCCGTGTTGTCCGGTCCGGCTGGAAGCGCAAACAGAAACCTCCCTGGTGTTTGGGCTTCGCCGGAGAAAAAACGTGAGCTTCCTCCCGTGTCCTGCCCATCCGACCTTCGGGGCGGTCCGTCTGAAGGTGCGAGACGGATAGTACCTTACGCATTAAATGTGTGGAATTTGATGTAATTATACAAAAGTAACTTCAAAAGGCAACAAGCTATTATTGTTTTTTGAGTTCGGATGGGCGATATTTTTGCAGCCGCAAAACCCGTTGCCGTGCGCGCCGGGCGCGGCTGCAAGCCGTGTGCGCCGGGGAACGCGGAATGCCATTGCTTTGTGTCGGCGGTCCTTTGCCAGAGACGTTGCCTTGTTCTTTCAATGTGCGGCGTGCTGTTTGCCATCATGCGATGTGAAAACCGAATAATTGCACCGCGCCGACAATCCCTTCATAATGAACGTGGGTGAAAAAAAATAATGAACCCACTCGAGCGAATAACCCGGATCGAGGTCCCTGAATTCCTATGAATGCAAAAAGCAAGATGCTGTGGAGAATAAGTGCCGTCCTTTTAACGTTGCTGCTGATCGCCGCCTGCGGTCCGTTCAAACGCGCGGCGTACGACGACTTTGGCGATCGAGAGGAATGGCAGCAGCCGCAAAAGGTGATCGATTCGCTGAAGATCCAGCCGGGAGAACACATCGCCGATCTGGGGGCGGGGGGCGGTTTCTTCACGTTCCGGCTTTCAACGGCGACCGGCGCCGAGGGCAGGGTGTATGCGGTGGATGTGGATTCGTCGATGACCGAGTACATCGATATCCGCGCCGATGAGCTGAACCGGGGCAATGTGACAACGATTTTATCGCTGCCGAACGATCCGAAGCTGCCTGCGGAGGGCGTGGATCTGGTGTTCATCTGCAACACCTACCACCACCTGGAAGATCGCGTCGAATTTTTTCGCAAGCTGAAGGAATTCGTGCGGTTGCAGGGGCGGGTCGCCATCATCGACTTCAAAGAGGACGAGGGGTTTTTGGGGCATGAGACTCCGGCGGCGACCATCGAGACGGAAATGGCGCAAGCGGGGTATGATTTGCAGGAGAAGTTCGACTATCTCAGCAAGCAGAACTTCATGATTTTTGTGCCTGCGGGCCGCTGAAACCGAACGCCGCCTTCCCCGGTGCGCTTTGTGCTTTGACGGCCAGGCGCAACACGAGGCAGGAAGCGCCCACCATGAACAGGTCCTCCACCAGCGTCCACCCGGTGAGGGGGCGCGCCAGGAACACGCCGAAGCAGCCGCAATTGGGCACCGGCACGCCCCGCAGCAGCGTGATCCCCGCCCAGACCGTGAACACGCTGTGCAGGATCGTCGAGGCGAACGCACCCAGTACCAGGGTTTTGTCGCGCAACAGCCATTCTGCGATCCTCAGTTCGATGAGCACCAGGCCCACTGCAACAAACAGCTGCGCCCAGTCCGGGATCGCCTGATAGGTTTTGAGCACCTCGACGAAACCGGGAACATCCAGAAGCTTCCCCAGCCCCGTGAGAAGCAGCACGCACGCCACGAAATAGCGCAGCGTCGCGAGCAGGATTCTATTGCGCGTTGACAGTCCAGTCATAATCCATGAATTCCACTTTGAAGTTTTCGTCGATGGGTTCTTGCCGGTAGCGGTTGATGTAGGCGATCAGTGAGGGAGACTTCTCTGCGCCAACGAAATCCTCTTCATAAAACTTGAAAATTTCCGAAAGACGCACGACGCCTTCAGCGGGCAGAACCTCGACATGGCGCGGATGGTTGACGAATTCCTTGGTCAGCGCATCCAGGTCCGCATTCAGGCTTTTGGCCTGAAACGGGGTGCGCGGCAGGCGCGGGCAGGCGCGCACCATGCAGTTGAGCGCAAAATGCACCCGCGGATCGCCGAGCGGCCGGATGACCTTGTTTTCGTAGTCGTACAGCGACCGTTTTTCACCGCCGATGGTGTATTCGGTGAATTTGAAAAACTTGGCACGGTCGGAAAACCGGTGAAAGTCCTCAGGGAAGTTATGGGTGATGACGCCGTACAGGGCCAACGCGTTGTACGCGTTCAGGTGGTACTGCAAGCGGTCTTCGAGTCTGGGAAATCGCTGCGGGAAAGCTTCAGGGCTGGTTTCCGACACATAGACGACGTAGCGGTACAGATGCGTCGGGTTGTCTGCGATGGCTTTGAAATCCACCCGGCCCTTATCGTCCACATGCGAGCGCAGCACCTGCGCCCAGGATGTGTACGCTTTTTCCTTGGAGACCTGGGTCCGGTTCGTGTCGGACATCACCGGCGGCGCGATGTGGGTGACGCAGCCGGAAACCAGCAGACCGAGGGCGACGCACCCTGCCCACAGGCAAGCAGGGAGCGAGCGTGTGGACTTTCGATGGCTCGGATTCATCATCACCTCATAGCGGGCCGGCCTCGGCCAGTGCTTTATCGGTTGCCGACCCTTTACCGGCTTGAATGGGATGAAACAGCGTGGTTCCGTGTTCGCCCGGCACCTCGATGGGGCGCAGGATGTAATCGTCGCGTCTGGCGTTGTGCGCGCACATGGAGACGGGACCGTCCGGCGTCATGACCATGAAGGAACAGGCTTCGATCCGCTCCGGGTCGAGGTTTTCCGCGTTCATGAAATTCTGCACGAAAAACGAAAGCATGTGCGTCCTGCCGCGCGCGGCGATCAGGTCCCGGCGCAGTTTCCAGAGGCGCGGCAGGATGTACTGCAGTCCGCGCACGATCCAGCGGGGTCGGCGCAGGATTTCCTTTAAGTACTGCCAGGCGATGGTGGCGGAGGATTGCCGGCGGTCGTGCGTCACGTGCTGAAAATCGTGCAGGAACGCGGCCACCAGTTCCGCATCGTCCACCAGCGGGACGGCTTTGTGGTTGATCGTCCATGCTGGCGCGTAGCTGTGGCATTTGGGGTGGCCGACGAGAACGGCGTCCCACGCCAGCCCGCTTCCCGAACCGCTGTCGATCTTGCGTTTCACCGATTCCAGCGAGATGGCGTCCGGGCGCTTGCCCAGAACCCCTCTGCCCGTGTCCGCCTGCAGCTGGAAGGAAGCAAACCCCACCACGTCCGCATGTTCGATGAAAAACCGCACCAGATCCGGGATCTCATGGAAATTGGCGTGGTGCACGGTGGTGTTGAAGATCACCATCAGGGGTAACCCCCGCGCCCGTTCGATGTATTCCCTTCGCACCGCATTGAGCTGCGCTTCGGTTTGAAATCCTTTGCGTCCCTGAGTCAGATCCACATGAAAGGCGACGTCGCTCAGGCCGTTCTCCACCAGCATTTCCAGCAAACTTCTCGAACAGCGGATTCCGTTGGTGACCAGCGCGGGATGCAGGCCGAGCCGCCGCGCGTGCCGCACGATCTGCACCAGTTCGTTGCGGTCGCGCATCGTGGGGTCGCCGCCGCTGATCTGCACGTTGGCGCCGACCCCGAAATGCGCCTGGATTTCTTCCAGACGGCGAAACACTTCCCGCAGCGGCAGGTCGGTCACCTGGCTGGAACTGGGCGACAGGTAACACAGCGAGCAGTCGAGGTTGCAGCGCTGGCTGATCTCCAGTGAAACGCAGCCGATGCTCGCTTTTCTTCCCAGAAATTGATTCTTTTTAAAAAAGCGGCCCATTCGCATTCGGGTTCGCGACAGGGCTTTTTTGATGGTTTCGGTTTTATCCGCATCCAGGGAGGACGCCTCCCCGGGTGCGATCGAAAAAAAGGACTTTCTTGTCATGATCCGTGTTTCCCGTTTGCTGGACCTCAATCATAAATTGTTTTCGCTCGCTGCTGTGAAAAACAATGGTGAGTCGCGCCGGCGGGAAGGGCCTTACAGGGAAACCCGGGGCAGGGCGAGTTGACGGGTTTTTTTCGTTTCTTCCGATAATGCGGCGGCTGATGACGGCACAGAGCGGAATGCGCTACGGAAGAGGGGGGCAAAATGAATCAGAACGATCGGTATTGTTGTAAGGTGAGCCTGTACGGACACATTTTTTGCATTGGCAATTAGGGCCGGAAATGGCGGCGGGGAAACGCCCGGGGAGGGTGGGGGTGCTGTCTGTCCTGAAAGGGAGTGCGCGAATCCAGAGAAGCAGGGTGTCAAAAATCTTCCAGCGGCTCTTTGCGGATCGGGTTTTTCAGTTCGTCGCGCAGGTCGAATTTCCGTTTGTCAAAATAGTGCAGCCACATCTTGCCTTTCAGGTTCGGTCCGCGGCGCGCCTCGATGACGTCGTTTGCGTCCTCCCAGATCCAGCTGCTGTCGGAGATGACGCCGAGGCCGTATTTCATCTCCAGAGTCTGTATCAGGTGCTCCCAGTAATGCGGGTCCATGTCGAAAATGACTCCTGCCAATACGAACTTGTGCGAAGCGCTCGGCCAGTAATAGGCTTCGATGTCGGCCTGGATTCCGGCGATCGTGCCCTTGCCGAAACATTTCATGGCTTCCGGACCGATTTTGCAGTCGGAGAGGCCCGATTTTTTCGAGTAGGGCTTCAACGACTCAAACCCCTTGACCTTGAACCCGGACGTGAAAATCAGGATCGTCAACAATACGATGGCGCAACGCAGCAAATGGGACATGCGAATGTTCCCCTTCAAGAGTGCAGGGACCGTGGGTTTCTCCGGACTGGAGCTTCGATTCGATTTTACCGAAATCCGGCGGCCTTTGTCGTCGGCAAATGCCTCTTTTTTGACTTTGATCGGCACCACATATACCACAGGCGCTGCGATAAGGCCACCGGGGCGGAGGGGTAAGCCATTGAATTGATTCGCGCTGTGGTCCGGGCGGGCGGCGGGGGAAGATTAAATCTTTGAAAAAAATGACATTATACGCAAAGTGCGGGCTGGCCGGCGATGACTTTCATGCCGTCCATTTCGCCGATGGAGGCGTAGGTGATGAAGGGGAGCTTGCGTTTTTTGCGGTCGTGGTCGTGATCGTCGTTGGAAAAACCGGGTGTTGCCCAGATGAGCGCAAGCAGGAAAGCCAAACCGGGAATGCATTTGTTCGGGGTCATGGGAGCCTCAGTCGTTGGTGCAGGGTTTGTGAGCTAACTCACTCATGTAGCGTAATTTTTAGAAAAACTCTTTAGCGGGAATTTGAGGCGTGCAGGGGGCGGAATGGCTAAACCCAATCATCGAGATCGCTTCGGGTTTTAAAAAAATTTGAACCGTGGTGGAAGAGGAGGACGTGGGTATAAAAACGCGCTCGCAAATCGAACGGATCGATTTGCGAACCGAGGGGAATGAAGATGGTTGGCTACTGCGCTTCGGGGTTGAACTCGGTCACGGAAATTTCTTCCTGATCCGATTCGAAACTCTCCAGCGGTTTGACCGAGCCGTTCTTGGAAAACACGTAGTCGTTGCTGTACATGCAGCGGGTGAAGTTCTGGCTTTCCTTGCAGATCTCGATGGTTTGCGCTCTGTGCTGCGAATCGAGCGTTTCCCACCCACCCACGGGTTTCCAGTTGATCGGATCGATGGCGCAACCGAAAGTGCTGATGCAGGCAATCGACGCGATCGCGCCGACGATCATCTTGTTCATGCGTGGACTCGCTTTCCGACAAGAAGTCATGAAATTAATGACAGGGTTGTCTCAATTTTTACAGGTGGCGAAAAGGCTGTCAATGGCGGCATTCCGAATTAATCTGTTTGTATTCTTTACTCCCGCGATACGATCGCGGCAAGGGCCGGTTTGTCAGGGAAGGGGCTTCTGAGCCGCTTTGGACTCAGGAAATGGCAAGTGAGGGTGACATTGAGAGTCGAATTCAAACGACACGGTTTCCCGCGGCAAAGGTGGGGAATTGCCTGCCGGGACGGCGTCAGCAGATTCGCGGCAACTGTTCGCCACTGAACATCGTGAGGCGGCGCCGGGTGCCGATTCGGGTTTTGAGTGTCACTTCTCCCGCACGTTCGTCGTGGACGCTGCCGATCCAGCGGGCGTCCGCCGTCGCATCGTGCGCACGCAGGATGTCAAGCGCCCGTTGTGCGTCGCTCTGCTTGACGAAAGCGGCGAAACGTCCTTCGTTCGCCACGTACAGAGGGTCCAGCCCGAGGATCTCGCAGGCCCCCTGCACGTCTTCCCGCACCGGGATCGCCGCCTGCTGCACATCGATGGCGAGCTCTGCGGTCTGCGCGATTTCCACCAGCGCCGTCGCCAGCCCGCCGCGGGTCAGGTCGCGCAGGCAGCGCAGCGCGATGCCCTGTTCGATCAGATCGAGGACACAGCGGGAAAGGGGCGCGCAATCGCTCTGGATGTCGCTTTCGAATCCCAGGCTTTCGCGGGCGGCCATGACAGCGATGCCGTGCCGGCCCAGATCGCCGCTCAATAAAATCCCGTCGCCCGGCTGAATGCTTTCGGGATGCAGTTTGAGGTCGTGCTCGAGCGTGCCGACGCCGGTGGTATTGATGAACACGCCGTCGCCCTTGCCCCGGTCCACGACCTTGGTGTCGCCGGTCACGATGCGGACGCCGGCCCGGTCCGCCGACTCGCGCATGGACCGCACCACGGTCTGCAGAGTGGCGATGGGCAGGCCTTCTTCCAGGATGAACGCCGCGCTCAGGTAGCGGGGGGCCGCGCCGCACATGGCCAGATCGTTCACCGTGCCGTTGACCGCCAGCGAGCCGATGTCGCCGCCGGGGAACAGCAAGGGCCGGATGACGTAGGAATCGGTGGTGACCGCCAGCCGGGCTGTTGCGACTTGCAGGACGGCGCCGTCGTGCGCGGTTTCCAGATCCGGGTTGTCGAACGCGGGGCGGAACACCGATTCGATCAAGCGGTGCGTCTGCGTGCCGCCGCCGCCGTGCGACAACTGGATCGTCGCGCCGTCCTCAATGGGCAGCGGGCAGCTGAGCGCAGCCCGGTTGATGTTTTTGCTGGGCAGGTTCATGGGTTTTTCCTCTGATAAAAATAATAAGCCGCGCAGGCGCCTTCGGAGGAAACCATCGTGGCCCCCAGCGGATTCTCGGGCGTGCAGGGATCGCCGAAGGCGCGGCACTCGTTCGGTTTTTTGATTCCCTGCAGCACGCTTCCGCTTTCGCATTCGGAAACGCAGGCAGGGAGGGCGGGTGTGTCCGGGAAGCGTTGTTCCGCATCGAATGCGGCGTATGCCTGTCGCAGACCCAGGCCGCTTTGCGCAATCGCGCCGATGCCGCGCCAGGTGCGCGGAACCACCCGGAATACCTTGTGGATCATTTCCTGCGCCTTGCGGTTGCCCGCCCGGCTCACGGAACGGGCGTACTGGTTTTCCACCTGCGCGCGGCCCGCTTCCAGCTGTCGCAGCGCCATGAGGATTCCCTGCAGGATGTCCACCGGTTCGAAGCCGGTGACGACGATGGGCACGCCGTGCTCCCGAGCGATGGGTTCATATTCCTCGTAGCCCATCACCGTGCACACGTGTCCCGCGGCGAGAAAGCCCTGCACCCGGCATTGCGGCGAGCGCAGAATCGATTCGATGGCCGGCGGCACGATGACCTGGGACACGAGAAAGGAAACGTTCGCGAGTCCTTCCCGCTCCGCCTGCATCACGGCGGCGGCGTTGGCGGGGGCGGTGGTTTCGAAACCGATGGCGAAAAAAACCACCTGCTTTTCCGGATGCGCGCGCGCGACCGCAAGCGCGTCCATTGGGGAATAGACGATGCGCACGTCCGCGCCCCGGGCCTTGGCCGCAAGCAGGTCGCTTTGCGAGCCGGGAACGCGCAGCATGTCGCCGAACGAGCAGAAGACGACATCGCGATTTGCAGCGATGGCGATCGCGCGGTCGATCTGCTCCACCGGGGTCACGCACACCGGGCAGCCCGGCCCGTGCAACAGCGTGACCGAATCCGGCAGCAGCTTCTCGAGATCGTATTTCACGATGGAGTGGGTCTGGCCGCCGCAGACTTCCATGAGCGTCCAGGGCCGGGTGGCGGTGTCGGCGATGGCCTTGGCGAGACGCGCGGTGACCGCGCGTTCCCGGTATTCGTCCACGAACTTCACGGCGCCTCCTTCCCGGGCGGCGGGAGATCGCCGATTTCATCCAGCGTATCGAACACTTTCTGCGCTTCCTGCTCGTTCAACACGCTGATGGCAAAGCCCACGTGCACGATCACGTATGCGTCCACCTTGGCTTCGGGAACGCAGGAGAGATTGACTTCCTTCACAATGCCGCCGAAACGCACCCGGCCTATGGGCATCAACGGATCGTTGCGATCGATACTGAGGATTTTTCCCGGCACCGCAAGACACATGGCTCTCACGCTCCCTTATCGTCCGCCCAGGAGGCGGCGAGAAGCTGGCCGAGAGACAGGCCGCCGTCGTTGGGCGGGATGTGTTGATGCCAGAACGGCTCGCATCCCTCCTGACGCAGCCGCTGCACGGTGCGTTCGGTGAGGTAGTGGTTCTGAAAGCAGCCGCCTGTGAGGACGACGCGCCGGGCTGCCGTGCGTTTCGCCACGGTGACGATGGCTTCCGTCAGCGCATTGTGGAAGCGCACCGCGATGCGCTCGCGCGGCACATCGGCGGCAACATCCTGCCGCAGGGCCTGAATGAGGGAAAAGCCGTCGAGTTGGTATCGGAGGTTCCAGTCATAGCGAATGCCGCCACGGCTGAGTGTTTTTTCCTCAGTGGGCGGTGTCTTTACCTTTTCGAGTGGAAACGGATAAGCTTCCTCAACAACGCTTTCGGGCAGCGCGAATTCCAGCTCCATCGCCGCCTGTCCCTCGTAGCTGCAACGGTCGCGGATGCCGCAGAGCGCCGCCGCCGCATCGAACAGGCGGCCGATGCTGGAGGTTTTCGGGCACTGAATGTTTTTCTCCAGCATGGTTTTTAGAACGCGTGATTCATCTGTTAAAAACTTTTCTGCGATTTCAGGCAGGGTGAAGACTTCGCTTCCTATATGCTCGAACAAGAGGCCCAGGGCGGTGCGCCGGGGTTCGCGCATCGCCGCTTCTCCGCCGGGCAGGGCAAACGGAGCCAGTGTGGCGATGCGGTGAAAACGGCGCGCATCGACCGCAAAAAACTCGCCGCCCCAGAGCGTGCCGTCCAGCCCGTATCCCGATCCGTCCCAGGCCACGGCCAGGAGCGGGCCCTGCAGGTTGTGGTCCGCCATGCAGGACAACACGTGGGCGGCGTGGTGCTGCACCGGCAGGCAGGCAACGCCGCTCGCCTCGGCCCATTGGCTGGACGCGTACCCGGGATGCAAATCCCGCACGATGACGGAAGGGGTGATGCCGTGAAAAACCATGCAGGCGTTCAACGTGTTTTCAAACGTGGCGAAGGTTTGCGTGCTGTCGAGGTCGCCGATGTGCGGGTTGACCACCGCATGGCCGCCTGTCTGCAAGGCCACGGTGTTTTTCAGGTGGCCGCCCACCGCAAGGGCTGCGTCTCCTTTCAGCGCGAACGGGGCCGGCGCGTACCCGCGGGCGCGGCGCAGCACCTGCGCTTCATCCAGGATCACGCGCACGATGGAATCGTCCACCGGGCGCACGATGGGCCGGTCGTGCACGAGAAACAAATCGGCGATTCCGTTCAGGCGCTGCAGCGCTTCGCGTTCGTCGGTGCACAAACTTTCATCGCTGCGGTTGCCGCTGGTGGCCACCACAGGTGTTTGTAAAATTCGCATGAGGATGTGATGCAGCGGCGTATAAGGAAGCAGAGCGCCCAGACAGGGATTGCCCGGAGCCAACGGCGCGGCGATGGGAGTTTGCGTTGATCTCTTCGACTCGGGATGTCTGCGCAGCAATACGATGGGCGCAGCCGGTGACGTTAACAGTTCTTGTTCCAATTCGGAAACCGCGCAGTGTTCCTCGATCGATTGCAGCGAAGGGAACAGGAGCGCCAGCGGTTTTTCCTCCCGCTGTTTGCGTTTGCGAAGTTTTTGGACTGCATGTTCATTTCCTGCATCCACAATGAGGTGAAAACCGCCGAGCCCTTTGACGGCGACCACCGCGCCCTTGCGGATTGCCGCGGCGGCCTGTTCGAGCGCCGCGTGTTTTTGCGCTATAACAGCGCCGTGCGCGTCCCACAGCGCCGCCTGCGGGCCGCAGTCCGGGCAGGCGATGGGCTGGGCGTGGAATCGGCGGTCGCCGGGATTTGTGTACTCGTTCCCGCAGGCCCGGCACATCGGGAATGTTTTCATCGAAGTGCGCGGGCGGTCGTACGGCAGCGATTCGACGATGCTGTAACGCGGTCCGCACAGTGTGCAGTTGGTGAAGGGATAGAGATGACGCCGATCCTGTGGATCGAACACTTCACGCAGGCAGGCTTCGCAGACTGCGAGATCAGGGAGCACCGACGTGGACGGGGAGGCGGCGACGCCGCTGGATTGAATTTCAAACCCGGTCTCTCCGGTGGGCTTTAGATACGCGGATCGAAACGCTTCGATGCGGGCCTGCGGCGGGCATTCCTTGCGCAGGCGGTGCACAAAGCGTCGCAGGCTCGGGGAGCGGCCTTCCGCCTCGATTGTGATTCCTTCAGGTGTGTTCTGAATCAAGCCCGCAAGTTTGAGTTCTTGCGCCAGACGGTACACGAAGGGACGAAACCCCATGCCCTGCACCGTGCCGGCGAGGGAGATGCGAATCCGCTGCAGTGGGGTCTCGACTTTCACGGTTCATTCCCCGATGTCAACGCTGTCCAGCAGGATCTCCTGCGCGTTGGGATCGTGGATGTCTTCGAGCAGTTCGACTTCGAGCTGCGCGTTTTCCGCACAGGTTCCCGCCGCCGCCTGCACGAAATGCTCGCGGAAATGTTCGGGGGAGATGTGCGCCAGCGCGCCGAGTTTGACTCTCACGTTCACGATGCGTTTTGCGTCCTGATCGGCGGCGATGGATTGGATTTTATTCATCAAGTCTGTCATCAAAGACTGTTCGTGCATGTGCGTTCTCTCAGGCTACAGGTTGAGCGAGTTGGGTGAGTTCCGCGACGACCGCCGCCATGCTTTGTTCCACTTCAGCGGACAGCGCTTCACCGGGATCGAAACTTTTTCCCTCGATGCCGATGATCTCGAGCGAACGCGGCAGCCGGTCCAGCGACCGCGCCAGTTCCACGGCTTCGGCCAGCCCGAGGTTGTGGGTCGAGCAGGAAAACAGGTGCGAGGGAATCGTCTGCTTGCGCGCGTCGATGTGGTGCACCGTCCCCGCTGCGGCTCCGGAGGAAACCGCGTCCACGATCACCACACGGCCGTCGGGTTGCCAGCAATCCATCAGGGTTGTGCCCTCGCCGTTGTGTTCGATGATCTCTGCGTTTTTCAGCCCCATTGTCTTTAGTTGGCGGACGATGAGGATGCCCGCGGCGTCGTCGCTGCGGTATGCGTTGCCGATGCCGATGATCGTGAGCGGCGCGGCGGTCTCCTGCTGATTGCCGATGTGTTGAAAGCGCATCGTTCAGTTGCGGTCCACAGTCAGTTTTAAAAAATGCGTCGAGCAGGAAATGCACGGATCGTAATTGCGGATCGCCTGTTCGCACTGCCATTGCAATTTGTCGTCGGGAAGGTCCATGTATTGTTCCACGTACTGCCACAGGTCGTTTTCGATGGTCTTCTGGTTCTGCGACGTGGGCGGAACGATGGTGGCGTCGAGGATCTTCCCGTCCTCGCCGATCTGGTAACGGTGATACAGCGCGCCGCGCGGGGCCTCGGTGCAGGCGGTGCCGATTCCCTGGCGGGGGGCCGCTTCCACGCAGGGTTTGTCCGGCATCTGGTAATTCTCGATGATTCTCAGCGCTTCGTCGAAGGCGTAGAGAATCTCCACGCTGCGCACGACGATGCTCTTGAAGGGATTGCGGCACTCCCGTTCCAGGTTCGCCTCCTTGGCCGCTTCCTGCGCCAGCGGAGAGAGCCGGTCGAAGTTCAGGTTGTAGCGGGCCATGGGGCCGACGAAATACGCGCCCCGGTCCTTGAGCACCGAATGCAGGGCGGTGGAGTGGGGCACGTGCTCCTCGCGGAAATGCTTTTCGTAATCCTCGATGGCGATGTCGAGCCCCTTGTTGGAAACCAGCCGTCCTTCGTTGAACGGGTATTCGCTGGGGTGGCTGAGAGCCACGAATTCGTAATCCTGTTCGAACTCGGGAAACGGCAGCGACGCGCTCCAGCGCACGGTTTCCAGCGCCATGTCCCGCGCCCGCTTGAGACGATCGGTCAGCGTGTTCAACTCCTGTTTGCTGAACACCTTGTAGAACCCGCCGACCCGCACGTTGATGGGGTGGATCTCGCGGCCGCCGAGCAGCGACACGATTTCGTTGCCGGTCTTTTTGATCTCCAGCCCGCGCTCGACGACGCCCTTGTGGTCCTTCGCCATCTGAATCGCATCGTCGTAGCCGAGAAAATCCGGCGCGTGCAGCATGTAGACGTGCAGGGTGTGGCTTTCGATCCATTCGCCGCAGTAGATGAGGCGGCGCAGTTCGCGCAGCGGCCCGTTGACGTGGATGCCCAGGGCGTTCTCGATGGCGTGCACGGCGCTCATCTGGTAGGCGACGGGGCAGATGCCGCAGATGCGCGCGGTGATGTCGGGCGTTTCCTTATAATCGCGGCCGCGCAGGAAGGCTTCGAAAAACCGCGGTGGTTCGAAAATCTTGAGCCGCACGTCCTGAAGTTTGTCGTCCTGGATCTTGATGTATAGCGCGCCTTCGCCCTCGACCCGCGCCAGGTAATCGACCTTAATGGTTTTCGATTTTTTTTTCATGATACTCGCTTTCCCTGCGGAAGGCGTCCGCCGAGGCGTTGAAATTGCGGAACAGCCGCATCAGTTCGTCGTTGTCCGAACCGTGGTGCTGCATCCATTCGCTCAAAGATCCCGTGTTGGGGGTTTCCTTGGGGCCGAAACAACCGAAACAGCCCCGGTTGTAGCCCGGGCACAGCGCATCGCAGCCCGCGTGCGTCACCGGACCGAGGCAGGGCGTGCCCTGCGCCACCATCACGCACACGGTGCCCTGGCGCTTGCATTCGATGCAGGTGCTGTGCGCCGGCGTGTTGGGTTTGCGGTCCGCGAGATAGGCGCTGATCACTTCCACCAGCTGCATCTTGTTGATGGGGCAGCCGCGCAGCTCGAAATCCACTTTCACATGGTCGCCGATCGGGGTGGACTTTTTCAACGTCTCGATGTAATCGGGAACCGCGTACACGATCGACAAAAATTCCTGCACATCCTTGAAGTTTCTCAGAGCCTGGATGCCGCCGGCCGTGGCGCACGCGCCGATGGTGACGAGAAACTTCGACGACCGGCGGATCTGGTGGATACGCTCTTCATCGTGCGGCGTGGTGATGGAGCCTTCCACGAGGGAGAGATCGTAGGGCCCCGCGACCACCGCCTTCGAGGCCTCGGGAAAGTTGGCGATCTGGATCTCCGCCGCCACCGCCAGTAGTTCGTCCTCGCAGTCGAGCAGGCTCAACTGGCAGCCGTCGCAGGAAGCGAACTTCCAGACCGCGAGCTTGGGTTTTGCCCTCTGTCGCACCTTCACATCTCCCTGATCTCGAGAAACCGTTTCAGTTTGTCGTAAGTGAACACCGGGCCGTCCTTGCAGATGAAGGCCGGTCCCAACTGGCAGTGGCCGCAGAATCCGATGGCGCACTTCATGTTGCGCTCCATCATCAGGTAAATCCGCTCGTCGGCGACGCCCATCTGTTTCAGTTCGCGGATGGAATAGCGCATCATGATTTCCGGGCCGCACAGCAGCGCGACGGTGTGCTCCGGGTCGAACGACACGCGCGGCAGCAGCGTGGTGACCACGCCGACGTTGCCCTGCCAGCTGCGGTCGGCGGTGTCCACGGTCACTTTGACCTGGATGCCGTATCCGCCGCGCCAGGTGGCGAACTCTTTGGCGAACAGCAGGTCCTGCGGGGACCGCGCCCCGTAGAGCAGGGAAATATCGCCGAATTTTTCGCGCTGGCGCAAAAGCGCCTGCACCGCCGGGCGCAGCGGCGCCATGCCGACGCCGCCCGCTAGGATCACGATGTCGTTGCCGAACGTGTCTTCCGCGCGCCAGGGTGTGCCGAAGGGACCGCGCAAACCCACGGTGTGTCCGGGCTGCAAGCGCCGCAGCGCGCGGGTGACGGTGCCCACTTCCCGGATGGTGTGCAGCACGCCTTCGCTGAAGCGGGAGCCGCCGCTGATCGAAATGGGCACTTCCCCTGTGCCGAAGGCGTACAGCATGTTGAACTGGCCGGGCAGCAGCTCGGCGTCGCAGGCGGCTTCTTTCGGCATCAGTTTCAGGGAAAACGTGTCGTGGGTTTCCCGGATCACCTGTTTGACCTCAAACGGAATCGGCACCATCGGCGCGGGGTTGACGGTTTCCATATTTTACGAATGCTGGATGCCGTAGACATCCAGCAGCTGATGTTGCGTCGATTCCATGGCTCTGCCGATCACCGGCAGCAGCCGGCTGAGGAGCTCGTAGCCCAGGCTGTGGTCCTGCTGGCATTTGTTGCGCAGGCATTTGCCGTCCAGGGCGATGGCCCGCGTCAGCTCCACCGCGCGTGCGTCGAAATGCCAGTGATACGGGGGAACCAGCCAGGACCAGCCGAGGATTTCGCCGTCGCTCAGGGTCTGCACCGTGATGGGTTGCTTGCCCGGCGGGCACAGTTCCAGAGCCACCTTGCCCTGGCGCAGAATGTAAAAGGTGTCGGCCTCTTCGTCCTGTTGAAACACCATCGCGCCCGCATCGAAGCGGACGTTGGACGCACAGCCGGTGACGATCGACAAATGCGCGGGTTCCAGGTTCTTGAAAAAAGGGTGCTCCGCGAGAATGGGTTCCAGAGTTTTCATGGCGGTTCTCGATCGGTTTTCAGGGTTCCTGCCGCGCCTCTTTGGGTTCGCGCAGGGTCTTCACTTCTTCGGTCAGGTCGATGCCTACGGGGCACCAGGTGATGCACCGCCCGCAGCCCACACAGCCCGACGAGCCGAACTGGTCGATCCAGCTTCCGAGCTTGTGGGTCAGCCATTGGCGGTAGCGCGATTGGGTCGAACTGCGCACGCTGCCGCCGTGCAGATAGGAAAAATCCAGCGTGAAGCAGGAGTCCCATTTCTGCCAGCGCTCCGCATGGTCGCCGGTGACGTCGGTGACGTCCTCCACCGTCGAGCAGAAACAGGTGGGGCACACCATCGTGCAGTTGGCGCAGGAGAGGCAGCGCTGCGCCACTTTCTCCCATGCGGGATGATCGTGGTTTTGGTAAAGCAGCTCCTGGATGCCCGTGGTGTCCAGGGTGCGTCCCATCTGCGCCGCCGCCCGGTCCACCCGCTCGTTGGCTGCGGACACTTCATCCGTTTCGGCTTTGCGGTGCGGCACCGATTCCAGGATGCGGACGCCCGCAGCGGTGCCGGCGGTGACGATGAAATGATGCCGCCCTTCCTGCAGGACCTCGGTGAGGGACAGGTCGAACCCTTCCTGCACCTGCGGCCCGGTGTTCATGGAAACGCAGAAACAGGTGTTCGCCGCCTGCGTGCAGTTGACCGCAACCAGGAACAATTGCTGCCGCTGCAGCTTGTAAAACGGATTCTGGATTTCGCCGCCCAGAAACACCGCATCCTGAATCGCGATGGCGTTCAGTTCGCAGGCGCGCACGCCGATGAACGCGACCTTTCCGGGCGTCGTTTCCTCGGGGACGATGTCAAAACCGTCTCCCGTTTTCTCCGCCCGCCACAACCGCTTTGCGGGAGGGTCGAGAAACCGTTTCCAGGAGTGCGGACCCACCGTGAAACCGAACAGGGCGGCGTCGTTTCTTTTTTTCAGGCGGTAACAGCCCGCCTCCTGCTCTTCCGTCCAGCCCTGCGGCAGGTCTTCCACAGAATTCAAATCAGAATACACGATTGCCCCATCGCGCACGGTGGGACCGACCAGCCGATGGTCCGATTGGGTCAGCGATTCGAACAACGCATTCAGATCCTGCCTCTCCACCCGAACCGCTTCGTTCACTTCTGGCATGAAAATTCCTCTTTTTCCCGGACCCGTTGACTCCCTGCGCGACCGCGCATTCGTGATCCGCTATTATGGCGCACCTCGCTGCTTCCTTCTATAAAGAAGACCTTGTTGACAGCCGATTTATTCCCCCCGGAAAGGAACGGCACGCCGGTATAAACTATTTATATTTAAATGCTTAACATCGAGTCGGGGCGTCCCGTGTGCGGCTGAAATCCGGAATAAACCGTTGTGCCGATGATCCTCTATTATGAGAGGGTTGTGTGTTTGAAAATGATTAGATGCAACACCGCGTCCATTCTGTACGTTCACACAGGGGGCAATTTATGAAAACCCTCATCGTCTATTTTTCTTATTCCGGGAACAACCGGCTGCTCGCCGAATATCTGGCTGAGCGTATCGAAGGCGACCTCTGCCCGATTGTCGAAACGAAGCGGCGCACGATGTTGACGATCATACTGGATATGCTGTTCCGGCGAACCCCGAAAATCGAAGCCCTGGAACGCTCCGTTTCGAGTTACCATCATATCGTACTCGTCGCTCCGATCTGGGATTCGAAGCTGGCGAATCCCATGAAAGCCCTGATTCGCAGCGAGAAAGGCAGCCTTTTGAGCTATTCCTTCATTTCGCTCTGCGGCTATGAGCGATCGGGACAGAAAGAAAGCATCACAATGGAACTTTCCGCGTTGACGGGGCGCATGCCGAAAGCCGTGTGTGAACTGAAAATTGCGGATCTTTTTCCACCGGAGCGAAGGCGTGAAATCAAAACCCTTTCGAGCTATCACGCCACACGCGAAGATCTCGCTGAATTCGAACCGAAGATTGATGAATTCCTCAAACGCATTCGGTCCGATGAAGCCAGAGCCGCATGAAAAGATGCATCCGTCGCGCTCAGCAGTATAAAATGGCGTGGTAGAAAGGCGATCGTCTTTTTCAGGAAAACCGGCCCATGGCCCGAATTCTCGAAAAAACCGAGCTGGCTGCGCGCGTGTTCCGCTATCTGGTTGAGGCCGCGGATATCGCGAAAAAAGCGCAGGCGGGGCAGTTTGTCATCCTGCGGCTGAATGAAACCGGGGAGCGCATTCCGGTGACCATCGCGGACTGGGACCGGGAAAAGGGCACGCTCACGTTTTTCGTGCAGGCGGTGGGCAAGACCTCCATCGAAATGAGCCGCATGCGGGCGGGCGATGACATTCTTGACCTGGCCGGACCGCTGGGAAACCCCAGCCCGATCGACAAAGCCGGAACGGTGGTCCTGGTCGGAGGCGGCTTCGGCATCGCCGCCATCCATCCGATCGCCCGCGCTTTCAGCGAGGCGGGCAACCGCACCGTGTCCATTTTAGGCTGCAAGAGCCGGGATGTTCTGATCCTGGAGAAGGAGATGCGCGTGGTTTCTTCGGAGGTGCGGGTCGTCACCGACGACGGCAGCCAGGGCAGGAAGGGCCTGGTCACCGACGAACTGGACGCTCTGATTGCGCAGGGCGAACGCATGGATCTGGTGATCGCCATCGGGCCGGTGGTCATGATGCAGGCGGTGGCGGACCTCACGCGTCCGCACGCGATTCCCACGCGCGTCAGCCTCAACCCGATCATGATCGACGGCACGGGGATGTGCGGCGCGTGCCGGGTGGTGGTGGATGGTCAGATGAAATTCGCCTGTGTGGACGGCCCCGAATTCGACGCGCACCAGGTGGATTTCGCGACTCTGATCCAGCGCTTGCAGACGTATCGGCCGGAAGAGAAGGCCGCGCGCGAGCGCTACGAACATTCTCTGGATGCGGATTGCCGGATTCAAAACCAGCTTCAGTCATCCAGTCCGGGAACGGAACCATGAAAAAGGACTCCAAAAAGCGCAACAAGATCCCCCGCCAGTCCGCGCCGGAGCGGGACCCCGAGGAGCGAAGGAAGGATTTCGAAGAAGTCTCCCTGGGGTACACGCCCGCGATGGCGCGGCTGGAGGCGTCGCGCTGCCTGCAATGCAAAAAACCCAAATGCGTGATGGGCTGCCCGGTGCGGGTGTTCATCCCCGAGTTCATCCGCCGCATCGCCGAGGGGGATTTTCTCGGCGCGGCGGAGAAGATCAAGGAGACCAATGCGCTGCCTGCGGTCACCGGCCGGGTGTGCCCGCAGGAGGACCAGTGCGAAAAACACTGCGTCATCGGGCTCAAGGGAGAGCCGGTCGCCATCGGCAAGCTGGAACGCTTCGCGGCGGATTACGAACGCAACCAGGGGAAGCGCGAAATCCCCGAGCCGGCGCCGCCCACCGGACGCAAGATCGCCATCATCGGCGCGGGCCCGGCCGGGCTGGCGGCGGCGGGCGATCTGGCGCGGCAGGGGCACGAGGTGGTGATCTTCGAGGCGCTGCACAAACCCGGCGGGGTGCTGTTTTACGGCATTCCGCAGTTTCGCCTGCCCAAGGAGATCGTCGAGGCGGAGGTGGAGGACCTCAAACGGCTCGGGGTCACGGTGAAGCTGGACTACGTGATCGGCGGCATCAAGAGCATCGACGAACTCATGCAGCAGGACGGTTTCCACGCTGTGTTCACCTCCACCGGGGCCGGGCTGCCGTATTTTCTCGGCATACCCGGTGAAAACCTCAACGGGGTGTACTCGGCCAACGAGTACCTCACCCGCGTGAACCTCATGCACGCCTGGGAGTTCCCGGTGTTCGACACGCCGGTGCACCAGCACAAAGTCGTGGCGCTGGTCGGCGGCGGCAACACGGCGCTCGATGCGGCGCGCACCGCGCTGCGCATTCCATCCACCGAAAAGGTGATCGTCGTCTACCGGCGCTCGCGCGAGGAGATGCCGGCGCGCGAAGAAGAGATCCAGCACGCCAAAGAAGAGGGCATCGAATTCGAGTACCTGGCGTCGCCGGTGCGCATTCTCGGAAAAGACGGCTGGGTGTCTGCGCTGGAATGCCAGCGCATGCGGCTCGGCGAGCCCGACGCTTCGGGACGGCGGCGTCCGGAAGCCATCCCCGGCAGCGAGTTCCAGCTTAAAGTGGATGCGGTGATCATCGCGCTGGGCAGTGGGTCCAACCCGCTGATCGCAAAAACCACGAGCGGTCTCAAAACCGACGCCGAAGGCCACATCCAGATCGCCGATCCCGAGGTCAACCGCACCTTCAAGGAAGGCGTGTTCGCCGGCGGCGACATCGTGACCGGGGCGGCGACGGTGATCTCCGCCATGGGAGCGGGAAAAAAGGCCGCCCAGGGCATCCATCGCTACGTCATGGGGCTGGGCAAACCGTCCCCGGCCGCAGATCCGCAACAAACGGACCGCAATTAACGCTCTCCCATCCATGAACGACATCAAAGACGCTTCCGCTCCCGTCTGGCACACCCTTTCCATCGAACAGACCCTGAAGCGCCTGTCGGCGACCGGTCTCGGATTGTCCGCTGCCGAGGCGAGGCGGCGGCTTCAGGAGCAGGGGCCCAACGAACTGGTCTCGGCGGACCGGGTTTCGGCGTGGACGGTGCTGGCGAGTCAGTTCAAGAACGTGCTGATCGTCATCCTGCTGATCGCCACGGTGATCTCGGCGTTTCTCGGTCATCCCATCGAATCGATCGCCATCGCCGTCATCGTCCTGTTTGCCATCGTTCTGGGGTTTCTGCAGGAATTCCGCGCCGAACGCGCCATCGAAGCGCTGAGAAAAATGACGGCTCCGGAAGCGCGGGTGGTGCGCGAAGGGCGGGAAATCCGCATTCCGGCGCGCGAGGTGGTGACCGGCGACGTCATCCTGCTGGCGCTCGGCGACAAGGTACCCGCGGACGCCCGCGTGGTGGAAGCGGTGAACCTCAAGGTGGACGAATCCTCGCTCACCGGAGAATCGCTGTCGGTGGAAAAGCAGTGCAATGCGTTGGAGAGCGACACGCTGCCCGTCGGCGACCGCAGAAACCTGGTGTATTCCGGCACCGCCGTCACCTACGGCCGCGGCCGCGCGCTGGTGGTCGCCACCGGCATGGGCAGCGAGTTCGGCAAGATCACCGGGCTGCTGAAAACGGTGACGAAAACCAAGACGCCGCTGCAGGAAAACCTGGACCGGGTCGGCAAGGTGCTGGGCACCGTCGCTCTGTTGATCGTCGGGGTCATCGTGTTTTTCGGCGTGCTGCGCGGCGCACCGCTTCTGCAGATGTTCCTGTTCGGCATCGCGCTCGCGGTGGCGGTGGTTCCCGAGGCGCTGCCTGCGGTGATCACCATTTCCCTGGCGATCGGGGTGCAGCGGATGGCGAAGCGCAACGCCCTCATGCGGCACCTGCCGACGGTCGAGACGCTGGGCAGCACGTCGGTGATCTGCTCGGACAAGACCGGGACCCTGACCAAGGACGAGATGACGGTGCGCCGTCTCTGGTTGAGCGGCCGCCGGTTCGAGGTCACGGGCTCGGGCTACGATCCGCACGGAGCGTTTGAAAACGACCACGATCTCGGGCCGGATTTTCCCTGCCTGATCGAGTTTCTGCGCGCCGCGGCGCTTGCGTCGGATGCCCGGCTGGTGCAGGAAGACGGGCTGTGGACAATTCAGGGCGATCCCACCGAAGGCGCGCTCGTGGTGGCGGCGGCGAAAGCGGGCCTCAGCAAGGAGAGCCTCGATCGCGAATGGCCCCGCAGGGCGGAGATCCCCTTCACCTCGGAGCGCAAGCGCATGTCCACCCTGCACGCCGGGCCGGATGGCGAGGTCTTGTATTGCAAGGGCGCGCCGGAAGTGGTTCTCGCTTTATGCACGCGGCTGCGCACGCCTGACGGCGAGTGGGAGCTGCACGCGGAGGATATCCGCGAGATCGAGCAGGTGGCCGCGGACATGGCCTCGCAGGCGCTGCGCGTCATCGCTCTGGCCTGTAAAAAGCGGCCGGGCGCGGACGATGCGGAACAGGATCTGGTGTTTCTGGGGCTGGCGGGCATGATCGATCCGCCGCGACCGGAAGCCAAGGGAGCGATCCGCACCTGCGTCGGGGCGGGCATCCGGCCGGTCATGATCACCGGCGACCACCCGGCCACGGGAGAAGCGGTGGCGCGCGAGCTGGGGCTCTTGCGCGAGGGGCATGTGGTCACTGGCCCGGAGCTGGAGGCGCTGTCCGATGCCGAATTCGAACGCCGGGTCGCTGACATCGACGTGTACGCGCGGGTGTCTCCGGAGCACAAGCTGCGCGTGGTGCGGGCGCTGCAGAAGCAGGGCAATGTGGTGGCGATGACCGGCGACGGGGTCAACGACGCGCCGGCGCTCAAAAAAGCCGACGTGGGCATCGCCATGGGGATTACGGGCACCGACGTCAGCAAGGAAGCGGCGGACATGACGCTGACCGACGACAATTTCGCTTCCATCGTCGGCGCGGTGGAGGAGGGGCGCGGCATCTTCGGCAATATCAAAAAATACCTGATGCTGCTGTTGTCCGCGAACATCGGCGAGATCGGCCTGATCGCCGGCACGGTGATCGCGGGCCTGCCGCTTCCCCTGACGGCCGTGCAGATCCTCTACGTCAACCTGGCGACGGACGGCCTGCCGGCCCTGGCCCTGTCCGTGGACCCGCCGGAAAAGGACCTGATGCAGCGCGCGCCGAGAAACCCGCGCACCGGCATCTTCACGCGTCCGGTGGTGTTTCTCATGCTGGTCGGGGGCGTGTGGTCCACGATCATCAATTTCGGCCTGTTCTCCTGGGCGCAGGGATCGGCCTACGGTCCCGAGCGGGCGATGACCCTGACTTTTCTGTGCCTGATTCTCAGCGAACTGTTCCAGGCCTATGTGTTCCGTTCCGACCGCTTTCCGGTTTACCAGAACCTGTTCGGCAACAAGTGGCTGAACAGGGCCTTCGTGTGGGAGCTGACGCTCTTGATGCTCATCGTGTACGTGCCTTTTCTGCAGGGGCCGTTCGGGACGTTCAGCCTGACCGCCGCGGATTGGGTGCTGGTGATAACGGTGGCGTTCACGATGGTTCTGGTTCTGGAGGCCGCCAAATGGATGGTGCGGCGCGGCTGGGTGCGTGAGGTGAATTGAATCGACAGGAAAATCCTCAATCAGGGCGTGTTTCTCACCGCACGGACGCCTCCGTTGTTGCAAAGTTTAAAGTCTCTGACGTCGATCTTTCCATTCACAAAGTAAAGTGTCTTCGCACAACACTCTGAAGTAGCGGTGCCGCAGTCACTCGTCCAATACCAGTAGGCGGCTCCGTCGGCAAATTTTTTATCCAGCGCCAGAGGGTATTTCGGATTGTGGTCCCAGGCCATGACATTTTCCTGTGTCTCGTCGTAAATCGTGGCCAGCTCCTTAAGAGTCGGGATTCTCCAGTCTGTGTGTCCCCCGGTCTTTAAATTTTTGACATATTCCAAAGATTCCGGCCATGTCAGACATTTGTTCAGATCCGCATAGCTGTCCTTCTGAGCCCACATCAATCCCCTATCCGGATCGGTGATCGTCCCATCCCCATTTTCCAGTAGGTGCAGCTTCGATTGCGGGATTACTACAGGAGGCGCGATGTATTCCGGTGCTTCATAAGCAGGCCTGGGCTGGCAGGACATTTTATCTGCGCGGGCGATATCGGGGATGGTCACAATCAGAACCAGTCCCAGGACGAAGGACCCCGCAACACGGCAATTTTTTAAGGAACCGGGTAAATCGGACATGGAATAATTTCCTCTTTTTGGGCCATTTTATATTCTTTTGGCGGTTTCTCCAAGAGCCTGAAGGCCGCAGGATCGAAATTAAAACGTAAGTGGGGGATCACCTGTTCGGGGGCGCCGGGCCGTGTGCCAGCCGGGGATGAAAGTGCAGATACAGCGCTTTCATCGCGAAAGGAGAGAGCAGGGTGGTGAAGGCGATGACGATGATCATCCCGGCGTAGATTTCGTTGGTGAACACCCCGCTTTCCCGTCCCAGTTCCGCGAACACCAGCCCCACTTCCCCGCGCGGCACCATGGCGGTCCCCACGACCCAGCGCACGGGCCAGGGTTCGTCGATCAGGAAGGAAGCGGCGAGTTTTCCCAGGCAGGCTGCGATCAGCACCAGAAAGGAAAAGGCCCAGATGAATTCGGAATCCCAATCGATGGACCGAAGATCGAGGGAAAGCCCGACCATCACAAAAAAGATCGGCGTGAACAACTGGCCGAGCGGCCGCATCTGTTTTTCGATGCGTTCCGTGAAACCGGGATCGGCGTGCAGCATGGAGCCGAACGGCAGGAAGAACCGGCGCGACAGGGCCAGGCCAGCGGCGAAACCGCCCAGCAGATCCGGAGCGCCGATGAAATGCGCGAGCCAGGCAAAAAACAGGATCAGCGACACCACCGCTGTGGGGATCATGCCGGGGATGTCGCTCACCGAGTCGAAGTGGCGGATGAGCGAGGACATCAGCTTCGCGGCCACCGGGGCGAGGATGAAAAAAAATGCCAGAAAGGTCAGCACTTTACCGGAATGGGCCAGGCTGATGGAGCCGCCGATGGAAAATTCGTACAGCATGGCGAGAAGAACGACACCGAGGATGTCGTCGAGGACGGCTGCGCCGAGCACGATCTGCCCTTCGGATTCTTTCTGCCGTTTCAGATCCGCGAGCACCCGCACCGTGATGCCGATGCTGGTGGCGGTGAGGGTGCCGCCGATGAACAGGGACATCAAAAGCGGCAGGGAAAAGACGTAATAGCCCAGTATGAATCCGAACAGCAGCGGCAGCACGAAACCGACAAGGGCGACCGCCACGGATTTCCCGCCGCTGCGGGCCAGCCGGTTCAGGTCGGTTCCCAGCCCCACCTCGAACAGCAGCAGCAGGATGCCGATTTCCGCCATGTGGCGGATGACTTCATCGAGTTGAATCCAGCCCAGAATACTGGGGCCGAGCACGACTCCCGCCAGCAACTCGCCGATGACAGAGGGGACTTCCAGCCGGGTGGCGATTTCCGCGAACACCCGCGCGGTGAGCAGAATGATCAGCAGAATGAGAAAAAAACTGTGGGTTTCCATAGAGACCGGTGTTCCTGCGGCCCTGCCAATCCTGTCACGTCTCGACGATCAGAATGATCAGGCTGGTGAACGCGGCGATCAGCACCGCCCGCACACCCGTCCACAGCCAGTGCGAGCCGCTGAGTTTTCCCAGAAACAGCCCCATCGTGAATATGGTGACGAATGCGATTGCGAGCGACAGGGGCAAGGGAGGGAAGGGCAGCGGCACGGCGAAGCGGTCCAGCCAGAAAGGGCTGATGATGATCAGGGCGATCAGCAGAGGAGAAAATCCGTTGACCGCGGCGATCAGAACCGGCACCCATTGCGTGGCTCTGCCGTGTTCGGTCTCGGTCAGGTCCGTCACCAGGGCGCTTTCCAACTCTCCCAACTCCTTTTTTCTCTCCTCGGACTCGCTGATATACGCGCTTGCCAGGCCGCTGATGCAGAGCGCGATGGCGGCGCCCATGCAGGCGTTGAGGACCAGGATGGTATCGACGGAGCCCGAGCTGTAAAAGCCCATCAACAGTCCCAGCATCGTCAGAGCGCCGTCGTAGCCGTTGGTGAAAAAATAGCGGCGCGCGATCTGCCCCGGCCGGGAAATCTTGAAGAGCAGTCGCAGCCGGGGCAGCCCGATCATTGGTTATTCCGGGTTCTGCGGCGTGTTTTCGCCCACGACTTCCACTTCGTCGATGCTGTGCAGGGCGCCGCCCATTTCCTTGATCGATTCGACGATGGCGTCGAAGGGAATGTCTTCGCCTTCCAGCGTCAACGTGATGGATTCGGTGTTTTTGTCCATCTCTTCGACTTTCAAATGCACACGGGTGCCGTTTCCATGCTCGGATATGGCTTTTGCGAAATCCAGAGGGCCGGGAGTGTGCGGTTTCAATACATCGAGAACCAGGCGTTTGATCGTGGTCATTCCGGTTACCGCTTCGGTTGGGTTCAATGGGACTCCGATTTTAACCCGAAAAGCTGCGCAGATACAGGATCAATTGCCAGATCTGTTTTTCCGAAAGTTTGTGAAACCCCTTCATCCGGGTGCCGTGCGATCCCTGCTGAATCACCCAGAACAGCTGGCCGTCCTGCACCTCTTTCATCGTCTGGTAACAGGTGAAGTCGCGCGGATAGGGTTTCATCCGCTGGAAGATCACGCCGAACCCGTCGCCCTTGAACCCGTGACAGGTTTCGCAGGGCAGGGGGCGCGCGTCTTCATGAAACAGTTTTTTCCCTGCTTCGATATTTTCTTGAGTGGGCTCAAGCGGGTTCTTGAATTCGAAATAGTGGGCGAAATCCTCCGGCGGCGGGTCGGTGCCGCGGGTTTGCGGGCACAGGTCGGAAGCCTGCGCGATGGCGGGAACCAGAAAGAAAGCGCCAATCCAGAACGCGAGAATCAATTGGGACAAAACATTCCTCTTTCTCAACGGGGACTTCATGCCGACCTCCAGGAAAGGATTGCGATTCACACAATGGAAACGATCAGCAACGTATCACATGTTCGCCTCGAATTCCGGTTCCAGCAGGCTTTGCAGGATGTCGCCGCGGGAAACGACCCCGACCAGACGGCCGTCCTTCACCACGGGAAGCCGGATGATGTTGAAATTCTCCATGACGGAAATCGCTTCGGTGATCGGGATGTCCGGTCTGGCGGTGACCACCTCGGCGGTCATGACATCGCTGGCGGTGGAGCGAGCCAGCTCCTTGCCGTCGTTGAGAGCTCGCAAAATGTCGATTTCGGTGACGATGCCGATCAGCTTGCCTTTCTCCCCGGTGACGGGCATGCCGCTGTAGTTACTGCTGATCATCTGCAGGGCGATGTCGCGCAGTGTGGTGTGTGCTTTGGCCGAAATCACGGGCCGCGTCATGATTTCTCCTACATCCAGGTCTTTCATGCGATCACCTCGCCTTCCTTTTGAGTTTTGCCGTTATCAAACGGCGTTTCGGACTGTCATTCTCCATACATAAAGATCGTTTCAGCCAGGAAAAAATTCCGCCTGCCGCGGGCGGTCGTCTGTGTAAGCGGAGCGGCATCGAACTACGGCTATTTTATATCACTCGATGGCCAGCGTCACGGCGATGCCGCCCATGACGTCGTTGAGCTTGAAATCCCGTTTCGGGCTGTTGGGGTTTGCGTTGTGGCACTCGATGCAGGCCGGGGTCACGGCTAGGTCCGGATAGATCGCCCGGAAGTAGCGGTTGCCGGCCAGGTGCAGGGTTTCCACGAAGGGCCGGAACGGATTGCGTACGATTTCCTTGAGGCCCGTGCGCTCGAACACGTTGGCGGGGCCGTTGCTCTTGTTGATGGGCCACAGGCTGATGAGACGAAAATCCATGTCGAGGTTTTTCTGCCGCACCAGCCGAAACGTCGCGGCCAGGTACTGGGCGGGCAGGGGCAGGCCGTTTTCCAGCGCCCAGTGCTGGGAAGCCCGCAGGATGCCTTTTCCCTGAAGGCGCTCGACGATCAGCGTCGAATAGACGGTGCGGTCCGCCTGCAGGATGTCGTGGACGTACTCGGCCACCACTTCGGGAGCCAGGCTTTCCTTTTGGGGGTCGAAGGGAAATTCGATCACAACGCCGCCCATCACATCGCCCACTGCGAAGTCGCGCTTCGGGGAATCGGGGTGAAGGTTGTGGCAGGAGGTGCAGGAGGCGTTGGTCGCAAAATCCGGATAGACGATGCGATACAGGGACCGGTCCACACCGGGTTCGACCCAGGCGACGGGTTCCTGCGGCCGGTTTGCCACCGCTTGAAACGCGCTTTGTTCTTTGCCCGGCTTGGGATGTTGGTTCTTGTTGATGGGCCAGAGGCTTTTCAGGAAATAACGCACGCCGGTTTCCGTGCGGTTGGAAAGTTCGGAGGATTTTTGCAGAAACTGCGCCGGCAGAAGCAGGGTGTTTTCGCTTTCCCAGTTTTCCGTGGCATGAATCTGCGTGGTGTTTTCCAGCCGATCGACGATGTAGCCGGAATAGATGGTGCGGTTGGCTTCGATGACGGCGTGGATGAAATCGGCGGCGGCGCGCAATGCAATGCGCCCGTTCTCTCCGGGGACGGTGTTTGCGGGCCGGGGCGTGGCCAGCAGGACGAGCGTTGACACAGACCCGATCAAAAACAACCCCCACAGGGATTGCAACCCCTTCGTGACCCGAATAGAACCCATGTCACTAATATAAGCTTAAAAAACGGGCTGCGCAAGCGGATGGGTTTTGTCTAATACTTTGAATAATATAGATTTATGGGGGGTAGCAATTTCCAGCTCTGGCGAGGCGGGGCACTGCAAGGCCGGGGTGTGGGGAACGTTCCACCCCGGCCCGTTTCGGGTCGTTCGCGTCCTTATTTTATTGCGAATGTTACCGAAGACACTTGTGCACTCTCACGGAAATCAGCGAGAGGTACTTTTCCGTCGCATCGGTCTGAGTCGGATTCACCTGGTTGTCCGCCAGACGGATGAGGGTGCGGGTGACTTTGCGGGAAGACATGCTTTTGCTGACCTGCAAGGGATTGGGAATGATGTAGAGCAGCGTCCCTTTCTTTTTCACATCGATCAGTTCCGGGTTTTCCACTTCCACGCGGAAATCGTCCGCATCCAGTTTGGTGTCCACAATCTGCGTGTCCATCAGGCAGGCGTTGACGGTGAGATGCGTTTCCGCAACAAACGAACGCAGGTACGCCGTCAGGTCCGCGATCTGATCTTCGCTGAGATCGAAACTCGGCATGGCGGTGCCGGCAATCCCGTAGTTGATCGCCGCCTCGATGGACTGGTCGGGAATGCGGCTCATCACTTTGTAGTTGGTGAAGTCGCGGGGTTTGGGGTCGAGCCCTTCCGCGAGAAATCCGTTGCCGTCGCCCTGAATGCCGTGACACATCACGCAGCCCATTTCCTGGTAAATCAGCTCGCCGCTGGAAGTCGGCAGCGGTTCCGGCAGATTGCTGTACTGCTTGTGACCGGTGAATGCGTGCGCGCCGGCCGCGAACAGCAAAAAGACGGCGGCCGCAACGATCCTGCCCGTGGTGATGCTTTTAAGAAAATTCTGACTCTTCATCGTTCTGTTCCCCTCCCGAAAATGGTGTCGTTCCTGTGGCCTGCAGGTCTCAAAGCCCAACCGGTTTGGCCGCGTTCAGGTTGAACCGCTATTAGATGCACACCCCATACCAATATCCTTGCTGAAAAAGGACTTTTGCCGAAGTGGCGGTTTTTCAGGCATTTTGCAATTCGATGAGGGGTAAAGTATTGAATTATTATGAGTTTTTAGTGAGGCGCGGAGCCTGGATTGTATCTATTTTTTGACACCGGGATGCACTTTTGCGGCCACTTTTTGTGCCTGGTTGATGAGGCGCGCAGGAGAAAAATAGGGGTGCCCGTGGAAGGCAGCGGGTTGTGGGGGACCGGGATTGTCATCTTTTAAAGGTGAGACGGTTGTCTGTTCTGCCAAAGGGTCCTATATTTGCGCCATACATCCATCTTTCGAGAGGGGGCCGCCAATGAGAGGAAACACGCTTGTGCTGATCCTGTTCGCGTCGTTCGTGCTAACCGGGTGCACCGCTTCAGCGGGTTATCAGAGGCATCTGGATCAATGGGAGGGGAAAAATCTGGATCAACTGGTGAGCGCCTGGGGGTATCCGGTGACTTCCTACCGCACCGCCGATGGCAACACGGTGTCCGAGTACCGGGAGATCGCGGTGTCTTCCAACACGCAGAACATCACCGGAACGCATATCGATCATTGCACGACCTCGGTGATTTCCGACCGGTCGGACCGCATCATCGGACTGACCGGGGAGGGCAACGATTGTGGCACCTGTGATTTTCTGATTTGCCACATCAACCCGTTCAGCATTTTGGGCGTGTTCGGCGACCCGCAGGGCAATGTCCCGTACTCCCGGCACACGCAGACGTTCCAGACTTCTTTCCAGAAGTGACCCGGCGAACACGGCGCCGGCGTTGAGGGAGCCAAAAAAGTGTTTTATAAATAACGTAATCGCATTCGTTATCTAATGAGGTGCTTCCATGAAGAGGGTCGTTCTGTTTTTTCTCGCTGCAATTTCATTTCCCGCAACACTCCACGCGAAAACTTACGGTGATGTGCAAGGAGCTGTTTATATTTCCAGTGAGGATGCGAAAACCCTGAAGATGAATCTTCCGGAGTCCCACCCCCTGGGCGAAACCATAACGGTCCATGTCGAAGGCATCGACACCCCCAACGCGAAAGGCAAATGCGAAAAGGAAACGTACAACGCGGTGCAGGCAAGCGAAATGGCGAAGGATATCCTGGCCGACGCCGAGCAGATCGACCTCAGGAACCTCAAGCGCGGCGAACAATCCAGAGTGATGGCGGACGTCATCGTCGATGACGAAAACCTCGCGGATATCCTGATCGAGGCGGGAATGGCCGTACGTTCCGCCGTTGCAGCGAAACCGCACGACTGGTGCGAATAAACGGATCGCTGACTGTCCCGCCGGTGACAAATATGAATCTTCCACACCACCCTGGGGGGCCTTCGGGCTCCTGAGGACCCTTCCATCGAATTCGTTTTCTGATATCCGATGCCGGAACGTGAAGCGGTTCGATTCAATTCACCGAAGCCTGATTCAGATTGAGGATAACTTGCAGATTCAGGTCATTTCCCTATCGACGATTAAATAGAATGGGGGTAATATTGTTGGAAATATAGTAGAAGTTTTTCATTAATTTCACGGAGATTTATGGAGTTTGCGGATTGCTGGGGAGGGTGAGCAAGTCTATTATTTCCCTGGCTTGTTACTGGTGCGATTACCCCAGGTTCAAACCGCAAACGTTTCTTTTAGCGTAGGGGGAGAAACTCATGGTTCACTTCATCCTTTCTCGTCGAAAATATCAGATGCTAAGCACTTTTATCATTGGGGCCTGTTTGCTCTTTCTGAGTCCTCAAATCGGGTGGACGGTTACAGAGCGGGAGGCTCAGCTGCAATCTGAAATCACCGTATTTTATAATAGCGGTCAGTACAAAAAAGCGCTTCCATTGGCAGCGGAGCTGCTTGAATTGAAGAAAGATATCTATGGCGCTGACCATCGGGAAGTTGCATCCCTCTTGAACAACATTGGAGATATTCATTTCAAGAGCGAAAATTATTCGGAAGCCGAGATCAATTACCTACGGGCTTTAAAACTGTCACAAAAAATATTTGGAACCTACCACGCCCAGGTTGCCATCAACCTGCATAGCCTGGGCGATGTTTACAGGGAAGCCGGCGTCTTCCCCCGATCCGAGAAGTTTTATCAGCTTGCGATAGGGGTCCGCGAAAACACTTTGGGGGTGTATCACCAAAACGTGGCGAACTCCCTCAATAATCTTGCAGAACTTTATAAAAACCAAAAGTTATATAAAAAAGCCGAGCCCCTTTACAGGCGTTCTTTGGAAATTTTCGACAGCGCCCTTGAGCCCGGCCACCGCCATACCGCCATCGTTCTGAACAATCTCTCGAATCTGTACCAGACTCGTGGAGAATACAGCAAGGCCCTGCAGTTTTATGAGCGGTTCATAAAGAAGAGCGAACAAAGGCGTTCTTTTAGCCAGCATGGTGGGATCGGCAGTACGCCTTCATTCAACTATCCAAGAGTGGTCGCATTGCAAAACCAGGACGGAGATCCGGGGAACGCAAGCGGCATCATGGCCATATTTGAAACGGATAGTTTTGACTATGTTGACCCGGAGGGATATGAACTCTTGAACAGCTCTCAAGAAAATCGAGCTCAGGATCCCTTTGAGAAATATGCGGGGCTCGGCTCCACAATCCATGAACAAAAAATGGATTTCAAATTCTATAAGAAAAAGGCAAAAGAGGTGAAAAAGGAGCAGGTCGCCAGCCTGGGTACCACTTCAACAAATATAGAGTTGAAAGATGTGAGCCTGAAACCTGTGCTGAAAGGTCTATACCGGGAAAGTCTTTCGGTCAATCCGCAAGCGGGTGTCAGGGAAAATAAAGCCCTTTCAACAGAATCGGGAAGCACTTCCGGTGAGATCCCTAATAACCGGCCCTCCGGTGAAACCGGGAAACGCTGGAAAGGACATGATAAAGGCGATTCTTATAAAGAAAGGAGAAATGAAAACCGTAAGGAAGCGAAAGAGGTCGCCAAATACACAAGGGAAAAGCCCAAAGAAAACCTGAAAGCGGCGAAGGAAGCAGCCAAGAAAGCAAAAAAAGAAGCCAAGAAGGTAGCGAAGGAATCCAAAAAGGCCGCGAAGGAAGCTGCCAAGGAAGCCAAAAAGGCCGCGAAAGAAGCGGCCAAGGAAGCCAAAAAGGCGGCCAAGGAAGCCAAAAAGGCGGCCAAGGAAGCTGCCAAGGAAGCTGCCAAGGAAGCCAAAAAGGCCGCTAAGGAAGCGGCCAAGGAAGCCAAAAAAGCGGCAAAAAAAGCGGCAAAAGAATCCTCCAAGGAGGCAGTCAAGAATTCCAAGAAGGGAAAAGGGTGAAAAGCCACTTCCCAGTATCATCTTATGCAGGCAGGGAAGTCTTAAAAAGCAGGTAACGTATCCTGACCAAAGGGAGCGAGTGTGGAGTTAGAAGATTCAGAAAACCACTTTTCAAAGATAGGCTCAAAGGATGGCTTCGCATCCTTTTTATTTTTCAAGAATAAGGTCTGGATGAGCCCGCTTTTGAAATATTCGGGTCTTTCCGCGATCGTTCTGTTTTTATTTCTTTGCGTTCCTGCCGGAATTATGGCGGAGGACAATGAAGACAAGCCCTGGGGGCTTGGCGCCAGTGTCGGTCTGGAGTTCGATGACAATTTGACCCGTATCGAACAGGACATCGTATCCGGGGATTCAGACCATGCTTACGTCTTCGAGGCCTATGGAAGTTACCGGTTCTGGGAACGGGCGGGGCTCGAACTTGAGGCGGGTTACGACTTTTACCAGAGTCTTTACGACGACAGAACCGATTTTGACTTCCAGTCGCACAGTTTCAACATTTCCGCTGCGCAGGACGCCGGCAAACTGGATTTTGGGGCCGATTACAGCTACATCTATACCACGCTGGGCGGGGATGATTTTTTAGGGCTGCATCTGTTCATCCCCCGGGTCGGAATTTCGATCACCCCGAAATTGTACACGGACATCAACTACATATTGCAGGGTAAGAATTTTTTCGAGGACGACGACCGGGACGCCGTTAATCATTCCGTAGGGATCACCCAGTTTTTGTTTTTTATGGAAAGCCGGGCCTACGTGAATGCGGGTTTTCGCCTGGAGGTGGAGGATGCGGATGGAGATGAATTCGACTACTTCGGGCCTGTTCTCAAACTGGGTGTCAAACTGCCGGGGCCCTGGGAAACGATATGGAAAGCCGCATGGAAGTACCAGTTCCGCGACTACAATGATATTACCCCGAGCATCGGAGAGGAGCGGGAAGACAAAATAAATACCTTTCAATTGTCTGCCGTCAAACCCCTTGCAAAAATATTGGATCTCAAGCTCGAATATGAGCACATTGCCAGTGATTCCAACCTTCCCGTTGTGGACTTCAGCGAAAATATCGTCACACTGACGCTTGCAGCCCATTTTTAATTTGCCAATGTAAAAATCTCCCTCCCGCTTACACCGCCTGCATAAAGAAAAAATCCAGACAATGGCACTTCGGCCAATAGTTTCCTATTCCATCAAAAAAAACAAAGAAAAAGGGCCTATGGATTTTTCCATAAGCCCTTAAAAATGCTGGCCAGGATGAGTGGATTGCAGCCTCCGGCCTGCGGGGCCGGATCCGATCAAACTGTCAGTGACAATCAGTCCTGCGAGATTCTGGGTGCGGGGCCGTCACCCACCTTTCCAATGACACCGCTACTACCGGAGCCGGAGGGAGTTTTGGAGACCTGTCCTGTCGATGATGATTTTAGAAGTTTGCTGGTTGCTTTCGTTCCTCCGCTTGTTATGGTCACACCGGTTCTGTTTTTGATTCTCTTGTTGTCCACTTTGACCTTTTTTTTGTGGGGAAAAGGGTCTCTGATGCTTTCGGAATTTTCACTCCCTTGACCTGTCGGACCAAAGGCGCTGGCGTTTGCAATAAAAAATGCTGTAACCAGGAACAGGATGGCGGCTGCAACGAAGGATTTTTGCATTAGAATGACCTCTGTTTGAGTCGTATTGTCAGGTTGTTTAAAGTTCCATTGTTTGGACTGTTCAATGATCTTGCATCATGCCTGCCTCTGAGGCTGAATCCGCTCGCAAACCATTTTCAGCCTGTTTTTTTGCCAGCCTGACAATTCTACCATTGTCACTCCCAATAAAAAAATGGGTCACAGCGTAAACCTTAACCCATTGAATTAATAGTCATTATGGGGGGATTGGGGCCTCCGGTCCCTTTGTACCGAACGAAAAAATGACGAAACACAAAGGGCTCTGCCCCCGTTCTATGGGGCATCAGGATGAAGAAAGTAAAAGGGGCGAGAAAAGACGATGTACCGCGCAAGGGGAAATGACACTGGGAAACATCATTCAACTTCCCGGGAGGAAAAAATGAACGGAAGGGGCTTTCGATCTGCCAGAGTTTTGGCTTTTGGCTCCGGAAGCCATTCAACCCCCAAAAGTCGAAACCCGAACTTATATGATGGTGCAAGCAACAGGTGCCGGCCATCCTGATTCGTTTAAAGACGCACACTTTTTAAGAATCATATTGATCGGGTCGTAGCACGCTTGCGTCCAATACAAAAAGGGTGCCTGTGTGGCGTTCCAAAAACGGTTTGAGCCCAGACAAAATGGGCTCGAGTTTATCTTCAGGAACGACGGTTAAAACCATTTGCAGGCTGCTCGTGTCGTTGAACATCAAATGCCCTTCGTGGAATCCGCTATGCCCTTTACCTGATATATTGTTGAAAATGGTATAACCGCTTGCTTTAATCCGGTCAAGAACGTCCGTCACGAAAGGAAGATGTTCACCTTCAATGATGATCTTAATTTCTTTCATTGGATGAAGTTTTAAGCCGTTCATGATGTTTCTACTCTCCTCGACAAGATTATTTTATTGAATGGATTGCCAATCGTCAGGCGATCGAAAGAGGAAAAATTCCATGGCATCGGGGTCCAGGGCGACAATGTGAAGCCATTGGTTTCTCGTCAATTGTTGCAATATTGTATGTCGAGAAATGATGGCGGCAATCATTTTCAACGGAGCTTCTATTATAACAAATAATCGCATCGGTTCGTGGTAAGGCTTCTCGCCATCGAAAACAGTTTGGATGGGAAGCCCGACACAAAGATCGCTTTGCGTGCCAAACATGACGCCTACACGACCGACCACATTGTGATACGCTTTGCTTCCCGCTCCATAAACCTTGCAGTCAACGGTAGAAAAATAATGCTCCATGTTGATCCATTGTCCAACGATCATTGGAGCGGTCATGATGATTTCCAGATATTTTCCCGCTGGATCCCTTGAATAATCATAGGAATGCAAAAAAGTCCGGCTCTCTAAATTTATCCCCTGAGTCAACAACCGGCGCCCCGCGATAAAAGCGGTGTGTCGAGAAAGCCCCCATTCCGGTCGAACCTGCGACCAATCTATGCTTCGGGTTTTTGTCCGCTTTAAAGCACTGAAAGCTCCGTTTAAGTTGGGCTCGTCGGGCATGCGGGCCAATCGTTCCCTGCTGTTTTTTTCGCCAGCTTCTTGCAGATCGCGTTGAAGCCTGAGCAAATCTCTTCGATGAGTGGCGGGGACGTCTTCCAAATCAAAAAGCTCGACTTCGTCTGTTGTCGTGTCGTGTTGTCCGGGGAGAAAATGCGTGTCCGCGGGAATCGCCAGGCCTTTGTTGGCCAGAAGCTGTCGAACTTCGAGTTTGTTGGCCATGACGGCAAGGGCTCGCGCGTTGGATGCCCCATGGTTGCCACCGCACGCTCCACAATCCAGGGCGGATTCATACGGATTGTTGTCTGAAGTGCTGCCATGCGCGCAAAGCAGGATGAGCCGGGAAAATGTTTTGAACCCTAAAACCCTTAAAGCCGTTTCCACGTAATGAGCCTGCTCCGCGACGGTGAGTCCTGCCTGAGTGATTCGTTGCATTCGACGATCCACGTCCCGCTCATTGACATCAAACTCTCGCCTGATCACATTGACAAATTGTTCAAGATCGGATTGGGTCCAGTGTAACAATTCCTTCAAGTCTTGATTTTCAGGGCTCTCTGTCTGGTTTTGATTCATCGCCATTTTCCGCAAACGTTCCACCTGTTCGTGAGAAACAGTGGCGCCGAGCGAACCGTATTGCTCAATCAAAAGCCTGTAAATAGCCGCACGGTGTTTAGAGGCAACCATTTCGTGAGCCTCTTCCCGATCAATTTTGTCCACCGTCAGCGTTGTGCCGATGGGAATGGCAAGACGTTCTTTCAACCATGAGACGGCAATTTTGAACCATGCCGGGCGCAACGTCTGCCCAAAAAGCCTGAACCCAAAAAACCAGCCAATGGCTTCCACCATGACATACGGGGTGATGACGTTTTCTTTTAAATCGTGCAACAACGTGTGGCTTGCTTTGGCGAGTTGTTGTCCCTCTAAAAATTCCTGCGCGGCCTTGGCTTGATAGGCGCGGGGAATTTCTTTCACCACGTGCTTGGGTTTCAGAAGAACGGGACATTGGTCTGTCAGATGTTCGCTCGAAAACCCTTGGTAACATATTGGAACTCCAAAAAAACCGGCAAATCCGAACGTTTCATTGCCGCCGACCTCTTCAAGGTGTCTTCTAAAACCTTCCGACCTGACATCGATGCAAAATATGGACTGAGAAAGAGGACGGGATTCTGCCGGCGTTTCCTCAGGAGTGTCGGCCTTTTTCAGTTTTTCAATATTAGGTGAAATTTGTTTTATAAAATCTTTAATGAAGCTGGATTCCAAAGCCTTGAGCCAGACGGGTCCATGCTTTGATTCGGAAAATTCCTCAACCCAATCAAGCAAAAGTTCTAATGGCTCGGGACCACCCTTCAAAATATCCTGAATGGTGATGTTTAACGATTTGGCAAGATCCAAAACGATCAGGACCTGAACTTCAATTTTTTGGTGTTTTCGAATTTGTACCCATTTTGCAATCACACTGGAATCGCATCGATTGAGCTCGCTCATTGGCAAAGGTTCCTGTGTGAGCAGGGACCTATCCAGGTCATCTTCGATTTCCTCTGGCAAGATTCGGGTTTGGTGCTCTTTGTAGAGGCCATATCCAACAGGGAAATTATTCAGGTAATCCCGTATCGAAGTGTAATTTCCGGGAATGTCTAATTTAGAGTGACAGGCCAAGCCCACCAGCTCTCTTTCATAAAAGAGCCGCACGGCCATGTACTTAACAAGGTCAATGGGGTAGGCCATTTGCCAATCGTAGTCTACTTGTTGCGAGCGCCATTTAAGGAGTCCCGTCCATCCGGCTAATTGAGCAAGGTGTAAAGTGAAATAGTCGATCCACATATCTTTCGGAATGGACAACAGAGACAGGCTTTGCAAAATCGCGTCTTCCGGCCGGTCGGGTAAATTTTTAACTTTGTTTTTCCAGCCGGAGATTCCCAGAAGGGGGCCGAAAGCCTCGTTCTGGGCTAACTCTTTCCAACTGCCGTAAAAGGTTTTTCCACGCAATGGCATAACCCAGGGGCTATGTCCTTCGTCGAGAAATCCGCTAAGCCATTTGATGAGTTCACTGTTGATTTGATCCTGCACATGAGTTCCAAGCGATTTGTCGCACCATTCCGCAAGCGTATATTGTGTTGCCAGCTCTTCCTGCTCGCGGCTCGCATGATCCCGCAGGGATATATTTTGCTCTTTGTTTTTCGGTAAACCCTGAATCTTCTCAATCAAATCTTTTACTTCCGGTTGATTGTGAGACGATCGCAAAACCGCCGAAGCCACGTCTGTTGCGACTTTCCGAGTGCCATTCAACAGAATGGTTTTCAAAAATTCCAGATGAGAAATCGTTTTATCACCTATTTCGATGGCGGCGTCTTTTGATGCGTCCTTTATGGCTTCGTCAAGAGCCTCACCGGTTATTCTCCCTTGCTTAAAGTAATCTCTATAGTATTCGTTGGGTAAATAACCGCGCCCACCCAAAAACCGCTCGGCTTCGTCAATGGCTTTTTCGAAATGTAAATGTTCCAGGCCATGAAGCGGGTTATGATGGATGAACGTTTTCATCGGCCAGTAATGAGAAATGGGTTCGCCTGCCAGTTTCACGAACGAACGCAATTCTATTCGCTGGGTCTCAGTGGGTGTCTTCGTGTCTTTAGCGTCCAGGGTTGGCATGGCTTAGGACTGCTGATCTCTTTAAATAGTTAAATAATAAATGCGCTAGTAGAACAGTCCGCTATAACCAGCGCCTAATAATAAAAATGTGATGCCGGCAATTTCAGTTGCCCGCAAATCAATATAGGGAACATCGGTGCGTGCCGATCCAAAAGTGGTTTGATGAAGCATTTGTATGAAATGCCAGCCTCCTCCCAACCAAACCGCAATGAACATTAAAAACAGATTGATGAATTTGACATCCAAAGCATTGGCCGTCGGCATGGCTGTCAAGCCGGAAAACGTAGGGAACATTGGAAGAAACAGTGCGAAGCTCACAAGAAGAACCATCACGGTTCCAAGCCGAGGCATTGGAGAAGCAAGCCCGGGGAGCTTCCCTATGGTTTGCCATCCATACCGTTGTCGAACAAAAGAAAACGCGAGACAGATGCCGCCTAACACAAAAGCGAGGGCTATGCCAAACGCAATTCCCCACCTGTGAAAATCCGGGAAAACATTGAGCAATCCCCAGACCAGCGATGCGTGAGCCACGGTAGCGGCGGCGACGAATAAATTGCTTTGCTTTTGTCCAAGCGCCGCTAAGGAAGAATAAAAGGCGCTGATCAGAGATATCAAGCTTATGACGAATAGCGTTTCAGCCGAAAGCGAAGGGTAAATCCTGTTTAATTGCGCAAGCCCAATGGCCAGCCAAGCGACAATCCATAAACTTGAAAGGTTTCCTTTGGCGCCTTCAATCGTTCCCGAAAATGGGAGATGAAAAGGAAACAGCGGCAAGAAGGTGAAGGCAAGGAACAAGCCGGCAAGCCTTGGCAAGGTATCGCCGCCTAAGGTGGAAATTAAAGAGAGAACGATGGCAATGGCAAAATGTATAAGAATAAGAATAGTTCGAAATGAACGCTTCTTCTCGCGAGTGAGAGAAAATGCGGCGTAACCCAGGAGTCCACATAAAAAAAGCTTGCCTGCAAATCCCTGGCCCAGCAACGCACCCAGGGCCAACCCTGAAGTTATCAGGCTTGAAGGGAATAATTCCGCAGCCTGGTGCGAATCTTCCTGGCAAAGCATGACGCAAAAACTTGAGAGAAGAACGGCAAAAGCTAAAAAGTGGGTCGCTGGATCAGTTTCAACAGTAAAGGCCAGGAGTATGCCTAAAGCAACGATCGTCGTCAAACCGATCGGTTTGAGTTTGGAAAACGAGATTTCAGCAGCCTTCCATACAATCCCCATGACAAGTGGAATGAGGGCGGGAATTATTGGAAGAAAATGTTGATTATCCATCATCATTGCCAGTCACGTTTTAAAAACGAAGCGCTGCCTTTTGAGCCAGTCGCAATATGCCATTGCTCAGTCGAGCATAAACCTGGTCCACATAGAGCCGGTTGATCAGAAGAATGTATAGATGTTTTCGGATCGAAACGACCCAATCCGAAATAAATAATCTTTGCCCCTTGGCATTGGTGTAGAGAGTGAACCAGCCAAATAGAATGAGCACCGTGGCTATGATTATGACCAAATCAAAGGCCAGCGGATGGAACGCCGCAGCCGCAAAGTAACTGTTCGCTACGCCAGGCTCAGGGTAAAGGAAATGCGTGAATTCCTCTCCGGCCCATAGATAGATAAATACGATGAAAAACAGAGCCCCGATCATCGTGCACGCGACTTTCCAGGAAGCCACAGCCTGAAGACGATATAAACTGAACATGACCTGGGAAGCGGTGACCCAACTGAAAAACAGGAATATGATCGCCCCGTGCGATTCTTGCAGAGGTATGTCCAGCATGCCGTGGGCGGCCATGAGAATAAAAAGCGGCATCATCAACGTGATCACCAAGCCCGTAAGCCAGGTTAATTGGGAGGCAGATTTCTTTTCCCCGATTTCATATTTCGAAGAATGTGGAAATTTGGGTTCTTCCCGCGATGCATGAATGCCTGTCCCCGCTCCCAAAAATAAACTCGCTTTAAAAAGGCCGTGGGCGATTAAATGAAAGATGGCCAGCGCAAAGGCTCCCAGCCCGCATTCCATAATCATGTATCCCATTTGACCCATAGTGGAAAAGCCGAGAGTTTTCTTGATGTCGTTTTGAACCAGCATCATGGAGGCTCCAAACAGAACCGTCAAGAAGCCTATCAAAAATACAATATGAAGCGTCGGCGACGAGAGGGCGTAAAATGGAGCCAACCGATTCAACAAAAAGCCACCGGCATTGATAATTCCTGCGTGCATCAAAGCTGAAACGGGGGTGGGCGAATCCATGGTGTCTGGCAACCAGACATGTAAAGGAAACTGGGATGATTTGGCCATCGCGCCAATAAAGATGAGAAGTCCAATCAGGGAAATGGCGCTGACTTCCAATGAGCTTCCCGGCAGTAAAGAAACCATGTGAGAGTTTTCTGCCGCCGCTTTAAAGAGTTCGGTGAATTCTAAAGTTCCAAAAAATTTATAGGCAAGAAATAAACCGCAGAGAAAACTCACGTCCCCGACACGATGGACAAAAAAAGTTTTAAATGCATTGCGGCAAGCGTCGGGGTGGGAATAATTAAAATTAAGAATGAGGTAGAGTGCCAAACTTAATAGCTGCCAGAACATAAACAGCATAAACAGGTTTGGGCTGGAAACGAGCGAAAGGATGACAAAGGTCATGAAGCTCAAAAGCGCAAAAAATCGAGCATACCCTGGATCGCCTTCTAAATACCGGACCGAATAGAAATGAATGACGACGCTGACACTCGTGATCAACATCATCATAATGGCCGTGAGCCGATCGATCAGCATGCCGATCTTTAATATGGCGGAGCCTTCAGAGTTTAACGTCCAGAATACGAATTGGACCGTTCCTTCGGTGCTGACATGATAGAGGGTCCAGGCGGAAAGGACGGCGGAAATCGAAATTGCAATGACTCCCACCTTGGCCACATGAGCCAACATGCGGTTGCCAAAGACCCAAATGAAAATCGCGGCTAGAAGAGGGAAGAGAAGAATAAGAATAGGGATGGCCATGACCTATATTTTGTCGATACCCGTTTTATGGTTTGAGTTCTCCCAAAAACCTTTTAAGTTCATTCGTACCCATTCCAAACTTAAATTTTTATGATTCGATTTTTAAGATTTCCAGTGAAAATCGAATTGATAAGTCAGGCATAAAATTTTTGCCCTAGTTAAAGATGATTCTTAGAAAATAACGATTTAAAAAATTTAGGCTTAGAATATTGAACTCAAATTGACGGAAATAGGCAAGTTCGGCCTGGGTGGGCCGTTTTGGTAATGTGATATTTTTTGTAACGAGGTTCGGAATGAGCAATGACAGGGGGGACACAGAAAAGAAGGCTAGGGTCTGAATTGCCCCCAGTGCTGCACCAAGCGAAAAAGGAGCCACCGGAAATCGGTAACTCCTTGAATTGTTGGCACGTCTGAATGAGTTCGAACAATCGACCCAAGGACCGGAAGTCTGAAAAGATGAGGTTGGGATACGGAGTGGTGGGCGCTCATCGAAAGCGCTATACGGTATGCTATTTATTGAGGAATAAGGGGTTGCCGTGATTCGGCAACCCCTTGAAATTGCTGGTCGGGATGAGAGGATTTGAACCTCCGGCCCCTTCGTCCCGAACGAAGTGCGCTACCAGGCTGCGCTACATCCCGAATTGGTTTATCCGTTTTTCTTGTAAAAAAAGTTCTTCAAATATTTCCAGATGATGATCGAGCCCAGGCTGTTGCCGATCGATTTCAGTTTGGTGCTCCCGCCCAGGCATTTCTGGCAATAGGGGTGCACGACTTTCAGTTTCATGAAGCCCTCGATCGCGTCGATGATGGGCTTGGAGTTCAGGATCTCGACGATGGGCGTCTCGAACACGTTGCCGGCCTTGGTGTTGCCGTTGTAGTCCTTGCAGCAGTAGGTCATGTCGCCGTTGCACAGGATGGCGAAATGATCGGTCAGCGCACTGCAGTAGCCGACTTTGGTGGTGACGACGTTGTCGTCCACGAACGCGTTGCCCCAGGTGTCGAGGATGTAGGTTTCAAAAAAGATCTGCGGCGCCACCTTGACGACGTTCCACTTGAAGGTGGAGAGCTTTGCGATGCGCTGCTTGCTCTCGGCGATTTCCTCGGGCGTCAGTCCGGGCGTGATCTTCTGGATCTCGTTTGCCCAGTAGCCGAAGGTTTCGCGCAGCTCGGCGGTGCTGTTGATGACGTTCATGGTGCCGAGGGACCAGTCTTCGCCGGGCACTTCGGATTTGAACTTGGTGTTGAGGAAGTGCACCTTGATCTTCGGCGGCGTCTTGTGCCGCATGCAGGCGGCGATGAATTCCAGGATCTTGTTCTTGTAATCGTCGAACGCCATGCGCCGCGCCTTGCGCGTCTTGTAGGACTCCTCGTCCGGCGTCTGCAGCGAGATGTTGAGCTGCGACACGGTGACCTTCTCCAGCCGCGCCGCGATCTCGCTGTTCAGATACGTGCCGTTGGTCGTGATGCCCGTTTTGACTCCCAGCCTGGCGGCGTGATCCAGGATGTCGAAAAATTTGGGATGCATGAACGGCTCGCCCATCACGTGGAAGGTGATCTTCTCGGCCAGGTTGTATTCGGCGATCTGGTCGATGATGCCGCAGACGCGCTCGTAATCCATGTACTCGTACTTGCGCGTCATCTCCTGCTTGGGGCAGAAGGTGCAGTCGAAATTACAGACGTTGGTCAACTCTATATGGATGCGCTGCAGCGGAAACGACACCAGTTCGCCGATGCGGCCGGGAACGGGCTTGCTTTTGAATGCGGGCTTGACGGTTGTGAGCATTGGGTCTCAGCAGTGAGGGTTATTTGTCCCAGACGTAACGGTTCACGCTTTCACTCCAGTACGACGTGTTGGTGATGTGGCGCGTGACGTCCTTGGATTTGCATTTCGGGCAGGTGATCTTCTTTTTATCCACTTCCGACATCTTCATTTCGATGACGAATTTCTCGTTGCATTTGTTGCAGCTATGGTCGTAATGCGGCATGGTCCTTGCTCCCTAAACGTCTAAGAATACAATAGTTTTTATTTCATTGCAACGAAGCCGGCAAAGTTGTTCCACTTGAAGAACAGCTCCACGGCGGCGAATCCCGCTTCTTTCAATAAATTGATGTTGTCCCCGACGCTGAGCGGGATGAGCACTTTTTCCAGCGCCTCGCGCTTGCGGGCGATTTCCAGGTCCGAATAGCCCCGGTCTTTCTTGAACGCGTGGTGCATCTCGGTGTGGATGCGGTCGAAGGTTTCATCGGGGCTTTTCACCTTTTCGATCAGGATCAGCAGCCCGCCGGGGTTCAGGCCCGCATGGATCCTGCGCAGGGTTTCGCTGCGGCGCTCCGGTGCGATGAACTGCAGCGTGTAGTTCAGGATCGCAACGCAGGCGTCCTGAAGCGCGAAATCCCCGTTGAGATCGGTCTCGACCCATTTGACCGGGTGCAGCGAGGCCGCCAGTTTGCCGCGGGCTTTCTTCAGCATGGGGGCCGAATTGTCCACCCCCACCAGCCGCACGCCCGCATCGGCGGGCAGCTTTTCGGAAAGCCGGGAAAGCAGCGTGCCGGTGGAGCAGCCCAGATCGTAGATCTGGGCGCCCCTTTTCACGAAACGCAGACACCAGTCGATGGCCGCCGTCTGGCACTCGGTGTACAGGGGCACGCTGCGCTCCAGCATGTCCTCGAACACCCGCGCCACCGGCTCGTTGAACTCGAACGGCTCCGGGGCGGCATCGCCCACGTACAGCCGGTCTTTCTGGCGGCCCTCGCTCGTCATGGCCCGGGCACCTCGCCGCCGGACACCGGGCCCGACTTGGACTTGATCAGCAGCTTGTTGATCGCGTTCACATAGGCGAAGCCGCTGGCCTCGACGGTGTTGACGCCCGCGCCTTTACCCAGCACTTCCCGGCCCTCGTGGCTCACGCGCACGGTGACCTCGCCCTGGGCATCCTTGCCGCGGGTTTTCGACATCACCTGGTAGTCGAGCAGCTTGCAGGACAGGCCGGTTATCTTGTCGATGGCGTTGTAGAGCGCATCCACCGGCCCGTCGCCCTGGGCGGTGGCGGTGTGCTTCTTGCCGTCGCGGCTGATCAATTCGACGGAGCCCTCGGGCACCACCCCGGTTTCAAACCCGCTGGTGATCTTTTCCAGCCGGTAGGTGTTGAGCTTTTCCTCGGTCCAACGCTGTTTCTGGATCAGGGTCAGGATGTCGTCCTCGAAGATGTCCTTCTTCTCATCCGCGAGGATCTTGAACTCCTTGAACACCGCGTCCAGCTCTTCCTTTGTCAGCTCGTAACCCAGGTTTTTCAGGGTGTGGTCCAGGGCGTTGCGCCCGCTGTGCTTGCCCATCACCAGCTCCGAGTCTTCGACGCCCACGTCTTTCGGGTCCATGATCTCAAAGGTGTCCTTCTTTTTGAGGAAGCCGTGCTGGTGGATTCCCGATTCGTGCGCGAAGGCGTTCTTGCCGACGATCGCCTTGTTGCGCTGCACGAAAAATCCCGTGAGGCTGCTCACCAGCTTGCTGCAAGCCTGGATGTGGCGGGTTTCGATGCCGGACTCGACGCCGAAAAAGTCCCGCCGGGTGCGCAGCGCCATCACGATCTCCTCCATGGCGGCGTTGCCGGCGCGTTCGCCGATGCCGTTGACGGTGCACTCCACCTGGCGCGCGCCCGCCTGCACCGCGGCCAGCGAATTGGCCACCGCCAGCCCGAGGTCGTTGTGGCAGTGCACGCTGATGACGGCGCGGTCGATGCCCGGGACGTTTTCCCGGATGTGGCCGATCAGGCTGGAGAACTCACCCGGCACCGTGTAGCCCACCGTGTCGGGAATGTTGACCGTCGTGGCCCCCGCGTCGATCACCGCCTGCAGGACCTCGCACAGGAAATCCCGCTCGGTGCGGGACGCGTCCATCGGCGAGAACTCGATGTCGTCGCAGTGCTTCTTGCCGAAACGCACCGATTTCACGGCCATGTCGATGATCTCCTCCTTGGCCTTCTGCACCATGTGGACCCGGTGCGTCTTGGAGGTGGAGAGAAAAATATGGATGCGCGGCGCTTCGGCGTTTTCCAGCGCGCGCGCCGTGGCTTCGATGTCTTTTTCCAAAGCCCGCGCCAGTCCCGCGATGCTGGAGCCCTTGATCTCCTGCGCGATCTGCTTGACCGATTCGAAATCCCCGGGAGAAGCCGCCGGAAAGCCCGCTTCGATCACGTCCACCTTTAGCAGGGACAGTTGCCGGGCGATCTCAAGCTTCTCCTTGATATTCAGGCTCGCGCCGGGACATTGTTCCCCGTCTCGTAAGGTGGTGTCGAAGATGATGAGCTTTTCCGATTTCATGGCTTGGGTACTCCTTTCTCTGTTGTCAATGGCACGCTTGCGTGCCTGGGGTGGGTGGATACGGGAATTTCATGGATCGGCTCCTTTGTTGTTGTCATGCAATGCAAATAAATGGAACGATTTATTATAAACCGAAAGGCCGGGGCTGGGAAACTGTGGGTGGAATCAGTGGATCGCCGATTCGACCCGGTATCCCGCCTTTTCGATGGCCTCGACCAGGGGGGCGGTGTCGCATAGATCCAGGCGGAATAGGTATAGCTGGTGGTCCTTCTTGGTGGGGTGGGGAGACATGCCGACGCTGATGATGTTGATGTCGTGGTTCTGGATGATCTCCGACACCGCGTCGATGTTGTCCGGGTGGTTTTCCATCTCCACATCGATGCGGGAGCTGGAATGGATGAGGCCCATCATGTCCACGAACAAGCCGAGGATGTCCATGATGGAGAGGATGCCCACGACGCGCTCCCCGCGCACCACCGGAACGGCGCCGATCTTGTTCGTGTAGATCATGAGGGCGGCGTCTTCGATGTTGGTCTCGGGCGATACGGTCAAGGGTGTTTCCGTCATGTAGCTGCTGATTGGCATGTTGTGCGGTTCGAGCGGCGTCGCCTGTCCCGGCTCGTCCGGGTTGGGATCGATGAACGCTCCGCGGATGTCGCTTTCGGTGATGATGCCCAAAAGGGTCCCGTCCTCCACCACCGGAAGGTGGCGTATGGAGTGGTTCACCATCAACCGCTGCGCTTCATGCAGCGACTGGTCCCTGCCGATCGTGATGAGGTCCTTCACCATCACTTCTTCGACGATCATCAGCGGTCTCCGTAAATGAGAGGGGAAACGGCGCGAAAGCGCGCTTCCCCTTTTTAACAGATTTTGCAGAGAGATGACAGGGGTTTGCGGATAATCTTTGCGCAAGCGCTCACTTTTCAGCGGCCCATGCCCAAGGGGGCCCAAATTTTCGCTGCAAGACCGGAGGGGCGAACGGCCTAAAAACCATTGCTTTTTGGGGCGGGGATGGGCTAGAGTGGTTGCCACCGGAGAGACATAGGATATTTTTTGTATGATTTTTTGTGTAGGTAAAGTACTCTGTTTTGGGGTTCCGTATCCACCTGCAAAATGAATTTGCAATTATTTCGAAGGTTTACAGCCCGAGGCACATTAATTGCTGCTGGGTTGTCTCTAATGGACGTTCAAACGCAGCATCCCACCCGGTGAGTCGTGAGGCGCCGCCTCCCTTTCGGGAACCCGACATAAACCAGCAATCGATTTTTTATCTATGACCTTATATAAAAGACCCGACAAGCAGGGCCTGTACGACCCTGCGTTTGAAAAAGACAACTGCGGCGTTGGGTTCGTCGCCAACATGCGCGGGGGCAAGTCGCATGAGATTGTCCTGCAGGGGCTGGACATTCTCAAGCGTCTCGAACACCGCGGCGCGACCGGCGCTGACCCGCTGACGGGAGACGGCGCGGGCCTCTTGATCCAGCTTCCCGACACGTTTTTGCGGGAGGAGTGCGCCAAGCTCCGCATCGATCTGCCCGAGTTCGGCCGCTATGCTTCCGGGCTGGTGTTTCTGCCGCGCAAGAAGAACACGAAAAACTGCGCCAGGATTCTGGAGAAAGTCGTCAAGAAGGAAGGCTTGAAGCTGCTCGGGTGGCGGGAGGTGCCGGTGGACAATTCCACCATCGGCATCGTTGCGCGCGGGGCGGAGCCGGTCATCCGCCAGATCTTCATCGGCGCGAGCGACGATGTGGTGGACGTCCCCGATTTCGAGCGCCGGCTCTACTGCATCCGCAAACTGGCGGCCAACGCCGTGCGCGAGGCCGGCTACAACCCGGACAACGAGAGTTTCTACATTTGCAGCCTCTCCAGCAAAACTTTCATCTATAAAGGTCAGCTCACCGCCCCGCAGGTGGAGACCTATTACCTCGATATCAAGAACCCGGCCATGGACTCGGCCCTGGCCCTGGCGCATTCCCGTTACAGCACCAACACCTTCCCCTCGTGGGGGCGGGCGCAGCCGTTCCGCTATGTGGCGCACAACGGCGAGATCAACACCATCCGCGGCAACCAGAACTGGATGCGGGCGCGTCAGTCGATGTTCGAGACGCCGCTGTTCCCGGATGTGGAAAAGATCCTGCCGGTCATCGCCCAGGGCGGCAGCGACTCGGCGGATTTCGACCAAGCGCTCGAGATGCTGAACCAGACGGGCCGGACTCTGCCGCACGCGGTCATGATGATGATCCCGGAACCGTGGAGCGGGCACGAGACCATGGACGACGACAAGCGCGGTTTCTACGAGTTCCACGCCTCGATGATGGAGCCGTGGGACGGCCCGGCGTCCATCGCGTTTACGGACGGCGATGTGATCGGCGCGGTGCTGGACCGTAACGGGCTCAGGCCTTCCCGCTACATCGTGACGAAAGACGATTTCGTGGTCATGGCCTCGGAAGTCGGCGTGCTGCCGATCGACGAAGCCAACATCCGCACCAAGGGCCGGCTGCAGCCGGGCAAGATGTTTCTGGTGGACATGCGGCAGGGCCGCATCATCTCCGACAAGGAACTCAAGAGCCAGATGGCGACGCAGAAACCCTACCGGCAGTGGGTGAAGGACAACCAGGTCAACCTGGAGGACCTGCCGGACACCGGAAAAAAATTCGTCCCCGATTTCGAAACGCTGCTGCTCAGGCAGACGGTGTTCGGCTACACGGTCGAGGACCTCAAGTTCATCCTCGCGCCCATGGTGGGCAGCGGCCAGGAGGCGACCGGCTCGATGGGCAACGACACGCCGCTTGCGGTGCTGTCGGAAAAACCGCAGCTGGTGTTTCAATACTTCAAGCAGCTGTTCGCGCAGGTGACCAATCCGGCCATCGATTCGATCCGCGAGGAGCTGGTGATGTCGATGGAGATCACCCTCGGCAAGGAGCTCAACCTGCTCACCGAATCGCCCGAGCATTGCAAAAAGCTCAAGGTCAAACACCCGATCCTCTCGCTGCAGGAGATGGAGAAGATCCGCAACCTGGATCAGCCAGACCTGAAATCCGCCGAGCTGCCCATGCTGTTCAAGGCCGCCGATGGGGAAAAAGGGCTGGAGAAAGCCCTCGCCGCGCTCTGCAGAGCGGCGTCGCAGGCGATCGAGGACGGCGCGACCATTCTGATTCTGACCGACAAGGGCATGGATGCGGACAACGTTCCCATCCCCAGCCTGCTGGCGACCGGAGCGGTGCACCACCATCTGCTGGGCGAGCTGACGCGCACGCGCGTGGGGCTGGTCGTGGAGACCGGCGAAGCGCGGGAGATGATGCACTTCGCGTTGCTCATCGGTTACGGCGCGGGGGCCATCTGTCCGTATCTGGCGTATGAAACCGCAGCCGACATGGTCTGCGAAGGGGTGTACGTCGAAGCGCTGGAAACCAGGGCGGCGCTCACCAATTACATCAAATCCACGCGCAAGGGCTTGTTCAAGATCATCGCCAAGATGGGGATCTCCACCATCCAGAGCTACCGGGGCGCCCAGATCTTCGAGGCGGTGGGACTCAACGACGACGTCATCGAGAAATGTTTCGCGGGCACGCCCTCGCGGGTGAGCGGCGCGGACCTGCGCGTGCTCGCGCGGGAAAGCCTCAAGCGGCACCAGCTGGCGTTTCAGAAAACGCAGGAAACCCGTCCGGCGCTGGAGATGGGCGGGCACTACCACTGGCGGCGCGGCGAGGAACGGCACATGCTCAACCCGGTTTCCATCGCCAGGCTGCAGCACGCGACCCGGTCCAACGATTACAAGTTGTTCAAGCAGTACTCCACGGAGGCGGATGAGGAAAGCACCCGCCGCTGCACGCTGCGGGGACTGTTCCGGTTCAAAAAATCCAAGCCCGTTCCGATCGAGGAAGTGGAACCGGTTGCGGAGATCACCAAGCGGTTCTGCACCGGGGCCATGTCGATCGGCTCGATTTCGCGTGAAGCGCACGAAACGCTGGCCATCGCCATGAACCGGCTCGGCGGGAAGAGCAACACGGGCGAAGGCGGCGAGGATCCGGTGCGCTACACGCCGGACCCGAACGGCGATTCGCGCCGCAGCAAGATCAAGCAGGTGGCGTCGGGCCGCTTCGGGGTCAGCAGCTACTATCTGGCCAACGCCGACGAGATGCAGATCAAGATCGCCCAGGGCGCGAAGCCCGGCGAAGGCGGCCAGCTTCCGGGTCATAAGGTCAGCGAGTACATCGCCAAGATCCGCCACTCGACGCCGGGGGTGGGGCTGATCTCGCCGCCGCCGCATCACGACATCTATTCGATCGAGGATCTGCAGCAGCTGATCTTCGATCTGCACAACGCCAACCCCGACGCCGCCGTGAGCGTCAAGCTGGTCGCCGAGGCGGGCGTGGGCACGATCGCCGCGGGCGTTTCCAAGGCGCGGGCGGAAGGGGTGCTCATCAGCGGGCACGACGGCGGCACCGGCGCGTCGCCGCAGACCTCGATCAAGCACGCGGGCCTGCCCTGGGAGCTGGGTCTTTCCGAGACGCAGCAGATCCTGGTGATGAACGACCTGCGCGGCCGCATCCGCGTGCAGGTGGACGGGCAGCTCAAGACCGGGCGCGATGTGGTCATCGGCGGCATCCTCGGTGCGGACGAGTTCGGGTTTTCCACCACGGCCCTGGTGACGATGGGCTGCATTCTCATGCGCAAATGCCACCTCAACACCTGTTCGGTGGGGATCGCCACCCAGGACCCGGCGCTGCGGAAAAAATTCAACGGCACCGCCGATGCGGTGGTGAATTATTTCAATTTCATCGCCGAGGAAGTGCGCGAATGGATGGCCCGGCTCGGGGTGCGAAAATTCGACGACCTGATCGGCCGGGTGGAACTGCTGGAAGCGGGCAAGGCCATCGACCACTGGAAATCCAAGGGGTTGGATGTCCGCAACATCCTGTTCAAGCCGGATGTGCCGGCGAACGTGGCGATCCACAACGTCTGCAAGCAGGATCTGAGCGTGGATCTGGACGACGCGCTCGACCACAAGCTGATCGAGGGCAGCCAGCCCGCCCTGGAAAACCGCTTCCAGGTGAAGCTGGATTTCCCGATCATCAACACCGACCGCGCCACCGGGGCGATGCTGAGCTACCGCATCTCCAAGAAATACGGCGAGGCCGGGCTGCCGGCGGACACCATCCGCATCAACTTCAAAGGATCGGCGGGGCAGAGCTTCGGCGCGTTTCTGGCTCCGGGGGTCACCTTCGATCTGGCGGGCGACGCCAACGACTATGTGGGCAAGGGCCTTTCGGGCGGCGTGATTCACGTCTACCCGCCGCCGGAGTCCACGCTGGTCGCGGAAGAGAACATTCTCGTCGGCAATGTCGTGCTGTACGGCGCGACCGCGGGACGGGCGTTTTTCCGCGGCATCGCCGGAGAACGCTTCGCGGTGCGCAACAGCGGCGCGCACACGGTGGTCGAGGGCGTGGGCGATCACGGCTGCGAATACATGACCGGCGGCGTCGTCGTCTGCCTGGGAGAGACGGGGCGAAACTTCGCGGCGGGCATGAGCGGCGGGCTGGCCTTCGTGCTCGACCGGGAAAACAATTTCGCCATCCATTGCAACAAGGAAATGGTGGATCTGGAGCCGGTTGAGGAGAACGAGGACATCGATCTGTTGCGCTCGCTCATCGAGGAGCACGTGCGCGTCACGCAAAGCGCCGTCGGGCGCAAAATCCTCGACGAGTGGGATCAGACGCTGCCGAAGTTCGTCAAGGTCTATCCGCGGGATTACCGGCGGGTGATCGAGGAACGCAAGCGCAAGGCCGGCGTGCTGGAAGAGGTGGCCTGAAGCGATTCGGCCGGGTTTTAAAGAAAAACAAGCGAAGGATTTTTGATAGATGGGTGCGACCAAAGGATTCATGGAGTTCGAACGGGAAACGCCGCCGGAACGGCCGGTCGCGGACCGTTTGAAGGATCAGAAAGAAGTCTACGAGGAATTTCCCGACAGCAAGTTCAGGGAGCAGGGCGCGCGCTGCATGGACTGCGGCGTTCCCTTCTGCCAGAGCAACACGGGCTGTCCGCTGGGGAACCTGATTCCCGACTGGAACGACATGGTCTACCGCGATCAATGGGAAGACGCGGTGGCCCTGCTGCTCAAGACCAACAACTTCCCCGAATTCACCGGCCGGGTCTGCCCCGCACCCTGCGAGGGCGCGTGTGTGCTCGGCATCACGGAACCGCCGGTCACCATCTGCAAAATCGAACAGGCCATCTCCGACAAGGGATTCGAAAAAGGCTACATCCGGCCGAATCCGCCGCAAAAGCGCACCGGCAAGCGCGTCGCCGTGGTGGGCTCGGGGCCGGCGGGGCTCGCCTGTGCGGCGCAGCTCAACCAGGTGGGCCATGAGGTCACGGTGTTCGAGAAGGACGACCGCATCGGCGGCCTGTTGATGTACGGCATCCCGCATTTCAAGCTGGAAAAGAGCGTTGTCCACCGGCGCATCGATCTGATGAAAGAAGAGGGCATCCTTTTCAAGACCGGCGTCAACGTGGGTGTGGACGTCAAGGTCAAGGCGCTGCGCAAGGAATTCGACGCGGTGGTGCTGTGCGGCGGCGCGCAGAAACCGCGCGATTTGCCGGTGGAGGGGCGCGATCTGGACGGCATTCATTTCGCGATGGATTTTCTGCCGCAACAGAACAAGCGCAACGAAGGCGACACCATTCCCGAAGAGATCGCCATCACCGCGAAGGACAAAAACGTGCTGATCATCGGCGGCGGCGACACGGGCTCCGACTGCCTCGGCACCTCGCTTCGGCAGGGCGCGAAATCGGTGCACCAGTTCGAGCTATTGCCGCAGCCTCCCGAGGAACGCGCCGCGGGCAATCCCTGGCCGTTGTGGCCGCAGATCTTCCGGGTCTCTTCCTCGCATGCGGAGGCGGAGCAGGAGGTGCGGGAATTCTGCGTCTCGACGAAAAAGTTCACCGGCGAAGGCGGCAAGGTGAAAAAAGTGCATGCGGTGAAGATCGAATTCGAACACGATCCCGAGAACGGCCGCCCCCGCATCGTGGAGGTGCCCGGCAGCGAGTTCGAGCTGGATGTCGAGCTCGTGCTGTTGGCGATGGGATTCGTGCACCCCATCCACGAAGGGATGATTCAGGATCTCAAGGTGAAGCTCGACGAACGCGGCAACGTGGCCTGCGATGCGAACAAGATGACCAGCGTCAAGGGCGTGTTCACCGCCGGTGACATGACGCGCGGCCAGTCGCTCGTGGTCTGGGCCATCGCCGAAGGGCGCGAAGCGGCGCGCGGCGTGGATCAGTTCCTCATGGGTCACACCGATCTGCCGCACAGCGAGTTTTTGTAGCCTTTTCTTTTTAAATTCACCTACCGGTCGGGCGCCCGCTTTTGAAAAGCCCGTTGCTATTTCCCCTGTGATTTGGACGCCTCGAACAGGTGCATGCCGATCAGGCGCGCGACCAGAATGGCGAGATAAAACTGTCCGGCGATCGCTTCCAGGGAAGAGATCAACTGGGCGGGTGGCGTCGTGGGGGCGATGTCGCCGTAGCCCAGGGTGGTGAGGGTGGTGTAGCTGTAGTAGAGAAAATGCAGGAACAGCCATTCGCCCTGCTGCCCGGCCTGCGCAAACCCCGCTGCGTTGCCGGTGAACGAGTTGGGGGAGATGTTCTCCAATAGAGAATAGATGAACGCCCATTCCAGGCCGATCAGCATGTAAATGCAGATCGAACCGAAGATCAGGTTGGCGTTGACCTTGCGTGCACGCAGGATGCCGAAGAACAGCACGACCAGGATGTATCCGAAGAACAGGATGGCGAAGATGTTCTCGATGCCCGGTAAAAAATCCCAGAGCTCGGGAGAAAACGTGGTGCCCCAGTTCACCAGGAACGTCGGCACCGCGAGGATGATGGCGATGCTCAGGGATTTGCGGGTTTTTTTGAGAAACGGGACGATCGAAAACAGCAGCACCGCTGTGAAAAACAGGTTGAGGATGACGCGGGCGTAGGGCAGATCGTGGAAAAACGGCACGATGACCAGTAGGGAAACCATGCACAAGAGCAGTCCGAGGAATCCGTGTTTGGGCCATTCGAAATGCGCCATGATTCCATCCCTATTTCAAAAAGCAGTTTTCAGTCGCTTTGTCACTCTTTAGGCTCATCGGGCGTCTCTTTGGGCGCGGTCATTTTGGCTGCTGCAAACGCCACCTTCCCCTGTTTTCCGGTATTTTCCCCTATTTTCTGAGATTTTTGGCTACAATTTCAGCGGATCGTTTTGACTTTCATTCTATTGGCAGGGGAAATGGTGTAAACTGTTGCCTTTTCGGGTCAAGACCGGATTTGCGCTTTCTTTTTTTCAAGCAGAAAGGACACGCATTCCAGGTTTGAGTTTCACTTTTTAACATAAGCTGTGGGTGTTTGACTCGTTCGGTTTGTGAGATCCGCCGCAGCACAAGCCAGCCGCGTTATTGACCATTTCGTTGGAGATGGGATGAAGCGGTTGTTTTTTTGTTTCTAAAACAAGAACAAATCATTCTATACGAGTGCAATTTCGGTGAAGGTTCTTTCTCCTGAAGATCGCGATCAGGTTCGGCAAATTGTATTGAATGCCAGTGAACCCATTGCGCCGTTCTGGCCGATGCGGACCATGGTCGCGCAGAACCCCATTCATGGACTGGAATATCTGCCGTTTGATCAGGCTGTTCGAAAAGGCAAGGATCTGCTGGGTGGAAACGGGTATCTCGCGAATGAGGAGTATCGTCAATTTTACCGGAATGGCCGTATAACCAAAGAAAGTTTTGAGCGCGCTTTTGCCAGGATCGGGCCTCGCCCGGATGGGCAAGCTCCTGTTGAAGTTGGAAGCCGCAAGGTGATCCCGGAAGATGTTTGGCGACTGCACGTGCTTTTTGGTTTCGAGGAATTGCCGCTGTCCCTTTTGGAATGGGAGTTGAGCGGTGGTGGCGCGACAAAACGGTTTCGGCAGGATCTTCCCGGGGAATCTCAAAAACGGATCATTGAACGAACCCTCAAAGAACATAAGTCGTATCGGGAGAATCCGGAAGAGGCCTGCCTGACGAATCTGTGGGAGAGTGTGCTGGCCATCTTCGGGCTGTCTGATAATTCTGCTTCATCGCAAAACCCTGAGTATTCGCAACCATCTGCGCGCATTTCCTTGCCGCCTCAACGGACCCTCAGCGACTGGATCGATGATTTGACTGAAGGCGAGGTGGTCGAGCAAATCAATGATCAACTCATCAAATGGGTGACGGCGTTCCTCGATGAAGGGTTGGCTGGCTGGGAAATGCCTGGCCGAAGAGAAGGTTTCTACCAGGTGTGGCGGAACCTGGCGCAGAAAGATTTTTCGGGGAAGTTTCTCGGGATTGCCGGTTTCGCCCAAAAGGTTCGCAGCCTTCCTGAAGCTCCAGAGGACGCGATCCGTTCCAGCCTGCAGCAGCTCGAAATTCCCCAGGAACAATGGAAGGATTATCTCTCGAGGCAACTGTCCTCATTGCCAGGCTGGACGCGATACATACGGTGGCTTGGGGAACACCCGTCCTACCATGCGCAACACAAGCACCCCATCGATACCACCCAGTATCTGGCTGTACGTTTGTTCTATGAAGTGGAGTTGGCCCACATCAAGTGCCAGCAAGAATGGGGAATCGACGGGACGGTTTCCGCCCTGACCGCCTACTGGAATGATCGGCCCGAAGAATACCACCGGCAAACCGGGCGTGCAGGGCAATCTGATGATCCAGCCAAACAGGCAGTGTGTCAACATGCCTGGCGGTTGTTCCACTTGGCGCAGTTTCTTGAGTTGTCTCCTGGAGACGTTCGCGATCTCTCGCTCGCGGATGCCCGGAAGTTGCTGCAATGGCTGGATCGTTTTCCTTCCGATCAGCATGGACGGGTGTGGATTGAGGCGTACGAAGAGTCCTTTCGAGAGAAGATGCTGAGAAATATTTCAGCCCATCGTGGAACGGTGCCCGAACTGGAAACGCGTCCGCATGCACAACTGGTCTTCTGTATAGACGTGCGTTCTGAATCTTTCCGCCGCCAGATCGAAGCCCGGGGTTCCTATGAGACCTTCGGGTTTGCAGGGTTTTTTGGCATTCCACTCAGTCATCAGGATTTCGATTGTGATCAACGTACCTTTTTGTGTCCGGTGTTGTTGACTCCCGACCATGCGGTTACGGAAACACCGCGGCCGGGAGAAAGCGCGGCGTTGGAAAAATATGCTTCCGGTACTCGCTGGCAGCTTCTGGGGCGCCATCTTTTTCACGATCTGAAGCATCATCCTGTCGGGTCGATGATGGTGATCGATGTGCTGGGGTTTTTTTTCAGTCTGGGGCTGGTGGGCAAGACTTTGTTCCAAAAAACATTCCGTTCAATCACTTCTGCTGTTCAGGGCTGGTTGACGCACCGGGTTCCAACCCGGATCGCAATAGCCACGCCATCGGACCCTGAAAATCCTAAGGCCGGAGAAGTGAATGCGGATGGGATTCCTGACGGGCTTTCCCGGGGATTCTCTCTTTCGGAACGGGCGGCATTTATCGAGAATGGTTTGAGGGCTATGGGGCTCACCCAAAATTTTGCGCGGTTGGTGTGCCTTTGCGGTCACGGGAGTGAGACGGACAACAACCCCTATTACGGGGCATTGGATTGCGGGGCTTGCGGGGGAAGACCGGGCGATGCCAATGCGCGGGTATTTGCCGCCATGGCGAATGAACCTGAAGTTCGCCGCATTCTCAAGGAAAATGGATTGCCGATTCCCGATGACACCTGGTTTCTTCCGGGGAAACACAACACGACGACGGATCGGGTCACGTTTTACGATCTGGAGGAGTTGCCGGATTCGCATAAGGAAGATTTACGGGCGTTGAACAGGGATCTCGAAAAAGCGGGTGCGAAGCAAGCGCTTGAGCGATGCCATCGCATTCCCCGTGCTCCGGCTGAAATCTCTCCAGAACAGGCTTTTGCTCATGTGGATGAACGCAGTTGCGATTGGGCGAATACCCGGCCGGAATGGGGATTGGCGGGCAATGGAGCGTTTATCATTGGAAGGCGGAAACTGACCAAAGGATTGGATCTGGGCGGCCGGGCTTTTTTGCATTCTTACGATCCGATTGCGGATCCTCAAGGCGCCATCCTCGAAAAAATCATGACCGCACCCTTGATTGTCGGCGAGTGGATCAGTACGGGTTATTATTTTTCTGCGGTGGATCCATGGGCGTATGGAAGCGGGAGTAAGGTGCTGCACAATGTCGTCGGGGGGGTCGGGATGATGCTGGGAAGCCAAAGCGATTTGCAAATGGGATTCCCCTTGCAAACCGTCAATAACGGCGACACGCACTATCATGAACCGATGCGTCTCCTGGCGATGATCGAACAGACGCCGGGTGTGATCTCATCTGTCATTGAAAAACACTCGATCCTGCAACAGTTGTTTCATAACCAATGGCTCAATCTTGTTGCCCTGGATCCCCATACAGGTGAGATTCATCGGTACAATCCGGATGCGACGTGGGAAACGGTTGCTGTTTCCTGATCGTGCATTCATTGAATACAGGCGCTTGGACTTTTATAGGAATACGGGTGTTTCATTATAAGTTTACGGCTGATTTTTGAGGAATCATCGAAAATGCTGAGGCTCTGAAGTCATACCCGTAGTTGAAAATTTTATGGCAACTCAATCAAGGCCCCTATCGCCAGCACTCTTTTTTTTGAAAACCATGGCGCTGTTTGTGTTTTGGGTTTGTTTGTCTGCCAGTTTTGAATGGATTCATCTTGGTTTGGGGCTTGTTTTTTCCTTTGCCGTGGCCTGGATCAACTCCGACCATTCACCGTTTGTTCCGAAGGTTCGTTTGTGGTTCAAAATCCTGCTTTACCTTCCCTGGCTTTTTTATAAAATCATTCAAAGCAGCCTGCATTTGTCCAGGCTCATTCTGCACCCCGCGCTTCCCATTGCTCCTCAGTTGATCTCTGTCGAATCAAAACTGCATCACCATGCTGCCGTTGTTCTTTTCGGTAATTCCATTACGTTGACCCCTGGAACCATTACCGCGGAGGTGGACCGTAATAAACTCATTGTTCACGCAATCGATAACGTTTCAAGGGACGATATTGCAAGCAGGGATATGGAAATGAAAATTGCTGATATTTTTAAGGACGAAGATCCGGATTTATGAAAACTTTTCTTTTCTGCGTTCTGGTGTTGCTGGTTTTTCTCATTGGCGCGTATCTGTACCGTGTCCTGCAGGGTCCCACCATTTTTGATCGTGTGTTGGGCCTCAATGGCATTTCCACCAAGGCCATTATTTTGCTTATTGTCATTGGACTTTATTTTGAACGCGTGGATATGTTTGTTGATATCTCGACCGGGTATGCCCTGCTGAATTCAGTCGGAGCGCTCGCCGTGGCCAAATATCTGGAGCAAAAGGGACTTCCTTAACATGGACATACTTTCCATTGTTTTCATCGTAGCGGGGCTGTTTTTTCTGATCGTTGCCGCGATTGGCGTGATTCGACTGCCCGATGTGTTCAGCCGTTCTCACGCCGTATCACTGACAGACTCCTTGGGGGCTTTATTGATGTTGGTGGGAATCGCCCTGCATGAGGGGCTGGGTAAAAATATGCTGAAAATTCTGGTGGTGCTGGCCTTGCTGTATATTCTGAATCCAGTCATAGCGCATGCCACCGTTCGCGCAGCTCTCCGGTCCGGCTTGAAACCCTGGAAGAAGGAAACATCATGATCATTGCCTATGAAATTCCTTTACTCCTTCTTCTGCTCGTCACCGCCGCCGGCGCCATCCTGGTTAAGGATTTGATGAGTGCCGTCCTGCTCCTGGGTTCTTATAGTTTTTGCCTGGCGCTGGTATGGGCATGGCTCGGGGCTGTGGATGTCGCCTTCGTGGAAGCCGTCGTGGGAGCCGGGTTGGCGACGGTTCTGTTTCTATTGACTCTATTCGGGACTGCTGCCAAAGACACACGGCTTCGGCGGCCGCCTCCTTCTCTGGTGACGTTGATCGGTTTTCCTCTCTTGGGAGTGCTTCTGCTCTATGCCGCGAGCGATCTTCCTGGATATGGGGACCCGAATTCTCCGGCGAATGTTCATATTTCGCCGGCCTATATCGAGCAGAGCTATAAGGATACCCACACGCCGAATGTAGTGACTTCGGTGCTGATGGACTATCGCTCGCTGGATACGATGATCGAAACCGTGGTGATTTTTGCGTCGGGCATCGCTTGTGCTTTGCTGCTCAGGAGACAACCCTAATGATACGCCCACACGAAAGCATGATCGTACAGGCCTTAGGCGACATTCTCATCCCGATGGTCCAGATTTTTGGCTTGTATGTGTTGTTCTTTGGGCAATACGGACCCGGGGGAGGCTTTGTGGGCGGGGTGATTCTGGGCACGGGGATGATCGTGTCGATTTTGATTTTCGGTCACGACGCTTCCCGGTCTGATTTTGCCAAAACGGTTCTGCATGGCGATGGGGTCGGAATGCTGATCTATGCGGGGGTGGGTGGCTTGTGCATGATTGGCGGTGGAGAATTCCTCAATTATGCGGATTTGGACATCCCGGGTCTGGAACCTGCTTCTAGACGATTTCTGGGGATCCTGCTCACGCAAATCGGTGTGGCGGTCGATGTTGCGGTGACCGCCGTTTCTATTGTGTTCAGCTTGTCTGCTGAGGAGATTATCGAGGATTCAATCAATGGTTGATGTGTTTTTCGCGGTTATTCAGCGGCCCAACTTTTTGACCTTTGTCATCCTGTTTCTGTGGGGCTTTTACATCATGGTCACGCGATACAATCTCGTGAAGAAACTCATCGGGATGTATCTGGTGCAAACCAGCGTGATTTATTTTCTGGTGTCCATCAGTGCGAAGAAGGGCGCGACGGTTCCCGTGCTCCTGTCAACCACGGAGCCGGTGCAGGCGGCCAGCTACGCGAATCCGTTGCCTCATGTCTTGACGCTGACCGCTATTGTGGTCGGCGTGGCGACCCTGGGCGTGGGGTTGGCTCTGTGCGCGGCGATCTATCGAGAATATGGGAGCCTTGACGAACAAGAAATTCTTGAAAAACTAGAATGAGTCACCAACTTCCCGCAATCGTATTCCTTCTCCCATTGTTTGCCGCTATTTCCATGCCCGTGATTTGTCTGAAACACCGTCATTGGAGCCAGCCGATTTCCGTGGCGATTCTCGTGGCTATGGTGGTGGTCTCTGTTTTGAATCTCTATAACGTGATTCAGTATGGAGAAGTGCGGTATGAGTTCAGCGGGTGGACTGCGCCCCTCGGCATTGAGTGGGTGGCCGATGGATTGGCGAGTGTCATCCTGGTGTTGTTGAGTGTCCTGGGTTTGCTGGGCGTGGTGTTCACCGGACCCACTTCCCCAAAGGCTCTCGGTCGCCGCATCGTTCATTATTACACCTTGATTTTGTTGTTGGTGTCCGCCTTTACCGGCATTGTATTCGCCCGGGACTTGTTCAATTTGTTCGTGTTTTTTGAAGTGGCTGCGATCTCGAGTTACGCCCTGGTTGGTTTCGCCGGCGGCAGAGCGCTGTTTGCAGCCTTTCGCTATCTTATATTGGGGACCCTCGGTTCTTTTCTTTACCTTTTAGGGGTGAGCTATCTCTATGCGGTCTGCGGCACGCTGAATATGGCGGATATCGCCGAAAAACTTCCCTTTTTGCTGGGCTCCAAAGCTCTGCTAGGGGGACTTCTTTTCATGTTTATCGGCCTGGCGATCAAGATGGCCCTGGTGCCGTTTCATGCCTGGTTGCCCGAGGCCTATACCTATGCCCATGAGTCCATTGCCCCGATCCTGGCTTCACTGGTCACCAAACTGGCGTTGCTGGTGTGGGTCCGAATCATCTATTGGGTCTTTAATGCGTCCGTTGATATTTATAATATTCCGATTTTGCAACTGGTGGAAGTCATTGGAGCCTTGGCCGCGGTCATAGGCGCCAGTCTGGCCCTGGCCCAGCGGGACATTAAAATGATATTCGCGTATGGCGGGATTTCGCATATCGGCATCATTCTTATTGGAATCGGCCAGGGAAACCAAACCGGGTATGTCGGTGGCGTGTTTTATTTATTGAACGACGCCGTTATGCAGGCTGGCTTGTTTTTTTTAGCGGGTGTGGCGTTTTGTCATTATGGGGTCAGAACGATTGAAGACATGGGGCACGTCGGGAAACAAGCCCCATGGCTCACCGGGTCTTTGATTGTTGTGGCCCTGGGCATGATTGGCCTGCCGCCGACGGGCGGGTTTTTTGGCAAATGGTACATCATTCTTGGAGCGCTGGAAGCTGGCAATTATATTTCGGTCGTTGCGGTGGTGCTCTCCACGCTCCTCACGCTTGCCTATTTCGTCAAGCTGTTTGAGGCCATTTCCCGCCAACCCTCGACCGGATTGGACGTCCAGACCAGTATCATTCCCTTCCCATTCAAGCTGACTCTGGGAGTCACGTCCGCAGCGATCATGATTCTTGGTTTGCTCAGTTCTCCCATTATTCAACTGTTGTTGAGCCAGGCTCTGCCACCGCGTCTCTGAGGGAAATCATGGCCATTTTCGCCCTCATTCCTTTGCTCCCCCTCCTGGCTTCTCTCATTCTTCTGCTTGGGGGACGCCGTTGGGGCGAGAACGGTCACCGGATCGGGATTCCCGCCATCGGCCTGTCCTTTCTGTTATCCGTCGCCGCTTTCGTTGAAGTGTTGAGAAATGGACCCTTCACCCTTTCTCTTTATCGCCTGTTTCAATCGGGTTCTTTGATCATTGATTTGACGCTGTACGTGGACCCGCTGACGGTTCTGCTCTTGCTCCTGGTGACAGGAGTGAGCGGGGTGGTGCATGTGTATTCCTCTCGCTACATGATCGGGGAGTCGCGCTACAATCGTTTTTTCGCCGTCATTGCCTTGTTTACGTTTTCCATGATTCTGCTGGTCATGAGCGGCAACCTTCTGATTTTGCTGATCAATTGGGAAGTCATGGGGATCTGTTCCTATTTGCTGATTTCTCACGCAGCGGAACGAACTTCCGCGTCCCGGGCAGCCACCAAGGCTTTTCTCGTTAATGCGATCGCGGATGTCGGATTGAGTTTTGGCATCATTCTGACCTTTTATACCTTCGGCACACTCGATATCCAGACGATTCTCAGCCAGGCTGAAGGCATGCAGGACCATACCATCAATATCCTGGCGTGGACGGGCCTGGATCTTCATATCTACCCTGTGACGCTGATTCCCTTCCTGCTCTTCATCGGGGCGATGGGAAAATCGGCGCAAATACCGTTCCATGTGTGGTTGCCCTTTGCGATGGAAGCGCCGACTCCGGTGTCGGCGCTCATTCATGCAGCTACCATGGTGAATGCAGGGCCTTTTTTGCTGGTGCGATTGAGTCCGCTGATCATGCTTTCTCCGTTCGCCATGACGTTCATTTTCTTCATTGGCGCCGCTACCGCGGTGTTTGCCGGGATCGTTTCTTTGACTCAATCGGACATCAAAAAGATTCTGGCCTATTCCACAATCAGTCAAATCGGGTTCATGGTCATGGCCTGTGGTTTGGGCGCGTTTGCGGTCGCGATTTTCCATCTTCTCGCGCACGGATGCTACAAAGCGTTCTTTTTTCTGTCCACCGGCAATGCGTTGCGATCCGTGGAGCAGGACCTCGGGCATGCTCATCCTGAACACCCTGTCTCTGAGGGCATGGGGGTTTTGTATGGCGGGGCCTTGTTGCTGGCGTTGCTGCCGCCGCTGGTGCTGTTTTCCGGGTCGTATGAATATCTGTGGGGCGTTACCGGATTTGCTTCTGCAACGATCGGGTTCAAAATCATTGGCCTGATCACGGTGTTTGTGGCTGCTCAATATCTTTTCAAAGGCGTCACCTCGCTTTTTGCTCACGGTCCAAAGACGTACTGGCCCGCTTCCGGACAGCAGGGTCAGGAGACGCATTCTGTGCGGCCGCAGCTTTTAAACGGCTCCATTTTAACGGGTCTTTTTCTGGCTACGGTGATTGCAGGTGGGCTGTTGACTCTGTTTTGGAGCGGGTTCGCCAACTTTCTGGCTCCGGCTTTGACCTTGTCAGAAGTCCCGTTGGGCGAAGGCGCCGCCGGGCCGGGCTTTTCTTTCTGGCTAGTGGTGGCTCTCGGTGTGGCCGTCGCCGGGTGGGCCTATGCCTACTCAACGCAGATTCGACCTCAACATCGGGTCTCCAGAGCCAGCGAGAGAAGCGATCGGCTGTATGTCCTGTTCTGGAATAAAGGGTATTTCGATGAGATCTATAATGCCTATCTGGTCACCCCGACCATTCGCATCGCACACTGGTTGTGGCGAAATATCGATATTAGGATCATAGACCGTTTCGTCAATTCTATCGCAACTTATACGGTGCATTTAGCAAGGTGGTTGTGGCGATTTGTTGATATCAGGCTTGTGGATCGTTTCATCTATCATATAGCGACTTATTCCGTTAACTTAGCCGGGTGGTTGTTTCGAGTTGTCGATGTTCGCTGGTTGGAGCGGAAAGTCGGAAAAGTAGCGGGGCAGGTAAACGCTGCGGGGAAATTGCTGCAGGGGGTGGAATCCCGTACCATCCAGCATCAATTATTGGTGATGGTGTTTTGGTTGGGGGCGATGACGGGACTGTTGTATTTCCTGGTTCAATGAGTTCCCAATTTGTATCCTTCATTTTAAAAAAATCTGGTTGAGAATGGCTCTGGATGATTATTCTCAGGCTAACTTGACAGGCGGGATTTTGTTTCTCTCATAGCAAGGGGAGTTCTTCAATGGCGCTATTGATGGATCATCTGATCAGTTGGATGATCGCGGTTCCTGTTTTGGGAATCGTCAGTCTGGCATTTGTACGTGATGAAGAATCGATTCGGCGCATTGCCTTGGGCTTCACAATGGTGGAGTTTTTCCTTTCGCTGGTGCTCTGGAAGAATTTTGATTTCACCCAGCAAAGCATGCAGTTCGTTGAGCGTGTGGAATGGATGCCCACGTTCAATATTCAGTATGCGGTGGGGGTCGATGGCATCAGCATTCTTTTGGTGATACTAACAGCCCTTCTTTGCCCACTCTGTGTCCTTTGTTCGTGGACGGGAATCACGACACGAGTCCGGGCCTATCTCTCGCTGATCCTGCTTGTCGAAAGCGCCATGATTGTGGTCTTCACCGCTTTGGATCTTTTCCTGTTTTTCATGTTGTGGGAACTCACGATGATTCCCATGTATTTCATGATCATTCTCTGGGGCGGGCCGAATCGTATCGCTGCCGGGCTTAAATTCGTTTTGTACAGTCTGACGGGAAGCTTGCTGATGCTGGTGGGCATATTGGGTACTTATCTTAACGGGGGACATACCTACGATCTGTTGGTGTTGACGGAACAGACCTATTCTTCCAGCACGCAATTCTGGTTGTTCCTGGCGTTCTTTCTGTCTTTCGCGATAAAAATGCCGATGGTTCCCTTTCACGCGTGGCTCCCTGACGCGCATTCCGAAGCCCCGACAGCGGGCAGCGTGATTCTGGCCGGGGTGTTGTTGAAAATGGGGGGATACGGGTTTTTGCGTTTTTGTTTGCCGATGTTTCCAGAAGCTTCGATGAAATTCGCCCCCTATATTTTGTGGTTGTCTGTCATCGCCATTGTCTATGGCGGATACATTGCCCTGGCGCAGTCCGATCTTAAAAAGCTCGTCGCTTATTCCTCCGTATCCCATATGGGTTTTGTCACTCTCGGAATTTTTGTGTTCAACAGCCAGGGCATCCAGGGGGCCGTCCTGCAAATGTTCAATCACGGGATCACGACCGCGGCCTTGTTCATTGCCGTTGGACAATTGTACGACCGCACTCACAGTCGGGCGATTTCCGACTACGGCGGCTTGCATAAATCCATGCCAAGATTTGTCGCCTTGTTCTTTTTGTTTGCCGTCGCCGCCTTCGGGCTGCCGGGAACCTGTAATTTCATCGGCGAATTTTTAGTCCTGGTAGGAACTTCCTACGTCAGCATCACCATGGTTCTTATCTCTATGGGCGGTATTGTTTTGGCTGCCGGCTATATGTTGTGGATGCTGCAAAGGGTGGTGTTGGGGAAGCCAAAGACAGAAGCCATCAAGTTGATCCCGGATTTATCGAATCGGGAACTGGCCACGCTGATTCCATTGGCGATCCTCGTCTTGAGCATTGGATTGTATCCCGGACCTCTGATGGAGATGATGGATGCGAGTGTGATTCACCTCATCGAACAAACCACAGGGCTGCAAGGCGCCGAAGTACCTCAACTTCAGCCTGGTCCCTGAACAAATCTTTATACTCGCATCCTTCTCCATACCGGCATCAAACCTGTTTGATTGCCGTGTCCTGGGCGGGATAAGTCTTATTCTCTGCCCTGAGACGTTGTGATATAGTTCACAAAATCCTGAAACGACCGTTTTTGTTTTTGGATCCAGAATTTAGAGGAATGAAAATTTGAAAGCGAGCCCGGAAACAGAATCTGCCATTCTCGCCATCATGGATCAGGTCTGGAAGTGCTGGTCGGAAAAAAGATGGGACGATCTGATCCAGTTTTATGTGCCCGATCCGGATCTTCGGGTGATCGGCGCCGGAGCCGGGGACATGAGTGTCGGACCGGAAAACGTGAAAGCGCAATGGCAAAGCGCGGAGAACAAGGAAGAGAAAATCGTATCCTTGGAATATGAGAATCCACAAATCTCGCAATCGGGAGATGTGGCCTGGTTTTCGGCAGGGCTTAAGGTCGAGCTCCCATCTGAAGAGGGCACGTTCAATATCTATTTGCGCTGTTCCGCTGTTTACGAATATCGCGACGATCGCTGGTTGATCGCTCAGATGCACCTCTCCGCGCCCCTCGATCTCCGGTCGCCATCCCAGTGAAAAGTTGGGGCATTGATGTCTCCTGTGTGTTTGAAGCCAACCCATAAGAGCGATGTTTAGTTATTCTCAGCTTGCGAGCGAACAGAAGTCCGGATTGTTTTCTCTCGATCAGGCGTCGCAGTTTTTAAAAAGCCTGTCGAGCCAGTTGGACACGCTGGTCCGCAACCGCTTGTGGCTGCAGGTCATCATCGGACTGGTGGCCGGGATTGCCGTCGGCGGCGTCCTGGGTCCGGACCTGGGACTCATCGAGCCGCAAACCGCGATTCGTATCAGCGACTGGCTGGCGCTGCCGGGGAAGCTGTTTCTCGGGCTGATCGGCATGGTGGTCAGCATTCTGGTGCTGGCCTCGATCGTCAGCGGCCTTAGCAAATCCACCGGCGGCGAACAACTCAAAACCATCGGTATCAAGCTCACGCTGTTCGTGGTGATCACCACGGCGCTGGCGGCTGGGTTGGGGATCACGCTGGGGCTTCTCATCGAGCCCGGATCCTACATCGATCTTGCCTCCGGTGACGCCGCTGCCGGATCTTCCGCGGGGCCCGCCACAAAAAAACAGCCCGTCGACTACAACGTTCCCGAACTGATCGCCGGGCTCATTCCACGCCATCCCCTGGCCTCCCTCGCCGAGGGAGAGATGCTGGGGATCGTGGTGTTCGCCATTCTCATCGGCATCGCCTGCACCACGGCGACCCGAGAACGCGTGGAGCCGTTTTTGAATTTGATGGAATCGTTGCTCGAAGTCTGCATGAAGGTGGTGCAGTGGGCCATGTTTCTGGCGCCCTGGGCGGTGTTCGGGCTGATGGCGCAACTGGTGTCGAAAGTGGGGTTTGAAACCATTCTCGGCATGGGGGCGTATGTGCTCACGGTGCTGGCCGGACTGCTCCTGCTGTTGATCGCCTATCTGGTTCTGGTGGCTGTGCTGGGCGGCATGAATCCCTGGGAATTTTCTTCCAAAATCGGCGGGGCGCAGCTTCTGGCTTTTTCCACTTCCAGCTCGGCGGCGGTGATGCCTTTGACCATCGAAACCGCCGTGGAAAAACTGAAGGTGCCCGAGCACATCGCGAGCCTCGTGGTGCCTTTGGGGGCCACCGTCAACATGGCGGGCACCGCACTGTATCAGGCGGTCGCCATCATTTTTCTGGCGCAGATGTCCGGCGTGGAGTTTTCCGTGGGGGAGCTGTCCCTCATTGTCATCACCCTGGTCGCCTCGTCCATCGGTTCACCGGGAACTCCGGGCGTCGGGCTGGTCATCCTGGGAAACATCGCCGGCGATTTTGGCATTCCCACCAGCGGCCTGGTGCTCATTCTGGGGGTGGACCGCATCCTCGACATGAGCCGCACCACCGTCAACCTGACCGGCGATCTGGCGGCCTGCGTCATTCTCGGATCGAAAGCCCCGATCGAAGAGAGGCTCACGCCCCTGGAGCTGGACGAGGCGAAAGTCGAAAAAATACCCGCCTTGTAAAATTTCGATAGTGGTCTATTTATTTAGTGAGTGGTTATGAAGCGATCTCAACTCAATTTTCTGATTGATGCGGTCGCATTCGCTGGTGTGATTGCGCTGACTTCCACCGGCCTGCTCATGCGTTTTATTCTCACTCCATTTCAGGGCGGAGAAGGAGGGGCGCATGGGCCTAAAATGCTGTGGGGGCTGGATCGGCACCAATGGGGTGAGGTTCATTTTTGGATTGCGGCCGGCTTGATGGCTGTCCTGGTGGTGCATTTATTTCTGCACTGGCGCTGGATCGTGTCGGTAGTGCAGAACAAACCGCATGAAGGTTCCGGCATGCGTGCGGTGCTGGGAATCTTGGGGCTCATTTCTCTCTTGGTGCTTGCCGCTGTCCCGTTTTTCAGTTCCGTGGAACAAGCTCCGCGACATAAAAAACAGGAAAGAAGAGGCGTCGAACAGGCAAGTCCAGCCTTGGAAACGCACAAGCAATCGGATCCATCTTCTCAACAAGCGCCTTTTGAGCCTCGTGTCTTCAAAAAACAAGATAAGGATTTTATTGATGGTAGAAAGCAAGGAGAGGAAAAGCGGAATCAGAACGAAAGTGTCCGGGAGCCGGAGTCTGTCTCATCCGATGAAAAGGATAAAGGGATAGCAAAACCCGCTCAAAAAGAGCAAAAGAAAGAAGCGGGAACACCGTCTCAAAAAGACGGCTCCAGCGATGTTTTTATTCGCGGCAACATGACGCTCAAAGAGGTGCAAGAGACGACAGACGTGCCAGTGTCTCACCTCATCGAACAACTCGGTCTGCCACCGGATACATCTCCCGACGAACGTCTGGGCAGGTTGCGCCGGCAATACGGGTTCAAAATGAGTGTCGTGCGTAAAGCGGTCTCAGAATACAACCAGATGACGAAGAAATCTTCGTCTAGATGAAAGTGAGAATCGCAGCCGCCAGCAAGATGCGGTAGACGATGAAGGGCAAAAGGCCGACGCGGGCGACGATTTGGAGCAGCAGCTTGATGGAGATAAGACCCACCCCGAAGCTCACCAGGAAACCGATTCCAAGCTGCGTGCTGTTGTAGGCGACATGCTGGTCCGGATGCGTCAGCCAGGAAGCCAGGGAATGCAGCCCCGCCGCCATGATGATGGGGGTTCCGAGCAGAAACGAGAAGCGGGCAGCCGCGGTGTGGGACAGGTTGGTGAACAGGCCGGCGGCGATGGTGATGCCGGAACGGGAGGTGCCGGGCAACAGCGCCAGCGCCTGGGCGACGCCGACCAGCATGACCTGCCCCAGGGTCATGCCCTGGATCTCGATGCCTTGCTCCTTCCGCTTCGCCGCGTAACGGTCGGCGATCAGGAACACCACCGACCAGACGATCAGGTTGACCGCCACGAAATCCGTGCTGCGCAGGTTCGACTCGATCGCGTCCTTGCCGAACAGGCCCACCAGCCCGGCGGGCACCGACGCCAGCAGGATGCTGTAGGCGATCCGGCGGGTGGCCGGATCGGCGTTTTTGTCGAACAGGCTGAACGACAGCTTCGACAGGTCCGCACGGAAATAGATCAGGATCGCCAGCAGCGTGCCGAGGTGCAAGATGGCGTCCAGGGCGAGCCCCTGGTCCTGGAAGTCGAACACCAGCGGGGCGAGAATCAGGTGGCCCGAGCTGGAAACGGGAAGAAACTCCGTGATTCCCTGGATGATGCTCAGAATGATGATCTGGATGGTTTCCAATGTTTGCGCGGAATGTTGCAGATGAAATGAAAAGCAGCGGGAATTATACGGTTTCCTTTTTCCCAGGTACACCGTTATTTCGGATTTCCGACAAAACGGCCGGAGTTGCCGCCCCTTTGAAAGTGTGCTATGTTAGCGCTTCAACTGGCCGGAGGGCATAAAATTAAGGATTTACCTTCCTTTGAACCCGGGGTTGACTCTGGCCGGTGTGCGATTGGCCAACCCGAATTCTTATCCGACAGGACACTCGTCCCCTGGCGCCCGGTTTGAGGTGGGATCGGCCAGGTACTTCCATTGATCGTCCGAGTTTGAGTTTATGAGGCATTTTGCAAGAATCGACCGGCTGCCGCCGTATGTGTTTTCGATCGTCAACGATCTCAAGCTGAAAGCCCGCCGGGACGGAGAAGACATCATCGATTTCGGGATGGGCAACCCCGACATGCCGACGCCCAAGCACATCGTCGATAAGCTGTGCGAGGCCGCCCGCAAACCGCCCAATCACCGTTACTCGCTCTCCCGCGGCATCTACAAGCTGCGGCTGGCGATCACCGACTGGTACAAGCGCCATTTCGACGTGGACCTCGACCCGGACAGCGAAGCCATCGCCACCATCGGTTCCAAGGAGGGGATCTCGCACCTGGCGCTGGCCATCATCGGGCCGGGCGATTCGGTGATGGTGCCGACGCCGACCTATCCGATTCACACCTACGCGTTCATCCTTGCGAACGGCGACGTGATCCAGGTGCCGATGGGCAAGGACGTCGATTTTTTCCAGGCGCTGCTGGACACGTTCAAGCGCAACTGGCCGCGGCCGAAGGCCATCGTCATCAATTTCCCGCACAATCCGACGACCGAGGTGGTGGAGCTGGAGTTCTTCGAGAAAATCGTGGAATTCGCCAAGGAGCACGATCTGATCGTGATTCACGATTTCGCCTATGCGGACCTCACGTTCGACGGCTACAAAGCGCCCAGCCTGCTGCAGGTACCGGGAGCCAAGGACGTGGGCGTCGAGTTTTTCACGCTTTCCAAAAGCTACAACATGCCGGGCTGGCGGGTCGGATTCGTGGTGGGCAACAAGGAGATCGTGCACGCACTCAGCCGGGTGAAGAGTTATCAGGATTACGGCATGTTCCAGCCGATCCAGATCGCCGGCATCATCGCCCTGAACGGGCCGCGCGAATGCGTCGAGGAGATCCGCCAGACCTATCTGAACCGCCGCAACGTATTGTGCGAAGGGCTCAACCGCATCGGCTGGAACGTCGAGCCGCCCAAGGCCACGATGTTCGTGTGGGGCGAGATCCCGGACAAGTACAAGCCCCTGGGGTCGCTGGAATTCTCCAAACTGATGATCGAAAAGGCCAAGGTGGCCGTTTCTCCGGGAATCGGGTTCGGCGAAGGCGGCGACCACTTTGTGCGCTTTTCGCTGGTTGAAAACGAACACCGGATCCGCCAGGCGGTGCGCGGCATCCGGGATATTCTTTAAGAGACCGCAGTTATGAAGACCATTCAGATCGGCTTGATCGGTTTCGGGACCATCGGCGCCGGGGTTGTAAAGATCCTGGCGGACAGTGCGGACCTCATCGAACAGAGGCTGGGGGTCGGGGTGCGCGTGGCGAAAATCGCGGACCTCGATATCGAGACCGACCGGGGCGTCAAGCTGGAAAAGGGCTGTCTGACCAAGGATGTGAACGAGGTGCTGGATCATCCCGACATCTCGGTGGTGGTCGAGCTGATCGGCGGCTACGAGCCGGCGCGCACGTTTCTTTTAAAGGCCATCGCCAACGGCAAGCACGCGGTCACGGCGAACAAGGCGCTGCTGGCAAAACACGGTGACGAGATCTACGCCGCCGTCGAGGCGAGAGGAGTTTCGCTGGGTTTCGAGGGCGCGGTGGGCGGTGCGATTCCCATCATCCGCTCGATCCGCGAGGCGTTCGTCGCCAACCAGTTCTGCGCCGTGGAGGGCATCGTCAACGGGACGGCGAACTACATCCTCAGCAAGATGACGGATGAGGGCTGCGACTTCCAGACGGCCTTGAAAGAGGCGCAGGAAAAAGGGTACGCTGAAGCCGATCCGACGTTCGACATCGAGGGCATCGACTCCGCGCACAAGATCGCCATCCTGACTCGGCTGGCCTACGGCACGCCCGTCGATTGCGACAAAATCTCGGTGCAGGGGATCTCGAACATTCAAACCGCCGATATCGACTGCGCGCGGGAATTCGGTTACCGGATCAAACTGCTCGCCATTTCCAAATTCGACGGGGAATCGATCGACGTGCGGGTGCACCCGGCGATGATCGACGCGAAAAACCCGATGGCCAACGTCAATGGGGTGTTGAATGCCATCCGGGTGCAGGATAATCTGATGGACGAAAACATCCTCATCGGCCACGGCGCCGGTTCGCTGCCCACCGGCAGCGCGGTGGTCGGCGACGTGATCGAGATCGTGCGCAACAGTCTGGCGGGGGAGGGCACCCGCGTGCCGGCGCAGTCGTTTCAAAATGCCGGGATGCGTTCGATTCCCTTGAAGGACATGAACGCCATCGAGGGCGAATATTTTTTCCGGTTCAACGTGCAGGATTCGCCGGGGGTGCTGTCGAAAATCGCGGGCATCCTCGGGGATCATGCGATCAGCATCGAGTCGGTCATCCAGCGGGGGCGCGACCCGCACGGCAACGGCATCCCGCTGATCATGATGTCCCACAAGGCGAGCGAGAAAAACGTGCGCGACGCGCTGGTGGAAATCGACAGGCTGGATGTGGTGTGCGAACCGTCGCACCTGATCCGCGTCGAGAACTGACGCGCCGCCGGTGAGTGTGTTCCCGGCTGCGGGCAATATTTATCCGCGAATTTATTGAGAAGCGATCATGCAATTTCGGTCCTGGTTTCAGTGCATCAACGGGTGTTCCACGGAGTACGATCTCACCGAGATCGTCTACCGCTGCCGGGACTGCGGCGAGCTTCTGGAAGTGCGCCACGACATGGAGCTGCTCAAAACCCGTTCGGGTGAGGAATGGAAAGATCTGTTCGTGGAGCGCTACCGCACCAACGAATGGCCGTACGGCAGCTCCGTCTGGGGCAAAAAAGAGCTGGTGTGCCCGAATGTGGACAACGAAAATATCGTGTCCACCTACGAGGGCGGTACCAATCTGTTCTGGGCCGAGCGGCTGGGAGAGCAGCTGGGATTGAAGGATCTCTGGGTCAAGCAGTGCGGCATGGCCCATACGGGCTCGTTCAAGGATCTGGGCATGACGGTGCTGGTCTCGATGGTCAAGCAGATGATCTCGGAGGGCAAACAGATCCGCGCCGTGGCCTGCGCCTCCACCGGCGACACCTCGGCGGCGCTGGCGGCGTATTGCGCGGTGGCGGGCATCCCGGCCATCGTGTTTCTTCCCAAGAACAAGGTGTCGCCGACGCAGTTGATCCAGCCCATCACGCACGGGGTGCTCACGCTTTCCCTCGATACCGATTTCGACGGCTGCATGAAGCTGGTGCAGGAAGTCTGCGCCGAAAATGACATCTACCTGGCCAACTCGATGAACTCCCTGCGCATCGAGGGGCAGAAGACGATCAGCTTCGAGCTGGTGCAGCAGAACAACTGGAACGTCCCCGACTTCGTGGTGGTGCCGGGCGGCAACCTCGGCAACGTCAGCGCGGTGGGCAAAGGCTTCAAGATGCTTCACGACCTGGGCGTGATCGACAAGCTGCCGCGGCTGGTCTGCGCGCAGGCGGAACGCGCCGATCCTTTGTACCGCAGCTACAAAACCGGCTTCAAGAAATTCAAACCGGTGCAGGCGAAAAAAACCCTGGCCAGCGCGATCCAGATCGGCGACCCGGTCAGCGTCAAAAAGGCCATCCGGGCGCTGAAGGAATTCGACGGCATCGTCGAGGAAGCCACCGAAAGCGAACTGGCGAACGCCGCGGGAAAAGCCAACCGCACCGGGCTTCTATGCTGTCCGCACACAGCGGTGGCCCTGGCTGTGGTGGAAAAGCTGGCCAAGCGGGGAGAGTTCAAGGCCGACGATCACATCGTGGTGCTGTCCACGGCGAACGGTCTGAAATTCACGGACTTTCTTTTCAAGTACCACACCGAAAAGCTGCGCGGCATCCATTCCGATTACGCCTTTTCCCCGGTCGAGCTGCCGGCGGACTACAATCGGGTGCGTGATACGATTCTGGAGAAGATCAAAAGTTGAAGACCCGTTCTGCACAAAACAGCCGCCGCGTCGCGGGGGGATTAAATTTAAAAATCCTCAGGCTCCTTCTCGTCATCTTAGGGGCATTCTGGTGTGCCGCTGCCAGCGCCGAGCCGCCCAAGCGGGTGACGATCCCCGCCGGTGAGTTTCAAATGGGCGATGTGTATTGCGCCGAGGAACAGGGCAACGCCGACTGGTGCAGCGACGAGACGCCGCATGCGGTCAAGCTCGGCGCGTACGCCATCGACGTGTACGAAGTGACCAACGCGGATTACCGCAAATGCTTTCAGGCGGGCGTCTGCGACCCGGTTCCCCTGCACGAGGAACGGCCCAAGGATTTCAATAAGAGTAAGCAGCCGGTGGTGTTCGTGACCTGGAAGGATGCGATGGACTATTGCCGCTGGCAGGGCGGCCGGCTGCCCACCGAAGCGGAATGGGAGCGCGCCGCGGGCGGCGACGACCTGGGCGGGGCGCATTTCGGCCAGAAATACAACCAGGGCATGCCGCATCCGGTCGGCGGGAGGAACCCGAACTCCAACGGAGTGTATGACATGATGGGCAATGTGTACGAGTGGACGCTCGACTGGTACGCGCCTCTGGATACCTCCGGCGTTCAGGAAAACCCGGCCGGGCCGGAAACCGGGAAAGAAAAAGTGGTGCGCGGCGGGTCGTGGACCTCTCCGAACCACTACCTGCGCGTTTCGGACCGGGTGGCCAAAACGCCGGATCTGCGCTACAGCGATGTGGGATTTCGCTGTGTCATACCGGATCAATCGCAATGACAGAAAGGTGAAGGAATCATGGCGGAAACGAGAAAGCTAGTCATCATCGGATCGGGGCCTGCAGGCCACACGGCGGCCATCTATGCGGCGAGGGCCAACCTTTCCCCTTTTATGTTCGAAGGCTATGTCGTGGGCGGTTCCGCCGGCGGCCAGCTGGTGACGACGACCGATGTGGAAAACTATCCCGGTTTTCCGGAAGGCGTCAGCGGTCCGGAACTGATGCAGCTTTTCCGCAAGCAGGCGGAGCGCTTCGGAACCGAGATGGTGATGGAGGATGTGAGCGAGGTCGATTTTAGTTCCCGGCCCTTCACCGTCAAATCCGACAACCGCGAGATCAAGGGGCATTCGGTCATCATCGCCACAGGCGCGACCGCGCGCCGGATGGGCGTTCCCAACGAGGAAGTGCTCTGGAACAACGGCATGTCCGCCTGTGCGGTGTGCGACGGCGCGCTGCCCATGTTCCGCAACCAGCCGCTCATGGTGATCGGCGGCGGCGACACGGCGGTGGAGGAAGCGACGTTTCTCACCAAGTTCGGCTCCAAGGTCTACATGGTGCACCGGCGCGATGAGCTGCGCGCCTCCAAGATCATGCAGCAGCGCGCGTTCGACAACCCCAAGCTGGAGATCCTCTGGGACACGGTGCTGGAAGACGCGGTGGGCACCGAGTACGTCACCGGCGCGCGCCTGAAAAACGTCAAGAGCAACGAGCAGAAAGAGGTCGAGGTGGCGGGCATTTTCTACGCCATCGGGCACACGCCCAACACCCAGGTGTTCAAGGACCAGATCGAGCTTGAAGACACCGGCTACATCAAGATCAAGCCCGGCACCCAGGAAACCAGTGTGGAAGGGATCTACGCCGCCGGCGACGTCCACGACCACAAATACCGCCAGGCGGTCACCGCCGCGGGCACCGGCTGCGCCGCGGCGCTGGAAAGCGAGCGCTGGCTGACCGAAAAAGGCCTGGCCTGACCTGACCCTCCCCGTCGTTCACTCTCCCTTGAAAAACCGGCTCCTCTGCCGGGTGGTTTCGCCCGTTGCGGTTTGAAAAACCCGCTCTTCTTCAACGCACGGCTTGACAACGGCCGCCGGCGATCCTATTTCCTCGACAGCGAACAAAAAATCAATCCTTTCATGAAAAGGAAGGGAGACCTATGCGATTCGACCGGATGACCATCAAATTACAGGAAGCCGTTGCCCAGGCCCAGTCCCTGGCGGAAGAGGCGAAGCAGCAGGCCATCGAGAACGAGCACCTGCTCTGCACGCTGCTCGCGGAAGAGGAAGGGGTGTGCGCGGTTCTGGTCAAGAAGGTGGGCGTCGAGCCGGGCAAGCTGCTGGCGGAGCTGGACGCCAAGCGCAAAAGCTATCCTTCCGTCAGCGGCGCCGCAAGCCAGGTGTACCTGGGCGCGTCGCTCAAGGAGACGTTCGACAAGGCGTTCGAGGAAGCGCGGCAGATGAAGGACGAATTTTTGAGCGCCGAGCACGTGCTCTTGGCGGTGGCGCAGAACGGCAAGTCTGCGGCCGGGAAAATCTTCCACGGTCTCGGGCTCACGCACGACGCGCTGCTCAAATCGCTGCAGACGCTGCGCGGCAGCCAGCGCATCACCGACCCCAATCCCGAATCGAAATATCAGGTGCTGGAAAAATTCTGCATCGATCTGACGGAAAAAGCCCGCTCGGAAAAGCTGGACCCGGTCGTCGGCCGCGACAGCGAGATCCGCAGGGTGATCCAGGTGCTCTCGCGCCGCACCAAGAACAACCCCGTGCTGATCGGCGAACCCGGCGTGGGCAAGACCGCCATTGTCGAAGGGCTGGCGCAGCGCATTCATAGGCGCGACGTGCCGGAAGGCCTGAAAGACAAGCGCATCCTCATGCTCGATCTCGGGCAACTGGTGGCGGGCACCAAATACCGCGGCGAGTTCGAAGACCGGCTCAAGGCGGTGCTGAAAGAAATCAATCACAGCGAAGGCGAGATCATCCTGTTCATCGACGAGATGCACACGCTCGTGGGCGCGGGTTCCGCGGAAGGATCGATGGACGCGTCCAACATGCTGAAACCCGCCCTGGCGCGCGGCGAGCTGCACTGCGTGGGCGCGACGACGCTGGGCGAATACCGCAAGCACATCGAAAAGGACCCGGCTCTCGAACGCCGGTTTCAGCCGGTGATGGTGGGCGAGCCGAGTGTCGAGGACACGGTTTCCATTCTGCGCGGGCTCAAGGGTCGCTACGAAGTGCACCACGGCGTGCGCATTCAGGATGCGGCGATCCTCGCGGCGGCGCGGCTGTCGCACCGCTACATCGCCGACCGCTTTCTGCCGGACAAGGCCATCGACCTGATCGACGAAGCCGCGTCCAGCCTGCGCATGCAGATCGATTCGATGCCTGCGGAGATCGACAATTTCCAAAGAAAGATCACCCAGCTTGAGATCGAGCGCGAAGCGCTGAAAAAGGAAGACGACGCCGAATCGCGCCGGCGGCTGGAAAGCATCGGCGCAGAGATCGACAATCTGAAAGCCTCCTGTTCGGCCATGCAGGACCAGTGGAAACAGGAGAAGCGCATCATCGAAGAGAAACGCGCGCTCAAGGAGAAGATCGAGACGACCGTCCGCGAAGCGGATAACGCCGAACGGGAAGGGCGGCTCGAACACGCAGCGGAGCTCAAATACGGGGCGCTGCCGCGCCTGCAGAGCGAGGCCGAAGCGCTGGAGAAGCGGCTGGCCGACGCGCAGGGCGAGCGCAAGATGCTCAATGAGGAAGTGGGCGAAGAGGAAATCTGCGCCATCATCGCGCGGTGGACCGGCATTCCCGTCGAGCGCATGCTGCAATCCGAAAAGCAGCGGCTTCTGGAAATGGAAGACGCCATCAAAAAACGCGTCATCGGGCAGGACGACGCGGTGCGGCTGGTGTCCAACGCCATCCGGCGCGCGCGTGCCGGGCTGCAGGAACCAAACCGGCCCATCGGCACGTTTCTGTTTCTCGGGCCGACGGGTGTGGGCAAGACGCAGCTCGCGCGGTCGCTGGCGCAGTTTCTGTTCGACGACGAGCAGGCGATGGTGCGCATCGATATGTCCGAATACATGGAAAAGCATTCGGTGGCGCGGCTCATCGGTGCGCCGCCGGGCTATGTGGGCTACGACGAAGGCGGCTATCTCACCGAACACGTGCGCCGCAAACCCTACTCGGTGGTGCTGTTCGACGAGATCGAAAAAGCGCATCCGGATGTGTTCAACGTGTTCCTGCAGATCCTCGATGAAGGCCGTCTGACGGACGGGCAGGGCAAGACCGTCGATTTCAAGAACACCGTGGTGCTGATGACCTCCAACATCGGCGGCAAGCTGATACAGGAAGCCGGCATGGAAGCGGCGCGGCTGGAAAGCGAAAACGGCGACGCCGGCGCGGTGTGGGAGGCGGAATACGAGAAGATCCAGGATGCGGTGCGGCAGGAACTTCGGAACCATTTCCGGCCCGAGTTTCTCAACCGCATCGACGACATCGTGCTGTTCAAAAACCTCAGCCGCGAGCGCATCAAGGAGATCGTGGAGGTGCAACTGGCGGACCTGCGTGCACGTCTCGCAGACAAGCGGATGACGCTGGCGCTTTCCGAATCGGTGAAGGACGTGCTGGCCGAGAAAGGCTACGATCCGGTGTTCGGGGCGCGGCCTTTGAAGCGGGCGGTGCAGAAGTACCTGCAGGATCCGATCTCTCTCAAGATCCTGGAAGAAACCTTCGCCGACGGCGACCACATCGTCGTGGACACCAACGGCACCGGCGATCACTTCGTGTTTAAGAAAGACGACGCGAACGCCTGAGCGCCGATAAGAACCAACCCAACATTGAGCGCTGTTATTTCACGGGCTTAACGCGCTCCACAGACGGGAGGGATGCCCCCTCCCTCCCGTCTTTCCTTCCAAGTGATACCACCCACCTTTATCGATTCAGGTTAATTCAACGAACGCAGTCTGCATGGGGTAATACAGCGCTTTCTTGATGGGGCGCGTTTCTCCCTGCAGCCGGATCAGTTCTTCGTACTGGTCCAATTGGGCCTGGTGGCGCTCCGGGTTTTCGGGAGACCCGGTCTTGAAATCGATGATCCAGCGCCGTTCCTCCTCGTCCACGAAGGTGCGGTCGATCTGAACGCTCACGAAACGCCCCTTGAGGAAGCCTGTGAGCGGGTATTCCGAATGGGCTTCGGTGTGAGGGGCCAGAATCCAGCGGCCTTTTTCATCGCGCAGGACATTGTGCAACGCCTGCGCCGCCTTTTGCACCGTCGGTTCGATCGCATCGGGCGCCAGCCCTTCCGCCAGGAAGGCGGTGCGCAGTCTTCCGGCCCGGTTTTTCGCGTCATCTTCGCTCCAGGCCAGTTTACCCTGCGCCATTTTCTGCAGGCACCGATGCAGCACGTTGCCCAGGCAGCGCGCCTCGCTGCCCCGCCACACGAAACCGCTGTCCTCACCGGCTTTTTCCGAAATCTCGCTGACCTTGCCCACTTCGATCGCTGCATGCGGCTCGGGAAACGCGGCGGGGTTCGGCAGGCGGTGCAGCCGGTGCACTGCGGGAGCCGCGCGCTCGGTTTCATCGTCGGCGTCGGCGACCGCTTCTTCGCGCCGCAGCAGGATGGAGATCCAGTCCTCGCCGATGTGCGGCCAGAGCCGGGACAGCAGGGAATGCTTCTGCGGTTTCCAGGTGTGCGCGTCGGGCTCGCCTTTTCCCTGAACGTGGCCGAACAGGTGCAGCTGTTTTTTGGCCCGGGTGGCGGCGACGTAGAGCAGGCGCAGGGTTTCGAATTCGTTTTTCTTCTCATCCAGCCGGGCGAGGAAGTCGTAAATCTCGCAGCCGGGGTCTCCCTTCTCCTCCATCGGGGCGAGCAGCAGTTCGTCGCCGTGCGGAATCCAGAACACCAGCCGCTTGCTTTTGGCGGGCGGCCGGTGATCCAGACCCGGCAGCAGGATGTGGTCGTATTCGAGGCCCTTGGCCTTGTGCATGGTCATGATCTGCACCGGATTGTCCTGCGCGGAGACGGGGCTGGCGAACAGGTTCTGCAGCACCTGGCCGAACTGCGCGAGCTGCGCCGGGCCGCCGTTTTCCAGCGCCTGCGACACTTCGTCGAAAAACACGTCCACGTCCGGCTCGGTGCGCGCATCGATGCAGGCGGGGCCGCCGAGCGCGATCCAGACGCCTTCCAGCAGGTCGCGGAAATCCGCCGAGGGCAGGGCTTTGAGCGCCGGTTCCAGCGCAGCGCGGAATCGGTCAACGCGCTGTTGCCCATCCGGGCTCAAGCGTTGCAGGCGCTCCGCATCGTTGAGAAGCCGCCAGACCGTTTCGTTCTTTTTGTTTTCACACAGGCTCAAAAGATCGGCGAGGGTCAGGCCGCACCAGGGCGCGCGCAGGATCGAAAGCCAGGCCGCGCGGTCGGTGGGGGAGAGCAACGCGCGCAGCAGGGCGAGCAGATCCTGAATCTCGGGGCGGGCGGTCAGAGGATCGATCTCTTCCGCGTTGAACGCAATCCCCGCTTCGTGGAACCGGCGCACGGCAGCGGTCAGGTGACTGCGCGCCCGCACCAGAATGGCGATGGATTGGGTGGGGTCGGCCTCGCGGATTTTGTGTATCAGATCCACCATTCGTTGCGCTTCGTCCCGGGCGCGGGCGTCTTTGTCCTGGTTCGGCGTCAACGGGTGCAGGACGGCTCCCGGCATGGACTCCTGCGGCAATGCGGCCTGGCACGGCGCGTAGGAGATGGCACCGAGATCGGGATCGTCGCTGTTGGGGAAGATCTCCCCGAAGCAGGCGTTGACCCAATCGACGACTTTTTCCTGCGAGCGGAAATTGGTCTTCAGCGTCAGGTTTTCCAGTTCGAGAACGCCGAGGTTCTCATCACGGGTCCTGAGAAACAGCCCGACCTCCGCGTCGCGGAAGCGGTAGATCGACTGCATGGGATCGCCGACGATGAACAGGGTGCGCCCGTCGCCGCGTTCCCAGCCTGCGGTCAGCAGTTGCAACAGGCCGCGCTGCTTGTAGGAGGTGTCCTGATACTCGTCCACCAGAATGTGCTGGATGCGGGTGTCCAGGTAGAGCAGCAGGTCGGTGGGGCCGTCCTCCTCACCCAGCGCGTCGAGAGCGGAAAGCGCGATCTCGCTGAAGTCGGTCATGCCTCGTTCGATGAATACCTGACGCAGGGCGCTCTGAAGCTCAGGCAGCAGGTAGAGGGTGGCTTTGAGCACATTCCACTCCTCATCGGAGAAGCGGGGATCGGGCAGTTTCTGCACCTCCTGCAGCATGTCGAGAAGCAGGGGGGCGTCGGAAAATGCTTCCAGCAGATCCAGAAAACGTTGTTTCATCTTTCCCGCATCGGAGTTTGCCGGTCCCGCCGGAAAGCCGTTTGTGACCGTGACCGTTTTGCGAAACTTCCCGTCTTTGGTGAGCAGGAGATTTGCCAGCGCCCGCCAGTGGGCAAGCTGGGAAACGTCCGCCTCAGGCAGTACGGCGAGGCCGTTCAACACGGACAACGGGTCTTCGGTGTTTGCCACAGCGCGGTTTTCTCCACTGTATGCGGCGAGCTCGGCCAGTTCGCGCGCAGCGTGTTCGGAAAACAGCGAGCGGGTGTCGGCGAGCACGTTTTCGATGACGCCGGTGAGCACACGCTCCTGCTGGCCGCGATCGACCTGAAACAGAACATTCTGGTCGAAAAAGTGTGTGATCCACTGGTCGCGTTTTTCCAGCAGCTCGACGATGCGTTTGTGAAAACCGGACTTGGAGTTGTCGAGGTGCCGAAAAAGGGTGCGGATGAACTCTCCGGCGGGGGTGTCCTCCTCGATGCGTTGCTGCACGCGCCACGCGGCTTCCCGGTACAGATCGCCGGGTTTTTCCTGGATGGCGAGCGGGCCGCCGGTGCGCGAGAGCAGGGGCATCTGCCGGACGAGCGCAGCGCAGAACGAATCGATGGTCTGGATTTTGAGACGCGCCGGATTTTCCAGCAGCGACCAGCCCTGTGCGGCGTCGTGTTCGAGGACGGCGCGGGCGAGCTGCCAGGTCTTGAGATCGTGCGGGGACTCGGGCGGGGTTTCATCCTGCGCGCGTTCAAGCGCCTCGAGCAGGCGGGCTTTCATTTCGCCTGCGGCTTTGCGGGTGAACGTCATGGCGAGGATCTGCTCGGGCGAATCCACGAGCGCGAGCAGGCGCAGGTGCCGCTGGATCAAAAGCCCGGTTTTGCCGGAACCGGCGGGCGCCTGCACGATGAACGAACGCGCTGGATCGAGGGCGGTCTGCCTTTCCGCGGCGTCGGCGATGGCGCTCATGCGTCTTCCTCGTCCGTGAGCAGTGCGGTTTCGCGCACGCGGCACAGGGTTTCCAGGCCGCAGTGCTTGCAGGTGGTTGCTTTCTGAAACGGGTCCACTTCGGTGTGCCCCGAGACAAAGCGTTCGGCCGTCTGTGTGAGCACGCTCTGCCAATGCTGCAAGCGTTCCTCCCAGGTTTCGGCGCAGTTGTAACGATTGGGTTTGATGGCACCCAGTTCCGGAAACGGCGCGTCGGGATGCAGGTCGGATTGAAACTCCGGTTTGCCTTTGCGGACCTTGGCGAATGCGATCCCTTCGGGCGGCGGCGTCAGCAATGCGTACAGCGGCAGTTGCGGCTCCTGCGGCCGGTCGCCGAACCAGCCCGCCGGTTTGGCGTCGCCGGTCTTGTAGTCGATCAGCAGCGTGTGGCCGTTGTGCAGGCGGTCGATGCGGTCGATGCGCAGCTTGAGCCGGATGCCGGCAAGGGTGAAATCGCGCGCCTCTTCCTGGGCGATCACGGCGAAGTCCTCGCGTTTGCGTTCCTTCTCCAGCCACTCTGAAAGCAGTTGGATGAGCCGCTCGGTTTCAAGATCGCGGAACCGCTCCTGCCGGTTGAGGCGGAACGATTGTTCGGCCAGAACCTGCTGCGCCGCCTGCCGCAGGGCTGCTTCCAGGCTGTTTTCGGTGAAGAGCTTTTGCAGGCCCGCCCGGTTTTGCGTTTCACGCCAGAATATCTCCAGCACGTCGTGCACCAGGCTGCCGCGCTCCCGGTGGTCGTAATCGAGTTCGGGAAATTCCTCCGGGTCCGCATGCAGGCGGTGGCGGGCGAAGGCGCGAAACGGGCATTGCGCCTGATCGCGGATCACGCTCTGTCCGCCGCCGGGACCGGGGTCGAGGAAGCGTTGTCTTTCCGCATCGGTGGCCGGCAGGATCGCGGGTTCCTCGAACGTTTCGAGCGACAGTGCAGCGGAAACCTGATCGCGGATGCGGTGCGAGTCGGTCAGCGGCGCGGGCGGTTCGTCTCCACACAGAGGTTGCAAAAGCGGGCTCATCCGCTGCTGCGCGTCACCCTCCCACGCGGGGTGGCTGAACACGATGCGATCGGACGAAGCGATCAGCCGGGCCAGGGATTGGTGGGCGAATTCCAGTTCGCGCTCGACGGTGGCGCGCGGCAGATTGTGTTGTCTGCGCCAGCGCGCGGGCAGAAAGGTGTTGGGATCGGGCGAGGCGGGCAGCGCGTCGGCGTGGCAGCCGGGAACCCAGAGGGCGTCGAAAGCCATGCCGGCGGATTCCAGCAGTCCGACCACCTGAATCGGCTGTTCGCGGGTCTTCTCCTGAAAGGGGTGGGCTTCGCACAGGCCGCTCAGCATCGCCGCCGCCTGCGGCCGGGAGACCGCGCCGGTGATGGCGTCGAGCGAAGCGAAGCTGTCCAGTTGCTCTTTCCACGCGTCGTGCACCTGATACTCGCGGCTGGAGAGCCCTTCTCCCGGCCAGCCCAGCGTGTCGAGAAGCAGCGAAAACGATTGCGCCCACTGACTCGGCGTTTTCTTGCCCACATGGCGGATGCACTCTTTCCACTTTGAAATGAAGGTCTTGACCCTGGAATTTGCTTTAAGGAATTTCTCCAGCGCGGGGAGGGCGTGCAATTCGTCCAGATAGATAGTGGCAATATTATCTTTCGATAGTTTCAATATGAGGCGGTGGACCGCATCCCGCTCGCGTCGGCCGGGATGGAACCAGGGGCTTTTGAGCACGGCTGTGAAGGCGGCGAAGGGCAGGGAGAGGGCGTTGTTTTTCGCGGTGGAAAGGACGCTGAGCGCGATGCCGACCATCGATTCGTCCGTGAGCGGCGTTCCCAGCGACAGGTTGAACGGCGATTCCCTCTCGACCCAGGGATAGATCGATTCGGGAGCCAGCTCGGCTTTCAGCTCGCGCAGCAGGAGCTGCCGGTAGCCGCTGAGGTCGGGCACGACGATGCCCACTCTTTTGCCGGGGCGGTACTGCGCGCGGACCCAGCGGGCGCACTGCACCGCTTCCTCCCTGCGGTCGGTGCAGGGGCGCACTTCGACCGGTTTGCCGCCAGCCACAGCGGCGAGGCCGGGAGTGTCCTGCTGCGGGATTTCGGGCTCGAACGCAACGGCGACGCTTTTTCCTTTGAGAAATTCGATCCAGGCCGCAAGCTGCGGCGTCACGGATTCGAAGCCGGCGAGAATGATCCGCTTGGGCAGGGGCAGGGCGCCCCGCTGCATGGCCTGATGGACCTCGTCGAGGACGTCCGCCGCATCGAGGGCGTTCCATTCCTGCAGACGGTTCTCGTAGCGGCGCATCCAGCCGTAAAAGGCGCGCGTCTCTTCGGTGGCCTCAAATGCCTGCCGGTTTGCGGGCAGGCGGTGTTCACGGATCAGCGCGTACGCCTTGGCCGCCTGTTCGGCCGCCGCCCGTAAGTGCAGCAGGCCGAGGTCGCGGGTGCGCAGGTCGTCGGTGACGATCTGTTCCCACAGTTTGCGCGCTTGCAGTTCGCTTAAGATGTATTTAGCGGGCCAGGATTCGATCCAGACTTTTTTGAGCCAGGCGGAAAGCGGCAGGATTTCCGGCGTCGGCCAGACGAGTCGGCCGCCGGTGCTTTTCTGTATTTCATTGTGTTGCAGCAACAGCCAGCGGGCGAGGCGGGCGTTGACCGTGAGGATCACGGTTGGTTGTGTGTGTGGTTCAGATTGTGGGTTGTCGATGGTCGATTCTTTAGGCAAGGGATGGGACACCGCGGATGACTGCGGATGATTTTTCGTTTCACCCTTCGACTGAGCTTGTCCTGAGCTTGCCGAAGGACTCAGGGTGACAAGAGTGTCGTGCTGAGCCGGTCGAAGCGCGGTTCACGCTGCATCCTTGCAGCCACCGGCGTGCTGTCAGGGTGTCGCCTGCACCCACACCTCGCCTTTGGAGGTGGTCTCGCGTTTCCAGATGGGGGTGGTGCGTTTGAGTTCCGCGATGGCCCATTCGCAGGCCTTGAAGGTTTCGGCCCGGTGCTCGCCGGCGGCGACGATGAGCACGATGTTCTCACCGATGTCGATCTCGCCGATGCGGTGGATGATGCTCATGTCGATGATCTTGAAATCGCGGATGGCTTTTTCGCGCAGCTCTTCGAGTTTCTTTTCGGCCATCTTGGGATAGTGCTCGAAGTTGAGCTTGCTGATGTTCTCGCCTTTGTTGAGTTCGCGGCCGGTGCCGAGAAAGGTGGTGATGCCGCCGATGTTGCGGGAGCTTTTCTTGATGGCCTCGATTTCGTCGGTGACGACGAAATCCTCCCGCTGGATGCGGACTTTGGATTCCATGACGGTGCTCATGTTCTGTTCCCTTCTATCTCAAGAGCCGCCGGAAAAGGGCGGCAGGAATGCGACTTCATCGCCGTCGTGGATGACGGTGTCCAGTGCGGCCACATCCTGATTGACGGATACCATTATCTTTTTCCCCTGGATCATCTCGCCGATCTGGGGATTGTCTTTCGACAGGACTTCGCTCAGCTTCTGCACGGTGGTCTGCCCGCCGAGGTCGAGGTGTTCCTCTTCCTTGCCGGCGATGCTTCTCAGGCTGGCGAAATATTTCAGGGTGATCATGACTCAGTCCGGGTTGCGGGTGAACGTTCCGGATTTGCCGCCGGATTTGTGCACCAGTCTGATATTGTTGAACACCATTCCCTTGTCCACCGCCTTGCACATGTCGTAGAGGGTGAGGGCGGCGTGCGACACGGCGGTGAGCGCTTCCATCTCGACGCCCGTCTTGCCGTTGAGCTTGACCGTCGCGGTGATGGTGATGGAACAGAGCCCGGTTTCCTTATCGGGGTCCATGTTGTCGGCAAAGCTGATGTCCACGTGGGTCAGGGCCAAGGGGTGGCACATCGGGATCAGGTCGGCCGTTTTCTTGGCCCCCATGATGCCCGCCACCTGCGCCACGGCGAGCACGTCGCCTTTTTTGATCTGCCCCTCCTTGATGAGCCAGAGGGTCTCGGGCTGCATGTGCACGGTGCCCTCGGCGACGGCGGTGCGTTCGGTGACGTCCTTGCCGCCGACGTCCACCATGCGGGCGCGGCCTTCCTCGTTGAAATGGGTCAGCGGATTGCTCATGGCACTATAATACATCAGTTTCGGGGTTGTGCGTCAAGCCTTCCGCCCTGTGGGGCGGGAAAGCGGCGCGAGGGGGCGTTTTTTCCGCTTTTTGCACGCCGGAACGCTCAATTTCGACGCTCGGGCGGCTCGTACAGACCCACATGATTGCCGTCGGGATCGCGGAAACCGGACAGCTTGCCGAAGGGGTGCGCCTCGATGGGGTCGAAATCCTTGACTCCCTTTTGTTTCAATGTTTCAATCACTTGCTCGATGGGCCGGGCCAGCAGCGACAGAAACGGCGGCTCGCCCGATGCGGTTGGCTGCCGGGCCTCCACCTTGTGCAGGGCGAAGCGCTGGCCGCCGAGGTCGAACTCGGACCAGTCCTCGCGCACAAACAGCGGCGTGCAGTCCAGCACGTTCTGGTAGAATTCCACGGCCCGGGCCATATTCGTCACCGGATAGGAGATGTAGGCGATTTTTGCGCTCATGCTTGCATTCTGCGATTTCGGAAAGGAGATGGCCCGCAAACCGGGCAGGCCGAGTGTAGCATAGTAAATACAACGGGACAGGATGAACAGGATAAAGACAGCGGAACTGTTCTGAGGCAAGGCAAAAGCCCAAACCGGATTCACCGCAAAGACGCAAAGAACGCAAAGGAAACCGGAAAGGAAAGGGTTGATGATCCCTCGTGCAATCTCCAATGTATTATGAACTGGTATCGAGCTATGCTCGACGGAGCTGCCTTTTTATCTAATCCTGTCCATCCCGTCAGCTATTTTTTCAACGCTTCCCCTTTTCCTCTGTAATACGCGGAGTCTTTTTTGTCGCCCTTCAATATCGGCCTGATCCTGCTTTCCAGCTTCAGCCACGCCTTCTGGAACGTGCTGACGCAGACCAGCAAAAACTCACGTTATTTCTCCGGCCTCAAGGGGCTGTGGATCCTGGCGATGGCGCTGCCCGCGCTGGTGTGGCTCGATTTTCCGTGGGGGCCGCCGGAACTGCTGTTTTGGGCGGGGGTCTCGGGGATACTGCACGGCGTGTACATCCTCAGCCTGTCGCGTGCCTACGATTCCGCCGACATCTCCTACGTGTATCCGATCGCCCGCTCGGCGCCGGTGTTCGTGCCGGTGTTCGCGTTCCTGCTGCTGGGCGAGCACCTGACACCCACTACGGTGTTGGCGATCGTCATCATCCTGCTTGCGATCTACATCCTGCATTTCGAGGGCCACCTGATCCGCGGATTCAAAAACCTGTACGACGCGGTGCGGCATCAGGATCTTCGCTGGGCGTTTGTCACGCTGGCGCTGGTGGTGGCTTACAGCTTGGTGGACAAGAAGGGGATGGACGTGTTTCTGGCGCACTATCCCGATTCGGCGTTCGTCAACGGCATTCTGTTCTTTTTTCTGGAATCGCTGGTGGGGTTTTCGCTGGCGCTTTTGTACCTGTTCATCACGCAGCCGAAGCAGGACCTCTTTTCCGTGTGGCGCGGCGAGTGGGGCCGGGCGCTCATGGCGGGTGTGGCGACGCTGGGCTCGTACGGGCTCATCTGCGTGGTGCTGCAGTTCGAGGCGGTGAGTGCGGTGGTGTCGCTGCGGCAGACGAGCGTGCTGCTGGTGGTCTACTGGGGCTGCTTCAAGCTGGGTGAGCCGTTCGGCAAACAGCGGCTGCTGGCGGGCGGCCTGATGGTGCTGGGAATTGCATTGATCGGGATGGATGGGGGATGATACAGGAAGTAACTATATAGTTTCAGGATGACGCCATCGATGAATTTTAAAAATCATTTCCCCGTCAAATGTCAAATGGAGGCTTCCGTCATGCTCAAAACGGAATGTCCAGATGTCGTACTTTCTTATGGCTTCAATATCGATCTCTTTAACGGGTTTAAAAATGATTTCTTTGTTCAATATAGGACGTGAGTAGAAATTTGTGAAGTCTACTTTTTGATCTTTGTATAATTCTTTGGCTGTCATCAATGCTGCTTCTTTGTTTTGGCCGATCGTGAAACCATAACCGGAACCTTCGGTTATGGTTTTGTCTATTGGATAGATATAGGCAAGATAAAATATATAAATAGCGATGAGCGAGCAAAGAGCCGCTACAGAGATTGCAAATGCGATCGCTATTTTTTGTAACACTTTTCTCATTGAGCTTTTCCTGTGAGGAAAAATTATTTTCCATCGATCTCAGTCAATCGACACAAACCGTCTTTACCCAACCTGAAGGAGCCGAAGTCGTTGGCGATGAGCAGGGTGCCGTCCGGGGTCTGCTGCAGGAGCTGCGGCGCGCCGTAGAGCGTGGCGAAGGGGTGGGCGCTCCATTGCTTGCCGTTGTTTTCCAGTTGGAACAGGTAGCCGTAGTTGAAGGTCATGTGAGCCAGACCGGTGACGGCGACATGCCCGGCGGGGGTGTCGAACAGGCCGAGGACGTTGTCGTTGATCAGGACGGTTGCTTTTTGATCTGCATCGAGGAAGATGAGGTCGCCGCCCCATTCGCCTTTGTCGCTGCCCAGCAGCCAGCCGTTCTCGACTTTGAGAACGTGCTGCGGGCGGAATTTTTCACCGCGCAGTTCGGGGATGTTCGCGGGCTTCGCATGCGAAACTTTTTTCGGCCGCGTGCCCTTGAGCTTTCTCAGCTCTTCCTCGAAGCTCTGCAACAGCGCGTCGTTGCCGAGAAAAATCTCCGCCTGTCCGAGTGCGAGCTGCCAGCCGTTGGCGGTTTTGTTTTTGATCTGCGCGCCGAGAACCTTCTCAGGAGCCGGGCCGTTCAACGCCGCGATTTCTTCCAGCAGGTCCGCGAGCCGTTTCTGATCCCGTTCCTGCGGTGCGTAGGTGAAGACTCTGGGGATGTCTTTCAGGTTCCCCTTACAGCGCGGCACATCGCGCTTCAGGTTTTCCCGCACCTGCTCCGCCGTGTACTCCTTTTTGATGAGCTGGCGGAAGTACTTCGGGTTGTTGTGTTCCTGCGGGCAGTCCAGGTTGCGCCTGGCCAGCTCTTCCGAGCAGTAGATCTCGGACGAGACCTGAGCGTGGGCAGTACCATGAGCCAACACGGATATGACGATGAATGTGCGTGTCCAGTATTTGAGCATCATGGTTCGAGTCGGATAGACATGAATGCCAGTATAGCGCAAGGGAGAGGCTATATTAGTCAATATGTTGAGCAACCTCCGTGCCAAAGAGGGGGTGTTGTAAAAGCGCGGGTTATTTAGTGATGAGCAGGGCGGGGTGGTTAAAAAAGTGCGTTTTTCGGCGGGTTTTACGGATCCTTTGTGAGAAATCATCAATACTGAAATGAATCCCCGGTAATCCGGTAAAATGTCTCTTATGAAAGCAATACCTTTTGCGATGCTAGCCATTCTGCTCCTTTCCGGCTGCGCGTCTTCCTATCCCGAGGGGCGGGAACGGTGTGAATCGGCGGGGTATCCGCCCGGATCGCGTCATTACGCGGAGTGTGTAGAAAACTCCAAACGGTTCATAAATCTTCCCGAAACCAACGACGACCCGCACAGCCCCAAGTGAGGCCTTCCCGCCTCGATCACTTCATGTGAATCGGGTTGCGGCCATTTTAATGTTTGCGGCTGCGTTTCACTCTGCGTTGACGGCTTTGTAACCATTTGCGTAATAAGGCGCTGCGTGGCTGACGCCGGACCGCGGCTTTGCGGCGCGCGCCGCGCGATTTTAATTTTTCCTCTCCGCGCAACCCGTTATACTGAATGGGATACCCCGCGTTTGCCAAAGCGTCGGTTTTCTGGAATTCGTTCTCTTATTCCACCCCGGACGGGGTGATTCGATTGGATGGAGGTGACCTGTGTTGCAGTTACGATCTTCACGGCGGTTGATGGGCTGGGTGGTTCTGGCAGTGGTTTTCGTCTTTTCCCGTGCGGAGGCGGTGGGCGACCGGGAAACCAAAACCCTCAAACTCGACAACGGTCTGGACGTTCTCCTGATTCACGATCCGGAGGCGCACCGCAGCGCCGCGGCGCTTTCGGTTGGAACCGGGCATCTGTACGACCCGGAAGACAAGATGGGGCTCGCGCATTATCTGGAGCACATGCTGTTTCTGGGAACCGAGAAGTATCCCGAGACGGGCAGCTACAAGAAATACCTCACCGAGAATTCGGGCGCCAGCAACGCGTATACGGGCGGGGCGATCACCAACTATTTTTTCCAGGTGTCGCACGAAGCCTATGAAGGCGCGCTCGATAGGTTCAGCGATTTTTTCAAGGCGCCCCTGTTTGACAAGACCTATTCCGAGCGGGAGGTGAACGCCGTCAACAGCGAGCACGACAAGAACAAGCTGCGCGACGGTTGGCGCGCCAACTTCGTGGTTTCGCAGATCTCCGAGGAAGGACATCCCATCCGCAAATTCGGCACCGGCAACAAGCACACGCTTGCCGGCGACAACCGGCCGGCGCTGCTGGCGTTTTTCAAGAAATACTACGCCGCCTCCAATATGAAGCTCGCGATGATCTCCTCGCAGCCGCTGGAGTTGCAGGCGCAGCTGGCGAAAAAGTATTTCGCTGCGATTCCCGACCGCGAGGTGAGCAAACCGAAAATCCCGCCGACGTTCCGCAAGCCGCTGGACGGCAAGTACCGCCTGCTCAAGATCAAGATGATCAAGGACACGCGTTCGATGGAGCTGGAGTTCCCGACGATCCGCCTGGTCGATCACAAGGAAAGCAAGCCGGCCTCCATCGTCGCTTCGGTGATCGGCTACGAGGGCAAGGGGTCCCTGCTGTCCAAGCTGAAGGAGGAGGGGCTGGTCCTGGGATTGAGCGCAGGCGGCGGTTCCAGCCATCCGGATATCAACTCGTTCAGCATCAACGTTTCGCTGACGAAAAAAGGCGTCGTGGAGTACGAGCGCATTCTGGAGCTGGTGTTTTCCTACATCGAGATGTTGAAGAAAGAAGGATTCAAGGAATACACCTTCAAGGAAAGCCAGACGATGGCGCAGATCGACTTCGACTGGAAAGATCCCGACGAGGGCATGGGCTTCGTCGCCGGACGGGCGGCGCTGATGCAGGATTACAAGATCGAGGATGTGGAGACGCTGCCGTTCCTGTTCAAGAAATACGACCCCGCCGCGTACAAGGCCGTGCTCGACACGCTGACGCCGGAAAATATGACGGTGGTGATCAAGACCAACGCGGTGGAGACGGACAAAAAAGCCAAATATTATGACGCGGAATACTCCATTGCCAAGGTCGGGGGCGCGGCGTTTCAGAAACTCAAATCCCCGGTGCAGGTGGCGGCCATGCACTACCCGGACGAGAACCCGTTCATTCCGCACAACCTGAAGCTGGTGAAGGAAGAGCCGCACCTGGTGTGGGACGACGATCTGGCGAAGGTCTGGTTTCAGTACGACAGCCGTTTTCAGCAGCCCAAGCTCTACATGCAGTTTCAGATCGAAACGCCGCGGGTCTACGACACGCCGAGAAACTCCCGGCTCTCCTCGCTCTACCTGGCCGCCATCAAGGAGGGGTTGAACGAGATGGTGTATCCCATCCAGATCGCCGGCCTGTCCTACGGATTGAGCGCGCGCAAAAAAGGCATCGTGCTGACGATCGGCGGCTATTCCGAACGGGTGGGGGATCTGCTGAAACTGGTCATCGAGAATCTCAAGACGGTGAAAATCAGTCCGCAGAAGTTCAAGGATCTGAAAGAAGCGATGATCCGCGGACTGAAAAACAGCAAGCTGGCGCAGGCGTATTCGCGCGGCGGTTACTACCACCGGCTGATCTGGCTGGAAAAGCAGTACACCGAGGAAGAGGCGCTGGAAGCGCTGATGCCCTTAACGCTGGACGATGTGAAGGCGTATGCGAAGACGTTGTACGAGCGGGTCTACATCACCGGCATGGCGCACGGCAACGCGACCGATGAAAAGATCGAGGAAAGCATCCGCATCCTGCTGGACGGAATCCAGAGCAAGCCGCTGCCGGAAAGCGAACGGTTCGAGCAGGTGGTCGAGGTCCTGGAGCCCGGCGAGCGGATCCTGTTTTCCCGGCAGGTGAAGGACAACAACAACTCCATCGCCTACGGGGTGCAGATCGGCGAGAAAGGTCTGGAGCGGCAGGCGAAGGCGCAGATGATCGCCTCGATTCTGGAAAGCGATTTTTACACGCAGATGCGCACCAACCAGCAGCTCGGCTACATCGTCTGGAGTTTCCAGCAGACGCTGGAAGACAGGATGTTTCTGCGCTTCGTCATTCAGTCCGCCAACCACAGCCCGTTCGAGCTGAACCGCAGGGTCGAAGCCTGGCTCGCCAAGGCGGGGGACCTGCTGGACAAGGTTTCGGATGCGGAATTCGAAAAGCACCGGGCGAGCATCATCGTCTCCCTGGAGAAAAAGGGCGAGAGCATCGCCGAGGTGATGGGGGATCTGTATTACCTCGCCACCGAGGAGGAAGGGGATTTCCTCTATAAACAAAAACTGATCGCGACCGTTAAGAATCTCAAGAAGGAAGAGGTTCTGGCCGCCGGCCGCAAATGGCTGACGGAGAAGCGAACGCCCCGGCTGGTTGTGCTGATGCGTTCCAACAGCAACGACGAGAAAGTTCCCGAAGGAGTGCTTACGGAAGTGAGTCAGTTCAAAAACCGCAAAACCACCCACGCCGGCCGCTCCCGCAACGGGGACCCGGGTTCGTGAAATTCGTGTCCCTGCTCAAGCGGGGGATGAACCTGGTCAAGGTGGGACGCGCGGTGCGCACGCTCAAAACCGCGGACGACGCGGACAAGCGCACCTGGGCGAAGCAGTATCTCGTCGAAATCCTCGGCAAATCCCGCGGGCTGCCCGCGAAAGTCGGGCAGTTCATGACGCTGGGCGAGGACGACGCGGAGCTGCGGGAAACCCTCAACGGCGCGATCCCTCCCATGCCCGTCGATCAGGCGGTATCCATCCTGGAAACCGCGCTGCAGGCGCCGCTCGATACGCATTTCCAATCCCTCAACGACACGCCCAAAGCGGCGTCCCTGGGGCAGGTGCATTTCGGCAAGCTCAAGGACGGCACGCCGGTGGCGGTGAAGGTCCAGTATCCGGACATCCGCCAGGCGGTGGAGTCGGAAATGGACCTGCTCGGCTGGATGCCGAAAGTGGGGCCGGTGGCCAAGTGGGGCTTCTCCATGGAGGGCTACCGCGACGCGTTCTGGGACAATTTCCGCAAGGAACTCGATTACGGCCGCGAGATCCGGCACCAGCAGCAGTACCGCAGAATGATTCCGCCGCTGACGGACGTCGTGGTGCCGGAGGTGTTCGAGGCGCTGTGCCGCCCCAACGTGCTGGTGCAGCGGCTGGAAGAGGGGTTCGATCTCGACAAGGCCGCCAGCCTGCACCCGCCGCAGAAGCAGACGCTGGGCCGGGTGCTGCTTTCGCATTACCTGCACATGCTGTTCAACCACGGCTTCGTGCACGCCGACCCGCAGCCGGGCAACTTCGCGTTCCGCCAGACCGGGCGCGACCGCTACGCGCTGATCCTGTACGATTTCGGCTGTGTCCTGGAGATCAACGACACGGTGCGGCTGGCGCTGCTGCGCACCATCCTAGCGCTGCAATCGCACGAGAACGCCGACCCGGTGGACTGCCTGGCGCTGGCCGGGTTCGACGCGGAAAAGCTGGAAGACCTGCGGCCGACGCTGCCGGCTCTGTTGCAGGTTTTGTTCGAGCCGTTTCTGTGCGAGGGGCCTTACGACATCAAGGACTGGCGGTTGAGCGAGCGCTTCGACGCCATCGTGGGCGATCTCAAATGGTGGTTCCGCTCGGCGGCGCCGCCGGAGTTGATCTTCCTCATGCGCACCCTGCACGGGCTCGCCGTCATGCTGGAACGGCTCGACGCCAAACTGCCCTGGAAATTCCTGCTGGAAAAGCACTGCGCCGAACAGTTCCCCGCCGCACGGGCCCTCAAGCTGCCGCCGTCGTCCGCGGCCGCCGTCGGGTTCAACGGCATCGCCCGCTACCTGCAGGTGTACGTGGTCAAGCCGAACGGCAACAAGGTCAAACTCACCATGCCCGCCCGCGTCGCCGACGACCTGAAAGGCGTCATCGATCCCCCCGTCATGGAATCCATCGAGCGGCAGAACATCGACCTGGACGCCATCCAGAAACGCGCCCGCCAGACCGGATTCGTCCCGCAACTGCTGTTCGATCTCAAAGACCCCGAGCGCGAAGTCAAGGTCTGGCTGGAGTGAAACTCCCTCTCCATAATTGAAAAATCCTTGAAAAATTCCCCCGATATCCGTAAAAAGGGGAAACGTTCGTTCTGAAAACATCCGGTTCCGTGAACCGGCTGACCGATTTGTCGAAGAGGAGAGGTGTCATGCCCGACCAGTGGATGATCCGCGCGCGCGAATTCAGCAATTGCAATTGTTCGTTCGGCTGCCCATGCCAGTTTCTCGCACCGTCCACGTACGGTTTCTGCGAAGCCGTGGTCAGCATCATGATCGACGAGGGTTATTTCAACGACACGCGCCTGGACGGGGTCAATTTTGTCATGCTGTGTCATTGGCCCGGCGAGATCAAGGAAGGCAACGGCAAGCAGCAGGTGATCATCGATGAATCCGCCAGCCCGGAGCAGCGCGAAGCGGTGCGAAAAATTTCATACGGCGAATCCACCGCACCGGGTTCGACGCATTTCTTCGTTTTCAACAGCCTGACCTCCGAAGTGATGGACACACTGTACGCGCCGATCGAAATGGACATCGACATAAAAGCCCGGCGCGGCAGAACGCACATCGAAGGCATGGTCGATTCCAAAGGTTCTCCCCTGGTCAACCCGTTCAACGGCAAGGAAACCCGCCGCGTCATTCACAACCCCGACGGTTTCGAGTTCACCGACGCGGAAATCGGGGCGGGGCATTCCAAGGCTTCAGCCGGTATTCAACTGGATCTCGACAACACTTATGGCCATTTCTGCATCCTGCACATGAACCAGGACGGTGTGATCCGCTGACAACCGCAGCGGTCCTTTCTTTCCCATGCAGCCTTCCCGCACGTTACCGCGCCACGACCTGTTTGCCATCCTGTTTTCCCTCGGCGGTGTGACCGTTCTTGCCTGGCTGTATCTCGCGTCGATGGCGAAAGACATGACCGGCATGCCGTCGATGCCGATGCCGTCCTGGGATCCCGCTTACTTTTTCATGATGTTTCTGATGTGGGCCGTCATGATGGTTGGCATGATGGTGCCTTCGTTTGCGCCTGCGGTTTTGATCTACGCCGCCATCGCCCGCAAAGCGCAGGCTCAGCAAAACCCGGTGGCCCCAACGGGCGTATTCGTGGCCGGGTATCTGGTGATGTGGGTGCTGTTCAGCCTGTTCGCCACGTTGGCGCAATGGGGGCTGGACCGGGCGGGATGGCTGTCCCCCATGATGGTGGCAAACAGCACGGCTTTAGGTGGAGGACTGCTGATCGCGGCCGGGATCTACCAGTGGCTGCCTCTCAAGGAAGCCTGCCTCAAGCACTGCCGTTCCCCCGTGCATTTCATCTCCGAGCACTGGCGCGCGGGAACCGCCGGGGCGCTGCGCCTGGGCCTGCATCACGGCACCTACTGCCTGGGCTGCTGCTGGGTGCTGATGGGATTGTTGTTCGTCGGTGGGGTGATGAACCTGTTGTGGATTGCCGGGATCACGGTGTTCGTCCTGCTGGAAAAGCTGCTGCCTCAGGGGCCTGCAGGGGGCCGCGCCGCGGGCCTCGCGATGATCGCCGCGGGCGTGGCGTTCGCGGTCTGGGGGGAGTGACTCGCGTATTTACAGATGTTCCTAAAAAAGGATAAAAAAAGAAAAGGGGGGAGACACTCTCTCCTCCCTTTTCCAGCCGTGCACAAACTCCCGATGATTCTGGTCGAATCAAAACTCAAGCCGGAGAGCGCGCACCGCCGAAAAAGCGAACCAACAACCAGGACGGTGTGCGCTCGATTCGCCACATCATCCGCCACGGCACTGCATAAACCTCCCCATTGGGCTTCGCGTGCAGAATTCAACGCGAAGCACATAGGTCAAGCGATCCTCTTTTGGGTTAATCTTCACTTCACCTCGCAACCCAACCTCATAAACCTCCAGCTTCAACAAAACGACAACGGTTGCGACTCAAGAGGAAGAACTCATTCCAGCCTGAGATTTCATCCAAACCGCAACATCAAAAAACCTCAGGGAGGACCGCTGGAATTCATCCTTCCTCCATTTAAAATATAGTCCCTGAGAGAAAAAAAATCACCTGTTTCGGAATGGGGAGAAAGTTTTAAAGAATGTTCATGCAGGAGATTAACCGGTGTTGTCCGGTGTGGATGGGGAGCGTTTCAGGGGAAAATAATGCTTCAGGATGAGATGGGTGGGCAGCATGATCGCAAAAAAAAGCACGAGTGTTCCTACAACAAAATAAAGGTGTGGGGCCATCCAGGTTTGCGGGTCGGGGCCCGGGCCGTACACCCAGTTGATATTTTCCTGCGGTCCGGTGATGGAAAACGTCACGATCAGGATGAATGCGGTCAGCAGGGATTGCATTTTCAGTGCCCGGGTGTCGTAGCCCCAACGAAAAAGCAGGTACACCACCAGAGCCGGCAGCAAGACATGGAACAGCGAGAGGCTGCGGTAATGAAGGGGCTCTGTGGGGTCGAACATGTATTCGGTGAAATTGAGAAACGGACCGCCGATGAGAATCCGGCCGAAGAAGTCAAAATTCCACGCCAGCTCCATGGGCAGCACGCCCACCGCAATCATGCTGTTGACCAACGGGCTTTCCCGCCAGAGAGCGACAATCAGCATCAAAAAGGCGATGTCCGAAAGCCATAAAAGATGCTTGGCTCCCAGAACCCAGATATACGCCGGGAACAGCACGCAGGCGAACAAAGTGGGTCCGACTTTGATCCAGAGGGGGAGGGCAGAGGCTCGAATCGAGCCGGGTGTTGGGGGAGTGGGGCGAGTCGAGCTGGGATTCGTCACAGGAATCCCTCGAAAGAGGTTAAAGAAGGGAAGGGTGTTTCCCTGGAACCCGGTGGCGTTCACTCCCTCCACTACTGCCGGGGGCGGCTTGTGTCGGGCGACTTGCCCGATTTCTATTCAGGAACAAGCGGCGATTTCGGCTTTCAGGTCGGGTTTGACGCGCACCGGATCGACGGTTTTGTTGACCATGTCCTGGGTGTTCTTGACGGCCAGTTTGTCGAACAGGAAATCGAACTTGCCTTCCAGCTCTTTGCCGATGGCGTCGCGGATCTCCTGCGGCAGCGCCCAGAAACGGGCTTTGAATTCGCCGAATCCTTTTTTGCGGGTCTTGTAGATGAACTGCTCGTCGGTCATGTCGTCTTTCTTCTCATTGGCGAACTTGACGCGCAGGTGCTTGTAGATCTCTTCCTTGAAGTCTTGCGGGAAATGCTTGCTGTCGTAAATCATGTTCTGGAAATCGGTGGCGAGGTGGATTTCCGCGGTTTCCAGTTCCGGGAATTTGTTGAACAGGTCCGCCGGGAGCGTGGACGCGCCGTGCTGCACGGCGCCGGCGATGCCGTAGTCTTCCCGCGCAATGCGCGACAGGTTGTCCAGCGTCTCGAAATCCAGGTTCACTTCGGCCACGCTGCCGTCGGGCAGCGGCACGCCGCCGTGCGAGGTGCCGGTCTGGATGGAAATCTTGCTGATGCCTTTGGCGCCGGGCCGGGTCTTTTCGAGCACGTCGTTGAAGTTGTCGAGGTAGGCCCGCAGTTCCTGCTCGTTGCTGTTCTGTTTGCCCACTTCGCCGATCTCGCCGCCCACCGAAATGGTGACGCCTTCCGGCTCCAGCTCGCGCACGTAATCGGTGAGCTCGACGCCCACTTCGTAATTGAGACGCTGCTGTTCCTTGACCGTGTCGTGGCTGAGATCGACCAGGGTGGAGGTGTCGATGTCGATGTTGTAAAAACCCGCGTCGATGGCCTGCCGGATCAGCTGCTTGAGTCCCTCGATTTCCTTTTTGGGATCCGCCGCGTAATTTTTGGCGTTCACCTGAAAATGGTCTCCCTGCACGAACACGGGGCCGGTGTGGTTTTCCTTGATGGCGGCGGCGAGGATCACCGCGGCGACCTCGTGCGGCAACTGGAAGGTGTAGCCGATTTCGGATTTGGCGATCTCGAAGATCAGCGCGCCGCAATCGACCTTCTGGGCCGAACGGAACACCGCCCGGCACATGTCGTAGGACAGGCCGCGCACGTTGAGCGCGGGAACGGTGAAGCCTTTGACCTCGCCCCTGCCGCGGGCTTCGTAGAGTCCCTGGATCGAAGCCAGCACGATGCCCATTTCCTGGGCGGCGGATTTGATCAGGTAGCGCGAAAAACCCTTGATTTCATTGGACTCGTTGAGAACGGCGTTTTCCACCAGGGTGTCGATGGTGGCGTCGCGGAGTTTGTCCCTGTTTTCCAGTTTGACGCTGCCGTTGTTCTGACCGACGATTCCTTTCAACTGATCGGTGATTTCGCTCTTCGTGGAAAACAGCATGGGACTCTCTCCTTAGTGTGGTTTATTGCGATAAAAACCGGTGGATTTCCCTGAGATTGGGGCGATTATTTCGATGCGAACGCAGGGCGAAATTTCCGGGAACCCGTATCGACTGTCCACAACAATACATTAATTGTAATTTGGGTGTGGTTTGAATTCGGCTAGAGATAGCCTGTCATTTCTATTTTAGCCAAAAATATCCCCGGAGGCAAAACATCTTTGCATGGAAGGGTTTTTAGCGGCTGGCGCAAAGATTTCAAGGCATTTCCACACCCCCGGACGGCCGTTTTTTCCCGGGTGGATCGGCTTTCGGAACGGGGGCGGGAAAAACCCGCCTTTAAAGCTGTGTTTTCATCCATCCGGTGCTCGGGAAAGAAGCTTATAAAGGGTTGGAAATACAGTGCTAACCAACCTTCGTTTCTTGTTGACAGGCGGGTATAATTTGTTAGAATTTCTCTCAAAATGAGCAACACCTCCATTTTTCATTCCTCATGGCTCCGATTCAGACATTGAGAATGAATTAATCATAGCCTGGAAACCATTGCCCGACCCCCGGCGGACCGGGAGGCGGGAAGGGAGAGATAACCCCCATGTTCAAACATATTTATCTGCCTGTAGACAATTCCGACTTTTCCAATACATGCATCGACTTGGGACTGGAATTTGCTGTGAAGGGCGAAACCACCATCACGGCCAGCCATGTGTACGCCGCGAAAATGCACGATGTGCGCTTCCGGCAAATGGAAAGCGGTTTGCCCGAGGAGTATCAGGACGAACAGGAATTAGAGAAACAGCGCAATATCCACGACCAGTTGATCACCAAAGGCATGGAAGTGATCACGGACTCCTATCTGGAAGTTCCCAAACGCCGCTGTCAAGAGGCGGGCGTGCCTTTTGTCGGCAAATCCCTCGAAGGCAGGAACTGGATCGAGCTGGTGCGGGACATCAAGGAGTCTACCTACGATCTGGTCATCCTGGGTGCGCTCGGCTTGGGAGCCATCAAGGACAGCATGATCGGCACGGTTGCCGAGCGGGTCATCCGGCGCACGCAGACCGACATGCTGGTGGTCAAATACATTCCGGAATTGCATGGGGAGCGGGCGTCCAGCGGCAAGATCGTCGTGGCGGTGGACGGCAGCGGTCATTCCTTCGGCGGTTTGAAGACGGGGATCGAGCTGGCCAAGCACCTGAACCGGCCGCTGGAAATCATCTCCACGTTCGATCCGTATTTCCATTACGCGATGTTCAACAGCCTGACCGGCGTGCTCACCAAGGAAGCCGGCAAGGTGTTCAAGTTCGAGCAGCAGGAAAAACTGCACGAGGACATCATCGACAAGGGACTGGCAAAAATTTATCAGGCGCATCTGGAAATCTCCAAGAAGATCGTCGAGGAAGAGGGCATGGACTGCACCATCCGCCTGCTCGACGGCAAGGTTTTCGAAAAAGTGCTGCAGTACGCGCGTGAGGAAAACCCGTATCTGCTCATCCTCGGCCGCATCGGCGTGCACAGCGCACCCGACATGGACATCGGCGGCAACACCGAGAACCTGCTGCGGCTGGTGCCCTGTAACGTTTATCTTTCGAGCAAGGTGTTCAAGCCGCCGATCGACATGCAGGCGGAAGAGAGCATCGAGTGGACCGCCGAAGCGAAAGAGCGGCTCAAGAAGATTCCCGGATTCGTGCGGCCCATGGCGACTTCCGCGATTCTGCGCTACGCCCTGGAGCGCGGCCACAGCATGATCACCTCCAGCGTCATCACCGAGGCGGTGGAGAACATCCTGCCCGCCGGCGCCATGCAGGCCATGCGCGCGATCGGCGAGAACATGAAAAACGAAGGCGTCGATCCGGAAGGCCCCGAGGTTCTGGGCAAACTCAAGGATCAGATGATGGAAGCGCACGCCGGCAAGAGCGCCGACGAGGTCACGCTCAAGTGTACGAGCTGCGGCACCATTCTGAAAGGCGATGTGGTCCGCTGCGGCGTCTGCGACGCGACTTCCGAACGCTTCCTGCCGATCGACAAGGAAGAGTTCAAGCCGGATCAGAAGGAAGAAGAGCAGAAAACCGAGGTCACCACGTTCGACGATGTGGTCGTCACCTGGACCCAGGACGCGATGGATTATCTCGACGAGATCCCGGAACACCATGTCCGGCGTCGCGCGCGCGCCCGGATCGAAAAGAGCGCCCGCGTACAGAAGATCGCGACCATTTCCCGCGCTTTTGCCAGCAAGATCATCAACGAGAAGGCGGTCAAGGAAGACGTCAACGGCAACGGCAAAAACGGCAATGGCGACAGCGAGACCAAAACCATCCAGGAAGTCATGCAATACGGCGCCGAGTCGGACCCGAAGGACTTCAACTGGAGTAAGGAAGCGCTGGAGCGGCTCGAGCGGGTTCCCAAAGGCTTCATGCGGGACAACACGCAGAACCGCGTGATGGGTTACGCCAAGATGAACGGCATCAAGGACATCTCCCTGGAGGTCTGTGAAAAGGGCATCGCCGAATCCGTCAAGTTGATGGAGGATGCGATCAAAAACGGCGCCACCCTGGAAGACTTTCTGCCCAAGAAAGAGGTGGGAGCCTGATCCGACCCCTGCCTGAAAAAACACAAACCCGGTACCGGTTTTCGGTGCCGGGTTTTTTTATTCCAGCAGCAAAACTTTCGACGGGATACAGGAAAAAGGCGGCCTCGCGCAAAGCCGCGAAGGCGCAAAGAAAAGCAGCCACAGGACAGCAAGGGCAGGTGAAGGGTGTTTCTCAGGAGAGGCGAATCCAGCGTCCCGCCATCTCTGAAAACATCTGAAAAACCGAGGCAAACGGTTTCTTAGAAGCAGTAACTGTGAAATTGGTTCGATTTTCTATCAGTTAAGCCTTTAAAATGAAAGAGTTGGGCCAGCTTCCCGCAAGTGGAGAAAACCATGCGGTTCATCCTTACATTTTTATCGCTTCCGTTATTGCTTATTGTTGCGTCTGTGTATCCCGCGTTTCCGGATATCAGCTGGTTTGGCTGGACCTGCGCCGTTTTTCTTTATATAGCCACTCTTTTATGGGCTTTAAGGACCGAAGTCCATTCTGCCCACACGGGCAAGCGAGGCTCGGTCAATTCTGAAGCCGGGGGCAATTACTGTGGTGACGGGATAACCAACGGCGGGTACGATGGCTATGGGGGTGGTGATAGTGGCGGTGGAGGCGGCGGTGATGGCTGATAGACATCCAATGTTTTTTCTTGCTGCCGAGGAATTCGGGGTATTAGGTGGTCGATATCAGCGATATTGATTAGATTTCCCGCCTGCAGGGCTTTAAAATAAAGGAGTGGCAGGTTTTACAATCCTTTTGCCGGAGAACCCGTGCGATTCATCCTGACGATTCTGTCCCTTCCCCTGCTCATCTGGGTGGCGGTGCAGTACGACCCGGCGATTCTGGAAATCGGCTGGCTCGGCTGGCTGGGCGTCTTTTTTCTGTATGTGTGGGCCGTCCTCTGGGCGCTCGATAGCCAGATCAATCAAGCCCGGCCGGGCGACTTCTCCTCCGGGGGGACCGGTGGAGGGCACGGCGGTTATGGTGGCGATGCCGGTTTAAGTGGCTGTGACGGCGGAGGCGCCGGGGGTGGAGACGGTGGCGGCTGCTGAACGCGTCTTGATCCGGCCGGTTTGAGCGATCCTCATTTTCTGAATTTCATTTCCATGTCCTTCCAGTTATACAAACGGCTTTTTGCCTACATTCGGCCTTATCTGCCGAAGCTGATTCTGGCGATCCTGTTTTCGATCGCGGTGGGTGGCATCGCCACGTCGCCGGTGCCGATCGTGCAGAAAACCTTCGATAAGATCTTCGTTGAGAAAGACACCTTCATGCTGGTGGTCATCCCGCTGGCGCTGGCGGCGCTGTATTTTCTCAAGGGGATTTTGCAATACGCGGCCAACCGCATCATCCTGGGGATCTCCTGGGAACTGGTGGTCTCGATGCGGGAAAAACTGTTCCGCCACATCCACCGGCTGCCGTTTCATTTCTTCGAGGCGCACGAAACCGGGCACCTCATTTCCAGGATCGTCAACGACGTCACGATCATGCAGTCCACGGTGACGCGGCTTCTGAAAGAATTCATGCAGAACAGCGTCATGGCGGTCGCGCTGATCGGCTGGCTGTTTTATATGAAGTGGCAGTGGGCGCTGACGGCGCTCATCGTGTTTCCGCTGATGGTGCTTCCCATCGCCAACATTTCCCGAAAGCTCAAACGCCTGAGCCACAGGGGACAGGAAATCCTCGCCGACATCAACTCGACGATCCTCGAATCGATCTCCGGCGTCAAGGTGGTGCGGGCGTTCGGACTCGAAAGCCAGGAGGTGGACAAGTTCCAGAAGCACAGCGCGGATTACCTCGCGGTGATGAAAAAGAACGTGAAGTACATCGAGATCATCTCGCCGCTGATGGAGTTTCTCGGTGTGGCGAGCGCCGCGGTGGTGCTGTGGTACGGCGGCAGCCAGGTGCTGGCGGGCGAGGTGAGCCAGGGCACGTTCATCGCCTTCATCCTGGCGCTGTTCATGCTGTACGGTCCGCTGCGCCTGCTGTTCAAGATCTACGCCAATTCGCAGGTGGCGCTGGCAGGGGCCGAGCGGGTGTTCGCGGTTCTGGACCAGGAAGTGGAGAAGGACGAGGCGGGCAAGCGCGAGCTGACCGGCTTTAATGATCAGGTCGAATTTCAGAACGTGTCGTTCCGCTATCCCTCGCGCCAGGCGCTGGTGCTGCAAAACATCGATCTCACGGTGCAAAAATCCGAAGTGCTCGCCATCGTCGGCATGAGCGGCGCGGGCAAGACCACGCTGGTGGATCTGCTGTTCCGCTATTTCAACCCTACAGGCGGAAAGATCCTCATCGACGGCACAGACATCCGCGAGTTTTCCCACGAATCATTGAGAAGCCATCTGGCGCTGGTCACCCAGGAAACCTTCCTGTTCAACGACACGATCCTCAACAACATCGCCTTCGGCAAACCGGGCGCCACGCGCGAGCAGATTCTGGAAGCGGCGAAGGCGGCGCACGTCGATGCGTTCGTCGCGGCGCTGGACGACGGCTACGAGACGATGATCGGCGAACGCGGCGTCAAGCTCTCGGGCGGTCAGCGGCAGCGCATCGCCATCGCCCGCGCGATTCTGCGCGACGCGCCGATCCTGGTGCTGGACGAGGCCACCTCGTCCCTCGATTCCGAATCGGAAAAGCTGGTTCAGGATGCGCTGAAACGGCTGATGCAGCACCGCACGACGTTCGTCATCGCGCACCGCCTGTCCACCATCAAGCACGCGGACCGCATCGTCGTGCTCGATGCGGGCGAGATCGTCGAGAGCGGCACGCACGACGAACTGCTTGCGGGCAGCGGGCTCTATCAGAAGTATTTCGAGATGCAGTTTGTCGATGTGGGCGAACTCGGAAAGCGGACGAAAGGCTGAAGCCGCATGCGTTTCCAAAAAGTCTGCATCGAAGCTTTGGGATACCACCTTCCGGAAAACCGCGTCAGCTCCGAAGATCTGGAAAGGCAGCTAGCTCCGCTGTATGAAAGGCTGAAGCTGCCGTTCGGCCGGCTCGAGATGATGAGCGGCATCCGCGAGCGGCGTTTCTGGGACAAGGGCGTGTTCCCCAGCGAGATCGGCTCCATCGCGGGCGAGCGCGCCATCGAACGGTCCGGCATCGACCGCTCCCACATCCAGTGCCTGATCTCCGCCTCGGTGTGCCGGGATTTTCTGGAACCCGCCACCGCTTCTTTGATCCACCACAACCTGAAACTGCCGCGCCAATCCTACGTGTTCGATCTGTCCAACGCCTGTTTGGGTGTGCTCAATGGCATCGTGCACATCGCCACGATGATCGAAATGGGGCAGATCCGCGCTGGCCTCGTGGTGGCCGGGGAAAACGGCGGGCCGCTGGTGCACAACACGATCGAAACCCTGCTTTCCCGCACCGAGATCACGCGCAATCAGGTGAAGGCGTCGTTCGCTTCGCTCACCATCGGCTCCGCGGCAGTGGGAGTGCTGTTGACGCACGAAAGCCTCTCCAAATCCGGGCACCGGCTTCTCGGCGGCGCTTCCTACGCCGCGACCGAATTCAACGACCTGTGCCGGGGCAACGACGACAGCGGCGCGGATTCCAACTGGGCGCCGCTCATGGAGACCGATTCCGAACGCCTGATGCGGGAGGGCTGCCGCCTGGCCGGGGAAACCTGGAACGGGGTGCGCGACATCCTGGGCTGGAAAAACGCAGACGTGGACCGGGTGTTCTGCCATCAGGTGGGCAGCATGCACCGCAAGCTGCTGTACGAGACCGTGGGGCTGCCGCTTGAGAAGGATTTCTCCACGCTGGAATTTCTCGGCAACACGGGAGCCGCGTCGCTGCCGGTGACCCTGGCTCTGGGCGAAGAACAAAACGCCATACAAAGCGGCGACAAGGCGGCCCTGCTCGGCATCGGCAGCGGACTCAACTGCCTGATGCTGGGCGTGCAATGGTGACCGAGGCGTTCCGCGAGCTTTACCCTTACCGCTCCCATTCCCTGAGGCTGGGAAACCTGCGCTACCACTTTCTCGACGAGGGCGAAGGCGAGCCGCTCCTGATGTTGCACGGCAACCCCACCTGGTCGTTTCATTTCCGCAATCTCATCCTCGGCCTGCGTCATAAATTCCGCTGCGTCGTGCCCGACCACATGGGCTGTGGCCTTTCGGACAAGCCGCTCGACTACAACTACACGCTGGCCCAGCACATCGACAACGTGGAGGCGCTGGCCGACGCGCTCAAACTGAAGGACCTCACGCTGGTGATGCACGACTGGGGCGGCGCCATCGGCATGGGGTTCGCGGTGCGGCGGCCCGAGTGCGTGAAGCGGCTGGTGCTGTTCAACACGGCGGCGTTTCTGTCCGGCCGCATTCCGTTCAGCATCGATGTCTGCCGGCACCCCGCGTTTGGCCCGTTCGCGGTGCTCAAGCTCAACGCGTTTTTGCGCGGCGCGCTGCTGAGAGCGCCCAAACACAAAGACCGCATGACCCGCGAGGTGAAGGCGGGCTACCTGGCCCCGTACCCGACCGCAGACAGCCGCATCGCCATCCTGCGCTTTGTGCAGGACATCCCGATGACGCCGGAGGTTCCCAGCCACAGCGTGGTGCGGGACATGCAGGAAAAGCTCACGCAGTTTCGCGACCGGCCCGCGCTCATCATCTGGGGCAAAAAGGATTTCTGCTTCACCGATCATTTTCTCACGCGCTGGAAGGAATTTCTGCCGCAGGCCCAGGTCGAGGAGGTGGCGGACGCGGGTCATTTCGTGGTGGAGGACGCCTACGAGCGTATCGTCCCGTGGATGCTGGCGTTTCTGGAACGCCACCCTGTGCGCTGAACCTGAAATCCGGCTGCCTGTGAGAGGTGCAAGATGGATTCCGGCTTGACAGTCTCACGCCCCTAAGGTATTCATGGGCTATGTCCCGAATCTGGAAAATGCTGCCGAAGATCGTCTTTCTGCTGGTCCTTCTGGGCTTTGCTTTTCCCATGAAAGCCCCGGTTTCCCTGGCCAAGGGGAAGATGTGCTGCAAGGGAACCTGCTGGATGGCGCCCGCCCCCATGAAGCTGTCGGGTGAGAGCCCCGGCAAACGGATGATTTCCTGCTGCCAGAAAAACTGTTCCGCCGTTTCCGACCGCAGGGTGGCGCCGCCTTCCAATCCGGGTTTTTCCAAAGTCTCCACGAAATTTCTGGCTTCCGGTGACGGTTTGCCGCTTCTGCTGTCACCCCCCGGAGCCGATTCGAGACCGCTGTTTGCACCGCTTCGCTTTCCTCTCAACACCGCGGGCACAACGCGCCCCATTTTCCAGGTGCACTCTGTCTACCTGATTTGATACCACCGCTTTTTTCGAATCTCTGATTTTATTATTCATTCCTTTTCCCCATACAGGGAGAAGTCCGTTCTGATTTGAAAAAGGAAGGTGTGTCATGCGATCGATTTCAATGCGCCGGATCATTCCGGCCGCACTGTTGCTTATCATGGTTTTGCATTCCGCTCCCGCCCGGGCGCTGCCCATCAACAGCGACCTGGGGCTGACGCCGCACAAGGGAGAATTCATATTCCGCATATAAGGGAAATACCTGCGCAAGGGAGAGGACCCGACCGGGCAGGGGCGTACGGTCGATGAATACGTGGTTCCCTTTGTCGGGGTTTATGGTTTCACGGCCAAAACCTCTCTGCTCGTCAATCTGCCCTACATCCACCGGGAGCTGAAAACGCCCAACAGCCCGCGCCGCCTCGCGCGCGGCCTCGGCGATCTGACCCTGCTCGGCAAGCACCGGATCTTCACCCATAATTTCAAGGGCGGGACGTCGCGTTTCTCATTGATCGGGGGGCTGGAGTTGCCCACTGGCGATGATGACGAAGCCGATTCTTTAGGTCCGCTGCCGAAATCGCTGCAACCGGGTTCGGGGTCGGTGGATTTTCTGGCCGGCGGGGCGTTCACGTATCAGACCCTGGACCACGAGCTGGATGCGGATCTCCGCTATATCTTCAACCGGGAAGCCAACGACTTTGAGTTCTGCGACGTGTTTAAATACAACCTGGCGTACCAGAGACGGGTTTGGCCGTCTATTCTCCCCGACAAGGAGATTTACAGCCAGTGGAACGCCGTTCTGGAACTCAACGGCGTGTATGAAGAGCGCGCCGAATCCCAGGGCAACGACGTCGCCAACTCCGGCGGGCACACCCTCTACCTGTCACCGGGCATTCAGTTCGTCAGCAAACGCATGGTGTATGAGTTTTCCTTTCAGTATCCCATCGTTCAGGAGCTGAACGGCCTGCAACTGGAGGCGGACTACTTGCTGGTTCTCAGCTTCCGCTATATTTTATAAACTGCGTTCTCCTGCGGGAGGGCGTTTGCGAATAGGAGTGTCGTCGTGAATGCAAAAATAAAACCCGTCGTCCCGATCCTGTTTTTCGTGTTGCTCCTTCACGGAGTTTCCGTGTGGGCGGAAAAAACCGCGGAAGTCATCACCATTAAGGTGGAGGGTCTTTACTGCCCGTTCTGCGCTTATGGTCTGGAAAAGCAGCTCAAGAAACTCGATGGCTATCAAAAGGTGGAGGTCAACCTCAAGCACGGCGTGGCCGAGCTGTATGTCGATTCCAGCGCCGCGGTTTCAGATGACGCCATCCAGAAAGCCGTGGAGGATGCGGGATTCGATTCGGCTTCCATCAAACGGGATGCGAAGAAGGAGGTAAAAGAGTGAGCCGGATTTTTCGATCCGCGTTCGCACTCGTGCTGATCCTCCTTGCAGGCGAGGTTCACGGGCAGACCGCCTCCCTTTCTTTCTCATCTGCATTCGGGAAGGAGGGAAGCGGTCCCGGTGAATTCAACGAACCGTTTGCGATCGCGTTGGATGGCGCGGGCCGCGTCTTTGTCGCCGATGCCCGCAACCACCGTGTGCAGGTGTTCGATTCGAGCGGGCGGTTTCTCGAACAGTGGGGCGATCGGGGAAACGGGCCGGGGCAATTTGAAAAACCTTCCGGGCTGGCCGTCGATTCCGGGGGCAATGTGTATGTGGCCGATTACGATCTCGACCGCATTCAGAAATTCAATGCCCAAGGCGAATACATCCTGCACTGGGGAACCGCGGGCAGAGAGCCGGGCGAGTTCAATTCGCCGACCGGACTGGCGATCGATGCCTCCGGGCAGGTGGTTGTGGCGGACATGTACAACCACCGCGTGCAGACATTCGACGCCAGGGGAAACCGGCTTTTACAGTGGGGCACGTACCATCCGATTTCGGTGTTCAAATCCTTTCTCAATTTCCTGTTCTGCCGGGAAGCAGAGGGGCGGTTCAACTATCCCGCCCGCCTCGCGGTGGGAAATGGGGATAAAGTGTACGTGTCCGATTCCTACAACAACCGGGTGCAGGTATTTTCCCGCGACGGAAAATTCCTTGCGCAATTCGGCGGTGTCGGGAGCTGGGGCGGGCGGTTTCGCGTCAGTTCCGGAATCGCCGTGGGTCCCGAGGGCCGTGTGTTCGTTGCGGATTTCTACAACCATCGCGTGCAGGTGTTTTCCTCGGATGGGGACTTCCTGGCGGAACTGGGTGAGGAAGGCAGCGGGCCGGGGCAGTTTCGCGGTCCCACCGACCTGGCCGTGGACGCTTCGGGGCGCGTGTGGGTCGCCGACTGGGGCAACCACCGGGTGCAGGTCCTGCAATGGCAGGATGAGGAGATGAACGTCTCCGGCGGAACGCAGTCCGGTGAATGAGGTTTCATGAAAATTGAATTTTACTATTTTTCAGCCTGTGCGAACCATGAAGCGGCTTTGCAGCGTTTGCAGGATGTTCTTGACCGGGAAAGCATCGGGGCTTCCATCACGAGAATCGAAGTGACTTCTGAGGAAATGGCCCGATCCTGCCGCTTTCCGGGATCGCCCACGATTCGTATTGATGGAGTGGACATCGAACCGGATGCGCCAACGGAATACGGTATGAAATGCAGGATTTACGATACGCCGCAGGGGCCGGCAGGGGTTCCCCCTGAAGCTATGATCCGCAAGGCTCTCATCCTACGCGGTGATGGATGAAGATTTGGAGCAAAAAAAATCCTCTCCCCAAACGGGGAGAGGATTTTGAAACGCTCATACTTCTTGGTTAAGGTGTTGTGCGCCAGACGTCGTTTTTGAGCGTGCCTCCGCCTCCGAGTGCCCACATCTTACTGTCGAAAACCGATGCTGCAAATTGATTGCGAATCGACCAGCCGGCACTCGCGGTGGCCTGAGTCCAGGTAGCGCCGTCGGTGCTGTGCCAAACATCGTTGGTATCGCTGGTGCCGTTGAATCCACCCAGCACCCACATTTTTTCATCGTAGACCAGTGCCTGATGGTTGCGGCGTGCAGACCAGTTGGCGGCTGCCGTGGCCTGGGTCCAGGTGACGCCGTCGGTGCTGGACCAGACGTCGTTCAGGTTGCTGCCGTTGTAGCCGCCCAGAACCCACATCTTACTGTCGTGGGTCAGAGCCAGATGTGTGGATCGCGCTGACCAGTTGGCGGCTGCGGTGGCCTGAGTCCAGGTGACGCCGTCGGTGCTGTGCCAGACGTCGTTTTTGCTGCCCGGTGCGTTGCCACCCATCACCCACATTTTCCCGTCGTGGACTGTGGCCGCCAATTCGTTGCGAGCGGACCAGTTGGCGGCTGCGGTGGCCTGGGTCCAGGTAACGCCGTCGGTGCTGTGCCAGACATCGTTGCGGTCGCTGCCGTCGTGCCCGCCCAGCACCCACATTTTATTGTCGAAGACCAACGTTCGATGCGCGACCCGCGCCGACCAGCCCGCATTGGCGGTGGCCTGGGTCCAGGTGCTGCCGTCCGTGCTGTACCAGACGTCGTTGCGGTTGCTGCCGTCCCAGCCGCCCAGCACCCACATTTTTCCATCGTAGGTCAAAGCCTGATGCCGTTTCCGGGCCGACCACGCGGCGTTCGCCGTCACCTGTGCCCAATTGGACCCATCGTGCAATCCCTTTTCTGCGATGGGAAGGAACACGTCGGAATCGCCCTGGCTGTTTGCCAATTCCAGACTGTAACTGCCTCCCAGAAGCGGTTCGGGCAGGCCGATGATGACCTGCTGCTGGGTGGAATTCGGGATGCTGCCTTTGTAGAGGACGGTCAGTGCCGTGCTGCCGCCCAGGGTGACGGTGGGATCGGTCTGCCCGATGAACAGATCGGTGCCATTGAGATCGAGGGAAGGGACGGTGCCGGTGCCGGGGTCGAAATTGATTTCCCCCGCATAGTTGATTTTGACTCCATCGGCGCTGTCCTTGCCGCTCACTCCCGGATCTCCCTGGGGGCCTGCGGGGCCCGTTGCACCGGTCGCTCCAGCCGGACCGGCCGGACCCTGCGGACCCGTGGCTCCTTGAGGACCTTGCGGTCCTGCAGGGCCGGTGTCTCCGGTATCCCCTTTATCGCCCTTCGGTCCGGGAGTCAGCTCGATGGTGTCGATCTGCTGTTGAAGGTCGGCGATGTCTGCGGTGAGCCCTGTGATCTGATCGCTGGCATGCCACACGTCGTTTTTAACTGTACTGCCACCGCCAAGCACCCAGATTTTATCGTCATGGACCAGAGCCATGTATTGAACCCGAATAGACCATCCGGCACTCGCGGTGTCCTGAGTCCAGTTGATACCGTCGGAACTTGCCCAGACGTCATTGAGATCGCTGCTGCCGAAACCGCCCAGGACCCACATCCTTTCATCGTAGACCACGGCCTGGTGGGTGCGGCGGTCGGACCAGTCTGCGTTTGCGGTGGCCTGAGTCCAGGTGCTGCCGTTGCTGCTGTACCAGACATCGTTCAGGTTGTTGGTGCCGTCGTAGCCGCCCAAGACCCACATTTTGCTGTCGTGCACCAAAGCCTGGTGGGCGGACCGGTCGGACCAGTTTGCGTTGGCGGTGGCCTGGGTCCAGGTGATGCCGTTGGTGCTGTGCCAGACATCGTTTAGGAAGTTGGTGCCGTTGAATCCGCCCAGGACCCACATTTTACTGTCGTGCACCACGGCTCGAAAGTCCGTCCGGTCGGACCAGTTTGCGTTGGCGGTGGCCTGGGTCCAGGTGACGCCGTCGGTGCTGTGCCAGACGTCGTTCAAATCCCCGTTGCCGTCTTGTCCTCCCATCACCCACATTTTCCCATCGAACACCACAGCGCGGTGTGCCACGCGTTTGGACCAGGCCGCATTGGCGGTGGCCTGAGTCCAGGTGATCCCGTCTGTGCTGGACCAGACGTCGTTGCGGTTGGTGGTGTCGAAACCGCCCAGGACCCACATTTTGTTGTCGTAGACCAGAGCCTGATGCCGCTTGCGCGCCGACCAGTCTGCCGATGCGGTGGCTTCGGTCCAGTCGGTCAGCGGGATGGTGGCTTCCGCGGGCAGAGACCACGCGAAAAAGATGAATGTGAGTAAGTAAAGCGCGGGGGTGCGAAAGAATTCATGGAGGGTCGTTCTTTTCATAACAGTTCTCACTCATTGTATAGAACATGGAAAAAAAGAGGCTCTCAAAATTTGAAGTTGTGAGAGAGGTCGGGGGGATGGGGTTTTCTAAAAAGTGGGACGGGTGTGAGGGCCGTCTGTTACTGTAATGATCGGACAGGAAGGTGTAATACTTAAATGACAGGGTGAGAACGGTCTTCGCTTTTCGTTAGAATACGGTTGGAAGCTGCAAAAGGAGTTTACACAGGGAAAGCAAAAAAAAACGACGCCCCCGTCGAGGGCGCCGTTTGAGAGAAGGTGTTTTTTTAAAGGAATCAGTAGCGGTAAAACTCCGGTTTGTAGGGGCCTTCGACCGGGATGTTGAGGTATTCGGCCTGATCCTTGGTGAGCTTGGTCAGCTTGACGCCCAGTTTTTCCAGATGCAGCCGCGCCACTTCCTCGTCGAGCTTTTTCGGCAGGGTGTAGACGCCGATCTCGTATTTGTTCTTGTACAGCTCGATCTGGGCCAGCACCTGGTTGGTGAAGGAGTTGGACATCACGAACGAAGGGTGGCCGGTGGCGCAGCCCAGGTTCACCAGCCGTCCTTCGGCCAGCAGGATGATGCTGTTGCCGTTGGGGAAGGTGTATTTGTCCACCTGCGGCTTGATGTTGGTCTTCTGGATTTTCGGGAAATTGTTCAACTGCTCGACCTGGATTTCGATGTCGAAGTGGCCGATGTTGCAGACGATGGCGTCGTCCTTCATCTTCTGCATGTGATCGATGGTGACGATGTCTTTGCAGCCGGTGGTGGTGACGTAGATGTTGCCCTCGCTCAGGGCGTCTTCCATCGTGGTGACTTCGTAGCCTTCCATCGCCGCCTGCAGGGCGCAGATGGGGTCGATTTCGGTGACCAGCACGCGGGCGCCGAGATCGCGCATGGATTTGGCGCAGCCCTTGCCGACGTCGCCGTATCCTGCGACCACCACCACTTTGCCCGCCACCATGATGTCCGTGGCGCGTTTGATGCCGTCGGCCAGGGACTCGCGGCAGCCGTATAGGTTGTCGAATTTCGATTTGGTCACCGAGTCGTTGACGTTCATGGCGGGCGTCTTTAAGGTTTTGTCCTGCAACATCTTGTACAGCTTGTGCACGCCGGTGGTGGTTTCCTCGGTGATGCCCTTGATGTTGTCCATCAGGTCCGGGTGGTTTTTGTGCACGTAATAGGTCAGATCGCCGCCGTCGTCCAAAATCATGTTGGGGCCCTGGTCGTTGTCGAACAGCAGGGTCTGGCCGGTGCACCACCAGTATTCGTCTTCGGTTTCGCCTTTCCAGGCGAACACGGGGATGCCCTTTTTCGCGATGGCGGCGGCCGCGTGGTCCTGGGTTGAGAAGATGTTGCAGGAGGCCCAGCGCACCTCGGCCCCGAGCTCGATCAGCGTTTCGATGAGGACCGCGGTCTGGATGGTCATGTGCAGGGAACCGGCGATCCGGGCCCCTTTGAGCGGCTTGGATTTCCCGTATTTCTCCCGCAGCGCCATCAATCCGGGCATTTCCTTCTCGGCCAGGATGATTTCCTCGCGTCCCCAATCGGCAAGAGATAGATCGGCTACTTTGAACTTTTCAGCGGCAAGGGCTGTGGACATGCGTGACTCCTCCGTGTTTGATTGTGTATCGGGTGGTGACGTGCGGGGAATGAAATATTCCCCTCGATTCCCTGGGAAACCGGTATTATAACTTCCTGTAAAGGTTTTGGTTAACCCGGTGGGATGAAAGGTCCAACCCCTTTAGTGTAAAGGATTATCGCGGATTCGTCCACCACAACCTTTGGGGAAGGGCAGCAAAAACCGCCCTGTCCGCCCCTTGATTTACAGTGAAAGCTTTATAGGAGGCTCCGGCGGCGTCCGGACAGGAAAGCCATGATCGAGGTGACAGACGTCAAGGTGTACCCCTTCGAAATGGGGGATGATTCTTATAACGTAAAAGCTTACGCCGATGTCACCCTGGCCGGCTGCCTGACGCTCAAGGGCATCCGGGTGATGGAAACCCGGCACGGCGGGCTGTTCATCAGCTTTCCCTCGCAGCGGGGCCGGCGCGACGGGGAATTCCGCGACCTGATCGTGCCGGAGACCGGGGAGTTCAAATCCTACCTGCGCGACCAGGTGGTCGCCGCCTACAAGGAGGCCGTCGGCTGGCAGCCGAAGGGGGAACGCGATGAGCCGGAGGCGGAGTGAATGCGCTACAGGGGGAGCACTGGAAAGACGAAAAAAAGTGGACAGGATAACAGGATAGAAGATCCGGATTAAAGACCAGCAATAGAAACAACAAACAAAAAACGGGGTCACCGCAAAGACGCAGAGGGCGCAAAGAAAAAAGGGCGGCAATGGGCTACAGAAAACTGTCACCCTGAGCTTGTCGAAGGGTGACTGGGGGAGGGGGACTAATGGTCTTGATTTGAGCGATTGGTGAGATATGGCTGAAAATCTTTCTTGATACGCTTAAAGCCATCCTGGTCTGTATATAGCGCCACTGATATTCCTATGAACCAGAAAATAATGAATAAAATAAAACAAACGAAAGCTTTATTTCTATATTGAACACCTTGCCCTGTTAGATATTTTCTCATGTAAAGGGAGAAACCGGTTGCACGCAAAATAAACGGTGCCGGTTTTTGCTGCCCATACATCTTGAATGTAAAGATCATTGCTAAAATTGCTAGAACCATGCCGCTAAATACGGCAATGAAAATGACCGCGTTTAGTATGTTTTCAATAACCATATATTAATCCGGTGTTATAAAAAGAGAAATCAACCCGCCTTGGCTTCGCGCAGGACTTTGATCTCGACTGTGAGTTTGGCGTTTTCGGGGATGATGCCGGGGATGCCCTTTTCCCCGTAGGCTAGGTGCGGGCTGATGGACACTTTGCGGAAGCCGCCTATCTTCATCCCCTGCACGGCGTAGAAGATGCCGGCGATCAGGTTTTCCCGGTCGATGCGGGTGCGGTGCTCGAAGAAACCGTCCTCGTGGACTTTCCGGTTGTCGTCCCACGAGTGGCTGATGCACTTGTCGGGAGTGGTGACGATCTCACCCTGATTCAACGCCACGCGGATCGCCAGAATGTAATTGCACTGGCGCTGCACCTCCGGCCCGTCCCCTTCGGTTTCCTCCAACAGCTTCACGCCTTTTTTGAGCCACATGATTTAGAAAGACTCTTTATTGTTAACAATGCTATTGCCAGTTTTTAGTGTTGTTTATTGGTAGAGAAAAACATATAAATCCTCTCTGATTTTTTCGAATCTTTTTTGCAATTCCCAGCCTTCCAACGTAATAGATCCTTCTTTGGATCGAATTGTCAGAGCACTTAGGTCAAATCTACTCTTTGCTGAACTATGGTCATGGCCCGGATACCCTAAGGTTCTAGTAATGCTCGCTGACTGTTCAGGTTCTATAGATAGAACAATGGAGCATTTTTCTTTGTTCAGAAAGTATCTTTCCTCTGAGATTCTCACCCAATCTCCCGTATTGAACCTCCACAAACTGTCCTGCGTCACTTCAGGATGAGATATGCTTTGTGTTGGGCAAAATTCTTCTCCGGTTTCTGAATGTATAACAGTTTTGATTGAGTAATTAATTTTAATCGATTCATTCGTTTCGTTGGTGATCACAAACCGGGTGAGGTAACTGCATCCTGTAAGTAGCAATAGGATTGTAAAAGCCGTGAGATATTTTTTCATTTTCCCCCTCACCCAGCCCCTTCGTCCTTCGACAGACTCAGGATGACTCAGGGGCTGCCCTCTCCCTCCAGGGGAGAGGGATATTGAAGAAGGTTTCTTTAGGCCTTTCTGTTTTTCTTTGCGCTCTTTGCGTCTTTGCGGTCAAAAAGATTTCCGTTTTTTGCTTTTATCCCAAAGGTTTCTATCCTGTAATCCTGTCTGATTCTCTTTTTAGTTAGCGGAGATTTTGACGGTTTTGTAGATGAAGTTTTTGAAGCTGACGAATTTTTTCTTTTCGCCGGGGTCGGTGTGCATTTCGGGGCCGCAGACTTTCAGCCGCACGGCGAGTCCCGGCAGGTTGGTCTGGTAGCGCGATTTGGCGGTGTCGATGAGGGTCTTCACGGTGCTGCGCGTCAGGTGGTTCTCGCGGAACGGCTGGTGCACGCCGGTCCAGAAATCGGCTTCGCCGGATTCGAGCCGTTCGAGGATCGCTTCCACCTGCCCCTCGGCGTTGTTCGCGCCCGCATGGGCATTGGATTCGGGCTGCGCCTCGCAGGCGGCGAGGATGTCGGCTTTTTTGATCTGCGCGCCTTTGCGGAACAGCATGGCGCGCAGCAGGATGTTTTTCAACTCGCGCGCGTTGCCGCGGAAGGTGCGGGTCTTGAGGAACTGGATGGCCTCGGGATCGAGCTGCGGCGGCGACTCTTTGGCGGCGTCGTTCTTGTAGGTGTTGAACAGGATGCCGAGAAAATGAGTCGCCAGATCCTCGATGTCCTCCAGCCGCTCGTTGAGGCAGGGGATGCGGAAGCTGAGCGCGTTGAGCCTGTGGTACAGGTCTTCACGGAACCGGCCCTTCTGGATTTCCGCCTGCAGGTCGCGGTTGGTGGCGGCGATGAGGAAGATCTTCGAGTAGCGCGGCTGGTTTTCCCCCAGGCGCATGAACACGCCGGTGTCGAGGAAACGCAGCAGCTGCACCTGGGTCTTGGGGTCGGCGTCGCCGATCTCATCGAGGAACACCACGCCGGTGTTGGCTTCTTCCAGGATGCCCTGGCGGTTGAACTCCGCGCCCGTGTAGGCGCCTTTTTTGTGGCCGAACAGTTCGCTGTAGGTGAGTTCGCCACTGTAGGCGGCGATGTTGGTTTTGCGCACGGGCAGCTTGTACTGCGGCCCGATCTCTTTCTGGAAGATCTCGGTGAGGCGCGAATAGATGTTGTTGAAGAAAAATTCCTTGCCGGTTCCCGTCTCGCCGTAGAGCAGGAGGCAGGGCAGGCCGGGCGACGCTTCCAGCTTCTTGCCGTTGTTCCACTGCAGCATGCGGTTGCAGATCGATTCCACCACGGTGTTGACCTGATCGACGAGGTTGTGAATCTTGCGGCTTTTGCCGATGACGTTGCCGAAGTAGTAGGAGGACACTTTGGGGTCGCGGTATTCGATGTCGCGCCGCAGCTGGGTGATCTCCTGGCGCAGTTCCTCGATCTGCTTGAGGTTGTGGAATTTTTGCCCAATTAGGCTCGCAATGATTTGCAGGATGCGCTTGTGCTCTTCGGTGAAAAAGTTTTTGCGGAAGCTGTCCTGGTTGATGACGCCGAGCACGTTGTTGCCGTAGGTGATGGGCACCGCCAGTTCGGAGCGGATCGCGGGCGACAGGTTCTTGTAGAAGCCCTTTGTCTGGGCCGGGTCCTGGGTGTCGTTGGTCAATATGGAACGCGCGCTGTGGGCGCAGAATCCGGTCAGGGATTTCAGGTCCTCGGGCAGCTCCTCGCCGCCGACGGGCAGGGGAGGGATGGTGCTTTTCATCCAGCCGCGCGATTTGGCCCCCACCTGCTTGCCTTCGCCATCCTCGACCACGAGCCAGGGTTTGCCCTCCATGATTTTCAGTACTGAGATCGTGCCGCTGTGCGCGCCGATCAACTCGGAGGTCTTGTCGAGGATGCGGTGCAAAAAGGTTGTGAGCGAGGTGTCCTCGTTGGAGAGCAGTTCCTTGATCTCGCCCAGCACCTGGATCTCCACGCGCTCGGGGCTCTCTTCGCCGATCAGTTTTTCCACCATCGCCGCGTGGTCTTTCAACAGGTGCTGCTCGAACTGGGTGAAGCGGTAGGGACGGCTCGTGTAGTAGTTGACGGCGCAAAGGAATTTGCCGGTGGTCTTGTCGAACTTCAGAAACTGGAACAGGGAAACCAGATCGATCTCGCGCGCCAGCGCCTTGCGCGAAAATTCCACGTCCTTCAGGTCCTCGATGTAGACCGACTCTTCGGCGGTGGGCGTGGCCACCAGCCCCTGAACGGGATCGTAGCGCACCGACCGGTTGAGGATCGACTTCGTGGTGGCCAGGTTCAACTGGTCGTCGTTCTTGTAGGCCTGGCCGTGGCTTTTTTTCTGTGAGAACACGGCCAGAAGCTCCACGCGCTCGGTTTTTTCCTTGCGCGCGGTGATGAATTCGTGCGCGGGGGAGGGCACCCACACCGAGGCCAGGGCCAGGTTGTCGATCAGCTTGACGGCGGAACGCATCAGCCGGCGGGCGGCTTCCTTTTTGCGCGCCAGATCGAGGTGCTTGGAGAAGGTGACCTGCTGGTGAAAGCGCTTCGCCCGTTCGATGATCGGGCTGATCTTGGATAAAAACGCGTTGATCTCCCAGATTTCCGTTTCGTTGAGAAACGTGCCGTCCTCGCCCCAGTCGAGGCTCAGTGTGCCGAAGGGACGCAGGTGGTGGGTGATGGGAAACACCGCCGAGGCCTGGATGTCGGACATTTTCTCGAACGGGCTGCGCAGTTTCGCGAAGCCTTCCGGCAGGTTCCAGGAGAGCAAAACCTGGTTTTCGATGAAGGCGCGCGACATGATCGACGCCTTGGGCGAGATGAACTGGGTGACCGGGCGTTCTTCGGCCTGGTTCTGGCCGGTGACGTACTGGCAGGTCAGCATGCCCTCGTACAGGTCCTCCAGATAGATCCGCACCATCTTGCAGGGAAACCGCTTCTTCAGCCCGGTGGCCGTGTAGTGCAGGATGTCGGACAGGTTTTCCTTGTCGAACTGTTCCAGCTGCCGGTAGAGTTTGTTCAAATCGTTCATCGCACTCTCTGGGTAAAGGAAGTAAATAGTGAGTATATTATTAACACACTCGCAGGCGGATGGCGGCAAAATTCAGGGATTTTGGCAATCCGAAACCGGCAAAAAACTCCCGTTTGAAATCTGTACGGGGCAATAATTTCCGGGTCTGCAATAGGGATAAACGGTCACAGGATTTTGCTCCGCAGGGCTCTAAAAATTTGACCTTTAAATTCAACTATTTACGAACCGTTGATTTTCGGGTGATTTTGCGCCGCACGGCATGGACCTTGCTTTTACTTTTGCGCTATCAAGGAGACGCCGATGCTGATCGACAAATTGCTCTATTCCGATGAAGTGCCGAAGATCATGAAACGGAACCTGGATTTCGTGTCCGCCCGGCACTCGCTCATTTCCAACAACATTAGCCAGTTGGACACGCCCGGCTACAAGGCTCACGACATCGACTTCAAAAAGCAGCTGCGGGACGCGCTGGGGACCGGCTCCAGCCTGAGTCTGAAGACGACCCATCCAAGGCATCTGGGGCCCTCGGAAATGGCCCTGAAAGGGCTCACGCCGATTCCTTTCGAGGTGGGCGGAGCGGAAAAGTCGAACGGCAACAACGTCAACATCGATCAGGAAATGGCGAAGCTGGCGGAAAACCAGATCGCCTACAACGCGGTGACCCAGATGATGATGAAACGGGGGTCCACCATCAAGAGCGCGGTGACGGAACTGCCGCAACAGTAAGGGTTTTCGGGGCGTTTCCCGTATTTCGGCAGGGTGAAGTCAGGCATTGACAAACACCCCCCAAGGTGATAATTTCAATAAGATACAATTTTTTTGGGCTTTTTCGTGAACGACATCACCGTACAGAGCAACCTCAGAGCACTCCAGGGCCCGCAGGCTCCCGGGAAGATTGTGCTCAAACAGGATGCGCAAAAAGCCGAAGGCGCGAATTTCGCCGAAACCCTGACCCAGTCGCTGGAGAAAGTCAACGAGCTGCAGAAAGAAGCGGACGTGGCCATCAAGGATTTCGTCTCCGGCGAGACCCGCAACATCCACGAAACGATGATCGCCGTGAACAAGGCCGATCTCGCGTTTCGCCTGACCATGCAGGTGCGCAACAAGATCGTCGAAGCCTACCAGGAGGTTCTGCGCACCCAGCTGTAACGTCAATTTCGCACACCCATCGTATCGGCCGCCTCTGGATCGGATTCCAGGGGCTTTTTTTGTGCCTTCTTGGCGTTGACAAGCACCGGGATTTGACGGATAGTGAGTTGTATTGATTCCGCATGGGCGATGATAGCGGCGCCGCTCCAGCACGGTGCGGGCCGCATGAACACGCAGAAAACCGAACGTGCGGAAGCGGCCTCGTTGTGAAGAGGCCTTCTCAAACCAGTCAACGGATCCTTATTGAGGATCACTTCATAGGTGAGGGTGTTATGAAACAGTGGATCGGATTGGCGCTTGTGATCGGAATGGCGAGTGGGTTCACTCTGGGTTCAGCCGACCGCGCCCTGGCGCAGGCGGGCGGGCATGCCAGCGTCGGGCTGGGGCATGGCGAGGAAGGCTACCTGCATCTTCAGGAGATGGTCAAGCATCTGGAATTCAGCCTCAAGATGCCGGATGCGAATCAGGAATTGAAAATGCACGGCGGGCAGGCGTTACAGCATGCCAAAGAAGCGATGAAGCATTACGACGAAGCGCTCAAGCACGCTTCGGAATCGCTGGGCCGGCGCGCCCGCAGCTCCGGCATGGAAGGGTCGCACTCGCACGAGGAAGGATCCGGGGGCCAATCGCATGAAGCGCCGAGAAGCGAAGGCTCGCACTGAGCCAACAGCTCATTAAATTTTAAGGCAGATGTCCTCTCCACGGACGGCGACGGGAAACACGCGCGTGTTGAATTCCTCACTCACGTTGCACGCGCCGGTTTCCAGGTCGAACCGGTAGCCGTGGTTGGGGCATTTGATCCCCAGACCGTCCAGTGTGCCGCGCAGCAACGGGGCGGTTTTTTTATGCGGGCAGGTGTCGCGGATCGCATAATAGCGGTTGTCGATGTTGAAGATGCTGATCCGCTCACCGTCCACCTCCACACGCTTTCTTTCCCCAGGCGGGATGTCGGCGGTTTTCGCCACCGCGACGAAATCGCCGCTCATGAGCCCTCCGCCGGAAGATCGGGGTTGCGGCTCCAGTCCCACCACGAACCGTCGTAGTTGCGCACCGGGATTCCCAGACTCCGGAGCGCCAGATACGCCATGCCCGAGCGCACCCCACCCGTGCAGTAAACCACGACCTCCTGATCCGGCTTGACGTTCGATTCTTCCAGCACCGCAAGCACTTTCTCTTTATCCAGCAACGCGCCGTCCTCGAAAAACCGTTCCCAGGGCAGATGTTTTGCGCCGGGAATGTGGCCGCCGCGTTTCGAGCCGTAGGGGGTCGCGCCGTCGTATTCCTTGCGCGTGCGGGTGTCCAAAAGACCGAGCGAGCGGTCCGCAAGGCGGCTGGCAATCCAGGCGCTGTCCGCGGCGACATTCGGGTTCAGCCTGATGTCCGCGGCTGTGAGGTTGGAAGTTTTGGGTTTGGGGCCGCGTCCGAATTCGGTGTCTCCGCCGGCACTCTGCCAGGCGGCCAGTCCGCCGTTCAGCACCGCGACCGATTCGAAGCCGAACCGCTCGAACATCCAGAAGAAGCGCCCGTCGGTGCGCCATTTATCGTTGGGATCGCCGTAAATGACGATGTTCGTTTCCTTTGCGATTCCCAGCGGTGCGAGTTTTTGGGCAATGAATTCCGCATCTTCGATGAGCAGGCCGGGCACGCCATCGACCTTGCGGGTGAAACCCCGCCAGTCCGCGAGGTTGACCGCGCCTGGAATGTGGCCGAGCAGGTATTTCCAGTTGGAGCGGGTGTCCAGAATCACCGTGTTTTGCGGCGGCAACTGCTTGAGCCGTTCCGCGGAAACCGTCACCGAAAGCCGGGTTTTTTCCGCCGCCCAAACTCCGGGAACTCCAATGGAAATAAGGAGTAAAACCAGCAGCAGGATGCCCCTGATTTTGCTTGACAAAATACCGCCCTGGTTAGTAATATCTACACTCATTTTTCACTTCGTTGCCTTTCAAGCTAATAAATATATAAAAAACCGAAATTTACTTCCATCCGAATTCTTGCAGCAGGTCGAGGGAATTCCCAGGACATCCTCTTGGTCTTAACAATCCCGAATCCGGGATTTCACCCACCCTCCGAAGCCCGAATCGGAAAGCTGTAACAAAAAGGTTTTTTATTGGTACATTAATGTCGAGCGTTTCCGGAGTTTGCGTTTCCCTCGCTCTTTATTATAGATGACAATACAGGTGATGGGTTGTAGGAAATTCTGTTTTGCATCTGTTTGAAAACGCGGAGACGAAGCTGACAAGTTGCGTCCGGGCCCCTGTTTTCCGGAGGCGGAAAAAAGTAACCCAGATACTCTGGCCCAGTTGGAGGAGTTATGACGACGAGCGATCAGGATAAGGATAACGAGTCCAGCAAGAAACAAAGTGCTGAGGACCGGCTCGAAGAGATCAAACGGGAAGAGAAAGAAGACGCCAGCTCCTACTACGCCCAGGGAAAGGAAGAGCCCCCTAACATGGAAGAAGAATTCGCCAAACCGGTACCCGAAGTGGACAAAGCACGAGAAGAAATGAATCTGCTGAAAGCCGTGGCCTTTTTGGGGCTGGGGCTGGCGGCGCTCGCCATCATATTCATCCTGTTTTTCATCCGCGACCTCGATCAGCGCGTGGGCGGCATGGATTCCACCGTCAACAAGCTGGAAGAGTCGGTCGGGCCGTTGAAGTCCGAAGTGGAAGCCAGCCTTTCGAAAGTCGAAGCCGATCTGCAAAAGCGCATGGGTGAGGTGGAAGCGGCCGTCACGTCGGTGAATTCCAAAATGGCGGGTCTGGAAGGCCAGTTGGGCGACTTCGAACGCGAAATGGCGATCAAGGAACTCAAACGGGCGCTGCACACGGTTCGGGAAATGTCCACCGTGTCGGGTGAAGGCGTACAGAGCCGCACCCAGGATGTGGTCGCGAGCATCGAATCGCTGTTGTCCGAGATGGGCGGCGGCGAGGCCTCCAAAGGCATGGGAGCCTCCGGTTCGCCGGCGGGTGTGGTGAAAGTGCAGGAAGCGCCTGCGGAAGAGGCCGCTCCGGCCGAGCCGGCAGAGGAAGAAGCGGCGGCTGAAGAGCCTGCCGAGGAAGCCGGTGAAGACGAAGCGGGCGAAGAAGAAGCTGAAGAATCCGCCGAATCCGATGAAGCCGAAGAGGCCGGCGAGGAAGAAGCCGCCGAAGCGGATGAGTCCGAAGAAGCCGGCGAAGACGAAGCTGAGGAGTCCGCCGAGTCCGATGAAGGCGAAGACGCCGGAGAAGAGGACGAAGAAGGCGACGCCGAAGCGGAAGATTCTGATGAAGGCGGTGAGGAAGACGATTCCGCGGAAGAGGACGACGGTGAAGCTGAGGAAAGCAAAGCCACCGACGCCGATATTTCCGACGATGAAATCGCCACCGGAGGCGACGATTCCGGTGCGAACGAGCAGACCGCAGCGGCGGATATGGAAGAACTTCCGTCAGTGGAAGAAATGCTGAGTGAGGAAGAATGAGCATTCAGTGATTGTCAATCCGGTAATTTTTCTCAAGAGAAGGCATGGCGGCTATTAAATTCATCATCTCCATATTGTTTCTGATTCTGGTGGCATTCTTTTCGGTCAAGAACATGCATTCGGTGGGAATCGAGTACTACGATTTCCAATTCCAGCGCCAATCCATCGAACTTCCCCTCATGGTCGTGGTGCTGGTTCCCTTCGTCGCCGGTTTTCTGTTTGCCTGGTTTTTCGGTTTCCTGCGGTCCATCGGGCTGCAGACCAGCGTTGCCAGGAAAAACCGCGAGATCAACACCCTGAGCGCCGAGCTGGACCGTCTGAAAACCCATACGCCCTCGTCCCAGGCCTTGCACGCGGTCCGCGACAACTGAGTTTTCCGTCCCGACGGCGGACGCTCACGGGAGGAGTGTTGCCTTTCCTCCCTTTTTCCTTTTGATTCCCGTTTCCTGAACCGCTCCTGCTTTTTCAGGCGGGCTGCTGCTGGGTGATGCAGTGGATGCCGCCGAGACCCACGACGAGCTGTGTGCCGTCGATGGGAACGACGGTGCGTCCGGGGAAGCAGTCCGTGAGGATTTCTTCGGCCCGGGCGTCGTTGGCGTGTCCGTAGACGGGCAACAGCACCGCCCGGTTGCCGATGTAAAAATTGGCGTAGCTTGCGGGCAGGCGTTCCCCGTAAGGTGCGACCGGTCCCGGCAGCGGCAGCGGGCGCACCGTGAACGGTCTGCCGTGCGCGTCGGTGGCCCGGTCGAGCCGGCGGCGGTTTTCCAGCAGGCCGCGGTGGTTGGGGTCGTTCGGGTTCTCTTCATAGGCGCACAGGACGGTGTCCGTGTCCACGAAACGGGCGAGGTTGTCGATGTGCCCGTCGGTGTCGTCGCCTTCCAGGCTTCCCGCCAGCCAGATGACCTGCGTCACGCCCAGATAGTCTTTCAGGTACGTTTCCATCACCTCGCGCGAGAGGCCGCCGTTTCTGTTCGGGTTGAGCAGGCAGGGCTCGGTGGTCAGGCAGACGCCGCGGCCGTTGCTTTCGATCGCGCCGCCTTCCAGAACGATTCCCGGTTCGAACACCTCGCAGCCCACGCGCCGCACGATTTCCATACCGGCGCGGTCGTCCCACTGCCAGTCGTATTTTCCACCCCAGGAATCGAATCCCCACACATTGGCCGCAACCGAGCCGGATGCGTGCACCAGAAAATTGGGGCCGTAGTCGCGGATCCACGCATCGTCTGTGCGGATGCGATGCAGAACGACGCGGTCCTCCTCGATGCTGCGCTCGCGGCACAGGGTGTGAACACGTTGCCCGGTGGGGCCGTCGTTGACCAGGATGTGCACCGATTCACCGGCAACCAGGGCGGCGACGATTTCCAGATAGGTTTGCTCCACCGCAGCGAGCGTGCCCGCTCCCGGCCAGGTTTCCGCATTGTGCGGCCAGGCGAGCCAGGTCGCGGCGTGCGGTTCCCATTCGGCGGGCATGCGGTAGCCCGATGTGCGGGGGAGGTTCGGCTCAGTCATCCGAGCCGCGGTAGATTCGGGAGATGTCCTGATAGGCGTCGATGCGGCGGTCGCGCAGAAACGGCCAACTCTGGCGGGTGATTTCGATCTGTCCCAGATCGCATTGGGCGATCAGGATCTCCGGCGCGTCCTCTGCGGCCTCGGCGATGATTTCGCCGAACGGGTCGCACACGAACGAGCGGCCCCAGAAACGGATCGCATCTTCCTTGCCGACACGGTTGGCCGCCGCCAGAAACACGCCGTTGGCGATGGCGTGGCCGCGCTGCACGGTCTGCCAGGCCGCGGCCTGTTTGTCCTTCTCGGCGTCGTCAAATTCCTGGTAACCGATGGCGGTCGGGAAAAACAGGATCTGCGCGCCCGAAAGCGCGGTGAGGCGCGCCGCCTCGGGAAACCACTGGTCCCAGCAGATGAGCACGCCGATCCGGCCGTAGCGGGTTTCAAAGCTTTGAAAGCCGGTGTCGCCGGGCGTGAAGTAGAATTTTTCGTAAAAGCCGGGGTCGTCGGGGATGTGCATCTTGCGGTAATGGCCCACCTGCGAACCGTCGGCGTCGAAGACCACGGCACTGTTGTGGTAGATGCCCTCGGCGCGTTTTTCGAACAGCGGCGCGACGATGACGATCTGCTTTTCGGCAGCGAGTTTGCTCAGCGCTTCGGTGCTGGGGCCGGGCAGGGACTCGGCCAGCGCGAACCGTCCGGCGTCTTCCTCCTGACAGAAATAGCGCGAGCGATACAGCTCCTGCAGGCAGACGATCTGCGCGCCCTTGTCCGCGGCGTCCAGGATCGCGCACACCGCTTGTTCCAGGTTCTCTCTCAGATCCTGCGAGCAGGCCGACTGCACCAGCCCGATAGTGACGATATTGCTTTCCATGACGGTGTTCCTCTCTCCCGCTTCATCGATTGAAAGTCAGGAGTATAAAATGAATGCGAATCACAGGGGCAAAAATATGAGATTGCCAATTTCTCTGGATTTGGCTTTCCGGCCCTAACCGGACATTCAATTCCTGAATAAAGACCTGTTTGAAGCAATTTGTACAGTTTACGCAGTGCGTTAATCATCGATCAGCAGATGTCCAAAAAAAGCAAATATGCCAATCATGATGCCGGTCAGGAACTGAGCGTGGACAAGATAGGAGAATTTCTTCAACTCTTTGGGCGAATACCTCCATGTCAGAAACAGTCCGAACAATCCCTGCCAAAGGACCAACACCAATACAGCCGGAAAGAATAATATCTTCATCGACATACCCACCAGCGCAATGTGCAGCAGGATAATTGCAATTGTCGCGATCCCGACATACACATGGGTCCTATTCAAGAAACCAAGCAACCGCAGGGGAATCGACGCGCCGGGGCGGGGGGCGTCGTCCGGGAGGATGCGCTGTAAAAAGGTGGTTTTGCCTAGCGCCAGTTTCAATACCGTGCGGGCATAAATAAAAAGCAAGGCCCACAACCCGACCTCACCAAACCCCTCGCCTATCTCGCTCAGGAATGTTTCCCGCTCGGGGGTGGGTGGGTACACCGTATTGGCGTACACGAAATATACGATCGAAACGGACAGGACAATCCCTGTATAAATCAATATGCCCTTGAAACTCTTTATCACTGTGTTTTGCTTTCCTCCCGCTGCGCTAGAGGGGCACTTGAAAACGATCTTTTTCTTTGCTTTGAAAGTTCGCTGCGGGGCGTTTGTGGAATTCATCACGCCCTCATTAATCAGCGGGCGGTTCCACAAACTCTCCCGGCCTCTCAATCCCGCAAGCTCCTTGAGCCGCTCTTCTGAAAGCATTGTCTTCAGTTTCAGGTCTTGAATATCACGAGTATAGGGGATGTGTTTGTAATGCACAACGGGGAATGGGGCAGGTTTGGAACACGCGCACTCAATCTATTAGTTTTGGGATCTCTCCAGAAAAATCGATCCAGGAATTGGTGCCCAACAGTTTTGCCCCTTCAACACTGGGTTCTTCATAACGCATCACAAAGTTTTTGGGGCCATGGGCATAGGCAACAACCAGCCCGTATTCGGAATCCAGAAAGCCACCATGCGGCCCCAGGCCTGGATAGCTGATACGCCAACCCGGACCATTCAGTCCTACATAGCCCAAAGTCAGTTTGCCGATAACATCATCCGGTAATAAGAAGAACCACGTCCATGGACCGCCTGATACTATCGTCATCACCTCATCGATGCCCATCCCATTTTCTGCGCTGTTCACGTGGAGTTTGCCAAACTTCACCTGAAGGAAAGCCCTGACTTCCGGACTCAAGGCCTTCATATCGTAAACTTTTGGATAAGGAGGGACATCAATTTCTGAGGTCGTTAAATAACCACCCCGGTGAGCCTCAGGTTTTCGACCCGCTTTGCCAATTTCGTCAAGCAGTTCTCCTCGATGCAGAGAAAAAATCGACAACAGCTTGGCCGTTTCCTCAGGGGTTATGGCTCTGGTTTGTGAAGCTTTTAATATTGGAGAAGCCGCCTCCGGTAAAGGTAATGTGCTCACCCGGACCCCGACGGAGCGTAGCACTTTATTGATGCTTTCCAGCCCAGTGGTGGCGGGCTTCCCGTCGCTGTATGAGAGCTTGATTTTACCTTCTGATGGAAATTGATCCGCAAAACCGTGCGTTGGAAAAAATAAGAACAAGGAAAATAGAGCCAGTTGGATCCTTTTTATCATTTCAGTATTTCCTCAATCATAGAACAATAAAAAAATTGAATGGAGTATGTTGGTTGACGTGGACGGTCCGCACCTGCGATTTTTGCATTTTCAATGGTGCGTTTGCGGGTTGCATCACACCTTCCTTCTCCAGGGACGATTCAACCATCTCCCCGCGGTTCCTCAATGCTGCCGTGCGACTCCTTGAACCGGTTTTTCTGAGGATGCTTTCTTGAGTTTCACGAGTATAGGGGATGTGTTTGTAATGCACAACGGGGAAAGGGGCTCCGGAGGGGCAAAGCCGCATTGTTTCCACCCGCCGTTTGTGCTAAAAATAGAAAGTTTTAATGTGAGCCCGGCTGACGGGTGCGCTGCGCTGGCGCCGTCGGCGGGGCTGTTGTGCGTGTTTTTACCTTATATTGGGATTTGAATTGAGCCGTGTGGGTGAAAGAAGCATTCCGAGATTACTACAAGCCGAAACTCAGGCGTGAGCTGAAGCGCGATCCGACCCAGGAGGAGATGGACGCGCGCTTCGAGGAAATCTACAGCCAGGTCAACTGCACGCTGCTTGCCGGTGTGCACGAGGGCGTGGGGATCTATTTTTACGAGATCGCCAAGTTCACGCTGGATGAGTTCAAGACGTTCCGCGACCGCCCGGAAGAATACCTGTTCGAGCGCTTCGGCGGCGGCAACTACAAACTGAATTTCTACGAAGGGCCTTCCTTCATCGTCTGCGTGAACTTCAAACCGGAAGGCGAGCCGAAGTGGCACCACCTGCTGCCGGAAAAAGTGCGCGCGTCCATGAAGTGAATTTTTCAATGATCCTTTAACATCACGGGTTTTATCCACAACGTGAATCCGGGCTGCTGTATTTTTCTCTCCTGGCCCGCAAGTATTTTTTATAACTCATGAATCAGGCATTGAATTTCACCGGCACCGAGGCCGCCTCCTTCACGGGAGGCCTGGAAAGGCTGTGCGACTGGCTGAAAAACCCACCGGATGCGGCAAAGTCCGTCCTGAAAGCCGAGGGGCTTGCCGGGGCGGCGCGGGCTTTGTTTCTCGCGCGCCTGCACAAGAAAACCAAAAAGCCGATCCTCGTGTTGACGGCGGACCAGAACACGGGCGAGACCCTGCTGGGCGATCTGAAATATTTTTTCCGCTACGAAAAGTGCAAGGGCGCGCCGCAGTTTTTCCCGACCTGGGAGATCCTTCCCTACGAACACATTTCCCCGCTCAACGAGGTTTCCGGCGAACGCCTGGCGATCCTGCATCAATTGATGGAAGGGACGTGCCCGTTTCTCGTGGTGCCGGTGGAAGCGCTGATGCAGAGCGTCATGCCGCGGGCGGTACTCGACCGGCACGTGTTCCCGGTCAAACGCAAGGACACGCTGGACCGCGAGCTGCTGGAGACGGTGCTGGTGGACAACGGCTACACGCGCGCCCGCATGGTCGAGGACCGCGGCGAGTTTTCCGCGCGCGGCGACATCGTCGATTTTTTCCAGCCGTTCGCCGCCAACCCGACGCGCATCGAGTTTTTCGGCGACGAGGTGGAGTCGCTCAGGCAGTTCGACATCAATTCGCAGGTGTCGATCGACGCGCTGGAGCACGTGCAGATCCTGCCGGTGCGCGAGGTGTGCCTGGCGCCGGAGGACAGGGAACGGGCGGTGGAGCGGATTCTCGCGCGCGGGCGCGAGCAGTGCGTGGAGCCGGCCAAGCTGGCGGAGCTGACGGACAGGATCGAAAATCGCGGCGCGTTTGCAGGCATCGAGACGCTGGCGCCGTTTTTCTATGAAAGCAAGGAAACGCTGTTCGATTATTTCAGCTCCGAGTTTCTGCTGGTGGTCGATGAAGAGGAATCGGTGAGCTTAAAATGCGAGCAGTATCAGGAGCTGATCGAGACCGAATACGAAAATGCGCTGGATCGCGACGATGTGGCGGCGCGGCCGGAGGCGTTTTACCTGTCTCCAGTGGAAGTGCAGGAGCGCATGGCGCAACTGCACGCAATCGAGCTCAATGCGCTCAAACTGTCCAGCCCGGAAGAGGAGGGCGTGGTGCAGTTTCAGGTGAAGTCGATCCCGCAACTGCGCGGCCAGTTCGAGCGCTTCGCCGAGCAGGCGCTCAAATGGGCGGAAGAGGGGATCGAGCCGGTGATCGTCGCGCCGACGCGCGGGCAGGTGCGCCGCATGCACCAGCTGCTGGACGAGTACGGCCTGAAGATGGACGTCGATCTGGGCTACATCAGCTCGGGTTTTCAGATCGGCGACCTCAACCGGGCGTTCGTGGCGGAAAGCGAGATCTTCGGCCGCTCGCACAAACACCGCTACCGGCGCAAGCCCAAGTCGCAGAGTTTTCAGCGCGGGTTCAAGGATCTCAAGCCGGGCGATTACCTGGTGCATATCGAATACGGCATCGGTCGCTACCTCGGCACCAAGGAAATCCAGACCGGCGTCGGCGGCGGGGAGTTTCTCGACATCCAGTACGCGGACGACGAGAAGCTGTACATTCCGATGGACGGCCTGGGTTACATCCAGCGTTTCGTCGGCGCGGGCGACGCGCCGCCGCCGCTCAGCAAGATGGGCAGCGTCGCCTGGAAGCGGCAGAAGGCCAAGGCGAAGGAGTCGATCCAGGAAATGGCGGAGGATCTGCTCAAGCTGTATGCCACGCGCGAGATGAGCGAGCGCAAGGCCTATCCCGGCAATCCGGTGGCGGGGCAGGAGTTCGCCGATTCGTTCGAATTCGAGGAAACGGAGGATCAGCTCAAGGCCATCGAGGAGCTGGAAGAGGATCTGGAAAAGGACAAGCCGATGGACCGGCTGGTGTGCGGCGATGTCGGCTACGGCAAGACCGAGGTCGCCATGCGGGCGGCGTTCAAGGTGGTGTACGAGAAAAAGCAGGTGGCGGTGCTGGTGCCGACCACGATCCTGGCGCAGCAGCACCTCAACACGTTTCAGGAGCGTTTCCGCAATTACCCGGTCACGATCGAGCAGGTGAGCCGGTTCAAAAGCGCCAAAGAGCAGAAGGAAACCCTGAAGCGGCTGGAAAAGGGCCAGGTGGACATCGTCATCGGCACGCACCGGCTGTTGTCCAAGGACGTGAAATTCGCCGATCTGGGGCTCATCATCATCGACGAGGAACAGCGCTTCGGCGTGAAGCACAAAGAGAAGCTGAAAAAACTGCGCGCCTCGGTGGACATCCTCACGCTCACCGCCACCCCCATTCCGCGCACCCTGCATTTTTCCCTCATGGGCGTCCGCGACCTCAGCGTCATCGAAACGCCGCCGATCGACCGGCTGGCGGTGAAGACCTTCGTGCGCAAGTTCGACGAAAAAGTCATCCGCGAAGCCATCCTGCGCGAGCTGGACCGCGGCGGGCAGGTATTTTTCGTGCATAATAAAGTTAAAAGCATCTATTCCGTTAAAGAATTGATTCTTTCGATCGTTCCGCATGTCCGCATCGGCATCGCGCACGGCCAGCTTCCGGAAAAGCAGCTCGAAGACGTGATGAAGAAATTCATGGATCACGAGATCGACCTGCTTTTGGCCACCTCCATCATCGAATCGGGGCTGGACATTCCGGCGGCCAACACCATCATCATCAACCGCGCCGATGCGTTCGGGCTGGCTCAGTTGTACCAACTGCGCGGCCGGGTCGGGCGCTACAAGCATCAGGCCTATGCGTACCTGCTGGTTCCGGGGATGCTGGCCATCAGTTCCGAGGCGCGCAAGCGCATCGCCGCCATCGAGGAAATGAGCGAACTGGGCTCGGGGTTCCAGCTGGCGGCGCGCGACATGGAGATCCGTGGCGTCGGCAACATGCTGGGCCACAAGCAGTCCGGGCACATCGCCAGCATCGGCTTCGACCTGTACTCCAAGCTGATCGAGGAAACGGTCAAGGAAATCAAGGGCGAAAAGAGCGACGTGCGGATCGAGCCGGAGATCGACCTGATGATCCGCGGGTTTTTGCCCAAGGATTACATCGAGGACCTCAACCAGCGCCTCGAGGTCTACCGGCGGGTGCAGACCATTCACGATCTGGACGAATGCGACGCGCTCACCGAGGAACTTTCCGACCGCTACGGCCCGCTGCCGGAGCCGGCGCAAAAACTGCTGGCCCTGTTGAAAATACGGGTGTTGTGCCAGAAGCTGCATTTTTCCAAGGTGGAAGTCAAAGGGGGCGACGCCTGCCTCACCATCGAACCGGGAACGCCGATCGCCCCCGAGGTCCTCGCCGCAATGGTGGACCCCAGATTGAGATTGGCCTCGGAATTTCAAATCAATATCAAAATCGACCGTCAAGGCTGGAGGGAAGACATTGAAATCGTCGAACACTACCTGTCGGCACTCAACGAAGCGAGCGGGAAACCTTGATTTAAAAGGCTGGAGCGGTTTTTCACCGGCGATCCGATGGGCTATACTGGGGGTGTGGGGCCTGCTGCTTGCGGCCGGATGCACCAACGGCGATTCCCCCGACGGGGTGAAGGACGAGGAGGTGATCGCCGTCATCAACGATCAGGAAGTGACGGTGGAAAAAGTCCGGCTGGAGTTGAAATCGCTGGAGAAGCGCTACCGGGTCGATCACAGGGAGGACCTGCAGGATCACGAGTTTTTGCTGCTCAAGACCAAAGCGGTCAATGAGTTGATCCAGAACACCCTGTTTCAGCAGGCGGCGGATGAGATCGGCATTTTCGTGTCCGGCGACGAGTTCGAGGAAGCGGTGCTGAAGGCGCAGGACGGCTACCAGCAGGACACCTTCGAGAACTTCCTCGAGATCGAGGACATCTCGCGGGAAAACTGGGAGAATCGTTTGAAAAACAATCTGTTGATAAAAAAATTGATTGACAGAATGGTCAATAGTAAAGTATCGGTCAGTGAGGAAGAGATTCGGGACTATTTCGAGAAAAACAAGAAAGAGTTCCATAAAGGCAAGCAGATGCGCGCGCTGCACATCATGGTGGAAACTGAAGAGGAGGCGCTGCGCATTCAGAAGAAGTTGAAATCAAAGGGAGCGGACTTTTCCGAGCTGGCGCGGACGCATTCTCTGGCTCCGGAAGCGGTGAACGGCGGCGATCTCGGCTATTTTGAAGAAGGCCACATGCCCGAGGAGCTGGAAGGCATCTTCAAGTTGAAGGTGGGGGAGGTCAGCAACATTATCCTCACACCCTACGGCAGCCATATTTTCAAGGTGGTGGACAAAAAACAGGACCGCCAGATGGGGTTCGAGGAATCGCGCAAGAAAATTCACGACAAGCTGATTGCGGAACGGCGCGAAAAAGCCTTCCACGACTGGCTCAAGAAACTGAAAGACAAAGCCCAAATTGAAATCAAACATGAAATCCTCGCGAAAATCAGCTGATCGTTGGGCGCTCGCCGTCACCGCATTCGCGCTGCTGCTTATGGCGCAGCCGGCGGCGGCCAAGATCGTGGACCGCGTGATCGCCAAGGTGAACGGCGACATCATCACGCTGAGCAGCGTGGAGGAGCGGGCGGCAGTTCTGAAACAGCAGCTTGAGTTGTCCGGGGAGACGGTTCCTTCGGACAAGGAGCTGATCAAGGACACGCTCGAGCGGATCATCGAAGAAAAGCTGCAGATCCAGGAGGCGAAAAAATCCGGCCTGGAAGTGGACGACGAAGCGGTGCAGAAGGCCCTGGATGAAATCAAGACCAAGAACCGGCTCACCGAGGAGCAACTGGGACAGATGCTGGAGCTCGAGGGCCGGTCGATGGAGCAGTACAAAGGGCACATCCGCGACCAGATCCTGGTGTCGAAGGTGGTGCGTTTTCACATGGGCAGCCAGATCAAGGTGAAGGAAGAACAGCTGAAGAAATATTACCGCGAGCACCAGAGCGAATTCTGGATACCCAAAAAACCGTATGTGCGCCATATCCTGTTCATCACCGACGAGACCTTCACCGAAGAACAGAAGCAGATGAAGCGCATCAAGGCCAGGAGCGTGTTGACGGAACTCGAAGCGGGCGCTGATTTTGCGGAACTGGCGAAACTGCATTCCGAAGATGTTTCCGCCAGTGCGGGCGGCGAACTCGGGTTGGTGGAAAAGGGGACGATGGTTCCCGAGTTCGAGCGCGCCGCGTTTCTGCTGCGAGAGGGGGAAACCAGCGGCCTGGTGGAATCCCGCTACGGGTTTCATATCATCAAGGTGGACAAAGTGGAGCCGGGCGGAACCCGGCCTTACAGCGAAGTCAAGGAAGCCATCCGCAGGAAACTGAGCGTCGATGTGCAGAAAGACCGCTACGAGAGCTGGATGAGCGAATTGAAGGAAAATTCCATCATCGAAATTTCCCTCGCGGACAAATCCCGGGGGGCCACTCAGGCTTCCACTTCCAAATCGCTGACGATCCAGGATGAAGACGGCGATGCCTTTTTCGATGCGGAAGAGCAGAAAGAATGGGAGGAAGCGTCCCGCTTCATTCAAAACGAGGGAGAGGGGGCGATGCCGGCGGAAAGCGATTATTTTGCAGACATGGAAAAGAAACTGAGCCGCATCAAGCAACTGCGCCGTGAGGAAAAGATCACGGAAACTGAGTATCAACGAAGAAAGCAGCGGCTATTGGATCAATTGTGATTTTTGCGGGTCTCCCTCACGTTCCCCTGCGGTTTTCCCCCCTTGCGCACCGTTCGCCGGTTTTCTCCCTCTGATTCGGTCATTTTATTATCAGGAGCCCAGCGCATGGGCAATCCATTGGACAAAGCCAGGATCGCCGTTTCCCGGATGATCCCGTGCGGCGATCTCGTACTGGCCGCCGTTTCCGGCGGGCCGGACTCGGTGTGCCTGCTGCATCTGCTGAACGACCTGAAAGAGGCGGGCGGCTTCACGCTGTCAGTCGCGCATTTCAACCACCGCACACGCGGCGGCGAGTCGGACGCGGACGCCAATTTTGTGCAAACGTTGGCCGGACGGCTCGGGCTGCCCATCCACATCGGCTCGGCTGACGTGAGGCGGGAGCGGGCGGATCTCAAGACTTCTTTCCAGGAGGCCGCACGCATCCTGCGCAGCCGGTTTCTCGAATCCACACGCCAGCGCATCGGGGCCCATCGGCTGGCACTCGGACACACCGCCGACGATCAGGCGGAAACCCTGCTCATGCACCTGTTGCGCGGCAGCGGTCTCAAGGGGCTGGGCGGCATGCCGGAAGTGCGCGGCGCCATCGTGCGGCCGCTCATCGACTGCAGCCGGGAAGAAATTCTCGAATACCTGCGCAGCCGGGGGCTCGACTGGCGCACCGACTCGAGCAATCTTGCACCGGACTACCTCAGAAACCGCATCCGCCTGCAACTGATCCCCGAGATGCAGCGCTACAACCCGAAACTGCGGGCGCGGCTCACGGAAACGGCGCGCATCCTGCGCGAAGACGAATCCTTTCTTACCGAACACACCGAAACGCTGTTTGCGCAAATCGCGCGGCCCCTCGCCGGCGGGCAGGGCGTCGCGTTCGAACGCGGCCGCTTCGCAAAGCAGCACGCGGCGATGCAAAAACGGCTGCTCAGGCGGGCCGTGGCCGGGATCGCCGGGAGCTTGCGCAAAATCGGCGCGGTGCACATCGAAGAGGCGCTGCAGCTGTTTGCGGAGGCCGAGACCGCCAAGCGCATCCACCTTCCCGGCGGGCTCACCGTATTTGTCGATGCGCAAACGATCACCGTGGAAAAGAATCCAGCAGGCGCGGGGCGCATCTTAACTGTTACGGAGCCTCTTGAGCCCGTGACTCTCAACATTCCCGGCACGACCGCCTGGAAGGAAGCGGGGATGGAGTTTCAGACCCGCATCGCTCCGGCCGGTGAGCGGATTGCGGCGCAGACGCTGCCGGGGCTTGCCTGTTTCGATTTTGAAACCACAGGTTCTTCGGTGCTGGCCCGGACCTTTCAGCCGGGCGACCGGTTCGTCCCTTTGGGAATGCAGGGTCGAAAAAAGGTGAAATCTTTCTTCATTGATGAGAAAATTCCCAGAGAGTTCCGGCGCGCCATCCCCATATTGACAACCGGGACGGGCGATATTATCTGGATTTATGGGCAGCGGATTTCCGAGCGCCACCGGGTGACGGACCGCACCCGACGGGTTTTGTGGATTAAAGGGGTTGAAATTTCGGGCCTTTAGGGGCTCAAGAATCGGCCCCCTTCACCCGGCATTTGTGTTAAACTGAAGTTCCGGTTGGAATGATTCTTCATAAAGGAGAAGGCTTTGAACCAATTTTACAGAAATTTAGCGCTCTGGTTGGTCATTGGGCTCATCCTGATAGCCTTATTTAATATCTTCAACAATCCGCGCGTCGAGCAGGGAAACGTCGTTTACAGCGAGTTCCTGGAACAGGTGGAAAGCGGAAAAATAGCCGAAGTTGTCATTCAGGGAGACAACATCAACGGCAAATACATGGACGGCCGGTCTTTCCAGACCGTCACCCCCTCCAAGGACACGGATCTTTACAAGATTCTCAGGGAGAAGGGTGTGCGCATCGTCGTCATTCCACCGGAGCAGACCAGTTGGTACATGAACATTCTGATCTCCTGGTTCCCGATGCTGTTGCTACTGGGCATATGGATCTTCTTCATGCGCCAGATGCAGGCGGGCGGCGGCAAGGCCCTTTCGTTCGGCAAAAGCCGGGCCCGGCTTTTGAACGACACCAAGAACCGCACCACGTTCAAGGACGTGGCCGGTGTCGAGGAAGCGAAAGAGGAGTTGCAGGAAATCATCGAATTTTTGAAAGAGCCGCAGAAGTTCAGCAAGCTCGGCGGCAAGATCCCCAAAGGCGTGCTGCTGGTCGGGCCTCCGGGCACCGGCAAGACGCTGCTGGCCCGCGCCATCGCGGGTGAAGCGAACGTGCCTTTCTTCAGCATCTCCGGTTCCGATTTCGTGGAGATGTTCGTGGGTGTCGGTGCGTCGCGGGTGCGCGATCTGTTCGAGCAGGGCAAGAAGAACAGCCCCTGCATCATCTTCGTGGACGAAATCGATGCGGTCGGCCGTCATCGCGGCGCCGGTCTCGGCGGCGGACACGACGAGCGCGAGCAGACTTTGAACCAGCTTCTGGTCGAGATGGACGGCTTCGACAACAACGAGGGTGTCATCCTGATCGCCGCCACCAACCGCCCGGACGTTCTCGATCCGGCGTTGCTGCGGCCGGGGCGTTTCGACCGGCAGGTGGTGGTCAACCGGCCCGATGTGCGCGGACGCGAAGCGATCCTGAAAGTACACACGGCGACGGTGCCGCTGGAAGACAACGTCAACCTCAAGGTCATCGCACGCGGCACGCCGGGATTCACGGGAGCCGATCTCGCCAATCTCGTCAACGAAGCGTCGCTGCTGGCGGCGAGAAAAGACAAGAAGACCGTGACCATGCTGGATTTCGAGGACGCCAAGGACAAGGTCCTTATGGGCGTGGAACGCAGAAGCCTGGTGATTTCCGACAAGGAAAAGAAGACCACGGCCTATCACGAAGCGGGACACGCGCTGGTGGCGCTCATGCTGCCGGGAACCGACCCGATCCACAAGGTGACGATCATTCCGCGCGGACGCGCACTGGGCGTCACGCAGCAGTTGCCCACGGACGAGCAGCACACCTATCCCAGAAGTTATCTGTACAACAATCTGGCGATCTTAATGGGTGGGCGCATCGCCGAGGAGGTCTGCCTCGGGCAGATGACCACGGGCGCCGGCAACGACATCGAACGGGCCACGGAGATGGCGCGCAAGATGGTCTGCGAATGGGGCATGAGCGACAAGATGGGTCCGCTCACTTACGGAACGAAAGAAGAGCAGGTCTTTTTGGGCAAGGATTTTTCTTCCCAGAAAAACTTCAGCGACCAGACGGCCAAACTCATCGACCAGGAAGTGAAAGCGCTGGTGATGGGCGGCTACAACAAGGCGAAAGAGTTGATCATCGAAAACAGGGACAAGCTCGAAAAACTCGCCGAAGCGTTGCTGGAGCGGGAAACCCTCGACGCGGATGAGATCCGCGAGATTTTCGAAGGCAAGAAAGTCCAGGACGACTCCGAGGACCCGGAACTGCCGCCGCATAAAGTTTCCGCCAAGGATGAGAAGAAAAAGTCCACCGACCCGCTTGACGACACGGGCGGCATGGTGGGCGGAGGCGGTCTGCCCGATCCGCATCCGGCTTGACGGAGAGCGTTCCTGAGATCCTAACGACTCAAAGACTCCATCTTTCAGCACGGGAATTTCCGGCTGGGAGATGGAGTTTTTTTTGTCTTGCACGGGCGCGATTTGGGTTAAATTAGTGCAGGAAAAATGTCCGCCCTGAACCATCTGGAAAAAATCGTGCTTTCTCATTCCGGTAAAAACAGAGACGCCGCCCGGACCGCCATCATGGGCATCATCAACCTGTCGCAGGATTCCTTCTACGGCAAAAGCCGCGCCGCCACGGTGCAGGACGCTGTGAAGCAGGCGGAACTTTTTGTGGAAGAGGGCGCTGCGATGCTGGACATCGGCGCCGAGAGCACGCGGCCGGGTTCGCGTCCGGTGTCCGAGGATCTGGAAGCGCAGCGGCTGATCCCGGTGGTCGCGCAAATCCGCAAACGGTTCGCTTCGGTGCCGCTGTCGGTGGACACCTACAAGCCTTCGGTGGCCGAGCAGGTGTTGTCCGAAGGGGCGACTATCATCAACGACGTCACCGGGCTGCAAAAGCACTCCGCCATGGCGGGTATCATCGGCCGGTTCAAGGCGGGCGTCATCCTGATGCACATGCAGGGAACGCCGCGCACGATGCAGGAAAACCCGAAGTACGAGGACCTGATCCGCGACATCATCGCCTACCTTGAAAAAAGCGTGCGCATCGCCGAGAATGCGGGCATCGCGCCGGATCGCATCTGGGTGGATCCGGGCATCGGTTTCGGCAAGCTGCCCGCGCACAACCTTGAAATCATCCGCAGGCTGGGCGACCTTGCGGTGCTCAAGCGGCCGATCCTGGTGGGGGTGTCGCGCAAATCCTTCATCGGTAAGGTTCTCGATCTCGCCGTGGACGAGCGGCTGGAAGGATCGCTGGCGGCGGCGGTGGTGGCGGTGATGAACGGGGCGGCGGTGATCCGCACGCACGACGTCGCGGCGACGTACCGGGCGGTGAAGATGGCTCAGGCCATTCTTAGAATCGAGGAAGGAGTGTCATGACACGTTTGTTCGTCAATGTGGACCATGTGGCCACGATCCGGGAAGCCCGGAAAACCACGGAACCGGACCCGGTGCAGGCGGCGCTGCTGGCGGAAAAAGCCGGTGCGGACGGCATCACCGTTCATCTGCGGGAAGACCGGCGGCACATTCAGGACCACGATCTCACACGCATCGCCAAGGCGATCCGCACGCCGCTCAACCTGGAGATGGCGCCTGTGGAAGAGATGGTGCGCATCGCGCTCGAGGTGCGGCCTTATCAGGTGTCGCTGGTGCCGGAAAAACGCCAGGAGATCACCACCGAGGGAGGGCTGGATGTGCGCTCCAGCGAAACCCGGCTTGCTGAAATGCGCGGGCGCATGAAAGCGGCGGGCATCCGCTTCAGCCTGTTCGTGGACCCGGAGCCGGAACAGATCCGCGCCTGTCAGCGCATCGGTGCGGACAGCATCGAGATCAACACCGGGCCCTATTCGGAGTTGCAGACAGACGCGCAGGTCGCGGAGGAGATCAAACGCATTCAGGACGCCGCCGCGTTGGCGTCGCAGCTCGGCCTTCAGGTGTTCGCGGGTCACGGGTTGAACCCGGAGAACGTGCGCGCCATCGCCGCGATCGCCGAGATCGAGGAACTCAATATCGGGCACAACCTGGTGGCGCGTTCGGTCTATCTGGGTATGGAACGGGCGGTTCAGGAAATGATACGGTCGATCGCGCAGGGAGAAAGCGCTGTGGTGAAAGGGTGATACAGGTTTCACTTATTTTATCGATCCAACTTGCAACTTTTGCGGTATAATCTTTTCTCAATTCCCATCTCATTGTCTGGAAACGATTTATAATGCACAAGGGGCGCAAGAACTCCAACCTCGCGGAAGAAAACATCGCTGCGCGCGAAAAAGGTCTGCTGACGGTGCGCGAATTCGAACGGGTCGCGCAGACCTTCAAAACCGTTCTGCTCTATAAAGAAGAGATCGGCAAAGCTCTGGAAGAAGAGCGCGATGCGCTGCGTCACAAATTGCGGCAGAACTCAGCCAACCTGGAAACTTTGGACCGCAACATCGAAATCTACAACCAGAACAGTGAAAAAGTGCGCGCCAATCTGGAACGGTTGGACAAACAGGAATTGCGCCTGCGCGAGGAATACGAAAAACTGCTGCGCGGCCCGAGGCTCGATGGGGAAGAATCGCTGCACGCGCGCAATGCGCTGGACCGGGAAACGCTGTTGTCGCGCCGGGACGTGCTGATCGACAATCTGAAGAAAAAATTCGACAAGCTCGATGAAGAACTGCTGACGCTGGAAAACCTGCGCAAGGAACTGGGGCGCGCCAGCGAGGAAATCGCGGTCAAGAAGATCGAAGCCATCAAACGGAAAGACGTGCTGGAGGAGATCAACAAGAAGATTTTCGAGGACGTCCGCCGGGTGGAAAAGGAGCTGGACACGACGGTGCAGGAAGAGTCCGTGCTGGTGGAGCAGTTCCAGAAAATGGTGGCCAGCGTCGAGCGCTGCCTGGAGATGGACGACAGGACCGACCACGTCTTGTTTTCGTCTTTGACCGCGGCGCAGACGGCGGTGTCCGGGAACAACCACAACGCCAAAGCGGCTTCGATGGAGCAGGATTGACGGTGTTTTTCATGCCCTGTGCAGGAAAAGGTTCCTGTTGACTTGAATTTATAAATTTTGCATAATCGGACGAAATTCCGCACCGAGGGGGCGGTTTGAGAGCCCCTGTTCCTTGAGGATACCTTGAGCGTATCCTTTTTTTTGATCGTAATTATTTGAAACGTAAGGATTTTTAGTATCCCCCATCCCGGGATCGATCCGCAATCACCGGACCCCGTTTTCTATTCTTCTCTCAGGGAAAAGCTCACGCGTATGGAAGGGGTGCCGTCCGGGCAGTGGAGGTTGACTGCATGTCAGTGAAAATAGCTATCAACGGCTTTGGAAGGATAGGAAGGAATGTCCTGCGCGCGCTTTTGCAGGATGAAGAGTGCAAGGACATCGAAGTGGTGGCCATCAACGATTTGACGGACGCTGCGACGCTCGCTCACCTGTTCAAATACGATTCCGTGCAGGGACTCAACCCCGCACAGGTCGAAGCGGGGGACAACAGCCTGATCGTCAACGGGAAACCCGTGAAGATCCTGTCCGAGCGGGACCCGGAAGCGCTGCCCTGGAAAGAAATGGGTGTGGACATCGTGGTGGAGTGCACCGGTTTTTTCACCAAGCGCGACGGGGCGAGCAAGCACCTCAAGGCGGGCGCCAAAAAAGTGGTGATTTCCGCCCCCGCCACGGACCCGGATGTGACGCTGGTGCTCGGGGTGAACGAGGGCTCGTACGACAAGAGCAAGCATCAGATTATTTCCAACGCCTCCTGCACCACCAACTGCCTGGCTCCGGTGGCGAAAACACTGCAGGAGAAGCTCGGGATCAAGCGCGGGCTCATGACCACCATCCACTCCTACACCAACGACCAGAAAATTCTGGATCTGCCGCACAAGGATCTGAGGCGCGCGCGCGCCGCGGGCGTGTCGATGATTCCGACGACGACGGGCGCGGCGAAAGCGGTTTCGCTGGTGCTGCCGGCGCTCAAGGGCAAGCTGGACGGCATGGCCATCCGCGTTCCCACGCCGAACGTTTCGCTGGTGGATTTTGTCGCGGAAGTGGAGAAAGACACCACGGCGGAGGAAGTCAACGAACTTTTGAAGCAGGCCGGGCGGGACGGCGCGGAAAACGTCGTGCGGGTGGAAGAGCATCCGCTGGTTTCCGTGGATTTCAACGGCGACCCGACCTCCTCGATCGTGGACGGTCCTTCGACCAAGGTGATGGACAAGCGTATGGTGAAGGTGCTGGCCTGGTACGACAACGAGTGGGGCTATTCGAGCCGGGTGAAGGATCTGTTGAAGTTTCTGCGCGATCAGGGATTGTGAGAATCGATGCGACGGCCGATCATTGCGGGAAACTGGAAGATGAACATGCTGCTTCCAGAGGCCGAAGCCCTCGCCGACGCGCTGGTGCGGGACTCCGCGCCGTCTGTGGACATCGTCCTGGCGCCGCCGTTCACGGCTTTGAGCCGGGTTTGCGGGCGGGTTGAAGGCTCGCCCATTGAAATTGCAGGACAAAACATTTATTTTGAGCCGAAAGGTGCGTATACTGGTGAGATTTCGGCTGCCATGCTCAAGGATGCGGGCTGCCGGTACGTGATTCTCGGGCATTCGGAACGCAGAACGCTGTTTCACGAAGACGACGCGCTGATCAACAAAAAGATCCACGCCGCTCTCGAATGCGGTCTGAAGGTCATCTTCTGTGTTGGCGAAACCCTTCAGCAGCGCGAAGCGGACGCGACCCGCAGCGTGGTGGAGGGCCAGCTCAAAAACGGACTTCAGGGACTCTCGCCGGAGGCGATGGCGTCCCTGGTGATCGCGTATGAGCCCGTCTGGGCCATCGGCACCGGCCGCACCGCGACGCCGGAACAGGCGCAGGAGGTACACCGCTTCACCCGCGAGTTTGTTGGGGCGGCATTCGGGGAAAAGACGGCCGAGGCCATCCGCATTCAGTACGGGGGCAGCGTGACGCCCGACAACAGCGCGAGCCTTCTCAAGCAGAAGGACATCGACGGGGCGCTGGTCGGGTCGGCCAGCCTCAAGGCGGCGTCGTTTCAACAAATCATTCAGTCGGCCCAATGAGCCTCTTTCAAGAAATGGAGATTCGAAACTAGAATGCTTACCCTTTTGACCGTATTGCATGTGTTGGGCGCTTTTTTACTGATTCTGGTGATCCTCCTTCAGTCGGGCAAAGGGGCGGCCATGGGCTCCGGTCTGGGAGCGGGCAGCAGCCAGACGATGTTCGGCAGCAGCGGCGCTGGCAACTTCCTCACCAAGCTGACAACCGGTGTCGCCATCCTGTTCATGGTGACCTCGCTGGCACTGGCGACGCTCTCCACGAAACGGGATTCGAAATCGATCATGCAGGGCGTGGAAGAACCCGCAGGCAAGCCGGAGTCCAAAACCACGCCCGCACCTCAGGCCGACGACAAACCGGAGTGATGCAAAACCAAGTGTGCCGATGTGGTGGAACTGGTAGACACGTGCGCTTGAGGGGCGTATGGAGCGATCCGTGGGAGTTCGAATCTCCCCATCGGCATTCATCCTCCTTTTCACTGGGGGGCGCTCGTTCGATTCCGGAAAACCCTGCTCATTCCCGGGGCTGACTCTTGATTCCCTTCCTCCATCATTTCGGCGGTTCCACATCTCAATCCTAGAAAATACGGGCGCGGATATGCCAGGCGAAAAAAATTCCTCCACTGAATTTCAGGAACGGATATCGCGAATCCTGCTCGTCTGCATCGAAGGCATGAAAGGGCTCCTCACCAAGGAGGACGCGCTCTATTCCACCCTGACCAAGCTCGGGGAAGTGGTCAAAAAAGCCACCCGCCCCAAACCCGTCTCTGGTATCGGCAAGGACATCGAGGATTATTACACCCGTTTGAAACTGGAATCGAGTTTCCAGGAAACAAAGAACGAAACGGTCAAGCAGATCGTTGTCAACCTCTCCTCGACGGTCAAGGAGCTGATGTCCACCACCGGCGATTTCGACGCCAACATGAAGGACTCCATCGAAAAGATCCAGGCGGCGGGGGACATCCAGGACATCCTGGCTCTCAAGGATGCGATTGTGGGAGAGATCAACCGCGTGCGCGCCGGGTCGCAGTCGATGAAAAAGGAGCTGGAGCAGTTCCGCAAATCGACGCAGAGGCTGTCCACGCGGCTGGAGCAGACCGAAGCGAAGGCGCTGGTGGACACGCTGACCAATGTGCTCAACCGCAACGCCTACAATCTGAAAATCACGCAGATGATCGTCGAGTTTGCCCGCATGAACGACACCTTCTGCATATTCGTGGTGGACATCGACAATTTCAAGCAGTTCAACGACAACTACGGGCACAAATCCGGAGACCTGGTGCTGCGGTCGGTGGCCTCGGCGATTCAGAGCAACCTGCGTGCGTCGGACCTGGTGTTCCGCTACGGCGGCGAGGAGTTTGTCATCCTGCTGCAGGGAATCCAGCTGGAGCAGGCGACCCGGCTGGGAGAAAAAATACGCGGCTGCGTGGAGAAAGAGTATTTCGTGGACAAGGAAACCAAGATCAAAGTCACCGTCAGCGTCGGCGTTGCGCAGGTGATGGAAGGCGACACCGAGCAATCGCTGTTCGACCGGGCCGACAAGGCGATGTACACGGCCAAGAAGAAGGGAAAAAACCGGGTGGAATACGCCACTCAATGATCCGGGACGTGATCGCTCATGACTTCTGAAACAGAGAACAGCGCAAAGGAACAGGTACTGCGTCGCAGTAAGGCGTGGATCGAAAGCTTCAACCGCTCGGATGTGGACGCCTGTGTCGCGGCCTATCAGGCGGATGCGGTGATGAACGCCAAGCCGCTGGGCACGTTCACCGGGCACGAGGAGATCGACGCGTTCTGGCGGCCGTTCATGCAGTCCGGAGCGGGCGGTCTCAAATACAGCGACGTGAAACTTGCCGCGATCGATGCGGACACGGTGCACCTTTCGGCAAACTGGTCGATGAACGTGGGACGCGGCGTCATCACTCTGGAAAAATGGGTCCGGCAGCCCGATGGCGTCTGGCTGCTCGCCCATGATGATTTTGAAATCCAGGAACGATTCGAAAGCTAGCGGCGTTATTCATTTCGCGCCACACTGCAAAACCGAACGGAGAGCGCCAACCCGTTCACGGCGTTTCCTTGTCCCATGCAGGCAACCACACTAGAAGGATTGTTTTTTAACCCGCGCTTCATTTCGGTCTTCGCAGTGATCCTCATCACGATCGGCAACGTCATGGTCGGGGTGAGCATGCTGCCGCGCGACAAACGAAAAGTCCGCTACCGGCTGCACAAAAACATTTATTTCCTCGTTCTCGCCTGTTTCGCGGTGCATCTGGGGTTCAACCACGTCGCCGGCCGCAACACCTGGCTTCATTACGCGATTTTCCTGTATTTTCTTTTCGTGATTCCCCTCAGCCCCCGTTCCAACGAAACCCTGCACGCGATTCTCGCCTCGGTGGGGTTGGTGCTAATCACCGCATTGGCCGCCTTCAACCTGGGTTGAAACTGTCGTTAAAATAAGTGTATATATATCAGTATCTTAATGGATATCTGCTGCGCGAAACTGCAATGAAAAATCGGGCTTCGAGCGATTGCGGCGGTGCGGAGGAGTGTGGTTTAATGAGGTGGATGAATCACAAAAAAGAGAGTCATGGAACCGTTTGACGTTGTTGTGCTGGGAGGGGGGCTCGCCGGTGTCTCCGCCGCTTTGCGGGCGGCGGATCTCAACGGCAGGGTGTGCCTGATCGAGAAGGAACGGATCGGCGGCAGCTATCTCAAAAGGGGGCTGTACCGCCAGCAGCGCGCCCTGCACCTCGCGCACAATCCCAACGGCGCCTCTGAGCTTCCAGAAAACGGCGGGTTCACCCGGTCGATCGAAGGCGCCGAAGCGGTGTCGGTAAGCTGGCTGAAAGCGCTTGCGGATCAGGGCGTGCAGGTCGAAATGGGCGAGGGCGTCGTGACCGGCCCCGGTACGGTTCGCGTGACCAGGCAGGATCGGGAACTTGCCCTCGAAACGCGCACGATCATTCTCGCCACCGGATCGGCGGCGGTGGCGCCCACCACGATTCCGTTTGAAAAAGACCGCATCCTCGCTCCCGACGAGGTGTTCGGGCTCACGCAGATTCCCTCCCAGGTTCTGATTCTGGGGGCGGGACGCGAGGGCTGCGAGCTGGCGACGCTGTTCAACCGCCAGGGCAGCCGCACTTTTTTGTGCGACGAGCGCCCGCGCCTGCTGCCGGACAGCGATCCGGAACTGGGCGAGGTGATCGAGCAGGAGATGAAGCGAAAAAAGATCAAGCTGCTGCTGGGAAAAAAGGTGGTGTCGATATTTAAAACCGAAAGCGGGATCGATGTGTCCCTGGAAGGCGGCGTGAAGTTTTCCGTCAACCAGATCGTGATCGCCGGCCGCCGCAAAGCCCACACCGGGTGCCTGTCCGCCAACGCGCTGGGTGTGCGTCTGGGAGAATTCGGCGAGGTGCTGGTGAACGAGTCGATGGAAACCTCGGCCGCGGGAATTTTCGCGGTCGGCAGCGTCACCGGCCGGGCCGCCAACGTGAGTTTTACGGAAGAGGCGGCGCGGGTGGCGGCGGGCAACGCCATGGGAAAAAAATGCACGTTCGATGCGGACTGGGTGCCCGAAATCCTGTTCACCGAACCGCAGGTGGCCAGTGTGGGCTGTTTTGCGGCCCAGGCTCACCATAAAGGATACCGGGCGGTGGAAGGCCGCTGCGATTACCGGGATACCGATCACGCGCGGATCCACGGCGGCGGGGGCGGTTTTTTCAAAATCGCCGTGGACCGGGTTTCCCGAAAAGTCATCGGCGCACAGATGGTCGCGCCTCAGGCTTCCGAGTTTATGCCCTTGATATTGTTAATGATAAGAAAGGGCATGGCGGTCACCGCCTTGACCGGGCTTTCCTGTTCGCCCACCGGCCAGTTTCGGGGCATTCGCGAGGCCGCGCGGGACTGCGTCCGGACGTTGAAATCACAAGGCTGAAAGGGGAAAATTCGAATCGACATCCGGTCTTGACTCGATTTTTCAATTGTGCTAAAAACCAACTCTTTGAATAAAAATGCTACGGGTGGGTTGCTGCGCGGACTCATCCCATTTTATTGATAAATTAAGGTTTAAAATGGCTGAAGCGAAAGAGACCGCAAAAGCGAAACCAGCCAAGTCCAAAGACAAGAAAAACGAGCCGGTTGACAACCTTTGGTCGCGCCGCGATTTCTTTTCCCTGGCAGGCTGGGCGAGTTTCCTGGCAGCTTTCGGGCTGTCCAATTTATATTTTGTGCGCCTTCTTTTTCCACGCGTCCTGTTCGAACCTTCTCCCATTTTCAAGGCCGGCAATCCCGAGGATTACACGGTGGGGGAGGTGAGCACCAAATGGGTTAAGGATCAGCGTGTGTGGATCGTGCGGGATACGGAAGGCATCTATGCGATTTTTGCGCTCTGCACCCATTTAGGCTGCACACCCCGCTGGCTGAAGACGGAAAGCAAGTACAAGTGTCCCTGTCACGGCAGTGGATTCACGAAAGAGGGGATCCACTTTGAGGGACCGGCTCCGCGCCCCCTCGAGCGGTTGAAGATCAGTCTCGACCCCAACGGCCAGATCGAAATCGATAAAAGTAAAAAATTCCTGTATGAAAAAGACGAATGGGGCAAGCCGGGCGCCAAGCTGATGGTCTGATCCGGTTGTTTTGTCTGGAAAGTCCCCGGACGATTTTTATACACTAGTTTCCCGATCACAGACTCCCCATAGGAGGATTTGAGTTTTGGCTTCGAAAACACCAGAAATTCCCAACCTCGCCGAATTGATGCAGAAGATCAAAAGCGGCAAGATTTTCGGGGAAATCGCCGATGAGATCAAGCGGTCGCAGGTCTGGACGTCCACGTTCCGGCACGGTTACGCGGACACGCCCCGCAACCGCGTGCTGCAGATCGCCAGCAACGTCTGGCTGCACCTGCATCCTGTCAAAATCCACCGGCATGCGCTCCGGATCAAATTCACCTGGTGCATGGGCGGCATCACGTTTTTGCTGTTTTTGTCCACCGTGGTCACCGGCGTGATCCTGATGTTCTACTACCGGCCGGTTGGGGAATACGCGTATTTCGATATGAAATACCTGCAGTACGACGTTCCGTTCGGGATGCTCATGCGCAACATGCACCGCTGGGCGGCGCACGCGATGGTGATCACCGTGTGGCTGCACATGTTCCGGGTGTTTCTCACCGGGTCGTACAAGCCGCCGCGCGAGTTCAACTGGGTCATCGGCGTGTTCCTCGTCACGTTCACCCTGCTGCTGAGTTTCACTGGCTACCTGCTGCCGTGGGACCAGCTGGCCATGTGGGCGGTCACCGTCGGAACCAATATGGCGCGCGCCACGCCGTTTCTCGGTCATGAGGGGCCGTTCCAGGAGTTTGTGTTCGGTGTTTCACCCCGGTACGACGCGCGTTCGATACTGCTCGGGGGAAGTCTGGTCGGACCTCCCGCACTGCTGCGGTTTTACGTGTTGCATTGCATATTCATCCCCCTGGTGGCAGGGGCGCTGATGATCGTGCATTTCTGGAGAATCCGCAAAGACGGCGGGATCTCGGGTCCGCTTTGATCCGCTGTTTCTGAACCCGTTTCTATTGAAAGGTTTTTTTGATGGCTGAAGTGACGACGCCCACACCTCGAAAAAAAGTCGAGAACGTTCCCGAGAAAGTCCACGTCTGGCCCTATCTGGTCCGGATCGAGTTTCTCTGTTCCATCATCGTCATCGTTCTGCTCGCCGTGTGGTCCATCGTCATCGATGCGCCCCTGGAAGAAGCCGCCAATCCCACCAAAACGCCGAACCCTTCCAAGGCGCCTTGGTACTTCCTGGGACTGCAGGACATCCTGGTTTATTTCGATCCCTGGTTCGCCGGCGTCATCGCGCCCGTTCTGATCATCGTGGGCCTGATGCTGATTCCCTATCTGGATGTGAACCCCAAGGGCAACGGGTATTACACCTACCACGAGCGGAAACTGGCGATCTGGGTGTATTGTTTCGGATTTCTGGTTCTGTGGATCGCACTCATCATCATGGGCGTGTTCCTGCGCGGGCCGGGCTGGAACCTGTTCATGCCCTGGCAGTACTGGGATCCGCATAAAGTGGTGGCTCTGGTCAGCGTCGATCTGCCGTATGCGTTCGGGGTGCGTACTTATCTCATGGCGTCCATCGTCGGCGGCATTGTGGTCATCGGTTATTTTGCGGTGGGCACCGCGATTTATTTCTTCATGGAACGCAAGGCCATCAAGCACGTCGGTTTCACGCGCATGTTCATCAAAATCCAGCTCATGCTGATCATGGTGGGCATCGTCATCAAGATCGTTTTGAGGCTTGCGTTCAACATCAAGTATATCTGGGTGACCCCCTGGTTCAATGTTTAGCTGTATTCCTTCCGAGGTGAAGTCCGTTGGATAATCCGGAAAAAGATCAAGAGACAAACAGCGATTACGTTCCTGTCGAGAAAGTATCTTTCAGCTTCGTGTTCTTTCTCGTGTCCGGCGCCACGCTCCTGGTGACGCTCTGGGCTTTCTGGGACGACGAATACACACGCCGGGGCTACAAGAAATACCAGGAAGAGTATTTCAAGGTGCAGTACGCGCGGTCCGAGGAAAAGTGGAAGGCGATCAACAGCGAAATCGCCGCCAAGGAACAGGAGATCAAGAATGCTCTGGATCAGGAGCAGGGGCGTCTCGAAGATTCCAAGGAATATCAGGACCTGGTTGAAAAAGTCCGTCTGGCCCAGGTGGCTTACGATGAAGTGAAGGAGGAGAAGAAATTCACCGGCAGTAGATTGGACGAGGCCTATTACTATTACAAAAAGGCGATGCACGAGGGGCAGAATTTCGACGTGCAGATCGCCAAGGTGAAGGCTCTGGAAAAAGAGCAGAAGTCCTGGGATCCGATCATCGCGGAAAAGAAGGCCATCCTCGATGCGGCCGAGTCGGAACTGCTAACCTGGAAGTCCAAGCTGATGACCCTGGAGAAGGAACTGGCGACCCTGACTTCCAAACGCGCCCAGGAAGAAAGGACGATGAAGTATTACAAGCCGTTTCCTTTCATCTGGCGTCCGGCCGAGATCAAGCAGACCGTCATCCCCGGATTCGGCATCAATAATTTTTCCGAGATCATCTACAAGGTGGACAGGTGCATGACCTGTCACATTTCCTATGGAGACGAGCACTACCAGGATTTCGAGGAGCCGCTGAAGACGCATCCCAACCTGGATATCCTGATCAAGAAACATCCACCGGAAAAAACCGGCTGTACCTGGTGTCATCTCGGTCAGGGCACCGCCACCGCGCCCGCCGAGCACGCGCACGGATCGCACCACGAAATGGATCAGACGCGTGAGATCAACGAGCCGATTTTGCACGGAAAATTCATGCAGGCCAACTGCCGCAACTGTCATGCGGAGGTGGTGAACCTCGACGGCGCTCCGGTTCTGTCCAAAGGCAAGCGGTTGTTCATCAAGCTGGGCTGCCACGGCTGCCACCTTGCGGACGGTTACGCCAAGGAGAAAAAAGTCGGACCGCGGCTGCTCAGGCTCGGCTCCAAGGTGAACCCCAGCTGGTTGTACCGATGGGTCAAGAATCCCAAGGAATACCTGCCCAACACGCGCATGCCCGATTTTGAACTCAACGATAAGGATGCGCTCGCGGTCACTGCCTACCTGATGGCCGCCTCCGATAAAGACTACAAAGTTCCCGAGACCTTCAAATCCGGTGATGCGGATAAAGGCAAAAAACTGTTCGAGAGTGTCGGCTGTCAGGCCTGCCATGTGCTCAAGGGCAAGGGCGAGGTCTTCGGTCCGGACCTGAGCCGCATCGCCAACAAGGTCGGCGCTGACTGGCTGGTGAGCTGGATCAGCAATCCACGGCATTACAACGACCAGAGCCGCATGCCGGATCTGCGTCTGTCGGTGGACGACGCGTCCCACATCACCGCCTATCTGTTGCAGTTCGGCAAGCCCAAGAAGATCGCCGGCATCGAAGAGCGTCTCTCGCATCCCAAGATCATCGAATACGGTGAAAAAGTGGTGCGGCGGCGCGGCTGTTTCGCCTGTCACGATATCAAGGGCATGGAAAATGAGGGCCGGATCGCTCCGGAGCTGTCGGCTTTCGGACGGAAGCTGATCAGTGAGCTGGAATTCGGCGACGCTCACATCCCGCATACCTGGGAGTCCTGGGTGCGCACCAAGCTGGCGAATCCGACGGCGTTCCGGACGGAACGGGTTCTCGACAAGATGCCCAACTTCCACCTGAAGCCCGATGAAATCGACGCGCTGGTGGTGCTTTTGAAAGGGTTCAACGGCACCAAGATTCCGGCGAAGTACCGCAAGATCCTCTCTGAGAAAGAGCAGACCATCGAGACCGGCCGCCGCCTGATCGAGCGTTACAACTGCAAAGGCTGCCACCATGTGGAGGGAGAAGGCGGACGCATTCAAAAGTACATCAAGGCGAAAGCGGAATACCCGCCGCCGCTCGAGCACGGCTCCTACCATGTGGGCGAGCGGATCAAGGGGTCCTGGCTGTTCTCGTTCCTGAAAGAGCCGACGCCGGTGCGGACGTGGGTCAAGGTGCGCATGCCCAGTTTCAACATGACCGACAAGGAAATTCGCGATCTCACGGCTTATTTCGAAGCGATGGCGCCGCTGGATAATAAATACGAAGCGGGGCTGAATAAAGCAAAACCGAAAGAGGTCGTGCAGACGGGCGTCGGCATCGTCAACTACATGGACTGCGGCAACTGCCACGACGACGGCGCCAAGGGAATCGACTTTTCCATCGCCTCCAAACGCCTGCGGCAGGACTGGATCGGCAAATGGCTGAAAGACACGCGGGAGATGATCCCGTGGACCAAGATGCCTTCCCACTGGGAAAAAGAGGGCGACAAATATGTGGTGAAAAGAAAATATAAAAAGCTCAAGGAAGTGGGAGACGTCGATGAGCAGGTCGATATCATCCGGGACTTCATCGTCGCCTACAACACCGCCGATGTCGATTTCTCACTGGTCCTGGGTGAAGAGCCTGCCGCTGAAGAAGACGAGGGAGGCGATGAAGACGCCGCCGAAGAAGAGGATGAAGAAGGCGGAGATGAGGAAGAAGAAGAGGAAGATATGGGCGATGAGGATCTGTTCGAGTGATTCGCCCGCGAGTGAAACAGGGCTTGAAACCGCAGGGTTTCTCGCGTATCAATGATTTGATCCATCTTTAACTGCAAGCACTTGGAACCATGGAAAACACAGGACTCGAAAATTTTCTTTTGATTGCGACCAAACCCGATAACATTCCCATCGGAACCATGCTGATCTTCGTCGGCTGGGTGTTCTGGGTTGCCGTGAAGCAGATGATCGTGCACGACAAGCACATCAAGGAAGGCAAAAAAGAAAAAATCTGGGATGAAATGATCAAGTAAGTGACCCTATTCATAATCACATTTGTGGCTTTCATCGTCGGCGTCGTCCTGATCGCCCTGCTGAAAAACACTTCCCCGCCTCCGCCGCAAGAACAGATTCATTTCGACAATCCCGACGACAAGCCCGATTACCTGATCGAACCCGAGGCGTTCAAGGAGAAATGCCTGGAGTTTCTCAAGAAGTTCAATCTGGAGTACAAGCACTCCGTCTGGGCCACGGACAACGAGCTTGAGATCATCATGGATGACGAAACCCCCGTCATCGGCGGCACGTACCTCGCGCTCTGCATCATCGACCCCCCCAACAACACCGTTGACAGCATCAAAGTGAAAGGCTTCCTCGACACCGTCAAAGGCGAGGGCGCCTCGCGCGGCATTTTCATCACCACAGGCTACTTTTCCGACGAGGCTTTGCGGACCATCGACGAGGAGCCGGTGGAGCTGGTCAACATCGTCACGTTCATTTCCTACCTGAAAAAATTCGGCATTTATTAAGCCCGGCATAGCGGAGCCTTCCGGCACGCCGGCTTGCACCCCCTTTTGCACGGGTCCCATGAAAACCCTTGAAAATCGGCCTGATGCCGCTGACTGGCGCACCGGTGCGTGCGAAAAACCGCCCCTGTCCGCAAAACCGCGCGGACCTTGAGCCTCAGCGCAGGCGGGGCCGCGAAAAACGAGGGAAACTATCCAATTTTCAAGGAACTAATCCTGTGTTACCATAAATTTAATGAAAATTTGCGATATCCTAGACAGCGACCGCCCCACGTTCTCGTTTGAGTTTTTTCCTCCCAAGAAGGAAGAGGGGTTTTCTCAATTGTTTGAGACGATCGGCAATCTGAGAAAGTGGAATCCCGGTTATGTTTCCGTCACTTACGGAGCGGGCGGCAGCACCCGCAGCAAGACCATCGATCTGGTGGGCCGCATCAAGCAGGACCACGGCCTGGAGAGCATGGCGCACTTGACCTGTGTCGGGCACAATGCGGATGAAATCCGGGCGGTCCTGGACCAGCTTAAGGAAAAGGGGATCGACAACGTCCTGGCGCTGCGCGGCGACCCGCCGGCGGGAGCAGAGCGGTTCGAGAAACCGGAAAACGGCTTTGGCTTCGGCAACGAGCTGGTGGCCTACATTCGCAAAAACTACTCGTTCTGCCTGGGTGTGGCGGGGTATCCCGAAGGACACGTCGAATGCGCCGACAAGAACCGCGACCTGGAGAACCTGAAGCGCAAGGTCGATGCGGGGGCGGATTTTGTGGTCACCCAGCTTTTTTTCGACAACCGGCATTATTTCGAGTTCGTGGAGCGGGCGCGCAAGGCGGGCATCGCCATTCCGATCATCCCCGGAATCATGCCGGTGATCAACGCGAACCAGACGAAAAAGTTCACCAAGATGTGCGGGGCCTCGTTGCCCGATGCGCTGCTCAAACGCATGGAGCCGGTTTCGGAGGACAACCAGGCCGTGAGCGACATCGGCATCGAACACGCGACGCGTCAGTGTGAGGAGCTCGTGAAAAACGGGGTGCCCGGAATTCATTTTTACACGCTCAACCGGTCCAAGGCCACCCTGGCGATTCTGGAAAACTTAAAACTCAGGGTGGTGTGAAAACCGCGGCCCTTTTTCATCAAATCAGCTGATCCCGGAACCCGTGCCGTCAATCCTCTCAGTCCTGCTAGCCCTGTGTGTGCTGTTTTCGGCGCAGCCGTCCCATTCCATAGACGGGAGCGACAACCACGTGACCGACGACATGGTGCTCATACCGGCGGGCACGTTCAAACGGGGCTGCGACCGGTTCGGTCAGCAGCATGGAGCGCCCGCGCATCCGGTTTACCTCGATGCGTTCATGATTGATAAATTCGAAGTCACCAATCAGCGCTACGAACAGGTGATTCCGGAGCACCGGCTGCGCAGGAGCCAGTTTTCCCACTGCGATCACTGTCCGGTGACCAAGGTCAGCTGGTACGAGGCGGCGGACTACTGTCACCTGCTCGGCAAATCCCTCCCCAGCGAAGCCCAGTGGGAAAAAGCGGCGAGCAACGGCGACGGCTGCCAGTTTCCCTGGGGCCACGAGTTCGACCCGGAAAAAAACCAGGCGCGCGGCGCGGTGAAGCTGAAAGACAAGGCCCGTCCCGTGGGCAGCTATCCTCCGAACGACAAGGGGCTCTACGACGTGGCGGGCAATGCCTGGGAGTGGGTCAGCGACTGGTTTTCCATCCGCTACTATTTCCGCGAAATCATGTACAATCCACGTGGGCCGCGCAACGGCATGATGAAGGTGCGCCGCGGCGGGGCGTGGTCGGACAGCGTGATCGCCATGCGAACGGGCTACCGCGACTGGAGCTATCCCTTTTCGCGCGGATTCAACGACATCGGTTTTCGCTGCGCCATCAACCTGAAAAAGAACTCGGAGTGACATGGTCTATTCGGCGAAGGTGGAGTACATCGGCAGGCTGATCGACGAATGCCTGTCCGAAGACGGCGATTCGCTGGAGCTGAACGGCAAGTTCATCGGCGATGAAGGAGTGGAAGCGCTGGTGCAGTCCGAGAAGCTCAAGCAGGTGCAGAATCTGGATCTGACGCGCAATTCCCTCACGCACAAAAGCGCGCCGCATCTGGTCAAGTGCCCGCATCTCACCAAGCTCAAGCGCCTGTATCTCGGCGAGAACACGCTTTCCGACAGGGGGATCGCGCAGATCGCCCAGGCGCCGTTCGTGGAGAACCTGGCGCAGTTCGATGTGCGGTTCAACGACATGGGCAAGACCGGCGGCATGGCGATCGCGAATTCGGAGCTGTTCAAACGGCTTCAGGTGCTGATCCTGCAGGAAAACCCGGTCGGCGATGAAACCCTCATCACCATCGCCAAATCCGCCACGTTTGCGAATCTTAGAAAGCTCAACTTCTACCGCACCGACATCTCGGTCAAGGGTGTGAAGATCCTGGCCAAATCCAAGGTGCTCAAGCGCCTCAAGTACCTCAATCTCGCGCGCAATTACCTCTACCTGGATGCGGCGAAAGCGCTCGCCGACACCAAAACGCTGACCAACATCGAGACCCTCCTCATGTTCGATACGGGCATCGGCGACGACGGCGTGAAAGCCATTATGGAGTCCGCATCGTTCTCCAAGCTCAAGACCTTCCGCGTGACCTGATCCGCCCCGCATCCCACAGGTTGGGCTGCCAGAAGGTAAAATCCTCGCCAACGTCATTCCTATAATTGTTCGAGCGGCGCGCCCGCAAAAGCGCTGTATTTCCCTTAACCATTGAAAACAGGGCGAATATGCCCGTTCCGAAGCGGGGTGAAACCGCCACTTAAGCGTTGAATCTTCAGATTCAAACCTTCTACAATGATGGGGACAAAACGGATAGCGGTGGGGGTCAATTCGGAGGGCAACTCATCTGAGAGGTGGTCATGAAATATCTACTGTATATCCTGATTTTGATTTTTGCCTCGGTTTCCCCGGCGTTTGCCGACGGGGAGGTTGTGGAGGATACGGAGACCATTCCGCAGGAATTCAAGATCGACGAAAAGCTGTATCGGGAAAGCATCGGCAACGACGGCTACTACCAGGGCGGATTTTACGCGGAAGAGAAGAACGGGCTGGGCGCGATCTATTACAGCAGCACGGCGCACCGCAGGGACTTCGGCTTTGTGCCGGGGATCGTGGTTCTCGACCGTCAGGTCATCCCCCTCAATTTCATCTCACCGTTATTCCGGACGTTCGGTCTGGGACCGGGTTTCTTCCCCAGCACCTTCGGATTTCGATTCGGGGGCCTGCATTTTCATTATCGCTGAGGCAGCATTCACAGACAAACTAAAAAAACGGCAGAGAGACGAAACGTCTCCCTGCCGCTTTTGAATCAGGATTGAATCAATCCTTAACGGGGGCTTGCGCCTCCGACATGGGAGATGCTGGTGGCAGCGCCCACGGCGGTGGTGGAGATGGTGTTGTTGAGCACGGAATCACCCGCGATGGTCACCGTCTGAGCGGAAACATCACCCAGATTCAGGTTCAGCGCTTTAGAGTGTCCTCTCGAGCGATACCAGCCACCGTAGTAGCTGTCCTCGAAGTGGGAATTGTCGATGGAGAGAGACGCTCCCAGAGCCGAGGTGCTGATCGTGTTGTCCTTCACTTCGCTGCCGGCCAGGTTGATCGTGGAAGCGCTGACCGGTGCGGCGTTGATGTTGTAGGTTTTCAGGTGAAAACCTTTGGAGCCCGCCGCGACGGAGGTCTGAGCGCCGACAGCCTGCGTGTCGATCTTGCTCCACTCGATGTCCTCGCGAGCGAGGGTGAAGGTGTGTGCGCCCACATAACCGGTGTTGATGTTTTTGGTGAACGCATGGGTGTAGTTGCCTGCGTTTTCAACGCTGGTCAATGCACCGGCGGCAACGGTGGACACTTCGTTGTCAGCAAAATCGCCACCCGCATAGGTGAAGGTTTTGGCTTTCACGTCCGCACCGTTGTAGTTGATGGTGAAGAAGCGGTTCTTTTTGCCTTCGCTGAGGATCCCGGTCTGGGCTCCGATGGCTGCCGTCTCGATGGTGTTGCCGGAGACATCGTCCGCAGCGAGGGTTTTGGTCATAGCGGAAACCCAGCGGCTTTTGTTCTTGTTGATGGTGAAAAAGCCGTTGTAGGATTTTTCGCTTTCGATGTCCACCAGAGCGCCGACCGCAGTGGTCTTGATGTTGTTGTTCTGCGCGTCGTCACCGGAGATGGTGATGGTTTTGGCTTTGACAGACGCGAGGTTGGCGTTGATGGTGTCCAGATCGTTGCCATAGCCTTTGGTCTCGATGGTCGTTTGAGCACCGGCGGCCTGGGTGGTGATGTCGTTGTCGTTGACATCATCGTCGTAGGCGAAGGTGAACGTTCCAGCGCGGACGCGGCCTGCGTTCAGGTTCAGCGTGCCCAGATAGTTGCCGCTGTCGTGATGGAGGATGTCCGTCGTCGCGCCCACAGCACCGGTGTCGATGGTGTTGCCGATGATCTGGTAACCGCTCACGGTCGGCGTGTGCGAACCCACGTAACCGAGGTTGATGTTGCCCTGGTAGAAACTGTCCGCCTGAGCGGAACCGGCGAAGCCTACCAGCAATACCGCCAATGTGGTGAAAATTTTCTTTGTCATGTCCTGCTCCAAAACTAGGGTTGAAATAGCGCACTCATGTGCAGTTTGTTGATCCTTTCTCTTTCCTCTTGCAGGCTTTTGGTCAGTAAGAAACCAACTGCCAGTCTTCCGTGCCGTCAAAAGGCTCGACGGTGTAGCCTTCCGCCACCTGGGGTTTCGATCCATCCTCGACCCCTTCCACTTTTTCGATGATGTGGCTGCAGGATTTACCCTCGATGTTGTACAAATCGGCGAGCATCTCGTACACGGCCATCTTGAGCATGTTGCGCAGCGCAAAATGAACCGCTTCCCGATGCTGTTCTCCCAGGTCGATCAGGACCAGGGTGGTGCCGAAAAAGCGGCCGACGTTGCCGCCGATTTCATCCGCGACCAGCTGCTTGAACACGGAGGAGTGGGCGACGACTTCGGAGGTTTTGGTGTTGGTCAAAAACAGGTCGAGGCCGATCAGCATCCGGTGCTGCCGGTATTTGGCGCCCGCACCGTACACATTCACGTCCGCGCCACCGCCGGGAAGAAAGTCCAGGCTGTTGATGGAGCCGGTGATGTGGTAATCGGATTTGACCCAGTTCACTTTACCGCCGAAAGCGGCTTCCAGTTTCATGACGCGGGGGTCGCGGCGGTTGACCACCTTGACCATCTGCGATTGCAGCAGGGCGCTCTGCACGATGTCGCCGGCTGCCTGGGTGACGTACTTGCCGTTGCCGGTGTCCGAGATGGAGAACTTGCCGGTCTCGTCGCTCACGGAACCCACACCGATGCGAGCCTGCTTGCCTCTGTAGGAATCGCTCAGGCAGGAAAGCAGCTTGTCATACGGGGTCGTGATCTGCGTGACGGCACGGGGACCTTCCGTCAGCGCCATGTTTTCCGAGTGAGGGGTGGTGGCCGCACAACCGGACCCGAGCGTGATGAGCACGGCAGCCCCGAGGAACTTTTTAATCTTGTGGCTGATCATGTGAAATGCCTCCTTATGCATTTTCTAAGAGAGCGAATGGTGTTTCGGGTTTAGTTGTCGATGTGGCCTTCACCGTCTGTGATCTGCGAAGAGACATCGCCATCGTTGTCGGAATCGACTTCGTTGTTGTCGCCTTCGATGTTGATCTGGTTGCCGATGGCGACGGATTCGCCGTCGTAGTTTTCGCAGGCGCCGGTCACATCGCAGTACTGGGTGTTGTTGTGGGTCCAGAAACTGTTGTTGTTGATGTTGAAGCCGCCTTCTTCAACGAACTCCATCTCCAGAGCCTGGGCCAGGGCGTTGGCACGCTCCGCTTCGGATTGGAAGCTCCAGCTGTTGTTCCAGTCCGAGGAGGGGTTGGCGAAAGCCGCACTCGCGTTGAGGAGCAATACGATAACGGCAAGACCCAAAGTTTTTTTCTTGTTGATTTTCATTGTTGGACCTCATCTTTTGAAGTTGTACTGCACTCCTCTCTGGAGCGCTTTATGTTTAAACCCACCGGTTTTTGAACGTGCGGCTTAACCAGCTTTGAGACAATCATGCTGTATGGTTGTCGCAAATCGGTTAAGCGAAAGTTACGATCGTTTTACAAATCCGTACCCCGAACAGGGTAGTTCCCCGCAAAGATAAAATGGCTCAAACGGGCATAAACCATATTTTGCAAAGGATTTGCGGTGTGGATCGGAGGCTGTCGAAGCAACAGAGCGTGGGTGAGGCGCGTGGAAAAAATCGGGAAGGGGAGGGGCTGCGGTGTTTTATCCGGGAAGAACGGTTGAGAGGGGCGGGGGCCCCTCTCCCGTGTCGTTGCGGGGGGACGTCCGAATGAACCGGATCAGGCCTGCTGGATATCGGGAGCGGACAGGCTCTGATAGGATTTCCACTCCTGCCACTGCTGATCCACCAGTTTCTTGGCCTGGGCGAAATCGAGGGAATCGATCTTTTCATCCAGATCGTTCAGGTTCAGCACCTGCCCGGCCTGGATGCCGTTCATGTTGCCCTCGACGAACGCGTTCACATTGTTCATCCACAGGGCTGCGGCGAAGCGCACCGCGTCTTTCTTGTCATAGCCCAACCGTTCCGCCAGGCGGAACAGGGATTCGCCTTTGAGGATCTTCACGGTCTTTTGCGCCTTTGCCTGGGGCGCAGCCGGAGAAGCGGCGACCGTGGCCGGTGCGGCTTTCGGCGTGCGGCTGGCAAACACGATGCGCGGCTTGGACTGCGGCAGCCGGATTTTCTTGTAGTGGCTGAACACCTTGCCGGAATACTTCTCCGGCTGGTAGCCGCGGCGCAGGTAGCGGGCCATGAGAGTGGGGCCATGGTTGTAGGCCTCCAGTGCGATCACGATGTCGCCGAAGCGTTTGAACAGTTTGTCCAGGTAATGGGTGCCGAGCGCGATGTTGGTCTTCGGCTGGAACAGGGTTTTGTGTCCCTTCCAGGGCGTCTTGGTCTCGTCCGCCAGCGCCTTGCCGGTGCGGGGGCGGATCTGCATCAGTCCGAACGCATCGCGGTTGGAGCGGGCCCAGTTGTTGAAGGAGCTTTCGGTGATGATCACGGCGGTCAGGAACATGGGGTCGTAGCCGTACTTCTCGCCCATCTTGTAGATCGCGCGCGGGATCTGCTTGCGCATGTGCTTTTTCAGGCCGGTGCGGTAGCGGGAGAGGACGTCGGCGATCCGGGCTTCGACGGTGCGCTGGTGATGGCTGGCGGCGGCATGGGAAACGTCCGCGCTCTGTTTCACCTGAAACGGTTTCTGCAGCAGAACGGAGACCGGCTTGCCGGACTGCTTGCTCAGACCGGATTCCACCGTGGAGGTGAACGGACCCGCGAATGCGATGACCGCCAACGAGAACAGGACGTAAACTCTCACAATGTGTTTATCCGAAAACGCCATCGAACTTTCTCCCTCATGCGTGATTGCGTTGTGTTGGTGAACTGAATATGGGATCAGAATATGAAATCAGTCTTACGGGAGGATCGAGGGCAAGTCACAAATTGGAAACAAATCCGGGGAACGGATAACGGCAGGTAACCGGCGGAAAATCAAGGGTTTTGCGGGCAGGCGGGCGACTCGCCGCCCTGCAGGAAAAGCGTTGAAAAAGCGGCGGTTGCGGGTCAGGCGTAGCGGTCGTTCAGCCAGGGCTCGGCGGTGTTGGAATAGCCTCTCTTCTCCCAGAAGCCGAGCTCGTCCTTGTCACGGAACGAAATCTCACCGATCCATTTCGCCCCTTTCCAGGCGTACAGCTGCGGGGTGATCATGCGCACCGGGCCGCCGTGGTCGCGGGTGAGAGGATGGCCCTCCCACTGGTGTACCAGCAGCACGTCCTTCTTCATGGCCTGCTCCAGCGGCAGGTTGGTGGAGTAGCCGTCGAAGGCCTTGATGTAGACGAAGCGGGCGCCGTCCATCAGCTCGCAATGCTCGGCGATGTCGCGGAAGCGCACGCCCACCCAGCGGTTGTCCAGGCGGCTCCAGGAGGTCACGCAGTGAAAATCGGAAACGTCCTCCACCTGCGGGAACGCCATGAACGCGTCCCAGGTGAAGGTCTCGGGATTTTTAACGAACCCCGACACGGTGAGGTTCCAGGTCGTCTCGTCCAGTTCCGGCTGCACCCCCAGGTCCAGCACCGGCCAGTTGGTGGTCACCCGTTGCCCGGGGGGGATCTTGGGATTGCCGTCGCGGTTCAATTCGCCTTCGCCCATCGGGATTTCTCCCTCCCATTTCTGTTTTTCCTGCAGGGCCTTGCGGTAGGCGATGAGTTTTTCCCGGACCTGGATGCGTTTGGAATTGGGGTCGTATTGCATGGTTTTTCAGGTATTTGGTGAATGGTTGTGTGGATTGGCGGTAAAGGGTGCGGTGAAATGATATTTATATAAATTATTGATAAATATAATGATATCTCTGTTCCGGGGAGGATCCGCCTTCGCCTCGCCGCAAAACGCGGTTTTTCAGAGACGCCATCCCCTTCCTACATTGGATGGCAAAACCCGCCTGAGGTTACAACAAACCTGCTCTCTGCGGGTGAAAATCTGCCGGACCCGCCTTTGCGCCCGAAGACCATCAAAAAAAAGGCGGTAAAGTGATTTTTAGCAAAATCCGACAAGATAAGGAAACAAACGGAGACCCCATGAACCTCAAAATCCTATCCTTCAATTGGCACGAACCCTACCTGTGTCTGCTGTCCCGCATCGGGCACGAATTTCTGGTGGTCGAACCGGAAATCGCCCCGGGCGGCAAGATCCGCCGCTGGGACGACAACATGCGGCCCTTGCCGAAAAACATGCGCTGCATCTCCACCGGCCAGGCGCTGGAAGAGCTGGAGCAAAACAACATCGATCTGGTGATCGCCCACAATGTCAAGGACCTGGTTTTCGTGCGCGAGTACGAGCTGCCCAAGATCCTGGTCTTTCACAACCGGCTGACCACCGAGATCGAATTGAGCACGGTTCCCATCGACCGCGGCGAGTACCTGGAAAAAGTGCGCACGCTGCTCACCGACGTGAGCCGGGTGTTCATCTCCGAGAGCAAGAAAAACGACTGGGGGCTGGACGGCAAGGTGATTCTGCCGGGGCTGGACGTGTCGGAATACGGCGGGTACACCGGGGCGAACGCCTGTGCGCTGCGCGTGGGCAATCTGCTGAAGGAGCGGGACCTGATGATGGGCTTTACCACCGGCGAAAGGGTGCTGGAAGGGTTCGATTCCGTGACGCTGGGCCTGAACCCGTCGCTGCCCGGCTCGCGCCTGTCGCGCGGGTTCGAGGATCTGAAAACCTTCTACCGCAACTGCCGCGTGTACCTCAACTGTACGGTGGAGGGCTACGAGGACGGCTACAACCTTTCCATGCTGGAGGCGATGGCCACCGGCATGCCGGTGGTGGCGGCGTTCAACAGCACCTCCCCGATCGAGGACGGCGTCAACGGCTTCATCTCCAACGACGTGGACAGCCTGCGCAATGGGCTTAAAGAGCTGCTGGACAACCCGGAGCTCGCCGCGCAGATGGGCGGGCGGGCGCGCGAAACGGTGCGCCAGCAGTTCGGCATCGAGGCGTTTCTGGCTTCCTGGCAGGAGGTGGTGAAGGACGCCATCGTCGAGTTTCTGGAACGGTCGGGAATCTCTCTCAGCGCCACGCCGCGGCCGTTTCATGAGAAGACGCGCAAGAACATCCTGTTCAATTACGTTTCCTACCCGGCCACCACGGCTTTCTACCTGGAGCGCGCGCTGCGCAAGCAGCACAACGTGGTCACCTGCGGGCCGATGATTTCCAAGGAGGTCATCGAGTTGTGGAACCTGGAGGCCATGCGGTGGGAAGTGACGCCGCAGGATCTGCCCTGCAACGACGGCACGACCCTGGCCGCCATGCGGGAAAAACTGCCGCAGGGCTGGGAGCCGGACCTGTTTTTGTGGGTGGAAACCGGGCTCGGGGGGCTGCCTCCCGATCTGCACGAGCACACGATTCCCAAGGCCTGCTACCTGATCGACACGCACATCCATCTGGAAAAGCACACCGAAATCGCACGCAAGTTCGATTTTGTGTTCCTCGCCCAAAAGGGCTATGTGGACGCGCTGAAGCGGGCCGGCATCGAGCGGGTGACCTGGCTGCCGCTCGCCTGCGACCCGGAAATCCACGGCCCCAAAGAGGGCGGTAAATCGCACGACGTGGGCTTCGTCGGCTCGGTGACGGCGGTGCACAAGCGGCGCAAGGCGCTGCTGGACAGCATCGGCGAGCATTTCGATCTTTGCGTGGAACGCAAATTCATGGACGAGATGGCCGAGGTGTACGCGCGTTCGCGCATGGTGTTCAACAACGCCCTGAACGAAGACCTGAACATGCGGGTGTTCGAAGCGCTGTGCAGCGGCAGCCTGCTGCTCACCGATGCGGCGTGCGGGCTGAAGGACCTCTTCGAGGAAGGCAAGCATTACGCTGAGTACATCGACGACACGCTCATCGAAACCATCCAGTATTACCTCGACCGCCCCAACGAGCGGGAGAGGATCGCCACCGAAGGCCGCAAGGAGGTGCTCACCCGTCACACCTACGCGCACCGCGCGCGGCAGATGCTGGAAACGCTGGACGCGCATTTCCGCAGCCACCCGCAGGCCGTGCCCATAGAGGAAGAAAAACCGGATTCGTATTACCGGCACGTGCGCGAAGACGTGCTGGCGCTGGTTCCCGAGGATGCGGCCTGCATTCTGGAGGTCGGCTGTGCGGCGGGCGAAACCGGCCGGGCGCTGAAGAGCCGCAGGGACGCGTTCGTGGCGGGCGTGGAAACGGTGCCCGCGGCGGCGGCAAAGGCGCGCGCCGTGCTGGACGATGTGGTGGAAGGCGACATCGAAACCCTTGCCTTGCCGTATGAAGCCGAAAGTTTCGACTGCGTGCTGTTCGCGGACGTGCTCGAGCACCTCGTCGATCCGCTCGCGGTTCTGATGAAAGTGAAAAAGCTGCTCAAGCCCGGCGGCACGGTGGTCGCCAGCCTGCCGAACGTGCAGTACTACGGCCTGATCCATCACCTGGTGGAAGGCAACTGGACCTATCAGAAGGAAGGCATCCTCGATGAAACGCACCTGCGTTTTTTCACCTTCAAGGAAATGCAGGCGCTGTTCACGAAAGCCGGGTTCAGCATCGAGGCGGTGGACGAGACGCTGGACCCGAAATATGAAGAACTTTCCAAAACCACGCCCAACAGTCTCAACATCGGGCGCATGACGATCCGCGATCTCAGCGAAGAGGAGTTCAAGCGGTTTTTCGTCTTCCAGTACAAGATCCGCGCGGCGCTCAAAACCGCTGTGCAAAGCCAAACCGAGGAGCCGGAGGCGCCGGCCGCAAGCACGAAAGAGCAGGCGCTGGCGGAAGCGCAGGCGTTGTTCGAAAAGCAGGATTTTTCCGGCGCGGCGGCGCTGTATCAGGAAACCCAGCGGTCGCATCCCGACTGCGCCGAAGCCCTGGCGCAGGAGGGCAACTGCCACATGCACCTGAACGACGCCGACACCGCGCGCCGCTGCTACGAACAGGCCCTGGAGCACGATCCAAAGCATTTCGCGGCCTGGATGGGGCGGGGGCTTCTGGATCTGCAGAGCGGAAATCTCGATGCCGCCGCCTCGGCGTTGAACGAAGCGCTGGAGATCAAGCCGGACAACGACAAGGCGCTCTCCGCGCTGGGGCTGGTGCACCGGCAGAACGGCCAGGCGCAGGCAAGTTTCGACTGCTTCGAGCGCGCGCTGGACCTCAACATCGAAAACCAGACGGCGTTGACACACCTTCTCGATCTTTCCTACGAGATGAACGCATTCACGGCGGTCGAGAAAGCGTTGAAGCAATACCTCAAACTGCATCCGGCCAATCTGAACATGCTGTTCGGGCTTGCGGGCATCCAGTACAAGATGGGCAGGCGCAGCGAGTGCCGCGCCACGCTGGATCTGATCCTGGTGTTCGACGCCCAGCATCAGGACGCATTGAGTTTTCTCAAACGGCTCGAAACCGAACCCGCCGATACCAGACTGACAGCGAGATAATTTTTATATGAATCGGCTGCAGCGCAATCTGAAACGGCTCGCAGAGCACGATCCGGCTCTGGCCGGGCGGGTCGAACGTGAGAAAAATCCTGAGGAGATCCAAGTGGTGGAGGCCAGGGACGGCCTCCCCATTCCTCAGGTGGGATCGGTTTCCCTGCACAGCACCTACCGCCCCGGTGAGGAAGCGCAGAAAGCTGCGGCGCAGTTTGCGGCAAAGCCGGGGCTTGGCAACGTGGTGTACGGCCTGGGTTTCGGCCACCATATCGCCGCGCTGCTGGAGCGGGTCGAGGGAAACTGCACCGTGATCGAACCCTCGCTGCCGCTGTTCCGCGCGTTTTTGCAGTCGGTGGACATCGAGCCCTTTCTGCCGCGCACCCGTTTCGTGGTGGGCGAGCCGCAGGCGAAGATCCTGGCGCGGCTGCATCCGGAAAAGTGGAACGTGTTTGTGCACCGCGCTTCGCTCAGGATGTCCGACTCTTATTTCGCGCGGCTGGAAGCGGGCCGGGAACGGGCCGCCTATCTCGACGCGCATTCCCTCAAGGTGCTGGTGGTCAACCCGATGTACGGCGGGTCGCTGCCGACCGCGCGCTATTGTGCCGGTGTGCTGGAAAACCTCGGCCACAAGGCGGTGGCGGTGGAGTGCGAACGGTTCGCGGAAGGGTATTTTTCGCTCAAGGAGGTCACGCGCAACAAGGAGAACGCGCGCATCCTCACCGAGCAGTTCATGAACTTCATGGGCGAGGTGGTGGCCGCCAAAGCGGCGGATTTCCGGCCGGATCTGATTCTCGCCCTCGCGCAGGCGCCGCTGACGCCGCAGGCGCTGGCGCGGCTCAAGGCTCTCAAGATCCCCATCGCTTTCTGGTTCGTGGAGGATTTCCGCACGCTGACCTACTGGAAAGACGTGGCGGCCTCTTACGATCATTTTTTCTGCATTCAAAAGGGCGAATTCCCGCAAGCGCTGCACTCGAAGGGGGCAAAGCACGCCTACTACCTGCCGCAGGCCTGTTTCCCGGACGTGCACCGGCCGGTGGAGCTCACCGAACAGGAACAGGAGAGCTACGCCGCCGACCTGTCCTTCATGGGGGCGGCGTACTACAACCGGGTGAAAACCTTTCCGCGCCTGCTCGATTTCGATTTCAAGATCTGGGGCACCGAATGGAACCTCGACTCCGCCGTGGGCGAGCGGGTGCAGAACGCCAACTGGCGCATCGATCCGGAAGAGGCGGTGAAGATCTACAACGCCGGCAAGGTGAATCTGAACCTGCATTCTTCCACCTTTCACGAAGACATCAACCCGGAAGGGGATTTCGTCAATCCGCGCACGTTCGAAATCGCCGCCTGCGGCGGTTTTCAACTGGTGGATGCACGTTCCCTGCTGAGCGAACTGCTGGCGCCGGGGGAAGAGGTGGTCACTTTCGACAACGTTCCCGACCTGAAGGAAAAGATCGCGTACTACCTCGAACACGACGAGGAACGCCGGCGCATCGCTGGCCGGGCGCGGGCGCGGGTGCTGGCCGAGCACACGATGGAGCACCGCATGCGCGAGATGCTGATCGAGATCTACATCGACCGCTCCGAGGAGTTGCGGCAGCGCATCGACGGGCGCAAGGAAGCCATCGATTATTTCATCGAAGAAGCCGGGGCGGAAACCGAGCTGGGGCGCTATCTGGAACGGTTCCGCGGCCAGCCGGATTTCACGATCAAGACCGCGGTTGAGGCGATCCAGAACGGCGAAGGCGCGCTCGACGACAACGAGACGCTGCTGCTCATGGTGAATCAGTTGATCAAACAGGAGGATTGAACGCGATGCGGTTCTCTTTTCGCAATGACTTTCCAGGTGGGGGCGCATGAAAATTCTCGTGATGAGCCTCACGCGCATGGGCGATCTGGTGCAGGCGACGCCGGTGATTTCCGGGTTGCGGCAGAAGCATCCCGAAGCCGCCATCACTTTGATGGTCACTAGCGATTTCGCCGGTTTCGTGCCGCGCATTCCGGACATCGATGATTCGGTGGTGCTCGACATCCGCCAGTTCACCGGCGACGGCGAGGTTGCGGACTGCTCCTGGGTGACGATTTACCGCTACATCGAGGGTTTTCTCGATTCGGTGAGAGAGCAGTCGTTCGACCTGGTGGTGAATCTGAGTCATTCGCGGCTGAGCGCGCTGATGATCCATTACCTGGGCATCCCCAGGGTGTGCGGCTTCGCCTGCAACGACACCGGAGATCGCATGACCCTGCATCCCTGGATGCAGTATTTCGGCACCGAGCCCTTCAACCGCATCTACAACCCGTTCAACCTGGTGGAGATTTTCACGCGCGCGGTGGACGTGGCCGTTGAGGATCAGCGCATTCGCATGAACCCTCCCGAAAGTGGCGAAACCGCTCTGCCCGAAGAGTTCGAGGGGGTGCTGCAGGAGGGGACGCGCTGGATCGGCATTCAGGCGGGTTCCAGCCTGGAAGGGCGGCGCTGGCCGGCGCAGTCGTTCGCCGAGCTTGCGGACCTGCTGGCGGAGCAGCTCGACGCCAACATCCTGCTGTTCGGCGTGGCGTCCGAATCGCTGATCGCCAAAGCGATCACCGAACACATGCGGCATGCGGAACGGGTGGTCGATTGCACCGGCAGGACCAGCATCCCGCAGCTCATGGTGCTGCTCAAGCGCTGCTCCTACCTCGTCACCAACGACACGGGCACCATGCACATCGCCGCCGCATTGGGAACGCCCATCGTCGGGCTGTTCTTCGCGCACGCGCACCCCTACGAGACCGGCCCGTACTCTCCGGGACACCTCATCTTTCAGTCGCGGATTTCCTGCGCTCCCTGCAGTTACGGCGCAAAATGTAACAACGTCGTCTGCATCGACAAGGTGCGGCCGCAGCATCTTTTGGCGATGATCGAGGAACACCATCGCAACGGTCACTGGAAACTGCCGCCGGACATGGGGCCGCTGGACGAGGTGCATATTTTCGAGACGCGTTTCGGCGCGGACAACCGGTTGGGCCTCCGGTCGCTGGTGCGGCATCCGGTCGGTTTGCAGGATGTGTTCCGCTTGGCTTACGAGCGGTTGTGGCTTTCGGTGCTTCAGCCTGGAAATGAGTCTGCGGGCACGCCGGTCGCGGAGACGCTGCGGGCCGATCACGATTGCGCAGACATCGGCCAGCTGCTGCCGGTGGTGGATGAAAAACGCAGCGTGCTGCGGTCGATCGGGCGGCGGGCCGGCAAAGGCGTGCAGGCCGCCGGGAAGATCCTCCGGTTTTGCGGCAAGAAAGGGGCGGAGGCGAAAATCCAGGCGCTCGGCGAGGAAATCAGCTGCGTCGATGCGGCGCTCGATCTTTCCGGCTGCACCCATCCGGAGGTCAAGCCACTGGTGGACCTGTTTCTCAAGCGCAAGGAGAACTTTCAGGGGGAGGATCTGGCCTGGCTGGCGGCGGAGACGCTGCGCTGTTACCAGACGCTGATCGCGGAAACGGCGAAAATGGAGGAAATTTTAGCGAAAACGGTGGCGGATTTCCGGAATGCGGATCATTCGGAAGCGGTTTCGGTCTCCAGATCCATGAGCGCGCTGGTTCCCGGCAGGTAGGCGGCCATGTCCGAATGGCCCCCGTCTTCCAGGAAGGACTCGAGAAATTCCAGGGAAGCGCCGCCGCCGGTGGAGATGAAAAAATTGGAGGTGAAATAATTCCATAGAACATAACTGTCGTTTTCGACGAAACCTATGGTAAGCTGGTTGCGGTTGATGGTTGGAAGCAGCTGCTTTTCGATCTGTTTTTTGATCAGGTTTTTCAACTCGTTGATGCTCACCTTGTTGAGAATGGCCGCGGAGTCCCCCCCGCCAATCACCACGGAGAGGTTATCGTCAACCAGGGCGGTTGCGAAAAGCAGCTTCGCCAGCTCCAGAGAACCCTCGATGTAAGCGTTGGAAGCAGGGTGGTCGTAAGCCCCCAGCGGGCCGTTCCAGAACACATTTTCGACTCCCGGAGACAGGATGGTCTTGCTGAAGTTTTCGATGGTTTTGGGACCCAGATCCAACTGGAGTTCCGTGCTGAAATCCGGCAGGGTTTTGACTTCGTAGGTGGTGTTCATGAAGTCGCTGACAACCTTGTAATCTTCCGGAAACTGGATGAGAACGTTGTTTTTTTCCGCCAGATCCAGAATCTCCTCAGCAAGCCTGATTTCCCGCAGCAGATTCTGGTTGTCTTCCTCCTGTTTCGAACGCAGCTTCAGCGGGATGTCCTCCGGTCCGGAAAGGGTGTTCACATGGTCTTTCTGCACCAGAGCCAGCAGGAACGCGTTGACCATTTTGCCGCCGATCACGATGCATTTGACCCTGGTTTCAACAAACCGCTTCAACATGGAAATCTTGTCGCTGATTTTCGCTCCCCCGGCCACAACCACGCTTTTTCTCGGGTCTTTGAACACGCGTTGCCCGAAATTCCCCAGCGCCTGGACTTCCTCGTAGAGCAGGTTTCCGGCGATCACCGGTTTGCCCTGCTTGCGCATCAGATTGGGGAGCATTTTGATGCTTTTGGAGACCCGATGGCTGCACCCGAAAGCGCAATTGATGTAAACGTCGGCGATGCGGGCGATTTCGTTGATGAATTCCTCCCGGTAGGTTTCCGGGTTTTTCGGCTCGAGCAGGTAGCGCAGGTTGGGAAGGAACTTGATCCCTCCCGTCGGCATGCGGTGGTGAAAGAAGATCTCCAGGGAATGCGTCAGGTGGGAATCGATGATCTCCGGAGGAAAAATGGTGTAGGTGTCGCCGTAATTTTTACGGGTGAGCGTGTCAAAATGGGAACTGACGAACTGGATGTTGAAAATCCCGTCCCAGCCGACGTGGTCCTTGGTCTTGTGAGGGCGTCCCAGATGCGACCCGATGATGATCTTGCAGTCGCCGTCGGTGAGTTCGTGGATTTTTTTGAAGGTGGTGTCGAGAAACCGGCGGATCCGGGTGTCATCGGAAACGCGATAGTAGTCTTTTTTCGTGTGGATCAGCGGCACATTGAAATCGACCCGGATGAAAATGGTCTTGCCTTTCAGATCCGAGGCGGAGAGGGTGTCCAGAGAATCCATTCCAATTTGATTCACCATCGTGGGTTCCAATCGTCGAAAGCGGACAGAATAAAAGGGTTTTCGCCAAAATTCACAGCGTCGGAGCGTCAAAAAACCGCCGGAATCGGCGGGTGCGAATTTCGGGCAACTAATTGAATTTTAACAAATTAATTGAAAATCAACAACTTTTGTATTCATGGGGATTTTAGTTTATTATAACAAATTATAAGGAATCGTGTCCTTTACAAGTGTTCCAAAAAAGGACCGGAAAGACCAAAAATGTCAAAAAAAATCATGTTGATCAATGCGGATCACCCGGAAGAATGCCGGGCGGTCCTGCTGGAAGACGGCAAAGTTGAGGATCTCATCGTCGAGCACGCCTCACACGAGCAGATCAAGGGCAATATCTACCTGGGAACCATCAATCGCGTCGAACCCGCCATCGAGGCGGCGTTCATGGATTTTGGCGGCAAGAAATTCGGTTTCCTGCCGTTCAAGGACGTACGCCGGGATTCGTATATCCAGACGGGAGAGAAAAAAGCCCGGGTGCGGATCCAGGATGTCCTGGTTCGCGGGCAAAAACTGCTCCTGCAGGTGGTGAAGGAGGGCCGGGACGCCAAAGGGCCGTCGCTGACCAACTGGATCAGCCTGCCGGGCCGCTTTCTGGTGCTGATGTGCGGCCAGGAGGCCAGCGCCATCTCCCGCAAAATCGAGGACGAATCGGAGCGCAAGAAACTGAAGGAGATCATCTCCGATTTCGAGCTCCCGGAAAACACCGGGGTCATCATCCGCACGGCCGGGCTGGGCCGCACCAAGGCCGAACTGCAGAAAGACCTGCAGATGCTGCTGAAAATCTGGGAGACGATTCAGGAGACCATTGAAAAAGAGGGGGACAACGCCCCGTTTCTGGTTTACAAGGAGCCGGACTTGGTGGTGCGCACGGTGCGCGACCATTTCACCACCGACACCTCCGAAATCGTCGTCGATACGGTCGAAGCCTACCGCGCCATCAAGGACTTCGTGAAACTGGTGATGCCCCGCCTGCAGCGTCGCGTCAAGCTGTACCAGGAAACCCAGCCCCTGTTCTCGCATTACAAGGTCGAAGAGCAGCTGGAATCGATCTACAACCGCAAGGTGCTTCTGCCTTCCGGCGGCTCGGTGGTGGTCGACATCGGCGAAGCCATGGTGTCGATCGATGTCAACTCGGGAAAAACCACCAGCGCCAGCCAGCTGGAAGAGACCGCGACCAAAACCAATCTGGAAGCCGCCGACGAAATCGCCCGCCAGCTGCGCCTGCGCGACCTGGGCGGCCTGATCGTCATCGATTTCATCGACATGTTCCAGAAGAAGAACAAAACCCAGGTGGAAAAGCGCCTCAAGCTGGGCACCAAGAAGGACAAGGCCCGCATCAACATCTCGCGCATTTCCAAATTCGGGTTGCTGGAGATGTCGCGTCAGCGGATGTCGCCGCCGGTGAAGGAAGGGGTTTACGAGGAATGCTCGCAATGCCACGGTTCGGGCCATGTCAAATCCACAGGCTCCATGGTGCTGGGTGTGATCCGCAAAATCCGGGAAACCCTGGCCAAGGAAAAGGCCCGTCTCGTGGAAACGATGGTTTCCCCCGAGGTCTGCACCTACCTGCTCAATCACAAGCTGGATTTTCTCAAGGAACTGCAGGAGAAAAACCAGTTTGAGCTTCGCTTCGTCACCAAGCCGGGGCTTTGTTACGACGATTTCACCTATCAGGTGCTGGAACGAAAAGAGGCCGACGAAGCCCGAGTGAACGGAAAGGCCCGGGAAGCGCGCACCGGAGCGCAAGCGGAGCGGAGATCGGGTTCGCGAGCGGAAAAAGCCGACGATTCGGGCCGTGAGACCAAAGAGAAGGAAGAGCGCGGCAACGGCAAAAGCGAGTCGGACGGCGCCCGCGGACGCCGGGCCAAAACGTCTTCACGCGGCCGCAACACGCGGCGAAAGTCCTCCTCCACCAAACGGACTTCTTCGCGCACCTCTTCCGGGAACCGCAGGCCGCGCAGACGGTCCCCCCGGTCGGACAGCCCGGCCGCGGAAAACAAAGCGGCGGACGCCGAAACCGCCGGAGACAGCGCCGAAGCGCCCAAACCCGCGGCTGCGGAGGAAAGCTTCACCGTCGGCCCCACGCTGCCCATGGTGACGTCCCCGGAGGGCCCGGAGCCGGGCAACGAAGCGCCGCCGGCGTTCAACGAAGATCCGCTGCTATAGGTAGCCGGGGGTTTTTTATTTCGAGGCTTTTTCGGAGTCCCCGGCGGAGCGGGCGCAGCGGAAGCCGGTGTCCCAGAAGCGTTCCTTGGGCGGGACGTAGTTGCGGTAGGCGAGGGTGGCGAACTCCACCATGAAGCCATGCTCGCGCTTCTGGATCGTTCCTCCGCGGATCACCTTGAATTTCTTGCCGAAGTTTTCGTCCTCGTGCTCGGAGCCGGGGTAGGGCAGATACCAGCTCGCGGTCCATTCCGAAACGTTGCCGTTCATGTCGTGCAGGCCGAACGGGCTGACGTCTTTGGGAAACGATCCCACCGATTGCACGGTTTTACCGAAATTGGCCCAGTCGCGGTGAAACTCGTCGCCCCACACGAATTTGCGTTTGTCGCCGCCGCGCGCCGCTTTTTCCCACTCGAATTCCGTCGGCAGCCGTTTGCCGAGCCAGAGGCAGTAGGCGTCCGCTTCGTACCAGCTCACGCCGCGCATCGGCTCGTTGGGGTGGGAGATTTCGTATTGCGCCTTGGGTTTGAAACGCATGAAATCTTCGTAGGTGACTTCGAATTTGTCGATGTAAAAGGCGTCGAGGTGGCGGGCCTGCTGCGGCTGGGCGTTTTTGCCGGCGGTCCGTTCGGACATGAAGGACGAAGGGGCGCCGGAGACGCTGCCCAGCTGGAACTCGCCTGCGGGGATGAGGATCATGTCCGCGGGTTCGCAGGCGAACAGGAACAGCAGGCAAACAGTGAGGGAGGCGGGTTTCAACAAGCGGCTCGCAGGCAATCGTATCAGGGTTCGTAAGAACTCGCCATCGGACCGGGGCGGGCGGACGTGTTTTCCACGGTGGCGTCGGTTTCGGGAGCCGGGGCGGGTTTGGCGGGCGGCGGCGGGAACGTGTTGCCCGGATAATCGCTTTTCACGTACTCCACCGTGAGGCAGGCGGCTTCTTCCCGCGTGCACATCATGGTGCGGCAATCCGTTTCGTCGTTCGAGCAGTAGTAATTGAGGATGCGCATCTTCACATGCTGGCCGCTCGACGTCTTGACGATGTACACGTTTTTCTTCGATTCGATGTTGTGCGTGCGGGTCCGGTAGTTGTACCAGGCAGAGATCGCCTTGTTGATCTTTTTGCCGAACGACTTCGAATCCTGAACCCAGGGCTGGGCGGGCACGCTGCGCACGCTGTCGAAATCGACGGGACCCAGGTCCATCACGCTGACGCTGCCTGAGGGATTGGTGATGCCGCTGTTGGTGACGATCTTGGTGCGCTGGAATCCCAGATCCCATTTCAATCCCTTAAGCCGTTCCTGTTCTTCGTCGATGTCGCCGATCTTGACGGTATTTCCGGTCGCAAGGTCCAGCAGAGTCCAGGTTTCTTTCGACTTGGCGTCGATTTTCAGTGTGGGGTTCAGGCTCAGAACGGCGGGTTTGAGCTTTTTCGGCGGCAGCGGGACCGATTCGAAGTCCTCGATGTTCTCGTTCATGAAAGACAGGGCGCCGTGAAAGAGCAGGGTCGCCACGAGCAGGACACCGAAAATCTTGAGCGTGCTGTTGTTGTTCATGTTTCAATTTTAGCACATCCGCTCCGGTGGTAGGGGGATTGCTCGTGCGTATTCGGTGTCCTGCGATTGCGGCGTCGGGCCACTCATCGGACTGGTAAAAACTCAAAGCGCGGTCCGGCCGGGCGCGGGAAGCCTGCAAAAGCGGATTTTACTCCCGATTTCGGGGGGCTGAAAGTACTGCCAATAAAATCAATAATTTATATTTGAGATAGCGCATTTCCATCTTGGTGCGCCCTGCGGATTGTGTTAAATTAGTATAAAAATTTTATGCAAATTTTTTGATTTATAGGGTGCTGTCTGAATGCTGAAGGAACGATGAAAGACCGGGAATTCGATTACAAAAAGGTGCAGATCGAGAACTATCTGAAAACGGCGTTTCAAAAGAAGTTTCGATCCAACGCACGCATCTCCATCCGCAAACGTCAGAAGTTCATGGATGAGATGACCCGAAAAATCAGCAAAAAGTTCGGCAAGGACGTGTTGTGCCTGGTCGATTTTGCCAAAGGCGGGTTCACCACGCTGGTTTCCCCTTCACGCCAGGAATCGACGGAAAAGGGCAAACTGCATCAGTCGTTCACCCACCCGCAGGTGTTTTACACCGCCCACTGCATCGACCGTTTCAGCGAGCGGACCCGCACCGAGGACAACTGCGTTCTCATTCTCGACACCCATATGCAGCAAGCGCTCCTGTCCTACGGGGAGCACGAGGGGTTTTTGACCTGCCCGGAAGGGGTGTTTGCCTGCGAAATGGAAAACGACCGCCTCATCGTCAAGACTTTCATCAATTTTGAACTGCTTTCTGCCGATCAGATAAAGAAATATTACGGTCCCGGCATGGTCTCGACGTTTCCGGAAGAATTCTTTTCCGAACAGGCCGGGGAAAGCGATTTCATCCTGGCGGACGAGTTCGCCGAATTCCCCGAAAAACCTCGAAACTGATTCAGCCGGTATCTGTTTCAGGAGGCATCCTGGCGCCCCGCCACAACCTCAGAAGTAAACCCACTCACCCATGATCCAGCTGTTCAACGTTTGCAAGACATATGGCGGGGTCACTCCGGCCCTGGCGGACATCACTTTTTCCGTCAAGAAGGGGTCGTTCCTGTTTCTCACCGGACCCAGCGGCGCGGGCAAGACCACGCTGCTCAAGATCCTGTTCCGTGCGGAAAACTTCGACCGCGGCCAGGTTCTGGTGCACGGGATCAACATCGGCAAGATCAATTACCGCAACCTGTACACGCTGCGCCGCAACATCGGCGTGGTGTTTCAGGACTACAAGCTGTTGCCCAAAAGAACGGTGTTTGAAAACGTGGCGTTCGCACAGGAGATCATCGGCGCCGACCGGAAAAAAGCGCGCTACAAAACCTGGGAGGCGTTGAAAAACGTCGGCCTGACGCAGAGAAAGGATGCGTATCCGCCGCAGCTTTCCGGCGGGGAGCAGCAGCGGGTGGCGATCGCGCGGGCGCTGGTCAACTCGCCGCGGATCCTGCTTGCGGACGAGCCCACCGGCAACCTCGACCCGGAGATCTCGGCGGAAATCCTCAACCTGTTCGAGCAGGCGAACAAAAAAGGCGTCACGGTCATTTTTGCCACCCACAATCAGGAGATGATTCGATCGGGAAGGCACCCGGTTGTTTTCCTCAACCGCGGGAAACTGGTCACGGCCTGATGTCCATTTCACAATTCGTCGCCAACTCCATCCGCAACACGATCGCTAATATCCGCTCGCACCAGCAGGTGTTCTGGGTCTCGATCGTCACCATCACCATCGCGATTTCCATTCTCGGCTTGTTTCTGGTGATTTTCGTCAACCTGAATGCGTTTCTCGCCACCTGGAACCAGCAGGTGCAGCTCATCGTCTATCTCAAGGACGGCGTTCCCGCCGATGCGCGCAGCCAGCTGGAAAATGTGATCGCGGACAACGAGGATGTGGAGTCGCACACCTTCATCCCCAGCGACGAAGCCTGGAAAAATTTCAAGACCACATTTTCGGGCAAATCCGGATTCGTGGCCAACCTGGATTTCAACCCGCTGCCCAGCTCTTACGAAGTGCGGTTCCGCGCTTCGGACGACCGGCTCGCCCGCATCCGTGATTTTGCCGACAAGCTCAAGGACATGGAGGGGGTGGAATCGCTGGAATACGGGGAAAAATGGCTGGGATCGTTCGAGAAGTTCATGGTCTTCATCCGCATCTTCCTGATGGCCGTCGGCGGGCTGCTGGCGCTGGGGCTGATCCTGATCGTGTCCAACACCATCAAGCTGTCCTATTATTCCCGGCAGGATGAGATCGAACTGATGCTGCTGATCGGTGCCACGCACCGCTATATCAAGATCCCGTTTCTGCTGGAGGGGATGCTGCAGGGGTTTCTGGGGGCGGTTCTGGCCCTCAGCCTGATCAAATCCCTGCAACTGTACCTGAAGCTCGAGTTCCAGGGATCGCTGGAGACCATCGCGCGCGGTGTGGATTTTCAGTTTCTGTCGCGGCCGCTGGTGTTTTCCATTCTCGCCGCCAGCGTGTTCATTGGCTGGATGGGAAGCTATCTGTCCATCAAGCAGTTTTTGCAGGTCGAACTCAAGAAATGATCCGCTTGCCATTTAAAAATCGAATCGCAGCCTGGGCGCTCGCGGCGCTGTTCGGTTTCACACCGGCGGTTGCGGCGGACAGCGGGTTGAAGGAGATCGAGAGACAACTGTCGCAGGAGGAAAAGGACCTCAAGCGGTTGCAGGCAAAGATCCGCAAGCAGGACAAGGCCATTTCCCAGGCCGGCGCCCGGGAAGACTCGGTGCTGAAAAAACTGCGGGGGATCGAAAACCAGCTGAAACTGCGCGAGCGGGAATTGAAGATCTATCAATGGAACAAAAAGATCAATGAGAAAAAAGTCGGCCTGCTGACCAAGAACATCCAGACGACGGAAACGCAGCTGGAGCAGCAAAAGCGCATTCTGGGAAGGCGGCTTCGGGCCATCTACAAGGAAGGCAGCCTGTTTGCGGTCAAGGTGCTGTTTTCCGCGGAAAACTTCAACGACCTGCTGCAACGCATCAAATACCTGGAGATCATGACGGCGCACGACACGGATGTGTTCCACAAGTACGAGGAGCGGATGCGGCGGCTGGAGATCGAAAAAAGGGACATGGTCGAGGCGCGCGAGAAACTGGTGATGCTGGAGCGCAGCGCGCTGGACAAGCGCGAGGAAGTGCGGCAGCAGAAGGAGGAGAAATCCCGCTTTCTCGAGAAGCTGAAAAAGGAGAAAAAACTCAATATCCAGGTGCGCAAGGAGCTTCTGGGAGCGTCGGAAAACCTCAACACGCTGATCCAGGACCTGAAGGAAAAACTGGTGAAAGGGGAGGGGATCGACATCGCCGACCGCAAAGGCAGGCTGCCGCTGCCGCTGGACGGCAAATTTCTCAATAAATTCGGTAAAAAAAAGGACAAGCAGTTCGACACCTATGTGCTGTATAACGGGGTGAATATCAAGGCCGAAAAGGGCACGGCGGTGCGGGCGGTGTTTGAAGGAAAAGTGCTTTTCGCCAATGAGTTGGAAGGATATGGTAACTTGATCATTGTGGGGCACGGCGAGGAATACCATTCCCTGTACGGGCACCTCGACGAAATCATCGCGAAAGTGGGGAAATCCGTGCGCGCCGGGCAGATCATCGCCCGCTCCGGGGACACGGGCTCGCTGGTAGGGGAAACACTTTATTTTGAGTTGCGTCACAAGGGCAAACCCATCGATCCGGTGCGCTGGTTCAAGGTGGCGAAGCGGTAGGCGGGCCCGCATCTTTCAATGCGTAATCGTTTGAATTGAGATATAATCTAAAGTTAAGAATTTAAAACACTTTTTGGGGAGAGACCGATTTGACTTCCTTGATGCCAGTACCGAACTGTATCGCGCGTCGTTTTTTATCCCGGTCCACCGGATGGTTGGGAGTGGTGGCGGCCTTGTTTTTCTTCGCTTTCGTTGCATCCGCCGGCGCGGCGGAAGAAAAGTCGAAGGGCACCGACACCTATGAAAAACTGAAGATATTTTCGGAAATCCTTTCCCTGGTCGAAAGCAACTACGTCGAGGGGGTCGAGAGCGAGGAACTGATCGACGGCGCCATCCGCGGCATGGTCAAGGCGCTGGATCCCCATACCAGTTATCTTCCGCCCAAATCCTACAAGGACATGCTGGTGGACACCTCCGGGAAATTCGGCGGGTTGGGAATCGAGATCAGCATGCGCAAAGGGGTTCTGACGGTGGTTTCCCCGATCGAGGACACGCCGGCGTTCAAGGCCGGGATCAAGGCCGGGGACAAGATCATCAAGATCGAAGACGAGTCCACTCTGGACATGACGCTTTCGGATGCGGTCAGCCATCTGCGCGGCGAGACGGGGACGCCGGTGACGATCACCATCTTCCGGGAAACCCTGGATGCGCCGAAGGAATTCACCATCGTGCGCGACATCATCAAAGTGCGCAGCGTCGTCCACAAGCGCTACCGGGATGAAATCGGTTACATCAAGATCCGCAGCTTTTCCAAGTCCACCAGCTCGGATCTCGACAAGGCGCTCGACAAGCTGAACGATGAAGGCATCACCAAGCTGATCCTCGATGTCCGCAACAATCCCGGCGGGCTGCTCAATCAGGCGGTGGAAGTGACCGACCGGTTTCTCGACAAGGAAAACCTGATCGTCTACACCAAGGGCCGCAGCGAGGAGCAGAACATGCGGTTCACCACGCACGACAAGGTGAAACGGGTGTCCTACCCGATGGTGATCCTGGTCAACAGCGGCAGCGCCAGCGCCTCGGAAATCGTTGCGGGCGCGCTGCAGGACCTGGGCCGGGCGGTGATCCTGGGAACGCCGACGTTCGGCAAGGGCTCGGTGCAGACCATCATTCCGTTGAGCGACGGTTCGGCGTTGCGGCTCACCACCGCGCGTTACTACACGCCGAGCGGACGCGTCATTCAGGAAAATGGCATCGAGCCGGACATCATCGTGGAAATGCCGCTGGACCGGGAAGACGATGACGAGGTGGACGAGGAGAGTAAAGACAGCAAGGAGAAACAAAAGCTGCGCCGCTTCCTGCGCGAGAAGGACCTCAAGAAACACCTGAAAGGCAAGAGCAGCATTGAGGACGGCGAGGATGACGAAGGCACAAATGAAGCCGATTCGCCGGACGAAGATGAAACGCAGGAAGCCGAAGCGGAAGCCAACGAGGAAGACCTCAAAAAAGACCCCCAGCTCATGCACGCGGTTTCCCTGCTTGCCGGCTGGGACGTCATGAAAAAAATGATGAAATCCGTGGACAAACAGCAGCAGGTGGGTAATCAGGTCAGCCTGATCAAATGACCCGCAGTCCGGTTTGAACCCCACGATGCATTTTTTTGCAATACCATGCTTGTTTTAGGAATAGAAACATCCTGCGATGAAACCGCGGCGGCCGTTCTCAAGGACGGCCGCCGTCTTCTTTCCAACGTCATCTTCGATCAGACCGACATCCACAGCCGGTTCGGCGGTGTGGTGCCGGAACTGGCAGGGCGCTCGCACATCGACCGCATCCACCGCGTCGTCGATCGGGCTTTGACGGAAGCGGGCGTGCAACCCAAAGACATCGATCTCATCGCCGCGACCCAGGGGCCCGGGCTCGTCGGTTCGCTGCTTGTCGGGCTCAACGCGGCCAAGGGGCTCGCCTACGGTCTTAAGAAACCGCTGGTCGGCATCAATCATCTGGAAGGCCACCTGCTGGCGATCTTTCTGGAAGAGGAGGTGGCGTTTCCCTACCTGGCGCTGGGCGTCTCCGGCGGGCACACCGATCTGTACCGGGTGAACGGTTTCGGCGATTACACGCAGCTCGGCCGCACGCGCGACGATGCAGCGGGCGAGTCGTTCGACAAGGTGGCGCGCATGCTGGACCTCGGCTATCCCGGCGGCCCGCTCATCGAGAATCTGGCCCGTTCGGGCGATGCCTCGGCGTGCGGTTTTCCGCGGGCGTGGCTGGAGAAGGGTTCTTTCGATTTCAGCTTCAGCGGCCTCAAGACCGCTGTGCGCACGCAGATCGAAAAACGCAAAGAACAGACATCACCTTCGAATGCCGACATCGCCGCCAGCTTCCAGGCGGCGGTGGTCGAGGTGCTGGTGAAAAAATGCATCGCCGCCTGCGAGGCGAAAGGGCTGACCCGCATCGTCGTCACAGGCGGGGTCGCCGCCAACGGAGCCCTGCGCGCCGCCGTGAAAACGGCAGCGGACGCCCGCGGCTACCGGGTGTATTTCCCCAGCCCCCGACACTGCACCGACAACGCGGCCATGATCGCCTGCGCCGCCCACCACCGCCACCAGAGCGGAAATCTTCCAGAAGACACCCCGTTCCAGCTGGACGCCCGCGCCAGCATGCCTTTAGGATCGTAAGATCTAAAAGCCTTTGACAGGATTGCAGGATAAAAGCGAAGGATGGCCTCGCGCCAAGGCGCGAAGACACAAAGAAAAAAGCCTGACAGGATAACAGGATGAAAAACTCTGGATAAAAGCAGAAAAAGTGAAATCTTGTTTTAACCGCAAAGACGCAAAGGTCGCTAAGTCCCTCTCCCCGAGGGGGAGAGGAGGAAGTTTGTTCGAACCGGAATAGGAACGCTTTTTTTATCCTGTTATCCTGTCCCGTTTTTTACGGATTCAGTCCGCGCAGTTGCATGGCGTCGGCGACGCGGCGGACGCCGAGCATGAGCGCCGCGGTGCGCATGCCCACCTGCTGCCTTTGCGTGAGAGCGTAGGTTTCGTCGAACGCGTTTTTCATGATCTTGTTCATGCGTTTGAAGATCTCGTACTCGTCCCAGAAAAATCCCTGCAGGCCCTGCACCCATTCGAAGTAGGACACCACCACGCCGCCCGAGTTGCACAGGATGTCGGGCAGGATGAAGATTCCCTTGTCTTCTAAAATCTTGTCCGCCTCCAGCGAGGTCGGCCCGTTGGCGCCTTCCGCGTAGATCTTGCAGTTGACCTTGGGTGCGTTCTTTTCGTTCACCTGATTTTCCAGCGCGGCGAGCACCAGGATGTCGCATTTCATCGACAGCAGGCGCGCGTTGGTGATTTTCTCCGTGTCGGAAAAATTGCTGAGGTCGCGGTCTTTCAGTTGATGCTGGTTCAGCGGCTCGACGGGGATGCCGTTCTTGTTGTGCACGCCGCCTAAGGAATTGCTCACCGCGATGATCTTGGCTCCCATGCTTTGCAGGAACCGCGCGGCGTAATAGCCGACGTTGCCGAAACCCTGAACCGCGACGGTGGCGTTTTCCAGCGGCAGGTTCACGGTCTGCGCCGCGTAGGCGATGGACTGGGCGACGCCGCGCCCGGTGGCCTCCAGCCTGCCCTGCGAACCGCCGAGGTTCTGCGGTTTGCCGGTGACGATGCCCAGGTTGTTGAAGCCCTTCTGCATGCTGTAGGTGTCCATCATCCAGGCCATCACCTGCGGGTTGGTGCCGACATCCGGTGCCGGGATGTCTCTCTCCGGACCGATGATGGGAAACAGGCCCGCGGTGTAGCGGCGCGTCAGGTTTTCCAGCTCCAGGGCGGAAAGTTCCCTCGGGTTGCAGCGCACGCCGCCCTTGGCGCCGCCCAGCGGGATGTTCATCAACCCGCCTTTCCAGGTCATCCAGGTGGCCAGGGCGGTGACTTCGCCCAAGTTGACATTCGGATGAAAGCGGACGCCGCCTTTGCCGGGGCCGAGAACGGTGCTGTGCTGAACGCGGTATCCGTAGAAGGTTTTGATCGAACCGTCGTCCATCCGCGTCGGGATACTGACCATGAGCGCCCGTTCGGGATTGATCATCCAGTTGGCCATATCTTCGGTCAGTTCGAGTTTTTGGGCTGCCATTTCGAATTGTTTTTTCGCAAGATCGAACACGGGGGAGTGGAATTCAGGGTTTTCTCTCTGTTCAGCGAGGGGTGCCATGGCGGTCTCCGGAAGAAGGAATCGGCTTGAGAATGGCAGCCGAAGTTGTTAGTTTGTAGGGGTTTGGACCTATTTAATTGCAATTCGGGCAAAAAATCAAATCCGATTCTGCCATGCGCGTTTTGATCACAGGAGGCGGGGGTTTTCTGGGAAGCCACATCGCCGAGATGCTGCACCAGCGCGGAGACCGCGTTGCGGTTCTCGGGCGGCGCACGTTTGCCTACGCGCACCTCTCGCCTGACATCGAACGGATTCAGGGCGACATCCAGGACCGGGAATCGCTGTTCGAAGCGATTCAGGGTGTGGACGCGGTCTTTCACACGGCGGCCAAGGCCGGGGTCTGGGGGGATTACGAAGAGTATTACCACATCAATGTCGAAGGCACCCGCAATGTGGTGGAAGGCTGCCGCGAGCACGGCGTCGAAAAACTGATCCACACCAGCTCCCCCAGCGTCGTGTTCGGTGACAAGGATCTGGAAGGGGTCGATGAAAGCGTGCCTTACCCCAATAAATATTTGTGTCATTACGCCTACAGCAAGGCGATGGCGGAGCAGGTGGTTCTGGAAGCGGACGGGGTGGGCGGTCTGACGACGGTGTCGCTGCGCCCGCATCTGATCTGGGGCATCGGCGACCCGCATCTGGTGCCGCGCATTCTCGAGCGCTCCGAGCGCGGCCGGCTGGTGCGGGTGGGGGAGGGCAAGAACCGCGTGGACATGGTGCATGTGGAAAACGCCGCGCACGCGCACGTTCTGGCCTGCGATGCGCTGAAGCCGGGAAGCCGGCTGTCGGGTAAATGCTATTTCATCAGCGACGGCGATCCGGTGAATCTCTGGGAATGGGTGGAGCGGCTGCTGCTATCGCTGGACCGGGAGCCGGTGCAGCGCTCGATCTCGTTCCCCTGGGCGCGCCGGATCGGGGCTCTTCTGGAATTTGTCTACAGCACGTTGCGCATCGATGCGGAACCGCCGATGACCCGCTTCATCGCCTCGCAACTCGCCACCTCGCATTATTTCGACATCTCGCGCGCGCAGCGGGACTTTGGCTACGCCCCCATCACCAGTCCGGATGCCGGGCTGGACCGCCTCGTCGAGCACCTCAGAGAACAGCCCTACCGCTGATGCTTGGTATAAAGAAAGAAACTTCTCTCCCGGAAAAGCCGACCCTTCGACAAGCCTGGTTTGAGCTTGTCGAAAACCTCAGGGTGACATAAAAATTAAACGGCAGTTCTACCCCAAATCTTTTTTATCCTGTTAATCCTGTCCCTAATCCTTCCTTTCCGCCCTTTGCGTCTTTGCGGTTTATAAAAGGATTTCGGTTTTTGCTTTTTCCGTTTTCATCCCAGGATGTTCATCCTGTCCGATACTTTTTTACTTTTTCTTTTAATCCTGCACGCTCTGCCGGTTGATCTTGTGCGCGAGGCAGCCGGCGCCGAAACCGTTGTCGATGTTGACGACGGCCACGCCGGAGGCGCAGCTGTTGAGCATGGTGAGCAGGGCGGAAAGGCCGCCGAACGAAGCGCCGTAGCCGACGCTGGTGGGGACCGCGATCACCGGGCACTCCACGAGACCGCCCACCACACTGGGCAGCGCGCCGTCCATGCCCGCTACGGCGACGATGGCGCGCGCCTCCCGCAGGCGGTCGAGCGCATTCAGCAGCCGGTGGATGCCGGCCACGCCCACATCGAACAGGGTGTCCACGCGGCTTCCCAAAAGGTCCGCGGTGACGGCGGCTTCTTCGGCCACCGGGATGTCGGAGGTTCCCGCCGAGACCACCAGCACGTTGCCCACGCCTTGTTGCTTTTTGCCTTTGCGGACCACCAGGGTTTTTGCGGTTGCGTTGTAGTGCGCGTGTTTCGGCAGCTTCGGTTTCAGCTTTTTGAACGTCTCCGGCTGCAGCCGGGTGCCGAGGATGTCGCTGCCGGCCTGACTCATCTTTTTGATGATGGCTAGAAGCTGCTTCGGGGTCTTGCCTTCGCAGTAGATGACTTCGGGCAGGCCGCTTCTCAGATGGCGGTGATGGTCGATGCGGGCGAATTCTAGGTCTTCGAAGGGCAGGTGCTTGAGTTTTTCCAGGCCTTGTTCGGGAGTCAGTTTCCGCTGGTGCAGGAGGGAAAGGATTTCTTTCAGATCGTCCGCCTTCATTGCAGTCCTTTGACGCCGGAAAACTCCTCGTAGATCTCGACTTTCATCAGGTCTTCCAGGGCCTGCTGCGGCGGTTTTTCCTCGTACAGCACACGGTAGGTTTCCTCGATGACGGACGCCTGGATGTTCAGCTTGTTCTTGAGGGACCGAGCCGACCGCACGGTGCGGACGCCTTCGGCGACCATCTTCATGTTGCGGGTGATGTCATTGAGTTTTTCGCCTTTGCCGAGCCTGATGCCGACGTTGCGGTTGCGGCTGAGATCGCCGGTGCAGGTCAGAACCAGATCGCCCATGCCGGACAGGCCGGAGAAGGTCTCCGGCCGCGCTCCCTGGGCGGTGCCGATGCGCGTGATTTCCACCAAGCCGCGGGTGATGAGGGCGGCGCGCGGGTTGTAGCCGAGCCCCATGCCGTCGGAGATGCCGGTGGCGATGGCGATGACGTTTTTCAATGCGCCGCCGATCTCCACGCCCATCGGGTCGGTGCTGGTGAACACTTTCATCTTCGGCGTGGAAAAAATCTGCTGCACCCGCTCTGCGATCTGCGGATCGCTGGATGCGGCCACCATCGCCGAGGGCGATCCCTGCGCCACTTCCTGGGCGAAGGTCGGGCCGGAAATGGCGGCGGTGGCGTGCGGCGCGTCCAGCACCTGATCGAGAATCTGGTGGATGGTGCATAGGGTTTCGTTTTCGATGCCCTTGCTGGCGTTGATGATCAGCGAACCGGGCTGCACGTGCGGCTTCAGCTGCGTCACGATGTCCCGGATGACGTGGGTGGGGACCACCAGAAGCAGGGTGGATGAGGCGCGAACGGTCTCTTCCAGGGAATGCGAGGGACGGATGCTCTCCGGAAGCGTGAAGCCGGGCAGAAAAAGGGTGTTTTCCCGTTGCGTCCGGAGCGTCTCGTACAGCTCCCGCTCGTAGACCCAGAGCGAGACGCGATGGCCTTTGTTCGCCAGAAGCAGGGCGAGTGCGGTGCCCCAGCTTCCGGCCCCGATGACGCCGATGGTTTCAGGAGACATGGATGCGTGCTGGATGTGGGTTGGAAACTTTGCTAAATCAACCGCATTATAGCTAATTTACCGCAGCTTACCAAAACCTGATTTGGGCCGGATTTGCGCCCGAAAAATACCTTGTACGCATATTGCTTTTTGTGATTAAATTGAGTACAACCATTTGACATACAACCTTTTGCCGTATTTTCACCCCACGGCGGCCTCTTCAGTCCGTCCCAACCCTAAAATCAGGATAGCATGGCTCGACGCGAAAAGATTTCCCGCAAGGAACTGCTCAAGGAACCCGACCAATTTTTAACCACGACCGAGAAGGTGGCGGAGTTTTTCACGGACCGCGGGCCGATGATCCTGAGCGTGCTGCTCGGGGTGGTGGTCGTCGTCGCCGCGGTGCTGGGGTTCAAGTACAACCGCAAGGTGACACACCTGGAAAATGAATCGCTGTATTTCCAGATGCAGAAGATCCAGGCCAAGGCCAAGGACCAGAAGTCTGAGGAAGTGCTGGCGCAACTGAAAGGGCTGCACAAGCAGTTCAGCTCCGGGCCGCAGAAAAACCGCGCCGACCTGTTGCTGGCCGGCAGTTATTACCAGAACGGCAACCACGACGAGGCGCTGGCGCTTTATTCGGGCATTCTCGAAGACTCGCCCGCGGGCCATCTTTCCCACCAGCTGGCGCGGGTCGGAATGGCGACAGTGTATGAAGGCAAAAAGGAGTATGCTAAAGCGATGGAGATCTACAAATCCATCATCGACAACCCCAACGGCTATCCCCTGTTTTCGATCTACCTGGGACTGGCGCGCTGTTACGAGCTGAGCCAGGATTCGGAGAACGCCTTGAAGGTCTTAAGGGAAGCCAAAGCCAAATTTCACGATCATCCGATGGCGGCCCGCATCGACCGCAAGATCAAAATGCTGTCCGGCACGGCCTGATCCCTCACTTTCACCATGAACAGGACGTTCTCGCACAAACGACGCCCTCGTTTTTTCCTCTGCGCGGTTTTTTCCCTGCTGTGCGCGTTTTTGTATTTTGCCGTTCCCGCTTTATCGGTTCCGTTCATCAGCAAGGAAACCGAACTCTCGCTCGGCAAAGGGGCGGACAAGCAGGTGCTGCAGCAGTACGGCATCTACCAGGACAAAGCCCTGCAACTGTACGTCAACCGCATTGGCCAGAAGCTGGTTTCCGAGCTGACGGATCGGGAGTTCCACCGGTATTTTTTCAAGCTGGTGGACAGCTCGGAGATCAACGCCTTCGCCCTGCCCGGCGGCTATGTGTACGTGACGCGCGGCCTGCTGGCGGCGCTCAACAGCGAAGCGGAACTGGCCGGCGTGCTGGGGCATGAGATCGCCCACGTCACCAAGCACCACGGCGCCAAGATGCTGGTGCGCAGCATCGGCGCGCAGATCCTGAGCATCGGCGGCGCCATCGCCAGCCCCAAGAACGCCGGCAAATGGATCGTCGTGAGCTCCGCCATGTTCCAGCAGATCAACCTCGGCTACGGCCGCGAGGCGGAAATCGAATCGGACGGGCAGGGGATGCTGAACGCCACCGAGGCGGGCTACGATCCGCAGGGGATGGTTGACTTCCTCAGGAATCTCAGGCGGCAGGAAATCATGACCGGACAGGCGTACCACAGTTTTCAGGCGACGCACCCGGACACCAAGGACCGCATCATCAAGGCCGGCGTCATGGCGGAAGGGTTGCGGCGCAAAAACAAAAATCTCGTCTTCAACCGGGAGGTGTACCTCTCGCAGCTGAAAGGCCTCACCTACGGCGGCAAACGGCACACGAAAGACGACCGCCGCTATGAAGATCAATACATCGACATTTACGAAGTCAAACCCGGAGACACCTTCCAGAGCATCGCCCACAAAGAGCTCAAGGACAAGCAAAAGGATCTCGATATCACCGTGCTCAACGGCCGCAAAGAGAACAGCCAGCCCAAACCCGGCGAGCTGATCAAGCTCGTCCGCAAGGGGACTTACAAGAAAAATAGAAGTTTGAATCTCGCCCCCGATTCCCCTTGATATTCGATGGAAAAAATTATTACATTAGAAAAAACCTGCACCGTCTTTATCAAGCAGGGGGGCGAAGTCTGCAATCGCCTGAAAAGCGGAACGCGGGTGACCGCAGTCCAGCAGCGCGACGGCTGGATCAAGATCACCTGGCGTAACGGAAAGAAAAAAGGCTGGATCCAGACCCCGTCCTGAATCACCGCATCCCTGGACGACGCCCGCCATCGACGCGCCGTCAGGAAACCAATGGAAAAAGAACACCGTTTCTTTTTACTGTCCAACCCTAATTTTTTGTGGCCCGGCCATGAGCACTCGAAATTTGGACGACCTTGACGACGAAGAATTGCTGAGTCTGTTCGATTCGACCAAGAAGCTTCTCGAAGCGGGGAAGGAAAAAGAGGAGTCTTCCATCCGGAAAAAAATCGCCAGCATTCAGCAGCGACTCACCACCATCGAGCAGGAAATGAGGATGCGGAGCCTATGGGACGGCGATTGACCTGCTGAAAGATTCCATTCGATTGCAAATGCAAAAAAAACGGCCCTGCTCCGGGGAGGAACAGGGCCGGGTGATACCGTTGTCTCACTGCGTCCGGATTATTTTTTCTGCTGACCCACAAAATTGAGGGCCGATCCGGCCTTGAACCAGCCGATCTCTTTTTCGTTCAGCGTGTGGTTCACCTGCAGGCTGTCCGACGAACCGTCCGCGTGCTTGACGACCATGGTCACGGGCTTGCCCGGCGCCAGGTTGTCGAGCCCTTCGAACGTGATCTGATCCTTCTCCTGAATCTTCTCGTAGTCGGCCTTGTCGCTGAAAGTGAAGGGCAGCACACCCTGCTTTTTCAAGTTGGCCTCGAAGATGCGGGCGTAGGAATTGGCGACAAACGCAAGGCAGCCCATGTGACGGGGCTCCATGGCGGCGTGCTCGCGGCTGGAACCTTCGCCGAGATTCTCGTCGCCGAACACCACCCACCCCTGTCCACTTTCTTTGAGGCTGCGGGCGATTTTATTCAATTCCACGTTCGATTCCCCGTTGGAGGGATGGTTGCCGGTTCCGGTTTCGCCGGTGAAGGCGTTGGTGGCTCCCAGGAACATGTTGTTGGAGATGTTGTCCAGGTGGCCGCGGAACTTGAGCCACGGGCCCGCCTGCGAGATGTGGTCGGTGGTGCATTTGCCCTTGGCTTTGAGAAGCACGGGCAGATCCTGGTAGTCCTTCACCGGGTCCTGCTTGGGGAAGGGTTCGAGGAACGCCAGCCGCTCACTGGCCGGGTTGATGACCACTTCGCCGGACATCGTCGGCGCTTCGTAGCCGCTGTCTTTAGACGCATAGCCGTTCGACGGCAGGATCTCCCCCTGAGGCGGCTGGAACTTGAAGTCCTTGCCGTTCTTGTCTTTCAGGGTGTCGGTCAGCGGGTTGAACTTCATCGAGCCGGAAAACGCCATGGCCACGACGAGCTCGGGGCTGCTGATGAAGCCCAGCGTTTCCGGATTGCCGTCGTTTCTCTTGGCGAAGTTGCGGTTGTAGGAGGTGATGATGCTGTTCTTGTCCCCCTTCTTGATGTCGTCCCGCTTCCATTGACCAATGCAGGGTCCGCAGGCGTTGGCGAGAACCGTGGCGCCCACTTCCTCGAAATTCTTCAGAATGCCGTCCCGCTTGATGGTCTCGAAGATCTGCTCGGAACCGGGGGTGACCATGAAATTGGTCTGGGCCTTGAGCCCCGCTTCCTTGGCCTGCTGAACCAGGCTGTTGGCGCGGGTCAGGTCCTCGTAGCTGGAGTTGGTACAGCTGCCGATGAGGGCCGCGGAGATCTTCTCCGGATAGTCTTTCTCGTCCACCTCGGAGCTCATGGCGCTCACCGGGCGGCCCAGGTCGGGCGTGTGCGGGCCGACGATGTGCGGCTCGAGGGTGGCGAGATCGATTTCGTGGTACTCGTCGTAGTATTTTTCCGGATCGGCTTCGACTTCCGGATCGGACTTGAGGAATTCCGCGTACTTTTTACAGAGGTCCGCAACCGGTGCGCGGCCGGTGGCGCGCAGATACGGGTCCATGGTCTCGTCGTAGCCGAAAATGGACGTGGTGGCGCCGATTTCCGCGCCCATATTGGTGACAGTGCCCTTGCTGGTGGCGCTCAGGGATTGGGCGCCTTCGCCGAAGTACTCGAGGATCTTGCCGGTGCCGCCTTTGACGGTCAGCATGGTGGCGACCTTGAGGATGACGTCCTTGGAAGCGGTCCAGCCGCTCATTTTGCCTTTCAGCTTGATGCCCACCAGTTTCGGCATTTTGGTCATGAAGGGCTGTCCGGTCATGACATCGACCGCGTCCGCGCCGCCGACGCCGATGGCGATGGTACCCATGCCGCCCGCGTTGGGGGTGTGGGAGTCGGTGCCGATCATCATGGTGCCGGGCACGGCGTAGTTTTCGTACACCACCTGGTGAATGATGCCGGAGCCGGGCTTCCAGAAGCCCATGCCGTACTTCATGGCGGCGGAACGGAGAAATTCGTACACTTCCTTGTTGGTTTCCTCGGCGGCCTTCAGGTCCGCCATCGATCCGGTGTAAGCCTGGATCAGGTGGTCACAGTGCACGGTGGTCGGCACGGCCACTTTCGGCATTTTGGCGGACATGAACTGCAGAATGGCCATCTGGGCGGTGGCGTCCTGCATGGCCACGCGGTCCGGGTTGAGATAGACGTTGGAGCTGCCGCGCTCCAGTTTGGAAAAATCCGTCGGTTCCATATGGGAGTAGAGAATTTTTTCGACGATCGTGAGGTTTCGGCCCAGGTTTTTTCGGGCATCCGAGTGGATTTTTTCCAGAGATTGAAATAACTTTTCAATGGGTTCAATTTCCAATAACATTTGTTTTCACCTTTTCAAGATATGGTTGATCCTTGTGACCGACATTAAAAAAACCTGCTGGCAGGCCGTGAAAAAACGCTACGGACAACGAATAGTGGCTTTGGATGGCCCGATTTTACATGATTCATCGCAAATTTCAATTCTTTTCAGATGCATCGGGGCGGCGAAAGTTTCTTCAACTGAGGCTGAAAATTCAAAAATTTATAATTTTTTCCGCGAATAGCGTATAGTAACCGCATGCCCTCGATTTTCGACTCCGCCGCGTTCAACCAGAACCTGTTTTTTCCGCGTTCCGACGGCGCGCCCACTCCCCGGAATACGGAAGAGTTTTTCATCCCCGTGGACGATGCGGTGCAGGTGCACGCCCGCCGCTATCTCGCGCCCGATTCCGGTTTCAGCCTGTTGTTTTTTCACGGCAACGGCGAGATCGTCTCCGATTACGACGGGCTGAGCGAGGTGTTTTCGCAGCTGGGAGGGGAACTGACGGTCTGCGATTACCGGGGCTACGGCAAGAGCGAGGGAACGCCCACGCTGCGGACGACGCTTCAGGATGCGCATGCGATCTACAAGTACCTGAAGGAAAACGGCAAACTGAAGGACCGGGTTTGTGTGATGGGCCGCTCTCTGGGCAGCGCCCCCGCCATCGAGCTGTGTTCCTCGTATCCGGAAATCGCCGCCTGTGTGCTGGAAAGCGGCTACGCCGATCCCATTCCGCTGGTGGAGCGGCGCGGGCTCAAGATCGACGCCATCACGGACGAAGAGGACCGGCTGTTCAACAACAGCACGAAAATAAAGAAACTGGCCTGCCCCCTGCTGGTCATGCATGGGGAGGAGGATTTTCTCATCGGTCCGCATGAGGCGAGGCTCAACCACGAGCAGGCCGGCTCCCGGGTGAAGTACCTGGAAATCCTGGAAGGGGTGGGGCACAACGACATGATGATGGCCCCCGATCATGGCTATTTCGCCTGCTTGAAGCATTTTTTCGACGCACACCTGGTGGGTGGGCCTAGCTAAACAGGAAGATTCATGCAGAAAAAGTTCTACAACATCGAAGGTCTCATCCGTAACGGCTTCAAGCTCAGCCGGGATTACGAAATCCTCGATTTCCATTTCGTGAAGCTCGGGGATCCGGGCGTGCAGGCGCTGGCCAAATCGCGCTCGATCAAGCAGATCACCCGCCTCACGCTCAGCCACAACAAGCTGGGGCCGGACGCCGCGAAGGCGCTGGCGGAATCCCCGGCGTTGCAGAACCTGCAATCGCTGAAACTCTATAAAAACAAGATCGGCGACGAAGGCGTGCGCTACCTGTGCGAGTCGGAAAAATTTCCGAGCCTGCAATCGCTGCGGCTGGCGTGGAACGAAATCGGTCCCGAAGGCGCGCGCCATGTGGCGGAGTGCGAAAAACTACAGGGGTTGACGTCTCTCAGCCTGGCGGAGAACAAGATCGGCGATGCGGGGATGAAGCATCTGGCCGGGGCGCAGGGGTTTCCCAACCTGGAATACCTGGATGTGCGCAAAAACGGCATCACCGACGCCGGCGCCAAAGAGATGGTGCAGGCGAAGGGATACCCGAAGCTGCAGTCGATCGACATCTCGGACAACCCCATCACGCAGGAAGGCAGGGACGCGATTTCCGGTTTCCTGATCCTGAACCTGATCCGCCACCGCCTGAACGAAGACAAGAGCGTGCTGGATCTCAGCAAGCTCGGCATCGGCGATCTGGAATGCAAGTACATCGCTGAATGCGAGGAGCTGGAAAACCTCGACAAGCTGTATCTGGAGATCAACAAGATCACGGCGGAAGGGGTGCGGCATCTGGCCGCCTCGCCGTACCTGAAAAACCTCACACTGCTGTCGCTGGACCGCAACCCGATCAAGGACGAGGGCGTGACGGCGATCGCCGAATCCGAAACCTTCGAAAATCTCAAGATCCTAATGATCGAGTTCACCGGCCTCACCGACGCCGGACTGATCGCCATCGCCGAATCCGAACACATGGCGAAAATGCTCCGTCTCTATATCGAGTCCAACCAGTACACCGATGAGGGATTTTACGCGCTGGGCGAGTCGGAACACCTGACCGAACTGGAATATCCCGAGTTCGAGCGCGAGGAAGAGATCGTCGAGGAAGAGGAAGACGAGGAAGAATTCGAAGAGGTCGAGGAAATCGTCGAGGTGGAAGAAGAGGAAGACCTCGACGATGCGGAGTATGAGAAGTGACCCTCACGCGGGCGGTCACGCTTCCAGGTTCTGTTTTTCAGGCAGGAGGATTTGAAACACCGTTCCCGCTTCCGGCTGACTTTTCACCTCGATTCTGCCGTTGTGGCGGCTGACGATCTTGTGGCAGAGCGTCAGCCCGATGCCCGTGCCTTCGTAGTCGCTTTGGCTGTGCAGGCGCTCGAAGGGCCGGAAGATGCGCTCCACATGCGTTTCATCGATGCCGATTCCGTTGTCTTCGACGCTGATCTCCCACAACCCCTCTTTGCGGAAGCGGCTGTCCAGCCTGACGGCGGGCGGCACGTTTTCCCTGTGAAATTTGAGCGCATTGGCGATCAGGTGCTGGAACAGCTGCCGCATCTGAAAGGGGTCGGCTTCCAGGACCGGCAGATGCACGACACGCACCCTTGCGCTGCGGCGCTCGATTTCTGTCTGCATGTCGTGCAGGACTTCCCGGATCACCTCGTTGAGATCGACCTGCTTGAAATGCGACTCTTTCGATCCAACCTCGGTGTACAGCAGGAGATCCTCCAGAAACGTCTGCATCCGGGCGGCGGCGCTTTGCATGCGCATCAGATAATCCCGCCCGGCAGCGTCCGATTCGGGGACCACGGTTTGCAGGCGGTCGCCGAAGTTGATGATCTTGCGCAGCGGCTCCTTGAGATCGTGCGATGCGATCGCAACGAAATCCTGCAGTTCCCGGTTGGAGTCCCGCAGTTTTTCCGCATTCTCGCTGCGTTTTTCTTCCGCCCACATTCTTTGCAACTCGGCTGCGGCCCGGGAAGCGAACACGGACAGGATGGACTTTGCGTTCTCGATGTCCCGGATGGGTTTGTTGTCCATGATCCCCAGCAAACCCGACGTCTGTCCCCGGTCGTCGGGCAGGGGAATGCCAATATAACTTTCGATGTCCTTTCCCAAGAGGAACAGACGTTTCGGAAAGTGCGCCTTCAGGTTTTTCGGGTAGAGGGCGATCTGGTTCGCCGCCACCATTTCAAAAGGCGTGTCCGTGGCTTCGTATTCGATGTTGTTGAGGATTTCTCCGTTTTCGCACAGGGCCAGCGTGCGGAACAGGGCGTTGTCGTCCCCTTTGTAAACGCAGATGAACGCATATTTGACGTTCAGAGCCAGCGCGAGGTGGGAAACCAGGGATTGGAAGAAATGCCTGCCGCTCGTGGCGGGGGCCGTTCCGGAAGCGATGTAGCGGAGCTGATTGTAAACGGTCCGGTAGCGTTCCTCGCTTTCGCGTATCTTGTTTTCGGCGTCTTTCCGTTCCGAGATGTTGCGGACCACCGCAAACACCTTGTCTTTGTTCTTTACGGTGAAGGTTCCCGCCGTCAGCTCGGCAGGGAAGACCGCGCCGCCTTTTCTCCGGTGGTACTGGACGGGAACTTTTCCCATAGAGCGGGCCGGGTTCGGCTGGAAGGCGTCTTCCGGTTCCTCCGGTCCCGCCGACAGGTCGTCCGGCGAGAGTTGTAAAAATTCCTTACGGGTGTAGCCGTATTCTTTCAGCGCCGCATCGTTGACATCTTCGAACCGGTGGGACTCCACATCGAGAATCAATATCGGGTCCGGAATCGACATGAACAGGTGTTTGTGCCGCAGTTCCGTTTCCCGCAACGCGTTGCCAAGCGCCCTGCGTTTGCTTTTTTCCCGCCAGACCCACAGCGAGGGGAAAATGAGCGCCAGGCCGGAGAAAATGACCGCCGTCCGGACAAACCGCCACTTGTCCTTGTCGTTTTCGGAAGCGTGGTCGGTGGGAAGCAAGTTCGAGACGTGCTCTTCCAGAAAAAATTCCCAGAAGAAGGACAGCAGGAAAACCGCCAATAAGGTGAGCGTCCAGAACGGCAGGATATTTTTTTTCATGCGCGACCCTCATTGTTAAAAGGGCGGAGGGGGGCTGCGGAAATATATCCTTCTTTCGAATAAATTGCAAGAAGCCGCCGGCATCAGGAGCAGCATGCGCCGGTTTTGATTGAGGGTGAGGAATTTTCAGAATAAATTCGGATCTCCCCAATCTTTTATACAGTTGGGAATTCCGGCCGGGCGCGGGAGGGTGCGGGAGATGTGCTACAGTAGGGTGAATCGATTCCGTGCGAACGCTTTGGCGGCAAACGGTGGAATCACCAGGAGGTCATCCACATCTGCCTGGGGGATTTGCCTTTGAAGATTTCCTGTATGCGTTTGGCGAAATTTTCGTTGCTGAAGGTTTTGGTGTACTGGTCGGAGGGGCCTTTGTACGGGTTCCAGGAGAGGACCATCCGCTCGACAAACAGCTCGTCCAGCGGAACGTGATGGATCTTGACGATGACGTTGGTCTTGGAATCGACGAGCACCGCGACCATGGAGGGATCGTCCTTGGCGAACAGGGCTTCGCAGAAACCGGGCGCTTCCTTCTCCTGCTGCGACGGATTGCAGGGTGCTTCCAGGATCCAGTCCTCGCTGCCGACGGCGAAGATGGGGATCGAGGGAAATTCGGATTCCTCGCACAGCTTGGCGCGCCACTTCCCCTGCCAGGCTTCGATCTGGGCTTTCGAGGGTTCGGGAAACCGCCCCACGAGCAGCATGTCGCCGTTGGGGGAGAACGAAAGGCCGCCGCCTTCGCCTTCGATGGCAACGGGGCAGGGCTGGCCTTCTTCGAAGCGGATGGTCTGTTCCATGTTCCGGAAATCCTCAGTTTGCGTTGACGACAGAAATTCATTGTGTTGAACTGGGGTGGCAATGTCAAACAAAATTGCAAACTCCCCGTAATTCAAGGATATTGTGGAGGATTCGCCTCAATGGGCTTGAGCGCGGCGCGGCGGTGGGGTATCCTCGCCCATTCCACATCGTTTCCAGAATGAAGGCACCATGCGAACCACATTGATCGCGCACGCGACGCTGCTCGTGCAGTCGAAAAACACCACGCTTCTGTCCGACCCGGTTCTGTTCAACCTGCACTGGGAGGAGCTCAACGTGCACTGCCCGGCGGTGGCGCTGGAGCTGGACAAGTTCCCGAAGGTGGACATCCTCAACATTTCGCACCGGCACCAGGATCATTTCGACATCCGCACGCTGGCGTATCTGGCCGAGAACGATTCCATCCTGGCTCCCGATGCGGTGGTGCTGGCGCCGCAGGACGAAATTTTATTGGACGTTCTGAAAGAACTGGAGTTCAAGAACGTGCGCGTGGTGAAGGATTTCGAGACGTTTCAGGTCAAGGATTTCACGCTCACGCCGACGCCGTCGCACAACGACCAGGATTATTTTCCCGAGCATGGAATTCTGATCCACGACGGCGAGGTGACGGTGTGGAACCAGGTGGACACGATCGTCAGCCCGCCTGTGATTCAATACATCCACAAGCTGTACGGGCAGGTGGACTGCGCGCACGTGCGTTACCTGCCGCTGCTGGAGGGCAATTTCACGTTCCATAAAGAACTGGAGTTGCCGATCGAGGAATACCGTTCCTTCCTGCAGGTGGCGGCGGCGCTGAGACCGAAATTCGCGGTTCCCGGTTCGGCGGGTTTCCGCTACAAGGACGAGTACGCGTTTCTCAACCGCTATTCGTTTCCCGCGACGCAGACGCAGTTTCTGCGCGATCTGAGAGATTTCTGCCCGGACATCGACAGCAGCACGTTTTATCCCGGCGACATCGCCGTGATCGATCCCGGCGGTGTGGAGATCGAACGGCAGGCGGCGGATTTCGTGCGCGTGAAGGAGGACGACGAGCACCTGGTGGAGTTCAAGCCGGTGGCGGAGGTCGCGCCGCTCAGGACGCTGACCGAAGACCCCGCCGAGCGCGAAAAGGAAAAGCAGGCGGTCATCGAGTACATTGAGACGCGCTTGATCGAAGAGCTGCTGCAAAAGGAAAGCGTGCGCACCTGGGTGGAATGGAAGACGGCGTACCAGCTGGAACTGTTCGATGCGGACAGCTCGGATATCTGGTGCATCGATTTCGCCGGCGAGGACGCGGTGATCGAGAAAAAACGTATCGGCAAGATCAATCTCTATGAGGGCATCGCCTATTCCGAATTCTACCGGCTGATGCACAACCAGACCAACTGGGATTTCGTGGGGGTGGCGGCGCAGTACCGGACGTTTCAGAACATCTACCGTGTGGAGCGCGGCGAGATCGAAAAATACAAGGGCGAAAAGCGCTTCCCGCAGCCTTTGATGGAACTATTCCCGCCGGATTTGACGATGGACCGGGAAAAATACATGAAGGATGTGCGCCGCTGGAAAGGCAAGGCCGCACCCAAAGTGGACGCCGGCACCTGAGAGGCCCGAACCGGGCGATTGAAACCCCGCTTCCCTGCATCTTCGCATCCTGCTATCCTGTTTTCAGCAAAGCGGCCCGTTTTCGGCGCCCCCGCCGTGTGGGCGCTTGACATCGCTTGCGGAAACGGGTAGATTTTCGGATTCTTTCTAACGAATTCAAACGGTTGACGGTTCCGGCCGGAGCGGTCGGGCGTTGATTCCATACATACCGAATACGGCGGTGTAGCTCAGCTGGTTAGAGCATACGGCTCATATCCGTAGCGTCCGGGGTTCAAGTCCCTGCACCGCCACCATTTCCCCCCTGAAATCAAAAAAAAATCATGAGCCAGGGCCGTTGCCGGACTGGCTCGGTTTCCTGTCCCTTGCAGTCCCGTGCCTGAGCCGGCATTGGCAAACGTTTCAACAGGATAAAGTAAAAGTATACTGCTTACATGCGGGTGCTGAATTCAGGGACCTGTGAATTCAGCATGCGAAAACCGGCCCGAAATTGCAAAATAAAACCTCCCGACAGGTTGATCTTTCAAGATTCGGAACCTACGTTTAGATACCCGATCATGGTCGAAATGATTGAATCCACTCATAAGAGTCTGCATCATGCGTGCGCGAACTTTCACAGGATTGTGCGGGATACTTGCTGCCGGGGTCGGTGCGTCCCTGGTTTCGGTTCCCCAGGTTTCAGGGAAAACGCTCGATGTGCTCGAAATGAACCTGGCTCAGCTGATGGATCAGGAAGTGGTCACTCCCTCCCGCATCGCGCAGAAGATATCCGACGCTCCCGGAACCGTCATCGTGGTGACGCAACAACAGATTCGCGAACGGGGTTACGTCAATCTCGTCGATGTGCTGGAAGACCTTCCCAGTATAGACATTCAGCGCCAATCCGCCCCCAACCCCTACAACCGCATCGGATTTCGCGGAATTGTCGATAACAATCAATTCATCATTCTGCAAAACGGTTTCCGCATCAGTGCGCCCACCGGAGAAAACGTTCCGATCGACAACAATTTTCCGGTTTTTCACGCAAGCCGGGTGGAGGTGATCTACGGACCGGTGTCCGCCCTTTACGGCGCCGATGCTTTCACCGGTGTCGTCAATATCATCACGGACACAGCGGATTCGATCGATGGCTTCGAGGTTTCCTCGGCGATCGGCACGGACGATTATTTTTACAATTCCTTGAAATTCGGCAAGGCTCTGACGGAAAAAATAGATTTCACGTTCGGCGGCCACTGGCACACATCCGAGAACCCGGACCTTTCCGACACCTATCCGGACCGGTACCAGGGATTTCAGGGAGACCTCTTGAATGCCGACGGGAGTGTTTTCCGGGCAGCGGCCGACAGGACGGATGTCTATTTTGGCGAAACCAGCAGCTACAGCGTCTACCTGGATCTGGATTTTTTGAAAAAATTCAATGTCGGATACACCCGGTCGTTTCTCAGCCACCCTTCAACCGTGAACGCGCGGCCGGAACGGGCGCTGTTCAGCGATGACTCTGTCCTCAAGACACTGCATCAGACGGTGCATGGAAAATACAAGTTTGACGTGACTCCCGCTCTTTCCGGCATCGCGTCTGTGGATTACTCCTATTATGAACTGCTGCCGGAGAGCAAATTCACCAACGATGTCGGCGCCTTCAACGCGTTCAAATATGCGGAGGGTGAAAAACTCAAACTCGAACAGCAGTTGAACTACAAAATCGATGAGAAACACAAACTGGTTGGCGGACTGCTTTTTGAGGATTTCAATGCGCTGCCGCGGACGGCCGATCTTCCGCAGAGGTACGATCCGGGCAAGGACCCTGAAGATCAGGGCCTACTGTATCCCAACACGAATATTCCCATCCTGTTTTTCAATGTGGAGTACCAGAATTACGGGGCGTACATCCAGGCCCAGTCGCAATGGACCGACTGGTTCTCGACGACCATCGGCACGCGTTTCGATTACGATTCCCGGTTTGGCGAGACCTTCAATCCGCGGGTCGGGGCCATTGTCAAACCGCGGGACGGTACGGTTCTGGAGATTCTTTACAGTGAGGCGTTCCTGGCACCGTCTCCGCAGAGATCCTTCCAGCATTTTGGCTCCTTCGACGGCACGATTAATGCCGACGGGCTGTTCGAGACTTTTTTCTTCTTCATTCCCAATCCGGACCTGGAGCCTGAAAAGATGCGGACTATTGAGTTCAACGTGACGCAGAACGTGACCGACGATTTCATCGTCACTCTGACGGGTTATTACACCCGGGTGGAAGACATCATCGAAACCGTCCGGCTCAACGAGCCCTCCAACTTCATTCCCGGGGCGGTGATTTTGGCGCCCCGGCGTGCTGAAAACGTGGGGGAGGCGACCGCGTTCGGCGGCGATATTCGCATGGATTACCAGACAAATATCGATCGGTTCAATCTCAAGCTGTGGGCCAACTATTCATGGGTGGACGGCAGCATCGATACAGGGGGCGGCGCCTCCCAGCCGTTGCCGCACGTGTCGCGCAACAAGGTGAGAACCGGTTTGACCCTCTCCTACGGAAAGAAGTATTTCGTCACTCCGCGTTTCATCTGGAGCGATAAAGCCGCCATTTTCCCGTCGAGTTCGTTCGAGAAAACCGATCCCTACGGTGTCTTGCACCTGCATGCGGGAGTCCGGAATATTTACAAGGGCCTTTCCGGTTTTGTCGATGTGAGAAATCTGCTGGACGTGAGATATTTTCATACCGGAAACGCCAACAACCGCGATTTCGATAACGCTCCGCAAGACCCGAGGCGCATCGTTGTTGGATTGAGTTATAAATTCTAACTCTCAACAGATGCATTTTCAGTGTGTGAGCAGCAAAAGGATTGATAACCGCAGGACGCACACTAGCAACCGCTGAGAGAATTGTATTTTCCTCCCCCTCGACGCCAATCTGCTTCAACCAGGGCTCGCCGTTTAATTAAAAAAAACTTCTTCCTTTTTAACGTGGGATGAATTCCTGTTGGCGTTGCCGCAGAAGTGCGGTATGAAGTGTGCGACCGATCTGAAAAAAGGAGAAGAGGATGGCCAAGATACTTTCGTTTCTTTCCTGGAATGTCGAAAACTTCCACAACGACGCCAGCCGGGTTGGACGGGTGGTGGATTTCATCGCGCAAAAAAATCCGGATGTGTTCGGCATGTACGAGGTGAAAGGCGCCGCTGTGTTTGCAGCGATGGTGAACAAAATGCCGGGCTACACGTTTTCGATCACAGAGAGCCCCGGCGTCCCGGAAATCCTGGTGGGGGTGCGCAGCAATCTGACGGCTTTCGTCACCCAGAAAGATGAGCTGCAATCGAAGGTGCCGACGCTGCGGCCCGGCGCGCTGGCGACCGTCCACATCGGCCAGGAGAACTACGCGTTGCTTTTCCTGCACCTCAAAAGCTTCGCCGATCCGCGCGACTGGGGTTTGCGGGACGATATGTTCCAGCATGTCGCGAGCCTGAAACGGGCGCTGGACAGAAACATGCCGGCCGGGCAGAAAGCGCATTTTGTCGCACTGGGGGATGTCAACACCATGGGCATGAAAGCCGCTTACAACAACGAATCGGATATGACCGCCGCCGAGGAACTGGCGTTCGTGGACAACCGCATGAGCGCCGCTGTGAACGGCATGCGGCGGCTGGCCAAGACGCACGACGCCACGTGGTGGAACGGCCGGGACGACCAGGACCCTTCCAGTCTCGACCACGTGTTCGCGGCCCAGCATCTGGCTTTTAAAACCTTCGCCGGCGGGGGGGAAGTGGAAGTGACGGGTTGGGTTGATGAGCCGACGCCTGCCAAAAAGCGCAACTGGATCGGGAAGTTTTCCGACCATTGCGTGTTGTACGGAGAGATCCACGATGCGTGAGGAAAGCGTGGAGCGACGCGCATGCCCGGCTTGAACGAACTGGGGCCCGGGCAGCGGTTCTTCTTTGTGCGGATCTTTCCCTGGTTCATCATACTCATAGGCGGGTTCTGCATGTATCTGGGGTTCATGACCGTCCACAAAGCGCGGCAGAGCACCGGCTGGCCCTCGGTTGCGGGCCACGTCGTCGAATCCGGAGTGCGGACCGAGCACAGCAGCGGCAGCGGGAAATCCAGCACCAGCTACCACGCCAATGTGATCTACGAGTATCGCGTGAACGGAGACAAGCACACGGGGAAGCGTGTGAACTTCGGGGAGTACGGCCGGGAAATCCCGGATCACGCGCAGGCCATTGCCGACCGCTATCCGGTGGGGAAGGAGGTGCCCGTCTACCACGACCCCGACAGCCCGGACGATGCGGTGCTGGAGCCGGGGGCGCACGGCGTGCCCTGGTTCTTCATCGTGATGGGCATCCCGTTCGTGATCTTCGGGTTCGGATTGGCTTACTTTCTGCCGGGGATGGCCGCCAAAGCGCGCTAGGCTATTCCCGATCCGCTTGTAGGGTGCTACGGACGACGCTCCTCGCGGCGCGCGTGCCCATGAACTTTTGCTGGTCGTAACCGAGGATCATCTCCCAGGCTGCATCTTCATAGGCCGCGATCAGCGGCAGCGCGACCTCCTCCAGCATCCAGCGTCCGTGGCGCTTGTCCACCTTGATGTGCAGCTCCCAGTACTTCCTGGCTTTTTCGGGCAGGTTGAGGCGTATGGCGGCGAGCCGGTAATTTTCAAACGCCGCCGGCACTGAAATCTCGGTGTGCAGCAGCCCGCCGACGTAGCGCAGAAAATGGCGTTTGCGCTCGCAAAGATAAAAACTGTGGTTGATCGTGGCCAGCACCTCCCAGGGAACCCGCTCGAAATACGCCTCGGGTTCGGTACGCATCCCCAGAGAGTCCAGCATGGCCGTGAAGAATGAAGAATGCTTGCGTTCCAGGCGGCCGGCGCCGTATTCCTCGATCAGCAGCCGCGTCAGCATCGACTGCACCGCATTGCCCACCCCGCCGATCACCCTCGATAGCTGGCTCGCTTCCACCAGACCGTCGAGGGAGGCGATGGCCAGCAGACGCCGGTAGCCCTTTTCCGACAGGCGGTCGCGGAAATAAAGATCGGTCTCCGAGGGTTCGGGGGCAAGGTCGGCCTGCGCCCGTTTTCTCAGCGCCGCTTCGACGTTCTCTTTCTTTAGCGCAGGGATGTCGAGATGCCGGCGTTCCCACTGCTGCCAGGCGTTTTCGATGCGCAGGCGGATGGCGGCCAGCTGGGTGGAGCCCTCGTTGTCGTAATGGCTCAGGTCGTCGTACCAGAACAGTTTCAGCCGGTTGATGCGGTACAGAACCCGTTGCAGGAAACGGTGCGCCTGACTGGAAGGCAGATCGGTTTTATACGCCTCTGTGATGGCCCGGTCGATGGCGGCGTTCACCGCTTGCATCGGCTCCGGGTTTGCCAGCATCTGTTGATCGAGGTTTTTCAATCGCATCAGGTGCAGGAAGCGTCGTTCGGCGTCGGAATAGTCGTTGCGGGTTGCGGTCTGCGAAATGGCATCGGCTGCGATGCGGGTCTCAAGAGTCGGCACGGATATCCAGGGGAAAAAGGGTCCACGATTTTGGAAACAGGAGTTTCATTGTAACATCGAATGACCGCATTCCCAGCAAAGAGGGGGCGGGGCAGCGGGAAACCCGTTGCCTGATGTTTCCGATGGGCCGGTTTCCCGCTCAGTAGGGAGGCAGGGTGGTCAGGCGCGTGTCCTCGACCGGGCCGCCGACCGTGAAATGGTACAGGCTCTGGAAGCGGTCGTCCCCGATGCCGAAGATTTCGTGCACCGGATCGTCGAAAAAGCAGCCGATGCCGGTGCTGCGGATGCCGCTGACCTCCGCCTGCAGGTAGAGGACCTGCCCGATGGCGCCGCATTCCCAGTACAGGCGCGGATAAAACCACGGGCCGTATCGTTTCAGCGGCTGCGAAAAAGCAGAGAGCATCCCCAGGCTGAAACAGCCGTCCGCCGCAATCGCCTGGCCACACGACACCGACGCGGCGCGGTTGCGGAAATCCCCCAGCGCAAGGAAGTACAGATCCAGATCGTCGGGGCAGCCGGGCGGTTTCTCCCACAAAAAGTCGGGCTTGCAGCTGGAACGCAATTCCTGCACGTGGGTTTGATTGCGGACGAGACAATACAGCCCCTCGGGCAGGTCGTCCACCCGGTGCACGAACAGCCCTAGGTGCACCTGCGGCTGCCAGGGAACCGCCTGAAAGGGCAGGGGGCAGAGCGCGGGCACCGTTTTGATCATGAACTGCAGGAAGGTGTCGCGCGGGATGCGGGTGCGGCCGTCCATGGCGACGGCGCTGCGCCGCTGGTGGATGGCTTTGCGCAGGGGAAACGCATCCTGCGCGAGCAGGGAAGCGCTGCCGGTGGGCGGAGCAGGCGGAGTTTCCGCTGCCGGTGGTTTCATCGCGGCTTCGGACACCTCGCCGATGGCGCTCCATTCGACGTGCGAAGGGCTGAGCGTGTTCGGCGTCCCCAGCCATTCCAGATCTTCAAACTCCCTCACTGCCTCCGCAACATCCATAGCGGGTGGTTTGGTGATCGATTCGGGTGAGACGGCGAGGAGGCAGTCGGGCACCTCCACTTCGGTGGCGCTTTTTTCGGTCAGGCCGAGCAGCGACTCCAGCGTTTTGCCATCCAGCGCATCCAGCAGGGTGGCGTTCCAGCCGAGTCCCGCACAGGCGAGGCCGATCGCGCCCAGCGCGTGGCCCAGGTCGTGGTGGCAGTAGCGGTAGGCGCGCAGGCCGTATTTCCAGGCTTCGCGCCAGTAGATCGAGCTGAGACCCATAAACAGCGTCTGCGGCGGAAAGCCCGCGCTCAGTTTTTCCCAGGATGACTCGGGCAGCTGGGCGCGGATCTCCAGCGCGTGCACCGCCGGCGCGTAATGATACACGGCGGCTGTGGCGGAAAGCCCCTGCAAGGGGCCCGCGATCAGGTAGCCTTCGGTGGGGTGCAGGTTGCCGCTGGAAGGGTTGACCCTCAGCGCCCACTGCGATCCCTGAAAGCTCTTCCAGGCGGAGAGCGCCAGGCAGTCGAAAAAAAGCTGCGACAGGGAAGCGATGTCGAATGGCGCTTTGGCGGAGCGTGCAGGATCGAGCGCTTCTGAAAAGAAAGGCCCTTCCTCAGCGGGCGGGATTTTCTGCAGCGTGACGATGGGCGCGCCGGCGTAGCGGCGGAACGGGTCCGGCTGCGAGGCCCAGTCCAGGTAGCCCGGTCCCGGCGCGAACCCCCGGCAGCCGTGCTTGGACACGCGGTGGTACTGCAGGACGGTTTCCAGGTCGCTTTCGGTTTTTGGGGATTGCGTCGTCATGCAGCTGCATTGTAAACCAGGATGGGGCGATTGGGGGCGATCCGGAAAGCAAAAATGCGGTACAGTGCGGGAGTTTGCAACAGAAAGGACTCATATGCGCAAAGCGGTCATTGCGGCACTCATTCTGGCGGTGCTGATCGGCGTGCTGTTCTGGGGCACGCCGGTGACGCGGGTGGGCTCCGGGTTTCTGGCTGGTGACGGCCGCATCGTGCTCACGCAGCGCGATCTGGTGCAGGATGCCGCAGAGATTCGCGTGAAGTTTCCCAACGAAGACGACATCGCGGCGCAACGCATCGACAGGGGCGACACGGGCCCGGTGGCGATTCTGAAACTGCAGGAAGCGCCGAAAGTGAAACGGCGGCCGCTCACGATCCAGGCGCAACAACCGGATGAGGACTACGTGTTCACGCTGGGATATCCCTGGACCAACACACAGGAAGACAGGCACAGGTTGCTGGAAGGCGCTCTGGTTTCGCGGGTGGAGGACGACTCGGGATTGTGGAGCGTGCGTCTGGAGCTGGACCCGGTGCACAGCGGCGGTCCGCTGTTCAATTCAAAACGGGAAGTGGTGGGGATGGTGCTGGCGATGCAGGGGGCCGAGGCTGCCGGAACGCACAGGGCGGTTCCGGCAGCGGTGCTGATCGATGTGTTGCGCAGAAACGGTGTCTCCGTGGCCGATCCGCCTGCCGCAAAGGACGCTTCATTGCAGGAATTCATCGAGGCGGTGAGAAACAACGTCGTCCTGATCGAGGCCCAGTGAGCCTGCATAACGAAGAAGACCGAATGATCAGGAACGGGTCGAGGGCGGTCACTCCATACTCTGGATCTTCTCCATCACGTATTTGCCCGTATCCCGCAAAAAGCGGTCCATGCGCTGTTTCCCCTCCGGCGTCAGGTGGATCATTTTGCAGCGGCTGTCCAGGGGCTTTCCGGTCCGACGGTTGAAACCGCCTTTGCGGATCTCCAGCAGGCCGGTGTCCACGCCGTCCTTTTCCACGATTTTGGTGGTGGTCTGTTTTTCCAGGTTGCCCTGCACGATTTCCGGGACGTCCTTCAGGGGCAGCGGTTGGCCGGTGTGGTAGAGGTGAAAGCAGAGATCCCGGATCTGCGGCCGGATCGCGCGCGGAGCGTCACCGGACTCGATGTCGTCGGGATCGAAGAACATCGCCCGGACCCATTTTTTTTCGATGTCCTTTTCCATGTTGCAGAACAGGACGCCCACGCGGGTTTCCTGTTCCTCTGCGGGGGGTGCGGGTTGGGGCGCTTCAGGTTGTTTGATTTCTCCGAGTATGGGGTCGGGTTCTTTATTTCGATTCCAGAACACGGTAGTGCCTCCCAAAACGATTGGTTTTCCTCAACTTGTATTACTACAACTACAGTGTAAGTGTATTGTATATTTCCAAGGAAAGCAATAAAAAATATCGTTAATGTAATATTAATTCGACATTTTTAAATGACTCTGGCAGGGCGGGAAGACAGCGCGGTCTTGTTGCGGTTTGCAGGGACCGGATTTTCAATCATCAGGCAGCGCTCCGGCCGAAAGCGCGGGACGCAGGGGAGGGAAAACCCGCTTGTTTCCCCGCGTTATCACTGATTTGTCACAATGTCATTCGGGGTATTGATCCGGGCCGCGTTTTCTATACAATGTGCCTGCTCTGAAGGGCTTTGTTTTCATTCGTGGTAGCCACGATCAAACCGGATCGCGTTCTGGGTGTCCCTCTGCTATGAAACAGAAACCGCCTCCCATTAAAGCCGTCGTCGAACGAGTCGATGCGTATGTTCCCGGAGCGTCCATCGACAAGCAGCAGATGGACGTGATCCACGATATCTACGAGAACTGGAGGGATTTTTATGCCGGCATCCACGACCACTCGCTGCGGATTCTCGCGGGACCGGCTTTTCTGCAAAAGCACTGTCAGAAGTACGCGTGGAACTATTGCTGGAAGTGGCTGTCGCTGCTGGCGATAGCCATCGGTCTGCTGCTTTTGTTCTTCGATGTGATCGGAGGGCTGCTGATTTTGATCCTCGCTCTCATAGCGTTGCGGTTCCTCGAAGGCGTCCGGCAGGATAAAATCCAGACTTTCACGCAACGGATCCGAACGGCGGTCGGCAAAGGCAGCCAGCTGGAAGGGATGGTCGTTCTGATCGCGAACTACTTGTCCGGTACGATTCATTTCGGTTCGAATCGAGGCAAAGCGGGCTGGCCTCAATGTCCTTCCCGTCTCCTGACGGGCAAAAAGCGTTTCTCCTGATTCCGTTTATCCCTCCTCAGTTTCCCCGGTTTCGCCTGAGTGCTGCGTTCCTCACATCACATCGCTTGATTTCCGGCAATCCCTTTTCCAGTTCATCGTTGTGTCGTGGCTTCAAATATTCGTCTCCTGCATGAAATAGGGGATGGCGAGGCTCAGGCCGCGCTTGGAGCAGGAAATCCGGCCGGGAATGCTGGAGTCGCACTGGGCAGGCGGAAACACGACGTATTCCATGCTGGTGCCGTTCACGGTGACCGTCTCGTCGTTGAATTTGGTGCAGGTGGTTTTGTAAAGGCGCTTGCCGCTTTTTTCTGAATCCGCGCTGGAGGTCTTGCAGGAGCTGCGGTCGAAGAACACGAAGCGGTCCGGCTGCGACGCGGCGACGGTGGTTTCTTCCTTGCTGTCCTGGGTTTCGCCGTTGCCGATCATGAAGGATGCGGCGACGAACACGGCTGCGAGGGCGAGCATTTCGAGGGTCGTTTTCATGGTGGGTTTCCTTTCTTTTTGGAGTTTTGCAATCGCCTGATGCCCTCTGTCTGTTGCACAGGCTTTGCCAAAACCCGCCTCGAATGATGAAAAAATCCTTTGAAATTGCATTATTAGCCGGTCAGCCGCGCGGGCTTTTATAAAACAAGGGTCCCCTGCAGAAAAAAAATCAGCGGCGCAGCGTCCCAAACACGGGCTCCAGCGGCCGGGGCCGGGCATGGTGCGGTTGCCGATGCGAAACCATGCATGGTGTCATGCATGGAACCGTGCATGGTGTTGTGTCCGGACTGCGCACTGACGCTTGCAAATCAACGAGAAGGCCCTTTGGTCTGAAACTTGCGATATCCGGCGCAGACCCAATACCCCCATTGGGAATTCAGTTTGTTTATTTCAACCACTTTGATGTTAAGGAGACCCAAAATGAAAAAAATGACGTTCCTGGGTGGGTTGGGTATGGTCCTGGCGTTCTCGTTGATCCTGACGGGAAACAGCCAGGCATGGGAAGGGCCCCATGACCCGACTTCACCGCCAAATTACGGATTTCCCAAGCCCAAGCCTCCCTGCGGGGACAAGATGTGGATCGCGATTTATCCCAAACCCTGTGTCGATGAGCCGCAGGTTCCGCATCGTCCGGTGCAGGACTGGGAGAGCTACTGCAAGGGGAAGGCGTTCATTCCTGAGAGCAACCATCCCTGTCTGACCTGGAACCGCCCCCGCCCGCCGCGGGAAAATCCCTGGGGCTGGACGAAGCCTCCGGTCTGGCGGCCGCATCACCGGGGAGAGGTGGCGCCGCGCTGAACGCGCTGCCAACCTTGCAGTGAGTTTCAAACGGGAGATTTGCAGAGCCGATGTCAGGGGGCGCCTGGCGTTTTCGCTTGTTTTCTCCTTTCTCGAATGCGACCGGGTTCTTTCGGTCTCAAGACCGATGGGGCCGGTTGCCATTCGGGTTTTTTCCTGAATTCCCATCTCGCATCCGTCCGCCGGATTGCCACGCATTGAAAAACGGATTGCAACGGTGGATGGATGCTCCGGCACCCCAACGCTTTTGGGCTGCTTTTTGCGGGAAATTTATCTGGACATCCGATCCCGGTTATTCCTATAATGAGAGTAATTATCAATAAGGACTTCCCCCAGGGTTCCCGTTCATGGACGCGCGCGTTGTCGAGACCGATGAAATCATCTGCCAGTGTTATCAGGTGAACGAATCGACCATCCGCGGCTGCATCGCAGACGGGAACCTGCAAACCATCGAAGAGGTCACCGATGCCTGCGAAGCGGGCGGTGGCTGCCACTCTTGCCACATCCTGATCGAGCTTTTCCTCGACGAGCACAAACAGAAGCACACGCCGGTGGAGTCTCTGGTCGCGGCGCACGGCAAGAAGGTGAAAAAGCAGGGCATTTTCCAGCGGCTGTTCCGCAAATGAATTGAAGCGTTCGCGCCTGTCGCCGCACCCGTTCTGGCGGCGCTTTTTGCACACCCCCCTCACACCGCCATCGGCTAATTTGCTTGCATCTTCATAGGGTTTTAACTATGGTTGGTGCTCCATCTGAAACGGTCACCCACACGCACGGGAGGAATCGGGTTACATGAAAAGTCAGGATTGCATTTTGTTCAGCGGCGGCGTCAAGGGAGCGGAGTCGGAATTCGGCCGTCAGGCGGAAGCGGCGGGCGTGCAGGAGGTCAATTTCACCTTCGACGGCCACAAAACGGAGCGAACCCGCGGCATCCGCTATCTGACCTCGGAGGAACTGCTCAAGGGCGATGTCAGCCTGGCCTACGTTTCCAAGATCATGAACCGCTCCTACAGTGCGGGACCGTTGTTTCGCAAGGTGCTGCAAAGCATCTGGCATCAGATCAACAGCGCCGAGGAAGTGTTCGTGATCGGCAAGATCCTCGAGGACAACACGGTGAAGGGCGGCACCGGCTGGGGCGCCGAGTTCGCCAAGCTGTGCAACAAGCCGCTGTACGTGTTCGATCAGGAGCAGGGCGGCTGGTTTCACTGGAAAGACGATCAGTGGAATCCCATCCCTTCCGCAAAAATTCAAAAAGTGCATTTTGCCGGAACCGGAACGCGCTTCCTCAACGAAAGCGGCAAAGCCGCGATCCGGGACCTGTTTCAATCCTCCTTCGACTGACATGAAGCCCCGCCACAGCCGGGCCGTTTATTTCGACTGCTTCTCGGGAATCAGCGGCGACATGATCCTGGGGGCGCTGGTGGACCTCGGCGCGGACCTGGGGAAAATCCGCAAGGGGCTGGCCACGCTTGATCTCACCGGCTACACGATCCGCTCCCGCAGCGTGAAAAAACACGGCATCAGCGGCACCAAGGTTGAGGTGGGGGTGAAACCCGTCAAGGGCAAGCGTTCACCCGCCCGCAAACTCAAAGACATCCAGAAAATCATCGAGGCGTCCAAACTGCCGGCCGCTGTGCGCAAAAACGCCGTCGCGATTTTTCAGCGCCTGGGGCGGGCGGAAGCCAAAGTGCACCGCACGGCGATCGACAAGATTCACTTTCACGAAGTGGGGGCGGTCGATTCCATCGTCGATATCGTGGGCGGGGTGTATGCGATGGAACTGTTGAACGTGGAGCGGGTGTTTGCCTCGCCGCTCAACGTCGGCGAGGGGTTTGTGGAATGCGAGCACGGCACGCTGCCGGTTCCCGCGCCGGCGACGCTGGAGCTGTTGCACGGCGTGCCCTGCTTTTCTTCCGGTGTGCGCAAGGAGCTGACGACGCCCACCGGCGCCGCCATGATCGGTCACTGGGCGGAAGGATTCCAGCCGCTGCCGCAGATGGCGATCCTGAAAACCGGTTACGGCGCCGGCGACCACGACGTGCCGCAGACGCCCAACCTGCTGCGTGCGGTGCTGGGAGAGATGCCCGCAAAGAGCAGGGCCGGTACGGTGCAGGTGGTGGAAACCAACATCGACGACATGAACCCGGAATTCTACGACCACGCGATGGACAGTCTGTTCAAAGCCGGGGCGCTGGATGTGTGGCTCGAACCCATCGTGATGAAAAAGAGCCGGCCGGCGGTGAAGCTTTCGGCTCTCGTACCGGAGAAAAAACGCGAAGCGGTGATCCAGGTGCTGCTTGCGGAAACCTCGACCTTCGGGGTGCGATTTTTCCCGGCTGAGCGCACGACGCTCGCGCGCACGATCGAAACCGTGAAAACCCCGCACGGGCCGGTGAGGGTGAAAGTGGGAACTCTCGGCGATGCGGTGCGTAAAATCGTGCCGGAATACGAGGACTGCAAAAAGATCGCGCGCAAAGAAAAACGGCCGGTGCAGGCCGTGTATCAGGAAATTCTCAAAATTGCAGCGGACAAACTGGACTAATGGCCAGCGTGTGTCAGCCAATCAATAGAAAATAGAACGAGGCGTATCATGAAAATCATACTGGTGGGCGCAAGCGGAACGATCGGTCAGGCTGTGGCGAAGCAACTGTCTGTAAGGCACGAGGTCGTTGCTGTAGGAAGGACCAGTGGAGATCACAAGGTGGACATCACATCCCGTGATTCGATCCACAGCATGTTCAAGGAGATCGGATTGTTTGATGCCCTGGTCTGCACAGCCGGGGATGTTCATTTTGGGCCCCTTGACAAGCTGACCGAGGAGGATTGCATGGTAGGCATCAAAAGCAAACTGCTGGGGCAGGTGAATCTGGTGCTGCTCGGAATGGATTTTATCGCGGATCACGGCTCCTTCACATTGACATCGGGCGTGCTCAGCGAGGACCCCATTCCCTATGGTGCTTCCGCTTCCATGGTCAACGCTGCGCTGGAAGGCTTTGTTTTGGGAGCTTCCATCGAGATGCAGCGGGGCATCCGCATTAATGCGGTCAGCCCGAATGTGCTTGAGGAATCCATGGATAAGATCGGAGATTTCTTCCGCGGGCATGTGCCCGTCCCTGCGGACCGGGCCGCTCTGGCTTACAGCAAAAGCGTCGAAGGACTTTTGACTGGTAAAGTGATTCGGGCGCATTGAGGCCAGCACCTTCGTCTCCCTTTATACCTTTCAATGCAACCTTAGAGAGAAAGCGGCGGTGACGCGGCGAAAATGAGGGTGCGCCGGTCGCGGCACGTCTTAAGAGCAAAAAGATAGGCAGGAGTGGAACCCGGCGTTGCCGGACGTCGTCTTGGTTCTAACTTCTACTGCAACCTGCTAATCGTATTTTCTCACCACGCATTCTGATTCGTTAACCTCCCTGTAATACATCGATGGACATGAAAATCATCTTTTAGTTGATTTTCATTCTGCAGACCCTGAGTTATAGTTCTTTCAAAACGGGTATTCTGCAAACGCTGACTCCGTTTTTCCCTTCCCGGAATGAAGCATTATGGAGAAGGGTTGAGTTCGTTGATATCGGCGTGTTGGGGGGATCCGAGGGCCGGGATCAGATGATTCAACCCTTCTCCAGTCTTTTTCTGCTTTACCTTTTGCGCGTTGTCTTTTGCAGAGCTTTCCTTCCTGAGCGTTCTCTCATTTCTTCATCTTTGCCGCCGCCGGAGCGCCGTATTCCGTCGTGAATTCCTTGAAGACCGCATCCAGTTCTTTGGATTTGGTGATGCGGTCGAGATTCTCCAGAAGAATCGTCAGGCAGTACTTATTGCCGAAATGATATTTCGCGTTCAACGCCCTCAGGTTTTTGTACGCCGCTTCGGAAAGCGCGGCGTTGAAGCGTTTGGGAAGCGGGTAGCCTTTCGTCATGCTGATTGCGGGAAACAGGGTGGGGGGACGCATCGGGGAATCCGGTATCGCAGCGGGCCGTGATGGGCGTGCGCCGCATCATGTGGGTGCGCGATCACAGCCCGTGCTTTTTCAGCTCTTCCTCGTAATGCCTCTGGTACAGCACTTCCCATTCGGGCGTGCCTTCGCGCAGATTTTTGGAATAGGAGTTGAGGGTCTTGCGGGCCTCGTCGTCGGCCTTGTCGTCGATCTTCAGAATATCCGTCATCACGCGGGTGATTTCCAGGCGGATGTCGTTGAGGTCTTCCTTGTAATCCAGTTCTTCCCGTTTTTCGAAATCCTTGACGATCAGGCTGCTGATGTGATTGATCTTTTCCCGGCTGATTTTCATGGCAGTGGAATTCCGCTTATAAGATGAGCCCGCGTTCGCGCACGAGCTTGGATTTCACCATCTGGAACGCTCTCCCGAAATCCATCATGTTGCGTTCGTAATCCTTGGTTTTGGATTCCAGGAGCATCTTGACTTCCTCGTTGAGCCTGTCTTCGACCATGAGGTCTTCGATGATGATGTGGTTGACGATGGCTTCCAGTTTTTCCGGGCGGTCGTCCCACAGGAGCATTTCTTTTTTGATGAGCGTCTGGACGATGTCTTTCGCCATGTGTTCAACGAGTTCTTTTGTTAATCTCATGTATCCTGTCTTCGGTTGGTTTGTAGTGTAAGGTTGTGTCTGTTCTCTGGATTTCAGGACGATCCCGGAAATCAGAGCGGGAGACGGGGTTCGAACCCGCGACATTCAGCTTGGGAAGCTGACACTCTACCAACTGAGCTACTCCCGCAGGTTTTGCAGCGAAACGATGCGATCCCGTTTCAAGAATTTTTATCACCCAGAATCAGGATCAGGTTGTCTCCTGTGACGTGGATGTCCAGAATCTTGATTTTTTGTTCGTTGATCTCGGCGATGGCCCCGTTGACCATCTTCTCGATGGCCTCGGCGCTTTCTTCCATGATGTTCAACACCTTCACTCCGGAAATTTTATGCCGAGAATCGAATCCCATGATGCCTCATAAAAAAACCGCAGCGAACATCCGGGCTTTCCCCATTGAGTAAAAATCCCCTTATAATACAAAGAGAAACGGATGTCGGAACGGCAGGGTCTTAAATTTGGGTCATTATCCGATATTTGCGTTGAGTAATCAATTATTATGTTTGCAAGGCCTGCGCCTCCGGACCCCCTGATTTGAGCGGGCGGAATGGAAGGGCAGGTGCTGGGCCCGCGGCCGCTGATACGCGGCGCAAGCGAATGTTATTGAATTTACAATCGAGTTTCAGTAGTATGGTTTCAATAAAATTTCAGACATTAAGCCATTGAAACGTAAAAGTTTTTTCAATGGATCGATGCAAGAACCGATGGGTGTCCCCATCGGGGCTTTCGGGATGCCAAGCTTACGCGTACCCGGAACCCCGCCCTTAATCTAGAGCGCCAGCCCGTGGTCCGACCTGTCAATTTCACCGAAAAGATTCCGATCAGCCATCACCTGATCGAACTGCGCGACCGGTTTGTCATCGTCGCGATCGTGGTCGCGTTCTTTTTCGGCCTGTGCTTTTTCCTGATCGACTTTCTGCTGCTGTGGCTGGAGGAACCGCTGCCGCGGCAGTTCGCCGATCTCACGTTCATCACCCCCACCGAACCGTTTTTCACCTCCATGAAGGTCTCCTTCATGGGATCGCTGTTCATCTCCATGCCGGTGATCCTGTATCACGTCTGGGGCTTCATCGCGCCGGGCCTGAAGGTGAAAGAGAAAAAGATCACCGCCATGTTCGTCGGCTTCGGCACGTTCTTTTTCGTCATGGGCGGGGTGTTCTGCTACTTTCTGGTGCTGCCTCTCGGACTCAAGTTTCTCATGAACTGGGGCGCGCAGTGGTGGAAGATGCAGGTGACGATCGGGTTTTATTTTTCCTTCGTCGTGAAGCTGATGCTGGCGTTCGCGTTCGCGTTCCAGACGCCGCTGCTCATGGTGCTGTTGACCAAGTTCGGCGTCGCCAACACGGTGAAGATGCGCATGTACCGCAAATGGGCGTTCCTCGGCATGTTCGCCATGGCGGCGATTCTGACGCCTCCGGACATCATCACCCAGGTGCTGCTCGCGGTGCCGCTGTACTGCCTGTACGAATTCGGCGTCGTGGTCTCCACCTTCTTCGAGGACCCCAAAAACCGGCAGGCCGTGTACCAGGCGATGCGGGATCAGGAAGCCGCGAAGAAAGCCGCGCGCGAAGCCGCTTACAGGGCCAAAGAGGAAGAGAAAACCGGCAAGAAAGTCACCCGCAAGGTGGTGAAGAAAGTCGTGCGCAAAGTCAAAAAGGACCCCGCCCGCAAATAACCACTGAGTGTGCGCCGGTGGATTGAAGGATGAACCCTCTCGGCTACATCCCGCGACAGCATGGTGACCGGTTGTTTATAGCGGCGCTGGTCTCGGGATTGTGCTTCGCACTGTCTCTGATTTTCATCGATCCCCTCTTGTTGTTGCTGGAATACCCCATCCCCCGAGCATACGCCGATCTGACTTTTCTTTCTCCCAACGAACCGGCCTGGGTTGCTGTGAAAGTGGCCGTCATGGCAACGCTGTTTCTATCGATGCCGACGATTCTGTACGCCTTATGGGGGCATTTGCCTCGAAATAGCGCAGTGCAAAAAAAACACGCTGCCGGTTGGTTTGTGGGGCTCGGAACATTGTTCTTTGTTCTGGGTGGGGTGTTCTGCTACTTTCTCGTGCTGCCTCTCGGACTCAAGTTCCTGCTGAACTGGGGCGTGCAGTGGTGGAAGATTCAGGTGACGATGGAGCTATATTATACGTTTGTCACCAACTTGATGACGGTGTTTGCATTTGCGTTCTTGACACCGCTGATTATGGTGATGCTCGTTCAGAACGGATACGTGAAGACGGTGCAGTTGCGAAAGGCTCGACCCTGGTTTTATTGCGCCAGTTTTGTGATTGCGGCGGTTCTGACGCCATCGGACATCATCACACAGGTGCTGCTCGCGGTACCGCTGTACTGCCTGTACGAATTCGGCGTCGTGGTATCCATCTTCTTTGAAAATTCTCGCAACGGCAATCCCGGCATCCCGTAATTTTGAGTTTTCCTGCTCAAAACAAAAATCCCACCAGTGTGATCAGGCGCGGATACAGGTGCACCACGCCCAAAAACGCCAGCGCGCAGCAGGCCTGAAATACCCAGGCCGCGTACAGCGTGCCGGTGGCGCGGAACAGGAACGCGGTGATCCCGCCGAGGATGAACAGTCCGAGACTCAGTTTGAGCTGCGCCAGCGTGAACAGCAGGGCGACGGCGTAGATTGCCAGCACCGGGTTGATGCGCTGAATCAAGCCCTGCAGGACGAAGCCGTTGAAAAACGCCTGCTGGATGAGCGGCGTCAGAACCGCGGACATGAGCAACGCGAGGGCTCCGGGAAACGGTTCGTCCCGGTTGGCCGCGGCCCGTTCGGCCCCCTGGAACAGCTCGTGATCCGATAAGCCCGAAAGGGCGATCATGCCGTCGAGCACCGGAAGCGCCAGCAGAACCAGCCCGCCGAGGACGCCGCCGATCAACAGATGATTGCCGAGATATTCTTTGCCAAAGCCCAACCGTTGCGGATCGGCTTTTTTCAGTCCCCAAAGCGCGAGCAGCGCCGCCGCCATGAAGATCAGCGACGCGTGCTGCGAGAGCCACGGATGCGGCCGCAAGAGGATCGAGGCTGCCGGAATGAACAGCAGGAAATAAACCGTCAGCACCACAAGCGTTGTGGGGAAACTCCCCGTTCCCGTCAGTTCGCTGCGTTTTACGATCAAGGCGTCATCTCCAGGAGTCCGGAGTCGAAAGGTTGCGTGCCGGGAAGATTACTCGGGCGGTGTGGGCTGGCGGGCGCCGGACAGATGCGCGGGCGGCGCTTCGCGGGTGTCCGGTGTGTCCGCGCCGCTGATGTGGTCGGTGCGGTTGCGCACTTCCTGTGTGTATTCGGACCCCGCGCCGCCGCTGATGTGGACCCAGTGGTACTGGTCCATCGTGCGGTTCTGGGTTTCCTGGGAGGCGGTGATTTCGCTTTTGAGGAGGTTGGCGTTCAGATAGAATCCGCCGAAAATCAAAGCGGAGAGGATGCAGGATTCGATGAACACGTTTTTCCACATAAAAATCTTGTTTTCAAGTGGTTATAAAAACGTCATCAGTTTAAAGCGTCTGCTGTGAAAATTCAACACGCAAACGCCGGTGCGCTGTGGCGCACCCACCCGAGCAAAGCGGGCCCGATTGGATTATAATGGAATTGACAAATTCTTGTTCTTTATTTACTATCCGTTTTTGTAATAAAATGATTTTATTGAGGTAATTTAAGTTTCAACGCCCAAAGCGGGGTGCCGAGGGCCCAACCCGTTTCGGAAACCGTTTGCACCGTCAGCATCATTTCATCTCCAGGTTCCCTCAGTTTCACCGTGTGCAGCGGAATTCTGTCCTGAATCGAATCCCTTTCGGGTTTCCAGACTAGAGATCCACGAATGAAAAAGCTGGCCATCGCATCCGATCACGCCGGATACGAGCTCAAGGAAAGTGTCCTCTCGCATTTGCGGGACAAAGGGGTGGAGGTCGAGGATTTCGGCCCCAACAACACCGATTCGGTGGATTACCCGGATTACGGAATCCCGCTCGCCAAGGCCATCCTGGGAAACCAGGTCGAACGCGGCATCGTCATCTGCGGCACCGGCGTGGGGATGTCGATCGTCGTCAACCGCTTTCCCGGCATCCGCGGAACGCTGTGTTCGGATGTGTACACAGCCAAGGTGTGCCGCGCCCACAACGACTCCAACGTCCTCATCCTCGGCGGCCGGGTGATCGGCACCGGGCTGGCGCAGGAGATCGTCGATACCTGGCTCGAAACGCCGTTCGACGGCGGCCGCCATCAGCGGCGGCTGGACAAGATCAAAAGCATCGACCAATCCATGCAGCAGCGCGACGAACAAGTCAACGTGAAAGGAGAACTCTAAGTTGTCACTATCGGAATTTGATCCGGAAATCGCCCAGGCCATCAAAGGGGAAACCGAGCGGGAAAACTTCACGCTGGAGATGATCGCTTCGGAAAACTTCGTCAGCCGGCAGGTGCAGGAAGCGCAGGGCTCGGTCATGACGAACAAGTACGCCGAGGGGTATCCCGGCAAGCGCTATTACGGCGGCTGCGAATACGTGGACGTGGCGGAAAACCTCGCCATCGAGCGCGCCAAGAAGATCTTCGGCGCCGAACACGCCAACGTGCAGCCGCATTCGGGCTCGCAGGCCAACATGGCGGTGTACCACACGGTTTTGAAGCCCGGCGACACGGTGCTGGGCATGAACCTCTCGCACGGCGGGCACCTGACGCACGGCAGCCCGGTCAATTTTTCCGGCTACACCTACAATGTGGTGGCGTACGGTGTGGACGAAAAAACCGAATGCATCGACTACGACGAAGTCAGCCGGCTGGCGAAAGAAAACAAGCCCAAAATGATCATCGTCGGCGGCAGCGCCTACCCGAGGATCATCGATGCGGTCAGGTTCCGCGAGATCGCCGATTCGGTGGGCGCGAAGATCATGACCGACATCGCGCATCCGGCCGGGCTGGTGGCGGCGGGGCTGTATCCTTCACCGGTGCCGCACTCGGAGTTCGTCACCACGACCACGCACAAAACCCTGCGCGGTCCGCGCGGCGGCATGATCCTCTGCAAGGAGGAATTCGCGAAGGACGTGAACAAACGGATCTTCCCCGGCATTCAGGGTGGCCCGCTCATGCACGTGATCGCCGCGAAAGCGGTGGCGTTCAAGGAAGCGCTGAGCCCGGGTTTCGTCGATTACCAGAAGCAGGTGGTGGCGAATGCGAAAGCGCTGGCGGCCTATCTTGTGAGCAAGGGCTACAAGATCGTCAGCGGCGGCACCGACACGCACCTCATGCTGGTGGATCTGAGAAAGCAGGACATCACCGGCAAGGCCGCCGAGCATGCGCTGGATGAAGCCGGCATCACCGTCAACAAGAACACGGTGCCGTTCGAGACGCGCAGCCCGTTCGTGACCTCGGGCATCCGCATCGGCACGCCGGCGCTGACGACGCGCGGCATGAAGGAAAAAGAAATGGAAACCATCGGCGAATGGATCCACCAGACCCTGACAAACATCGAGGATGCCGGATTCCATTCGAAGACCCGCCAGAAAGTTCGCGAGCTGTGCGAACAGTTTCCGCTGCACCTGGAACTCTCTAGCAAATGCTGAACCGCAGATGAAATGCCCCGCCTGTTCCAACATGGAAAACAAAGTGATCGATTCCCGCCTCAACAAGGAAGGGGACATCATCCGCAGACGCCGTGAGTGCCTGAGCTGCGAAGAGCGGTTCACCACCTACGAGCGTGTGGAGAAATCCCTGCCGTTCGTAGTGAAAAAGGACGGTCGGCGCGAGGAGTTCAACCGGGAGAAGATCCTCGACGGGGTCAAGAAGGCCTGCCAGAAGCGGCCCATCAGCATCGAGAAGGTGGAAAGCCTGGTGGACCGGGTGGAGCAGCATTTTCAGGATCTGGGCGAGAAGGAGATCTCCGCCGTCGCCGTGGGGGAGAAGGTGGTCAAGGAGCTGTACGGCCTGGACGATGTGGCGTACGTGCGGTTCGCCTCGGTGTACCGTTCCTTCAAGGATGTGAACGAATTCATGGTGGAACTGAAGGAAGTCCTCAAGGACAAGCAGGGGGAGAAAGACACCGACCGGTTGCAGTGACGGCGCGCGCCGCCGGGTGCAGGGGATCCGCTGCATGGCAGGACAACGGCATTCGATTCGCGGCCGGGTGGAAATCTTTCCCGTCGAAAAGCCCTGGATCTACGTGCGTGTGCCGAAAAAGTACACGGCGCTGACCCGCGGCAGCGCGGACCGGGGTCTGGTGGCCGTGCGGGTCACGTTGGGCGCAAGCACCTGGAACACGTCGCTGATGCCCATGGGCGACGGCACCCTGTTCATCCCCCTCAACGCCAGGGTGAGAAAGGCGGAAGGCGTCGCCGTCGGCGACCGCGTGGAGCTCAGCTTCGAGCTGCGTAAACGCTGAAAACCGCCGTTTTCCCGAGAATCCGCATTCCCCCGCCCTGCGGCAACTGCCCGTTGAATCCCTGATTACAAAATGTTACGATAATTCGATAGTAAGATATTAAAAATACCCGCTTTATCGGGCTTTTCCCGGTTTTGGCGGGTGGGGGGAACGCTTCTGCGGCGCTGGGACCGGTTTCCATCGCCGGCAGCTCTTTCATCGCTCATCTTCGATCTATTTCCCTCCCCTTTGTGCAGGGGCGGATGTGGGAACGGCTGTGTTCCAAATTTCCTTATTCAGTTATCTCGGGGCTTCGCTCGGGTATTTCGTTTATCTGGTCTACCGCAAACCATTTGTGTCCACCCTCGCCACCGTCACGGTGGCGGTGGGTTTATTGGCCCAGACGGTCTGGCTGGGGCTCCGGTCCATGGAGACGGGGCACGGCCCCTACACCAACTCGTTCGAGATCGCGATGTTTTTCTCGTGGCTGTTGGTCGTGGTGTATTTTCTGACCGAGTGGAAATACAAGATCAAAGACCTGGGCGCGTTCGTATTGCCGCTGGTGTTCATGGTGGTTCTGTCCTCCGGATTTCTGTCCAAGGAAGTGGACATGGTGGAGAAAGGGCAGGCCGATTTCTGGCTCACCCTGCACCGCACGCTATCGGTGCTGGGATACGCGGCTTTTAGCATCGCCTTTGCGGCGGGGATCATGTATCTTTTTCAAGAACATCAGGTCAAATCGAAGAAGCTCGGCATCATGTATTTCCGGATGCCGTCTCTGGAAGTGCTCGACAACCTCAACGACAAAGTGATCACCATCGGCTTTCCCCTGTTCACGCTCGGTTTCATGACCGGTTCGCTGTGGCAGGCGCAGCTCAACCAGCCGATGCTGGCCTGGGAGCCGCTCAAGACCTGGCCGCTGATCGGGGTGTGGTTGATTTACGGGGTGGTGTTTTTCGGCCGCCTGATCGCGGGGGTGCGCGGCAAGAAAGCGGCGCAGGGAGCGATTCTGGGTTTTGTGATGGTCATCATCACTTATTTCATGCACGTGTGAACATGGGCGATCCCAATCTCATTCTGGTGGGCGTGAACCACAAGGCGACGCCGGTGGAAATCCGCGAACGGCTGGCGTTCACGCAGCCGCAGATCGAGGCTTCGCTGGAACGGCTGCTCGGCCACCCGGAGATCATCGAGAACATCATCCTTTCCACCTGCAACCGCGTGGAGATCTACGCCCGGGTGCGCAGCGCCGGGGACGGGGTGCGGCTGCTCAAGGAATTCATCTGCGAATACCACAACATCACGCTCGAAAGCCTGGACAAGTATTTTTACAGCTATCAGGACGAGCAGGCGGTGGAGCATCTGTTCCGGGTTTCGTCCAGCCTGGACTCGATGGTGCTGGGCGAGGCGCAGATCCTCGGGCAGGTGAAGGAGGCCTACAGCACCGCGCGGGCATTGCAGTCCACCGGCATGGTGCTCAATCAGCTGTTCGAGAAAGCCTTCAACGTCGCGAAAAAAGTGCGCGAGGAAACCGGCATCGCCGAGCGCGGCGTTTCCATCAGCAGCGCCGCGGTGGAACTGGCGCGCAAGATCTTCGACGACCTGGAAACCCATTCCGTCATGCTGGTCGGCACCGGCGAGATGGCCGAGCTGGCGGCGAAATCGCTGATCTCCTACGGCGTCAAAACCGTGTACGTGGCCAGCCGCACCTACGAACGGGCGGAAACGCTGGCCCGCACCCTCAACGGCAGTGCCCTGAGCTTCGAGATGTTCAAAGAGGAGATGCACCGGGCGGACATCGTCATTACCTCGACGGCGGCGCCGACGTTCATCATCAAAAAGGAGATGGTGGAAGAGGCGATCCACAAGCGCAAGAACAAACCCATCTTCTTCATCGACATCGCGGTGCCGCGCGACATCGAGCCCGAGGTCAACGACCTGGAAAACGTGTACCTCTACGACATCGACGACCTGCAGACGGTGGTCGCGGCGAACATGAAGGAGCGGGAAAAGGAAGCCGAGAACGCGCTGGAGATCATCCAGAACGAGGTCACCAAATTCAACAACTGGGTCGTCTCCCGCGACGCGGTGCCCACCATCGTCGAGATGCGCAAGCGCGCCGATGACATCCGCCAGAACGAGGTGGAGCGCACCCTCAAGAAGATGCCCCACCTGTCGGAAGACGACGTCAAGGCGCTGGAACAGATGTCGCAGTCGATCATCGAAAAAATCCTCCACAAACCCACCGTCAATCTCAAGAAGCAGACCCAGTCCCAGGAAGGGCATGTTTATTTGAAGGCGATCCGGCACCTGTTTCACCTGGACGACTGAATGGCATCCCGCAAACTCATCATCGGGAGCCGGGGCAGCGGCCTGGCATTGTGGCAGGCGAACTGGATCCGCTCGCAGCTTCTGGAACTCCACGACGACCTCGACGTCGAGATCAAGATCATCAAGACCTCCGGCGACAAGATCCAGAACGTGCCGCTCACCAAGATCGGCGGCAAGGGCCTGTTCGTCAAGGAGATCGAGGAGGCGCTGATGGCGGGTGAGGTGGATCTCGCGGTGCACAGCATGAAGGATGTGCCGATGAAGCTGCCCTACGAGCTGCACATCTCCATCATCACCGAGCGGGAAAACCCGTACGATGCGCTCCTGTCCAGAAACGGCACGCCCCTTAATGACTTGCCCAAAGGGGCGAAGGTGGGAACGGGCAGCCTCAGGCGCAGCTCGCAGCTTTTGAAGTACCGGCCCGATCTTGAGATCGTCGGGCTGCGCGGCAACATCGACACGCGCATCAAAAAACTCGACAGCGAAGGGCTGGACGCGATTATCCTGGCCGCCGCGGGGCTCCGGCGCATGGGCTGGGAAGACAAGATCACCGAGATCATCCCGCCGGAGGTGATCCTGCCGGCGATGGGGCAGGGCGCGGTGGGCATCGAAACGCGCAAGCAGGACCCCGACGTGCACGGTCTTTTGTACGATCTCGATCACGAAGCCACCCACTGGGCGCTGGATGCGGAACGGGCGTTCGTCGCTCTGCTGGAAGGCGGCTGCCAGGTGCCCATCGGGGCGCACGCCACGATCGACGCAAACGAAACCATGACGGTCCGAGGTCTGGTGGCGAGTCTGGACGGCAACACGGTGTACCAGTGGGACAGGCAGGGGCCCGTTCAGGACGCAAAAAAACTGGGCCGCGAGCTCGGGCAGGACCTGCTCAAAATGGGCGCGGATAAAATTTTAAAGGAAATTTACAGCGAGTGAGCTAACGCACGGCCTTTCAATCCCTTCTTCCGGCCTCCGATTTTCCCCATCCTATAAGCGAAATTCCGTCCTTGTAAATATCCGCCACGGCGTTATATTTATAAGGGAGAGCCCTTCCGCAGTACGAAAGAGCCCCCATCCACAAACCTTCTCACCCGAGAGGAAACATGAACGCCAAACGACCCATTCAGATTGCAGCGCTGAGTTGCGCCCTTTTTGCCGCCGGTTTGCTGACAAGCGCCTGGGCGGAGGCGCCCGATGTTTTTCCGCATGCGGTTTGGAATAAGGATACGCCCACCGTGGAAATTCAAGCGGTTCCGGAAGCCGAAAGCGTGGACGAGACGATGGTGTTCGAGACGGATCCCTCGGATTACGATCTGGACCCTGAGGACGAGCTGGATTTGATCTTTTCCAACGACTATCAGACCGGAGATCTGCCCGCCCGTTTTCTGCTGGATGTCTGGAACGCGCCGGATTTTCGGGAAGCGGTTCTCGATCCCGGTGTGGAGGCCTACCTGAGAGAGCTGATCGCCTCCGGCGATCTGGACCCCGACGATCCGGCCTTGCAGGGTATCGAAGCCGACCTGCGAGGTGGTTTTTTCCGGCCCGATCCGAATAGCGAGCTGGTGCTGTTTCCTTCGACGGCTTTGCAGACGGGGGACATCCCGGCGCGTTTCCTGGTGGAGCTGGGTCCCCGGATCAGTGAACGTGCGTTTGTGCTGGATCCCGGTATCGGCGCGACGTTGAACCGGCTCATCGACACCGGATTCATCGACCTCAACAACCAGGCGCAGGCAGGAGCGCTGTTGAGCATCGAGAGCCGGCTGCGCGGCGGTCTTCTGGGCCGCAGCCGCGGGCCCGGATTCAGTGGCGGTCTGTTAAGCCGCGGCGGCGGATTGCTGGGCCGGTGATCTGAGCGACTCACTCCATTATCATTACAACCACACTTCATCGGCGTCGAGCCGTTCTTTGGCCAACGCTTCCGCGGCCTCGCGGAAGATGACGTCGTTTCCCTCCTGCGATTGCAGCCGTTCGTGGATCGCCAATACATTCTGCGAGACGGTGTGGTAGATGAGGTCGTCCAGGTACTGCCTCGCGCCTGTGCCGTTGACGGTTTCACGGTAGGTCTCGTCTCCGGTCATCTTGAGTTCCACCGCGCAGCCGATGACGCCCCCGACATTGACGATAAAATCCGAAAGCGAAAGAATGCCGCGGCGGTTGTTCAGGTAATACTCGGTCATCTTGTTGCTCGGCGTGTTTGCGCCCTGCAACACGATGCGGCACTGGATGCGGTCGGCGTTCCGGGCGGTGATGGCGTCCGGCCGGGCCGCCGGGATGAGCAGGTCGCAGGGCGCTTCCAGCAGCCAGTCGAGCCGGTCGGGGCCGAATTTTTTCTGCACGCGGCGCGGATAGGCGTCGAGACCGGAGGGTTCCTTGCGCACGGCGTTCAACGCCTCGACGTCGAGGCCGTCCGGGTTCCACAGCGCGGCGTGGATGTCGGACGCGCCCACCAGCGTCGCGCCTGCGGCCTGGAGTTTGACGGCGATCCAGGAGCCGACGTTGCCGTAACCCTGAATGACAAATTTCGCGTGCTGGAGATCGAGGTCTGCATCGAGCGTTTCCAGCGTGCGTGCGGCGGCGTACAGCCCCTGGGCGGTGAGGCCCCAGCCGTCGATCGGCACGCCGCCTTTTTCCGGCGGCCGTCCCGCGCCGCCGCGCAGATGCGTCGGATTGCCGAGTTTGCCCGAATAGGCTTCATAGATCTGCTGGATGTCGCGCTCGTCGGTGCCCATGTCGGGGGCGGGGATGTAGCGGTCCACCGCGAACACCGCGTCGGCGTACAATCCGATGAGATCGCGCCTGAGGCCCGATTCCTGCGCCAGCGCCCGGGGATCGACGGCCAGCCCGGATTTGCCGCCGCCGAAGGGCAGGCAGGCGCCGCTGTTTTTCAGCGTCATGGTGCGGGCGAGGCGCGCCACTTCTTCCAGCGTGACGTTGGGGGCCATGCGCAGGCCGCCGAGGCCGGGACCGCGCTGCGTGTTGTCCACCACCACGAATCCCCAGGCGTCTCCGGTGGCCGGATCGACGAGGCGGATTTTATGTTCCGGCTGCGGTTCGCGCGGGTCGGAAAACCGGTCCTGCAGATCCATCGCGGAGACCGGATCGCATTCCAGTTTTTGCGGCAGTTTCATTTTGCCGACGGAAAGATTCATGTCAGCCGGCACGGCGCTGCGGGCACCGCGAAAGAAAACGGTTTCATTTTTTGTCCCTTCCGTGGACAATGGCCGGGAGCCGGTGGACGGTTGCGAGCGGAATGGCGGCGCGCTCGCACGCTGTTTCGCCCTCATTTTAATGCAGATGCCAACCCCCTTCCATAGGTTATTTGATCGCGCATGAACGCTCCGCAACCCACTCAGGAACAGATCGATGAACTGATTCTCCGCTCGCTGGAAGAAGACCTGGGAGAGGGCGACGTCACTTCCCGCGCCGTGGTTCGGGACAACGCCGTGCTCGAAGCCACGCTGACTGCAAAGGAAGACCTGATCGTGTGCGGCGCGGAGATTGGCAAACGGGTGTTCACGCTGCTCGATCCGGATGCCGCGTTCCCGGAGCCGGGCGCTGCGGACGGCGAAGCGATGGCCCTGGGAAAAGACTTTCTGCGCGTGCGCGCGCAAACACGCGCGCTGCTGGAAGGAGAGAGGACGGCGCTCAATATAATGCAGCGGCTGAGCGGGATCGCGACCCTGACGCGCCGGTTTGTCGAAAAAGCCGCTCCCGTTACCGTTCTGGACACGCGCAAGACCACGCCGGGGCTCAGGCTGTTCGAAAAATACGCCGTGCGCTGCGGCGGCGGAACCAACCACCGTTTCGGCCTTTACGACGGCATCCTGATCAAGGACAACCATATCAAGGCCGCGGGCAGCGTGGCGGAGGCGGTGGCGCGGGCGCGCAACGGGGCTGCGTTTCCGGTGGAGGTGGAGACGGCGACGCTGGAGCAGGTGAAAGAAGCGCTGGATGCGGGAGCGGATATCCTGCTGCTCGACAACATGACGACGGAAACGATTCGAAAGGCGGTGCAAATCGTGGCGGGCCGGGCGAAAATTGAGGTTTCCGGCTCGATGTCGCTGGCGCGGGTGCAGGAGATTTCCGGGACCGGCGTCGATTTCGTGTCCGTCGGGGCGCTCACCCATTCCGCCCCGGCGGTGGACATCAGCATGAACCTCGCCTGATTCGGGGCGTCCGCCGCCCGCAAATGCGGTATAATGAAGGCCTGTCACCAACGAATGGAGTGAGTGGGCCATGCCCTGCAAGGACAGCACGTCCAGAGTGAGGGTCACCCTCGATGCGGACGAGCGGCTGCTGGATTTCGATTTTTCCAAGATCACCTGCAGCCAGACCATCGGCGGCGAGACCGGATACAAGCAATGGTGCACCGGAAAAACCATCGAGGCCATCGCTGCGCTCGAGTTCAGCGACCTGGTGCGGGATCTGGGTCTCACGCAGACGGAGGAGCAGTTCTTTCTTTACCTGGAATGGGACGCGTTGCGCTCGGCGATCGCCCAGTATCAGGGCAGGCAGGAAGACATCGACTCCGATCGCTATCAGGTGGCGTCGATATCCTGGGAGGACGGCCGGATCGAGATCAGCCAGGTGATCCGCCCGCCCACGGAAATGCCGAAGATCATTCCCTGCAGCAAGCGGGCTTTGCCGTGATCCTGCAAAACAGGCAATGATCCGCGAAAATCCCTGAGCATCGCCGTTCCGGCAGCCTAAGCCGCGGGAGGACACAGAAGGGTTTTCTAAAAACGGGTTTACCTGCCATTCATCCTTCGACAGGCTCAGGATGACAGAGAGGGCCCCTCCCATCGGGAGGGTTGTGAAATTTCTTTTCCCGCCTGGTTTTCTTTGCGCTCTTTGCGCGAGACGTTTTGGTTTTTAGTCAATCCGGATAGAGGCGGACGGGGCGCACGTAGCCCTGCGAGAAATCCTGGTCGAATCCCTGCGACAGGCCGCTGGAATAATTGAAGTAGAACGCGGCCTGCTGGTCGAAGGGCAGGCACCAGGAACCGTTGCCGCCGCCCGGCGCGAAAACGGGGTCGATGTGCAGCTCCTGGGCGGAGCGGCCCATGACGGTGCAATCGGGCAGGAACAGCTTTTCGATCTCCTCTTTTTCCGGGATGCGCCAGTCGTGCTGGCCCAGGTAGTCCTTTTTATTCAAATCGTCCACGAAGGCCAGGGCCTCCTGAAAGGTCAGCCAGTCCTGCGCGATGGCCCAGGAATCCTCCTTCGCCCACACCAGACCGGTCTCGTTGTCGGTGACCATGCCGTTTCCGTTGTCCACAAAGCGTGTTTCCTGTATCATTACAAAACCTTAAAGCCGATCGAGTTCGGTTGCCGTCGATTGCGGACGCCGGAGGCCGTGCCTCCCGCGCCTGCAAATTCTTAAAATCGAAGGCCATAATTTAACGCAAGCCCTTGTACTTGTGAAGCGCAAATTTACAGGAAACGCCCCATGCCCGTCATCCGATTGCTGAACCTGAGAACCTCCATCCCGATCCTGCTTGCGGCCGTTTGCTTCGCCGCAGCCTGGAATCCCCCGGCCGCGGCGCAGACCGTCCTGCCGCCATCGTCCGTGCTGTCTCAGGTTGTGGTGGCCGATACCCTGGAAGAGCGCTGCGGGGAGAAGGTGCTGCCCGCGGAATACTATACCCGCACCTCGCAGTACGCCCTTTACGGCGCGCTGGCGTTTCTGCTGCTTTACATTCTGGCGGATAACAAAACACTCAAGATCGGCATGGGCATCGTCGCCATCGTTCCTGTGGCCCTGTGGGTGTACGTGAATTATTTTGTGGATTACGACAAGGTCAAGCGCATGACCTTCACCTACAACACGGCGGCGGAGGCGACGCTGGCCAACATCGCCGAGGCGCAGGACCGCTACAAGTCCGAGCACGACACGTTCCTGAACGATCTGGACAAGCTGTATTCCCACACCGCCGGGGCTGGGGGCATGAACGCGTGCGTGAAAATCGTGTCCATCGAGGCGGAGTGGAACCGCTGGTCCGCTTCGGCGCAGCACGTCTCCAGCCCGGAAACGGTGACCTGGGACAGCCGCACCGGCAGCTCGCTGAAAAAAGGGTGAAGCCTGAACAACCATGCCAAAAATAACTCCGTGTTTGTGGTTCGATGACAATGCTGAAGAGGCCGTTGAATTTTATTTGTCGGTCTTCAAAGATGCCGCGATCAAGTAGGTGACGCGCTATGGAGCGGGCCAGCCGGGGCCGGAAGGCCGGGTCATGACGATTTTGTTCACGCTGCAGGGGCAGGAATTCCTCGCCCTGAACGGCGGGCCGCACTTCACATTCAACGAAGCACTATCCTTGATCGTGAACTGTGAAGACCAGGACGAGGTGGACGCGATGTGGAACAGGCTGTCTGCCGACGGCAGGGGAGAGTGCGGCTGGGTGAAGGACAAATACGGCGTGTCCTGGCAGATCGTGCCGACTGTGGTGATGGAAATGCTGAAAGACCCCGATACTGCAAAAACCGGACGGATGATGCAGGCGCTGCTGAAAATGGAGAAGCTGGATATCGCTGCGTTGCAACGGGCGTTTGCAGGAGGAACGGCGTGATCGCATCTTTTTGGGGATCTTCATTCCAATCATTTACATTCCAACTATTGTCATAGAAGTTTTTATCGCAAAACAACACCCACAACCTGCCTTCGGATTTTGGTTTTCCCGCGGCGCAAACGCTGTTAAAATGCGCGCCGTGCAGCAATGAATGTTCCCCCGCAATGATGGTTCGTGGATAATCCTTTCCCCAACACCAGAATCCTCGTCGTGGACGACGAGAAGAAAGCGCAGTCCAACCTCAAGCGCATGCTGGAGCTGAAGCGGTTCAAGGTTCTGGTGGCGCACGACGGCAAGGACGCGCTGGCGAAGGTGGACGTGTTCGATCCGGAATGCGTGCTGCTGGACATCCGCATGCCCTACATGAACGGCATCGATGTTCTGAAGCTGATCAAGGAGAAGCACCCGCGCACCGAGGTGATCATGGTGACGGCGGTGACCAGCCTCAAGATCGCAGAAGGGTGCCTCGAGGACGGGGCGTTCGCCGTGATCGAAAAGCCGCTCAACTTCCCCTACCTGATGGAAAAGATCGTCGCCGCGCTGGAAAAACGCAGCAACGACTCGAGCGCGTCCTGATTCTGCTTACCTGACCTCTTAAAAACCCACTCCAAATTCAGCGTCAACATCCGGCGGATTCGTATCACCGTTTCGCCGGGTTGATGCGATGCACGATCAGCCAGTAAGCCAGCGCCAGACAGAGCACCAGCACTCCATACAGCAGCACGTCCATCGTCTTGGCGGGAGAGAGCGAGAAAATGAGGATCTTGCGGATGAGAGCCGCAATGGCGAGCGTGACGAAGGCTTCCAGCGCAAAACTGCCTCCACGCAGGTGATTCATCTCTTCGTGGATCAACTCGATGGCCGCCCACAGGATCAGCAGGCTCCCGAGGATGGTCAGAATGCCTTTTTCCACGCTGGTCTGTCCGGAAAACAGCAGGTAGACATCGTAGCCGAACAGCCCGATGGAAAAAAACGCCACCATCACCAGCGCGATGGCCAGCATGTAGTTGAAGTAGGAGCTGGTTTTTTTCAGGAAGCCAAGCAGGGTCTTTTCGATGTTGGAGAGGGACAAAAAGCGGCTCATCTCCTCCTCGCGGTAGGAGCTGGTCAACACGTCCAGATTGATGTCGAGGATTTTCTCGACCGCCGTGAGCCTGTGGGTCAGATTCGCTTCTTTGTGGAATCGCTGGTTGACGCGATCCAGCGTGAATCCGCGCACATAATTGAACGCCGCGTTGACGTAGTGGGTGGGAAGACCGAGCTTGACGTGGATTTCCCCGATTTTATAGAGCTTCAGGAAGTAGGAGATGTCGTACGCGCCGCCGAACAGATCCGTGTACCATTGGCCGATCTTTTCGCGGTGCCGGTTCAGCACCGCTTCGTCGGTTAAAAAGTCCGCCGTATTTCCGAACCGGAAGATGAATTCGTAAAACCCCTCGAGGAATTCATCTTTGAGCGGTTCCAGTTCCGGTTTCATTGCAAGGAGCAACGCTTCATCCTCTTTGGTGAAACGGTAGTTGGCCTTTAAAGTGGGAAAATCTTTTTTAACCGCGATATCCATAAGGGGAATGTTCTTTCATGTTTGAATAGCAGAAAACCCACTCGCAACCGGTTGAATCTTTGGGTGCCGGGGGACCGTATGATTGCATAGATTTTGGCGATGCGGAAAAAAATCTGGTCCTGGAATTCTGGTAAGGGCCGAATTGGCCTGCTCAGGCGATACAGGAACTTCGCGCGTTGCCGGGGGGATTCAGCCGTTCAGCCGGTTCTGCGTGCGCCGCAGGATTTCAAGCAGCGTGTCCTTGGGCGTGGCGGAGTGTTCTTCCGAGGGCGTGTGGATGGAAAACCGGGTCGATGCGGCGGCCAGCGGTTCCAGAATCAGGATCATCTTCTGGTTGGGGGCGGTCGCGAGGATTTTCCTTCCGGAGCGGATGCTGTCTTCCTGCTCGACCTGCACTTTCAGGGTCTGCAACGCCTGCCGGGCGGCGGCGTGCACCTGGTTGACCGAATGGTGCAGGGTCGCATCCACCATCGGGTCGCGGTTGTTCTCGGCTTCCAGGTTTCCCGCACCGATGGCGAGCGCCACACAGCCGGTCACCAGCGGCAGAAACAGAAAGCTGAGGCCTTTTTGAATGTCGTTCATGAACGTGCGTTCCTGCAAAGCGGGGTTTCCTTCTAACTCATTGTTTTTTTAAATGCAAACGATATGCCATGTGGGAACCTTTGATTTTCCGGGATTTCCGGGTTTGGGGGCCGGGTGGAGCGGCGGGGGATGATTGATTTTCCATCCGTTATTTATAAAAAATCAGACGGCCTGCGGCCGATCGGACTGAGGGTGCGCCGCGCAAACACCCTGCAAACAGTGGCGGTGTGCCGGGTCATTCCTGGTCCCAAAGGTGGACGATGCCGTTGAGGGACACCAGCCCGATGGCCTGGTTGTTCGAGAGCACCATGGCGTAGGACACGTTGAAGTTGGTCATGTGCCGCGCCGCGTAGGGCAGGGGCATGTCCGGCGGAACCGACAGCACCGGCTTGGACATGATCTCGTAGACATGCGCCTCGTGCAGCTTCCTGCGCTGGGCGATGACTTTACGTGCGATGTCTTTCAGGGTCAGGATCCCGTACACATCGGATTCGTTGCGCGGCTCGATCAGAACCGCGTTGATTTTTTCCCGCTTCATCATGTCCCGGGCTTCGGAGACACGGGTGACGCCTTCGATTTTTTTGAATTCCGGCATCATGATGTCGCGGACCGTTTTGTAGGGCGACATGGGCGTTCCTTCTGTTTGAGGACTAAAAATAACGCTGCTTGGCGTCTTTTTCCAACGTGGGGAGCTGGCTTTCCAGACCGAGGGCGCGATCCACCTGAAAGGAAAAGGCGATGCCGTTGCCGTGCTCGTTCAGTTTGCCCGCCTGGTAGATCGCATCCATGATGTCGTCGGCGATGATGTCTTCGACGAGAAACAGAAGCATGTCCTTCTGGCTTTCCATGGTCAGCCCGAAAAACGATTTCTGCTCGTGGATGCCTTCGCCGCGGGCGTTCAGGATGGTGACGCCGGTGGCGCCGGCTTTCTTGGCCGCTTCGATCACCGCGTCCTGGTAATCGTCGTTGACCAGAGCCAGAATCACTTTGAAGCGCATGTCGGTGTCCTCTAGCTTAGGGGTTGTTTTTATGGGCCGTGCGCCGCACACGCCATTCGCTGATCATAGCATAGGCCAACACGGCCATCATAGGGAAAAGGGAGGCGAAGGCGATGAGCCCGAATCCGTCGAGCAGTGGGGAACGGCCGGGGACGTTGGTCGCGAGACCGATACCCAGTGCCGCCAGAACCGGCACGGTCACCGTCGAGGTGGTCACGCCGCCGGAATCGTACGCCAAAGCCACGATGGCTTTGGGCGCGAAATACGTCTGGATCAACAGGATGATGTAGCCGCCGATGATGTAGGTGTAGAGCGGTGTGCCGCTGACGATGCGGTAGATGCCCAGCGACACGCCGATGGCCACGCCCAGCGCCACAGCGATGCGCAGTCCCCAGGCGGACACGGCGCCGGTGGAGATCTGGCTGGCTTTCAGAGCCACGGCGATCAGGGCCGGTTCGGCGAGCGTCGTGGAAAAGCCGATCAGAAAACCGAATGTGTAGGTCCAGGCGTACAGCTCGGGCGGCACCCGGCCCGTCTCGAAGACGGACTCGACGGTCTTGGTGTCGTTCTTCGTGAGAAACCTGAGGTCGGTCAACTGGTCGGCCATCTTAAAACTCATGGGGAAGATGCCCTGTTCCAGACCGACGATGAACACCGCCAGCCCGACGACGACGAGGATCAAACCAACCAGGATGCGTTTGAGGTTCGGCACCTTGCGCCGGATGATCACCACCTGAAAGAAAAACAGCACGAGCAGGATCGGCGCGATGTCGATCAGCGTGCTTTTCAGGGAAGCGAGGATCGGGTCGAGAAAGGGCATCAGGCGACTCCGTAAACGACCATGCCGTACACCAGCACGAACAGGATGGGCGTCAGGCTGGCGAAAGCGATGAGCCCGAACCCGTCGGTCATGGGGTTGCGGCCGCGGATGGACGCGGCGAGGCTCACGCCCAGCGCCGTCACCAGCGGAACGGTGATGGTGGAGGTGGTGATGCCGCCGGAGTCGTAGGCGATGCCGATGATGGCCTGCGGTGCGTACAGCGTGGCGACGACGATCAGCCCGTAGCCTGCGATGATGAACCAGATCAGCGGCCAGCCGCGGATGATGCGCAGCACGCCCAGGGCGATGGCGATGCCCACGGAAACGGCGATGGTCAGCCGCAGTCCCAGCACGAAGCGGTCGAGCGATTCCGCATGCGACGCGATGGCGCCCGAGCCTGCGGCCAGCTCTCCCGCCTTGGTGGCGATGACAGTGAGCGCCGGTTCGGCGATGGTGGTGGAGAAGCCGAGCGTGAACGCGAACAGCAGCAGCCACCAGGGATTTCCTTTGCGGGTGAACTGCGAGGCCAGGGATTCCCCCATCGGGAACAGCGCGGTTTCCAGACCCATGATGAACAGGAACAATCCGAAAACCACCAGCAGCATGGCGGTGATGGTTTTTTCCAGTTCGGGCAGCGGTTTCTGAATCACGAAAAGCTGGAAGAACACCATCACGATGATGACGGGGGCGATGTCGAATACCGAAGAGAGCAGTTTCCGGACCAGGGGTTTCAAAAAATCCACGAAGGCAACCTCTAGGCTGCGAAGGTTAAAGGGAGTTCAGTCACCCTGACAAAACGGTGGGAATGGTTTCTGTCCAAACAAGGTGGGGAGAAGGATTATTTGTTGCCGGCGGTCTCGTTGTGAGGATCCGGGGTTTCATCCTGCGAAGCGCTGGAACGCTGGGCCACGGCTTTCGGATCCTCGACGTCGGTCACTTCGGCCTGGTTGGCGATTTCATCGACGGACACGGCGTCGGACTCTTTGTCGGACTCTTTCACGGATTGCTTGAAATTCTTGATGGTCTTCCCGAAAGCGCTGCCGATCTGCGGGATTTTGCCGGCTCCAAAGATGATCATGATGATGACCAGCACGATCAACAGTTCCGGAAGGCCGATACCGCCCATCTCAATATCTCCAGTTAAAATTTTTCAAACACTTACCGGTGAAAGTATACCTAAGGAGAAATGAAAAACCAAGCTATAATGCGGTGAGGCTTCAGGCAGGCCGCCATCAACCGCGAAGCGAGGGCGTATGGGGTCGGATGAATTGGACAGGGACAAGGTGCTGGATCTGTTTTATCAGAACAAAGGCAACCTGGACGACTTGAACCGGTTGATCGACTCCCGCCTGAGAGCGCACCGCACGCGCAAGATCACCCTGTTCGAAAAATTCGTCAAGGCGCGCGTTCAGCTCAACCGCAAAGTCTTCAAGATGGCGGACATGGAAGTCTCGCCGCAGGAAGTGGCGTTTTTGTGCAAGCATCCCGACCTCAAAGACGTCGAGGTGCTGGATCTCAGGAAAAACGGCTTCGGCGACATCGGGGTGGAGTCCATCGTGCGCTCGCCGATCCTGTCGCGGCTGCGCGAGCTGGACCTGCGCAGCAACCTGATCACGCGCCTGGGAATGCAAACGCTGGCCGAATGCACCACGCTGCAAAGTCTCGAAAAGCTGGATCTCAGGATGAACAAACTGGGAAAGCGCTGGGAGGAAAAACTGCTGCAGACGGGCAACTACCCGAACTTGAAGGACATCAAAACGGCGTAGGAACGGACGCTCGAATCAAAAACGGGGGGATGCGGAGGCAGCCGACCGATCAGAGGATCAGCCGGTTTTTGTTTTCCCGGATTTTCTGCACCATCTTGTCGGCGATTTCCTGGGCCTTCACCTGGTAGGAACCTTCCTCCAGAATCGTGCGGAATTTCTGCACCAATTCCCGGCGCACTTCCGAGTTGGAACTCGTCTTGCCCGAGGTGGCGGGCGGGGCTTTGGAAGACAGCGTCACCCGGTCCACTTCTTTGGACACGGATGCACTCGCCTGCACACCCCGCTTGATCTTCGGCGCGGGTTTGTTGATGGGGTTTTTTCTGTCCACTCGGGTGGTCGGGTCTAATTCCGTCATCAGCTTGTAATTCTTCCGGGAAAAGAAGGTGTGTGACGCCTTCCGGGTTTCAGGCTGCCGTTCCAGAACGGGGTTTTATCCAGACCGGTCGCAAAACGGCCTGATCCGCCGGGGAGGAAGCCTAGATCAGCGTGTCTGTTCGAGGAAGAAAACGGAGGGGTGAACGCGGGTACGATTCGAATGGTCCGGCGCATCTTCCATTTCTTCCGTGAAACTGGAGTCGCGGGTCCTGCTCACAACCGGGGCCTGTGTGCGCCCGGCCGCTTTGCTGCGGTCGATCTTCCGGATCAACCTATGTTTAAATTTTCGGCGCGACAGCGGATTTCTTGAGTCTTTTGCTGAAGATTTATCAAGAAACTCAAAAAGTTGCGGGAAACCAGCCCGACGGCAGCCAGGGGTCGGAATCTGGCCGCCGGATCGGCCGCTGAGGACCGCCGGCCGGCTAACCGGAGGAAATTCAAATATAATTTTTGTTAATTAATTTAAATATTGCATATCCGAACCACTTGTAGTACACTGTATTCAAGTGAGTTACCTCCCGTTAGCGGACCCGCTTGTGAGGTTGGACTCCCCCGCCTGACAGCGGGTCCCATTACGGACCCCTTCCTCAAGTTCCAGAACCCAAAATTCCACACAAATGAATTGATAAATCACCCGTTGCGATCGGTGCGTCTGCCAGTGCCCGGATGTTCTGTTGTTTGTGTTTGAAAAAACGGTGGTTGGATTCTTGCACGCGGATTGCTGCAGGTACTGCAGCACGCCGCGCGGCGCAGGGGGATTCAGGGCATGCGCGGGATCGGCAGAGAACGTTTGCCAGCCGCAAGCGGGGATCGAAGACGCGCTGAGGCACTCCCGCGATCGTAAAGACCGGGAGTGCAAACGATTGCGGCCGCTTCCCGGTTGCGGGTGTTGCGGCCGTCGTTCAGCCTTCGTTGCCGTAGTCGGAAAATTCCAGAAACTGGCTGTCCAGGGTCTGCTTGACCCATTGGGGCACACGAGGGCGCTCGGAATTTTGCAGGGACATGGACTCTTCAGCCTTTCTGAAGTTGTCCCAATGCGTCTGTTTGAGCTCCTGAGTGCTGACCACCTTTTTGACGGAACCGTCGGGATTGTAAACCCTCACCTCGTAAAACATGACTGTCTCCTTACCTTTGACGTTGATTTTCAATGATTTGTATGGCAATTCGCGTGCCAAAACATAAAATGTTGAATTTTAAAGGGTTATTTTGTTTTTACGGGTTTTTTCGGGGGCGGGGGTTATCGCGAATTCATACAATTTTTGCCAAAATATGACAATTTTGGGCATATTTGACCGTCGTCGCAGGGGGCAATTTTGCGGTTCTGCGGTTGATTTTTTGCGCGATAATGGGCTGTGTAAGGGCTCATCCTGTGAATGCGGAGCCGTCAGCGGGGCAGGGCAGGATCGACCCGCGGCGGGGCCGCCGAACGATCTGGAGGTAAAAGATGACAAAACAGGCGATCACCGTGAACGGCATGAGTTGCGGGCATTGCGTGGAAACGATCACGAAATCCGTCGGAGCGCTTCCCGGCGTTCAGGCGGTGAACGTGGATCTGGAACAGAAACGGGTCGCGGTGGAATACGACGAAGCGGCGACGGGAATGGAAGCAATCTCCGCCGCCATTGCGAAAGCGGGCTTTGAAGTGGAAGCCTGAGCGGGGAAGGGCGGGCGGCCCTTCTCAGACGGGGTGCGCTTTCTGCGTTACGTTCAGGGGTGCGCCAAAACCGGGCGGGTGCTGAAGTCGAGGCCGGGGCTGTCGCTTTTGGGTGTGGGTTCGTTGCACAGCCCGCCGCAGTCGGCGATGCCCAGGCTCAGCGGCGATTCGCCGAACTGTTTCTGAAACAGGGCGTCGGTTTCGTCGAAGGCTTTCTGCATGCGCTGCTTGTCCGCTTCACCGCGCAAACCGAAATAGGGGAAGTGGTGGAAATAGCGGCCGAACAGCGTCTCGCAGTCCGCCATGTATTTGCGGCTGTCGAGGATGTGGATGTGCCAGAACGTGTCGATGTCGCGGGTGGGGACGATGGTTTTCTCCGGATGCAGGCACACCAGATACAGGAACCGGCGGTACCAGGTCTCCTGCACCTGAACCTGCTCGATGCTCCAGCCGGGTCCGGTTTCCGGCTGCACCAGCAGGAACTTGATCGGCTCCAGATCGAGAGCGCGGTTGAACTGCTCAAATGAAATCTCGGTTTTCATCTTTCCTCCCCTCCGGGCGATGGCGCGCGGTTTCCGGTTTGCGTCAGGAACTCAGCCTGCCTATTTTGGCGCGAACGGTTTTTTCGGAACCGTTGCGGATGATCTTGATGGTCACGACTTTGCCGATGCGGGTCTGCGCCACCATCATCTGAAATTTTTTCGAACCCAGCACCTGCCTGCCGTCGAACTGCACGATGATGTCTCCGCGCAGGAGGCCCGCGTCCTTCGCCGGCGTTTTGTTTTCGACGCTGTTGACCAGCACGCCGGTGCTGACTTTCTGGATCTGGAACGAGGACGCCAGCTCCGGGGTCAGCGACTGGATGCTCACGCCCAGCCAGCCGCGCGCCACTTCTCCCTGTTCGATGAGCTCGTCGGCCACCTTGAGCGCCATGTCGATGGGGATCGCGAAACCGACGCCGGAGCCGATCTCCGCGACGGCGGTGTTGATGCCGATGATCTCGCCTTCGAGATTGATCAGCGGGCCGCCGCTGTTGCCGGGGTTGATGGAGGCGTCGGTCTGGATGAAGTTTTCAAACGTGGTGATGCCGAGATCGGTGCGGCCCTGACCGCTGACCACGCCGACCGTCACCGTGCCTTCCAGGCCGTACGGGTTGCCGATGGCCATCACCCATTCGCCCACGTGCACGTCGCGCGATTTGCCGAACACCGGCCGCACGAGCTTGCGGAACGAGGCGATCTTGAGCACGGCCAGGTCCGTCATGGGATCGATGCCGATGACCTTGGCGTAGTAATCCTTGCCGTTGGAGAGTTTGATGAGAAGGCGCGGGACGTCCTTGATCACGTGATGATTGGTGAGGATGTAGCCCTGCGTGTTGAGCAGGACGCCGGAGCCGACGTTTTCCACGCGGAATTTTTTCTCTCCCACGGTGCTGACCAGCCAGTCCTTGATGAACGCGTACCAGGGTTTCGGCTCGTGCGGGTCGGGATCGTGCCAGGACGATTGGCGCACGATCTTCAAAACCTTGTTGATGCCCACCACCGAGGGCTTGGTCTGTCTGGCGTTGCGGATGAACGCCTCCTGCAGCTGGACGATGTTTTTGTATTCCTGTTTTTCGGCCAGCGGGTGCTGGAGCGACGCTTCCTGCACGTTGTCCGGCGTGGAGAGATCGCTGAGAGGGCGGTCCTGAATCAGCCAGGCGGCGGCCGCGAGCCCGAGCACCAGAACGACGGTCTGATAAAAACGGATATTGTTTGAGGTCATGGTCTTCCTCAAATGATTGCGTGGATCTTCCTGGGAGTCACTGCGACGCCTGTTTGCATCCCTCATACAGAGTGACGATTCCCAGCGTCAGGTCTGTGTGCGCGATGCGTGCGAATCCCGCCTGCTGCATGATGTCCGCAAAATCCTTCCGCTTCGGAAAACGCGAGACCGACTGCGGAAGGTAGTCGTAAGCGTGTTTGTGCTTCGAGATCAGCCGGCCCACTCTGGGCAGCACCGACCGGAAATACAGATTGTACAAAAACCCCAGCAGCGGCTGCTCCGGATGCGAGAATTCCAGGATCACCGCCCGCCCGTCCGGTTTCAGCACGCGCAGCATCTCGGAAAGCCCGCGTGCGGGATCGGCGAAATTGCGGATGCCGAACGCGCAGACCAGCCCGTCGAAACTCGCGGAAGCGTAGGGCAGGTTTTCCCCGCAGCCTTTCTGCAGCGCGATCGCGGCTTCAAGTTTGCGCTGCCGCACCTTGCGCCTGCCGCGTTCGAGCATGGGGGCGCTGAAATCGATCCCCAGTACCTGAACCTGCCCGTTTTGGCGTGCGGCGATTTCCACCGCCATGTCCGCGGTGCCGGTGGCCACATCGAGAAAGCGTTCGCCGCGCTGCGGCGCCAGCCGGTCCACCGCCGTTTTCCGCCAGTAACGGTCCCGGCCCGCGCTGAGCAAGGTGTTGAGCAGATCGTATCGGGGCGCCACGGCGCCGAACATGGTTTGAACCTGCCTGGCAAACGATGCAGGATCGATTGAAGTCTGCATGAATGTGCGACGCCCCGATGGATCCAACCCTTGCGGCGGTCCGCTCACGGTTATTGGGAACGTCGTTGGTTGTGAACGGGTTCCGGCCGGGTTTCAGATGCAATGATCGAATTTTACCACCTGATTTCAAAGGGAACAAGCGGGTTTCGGCAGCCGGTTTGCCGAACCGGATCGTCTTGATATTCAGGAGGCGGAAGAGTAGAATTTTTAATTCCACCCATTGCATTGCGAAAGGCTTCGGCATGAAAAAAGTACTGGTCGCCCTGGCCCCGGGGTTCGAAGAGATCGAAACCGTCACCGTGGTCGATATCCTGCGGCGGGCCGGCGCGCGCGTGACGCTGGCAGGGACCGAGGACGGCCCGCTTGAGGGCTCGCGGGGCATCCGCATCGCTCCGGACTGCCTGCTGGAGGGGCTCAAGGCAGCCGATTTCGACCTGGTGGTGCTGCCGGGCGGGCAGCCGGGCACCGACAACCTGAACGCCAGCGCGGAGCTGGCGGAAATCCTCAAGGCCATGCATGCGGACGGCAAGACCCTCGCCGCCATCTGCGCCGCGCCCACGGTGCTGCACACGCTGGGTCTGCTTGCGGATAAATCGGCGACCAGCCATCCCTCGGTGCGGGAAAAGCTCAACGGCACCCGGTATTCCGAAAACCGGGTGGAGGTGGACGGAAACATCGTCACCAGCCGCAGTCCAGGCACGGCGATGGAGTTCGCCATGAAGCTGGTGGCCCTGTTGTTCGGCGAGGACCGGGTGGACACCGTGAACAAGGGGGTGCTGGCGAAGCTCTGAACCGTTTCGTCCGCTGCGATAATCCGGCAGGGCCGCGGGCCGGCAAGCCGTTTGCGTTAAAGTCCGCCGGGGGAGTTCCGACAAGAAATCTGTGGGACGGCGATAAAATTTTCTGGAAAAGTTTTTTCAGATCGGGTATAAATTGTTGAATTTTATGAGACTATTCCGGCCACTACCGGCCGGGAGCGCGTCCGAAAAAAATGTTTCGAAACATTGGAACCTTTCCGGTGGAAATTCATCCTAGAATTCAAGGAGAAATCCTTGGAAGCGCAAAAAGCTTGTTTTGTCGCGAGATTTTGAGGAGGTTTTAAGAATGTACGTGAATGTTTCCCGCAGCAAGTTGTTGATCAACAACCGGCGTCCGCCGAAGAAAAAGAAAAAAGCGGCCGAACCTTCGGTCCGTTGCAATCATTGTGGAGGGCCGATCCGGCCCGACGGTGAATTTTTCAACTGTCTGATGTGTTCGCGCGAGCAGAGCCATGTCTGCTCGACCTGCGCGCATGTCCGCAGCAACGAAGTTTCAGGTAAACAGAAAAAGAGCGCCTGAAACCCAGGCGCTCGACCTGATTTCATTCCTTTTGCACTTGCCCGTTCGGGCATGCGAATCGCTTCGCAAAAATCCTTCCGTCTAGCCGTCCGTCGAAACGTTTTTTTCGATCCACTTTTTCAGAATGTACAATGCCCAGGGGCGCGACCAGGAAGTCCGTTTCGCCAGGAAACCGGTCCACACGTTTTCGATCGCCGCATCGGATAAAAAGTCGGACAGCGGCCGGACCGGACTCAATAGAACGGTTTCGACTTCCTGTTTTATGCCGCCGCGCAGCCAGTTTTCGAAGGGCAGGGTGAACCCCATCTTTTTGCGCTGCACGATTTCATCCGGCAGTCCGCCCGGTATCGAGTGGGCGAGCAGGTGCTTCGGCGTTTGGCTTTGGTATTTGACTTCGGCCGGTATCGGAAACACGCTCTCCACCAGTTCGTGATCGATCAGGGGAACGCGGATCTCCAGGCCGTGCGCCATGCCCATGACGTCGGTGTCGCGCAGCAGCGTGTTGGGCAAATAGTGCGTCATCTCCAGGTAAGAGATCCGGTCGCGGACATCCAGCGGTTTTAAATTTTCAAGCAGGCTGGTGGTGCTCTGCCGGTGCCGATCGATTTCCTGTTGCAGAAGATGGCTGTCAAAGAACAGGCGCCGGAGATCGTCCTCGCAGAACAGGGAGCGGATGAGAAAGTAGGGGTGAACGGATTGCCCGCACAGATAATGCGCGAGCTTGCTCATTTTCACCGAACCGCCGGGCAGATGCTTGAGCGCGGTTCCCATAAGCCGCGACCAGGAAGAGGGCAGGGCGTCGAAAAAAGACCGCATGCGCAAAAGCCGGGGAGCCAGCGTGAACGATTCGTAGCCGCCGAACAGCTCGTCGCCGCCCAGGCCCGAAAGGGCGACTTTCCAGCCTCGCTCTTTCGCGCAGCGGGCAATGAACCAGGTGTTGATGCCATCGACGGTCGGCTGGTCCATATCCGCCACCGCCAGGGGCAGGGCGTCCAGCAGGTCCGATTCGGTGAGGGGCAGGGCGTGGTGTTCGGTGCCGTAGCGTTTGGCCACTAGATTGGAATAGCCCGATTCGTCGAATTCGTGTTCGTTGAACACCACCGACAGTGTTTTGAGCGGTTCCTGCGACTGCGCCGCCGCGTGCGCAACCACGGCGCTGGAATCGATGCCGCCGCTCAGGAACGCGCCGAGCGGGGCGTCGCTGATGAGTCGGTAGCGCAATGATTGCTGTAATTTTTCCCGCACGGTTTCCTGCGCGTCACCGCTTGCAGGTTGCGCGGAGCGGGCAGGGGACCAGTATTCTTTTATTTCGATGCCGCCCGCCGAGGCCTTGAGCCAGTGTCCGGGCGGCAGTTCGTGGATGGCGTCGATCAGCGTTGCGGGCGAGGACAGGCTGCCATAACTCAGATAATGATACAGTCCCGCCGGGTTGAGTGTGGCCTGCGGGATGTTGGCAGCCAGGAGCGCGCGGATTTCCGAGGCGAAAAGAAAACAATCCTCGTTGTGGAAGTAGTACAGCGGTTTGATGCCGAGCCGGTCGCGCGCCAGGAAGAGGGTGCTCTGCTCCGCGTCCCAGATGGCGAACGCGAACAGGCCGCGCAGGCGGTGCAGGCAGTCGATGCCCCATTCCTCATACGCCTTGAGCAGCACCTCGGTGTCGGAGTGGGAGGCGAAGCGGTATTTCGCGGCCAGCTCGTCGCGCAATTCTCTGTAGTTATAGATCTCACTGTTTGTGGAGATCCACAGCATTTCACTGTCGTTGGCCATCGGCTGGTGGCCGCCGGGTGTGAGGTCGATGATGGACAGGCGCTGGTGCCCCAGGTGCAGGGTGTGGCCGCCGGTCACCGGCAGGTTGACTTCGCCGCGGTCGTCGGGGCCGCGGTGCTGCATGCGGTCGAGCATGTGGCGCAGGTCGCGGCCGAGATGATCACCGAGCCTGCCTTCACTGAAATCGAATATTCCGGCGACGCCGCACATGGCTCAAAAGATCAGACAGGATAACAGGATGAAACAGAATGGAGGAGAATGAAACGAAAAGGAATTATTACCGCAAAGACGCAGAGGACGCAAAGGAAAACAAGCAATGAGAAGGGAAACGATTATGCGCTCGCATCCGACCCCACGGCGTACTCGTTCCATTGGGGTCGGCAAAATCAACGTCGTGCCAAGCTCGACACCCGTTCATTAATAAATGAGGTTGCTTGCCGGCGGCCGCGAAAGGAAAAAATGGGTTTGACGATCGTGCCGCCGGCGTCTTCGATCTTCGCCTGCGTCTGTTCCAGTTCCCTGCTGTAGAAGACGATAAGTGCGGCCCCGTTGGCCGTGGATGAAGAGAGGTTGGATTTGAAAAAGCCGCCGTCGAGGCCTGCATCGGCAAAGGCGGTGTACTCCGGTCCGAAATACTGGAAAGACCACCGAACACTTTATGAAAAAAGGTCTTGGTTACCTCCAGATTCGTGGCGGGAAACTCCACGTAGTTTATTTTTCGTGTCGGTTCATGTGGTTATTTCTGCTGTGGCTCCATCGTCCACCAGGGTGTGTTGATGAACTTCGCCCCTTCATCATTGGGGTAGAAGTTGTGCAGGGCGTCATCGGTGAAGTAGCGCCAGAAGGGGGCCTCGTATTGCTTGTCGAGAATCTGGAACGCCCCGTTTTTCTCCTGTTCCTTCAGGAAGTCGCGATAGGCGTCCACCGGTTCGGGCCCCGCCTGCTGAAAGATCACACGGCCGCCGTACTTTGCGTACAGCGCTTTGTTGATCTTCCAGCGGGTGATAAAATTTCGCGCCATTTGTCGTTTCATCGGGGCGAGTTGTTCCTCCATTCCCTGGGTCTGCTGCTTCATTTCGCGGGCACTTTTCAGAATGCGCTCGATCGATTGCAGGCGGGATTCCTTGTCCTTCCGCTCGCGCTCAGTCAGGTCAGGGGACTTCAATTCAGCTTTCAATTTCTTCCTGTCTTTCTCGAAGCGGATCTGTTGCCGCTTTTCACTTTCCTCGGTTTTCTTGACGAAAGCGTCGATTTCCGCATCGGTGGCCGCAATTTTGTTGTCCCTGGCGTACTTCTCCATCAGGGTTCCGAAAACCAGACCGTCGAGCCGGGCCTTGTCCTTGACCGTGATCTTCTTTCCCAGAACCACCGCAATGACGTCCTTGTCCGAGTCTTTTGCCTGAGAGGTCTGGGCAAATGTAAATGTTACAACCAGAGTGACCAAAAATAGAATTGTAATTTTCTTCAATTTATTCTTCCTCTAGCTGGGTTGTTTTTCAACATGAACCGCTGTTTTTAACATTTTCATCGCCTCAATCTGGATATCTTCGGCACCTTCGTTTGTAAAAATAGTGAAAATTATTGAGATAGTTTTAAAAAGCAAATGTCCTTGGGTCATGTATTTATATTCACCCTTTTTGAGAGCTTTGTCTGTTACCCGAAAGTAGTAGCCTTTATTGAAATCGCCTCTGAATTCTTCAATGGGAATGTCCTTTTCTATAACCTGACTTTTTACCTTTTCGGCCGCCTGACTTACTAAGAACAATAAGTCCTCGGGTTTGGGTAGAGTGATGTTTTCGGCAAATGGAAAAAAAGTAGATATAAGAACTTGAAAAGATGAATCGGATTCGGGGGTAAATACGATGGTGGGGGGAAGCCCGCCAGGAGGGTAACGTACGGTTTCCCGCCATGCTTTGGGGACCGAAAAATTTATCTGACCGTGACCGGAAAGGGGATAACTTCTTACCGAGTTTTTCTCATTATTTGTGCACGATAAGGCTGTCAGAGAATAAAAAACTATAAGGAATGGAATGAATGGAATGAATTTTTTGTTCAAAGGCTTACCTTTTCATTAGTTCCTATAATCTATATTATGTCAACTAATGGGGGTTGGATTGCGAGTCTCTGATTCGCTCTCAGAGGCCTTATTTCCGGTTGGGACAGGGTTTCCCCTTAGGGTTTCTGCTTCTGCTACGACAAGTTTATGCTTTAAAAGGTTTGTCCTGAGTTTGCCGAAGGGCTCAGCATGACAAAGAGGTTTTGCGCTTTGTGAGCGAGCCTTCTGTACGGCGAGCGGTCAGGCTTTCTTTTGCAGGGAGGATTCTTTCACGGCCTGAGCGACGTGACTCGAGGACAGCCCGTATTTTTCGAACAGCTCTTTGGCGGAGCCGGTTTCGGCGAATTGATCCCGCACCGCCACTTTCTTAAAGGGAACGTGGATCTCGTTCTCCAGCAGGACTTCGCCCACCGCATCGCCGAGTCCGCCGATCAGGTTGTGGTCCTCGGCGGTGATGACGGCGTCGTGCGTCTTCGCTTGCTCGACGATCAGTTCCCGGTCGATGGGTTTGAGGGTGGAAATGTTGACGACAGTGGGCTCCAGGCCATCCTGTTTGAGGATATCGAGGGCTTTGATGCTCTCCTGCACCATGATGCCGGTGGCGAAAATGACGACGCCCCTGCCCTGCCTCAGCACGTTGCCCTTGCCGATCTGGAAGCGGTGCGATTCATCGTACACGCCCATCACCTTGGAGCGCCCCATCCGCAGATAGGCCGGGCCCTTGTGGGTCATCATCGCTTTGGTGGCCTGCTTGGCTTCCTCGAAATCGGCGGGCTGGATCACCGTCATGTTGGGAATGGCGCGGGTGTAGGCGAGATCGACGATCATCTGCGCCGAAGGCCCGTCCTCGCCCACGGCGATCCCGGCGTGCGTGCCCACCAGCTTGACGTTGGTGTTGGAGTAGGCCAGGCTCACGAGGATCTGGTCCATGCTGCGGCCCAGCAGAAAGCAGGCGAAACTGGTGGCGAAGGGCACCTTTCCGGTGGTGGCGAAGCCGGCGGCGGTGCACACCATGTCGCCTTCGCTGATGCCCATGTTGAAAAAGCGGTGCGGGTGCGCCTGACCGAATTTTTTCGTGCGCGTGCTGTCGGAAACCCCGGCGTCGAGAACGACGATGTCCGGATGGTCGCCGATTTCCAGGAGCGCCGCTCCGTATCCGTCCCGGGTAGCCCCTTCGCTTGCGGTTGCCATCACGTGTCCTTCCTGAAAATGCGTTGTCTGTGAAATCCCGCTTCCCTTAGGGAAGGCGGGTCATTGTAATTCCTTGAGGGCTTTTTCCAGATCCTCGTCCGAAGGCGCGACGCCGTGCCAGGCGGGCTTGCCTTCCATGAAGCTGACGCCCTTGCCCTTGATGGTGTCGGCGATGAGGACCCGTGGTTTGTCCGGGTGCAGCGGCATCTTGAGCGCGTTCATGATCGCTTCCATGTCGTGGCCGTCGATGCGGTGCGTGTCCCAGCCGAACGTGCGCCATTTTTCATCCAAGGGTTCCAGGTCCTTCAGCTCCTTGGTGGTGCTGTCCTGGCAGACCTTGTTGAAATCCACAATGGCGATCAGATTGTTGCTCTTGAATTTGGATGCCGACATCGCGGCTTCCCAGATCTGGCCTTCCTGCAGCTCACCGTCCCCCAGCACGACGTAGGCTTTGTAATCGAGATTGTCCAGCCGCGCGCCCATCGCGATGCCGTGTGCGACGCTCAACCCCTGCCCCAGGCTTCCGGAGGCGATCTCCACGCCCGGTATCTTGGGATGCGGGTGGCCCGAAAGAAAAAACGGGCTGTTGATCTTGCGGTAGGTGTCCAGTTCCTTTTCCGGGAAATACCCGGCGCGCGACAGCACGACGTACATGAGCGCCGAGGCGTGCCCCTTGCTCAGCAGGAACCGGTCGCGGTCCGGCATATCGGGATTGTTGGGGTCGTAATTCAGGATGCCGCCGAAATACAGGGCCGTCAGCAGGTCCGCTGCGGACAGGCTGCCCCCGGGATGTCCGGAGCCCGCTTTGTGGATCACCTTGAGGCTCTGGCGGCGGATTTCCTTTGCGAGGTTTTTTAAATCTTCGATCGCGAGTGTCTGGGTTTGAGTCATGGGATAGGCAAAACCTGGGATGATAAAACGCTTTAAAATTCGGATGCAGGCTAACACATCCCCGATGGGGATTCTATTAAATTGTCGTGAGCTGTGTAGGTAAAGACCTGCCCCCTGCCCTGCCTGGCTGGCCGGATGCGTGCGTTGCCTGGACGGGGGTCAGTTTTTTTCCGGATGGTTCACGAAATCGTTGCAGACTTTGAGCAGCGCATCGAAATCCACGGGCTTGGTGAAGTAGATGTCCGCGCCGGCGTCGAGGATGACTTTTTCGGAATGCCTGAGGTCCCCGGAAATGGCGATGATCTTGATGTTTCCGGTCTTGGGATTGGACTTGAGATTCTTGCACACCTCCATGCCGTTGACGCCCGGAAGCGCGATGTCCAGCACGATGATGGAAGGCAGAAAGTGGGCGGCCTTGAGGCCCGCGTCCCAGCCGTCGAACGCCACCTCGGCCACGAAACTGTTTTTCTCGAAAAACTTGCGCAGCAGGTTGGAGAACTTCTTTTCGTCGTCCACGATGAGAATCTTGCGGACGGATTTCTCCTCTTCCTCTTTCTTGAGGATTTCCTTGATCATGTTGATCGTGTAACCCTTCTTCTGCAGCGCGTAGATCTTCTTGCAGCGGTCCTCCACCCACGCCGGATAGTAGCCCACGATGCCTTTGCCGCCGGGATGCGCTTCTTTAACAGGGTCCGGAAAAAAACGGTATTTCTTTTGCCACAACCAAAGTGTTTTCCTTGTAATCGGTACGACTTTCAAAATGTCAGCGGCTGTTACTCTTGCCATGGTGTGCACCCTGCAGATCGACGGTTATTGGATGGAGTTAAATCCATATATAAAGTAGATTGAAGCGAGAAGAAAATTTTTTATGATGAAGATGCGTTTCTGGATACCGGTCTTCTCAGAAAATGTACACTGTTAATGTAATTTTATCAATAGTTATTTTTCATTTTTTTTGAAACGGTGCCGACGATGTGAGCAAATTAATTGAATAATTGGCCTTTATCCGGATAAAAAAATTAGATACAATGATCGCATCCTCAGACTGAAAAGTGAGTTTCGGGAGGGGCCAACGGCTACCTTCCTGAAAATTTTGAGCGTATTTTTATGGTACGGCGCTGTGGATCATATCGGTCGAGAGGCCGAACGGGCCAAGTTTTTAAGACCGGCCGGATCCCGGCTTGAGGGGGGAGCTCTGAGCCTGAGGGCTTGCGATCAGAGGGCCCGATCGCCGCTGCACCCGTAGGAAAGAAACCCCGAATTTCCTGAAGGCAATATTCACCCGTAGAACGGAGTCCGACAGGTCATGTTCAGAATCAAACGTCTCCCCTGCTTTCTGTGCGTTTTGCTGCTTTCCCCGTTTATTTCCCTTTCCGCTGCCTGGTCCCAGGGCGCGCAACCCGAGAAACCCGCATTCAACCCGTCCACGCTGATCCTTTCGCTGAAAGACGTGGTCGAGGGCACGCTGCGCAACAACGTCGCCATCGCCGTCGAGGAGTTCAACTCCCGGGTGCGGGAACAGGACATCACCGTCGAGGAGTCGATCTTCGACCCGGTCATCGATGCCGAACTTTCCAAGCGGGAGAAGACCAACCAGGTGTCCAGCGCCTTCGCCTCGCCGGACAAGTCGCGCAACCGCGACGTGGTCTGGGACATCGCGCTCAGCCAGAGGCTGGTCACCGGCGCTGAGTACGAACTGAGCTTCAACAACGACAAAAACCGCACCAATTCCGATTTCGCCGGCCTCAACCCCCAGTATTCCTCGGAGCTGGTGTTCTCCATCTCCCAGCCGCTGCTGAAAAATTTCGGCATCGACAACAACAAGCGCGAGATCTACATCGCCAAGAATAATCTCGATATCTCGGATTACGAATTCGAGAACGCGGTCATCAACACGATCACCGACGTGGAGAACAATTACTGGGACCTGGTGTTCAGCATCGAGGATTTGAAAGTGAAACAGAAGTCGCTGGAGCGGGCGCGGGACCTGGAAAAACGGGTGCGGGCGCAGGTGGAGGTGGGAACGCTGGCGCCTCTGGAAATTCTGCAGGCGCAGGCCGATGTGGCGGACCGCGAAGAGGCCCTGCTGGGGGCGGAGGATCTGATCAAGGACAACGAGGACACGCTGAAAAATTTCATGAACATTCCGTTCGATTCTCTGGATGCCGACAAGCAGGTCCTGCCCTCCGACCGGCCGCCCTTCAAGCCGGAAGAGACCGTGGACGTGCGGGAAGCGATCAAGGAAGCGCTGGCGAAACGGCCCGATTACCGGTCCCGCAAAAAGCAGCTGGACAACGACAATATCCGGCTCAAATACAACCAGAACCAGTTGTATCCCACGGTGGACCTGTTCGGCAGCCTCGGGCTCAACGGCATCAGCGGCGAGGCGGTGAACATCACTTCCGGGTCGGTGCAGGGCCGCAGCCAGTTCGGCGGCGGCTACGACGAGACGCTGGCGAACCTGTTTTCCACGAAATACTTTCTCTGGGAGTTCGGCCTCAAGTTCAACTACCCGATCGGCAACCGCGAGGCCAAGAGCCGGCTGACCCAGTCGCGCCTGACGGTGGCCCAGACCCTGCTGGATCTCAAGGACCTGGAGAAAAAGATCGTCGTCGAGGTGCGGGAAGCCGCGCGGCAGATCCGCACGGAGGTCAAACGCGTGTTCGCGACGCGGGCGGCGCGCAAACTGGCGCAAGAACAGCTGAATGCGGAAGAGAAGAAGTTCGAGGTGGGCCTGTCCACCAGTTTCAATGTGCTCGAGTTCCAGGAAGACCTGGCGGAAGCGCAGAGCAATGAAATCCAGGCCCTCATCGATTACAACAAGTCGAAGATCCGCCTGCGCCAAGCCGTGTCCACCACGCTGGAGGAACACGGCATCAAAATGGAAAGGGATTCATGAAAAAGACCCTCACCATCCTTGGGGTCGTTCTGTTCCTTGTCATTCTTCTACTACTTTTTGCCAACCCGAACGGCAAAGAAGACGAACTCAAAGCCGAATTCAAAACCACGGACGTGCTGCAGGGGGATCTGTTCGTGAAAATTTCGGCCACCGGGGTCGTCGAACCCAATTTCAAGGTGGAGGTGAAGTCGAAAGCGAGCGGGGAAGTGCTGAAATTTCCCTTCGAGGAAGGCGATCCGGTCCGCAAGGGGCAGCTGCTGCTGGAGCTGGACAAAACCGATGAGAAGCGCAAAGTCGCCAAGGCCAATGCGGAACTGGCCAGCGCCACCGCCAAGCTGAAAAAGGCGGAGACCGCCCTGCTCCTGCAGCGCACCAAGTACGACACGGACCTGAGAACGGCCCGCTCCGAGCTGGAAGCGGCCGAGGCTAACTTTCAGGAAGCGCAGGACAAGCTGAAACGGCAGCGCGATCTGTTCGAGAGGAAATTCATCTCCCAGGAGGCGCTGGACGCCGCGGTGACCAGTTACGCGGTGAACCGGGAAAAGGTGATCCAGTCGAAGGCGCAGCTGCAGGCGGCGCAGGATGCGGTCCACGATATCACGCTCAAGGAGAACGAGATCGAGCTGGCGCGGTCCGAGGTGGACCGGGCGCGCATCTCTCTGGATGAAGCGAAGGAGCGGCTGAGCGAGACGGAAATTTCCGCCCCCATCAGCGGCATCGTGATCCAGAAGCTGGTGGAGGAGGGGCAGATCATCGCCTCCGGCATTTCCAACGTCAGCGGCGGCACGCCGTTGATGACGGTGGCGGACATGTCGCGCCTGTTCATCATCGCGGACGTGGACGAAACCGATATCGGCTCGGTGCGCGTGCAGCAGAAAGTCAAGATCACCGCCGACGCCTTTCCGAGTCAGGAGTTTGAGGGAACCGTGACCCGGATCGCGCCGCAGGGAGAAGTGGAGAACAGCATCACCATCTTCAAGGTGAAGATCGAAATCGTCGGAGCCGGAAAAAACAATCTCAAGCCGATGATGTCGGCGAACATCGAAATCGTCACCGCCTCGGCCCCCAACGCGGTGCATGTGTCGCGCGGGGCCATTCGCACGGAAGGGGACGAACCCTTTGTGGTTTTGCTGAAAGCCGGTCAGCCCACGAAGGTTCCTGTCACACTGGGGATCGAAAATCCCATTCACTCGCAGATCGTTTCCGGTGTGGAGCCGGGAGACAAGGTCGTGCTGGGGGACTGGGAAAAACTCGTCGCCGAAGCCGAGCAGTCGCAGAAAAAAGGATCGGCTTTGAGAAAAATCCTCTGGATGATACGGTCTAAATAGATAGAACGAAACGAAATTCCGCCAGCTCCTGTTGCGTGATTTTCGTTCTCAGCGGGAAATCGTTTATGCAATTTCATTTTCAGCTCTTATTGCGGCCGTTTGCGCGCGCCGCCCTGGCCGCGGCGCTGCTCATACTGGCGGCGTGTTCCGCCCTGCCCTTTTCTTCGTCCGACGAAGCGGAAGGCGACGCGCAGGCGGAAGCGGGCGAGAGCGAAAAGAAAAAGAGCAAGTACGAGGTGGAGGTGAAAGGACTCGAAGACAAGGAGATCCTCAAGGTGGTAGAGGCTTCGTCCAATCTCGTGCAGATGGCCAAGGAACCCCTTTCCAGCCCGGTGGGGCTGATTCAGCGGGCGCGCGCCGACCGGGAGCGCATTCAGAATGTGCTGAAATCCTTCGGGCATTTCGCCGGCAAAGTGAAGATGCAGATTGCGGGGCAGGCTCTCGACAACGTCCGCCCTTCCCTGCTGCGGCGGGAAGAAACGCCGAAGGTAATGATCGAAGTCGAACCGGGGCCGCAGTACACGTTCGGCAAGGTCGAGCTCAAGGGGCTGGAGCGCGCGGAGCTGAGGGACATATCGCCCGATCTGACGACCGGCGACCCCGCCAAGGGACAGGCGGTGCTGGAAGCGGAACGGGAAATCGTCGCGCGGGCGAAGCTTGCGGGTTTTCCCTATGTGAAACGGACCTCGCGCAAAATGATGCTGCATCATGAGCAGAGGACGATCGATCTGTTCTGGGTGTTCGAACCGGGACCGCTGGCGTCGATGGGCCCTGTGTTCATCGAGGGGCTGGAACGCACGCATGAGGATTTTATTGCCAAAATGGTGCCCTGGAAATCGGGAGATCAATACGACCCGCGGGTTCTGGAAGAATTTCGCAGCGATCTTTCCGGGATGGATCTGTTTTCCTCCATCAAGCTGACGCTTCCGGATGGAAAAAAACACCCGGAAAAATATTTCGAAGCGCCCATGGACATCGGGCTCAAACTCAAGGAAAAGGACGCGCGCTTTTTCGGGTTCGGCGCCGACTACTCGACGACGGAAGGCATCGGCATCGAAGCCTACTGGGGCCACCGCAACCTGTTCGGCCGTGGAGAGAGATTGAAAGTGACCGGGCGCGTGGGGCGGCTCGTGGAAAACGATTTCGACAAGATCGACAAAAGCCTGGGCTTGAGTTTTCGCAAACCGGATTTTCTGACGCGCAAGCAGGATCTGTTGTTCGATTTTGAAATTCTCAACGAAAATCCGGACGCGTTCGAACGCGACGCGGTGACCAGCGCCGTGGGCATCGAGCGCTACCTGACGGAAACGCTGTCGTTCAGCGGCGGCGTGAGTGCGGAGTATTCCAAGATCACCGACAACGACAGCGAGGAGGAGTTTTTGATCTTCGGGTTCCCGCTGGCGCTCAGGCACGACACGACGGACGATCTTCTGGATGCCAAACGCGGCTGGCGCAACGAGATCCGGGTCACGCCCTACACGATTGCGGTGGGGGAAGGGGATTCGTTCACAGTGACGCGCCTGATCAGCCGGACGTATCACCGGCTGCTGGGCAACGACAGAATCGTGCTGGCAGGACGGGTCGGCCTGGGGGCCACCTTCGGCTCCGACACGCAAGAGATCCCGGCGAACAAACGGTTTTTTGCAGGCGGCGGCGGTTCGGTGCGCGGCTACGAGTTCCAGAACGTCGGTCCGCTGGACGTCGACAACGAACCGGTGGGCGGCCGCAGCCTGATCGAGGTCAGCGCCGAGATCCGTTTCCGGTACAAGGATTTCGGCATCGTGCCGTTCCTGGACGGCGGCAATGTGTACGATTCGGAGTTGCCCAAGTTCGATGAGAATCTGCAATGGGGCGCGGGTGTGGGTTTTCGCTATTACTCGAAGATCGGTCCCCTGCGCGCCGATCTGGCGTTTCCGCTCAACCGGCGTGAGAACGACGACCCGGTGGCGTTTTACATCAGCATCGGGCAGGCGTTTTAGGTTGGAAATTTTTGCGTAAGTCTCAAGACTGTCATGCTTCGACAGGCTCAGCATGACAATCTTATGCAAAGATCTCAATAAAGGAACAGCATGATTGCCATAGTGCGGATGATTGTAACCCTTGTGATCGCCGTCCTGCTGCTCGTTGTGGTGGGAGGTGCGGGGCTGTTCGCTTACCTCAAGACCGAGGCGGGACAGCAGCGCGTGGTGGGGTTGATCGAATCGGCCACCGAATCGGCGGACATGCAGGTGAAGTTAGGCTCGCTCAACGCGGCGCTGCCGGCTTTTCTGGAAGTCAACGGCATCCAGCTCGCCGACGCGGAAGGCGTGTGGCTGACCATCGACCGCTTCCGCTTCCGCTGGCATCCCACTTCGCTTTTCAAGGGCAAACTGAAAATCTCCGAACTCTCCTTCGGCACCATCGATGTGGCGCGTGCGCCGAAAACGCCGCCGAAGGAACCCGAACCCGCCAAACCCTCCGGCGGCACGCCCGGACTGCCGGTCACGATCGAGGTGGACCGCTTCGGCGCCGAGCGCATTCATCTGGCCGAGCCGGTTCTGGGGGAAGAAATCACCCTCACCTTCGCCAGCCGCGCCGCCTTTCTCGGCATGGGCGAGCGGGCGATCTTTGAGCTGGCGCTGGACCGCATCGACGCCACGCAGGCGTCCCTGACAGCGAGTTTCTCCTTCGTGCCCGATACGAAAATGCTGTCGATCGATCTGCTGGCGAAAGAGCCCGCCGGCGGTCTGGTCGTGCGCACGCTGGCGCTGCCCGGTCTGCCGCCGTTGAACGCCTCGATCCAGGGAAAGGGTCTGATCGAAGACTGGAAGGGCCGTTTCGGCCTGCGCGCCGGCTCCGGCTTCTGGGTGGAAGGAACGGCGGCGATCCGCGAACTGGCGAAAGAAAAGGAAGCCTACGCGCTCGATCTCAACATGCAGGCCAACGCGTCCGCCCTGCTGGATGCGAAAATGCAGCCGCTGCAGGGCGAGGCGGTGCGTGTGACGTCGCGCATCCTGTTCGCCGATTCGGGCGACATCCGGCTTGAGCGCACGGAAATCGAAGCCCCGGCCGGAAAATTTTCGCTGGCCGGTGAGGTGAAACCGCAGAGCCAGGAGATGGATCTGGATTACCAGTTGCTCGCTGGCCCCTCGGCTTTATTCAAAGAACTGGTGCCGGATGTGACGTGGAAGACCGTGCAGGTCTCCGGCAACGCCGGCGGCACGTTCGCCAAACCGGATGTGGCCGTGGAGCTTTCCGTGGCGTCGCTCACGGCGGCGGAGCTGACGGTTCCCGAGATCTTCGTGCGTCTCAAAGCGCTGCCGGACAAGCCACTCGGCCAGCCGGGCACGAAGCTGGCGCTGACGGGCAACGGCCGCGTCGCTCTGCCCGAGGGCGGGCCCCCGGTATTGAAAAACATTCCGCTGGAGCCGCTGACCTGGACCGTCAATGCGGCGGTACTTGCCGATGCCAAGCGGGTGGATCTGAATTCGCTGCACGCGACGTTGAAAGCGGTGGTGCTGGATGTCAACGGCCGCCTGGATGAATGGGGGCAGCGGGCCGCGCTCAAGACGCGCATCGCCCTGCCCGATCTGGCGGCGTTCTCCAAAGTTGCGGGCATGCCGCTCAAAGGCAAGCTGAACCTCGACCTCGACACCCGCGTTGCGGACGCCGGGCAGGCGGCGGAAGTGCAACTGGCGTCTCTGATTCAGGGGCTGGTGACGGCGAACCCCCCGGTGGACGCTCTGGTCGGCGAGCGGGTCGAGATCAAGGGCACGCTGAAACGCGGCAAAAACGGTCTCACCGAGGTCAAGAAGCTCACGATTGAAACCGCCGCGGTGGACACGGCGCTGGACGCCGCTCTGAAACCCGATCAGACCGTGCGGGCGAACTGGTCGGTGACGGTTGCGGACCTCGCGCCGGTGGCGAAAGCGCTGGATAAGCCGCTCTCCGGCGGCATCCGCATGCGCGGCAACGCTTCGGGCTCCGTGGATTCTCCCGCCGTGCGTGTGGAAGTGGCGAGTCAGAATCTGGTTTTCGATGGCAAACCGCTCAAAACCGAGGTGGCGCTCGATGCGCGCGATCTGGCGAAGAACCCGAAAGGCAAGCTTGAGGTGCAGGCCGAAGCGGAGAACATCCCCGCCACCGTGTCCACGCGGTTTGCGCTCAGGAACAACGAGCACCTGCACCTGGACGACCTGCGCCTCGCCTCGCTGGGGGCTTCCATCGAGGGCGCTCTCAAGGTGGCGCTGAAATCGGGGACGGCGCGCGGCACGCTGCGCGGCGGCGTGAAGGATTTTTCCGGCATCAACCGGCTGGCGCAGCAGAAGCTGTCGGGCGATGTGAACTTCAAGGCCGACCTCGCCGATACAAACGGTCAGGATGTGACGTTCGCGCTGCGCGGGAAAAATCTCAGGCTTGACGGCGAATCCCCCCTCAAAGTGGCGAAGGTGGAAGCGGACGGCAAGGTCCTCGATGCGACGGGCAAGCTCAAGCTGGACAGCCGCGTGTCCATCGCCGGGGTCGAGAACGCGGCGGCGACGGTGAAAATGCTCGATCTCACGGCCAAGGGCGGGCTCGAGCAATTGAATTTCCAACTGGCGACGGTGGCCGTGCAGACCGAAGGCCCGGAGCTTGCGCTCAAATCCGCGGGCGTTGTGAAAGTCGAGGAAACCGGTCAGACCGTGGTGCTCAACCGCTTCGAGGGCGAGGCGGTGAAGATCCCGTTCAAGACCGTGCGTCCCGCCACGTTCACGATGTCCGGGCAACGCATGGCGCTCAACGATTTCATTCTGGCGATCCGCGACGGCAAGATCGCGGCGGATTTTGCGATGGACTCGGCCAGCGCCCAGGCCAAGGTGGCGATCGAGAAAATGCCACTGGCGCTCGCCAACGTGGCGAGCCCGACGCTGGATCTTTCCGGGCGGCTGGACGGCAAAGTCACGCTGTCCACGCAGGCGGACAAGCCCGGCGCATTCGTGGAACTGGCGGCGCGCGACATCAAAACGGGGGCGATCCAGGATTTTCCCGCGGCGAGTGCGGATGTGAATGTGGAGTGGACCGGGCAGGAGGCCACTTTGAAGCTGGTGGCGGTACAGCCTCCCGCTGCCAACTTCGATGTGGATGCGAGCGTGCCGCTGTTTCTCAAACAGGGCCCCTTCGGGTTCGAACTGCCGCCGGACGCACAGCTCAAGGCGGAAGCGGTTGGCGAACTGGTGCTGGAACGTCTCAACGATCTGCTGCTGCCGAACGGCGACCAGATCAAGGGAACCGTGAACCTGGATGCCAGGGTGTCCGGAACGATGAAGAAACCCAATGTCGTCGCGGACGTTTCCATGGACGACGGGCAGTTCGAAAGTTTGCAGTTCGGCACCCTGATCCAGGCGATGAAACTGAAAGTGCACGGCGACATGCAGGAAGTCAAACTAGAAACCTTTTCCGGCAGCACGCCCAACGGCGGCAGCCTGAACGCTTCCGGAAAGGTGGATTTTTCCGACATGAAGAACATCCTGGCGGACCTGTCCGTGAAAACCGACAAGGCGCAGCTGACGGCGATGGACACGATGGTTGCGGTGGTGAGCAGCGGCCTTGAGTTCAAGGGCCCTTTGAAGAAGGCGCAGCTCAAGGGAGACATCGTCCTGGATAGGGTCGAGGTGTTTCTGCCCAACACGCTGCCGCCCAGTGTGGTGGTGCTGGATGTGGAAGAAGCGAAGAAAAAGGGCGAAGGCGGATCCGGCGAGGATGGAGCCGAGCCGAAGGAAAAAGAACCGCCGATGGAAATCGGCCTGGATGTGAAGGTGCGCACACCGAACCCCATTTTTGTGCGTGGACGCGGGCTGGACACGCAGCTTGCCGGAAACCTGCACGTGACCGGCACATCGCTGGACCCGGCGGTGGACGGCGTGTTCGAGATGCGCAAGGGATCGATGGACCTGCTCAGCCGCAAGGTGTCGTTCAACAAGGGCGTGGTTTCGTTCGACGGCGTGCCCCGGCGCGATCCGCTGCTGGATTTCAAGGCGGACATTCCCTGGAAGGACGTGGTGCTGCACGTCATCGTCAAGGGACCGGCGGGCAACCCGCAAATTCAACTGGCCTCGACGCCCGAACTGCCGCAGGACGAGATCCTGGCGCGGCTTCTGTTCGACAAGACCGCCGGCGCCATGACGCCGCTGGAAGCGGTGCAGCTCGCCAACTCCGCGGCGCAGCTTGCCGGTCTGGGAGGCCAGGGACCGGGCATCATGGACGAGGTGCGGGGTTCGCTGGGGCTGGACACGCTGAAATTCGGCGGCGGCAGCGGCGACACCGGCCCCGGTGTGGAAGCCGGGAAATACGTTGCCGAGGGTGTCTACGTCGGCGTCAAGCAGGGATTGAACACCGAACAGAGCTCCGCCGTGGTGGAGTACGAGATCACACCCAATGTCAAAGTGGAAAGCGACATCGGCGCCAACTCGGAATCGCGGCTGGGCATCAACATGGAATGGGATTATTGACCGGCGGCAACGGTGAACGGTGGGGGATGAAAAAAAAATATCCCCCTTTTGAAAAACTTTTTGTATGATCTGTTTCATGCCCTTTAAATCAAACGCGTTATTATTTTCGAACCCCGAATTTTCAATTTTCAAGGAACCGCTCTCATGAAAACGATCCAAGAACGACATCTGCGACTGGTTTTTTTGCTCACTCTGGTCCCCTGGCTGATGGGCGGTTGCCAGAGTATGTATTACAACACCATGGAAAAATTCGGCACGCACAAGCGGGACATTCTGGTGGACCGCATCGAGGCCGCGCGCGATTCGCAGACCGAGGCCAAGGAGCAGTTCAAGGATGCGCTGGAACAGTTCACGGTGGTGATGAACGTCAAGGGCGGCGAGCTGGAGGAGAAATACAAGAAAATCAACGCGGCCTACGAGGACAGCGAAGAACGGGCGCAGGATGTGCGCGACCGCATCGACAAGGTGGAACACGTCGCCGGGGCGCTGTTCGACGAATGGGAGGACGAACTGGAGCAGTTCACCAACGCCAAGATGAAACGCAACAGCCAGTCGAAGCTGAACACCACGAAACGCCGGTACGGCAAGCTCATCAACGCCATGAAACGCGCGGAGACCAAGATCCAGCCGGTCCTGTCCTCGTTCAAGAACCAGGTGCTGACTTTAAAACACAACCTCAACGCGGCGGCCATCGCCTCCCTGCAGGACGAGCTGGTGGCGGTGGAGACGGACGTGAAAGCGCTGATCAAGGAAATGGAGCAGTCCATCGCCGAAGCCGACGCGTTCATCAACAGCATGGAAGCCGAAAACGTGGGGTGAGTGTCAGGGCTGGGTGATTGGTAATTTGGCCGGATTCAAAGCCAAAGGTTGCCAAGAAAGACAGTCAAAGAGACGGTGACGGGCGGGATCAATTGATAAAACCACTTGCCGGGGATATTTTTTTTAATGGCCCTCGCCGCGATCCACAAGGCAAGAGCCGTGGGTGTGCTGGTCCAAAAAACGACCACACTTTTCCCGGCGGCTTCATATTGAAACTCCGTATGGGGAATGATATTGTAGTCCAGGGCGATGAATCCTGCCCAGAAAAAAAACAGTCCGACGATTCCGGCAAGACACGCCAGGAACATCTCTACAGTGGTGAGTATAACTAACGGTCTGGCTTTCATAGGCGATCGAGAGATAGAGTGTTGTCAGGAGTCGCTGCGCAATAATGCATCGATCAGTGTGTCCTCATACCTGAAATGCGCCAGCCTCAAAGGCGTCAATCCTTTCGAACCCAGGACCGGATTGGCGCCGTGCTCAAGAAGCATTGCCACCATATTCTGATCTTTTTTTGCGACCGCATAGTAAAGGGGCGTCAGCCTCAGACGGTCCCTGATATTGGGATCGGCCTTATACTGTAAAAGCAATTTGGCAATCTCAGGTTTTTTGTGAAAGACCGCGAGGTGCAATTGAGTTTTCTTTTTCTTGTTCAGCCTGTTGGGGTCGGCTCCGTGCTGCAGCAGCAATTCGGTGATCTCAACGTATCCGTTGAAGGCGGAATAATCCAGATTTGAGAATCCGTCGGGTTCCACGAAGTTGGGATCGGCCCCCTGACTCAAAAGATAGGCCACCACAGGGATGTTATTGTTCTGGACTGCGCAGTAAATAGCCGGGCAGCCTTGGACGTCTGTCGTATGGATATCCGACCCGTGCTCCACCAGAATCCGGGCGATCACGCTGTCCCCGTGCCACTTCTTAAACGCGCTGGAGATCAAGGGCGTCTGCCCCAGGCCGTTCCTCGAATCCACCTCGGCTCCGTGTTTCAGCAAGGATTTCACCACCTCCGGATGATGGTAATCCGCGGCGATGTGCAGGGGGTAAAAACCGTAGATGGCGCGTGCGTTCGGATTGGCGCCGCGTTCCAGAAGCAGGTTCACAACAGCCGTCCGCCCCCTTTTTGCTGCGACGTATAATGGAGTGCGCTGGTAGTCGTTCCGGACTTCCATCCTCTCCCCCTGATCGAGGAGGCGGCGCACTTCTTCCAGTTCTCCCCTTGCCGCGGCGAAATGCAGCGGTGTCCAGCCTCCCCCGGAAGGGATATCGGCCATGCGCTCCTGGGGTGTTTTTGCTCTCTCAATGGCCATCCAAATAGTGGTGCGAAGGTCACTGAAGACGGATGCCAGTAGCAGGCAGAAAAACACCAGCGGATTCATCAGAATGGTGGACACGCGGACTCCTCAGAGGGTTGTAATGGCCTGTAAAAATAGAGCAAAGCGCATGCCAAACTCCTGCCCTTGAAAAACCGCCAGTTGTGGATAGTTATATGTAAATCAATGGGTTACCGATGCATTAATTCAGACAGCTGTGCATGATTTATGACAGAATCGACTTATACTGGGAGTGATACTCATTCACAAAGGAAAGCCATGAAGGTTTTTATACGTTCGGTTGGAGTTGCCGGATTTCTGCTGTTTGGCGCCCTACTCTTCTTGACTTACAACATTCCCAATGGTGTCGAGAAAGCCGGACAAGGATTCATTCGCTATCAAGTGGAAAAGGAAGTCGAAAAGAAGCTGGGTTCTCTTGCATCCGGTGGCTTTGCGGAAAAAGCTCGTTTTCTGGCCGGGAAGTATCAACAAGACATCGACTCCACTCTGCAAAATTTGCAACAGGGACTTCCTGAGAAAATTGCCACTGTTATTGCCAAGCTTTGCGGGTGGGACTGCGAGAAAAAGAAGCAGTTTTCGCAATCGATTGAGGAAGGTTTTCGCGATAAAATCAAAAGTCTCACTGGCGCCAAAGACGTTCTGACCGGGCTGATTCGCGGCAAATACCTGGAAGTCGTGACAAACCTGACCCGGGATGTCCGGATTTTTCTTGCCAGCAATGCTTTCCTGTTTGGTTTTGTGGCGCTGGTGTCGTATATGAAGCCCCAGAGTTTTCGTCACTTGATTCTAACCTTAACTTTGCTTCTTTTGGCTGCTTTTATCTGTTCGGTGCTCTATTTGTTCGGTCAGAACTGGTTTTTTACCTTGATCTACAATGATTACATGGGGTGGGCCTACCTGGTATACGTTTGCCTGATCTTTGGCTTTTTCCTGGACATCCTTTTAAACCGGGCACGAGCGACCACCCGGATCCTGAACGGTATTGTGGATATTGTCGGGAACACCACCATGAGTTTCACTCCTTGCTGATCGCATTAAATCTTTGTCAAAAAACAATGGAAATCCTGCAATGAAAAAAAATATGGTTATGGCCTTCCTGGCATGGGTGCTCTTGCTCATGTGCGCGTCTTTTTCGCTGGCGGAGGGCAATGCCTCTGAGGACGATGTCGTGTATCGCGATCCGTTCACGCTGAAGTTGCGGATGGATGACGAACACTACTACCGGCAGAAGCTGGACAAGATCCCCTATGTTTACCGCAACGATGTGTATCTCTTTTCCGGTGAAGCGTTCGGCATCGATCTGGCAATCGCCGATGGGCGTGTGCAGCGGGTGAACTACCGCAAAAAGCCGGAAGGCGCGGACATCGAATTGCGGTTTGGGCAGCGGATGGTGAAGGGGAAAAAGTGGATCATGCTGCTGATGATCAAAAGCAACCTGACCGAACCGGTTTACCTGGATGGGTTCATGACCTTGCCCGGCAAACAGGGAATTTATGAGACCCCGATCCTTCCCCTGCAACCCGGGGTGAAAGGTTATGAATCCTGGCCTCATCCCATCGCTCAACTGGTGTTGCGGAATTTCAGGTTCAAGAAGTGAACGATTTTCTTTCTGCGATCATGCAGGGTGTTTTTTCCGGTGCATTCGAAAAAACGCCTGCACATGCAGACTGAGTTTGAGCCTCCAGATGTCCAGATAGAGCAGCCACGCCTGCGTTTTTTGTGAGTGGAATATTCTTGCCATTTTGGGTCCCTTATCTTTCGGGTTAAAAGGAAACTTTTTTCCAGAAATCCTGCAGGTCCTGCACACCGAGTTTGTTTTTGTAATCCTCTTTTTCCTTTTCCAGCTTTTCGATGAGTTTCCCCTGCAGCTCGATGAGCTGCTCCTTCGCTCTCAACTCCTCCTTCAGTTTCCAGATGATGGCTGCGAGTCCCGTATTCATGATGGTTCCCCTTTATGAATGTAGTTTGTTTTGTTCGCGCCCAGCATAGAACCCCTTTGTTAGCATCGCGATAGACTTTGGCATGGAGATGGTTTTTTTCGGAGCGGCACATCGTGCAGCCTGCGCTCCCGCACCGGGGGACGCGTTTATTTCTTTGTTGCTAAAGCGGTTTTCCGGTTGAGATAATGATTTGACCGCGTTTTCCCGGCGGGCCGGGCCGGGGACGCAAGCGCCAATCCCAACTCACAGGTGTCGTTTGATCGACGTTTTCAACCTTTCCAAAATCTATCGGCTGGGCAATCAGGATGTCCCTGCCCTTTTGAACGCCACGTTCAGCTTTGCGCCGGGGGAGTTCGTCGCCATCATGGGGCCTTCGGGCAGCGGCAAATCGACGCTCATGAACCTGATGGGCTGTCTGGACCGGCCCACGTCGGGGACGTACCGGCTGGAGGATTACGACATCCAGTCGCTCAGCTCCAACGAGCTGGCGGAGGTGCGCAACCGCAGGATCGGCTTCGTGTTTCAAAGCTTCAACCTGCTGCCGCGCGCTTCGGCGCTGGAGAACATCGAGCTGCCGCTGTTGTACGGCCGGGTGCCGCATTCCCGGGAACAGGCGCTGGCAGCGCTCGACCGGGTGGGGCTTGCGGAGCGGGCGAATCACAAACCGGCGGAGCTTTCCGGCGGCGAGCGGCAACGCGTCGCCATCGCGCGGGCCATCGTCAACAACCCCGCTATCGTGCTGGCGGACGAGCCGACAGGCAACCTGGATTCCAAGACGGGTGAGGAAATCATGGAGATCTTCACGCGCCTGAACGCGGAAGGCGTGCTGATCGTGCTGGTGACGCACGAGATGGACATCGCCCGCTATGCCCGCCGCATCCTCAACATGAAAGACGGCGAGATCGTTGCTGATTCGCTGCGCGAGGAGGTCGCGCTGTAATGCTGATCTGGGACCTAATCCGCATGGCGTTGCGTTCACTGGTGGCCAACAAGCTGCGCACGTTTCTCACGACGCTCGGCATCATCATCGGCGTGGCTTCGGTGATCTCGATGATCTCGATCGGCGAAGGCGCGCGCCAGCAGACGCTGAGCACGATTTCCAAGTTCGGCACCAACCTGATCTCCATCCGGCCGGGCCGCAAAAAGACCCGGCACGTGTCCTCCGACCGGGTGGTGACGCTGACCTACAACGACGCCCGGGCGATCGAGGAGAGCGTGCCGCTCATCACCGGCGTCGCGCCGCAGGTGTACCGGGCGGCGCAGCTCAAGTTCGGCAACAAGAACACCAACACGACGGTGCGCGGCACCGGCAAGAGCTACGGCCGGCTGGCGAATTTCACCATCGACCGCGGCCGCTATTTCAATCAGGACGAAGTGCAGACCTCGCGGCAGGTGGCGGTGCTCGGCGCGACGGTGGTGAAAAACCTGTTCGAGGGTGTAAACCCGATCGGACAGTCGCTCAAGGTGGACGGCAAGAACTACCTCGTCATCGGCAAGATGGAAGCGAAGGGGGCGCTGAGCTGGTTCGACCCGGACGACCAGATCTTCATCCCGGTCACCACGGCGCAAAAGCGCCTGTTCGGCATGGACCACGTGCAATCGATCGACGTGCAGGCGGCCAAGATCGAGGATCTGGAGATCATCAAACAGGAGATCGAGCTGCTGCTCAGGCTCAGGCACAACATCCGCGAGGGCGAGGAAAGCGATTTCCACGTGCAGAATTCCTCCGAATGGCTGAACAGCTGGGGCGATGCGGCGAAGACGTTCACCTATCTGCTGGGCGGCATCGCCTTCATCTCGCTGATGGTGGGCGGCATCGGCATCATGAACATCATGCTGGTGTCGGTCACGGAACGCACGCGGGAGATCGGCATCCGCATCGCCATCGGCGCCAAGAAACGGGAGATCCTCGAGCAGTTTCTCATCGAATCGGTGGTCATGAGTTTTCTCGGCGGCGGCATCGGTATCCTGCTCGGCACGTTCATCTCCAAGGCCGTGTCTTCGCTGGGCGGCTGGGACACCATCATCTCGATGCAGTCGATCCTGCTGGCGTTCGGGTTTTCGGTGGCCGTGGGCGTCTTCTTCGGTTTCTACCCCGCCAGAAAAGCGGCGAACCTCAACCCCATCGACGCCCTGAGATACGAGTGACCCGCGCTTGCTTCTGCGTATCGCCTGAATTATCTTTAATGAAACCCATCAACCAACCGAGCGGATCATGATCATTCAACCCGACCGCGATCGCTACGCCGATCTGTGCCGGAAATCCAGACGCGTTCCCGTCTGCGGGGTCCTTCCCCTGGAGAGCTTCGATCCGGTGCGTGTGCACCGGGCGCTGTTCGGCGATTCGGCGGATTCGTTCATCTTCGACAGCGGCAAGGGACCCGACGCCACCGCGCGCTACACGTTTCTGGGGATCTCCAATTCGCGCGGCCTGCGCATCCAGAACGGCACGACGACGCTGATCCAGCCGGACGGCAGCGAGCGCGTGGCTGGCGGCCGCGAGGCCGGATGGAATTTGCTCGACTTCAACGCCTCGGTGCAGGCGGTGGATTACCTGCCGCATTTCTGGGGCGGCTGGGTCGGCTACTTCGGCTACGAGGTGGCGGACTGGTTCGAATCTTTACCGCCGCGCAAGCTCGACGACCTGGATCTGCCGGATGTGCGTTTCATGCAGGTGGACTGCCTCTGGGTGTACGACCACAGCGAACGCGTGCTCAAGATGGTGGTGTCCGACGTCAACGACGGCACCGGCGGCGATTACGATATGCGGGTGCGCGAAGTCCGGGGCATGGAGAAGCGGGTGCAGGGCGTGCTCGCCCGCCGCAACGGCCACCCCAGCGCGCCGGCTCCGGTGCAGGATGCGGGGGAACGCAGGACCGGCAACGGGTTGCGCGCCAACATGACGCGGCAGGAATACATGGATCGGGTGGAAAACGCCAAATCCTACATCCGCGAGGGCGACATCTATCAGGCGAACATCGCGCAGCGCTTCGAATTCCCCACGTCCGACCGGGCGCTGGATCTGTTCGCCCGGCTGAGACGGGTCAACCCGTCGCCGTTTTCCGGCTATCTCAAGTTCAAGGACTGGGCCATCGTCAGTTCCTCGCCCGAACGCCTCGTCAAGGTGGACGGCGCGCGCATCGAGACGCGGCCCATCGCGGGCACGCGGCCGCGCGGCGGCGATGCGGAAAACGACGTGCGGCTTTCTCAGGAACTTTTGCTCAACGAGAAGGAACGCGCCGAACACCTGATGCTGGTCGATCTGGAGCGCAACGACCTGGGGCGGCTGTGCCGCGAGGGCGGCGTACGCGTCACGGACCTGATGTTCCTGGAGCAATATTCGCACGTGCACCACATCGTTTCCAATATCGAGGGCGACCTGAAACCGGGTGTCAGCGTGCGCGACATCCTGCGCGCCGTGTTTCCGGGCGGCACGATCACCGGTTGTCCCAAGGTGCGCTGCATGGAGATCATCCACGAACTGGAACCGAACGTGCGCGGGCCCTACTCCGGATCGTTTGGCTACATCGGCTTCGCGCCGCATCTGGACCTCAACATCCTGATCCGCACCATTTTGCTGAAGCGGGGCCGGGCGTATTTTCACGCCGGGGCGGGCATCGTGGCGGATTCGAAACCGGAAAAGGAATACCAGGAGACGCTGGACAAAGCCGCGGCGATGATCGAAGTGCTGTCCGCGGGCCGGGGGGACGCGTGACAGCGGGAAACGGCATCGTGTTTGTGAACGGCCTGTACCGGCCGCAGGAACGGGCCCGGGTTTCAGTGCTGGACCGGGGATTTCTGTACGGCGACGGCCTGTTCGAGACGATGCGCGCCTACGGCGGCAACGTGTTCGGTCTCGACGCCCACCTCGCGCGGCTGCGCCGCTCGCTGGAGCTGATCTTTCTCGATCTGCCCATGACGGACGGCGAGCTGAAGACCGCCCTGAATGCCACTCTTATGAAAAACGGCTGCCTGGATGCGATCGTGCGCCTCATGGTGAGCCGGGGGGAGCAGGCCGCTGCGGGGCCAGTGATCGACGACACGGCGGCGCCGACGGTGGTTGCGCTCACGCGTTCCACGATCCCGCTGCCGCAATCGGCTTATGAAGAGGGCGTGCGCATCGCTCTTTTTCCCCGAAGCGCGGTGCGCACCAGCGGACTGGCTCAGCAGGTGAAATCCTGCAATTACCTGTCGCACATCGTCGTGCGCGAGCTGGCCGGACGCACGCAGGCGGAGGAAGGGATCTTCATGGACTGCGGCGGCCGCATCACCGAAGGGACCATGAGCAATCTGTTTCTGGTGAAGGAAGGGCGGCTGAAAACCCCCGAGCTGAATCCGTTCATCCTTCCCGGCATCACGCGCCAGATCGTGCTGGAGCTGGCGGCGGAAAGCGGCATCCCCTGCGATGAAGCGGGGCTGCTGGCGGAGGATGTGTACAAGGCGGACGAGGTGTTTCTCACCAATTCGGCGATCGAAATCCTGCCGGTGCGCGCGGCGGACGGCCGCCCGATCGGCGAGGGCGCGCCGGGGCCGGTGACGCGTTCCCTGTGCGGAACATTCCGGGACCGGGTTGAAAAACAAGCGCGCTGCGCGGATACGGGCTGAACTTCAGGTACGGCGGGCTTAAAAACATTGCCGTGAATATGCAAAAATGATAGTCTTTTCAACCGGTTCAGCAGTACAACGTGGCTTTTTACCTCATCTTCCTGCAAGCAAATGACTTCCAACGAGCGATTTCACGACAATCCCAGCGGGGTGATCACCGACTCCGCGAATGCGAAAGACTGGCTGCCCAAGGACTCGTATCAGGATCTGGGGAAATGGTCGAACTGGCTCGAAGCGCAGAGCTACATCCTGCTCATGAAGCAGGTCTACGCCGGAGGGTTCAGCGACTGGAGGATGCCGACGAAAGAAGAGGCTTTGAGCCTGTTCGACGAGGACCACACTTCGCTGGACTGGGAATCCAACGACGTTCACATCGCCACCGTGTTCGTTCCCAAATGCTCCTATTACCTCTGGACCAGTGATGTGAACGAGAACGATCAGGCGCTGCGGGTCGATCTCAGGGACGGGTCCAGCGAGTACGTCGATAAAAGCCTGCGCGACCAGCACGCCACGCGGCTGATCCGCGACAAATCCTGACGGGTTTCTCTACGATCCGGTGTCTTCCGGGAAGGCCAGCTTCCAGAAGGAGGCCGAATCCAGTGTGTCCAGGGAGCGGCCGCGGTACTCCTCCTTTTCCAGAACGACTTCCTCCACGCCCGCATCCCGGCCGGTGACCACATGCACATCCGCGTGTTTTGTATTTTCGAAACCGCCGAACAGGGTGGCTTTTTGCGTGGGCGGCAGAGACAGGGGCAGCCGCCGGGCGGTTCGCCTCTCGTTTGCCGGATCGTTGCAATCGACGCACAGCCTGTCCCCGGCCACCCAGCAATGGATGCGTTCGTCCTCGGTTTTTCCCGGAACGAACACCTTGTCGCCGACGCGCAGCGCGTATTCGGGGCTGAATTTGCCGGGAAACCAGACTTTTCCTGTGTCGTCGATTTGCGCCATACGGCTTGGAGTCCTTATTTAACCGGGGAATCCCCCCATGACAGACGGCAAGAGACGATAGCAGATTGTCCCTGTGGCCTCAAGTGAACGATGGATTCTTTGCACGCACGACTGCAAAAAGAGCTGGACCGGCTGCGCCGGGAGAACCTGGAGCGTAAGGTGGCCGTGCACGGCGGGGTGCAGCTGAACCTGTCCGCCAACGACTACCTGAACCTGCGTTCGCACCCGGATGTGATCGCCGCGGCGCAGCGGACGGCCGAGCGCTACGGCACCGGCAGCGGCGCCTCTCCCCTGCTCTCGGGATTTCTGCCCTGCCACCGCGATCTGCTGGAACGGCTGAAGCAATGGAAGGGCAAGCCGCACGGGATGTTGTTCAACAGCGGGTTTCTCGCCAATCAGGCCCTCATGCACCACCTGCCGGGGAAAACCGATCTGGTGCTGGCGGACAAGCTCGTCCACCATTCGATCGTGCAGGCGCTGATGCGCGGGCAGGCCAAATTCAAACGCTACCGGCACCTGGATCTCGATCACCTTGAGAAGCTATTGGAAGCGGAGCGGGGTCAGTATGAAACCGTGTTCGTGGTGACGGAAAGCGTGTTCAGCATGGACGGCGATCATCCGGACCTTGTGCGGCTGGCGGCTCTGAAAGAGAAGTTTGCGTTCACCTGGGTGCTGGACGAGGCGCACGCCACCGGGGTGTTCGGCCCCACCGGCGGCGGTCTGGCTGAAGCGATGGGGGTGCTGGATGCGGTGGACATCCTGGTCGGCACGCTCGGGAAAGCGCTCGCCAGCATGGGCGCGTACGTTCTGTGTTCCTCGCAGACGCTGACCGATTATCTGACCAACCGCGCCGGGGAGTTCATTTATTCGACCTTCCTGGCTCCGGCGCAGGCGGGTGCGGCGCTGGCCGCACTGGACATCGTTCAGGCGGCGGACAAGCAGCGCAAGGACCTCAGAGCGCTGTCACGCTGGCTGCGCGAGCGGTTGCAGGCACAGGGCTGGCAAACTCCGGACGGGGAATCGCCCATCGTTCCGATCCTGGTGGGGGATGCGGACAAGGCGCTGAGTCTGCGCGACCGTCTGCTGCAGCAGGGCATCCTCACCGGCGCGGTACGTCCGCCCACGGTGCCCGCGGGAACGGCGCGGCTGCGCGTGTCGCTGCATGCGGGCGTGTCGCGCGAACAGCTGCAAGGGATGCTCGATCTTCTGGGGAACGGGGACGCCCGATGATCGTCGCCGCCGTTGCGGGCTGGGCGATTCCCGGCGACTGGTTCGAAACAATCGTGCGCGATGCGTTTCCCGGCGCGACGGTGCACACATTATTGCCCAAAGACCCCGCCGACGCGCAGGAAGCGAAAGCGTTGTTGCAATCGGTGCGCGCCGATCTTTACCTCGGGCATTCGCTCGGCAGCCTGTGGCTTCTCACGCACCGGGCGTTCATGCCTGAAAAAGCCGAGAGAGCGCTGCTGGCTCCCATCCTCGCATTCTGCCGCGAACGGGATAAGGGTGGCAAAACGGTCGAAACCCAACTAAAATACCTCATCAGGGTGTTGACGCGAAGCCCGGAACAGCGCTCCCCCCTGCTGGATTTTCATGTGGACTGCGGCGTTGCGTTCACCGCATCCGAAATGAAGTCGCTTCCGGACTCCGCTGTTTTGCTGAACGGTCTGAAGTTCCTGCAGACCGCCCTGGTTTCTGCAGACGCTGCGACGGGTTTTTACGCCTGCGTGGGGGAGCGGGATCCTTTTCTGGATGCGGACCGCCTGAAACAACTCATTCCCGGCCTGGAAGTCCTTCCCGGCGCGGGGCATTCTCCTGTGCCGCTGGTTCTGAGACTGGCGGAACGATGGCATCAATCCGGTCGTCAAACTCCATGAAAATTTTCGGCATTGATTTCACCAGTGCGCCGCGCCCCGGCAAGCCGATCACCTGCGCGCACGCGGTGTTCAAAAAGGATTCCGGGCTCACCGTGGACAAGGTGGAAGCCTGGGAGTCGTTTGCGGAATTCGAAGCGTTTTTGCAGCGCAAGGGAGCCTGGTGGGCGGGCATGGATCTGCCGCTGGGCCTGCCGGCGGCGTTTCTTAAGGCCGCGTCGCTGCCGGATCAATGGCCGCGCTACGTGCGCGCGGTGGCGCGCCTGAAAAAAGACGGGTTTGAGAAAAAAATCCGGCAGTTTCAAAAACGCCGCGCCAAAGGGGAGAAGGAACCGCTGCGCCTCACCGATGCCTGGGCCGGTGCGAAAAGCACGCTCAAACTCACCAACCCTCCCGTCGGCAAGATGTTCTTCGAAGGGACAGGAAGGCTGCTCAAGGCGGGGGTCGCCGTGCTGCCGGTGCACGCGAACACGGACAAACGCATTGTGGTCGAAACCTACCCTGCCCTGTTGGCGCGCCGCTTTGCGGGCAAGTACAAGCGAGACAACGGGCGCAGTGATGCAGCGGAGGAAAAGCAGCGCAAGGCCATCGTCAAGGGCCTCCGCTCCGCCGCGTTGCAGGCCGAATTCGGTTTCCCGGTGCGGGTGTCCGCCAAACTCGTTCCGCAGTTGACTGCGGACGGTTCCGGGGATTGTCTGGATGCGGTGTTGTGTGCGGTGCAGGCGGCTTGGGCGTACCAGAACAAGAAACCGGGCAACCGGATTCCGGGCAGCGGGCATCCGCTGATTCAGACCGAAGGCTGGATCGTCGATCCGCGCTTGCAGCCGGGTGCTCCGGTTTCTCAGCCGCGCAGGGTCAAAAGCGCGGTGCCGCGGAACGATGCCGCGCAGCCGGAACAGTTCAGCCTGATGAAGCAGGTGCAGCGCCTTTCCGACATCGGCCGGGCGCTGTCCGGCGAGCTGCATCTCAATTCGCTGCTGGATGTGATCATGAAGGAGGCGCGGATACTGACCGGCGCGGACGGCGGCACGCTGTACACGCTTTCCAAGAACGAACTGCATTTTAAAATCGTGCAGAACGACAGCCTCGGCATCCACATGGGCGGCCGCGACGGCGAGAAGATCCCCTTCCCTCCCGTCGAGCTGGATGAATCGAACGTGTCGGCCTACGTGGCGCTGCACGGCGAGCCGGTGCTGATCGAGGACGTCTACAATTATGAAAAATTCGATTTTACCGGTCCCAAGAAATTCGACGAACGCGAGAACTACCGCACGCAATCGATGCTGGTGGTGCCGCTGCGCGACCCGGAGAGCAAGGTGATCGGGGTGTTGCAGCTTTTGAACGCGCGGGACTCGAAAAACCAAGTGGTGCCCTTCTCTCCCGAGAGCCAGAGCCTCGTGGAATCGCTGGCCTCGCAGGCTTCGGTGGCGATCCGCAACGCGACGCTCGTCAGCGACCTGCAGGGGGCGAACTTCGAGCTCATCCACGCGCGCGACAAGGCGCTTGAGGCGAGCCGCTCCAAATCCAGCTTCCTCGCCAACATGAGCCACGAGTTGCGGACGCCGATGAACGCGATCATCGGCTACAGCGAGATGCTCGCCGAGGACGCCAAGGATCAGGGCCTGGATGAATTCGAGTCCGACCTGGAAAAGATCAACACGGCAGGCAAGCACCTGCTGGCGCTCATCAACGATATTCTGGACCTGTCGAAGATCGAAGCGGGCAAGATGGAGATCAACCTGGAGGTGTTCGACATCGCCGATCTGGTGCAGGAAGTGGTGGCGACGATCCAGCCGCTGGCGGAAAAAAACGACAACGATCTGATCGTCACCGCGCCGGAAAACCTGGGCAGCATGAACGCGGACATCGTGCGGGTGAAGCAGATGCTGTTCAACCTCATGAGCAACGCCTGCAAGTTCACGCAGGACGGAACCGTCGAACTGAAGATCCTGCGCGAGAAGCAGGACAACGTGGACTGGATCCGTTTTCACATCTCGGATACCGGGATCGGCATTTCCCCGTTCGAACTGAAAAAGCTTTTCACCGATTTTGCGCAGATCGACCCTTCCAACACGCGCAAATTCGGCGGCACCGGCCTGGGGCTGGCGATCAGCCGCCGGTTCTGCCGCATGATGGGGGGCGACATCACGGTGCAGAGCAAGCTGGGGAAAGGGTCCACCTTCACCATTCAGCTTCCGGCGACGGTGACGCGGCAGATCCACCCCATGCGGCGGGCCTCCGATTTCCGCAAAGAGCCGGTGTGAACGCAAATCCAGCGCTTGCGGAAAGGCTGGGATTCGGCCCGAAACTCCGGTACAATCCAACTGTCTGAATACAAACGCGAGGGGACTCCCTCTTGTCAACGAAAAGGCCGGATTGTGCCCACGGACATGCAGAGCAAGATCAGCCGGAGTTTTTCCCGCCACGCCGAGCATTACGAGCGGCATGCCGGGCTGCAGCGCATCATGGCGGAAAAACTGGCGGCGTACCTGCCGCAGCCGCTGCCGCAGCGGATCACCGAAGTGGGTTGCGGGACGGGCCTGTTCACGCGGCATCTGCTGGACCGCAACCCGAAACGCCTGGTTCTCAACGACATCGCGCCGGGGATGATCGCGTATCTGCAATCGCGGCTCGCGCTGCCGCAGGAAACGCGCATCCTGCCCGGCAATGCGGAGAAAATCGATTTTCCTGCAGCGGATCTGATTGCCGGAAACGCGGTGTTCCAGTGGTTCGAAGACGAGCAGACAACGCTTCGGCGTTTTCATGCGGCGCTGGCGCCCGGCGGCCGGATTCTGTTCAGCACTTTCGGACCCGATACGTTGAAAGAATTCCGCGAAACGGCGGCGATGCAGAGCCCCACCGATCTGCGTTCCCTCAAAGCGTGGGAATCCGCACTGCGGACGGCGGGGTTTGAAGTCGAGGCGAGCCGGCGCGAGCTGAAGCGGACGCATTATCCGGACACGCTGGCGTTGATACGCACTCTGCAGCAGATGGGCGCCGCCCCTTTGCGGATGCTGTCCGCCGGCGACCTGCGGCGCAAGATGCGCGCGTTCGATCAGCGCTACGCCATCGACGGCGGCGTTCCCGCAACCTGGGAGCTGCTGTATCTTTCTGCGGCCCGCTGATTCCTTTCGTTCACGACGGCGGTTCTTCCCGCCGCTGCAACCGCCGATTCATTTCCTTTCTGTTTTTGGTTGAACCCGCCTTGGACCTTTTGAAAAAAAACATCTCCATCCTGAAAAAAAAGCAGCCCGATCTGGCGCGGCAGTTGCGGGCAGTGAGCTCCTCCGGCAGCTATGCGGTCGAACCTGCGCGCACCGGTTCACCGGCCCTGTTTTTCCTGTCCTCGGATGGAGGGAAAAAAACGCTGCACAGTTCCTACGACCCGGTCCGGGAAGCGGTGCGCTTCGTCGAGTCCCTGCCATTGGACGGGGCGCTGCATTTTCTGGCGATGGGGCTGGGGCTGGGCTACCACCTGCTGGAGCTGGTGGAGCGGGTGGGATCTTCGGCGCGCATTCTCATCGTCGAAAAGAACCTGGAGGTCGTTCACCTGGCGTTTTCGCATCGGGATCTGACCCCGCTTCTCGCGCATCCGGGTGTGCGCTTTGCGGTGGCGGCAGAGCCCGAAGACGCGCACGCGGTTCTGGGGAAAGAGAAGACGGCCTTCGGTTTGCACGGCCACGTGCCGGTCGAGTTCAAGCCGCTCGTCGATGTGGAGGCGGACTATTACGCGTCGCTGCGCACCTGTCTCGACAAAACGCTGCGCGAGAGCCGCATGGATCTTGCCACCAAGTCGGCGTTTTCGAAATCCTTCTACCGCAATCTCATTGCAAACTGGGGGGCGCTGCTTTCCAGTCCCGGTATCACGCAGCTTGCGGACAGCCTGGCCGGTGTGCCCTGTGTGGTGGTGGCAGCCGGGCCGTCGCTGGATAAAAACGTGGCGCTGCTCAAGTCCGCCGAAGACAAGGCGCTCATCATCACGGTGGCCACCGCGTTGAAGGCGCTCAAAAACGCGGGCATCCGGCCGGACTTCGTGATGGCCAACGATCCGGACCCCTCGACGCTGCGGGCGTTCGGTGCCGGGCCGCCGGCTGCGGACCTGTGGCTGGTGTACGATCCCTGTGTTCCCAAAGACATCGTCGAGAGTTTTGCCGGGCGCAGGCTGACGACGGATTCGGGCGTGGCGCTTTCGCAATGGCTCAGCAACAACCATTTGCCGCGCGGATCGCTGGGGACCGTGTATTCGGTGGCGCACGCGGCGTTTCTGTTCGCCCGCCATCTGGGCTGCACGCCCGTCATCTTCACCGGGCAGGATCTGGCGTTCGACCGCACGCGCCTGCACTGCTCCGGGTCGTTTTACGATCAGGGCCACCGCGACCGGGTCAACGAGATGCAGCCGGTGCAGATGCTGGAACGGGAAAAATTCCAGGGATTCGCGGATTCGCTCGGCACGCTGAGCGATGTGTTCGGCCATCCCGCCGCGACCACGCTGGCGCTCGACACCTACCGCAACCGCTTCGCGGAAGCCATCGGCGGCGCGGCCGATGTGATCAACGCGACCGAAGGCGGCATCCCCATTCCCGGCATCCAGAACCTTTCCCTGCGCGAGGCGTTGACCCGGCATTGCGGGGGATCGGTGCGGCAGCGGAAAAAAGCCTTTCTCAAGCGCATCGCCCCTCCCCCCTGCCCTGCCGCGCTGATCGCGGCTCTGGAGAATCAGGCGCAACGCTTACGCGGCATTCATGAGAAGGTTCTGGCGCTGCGCAAGGAATTTGCCGGTTCGGGCAATGGTGCGGGGAAAGGCAGCAAACAGGAATTCGTGCGGCAGGCGGAAGCCCTTTACCGCTTCATGCTCGAAGATGTGGAATCCGTGAAGCTGATGCAGGGCTACCTGTACGCCGGGTTCGCGCAGTGGAACCGGGAAAATACGCGCCTGATGCAGAAGGAAAACGACGCGGCTGAGAGCGAGATCCTCAACGGCAAAGCCGACCGCGACCGGGCCTTTTTGCCAGTGCTGGAAGAGGCTTCGGGTTTTTTAGCCGAGGCGTTCACTGAGATGGCGGAGAAAGGGAAACGGAAAGAGCGGGATGGAGTATCGAGATAATGCAAAATGGATTCTGTCACCCTGAGCCCTTCGATAAGCTCAGGACAGGCTCTGTCGAAGGTGACTGCATCATGCTTCGACAAGCTCAGCATGACAGTCCTTTGCCTTATCCAATTTTCGAGTCAAAAATTCTCATTTCTTCACCGTTTCGAGGAGGCTGGAACCGTGGCTGAGGGTGTGGGTTTTGAACGCGCCGAAACCGCTGGCCTTGAGCAGCGCTTCGGTTTCCTTGAAGGTGTAGGATTTGCCCGTGGCGGTGAACAGCAGCATGGTGAGCGCGAACATCGCCGCATCGTGCGGTTCGGTGCGGTTTCCCTTGAGGAACAGGTCCATCAGGACCAGCCGGCCACCGGGAGCGAGCGCGCGGTGGATTTTTTTGAACAGCTTTTTGTTCTCCCTGGGGCTGTAGATGTGCAGGATGTTGGAGAACAGCACGGTGTCGTGCCCCTTGCCGTAGTCGGTGTCGAATAGATCCCCTTCTAAAAATTCGATGCGCTTGAACACGCTGGTTTTGCCCAGAATCTCGCGCGCGACTTCCAGGGTCGCGGGGCGGTCGAGCAGCGTCGCGGTGGCCTTTTTGTCCTTCTGCAATATGGCGGCGCTGTAGGAGCCGGGGCCGGAGCCCAGGTCGAGCAGCCGCCCCACCCGCTTGCGCGCGACGGCAGCGGCCACTTTTTGGGCGTAGGGGGCGCTGCGTTCGTGCATGGCGTGCGTGAACGGGCGGCGGAATTCCGGATCGTCCGGGCCCTCGAACTCGGACCGGTCGCGGCCGTTCTTGATCGTCTTCAGCAGGCTGGCCCATTCGTCGCGGTTCTGGCCGCGCAGAAACACGATGCCGCGCTTGTAGTGCGGGCTCGTCTCACAAAGATGCTTGTGAGTCTCGGAGGTGTTCTGGAATTTGTCTTTGGTTTTCCTGAGCGCGCCCATCGAGACGAGCGCGTTGAGCAAGGGTTCTGTGGCTTCGGCGTCGGTGCCGGCTTTTTGCGCCACCGCTCTGGCGCTGAGTTTCTTTTTATCGAGGATGGAAAAAATCTTCAACTCCAGCGCCGCGAGCAGCACGTTGGCTTCTTCCAACTGGTCGATCTTGTCGATGATCTGGTCGAATGTGAGCATAGGTGTGTGAGGGTGAGTGCGGTCGGTTGCGGCGTCACTCCGCGAGCAGGGGCTGGATCATCTTGGCCAGTCCGAGGCCGGAGCCGAACAGCTTGTGCCGCAGCACGCCCTTTTTGTCGATGATGAGTGTGGACGGGGTGCCCCGGAGCTCGTAGGCTTCGAAAGTTTTGGCGTCGTATTGTTTTTGCCTGAGGTACGCGGCCACCTGCGCCCGCACCATGTTCTGGTTTTTTTCAGGCAGTGCGTCGAAGTTGTTGATGTCGCGCCGGATGATTTTCTGCACGTCCTCTTCGTTGATTTCCTCGCTGTTCTTGTCCAGCTTGTCCCAGGCCACGGGAAACGGGATGGGATAGAGCAGCTTGTTGCCGTTCAGCATGTTGGCGGTGGACAGCGAGGACAGGGTCTCGCCGATCACCTCGCCTTTGTGCACGAGTTTTTTCAGGTTCTCCAGGTTGTTCTTGTCGAAATCCTCGAATGCGGTGGCGAGCCCCCAGACGGTGAGCGGCTCGTCCTGATAGGTCTGCAAGAGGTCGATGATCTCGGGGATGCCGGCGATGAAACAGCCGGGACAGTTGACTTGAAACACTTCGATCAGCAGAACCCGGCCCCGCTCCTGTTCGATGCTGGTGGGGTTGCCCTGCACCCATTGATCGACGGTCAGTTCGGGGGCTTTCTCGTTGACTTGTGCCATGACATCATCCGGTGAAAAAAGTGGTGGGCGGGCGCACCGCGATCATCCCGCGGCGTTTGCCGGGTTTTCGATCTGGTTTATCATCTGCTGGATCAGCGTGCGCACGGAGGCGGGCGGACTGCGCTTCAGGGCCTCGTTGAGGATGTACAGCGCCCGGCTCTTTTCGCCTTTCTGGTTGTGGACCATGCCAAGCATAACATGGGACATGAAAAATTTGTCCTCTGCCGGATATTTTTTCACGATGGTGTTCCACTGGCGCACGGCCTCGGAATATTTTCTCAGCTTGTAGTAGGCGGTGGCGAGGCCGAAGTGCAGGTTGTCCTTCAGGGCCCGGGGTGGATTGCGGAGCAAGAGCTGGTTGAATTTTTTGATGCTGCGCTTGTATTGGCCGTCCCTCAACAGGCGGATCGCCTGGTTGTAGTCGGCGCGGGTGAAGCGGGGCACGGCCGGGACGCGGTAGGCGCTTTTGAGATTTTCCTTGAGCAAACGCTGTGAGGCCTTTATAAAGGCGATTTCCTGCTTCAGCCGCTGGTTGTTCTTTTCCTCCTCGGCGATTTTTTCGAGGATCTGCGCTTCGATGGCGCTGGTGCGGCTTGCGTTCCAGCTCATGGCGTGCTCCAGCGCCTGGGTCTGCTGGTACAAGCCCTGTTGTTTCAACACCAGCATGCGCATGTCGTCGGACACGGCGTCCAGTTCCCGCTGGCGGGCTTTGCGAAATTCCAGCTCTTCCTGCGACGGCGGGATCCAGATGTGCATCTCAACAGTAGAGGTGTCGATCGCCGGTTCCTTCGGCTCGGGCGCGCCGGCGCAGGCTGTGATCAAAAGGCCCAGCATCGAGGCTTGGAAAACGCAGCGCAATTGAGGTAAAGTAAGTATAGAAGGAATCATGAAGTTTATTTTAAGGCATTAACCTTTATTTATCAAGGTGTTATGAGCGAATACTATTCCGTCCTCGGCGTCGATCGCAAGGCGTCCCAGGATGAAATTAAAAAGGCGTACCGCAAGCTGGCCTTGAAATACCACCCCGACCGCAACAAGGACAACCCGAAAGCGGAGGAGAAGTTCAAGGAAATCAGCGAGGCGTACGCGGTCCTCAGCGACGACAAGAAGCGCAAACAGTACGATCAGTTCGGCGCGGACGGATTCCACAAGAAATTTTCCCAGGAGGACATCTTCCGGGATTTCGATATGAACGAGGTGTTCCAGGGGTTCGGTTTCAACTTCGGCGGCGGCAGCCCGATGCAGGGGATCGAGGATTTTTTCCGCACCGGCAGCTTTCGCAGCGGCGGGGCTTCGTTCGAAGATATCTTTCACGGCGGCCACCGGTCCGGTCCGCAGCGCGGGCAGGACGTGGAGGCGCTATTGACAGTGAGTTTCGAAGAAGCGGCGCTGGGGGCGGAAAAACGCTTCTCCGTGCAGGCCAACGGCCGCAGCCAGGAAACCAGCGTGCGCATCCCCGCCGGCATCGCCAACGGCAAGAGACTCCGGCTCAAGGGGAAAGGCAATCCGGGCGCCAAGGGCGCGCCGGCGGGCGACCTGTATCTGAAGGTGCAGGTGCAGCCGCATCCGCTGTTTCAGCGCGAGGGCCACGACATCCTGCTGGATCTGGAAGTCCAGCTCACCGAAGCGCTGCTTGGAACCACGCGGGAAGTGCCGACCCTGTCCGGAGCGAAAAACCTCAAAATCCCGCCCGGAACCCAGAGCCACTCCCGCCTGCGGCTCAAGGGTCTTGGGATCGCCGACTCCAAGGGCAAAGGCGATCAACTGGTGCGCATCATCGTGAAGATGCCGAAAGTTCTCACCGACGAGCAGACCCGGCTCATCGAAGACCTCAAAAAAAGCGGTTTGTGACCCCTGAAATATACGTTTATAACCAGTGAGGGGCGGGTTTTTTTGAATCCCGCGGCTGTTTTTCGCATCTTCAGGGAGTGGATGAGGGAGCCTCGCGCAAAGGCGCAAAGGGTGAACGAAGAAGAGTGAAGAAAAGAAAACTGTCACCCTGAGGCCTTCGGCATACTCAGGCACAGCTCTGTCGAAGGGTGAAGTGAGGCAGTTAAAAAATCCTTCCTCATTTACAATCCTGTGATCCTGTCTGGTTTTTTAAGGAGAATCCAACTTTAATGGCGCGCATCGTATTCCAGCCCGACAACGTGACCCATGAATTTGAGGACGGCACCCCGCTCATCGACTGCTGCGACGAGGTGGACGTGTCCCTGAGTTTCGGTTGCACCGAAGGCACCTGCGGGGTGTGCGAACTCACCGTGGTGAAGGGGATGGAAAACTGTTCCCGGCTGACGGAAGAGGAAAAGGATTACCTCTTGGAAGAAGACCTGGAAGCGGGCATGCGCCTCGGCTGCCAGCTCAAGGTGCGCAAAGGCGAAGTGACGCTCACCTGGAAGGGCAACCGCGCCACGTGAAAGAACCGCTTCTACCAATATTGAAACAATAGGCGATTTATCCCCTACCCTCCCTCATCCTCTTTGCCGGGTTCCCAGAGGAATTCGGTTTCTCCCAGTTTCACGGCGCTCCAGCGGCTGAACACGAACAACGCGTCGGACAGGCGGTTGATGTAGGCGATCAGCTGCGGGTCCACGGGTTCGTCGCGGTTCAGGGTCACGATGCGGCGCTCGGCGCGGCGGCAGACGGTGCGGGCCTGGTGCAGAAACGCCAGCACGTGGCTGCCTCCGGGCAGGGTGAAGCTGTTGAGCGGTTTGAGTTCGGCGTTCATCGAGTCGATGACGCCCTCCAGCCAGGCGACGTTGGCTTCGGTCAGGTACTTGCGTTCCGGGCGCTCGACGCCCGGCGGGGTGGCCAGCAGGCTGCCGATGTCGAACAGGCGGTTCTGGATGCCGCGCAGGATGTTTTCCAGCCGGTCCCGTTCTTCGGACGGCGGTTTCTCCAGGTTGAAGCAGCGCACCAGCCCGAGGATGCTGTTGAGCTCGTCGATGGTGCCGTAGGCTTCGACGCGGGCGTGGTCCTTGGCGATGCGCACGCCTTTGACGAGGGAGGTTTCGCCCTGGTCGCCTTTTTTTGTGTAGACTTTATTGATGCGTACCATGTTGTGCCCTTTGGCTGGTATTGATGAGATTAAAATGTCGGACAGGATCACCGGATTGGAAATGAGGAAGGATTCCTTCACTCTCCCCTCATTTCACCCTTCGACAGAGCTGGGCCTGAGTATGTCGAAGGCCTCAGGTTATCTTTGCTCCACTTTTTTCCTTTCCTGCTTCTTTGCGTCTTCGTCGAGCATAGCTCGACACCCGCTTATCAAAATACTGGAGGTGGCTTGGCGCCTTTGCGCGAGGCCTGTTTCCCCCTTTTATCCTGTCAATCCTGTCCAATCCTTCGTCTTTTGCGGCTAGGGGCGAGTTCCCACTCTGCCAAAATTGTAGCCCCTCGCGCGGGGGAAGCAAACCCTTATTTTTACGGGCGCAAGCGCCGGTTTGCGCTTGACTTCGGCGCGGTCCTGCGCTACTCTGTTGAAAGATATGATTCCTTTAAGGCGGTCCTGTGAGGCTGCCAAGGGAGAAGCCCGATGAGATACGTACAGGACAGGCACGCGACCTCCTAGGTGGAAAAAATCCGCAGGAGGTTTTTTTTTGCCCCTGCCCTCTCTCCTCCAAGCGCCTCCCGCAAACGCGCACCATGACCATTGTCGCACTCAATTCCACGGGGATCGCCCGTGCGGTGAACCGCATCGCCCACGAAATTCTGGAAAAAAACCAAGGCGCGGACAACCTCGCGCTGGTGGGCATCCGCACGCGCGGCGTCACGCTGTCGAAGCGCCTGCAGGCCAAGATCGCGGAGATCGAAAACGTCACCGTGGATCACGGCATCCTGGACATCACGCTGTACCGGGACGATCTGAGCACGGCGGCGAAGTTCCCGACGCTCAAAAAGACCGAGATCGCCTTTCCTATCGAAGGCCGGCACGTCGTGCTGTGCGACGACGTGCTGTACACCGGGCGCACGATCCGCGCCGCCATCGACGCGCTGATGGACTTCGGCCGCCCGGCGTCGGTGCAGCTTGCGGTGCTGATCGACCGCGGCCACCGGGAACTGCCGATCCGGCCGGATTATGTGGGCAAGAACATCCCTACCGCCAAAAACATGATGGTGCGGGTGCGCCTCAAGGAAGACGACGCGCAGGACGATCAGGTCTTTATTGTCGAACCAACCGACTGAACACGTAAATGCCTCTCAGCGTTAAAAACATACTGGGAACCCGCGGCCTGAACCGGGACGATCTGGAAACGATCCTCGACACGGCGGATTCGTTCAAGGAGATCTCCACGCGCGAGATCAAAAAGGTGCCGACCCTGCGCGGCCGCACGGTGATCAACCTGTTTTTCGAGCCGAGCACGCGCACCCGCACCTCGTTCGAGATCGCCGGCAAGCGGCTGAGCGCCGACGTCATCAATATTTCCGGCTCCACCAGCAGCACGGTGAAAGGGGAAAACCTGATCGACACCGCCCGCAACCTGGAAGCGATGTCGCCGGACATTCTGGTGGTGCGGCACGCCAGCGCCGGGGCCCCCGCCCTGCTGGCCGATTTTGTGAACTGCCCGATCATCAACGCCGGCGACGGGGCGCACGAGCACCCGACGCAGGCGTTTCTCGACCTGCTGACGATCCGCGAGCACAAGGGGAAGCTGGACGGCCTGAACGTGGCCATCGTCGGGGATATCCTGCACAGCCGCGTGACCCGCTCCAACATCTACGCCATGAAAACCCTCGGCATGCAGGTGACGGTCGCCGGGCCGGCGACGCTGATGCCTTTCGGCATCGAACAACTCGGAGTGCGGGTGACGCACGATCTGACCGAAGCGATTCGCGACGCCGATGTCGTCATGATGCTCAGAATCCAGCAGGAGCGGCAGAACCAATATCACCTCGCCGGGCTGCGCGAATACGCCAACCTGTTCTGCCTGACGGCGGAACGGCTGAAGGCGGCGCGCGAGGATGTGCTGATCGTGCATCCGGGGCCGGTGAACCGCGGTGTCGAAATTGCGCTGGATGTCATGGAAGGGCCGCACTCGGTGATTCTCAATCAGGTGACAAACGGGGTGGCGGTTCGCATGGCGCTCATGTATCTTCTTCTGGGCGAAGCCAAGGAAGAACTCACGCAGGTATGAAGCAAATCATATGAAAACCCTGATACAGAATGGCCGCCTGATCGACCCCGCGAACGGGAAAGACGGCCTGTTCGACGTGCTGATTGAGGACGGCAAAATCCAGGCCGTGGAGGCGAAAGGCAAGATCGGCGCCGCCAAGGCCAAATCGGCCGAGGTGATCGAGGCCCAAGGCCGGGTGGTGGCTCCGGGATTCATCGACATGCACGTGCACTTCCGCGAGCCGGGCTTCGAGTACAAGGAAACCATCGAATCGGGCTGTGCCTCCGCAGCGGCGGGCGGGTTCACCTCGGTGGCGGTGATGCCCAACACGGAGCCTGTCAACGACACCCGTTCGGTGACGGAACTGATGCTGGCGCGCGCCCAGGAAAAGGGCATCGTGCGCGTGTATCCGATCGGCGCGATCACGCAGGGGCTCAAAGGCGAAGCGCTCACCGAGATGGGCGACCTCAAGGAAGCGGGAGTGGTGGCGTTCTCGGACGACGGCCGTCCGGTGATGAACAGCGAACTGATGCGGCGCGCGTTCGAGTACAGCCGCATGTTCGGCCTGCCCTGCATCCAGCACAGCGAGATCCTCGACCTCACCCGCGGCGGCTCGATGAACGAGGGGCTGATCTCCACGGAGCTGGGGCTCAAGGGCATGCCCACCGAAGCGGAAGACATCATGGTGTACCGGGACATCGCCCTGCTGAAAAAAACCGGCGGCCGTCTGCACGTGGCGCACATTTCCAGCGGCGGCGCGGTTGAGCTGGTGCGGCTGGCCAAGGCCAAGGGGCTGCCGGTCACCTGCGAGGTGGCGCCGCACCATTTCACGCTCACCGAGGAAGCGGTGCGCGGCTACGACACCAACACCAAGATGAGCCCGCCGCTGCGCACGCACGCGGACATTGAGGCCATCAAGGAAGGCCTGAAGGATGATACGATAGATATCATCGCCACCGACCACGCCCCGCACGACGTGACGGACAAGCAGGTGGAGTTCGACCGGGCGTGTTTCGGTATCGTGGGGCTGGAAACGGCCCTGCCCCTGACGCTGGGGCTGGTGGAAGAAAAGGTCCTCACTTTGCCCAAGGCGATCGAGAAGCTGACGTCCCGCCCCGCCGAGATCTTCGGCCTGGAGCACGGATCGCTGGCGGAAGGCAAGGACGCGGATGTGGTGGTGTTCGATCCGGAGGCGGAATACGTGATCGATGTTTCGAAGTTCAAATCCAAAAGCAAGAATTCTCCCTATGACGGATGGAAGGTCAAAGGGCGTGTGACGCACACCCTCGTTGGCGGAAAAACGGTCTATTCCGCTCCCTCCCGATGAATTCTCTCAATACCCGGTTGAAGGCATGAAAGCGGTTTTAGCGTTGGCGGACGGAAGAATTTTCACGGGCACCGCGTTCGGCGCCGAAGGCGAGGTCGAGGCGGAGGTGGTGTTCAACACCAGCATGTCCGGCTACCAGGAGGTGCTGACGGACCCCTCCTATTGCGGCCAGATGGTGGTGATGACCTATCCGTTGATCGGCAATTACGGCGTCAACCCGCAGGATTTCGAGTCGGCGCGGCCGCATCTCAAGGCATTCATCATCCGCGAGCTGAGCGGCATCCCCAGCAACTGGCGCTCGCAGGGAACGCTGGACCAGTTTCTCAAGGATCACGGCATCGTCGGCATCCAGGGCGTGGACACGCGCGCCCTGACGCGCCACATCCGCGACGCCGGCGCGCAGCAGGCGGTGCTTTCCACGCGGACCACGGACACGAAGGCCCTGGTGGAGCGCGCCCGCCGCTCGCCGACACTGGTGGGGCAGGATCTGGTGCGCGAGGTCACCTGTGCAAAACCGTACGACTGGACGGAAGGCGAATGGAACCTGAACGGATCGGCCGCCCCGGTGGAAAAAGCGCCGAATCCCGGTTTTTCGGTGGTGGCCTACGATTTCGGCGTCAAGCGCAACATTCTGCGCATGCTGGTGGATGCGGGCTGCCGGGTGCGCGTGGTGCCGGCGTCCACCCCGGCCAAGGCGGTGCTCGACATGCAGCCGGACGGGGTGTTCCTGTCCAACGGTCCCGGCGATCCCGCCGCGGTTTCCTATGCGGTTGAGAATGTGCAGCGGCTGGTCGATAAGGTTCCTGTGTTCGGAATTTGCCTGGGCCACCAGATCCTCACCCTGGCCCTGGGTGCGCGGACCTACAAACTGCGGTTCGGCCATCACGGCGGCAACCAGCCCGTCATGGACCTCACCACCCGCAAGGTGGAGATCACGTCGCAGAATCACGGCTTCGCGGTGGACGGCGATTCCGTGAAAAAGGGCGTGGAGGTGATCTCGGTCAACCTCAATGACGATACGGTCGAGGGCATCCGCCACAAGTCCCTTCCGGTTTTTTCGGTGCAGTACCACCCTGAAGCCTCGCCCGGCCCTCACGATTCCGGCCACCTGTTCAACCGGTTCGTGGAGCTGATGAAAGGAAACTGACTTGAAAGAGCAATACGATGCGCTGGTCGAATCGATCACGCAAAACCGTTTCGCAGACGATATCCTGGAGGCGCGCAAGGAGTATCAGAAGCATTCCGGCGAGATCTACGAGGACGATAAGTCCTACGAGGCCCGCATGGGGCTGTTCCTCGAATGGTTCATTTTCGACCGGGTGCTGCCCGGTAAGCAGGAGACGCTGCTGGAAGACCTGCTGCTGAGCGACGGGGCGGGCTGGGCGCAGAACGAGCGCATGGCGTACAAGAAGTTCACCGGCAGCATCCACGGCCTGTTCATTCCCAAGAAGATTCAGGATCAGCGGGTGGTGGTGCTCAACCTGTTCGACAATGAAAAATATTCGGTGCAGGAGAGCCAGGGGAAAATCCTGTTCAATAAAGATGATATCTTTGAGGGGAGGCTCTTGCCTCTGGACGACGGATATTTCTTTTCCGGCTGTTTCTGTTTTCATCCCGACGGGGCGGCGAAGTACATCAAGGAGAAGGTCAAGGCCATCGTCGCGGTTCAGGACGGGCACCGGAAAGAGCTCAAGGCGGTCAATTCGAAACTGAAGACCTGCGATTCGCGCATGGACAAGAACGCCCGCGAGATCGACAAGCTCAATGGCAAGATCAGCAAAACCGACGCCGAAGACAAGCTCAAAAGCCTGAATGAAAAACTGGAAGAGCTCAAGAAAACGCGTTCCGAGCTGCATCAGGAAAAATCGCAGCTGGAAGGTGAGAAAAAGAACCTGGAAGTGCAGAAAATGAAGATCGAATTCCGCGACGCGTGCAACCTGCTGATGCAGAAACTGGGATACATGAATCTCAAGTGGGAGCGTTCCCGCCAGATCGATCTGCACGACATCTACCGCGACTGACCCATGCCACGCAGAACCGACATCCAGAAAATACTGCTGATAGGCGCCGGTCCCATCGTCATCGGGCAGGCCTGCGAGTTCGACTACTCGGGCACGCAGGCCCTGAAGTCGCTCAAGGAGGAAGGCTACGAAGTCATCCTCGTCAACAGCAATCCGGCGACGATCATGACCGACCCGAATTTCGCCGACCGCACCTACGTGGAACCGGTGACGCCGCAGGTGGCCGAAATGATCATCGAACGCGACCGGCCGGACGCGCTGCTGCCGACGATGGGCGGCCAGACCGCCCTCAACACGGCGCTGGCGCTGGCCGACAACGGCGTGCTCGACAAATTCAACGTGAAGCTGATCGGCGCCAACGTCGCCACGATCCGCAAAGCCGAGGACCGGCAGCTGTTCAAGGAGGCGATGGCGCGCATTGGCCTCAAGGTGGCCCCCAGCGGCTACGCCAATGACCTCGGCGCGGCGTGGGATCTGGTGAAGGAGACCGGTTTCCCGTCCATCATCCGCCCCTCCTTCACGCTGGGCGGCACCGGCGGCAGCGTCGCCTACACGGAAAAGCAGTTCGAGGAGCAGGTGCGCTGGGGCCTGCACGCCAGCCCGGTGACGCAGGTGCTGATCGAAAAGTCGCTGCTCGGCTGGAAGGAATACGAGCTGGAAGTGATGCGCGACCTCAAGGACAACGTGGTCATCGTCTGCTCGATCGAAAACTTCGATCCGATGGGTATCCACACCGGCGACAGCATCACCGTCGCGCCGGCGCAGACGCTCACCGACAAGGAATACCAGGTCATGCGCGACGCTGCCATCGCCATCATCCGCGAGATCGGCGTGGAAACCGGCGGTTCCAACATCCAGTTCGCCACCGATCCGAAAACCGGCGAGATGATCGTCATCGAGATGAACCCGCGGGTCTCGCGCAGCTCGGCGCTGGCCTCCAAGGCGACGGGGTTTCCCATCGCCAAGATCGCCGCCAAGCTGGCGGTGGGCTACACGCTGGATGAGATCCGCAACGACATCACGCGCGTCACGCCCGTGTCCTTCGAGCCGACGATCGACTACTGCGTCGTCAAGGTGCCGCGTTTCACGTTCGAAAAGTTTTTCGAAGCGGAGCCGGTGCTGACCACGCAGATGAAATCGGTGGGCGAAGCGATGGCGATCGGCCGCACGTTCAAGGAAGCGTTTCAGAAATCGCTGCGTTCGCTGGAGATCGGCGTGTTCGGGCTCAACGACGATTTCGGCCTCGACCTGAATGAAGCGGGCTGGACGCTGGAGGAGCAGATCGATCAGCTGGAGAAAAACCTGCACACGCCGTTCTGGGATCGCATCTGGTTTGTCGCCGCCGCCCTCAGACGCGGCGTCTCCCTGGAAAGGATCAACGCGCTCACCGGCATCGACCTGTGGTTTCTGTACAACTTCAAGGAAATGCTGGACTGCGAAAAGAGCCTCGTCGATGCCGGCACGCTCGCTGCGGTGGACGACGATCTTTTGTGGCGGGCCAAGCGCATGGGCTACGCCGACCGCTACCTGGCGCAGCTTCTGAACTGCACGGAGCTGGAGGTGCGCGCCCGGCGCGACGCGATGGGCCTGTATCCGGTGTACAAGCGGGTGGACACCTGCGGCGCGGAGTTCGAAGCGCACACGCCCTATCTGTATTCGACCTATGAAGAGGAATGCGAGGCCGCGCCTTCGGACAGAAAGAAAATCATGATCCTGGGCGGCGGCCCCAACCGCATCGGCCAGGGCATCGAGTTCGATTACTGCTGCGTGCACGCCTCGTTCGCGCTGAAAGAGGACGGGTACGAGACGATCATGGTCAACTGCAATCCGGAGACGGTGAGCACCGACTACGACACCTCGGACCGGCTGTACTTCGAGCCTTTGACCTTCGAGGACGTGATGCACATCGTGCGGGTGGAGAAGCCCGACGGCGTCATCGTGCAGTTCGGCGGCCAGACGCCGCTCCGGCTCGCCGTTCCGTTGCTGCAGGCGGGGGTGCCGATCATCGGCACCAGTCCGGAGGACATCGACCGCGCGGAGGACCGCAAACGCTTCAAGGAAGTGCTGGAAAAGCTCGATCTCAAGCAGCCGGCAAACGGCACGGCCACTTCGCTCGAAGAGGCGGAGCGCATCGCCGAGTCCATCGGTTATCCCGTGGTGGTGCGGCCCTCGTACGTTCTGGGCGGCCGGGCGATGGAAATCGTTTACGACGCGAAACGGCTCAGGCACTACATGAAGCACGCGGTCAACGCGTCGCCCGAGCATCCGATTCTGATCGACCAGTTTCTGCAGCAGGCGACGGAGATCGACGTGGATGCGCTGTCCGACGGTGCGGACGTGTTCATCGGCGGCTTGATGGAGCACATCGAGGAAGCCGGGATTCATTCCGGCGACAGCGCCTGCTCGCTGCCGGCGTTTTCGCTGCCCGACAACGTCCTGAGCGAAATCCGTGAGCAGACGCGCGCGCTGGCGAAGGAACTCAACGTGGTGGGGCTCATCAACATTCAGTTCGCGGTGCAGAACGGCACGGTGTTCATCATCGAGGTCAACCCGCGCGCCTCGCGCACCGTGCCTTTCGTCAGCAAGGCGATCGGCATTCCGCTGGCGAAAAGGGCGGCGCAGGTGATGGCGGGCAAAACCCTTCAGGAGCTGGGCCTGGTGGAGGAGAAAACCGTCTCGCACATCGCCGTGAAAGAGTCGGTGTTTCCGTTCAACAAATTCACCAACGTGGACATCCTGCTGGGCCCGGAGATGAAATCCACCGGCGAGGTGATGGGCATCGACTCCACGTTCGGCCGCGCGTTCGCGAAATCGCAGATCGCCACCGGAATCCGCCTGTCACCCAAGGGCACGGTGTTCATCAGCGTCAAGGACGGCGACAAGGAAGCCGCCCTCAAAGTGGCTCAGGGGTTCGACGCGCTGGGTTATTCCCTGCTCGCCACCTCCGGCACCCGCGACTACCTGGAAAAGCACGGCCTCAAGGTGGCGGGCATCAACAAGGTGAAGGAAGGAACGCCGCACGTCGTCGAGGCGATCGAGGCCGGAAAAGTGGATTTCCTCATCAACACGGTGTTCGGCGAACAGGCGACCAAGGATTCGTTCTCCCTGCGCCGTGCCTCCCTCAACCGCAACCTCCCCTACTGCACCACGATGGCCGGAGCCATGGCCCTGGTGGGCGCCCTCAAAGCCATCCAGGAAAAAGAACTCGCCGTCACCTCCCTGCAGGAGTACATGGCGTAGAAAGAAGGGGCAGGATTACAGGATAAAAACGGAAAACCCTGCCTCGCGCAAAGACGCAAAGACGCAAAGAAAAGCGAGGAGACAGGATGAACAGGATGTAAAACGGTTGAAATTAGAAACCCCGTATCTCTAGGAAGGCACGAAGAAAATCCAATACTATTAAGCCATTCTTGCGATAGCGATGAGGAAAGTAAAAAAGTAAGGGAAGACTTTTTAATTCCTCTTCGGCAGCTTATAAGGTCAGGAAAAGCTGGACATTACTTCAATTTTATTGAGGTAAGGGAACATATCGCAAAAAATATTATTGAAGTGGAGGATGCCGAATCACTAAGAATACGTTCTAAAGCTAAATTTATTATATACGGGCGAGTAAGGCTTAGAACATTAAATGGTGAAGATCAACATATTATAGAACTTGACGGGATTGTTGAGCATGGTCCAATGCCTAAAGAATTGAGCAATTATATTTCTATAGAATTCGCTGAATTGCTACCAAGAAAAATTAATATTCCGACAAAAAATGATCTTTTGTCCTTTAAGTTTACGTCGGAATGGGCGGGAATGATTGCAAAATATATAATAGGAATTACTGCGGCGTGCGCTGGAGATTTAGATTATGCAGAAAAACTTTATAAAGATGTTGAGGTGCTAATTAAAACTAAACAAACAAACTTTCCAGTTTTTGTAGAGTTAAAGCAACGAATACCTCAAAGATTGAATGAAGTTTATCTTACACATGCAAACAATCAACTTTTAGCCTGGAGAGAAAATTATGAGCCTTGTCATGTTGATACCTTTGGGAATTATCTTGAAAAGTTAGATAAGCTGAGTGAAGAACATTTAGAGGTATTTTATATTCTTAAATCGATATATATCTTTCTTAAAGAGCGAGATATTGAATCATCAATTAGTTTTTTGAAAAAAGTTAGGAATAAGAATAATGGATTATGGAATTATAATATAGGCTTTCTTTATGCGTATAGAGGGGAGCTTAGTGCGGCTATAAGGCATTACAGAAGGGCTTCTCAGCATCTAGTTAATGTGGAGGTTATCAATCAAGTAGAAAGTTTTATTTGTTGGATACTTAGAGAAGAGCCTGACAAATATTATATTAATTATTGCTTAGGTTTTTTTAATTGGAAAACTAAAGGCGATAAGATACAGGCTAAGAAAGATTTTATGAACTTTATTGAGTCATGTGAGGCGGATAAGTTTAAGAGGGAAAGAGACATTGCTAGGAAATGGATAAATCAACTTGGTTGACTACTGATAATCAAAATTATTCTATTTCTAACTTGAGATGAATTGACCTTCAGATACCCTCGATATTACGCCTTTGTAGTTTTGTGTTAGTCCGGTTTTTATCCCGCCTTTATCCTGTCAATCCTGTCTGAATTGTTGTTGGTCAAAGGGTGGGTTGTGCGCAGATCACATAGACTTTCAGGTTGAAGGGTTTGCCGGCGCTGTCGTTGACGATGGTGGTTTCCCAGGAGTTGATGCTGGAGGGGTAGTTGGTCACGCCGGCGCACTGGTCGCAGCCCGCGGCGTTGTAGCCGCCTCCCAGCAGGATCTTGCCGGGCGAGCAGCTCATGAGGACGGTTTTTCTCTGGCCCGGCTTGACGCTGAAGCTTTTGCTCTCCAGCCGTTCCCAGCCGGCGATGCCCTGTAGCGCTCCTGCCTGGGCGACGCTGTCTTTACCCGCCGAGCCTGCGGGTCCCGGAGGCCCCGGCGGACCGGGCGGGCCTTCCGGCCCTTCAAACCCCTGCGGCCCCTGAGGGCCTGGGTCTCCCTTGGGGCCTTTCGGCCCCGGTTTTCCCGGCGGACCTGCTTCGCCTTTCGGTCCCATCTCTCCCTGAGGACCCACCAGCTCGCCGATGCGGCCGGTCGAGATCATCAGGTTTTGGAACTGACCGTTGGCGATGATTTCTTCCAATGCGAAACGGATGCTGTTGCTGTCGGGTTCCTGGGTCACGACCTGGACGCGTTTGCCCGGAGTGTCCGCCAGCAGGTTGAGGCCGAAGACCAGCCCCCCGCCCGCGGCGAGGACGACGAGCAGCAGCACGATGAAAAAATCCCAGAAACTCATTCGCACTTTTTTTTCCGGCGGCGGCAGGGGCTGACCGATGAACAGGTCCCGCAGGGCTTCGTCGCCCATCTGGCTTTCCAGCGCTTCAACCGGCTCTTCTTCCCGTTTCTTGGGTTCCATGCGCGATCACTTGTTGAGGGGGAAGGAGATGAGCATGCCGCCGATCATGTCGTCCAGTTGAAAATCGGTCTTGGGACTGTTGGGGTGCGCGTTGTGACAGTTCACACAGGCCTGGCTGACGGCGAAATCCGGATAGACGGCCTGGAAATAGGTGGAGCGTCCGCGCTTGATCTTTCCGAGAAACGGCCTCAAAGGATCGTCCGCCACGGAAACCAGGGCGTTGCGCTCGAATTCGTTGGCGGCGCTGTTCTTGAAGTTGATGGGCCACAGGCTGATCAGCCGGAAGTTCATTTTCAGGCGGTTCTTCTTGGCCAGGCGGCCGGTGTTCAGCAGATACTGCGCCGGCAGCGGCAGGGCGTGCTCGTCGAGCCAGTTTTCGCTGGCCTTGACCGCCTTGGTCTGGGTCAGCGGTTTCACGACATGCTGGGTGTACACGTAGCGGTCCGAATCGAGCACGGCGTGGATGTAGTCGGCCACCACCTGGGGCGGCACCAGAAACGCGTCGTTTTCGGTGGATGCGCCCTGCTCGCTCAGCGGAACGTTGCTCAAAGGCACGTTGATCAGCACGCCGCCCATGATGTCGCCGAGTTTGTAATCGGTTTTCGGGGAGTTGGGGTGCGTGTTGTGACAGTTCACGCAGGACTCGGATGTGGCCAGATCGGGATAGATGGCGCGGAAATTGAGGATGCCTTTGCGCTGCACCACCCAGGTGAACGGCGCGTTGGTGTCTTTGCTCATGCTTTGCAGACCCAGCTTTTCCAGGTCGGTGAGCGCGCCGTTTTTCTTGTTGATGGGATTGCGGCTGACCAGCCGGACTTTCAGGCCGATCCCCCTGGCATTGGATTCCTCGGCGGAGAGCAGCAAAAACTGCGCCGGCAGCGGCAGCGCCTTTTCCTGTTCCCAGTTCTCGCTGGCGGCCAGCCCGATGGATTTTTGCAGGCGGTTGACGATCTGCTGGGAATAAAATTCGCGGCTCGCCTTGATGATGGAATAGATGTAGTCGGTGGCGCGTTTGGCAGGGATGCCGTCCGGAACGGGATCGCTGTGAACGGGGCCTGCCTGCAGGATCAGGATCAATCCGGTGACTCCTGCAAGCGAAAGCCACCGAAGGGAGTGGGTGCGTCGGTTTTTCATCACGGCCCGTATCTGTAAGGTTTTGTAAAAAAACCAAAATGCGGAAATTCAACGATTCGGGATGAACTTAGACGGGATATGTCGCGATCACATGGAGGTTGTGTCACGATTGTGTCACAGTTGATTTCTCAACCGGAACGATGAAAGGCAAAAATCGAGGCGGCGAAACGACGGCTCAGGGAATAAGCCGACGACGGTTGTCTTTCAGGATACTGTGCGTGAGGATCAGCGGCTGGCGGACTGGATCTGCGGGCTCGAATATCCGGCGGGGGATGGCACGCCGGGGGACAGGGAGGGCGCCGGGTGGTAGACCGGGTTGGTTTTGCGGGAGCGCACCAGCTGGCCCTGCTGGAACTCCTTTCCGGCCATGATGGCGGCGATGGAGAAACCGGCGTGCACCTGGCGGACGCGCACCACGCCCTGGCGGGTGAAACGGCCGCCGAGATCGCGTTTGCTGTAGGGATCTTTCTGGTTGAGGGTGACGGAATAAACGTTGAAATCGTCGCCGAAACCGATGCCGTTTTCCCGGCCCAGGTTGATGAGCACTTCCATTTTTTCCTTGTCCACGCCGACGATCTCCCCCTGCAGCGGCTGCACGTAAAGGGTCTGCGTGATGAAGGCGTGGATCTGCCGGTTCAGGTCGGCGAGGGTTTTGCCGATGGACGTGCGCAGAAACTGGGGATCGTGAAAATCCAGCTGCGTGCCGTCGAACTCGAAGGGGATCACGCCGGCGATGGATTGGGCCTGGAAGCGCTGGCGGCCCAGAAATTCGCGGGCGTGGTGGCTCGAAAGTTCGATCTCGATTTCGATCTCGGCGCGCTGCTTGATGGTTTCCGGGGCGTCGAACACTTTCTGCGCCTTGGTCGGCGGCTCTCCGGGGTCGAAGACGAGCACCCTCCCCTGCACGAGGAACTGCGCCGGATGATTCATCGAGGCTTTGTCGCCGGCCTGTTTTTTGGGAGCGGGATACAGGTGAAACGCGCCGTTTTCGGCCACGGAATGCTTCAGCATGCGCGTCACCAGCTCACCGGGAGCGTAGTCGGCGGTCCAGCCCGCCGGGTTTTCGATGGGCAGGATGGAGAGCTTGTTCTTGTACTGGGCCGATACGGGGTTTGCCGCCGTCATGAGAATCAGCAGGGCGGCGAAACCTGAAACGATCGTGCGTGCGGTTGGCAAAGCGGCCTCCAGAGAATGCGTTCATCCCTTTATCGACGCGGATTTGCAAAACCTGAGCCCGAAATCGGAAACGGGATGCAGCCTGGTATCCCGCAACCGTTCCCGCGCAGGGATTTGAGTCCTTGACCCGCTCCCCCCGGACACGTAAAATCGCAGTCATGAGACAATGGATTGCCTTTTTAGTTTGTTTTGCATGCGTTTTGGCCTCCCCCCCGCCCTCCTGGTCGGAAAGCGAACCCGAAGACATGGTCTGGATTCCCGCAGGCTGCTTCATGATGGGTACCGACCGGGTGTATTACTACGATTCCCTCGATGAAAACATCCGCGAGCGGCCCCTGCATGAGGTCTGCGTGGACGGGTTTTACCTGGAAAAGACGGAGGTGCCGCAGTACAAATGGGATGAGGTGATGCAGTACAACAACGCCACGTTCCAGGCGCCCGAGCTGCCGATCACCGGGATCACCTGGAAGGAGGCGCTGGATTACTGCACGCGCATCGGCCGCCGGCTTCCCACGGAGGCGGAATGGGAATACGCGGCGCGGGCGGGCAGCCAGACGGAGAACCCCTGGGGCGACGGCATCGACCGTGAGCATTTGTGGTACCTGGGGAATTCGCGGCGCAAACTGTCTCCGGTCGGGATGAAGAAGCCCAACGCCTTCGGCCTGCACGACATGATGGGAAGCGTCTGGGAATGGGTGGAGGACTGGTATTCGGAAAACTTTTACCAGGTCAGCCCGAAGATGAATCCGAAAGGGCCCGAGCGGGGCAGCTTCCACGTCATCCGCGGCGCGTCCTGGGTCGATGACGAGGATGCCATCCGCGTCATGGTGCGGCATCCCGGGATGGCGGACCATTCGCAGGATTACTGGGTGGGCGTGCGCTGCGCCTGGACTCCCGGCAAAAAGGCAAGCCCGGAAGAAGCTGACGATAAAAAAGCAGGTTCAACGGACAGCGAAAAAGCCAAAAAACAGACCCCAAAAGACAGCAAAAAAGAAAACTGACCGTTTCGCCTGCATCGCGCCCGGCCGGATACCGGAATCCGCCGGCTTTTCCCCCGTTTTTGCACACATCCACCTTGAACGCGAAAACCATCCACCGCATCTACGAGAAACTGAGCCGCCGTTTCACCGACGCGCAATCGGAGCTGGATTTCAGCAACCGTTTCGAGCTGCTGGTGGCGGTCATCCTCAGCGCGCAGGCGACGGACAAATCGGTCAACGCCGCGACGAAGAATCTGTTTCCCCGCTACGCCACCCCGCAGGCCATGCTGGATCTGGGGGAAACGAAACTGCGCAGGCACATCCAGTCGATCGGGCTGGCGCCCACGAAAGCCAAAAATATCCTGCGTACCTGCGAGATTCTGCTCGAGCAGCACGGCGGTGAGGTTCCCGGCGACCGCGAAGCGCTGGAAAAGCTGCCGGGGGTGGGCCGGAAAACCGCCAATGTGGTTCTCAACGAAGGTTTCGGCCAGCCCACCATCGCCGTGGACACGCACGTGTTCCGGGTGTCGCAGCGCACCGGCCTGGCGCCGGGCAAAAACGTGCTGGAAACCGAGCAGGCGCTGCTGCGCGTCACGCCGGACAAATGGAAGCAGAAGGCTCACCGCTACCTCATCCTGCACGGCCGCTATGTGTGCAAGGCGAAAAACTTCGACTGCGGCGAATGCGTCATCGAAAAGGAATGCGGGTTTGCGGAGAAGACGTTTCGTGAGTCCTGAGCGCGTGAGAGATTACGGCGTCATCCTGTCCCGGCTGGAATCGGCGCTATCCGGGACGGGAGAACTCGGTTCCCTCGGGGAAATCGCCTCCCCGGCGGGGAATTATCCCCTGAAAAAGGCGGTTCTCGGCAAAGGCGGCGCGCGCCGGGTGCTGATCTCCGCGGGCATTCACGGCGACGAGCCGGCGGGGGTGGAGACGGTGTGCGCGCTTCTGGAGCGGAATACGCTGCCGCTTGCGGACTGGGAGGTGACGCTGCTGCCCTGCATCAATCCGTATGGCTACGAGCACGGGATACGGGAAAACGGCGACGCGGTGGATCTCAACCGGGTGTTCAAAATCGAGCGCCCACCCGAGGAGGTGCAGCTGGCGCAGTCAGTGTTCGAGAGGCCTTACGATCTGACGCTGGAGCTGCACGAGGATTCGGACAGCAAGGGCTATTACCTCTATCACTCGGGCGAGCCGGAACTGAGAGACGCGCTGCCCGCGAAAATCCTCGACCCGGTGTCCACAGTGATCCCGCTCAACCTGGATCCGGAGATCGACGGCAACGCGGCGAACGGCGGCGTCATCAACCGGTCGCCGGACCCGGAAAGCATGGACTGGTGGCCGATGGCGCTGTACGCCCGGTCCCGGGGCGCGCGTTACTGCATGACTCTGGAGACGCCCCCGGCGTTTCCCATGCCGGTGCGCGTGCAGGCGCACCTCGCCGCTGTGCGGGCGGCAATCCAGCATTTTCCCCGCTGATACCGGATTTTACCGGCGAAATGATCGAAATCAGGAATCTTTGGATTTGATGGGGATGATGATCGGAATCTTGAGGGGTTCCCCGACGGAAAGGTTGTTGATGTCCTTATCGGGATTGTAGGTGCTCAACAGCCAGAAGGGGATGAAGTACATGTCGTTGCAGATTTCCCACAGGGTCTCGCCCTTGCGCACTTCCCGCACCACCAGTTTGCTGACCTTGAAGTTGCTGAAAAAGTCATCCTGAATGGCTTTGTGGAATTCCTGCCGGCGCTCGTCGAACTTTTCCGGGTCGGTGTTGGTCATGGGGACCAGGATCTTGGTGTGTACGGGAATGTGGGAGCGGCGGCGGATCTTGTTGATGCGGCGCAGCTTGCGCAACGAATATTGCGCCCATTCGGCGTAGTGGCTCAGCGTTTCGTCGAAATCCACGGTGATGACGCCCATGCGCGATGCTTCGTGTTCCTTGTTCTTGAACGCCACCGGCAAAAAGGCCGGGCGGTTGGTGTTCATCTGATATGCGGGGACGGTCGCCTTGGCGAGCTGCACCTTCACTCCCGGTTCGAGATCGCCCGCCGAGTCGCTGACCACGGGGGCCTCTCCCTTCAACTGGGCGGTGGTCAATGCCGATTCTTCCAGTTTGCTTTTGACCTTCTTCTTCTTGGTCGATTTCACCGGAACCGGCAGGGTTTTTTTGGTTTTCGGAGGCACGGGCGTGCTCGCCGGCGGAACGGGATCGGCCTTGGCCAGAACCACAGGTTTGGCGGCTTTGACGGGATCCGGAACCTTGAGAATCTGACCGGGATAGATGGAATTGGCCCGTTTGATGCCGTTCAATCGCGCCAGTGTGTAGGGTTTGGTCTTGAACCGTTTGGCGATTTTGGTCAGGTTGTCGTGACGGCGCACGCGGTACCTGCCGGTTTCCAAAGGCTGCTCGACCTGCTTTTGCAGCTTGGGCGACGCTTTCACGGTGAGAATGTTCGACCGCCTGGATTTTCTCGCCGGCGGAACCCGCAGCACTTTGCCGACATAAATGCGGTTTCTGCGGCCGATCTGGTTGAGCTGCTTCATCTCCCGCACCGACGTTCCGAAGCGCAGCGCCAGGCCGGACAGCGTGTCTCCCCGCTGCACGGTGTACCACTTGGAGCGGATCTGCGAGCCGAATTTCTCCGAAGTGGAGATCTTCTGGTAAAATGGCGCGAGGTCGTCGAAACGCCGGGCCGGCGCCTGGAACACGAATCCTCGGGGAATGCGTTTCTGCCCGGAGATCACCGGTTTTCTCAGTGCGGGGTTGTATTTTGCCACTTCCTGCCGGGTCATGTCGAAGTGCCGCATGATCGAGCTGATGTGAACGTAATCGTCGAAGCGGATGGAAACGTGCCGGATCGGCGTTTCCTTTCTCAGGTTGGGAAAGTATTTATTCTCGTTGCGAACGACGTGCAGGGCCGCCAGAAATTCGGCGTAAAAGTTTCTCGATGCAAAGCCGAAGGTGCGGCTGCGGTATTTTTTGATGATCTTGACGATGTCGTCGCCGTGCCGTTTCTTGGCGCGCGCCATGCCGCGGGTGCCGTGGTTGTAGGCGGTGATCGCCAGCGGCCAGCTTCGCAGCCGTTCGTAGTTGCTGCGCAGCAGTTTGGCGGCGGCGTGGGTGGACATGATCGGGTCGCGCCGCTCGTCCACATCGTATTTGACGCGCATGAACAGCCTGCCGGTACCGCGGGTGAACTGCCAGATGCCCGCCGCTCCCGCGCTGGAATAGGCGTTTTCCTGAAACGAGGACTCCACGTGCGGCAGCACGCTGAGTTCGACGGGCAGATCCTGAGCCTTGAAGATATCCCAGATCTGGTCCATGTATTTGCCGGAGCGGATGAGACCGCCTTCAAACCGGTCCTTTTGCCCGATCTGGCTGCGGATCACGCGGGCGGCGCGGTAAAAGCCGTTCTTCACCAGGTCGTGGACGCGTTTTTCCTCTCCGGTCAGAAAGGCGCGGTTTTTCTTTTTCGCCAGCTTTCTGAGGATGGTCTTGTATTTGGATTTGATTTTTCTCAGCTTCCGGTCCCGGGACCGGCGCGACTTGTTGCTGCCCAGATACACCACTTCGTAGATGATCTCGACGTTGTCGGCATCGTGAATGACGGCGTAGTCGGTGGTGTATTTGGAGTAGATGTCGATCCAGAAATTGACCTGCGGTTCCAGACCCTGAGGTGTGGGAAATCCGTAGTCGTAAAGAGACGGGCCGTATTTTGCCGCGTTGTAACCGGGAAGACTGGCGGACGCCGGATGCGAAAGGGTTCCGGTGACGGCAAACAGGACAAAAAACAGCAGTGCGCGGAGTTTGAACGAGATCTTTGCCAACGGAATCTTCCTTTGCTTAATAATTAGAGGATTTTGACCGCCTGGGCGTTGTTTATGGGGGCGGCTGTGGCAAAGATGAGCCGGTTGACCGTGGGTGAATCCGCCCTGCTCCACAAGCGCTGAAAACTTGTAAAGCCTTTATTTTTAAAAGGATAACAAAGCATCGTCGTGCCCGTCAAGATAAACTTTCGTGCCATTTCGCAGCCCCGATAAATTCCCTTGAATTACCGGTATTTAACCGCTCTCCGGGGGTTGCCCGGATGTGGGGTATTCCTGGTTCAGCTTGTAGACAAATGCCAGTAATTCCGCCACTACCTGATAGACCGCTGCGGGAATTTCCTGATTTATATCCACTTGGGCCAGAATCTGCACCAGGTCCGCATCCTCTTTTATCGGGATGTTGTTTTCGAATGCCAGGGAGATCATCCGCTCCGCCAGCAGTCCCTCGCCTTTGGCGGTGACTTTGGGAGCCCGGCCCTGCGCCGGATCGTATTTCAGCGAGACCGCGGATTTTTTTGCGCCTGTGTTTTGCGGGGTTTCCATGCCGGAGGCTGCGTCCTTGCGATTGTGAGCCTGAATGGGTCAGGGATTTTAAATTAAAGGTTCAGGTGCGGATGTCCACCAGCCGCGAGGGGTCCCCGATCAATGCCTGGGGAAAATCCTCATCCACAGGCAGCGACACGTTTTCCCGCACCTGGCTGGTCAGCGTCGCCTTGAAACCCAGTTCGGCCATTTGGGCGCTGAATTGTTCCGGTCTCTGGTTGATGTAGCGCGCCACGTCCGGGTTTTCGGTGAATATGGTGACCGCAAGGCCTTCCGCGTCCACGCGGCTGTCCACCCGCAGGTTCCCGAGTGCCGAGAGGTCCAGCAGAAAAACCAGGTTGAAGTGTTTTTTGGCGTTGCGGCCCTGGCCCTCCCCGTCTCCGGCCGGCCTGAGATACAGCTTGATCGTCGGGTCGCCGTGCGCGAACGGATTGGGAATCTGCAAGAGCAGCGGCTGATTTTCCTGCCGGGCGTACTGATTGGAAAGCTGGTTGAGCTCGATGCTGTCCACCGCTTTCTGCAAAAGAGCCCGGGTGTCCGGATGCAGGTTCGGGGCCGCCGGGTCTTCCACCTGGGCGCCGGCGGTTTGTTGGGGCAGTGATCGCAGCAGCTGCAGCAGGCGGCCCTTCAGGTTGCCCGCCAGTTCGGCGCGGTTTTCGGCGGTCAGTCCCCGCTCCAGCGCGTGTTTCAGCCGGGCTTCGTAATCCAGCCCGGAGCGTTCGATCTGCGCTTTCAGCTGCGCGGCGTCCGGGACCCGGCCGCTGCCGGGCAGCAGTTCCTGCACGGTCTGCTTCAGACCGTTCGCCGCTTTGGGAGCCAGCTCCGCCAGCCGCGACCACTGGCCGGGATCGAAATTCGCCAGACGGGCGAGCAGTTCGCCCAGGGGTTTCAGAGAAGGCAGGTACGGCTTCAACTGGCCGGGCGTCACCTGCTGAAGCACCGGGCCGGGGCTTTGCACGAGAAAATACAGCGGGCCGGGCTGCCGGGCGCCCGCCACGGTGACGGGCAGCGACTGGCCGGGTTTCAGCGTTCGCGCGCCGTCCGTGTGGACGACGACGTTCTTCTGCTGGATACGGGTGATGACCGTGGTTTCGTCGAGTACCCGGGCGATCGGCACGCGCAGGGTCTGGCCTTCTTTCAGGTTGAGGTTCCTGAGGTCGGTCTGCGTGAGCGCGCTGGCGGTGGCGTTGCCTTGCGGGCGCAGCCGGGTGCTGACGGAATCCGTTTGCGTCTGCGATGCCGCCTGGGATGTTGTGGATTGCGGGCCGCCGTCGAGGACCTTCAACACGGTGGCGGGATGCGTGGTCTCGACGCGGACGGTGAGGGCCTGGTTTTTCGCCGGTTGGTTTTGCAGATCGACGGGGACCTTGTGCCCGTTGAAGTTGATCAGCACGCCGCCTTCGGGCAGGTTTTTCAGCACCACCCCGGACAGGATCATCCCCGGCCGCAGCCGCTGGATGAAACGCGCCGCCGACGCCGCATCGCCGGAGCCGGACAGGATTTTGAGGAAGTTTTCAGGAATCGAGTCGATGGGGAGGGCCTCCCTGCCCTAGACAATTGCCGCTGGAATCATTTGCGTAAACTGAGAGTGAGCTCGACTTCCCCCACCGGGATCTGCACCTTGCGGGCGATTTCCTGGGAGTTCAACCCCTGGGACGCCAGCGCCACGACCTGGGAATACTTGTCGTCCTGCGGCGTTTCCGCTTTGCGGCTGCTCACCGCTGCGGGCACCGCGGTGGCGCGTGGAGCCGGCATTTCCGCCAGCAGGTTTTGCAGCGCCTGGATCTTGCGGTTCAACTCGCCGGAAATTTCCGCCGCCGAAGCCTGCTTGCGTTCGATGTCCTCATTGATCTTTTCCGAAACCTTCAGGGCTTCCTCGACGGACTGGTTCAACGAAAGGATCAGGTATTGCCAGTCCATTCCGTTTTCCTTGCCGGTATCGTTTTTTTTCTCCAGCCTGCCGAGCCGCATCATGCAGTACACCAATCCCGCAAGCAGGATCAGGTTCAAACCGGTCTGAATGAGGGTCCAGGAATCCATGTGAAAAACCGGGTCAGATGACCACGTCGATCGTTTCCCCCTGATTGCCCCGTATGCGTGCGGGCGGGGTCTCCGGAGCCTTGGGTTTCGCGTTGCGTTTTTTTCTGTGTCCGGGGCCCTTTGCGTCGGGGTCGGTGGCGTTGGCAGCGGCGCCGGATTTCGCGTTCTGGACGGATTTGCGTTTCAGTTCGTCGGCGATTTTCCGTTCTTCATCGAGGTGATGCGCGCTGGTGTTGGGCAGTTGTTGCATCGTCTGCTGCAGTTTTTCGGCATGCGTCCCCATCTGCAGCACTTGCTGGATATTGACTGGAGGCACCGTTGACATGATTTTTACCTTTTTAGATAGGTTTTCCTAAATATTTTAACGAATTACGCGGGAAATTACCAAGATTTAAGAGGGCCGGAATCCGTTCCGCTCCCGATGTTTTTCGCATCGGCTGCACACCGGGATTACTTGATGCCAATCTGAGGTTTGCGGCCGTTTTGTGGGTAAAAAGCCCCGGGTTTTCAAAGGATTTGCTGGCAGCCGCGGCGGGGGACCCGGTTGGATGCCACAGCCTGGGATCTGAATTCACTGTAAATTATAAAATAACAATGGGTTACTAGGTTGAAATTAATTGTAAAATGCATAAGCTGCTGATATATTGGGGTAAACCAAAAAAATTGCAACCCGTCGTCCCGGTGCTCGTTGCTTTTGCGGGGCGCTCCTGCCACAGGTCTGTTTTGAAGAACTTCGTATCGAACAGGAGAAAAATCCATCTGGCGGTTTGCGGCCTCGGCCTCAGCCTGTTCATCTTCGCTCTCGATCTTAGATTGCCTCTGGGAGTCGCCGGGGTGGTTCCTTATGTCGCGGTGGTGCTGCTCGGGCTGTTGACCTCCGGCACCGGTTTCGTGATCGCGGCGGCGATCACGAGTTCTATCCTCACTTTGCTGGGGCTGCATCTCTCGCCGCCCGGCGGGGAATTCTGGCTGGTTTTTACCAACCGCATTCTGGCCATTTTCGCCATCTGGGTCACGGCGGGCCTGTGCCTGCTGCAGAAGCGCTACGAAAAAAAGCTGCTGGACAACCAGAAACTGCTTGAGTCCCGGGTGGAGGAGAAGACGGAAGACGCCAAAAGGGCCATGCGCCATATGGCTATGGATGAAAAAAGGATCAAACAATACGCGGAGGATTTGATCCGCAGCAACCGCGAGCTGGATGAGTTCGCGTTCATCGTTTCCCACGATCTCAAGGAGCCGCTGCGCGGCATCTACAATTATTCGTCGTTCCTCAAGGAAGACTACGGCGACGTTCTCGATGCGGAGGGTTGCGCCAAACTGGACACGCTGCAGCGGCTGACCAGGCGCATGGAGGTTCTGATCAGCACGATTCTGCGTTACTCCCGTCTGGGCAAAAGCAAAGTCAGCATGAAGCCCGAGGATCTGAATGCGGTGGTGAAGGAGGCTTTGGACAATCTGGGTTCCCGGCTGAGTGAATCGAACGCCGAGGTGCGCTTTGAGGAAAATCTGCCGGAAGTGGTCTGCAACCGGGTGCAGATGGTGGAAGTGTTTCAGAACCTGATCGCCAATGCGGTGCGGTACAACGACAAGCCGGAAAAACGCGTGGAGATCGGCATCCTGCGCAATCCCCTGCTAACGGAAGACAACACACGCGATCCGGATGTGTTCTACGTGCGCGACAACGGCATCGGTATCCAGGAGAAGCATTTTGAGTCCCTGTTCCAGATTTTCAAGCGACTGAACGGGAAAGAAAAATTCGGCGAGGGTACCGGAGCCGGGACCACGATCAGCAAGAAGATCATCGAGCAGCACGGCGGCCGGATCTGGCTGGAATCCACCGTCGGCAAAGGCACCACCTTCTATTTCACGCTGAGCGCAGAAAATCCGCAAAGCGCCGATCCGGCTCCTGCCGCCTCTGAAGAAGCGCTGGCGTAAACAACCGCAGCCTCCCTGCGCCGTGTTGCGCCTGCGTCACGCGTCCCCCGCTAGGAGCAGGGATATTCCTTTTTCAGCGAATCGACGATCAGCCGGGGGGAATCCTTCGCAAGGTTTTCCGGGTCCTTTTTGATGTGAGCGATGATGCTGTCTCTGGCCTGGAAGTAGCTCACTTTTTTATCCATGATGCAGATGCTTTTTTTGTGTGCGTTGGCGATGGAGGACATCAGAAGGGTGTCGATGACGCCCATGATGTAGCCGGTGCAGGCTTCCTGATGGCCGATCACTTTGGACTCGCAGACCGCCAGCAGTTCCTTTCCCATTTGCAGGCTGCCCGACTGGGCGGATGCTGCAAAAGAAACCATGAGGAATGCGGCGCCAACGAGGATTCCTGCTAAGGTTTTTTTGAAAAAATTCATCTATCCCTCCCCTTTCGTGAGTTTCTTTCTCCGGTTCTCTGCCATCCCGGAGAAATCCCGTTGATTTTAATGTACTCCGGTTTTCTTCTCCTGTAAATGAGCGGCTTGGTTCCATTCATCATGGCACAGCGTTGCCGGGCTGTGCAGGGGAAACGGGCTTGTCCGGCTCCGGCTGGCGTCCGGTTTTTTGCAGCGTGTCGGCGTAGATTTCCCGGATGTGGAGCACCAGCGGGTCCTCCGGCCCCAGCGCTTCCTGCCAGATGGCCAGGGCGCGTTCATAAAGAGGCAGCGCTTCTTCATACTTTCCCAGGATCCGCCGGATCTCGGCCAGGTTGTTCAGGCTCGCCGCCACATTGGGGTGGGTGGGCCCGAGGATTTTTTCGTCGAGCGCCAGCACGCGCTGGATGAAGCGCTCGGCTTCGGCGTATTTTTTCTCGGACTGGTAATAGCGGGCCAGCGTGTCGAGACTGCGGTGCAGGCGCGGGTCGTCCTCGGAGAACGTTTCCGCTTCTTTGAGCGCGTTCAAAAAATGCGCTTCGACCCGGCCGTGTTCCCCTTTCTCATGAGCTGTCCAGCCGGCCTGGTAGTGCTCTTCCCAACCCCAGTCCGGGAAAAAAGCGGTTTTGGCGTAGAGAATCGAGCCCACGACAGCCACGAAAATGGCGGCGGCTTTGGTCTTGGTCATGGTTGCCTTTTATAACGGGTGTCAAGCCGGTCTGTCCACCCGCCTGCCTTCCAGATGCCAGTAGGCGTTCAAATCCTTCTGCACCAGCGCCAGAATGCCTCCCTGAACCCAGATGATCAGAATCTCGAACCACCAGTAAAACTGAAAGCCCGGCGGCAGCACTTTGCGCACCACACTCGATGCGAAAAACAGAACGACGATGAAAACGACGGTGAACGATCGTTGCAGTCTCTCATTCAAAATACGCTTGACCGTGCGCAGAAGAAAAAACACGAAAACCGTTTCGATGACGGCCAGGGCCAACATGAAGGGGACGACGGCCCCGGAGTCCGCCGGTTTCTGGCCCAGGGCCTTGAGAACGGTGCCGAGCACGAAAAACGGCAGCACGGTCAGGACGAAAAAGCTCAGCGCCTGCAGCTCGGGGTTGACGTCGATGTGTTTGTAGTTGCGAAACTCCCGGTAAATCCTGTGAAGCCAGAAATAAAGATACAGGCCGAAGGTCAATCCGTAGATCAGGAAAAACTGCATCACCGGTTGTCCTGTGGGCGGGATCTTGATCCGCTTCTTGAACCCCAGGCCGATCTCCGCGCACAGCAGCTCGCGGGTGGACATTTTTTCACCGGTCGCTTCCGCCGTCAGCACATCGTCCAGCTTCAGCCTTCCCTTGGCGAGCAGGTCGCGGATGTCCTTGAGGTACAACGGACCCCATTTTTCGCCTTTTTTCAAGATGGAAAATTTTTTCAGGGAGGATTCGACATACATGGAATGCCGGGCCAGTTCCTTTTTGGCCCGCAGGCCCAGATAGATTCCCAGGACCACGATGGCGAACACCAGATAGATCGCTCCGGCGCCATTGGAAAAGGCGGCGGTGTCGTACAGGCCATGCAGGACGATCACCAGAACCAGCCCGGCGGTCAGGTTTTGCACCGGATTGGCGCAGAATCGGGCCTTGCCCATGAAATAGCCCAGAATGACGCCGTCGAACGCGTGGCCGGGCACCGCGGTGAGCAGCCGCATGATGCCGACTTCATAGCCTCCGGGCAGAATGTACAGCAGGTTCTCGACCGTCGCGAACCCGCAGCCCAGCACGCCTCCGTAGACGATCCCGTCGAACGGCTCGCTGAACTCACGGTGGTCGTAGATGAAGCCTTTCAGGAACAGGAATTTGCACAGCTCTTCCGCCAGGGCCACGCCGAAAAAGGCGTAAAACGTCGTTTTCCACAGCGAGTGGGAGCCGTCGGAAAAAATGTCCTGCCAGCCGAAGAACTCGAGAAACTTCCCCTCAAAATAATGGGAGGGCAAACAGGCCAGCCCGCCCAGGAGGAAACTCAGCGCCACCAGATGCTTCGGTTCCGGCTCCCATTTGTCCGAGAAGTAAAGATAGACCCCGATGGCGATTCCCGGTCCCGCGGCCAGGTACAGTAGCTGTAAAATCTCCATGTGTCGCTGCCTTTGCGGAGTGTTTCTGCGCCGTCCGGACGCGCGCGCAACCTTTGTACCATCATTTCAATGGAATTTTTGACTTTTTGCGTTGGTGGAGGGAGGTGGCGGACGAGGACGAGAGCCCGGCCGGGCGGCCGGACCCTCGATCGCGGTTCAATCCCGGTAGGCGACGCCGTGCGTTTCCCCGTCGGTATCGACCTTCTTCACGAGGCTGAGGTCGGCGGCGGAAACCACGGCCAGTTTGTTCTCATCGCGGATGGCGACGTAAACCGTTTTTCCGTCCGAGCTGATGGCCATCATGTCCGGACGCTGCCCCATCGGAGCGGTCTTGACGATTTTGCGGCTGGCGGTGTCGATCATGGCGATTTGGTTCAGCTTGCGCTGTCCGACGTAGACGGTCTTGCCGTCCGGGCCGTGCACCAGGCCGTGCGGTTCTCCCGGCACATCGATGGACGCTTCCACCGTTCCGGTCGCCGGGTCCATCAGCAACAGCTTGTCATCCTCCGGAGCGGTGAGCCAGAACAGGCTCCAGTCGTCGGTGGGTTTGATGGCCATGGCGGCCTTGGCGCCCGGCAGGGTCTGGGCCACCTGCCGCGTGTTCATGTCGATCACGGAGATGTTGGCGTCCCCGGCATTGACCACGTAGGCCTTGCGTCCTCCGGGAGAAAACACGGCGGTGATGGCTTTTTTGCCGGTGGGCATGGTGTGGACCGCCTGTTTCGACGCGATGTCGATGAAGGTCACGTTGCCCGCTCCGACATTGCAGGAGAGAGCGATCCTGCCATCGGGGGACACCGCCACATCGTGGGCCTTGGTGTCCGCGGTGACGTCGGCCAGCTTCTCTTTCGTGACCGCGTCGATGATGGTGATGCTGCCGGGGCCCATGTTGGCGATGAAGGCGAGTTTGCCGTCCGGGCTGAACGTGACGTTGTGCGCACCGGCTCCTGTGGGAATGGTCTTGACGACCTGATTGGAGCCGGTGTCGATGACCTGCACGTTGGCGCCTTTCATGTTGGCGACCCACACTTCACCGGCGCTGCTGGTATTCACAGGCAGCGTTGCGGCGAGCAGCACGACGGCGGCAAAAACAGCAGGGATGCGGCGCTCCCTGCGCTGCAAAGGGGTATTTCGTTTCGTCTCGATGAGACGGGTTGTTTTGAAACGATCCAGGCTCATAGCGTGCCTCCAGGAATAAGAGTGGATGTCGTGCAAACAGGCGGAAGGCGGCGCATCGGCGCGTGAAAATCGCTCTTGGCCGCGTGTTTCCGCCGGCTCCGGGCCGGATCGCCCGAACGGCCTTTCTATCACTGCCGAATAGGGGGCGATTGAGCCATCGAACGAGGCTTTGGCTCAAACCGGCTCATGGGAGCTTTGCTGGAGGGTTATTTTACCACGAACTGGGTGTAGGCGATGTCCTGTACCGTTCCGATCCCTGTGGTGAGCGAGGCGTTGGCGGCGATGAGGATCTCCTTTTTGATGCGTTCCTCGATCTGCCCCTTGCGCTGAAAATAGTCGCTGGGTTTTTTGCGGGCCAGGATGTTGTAGATGTCCTCGCGCAGGCTGGGCAGGACCTTGGTGATCTCTTCATCGACATCGGGGTTGCTCAGGATGAGGTTGGGGGTGACGGTGATGAAGCGCCCGAGCTCGCGGCCGTTGCTTTTGAGAGGCAGGAAAAAGGTCTTGAGAGGATAGATGTGGACCTTGTCGAAATCCTTTTTGACCGTCACCACGGCGGGAGGTTCTTCCTTCTCGAGGGCTTCCTCGGGCGGGGCTTTGTCTTGCAGGAAAAAGAAAAAAACGCCGCCCGCCACCGCCAGCAGCAGAAACACACCGCCGCCGATGAGGATCCATTTCTTTTTGCCGGCAGGGGCGGTCTCCTCGGCGGGAGTCCCCTCCCCGCCTTCGTCCTCTGCGGGTTTTTCCGCCGCCTCCCCTTCTGCGGCTTCTTCGCCTCCTTCCTCGAGAAGCCGCTCGAGCTCGTCCGCTTCTTCCTGGGCGGCGGACTCTTCGTTTAATTCTTCATCCTGGGCCATGCGTGTCTTTCTTTTCGGGATTGACGGGCAGCGAGTGGAGCGGCCGTTTGCGTGATTGCGGGATCAGCCCGCGGAACGGTCGAGGGCTTTCAGCGCTGCAAACACGGATTGTGCGTTCGAGCGCAGCGTCTGCAAATCCGAACGGTTCTCAAGGACATAATCGGCATATTTCGATTTTTCTTCATCGCTCATCTGGCTGCGCATGCGGGCGACGACTTCATCCCGGCTCAGCGCACTGCGGGCCACGACCCGCCGGATGCGGGTTTCCTCGTCACAGGTGATGACGATGACTTTGTCCATCTTAGTGTGGTTTCCCGATTCGATCAGCAGGGCGGCGTCCACGAACACCAGGGCTGCGGGATCGCGTTCGCGGATTCGGGTGTAGATTTTCTGTTCTTCCTCAAAGACCAGCGGGTGCAGGATGCCTTCAAGGATTTTCTTTTTGCCGGGATCGTGAAACACGATGTGGGCGAGTTTGCCCCGGTCCAGCGTCTGGTCCTCCTGCAGGATCTGCGGGCCGAAGGCTTCGACGATCTTTTGCCAGCCGGGTTGCTGCGGGCGTTCCAGGTCTCTCACGATGGCATCGGCGTCGATCACGTGCCCGCCCCATTCCGTGAACAGGGCGGAGACGGTGCTTTTACCGGAACCGATGCTGCCGGTGAGACCCACTAGCAATGCCACGCGGATGATCTCCTTATAGGGGTGAAGGCGTCGGGCTCAGCCCAGTTTTTCCAGGACCGCTTCGTGCAGCCGCATGATCTTGCGGGTGATGGGGCCGGGTTGGCCGTCGCCCACGGCCTGCCCGTCCAGGCGGGTGACGGGAAGGACCTTTTTCAGGGTGCCGGTGAGAAACATCTCCTCGGCATTTTCCAGCACTTCCGCCGGCCATTTCCCCTCTTCCGCGGGGATGCCGTTCTCGCGGGCCAGCTCGAGCACGACTTCGCGCGTGATGCCGGCGAGGATGCCGCACTCGATGGACGGCGTGTGCAGGCGGCCCTGCTGCACAAAAAAGAAATTGCTGGTGGTGCTTTCGGTGAGAAAGCCCCAGGGGCTCAGCATCAGAGCGTCCTTGGCGCCCAGTTTATTGGCTTCCATCTTGGCGAGCACGTTGTTGAGGTAGTTGCCGGTCTTGATGCCGGGGTTCAGCGCCTCGCGCGCATTGCGCTTGATCGACACCACGGCGATCTCGATGCCCTTCTCGTAGTATTCGTCCGGGTAGGTTTTCTGATCGGTGACGTAGATCAGCACATTCGGTTGACTGCACGAGGACGGGTCGATGTCGATGTCGCCCACGCCGCGGGTGACGACGATGCGGATGTACGACTCCGCGTTGCCCGTCGCCTTGAGGGTCTTGTCGATCTCCCTGTGGAAACGCTCCGCATCGTACGGGATCTCCAGGGCGATGGCGGCGGCTGAATTCTGCAGGCGGCGCAGGTGGCGGTCGAGAAAACAGGGTTTGCCGTTGCGGGTGCACACCACTTCGTAGACGCTGTCGCCGAACAGGAAACCGTGGTCGTACACGGAGATGTGCGGGTCTTCCTCGATATTGCCGTTGAAATTGATTTTTGTGGTCATCGATTGTGAGTGCGGGCCGATACCCATCCGGCACAAGCGGATCGGCAAAGGCTCTGAGATGTGATCCGGGAAGGAAAGGCGAATGTTCTTGAAAAGGTTTCAAAACCGGCAAAATTCACAAGGTTGCCGGGAAATCTCAAGCCCTTCGGGAGGGGTTCTCAATTTTTGTCGAGAGACAACAGGATTTCGTTCAACTTTTTCCTTTCGTCCGGCGTGTGGCTATCCTGCGGGACGCCCTGTAATTCGAGATTCTCTTCATCGTCGCCCTGTTTGTGACCGTCGGGATCGACATCCTGGGCCAGATTGCCGACTCCTTTGAGCTTGTCGAATTTTTTGCGGATGCCGTCGATGTCGAACTCGGGAATTTTGTCCACGTAATCCTCGGCGTTCACCGTCTCGGCCACCGCCTCGGACACTTTATACAGGTGCGGGGCGATGGCGCTGTCCTGCAATACCTTGCCGTGCAGGTCGGGGAAAAACTTCAGCGGGAACATCAGGATGATGAGGATCAGCACGCCTTTGATCACCCCGAGCGCGCCGCCCATCATGCGGTCCAGGCCCGACAGTCCGGACGAGGAATGCACCAGTTTTTTCACGCCTTTGCCGATCAGGGAAATCCCCACCACCGCCGCCAGGAACACGACGACGAACCCGACCATTTCCGCGACGGCGGCGCTGGGCAGGACTTTGTGCAGGCTTTCGGCCACCTCGCCGCGGAACTTGACGGCGAGGAGGTACCCGCCCACATAGGCGAGCAGCGAGAAAATTTCCCGCACCATGCCGCGGATGACGGAATAGATCAGGCTGATTCCCAGAACGATGATGAAAAATGTGTCCAGCAGGCTCATACAGGCGAAAACCCTTTCGATATCATGCGTTTTAAGTTATTTCAATCGAAGGAAATAGTCAATATCTCTTTTATTTGTTTGACTTTCTGGTTCACCTCGCCGCCGCCGTACAGGGCGAGGTATATGACGTGGTTTCTCAGGATTTTCTGCACGTAATTGCGGGTTTCGTTGTAGGGAATGCTCTCCATGAACTCCACGGGGTTGAGGTCGCCGCGTATGCGAACCCATTGTTTCACCTTGTTGGGACCGGCGTTGTAGCCCGCCAGCGTGTAGACGATGTTCTGGTCGAAGCGGGTCCACAGGTCGTTGAGGTAATCGACCCCCAGGCGGATGTTGGTCTCCGGATCTTTCAGGTGATCGAGGGTGGGGATCTCCTGCTTGAGGGAGCGGGCCACCTGCGCGGCGGTGCGCGGCATCAACTGCATCAGCCCCACGGCGTTGGCGGGTGAGGTGACTTCCCGGTTGAAGGCGCTTTCCTGCCGCATCAGCGCCAGCACCAGAAAGGGATCGAGCGGGTAATCCTTCAGGGTGCTGTTGAGCGGCTCGATGTAGGCCTTGGGAAACAGGACCTCCGCCAGCGACCGGGACAGGCTGCCGTTGTTGCCGTTGCCGGCGATCTCCCAGGAAAGGCGGATCGAGTCCTGATAGTTTCTGCCCATGTGGAACAGCTTGGCCAGGTAGAACAGAAACGGCTGGTTTTCCCGCCGCACGGAAATGCGGTCCAGCTCCTCGACGCCCTGATCGAGAAAGCCGACGGCGATCAGCTTTTCGGCGCGGGTCAGCCGCTTGCGGTCGATGTCGCCCAGTCCCAGGTAGCGGGAGGCGATTTTTTGCGACGGCTTGCCCATGACGTAGTTGCGGATCTCCAGGCCGGGATCCTTGTGGCTGTAGATGGCGTAAAAGTTGAACGGGTATTTCTCGGTGAGCGTGTCCACCCAGTGCCGCATCTTGTCGCGGTTGCCGGCTTCTTTTTCGGTCTGGGCCAACCAGAACAGGGTGGCGGCTTTTTGCGAGCCGTTCTGCGGGTAGGACGCGTCCAGCCGCCGGAAGGCGTCGCTGGAATAGAACTTCCACAGTTTTTCAAAGTTGGCGGCGGCGGCGCTCAGATCCTTCTGCAGCCGTTCGATCCAGGGGATCTTGAACATCGTGGCGGTGGTGTAGGGGCCGTAATCGTACTGCTCCATGAGCTGGCGGTAGAACTCCAGGGAGTCGCTGTAGCGCTTTTTGTCCTCGAAGATGCGGCCGAGAAAAAAAAGCGCCTTGTGGCAGGCCCGGGTCTCCAGGGGATGCTGTTTGAGGATTTTCTGGTAGAACAGCGCCGCCTGGTCGGAGCGGCCCGACGACCACAGCGAGTAGGCCAGGTTGTTGAGCCGCTTGGCCGGATACAGGTCGGTGATCTTGTGCAGCGTCGCGTTGAGGGTGTGTTTCTTGAGATACGGCACGATGATGCGGTCGATGCTTTCGATGACGCCGTGCGCCTCCTGGATGCCGGGATAGTAGGTCAGCACTTCCAGACCCAGCTTCAGGCTTTTCATGGGGTTGTTTTTTTTCAGCGACCGGTAGAATTTCCGCACCGTTTCGTTTTCATAAGTGAGCTCCTTGGGTTTGCGGGCGATCGGTTTGGGAGCCAGGGGCGGCGGCTCGCCGGATTCAGGGCTGCCGGGGGGCGCGAGTGCGGCGAGGATGGTTTTTTGCTCTTTGAGGTCTTTCGCGTGCTTGTCCAAAAATTCATCGGCCGCTTCCCGCACTTCGTCCGGGTGGGACTTGGCGAGCAGGGACGCATAGATGTCGGCGGCGGTGGCGATTTCCCCGGCCGCTGCATAGGTTTTGGCGAGCGACAGGTGCACCCGCTGTTTGTGCTCGCGGTTGTCGGGGAATTCCCGCATCAGCGAGCGGCGGTAGGCTCTCCAGGCGGCCTTGTAGTTTTTCAGCAGGCTGTGCGCGTCGCCCTGCAGCTCTTCGATCTCGGCGAGGTCCTGCGCCAGCTGCTTGTAGAATGGACTTTCCGGATAGGATTTGAACATGTGCAGGCGGATGCGCTCGGACTGCACGAAGTGCTCGACCGCCTGGGCGTATTTTTCCTCTTCCAGTTTCAGTATGCCCAGTTCCTTATAGGCGTGCGCCAGAAAATGCCGCCTGAAATCCTCGAGGATGAAGTTGCCGAAGATGTTTTTTTTCAGGTAGCGGATCGCATCGGCGTATTCCCCGCTCTGCACGTGCATGTAGCCGATGGCGAGAGCCAGCAGGTTTTTCTCCTCACGGGACGCGGCGGATTTGCGCGCGGTCTCGTAGTTTTCGATCCAGCGCGGCAGGTCCTCTTCTTCGAGGCCGCCCAAATCCACGATCTTGCCGTCAAGCAGCGGCAGCGGAGCCGGAAAGGGTTTGTGGGTGTTGAAAATATCCAGATTCTTCGCCGCGGCGGTGCTGAAGAGGATGGCGGTCAGGAGTAGAACGCGGAGGAGGATTTTCATGAAAGACGGGAGTCTGGGAATCGTTGCGATTGCAGCCCGCAAAGACCGCCGGGCCTGGACGCGGTTCATCCCTCTGGGTGGGTCCGTCTGGGCATGCGGTGCCGCCGGTGAAGCACCGGCAGGCACGGGGATTGTGGACCCGGTCAAAGGATTTGGCACCTTATAAATCCGGACCTTGACCCGAGGCGATGTCCATTTTATCGCAAGGAAAAGAAAAAAACCAGAAATTGAATGGGTTCTTTTTAGCAGGTGTGTCCGCCGCGAACGAGCGGCAAACGCTTACGGTTTTTTGCCGAGGCTGCGGCTCAGGTGCACGATGTAATCGTCGTCCGCCTGCGGTTTCGCACTGGTTTCCGGCTGCCGCAGTTTGATCTGCGGCGCGGAGGCGTGTGCGGGTCCGGCTTCCAGGGTGCTGGCGGGACCGACGATGACTTCTTCACCGACGTTCCACTGGGATTTTGCCGCCGGGTCCTTTTCGATGGCGATGATGACGATTTCGTGGGTCTGGGAGTTCCAGCGCGACTGCGGCATGCGGTTGTTCATCTGCCGCCGCTCCTGCCCTTCCTTGCGTTCCCGCTGCTGCTTGGGATGCACGGCGTCGCTGACGGCGGACTGGGCGCGGCGGTCGCCGCTGCGCAGATCGCCGTTGCGCAGGATGATGCCTTTGCGCTTCTGCAGGTGTTTCTGGAAGCTGGGCGCCGGTGCGCTGCCCGCAACGCGGTAGGACGGCTTCGTCGAAACAATCCGATCCACGGATTTATCCGGCTCGGTGGTTTTGTTTCTATCAATACCGGCGACCAACATGACAGAACTCCTAAACCAAAATATGAGTTTGGGGCAGAAGTAATTTTACAGGATATCTTCGTATCGGCAAGCCTTAATCGAATCTTGAGGGTTTTTTTTATTTTTTTTGCCCGGATCCGCGTTTTTGAGACAAGTAGTGGAAAAACAACAGCTTGAAAGTTGAGGTGAAGGGGTGGGTCTGTTCGGCGAGGGCGGTCTCGATGGCATCGGGATGCCAATAGCGGCCTTCGCTGATCTCCTGCGGGTCGAGGGTGAGTTTCTGGCAGGTCGTGCAGGTGTAGGCGGTCACGTGCTCGCCGAAGGTGGCGTCGCAGGCGGCAATGCGGGTGAAGGGCGTCAACGCCTCGCGGATGCCCAGCTCCTCCATCAGTTCGCGCTGCGCTGCGGCGGGGTAGTCCTCGCCCGCATCGACGTGGCCCGCCGAGGAGGAATCCCAGTAACCGGGGTTTTCGTCTTTGGTTTCGGCGCGCTTTTGCAAAAACAGGTTGCCCTGCGGGTCGAACACGAACGTGTGGACCGAACGGTGCAGCAGGGCGCGCGCGTGGATCTCCCTGCGCGTGGCCTGACCGATCACCCGGTCTTCGGCATCGACCACATCGTAGATCTCTTCTTCCGGGTTCATCCGGCCCTCCCCTGTTTTCATTTATTGCATCATAGCACGGGGGCCGGACGGCGGCGCTATTTGTAGCGCATCGTGTTGGCGAAGCCAGCGCTGTACACCCAGTAAGGCCAGTCGTAGTGCGTGGGGAACAGGCGCGGCAGCAGGGGTTTCTTCTCTTCAGGGGTCAGTGTGGTGAAGAAATGGGGTTCCGGCTGGGGAGGCGCCTGCGTGGCCAGCCATTCGGCGTTGTCCGGACCTTTGAAAAAACCGTTGTCCGCGGACAGAGCGGTTTCATGCGCCGTGTTGGCCTGGTGACCCGGCGTGGTGTGAAGTGAGCAGGCTGTCAGAGCCAGCAGGAAAAAAGGCGCAATCCATCGCATGATCCCATCCTCCAATAGAATCGACTCCCCCGCTCCTCCGGCACTCAATGGTAAACCTCGAGCTTACTATGGAATTCTTGCGTGCACAATCGCTAAATGCTGTGGTTTAAAGCTCTTCCGATGACGGAAGCGTCGCCTCGGAGGGGACGGCGGGTTGCGGAAGACTGTGCGGGAAATGTGGACGGCGATCAGATTCCCGGCTGCTTGAAGCGGAATCCCATCGGCGCTTTCGGGCGTTCGTACTCGTAGCCGTTGAGGAACAGCTTGACCGGTTTTTCCATTCCCGGATAGGTGACCTCGAAAATATCCAGAAGGCCGGTGGCCTGTTCCCCGCCGGAAAAATTGCCGACGTGTTTGTTGGTGGTCTTGAACGGGCAGCAGGCGCGGTTGCGTTTGAAATACAGCCGTTGCCCTTTCGGGCCGGTCAGCATTTTCAGGTACAGGTATTCGTTGCGCGCGCCCACCTTGCCGTAGCCGCCAACTTTGATCGGGTTGTCGATCGTGAAGCCGTACGTGGGGTCGTCGGAGACCTGGTTGAGATCGGCGGCGAAGCGCTCGCTGCCGCCGGGCTCAGAGGCGACCGGTTGAACAATTCCCAGGCTGAGCGTGAGGGATACGATGATCAACAGTGCTTTTTTCATGGTTCTCCCGTTGCAGAATGTTCATCCATGCGATGTCATGTCGCATCGAACTAAAAGCAACGCGCATGCCAAAAAACGGGAGTATGAAAAAAGGCGGTTTAAACCGGCGTCGCGGCAACGCAACGCGTTTTGCGTATGACGGATCAGACGGGAGGGACAATTTTGGGGTGTCGTGGCGACCGGGCGCGGCGGGATGTGGGCCAGCGGGCGGTTTTTCAGGACCGGTGCGTTTTCAGGCTGGTGAGACGTAGCCCGAGCGTGCGCGGGTCAGCGGCAAATGTCGTTGGCGGTGACGAAATAACGGGTGTTATCGAGAAACGTCTTGCTGCCCTGACGGCTCAATTGAAAGGTGCGCTGGTTGCCGTCGTTGAAGGCGAAGTGGATCGTCGGCTGGCCGCCCTGCGAGCGGATGCTCCAGGTGCCCGCCCCACCGGCGCGGCTGTGCGAGGAACCGAAACCGGCGTCGATGTCGAAACTCATCGAGTCACTGCCGCTGTAGGAAAAGCTGCTGTCGCTGCAGAGCGCGTACACGATTTTCGTGCTGCCGCCGCCCTGGTAATCGCCGAAGGTGGACATGTAGGTCATCTTCATGCCGCGCAGTTTCTGGTCCCACTGCCGCACCAGCGGCGCAACCGACGGTGCGAACAGGTGCACATCCTCGATCGCCGTGTGGGCGGATGCCTTAAGGTTCGGCCATTGTTCCGGCGTGGTGAGGGCGGTGACGACGAGACCCGGCCCGCTCGGGGCGGTGAACCCGGCTAAAATGCCCTGCACCTGCGCGCCGTCCAGGGTCCCTGTGACCGGGACCATTTTCCCCGTGCCGCCTTTGACTTTGAGTGTTTCAGGCGAACCGGAGGGGACGAGGTTCACGCCCTCCTCCTGGTGACCGGACCGCATGCCCTCTTCGACGTCAGCGGGCGTCAATGAGGGTTCCGGCCGCACCAGAATCAGGCCCGGCGTCGTTTTGGAACCGAGCAGGTAAGCGCCGTCCTGGTTGTTGATCTGGAAGAACCCGCCCGCCAGGGCGAGGGAAAACCCGTCCTCTTTTTTCGTGAAGCGGCCGGCGCTCTCTTGCGGTGTCGTCTGCGGAGCCGCAGGCTTTGGCGTTTGCGGTGCGGGCTGCGCCAGCGGACCGGGTGACTTGGGAGCAGCCGCTTGCCACTTTTGCAGGGAATACGTGGCGCCGCCGGTCAGCAGGGTCAGCACGTTCCCCTTGAGCGCCGCCTGAAACGGATAGCTGCCTCCGGCGTCGCGGTAGGTGCCCTGAAGGTTCTGTGCGGTTCCCCGCGCGGTGAGCGGATACGACGCGCCGTCCATCTGCGCCGTTCCGGTGTAGCCGCCCTGCCCTCCTTCAAGCGTGAGTGTCAGGCGTCCGTCGCTGAACGTTCCCGTCAGCGGGTCGGCGATAGCGAAAGACACAGGCAGCAACGCCGCAATGAACAGCAGAAAGACGCAGAGGCGCAGGGCCCGCGCGGCACGGAACGGGGTCGGATTCGGGATCATGATCGCTTCCTTGAATTTTTTTTGCAGTGTAGCAGAAGCGGTGCTGAGGGAGAACGGGAAACCGCGATGGCTTTTTCGGGAAACCGCGGGAATGGGGTCAGGCGGTGTTTCTCAGTTCGCGCAAGTAGCTGAGTTTTTTCGGGATGACACCGTCCTCGCAGTAATTGTGCTTGGCGAGGATCTTGATGTGGTCGAGCACGCGTTTGCTGCCTTCGAAATGCACGGTCTGGTAGCCTCTGTCGGCGACGGCGCCGCCGGCCTGCAGCAGGCTCATCACGGATTTGCAGTTGAACTTTTCGTCATCGACGATGAGAAACAGGTCCTCGCCGTGCTGGCGCGCGATCAGGGAGATGTAGGTGGAGGGACGGGCGTGAAACCCCAGCGGTTTGGGGATGGGCAGCTCCACGCGCAGGATTTTCACGAACTTGGCGGCGATTTCTTCGGACAGTTCATTGGCTTTGCGGAGAAAGTGCAGGCTGTAGCGGAAACAGAAGTTGAGGATCGTGCCGAGCAGGATGGACTTGTCCACCATTTCGGTGATCCTCTGTTTGCATTCGCCGCCGCGGATGTCGTCTTCGTGCCGCTCGTAAAAATGACACAGCCAGAGGACGCCTTCCAGCAGGTGCAGGCTCATGGAAATGTAGCCGCGCAGATTCTTGACGATGGTGTTTTCCTGTTCGATCTTGGTGTTCTTGACATAGGTGTCGTAGTCGGACTGCACGCTGTGCACCAGTTCCTTGAAGCCGCGCGCCCGCTTCTCGTCGATGCGGGAAGGAATGAGTTTTTTCAGCTCGGCGAGGTCCTCGGTGGGTTCGACCTTCACCTTCTCCATCATGCGGCACACTTTCTGGATCTTGTCGCACAGGTCGGTGATCCGCTCTTCCTCGTTCTTGACTTCGTCCTCGGAGATGTTGCGCGGCAGCCGGCGGTTGGCCTCGATGTCGGCGAATTCGTGCGCCGAGACCGCTTCCTTGTTGAACGCCAGTCCGTTGGCCTGTCCGGACTCGATGACCTGCTGGTACAGATTGAGGATAGAGCGGTTCAAAAACTTCAGGGCTTTCTGCGCTTCGCGGATGAACCGCTCGTTTTCCTCTTCGCTTTCGCGCAGGTTGTAGTACGGGTAGCGGTCGAGCAGATGCTTGATGAAAAAAGCCGTGATCCCGAGGTTGCGGATGCAGGCGACGTATTCGGTGAAGAAGGTCCAGCGCTTGTTCTCGCGGGCGCCGAATTCATCGAGAAAGCTTTCCAGAAACTCCGCTTCCTGAATGAGATTGGAGTAGAACTTGCGCGAGATTTCCTTGCCCTTGTCGAGCCGCGAGACGAACGAGTTGTAGATGCGGAAAAAGAAAGCGGAGGGTTCCTGCACCAGGGGCAGGAATTCGTCCTCGCTCACGATCTGTATCAGGGATTTGGGTTCCACGCTCCACTCCAAAAAAAGACCCGGCAAGCCGGGTTCGTCCGACAACGACACCTATTCAGTTTAGCACTCTTTGCAGGGGGATTGCACGCGATCCGCAGCGGCGGGTGGCAGGCGTCAACAGCCCAGGGAGCGGGCGAACGTCTTAGCCGGCAGGTATTTGCGCCAGATGGTGATGTGGGACTGCGGCCCGGAAGGCACGCAGAACTGCGCGAACAGGAAGTCCGGCTGCGCCGGTTTGCGGACCAGCCGCATGCCGATTTCCGCCAGCGTGTGGCTGCCCTTTTTCAGGTTGCAGGGTTTGCAGGCGACGACGACGTTGTGCCAGTTGGTCTTGCCGCCGCGCGACTTGGGCCGCACGTGGTCCACCGTGAGCGTGCGGCCGGAATCGCCGCAGTACTGACAGGTGTAGTTGTCACGGCGCAGGATGTTCTTCTTGCTGAAGGCGACGCCGCGCTTGCGGTTGCGCTTCACCACTTTCAGGGTGCGGATGACCGCCGGTAGCTGAAACGTCGTCGAGGGCGAACGCACCACGTGGCCGTTGGCCTCGATGTTTTCCGCCCGTCCGCTCAGGACCATGACGATCGCCCGTTTGGCCGAACAGAACTGCAACGGCTCGTAGGTGTGGTTGAGCACCAGGATTTTTATCGAATCGAGCATGAGTTCGTCCCCGAATGGGTTAAACTCCCCAAAAAGATAATCTTGGTGAGTTTACAATCTGCTCCGCGAAACTGTCAATACCTTAAGCGTTTTCGGTTAGAGCGGCGTTCGCGTGCGGTGGGAGCGGAGTGAGAACAAGGTGTTACGGTGGGGTGAGCGAGAGCGTCACAGGATATTGCCGCTGCCCAGCAGTCCCTTGGGATCGAGGGTGGTTTTGATCTTTTTGAGGTCCTGCAATCCCCGCTCGCCCACCATTTTGGCGAAGTAGGATTTTTTCAGCTTGCCGATCCCGTGTTCGGCGGACACGGTGCCGTTCCACTCGAGAATGCGATCGACCAGGGCGCCGTAGGTCGCTTTCGCCTTGTCCATCTCGTCTTTGGCGGGCAGCAGGTTGATGTGCAGGTGGTTGTCGCCCAGGTGGCCGAACACGACGTGGTGCAGGCCGCTTTTTGCAAGCTCCTGCCGGTAGAACCGCATCATTTCGATGAAATGTGCGTCGGGCACCGCCATGTCGGTTCCCACCTTCACGCGGCCCTCGCGGCTGTTTTCCTCGTTCACGATCACCGGAATGTCGTGGCGGAAATCGTGGAAGCGCTGCAGGTCCTTCGGGCTCTGTGCGAACCAGGATGCGTCCAACAGCAGCGTCTCTTCGCTCAAAAACTCATACCAGCTCTCCAGCAACGCATCGCTCTGTGCTTTTTCGGCCACGTCCTGCTCGAAAAACAGCGCCGCCTGTGCCCCGGCGGGAATGCGTTCGTGTTTGCCGCGCAGTTTTTCCAATGAAAAGCGGTCGAAGTATTCCAGCGAGCAGGGAGCGAGCGGCGAATCCTTGGATAACGAGCGGATGGCTTCGACGATCTGCCAGCAGTCCTCTTCCCGTTCGAAAAACAGGATGCCGCTAGTGAATTCCGCCGGCCGGGGAATCAGCTTGAGCTTGAGCTTGGTGAAGATGCCGAGCGTGCCGTCGGAGCCGATGAACAGATCGAGCCAGTCCATGCCCGGCCGGATGTGATACCCGGCGGCGTTTTTGCAGGCGGGGCTCCGGTATTCGATGTCGGGGAACGCGATGGCGCTGCCGTCGTCGAGCGGCAACGGCGCATCGATGCTTTGCCCGCGCGCAAGCGTGGCTTTGCGGCCGTCGGCGAGAAACAGGTCGGCTTCGAGAATGTAGTCGCGGGTGACGCCGTATTTGTAGCTGCGCCCGCCGGAGGCGTTGGTGGCGGCGGTGCCGCCGATCGAGGCCAGCGTTTCGGTGGGGTTGGGCGGATAGAACCAGACCGTCGGCTTGAGAAGTTCCTGCACCTCGGCCAGGGTGACGGCGGGGCCCACCTCGAGCGCGCCGTTTTCGATTTCGCCACAGTGATCGAAGCGTTCCATGGAAACGATGACGCCGCCGTGCGGGATGCGCGACGCGTTGAGCCCGGTGCCGGCGCCGGCAATGTGCAGCGGCTGGTCGTTGCTTTTGAGAAACGCCTGCAACTCGTCCGCGTTTTCCGGAATCACCACTTCCTCGGCGCTGCCGCCGGAATAATTGGAAGCGTCTTTCAAATAGGGAAGGATCGCCTGCGGATCGGTTTTGCGGATCATGATCGAAATGAAACTCCGGAAACGAATTTGAACGGGAAACGGGGTTGTCTCAGCGGCGGGTGGATTCCATCAGGCCGTCTGCCTGCGGCGGCAGGAAACCCTGGTAGCCGTTGTGGCGCTCGATCAGTTCCAGCACGGTGAACACCTCGCCGTTGCGCGTCTCGGGCTGCGTGAAGATCTGCCGCAGATCGGACCCCGCTGCGCCGACGATGCTGCCGGTGAAGCCGATGCCCTGCCCTTTCATGGCGGCGATGGCGGCGTCGATGTCTTCCACCAATACGGCGATGTGGTGGAAGCAGTTGTCGCCGTGCGCGTCCACCCATTTGGGGATGAGGCTGTCTTTCCCCCGCTCGCCCGCGAACGCCTGGTCGATGAACAGGGTGGGGAAACCCGGTTTGCGGTACACCTTGGCCCACCACTTGTCGAACTCCAGCACGCCGATGACGGCGTCGTATTCGAATCCCAGGGCCAGCGCCTCCTTGGCGCGCGCGTCCACATCGTGCGTGCGGATCGTGCAGTGGTCCACCAGCGGCATCAACCCGACCCCGCAGTTCTTCAGCGTTTGCGCGAGACCGCGCGCGGCGGCGTTGTTTTCAAGGAATCGCCCGATGTACTCGGCGAAGAAACGGTCTGTGGGAGAGTCGGTCATGGTCGGGTTCCTTCTATCCAGTGAGCGGACTCACTCGCTTTTGTCTTCCAGGGTGCGTTTGGTTTCCTCCTCGCGCCGGCGCAATTCCTCCATGTGCGCCTTCGGCTGCTGATGGATGAACTTTGCGTATTTCGGGAGCAGGATCAGCATGATGACCACGAAGGCTATTGCCAGAATCAGGAATACGGTTTCCACAAATCCTCCTTTCTGTTGCCGGAAACAACGGCTTTACGGGTATTTTAACATTTCAGACGCATTCGCAGGGTAGAAAGCGCATCGCCACCGGCAAAGCCGGCTTCCGTATCGGAGAGCCGCTTTTTCAGGCGTTATGGCAGCCCTCAAGCGCTGGAAACGCCCATTCTGGCGAATTCGGTCCTGCGGCCCGTATCTGACTGATTCCTCGGGAGGCCTGCGGGCACCTTGTGTCCGACGGATCAATGTGTTATAGAATTTCCCATCAGACACTTTTCCCCTCGAGGCGACGGATTTTCATGGCCAGGACCTTCAAAACCCTCCTTCTATTGTGCGCGGCGCTGGGACTTTTGTTTTCAGCCGGATGTGCGGGCGAGGATCCGTATGCGCGGTTGAAACAGACGGAACGGGATTACCGCGACTGTCTGGCCCAGCACCAGGGCGATGAAAAGGTCTGCACCGCCGCCAAGAGCATCTACGAAAGCGAGCAGGAAAACTACCGCAACCGTTAAACTCCTGCGCGGAGAGCGCATTTTCTTGTCCCCCTTCGACAAGCTCAGGGTGACAGGAATTTTCACTCCTTGTAGTTCTTACTTCTCAAGCCACTCCAGATTCCGGATAGAAATTGGTTGAAAGACCACACGTCCGAGTCGAGACAACCGCTTTCGCAAAGGGTTTTGTTTCGCAGCGGGAAATTGATTTCTCTTCCATTTTTCATTTTCAGGGTCAGATGGTTGATGTTCAGTTTGTCTTCCGCAGTTTTGAGGGGAAGGACATGGGTTTCCACCTCTCGATAGTCGATAAAGATCCATTCACTACTGTATTGGACTAAACCACAGAGGCCCAAATGCAGACCGCAGTTGGTGACGACGATCGCATCCTCTCTGGCGATTGGGTGGTTGCGGTAGATGCCCAGTATTTTTTCATTTTCCTCACAGCTAAAATCCCACTCGGGAATTTCACTTTGCCCGCTTACGATTTCAAAGCTGTCGAGTTTGTGCAGCAGCCATTTCACACGGCAATGGATGGGGCGCATTAATTTCGGTTCTTTGCGCATGGTTCGAGACCAATCGTTGAATCTATGGTTGTCAGTGATCCTTCGATTGTTTTTTCTCTTTCAAAATCTGCATCGCTCTGGTCTCGGCTTCATCCAGCTTGTCTTTCTGCAGCAACGCGTGGATGGTTTCGTCTTCCAGCAGGCTCAGGAGAAAACGTTTGCGCGCATCGGGGGTCGGCAGGTGGGTTTTGACGTGCGGGCGCAGTTTGCCTTGAAGCTGGATCTGCCGGATGTCGGTGTCGGAGATGAGTTCGTTGAAGATGGCCTCGGTCTGTTCGCGGATCCTGCGCGCCATGAGCGGGCTTTTGCCGCCGGTGGACACGGCGATCTGCACGGTGTCCTGGATGTTGATGACGGAGGGATGGCTGAAATCGCTGGCCTGCGGGTCGTCGGCGGCGTAGGCATAGCAGCGCAGGTCTTTCGCGGCGCTGACGATTCTGCGGTTGAGGTCTTTATCATCGGTGACGGCCAGCACCAGGATCAGCCGGTCGTATTGCTTTAAAAACCCGCCATCGGCCACCGTTTCTTCAGTCAGTTTGAGTTTCCCTTCTTTTGCCCTTTGTGCGATGCTTTGCGAGACGGTCCCAGCGTGCACGTGGATCTCGCAGTCCTGGGTCAGCAACGCCTCGACCTTGCGCGCGGCTTCGTGGCCGCCGCCCACGACGACGACTTGCTTTCCTTTCAGGTTCAGATCGACGATCATAAAGGGGCGCCCCTTTTTCGCGGTTGAGTTGGAATACCTAGTGGGATCGATGTTCATCTTACAGGATTGCAAGTGGAATCCTAAACAATAAGGTGTTTATGGTTTGCAGGCGATGGTTTTACGCTGTATTTCCGGTTGTTTTTCTGCTCGTTCTTTTCCCCGGCCGCGCCCTGCCGCTGGAAAAGAGCCAGGTGGCGAAGTACTCCATCACGGTGGAACTCAAACCGTTTTACCCCAGCGAGGTCAAGCGCTACGGCCTGGAGGTAGGGCACCCCTACAAATTCGACCTGGAAACGCTGGACCGTTACATGCGCGCGCTGGCGTACCAGAAGAAGCGGTTTTCCTGGTCGCTGGAAAAACGTCTATTCCCGTCGGCGTTGCACGACCGCATGGTCCAGGCCATCGCGAAACATTATTCCGAGGCGCGGCCGGATCAGCGGGTGGTGTACACGATCAAGAATTCGTCCGGAAAAACCATGCTGCACGGGGACACCTTTCTCACGCAAAAGGGGCTGCACTGGCGGCTGACGGTGCTGCAGGGCTCGCGCCGCGAGATCGAGGATTTCAGTGTGGCGGGTGAGAACTGGCGGCTGGTGTCGCGCAACAATCTGGCCTATTTCGTCACACGGCGTTTCGAAAACCACAATGAGAAGGTGAGCAACTGGCTGGTGTTCAACAAGGTGCGGCCGGAAGCGGGACGGATTGTCCAGGACGCAACGCCTCCCGCCCGCGAGCGGCAGGTCGAAACGCGTCCCAAAAGCGTCAAGAAGCGGCTTCAGGTGCTTGAGGAGCTGAAGCAGGAAGGGCTGATTTCAGAGCAGGAGTACAGCCGCAAGCGCCTTGAAATCCTGGACGGGCTGTGACCGTCCCCGCCGCGGGAGCCCTTGACAGGCCTGGGGAAAGGCACGTATTCTGAATTTTGCATTGGAACCCATTTACGGAGATCGACTTGAATAAATCGAAACAGGAACCGGCGGTTGTCACCATCGACGGGGTGCACCTGAACCTCAGCCGGCCCGACAGCACGCAACCGGAATGGATCGGCCAGGACGAGGTGCTCAAGCAGATTTTAGCGTGCTGGATGGTGGTCGGTGAGAAGGACCTGCCGCTGTCGCCGCGGATCGTCGGCATGCCGGGAATCGGCAAGACCACGCTGGCGATGGTGGCGGCGCTCAAGCGCGGCCAGCCGCTGTATATCTTCCAGTGCACCAGCGACACGCGCCCGGAGGATCTGCTGGTCACGCCGGTGCTGGCCGAATCGGGCAAAATCTCCTACCACGCTTCGCCTCTCGTGAGCGCCATGCTGACCGGCGGGATCTGCATCCTCGATGAGGGCAACCGCATGAACGAGAAGAGCTGGGCCTCGCTCGCGCCGCTGCTCGATCACCGGCGCTATGTGGAGTCGATCATTGCCGGCATCCAGATTCACGCGCACGCGGAGTTCCGCGCCTGCGTGACGATGAACCGGGACGAATCGACGTTCGAGATTCCCGATTACATCCTTTCCCGCCTGCAGCCGACCCTGCCTCTGAGCATGCCGGATCACCGCGACGAAATGGCGATTCTGCAATACCACCTGCCGTTCGCATCCGAAGATCTGCTGCGCATGACGGTGGACTTTCTGCAGAAGTCGCATCAACTGGACCTGGACTTTTCGCCGCGCGACGGCATCCACATCTTGCAGTATGCGCTCAAACGCCTGAGCCAGGACAAGGAACACCCGCTGAGCAAGGACGAAGCCTGGCGCGAGGCGGTGACCAAGGTGTTGGGCGAAGAGGCGATGGACCTGGACGGCATGGCCTCGAAAAAACGCCGCGCCCTAGGAGGCGAACGTATGCCGATGGGACTGGGCGATTTCTTCTTCAATGAGGACAGCCCGCTGCACCCGGACGGAGACTGACTCCACAGAGGATTGGCTTCCCGCCTCACAGAGCCATGAGCGAAATTTTCAAAATCAGCGACAAGGTGCAGGTGCTGCCGGTGGTGCACGGCAGCGGCAGCTACACGCGCGAGGTGCGTCAGCGCATCCTGGCTTCGGGCTGCGATTGTCTCGCGGTGGCCCTGCCGCCGGAATTTCAGGCCACCGTCGAAGAAGGCGTGCGGCATCTGCCGCTGATCTCCCTGAGCTGCGTGGAGGAGGCCGACGGCACCCAGAGCTACGTTCCCATCGACCCGACCCAGCCGGTCATCATGGGGCTGAGGATCGCGTTGCAGGAAGGCATCCGGCGCGAGTTCATCGATCTCAGCGTGAAGTCCTTCGAACCGCGGCGCGTCGATTTCCCCGACACTTTCGCGCTGCGCGGGCTCTCGATGGAGCGGTTCAACGCGGCGCTTCTGCCCTTCATCGAACGGCCGCAGGCGGGTGGCCAGCACGACAAACGCGCGCGCTGGATGGCGTATCAGCTCAACCGGCTGGAGGTGGAGCACAAAAAGATCGTCTTCATCTGCTCGATCCTCGACTGGCCGTGGATCCGCGAGGCCTATCAGGAGCGCAAGCCTTACGACCCACCCGAGACGCCGGACGGCGTTCCGCACCTGTATGCGGTGGAGAAAAACACGCTGTTCTTCGCGCTGACGGAATTTCCCTACATCACCTATCTGTACGAGCGCAACCGCAAAGAGCTGCGGTCCGACAAGGACGTGATGCTCGACGGGGTGAAGGAGATCCTGCTCAGGGCGCGCGAGCTGTTTCTCAAGAAAAAGAGAGTGCGCTACCACAACCTTTCGACGCAGTCATTCCAGATATTTCTGCAGTACGTGCGCAACCTCACGCTGATGGAAAGCCGTCTGACGCCGGATCTGTACACGATGGTCACGGCGGCCAAGCAGATCGGCGGCGACCGCTTCGCCATCGCGGTTCTCGATGCGGCGCGCGATTACCCGTACCAGAAACCGGAAGCGCTCGACACGCTGGCGCTGGGAATCGACCAGGCGGTGTTCGATCCGGAGGACAACAAGCCGGTGCGCATGAAAAACCGGCTGTCGGAGGTGCTGCTGGAATGGCGCACGCTCGATCTCAAGCCGGAGCCGGACATCGACAAGCAAACCAAATGGCGCTACCGCTGGAACCCGTTCGGGCAGTGTTCCTGGCCGCCGGAAGACGAAAAGATCGAAAACCTCAACACGCACGTGCGCGAGCAGTCGAAACTGCTGCTCAGCCACGATCTGGCGCGCACGGAAAAGTTCACCTCCTCGGTGAAGGACGGCATCGACATCCGCGACACGCTGCGCAACTGGCACACCGGCGACATCTATGTGAAAGAGATCCCGCCCTCGCGCGGCGAGGTGGAGGTGGTGGTGTTCCTGTTCGATCCGGAGCCGGACCCCATGCAGTACAGCTGGCGGCAGACCTGGTACGCGGAGCACGACGAGGAATCGACCCTGTGCTTTTACGCCACCGAGTACATGAACCAGCTGGTGGGGCCGGGAATCGGCGAGGCCACCTACGGCGGCTGCATGATGCTGTTTCCGCCGCGGCCGATCGCCAACGTCTGGGAGGACCCGATGATCCACATCGCCGACACGCTGGAAGAAAAACTGCTGGAGGCGGCATTTTACCATTCGCGCGAACGCAACGTCACGGTGGTGTCCCCCTGCCCTCCACGGCCCAGCTGGCGGCGGCTGGCGCGGCTGTTTCAGAAAACCCTCATCCACATTCCGATGAAGCGTTTTTCCAATCAGACCCTGGAACGGGTGCGGCGCTTTCACGTGCTGAACGGCAAGGAGATCCGTTCCTTCGCGCAGCGGTTCATTCAGGATATCTAGCGCGTGCCGACACAACCCGAAAAACTATCGATCCGCGCCGGGCGTCCCGGCGATCTGGAAACACTGGTGCAATACAACCTCGCGCTGGCGCGCGAGACCGAATCGCTGACGCTCGATGCCGCCGTATTGCGTTCCGGTGTGGAAAAGGCGCTGGCGCGGCCGGAGAGCAGCCGCTACTTCGTCGCCGAAGCGAAAGAGAAAGTGATCGGCCAGACGATGGTCACCTTCGAGTGGAGCGACTGGCGCGACGGGTTCATCTGGTGGCTGCAGAGCGTGTACGTGCATCCGGATCACCGCTCGCAGGGCGTGTTCCACAAAATCTACAGCCACATCGAGCAGGAAGCGCGCAAAGACCAGGCGGCGCGGGCCATCCGGCTTTACGTGATGGAAGACAACGCGCGCGGCATGGGCGCGTACAAAAAAGCCGGCCTCGCCCCTTCGGGCTATGTCGTGTACGAGCGCGAGTTGGAGTGAACCCCACTCTCTATTTCGAGAATTGCCGGATATACAGGATCAGCTGCCAGACCTGCTTTTCCTTGAGGTTGTCGTAGGAAGGCATGGAGGTGTGCGGGATTCCGTAGGTGATGGCCCAGAATAGTTGGCCGTCTGGAATGGAATTCATCGTCTCCGCGCAGGTGAAATTGCGCGGCACCGGGAAACTGTCCGACGCCATTTCGCCCAGGCCGTCGCCGAGCACGCCGTGGCAGTGCTTGCATTGCAGGGTCTTGGCTCTCACTTCGTATAAGAGTTTTCCCTTCTTCAGAGTTTTCGCACTCTTTTCCAGCGGATTGGTTTTTTGCAAGTAATCGGCCGGGGCCTTCGGGGTTTTTTCCCGCGACTGCGGACATTGCGGGCTGGTCTCGGCGGCGGACACGCCGGGCGCGGCTTGCAGGAGCAGTATCAGCGCCATTCCTGAAATCGTGTTTCGCAATCGCATGGTCGATCTCTTTCGAGTGTGCTCTAGTTGACGGTGTCCGCGGAACCAAAGGAGAACGAGTGGTCGCCGCCGGAGCTGCGCAGCCGTTGCAGCGCCTGCTGAACGCGGTCGGGAAACGCGCGGTCGCATTCGTTGAGGTAGCGCATGACCGAGATCATCCAGTCGGATTCCTGCGGCGCGCGGATGAGGGCGATGTTTGCGTCCTCGAATTCGCGGCAGATCTTGTCCTCGGCCTGCGACAGGCTGGGCAGGGTTTCTTTCCTGTGAATGGTGAGCGGGCGGATCGGGTCCACCTGGATCACTTCCAGTCCCTGGTATTCCTCGGGCACCACTTCGGTGACGAATTCCTCGATGGGCACGCCGCTGATGTCCATCCAGCCGGGGCGGCTGAGCGAGGCCACATACAACGGAGCCCGCTGGATTGCCGCGTGCTCGGCGTGACCGACGCGCAGGACGGTGGCGTCCGCGCCCGCCGGGCCGAACACCGCGAAATCCCAGCGGCCGTAGGTGAGCTGCGACTGCCGTTGCAGGATCTCGGTCTTCTCGAAAGCCTGAGTGATCTTCTCGATGGCTTTTTTGTCTTTGGCTTTCAGCTTGAACTGCGGCATCGCGTTTTCCTCTGCGTATACTGCTATTATAACACGGGCGCGGGGCGGGCATTTTCATTAATCCGTTTCCGGAGCCGCTTCATTCTGTTATACTTGCGGATGCGTTCTTCATCATCTCCGGGCGCGCCGATTCCGTTTGACACCCTTGACCCACCTTTTCATCTCTCCTGAATGGAGTCTAACAAAACAGTGAGCCGTGCGGCGGGCGCCGTCGGCAGCATGACGCTTTTGTCTCGGTTGTTCGGGCTGCTGCGCGATCTGGTGATCGGCATGAAGTTCGGCTCCTCCGCGGCGGCGGACGCGTTTTTCGTGGCTTTCCGCATCCCCAATGTGCAGCGGCGCATCCTCGGCGAGGGTGCGGTCAGCGCCGCGTTCATCCCGGTGTTCTCGGACGTGCTCAACACCAAGGGGGAGAAAGCCGCCTGGGAGATGGCGTCGAACCTGTTCAACATCTTCCTCACGGTGCTGTTCCTGATGACCGCGGGCATCCTGTTTTTCAGCCCGGCGGTGATCACCGTGTTCGCGCCGGGATTTCTCGACGAGCCGGACAAGTTCGACCTGACCGTCCGTCTCACCCGCTGGATGGCGCCGTACCTGTTTTTCATCGGCCTCGCCGCGTTCTGCATGGGCATCCTCAACACGTTTCAGAAATTCGCCCTGCCCGCTGCGGCGCCGGTGCTGCTGAACATCAGCATGATCCTCGGCGCGCTGGTGGTTTCGCCGATGCTGGAAGAACCCATCCTCGGTCTGGTGTTCGGTGTTCTCGCGGGCGGCGTGCTGCAGTTCATGGTGCAGTTGCCGGAGACGTTGAAGCGCGGTTTCCGCTTCACCGCCACCTTCGACCGCAAGCACCCGGATGTGGTGAAGGTCGGCAAGCTGCTGCTGCCGGTCATCTTCGGGCTGGCGGTGTACGAGTTGAACATGCTGGTGGACACGCTGCTGGCTTCGCTGCTGCCGGGCGGCTCGATCTCGTATCTCTACTACGGCAACCGGCTGGTGCAGCTACCGCTCGGCGTGTTCGGCGTGGCGCTGGGCGTGGCGATCCTGCCGACGCTGTCGGCGCATGCGGCGCGCAAGGAGTTCGCCGAGCTGATCCAGACGCTGGCGTTCGGCATCCGCTTCATCCTGTTCATCACCGTGCCCGCGACGGTGGGGCTCATCGTTCTGCGTTTCCCCATCGTCAACACGCTGTGGGAACGCGGCGAGTTTCAGCGCGCCACGACCGAGGGCACTGCGGTGGCGCTCTTGTATTATTCGATCGGGCTGTGCGCGTTCGCGGGCGTCAAGGTGGTGGCGCCGGCGTTTTTCTCGCTGCAGGACACGAAGACGCCGGTGCGTGTCGGCGTGTGGGCGGCGCTGCTCAACATCGGTCTCAATATCGCGCTCATGGGGCCGCTGCAGCACGGCGGCCTGGCGCTGGCGACGTCGCTGTCCGCCATCTTCAATGTGGTGCTGTTGATTTATTTCCTCAGAAAGCGGGTGGGGCTGATGGGCGGGCGCAAGATCCTCCAGTCCACGCTCAAGCTGGCTTTTTCGGCGACGCTCATGGGGATTTCCGTGCACTACGCCAGCCTCTGGCTGTTCGATCCCGCAGCGGGACTGCTGGTGAAAATCGCGGTGCTCACCGGCTGCATCGGGCTGGGGACGGCGGTGTTCGCGGTTTTATCCTTCTTGCTGAAAAACGACGAGCTGATCTTCCTGATCGACCTGCTCAAAAAACGCCGCCCCGCCGCCTGAACCGCGGGGTTGTCAAAATCCCGCTATCCTCTATAATGTCGCGGATTTCAACGCTCATTGCGGAAGGCCCCCGCCCCTGCTGCGGGTGGCGGCCGGTGTTTATTTCATTTGAAAGGATGTGTGCATGATTGCCTGTCTGGATTTGGAAGGGGTCCTGGTGCCCGAAGTGTGGATCGCGTTTGCGGAAAAGACCGGGATCGAGAAACTGCGCCTGACGACGCGGGACATCCCCGATTACGACGAACTGATGCGGGGCCGCCTGAAAATCCTGGCGGAGAACAATCTGAAGCTTAAGGATATTCAGAACGTCATCGGCGGGATCGCGCCGCTGCCGGGGGCGTTCGAGTTTTTACAATGGCTGCATTCGGAATTTCAGGTGATCATCCTTTCGGACACGTTCTACGAATTCGCGGGACCCTTGATGGCGCAGCTCAACCACCCGACGCTGTTCTGCCACAGCCTGGTGGTGGATGCGGATGGCCGCATTGCGGATTACAAGCTGAGGATCGACGACGGCAAGACCCGGGCGGTGGACGCACTCAAGAAGCTCAATTTCAGGGTGGTGGCGGCGGGGGATTCTTACAACGACACGGGCATGCTGAAAAAAGCCGACGCGGGGATTCTGTTTAGGCCGCCGGACAACGTGATCGAGGAGTTTCCGCAGTTTCCGGTGGCCCGCACCTACGATGAGTTCAAGGAAGCGCTGCTAGCGGCGCGCAAGTCGGTGGCGTCCGGGGTGGGTTGAGGTTCACTGGATTTCCGAATCGAGCGCCGCTTTCGGCACCCACCCGGTCTGACCCTTGAAGGCGATTTTCCACCATTCCTCGTTGCCGTCGAGGATGCTCACCTTGGTGCCCTTCTTTAAAGTGGCGACCAGTTTGGCTTTCTCCTCGGGTTTTTCGCGCATCTGGGCCTTGATGGTCTTGATGTTGTGGATGGTTTTGTAGTCCACCGAATGCGGTTGCACGGCTTCTCCCTCTGCGGAAGGCTGTGGAATGCGCGTCACTTCCTCTTTTTTCGCAAACAGGCTGCTGAAATCGAAATCGATCTTGAACAGCGCGACCGCGCCGAATATCAGGACGATGAGCAGGATGCGGAAACCCGCCTGACCGAAGCTCATGCCCTCATCGACTTCCTCCTCGGGCGGATTGGGCGGGCCGCAATGCGGGCAAAACGCCGCGCCGGCGGGAATGATGCCGCGGCAGTCGGAGCAGTATTCCTGCCCGTCTCCGTTTCCGTAGGGTTTTCTGCGGTTCGCGTCTTCGATCAAAGAATCGTTCATGGCCTCAGTCCAGTTTGTACAAGTCGGTGTATTTTTTTTCCAGATACTCGATGAAATGCGCGGGGTTGAGCGTCTCTCCGGTGACCCGCCCGGTCAATTCGCTGGCGCTGAACAGACTGCCCTGACTGTGGATCTTCGCGTTCAGCCAGTTTTTCACCACTGAAAAATTTTGCTTTTCGACCTGCGCTTCAGTATCGGGTATTTCCTTTTTCATTGCCAGATAAAACTGACTGGCGTACATGGCGCCGAGCGTGTAGGACGGGAAATATCCGAACGAGCCGCCGCTCCAGTGCACATCCTGCAGAACGCCCAGCGTGTCGGTGGGCGGGGTGATTCCGAGGTACTGCTGCATCTTTTCGTTCCAGACGCCGGGCAGATCATCCACCGCGAGCGAGCCGTCGAACAGGCCTCTCTCGATTTCGTAGCGCAAGATGATGTGCAAGGGATAGGTGACTTCATCGGCCTCCACGCGGATGAAGGAAGGCTGGCAGACGTTCACCGCTTTGTACAGCGCATCGGCGGTGACGCCGGTGAAGTTTTGCGGAAACGTTGCGCGCAGGGAGTCCAGGATGCCGGCGCAGAACGCCCGGCTCTGGGCGATCATGCGTTCCCAGAACAGCGACTGGGATTCGTGGATGCCCATGGTCAGCGTTTCGGTAACCGGCAGATCGCCCTCCATGCGACCCTGCTCGTACAGGCCGTGGCCGGTTTCGTGGATCACGGCGTACAGGGATTCGATGAAGTTGTCGGTGCGGTAGCGCGTGGTGATGCGCACGTCGGTCTGGTGCCCGCCGCCGCAGAAGGGATGCACGGAGGTGTCGATGCGGCCGTGGTCGAACGAAAAGCCCATGGCGCGGCTCACCGATTTTCCCAGCGCTTCCTGCTTTTCGATAGGAAATTCGCCTTCGAGAAACGAAACGTCCGGCGGGCTGCCGTTGTCCTTGATGTTTTGGATGAGCGGAATCAGCCGCGCTTTGACGGTGTCGAAGATCGGTGTGATGGCGGCCATCGTGGTGCCACGCTCAAAAATGTCGATGTTGGCGTCGTAGGGCGCAAGATCGGGAAACACGCAGTGCGCCCATTCGGTCTTCAGGGCGACGAAGCGTTTGAGCGTCGGGGCGAAATCGGCGAAGCGGTCATCCTGCCGGGCCTGTGCCCAGACGGCATGGCCCCGCGAGCCGAGTTCGGCCAGCTCCTGCACCAGTTTCTTGGGCACGCGGGTGTCCAGATCGTAATCGCGCTTGGCCTCGCGGATGTTGCACCACTGATGCGCGTCGAAGCCCTCCGGGCCTTGCGCGTGCAGGGTTTCCAGGCACTCGCCCAGTCCGGGGTCGGTGGATTTTTCGTGCAGCACCCCGGCCAGCGCCGCCATCTGCCTGGCGCGCGCCTCGGACGATCCGGCGGGCATTACGACCTCCTGATCCCAGTGCAGCGTCGCCATGACCCCGCCGAGACGGGAAATCTCTTCCAGTTTCTCGATGAGGCTTGTGTACACGTCCTGCGTGGCTGTGGTCATGGTTTTCGAAACGAAACGTTTTCAAAGGCTTTTGTTTTCGCCCGGATAGAGCGATCCTTTTGAAAATGTACCGCAAAGTGGCCGGGGACGCAAAAAAAACAAGATGAAACGCCGGCTGTAAAAAGAAAAGCGGGCTTCACACCCGTTTCTTTTTTGCGGTGTTATAATCCCGTTTGAATTTTTTTCATTCACTTATTTGGGAATGCAGACATCATGAACGCAGAGAACGAAACGGTGGCATCGATACAGGCGCGGCTGGATGTGCTGGAAAAGGGCATGGTGAGCGAGGAGAACTCGGTGCAGTATTACGACACACTGATCGAGAAAACCCCGGAAGACAGTGAAGAAAACCGCGGCAAACGGCGCATGTACGCGGACCTCAAGCAGGAGGAGATGAAGCACGTGGAGCGGTTCCGGGAGTTGATCGCCTTCTGGGAGGGAAAACTGCGCGACCTGCAAGGATAGGACGGGTGTTTTCTGAAATGCGATATCGACTCGGGAGCGTGGTGTGACTGGAAAAAAAGCCGGATCCTGTTTGTGCAAACAGGTTCACTTCGAAATCGAAGGCAATTTTGATCGCTTCTATCTCTGCCACTGCGATCGCTGCCGCAAGGACACCGGCTCGGCGCATGCGGCAAATTTATTTTCATGGACAGCCAGGCTCAAATGGATATCGGGACAGGAAAATGTCAAAACGTTTCAGCTTCCCGCCACGCGATACGTCAGAAGCTTTTGCACCACCTGCGGCTCGGCGATGCCGAATCTGCAAATGGAAGGAAAACTCCTGGTGGTTCCGGCCGGCAGCCTGGATGACCGGTTGTCGATGATACCCACGGCTCATATTAATATTTCCGACAAAGCCGACTGGGATGAAGATTTGGAAAAAATCCCCCGGTTTGCAGAGCTGCCGGGTTAGTTTTGATGGGGCGGCAAGACAGGAAGCCCCGTCAAAAAGTACTCATCCGTATCCGTGACACTCTCCCGGCCCCCCTGCCATCCCCTTGAAAAACCCTCGGTTTTCCGGGTTGCCCCCGCTTCCCTTAGCGATTGACTTTGTTTGATCCGTGAATTACAATTGATAACTATTCTCATTATTAATATTTCGCGGATGCGGCAGCCGCATCTATATAACATATTGATTTATATAAATTTACTCTCAACACTCCCGCCTTCGGGATAGACAGGGTGCCAATTCCATGAATACGCTTTTCCTTCGGGTCTTTGCCTTTCTGATCGTGTGGTTTCTCTCGGTTCCTTTGCCCTCTTCCCAGTCGGCAACGCAAGACGTCGAGAACCGCATCAAAAAAATCGCCATGATGATGAACATCGTGCCGATCGAGTACGGCGCCGCCATCGTCAATGGGGAGGTCGTGAACGCGGCGGAATATGAGGAAAGCCGGATTTTTCTCGAACAGTCGGCGAACCGGTTCAAAAAGCTGCCGGCCATTCCCGAGAAAAAAGCCGAACTCGCCGATATCGTCAAACGGTTCGAAACCCTTGCGGGCAAGATCGACAGCAAGGTCGATCCCAATGAAGTATTGGCGCTGTCCTCGTCGATCAACAAGGATATTTTGCAGGCCTACGGCGTCAAGATCAACGAAACGCCTTCCACGCCGGTCTCGCTGGAGAACGGCAAGAACATTTATGTGTCGCGCTGCTCGGTATGCCACGGCATGACGGGCAAGGGCGACGGCCCCATCGCTGCGCAACTCGACCCGGCCCCGGCGGTGCTGGCGGATCCTGAGATCACCGGCGATGCCAACACGGTGGCGTACGACAATTTCCAGGTGATCAATGTGGGGATCGCCAACACGGCGATGATCGGCTGGGCGGATCTGCTGCCCGAGACGGATCTCTGGGACGTGACCTACTACATCCGCACCTTTTCCAACGAATCGGTGCAGCTTCCGCCCGCCGGCGGCAGCGCGGTGGTGGTGGCTGCCGGCAACGCGGATGCCGCCGCCCAGCTGGCGGAGGTGGTCATTTCCGAATCGCGCGGCCTGCTGCAGCAGAGCCTCGACGCGTTCCGCGAAGGCAAGACCGAGCAGGCTGCGGATCTGGCGTTCGACGCGTACCTGTCCTACGAGCGGATCGAAAGCGGGCTGGTGAACAAGCGCAAGGAGCTGGGCCTCAAGCTGGAATCGAACTTCAACCGCCTGAAAGCGGAGATCCGCCGCAACGCGCCGCAGGATCTGGTTGAAAGCGTCGCCTCTGAAATCGACGCCGATCTTGAAACCGGGGTCGCGGTATTGAAAGAAAAGGTGGGATTCACCGGGCTGTTCATCCAGTCGTTTTCCATCATCGTGCGCGAAGGTTTCGAGGCCATCCTGATCATCGCCGCGTTGATCGCGTTTCTCGTCAAGTCGCGCAATCAGGACAAGGTCAAAGCGATCTACATCGGCGTGCTGGTCGGCATCGTCGGCAGTTTCATCACGGCGTATGTGGTGCACGAGGTGTTGCACCTGACTCCCGCCAGCCAGGAGGTGCTGGAAGGCTGGATCATGCTGATCGCGGTGGTGGTGCTGTTCTGGGTGAGCTACTGGCTGGTGTCGAAGATCGAAGCGGAAAAATGGCAGGCGTACATCACGCAAAAGATGAAAACGGCCGTCACCACCGGCAGCGCGTTTGCGCTGGGCGGCGCGGCGTTTCTGTCGGTGTACCGCGAAGGGTTCGAGACGGTGCTGTTCTACAAGGCGCTGTATTTGTACGCCGGCGGCGGCACGCAGGGCATCGTGCCGGGTTTCCTGGCGGGCTGCGCGGTGCTGGCGGTGGTGTATTACCTGATCAACAAGCTGGGCGTGCGCGTTCCGATCAAATGGTTTTTCGCGTTCACCAGCGTGTTCCTGTACTTCATGGCCTTCACCTTCATGGGACGCGGGCTGCACGAGTTGCAGATGGGCGGCCAGTTGTCCCTGACCCCGGCTTCCTTCGTTCCGGAGATCCCCTGGCTGGGAATGTACCCGACCTGGGAGACGTTCATCGGCCAGGCCCTGCTGATCGCGGCGCTGGTGTTCGCGCTGGTCTACACGTTCGTGATCAAGCCGGAGAAGCAGGTCAAGCAGTTGAAAAAAGAGGCGTCGCACATTCAAAAGGACATCACCGCGGTGCACGACATGGTGGAGCACATCTCCCACCACGCCAAGCGCTGCGAGATTTTTCTCAAGGACACCAAGGACCAGGACCTCAAGGAGTTGTCCGGGCACCTGAAGGAGATCGACGAGAAGGTGCACGAACTCTTCGATCATGTGGCGTATGTGAAGAACGAGCTGCAGGATGAGTACGACCGGCTCGGCAGCGCGGCATTTTCCAGCGAGGAAAAGAAAGGGCTCACTTGAATTTCCGCCTTTCAAAGCACACGCGTGGAATCCACAAATGGATCGGCCTGGTCTGCGCTTTCTTTTTCATCATTCTATCCGTGTCCGGCGTCATCCTCATGCACTATGAGGAACTGGGATTGAACGGCGTCACGGTCAGCGGCAAATACCTCCCCAAAAAATACTTTCAGGTGGCGACCCAGCGGCGCGCCATTCAGGCGCTGCTGATCGCGCCGGACGATCCGTCTCTCGTTTATGCGGGCACCGACCTCGGGCTCTACCGTTCTCCCGATGCCGGGCGCACCTGGGTCGAGATCAACCAGGGCCTGTTCAGCCAGGACATCCGGACGCTGGCCGCGGGCGAAGGCCCTATCCTGTTTGCCGGAACGCCGCGCGGTGTGTTCAAGTCCGAAGATGGCGGCGGCAACTGGACCGACTGGTTCGACGCGTCGAGCGGGCTGAGCGAAGGCGCGGTCTGGCATGTTGCGGTGCACCCTGAGGATGCGGCGCGGGTGTTCGCGGCGACGCAGACCGGTCTGTTCGTATCCAGCGATGAAGGCGATAGCTGGGAACGGATCTTCCCCGAGCAGGCGGGCGCGGCGGGCCGCGCCGTGAAACAGGTGGTGTTTTCCGCAACGGCGGCGGACACGATCTACCTGGTCGCGGAGAAAAACGTGTTCCGCAGCCAGGACGGCGGCAAGGGCTGGGACCGGGTGTGGGCGAGCGACCTTTCCGAAAGCGTTTTCGATCTGGTTTCCCTGAAGACGGACCCGGAGTTTCTGTATGCCGCCACCGCGGACGGGCTGATGAAATCCTTCAACGGCGGGCGCACCTGGGTGCGCAATGCGTTGCCGGGTTCGATGCGCGCCCTGTTTCCGGTGTCCGGCGACGTTTCGCAACTGTATGTGGCGACGGAGGACTCGCTTTTTTACACGAACACCGGCGGCAATTCCTGGCAGGATCTCGAATTCGAGCACGACGCGATACAGGGAGCGACGCTCACGCGCATCGCCGATGCGGGAGGCGCCGCCCCTGCCCTGTTTGCAGGCACCTCCGCGGGACTCTCGGTCTCACGCGATGCGGGAAAAAACTGGCAGCCGATCGATCTTTCAGGAGACGCGAACCGGGTATCGGAAGCCGATTTGAAAATGGATCTGGTCAAGCTGATCACGGAAATCCACACCGGACGGTTTTTCGGCTCCTATTTCATGCTGCTGGTGGACTTGGCGACGGTGGGGCTGGTGATTCTGGTGGGAACCGGGTTCATGATCGCGATCGTGCGCGCCCGGGTGAAAAGCAGAAAACAGAAGATCCTCGATGAAGAATCAGAAACGGACCGCGAGCTCGATATTCAGGAGACCGCACGCGATTTGAGCAGCGAGAGCCTTCAGATCCACGACATGATCGAGCACATCGGCAATCACCTGGATAAATGCAAGACCATCTACATGAAGCGCGAGAAAAAAGAGATCGAAGAGATCGACCGGCACATCACGACGCTCGATAAAAAAGTGCATCACCTGATGCAGCGTATCGGGGAGTTCGAAAAGAATTCTCAGAATTGAAGTGTCGGGAAGACGGAGTCAGTCGGAGTGAGAGGTGCTGCGGCGCGTTCGTGTTTCCATTCCCTGGTTTGCCTGCGGGGAGTGTTTCAGTGGATGAGGCGTTTGCCGCGGCTTTTGGTTTGCTCGCAGGGATTCAGGTCGCGGGTGAATTCCATTTTCTTGAACTCTTCCCAGTCATCCCGGAACAGATTGAAGCCGACATAATCGAGGGCCTGCATGATTTCCGAGTCGGCGTATTTTTCTTCTTCCTTGTTGGCTTCACGAATGGCTTCTTCGATCGACTCACAGATTTTCGCAAACCGCTCTTCGTCTTCAAACATCAGAAAATTTTTCATAAAGTCAAAAGCCATTTTCCCTCTCCTATTTTTTGAGGACGGTCTGCAAAAATAAGTTTACGGTATATTAGATTAAAATTTCTTCACTGCCAACAAAAAATCTTCAATATCTTTTTGAATCGCGGTGTACTCTTTGTTGCGCATTCGGCTCGGGGATATGATCGATCCACCCAACGCCACCGCATCTGCACCGGCGGATAAAAACTGCGCCGCGTTCTTCGCGTTCACACCGCCCACGGCGAGCAATCTCAGGTTCTCAAACGGTCCCTTGACAGTGCGAAAGTATTCACTGCCCACCTGCGAAGCGGGAAACACCTTCACCATTTCCGCGCCGGCATTCCAGGCCTTTTCGATTTCGGTCGGCGTGAGGGCTCCGGGGAAGTAAGCGGTGTTCTGGCTGCGGCAGTAATCGGCCACGGCTTCGTTGAGTGTGGGGGCGACGCAGAATTGCGCTCCAGAAGCGATGGCGGTCCGGGTTTCTTTGAGTGTGAGGACGGTGCCGGCGCCGATGCAGAGGACGCCGGAAAATTTTTTCGCCGCTTTTTCAATCAATCCCGCAGCGCCCGGTGTGTTGAGGGTGATCTCCACAAAGTGCAATCCCCCGGCGGCGACGGCTTCGAGGACGCCTTCGAGGGATTCATGGGTGATGCCGCGGATGATGCCGAGAACCGGCAGTTTTTCAAAGCGCGCAGTGTCGTAACCCGGAACGGCCATGGGACGGGTCAGACATTCGCTTCCGAGGTCAGCTTTTCATAGAAGGAAAGATAATTGTCCTTGTCATCGGACTGCCGTAACTTCATGGCGGCGCGCGGATGCAGATCCAACACTCCGGTGATCATGTAGGGGATGGTGTAACCCCATTCGATTTCCTGCTGCAGTTTCACGAAGTCGCTTTCCAGCACCTCGAGAATGGGCCGCACGTCGAATTTGGGATTCTTCAGAAAGCCCAGAAGCAGCTCGAGAGGACAATTGCCCGCGGCGCGGCCGATTCCGTAAATGGTGCCGTCGAGGTAATTGACGTTGCGGATGATCGCCTCGATGGTGTTGGCGAACGCCAGCTGCTGGTTGTTGTGGGCGTGGATGCCGATTTCCCGGGTTTTCAGGATGCTTTTGTATTTGTCCGCCAGGTAGGCGATCTGCTCGGAATACAGCGCGCCGAAACTGTCCACGAGATACACCACATCGACCTCGCTTTCCTTTTCCACCTGCTCCAGCGCTTCGTCCAGCTCCCGTTCGCGCGCGTGCGAGACCGCCATGATGTTGATGGTGGTTTCGTAGCCCTTGGCCTTGATGTTGTTGACCAGATCGATGGCCTTGTCTATGTCCTTGACATAAGAGGCCACGCGCATCATGTCGGCGTAGCTTTCGGATGCGGGCACGATGTCCTTGGGATCGAAGCGTCCGATGTCGGCCATCACCGAAATTTTACATTTCTTTTCCGTGTTGCCGATCACGTTTTCCAGATCCTTCTCCGAACAGAACTTCATCGGGCCGTACTCTTCCCGTTTGAACTGTTTTTCATCGGCTTTGTAGCCCAGTTCCATATAATCGACGCCGGAATTGTTGATGGCGGTGAACACGCGTTGAACCATGCCGTTGTCGAACTTGTGGTTGTTCATCAATCCGCCATCGCGGATGGTGCAATCCAGAACCTTTATTTCTTTGCGAAACATTCCCATTCACTCCCCGAAGATCGAAACTCTTCGGATTCAAGGTCTATAAATAAAGCGTTGTTATCCAAATGAGTTGATTTCGATGATTATATTTTGATTAAATCAGGGGGTCAATTCAATTATCGAAAAAATCCCGTTCCCGACGCCGAAGCAAACATTTATATTTCAATTCTCTCGGGCTATTCAAGAACGGGTTCGGAGCCCAGATATCGGGGGGCATTCTCATTTTCAGAGGAGCGTATGAATTACTGGCTGGTCAAACAGGAACCGTCGAAGTACAGCTGGGAGCAATTCGTCGATGATGGAAGCACTTACTGGGACGGCGTGCGCAATTATCAGGCGCGCAACAACCTCAAGGAGATGAAAAAAGGCGACCGGGTGTTTTTCTATCACAGCGTCACGGGAAAGGAGATCAAGGGCATCGCCCAGGTCACAAAAGAGGCTTACCCGGATCCAACCACCGATGATGACCGCTGGGTGGTCGTCGATCTGAAACCGGTCAAAGCGATGAAAACCCCTGTGACTCTGGACGATATCAAGGCGCATCCGGATCTCGGCTCGATCGCCCTCGTCAAGCAGAGCCGGCTTTCGGTCATGCCGGTCACGAAAAAGGAATTTCAGGTCATCCTGAAGATGGGCAACACGTCGGTTTGAGCGGATGCAAACCGGACTCTATATAAAGTGTCTGGCGGTTGAGGTCTTTTTTTAAGGATTGACTCGAACCGCGCGGCGGGATAGATTGGGCCTTTCGTTCACCGGGAACCCGGAGGGAGGATCCGTTGTTGACTGGCAAGCAGGCTCTGATCGTTGCGGTTTTGCTGTTTGCGTTCGGCTGTTCCGAAAAAAAGGACGCCGTTTCGCCGTCGGTCTCGCCCAAAGTCAAGACGGCGCCTTCCGCAGCGCCGAAAGAGGAGCATGTGAGTGGCAATGAAACGCCCACCCAAAAGCCGTCCTCCCCGCAGCCGGGGCACATCTCCGGCAACTCACAGGACACCGCTTCCCCGGACCCGCATATCTCCGGCAACTGACTCCATCCAATCCACCCTGGCGATCCTGGGATCGCTGACTTTTCTCTGGATCGGTAGCCTCGCGCTGCCCGTGCAGGCGGAGGCCGAGCCCTGCCGCGAAGAAATCCGCGCTCTGGAAGCGAAACGCGACAACGTGGCGGCGCAGGACGGGTTGTGGACCCTGTTCGAGCGATCCCCGGAGCTGCGCAACGATTCCAGCCTCGCCATGCAAGTCGATTCCAGCGCCAACAAGCTGATCGCCAATCTGATCTACCTGTGCGAAACGCAACAAGGCGTGCCGCTGACGGAGCTGGCAGATTTCGTGCAGCGCAAGGTGGCCGAGCAGGGCGCGGAGCGGTTCAAACAGGAAATGATCCTTCTCGGCAAACCGCCGAAAGAGATCGACGTGTGGATCGAGTACGCCGAAATCGCCGTGCGTAACCAGAAGCGCACCCTGAAGCCGGAAACGATCCACACCTCCATCGTGCAGGGGGAAAAGCTGATGGACGCCTACGCGCGCATCGCCGAGCGGCTGGAAAACCCGCAGGACGTCGGTTCCCTGCGCGCCACGTTCCTCAAGCTCAAGCAGAACATGGAGCGTTTTTTCGCTTCCGATCCCTATGTGTCCCTCGCCATCCTGGAAAACGTACAAATCCCCTACTGGGACATCGACGAAAACCACGGTGGCTCCTGATTTTTCAGAGCCCGTTGCCGCCCGCGGTGTTGCCACCGGCAGCCGCTTCGCGGCAGCCGGATTCTGTTAATTTTGTGATTCCCGCAAAATTGATTATACTCGGGACCGATTTGTCACTGAAAAACCAATGGAGGGGGAACGATGGGCAATTTTCTTGTGATCGGCGGCACGGGTGTGATGGGCAGCGCGGCAATCCAGGCGGTGCGCAAGCAGTACGGCAGCGAGGCCAGAATCCTGGCGAACTGGTACGGCAAGGAAGAGCCGGGTTTTGAGATAGAAGGCGCTGACGAAACGCTGTTCGGAGACATCACCGACCCGGGCCTGCTCGACAAAATCCGCGCTTTCGGAACAGGGGGCTTCGAATATCTGTTTTACGCCACCGCGCTGGGGGACGTGGGGACGCCGATCAAGGACGCGACGCAGGAGCAGATCGAAAAATCCAACCGCCTGTCCTTCGACCCGATTCCCAAGCTGGAAGCGGCGCTGGATGTCAAAACCATCGTCACCTACTCCACGTTTTACACCATCCGGCATCAAGTCGCCACGTACGGGGCCATGGGCCATTCCAAGGAAGCCATCGAGAAGTGGACGGTGGAGCCGGGCAAATCCAAACGCGCCTGCATCCGCGCGGGATTGTTCGAATCGCCCTCTTCCCGCGGCATCAAGCTGCTGCTGCGCAAAACCGCCAAAAAGCCGGAAAACCTCAAGGACCCGCTGCTCATCGCCTATTTCAAGGATGTGCCGTCCAGCCAGGGCATCAAGCGATTCGAGGAAGGCATCTTCACCGAAGAGCGGGAAACATACGGCGACGCCCGCACCACCCAGGACGATCTTTACCGGGCGCATCTGGAGCTGTTCAATACCGCGGATCCGGTATTTGTGAACGTCTGCGGCAAGAAAATCTGGCACTCAAAAGAGCCGCTTTTATTGCAGGATTTCCTGTAAAACCGGCCCTCCGGCGTCTGTCCGTAATTCGCGGAATCTCAAGGATTCTCGGATCTCCGAATCGAAAATAACCGCTTAAAAACAATACTTTATGGCTTTTTTGCCGAAATTGTTTTATAGTCAAGTATTCAGCATATCGAACACTTGGAGTCCTGCCAGCGCTTCCCCCACCGGAGGGAACGCTGTTTTGTCGTTCTCCCATCCTGCACCACAGGCTTTTTATGAAAAAACGGCGGCAACCCCTTTCTTCGTCTGCGCGTTTGTCCCACAATGAGGGACTGAACCATCTGCTCGGCAGCGTGGTGCGGGATGTCAAGGACTACGCCGACCGCCTCCACTCCCAGATCCGCAAGCTTTCCGACATCGGCCGCGCCCTTTCCGGGGTGGACGACCTCAACGAACTGCTGGAAATGATCGTCGATCAGGCCCGCAGCTTCACGCATGCGGACGCCGGGACCCTGTACATCAAGGAAGGCGACGAGCTGCAGTTCATGATCTTTCAGAACGACAGCCTGAACATCCGCATGGGCGGAAAAACGGGAGACGAGATCCCCTTCCCTCCCGTCGAGCTCAAGGAAACCAACGTCTCGGCCTTCGTGGCGCTGAACGGCATTTCCGTCAACATCCCGGACGTGTACGACACGGCCCTGTTCGATTTCACCGGCCCCAAGGAATTCGACCGCTCCACCGGCTACCGCACCCAGTCGATGCTGGTGGTGCTGATGCGCAACCACGAGAACGACGTGCTGGGTGTGCTGCAACTGCTCAACGCCAAGGACCCGGAAACCGGGGAGGTGATCGCGTTTTCGCCGGAATGCGAGAACCTCACCGAGTGCCTCGCTTCCCAGGCCGCCATCGCCATCTCGAACGTGCAGCTGGTCAACGACATGGAAAACCTGTTCGAGGCGTTCCTCAAGGTGATGGCCACCGCGATCGACGAAAAATCTCCGGTCACCGGCGGCCATATCCGGCGCGTGGCGAACCTGACGCTGACCATGGCGGAGGTGATCGACGCGCAGCAGGACGGCGTGTTCAAGGACCGGTTTTTCGATACGGACGCCATGCATGAGCTGCGCATCGCCGCCTGGATGCACGACATCGGCAAGGTGACCAGCCCGATGGAGATCATGGAAAAATCCCGCAAGCTGCAGACCATCTTCGACCGCATCGAGCAGGTGGATCTCAGGATGGCCTACATTCAGGAGCGGATCAAAAACGAGGGGCTGAAAAAGCGCATCCAGGCCATGCAGGCGGTCACGCCGGCCGCCGAGCTGCGGCGCATCGAGGAGGAAACCGCCAAACGGCTGCAGGAAGTCGTGGACATCCGCGCGTTCATCCTGCGCTGCAACGAGCCTGGCGAAACCCTGGACGACGCCAGCATCGAGAAGCTAAAGGCCATCGCCAAGCGAACCTACACCGACGCCAAGGGGCGGGAAAAACCGTTTCTGGAAGCGGACGAGCTGGAGTACCTGTCCATCCGCCGGGGCACGATCAGCGAGGCGGAACGGGAAAAGATGAAAGAGCACGCGTACGTGACGGTCAAGATGCTGGAGCAGATCCCCTTCACCAAAAAGCTCAGGAACATCCCGCATTTCGCCGGCGCGCACCACGAATGCATCAACGGCACCGGCTATCCGCTGGGGCTCAAGGGCGATGAAATTCCGTTCGAAGGCAAGCTGATGGCGGTGGTGGACATCGCCGAAGCGCTGACGGCGACGGACCGGCCCTACAAAAAACCGATGTCTCTGGAAAAGGTGCACCAGATTCTCAGAACCCGCGCGCAGCGGGGGGATCTGGACAGCGACCTGGTGGAGTTGTTCATCGAGCAGGGGGTTTACGAGAAGTATCTGGAGAAGTACGAGCCCGGCACGCAGCCGCCGGCCGTGAACGGCAAAGCAAACCCTTCATCCGTTTCACGCTTCGAAGCCATCAAAACCCGGGTCCGGGTTTGACGGGCGGATCGAGACTCTTTCCTTCAAAGCGCTATTTCTTTTTCGGGCGGTACGGACCGGTGCGCATGTAGTTGTCGTTGAGCTTGACGTGCTCGTCCACCTGCACTTCCGCAGAGAGGTTGGAATCCCCGAACTCCTCCAACTCCTTGAAAGCGGCGTCCTGGGATTTCTTCTTCAGCATCGTGGTCCGCTTTTTACGCGCGCGGACGGGTTTGGACTCGGTGGCTTCGCGGTATTTTTGCTTGTCCCGGTGTGAGATGTTGAGAATCATGGGGTTCCTCTCGAGAATATAAAAGAATCCAAACCCTGCACTCATATTTTATTATAAAATAGGCCTCTTTGCCTGAATCTGATAAAAAAATAGCATGCCGGTTGAAAAAATAAAAGAAATCTTTGAATCCGCCGATCTCCCTGCGGAAAGTGTGCGCGCTCAGGTCGATGAGCTGGATCATTTTGAGATCGCGCGCCGGCTGCACGAGTTCCCGGTTGAGGAAAAACTGCGGATTTTCCACCTGTTGCCGGAAGTAAAACAGCAGGAACTGCTTTACGAGACCGACCAGGACAGCCGCCAGGAAATCCTCAAATCCCTGGACTCGGAGAATATCGCTCACCTGATCGAAGAAATGCCCGAGGATGAAGCCACCGACATCCTCATGGAGCATCCGGAGGAAGAGCGGGAGGAAATCCTCGAAAAAATGGCCCCGACTGAGGCCAGCGTGATCAAGGACCTGATCAGTTACGGCGAGGAAACCGCAGGCGGGCTGATGGAACCCACTTTCAACAGGGTGCGGCCCAGCCAGACGGCGGCGGACATTCTGGTGCAGCTCAAGCGCGACCGCAATCCGGAGGCGGCGCCCTATTTTTACGTCGTGGGCGACCGCAACGAACTGCTGGGGTTTTTCAAGCTGCGGGATCTGCTCAACGTGTCGGCCATCGCGCACCCCGCCGAATTCATGCGTGAAGACACGCCCAGTGTGACACTGGACGACCCGTGCGAAAAGGTGGCCAATCTGATGGACCACGAACACCTCAGCGTGATTCCGGTGGTCAACGACCGCAACCAGATTCAGGGCGTGGTGACTTTCGACGACGTCATCAAGGCCATGCAGGACATCGCCAACGACGACTTTTACGCGATGGCGGGCAGCGACCGGGGCGACCCGTTCGCCAAGAAAACCGCGCGCAAGATCTGGGCGCGGGCTCCCTGGCTGTTCACGACGTTCATCGGTGGGTTGATCAGCGCGTTCATCATCGCCTCCTACAAGGACAGCCTGGCGGAATTCGCGACGGTGGTGCTGTTCATTCCGTTTGTGATCGGGCTGGCGGGCAACATCGCCATCCAGGGCGCGACGGTCATCGTGCGCGGCATGGCCACCGGCGACATTCAGGCGGACAATCTGGCGCGGGTGGTGAAAAGCGAAATCCTGGTGGGGTTGTCGAACGGCCTGATCTTCGGCCTGCTCTGCGGGGTGCTCATCAGCGGGCTGGCGGTCACCGGCTTGCCGATCAAACCGATCCTCGGGGTCACCGTGGGCGCGGGCATCGTCCTGGCGGTGGCGCTTTCCACGTTTCTGGGATCGCTGACGCCGATCGGTTTCATCAAGGCGGGAATCGATCCTGCGATCAGCACCGGGCCGTTCGTCATCGTGCTCAACGATATTTTAGGGTTGGCTGTTTACCTTGCCAGCACCGCGCTGATTTTTTCACAAATTTATTGAATCCAAGCGGTGCATTGCGTTTTAGGATTGGCGGTTTATCTCGCCGGCACGGCCCTGATCTTTGCGAGCGTTTACTGAATGCGGCTTCTGTGGAAGCGCTAGCCCTCCGCTTCCGGTTCTTCCAGTTCGATTTCGATCAGCGGGGTTTCGATCTCCACGTATTCCCCCTCCGACACGTAAAACTCCGTGACGCGCCCGTCCACTTCGGAAAGCAGCGTGAAATAGCCCTCGGAGATGATTTCAGCCACGGCGGTGCCCTTCGCCACCTTGTCGCCTTTCTGCACCAGGAATTTGTCGATTTTCCCCGAAGTCATCGTGGGGTACATGGGAGCCATCACGATGTAATCCTGCATATCCCTCCTCCAAAATAACGCGCACGGCCGCAACGCGCCGGCCGGGTTCGGTTTCTGAAAATTGGCGAAAAACAGTTATAATGGATTTCCACGCCCCAACTCAAGTCAACCCGGGCCGCGAGGCTCCCAGGAAGGTGCGATTGTGAAACTCAAGATCGGAGATGTCCTGTTCGAACCGCTCTCGCAGAACACGGGTGAAGTCACCGCGATCAACGAGCATCCGGACGGCAGGCTGGTGACCATCCGCTGGCGGGTCCAGGACCACCTGCCGCACGACACGGAACATTTTCACAAAAAGATCGTCCGCAGCATCGAGCGGGGCGAATACGAGTACACGCCGAAAGCCGGCTCCTGACGCAACCCGGGCCGAGGGGCCTCACTGTTTGTAAACGGTGTGCGACGGACGTCCGGCCAGAATGTTCTCCGCGCCCCAGTTGGTCACGTTCTTGAACTTGTCCGAACGGATGAAGCCGTTGAACGCTTCCTCGGAACTCCAGTCGGAAACGATGAGATAAGACTGCGGATCGTTGACGTCTTTGTACAGGAACGACTGGGTGTGCCCTTCCATGTCTTCCATCACTTTGAGCACCTTGTCGAACGCGTCTTCGAAAATCTTTTCCTTACCGGGGATCATTTTGTAGTTCATGCCGATGGTTACCATGATTTCTCCTGCTCTTTCCTCTCTGAACCGTTGCGGTTGTGAATCGGATGGTTAGGTCAAAATAAAATCGTAATCGCCCGACAGGCCGCCGCCGTCGGTTTGCCGGTATTCCACGATCAGGCTCTCCTGTTCCTCGCGCGTCAAGCGCCGGTCCCGCAGAATGAAATCGCGGTCGTTGAGCTCCTGCACCAGCTTGTTGTCGTTCAACGCCTCTCCCTTGAAATAGAGCTGCGTCACCTTTTGCGGCATTCCCGGTGCGCTGACCAGAAAATGCAGGTGCGGCGGGCGGAACACGCGGCCTCTGGGGTCGATCGGGTAATAGCCGGGGACGATGGTTTTGAATTCGTAGTTGCCGTTTTCGTCGGTGAGGCAGCGTCCCCAGTACTGAAAATGCGGGTCGTGCTCGCGTTCCACCCACTCGCCGGTTTCGGGATGCTTGAAGCGCGTGTTGTCCTCATCGCCGCGGTGGTTGTAGCGGCCGCTGGCCGACGCGTTCCACAGGATGACGACGGCGCCCTTCTGCGGCGCGCAGCTGCCGTCTTTTTCGGACAGAACCCGGCCCTTGAGTGTGACGACCTGCCCCTGGGCTCTGCCCTTTTTCCCCTTGATGAAGGTCAGGTCGTTGTCGTTGGCCTGATGGATGGGCAGGCTGAAGTCCGGGCTTTCGCGGATGGCATGCACCGGGTCGCCGTCGTCCGGGAAAAACGGTCCCAGCGTCTGCGGCGGCGTGGGCAGCCGGCAGAGTTTCCCCCAGGCCGACGAAGCGGCCAGCGTTCCCAGGAAAGCCCCCGCAGCGGTGAGGGTTTTTGTCATGAAACGGCGTCTGGAAAAACGGGATCGGGACATGGCGCCTTCCTTCTCAGATGGCAAGGGAATCCTTCGGTTCGTCTTGAAGTTTGCAACCATTTTATACCATGCGCCCGGGCTTCCAACAGTTGGAATTTGCCCGCTGTGCGTCTCAGTATTCCTCGAGGGTGAACAGGTCTTGCTCCCAGGCGGTGCGGTAAAAATCCGGATCGCGGATGATGCGGTTGCGCACGACCAGCGCCGCCTTGGATTTCATGGACAGCGGCAGGGTGCCGGACAGGGCGAACACCAGCACGCCCAGCCAGGAGGTGTCGAAGCGGTCCAGCGGAAACTCCAGGTTGCCGAGAAAGCTGATCAGGATGCCGATCAGCATTCCGGAAACCGCGAGGCAGGCCAGAACGATCTGGGCGCGCCGCGGCCCGTCGCCGGCCAGCCCCTTGCGCACGCTGTGGAAGGCTTTTTTCTCGTCGATGTGGATCTTGACGTTGCCGGTCGCCCAAAGACTTTCAAATTGTCTGCGGTCCATCGTTCTCCTGGAAAACCTCTGTTATGTGCGGGATGATGAAGTCCGGTACTCTAAAGTTTTTCAAACTGCTTGCGGTCCATGTTTTCCTGAAAAATTTCTTATTGTTAGCGAACCCGTTGCAAACCGTCACCCTGAGCCTGTCGAAGGGTGCGGGATGATGGCGCAGTTGCGCATGGAGCAAAAATAACAAAAGGCCCCAACGGGCGCTGGGGCCGACGCAGAATTATGGATCAAATTTCAAATGCGATCAACGGCGATTTTTCGGGTGCGGTGCGGAATGCGGTTTCGGGGCAGCGGCGGCTGCGGGCCGCCTATAGGGGGATGGCGGCGGGGCGGCTCAGTTCAGCACGATCAGGTCCGGCTCGAGATTGCGTTCGGCGACGTAGGTCATGCGGGTTCCGTTGTGCACGCGCACGTGGTACCAGGGCTGGTCCTTGGGCGGGCGGCTGCGGGCCATGGTCTCGTACCATTCGTCGGTCTGCTTGAATTCCAGGTCCACGCCCACGATGACGCCACGGTAGTCGAACAGCTTGTGATGGATGAGTTGCCCGATACAAAATTTTGCTTTGGTTGCGCTCATTTCATGTCTCCAGCGTCTTGGTGTATTCGATGCATCACGTCTGAACTCAAATGGGGCGCTTCTGTCAATCACTCAGGGCCCGGGCTCTCCTCGCAGACGAGGGACCGCGCATCCTTGAAGAAACCATTGAAATGTTTGGAGGTTCGCTTTTGTTTCCGGGTTGTACGAGTTTTTCCGGGGAGGGACGGTCGTTTCAGGGAAACCCTCGTAGGCGTCTTGTCGCTCAGGTTGAACCGGCCGATCCCTTCCCTAATGTAGCAAAGAATAAAAATTTGCAAAGATTTTTTTGTGAAAACGAGGCCCGGCGCGGGGGTGCGCCCGGAGGAAATTCAGCGCCCTGGGCAAGGGGTGAAGAAAACGGGTGTTTTGGCGGCCGTCCGCGGAACCCGCAGGCTCAGTTCCCGCCGGCCACGAAGCGGGACAGCGCCATTTTGGCGGCGGCCTGCTCCGCTTCCTTTTTGCTGCGTCCCTTGCCCTTGCCTTTGATCTCTTCCTTCACCAGCACGATCACCTCGAACTGCTTCTGGTGGTCGGGGCCGGTTTCGCGCGTGACCTTGTAGGTGGGGATGCAGATGAGTTTGTTCTGGGTGTATTCTTGCAGGTCGCTTTTGTAGTCGCGAAACGTGCGCGTGTCCACGAAGCGGGTGATCTCGCGCGACAGCACGGGAAGCAGCACGCGGGAGGTTTCCTGAATGTCGCTGTCGCGGTAGATGGCGCCGGCCACCGCTTCGAAGGCGTTTGCCAGCAGAGAGGTCTTGTCCCGCCCGCCGGAAAGTTCCTCACCGCGGCCGAGCAGCAGGTATTCCCCGAGCCGCCATTCGCGCGCCAGCCCGGCGAGGCAGGATTCGTTGACCACCGCGGCGCGCACTTTGGAAAGCGCGCCTTCCTTGAAATCGACGTATTTTTTGAACATGTAGTCGCTGACCACCAGGTCGAGGACGGAATCGCCGAGGAATTCCAGCCGTTCGTTGTGCTTGAGGTCCTCGTCGGTTTCGTTGACGTAGGATTTGTGGGTCAGCGCTTTGTTGAGGAGAAAAAGATCCTTGAAGGTGTAGCCCAGCGTTTTCTGAAATGCCAGTAGAGCCTGTGTGCGTTCTTCGGACAGCATGACGCCTCTAATCGCTGCATTGCCGGAAGATGATGACGGCGTTGGTGCCGCCGAACCCGAAGGAGTTGGAAAGGGCCGCCTGGATTTTCTTTTCCCGAGCCTGGTTGGGGACGTAGTCGAGATCGCATTCCGGATCCGGCGTGGTGTAGTTGATGGTCGGAGGCAGCACGCCGCGCGACAGGGCCAGCAGGGAATACACGGCCTCGACGCCTCCCGCGCCGCCGAGCAGGTGGCCCGTCATCGATTTGGTGGAGCTGACGGCGAGCGTTTTGGCGTGGCTGCCGAATACGGTTTTGATGGCCATGGTTTCGGTGGCGTCGGCGATGGTGGAGGTGCCGTGCGCGTTGATGTAATCGATGTCTTCGGGATTCATGCCCGCGTTTTCCAGGGCTTTTTTCATGCAGCGCGCGGCCCCCTCGCCTTCCGGTGCGGTCGAGGTGATGTGGTGCGCGTCGCCGTTCAGGCTGTAGCCCGCCACTTCGCCGTAGATTTTCGCGCCGCGCTTTTTCGCGGATTCCATTTCCTCCAGCACCACGACGCCGCAGCCCTCGCCGATGACAAACCCGTCGCGGTCCTTGTCGAACGGCCGGCTGGCTCCCTGGGGATCGTCGTTGCGGGTGGAGAGCGCCTTGGCGGAGCTAAAGCCGCCGACGCAAAGCGGTGTGATCACCGATTCGGTACCGCCGGCGATCATCGCGTCGGCCTCGCCGTACTGGATCAAGCGTGCGGCGTCGCCGATGGCGTGGGTTCCGGTGGCGCAGGCGGTGGTGACGCAGGTGTTGGGGCCTTTGGCGCCGTACTGGATGGACACCTGCCCCGACGCCAGGTTGGCGATCATCATCGGGATCAGAAAGGGGCTGATCTTGCGCGGGCCCCGGTCCCGGTACAGGTCGTAATATTTTTCGATGGCGGGAAGGCCGCCGAGTCCGGCCCCGATCAGGACTCCGGTGCGCTCGGCGTTGGCTCCGTTGATCTGGAATCCGGAATCTTCCATGGCGAACTGGCTGGAGACCACGGCGAAATGGATGAACGCATCCATTTTCTTGACGTCCTTGTGGTCGATGTACTGGACGGGATCAAAGTCTTTCACCTCGCCGGCGATCTTGACGGCGAACGCTTCCGTGTCGAACTTGGTGATGGGACCGATTCCGGACCTGCCGGCGGTCAGCCCCGCCCAGTTTTCCTCCACTCCAACCCCCAGGGGAGAAATCACTCCCATCCCGGTAACTGCGACGCGTCTCTTCATCGGACCACTTCGGATACGGAGTTGGGGGGATCAGTTGGTGCGGCTTTTGATATAGTCGATCGCGTTCTGCACAGAGGCGATCTTTTCCGCTTCTTCATCGGGTATTTCAATGTCGAACTCCTCTTCCAGCGCCATCACCAGTTCGACGGTGTCGAGGGAGTCGGCGCCCAGATCTTCGATGAAGGAAGCCTCCGGAGCGACCTGCTTCTCATCCACACCCAGTTGATCGACAATGATCTCTTTAACTTTCTCTTCAACAGACATAATTTTAGAACTCCTAAGGGAAATTACATCAACATGCCGCCGTTAACATTAATCACCTGTCCGGTTATATAACCCGCGCTGTCGGAAACCAGAAAGGAGACACAACGCGCCACATCCTCCGGTTGTCCCAGGCGGGCCAGAGGAATCTGTTCGATCAGCTTCTGTTTGACCGCCTCGTCGAGCACCCGGGTCATTTCCGTGTCGATGAAACCCGGGGCCACCGCGTTGACGGTGATGCCGCGCGAGGCCACTTCCCGCGCCGTTGTTTTGGTCAGGCCGATGACTCCAGCCTTGGAGGCGGAGTAGTTCGCCTGACCCAGATTGCCCATCACCCCCACGATCGAAGCGATGTTGACGATGGAGCCGCTCTTCTGTTTCATCATCTGCTTGACCGCCTGCTGCGAACACAGGAAGCAGCCCTTCAGATTGATCGACAGGACTCGGTCCCAGTCGCCTTCCTTCATGCGCATGATCAGCCCGTCTTTGGTGATCCCCGCGTTGTTCACGAGGATGTCCAGGGGCTTGCGCTCTTTCAGAATGGAATCGAACGCGGACTGCACGTCTTCCTGCGATGAGACATCGAGCTTCACCGAAGAGGCCGAGCCGCCGTTTTTGCGGATGGCCTCGGCGGAGGCTTCCGCGCCTTCCTGGTTCACATCACCCAGGACGACGTGCGCGCCTTCGCGGGCGAGCTCTTCGCCGATGGTTTGTCCGATTCCACGCGCGCCCCCGGTGACGAGGGCGACTTTGTCTTTTAATTGCATGCGGCGGCCTTCACATTATCACGATTTGAGGGCAGAAACGGTCTGCTCCAGGGTCTTGCGGTCCTCGACCTGAAAACATTGGATCCCCTTGTCGAACCTGCGCATCAACCCGGACAGCACTTTTCCCGGCCCCAGCTCGACCACCGCCTCGATTCCCGAATCCACGATGGTTTGCATGGTTTGCGACCAGCGGACGGGGCTGCACACCTGTTGCCTCAACGCTTCCCTTGCTTGTCCGCCGCTGGAATTGGGTTTTGCATCGATGTTGGTGATGACGGGAAAGGACAGATCTTGAAATTCGGTTTGTTCAAGTTCCTTCTGAAGCTTCACTTCTGCGGGCTTCATGAGGGGACAATGAAATGGGGCGCTCACGGGAAGCATCACCGTCTTTTTTGCGCCCTGCCGTTTGGTTTCCTCGGAAACCTTCTCGACAGCTTCCTTGTGGCCGGCGATCACGGTCTGCTGCGGGCTGTTCAGGTTGGCGGGCGAAACCAGACTGCTTTCGGTCGAGATCTCCTTGCACAATTGCGTGATGGTTTCCACCGGCAACCCGATGATGGCCGCCATGCCCCCCACTCCGACCGGAACCGCCTCCTGCATGAACTGTCCGCGCAACCGCACCACACGCACGGCGTCCTCGAAGCGAAGTGCGCCCGCGGCGACCAGGGCGGAGTACTCCCCCAGGCTGTGGCCCGCCGCCAGTACGGAATCTATATCATGTTCCCTCAACAACTTCAAGGCTATAATACTGTGCACCAAGAGCGCGGGCTGTGTGTTTTCAGTGAGATTCAGGGCGTCTTCCGGGCCTTCGAAGCAGATGGATTTGAGATCCACGCCCAGGACTTCGCCCGCGGTGTCGAAGAGTTTTTTCGCGGCGTCGGAGGAATCGTGGAAATCCTTGCCCATTCCCACCGTTTGCGATCCCTGCCCCGGAAACAAAAAAGCGATTTTCAAAACGGAGTGCCTCCCCTCAAGCGTTGGTTTGTGAATCGGCGGACGCCGCGCCGCGGCGTACGGCTTTTTCTGAAAACATCACCATTGCACCAGCGCCGAACCCCAGGTCAAGCCCGCGCCCACGACCGCAAGCAGCATCAGGCAGCCGGGCTGGATGCGTCCCGCTTCCTTCGCCTCATGGATGGCGATGGGAATCGAGGCCGCCGAGGTGTTGCCGTACTTGTCGATGTTGACGAACACTTTGTCCGGGCAGATCTTCAGTTTGCTGGTCACCGCGTCGATGATCCGCTTGTTGGCCTGATGCGGAACGACGAGGTCCACGTCGTCGCAGGTGCGCCCGTTGAACTCGAGCGCCTCGACGCTGACGTCGGTCATGCGTTTCACGGCGGCCTTGAAGGTGGCGTTGCCGGACATCTTGATGCAGTAATCGGTGCCGTTCATCATCGCGGACGCGTTGCGGTTTCTGCCGATGCCGCCGGGAACTACGATCAGGTCGGACAATCCGCCGTCGGAATAGACGTGGGTGGACAGCACGCCGCGCGGTTCGGTGTTTTCCGTGCGGCGGAGCACCACAGCGCCGGCGCCATCGCCGAACAGGATGCAGGTGGAGCGGTCGGTCCAGTCCACGATGCGGGAGTTGACCTCGCTGCCGATCAGCAGGATGTGACGGTAGCGACCGCTTTTCAGATACTGCTCGGCGATTGACAGGCCGTACACGAAACCGGAGCACACCGCGGAAACATCGTAGGCCGCCGCCCGTTCGGCCTTGATTTCTTTCTGCACGAAACACGCGGTGGCGGGGAACAGGATGTCCGGCGTCGAGGTGCAGACGATGATCATGTCGATGTCGTTGGGGGTCAGCTCCGCCGCGCCGAGCGCCTGCCGGGCCGCGTGCGCCGCCAGCACCGAAGAGGATTCGCTTTCGCAGGCGATCCGGCGTTCGCGGATGCCGGTGCGGGTGCGGATCCATTCGTCCGAGGTGTCGAGGGTTTTTTCCAGATCCTGGTTGGTCAGGATTTTTTCGGGCAGGTAGAACCCGGTTCCGACGATTTCAGCCCCGTAGGGGGTGGTGGTTTGATTTCGCATCAGGCTTTCAGGCAATCAGTTGTTCTGCGGGTTGGAGTCGGTGGGTTCGGTTTTCTCTTCGGGGGGAGGCTCGGCTTGCGCCGAGTTGTTGGCGTTATTGTTGTTGCCGCTGTGATTGTTGTTGCTGTGATGGTTGTCGTTGTTGCCGGCAACTTGCTGTCCTTCCGTTCCGAAAGCCATGCTCTTGATCTGTTTCCATAAATCGCCTTTACGGGTCCAGATGTCCTGCTTCTCGATATTGTATTCGATGTCTTCCTTGATGTGCTGGTTGACTTTTTTCTCGATGAATTCCTTGGCCCGTGTGATGGCGTTTTTGATGGCCTTGGGCGACGAGCTGCCGTGCGCGATGATGCACACGCCGTTGACACCGAGCAGCGGCGCGCCGCCCGTTTCCGAGTAATCGACCTTTTTCTTGAACTCGGCGAAACGCGGTTTGAGCAAAAGATAACCCACCTTGCTCAGCCAGTTGCTCTGAAACAGCAGCTTGAGGTTGGTGCCGATCATCTCCGCGAGGCTTTCGGAAATCTTGAGCGCCACGTTGCCGGTGAACCCGTCGCAGACGATGACGTCGGCGTTGCCACGGTACACTTCTTTGCCTTCCAGGTTGCCGATGAAATTGATGTGGCTTTTTTTCAGCATCTGGAACACTTCCTTGGTGACCTCGTTGCCCTTGCCGTCTTCCTCGCCGATGCTCAGCAGGCCGACGCCGGGGTCTTCCTTGCCCAGGATGTATTTGGCGTACACATGCCCCATGATGCCGAACTGCACCAGCTGGCCGATCTTGCAATCCACGTTCGCGCCTGCGTCCAGAAGGATGGACGTTCCCTTGAGCGTCGGCAGGACGATGGCGATGGCCGGCCGGTCCACGCCTTTGAGCGGTCTCAGGATGAAGGTGCTGTAGGCCAGCACCGCTCCGGTGTTGCCGGCGCTGACGAAAGCCTCGGCCTCGCCGCTTTTCACCAGCTCCACGCCGATCTTCATGGAGGATTTTTTCTTGTTGCGCAGGACCTTGGCGGGCACCTCGTGCATCTCCACCACTTCTTCTGCGTGCACCACTTCGATGGGCAGGTCCTTGCTGTCTTCGAATTTGGCGAGCTCTTCCTCGACCCGCTCTTCGATGCCGGTGAGGATGATTTCGGTGCCGTGTTCCCGGGCAGCGAGGACGGCTCCGGCCACAACCGATTCGGGTGCGTGGTCTCCTCCCATGGCATCCACCACGATTTTCATATTGTCCGGTACTCCATCGATTCGGGTGTGTGATTTATTGAGGAAACGGTTCGGTTCAGGCCCGCCGGATCGCCCGGTGGGAATGCTTCAGACTTGAGTGCTGCTCTGGTAAAAGGAAATAGCCCTTTCGGGCTCATCGGTGTTGCGTGTCCGGAAGGGCTCATGCCACCATGCGCCTTGCAGCGCCCTTCCCTGTCCGACCGCCACTGCGGTGGAACGGCAATGAACCGTATGGTCAGACGGCTTCGACCTCCATCACTTCCTTGCCTTTGTAAAATCCGCAATGCGGGCAGACGCGATGGGGTTGCTTGATTTCGTGGCATTGCGGACACTCGCCGTATCCGGGAATGCTGAGCTTGTCGTGCGACCTCCGGTGGCCCTGCCGGGACTTGGAAGTCTTTTTCTTGGGAACAGCCATGATTTCTCCTTGATGTTGCAAACGCCTCAAACCGCCGGGGCAGACTGAATTTCCCCGCGTTGAGGCACCTTTATATTGTAACCTGTTTCCAGTCAGACCGGCATGGGAATTCGCCCCCGGTGCGAGGGGCACTCATTTGAGCCGGTTTTTTAACGATTTTAAGACCTCCAGCCTGGGGTCCCCGGGAGGTTCCTTTGCGCAGGAACAGGTTTCCCGGTTGAGATTGACGCCGCATTGCGGGCACAGCCCGCGGCAGTCTTCCCGGCAGCGGGGCACCACGGGGACTTCCAGAAGGATCTGGTCGCGTATCGACCGGGAAAGGTCCACGCGGCCTTCGCTGAACGGTTCGACGTCGATGTCGCCGCCGTGCAGCTCCATCTCAGAATGCGCCGGTGCGCCGCCGTTTTCCGGAACGAAATGCGCGGCGGCCTTGCCGCTGACGGGAAACAGAAACGGTTCCAGACAGAGCGGGCAGACCAGGCGCAGCTCGGTCCTGAATTTGCCCTTGAAATACACCTCGGCTCCCACCCGGTTCAGCGTTCCGGACACCCACACGTCCTGGTTCAAGGCGCATTCGTTCTGGTCGATCTCGAACCGGTCCCGGCCCGCATGGGTTTCAAAATCCAGACCCTCTTCAGGAATTTCGTCGATTTCAAAGAGCATGACCTGGAACGAAGAGACTGGAAGTTTCAAGACCCCGCTCAGGCGGGAACCATCGGGAAGGAGTTATTTTGCCGGATGTTATCTCTAATTAAAAACCCAGTCAAGGAAAATGTCGCTTTATAAATCCGCTCATTGCGACCGCGGATGGCAGCGGTCGTGCACAGCCAGCATCCTCTCTTTCAGGATGTGGGTGTAAATCTGGGTGGTGGAGATGTCGGCGTGCCCCAGCATCTCCTGAACCGCCCGCAGATCGGCCCCCCGCTCCAGCAGATGGGTGGCGAACGCGTGGCGCAGAGAATGCGGCGACAGGTCCGGTCCGATGCCCGCCTTGAGCGCGTACGTCTTGAGGGTTTTCCAGAACCCCTGCCGCGTCATCTTCCTTCCCAGGCGCGTGAGAAACAGCTCGACCGGCGGCACTCCCTTGATGAATGCGGGCCGCGCGGCATCCAGGTAGTGGCGCACGGCTTTAAGAGCCACCGAACCGATCGGCACGACCCGTTCCTTGGAGCCCTTTCCCAGTGTGCGCAGAAACCCCGCATCGAGATTCAGGTCGGTGATTTTCAGGGACACCAGTTCGGAGACCCGCAGTCCGGTGGCGTACAACAGCTCCAGCATCGCCCGGTCCCTGAGGCCCAATGGCGTTTCCGCAGAAGGACCGGCCAGCAGGGTCTCCACCTGCTGCATCGAGATCACCTGCGGCAGATGACGCGCGGGTTTCGGGGATTCCAAAAGCTCGGCCGGGTTGGGGCCCTCCCCTGCCTCCTCGCCGCTGACAAAGCGGAAATAGGCTTTGATCGAGGACAGTGCGCGGGCGATGCTGGCCGGGCTCCGCCCCTGCTCCGCAAGGTGGGCCAGAAAAGCCCGGATCGTGGAACCCGTCGCCGGAGAACCCGTGTTGTCGAGATAGCGGTGAAACCGGGTCAGGTCGCGCCGGTAGGCGTCCACCGTGTGGCGCGAGTGGCGCTTTTCGACAGTCAGAAAATTGGTGAATTCAGCGAGGGTGTCTTTCATTGACTTTAATGTTATACTATTCAATCACTTATATTACAACTAAATCAGCCGGGATAGCTTGACAGGCATCCTTGTTTCGGGGACGCCGGGTGAGCCGGATGGGTGAGAACCGGAGGGGCCGCGAAGCGTGAAAATTTCATAAATATTTGTTTTCATTGACTTTTATGTGGGGTCATTTCCATTGCCCGCACCGTGAAAATAATGTAGAATCGCGCCGTCCTCAAAAAACTTCACCGAAATCGACAATTCCATGGAAAAAACCACTCTCGTTCAGTTTGTTCGGAAACAGGAAAAGATCAACCCCCAGGCCACCGGTGAATTCACCAGTCTGATGAATGAAATGGTGGTGGCGGCCAAAATGGTCTCGCTCGAAGTGAACCGCGCCGGCATCGGCGAGGACATTCTGGGCCTCACCGGCAAGATGAACGTGTACGGTGAAGAGGTGCAGAAACTGGATGCGTTCGCGGACATGATCTTCACCAAAATCATCGGCAAGTCCGGCACCGTCTGCGCGATCACCTCCGAAGAGCTGGAGTACCCGGTGATCATTCCTGAGGAAGACAATCCCGGCAAATATATATTCATGATGGACCCGCTCGACGGTTCGTCCAACATCGATGTCAACGTTCCCATCGGAACGATTTTTTCGATCTACAAAAAGAAGAGTCCCGGAAGCCAGGTCACCGACGAAGACCTGATGCAGCGCGGCGACCAGCAGGTCGCGGCGGGTTACGTGCTTTACGGTTCGAGCACCATGTTCATCTACACGTCGGGCAACGGCGTGCACGGATTCACCCTGGACCCCGCCTGCGGCGAGTTTTTCCTGTCGCATCCGAACATCCAGATTCCGCAACTGGGAACGACCTACAGCGTCAACGAGGGCAACACGGAAATCTGGGAAGAGGAACAGAAGAAGCTGGTGGCGTTCCTCAAAGACAAGGACCCGGAAACCAAGCGGCCCTACAAGCTGCGTTACATCGGCACCCTGGTCGCGGACTTTCACCGCACGCTGCTCAAGGGCGGCATCTTCATGTATCCGCGCGACACGAAAAACCGCGACGGGAAACTGCGCTATGCGTTCGAAGCCGCGCCGATGGCGTTCATCGTCGAAAATGCCGGCGGCATGGCCTCCACGGGCGAGCAGCGGATTCTCGATGCCACGCCGGCGGATATCCACCAGTGCGTGCCGCTGTACATCGGCAGCCGGAAAAACATGGAGCTGGCGATGCAGCATCTTTCCGACAGCGCTCCGGTGGGTTGAGGACGTCCTGACCGCGCAGCGTAAGCAAACCGTTTTTAAGTGCGCAGGCGTTAGCCCGCGCCGTGATGTTTGCATGCGGTTCCCACCGATCAGTTCAATGCAACCGGCAACCCCCAACGATTCCGATCCCAGATGAAAATTCGAAGCATACGCGGCGTCAAAGACATCCTTCCCGATGAGGTGGGGAAATGGCAGTGGGTGGAACGGATCGCCCGTGAGGTGTTTTACCGGTACGGCTACAAGGAAATCCGTGTGCCGGTGTTCGAGAGCACCGGGTTGTTCGCCCGCAGCATCGGCGAGACCACCGACATCGTGGAAAAGGAAATGTACACGTTCACCGACCGCGGCGGCGAGCAGATCACGCTGCGTCCGGAAGGCACGGCGTCCGTGGTGCGCGCCTACATCGAACACAAGCTGTACAACCCGCCCTCGGTGCTGAAGCTGTACTATTTCGGCCCCATGTTCCGCTACGAACGGCCGCAGGCCGGCCGCTTCCGGCAGTTTTACCAGATCGGCGTCGAAGCGATGGGCTCCGACAACCCGATGGTCGATGTCGAAGTGATGACGCTGTTGATCGAGCTGTTCCGCCGGCTGGGACTGGAAGGGCTCGAATTGCAGATCAACAGCCTCGGTTGTCCCGAATGCCGGCCGCAGTACCGCGAGGTGCTGAAGGCGGCGATCCGCGAACACCTTTCCGATTTGTGCTCCAACTGCAACCAGCGCTATGAGCGCAACCCTCTGCGCGTGCTCGACTGCAAGGTGGAGCGCGACCGGGAAATCGCAAAGGGGCTGCCGAAAACCCAGGATCATCTGTGCGACGCCTGCCGGGAAAATTTCGCGGCGGTGCAGGCGCTGCTGATCGAGTCGGGCACTCCGTTTTCCATCAACCCGCTGCTGGTGCGGGGGCTGGATTATTATTCGCGCACCACGTTCGAAGTGATTTCCTCCGGGCTCGGGGCGCAAAACGCGCTGTGCGGCGGCGGCCGTTACGATTCCCTGGTCGAGGAGTTCGACGGGCCGCCCACGCCCTGTTTCGGCTTCGCTCTGGGAATGGAACGGCTGTTGTCGGTGATCCCGTTTGACAAGCTCGACGGCGTTCTCAATCCGCCGCCGGATGTGTTCGTGGTGGGGCTGGGCGAAGAAGCGAACCGCAGGGCGTTTCAAATCGTCCACGCGCTGCGCGCCGACGGCGTGGCGGCGGAGATGGACCACGACGGCGGCAGCATGAAAAGCCAGATGCGCAAAGCCAACCGGGTGCAAAGCCGCTACGCGCTGATTCTGGGAGAAAACGAAATCCGCTCGGGAAAGTACCAGCTCAAAAACATGGCGGAAGGCGAGCAGAGCGAAATCGACGCGGCGAAACTATCGGAGGAATTGAGAAAAATCCTCGGCTCCTGAAACCGTTTCCGCATCCGGGCCGGGCCGTCTTGGCATTGACCCCGCAGCGCTTGCGTGTTAAATTATCAAACACGCTATAACTGCTTGTAAGGTTGGAGCTATGTCGAGTAAAGAGCTTGAAGTTCTCGAAGATTACATCGCCCAGAACAATCTGAAGATCACGCGGCAACGCCGCGCGGTGCTCAAGGCTTTTCTCGATTGCGAGGAACACGTGAGTGCGGAAGACCTGTACAACCTGGTCGCCGCCAACGAGCCGAAGGTGGGGCTCGCCACGGTGTACCGCACGCTATCCCTTTTGACCCAGAGCGGCCTGGCTTCGGAGCTGGATTTCGGCGACGGGCACAAGCGCTACGAGCACAAGTACATGCACGGCCACCACGATCACATGATCTGTACCGAGTGCGGCAAGATCATCGAGTTCAACCATCCCCTCATCGAAAAATTCCAGGAAGAAGTGGCGGCGCGTAACGGCTTCACCATCACCTCGCACAAGCTGGATATGTTCGGCATCTGCAAGGAGTGCCGCTAGGCCCCCCTCACCGCTTCGCTTTTCTCTCTCAAACGATCAGGTTCCCGCCGGTTCTTCGGACGCCTTGGGTGTGTCCTGTGCGGATTGGCTTTGCTTCGGGGCGGCTTTCAGGTCCGCGTACGACAGGGCGCAGCGGAAGCCGATGTAGTTGAAGATCTCGTTGATCACCTGTCCGTAGGTGGTGACTTTGGGGAACACCCGGTTTTTGGGATGCAACCAGATGCGGTTGGTGATCCGCAACGCTCCGGCGGAGGAATCGAAGGCGCCGCCGCGGATCACCTTGTGCTCTCCGGTTTCCGGGCCTTTCGGGTTGTCCCTAGGTTCTTTGCGGTAAAACGGTTCGTACCAGTCCTCGATCCATTCCCAGACGTTGCCCATCATGTCGTGCAGCCCGTACTGGTTCGGCTTTTTCCCGCCGACCGGGTGGGTCTGCTTGTCGGAATTGTCCTCGTACCAGGCGTACGCCTCGTCCATCAGGTTGCCCCAGTAATAACGTGACTGCGCGCCGCCGCGCGCCGCGTATTCCCATTCCGCTTCGGTGGGCAGACGGCAGGCGCCGCCGGATTTCTGCACGTACTCCTGCACGTCGTAAAAATTGACCTGCTCCACCGGCCGGTTCGGGTCGAGAAACTTGGACGGGTTGTAGCCCATCACCTTCTCCCATTCCTCCTGCGTCACCTCGTAACGGCCGAGATAAAAATCATCGACGCACACCTCGTGCTCGGGCCGCTCGTCTTCCTGGGCGTAGTCGTTGCCCATCTGGAAACAACCGCCTTTGATGAACGCCATCCTGTCCGGTGCCTGCCCGGCTTTCTGCAGATCTTCGCCGGTGTACTGGATGGGCACCACTTTGGGGCCTGCGGGTTTTTTGGGGGCCGCGCTTTCAGCCGGGGGCGCGTCGTCCTTTCCGGCGGGGGCCGGGCTCTCGGAACAACCGTGCGCGAACAGAATCAGGATACTGAAAATAAAGAATTTAAGAGGCTTCATGGTCCGGGACTGTTGGGAAATGAAAATTCTATCACGCCGGTCCGGTTTTACAAAAAAAAAGCAACGGCCCTCAAAATTCAGCGCTTTCTGCCGATAGGGAAGCGTAGGTTATTTAAATACGGGATTTTATGGGAATTTGGCAAGCATTACGGCGGATTCGGTTCCGCGGAACCGGGCCGGCAATCCTCGCCCTTCTGCTGGCGGGCTGCGCCGCGCTGGAGCCGGAGAAACCCGCGCCGGCAGCGGCAGCGGCCGTCTCCGGGGAGTCCGAAACCGCACCGCCGGCGACAGCCGAAGTGGAGCTGCTGCCGCACGAGAAGGACCTCAAGGTGGCGCGCATGCAGTTCAACCGCCGGGAGTTCGATTCGGCGGAATTTTTTCTGCGCAAGGTGCTGATCCAGGCTCCGGAGGAGCCCCTGGCGCTGAAACTGCTGCCGCGCAGCTATTTTTTCCGCGGCGACATCCCGCGGGCGCTGGCGGCCTTTCAACGGCTGCACGCGGTTTTTCCGAAGGACCCGGACCCGTTCATCGGCGGGGGCTGGTGCCACCTCATCCTGAAACGCTACACGGAATCCCTGAAGGCGTTTGCGAAAGCGGAGTCCCTGCTGGGAGGGCCGACGCCGGAGACGCTCAAGGGCCGGGCGCTGGTCTACTGGCGGCAGAAACGGCGGGAGAAAGCCCTCGCCGAGTTTCAGAAGCTCTTTCAGCCGGAACAGATGGATTCCGTGCTGAACTACCTCAACGCGCTGGATGAATCGGTCTATTTCGATCTGTCGCCCGCCGATCCGGGCGCCCCTTCCCTGTTCGCGTTTCCCCCGCAGCAGCCGCGTTTCCCGGGTGCGTTGTGGAGCCTGGGTGAGGCGACCGAGGCGGAGCTGGACGCGGCCTGGGCGTCTTACGACCGGCAATCCTACGGCAAGGCGCGGCAGGCGTTCGCCGATGAGCGGTTCGCGGGTTCCCTCGATGCGCGCAACGGACTGGCCTGGAGCTATCTTAAAGACAAGCAGATCCGCGAAGCGGAGACGGAGTTCAAGGCAATCCTCGCCGAATACCCGAATTTCATCGGCGCGGTGCGCGGCATCCGCAAGGTGGACGCCCTGAAGATGAAAAAGGCGGGCTTCGGGCAGTATTATCTCGATCTCAACAAGATCCAGATCGCCGAGCGCAATTTCCGCGACCTGGCGCACGAGTTTCCGCAATGGGCGCACCCGCTGGTGCGGCTGGGCGAGATCGAAACGCGCAAGGGGAATCCTCAGGTAGCGCTCAAGCATTTTCACAAGGCGCTGGATCTGGAACCGGACAACGCCGATGCGCTGCGCGGGCTGGAAGCGGTGCACAAGCAGGTGGAACCCGAACTGTACGCCGGCGACCTGGCGCTCAAAAACGGCGACTACAAACAGGCGGCGCGCATCTTCTACGACTACATCGAACGCCAGAACAAACAGGATGCGTTGACTTCATCGCTGGCGCACGCTTACCAGGGCCTGGGATGGAGCCAGTTCAAAAAGGGACAGTACGCTCTCGCCATCGAGAAATTCGAGCGTTCCGGCCGGCACGCGTATTTCCGGAAGGACGCGGCGAAAGGGCTGGGGTTTTCCTACTACATGCTGGGCAAATTCGACGCGTCGGCGGATTACCTGCTGACGGCGAAACCGCAACGCGCGGACGGGGAAGCCGGAGACATCACCTACAGGCTGGACTGGAGCATCCTGAAAGGCAGGCATCCGAAAAGCGCCGAGCGCTACTTTGAAAAGGAGCTCACCCGCGATCCGCTGCGCTCGTCGCTCTACATGGGCATGGGCTGGGTGCAGTACAACAAGGGTAATGCCGATCTGGCGGTGGAGTATTTTCTCAAGTCGATCTCGCTCGACCCCGCCGCGGCGGAATCGCAGGAGTTCACGGAGTTTCTCGAACAGCAGCGCTTCGGCTGGCAGATTTTAAACCGGCTCGGTTGGGCGTATTTTCAACAGCAGGACTATCACAACTCGCTGCGCCTGTTCGAGCTCTCCCTCAACGAGCAGCCGGAAAGATCCGAGGCACACCAGGGCGTCGGCTACAATATGTTCCGTTTGGGCAAATACAAAACCGCGGCGGCGTACCTGAAACGCACGCTGAACCTCAATCCGGAACCGGTTGCGGTGACGGAGACCCTGCCCTACCCGACGCGCGGCATGGAATTCACCACACGCACGTCCGTACGCGGCAAGCTGGCGCGCGCCTACCACGAGCTGGGCCTGTATGCGGAAGCGGTTGCGCTCTATCAGGAAGCGCTCAGCCGCGACCCGCAGCGCGCCGACACCCATGAAGGGATGGGGTGGACCCTCCTCAAACTCAACCGCCTGGCCGAGTCCCGAGCGGCCTTCACCCGCGCCCTGCGCCTGGATCCTTTGAACCCGTTCGCGGACAAGGGATTGACGCAGGTAAAACAACTGGTTGCGACCAAAAACCTGCGCGAGAACAAGGCCCTTTCCGTGCGCCAGATCGTCAAGAAAACACGCCAGGAAATGGTTGGTCCGAATTAGCGAAAAAACGTGTATTAGAAACAAAATCAAAACTTTTGAATTGACAATCGCAAGGAAATTGCTAAAATGGATTTCTAATTTCCGAACGATTCTCAACGCAATTACAAGCGCTCGTGCATTGGGGGAGGGAGGGGTACCTTTCTCTTTTCACATAGTGTGGAAAGTCATGGAGTTGAGCCGCAAGGTCGACTCCATGATCCCATCATCTTCTTTCGTTCCCGCCTGATTCTCTTTTTTCCCATTTGAAACTTCATACCGCCGGAGTGCGTTTTTAGCCTCCCTGGGCGAGTCTTTTGTACGTGGCTTTCAACTCCTCGACGACGGAAGGATCGGCCAGTGTGGACACGTCTCCCAGTTGATCCGCCTCATCGGCGGCGATCTTTCTCAGGATGCGGCGCATGATTTTTCCGGAGCGGGTTTTCGGCAGCGCCGGCGCGAGCTGGATGACATCCGGCGTCGCGATGGGGCCGATTTCCTTGCGCACGAACGACTTCAGATCTTTTCCCAGCGTATCGTCGAACTCGACGCCGTCCATGAGCGAGATGTAGGCGTAGATGCCCTGCCCTTTGATCGGATGCGGGTAGCCCACCACCGCCGCCTCGGCGATGCTGTCGTGCAGAACCAGCGCTGATTCCACTTCCGCGGTGCCGATGCGGTGGCCGGAAACGTTGATGACGTCGTCCACCCGTCCGGTGATCCAGTAATACCCGTCCTCGTCGCGCGAGCAGCCGTCTCCCGTGAAGTAATAACCGGGATAGAGCTTGAAATAGGTTTCCTCGAAGCGTTCGTGATCGCCGTACACGGTGCGCGCCTGGCCCGGCCACGGCTCGGACAGGGCGAGCACGCCGGTGACGCCGTTGCCTTCGAGCACCTTGCCGGTTTCCGCTTCGATGACCGCGGGCTTGATGCCGAAGAACGGAAAGGTCGCGGAGCCGGGTTTGGCGGGCGTGCAGCCCGGCAGCGGCGTGATGAGAATGCCGCCGGTCTCGGTCTGCCACCAGGTATCGACGATCGGGCAGCGTTCGCGGCCGACGTTTTTGTGATACCAGCGCCAGGCTTCCGGGTTGATGGGTTCTCCCACCGAGCCGAGCACTTTCAGCGTGGACAGATCGTAACGCGCCGGAATTTCCTCGCCGTGCGCCATGAGGGCGCGGATGGCGGTGGGCGCGGTGTAGAACTGCGTCACCTTGTGGCGATCGACGACGTCCCAGAAGCGCCCGGCGTCGGGATACGTGGGCACGCCTTCGAACATGATGGTGGTCGCGCCGTTGCCGAGCGGGCCGTAGATGATGTAGGAATGACCGGTCACCCAGCCGATGTCGGCGGTGCACCACCAGATGTCGCCGTCGTGGTAATCGAAGATGTATTTGTGCGTGAGCGCGGCGTAGAGCATGTAGCCGCCGACGTTGTGCTGCACGCCTTTGGGCTTGCCGGTGGAACCGGAGGTGTAGAGCAGGAACAGGGGATCCTCCGCGTCCATCGGTTCGGCTTCGCACTGCGGCGAGGCGTCTTTCATTTCCTCATGCCACCAGAAATCGCGGCCGGACTGCATGTCGCAGCCGATTTTCGATCCCACGCGCTCAACGACGATGCAGGTCTGCACGGTGGTGCCCTCTTTCGCGGCGAGGTCGATGGCCGCATCCGCGTTGGTTTTGAGCGGCACGGGTTTTTTGCCGCGGAACGCGCCGTCGGTGGTGATGAGGCATTTCGAGGTGGAGCCGTGGATGCGTTCGCCCAGCGCCTGCGACGAGAAACCGCCGAACACGATGGAATGGATCGCGCCGATGCGGGCGCAGGCCAGCATGGCCACCGCAAGCTCGACCACCATCGGCATGTAGATCGTCACCCGGTCGCCTTTCTGCACGCCGTGCTTTTTGAGGACGTTGGCGAACTTGCAGACTTCGGTGTGCAGCTCGCCGTAGGTGAGCGTGCGGTTTTCGCCCGGCTCGTTGCCTTCCCACAGGATGGCGGTCTGGTCCTTGCGTCTTTCCAGGTGCCGGTCGATGCAGTTGGTGGTGATGTTGGTCTTGCCGCCCTTGAACCATTCGATGCGGATGCGGCCGTTTTTGACGTTGTAGTTGTAGTTGCGGACTTGATCCCATTTCTTAAACCAGACGAATTTTTCCGCTTCCTCCGCCCAGAACGTCTCCGGGTCGTTGACGGATTTGTCGTACAACGCCTGATACTCCTGCATGGTCTTGAAATAGGCGTGTTGGGAAACGGAAGCTGCGGGATGGTAGAGTTCGCTCATCGAAAAGTCTCCAAAGCAAAAAGGCGGGTCAGTCCGTTTGGGCGATCGTCCTCACGGCGCGGGCGGCTTCGGCGAGGGTCCACAACCCGTCCGGCTGGGTGTGCTCGCCGGTGCGGATGTTGAACACCCAGGTGCGCTGGCGGCCGGAAACCTGCTGCGCGATCATGGAAAATCCGCCGCCGGGCGAAAAGCAGTCGCTGATGTGCACGTCCTTGCCGAATTTGTCCTTGATGCTGAAGGACGGATCGTAAATCGTCGCCATCTCGGCGTGGGTCGGCAGACGCCAGTCTTCGTAGCCCGCGAATTTCTTCTCGTTGAGGCCGCGCACGTAATCCACGCTTTCCTGATAGTTCACCCACTTTTCCAGATCGTTCATGGAATCGGTGCGGGTCCACATCAGGCCCGAGTCGCTGTCCGTGACGGTGCCGTCGCCGTTGTCGGTAAAACGTGTTTCTGTTCCCACCGGTTTTGTAAAATGAGAGTGTGCAGCCGTGAAGGGCTGCTTAAGGTTTTTTGATTGAGCAAGTTATCACTTTTGCGGGCCGGTTTCAAAAGATGTTGCCGGGTTGCCGGCATTCCGTGATTTTGAGGCGGGAAGCCGGGCGGCGGAAAAACCCCGTTCAATCACCTGAAATTCAAGGCCCTGACTGCTGTGCTACAATCGATTCACTTCTTCCAACGCCCACGAGATTTTGCGCATGAACACCCCGTCCCTGAAAATCCTGCTCACGCATCTGGAGTGGAACCTGCAGCGGCTGGAAGAGATCCTGAAAAACGAAAAGACCGATTACTACCGCGACGCGGCGCGGCAGCGCTTCGGCCACGCGTTCGACATGGCGGTCAAGTGCATCGAAGCGCGGGCGGCGGCGGAAGCGAAACCGTTGTCCTCGGCGCAGCAGGGATTTCAATGGGCGGCGGAAAACCAGTGGCTGCCGGCGGACGGGCTGAAGGCGATGTGCGCCGATCACGCGGCGCTTGCCGACAAGCAGGGCTCGGCGTCACCCGATGCGGTGTTCGCGCAACTGCAAAAATATCTTGCGACCTTCCAGCAACTGCACGCCAACCTGCAGGCTTTAGCGAATCAGGACTGATTTTCGAGCATCGCCTTCAAAGCCTCGAAGGCTCTTTTGCGATGCGAGATGGCGTTTTTTTCCGAGGCCGTCATCTCGGCATAGGTGCGGTCGTGGCTTTCGGGTAAAAACAGCACGTCCCAGCCGAAACCGTTGCTGCCGCGCAGCTCTCTCGCCACCTGCCCCTGCACTTCCCCGCGCGCGACGTGCATGCGTTCGCCGTCGTGCAGCGCCACGAAGCATTGGGCGCGCGCGCCGCGGTTCTCGAAACCTGCGAGCATCTTCAGCATGCCGGCGCAGCCTGTGGTCTTTTCGAACCATTTCACCAGCGCCCCCGGCAGCCCGTCCCAGGCGTCGAACACCAGACCGGAGTCCTCGACCAGAACGGGGGTTTTGAGCGCCGCGTAGGCCTGTTTGCATTTGTCGCGCACGCTCTGCTCCACATCCACGGTCTGGATTTCGGGCAGGTCTCCCAGGTCCACCTGTTCGAGCTCGATGCCGAGGATTTCTTTGGCTTCCCGCACTTTATTGGGATTGCCGGTGACGAATTTGACCTGGCTCCAGTGTGACGGCATGATTTCCTTTCCTTGCGGCCCTGAATTTGATAGGGCTTTGGGGGCCCGCAGGCTTGTGGGAGTCGCCTTGCACTGCCCCGTCTCCTGTGCTATATAGTTGAACCCTTAATAATCAAATAATTACTTCTCCGAATTCATGATTTCGCCTCGAATGCTGCGTTTTGTCTGTCTGTTGGCCGTGTTGCCGTTTCTTTCCGGTTGTTTTGATATTTTCGAGCACGATTCCGATGTGCAGGCGCGGCAGGCGCTGAAAGATCTCATCGCGCTGCAGGATCAGGTCTATAAAGAAAAAGGCCGTTACGCGCAAAACCTGCTTGAGCTGGAAAAGCTCGGTCTAAAATATCACACCGGCATCGTGTATATGGAGATCGAAATGGCCCGCAAGGACAAGTACCGGGCGATTTCCCTGCCGGCGGAGTCCACGACGGCGCGCGTGTTCGCCTACGACACGGAACAGGGCGGCTACTACGAAATGGACGAGGAGGAGGTGTCGCGCTATGTGCTCGGCGCTCTCATTCACATTCGCGGCGAGCAGTTCCTGAAGCGCATGAACGACCTGGTGGCGGCGGCTCTGATCGGTCTGTCGCTGGTGCTGGTCCTCCGTCTGTTCTTCCGTTACAGGGAGCCGGACTACCGCAAGGTGTTCGTGGCGTTTTTCCTCAGCATGGTGCCGATTGTGTGGGCGGTGATGGCGCTCAACCACATGGATGAGGACACCGTGATCACGCAGACGATCATCGTGATGACGGGAATCGCGTTCGTGTGCGCCGTGGTGAGCCTGATCCTGGCGGTGAACTGGTTCCTGCACCGCAACACCGCCGACATCCCCCCTACTCTGCTGGCGCTGCTCGGCACCACCTGCGTGGTGGCGCTGTTTTCCGGCGCGGTGATGCTGCAGATCTACAATACGTACTATTTCAACACGTAATCGGCACGGCGAGTCGCATCGACTGAGTACTCTTTCACCCTTCGGCCTTCGACGCACTCAGGCCAAGCTCTGTCGAGGGGCAACAAAGTCATGCTTCGACAGGCTCAGCATGACAGTTTTGGGGTTGTTTTACGTGATCAGACGAGATGGATGGTGACGACGTGGCTTGAGGGGGCAACGCCCGGGCTGCGGCCGCCGGACTTGAGCACGAAGCTTTCCTTGTCTTTGGTTTTGCGCGGCAGGATGAACTTGATCGGGCCGTCCACCGAGTTGAGCGTCATGATGCGGGTGTGCGCCACTTCCTCTTTCGGGACGTTCATGTCGTAAAAGAACAGCGTGTCCCCCGCATCGACCTGGTTGGAACCGGCCACGCGGATGTTGAGGATCAGGTCGCCGCGTTTTTTGCCGATCAGGCTGGACTCGCCCCGCTCGGGAATCTTCATGGACATGCGCGTCCAGTTGCCGGAGGGGATCTTCACTTCGAACCGCTCCCGCCCCTGCCGCATGCGCAGGCAGCCGCCTTTGGCCGCGAACGCGGCATTCACGCGGATCTGTTTGTGCACGTCGAGGAGAAACAGTTTGCGCTCGCAGTTTATGAGCGCGACCCGCGCCCGGCGCGCGAAGCCCTGCAGGGCGTCTCCGAATTCCCGCAGTCTTGCAGGCAGATCGAACGGAACCTCCTGCGAGTTTTTTTCTTCTTCAACCGCTTCCGGAGTCACCACCACGGCGAGGGGCGTCGGCTCGCCGGTTTCGACTCTGGCTTCGGCGACGGCGCTGCTCTTGTAGCGGGCTTCCAGAACCTGGAACGCCAGGGTGATCTCCTTGAGCTTTTCCTCGTATTTGTGGTTGCCGGGGTGGATATCGGGATGGTAGCGCTTGGCCAGGGCGTGGTAGGCCTTTTTGACGGAATCCCATTGCTCGTCCTGGGAGACTCTCAGGATCCGGTAACAATCCGCTATTCTCAGTGTCGCTGAATGATTCATCATCTATACGGTCGGAGATTTTGATGCTATATTCTCAACACCGGAGCCCGAACCCGCCCGGGACCACCAGAGATCTTTCCCGGGATTCGGGCCCTCTCCGATGGGAAACCGCGCTGCCGTTTCCGGGCCCGCATGCGTATTGCACATTGATAGAACGGGTTTTGTAAATATCTCCATGCCAATAATACTCTCATTGCAAGTCGATTCAAATGAAATTTTTTCGCGCCGGCCGTTGCGGTTTTTACCACGAGGCCGCACTTTTTTTGACAACGCAGCATCAGTGCGGGACGGTAACAGGATGAGCCTGCCAACAGCGGGCGGGAAAGCCGGGTTGCGATGGAAAATCTGATCGGCACATCCGAAGCGCGTTTGCGCGAAGCGTTCGCGCAATGGGGCGAGAAACCGTACCGGGTGCATCAGGTGTTCAACTGGGTGTACCACTACGGCGTGCGGGATTTTTCCCGCATGACCAATCTCTCGAAAGCGCTGCGGCAAAAACTCAACGAACATTTCCGGTTCTACCTCCCCAAAGTCGAAGAGCGCGTGGTTTCCAGCGACGGTTCGATCAAGTACCTGTTCGCGCTGGAGGACGGCAACGTGATCGAAAGCATCTGGATGCCGGCCGGGCCGCGCAAGACGCTGTGTATTTCAACGCAGGCGGGCTGCCGGCTGGCCTGCTCGTTCTGTAATACGGCGACGCTGGGCCTCAAACGCAACCTGACGGCGGGCGAGATCCTGGGGCAGTTTCTCGTGATCAACGAAGATCTGGATGAGGCGGACCGCATCACCAACGTGGTGATCATGGGCATGGGCGAGCCGCTGGACAACTACGCGTCCCTGGTGGATGCGGTGCGGCTGATGGTGTCGCCGGAAGCGATGCGCATCTCGACGCGCAAGATCACTGTGTCCACCTCCGGGCTGGTGGACCGCATCGAGGATTTCAAGAACGAGAACCTGCACGTCAACCTCGCCATCTCGCTCAACGCCACGGAAAACGCCACGCGCGATGCGATCATGCCGATCAACAAGAAGTACCCGATCGAAATCCTGCTTGACTGTTTGCGGAGCTATCCGTTAAAACCTACCCGGCGTTTGACGTTCGAATACGTGCTCCTCGACGGGATCAACGACAGCGACGCGGACGCCCGGCGGCTGGCCCGTCTGCTTCGAGGCATTCCCAGCAAGATCAATCTGATCCCTTTCAACCCACATGCTGGAAACGGCTACCGCCCGCCGAGCGGGGAGAGAATCGCCGCATTTCAAAACCACCTGATCGCGAAGCATTATTCGGTCTTCGTGCGGAAAAACCGCGGCGCCGACGTCCTGGGCGCCTGCGGACAGCTCGCGGCCCAGAACTGATCTCACCTGCACATCCGCCAACTCCGAATCCGAGGATTCCATTCATGACCGCTGGACACGAAAACAACCGCTCTCCGCTGGACCTTTCCGTCGTCATCCCCGTTTACAACGAGCGGGAAAGCCTGGTTCTGCTCGAAGAGGAGCTGGGCAAAAGCCTCAACAAGCTGAGCATGAGCCACGAGATCATCTTCGTGGACGACGGCAGCCTGGACGGAAGCAGCACGCTGATCCGCAAGATGAAGGAATACAACCCGCACATCCGCCTTTTGCGCTTTGCGTCCAACAGCGGGCAGACCGCGGCATTCGCGGCCGGGTTCAAAGCTGCGCGCGGCGATGTGGTGCTGACCATGGACGCGGATCTGCAAAACGATCCCGCCGACATCCCGGTGCTGCTGGAAGGCATCCGCGACCACGACGCGGTGTGCGGCTGGCGGCACAAGCGCAACGATCCCTGGATCAAAAAAATATCTTCAAAGATCGCCAATTTCGTCCGCAACAAATTGAGTGAGGAGTCGATCGCCGACACGGGCTGTTCGCTCAAGGCGTTCCGCAGGGAGTGCCTGCAGAACATCCGCCTGTACAACGGAATGCACCGGTTTTTCCCGACGCTGTTGAAGATGGAAGGCTTCAAGGTGGCTCAGGTGAAGGTGAACCACCACCCGCGGCTGCACGGGCAGTCCAAGTACAACATCAGCAACCGGCTGTTCTCTTCTTTCATGGATCTTCTGGCGGTGCGGTGGATGAAAAAAAGAAAAATGCAGTTTCAAATCGTTGAGGAGGATTAGATGAGTCTGACCCCGTGGGTGATCATCGGCCTTATCGGCCAGGCCTGCTTTTTCATGCGGTTTTTTATCCAGTGGATCGTTTCCGAAAGAAAGGGAGAGAGCACGATCCCGCTGCAGTTCTGGTATTTCAGCATCGGCGGCAGTCTGATCCTGCTGTCTTACGCCATTCACAGGCAGGACCCGGTGTTCATACTCGGCCAGAGCGTGGGCTCGGTGATTTACGTACGCAATCTCATTCTCATCGCCCGCAAGAAAAAAGCCCTGCAGCTGGAGGCGCTGGAAAATGACTGAGTGGACCCTGCGGCTTGCGGGTCTCGCTTCCCTCGTGCTGGGCGGCGTGCTGTTCGTCGTGGCGGTGAAATACATCCCTTCCGAATGGCCGCAGATTTTCGTCGGCGTGCTGTCGGTTTTCCTGGCCTCGGTGGGCTTCGGCGTGCTGATCATGCCGATGGAACCCCCCGGCGCCGGATCTTCCGGAGACGATCTCCCCAAAACCTGACCCGGCTCTCCCCACCCATCCCCGCTTTCGGCAAAACCGCGTAAACTCCTGTAAAATGAACGATTTCTAATTTCCTTGACATTACAAAACCCGTATGATATTTCTCTACACTCCTAAAATATGGCCTGCTCAATTGTTGTTGTTTTTTAGCCATTTATTAATCAATCAATTACAGCTTCAGCTGTTTTGCATAGACAAAATTGACTGTTCGGATCTGGCGAGAGATCTCATTGTATTTTCAGGATCTTTCGCCAATTTCTTTCCCGGCGGGTAGAATTTATTCGCGCGAAAGGCATGCAGGATCCTCACCCATCATCCGGCTCAACGAGGGAGACCTCAATGGAACGCAAGAACAACCCGTCGCAACGATCGTTTTTCATCAAATCGATTTTCACCTTCCTTCTCATTTTTGGCCTCGTCCATCTGGCACCCACTTCGCTGGTCCCTTCGTTTTTTGAATCCAATCTGACAACCTGGAACGGTCCCGCAAAAGCCTGGGCGCAGGATGAGGAAGAGGATTTCGGAGACTTTGAAGAAGGCGGCGACGATTTCGGCGAAGTTGACGAAGAGGATGAATTCGGCGAGATCGACGAAGGTGAAGAAGGTGAAGGGGAAGGCGAAGAAGGCGAAGCGGCGGAAGAGGAAGACGAATCCTGGAAAACCGACATCGGCCTCGCCAAGGAGCACGAATTCGAGCCTTACTCCTTCATGGGGCTCAGCAACCGCAAGTTCACCTGGGCCGCGGCGCAGCTGCATATTCTGTTCGCCTCGTTCATCCTGGGCTGTCCCATGTTCGTCGTCATCATGGAGGTCATGGGCGCGCGGCGCACGCAGGGTGTGCGCAAAGCCATCGTTTTGTCGAACGTGTTTCTCGGCGTTCTCATCGGCGTGACCATCGGCATCACCGGCGAGATCATCATCGGCATCCATCACGGCGTGTTATTCGGCATGTGGGCCTGTGCCTTCGGGGCGTTGTTCGTCAGCTTCATGAACTACTTCCACAAGCTGATGAACGTGACCGCCTCCACCATCGTCGGCGGTATTCTCGGGGCGGCCATGGCGATCCCGCTGACGCCGGTCGAGCACTACGAGGTTTCCGGGATCATCCTGGCGATCATCAACGGCATGGTCGGCGGTCTGCTGTCGAATCTCATCATGTTCGCCAAAGGCGATTTCAAGTTCGAGCGCCTGGCGCATGAGATCACCAAAGTCATCGGCATCTGTTACAGCTTCACCGCGCTGACCGGAGGCCTGTTCCTGCTGGTGATGCTGGTGCTGTATCAGGATTTCATCACCTATCTGGTCGCGACCTTCCCGGTCCTGTTCCTGGTGGCTTACCCGACGCTGTTCATCCTGGAAACGATCGTGATGTACATCTACGTCTATTCCTGGGATCCGCTCAACCAGTCGAACAAGAAGGGCCGCCACATCGTGACCGGGGTGTTTCTCAACGTGCTCGGCCTGACGCTGCTCTGCGCGCTGGACGGTCCGGCGACTTACATGCAGACGCCGCCGGTGCCGCTCAACGAGCTGCAGAACACCAACGAGTGGCAGCGCATCGCCACCTCCACCTGGATGCCGCTCAACTACCACCGCCTGGTCGGCAACGGCACCTTCGGCGGATACATGGTGGGCATTATCGGCGCGTACATGTACCTGTGGTCCACCAAGCGGGAAGAGAAGGAGTATTACGACTGGGTGGGATACATGGGCAACATCATCGGCGTGGGCATCATGATCCCGCTGCCGGCGATGGGCTACATTTTCGTCCGCGAGATCTACCAGTACGACGCCACCATCGGCATGTACATCATGTCCGACCGCGAATCGATGTTCATGCTGGTGCAGGGGCTTCTCGTGGGCACCATGTTCAGCGCCAGTAATATATACATGTGGGTCAGTATGAAGCGCATCGAGAACGCGGAACGGTTCTTTCCAGCGATGAAGTTCGGCTTCATATTGATCGTCATATCGGCGGCGATCTGGTTCACACCGCGGCGCTTCTTCGCCACGATGATGCCGGAGCCGGGAATGAACGACGCGATGGTGCTGCCGGACGATTTGGCGTTCATGGCGCTCATGGTGGCGAAGAACACGGCGGCGTTCGCTCTGGTGACGGTGACGTTGATCAACTACATCTTCTACACCATCGCCACACGCACCGGCAAAGTGCATTACGGCAAGATCAATCCCCTGGGCGTGTACGTTCTCATCTTCCTGGGATTCGCCGACATCTGGCTTATGAGCTGGATGGGAACGATCCGCGAACTTTCACGCATGAACTGGCACATCTACAAGGTCTTCAAGGACGTGACGCCGGAGAAATTCACGCCGACGCTGGCGGAATCCGGGTTCCACGTCACGACCATCGTGTGGACCTTTTTCATCATCATGACAGCCATCATCTGGCTCGGCATCAAGTATCCAAAAACCAAGAAAAAGCCGGCAACCGTCCCGGCTTCCACAACCCCGCAGATGGCGGAATGAGTTCTTAGGAGCGAGGAATGCAGGAGAAATCATTTGGTAAAAAATTCGGAATGATCTTTGCCGGCGCCGTCGGGCTGAGTCTGCTCATCTGGTTCGGGCTGGGAGCAATGGGAGTGGGCGTGGTCGTGCTGCAGCGCCTGGTCGGCATCGTGTTCGTCATCGCTATCTATGCCGCTTTGCTCGCCCTGCCGAAGGGAAGCGCAAAGGAAAAATCCCTGTTTCAGAATCTGAAGTGGAAGATTCCCATCATCGCGGTGATCTCCGTCATCGTCTGGTTTGCGGCCGGGAAAATGGGTTTCCCCATCTGGTGGCAGATCGAATTCGTCGCTTTTGCGCTGGTGGGCCTGTTCTATTTCGTGCTGCTCGACTGGAAGAGTCTCAAACCGGAAAAAAGCCAGTGGCACTCTACCTTTCGCCTGATCATGACCTATGCCTTTGCATCGGTGCTGTTTATCGTCATCACCGCGCAACTGCCGCAGTTCGATCCGGCGTATGAAATCGCCAAGCTGGACAAGCCGCCGCGAAAGCTCGATGATGTGGCCGGGCCGGAGTTGATCGCCGCGGGGCGGGAAATTTTCGAAGAAAATAAATGCTTCAACTGTCACAAGGTGTTCTGGGAAGGCAACTCCGACCGCGGCCCCAATCTGGGCACGAAACAGGTCGGTCTTTATTCTTCGGACTACCTCATCGAACAGATCGTCGAACCGAGAAAGACCCAGTCGCCGGGCTTCGAAGACCCCAAATCGAAAAAAGCCATGCCGACCTATTACGGCGACGATCTCGATGAGGGCATGCTGAAAGCCCTGGTGGCCTATCTCAAGACCATGCGCGACCCGACCAACGTCCCGGTTGAGGGCAAACTGGGCAGTCAGTGGACCTGGTGGGACGATCCCAAGATCATCGAGGAAGGCAAGGTCGTGTTCGAGGGTCTGGAGCCCGCCACGGAGGGCCTCAACTGTGCGGTCTGCCACGGCAAGGACGGCATCCCCATGATGACCGGGGCGCTCGATTTTCGTAACGGCGACCAACCGGACACCGACAAGATGCCGGACCACCTGGCAGGTGTGATGCTGAAAGACTGGCCGGATGGGTTGTGGTACAAGCGGGTGACCCGCGGTGTGGACGGCACTCCGATGGCGCCCTGGGGCGCGATGTTCCCGCACCTGTACCTCTGGAAGGCGGAGGTCTACGCCCGCACCTTCCACGATCCGCTTGAAAAACGCACAAACAAGCGTCCTGTTCCGCCGATTCCCACCAAAGAGGAAATCGAAAAGTGGAAGGCCGACGGGTTGTTCATGGATCCGCTGCTGTAAAGGGGGTTTGAGCGAAGCAGTTTATAAACCGGCTCCTGCGGGAGCCGGTTTTTTTATGCGCTTTAGAGGATCTGCGCCCCGATATGCGAGTAAAAAGCCCACCTTGCGCGGTGCGCGTCTGGTAAAATAAAACCTCATTCAACAATCCCTTATGCAGTGAGGATTCTGGGAGAACGCTATGGGAAAAATAGACGCGATGATCAAGGAAAACCTGTCCGAGGACGGCTCGGTCCTGACTCTGCGGGAAAAATATCTGGGAGTGCGGGGTGTGATGGCGCTCGCGGACAACCCGGCGCTGGCCAATGTCAAAAAGCTGGTTCTTCCCGGCAACCAGGCGAGCGACGAAGGGGCCGAGGCGCTGGCGCAGTCGCCGTATCTGGGCAACCTGGAGCATCTGAACCTCAACCACAACGAGATCGGTGACGATGGGGCTGTGGCTCTAGCCAATACGGACAAACTGCCGAAGCTGAACGACCTCACCATGTTCGGCAACGCAATCGGCGATGAAGGCGCGAAAGCGTTCGCGGATTCGGCGCACAGCAAAAAATACATCAAGCTCGACCTGTACAAGAACCAGTTTTCCAACGTGGGCTACAAAGCGCTCACCGAATCGGAAAACCTGAAGAACTGCGAGGAGCTGGAAATCTACCGGGATTAGCCCTGCGATTCCCACTCACCGGGCGTGACGGTTTTGATCTGCAGGGCGTGGATCAGCTTGGGCGTGCCGTTGATGTGGCTGTCCAGAGCGCTGTACACCATGCGCCGCCGGTCGAGAGGATTGACGTTTTCGAATTTGGGCGAGACGACGATCACCGAGTAATGCCCTCCCCCGCCGGCTGCCTTGTGCCCGCGATGCAAATGGCTTTCGTCGATGATGTCCACGTGTTGCGCAGCCAGTTCGCTGCGCAGTTGCTGTTCGATCAGTTCGGGTGTGTTGTCCATGATGCCTGAATAGGAATGCGCGTTCGCGTTATTTATCCTCGCCCGGCGGTGTGCCGAGGTCGGGCAGATTCATGAAATCCTTCAAAGATTGATCGTACCGGGCCTGCGCCTCGTGCTCCTCGATGGTGAGCAGCGGCGCTCTGCATTTGGCGCAGACGGGCAGCCGGTCGGCCTGGTATTTCCGCACCCGGTTTTTGACTTGGCATTTCGGGCAGGGTACAATGATAAAAGGAATTTCAGCCATACAGCATGATAGCAGACGCGCCCGCAAAAGAAAACTGCGGCGCTCAAACCCCGGCACCTCGGAGTGAAAATCCACGGTGGCGCCGATGTCCCGTGCCGGGACGACGGCGACCGCGTCTTCGATGCGAGGCGGTTTTGACATGACTTCACCTCAAGAAATGAAACGACTCTAAAGCGTTTCACACAGGTAAAGGTGTCCCATGCAATTCAACTATTCGACCGATCCGCGACTCAAACTGCCGCTCAAAAACAAAATCTTTTTGTTTGTCGGTCTGGCGGTGGGGCTTTGCCTGCTCTTCGTGTTTGCCTTCACCTTTTTCATCGTCGCCCTGGTGGCGGGGACCGTGCTGTATTTCATAGCCTGGCTGCAAAAGCCCGGCAAACGGCCTCCGCTGAACCGGGAGGGTTCGTTCCCGAACGCCCGCACCCGGCCCTACCAGAAACCGCACGGCCGGGACGACGATGTGATCGACATCTGACCCTCTGTTCCCGATCAAACAAACGCACGCATCAGCGGCGCGGCCGTTTGTAGATGTGGATGGCCTGGCCGCCGAAGGTCTCCGCCGCTTCCATGAGGGTTTCGGAAACCGTGGGGTGCGGGTGCACGCTGTGCGCGATGTCTCTGGCGTTTGCGCCCAGCTCGACGGCGAGCACCGCTTCCGAGATCAAATCTCCCGCGCCCGCACCGACGATGCCGGCGCCGAGAACCTTTCCCGTCTCCGGTTCCACAACCCACTGGGTCAGCCCTTCGCCGCGCCCCAGAATCTGGGCTTTGCCGGAGGCGCTCCAGGGAAAGCGCGCCAGCTGCACGTCCCGGCCCTGCTCTTTCGCCTCGGTGGCGGTGAGGCCGCACCAGGCGATCTCCGGATCGGTGAACACCACGGCGGGGATGACGGGCGGTTTTTCGCGCGTGCCCCCGTTTGCGATCGCATCGACGGCGGCCTTGGCGTCGGCGGTGGCTTTGTGCGCGAGCTGCATGCCGCCTGCGACGTCGCCGATCGCATAAATGCTGGGATCGGCGGTGCGTCCGTTCGCATCCACTTCGATGAATCCGCGGTCGTTCACTCGGGCTTGCGTGTTTTCCAGACCCAGATCGCTTGAATTTGGCTGACGGCCGATGGCGACCAGAACCGCATCGAAGCTCGCGTTTTCGGCCTCGCCATCGAATTCGGCGTGGATGGTGCTGCCCTGTTTTTTCATGGCTGTGACGCGGGTGTTGAGATGGATGCTTGCAAAATTCCGCTTCAGCCGCGTCTGCAACGGCCGCACCAGTTCCCGGTCCACACCGGGCAGCAGTCCGTCGGTCAACTCGGCGACCGTGACGCGGCTGCCGAGCGCGGCGTAGACGGTGCCCAATTCCAGGCCGATGTAACCGCCGCCCACGACCAGCAGGCGCTCCGGGATGGCATCGAGCTTGAGCGCCGCGGTGGAATCCCACACACCGGCGTCGCTCATGTTCCGAGGGATCAGCGGACTCGATCCGGTGGCGACGATGCAGCGGTCGAAATTCAGCGTTTCCCCGCCTGCGATTGCCAATGTGTTGGCGTCGCGCAGCACGCCCCTCCCCTGCACTTTGACGACGTTTCTCTGTTTGCAGAGGGCGTTTAGACCGCCGGTCATCTTTTCGATGACGCCGCTTTTCCAGCTGCGGATCTGTTCCAGGTCGATGCGGGGTTCGCCGAAGTCCAGGCCGCAATGTTTCGCGGCGCGTGTTTCCTCGATGAGTTTCGCGAGGTGCAGCAGGGCCTTGGAGGGAATGCAGCCGCGGTGCAGGCAGACGCCGCCGGGCTCAGCGTCGGCATCGACGAGGGTGACCTGCATTCCCCTGTCCGCCGCCAGGAACGCGGCGGCGTATCCGCCCGGCCCGGCGCCGAGGACCACCAGTTTGTTATCGGCCATGAATGGTTTCCATTTATGAGTTGAAGGTTTTTCTTTTTGTCACCCTGAGCTTGTCAAAGGGTGCGGATTGCGCTGTAATATATCCGTGCTTCGAGAGACCTGTCCCGAGCCTGCCGAAGGACTCAGCATGACAGCATAGACTATGCGGTTGGTTTGTCTAGCGGTGGCGTTTGCGGCTGAGTTGTTCCCATTGCCGCGGCGGCGATTTCTCCCGCGATTTGCTGAGCAGGTAGTTGAAGATCCGCTTCGCATCCTCTTTGCGGGTATGAGTTCCCTGCAGCCGGGACACCCAGCTCTGCTCCAGTTCGATAAAACTCTGCAACTGCCGCCCCACTTTTTTCACGATCTGCAGGTTGCTCAGGTCCGAGGAACGTTCGGCCGCCGCATTTTGCTTGTCTCCGAAGCGGATGCGCGTTGCCTTGCTGGCAGACGGCGGTTTGCCCGTCTCCGCAGCGGCGATTTCCGGTTTGCGGCCCAACAGGCCCGAAAGGGCGAATCCGGAATCGGTGCGGCTCAAGGCGTCGAGACGCTCCACGAGGCGATCCTTGAGCGCGGCGTCGTCCAGCGAATCGTCGATGCCCGCAAGCGACCAGCTATCGTCGCCGGAGACCTCGAAGACGTCCAGGTCGGCGAGGTGGTGCAGGTACGCCCGCATGTCGCCGCTCTTGAAATCGCCCGGCGCGAGATTCGCCTCGAACCAGGCTTCCCATTGTGCGCAGTTTTTTTTCATGCTGATTGCCGAACGCCGCCGTCAGGAAACCTTTTCCAGCCGTTTGCTGAACGTGCCTTTCCAGCTTGCGGACAACGGCTCGATGGCAAGGATGCGCCGCAGGTTTTCCGCATCGGACCGGTTTTTGTGCATCAGGTCGTTGGCCTGCTGCACCGAAAACGCCCCCGGTCCCGATTCGAGAAGCTGCACCGCCGTTCCGGGTTCGACCCAGCCCGGTTCCAGGACGCGCAGGTAGTAGCCGCTGAAGCCCGAAGACTGCACCTGCTGGATGAGGTCCGGCCGGTCCCAGAAGCGGCTGAGCGTGCGGCAGGGCTGCCTCGGCTGCGTGCACTGCACTTTGGCCTCGCCGATGCGGAACACGTCGCCGATGTGCACCTGCGTTTCCGGCAGGCCGGTCACGCTGAGGTTTTCGCCGAACGCGCCATAGGCAAGCGGTTTGCCGTACAGCTTTTCCCAGTGCGGGTAGTGATCGACGCAGTAGACGCACACCGCCTTGTCGTGTCCGCCGTGAACGCGTTTGTTGCCGACGCCGTCGCCTTCAAAGCCCGTCGCTGTCAGGTAGGTTTTTTCGCGCACCGGCTGCTTGCGGATGCCCGAAACCACCTGGCCGCGGTTGCCGTCCACCGCGATGCGCTGCGGCTGGGCGATGTTCAACGAGATGAGTGTGGGAGCGCTCATTTTGCCTGCAACAGTCTGGGGACGGGGTCGCCCGAAACCTGTAAAAACCCGTACGATCCCCTGTCCAGACGCGACAGGGCGTGATCGACCAGGATGTAATTGCCGGAATTTTCCAGTTTCAACTCGACCGCGGCGGCGCCTCCTGCCGGGATCGCGGTGGTCTGGACCGAACGGTGGGCGTGGTTCACAGCGCCTTCGGGAAACACTGTATCAAATATCTCGCCGATGATGTGGAAATTCGATGTCTTGGCGACGCCGCCGTTGCCGACAAAAATCCGCACCGTCTCGCCCTGCCCGGCCTTAAGCGCCCGCTCGCCGCTCAAGGCGCGCACACGCCCGTTCCAAACGATGTATTCGGGTTTTTCATCCATCATTTTGCCCGGCGAGAACGGCTGATAGCCCTTTTCTCCCACCCGGCCCTGCGTGTAAAACTCGCCCTGCATCACGTAAAATTCGCGGTCCACCTGCGGCCAGCCCGCTTCGGGGTCGATGACGATGAGCCCGTACAGGCCATTGGTGATGTGCGACGGCACGTTGGGGCTGGCGCAATGATACAGGAACACGCCGCCATGTGTGGCGGTGAAGCGGATGGTCTTCTCTTTGCCCGGAGCCACCTGGGTGAGATCGCCGCCGCCCCCCGGTCCGGTCACCGCGTGCAGGTCGATGGAATGATCGTGCGTGCTGGAAGCGTGGTTGGCGATCGTCAGCTCGACGGTGTCGCCCTGACGGGCGCGCATCAGCGGACCGGGCACCGTGTTGTCGAAGGTCCAGAACACGAACTCGACGCCGTCGGCAAGCTCCGCCACCACTTCCCGCACTTCGAGGCGGAACGTGCGCAGCGAGGGTTTGTTCGCCGTCAGCGAAGGCGGCACATCGGACGCCCGTCGGGAGATGTCTTCAACGCGCAGCAGCTGGCTGCGGTCCACCTTGTGGATGTGGGGCGCGCGCGCCGGGCCAACGCCTTGCAGGACGTGGCCGTGTCCGGCATGGCCGTTGGCGTCTGCCAGCACGGGCGGCGGCGCGATGAGCGCCCAGAGCGCCACTCCATAACAGAATGTCGATAACAATTTCTTCACCGCGTTGTCCAAAATAAAGGAGATTTTTCCGTTTGCGGCCCGCGGCCGCACAGGCGGGAAAAACGGGTGTCCGCATATCGACTGCGGTCTTGCTGTGTCTTTATTATAAGGACCGGCGGGAAGGAAACGAAAGAAAATAGCGCGCTCTCAACGCATCGGCGGCATTTTGGGGGAGCGATAAAACTGGTAGCAGTTTTTACCCTGTTTTTTGGCCAGATACAGGGCTTCGTCGGCGTGTTTCATGAGGGTGTTGCTGGTCTCTCCGTCACGCGGATACAGGGCGACGCCGATGCTGAAGGAAATGCGGATCTCCTGATCGTTGATCTGAAACGGAGCCCGCACCACGTCCAGCAGCTTGTTCGCCAGGTTGCCCGCATCCTGCGGCGAGTTGATTTCCGGCAGCAGCAGGATGAACTCGTCGCCGCCGAGACGGGCGACGGTGTCCTGGTTGCGCAGGCATTTTTTCAGGCGCTCGCCGACGCCCTTGAGCAACTGGTCGCCCACGGCGTGTCCCTGGGTGTCGTTGATCTCCTTGAAATGGTCGAAATCGAGAAACAGGATGGCGAGCATGCTCTGGCTGCGCTGCGCCTGCGCCAGCGCCATTTCCAGCCGGTCGCTCAGCAGGATTCGGTTGGGCAGGCCGGTCAGGGCGTCGTGATACGCCATGTTGCGGATCAGTCCCTCGGTGTGCTTGCGTTCCAGTTCCGCCCCGGCGCGCGAGGCGAACACTTTCAGGATCGACATGGTGCGCTGCTTGTTGGACATGGGCTTGTCGTCGAACACCGAAAGGTGGCCGATGATCTTGCAGTGCGAGTCGAAACAGGGCACGGCGGCGTAGCTGCGCGAGCTGCCGGAAGCGAGTCGGTCGCGGCCCTTGAACAGTTCCTGCGCGCCGTCGGGATGGTAGGCGAGCATGCCCGCGAGCACTTCCTCGTAGGGTGTGTCCTCGACGTTGAAATTCTGGTCGGTCATGAACTGGCCGTTTTCCCAGCCTGCGAGGATGGAGCATTCGGTGGATTTGTAGCCCACCAGTTCGGAGACGTAGGCGTTTTTCACCGGCAATGCTGAGGCCAGGTGGCGGACGAGAGAACGGAAGAAATCGTCGCCGACGCGCGCCGACGTGCCTTCGACGATCGAATGGAACGCGGCCTGGTCGTTGTGACGGCGGATTTCACTGCCGATGCTGGCGGCGACGGCCATCAGCATGGACTGCTCGTTTTTCGACCAGGTCTTTTTCGGGCCGCGGTTGCCGAACGCGACGAACCCCCAGTACTTGTCGTCGATGACGATGGGCACCAGGGTGATGAGCGTCAGGTCCTGCTTTTCCAGCAACCGCTGGATGTCGTCGGAAAACTCCTGGGCGGGCAGGCTGACAAAATGCCCCAGCCGCAGCTCGAAATAGCAGGGCTCCAGCCCCAGGTCGCTGTAATTTTTCTCCGGAAACAGTTCCTCCTGCTGGGTTTCCGCATCGAAGCGGTTGTGCCAGGCGAAGCAGCGCACAAAGCCGCGCTTGCCGTCGGCCTGATCCACATGCTGGTACACGAAGGCGCATTCGGCGTCGGTGGCTTTGCCGAGGATGGCCAGCGCCTCCTGAATCGCGCCGGCGTGGTCGCGGCGAGTGAGCAGGCAGGTGGTGGCTTCCGAGACGGCCTGCAGCAGGCGGTCCTGGGTGTACAGGGTGTTTTCGGTATTGCGCAGCCGGTCCTTTTCCTTTTCGCGCTGGATCGAATGGTGGATGGCCTGGGACAGGATTTCTGCGGTCAGGCTGGATTTGGCCAGGTAATCGGTGGCGCCGGCTTTCATGGTTTCGACGGCGATCTCATGGTCCCCCATGCCGGTGAGAAAGATGATGGGCATGCGGTGGCCCTGGGCGCGGACCTTGCGCAGCAGTTCGATGCCGCTGTTGGCTCCGAGGCGGAAATCGAACAGGCAGGCGTCGTACGCATTGCTCTGGATCATGTCGAACGCCTGCGAAGAAGAAGCCGCCCAATCCATCCTGGGGACGTTATCGTAGAAGCCTTCCCGGAGAAATTCCCGGATCAGGACCACATCGTCTTCGTCGTCTTCCACGATCAGCAGTTTGAGCTTCGGGTTTCCCATAGGCCTTCGGTCAGAGGGATTTCAGAGAATTCGCAATGGAGGACCACTTCTACCATGATAAGTTCAACCCTTTGTAAATTCAAGGAAATCAAGCAATTCGGCGGGTTTCGGGGTGGCCGCGCCGATCGTGCGAAAGCTCGGGGCCCGGTCGGTAAACCAGGCTTTTTCAAGCCATTAAGGCATCCACATGTACATGAAATGCGGCGAGGTGGTTTCCAGGTTGAGCCCCAGGTCGATGTTGATCATGTTGAACGTGGGCGGGGCCGCCGGCGTGGAGGAATACAGATTGGATTTGTACTCGCCCGGCCGGTGGTAGGCGATGATTTTGGGATCGCTGAGCCCCATCTCCACCCGGATGGTGTCCAGAGTCTGGTCCAGATAACCGATCATGTCGATCAGTTTCGCTTCCATCGCCTTCTCCGCCGTGAACACCCGCCCGTCCGCCAGGGTCTTGACGTCTTCCAGCTCCAGTTCGGGCCGGTTTTCGGCGATGATCGTCAAAAAGCGTTCGTGGTAGCTGTCGATGGTGGACTGGAACAGCTTGCGCTCCTCGGCGGTCAGGCGGCGCAGCGGCGAGAGAAAGTCCTTTTTGTCGGCGGATTTCACTATTTCCCAGTCCACGCCCACCTTGTGCAGCAGCCCTTCGAGATTCACCTTGAGGGCGATCACGCCGATGCTGCCGGTGAGGGAGGTCGGGTGCCCGACGATCTTGTCCCCGGCCATGGCGATGTAATAGCCTCCGGATGCGGCCATGTCCAGGATGGACACGTACACGCGGGTGTTCGTCCTCTCTTTGTAGGCCTGGATCTCATGGTAGATGATGTCGCTCGAAGTGACGGTGCCGCCGGGGCTGTTGATGCGCACGAGCAGCGCCTTGATGCGCCGGTCCTGTTCAGCTTTCGCGAGGATCTCGCGCACGCGCTCCACCATGCCGACTTTGATGGGATGCCCGGTGATGGCGCGTTTTTCCTGGTTGTTGATCATTCCGTGGATGTCGAGGACCAGCACTTTTTCCGGCCCGTGCCCGGACAGGGTTTTTTCCTTGAGCGGGGCGATGGTGGGGCCGATCTTCAGGGCGGCGCAGCCTGAAACGAGAAACAGGCAGGCGATCAGAAACGCAGACTGGGTGATGACGGATGATTTGAACGTGTCCACGGGGCTCCTCGAGTTGGTGAGTGAATGGGTTCAGAGGATCTCTGATGTTCGGGATGGTTGACGCGCTGGCCTGGATGCTGCGGGATGGATTGCGGCCCGGCGTCGTTCAGTCGTTTATGATTGCATAAAAGGGTTTCCATTTCGAGAGCACACGGTCGAAATCGGGGTTGCCCATGAGGCTCTCCTGAATTTTTATCTGCGCTTTTTCGACGATCTCGGCGTTGCGCTGTTCTTTGGGGTTCGCCGCCTGTTTGGCCAGGGTGTGGAGAGAATAGATCATTTCCTTCAGGTTCATCGCCTCGCGGGCGACCCGCATTTTCCATTCCTTCCTTTCGGACACTTTGTGCGCCGGGGGAATGTCGCGCTCGATCTGTTTTCCCCGCTTCACGCATTCGACGATGCCTGCGTGCACGCCGCCCAGCACGGCGGCGTCTTTGCCCGCGTCTTTCAATTTGGCGAAGATGCTGTGGATCTCCTGCAGAACGGGAATCAGGGTCAACTGGATCAGCGTGTCCTGGTCGATGCCGTATTTTTCGGTCAGTTCCTTAGGGGAGATCTTTTTGTCGCTGCTGAATTCGGCGTTGAGCGTGTCGATGAGCTTCTGCATGCCGCTTTCCAGTTTCTCTTTCGTGGCGGCGCGGCTGCTTTCGATGCGGCGGTCGAGTTCCTCGGCCTGACCGAGCAGGTTGAAGTGATCGCGGTATTTCTTGTTCAGCTCGAAGAGGATGGCATCCACTTCCCGGTTGAGGTGGGTGATCACGCGCAGGTGCCGTTCCGGATCGATGGGCACCTGGAATTTCTTGCGGATCTCCTTTTCCACCTTGAACATATCCTTGGGAATGGAGCGCAGCAGTTTTTCGTAGGAGGCGTACACCGCGTCCATCCGCTCCATGGTGTTTTTCTTGTTCTCCTTGGTGAAGCGGATGTTGATCTTACCCACTCTTACGGAGTTTTCCTGGATCAGGGAGAGCAGTTTTTTCTGCCCCATCGCGTCGATTTTGGTGTCTAAGTCTTCCATCCGGGTGAATGCGGTCTGCCTGGAGTCAACGGTTCTCGATCGGGGTGGATTGAGCGCAACGGCAGCCGATGCCGTAGAAATCGTTGGCATCGTTGTATCCGTAACGGCTGGAGGATCTGAGGTACCCCGGCAGGCTGTTCCAGGCACCCCCGCGGATCGTGTGGTATTTCCCCCGCTCGGGCCCTTGCGGGTTTTTGTAGGGGCTGACCTTATAATAATTTTTATCATACCAGTCGTGCACCCATTCGGCAACATTTCCGGCCAGGTTGAACACCCCTTCGGGCGTCTTCCCAAGCGGGTTTTCGCTCACTTCGCTGAGCACCAGGCCTTTCTGGATGAAACAGCAGCGGTTGAAATTGGCCCGGGACGGATCGGGCAGTTCGTCACCCCAGGGGTAGAGCCGGCTCTGCAACCCCGCCGCGGCGCGTTCCCACTCCGCTTCGGTGGGCAGGCGCTTGCCCTTCCAGATACAGTAATCGCGGCAGCGTTTCCAGGTCAGACCGAACACGGGCCGCTGTGCCATGTCCGGCCGGATCTTGCGGTCGAACCAGCCGGTGATGGTCGGGTGCTGCTTCGGGTTGGCTTCCAGGTAGCGCTCGAAATCCCGGCCGCTGGCCTCGTAGCGGTCGATGGCGTAGGCATCCAGGTAGACCTTGTGGCGCGGCCATTCGTCCTTGCGCCCCTCGCCTTCGGGGCTTCCCATCCAGAACTCGCCCGCCGGAAACGCGATCATGTCGGTTTTATCGGCGGCGTGGGTGTGCGCCGGAAACAACACGGAAACCCAGGCGCAGACTGCAATCCAAAGTATCACTCGCTGCATGATTTCGGTATAAAAATATTGTGCCATCCCAGCGATGGCTTTATGATAGACCCGGCTGCGAAAAGCGGCCGCATCGGTATTGAACCTGCAAACTCTTCTCCAAGACGGCAACGCCCCGCCTGACTCCCCCGCCGGGGCGCCGTTGCGATTCCCCTGTGCGATTCATCAAACAGATCGACCGGTTTCTGGCAGGCATCGAGGCGTTCGGCGTCACGCTGATCCTGTCGGTGATGATCGGGCTGACGTTCGTGCAGGTGATCCTGCGCAACCTGTTCAGCGGCGGCATCCTGTGGGCGGACCTGATGGTCCGGCAACTGGTTTTGTGGGTGGGTTTTCTCGGCGCTTCGCTGGCGGTGCGGGAGAGCAAGCACATTGCGATCGATTTTCTGCCGCATTTTCTCCCCGCTTCCTTCAAAAAACCCGTGCGTTTTTTCACCCACATCGCCGCTGCCGTGGTCAGCGCGCTGCTGGCCAGAGCGGCGTTCAGTTTTGTCCGCTTCGAACAGGAAGGCGGATCGATTCTCTTCCTGGACATCCCGGTGTGGTGGTTCCAGGTCATCCTGCCTTACGGATTCTGCGTGATCGCCGTGCGCTTCGTGATCCAGGCGCTGGACGTCGTGTTCTCCCCCAACTCCTCCGACTGAATGACCACCCTGCTGATAGCCTGCCTGCTCCTGCTCGCCGTTCTCGGCGTTCCCCTGTACGCGGTGATCGGACTGGCGGCGCTGATCTCGTTCGGTCAAGCCGAGATCGAACCGGCGGGCATCTTCATCGAGCTGTACCGGGTGACCAGCAATCCGACGCTGGTGGCGATCCCCCTGTTCACGTTCGCGGGCTTCATCCTCGCCAACGGCAAAACCCCGGAACGGCTGACCCGCCTCTCGCAGGAATTCCTCGGCGGCATCCGCGGCGGCGTGCCGCTCGTGGTGCTGACGGCCTGCGCGTTCTTCACGGCGTTCACCGGCGCTTCCGGCGTCACCATCATCGCGCTGGGAGGCTTATTGTACCCCCTGTTGCTCAAGGAAATGTACTCCAAAAATTTTTCTTTGGGCCTCATGACCTCTTCGGGCAGCCTGGGGCTGTTGTTCCCTCCCTCGATACCGCTGATCCTGTACGGGCTGGTGGCGCAGGTGAACGTGGACCAGCTGTTTCTCGCGGGGATCGTGCCGGGGATACTGATGATCGGGATCGTCGGCGTGTACAGCGTGTGGAAGAGCCGCAACTTTCAGATTCCGCGCAAGCCTTTCGAACTCGCCTCGGCCTGGCAGGCGCTCAGGGACGCGATCTGGGAGATCCCCCTGCCCTTTCTCATCCTGTTCGGGATTTACGGCGGCATCATCACGGTGACCGAGGCGGCGGCGGTGACGGTGGTCTACGTGATCGTGGTCGAATCGCTGATCTACAGGGACCTGCATCCGTTTCAGGACCTGCCGCGCATCATGCGCGAGAGTATGGTGCTGGTGGGCGCGATCCTCATCATCTTGGGCACGGCGATGGGCTTCACCAGCTACCTGATCGACGAGCAGGTGCCGATGCAGCTTCTGGATTTCATGAAGCAGTACATCGACAACCCGCTGACCTTTCTCATCGCACTGAACGTGTTCCTGCTGATCGTCGGCTGCATGATGGACATCTTCTCCGCCCTCATCGTGGTCGTCCCGCTGATCGTTCCCATCGCCAAGAGCTTCGATGTGAACATGGTCCACCTGGGGATCATTTTTCTCACCAACCTGGAGATCGGCTACTCGACGCCGCCGGTGGGGATCAACCTGTTCATCGCCAGCTCGCGCTTCGAGGAACCCATCGTCAAGCTGTACCGCGCGGCGCTGCCGTTTCTCGGTCTCAGGCTCATCGGACTGCTGCTCATCACGTATTTACCCTTCCTCAGTCTTTTCCTGGTGGACTGGGTGGCGCGTTGAGGCCGGTTTTTCAAAGCTTCCCGATTTAAATTTGACAAGTCCCGTTTCGCTCTTCACAATGGGGAACTCACCCAAAACTGCTTGTAAAATCAAGAGGATGGAGAGCTTCCCCTGCTATGAATCGACGCACTTTTCTTAAGACCGTCACCGGTTTGACGATGGGTCTCGCCGGCGCGCACCTGGCCCTGCCCTACAAAGCCAAAGCCGGCATCGTTTCGCCCGTCACCGACTTTGTGGCGCGCAATTATTTGGATAGCCGAATCAAACGAAATATTCTAGAATTGAAGGCGCAGAATCCCGGTCTGAAAGTGGGCGAGACGCATTGTCATTCCACCTTTTCCGACGGGCATTTCCCGGTGGCCGACATCGTGAACCGCGCGGCGGATCTGGGGCTGGATTATCTGGTCATCTCGGAACACGTGATGCCGGAAACGTATCCCCTGGAAGCGACGCTGGATTCCATCCGCGAACGCTGGCGCTGTCTGCAGGAATGGAACAACGCCAACGCGCAGCCGATCCAGCTCTACCCGGCGTTCGAGGTCAGCACCCGCGAGGGGCACCTGATCCTGGTTCTGGATGAGGATTACCTGAACCCCCGGCTGCATGGGGAGATCCGCACGCAGTTCGCCGGTTTCGACCGGCGCTACGAGCGGGTGGACACCGTCGCGAAACTCGCCGCCCCGTTCGGCGGCATTTCGATCATCCCGCACCCGGAGATCGAGCGCAGCTATCCGTTCGGGATTCCGGTGAATTTTGCGAAGAAGAATCTCACGGGCCTGGTGGATGCGATCGAGGATGTGTCCACCGGCCACGGATATGCGGAAAATTTTTCCCAGGATCTGGGAATGGCTGCGATCGGTTCCAGCGACGATCATTTCAACGTCCTGGTCGGCACCACGGTGACCGGATTCGATGCGCGCCAGCACAAGGATTTCATCGCCGCGGTCAAGGCGAAAGCCACGCGGGCCATCAAGGTGGAAGATTCCATCGATCCCCTTCTGGCCGCGGCCAGATTGGTTTTGTGATATGTGGAATGGTGCTCGCACCCCTCAATCCGGCAATCAACCCATCCATTACAACGTCGTCTCTCTCCCTCAGGACCGCATCGGCCTGGCCGCATCCGAAAAGGGCCTGTTCTGCCTGGTGCTCGGGCTGCAAAACGAACAGGAATTCCTCGATCTTCTGAAAAAATACCGGGTCCGCAACCCCGTCCGCGATGCGTCGCGGTTTGAGACCGTGACCCGCGAGCTTGAGCAGTATTACGCCGGCAAGCTGGAAACCTTTTCCTGCCCGCTGGATCTGACCCCGGGCACGGCGTTTCAGCAGCAGGTGTGGCGCACGCTGCAGACGATCCCCTACGGGGAGACCCGCAGCTACCGCTGGCTGGCAGAGGCTGTCGGCCGTCCCAGGGCGATGCGCGCGGTGGGCAATGCCAACGGCAAGAATCCGCTGCCGATCGTCGTCCCCTGTCACCGCGTGGTGCGTGAAAACGGCGGCCTGGGAGGGTACACCGGCGGCGTGCACATCAAACGATCCCTCCTGGATCTGGAATCGGGAATCCGTGGGGCTTTATCATAGTAAAGGCGTCGTCCTGAGACGGTTCAACCTGTCGGAAATGGACAAGGTGGTGACCGTGCTGACGGAGAAGTACGGCCGCGTGAAATGCGTGGCCCGCTCGGCGCGCAGGATCAAGAGCCGCTTTTCCGCTTCGCTGGAACCGCTGTCCTTCGTCGAGGTGGTGTATTTCGGCAAGGAGCAGCAGGAGCTGTTCAGCCTGAGTCAGGCGGACATCGTAGAATGGCACCCGTCGGTGCGCGAGGACCTGCCCCGGCTTTATCTGGGGATCTATTTCTGCGAACTCATCGACGCGTTTCTGCCCGAGGCGCATCCGGAGCCGAAGGCCTACGCGCTGCTCGTCGATGCGCTGAAGGCGCTGGCGGCGGGTGCGGGCCGGGAACCGCTGTGCCGCCTGTTCGAGATGCGGCTGTTGTGCCTGTCGGGATTCCGGCCGGAGCTCAACCGCTGCACCGCCTGCGACGCGACCGCGATCAACGGCCGGGTCGGATTCGACGCGTCCCGCAACGGCATCCTGTGCGGCGATTGCATCGCAGACGGGACGCCGCGGTTCAGCACAGGCACGCTCAATTATCTGAAAAAACTGTTGACCCTGGATGTGCGCAACGCCGGCCGGTTGAAATTTCCCAGGGGAATGGATGCGGACATCGAACGGGTGACGCACCGGCAGCTGTTGTCGCATCTGGAACGGGAACTCAAGTCCTATCCGTTTGTCAAATTCCGGCAGACGGGCTGAAGCGAGGAGGCAACATGGATAAACACATCATCAAAACCGATCAGGCGCCTGCGGCCATCGGCCCGTACGAACAGGCTGTGCGCGTGGGTGACTTTTTATTCGTGTCCGGGCAGATTCCGCTGGACCCGGCCACAGGAGAATTTCTGCAGGGCAGCATCGAAGAGGAAACCGAACGCACGCTGAAAAGCCTCGATGCCATCCTCAAGGCGGCGGGGTTGACGCTGGATCACGTGGTCAAGACCACGGTGTACCTTTCGGACCTGAACGATTTTTCCCGCATGAACGCGGTGTACGCGACGTTCTTTTCGGAGAGCAAACCGGCGCGGGCCTGCGTGCAGGTGGCGGCGCTGCCCAAGGCGTCGAAAATCGAGATCGACGCCATCGCCGTGGCGCGGGAGGGTTGAGCGGATGAAATTTCCCCGCAGTCCCTACGATAAAGAAGGCGGGCTGGTTTACTTCCCGCGCATGCTGGACAAGATCCGCATGCACCTCGCCGGAAAACTGGGGAACGAATACGTGCCGCTGCTCGGCAAGGGGTTCGACGGCCGCTGCTGCCGGTTTCTCGGCGTCGCCTACGAAGCGGTGGTGGAAAAGGTGAAACAGGGCTGCGGCGACACAGAGATCCTCATCTGGTGCCGCGCCAACGGCCGCAGTCACGACGAGGAAGAAATTCTCGTGTGGAACAGCTTCATGACGAAACGGGCCTGGCGGGATGAGGACCCCGCGGTGCAGGAAAAACTGGACACGTTCAAACGTGAAGCCGGTCTGGAACACCGGGACGATATCCTCACCTACTTCGATTTTTTCGAAGTGGACGAAAAAAGAAAACCATGAGCAAAAAAAACACCGGCCAGCGCAATTTTTTCCGCTTCATGACCCTGATCGGCGTCGTGGTGATCGGCGGCCTCGGCTACAGCTTCATCGTCGCCGCGCCCAACCTGAACGACGCCCCCCATCACACCGCCTCGCAGCCGGTCGAGAAATGCCTCGCCTGTCACGTGCAGACGATCGACACCGCCCCCATCATGCCGCACCGGCCGATGGGTTCGTGCACGTTCTGCCACCGTCCGCAAAAGGAAAATACAGAAACTCAGAAATGAACGCGTGACGGCTTGCCGACGGGATACACGTTGAAGCCGATGTCGAAGAGTTTCTTGTGGTCGAGGTGGTTTCTGCCGTCGAAAATGAAGGCGGGCTTTTCCATCGAATCGTAAATTTTCTCGAAATCGAGATCGCGGTACTGTTTCCATTCGGTCAGCAGCGCGATGCCGTGCGCGCCGTTCGCCGCCTCGTAGGGATCCTCGATGAAATTGGCGAAGCCTTCCAGGCCCTTGAGATCTTTGCGCGCGTTGGGCAGCGCGTGCGGGTCGGTGATGTTGAGCAGCGCCCGCTCTTCCAGCAGCCGCTTGCAGATGATGATGGCGGGCGCGTCGCGGGTGTCGCCGGTATCAGGCTTGAAGGCGAAGCCGAAGATGGCGATCTTTTTCTGCACCAGCGTGTTGAACATGGCCTGCAGGATGCGTTTGACGAACCGCTCCATCTGGTGATCGTTGATGGAGACCACCTGTTTCCAGAATTCGGCGACTTCGTCGAGCTTGTAATGCTCGCACAGGTAGACGAGGTTGAGGATGTCCTTGCGGAAACAGGAGCCGCCGAATCCCACGCCGGCGTTGAGGAATTTGCGGCCCACCCGGCTGTCCTTGCCCACCGCGTTGGCGACTTCCGACACGTCGGCTTCGGTCGCTTCGCAGATGGCGGAGATGCTGTTGATCGAGGAGATGCGCTGCGCCAGAAAGGCGTTGGAGGCGAGTTTCGACAGCTCGCTGCTCCAGACGTTGGTGGTGATGAGCCGTTCCCGCGGCACCCAGTGCAGATAGATTTTCAACAGCTCGTCGCGCGCGGCGATGCCGGCGGCGGCGTCCTTGGAGCCGATGAGGATGCGGTCCGGCTCTTCCATGTCCTGGATCGCGGTGCCCTCCGCCATGAACTCGGGGTTGGACAGGATCTCAAAACGCGTACTGTTGTTGCCGGAATGCAGGATGGTGTCCAGCGTTTCGGCGGCGCGCACGGGAATGGTGCTCTTTTCGATGACGATTTTGTCGGAGCGGGAGTTCTCGCGGATGCGGCGGGCGGTGTTTTCCATGAACTGCATGTCCGCCGCCTTGCCGGCGCCTTCGCCGAAGGTCTTGGTCGGCGTGTTCACGGAAACGAAGATGATGTCCGCCTCGTCGATCTCCTTGTCGATGTCGGTGGAGAAAAACAGATTCTTGCCGCGGGCGTTTTCCACGCGTTCTTTCAGGCCGGGTTCGAAAATCGGCAGCTCACTGGAATTCCAGGCCGCGATGCGCGGCTCGGAAATATCCACGACGGTGACTTTGTAATCGGGACATTTATTGGCGATCACGGTCATGGTGGGGCCGCCCACGTAACCCGCACCGATGCAGACGATGTTCTTGTAGAAAGTTTTGCCGCTCATTCTGTCTCCTCAGCCCCCGGTGTGAAAGATAAAAACAGGTAGGTAAATAAAAAAAAGGCCCGGTCTGTTTGCAGACCGGACCTCTTTTCAGATCAAGCGATGCCAGGAATCATTTTTGATATTTGAATTCCTTTTTCTTGAAGCTGTAGGGCATCTTTTTCTTGTTGAACACGAGCTTGTCTTTTTTGACGATGAAGTCCTCGATGACCAGAGGCGTTTCCTCGGACTTGGCTTTCTCCTTCTTGCGGTCGTCTACCTTTTCCAGCTTCTGGTCTTCGTTGTCCTCGCTCCAGTATTTTTCGGTCGGATGGACCTTCTTTTTGCGCTCTTCAAAGTCGAACTTGTATTTTTCGTGCACGTCCGGCTGGAACGGCGTGCGCTTGTGCGTGTGGCAGCGGGTGCACACGTTGGCGTAGTCCCAGCGTTGCCCGTATTTCTCGATGTCGGCTTTCGTGAAGTCCCCCTTGGTGTTCTTCATGACCACGCGGAACTGCGAGCCGCCGGCAACGGAGTGACACATCTCGCAGCCCACCTGCTCCAGATTGGGTTCTTCCGGATCGATGGTGGAGCCGATGTCTTTACCCTTTTTGTTTTTCGTGCCCGGCGGTTTGAAACCGCCTGCCTGCCGGTAGCCGGTGGTGTGGCAACGCAGACAGAGCGGGTTGTTGGTGTAGTCTTTCTGCGGGTCGAGTTTGACGCGTTTTTTTGCCTCTTCACGCACGCCGGGTTTCAACAGTTCGTAAGTTTTACCGTGCGGTGATTCTTTCCACGCCTGGTAATAAGGATCGTGACAGCTGCCGTTGCATTTGACCGCACCGACGAAAGAAGGCTTTTTGGGAATTTTCTTTTTCTTCTTTTTGGCGTCGGCTTCGCCGGCTCCCGACAGAACGATCACGGCGGCAATCAAAACTAGGCTCAAAAACTTGATGGTCTTACCCATTATTTCCTCCCAGGTGCGGAAAAAGGAACGAAAGGCAATGTGCGTCGAAACAAAGTGGGAAGAATAAACCAAAACCGCAAAGGGGTCAAGCCCGATTTCGGATAACTTCTTGTAAACACAGGTTTCCTCATGCAGGGTCCCGCAGACCCCCTCCCACACTCCCGCCTGGTTTGTGTGCAAATACTATTGCAACTTGAATGCCGCAAACTGGAAAAACCTTACAGCGAAGCTTATCAATCGGTTATTATCCCTGCGGGTTTGTATTCGAGATGTCCTGTCCCAATCTGAAACGCGTTTGTGTGCCGAAATGAAACTGTCCGAATTCGATTTTGAACTTCCCCCGGAGCTCATCGCCCAAGCCCCCGCTTCCAAACGCGACGGATCGCGGCTGCTGGTGTACGACCGCAGGACGCAGACGATCGCACATGCAGTGTTTGCGGACCTGCCCGCGTTTCTGCCGCAGCGGGCGCTGCTTGTGTTCAACGACACGCGGGTACTGCCGGCCAAGCTGATCGGGAATTTCAAAGAAAGCGGAAAAAAGGTGGAACTGCTGCTGGTGCGGGAGCGCGCGCCGAAATGCTGGGAGGCGCTGCTCAAGGGCGTCGGCCGCCTGACGCCGGGCACCGGGCTCGAGTTCGGCGGCGGCGCTCTCAAAGCGGTGTTCCGCGAGCGGTCCGGCGACCGGGGCCTGTTCGATCTGCACTACGAGGGCGAGCTTGCGGCCATCCTGAAGCGGATCGCCTTCGCGCCGCTGCCGCCTTATATCCAGCGAAAGGAGACGCAGCAGGACGGAACACGCACGGAGGATCAGGCGCGCTACCAGACAGTGTACGCCGCCTCGGAGGGGGCGATCGCCGCGCCCACGGCGGGGCTGCATTTCACCGGGGAAATGCTCGCTTCCCTGGAACAGGACAAGATTTTCGTGACGCTGCACGTGGGGGTCGGCACCTTCCAGCCGATCCGGGTGGAGACGGTGACGCAGCACAAAATGGAGCCCGAGTTTTACAGGGTGTCGGCTGAGGCCGCGAGCAAGCTGCATGCGGCCAAACAGGCCGGTCAGCCGATTCTGGCCGTGGGCAGCACGTCAACGCGGGTGCTGGAGTCGCTGGATCTAGATGTGGAAATCAAAGAAGAGAGAACGGGCTGGACGGACCGGTTTCTCTATCCGGGTCAGCCGTTTAAAAACGTGGATCACCTGCTGACAAATTTTCATTTGCCCAAATCCACTTTGTATTTGCTGGTGTGTGCGTTTGCCGGAAAGGGGGCGATGGAAAGGGCCTATCAGGAAGCCATCCAAAAGGGATACCGCTTTTTCAGCTATGGGGACGCCATGTTGATCCTTTGACGCAAGGACCGGGGCCGTGGAGGCGTCTCCACGGGGATGTTTCAGGTGCTCCGGAAGGGGGTCACCCTTCCTGGTTGACAGCCTGCTTGAAGTGTTTTCCGGATTTGAAGCGTACCACTTTACGCGCCGTGATTTCAGCTTCTTCACCGGTTTTGGGATTGCGGCCGACACGTTTGGATTTCTGCCGCACTTGAAAGGTGCCAAACCGGCGCAAAATCACAGGCTCGCCATGACCCAGCGATTCTTTGATCAACTCGATAACCGTCTCGACCGCTTCTTCAGCTTTTGACCTGGACAGGCTGGCGCGGGAAGAAACTTGATTGATAATATCCTGCTTGGTCATGGCCCCTCCTTGAGAAAGACAAATTAATATTTTATTTTCAAATCGTTCGCGGCATTCGACCGGTTTTTCATCTGGGTCGGCCCGGCACCCCTGCGAGCCCGGCTCTGTTGTGCAAAAACCTTCGAAATTCGCCCCTCCAAAACTGGAGGGCTAATTGTTCAATATTTGTCTGAAAAACGCAATCAAAATCCGAGAACCAAAGCCGGGGCCTTTTTAATCTGGAATCCTGCCACGATTTCTGCCCGCAAGGAATCCACCCCAATTCTTTCCCTTATGTAGATTTATCCACTTTACCACTTATATTAAAAATTTCAATACCTTAATCCACTTTTTCCTGTCTTTTTTCTTCTACTCAAATGATTTCAAATAATTAAGATTAACCTTTTTTAATGAAAATCCCGAATCCGGGCGGCTCGAAATGGGCTGAAAAACCGGGGCTTCGCGATTTTCGGCGGAAAAGGGCAAAAATCGAGGCGGTGAAAACGCCTTAAATTATTGTATTTATTAATTTTATTTAATTTTTGCCGGCGCGGCGCGGAGTTCGGATATTCTGAGGGGCGAAATTACCGGGGTTTTTGCGGTGAAAAAATAATCGGGCGGGGGGCGGTCAGTCCTTTTTTTTGACGATCTGGTACACCGTTTCGCCGGGTTTGACCAGATTCAGCTTTTCCCGGGCGATCTTTTCGACGGCGCGGGGGTCGGACTTCAAGCCTTCGATCTCGGCGCGGATGCGGGTGTTTTCTTTTTTCAGCGATTCGTTGCTCTGCTTGAGCTGAATGATTTCCTTTTCCAGCTCGAACACGGTGAGAATGCCGTCGTCGTGAAACACGGCAACAAGCAGCATCACCACGAAAAAGATGAGGCCGAAAACGATGCTTTGCTTGTACAGGTTCATGGGCGTGGGGCGTTTCTCTCCTTCAGCGTTGATTCGAGGCCGGATGAGTGGGGAGAGGGAATGCGGCTGCGTGTCACCCGCCTGTTAAATTATAGAACACATCGGCGCCTTTGAAAACAGCCGTGTCGCCCAAAATTTCCTCGATGCGCAACAGCTGGTTGTATTTCGCCACCCGGTCTGAACGGCACAGCGAGCCGGTCTTGATCTGCCCGGCGTTGAGGGCGACGGCGAGGTCGGCGATCGTGGTGTCCTCGGTTTCGCCGGAGCGGTGCGAGATGACGGCGGTGTAACCGGCCCGTTTGGCCATCTCCACAGCGTCGAGGGTTTCGGTGAGCGTGCCGATCTGGTTCACCTTGACGAGGATGGAGTTGGCGACCTTGTCCTTGATTCCCTTGGCGAGGATCTCGGTGTTGGTCACGAACACGTCATCGCCGACGATCTGGGTGGTCCCTCCCAGCTTTTCGGTGAGCGCCTTCCAGCCGGCCCAGTCGTTCTCCGCAAGTCCGTCCTCGACGCTGATGATCGGGTATTTTTTCACCAGCCCGGCGATGTAATCGACCATTTCCTTGGACGTCAGCTTGGGCTTTTTCTCGGCGGGCAGCACGTACTTTTTGTTGCTGTACAATTCGCTGGCGGCCACGTCGAGCGCCAGTAGCACGTCTTTCCCCGCCTTGCAGCCCGCGCCTTTCACCGCTTCGAGCAGCACCTCGATGGCCTGTTCGTTGGATTCAAGATCCGGTGCGAAGCCGCCCTCATCGCCGACGGCGGTGTTGAATTTGTATTTTTTCAGCACCTTTTTGAGCTGGTGAAAGATCTCCGTGCCCATGCGCAGGGCGGTGGAGAAGCTGTCCGCGCCGACGGGCACGATCATGAATTCCTGGATATCGACGTTGTTGTCGGCATGCTGGCCGCCGTTCAGCACGTTCATCATCGGCACCGGCAGCTCCTTGGCGTTGGTGCCGCCGAGATACTGGAACAGCGGCAGGTCCACCTCGTTCGCCGCCGCCTGCGCCACCGCGAGGGACACGCCCAAAATGGCGTTCGCGCCGAGTTTTTTCTTGTTCTTGGTGCCGTCCATCTCGATCATCAGCCGGTCGATCAGCACCTGCTCGCTCACCTCGATGCCGACGATCTCCGGTGCGATCTTGCCGTTGACGTTGGCCACGGCCTTGAGCACGCCCTTGCCGCCGTAGGCCTTGGGATCGCCGTCCCGCAGCTCCACCGCTTCGCGCGAGCCGGTGGAGGCCCCGGAGGGCACCGCCGCGCGGCCGCTGCTGCCGTCGGCGAGGTCCACTTCCACTTCGATGGTCGGGTTGCCTCTCGAATCGAGTATCTGTCTTGCGTTCACGCCTACGATTTCGCTCATGGTCTTCCTTTTCGCTCAGCCTTTGGCTTTTTTCAGGGCCTTGTGGTGGGCCTGGATGGTTTTTGCGATGTCTTCTTCTGTGTGCACCGCCGACATGAAACCCGCCTCGAACTGGGAGGGCGCGATGTACACGCCTTCTTCGAGCAGGGCGTTGAAGTAACGCTGGAACAGGCCGGTGTCGCAGGATTTCACCGAATCGAAGTTGACGATCGTTTCATGGGTGAAAAACATCGAGAACATCGACCCGACGCGTGTGAACCGGGCTTCGATTCCCAGCTGCCTGGCGTTTTCCTTGAAACCGGAGCACAGCGCGTCGGCTTTTTTCTCGAGATCCTCGTACACGCCCTCGCCGGACAGCAGATTGACCATCTGGTTGCCGGCGGCCATCGCCAGCGGGTTGCCGGACAGGGTGCCCGCCTGATAGACCGCGCCGGTCGGGGCGATCAAGTCCATCCATTTTTTCGCGCCGCCGTAAGCGCCGACCGGCAGGCCGCCGCCGATGATCTTGCCGAGGCAGGTGAGATCGGGCGTGACGCCGTACAGGGTCTGGGCGCCGCCGAGGCCCACGCGGAATCCGGTGATGACTTCATCGAAGATGAGCAGCGCGCCGGCTTTCTCTGTGACGCTGCGCAGCGTTTCCAGGAATCCCGGCTGCGGCGGCACGACGCCCATGTTGCCGCCGATGGGCTCGACGATGACGCAGGCGATGCCCTCCCCTTCCTTGGCGAACAGATCTTCGACCGCTTTCGCGTCGTTGAACGGCAGGTTGAGGGTGTTTTTAGCTAGGTCGGCGACGATGCCCGGGCATTCGGGAATGCCCAGCGAAGCCAGCCCGGAGCCCGCCTTGACCAGCATGCTGTCGCCGTGGCCGTGGTAGCAGCCTTCGAATTTGAGGATCTTGTCGCGGCCGGTGGCGCCGCGCGCCAGGCGAATGGCGCTCATCACCGCTTCGGTGCCGGAGTTCACCATGCGCACCACTTCCACCGATGGCAGGGCGCGCACCACTTTTTCTGCCAGCTCGATTTCCAGCTCGGTGGACGCGCCGTAACTGGTGCCGCGCTCCGCCTGTTTGTGAATGGCGGCGACGATGTCCGGATGGGCGTGGCCGAATATCAGCGGCCCCCACGAGGCCACGTAGTCGATGAAATCGTTGCCGTCCACATCGTAGATGCGCGCCCCTTGCGCGCGGTCGATGAACAGCGGGTTGCCGCCGACGGCCTTGAAAGCCCGCACCGGGCTGTTGACGCCGCCCGGCATCACTTTCTGGGCGCGCGAGAAAAAAACTTCAGACTGTTTGCGGTTCACTTTTAAAAGGGCCTTATTAAAATCAATATTGTTATTTCAGGCAACTCGCCGGCCCTCAAAAAGGGCCGCTTCGTGCCACACGTCTTTTTCCGATTTATCCTGAATTTCCAAATAAAAGGGCGAGGTCTTCTCTGAGTCCGGCGGGGATCCGCTTGGGATCCGTGATGACGGCGTGGGTTGCCGCGGAGCCGCAGGCGCAGCCCCTTTCCGCTTTCACCTCTGTCACGAGTTCCTTCAGCACGACCTGAGCGCGTTCGACATTTTTGTGCATGATTTCCAGCACCGCTTCCACGGTGACGGCTTCCTCCTCGACGTGCCAGCAGTCGTAGTCCGTGACCAGCGCCAGCGTAGCGTAGCAGATTCCGGCCTCGCGCGCCAGCTTTGCCTCGGTGACGTTGGTCATGCCGATCACATCGACGCCCCATTGCCGGTACAGATGAGATTCGGCGCGGGTGGAGAACTGCGGCCCCTCGATGCAGATGTAGGTGCCGCCCGCGTGCACCTCGGTGCCGGACTTTTTCGCGGCGGCGGTGAGCCAGGGGGCCAGTTCCGGGCAGATGGGGTCGGCGAAGCCGACGTGCCCGACCATGCCGGTGGTGAAAAACGTGCTGATCCTGCGGGTCGTGCGGTCGATGAACTGGTCCGGAACGGCGAAATGCCCCGGCGCGATGCCCTCTTTCATGCTGCCCACGGCGCTGATCGAGACGATGCGCTTCACGCCGAGCTTTTTCATGGCGAAGATGTTGGCGCGGAAGTTGATCTCCGAGGGCGGGATGAAATGACCGCTGCCGTGACGCGGGATGAAGGCGAGCGATCGGTCGTTCAATTCGCCCATCACCACCTCGTCGGAAGGGCTTCCGAACGGGGTTTCGACCGCCAGCCGCTCGCGCACGGTCAATTCCTTCATCTGATACAAGCCGCTGCCGCCGATCACGCCCAGTATTTCATCACTCATGCCGCCTCTCCTCGTTCGCTGGTTGCCGATGGGCCTCCACTATAAACCATGTGACGAAAAAATCCTCGCTGCAATTGCGGTCCCGGCGGCGCGGGGAGCCGATTGCGGGCGTTTTGAGGGTTTGGGATATAGAGTTCGCAGGGCGGGAGGGTCAAAGGCGGGGGAATCAATCGGAATCGAGCGACGGCTTTTTGTTTTCGGCCTGGCTCAACAGGAATTTCAACTCGGCGATCTGGTCGCCGGCGAGACGGATGGTGGATTCCTCTTTCTTCAGGCTCTGGATCTTCATGTTGACGTCCTCGGCCAGAAGGTTGAGGCCGCTCAGACGCTTATCGACATCGTCCAGCATGTCGATCTTGTTGTTGAGCGTGTCGATCTTCGACTGCGCTTCCTCGGTGACCGAGTTGAGCTTCTCGATATTGAGATTGATTTTGTTGAGGTTGTCGCGTTCCTTGTCGATGCGCTTCTTCTCGGAGTTGACGCGCGTGATCACGGTGTCCAGGCGCGAGAGGGCCAGCTGCGTCTCGCGCACCTTCTCTTCGCCGGCGCTCACCTGTTTGGTGCGTTTTTCCACCTGGTTCATCAGGTTGTTCAACTGCTCGATCTTTTTCTCTGCCTGCAGGATGAACTCCTCCTTGTCGTCGAGCACTTCCTGGCGCACCTTGAGGTCCTTGATGACGTCGTTGATCTCGCTCAGCCGCTTTTCGATCAGACCGACCTGACTCGCCTCGCGCGTCAGGGTCTCGACCCGGCCCTCGAAATTCGAGGCCACCTGCCCCAGCTCCTCGCGGATCGTGCTGATGCGGGTGATTTCCTCCTTGGAATCGTGCAGTTCCTTGAACTTGGAGCGCAGTTCGATCTCCAGGATGCTCTGCTTGGAGGACAGGTTGTTCATGCGCTTTTCCTGATCGTCGATGGCGGCCTTTTCCTTGGCGATGTCGAGGATCTTTTCCTCGACCGAATTGGCCATCGATTTGAGCCCTTCGAGTTTCTGGTCGATTTTTTCCAGAAAGTCGATCTTCTTGCTCACCTTGGCGATCTTGATGTTGGCTTCCTCGATGAAGAAATCCAGCCCGTCCACCTTCTTTTCCAGCTTTTCGATCAGGGCCTTGCGCTGCATCTGGGTTTCCATCTTCACGTCGAGGCTGATCACCATCGAACTCAAGTCGTTGATCTTCTTGTCCACCTGATCGACGAGGTTCTGCTTGCGGATGATCTCGTCCATCTGCAGCCGGGTGGACTCGCCCACTTCCTCGATCTGGGAGAGCACGCCCTTGATCGTGTCCACCTTGTGGATCTCCGCATCCAGGCGGTTGACCTTGGACTCTGCTTCTTCCGCCATCACGTTGAAGCGGTTCATCTTTTCGTTGGCGGCGTCGATGTTCTTCATCTCTTCCTTCAGGATCATCATCTTGTTGCTCAGGTTATCCATGAGGAAGGAGTTGAGTTTGTTGATCTTGTCCTCGGTCTTGTCGATGATGGCCTTTTCGTCGAGGATCTTGGTGATCTTGGTCTCCACGTCCACCGCCATGGCGTCCAGATCCCGCAGGCGGCCGCTGATGCTGCGGATCATTTCGTTTTTGACGGCGATGTTTTTCGATTCGACCTTGAGATCGCTGATCTCCCCGCTGATGCGGGTGAGCGCGTCCTGGGTTTCGTGCACGATGTGGGTCTGGCCGAGCAGTTTTTCGTAATCCTCCTGCACGATTTCCAGGGTCTGCTTCAATTCCTCGGTGTCGCGCGCGTAACCGGAGATCGATTCCTTTTCCCGGTGGATGAGCTGGAATTTGCGGTCCAGCTCCTTGACGATCTCCTGCATCTCGTGCACCTGGGCGGAGCCGGTTTTCATCATTTCCTTGAAGCTCGCGACTTCCTCGATCTTGTCGGAAACCTGATCCAGCATGTTCTCCAGCCGGCTGATGCCGCGTTCTGCATTTTTGATCAGCTTGTTTTCTTCCTTGAGCTTTTTGACCTTGGTGTCCATGTCCCAGACCAGGACATTCAGCTTGCCGGCGTCCTCGTTGGCTTTTTCGACCAGACCGCGCTGCTGGTGCAGGCTTTTGATCTTGTGGTCGATGTGCTCGCTGAGCAGGTGCATTTCATCCAGTTCCCGCTTCAGGGAATTGTAATTCGACTCCAGCTCCTTGGAGATACGCTGGAATTCGCGCACGCGCACGTCGATGGTCTTGATGTCGTCCATCCGGTGGTCGAAGGTGTCGAGCCGTTTGAGGGTGTCGGGGATCTGCGTGGCCATGCGCTCGAAGAAATGTTTTTTCTCATCGAGGTCCTCGGACTGCTGTTCGAAATACTCCACCAAGAGCTGCAGATTTTTGCGTTCGTGCGCCGCCGTCTCCAGTAACTCTTTGAACTCACTGACGTTAAAGTTCTCGGGCTCGAACGGACGGTTTTTGTCCACGTCCGAACCGGGTTTGTAAGATTCTGGGTTGTTTGGCATGACGGGCTTCCTAGATTGGACCTGAAGGATGGATGAAACCGGGTTTGGAGACGAGCAACGAACCGATATTTATATGCTTATCGTCCGAATTTCAATAAGGTTTAGGGGAATCAGGAAGTTTTGCCGATGAGGATTTCCGCGATCTGCACCGCGTTGAGGGCGGCGCCTTTGCGCAGGTTGTCCGAGACCACCCAGAAATTGACGGCGTTGTCACGGGAAATGTCGTCTCGGATGCGGCCCACATACACCGCGTCCTTGCCGCCCGCTTCGGTGGCGAGGGGATAGGTGTTGTTCTCCGGAGCATCCAGCAGTTCGATGCCGGGGCTGTTCGCCAGCAGGGTTTTGATTTCCGCGGCGGACACGGGCCGCTCGGTTTCCACGTTCACCGCCTCGGAATGCGAATAGAACACGGGCACCCGCACAGTGGTCGGAGACACCTGGATCGAATCGTCGTTGAGGATCTTGCGGGTTTCGTTGACCATTTTCATCTCTTCCTTGGTGTAGCCGTTTTCCAGGAAGACGTCGATGTGCGGCAGGCAGTTGAAGGCGATCTGGTGCGGATAGACCTGCTTTTCCACCGCCTGGTCGTTGAGGATCTGCAGCGACTGGGTGGTCAGCTCCGCGACGGCTTTCTGGCCGGAGCCGGACACCGACTGGTAGGTGGAAACCACAACCCGGCGGATTTTGTATTTCTGATGAATGGGATGCAGCGCCACCACCATCTGGATGGTCGAGCAGTTGGGGTTGGCGATGATCCCGGGGCTGTCGCCGATCGCCTCCCGATTGACTTCGGGCACGATCAGGGGCACGCCGGGTTCCATGCGGAAGGCGCTGCTGTTGTCGATGACGACGCAGCCGGATTTCACGGCGCAGGGGGCGAACTGCTTGCTGGTGCCGCCGCCCGCCGAGAACAGCGCGATATCCATGCCCTCGAACGAGTCTTCCTTCAGTTCTTCAACCGTATGTTCGACGCCTGCATAGAGCAGGCTCTGGCCGGCCGAGCGCGCCGAGGCCAGCAGGCGGAGCTTGCGTACCGGGAAATTGCGTTCCTCCAGGATGGAAAGCATCCTGCGGCCCACGGCTCCGGTGGCTCCGGCGATGGCGACGTTGTAGCGGTCTTTTTTTGCGATCATGGTTCTATGTGCTTCAGCCTGCGATTTTTTCCAGTTCCTCGACGACGAGATCGCCCATTTTCCGGGTTCCGACCTCCTGCATGCCGTCCGACATAATGTCGCGGGTGCGGAAGCCCCGGTCGAGCACCGATTCCACGGCCCGCTCGATCCAGGCGTTGGGCTCTTCGCGGCCGAGCGAATACTTGAACATCATGCCCACAGACAGGATGGTGGCGAGCGGGTTGGCCCAGTCCTTGCCGGCGATGTCCGGCGCGCTGCCGTGGATCGGCTCGTACATGCCGTTCCCGCCGCCCAGGCTGGCGGAGGGCAGCATGCCGATCGAACCGGTCAGCATCGAGGCCTCGTCGCTCAGGATGTCGCCGAACATGTTGGTGGTCACGATGACGTCGAACTGCTTGGGACAGCGGACGAGCTGCATGGCGCAGTTGTCCACGTACATGTGATCCAGCGCCACGTCGGGATAATCGGCGTGGGTGCGGGTCACGATCTCCCGCCACAGGCCGGTGGTCTCCAGGACGTTGGCCTTGTCCACCGACATCACCTGCTTGTTGCGCTTCTGTGCGACCTCGAACGCGATGCGGGCGATGCGTTCGATCTCCGCTTCGGTGTAGACCAGGGTGTTGATCCCTTTGCGCGTGCCGTCGGGCAGGGTTTCGATGCCGCGCGGCTCGCCGAAATAGATGCCGCCGGTCAGCTCGCGCACCACCAGAATGTCGAGCCCTTCCACCAGTTCGCGCTTGAGCGTCGAGGCGTCGGCCAGGGCCGGGAAGATCTTCGCGGGTCTGAGGTTGGCGTACAGCTTGAGAGACGAGCGCAACCCCAAAAGCGCCCGCTCCGGCCGCAGCGAAAAATCCAGCGTTTCCCATTTCGGGCCGCCCACGGCGCCCAGCAGGACGGCGTCGGCTTCCTGAGCCGCCTTGAGCGAAGGTTCGGGCAGGGGATGCCCCGCCGCTTCGTATCCCGCTCCGCCGACGGGCACTTCGTTTTTCCTGAGTTTGATTCCCAGCCGCGATTCCAGAACGGCCAGGACTTTCACCGCCTCGGCGATGACTTCCGGGCCGATGCCGTCTCCCGGCAGAAGGGCGATATTGACTGTGTCGCTCATGCTTGATCCTTGTTCCGATTTTACCGATGGGGGCCGGCAACCTGCCGTGAAAACGATCCAGTATATCCGGAGAATGGCGGTTGTAAACGATTTTTTGACCTTTTTGCTGCGGCTGCCGCCGCCGAACCGGCAAGCCCGCCCGGGCACAAACCGGTTCCCCTCTCCGATGCGGAGGGCCTTTCTGCCGGTGGATTTTTTGTGACCGGATTGCAATTGCACTGCGCGCCGACGCCCTGATAGGGTAGAATGTGTCATCCGCAATTCATTGTGCCGGTTGAGGAGGGGACATTTTCGATGCAGGAGCCGTTGTCATGAAAATCGTTCTTCTTTCTTTGCTATTGAGTTCGGTATTCACCGGGGCGGGGCCGGAAACCATTGAGGGCCATGCGGGCTTCAAATTCGGCATGACGCTGGAAGAAGCCGACCGGGTGAGGACCGACGACACCATCACCGACTGCGAATACGAGGATTCCGAGTCGAGCAACGACTACCAATGCCTGGAATACACCGACCGCTTCCTGGGCGAACCGAGCCGGGTGCTCGTGCAGTTCAACGAAGAAACCCATCTGGTGGACCGCATCATCGTGATCGTCGATGCGACGGGGGACTGCACCGACACCGCCGACCGGCTGCAGGAAACGCTGGCGGAAAACTACGGGCCCTCTCAGGCGAAAAACGCGCGCAATTCGATCTGGCTCGACAAGGCGGGCGGTTCGGTGAAGCTCACGCATATGTGCGTGCATGAAAAAATGGGCATGGTGATCGTCACCTACAATGAAAATGAACACTCCTGAACGCGGGCACGTCCGCAGCGGTTACCCCGCGTCAAGCGGCATCGGGGCCGCCGCGGCGCTGTTCTTCCTGCTGCTTCTCGGTCCTGCGGCTGCCGTCGGTGAGGCGGGCACGATCGACCTGAAGATCGACAAGGTCTACACCAACGAGATGGGCTGGCCGCACGCGGACGTCACGGTGACCAACCGCGCGGGCAAGGGGCTGTACTCGGTGGACGTCGAGTGCCACTGGACGAAGGACGGCACGCTGGTCGCGCGCGGTATCCGCACCTATTTCAACCTGCCGGACGGCTGGAGCGATCAGGAGAAAGTCTACGACATCAAAAACGTCCGCTTCGATAAGGTCAAATGCCACATCCCCGGTTTCATGACCAACAAGGAGCGGCAGGAATCCGAGGATAAATTCGGCAAGGGCCTCACCGAATTGAAAAACACGCTCAAGCAACTGCAGGAGGATTGAGCGCGCCCCCTCTCCACACGTCTTGATTTGCCCCGGTCGCCGTGCTATAGGAAAGGCCCATGAACGGCACCCCTTCCCTCTCATCCCCGACATGATTCAAGGCAAACGCATCACGGTGGTCATGCCCGCCTACAACGCGGAAAAGACGCTGCGCCAGACCTACGAGGAAATCCCCAAAGACATCGTCGATGCGGTGCTGCTCACCGACGATGCCAGCAGCGACAAGACCATCGAGGTCGCGAAACAGCTGGGCATCCAGACCTTCGTGCACGCATCCAACCAGGGTTACGGCGCCAACCAGAAAACCTGCTACCGCGAGGCGCTGAACCTGGGCAGCGACATCGTCGTCATGCTGCATCCGGATTACCAGTACACGCCGCGGCTGATCACCGCGATGGCGTCGATGATCGCCGAAGGCGTGTTCGATGTGGTCATCGGCTCGCGCATCCTCGGCAACCAGGCCATCTCCGGCGGCATGCCGGTGTACAAATACGTCTCCAACCGGTTTCTGACGCTGGTGGAAAACATCCTCATCCAGCAGAAGCTGTCGGAATACCACACCGGCTACCGGGCGTTCAGCGCCGAAACCCTGAGAACCATCCCGCTGCTGGAAAATTCCGACGACTTCGTGTTCGACAACGAAATGCTCCTGCAGGCGCTGTACTTCGGCTTCCGCGTCGGCGAGGTGTCCTGCCCGGCGCGTTATTTTCCGGAAGCCTCGTCCATCAGTTTCAAGCGCAGCGTGACCTACGGCCGCGGCGTGATTTCCACGGCCATGAAGTACTTTCTCGCCAAACGCGGCTGGGCTGCCTCGCCGCTCTTCGACCCCGAGGGCAAAAAGCTTTCCGCCTCCTCCCAGTAGCCTCCGATTCCCGCAGCGCAGCCGGAATAAACCGGTTTTCCCCCTGCTCTTAATTTACGGACGGTTTGGTTCAATCCGAAACACAGGAGAATCGTATGAAGCCGAATTTCTGTAAAAGCCTGCTCGCTGTCGCGGTGTTTTTTTTCGTCCTGTCGTCTGCGGCGTCCTGCTGGGCGGACGGCAGCCTCACGCTGATCGCGCGCACGGACGAAGGCCGCCTGAAGATCGTCCTCAATGAGGAAAACGGCGAACTGTTCGGCCTGGCGCGGGAAGGCTGGGCGACGACCCATTCGCTGGAGTCGTATCACGAGGACAAGGAATACACGCTCATCGTCGGAGACGACGTGTTCGTGATCGAACGCTGGGACCTGGGGCGCTTCAAAACCTACGGCGGCGTCATCCAGGACGACCGGGGCCTGTCGGCGCAGGCCGAAACCATCGGGACCCGCCTGAGCATGATGGGAACGCTGGAAAACGAAATGAACCGGCTGCTGGATTTCGAGGTGCGGGTGGATAAAAAGCAGGGCACGTTCGAGTTGACCTGGGGGAAGAACGTGCTGTTTCTGAAAAAAATTCCCAAACAGGAAGGCGGCGGGCCGGGCCGCTGCGAAGGCGGGCTGGTCAAAATGGATTCGGAGACGCTGGGCCGGTTCTGGTGCAAAAGCTCCGGCACGCTCAAGGATGTGCTGTTCACCGACCCGGATCACATCCTGGCCTGGATCGTCCTGCCCTTCGTGAAGTGAAGCGGCAACGCCGGGTGTTCAGTCGTCTTCGTAAAGCACCTTCACCAGGCACAGGCCCTGCGGCTGGGCGGTGGGGCCGGCGAGCTTGCGGTCTTTCGAGCACATGATCTCGCCCACCCGCTCCGGCGTCATCTTGCCGCGCCCGACCAGAACCAGGGTGCCGACGATGTTGCGCACCATGTGCTTTAAAAACCCGTCGCCTTCGAAATACAGATCGATGAAATCGCCTCTCTTTTCGATGTCGATGCGGTAGAGCGTGCGCACCGGGCTTTTGGCCTCGCAGTTGGAAGCGCGCACGGCGGAAAAATCCAGCTCGCCGAGGAAATGCCGTTTCGCTTCGTCCATCGCTTTCAGGTCGAGGGGCGTCTGGATGTACAGGCAGCGCCCGGCGCACAGGGCGGAGGGGTGGTCGCGGTTGAGGATGGTGTAGCGGTAGACTTTGCGCACCGCGCTCATCTGGGCGTGAAAATCGTCCGGCATGTCGGTGACGGATTTGATCACGATGTCCTGCGGCAGCAGGCTGTTGAAGGCCATGAGAAACTCGGTGGGGGTCATGGTGGATTCGGTGCGAAAATGCGCCACCTGCCCTTCCGCGTGCACGCCGGCGTCTGTGCGGCCGGAGGCCACGACGGCGTTTTCCTCGCCGGTGATGCGGGTGAGGCAGTTCTGCAGCACGCCTTGAATGGTGGTGCCGTTGGTTTGCAGCTGCCAGCCGCTGTAGCGGATGCCATCGTATTCGATGACGAGTCTCAGTTTCCGGGTCAACACCGGTCTCCCAATGCAAAAAAAACGCGCTGCCTCCCGCACAGCGCGTTTTTCTCTTTTTTACTGGCCCCGGCTGAATCTACGGGAACCGTCCCTGTTTATACAGGGAACTCTTTTTTTACCGTCAAAGCTTCTTCGAAAGGGGGACTCACAGCTCCTCAATACCTCCTGATGGTTGCTCGTCTCAAACCCTCCAATGCAAATATAATCCCCGTTTCGCCGTGCGCAAGGTTTTTTTATCCCGGCTGTAGAACTTTCGAGAACGGCCGCTGCCCGATGAGCAGCAGTTCGTCCTGGGCGCGGGTGACGGCAACGTACATCAAATTCCGGCTCTCTTCCTTGCGGTGCGGGTAGTTGTCCTCGTCGGGATCGACGATCGCCACCGCGTCGAATTCCAGCCCCTTCACCTGGTGAATATTGGTCACCAGGACGCCGGGTTCGAACGAAAACTGGCTGCGGTAGCCGAGCCTGAGACCCTCGGGGATCATCTCTTCCAGATCCTCCTTCAACTCCATGGCCTGCTTCGGATAGCGGCACACGAGCGCGATCAGCCGGTTCGGGTCCTCCGCGCGCAATCCTGCGGTCCAGTCGGCCAGGGTTTCCAGGACGCCGTTGCGGTCTTCGGCGCGTTGCCATTTGGGAGGCGGTCCCTGCCGGCCTTCCACCGGGCCGCCGGTGCCCGCGACGCGGTGCGCCAGCTCCATGATGGGCACGGTGCAGCGGAAGGAGACCTGAAGCTGAATCAGGTCCGAGGCGTCCATTTTCAGATGCTGCACGATGCGGTCCCAGCCGATGAATTTGCGCGAGAACAGGATTTTCTGGCTCACGTCGCCGACGATGGTGAGGTGGCGCGGGTCGTGCACGGCGTGCTTCATGACGGAAAACTCCACCGGGCCGAAATCCTGCACTTCGTCGATCACCAGGTGGTCGAGCACGACGGGCAGTCCGTTTTTTCCGGGCAGGCCGCCGTTTTTGAGCTGGATGTTCTTGAGCAGCAGCGACAGGTCGAAGTAATCCAGCGTCTTGTTCCTGCGGTTCTTCTCGGTGATCTTTTTGAGGTACGCCAGGTGCTCGTCGCGCTTGGGATGGGGTTTGAGGTGCGCCTTGAGCCCGGTTTCATCGCACAGCAGCCCGTAGATGTCGCTCACGTAATCTTCCAGCGCAGCGAGGTGGGCCTGCAACGCCTGCAGATACTGCTTTTTCTCCGGCTCCGGCAGGGCGGCCTGTTTCACCTCGTGCAGGAAATCGCGCAGGCGCGGCAGCAATGGCTTCGTGCCGCTCTCGACCCAGAGGCGGCGCAAGGATTCGCGTGTCTCGAAGCGTTCGCGCAGCGAGCGGTCGATCTCATCGGCCTGCCGCTCGACACGGGCGGACAGGGCCGCCAGGATCTCCTCGGAGAACTTGATGGATTCGACGAATTCGGGCAGGTTGAAAAATTTGAAATGCGGCGTCTTGCGCATGGCGTTGCGGATGATGGCAAACGCCCAGGCGTTGAACGTGGTGGTCTCGACGCCCTCGATGCCCATCGACGGCAGGGTGGCGCCGACGTACATCTGCAGCGCCTTGTTCATGACGACGACGCGGGTGTTTTCGGGACGCGCGCCGGAGTTGGCGTCGTGCAGCAGCCAGGCGAGCCGGTGCAGCGCGACGGTGGTTTTCCCGGAACCCGCCGAGCCCTGAATGATGACTGGCCGGTCCGGATCGCTGGTGATGAGCTGGAACTGGTCCTTGGTGATCAAAGACAGGATGCTGGGCAGGCGTTTTTCCCGGCTGTGGGCGGTGCGGGAGCGGTGCGCGGCGATTTCGGCGTCCACGTCGAGCTTGATCCAGCCGGTGCCGTTGCAGTGAAAGACCCCCTCGGGCGTGTCGATCTGCACGAGGCGGCCGTTTTCCACCTTGTAGGAGCGGCGGATCTTGATGCGGCCGCTGCGCTCGCGCTCGTTGATGACCTCGAAGAATTCCTCGCCCTGCTTGTAGTTGAAATAAAGCGCCGAGATGGGGCCGTTGCGCCAGTCCACGATGCCCGAGTGGACGTTGCCCTTCTTGCCGATCAGAAACGCCACTTCCGAGCCGTCGTCCTCGGTGGTGACGACGCGGCCGAAATAGGGTTCTGCGATCAATTCCTTCAGCACCTCGTCGCTTTCCTTGCGGATATCGACCACGCGGTGCGCCACCGCCTCATCGGAAACCAGCGGCTGCCGCTCCTCCGGGTTCCACTCGTTGGTCACCTTCTCGGTGAGGTTGCGCGCCGACAGGTTGGCGGCGATCTTCGCCGCCTGCGCCTGCGGCAGCTCTTCACACAGGGCTCGGACCGTTTTTTCAAACAATTCCTCTTCCTCGGCGACCAGCTTTTTTTCTTCTTCCGATAATTGCATCGACTCATCCGATAAGGGGTGAAAACCGCGGGGGAGAAACACTTAAACCCGCTAATTTAAATTAGAAACTCCTCAGCGGTCAACGATAAAAATCGCCCTTCCCGTGCGGGCGCGGGGACGGCGGTTTTTGCCGCCGAAACGCCGCCAAAGTTAACCTTTGCAAGCGAATTTTTTTCCGATATCATAGGAGCAAAATTTTTCCATATCATTTATTTCCAGATATTTGTGGATTCTCAGGAGCCATCATGAAAACTTATGAAGATTTGGCTGGAGACGGCGGATCGGGAATCGTCAGCCAGGTCGTCTCGAAGCTGGAAAAACTGCGCGGCCGCCTGGATAAGATCAAGCACAAGGTCGCGCTGATGAGCGGCAAGGGCGGCGTGGGCAAAAGTTCCCTCACGGCGAATATCGCCGCCTGCCTGGCCGCTAAAGGCCACAAGGTGGGCATCCTCGATGCGGACCTGAACGGGCCCAGCATCTGCCACCTGCTGGGCGTCGGCAGCGACGTCAAACTGAAGGTCGATGAAGACGGGGTCTTCCCCGGTGAGGGCGCGCAAGGCATCAAGATCATGTCGATGGACATGCTGCTCACGGGAGCGGACACGCCGGTCATGTGGACGGAAGAAAAAGGCGCGACGGCGGTCTGGGTGAGCACGATGGAATCGACGGCGCTGCGCGAACTGCTGGCGGACACGCACTGGGGCGAGCTGGATTTTCTGCTCATCGACATGCCGCCGGGCAGCGACCGCATGGACAACATCCGCGAGTTGATCCCGGAGCTGGAAGGCGTGGTGGAGATCACGATCCCCTCGCCGCTGTCGCAGCACATCGTCTCGAAGTCGATCACCAAGAACAACAAGATGGGGGTTCCCATCATCGGGCTCATCGAAAACATGGCCACCTATGTCTGCCCCAACTGCGACTGCGAAAGCAAACTGTTCGAAGGACAGGACGTGCATGAGCTGACGGGACGCAAGGGCGTGCCCTACATCGGCAAGATCCCGTTCGACACGCGCGTTTCCCGCAAAACCGACTCGGGATCGCTGTTTTACACGGAAAACCAGGATTCGCCCACCGGCAAGGCGATCGCCGAGGCGGTGGACAACATCCTCAAATTCATTGAAACGAATTCCAAACAGGGGGCGTGATGAAATTTTTGTGCATTCCTTGCGATGAGCAGATGGAAACCCAGACCGACGGCATCATGCCGGACGAGTCGAAAAACCTGGCCATGAAGTTCAAGTGCAAAAAGTGCGGCCACATGATCGCCATGCTGACGAACAAGTTCGAGACGGAATTTGTGAGCAAGCTGGGCGTGGAGATGGGCGGGACTTCCGCCGAGGGCAAGGCGCCGCTCAGTGTGGTCGGGACGCAGCTCGCTCAGGCCAAGCAGGAACTGAACAAGGGCAACCCGGAAGACAACCTGATCTGGACGGAAGAGGCGCAGCAGCGCATCAAGAAGGTGCCGTTCTTCGTGCGCAACATGGCCAAGAAAACCGTGATCAACTTCGCGCTGGAAAAAGGCGTCACCACCATCGACGCCAAGCTGATGGACGAGGTGCGCGAAAAGGTCGGCATGTAGTCAGGCCCCGCCTGCGGGGAGTTGCGCTGAATGAACCACACTCAATGACGAAACAGATTGCTGGAAGAACTCACAACCCGAAGCTGTTCTGGCAGCAGGTCGGGGTTTTGTGGGGGTCCGTATTTTTCTGCCTGTTTTTTTTCAACTGGATCCCGTGGGTTTTTGAAAATTATTTTCAGCCCTACGATTCTTCCCTGATCTTTGTCTTACAATCTTTTTCGATCTTTCTGTTCTTTGCGATCACCGGAATCTACGGATTGATCCAGGGTTACTGCGCTTGCGGCCCCAAAGGATACATCTGTGAGGGCCGCAAAGCGGTTTTCTGGAATTCAGTTTGTGTCGGGTTTTATTTCCTGATGACGGGGCTGGTGTTTCTCTTTTTTCACACGGTGGCCCCGAAAGCCTAGCGATCGAAATCAACCCCGCGCTGTCGTCAGCAACCGTGCCGCCACCTGCGGTAATGGCGATGCCTCCAATGGCGGTGTCCCCAGTAGTAGCTCGGACCCCAGGAATAACTGGGCCAGTAGTCGTAGTTCGTGTAATACGAACGGCTGCGGACGGCCTTGCAGGAGCTGAACCCGTCGTCCCAGCCGTGCTTGTACAGATCGTCCACGCCGTAGCGGCCGCGGTCTTTCTGAAATGTATAGTTGCTGTAGCCGGCGGACACGTAACCGCTGTCGCAGCCCTCTTTGTATCCCAGCCGGTAGCCCACGGGCTGATGCGCCCCCACCGCCCGGTCCACGTCTTCGATGGAGGTGGTGCGCGGTCCGCCGTAGTCGTACGTCGCACAGCCCGTGAACAGCATCCCGCAAAAAACAGCGATTGAGATTCGTTTCATGTCGCCCCTGCACTTTCCGGGCTTCGCCCTGTTGAGTCCGTGTCCCCAGCCCAACGGCATTGTATCCGAATATTAAAACTTATCGCTAAATCGCGGATTCGTCAACGGCCCATTCTGGCGCGAAAAAACGCTTCAAATCCAGGCATTTCCGCCGCCTGCGCCGGAGATGATTTTGATTGCGGGTATTGTTTTCAAACAAATTTTGCCTGCCCGTGGTTTTGAGAGTACATTGAGGCGATCAACCGCACGCACTTCTTCTCGCCCTGAAAGCGCGGGAGGATTCGCGAAGGGGCTTGAACCCGAGGAGACCGTATGCTGAAAAAAATCCTGACCGCTTTGTTTGCGCTCATCGCCATCGTTGTGGTCGTCGGTGTGTTTTTACCCAAGGACTATGTGATCAGCCGCGCCACCGTCATCGACGCCAAACCGGAAAAAATACACACCTATGTGGGGGATCTGAAAAAATGGGACGCCTGGGAACCCTGGCGCGAAGGCGACCCCACGCTGGTGATCACGCTGGGCGACAAGACCACAGGCGTCGGCGCCAGTCAGTCCTGGGATGGTAAAAGCGGCGACGGCCGCCTGGTGTTCACCGAAACCTCGCCGCAGACCGGAGTGAAATACGACCTGTTTTTCCGGCAGGACCAGGAAAAATGCAAGAGCACCATCCTGTACACGCCGATGGAATCCAAAACCAATGTCACCTGGACGATGGAAGGCTCCATGGACGTCCCGGTGCTGGGCGGCTGGATGGTGCTCATGCTCGAAGGCATGGTCGCGCCGATGTTCGAAAACGGCCTCGCAAAACTGAAGCGGGCCGTCGAGGCGGCGTGACGCGGTGACTGCGGAAGCAAAAGGGAAAATCATCGGCAGCGCCCCGGTCCTGCTGGTGGCGGACGTGACGGCGTCGGCGAATTACTACCGGGACAAGCTCGGCTTCCGCTACGAACGGTTCTGGGGCGAGCCGCCCTGCTTCTGCATGCCGGTGCGCGACGGGCACGTGGTGATGCTGAGCCAGGTGGAGGACGCCAGACACATCGTGCCGCATTACAAAGTGGTTGAGAAGATGTGGAACGTGTATTTCTGGGTGGACGACGTCGAAGCGGTGTACCGCGACGTGAAGCAGCGCGGCGCCACGATCGATTACGACATCTGCACCCAGCCTTACGGCGTCAAGGAATTCGGCGTTCAGGATCTCGACGGCTACGACCTCGCGTTCGGCCAGGATATGGATTGACGCCCTCCCCGCAACTTATCCGCTTTGCAGCACGCCTCTCCTTCTATCCCCGGTTGCGCCAGAACTTCAACTCGGGCAGGGACCGTTGATCGGAGTTGTTTCCGGTTTTGTCCAGCGCCTGGCTGTTCCAGTTTTCGATCGCCTTGTCGATGATGCCCTGATAGGGAGTGGCGGCAGGCGAACCCAGCGCCGCGTTTTTTTCAACGCGGTTGTCCGCCCCGTAGGACCACAGAAACGCGCCCAGCTGGTGCTTGTAGCAACGCGACGTTTCATCCAGGCATACCGGAACATCGATGACGTTCGCCGCCCGCTTGTAGTCCCCACTCGGAGAAAGGCACAACACCGCGGGTTCGGAGCGGTCGCCGCCCGAACGGCCGGTGAAGACACGGGCGGTTTCCTGATCGAACACACCGCAGGTGCGTCGTTGCTCTTCCGTGTACTTGGGAAAGCTGAGTGCCGAGTCTTCCTCGGCGCCGATGTATCCCCAGGTGGACGCCTGATTCAGTTTCGTGCCCGACTGATCGACGGCCCAGCCGCCCGACGTCTCCCGCTGTTTCATCTGCAACGGCGTGGCATCGCCTTCCCTGCCTGTTTCCGGGTCGAGATCCTGAAGGATCTGAATGAATCCGATCCGGTCGCAGTCGCATTGAATGGCGCAGCCGGGTGTGTCGGGATCGAAACTGACCCGGCCTATGAAACGATCTTCTGTGGGATGCAGGTTGGAACTGAGTTTGAAATTGGAACAGTCCGGTTCGCGCACGGTGTGCACTGTTTCGGTGCAGGCGGTGATCAAGGGTATCAGCAGCAACGCCAGGGCGAAGCGGATGGGTTTGCGTGCGATTGCGTTCATGAGTCCTCCGGTTCAGGGACCCGCTGCAAACGGGTCCCATTCTGAATTTGCTTTTTATAGGATGCCTGAAAAATACAGTGCAATATACAGGCCATCGGATTTGAGAGTGTTCCGGAATTTTTTTTTGCCGGCTCTGCCTGGAAGTTTTGCCGCCGGTTCCGCCTTTCGACGATAAGTGGATGCGAGGTGATATTTCGCTGCTTTCAAGTTTAAGCAGTTACTTAACAATCCGCTTCGTTCTCCGCTCCCGGAACGCAATGCCTGCCATGCCGTGATTCATCCGTTTATCGCCTGCCTGCAGCGGATAAAAATTTCTCTCCAGGGAACCCGTCCCCGGTGATCCACACCCGGCTCAAATCCCCCGATCATGGTGGTTTTCCCCCGGCACGGATGGTTTTATTTCTGTCATCTCCATTCGTTTCGATTGATTTGTATTCACTTAGCGTTTGGCACAAAGCATGCAACTTATTTTATGCAAAGAAATTATTTCCGGCAACGAAACACAGGAGAAAGCACATGAACAAGAAATTCGCACTCTATTGCTTCATCGCCATGTTTTTTCTGGGCACGGTCGCTGCGTGCAATACCACCCGTGGTGTGGGAGAAGATCTGGAAGCGGTGGGTGAAACCATAGCGGAAGAAGCGGAAGAGCATAAGTAATAAGACAGGTGGCTTTTTCCTGGCTAACGGTAAGGGTTCGTCGGGATCAAGTCTGCCGGCGGGGCGTTCGCGCCCCGTTTTTTTTTGCCCGCCTCTCCCCCTTCCCGCCCGGACTCACATCAACCCCTTGATTTGTCAGAGTCAAACCATCGCGAGCGAACCGCTGCCTTTCCTGATACAATTGTGTTTCTTACGAAACGTTCACTGTGAGGGTATGGAGATGCGGCGATGCGAACTCTTTGCGGGATTCTATTCGGTCTTTCGGTGTTGTTGAACGCAGGTTGTGGCGGAGAGGAAAAGCCGGCGCAAAAGGCCAAAGCGCCTGCGCCCGCGGCGGCGGCAAAGAAACCGGCCGACAGCGGGAAAACGGCCGAAACGACAGTGGCGCAAGCGCCGGTGGACGATGCGGCCCAAATGCCCTGTTCGCTGTTCAAGGTCGAGGAATTGCAGCAGGTGCTGGGTACGCCCGTTCAGGCAGGCCGCCACAAATCCGAAAACATTACCGAGAGCGGTTACGACTGGAAAGCGGAAAGCTGTTTCTGGGCACAAAAGAGCGACGCGGAGACCGGCCTCACCGTCAAGGTGAGCCTGGGCAAGCATTTTTTCGGCAAGGAAGTCGAATGCTACGAATTGACCGGCGATCCTAAAGAACTCAAAGTCAACGCAAGCCCCGCCTGGTGGAAATTTTTCAACAGCGTCGGCCGCGGCACGCTGCGGGCCTGCGACACCGCCACGGCGCTGGTGCACGTGCAGCTCGATCAGGAAGGCGGCGAAGAGAGCGCCCTCGAGTCGAAGGCCGTGGACATCGTGAAAAAAACCCTCGAACGCGTGAAGAAGGGATGAGCCCGTCCGGGCGATTCCCCTACACTCCCCCATTGAAAACCCCGGCCGGTAGCGGGCCCCTCCGAAAAGCCCGCATCGTGTAACGCTTGTTCGCGGATTGCGGGCGTCACGCTCTCCCCTGCTTCCCGGTTATTTTCTTTTCTCAGGCAAATGGCTTATCCGAATATTTTTTTTGCATACCGAAAATAGTCCGGTTGTGCTATATATTTTTACGTATGTTTTTGATATATTTACGCCCTATTTAGAATGATCGTTCTTCCGTAGTGAGGATGCGACGGTCGCACTCTTTCCCATCGTCGAGCGGTTTCCGTTCCTGCTATTTCCAGGATCCAAACAGTCACAAGTGGCTTGCCAGAGCCGCCGTACAGCCTCTTTCCCTAAACTCGGGGGGAAAATCTGGTGTCGAACAACGCCAAAGATTCGATCAAACCGAAAAACGCCGACCTCACCCCCTGCCCCGAACTGGACCGGCGCATGCAAGGGGCGGGGCTCACCGGCCGGGAACGGGAGATCTGTGTGCAGATTCGCAACGGTTTCAGCAATCAGGAAATCGCCACGCGACTGGGGATCAGCCCGCATACCGTGAAGAATCATATCAGAAACATCCATCAAAAACTGGGGGTTCAGACCCGCGCCAAACTGGTGGCTCTGCTGAATCAATAGAAAAGTTGCGGGTGAAACCTGGAGTTTTGCTTAATAAAGCCGATGGGAAGGGGACTTGAATTTTTTTCGGAGGGAAACGCTTGATTCCTTGCAATTTAAAAAAATGATCCGAGCGTGCTATTTATTTCCTAATAATGTTTTGGTACATTCGCGCTCCTGACTGCCACGGAGGAGGCAAACTGTGAGACATTCCAGCCTAGAGATGTATCCGGAGAACAAGCTTGCGAAAGGGATGCTTTGGGGATTCCTGCTGGAGGCTCCTTTTTTTCTGGCCCTTCTCTACTACTTCTGGTGATGCGGCTTATGCGCGTCGCGCCCGTTCGGGCCTGACCGTTTCAAGCGGCGATCTTCACCATCGAAAGCCTTCCACGATCTATCCAACCGCGCTATTCCTGACCGGCGTTTATCACACCTCACTCAGGTTTTCTTGAACTCGCCCATGCGGGCTTGCAGCTTTTTCACCCGCTCTTCCAGATTCTGAATTTTTTCCTGCTGCAATTCGATGATGGTGTCCTTGGCCTGCAGCATTTCATCGCGCCAGTTCGCCGCGGGATCGCCACTCTCAGTATCCCCAACCCGTTTCGGAACCGAATAGGGAACCGCTTTGCCGGTCAGCAGCCAGGTTTCGGATACATCGAGGGCCTGGGCCAGCTTCAACAGGGACGCGAGGCTGGGAGTGGTCTTGCCGTTTTCCCAGTCGCTGATGTCCGGCGGATGACAGCCGACCCGGGCGGCCAGCTCTTTCGCCTTCAGCCCCAATTCCTTCCTTCTCGATACGATTCTCGATCCTATTGTGTTCACGTAATTTAGGAAAAATAATGTTGAATTCGCTTGAGGAAAATTCGGCTAGTTGCTAATATTTGTTCAAGTGCAAATCTTCCGCTCTGCCGCAGCCCCTCTGACGGCCCAAAAGTAACTCTATATGTTTAAAGAGTTTATCATAGCGGTTCTCGCCTGTCAGCCCTGAACTTGTTAACCCAGAGGCTAAATTCCGCAATTACAGGCATTTCCCCAGAAACACCGTTTGCTGCACCCCGGGAAGGTTTCCCATTCAGGAGGGCACGACGCAACCTAGGAGGTGGAACATGAATGGGTACGGTCAGTACAAGGGTTTGGAGTCGTTATTGGGGCAACGGGTCACGCTGTTCTGCGCCAACTACATCTACACGGGGCAGTTGATGCGGGTGAGCCCGACCTGCGTGCTGCTCAAGGATCCGGCGATCGTCTACGAGACCGGTCCTTTCGATTCGAGCGAGTGGAAGGACGCGCAGCCCCTGCCGGGTTCGTGGTCCGTGCGTCTGCTCGCCATCGAATCGTTCGGGGTGCTCAAATGATTATACGACGCAACCGCGGCAAAACGCGCACCATCTCGGCCTGCGGTTCTGGAAGGCGGTCCTGGTGCGTGAGCGGTGCGGGGCCGTGGATAATCCCAGGCTCGCTTTCGGGGGAGCCGGCCCGTTGGGGGTCCTGGATGGGATGAGTCAGTTGGAGCGGTTGCCCTGGCACTCGGCGCACTGGCACAACTTCCGCAGCAGTTCGTGCGGATACAGCCCGGTGTCGTGGCCGTCGTTCCAGTAAAACTGAATCGCGTACAGCCCGACGGCCTTGAGGTTGACCGGCCGGATGCTGTCGGGCACCATGCCCGGCTTGAGGCGGCGCTCGCCCGTCCACTCGTCGATGCACTGGGCGCAGGGGCAGCTTTCCCTGAGGTACTTGACGGCGTAGACGGACTCGTGTCCGTCGGTCCAGGTGATGCCGAGGGTGGTTTCGTCCACCTGGCGGATGTCTTTCGGAGAAGGTTTTTCAGCGTTCACGCGGCGCGTCCCAGTGAATTAACTTTTCCATGCCAGCTCGAAACTGGAATCGACTTTCTTTTCGGCGTTGGCCTGCTGGATGCTGATCTGCGCCGCCACCTGCCCCGCGAGGTCCCGGTAGGCCTTGCTCGCCGGGGAATCGGCGTTGCTCATCGTCACCGGAACGCCGCTGTCGCCGCCTTCCACCACTTCCGGAACCAGCGGAATGCCGCCGAGGAAGGGGATCTTGAACCGGTCCGCCAGCGCCTGTCCGCCGCCCTGCTTGAAGATGGTGTGCTTCTTGTCGCAGCCGTCGCAGACGAAATAGCTCATGTTCTCGACGATGCCCAGAAGCGGCACTTTCACCTGCTGGAACATCTTCACGCCTTTGTCCGCATCGATGAGGCTGACCTCCTGCGGCGTTGTCACCACCACCGCGCCCGACAAAGGCGCCCGCTGCGTCAGGGTGAGCTGCACGTCGCCGGTGCCGGGAGGCAGGTCGATGACGAGGTAATCGAGATCGCCCCACTCCACGTTCTGCAGAAACTGCTGGATGATGCCGCCCAGCATGGGGCCGCGCAGCATGAGCGGCTGTCCCTGCTTGGTGAGAAAGGCGGCGGAGACCACCTTCATGCCGTATTGTTCATGCGGGAAAAACTTGTTGTCCTCGCCCGCCTTCGGGGGGGTGATGGGAATACCCAGCATCTGCGGGATGCTGGGGCCGTAAACGTCCGCATCCATTAGGCCGACGCTGGCGCCGGTCTGTTTCAGCGCGATGGCGAGGTTGGTGCTGACGGTGGATTTGCCCACACCGCCCTTGCCGCTGGCGACGGCGATGATGTTCTTGACGCCGGTCAGGATGGGCTGGCTGTGCTGGGACGAGCGCACCACGGCGGTCATGTTCACGTCCACCTCGGTCACGCCCTCGATGGCGCGGGTCTTGGTCTCACATTCGGTTTTCAACTCGTCTTTTACCGGACAGGCGGGGGTGGTCAGTTCCACATCGTAGCGGACGCTGCCGTTTTCCACCTTCATATTTTTTACAAACCCCAGACTCACGATGTCGCGATTGAGATCGGGGTCCTTGACGGTCTTCAAAGCTGCGATCACTTTTTCCTGCAATGCTTGGTCGGACATTGGGTCGCTCCCGTATAGAGGCTGCACCGGGTGTGAAACCCGGTGATTTTTTTGTGAGTTCGGAGGGCATGTCTCCCTCTTTCCCGTAAGATGGCCAAACCTGCAAAAGGTTTTAAATAAAAAACAGCGCCGGGTCAACCGGGGAAAACCGCCCCAAACGAAACGCCGCGCGGACGCATCGGCGCCCGCAGGATGCATTTTGAGATCTGCTTTTGCCTCCCGGTCTGCAATAAATTTTCGTTTTTTTCATCCTTACAATGAGGGCAATGAGATCGAACCCTCTATGTTTAAAGGGCTGGCCGGCTGACACCGGAGCGGAAAAAAAGTTTTGCGCTTGCCAGAAATGTCCATATATTGTATACATTTGACCAAATTCCACTATATGTGGGATAGTAAATTGAATGAAATCACTGCTATTTACACCACTTTCCCTTTAAATATCTGATTTTTAAGGTTAAGATGTCTTTTATCGCCCTGCCCCCGGTATTTGTGGCGGTTTCATAAGGGTTCCGGGCCTCCCGGTTCGATCCGGCCTGCGGCATACATTTCAAGTTTCAGGACGCAATGCGGCGGGTTCGCCGGCGAAAACGGGTGTGAATCCCGTATTTTTTCTCTATTTATAAGGTGAATTCTGACACCGGTATTCAGTCATTCTCCCCGGTGGCGTTTCATTTTTTATTCAACGAAAGCTCTTGAAAACATCATGGCCACGGAAAAAGTATCTGACATTCAGGTCGAACTGGAAAACCGCTTTCTGACCTACGCGCTTTCCACCATCGTTTCCCGCTCGCTTCCCGACGTGCGCGACGGCTTGAAGCCGATTCACCGCCGGATCCTGTACGCCATGGACAGCATGGGCGTGAGCTCCGCGGCCAAATTCGTGAAATCCGCCAAGATCATCGGTGAGGTGCTCGGTAAATACCACCCGCACGGCGACGCCTCGACCTACGAATCGATGGTGCGCATGGCTCAGGATTTTTCCCTGCGCTATCCGCTGGTGGACGGCAAGGGCAATTTCGGCTCCATCGACGGCGACGCGCCCGCCGCCTACCGCTACACGGAAGGCCGGCTGCGCCCGATCAGCTCGTTTTTGCTGAACGACCTGAAAAAAGACACGGTGGATTTCCGGCAGAACTACGACAACACGCTCAGGGAACCGGTGGTGCTGCCCTCGCGGGTGCCGAATCTTCTGATCAACGGCGCGGCGGGCATCGCGGTCGGCATGGCCTGTTCGTTTCCCAGCCACAACCTCAAGGAAGTGGTGAACGCGCTGATCGCGCTGATCGACGAGCCGGATCTTTCGACCGCGCAGATCATGAAGCACATCAAGGGGCCGGATTTCCCCACCGGCGGCATTCTGCTCAACACCAAAGCGGAGCTCAAGCAGGCGTATGAGACCGGTTCGGGGACGCTCAAGATCCGCGGCGAATGGAAAATGGAGACGCTGGCGCGCGGCAAGCGGCAGATCATTCTCACTTCCATCCCCTACGGCGTGAACAAGGCGAAGATGATCGAAAAAATCGCCGAAATCATCATCGCGAAAAAACTGCCGCCGCTGGTGGACGTGCGCGATGAAAGCGACGAGGCGATCCGGGTGGTGCTGGAAGTCAAAAACGGCGCCGAGCCGGAAAAACTGATGAGCTACCTGTTCAAGCACACGGACCTGGAATCGAATTTTCAGCTCAATTTCACCTGCCTCAAGCCCAACGGCGAGCCGGACCGGCTGTCTCTGATCGCCATCTGCAAATACTTCCTGGAATTCCGCAAGGAAGTCATCACGCGCAGGCTGAAATACGAACTGGACCTGATCAACCGGCGGCTGCACATTCTCGAAGGCTTTGCGAAGATCTTCGACGATCTCGACCGCGCCCTCAAGCTGATCCGCTCGTCTTCTTCCCGGCAGGAAGCGCACGAAAAACTGAAAAAAGGCTTCAAGCTCGACGACGAGCAGACCAGCGCGATCCTGGAAATCCCGCTTTACCGGCTGGTTTCGATGGAGATCGGCAAGATCCTGGAAGAGCAGCAGGAAAAGCTGAAAGAGAAAAAACGCATCGAAGGCATCCTGAAATCGGACAAAAAGATCTGGAAAGAAGTGAAAGGGGAACTCGAAGAGATCGTCGAGAAATTCGGCGACAAGCGGCAGACCGAGCTGGGTGCCAAAAAAGTGCTGGAAGACGTCGAATACAACGTCGAGGACTTCATCGAGCACGAAGACGTGACGCTGGTGCTGAGCAAAAACGGCTGGCTGCGCAAGCTCAAGTCGCTCTCCGACCCCGATTCGCTGAAATTCAAGGAAAACGACGCCCTGATGGACGTGCTGAAGATCAACACCAAAGACCGGGTGGCGTTTTTCACCAGCCTGGGAACAGTGTACATCCAGAAGGTGTACGGGCTGCCGACCACGCACGCCCGCAGTTTTGGCGAACCCATTCAGAACCTGTTCAAATTCGGCGACGGCGAACGGGTGCTGCACATGATGTCGCTGGATGAGCCGGAAGAAATCGAGGAAGCCCCCGCCAAAACCAAAGGCAAGGGAAAGAGCAAGCAGACGAGCCTGGATTTTGAAAACGAGGCCGCGTCCGCTCCCGAGTTCATGGTGGCCAGCGCCTCCGGAATGGGATTTCGCTTCGTGCTCGACAACGCCTCGGAGACGACGCGCTCCGGCCGACGCATCATGTCGCTCAAGGAGGGAGACCGCATGGTTGCGGTCGCGCCGGTGACCGGCGACCTGCTGTTCCTGGCGGCGGAAAACGGCAAGGGCATGATCGTTCCCATCGATCAGATAACCCAGTTGACGGGAACCGGAAAAGGCGTCAAGCTGATGAAGCTGGTGGACAGCCAACTGGCCGGTTTCAAGATCGTCAACAAGAAGGACAAGATCACCCTGATTTTCGACAAGGGCAATCCCAAGGAGCTCAAAGTCAAAGACGTGCCGAAATACAACCGCGGAACGCAGGGGGTCATCCTCGCGAAACGCAAAAAGATCGTCGATATCGAATAAGACCGTTCTCAGGAGCGGAAACACCACAACCCTCGTAGCATCGGAAGAACATGGCGAGTTACAAAGCGGAAAACATTCAAGTTCTGGAAGGCCTCGATCCGGTCCGCAAGCGGCCGGGCATGTACATCGGCTCCACCTCAGCGACGGGGCTGCACCATCTGTTGTGGGAGATCCTCGACAATTCGGTGGATGAGGCCCTGAACGGCCATTGCGATTCGATCGACATCACGCTGGACAAGGACCACGGCGTCACGATCAAGGACAACGGCCGCGGCATTCCGGTGGATCAGTACCGCAAGACCAAAAAAAGCGCCATGGAGATCCTGTTCACCACGCTGCATTCGGGCGGCAAGTTCGGGCAGGGCAACTACAAGGTGTCGGGCGGCCTGCACGGCGTGGGCATGGCGGTGGTCTGCGCCCTGTCGGAAACGCTGAAAGCCACCTCGCGCCGCGACGGCTTCGAATGGACCCAGACTTACTCGCGCGGCAAACCCACTTCCAAGCTGAAAAAGGGCAAAGCGTCGCGCAACTACGGGACGACGGTCTATTTCAAGCCGGACAAGAAAATCTTCCCGAAAATCGAGTTCAACACCAAATGGATCCTCGAGCGGGCGGAGGCCAAAGCCTTTTTGAATAAAGGCTTGAAGATCGTCGTGCACATCGGCGGCAAGAAACACACGTTCCAGTATCCGCAGGGAATCAAGGACTACATTCACAAGATCGTCAACGGCCAGTCGGCGCTGATGGAGGAGCCATTCTACATCGAAAAGGACGACAAGCATCTGCGCGTGGAGACGGCGTTTCTGTGGACGTCCGACACGGACACCAACATCCTCTCCTACGCCAACGCCATCCGCACGGTGGACGGCGGCTCGCACGAGAACGGGTTCCGCAACGGCATCACCAAAGCGCTGCGCGCCTACATCGAGCGGCGCAACCTGCTGCCCAAGGGTATCAGCAGCGTCACCACCGACGATGTGAAGGAAGGACTGACGGCGATCGTCAACGTGTACCTGCAGGGAGAGGTCGAGTTTCAGGGACAGACCAAAGGACGGCTCAATTCGGATATCACCTCGCAGGTGGAATCGGTGGTGAAGCATTCCCTGGAGCATTACCTGCACGATCACCAGACCCAGGGCGACGCCATCGCCAACCGCATCGTGCTGGCGGCGCAGGCGCGCGTGGCTTCACGCCAGGCCAAGGAAGCGGTGCAGCGCAAGACCAACATCTCGCACCGCCTCAACCTGCCGGGCAAACTGTCCGATTGCGCCACGGTGAACAAGGACCTCGCCGAGCTGTTCATCTGCGAAGGCGATTCCGCCGGCGGCTCCAGCAAGCAGGCGCGCGACCGCAAGACCCAGGCGATCCTGCCAATCCGCGGCAAGATCCTGAACGTGGAAACCGCGACGATGGTCAAGACGCTGGCCAACAACGAGATCCAGAACATCATCTCCGCTATCGGCACCGGCATCAAACCGAAATTCGATTACAAGAAACTGCGCTATGGCAAGATCATCATCATGACCGACGCGGACGTGGACGGCGCGCATATCTGCACGCTGCTCTTGACCTTCTTCTACAACTACATGCCGGAGCTGATCGAAAAAGGCCACCTCTACATCGCGCAGCCGCCGCTGTACCGCATCGACGCGGGCAAGAAACTGTTCTACGCCGTCGATGACAAGCAGCGCGACAGCATCATCGAAAAGCTCAACGGCTCGAAATACGACGTGGGACGCTTCAAAGGCCTGGGTGAAATGCCGCCTTCCGACCTGAAGCAGACCACGATGGACAAAAAATCGCGTTCCCTCATCCGTGTGGAAATCGCCGACATGGAATCGGCGCAAGAGACCTTCGGCCGGCTCATGGGAAAGGACTCCGAACCGCGCTTCAAATTCATCAAGGAGAAGGCGGTTTTCGTCCAGGATCTCGACGTCTGACGGCGCTCACCGGCCTTTTTCCGCCTATCCGCCCTGCGAACGCAAGGGCCTGAAAAACCCCCTTTTCCCCTCCCCCGCAGCCCTTTCGGACTGAATTTTCACGCCCCGATAAATATATTTACTTTCATGGTAAATATATTGAAAACGCGGGCTTAAGGCCAATAAAATCAACCCTATTTTTGAATCCCGCGCTTCGATTCGTCTTGAGTTTTTGCCCGCAAGACGGTACACTGAGTCTTTAAACCCCTAATAAATATACGATTTTCTCTGATCCGATAAATGGCATTTTTCTCTAAATTGATGCGGTCCTCCCGGCCGAGGGATCCGCGATACGGCGGACAACCGCATAATTTCCAGTACCCTCAGGATCCCGCGGCGTATCAGGAACCGGGACTGCCCACGGAAGATTCCGAATTCGAACCCACGATCGTGGTCGAAGGCGACGAATCGCCGTTCTCCGCGCCGCCTGCCGAAGCACCCGTCACACAGGGCCGCCGCTCGTCGGATGCGGTGGTCACCGGAGAGGAATACAACGAGCTCGCCGGCGAACGCAACCTCGGACGCCGCGCTACCGATCAGATCCGCCCTCTGGTGCAAAAGATCCTGTCGGGCAGCAGCATCACCGGCATCCTGTCTTCGCTCACACGCGACCTGATCAATATTTTTCAGTGCCAGTCGGTGCAGATTTACGCGGTGGATCTGGCGCGCAGGCAGCTGGTGTCGATCACCCACGCCCTGGAAGAGGAAAAGGAATTCCGGCTCGACATCTCTCCCAAAAGCCTCGCCGGCTTCTGTGCGGCGACGGGCAAGACGGTCAATGTCGCCGACGTGACCTCGACCAAGGAGCTGAAAAAGATCCACGCGGATCTGAAGCACGACCAGACCTGGGAAAAACAGGCCAAGATCCGCATCGAATCGATGCTGGTGACCGCCCTGCCCTTCGAGAAAAGGCTCATGGGCGTTCTGGAGGTCATCAACAAAACCAAGGACGCGCATTTTTCCGAAGCGGACGTCCGGCAGGCCAAGGAACTTTCCACCACGCTCGGCCACGCTCTGGTCAAACTGGAGATCGAGCAGATCGAAGAGCAGACCCGCGCGGTGGCGCACGCGATCCATTCCGCAAAAAACATCGACGAGATCCTGGCTGAATTGAAACCCTCCATTCAGGAAATTTTCGATGCGGGGATGCTGACCATCTACTCGTTGGATGAGAAAAAGAACGAAATCTTCTCCAAGGTGAAATCGGAAAACAGCATCAAAGAAATCCGCCTCCCCATTTCCGCCAAAAGCATCGCCGGTTGTGTGGCTCTGGAAAAAAGACCCATCAACCTCGCCGACGTCAACAACAAGGCCGAACTGCAGAACTACAAGAAGGAACTCCAGTTCGACGGCTCCTGGGACAAGAAGAGCGGGCTCAAGACCAAGTCCATGCTGGCCTATCCGCTCATCCACCTGAACAAGGTGATGGGCGTGCTGCAGGTCGCCAACAAGACCACCACGGACCGTTTTTCCTCGTTCGACGAGCGCAACGCCAAGATCATCGGCGACACCCTGGCGCTCGCCGTCTACAACCAGTGGAAAGCGCAGCAGAAAAAGCGCACCAAGTTCGGCTATCTCGTGGAGAAAGGCATCGTGTCGCAGGACGAGCTGAACGCGGGCATCGCCAAGGCGCGCATGAAGCGCGTGGACGTCGAAGACATCCTGCTGGCGGAAATGAAACTGAAGCGCTCGGATATCGGGAAATCGCTGGAAGCCTATTACGACATCCCCTACACGGGTTACAGCGAATCGGTTGTGCTGCCTAGCCATGTGTTCGCGGGCCTGAACAAGAACTATCTGGCCAAGAACAACTGGGTGCCACTGCAGAACACGCCGACGCACGCGCTGATTCTCATCGACGACCCGGCCAACCAGGACAAGATCGCCAGCATCAAAATGATCTTTCCGAAAAAATCGGTGGAGTTTCAGGTCGGCCTGAAAGCGGACATCCGCGATTTTCTCAATTCCAACCTCTCATCGGACGAACCGGCGCACGAAGAAGCGCACGAAGAACCGGCGCACACCGAGGAGGTTTCCAGCCTGCTGAACGCGCTGGTGGACGAGCGCCAAGACGACGTGATCGATCTGGGCGTCACCAGCGACGACGCGGTCACGGCGATCAGCGAAACCGACAGCACCATCGTCCGGCTGGTGAACAAAATCCTGACCGACGCCTACGATCAGGGCGTTTCGGACATTCATCTGGAACCGGGAACCGGCAAGAAGGACGTCAAAGTCCGTTTTCGCAAGGACGGCTCCTGCCGGGTGTACCAGCAGATCCCGTTCATGTACAAACAGGCGATCATCTCCCGCATCAAGATCATGTCGCGCCTCGACATCGCGGAAAAACGCATGCCGCAGGACGGCAAGATCAAAATGCGCTACGGCAAAAAGGAAATCGAGTTCCGCGTCGCCACCTGCCCGACCGTGGGCGGCAACGAAGACGCGGTGCTGCGAATCCTTTCCTCCAGCAAGCCGATCCCGCTTGCGGAAATGGGTTTTCTCGACCAGAACCTCAAGGTCATTGGGGAAATGATCGCCAAGCCGTATGGCTTGATCCTCGTCGTGGGCCCGACCGGTTCCGGTAAGACCACGACGCTGCATTCCTGCCTCGGGCAGATCAACAGCGACGAGCGCAAGATCTGGACCGCCGAGGATCCGGTGGAGATCACGCAGGAGGGGCTCAGGCAGGTGCAGATGCAGGACAAGATCGGCCTGAATTTCGCCCGCGCCATGCGCTCGTTTCTGCGCGGCGACCCGGACGTCATCATGGTGGGTGAGATGCGCGACACCGAGACCGCTTCCATCGGCCTGGAAGCCTCGCTGACAGGGCATCTGGTGTTCAGCACGCTGCACACCAACTCGGCGCCGGAAACCATCACCCGTCTGCTCGACATGGGCATGAACCCGCTCAACTTCTCCGACGCGCTGCTGTTGATCGTCGCGCAGAGGCTGCTCAAAACACTGTGCAAGAAATGCAAGGAGCCCTACAACCCGAGCAAGGAGGAGTTCGAGATCCTGGCGAAGGAATACGGGGTCAAGGAATTTCAGAAACTGGGCATCAAATACAGCAAGGACCTGAAGCTTTTCCAACCGAAAGGCTGCTCGGCCTGTGGCGACACGGGCTATGCCGGACGGATGGGCATTCACGAAGTGCTGAGCGGCACCGATGAGATGAAACGCATGATCATGCGCTCGGCCATGGTGGATGAGATCCGGAAGCGGGCGATCGAGGATGGCATGTTCACGCTTAAGCAGGACGGCATCCAGAAAATCTTTCAGGGACACTGCGACATCAAGCAGGTGCAGGCGGTCTGTGTGGTCTGATACGGACACACACGGCAAAAAAAGTTCAAAAAAAATCTTATTCACAATAATGTGTGCTATTAATTCAATGGCATGCTTTTCAATGTAATTGTTTGAACCACAACCTCTCGGTTCATGAACACACCGCATCAAAATTTCGCACGCGAACACGGGCAGGACCCCTCCAAGGTCATCCTGGCTAAAGTCCAGGGCGCCCGGGACATGGTGGAGATCCTGCCTTCCCTGATCGAAGACCTCAAAGAGCTTTTCGACTGTGAGGCCGTGTCGCTGTTCGCGCTCGACCGCAAGAACCGGCAGCTGTTCTCGCGCAACCCCATCTCCGACATCCTTTCGGAAATCCGCGTGGACATCTCGATCAAAAACCTAGCGGGCTTTGTGGCGGCGACCGGAAAATCCCTGAACATCCACGACGCCTATGACGAGGACGAGTTGACGCAGTACCACCCGCAGCTCGCGCACGGTTCGACGCTGGACAAACTGCTCGATTTCAAGACCCGGTCCATCCTGGTTCTGCCCCTTCCTTACAACCGCAAACTCATCGGGGTGCTGGAAATCATCAACAAGAAAGACGACGGCGTCTTTTCCGATGCGGACATGAAGCTCGCCCGCGACCTGTCTCCGGTTCTCGGCCTGACGCTGATGAAACTGGAAAAGCAGGCCGCCCGGCAGCAAGCTGCCCCGGCCCAAGAACCGGAACCGGCTCAATCGGACCCGCAAGCGGGAAGATCCGAATCGGCCGAAGAGAGACTGCACAAGCTTTCCCAGTCCATCCACGCCGCCAAAGACGTCGATGAGATTCTCATCGATCTCAAGGAACCGCTCATCGAGATCTTCGATGTGGAAATGATCACCCTGTACGCGGTGGACACGCACAAGAACGAGATCTACTCGAAAATGAAATCCGGCGACGGCATCGCCGAAATCCGGGTTCCCATTTCCCCGCAGAGCATCTCCGGCTGGGTGGCGATGGAGCAGACGATGGTTTCCATCGCCGACGTGTACGACGATCAGGAACTCAAGAAATACCATCCGGACCTGACGTTCGACGATTCCTGGGACAAGCAGTCCGGACAGCGAACCCGCTCGATGCTGGTCTGCCCGATGGTGCAGAACGGCCAGTTGATGGGCGTCCTGCAGCTGATCAACAAAAAAGGCGACGGTGTTTTCACATCGCGGGACATCAAGTTCGGCAACATCATTTCAGAAACCCTGGCGCTGGCCTTCAGCAACCAGAAGAAATTCGTTCAGCAAAAGCCCACCAAGTTCAGCTATATCCTGAACAACGGCATCATCAGCGAAGAGGAACTCTCGACCGCCATCACGCAGGCGAGAAAAAATCAGGTCGATATCGAGGCCATCCTGCTGGGCAACGTCGGCCTGTCGCGCAAGGAGCTGGGACACTCGCTGGAAAATTTCTACGGCATTCCCTATTACGGCTATCACGATTCCATCATCCTGCCGAGCGAAGTGCTGGCCGGGTTGAACAAGAACTTTCTCGCCAAGAACCACTGGCTGCCGATCCACAACGACAGCGAAAAAGTCGTCATCCTGACCAACGACCCGACCAATCCGGACAAGCTGCAGAACATCAAGCAGATCTTCACCAAAAAGGAAATCGAGTTCAAGGTCGGCCTGAAAGCCGACGTCATCGATTTTTTGAACTCGATCACCGGTGACATCGACCATGGCAAGGTCGAAGAGGCCGCCAAGCCGGAAGAAATGTCCAGCCTCCTCACTGCGCTCATGGACGAGACGGAAAAGGAAGTGGTCGATGCGCATGAGGACGACGACGATGCCAACGCCATCAGCGAAACCGACAGCACCATCGTCCGGCTCGTCAACAAGGTGCTGATCGATGCGTATGAGCGGGGCGTGTCGGACATCCACATCGAACCGGGCATCGGCAAGGAAAAGGTGAACGTGCGCTTCCGCAAAGACGGCGAGTGCATGGTCTATGAAGAAATCCCGTCGCTGTACAAGCAGGCCATCATCTCCCGCATCAAGATCATGTCGCGCCTCGACATCGCCGAACGGCGCATGCCGCAGGACGGCAAGATCAAAATGCGCTACGGCCGCAAAGAGATCGAATTCCGCGTCGCCACCTGCCCCACCGTCGGCGGCAACGAGGACGCGGTGCTGCGTATCCTGGCGCAGAGCAAACCGATTCCGCTCGATCAGATGAACCTGAGCGAGCGCAACCTGGAACGCATCCGCGAACAGTCCGTCAAACCCTATGGCTTGATCCTCGTCGTGGGCCCGACCGGTTCCGGCAAGACCACGACGCTGCATTCCTGCCTGGGACACATCAACCAACCCAACCGCAAGATCTGGACCGCGGAAGATCCGGTCGAGATCACGCAAAAGGGCCTGAGACAGGTGCAGATGCTGGACAAGATCGGCCTGAATTTCGCCCGCGCCATGCGTTCGTTTTTGCGCGGTGATCCGGACGTCATCATGGTCGGTGAGATGCGCGACACGGAAACGGCATCGATCGGCCTGGAGGCTTCGCTCACCGGTCACATGGTGTTCAGCACACTGCACACCAACTCGGCGCCGGAAACCATCACCCGTCTGCTCGATATGGGCATGAACCCGCTCAACTTCGCCGATGCGCTGTTGTTGATCGTCGCGCAGAGGCTTGTCAAAACACTGTGCAAGGAATGCAAGGAGGATTACCACCCCTCACAGGAAGAGTTCGACACGCTGGTCAAGGAATACGGGCCGGAAGCCTTTGAAAGACTCGACATCGAATACAACGACGATTTGATGATAAAAAAACCCGTGGGCTGCCAGGCCTGCGGTGACACTGGTTATGCGGGCCGCACCGCGCTGCATGAAGTTCTCGATGCGAGTGCGGAAATGAAACGGCTCATCATGAAGTCCGCACTCGTCGAAGAGTTGCGCGAGCAGGCGATGAAAGACGGCATGACCACCCTCAAGCAGGACGGAATCGAAAAGATCTTCAAAGGAGATTGCGATCTCAAATCCGTTCTCTCCGTTTGTATTGTGTGACCTGCCTCACAAACACTCCATTTATAAAAATAAAATCCGTTTTTATTTTTCCAATCTGTAATTTTTGTGATACATTTTTCCAATAACTGCAAAAAATTCAGGCTTCGTCGTTCTCCATAAATGTCAGGGCCTTTTAAAACCGTACTTTTCTTATAGACGGTCTTTCAAGCCCACACATCGATTCAAAAATGGGAAACCCAAATCATTCCGCATCTTTGAAAAACGAAATGCCCAATGAGACGATCAGCCTGGAATCTCTGTCCGCTCAGGCAAAAGGCATCGAACTCAACGACTCCTCGCTGAGTTCTCTCACAGACAATTTAAAACGCATATTCGAATGCGAAGCGGCGACTCTGTTCGCTTACGACCGGTCCACAAGAGAGTTGTACTCGCGCAATTTCCGCACACAGGGAATCGAAGAAATCCGGGTGGACATTTCCGTCAACAATCTGGCAGGATTCGTGGCCGCCACCGGCAAACCGCTCAACATTCGCGATGTGCATTCGAAAGAGGAACTGTCCCGCTATCATCAGGATTTGAGCTACGACGACGTGTGGGACCGGAAAATCAATTTCGTCACCAAATCCATGATGATCATTCCGCTTCCCCACCAGAACAAACTGGTCGGCGTCATGGAGATCATCAACAAACACGACGGGGAGCCGTTTTTAGAGGAAGATTTCGCCAAAGCCAAGGCGATTTCTTCGGTGATGGGTCTGGCTCTGGTCCGGCTCGAGCAGCAGGAGAGCAAAAACAATCAGATGATGAAGCAGACGCTGGACCGCGAGGACAAGCTGCGCCACCTGTCGCACGCGATCCACTCCGCACAGAGCCTCGACGAAGTGCTGTTCGACCTTCAGGGGCCGCTGATGGAGGTGTTCGATTCCAGGGCGGTCACGATCTATGTCGCTGATTCCAAAGGGCTTGAGATCTCATCGAAGATCCCCTCCAAGGGCCAGGCGGTGCCGATCCGCCTGCCGGTCGATCCCACGAGCATCGCCGGATTTTCGGCGGCGGAGCAGCGGCTGGTCAACATCCGCAACGTGCACGATGCCGGAGAATTGCAGAAATTTCACCCCGATCTCGAATTCGATTCCAGCTGGGACGACCATACGGGACTGAAAACCCGATCCCTGCTCGCGATCTCGCTGACCCACAAAAACAAACTCATGGGCGTCCTGCAACTGGTGAACAAGGCCGATGAAGACGGCTTCACCGCTGCGGATGAAAACAACGCATTCCTGATTGCGGAGACATTGGCGCTGGCGATTCACAACCTGCGCAAATTCACGCAAGCGCAACCCACCAAATTCGACTTCCTGATCGAAAATGGCTTTCTTACAGAAGAGGAGTTGACCCTGACTATGGCCAAATCGAGAAAAACCGGGAAAGAAGTAGAAGATTTACTCGTCAAGGATCTGTACCTCCGTTCCCTGGATATCGGGAAGTCACTGGAAAAATTTTACAAGGTCCCCTACACCGGCTACGACGAATCGATCAGCCTGCCGGATCCCGAATCGCTGGGACTGAACATCGAAACCCTCCTGAGCCAGAACTGGGTGCCGCTGAAATACGACGATTCCGGCATGGTCGTGCTCATTCACGATCCCTCCGACGACAAGCGGGTGCACGACATTCAATCGATGTTTCCGCGCCAGCACATCGAGTTTCGGGTCGGCCTGAAAGCGGACATCCACCGGTACATCCATTCTTTTTTTGGAGTCCAGGAAAACGAGGACTCCGTAGAGGAAGAAAATGCAACCTCCAACAGAGAGGAAGAGCTTGTGAACGAAGAATATGATCTCGTTGTGGACCTGGAAGAAAAAGAAATCGAAGCCGAGCCCGAACCCGAGCAGGACCAAGACGCCACGCCGCCGCGCGAGACGTCGATCGCCAAAGCGACGATCAAGCTGTTCAACGACATGATCGGCATCTCGGCGAAACAGGAGGTGACGGACATCCACATCGAACCGGGCATGGAAGGCAAGGACACCATCGTGCGCCTGCGTAAAGACGGGGCCTGCCGGGTTTTCGATGAAATCCCCTCGGCGTTCCAGAGATCCCTCATCTCCCACATCAAAAAATTAGCCAATCTGGACCTGTCGGTCACCAAGCTGCCGCAGAACGGCAAGTTCGAATGGACCGACAAGAACTGCAAATTCCTGTGCGAAGCGGTGATCTTTCCGACCATCGGCGATCTGGAAGACGCCATGCTCAAGATCACCCCGCTCGGCAAACCGCTTCCGACCTATATGCCGCTGTCGCAGCTCAATTTCTCCGACCCCAACCTGGACAAGATCCTGTCGCGCATCGCTTCTCCCAAGGGGCTGGTGCTGGTTTCGGGTCCGGCGGGCAAAGGCAAAACCACCACCCTGCATTCCCTTTTGGGCCAGATCAACTCCGACGAGAAGAAAATCGTCACGGCGGAGGATCCGGTGGAAATCGTGCAGTCCGGGCTGCGGCAGATCCAGGTCAACAATGAAGTCGGCCTCAATTACGCCTGCGCCCTGGACACGTTTTTGATGGGCAATCCGGACGTCATCGCCATCGGCCAGATCGATTCGGAGGAAACGCTGGGCGAGTGCCTGCGGGCCGGCAAGGATCACCTCGTCGCCACCACGCTCAACGCCAATTCCTGCATCGACGCGCTGCGCACCCTCAGGGAAATGAAGGTGGACCAGAACCAGCTGGCGGATTCCCTGCTGTTGATCGTGTCGCAGAAACTGGTGCCGAGCCTCTGCGAGCATTGCAAAGAGGACTACCACCCGACCCAGGAGGAATTCGACACGCTGAAGAAATTCTACGGCGAACTTTATTTCCCGGAACTGGGCATCCAGTACAACGAGGACCTGCGGCTCAAAAAAGCGGTGGGATGCAAAAAATGCATTTTCACCGGCTATTCGGATCAGATCGCCCTGCAGGAAGTGCTCGAGCGCACTCCCGAGCTGAATCGAATGATCGCGGGCAAGGCTTCGATCGAGGAAATCCGCAACCAGGCCATCAAGGACGGCATGGTCACCCTGAATCAGGACGGCATCTACAAAATTTTCAACGGTATCTGCGATTTCAAGAAAATCCAGGAAGCCTTTTTGCCATCCGTTTGATCCGGTTCTCTCATTCTCCCGTCCCCCTTCCACCTGCACAAAGCGGGATGCCGGCCTGCGTGCGCATGATGGCGTGACGTTTCATGCGCTTCGTTTGCCGGCTAAAGCGCGTCATTTCACTTTATCGCATTAATTTGTCGTAATTAGGTCTTCTTTATAGGCATGCCGACATAAATTTCTGGTAAAATTTTTCTATACTTGCTAGAGGAGGCCTATGAATATTCATTTGGCGATCATTTTCGTTTTAGTTCTATTTTTAAACGGGTGCATCTCCGGTCCGGATGCCGAAAAGGAAAGCGCCGCGAAAGCGAGCCGCAGTCCGGAAAAAGCGGCTCTGGAGACGCAAAAAACCAGGAGTAAATACGAGACCGTCCGGCAGCAGGCGAGCCAGGGCGAAGCCGCGGCTCAGCTGGAGCTGGGCACCATGTATGAAACCGGCAGCAATGTGCGGAAGGACTTCACCAAGGCCATGCAGTGGTACGCCAGGGCCGCCGAACAGGGAGTGGCCGACGCCCAGATCAAGCTGGCGGCCATGTACCGGGAAGGCCGGGGCGTTCCCCAGGACTTTCTGGAGGCGGAAAAGTGGTACCGCCGCGCCGCCGAACAGGGAGACACTTCGGCGCAGATCACCCTCGGCGTCATGTATTTCGAGGGCAAGGAGATCCCCCGCGACAAGGTTCAGGCGCATATGTGGTTGAATATTGCGGCCTCGCGCCTGTCACCCGGAAAAGTGCGCGACACGGTGGTGGAAAACCGCAAAATCGTGGCGAGCTGGATGACGCTGGGGCAAATCGCCGAAGCCCAGAAGATGGCGCGGGACTGGAAACCGAAGTTTTTCTGGAAAAAGAAAGTGGAACCGATTTCTCAGTCCGCCAAGGAAGGAAGTAAGGACCGCTTCACCAAATGATCCCGGCTCCGGCCTGAAGCCATTCAGGCCGCCGAGCCGATCGGGCTCTGGTAATCCTCGATCCAGCGGGTGAGGCTTTCCAGCGCCTTGGCAACGATCGCCTGATTTCTCACCTTTTTGTTGCGAATCCGCATCTCAGGAACCAGAAACAATCCGAAATTGATGTTCATCGGCTGATAGGCGCCCTGCCCTCCGCGCGTCACGTACTTGTGCAGCGCGCCCAGCGCCGTCTCCATGGGCGGCGGCGTGAACTTTTCCCCGCGCAGCCGCTTCACCGCACTCAGACTGGCCAAAAGTCCCATCGCGGTGGACTCCACATAACCTTCCACGCCGACGATCTGGCCCGCGAAATACGTTCCCGGACGGCATTTCAGATCCAGCTCCGCGCCCAGCAGGCTGGGTGCGTTGATGAAGGTGTTGCGGTGAATGGCGCCGTAACGGAAAAATTCCGCGTTCTGCAATCCGGGAATCAGCGAAAACACGCGCTTCTGCTCGGGATAGGTGAGCTTGGTCTGGAAGCCGACCAGGTTGAACGCGGTGCCTTCCTTGTTTTCCCGGCGCAGTTGCACGACGGCGTGCGCGATTTTGCCGGTCTCCGGATGCGGCAGCCCCACCGGTTTCAAGGGCCCGAAGGCGAGCGTCTTTTCACCGCGCGCGGCCAACTCCTCGATGGGCAGGCAGCCTTCGAAGTAAAGCGGCTTTTCGAACGTGGCGAAGGGAACCTTTTGCGCCGCGTTCAATTCGTCGATGAAGCGGTGGTACTGCTCCCGGTCCATCGGGCAGTTCAGGTAGTCGTCTCTGCCCTTGTTGTAGCGCGAGGCGAAATAGGCCTGGCTGAAATCGATCGAGTTGGCATCGACGATGGGCGACAGGGCGTCGTAGAAATACAGGTATTTCTGGCCGATGACCTCGGAGATCTTCTGCGACAGCCTGGGAGAGGTGAGCGGACCGGTGGCGACGATGACGGGCCCGCCTTGCGGCAGGTCCACCACTTCATCGCGGATCAGGTTGATGTTGGGATGGTTTGCGATTTTTTCGGTGATCTCGCGGGAAAACAGGTCGCGGTCCACAGCCAGTGCGCTGCCTGCGGGAACGGCGTGCTTGTCCCCGGCCTGCACGATGAGCGAACCGAACTTCCGCAACTCCTGTTTGAGAAGAAACGGCGCGGAGGGTCCCTGGTTGTTGCCGAGGGAATTGCTGCACACCAGTTCGGCGCAGTTATCCGTCTTGTGCACCGGGGTCGGGGTTTTGGAGCGCATCTCGTAAAGGTTCACCGAGACGCCGCGCTCCGCGGCCTGCCAGGCCGCTTCGGAACCGGCGAGACCGCTGCCGATCACCGTCAAACTCATCTTGCTCATACGCACTCTTCCAATAAACCGCAAATCCCTGCTGGCGCTTTATGGTATTGCTGGGAAATTTCGTCAGGCCGCAGCGGGCGATTTCTTATGGCCACATTTTGGGCACACGATCGACACCCCTTCGCTTTTTTTCCATTTTTCGACCATGAACGCGTGCTTGCAGCCCTCTTCCGGGCAGGCTTCGTCCACCGGCTTGTCCCAGGAGGTGAACTTACAATTGGGGTACTCGCTGCATCCGTAGAAGGTGCGGCCCTTTTTGCTGCGCCGCCCGGCGATTTCCCCTTTGCAGCCTTCTTCCGGACAGTTGATGCCCAGCCCGATGGGCTTGGTGAACTTGCAGTCCGGATAGGTGGAGCAGGCGATGAACTTGCCGAACCGCCCCATCTTGATGATCAGCGGCGAATCGCATTTTTCGCATTTGCCTTCCACTTCCTCGACGGCGGCGCCTTTGCCGTCGCCGGCGTCCTCACCCAGGTTGCGCGTGTTCTTGCAGTCGGGATACCCCGAGCAGGCCATGAACTTGCCGAAGCGGCCCCATTTGATGATCATGGGCTTGTCGCATTTTTCGCACACTTCGTCGGTTTCCTCGACCTGGCTCTTCACGTCCTTCATTTTCTTTTCCGCCTCTTCGAGCGTCACCTTGAAGGGGTCGTAAAACAGTTTCAGCGCGTTCACCCAGTCGATGCTGCCTTCCTCGATCTGGTCGAGGCGGTCTTCCATCTGCGCGGTGAACTCGGTGGTCATGTATTCGGGAAAATTTTCCACCAGCATGTCCGAAACCAGAAAACCCAGCTCGGAGGGATGCAGCCGGCGTTCCTCGGAGCGGATGTAATCGCGGTCCTTGATCACGCTGATGATCGAGGCGTAGGTGCTCGGCCGGCCGACGCCTTTGTCCTCCAGTTCCTTGACCAGCGCCGCTTCGGTGAAACGCGGCGGCGGCTGTGTGAAATGCTGCTCCGGCAGGATCTTGAGGAGCTTCAGGCTGTCTCCCTTTTCCAGTTCGGGAAGCAGGCGGTCGGTCGCCGAACCTTTGGCGTTCTCTTTCGGTTCCTTGCCATTTTCGGCGTTGTCGTCGTCGGTGCCTTCCACGTACACCTGCATGAAACCCGCGAACTTGAGGATCGAACCGTTGGCGCGGAACAGGTACTTGCCGGTGCGGATGTCGAACTGGGTCGTGTCGAGGACGGCCGGGACCATCTGGCAAGCCACGGTGCGGGACCAGATCAGCTGGTACAGGTTGAACGCGTCTTTTTCCAGAAATTCCTTCACCACCTTCGGTTCCAGCGTGACGTCGGTGGGCCGCACGGCTTCGTGCGCTTCCTGCGCGGATTTTTTGCTCTTGTAGGTGTTCGGCTTCGCGGGCAGGAACTCCTTGCCGTAGCGGTCGGGAATGAAACCGCGGATGTTGTCCAGCGCTTCGTCGGACAGCCGCACCGAGTCGGTACGCATGTAGGTGATGAGTCCCACGGTTCCCTTGTCGCCCAAAGGCAGCCCTTCGTACAGGCGCTGGGCCAGCATCATGGTCTTTTTGGGAGAAAAATTCAGCTTGCGGGACGCCTCCTGCTGCAGGGTGCTGGTGATGAACGGCGGCGACGGATTGCGTTTGCGTTCCTTCTTGGTGACGCTGTCCAGAACCAGCTCGGCGCCTTCCACGTCCTTGACGATCCGGTCCGCCTGCTCCTTGTTGCCGACTTCCGCTTTCTTGTCGTCGATCTTGAGCAGCTTGGCCTCGAACTGCGGCGGCACTTTGCCTTCCAGATCCAGCGTGATCGACCAGTATTCCTCCGGCTTGAATGCCTGGATTTCGCGTTCGCGGTCGCAGACGATGCGCAGCGCCACGGACTGCACCCTTCCGGCGCTCAGGCCGCGGTGGATTTTCTTCCACAACAGCGGGCTGATCTTGTACCCCACCAGCCGGTCGAGGATGCGGCGGGCCTGCTGGGCGTTGACCCGGTTGAGATTCAGCTCCTTCGGGTTCTCGATCGCTTCCTTGACCGCCTTTTTGGTGATTTCGTTGAACGCGACCCGGTAGATCTTGCCCTTGGTGAATTTGGACACTTCGTTGCCGATGTGGTGGGCGATGGCTTCGCCCTCCCGATCCGGGTCCGGGGCCAGATAGATGTTGTCGGCTTTCTTCGCCGCCGATTTCAGCTCGCTGAGGATCTTGCCCTTGCCGCGGATGGTGATGTATTCCGGCGCAAAGTCATTGTCCACATCCACCCCGAGCTTCTTTTTCGGAAGGTCCTTCAGGTGACCCACGGATGCCTTGATGACAAAGTCCCGCCCCACGATCTTCTTGAGCGTGTTGACTTTGGTGGGTGACTCGACGATCAGCAGCGATTTAGACATAACACCTCTTTATATTGACGGTTCCCCCGCAAAGGGGATTGTTTTGCTTGAGATTGCGCGATGTTTGGCGCTCAAAAGACGCTCGCGGCCCCGCGGTTGCGAGCGCTGTGGGTTTTTCTGTTGGATGCTCCCGCGGCCGGAAGGATGGGACCTTTTTCGTATGAAAATCAAGACCGGCTCCTCCCAGGGCACAGGTCCTGATCTATCAGAGTATCATAAATTCAATCATTTAGCGTCGCGATGAAGCGTTTTCCGTTCATCTGACGCACACAGCCTTTCAATTCCAACTGAACCAGTGTAGCGGAAACTTGGGCCGGTGACAATCGGCTGTTTTCGATGATCCGGTCTATATGTTGTTCTTCATGGCCCAAAAAAGAAATAATATCGCGCTCCAGCGTTGTCAATTCCGGTGTGGCCGCAGGTTCGCTCCCGGGGATCCGCAGCTGTTCCCGGACCGCAGCGGGCAATTCCTCGACGATCGCCTCGGGGCTGTCCACCAGCTTGGCGCCGTTTTTGATGAGGCGGTTGGTTTCCCGGCTCTTCGGAGAGGTGATATTTCCCGGCAGCGCGAACACTTCCCTGCCCTGCTCCAACGCAAACTGCACGGTGATCAGCGCGCCGCTTTTTTCTCCGGCTTCGACGACCAGCGTGCCGTGCGCAAGACCGCTGATGATGCGGTTGCGCGCCGGGAAATTGCTGCGTTCCGGACGCATGGTGACGGGAAACTCCGTGACGAGCGCGCCCTGGGCGGCGATCTTTTTGCGTAGGGACGCGTTTTCAGCCGGATAGGTCTGGGAAAGTCCGCAGCCGAACACCGCGATGGTGTCGCCGCCCGCCTGCAATGCCGCGCGATGGGCCTGGGTGTCGATGCCGCGCGCCATGCCGCTGACGACCGTGACTCCGAGAGACGCCAGCGCACTGCTGAGTCGTTCGGCGACGATCTTGCCGTAGCTTGTGGGGGCGCGGGTGCCCACCACCGCGAGGGGAACGGAAAAACCATCGAGCCTGCCGCCTTCGCAGTAGAGGATCGGCGGCGGATCGTAAATCGATTTCAGCAAGTCGGGGTATTCGGGGCTTTCCAGGGTCAGAATGCGGGCTCCCAGCTTTTCGACCAGCCGGAACTCCCGCTCCACCTGCTTTTCGAAATCGAAATCGAGGATCTGACCGGCGATCTTCTCACCGATCCCCTCCACCCGCATCAGGTCGCGGCGCGAGGCGCGAAAAACTTCCTCAGGCGAGCCCAGCGCGTGCACGAGGCGGTGGAATAGGGTTTTTCCCACTCCCAGCACCATGTTCAAAGCCACCCAATGCTTTGTCTTTTCCATGCAACCTTGTGGTTTGGGAAAAGGAGGGACCGGCACTCGGCGGGCCTGCGTTTGTCGCCCGCCTTATTTTGAAAACGCGATGGCCTGGTTTTTTCTTTTTTCCAGATCGGCCACGGCTACGTTGAAGTCGTACAGCGTCTGGTAATAGCCTCGAAGAACGCGCGTGTAGATGATCAGAGCCTGGAACAGCTCCTCGGAATCGCCGATGCCGAAATCGTAGTTGGCGACTTCCGTGACCAGCAGCGCCCGCGTGATCTTGCGGCTTTTTTTCGCGAGCTTCACCTTGGCCCGGGCCTTCATGACCTCGAGAAACGCCTTGCGCAGCAGGAACATCTTCTGCCGGTCGATGCCGCGGCGGTTCTTGCCGCTCTTGACCGCGGGTTTCTTTTCAGCTGTTTTCGCTGCCGTCGCGTTTTCGTCCAGGTAATCCTTCAGGCTGTCATAAGGAAACGACACCGCCTTGATGGATTCTTCCTCCAGCGGGCTTTCATAGGAATACGCCTTGCCCGTCAAGTGAGCCAGGGACAGGATCGCGACGTGGATCTCGTTTCGAAGATCGATCATGTCGTTCAGGGTACCGGAACGGCCCAGCTTGAGCTTGGTGATGTCCGACTGCGAGAGGTTTTCGTCTTCGCCGGAATCGAATTTTTCTTCGGACTTTTCCACCGCCTTGTCGAAATGCTCTTTCACTTCTTCGGCGATGTCCATCTGTTCGGACTTGGACTGGATCTCGTAGTAAAACTTCTTCACCTGAAAGCGAATCTCGTTGGCGGAGCCTCTCGTGTTTTTCTTCAGGGCCAGTTTGAGGGTCTCAGCCAGTGTGGGAATGGGAACGGGGCCCTCCGCCGCCGGTGCGGCCTGCGCGCCGCTCGTCAGGCCGAGCGCAAAAAGGAAAACACCTGATAAAACGGTGCTCCAACGTTTGACGGGATTGAGACGCATATTGCTTCCTCGAAATAAGTGTTCCTTATGGGGAAAATGATGTCCGGAACATGCGGTCTGCTTAAGGAAGTATTCAGGGAAAGCAAAAAAAAAGGGGCGCTGAACCCCCAAAAGAAACCTTGATGGCAACCAAGAACTTTCTTTTCGATGGAAATGTCCGTTTCGGGACAGAGTTCAGCACCCCTCAGGGATGTTCAGAATTTATCATAGGGGTATCGCACTGTCAATACAATTCTAGTAAATCCGGGTCATTTCGAGCCCGGAGCAGCGAAATAATCCTTTTATTTATATATATTTACAAGGCACCCTGAAAAACTGCCCTATTTTTGGGCAAAATAAATCCTTATTTTTCAATGGTTTACGATTCAGGAGGGTGCGGCGGCGGTGGGGAGATATTCGGCTGGGGAAATTCGGGCTCACAATATAAATAACTCATTATAATTCAATAATTTAATCATCATATAGCCTCGAACGGCACCGGGATGAAGGTCAAAATGAATATGAGAAGCGACAGGTATCCCAGCCGCTTTTCCCGCGGGCCGATGGTCTCCACCGGATCGAGCAGCGGCGCGGGCTTGAAGCCGATCAGGGCGATCATCAGCGCCCAGAACCACCATCCGGCCCAGAAATATCCGAGGGGAAATAGCAGCACGAAAAACACGCGTGCGGCGATGTGGTAATGCCTTCCCGCCATCGCATACAGGATGTGCCCGCCGTCGAGCTGGCCGATGGGCAACAGATTCAATGCGGTGACCAGCAACCCGATCCATCCGGCAAAGGCGACGGGATGCAACTCGATGTTGATGTCGGGCGACAGCGGCGAGATGCCCAGAACCAGTTCGGAAAGCAGCGTCAGCAAAATGGAGCTGCCGAAGGAAAGCCCCTGCACCGGATCGGCCGCGCTGGTGGTCGATAAGGCCAGTCCGACCATGAGCGTGGGCACCGCCACCACGAAACCCGCGATGGGACCGGCCGCTCCGATTTCGATGAGCACGCGGCGGTTGGGGATCTGGTCCTTGATCTGGATGAACGCGCCGAACGTGCCGGCGATGAAAATGGGCGGTGCGGGAATGAAAAACGGCAGCGTCGCCTTGACGTTGTTTTTGCGGCTGGCCCAGTAGTGGCCGAACTCGTGCGTGCCCAGAATCAGGAGCAGGGAAAAGGAAAACACGAAGCCGCCGACCAGGTAGGTGGTGCCGATCGTCGCCGCCAGCAGGACGGAAAAGATGACCCAGTCTCTCGGTGCGGGGTGCGTTGCCGGCAACGGCTGTTCCAGGCTCACGGGATGCGGCGACCGCTCGCGTCGAGGTGTTTGTGTGTGAACGCCCTGCCCTGCTTGCCGGAATAATCGCCGACGGTCTGCCCCTCGCCGATCAGTTTGTATTTGTAGATCACCAGACCTTCGAGACCGACCGGGCCGCGCGCGTGCGTCTTGTTGGTGCTGATGCCGATCTCCGCACCCAGGCCGTAACGGAATCCGTCCGCGAAGCGGGTGGAGGCGTTCCACATCACGCTGGCGGAATCGACTTCGTTGAGAAAGCGTTCCGCGGTGGCGGCGTCCTCGGTGAGAATCGTGTCGGTGTGACCGGAACCGTGCGCGTTGATGAACGCGATCGCCTCGTCCACACTCGACACCACGCGCAGCGCCAGTTTCAAGTCGTTGTATTCGGTATCCCATTCGCCATCATCGGCTTTTTTGACCTGCGGTGCGAGCGCGCACACGCGGTTGCAACCCACCAGCTCGACGTTTTTTTCCGTCAACGCTCGAACCAGGTCGGGAAGGATCGCCTTCGCGGCGTCCTCATGGATGAGCAGCGTCTCCACGGCGTTGCAGGCGGCGGGGTACTGCAGTTTAGCATCGAGGCTCACGCGCACCGCCTTCTTCGCATCGGCCTTCGCATCGATGTAAACGTGGCAGATGCCTTCGGAGTGCCCGAGCACCGGGATTTTGGTGTTTTCCTGAATGTATTTCACAAAGGCGTTGCTGCCGCGCGGCACGATGAGGCTGATGTTCTTCTCTTCGTCGAGCATTTCCGCCACTTCCGCACGGGTTTCGATCATCTGCACCGCGGTTGCGGGAATGCCGGAGACGCCGGCGATCGCTTCGGTCAACAGACCGACGATGGTTTTATTCGTGTTCTGGGCTTCGCGGCCGCCCTTCAAGATAACGGCGTTGCCGGATTTGAGGCACAACGACGCGATCTGCGGCACGGCATCGGGCCGCGATTCGAATATCGCGCCGATCACGCCGATGGGACAGGTGACGTGATGCAGGATCAGACCCTCATCCAGTTCGGTGACGCTTTTCACGCGCCCCACCGGGTCTTCCAGTCTGGCGACGCTCAGGATGCCCTGCGCCATCGCCGCCACTTTCGCTGCGTCCACAGCGAGGCGGGCGATCAGCGGGCCGGGCAGGTTCTCCGACTTGGCGTACTCGAGGTCTTTTTTGTTGGCCTCAAGGATGGGTTCGACGTTGTTCTCGAGCGCCGCCGCCATTCTTTCAAGGGCGCGGTTCTTCAGATCGGTGGACGCCCGCGCCAGGACGAGGGCCGCTTCTTTGGCCTGGGCGGCGATTTCGGAAACTGTCATGCTAAACCTGTGGTTTCAATAAACGTGCTCAATTATAACGCATTGCAGGAGGGAGCGTTTCTGATTTCGGCGGAGAAACTTCCTCATTCCGATTCTCCGGGATAAATGGGGTTTTTGATGCGGGTGAGGTGCTCGGAGGTTTCGATTTTTTCGACACCCGCATCGCCGATGTGGTTTCCCCACAGCTTGAGAAACTCCAGGCAGGAAAGGTTGGACGCCGAAGCCAGGGTTGCGGCGCCTGCGGTTGTGATGCGGTTCCATTGCAGATCGAGGGTTTGCAGATTATCCAGCCCCGGGATGTTCACCAGCGCCTGCAAACCCGCATCGCCCAGGCGGTTTTTTTTGAGATTGAGGTTCTTCAAGGCGTCGAGCGAAGCTCCCTGTTTCAGATTTTGCATCCCCTCGGGACCGATGCCGTTGCCGGAAAGATCCAGAACTTCAAGCTGCGTTAAAAAGGGTGCGCGGCTGAGCTCCAGTAGCCCTTCATCGCCGATCGCGTTGCTGCCGAGATGCAATTCGCGCAGGTTTTTGAGCGCTTGCGTCTGAGCCAGAGCCCGCACGCCTTCGACGCCGAGACCGCTTTCGGCCAGATTGAGGGAAACCAGGTTTTCCAGCAGCGGTGCATCGGCAATCGCCTGCGTCCCGGCGACGCCGATGGGGTTGTTCCACAAATTCAATGTTTGCAGGTGACGCAGGTTTTGCGAAGCGACGAGCGCCGCGATGCCGGCAGGGCCTATGCGGTTGTCGAACAGATTCAACGTCCGCAGATTCCCCAGGTATTTCGATTCGGCCAGCGCTTTCGCGCCTTTATCGCCGATCCAGTGGGAGATCAGGACCAGCGTTTTCACCTCGCTCACGAGGCGGGAGCGCGCGAGGCGCAGCGCGCCTTTTTCGTACAGCGTGCCGCTGTTTCTCAAATCCAGATGGGTGCCATCCTGGGTCATGTCCTTCAGGATGAGCGTGTTGATGTCGTAGCCGATGGCCGGTGGGACCGAAAGCAGCGTGACGAGCAGCAGTGAAACGAACGCGAGGCGTGTGGATGCGGTCATATTTTTTTACAGGATGTCCGTTGGATCAGGGAAAATTGTGAACGGTGATTCTGACTTCCAACCCATCCTGCAGCCAGCCGAAATTGCCGTGACCGGCCACGGTGTGGATGTTTCCTTGCGGATCGATTTTGCGAATGCGGTTGTTGTCGCGATCGGTGAAATAAATGTTTCCCTGTGCGTCGAAACTCATGCGAAAGGGGCTCTTGATCCTGGCGGCGGCCGCCGGGCCGCCGTCGCCGCTGAAACCGGGGGTTCCCGTACCGGCAAACCGGCTGATGGTGCCGTCCGGTGCGATCTTGCGGATCACCGAGCTGGTCTCCTCGATGACGAACAGCGATCCGTCCGGCGACAGGGCCAGTCCGCCGGGAGAGCGGATGCCCGCGCTGAGGGCGGAGCCTTCATCGCCCGAATCGCGGAACGCGCCGGAACCGGCCACGGTGGTTACCTTGCCATCGGCGCCGATGCGGCGGATCTTGCTGCTGCCGGAATCGGAAAAGTAGATGTTGCCCGCGTCATCGACCGCCAGCCCGTTGGGATGCACTTCGGACCCCGCGACCGACTCCTTGCCGAACACTTTGGTGATGATGCCGTTCTTGTCGATCTTGCGGATGCTGAAATTGGTCTTGTCGGCGATGTAGACGTTGCCGTCCCGGTCGGTGGCGATGTCGGTGATCGTGTAAAACGAAGCGTCCACGGCGGGTCCGCCGTCGCCGCCGTCGCCTTGTATGCCGTTGCCGGCGAAATGGGTGATGATGCCGTTGGCATCGATCTTTCGCACGTTCCAGCCGTTGCCGGAACGGCCGGCGACGTAAATATTGTCATCCTTGTCGATGGCCATCGCCGAAGGCAGATACAGCGTGGCCTCGCGCGCGGGTCCGCCGTCGCCCTCGTTGCCCAGCGTTCCGGTGCCGGCGAAGGTGCCAATGATGCCGTTGGCGTCGATCGTGCGGATGCGGTTGTGGTTTTTCTCGGCAAAATAGACGAGCCCCTTGCTGTCCACCACCAGCCCCGAGGGCGCGTTGAGCGTCGCCCCGCGTCCCGGACCGCCGTCGCCTTTAAACAAGGAACGTCCGTTGCCCGCGATGGTGCGCACCGTGTGTTTTTTCAGATCGACGCTGCGCACCCGGAAATGCGAGCGGTCCACCACGATCAATTGCTGGCGCTTTTTGCCGATGGCCAGGGCGAAGGGCAGGTGCAGGTTGGTCTCCACCGCGATCTCGCGGTCGCCGTTGAAATCCGGTTTGCCCGTGCCCATGAAGGTGGTGATGACGCCCTGCGGATCGACCCGCCGCACGCGGTTGTTGTTGCGGTCGGAAATGTACAGGTTGCCCGCATCGTCCGCCACGACGTCGGTCGGGTACGCGAGGCTGGACTGATTGGCCGGGCCGTAGTCGCCGCTGAAGGAATGCATGCCGTCCCCCGCGACGGTGGAGATGATGCCCTCCGGCGTCACTTTGCGGATGCGGTTGTTGCCGCGGTCGGCGATGTACAGGTTGCCCTGCTTGTCCAGGCAGATGCCGAAGGGATACTTGAGCAACGCGTCCTCGGCGGGACCGAAATCGCCGCCGAATTCCGCCGGCCCCAGTCCGGCGACGGTGGTGATGATGCCGCCGGCGTCCACTTTGCGCACCCGATTGTTGGAGCGGTCGGAAATGAAGATATTGCCTTTGTCGTCCACCGCCAGATCCGAGGGCAGGTTGAGGCTGGCTTCGAGGGCCGGGCCTTCGTCGCCCATCATGTCGGCTTCGCCGTTGCCGGCGATCGTGGTGATCACCCCTTGCGGGCTCACTTTGCGGATGCGGTGGTTGTTGCGGTCGGCGATGTACAGGTTGCCCTGCTCATCCAGCACCAGGCCCGCGGGAAAATTGAGTTCCGCTTCTACCGCCGGTCCGCCGTCGCCGCTGAATCCGGCGATCCCGGTGCCGGCGACGGTGGTGATGGTGCCGTCCGCCTTGATTTTGCGGATGCGGTTTTTGGAACGGTGCGAGATGTAGATGTCGCCGTCGGGGCCGACCGCGACGCCGTCCACCAGGGTCAGGGTCACGTCGGTGGCCGGGCTGCCGTCCTGCACGTCCTCGAACGGCACATCCGGGATGGCCCAGGCGGTGGCGGTCATCGTCAATACCCAAAACAGGACGATGCCCATCGGCCACCCTGCGAAATGTTTTCGCAATCTATTCATATATAGGTCAGGATTCATGGCACCCTCGCTCTCAACGGATGATCACCTGCAATCCCTTCTTTTTCGCAATCCGGAACGCCTCGATCTGCATATCGGGACTGAGGTTGTTCAGCACGAGGTCGAGGATTTTGAGATTGGGAAAATGGTCCGAGCGCACGATCGCCCGCACGCCTTCGTCGCCGATGTTGTTCTGCCCCAGATACAGGGACTCCAGTTTGGGGAAATTTTTCGACTGCGCCAGCGCCACCGCGCCGCCGTCGCCGATTTCGTTGCGGAACAGGTTGAGCGTTTCCAGGTTCGGGAACGCCTGCACTTTCGCCAGTTCGGCCATGCCCAGCGGCGTGATCAGGTTGTCGTTCAGCATCAGCGTCTTGAGGTTCTGAAAGTTCTTCGATTTCGCCACGTATTCGAACGCGTCGTCGCCGATCTCATTTTTCCACAGCTTGAGCGATTCCAGTTTGTTGAGGTGCGGCGATTCGGCCAGCGCCTTGAGTCCCACGTCGCCCGCCAGGTTTCCCCACAGGTCGAGGTGCTTCACATTGGCGAGATGCGGGGATTTCGCCAGCGCCTTGACGCCGCGCGCCTTGATCTTGTTGCCCTGCAGGCGCAGGGTGGTGACGGTGGCAAGGATTTCCATGGCGGCCATCTTCTTGGCGCCCCTGGGGCCGATGACCACGCCGGTCAGATCGAGCAGGGTGCCGTTCTGGCCGAGGCGTTTCTCGATCAGGGTTTCGACGTTGTCGGCGGCGAAGCTCACCCCGGAGGTGAGCAGCGTGAAAAAAACAGCCAGCAACCCTGTTCGTATTCGACCCGCTCCGATGAAATCGCGTTCCATGGTGGACCCCGTTTGTTGCGGATGGTAGAGATTCTAGGCTATCAGATATTTAAAGATAGTATATATGATTTTTGTGCCCGCTTTCACGGTTCCGGAAACGGTGCCGGTGATCTTCGAAACCCCGAGCCGCTCCCGGTAATGCACGGGGATCTCCGCGATCCGGAGTCCCTTACGGACCGCTTTAATCTGCATTTCCACGGTCCAGCCGAAATCGGTGTCGGTCATGCCGAGCGATTGCAGAGAATCGTAGCGGATGGCTCGAAACGGCCCCAGATCGGTGAACCGATACCCGAAAAACAGGCGGATGAGAAACACCGCGAGCTGGTTGCCGTAGCGGGACTGCGGCAGCAGCGCGGCGCGGCTTTCCGGGTACAGCATGCGGCTCCCCAAGACAAAATCCTTCTCGCCCGCGACGATGGGCTCTAAAAGCAGCGTGATCTCCTCGGGATAGTCGCTGTAGTCGGCATCCAGAAACACGACGATGTCCGGCTGGTCGAGGTTGGCGATGCCCGCGAGACAGGCGGAGCCGTAGCCGCGGCGCTTTTCCTCGATGACGCGCGCGCCGTGCTGCCTGGCGACTTCAGGGGTCCGGTCGGTGGAGCCGTTGTCCACGACGAGGATCTCGTGCAGGCGGTCCGTCGGCAGGTGGCTCAGCACTTCGCCGATGGAAAGCTCTTCATTGAGAGCGGGAATGATGACGGACACACGCGGCTTCATGAGGCGGGGCGGTTCAGTCCAGATCCGTGAGGGCCTGCTTCACCTCGGCGACAAACCGGCCCACTTTCGCGTCGCGTTCTTCGGCTGCGCCGTTCTGTTCGATCAGCCGCACGATGGCGGAGCCGACGATGACCCCGTCGGAAAAACGGGCGGCGTCTTTCGCCTGCTCGGGACCGGAAATGCCGAATCCGACGAGGACCGGCAGGTTGGCGGCGCTCTTGATGGCCGCAACCTTGTCGCGCAAGCCCTCGGCAAGGGAAGTACGCACGCCGGTGGTGCCGGTGAGCGAAACGTAATAGATGAAACCGCGGCTTTTCCCGGCCACCAGGCGCACGCGTTGTTCGGTGCTGGTGGGTGCGAGCAGGAAAACCACATCGAGGCCACCCGCGTCGGCGATTTTGCAGAACGCTCCCGCTTCCTCGGGCGGCAGATCGGGGATGATGGCCCCATCCACGCCCGCTTTGAGCGCGTCTGCAACGAACGCTTCCTGACCGTAGGCGAACACGGGGTTGAAACTGGTCATCAGCACGATGGGCAGATCGGAACCCTTGCGGATTTCGGCAACCAGGGCGAGGATCTTTTTCAGCGTGGTGCCGCTTTTCAGAGCGCGTTGCGAGGAAGCCTGGATCACCGGCCCGTCGGCGAGCGGATCGGAAAACGGCACGCCCAGTTCGATGATGTCCGCGCCGCTTTTCTCGATGACGCCGAACAGGTCTTTGGTCGTGGACAGATCGGGATCGCCCGCGGTGATGAACGCGACCAGCGCCTTGCGGTTTTGCGATTTCAGTTTTTCGAAACAGGCGGTGATACGGCTCACAATTCGACTCCCATCATGTCGGCGACCTGGGTGACGTCCTTGTCGCCGCGGCCGGAGAGGCAGACGACGATGACTTCCTCTTTTTTCATCTTCGGGGCCATGCGCGCCAGGTGCGCGATGGCGTGCGCCGATTCGAGCGCCGGAATGATGCCCTCGACCTTGGACAACAGCTTGAACCCTTCCATCGCTTCGTCGTCGGTGATGGAGACATACTCGGCGCGGCCGGTTTCCTTGAAGTGGCTGTGCTCGCAGCCGACACCGGGGTAGTCGAGCCCGGCGGAGATGGAATGCGCTTCGGTGATCTGGCCGTCGTCGTCGTACAGCAGGTAACTCATCATGCCGTGCAGGACGCCGGTGCGCCCGTGTCCCAGAGTCGCGCCGTGCTTGCCGGTCTCGATGCCGTGGCCCGCCGCTTCGACGCCCACCAGCCGCACGCTTTTCTCCTTGTGGAACGGGTAGAAAAGCCCCATGGCGTTGCTGCCGCCGCCGACGCAGGCGACGCAGGCATCGGGCAGGCGGTTTTCCAGTTCCTGAATCTGTCGCATCGCCTCATCGCCGATGATTCTTTGAAAATCCCGCACGATCATCGGATAGGGATGCGGCCCCACCACCGAACCGATGATGTAATGCGTGGTCTCGACAGTAGTGATCCAGTTGCGGATGGCTTCGCTGGTGGCGTCCTTGAGGGTGCGGGTCCCCGCCTTCACCGGGATGACGTTCGCGCCCAGCAGGTGCATGCGAAACACGTTGAGGGACTGGCGGCGCATGTCCTCCTCGCCCATGAACACGTCGCACTCGAGGCCGAACAGGGCCGCGGCGGTGGCGGAGGCGACGCCGTGCTGTCCCGCGCCGGTTTCGGCGATGACGCGCTTCTTGTTCATGCGCATCGCCAGAAGCGCGCTGCCGATGGTGTTGTTGATCTTGTGCGCGCCGGTGTGGTTCAGGTCTTCGCGCTTGAGATAGATCTTCGCGCCACCCAGATGGCGCGTGAGGTTGTCCGCGTAATACAGCGGCGTCGGCCGGCCCACGTATTCGCGCAGGTAGTGGTTCAACTGCCGGGTGAACTCCGGATCGTCGCGCGCTTCCTTGTAGACAGTTTCCAGCTCCTCCAGAGCGGGCATCAGGGTCTCGATGACGTATTTCCCGCCAAACGGTCCGAAGTGCCCGCTCGCGTCGGGCAGGTCTAATTGTTTCGCTGATTTAGACATTTTGATTCTCGAAGGCTCCGCGATGATATTTATAGAGTTTCTGTATTGAGATCTTTGTACAAGCTGCTGTCATGCTGAGCCTGTCGAAGCAGGACTCCGCACCCTTCGACAAGCTCAGGGTGACATCGAGACAGGGTTTTCCTGTCCTGTTGGCCGATACAAAGATCCCGCCGGACAAATCCTTACCCTTTATTCGCGGCGATGACAAACGCCCGCACTTTATCCGGGTCCTTGACGCCGAGGGATTTCTCCACGCCCGAGCAGACATCCACCGCGTACGGCTGCACCCGCTTGACCGCCTGGCGCACGTTGGCGGGAGTGAGCCCGCCGGCCAGGATGACGGGGCCGAATTTCTTGCCGCGGTGGACCCAGTTCCAGTCGAAGGTCTCGCCGGTGCCGCCCGGCGCCTTTTCGGACCAGGCGTCGAGCAGAAAGCCGCTGACTGGATAGCGGTCGAGACCCTTGAGCGAGGCGGCGTTTTCCACCCGCACCGCTTTGATCACCTTGCGGCGGATACGCCTGCAAAACGCGGGCGTTTCTTTGCCGTGCAACTGAACGGCGTCGAGCTTGCAGGTTTCGGCGATGCGGTTGATCCTCTCTGCGGTTTCATCGACGAACACGCCGACAGTTTCGACGAACGGCGGCAGCACCTGCACGATCTGTTTCACCGTCTGCATGGAAACGAAACGCGGGCTCTTGCGGTAAAAGATGAATCCCAGCGCATCGGCTCCGGCTTCCACCGCGAGCAATGCATCCTTCAGATTCGTGTTGCCGCAAATTTTGACTTTCACATCCGCCGCCGGTTTCGGCATGAAAACTTTTTCCTGTAAATTTCGGTCGTTTTGATTTACAATCCGTTTCGCAGCTGTCCTGGTTGTATCCTTTCTTTTCCTTTACTTAAGAACCACTCCAAAAAAGCTCTCATGAAAAAAATCAAATCTCTCGCGCTTTTCCTTTTTGTCCTCTTTTCCCTCTTCGCGGCCGGTTGCGGCACCACTGAAAACATAGACGGCGTCGAGGTCGGCACCGACTTTCAGGGACGCGGCGTCAAAACCTTCCGGGTTCCGGTGTTTCCTCTGTACGAAGCCACTCTGGAAGCCCTGAAGAACATGAACCTGCCCCTGGACGACAACATCGAACTGGATAACAAGTACCAGCTTACCTCCGAGACCGACAAGCTCAACATCATCATCGACCTGGAAGGAATCGGTCCGAAAATCTCCCGCATCACGGTGCGTGCGCAGGAAGGCGGCTTCTTTTCGCTTTCCCACGATGAGGACATGGGCCGCGAGATCATCAAAGAGACCGCTCTGGTGCTGGAATCGCGCGGCGTCCTCGAGTGATTTTTTAAGCTTCCTGCACCGGTGTCTTTAGTCTGCCCGCCAGCGCTTTAAGCGTCTCGCCCCGGTTTTGCGCCCGCATCAGGCTCTCGCCCACTAAAAACGCGTGCGCTCCCAGATCCTGCATTTCCGTGATCTGCGCGCATTCGTGAATCCCGCTCTCCACGACGAGAACGTTGCCCGGCACCTGCTTCGCCAGCGGAATGAGCCGCCGGGAAATATCCAGATCCGTTTTCCCTGAAGTCAGGTCGCGGTTGTTGATGCCGATGAGAAAGCCGCCGGAGGCAAAAGCCTTTTCCATATCGGCTTCGTGGTGCGTTTCCACCAGAGCCGGAATGCCGATCTCCTCGCCCAGCGCCAACAGATCGGCGAGATGATTTTTATCCAGCGAGGTCGCGATCAGGAGAAAAAAATCCGCACCGCAGGCACGGGATTCGTACACCTGGTATTCGTCGAAAATAAAATCCTTGCGCAACAGCGGCGTTGGCACCGCCGCGCGCACGCTTTCGAAGATGTCGAGGCTGCCGCCGAAATGCGTCGATTCGGTCAGAATGGAAATGGCGGCCGCGCCGTTATCCGCATAGCTCTGCCCGATCTGCACCGCATCGAAATCCGCAAGCAACTCGCCCTTGAACGGGGTGCGCCGCTTGATCTCGGCGATGATGCGCGAGGGTTCGGAAGTTTCCAGCGCCGCCCGCACGTCCTGCGCCGCAGAACGGTCGCCCGCCCTGCCCTTCAGCTCGCTGAGCGGCACGCGCCGCTTCGTGTTGTCGAGCTCTTCTTTTTTATCGGCGAAAATCTTGTCCAGTATCGTCGGCATTATTCTATGCGTTGCTGACCCGTATCAGGTCTTCCAGTTTTTTTTGCGCCGCCCCCGAAAGCACCGATTCACGCGCCGCTTCCACACCGGCCAGCAGGGAATCGGCTTTGCCGCTCACGAAGATGGCGGCTCCGGCGTTGACCAGCACGATGTCCAGATGCGGTCCGGGCCGGCCTTCAAGCACCGCACGCACGATGGCGGCGTTTTCCTCGGGCATGCCGCCGCGGACCAGCAGCGGCGAACAGCGTTTGAACCCGAAATCCTCCGGCGACACCGCGTACTCGCGCACACAGCCGTCCTTGAGTTCCGCGACGCGCGTGCCGCTCATAAGCGAAATTTCATCCAGACCGTCGTCGCCGTGCACCACCAGCGCCTGCCGCGCTCCCAGCGCCTTGAGCACTTCAGCCAGCGGCACGATCCATTTCCCGTCGAACACCCCGACCACCTGCGCGTGTGCGCCTGCGGGGTTGGTGAGCGGACCGAGCAGGTTGAACAGCGTGCGGATGCCCAGCTCCTTGCGCACCGCCGCGGCGTGCTTCATCGCCCGGTGCATCAGCGGCGCGAATAAAAATCCGATGCCCGTTTTTCGGAGACAGGTCTCCACCCGTTCCTTATCGGCATCGACGTTGACGCCGAGGCATTTTAAAACGTCGGCGCTGCCGGACTGGCTCGACACCGCGCGGTTGCCGTGCTTGGCGACGGTGACGCCCGCGCCTGCAGCGACGAACGCGGCGGCGGTGGATATGTTGAACGTCTGCCCGCCGTCCCCGCCGGTGCCGCAGGTGTCCACGACCGGGTCCGCATCGACGGACACGGTTTCGGCTTTTTCCCGCATGACGCGCGCCGCGCCGAGGATTTCCTCGACGGTCTCGCCCTTCATTCTGAGCGCGGTCAGAAACGCGGCCATCGGCGCTGCGGGCACCGCGCCTTCCATGATCGCCTGCATGACGGCGATCATCTCTTGTTCCGTCAGGCCCTGCCCTGTCAGGATTTTTTCCAGGGCCTGCTGGATGCTCATGCGTTCACTCGCGCCGCCGGCATGTTGAGAAAATTGCGCAACAGGTCCTTGCCGGAAAGCGTCAGAATCGATTCGGGATGAAACTGCACGCCTTCCAGCGGGTATTCCGCATGGCGGATGCCCATGATCTCGCCGTCGTCGCTCTCGGCGGTGATGGTGAAGCAGTCCGGCAAGGATTTGCGTTCCAGCACCAGCGAATGATAGCGGGTCGCCTCGAACGGGTTCGGCAGATTTTCGAACAAGCCCTTGCCGTCGTGTTGAATCATCGACGTCTTGCCGTGCATCAGCTTGCCGGCCTTCACGATTTTCGCACCCATCGCCTGACCGACGGACTGGTGCCCGAGGCACACGCCGAGAATGGGAATGCTGCCGGCGAAGCGCCGCACCACCTCGACGGAGATGCCCGCCTTGTCCGGCGTGCAGGGTCCGGGAGAGATGACGATCTTTTCCGGCGCCAGCGCCTCGATTTCGTCGAGGCCGATCTTGTCGTTGCGGATCACTTTCAGGTCGGCGCCCAGCTCGCCCATGTACTGCACGAGGTTGTAGGTGAAGGAATCGTAATTGTCGATCATCAGGATCATGCCGCACACCTCGAAATCGCGGGCCGGAACCCTTCCGGCCTGTTCGGGCCATTATAGCGTATTCTCGCGGAAATCACCGGAACAGCCCCCGCTCGGCCACCTCGATCGCCTTGAGCAGCGCGCGGCCCTTGTTCATGGTCTCCTCGAATTCGTTTTCGGGAACCGAATCGGCGACGATGCCCGCCCCCACTCCCAGGTAGGCGGCCTGGCCCTTGATCAGCAGCGTGCGGATGGCGATGGCGGTGTCCATGTTGCCGGTGAAGCTGATGTAACCAACCGCGCCCGCGTACAGGCCGCGGCGGGTGGGCTCCAGCTCCTCGATGATCTCCATGGCGCGGATCTTGGGCGCGCCGGACACCGTGCCCGCGGGAAACGCCGCGCGCAGCACGTCGAAGCAGTCCAGCCCTTCCTTCAACCGGCCGCGCACGTTGGAGACGATGTGCATCACGTGCGAGTAGCGTTCGATGCTGAACTGTTCGTTCACCTCGACGGTGCTGATGCGCGCCACCCGGCCCAGGTCGTTGCGGCCCAGGTCCACCAGCATGATGTGTTCGGCCAGCTCCTTGGCGTCGCTCAGCAGGTCCTTTTCCAGTTCCCGGTCTTCCTCTTCGTTTTTGCCGCGTTTGCGCGTGCCGGCGATCGGGCGCACCTCGACGTCTTCCCCTTCCAGCCGCACCAGCACTTCCGGCGAGGAGCCGACCACCTGGAACTCACCCAGCTTGAGAAAATACATATACGGAGACGGGTTGATGGTGCGCAGGGCGCGGTAGATGTTGAAAGGGTCCTGGCTGATCCTGAACTTCAGCCGCTGCGACAGCACCACCTGGATGGCGTCGCCTTCGTGAATGTAGTTTTTCACCTTGAGGACCGCCTGCTTGAACGCTTCCTCCTCGAAGTTCGATTGCAGCGACGGCAGCGCGCCGCTGTTGCCGTTGCCGTGCTCTCCCTGCAGCTCCGGTGCGGGGGCGCGCAGCTTTTCTTCCAGCGCGCGGATCTTGTCCAGCGTCTTTGCGTACACCGCGTCGAGATCGCCGTCCTGCACCAGGGCGTTGGACACGATCTTGATGGTCTGGGTGACGTTGTCGAAGATCAGCAGCGTGTCGGTGATGACGAACAGCGCGTCCGGGCAGTCGAGATCGTCTTCGGTGTCCTCGGGCAATCCTTCGAAGAACCGCACCATGTCGTAGCCGACGAACCCCACAGCGCCGCCGCAAAACCGCGGCAGATCCGGCGTGGCCACCGGCCGGTATTCGGACAGGATCTCCTTGACGGCCGAGAGCGGGTCGTCCTTTTCGAACACGCGCTTGTCGCCGGTCTCGCGGTTCTCGACGGTGACGATGTTTCCCTTCGCCGAAACGATGCGCGAGGGATCGCAACCGAGGAAGCAATAACGGGCCCATTTCTCGCCGCCCACCACGCTCTCCAGCAGGAACGAGTGCGACGCGCCGCGGATCTTCAGGTAGGCGGAAACCGGGGTGTCCAGATCGGCGACGATCTCCTTGTAGACGGGGATCAGGTTGCCTTCTTTGGCTTTTTGCCTGAATTCTTCCAGTGAGGGTGTGAACATGAAACGGCGTGCGACAGGGTTTTACGGGCCTCGGTCTCCGGGTTCCCGTCCGCAGGGGCTCCAAGGCGCGGACGCCCTTTGAGACAATGGCTTGATTAAACGGCGATTAGAGTCAGAATCATATTATTTTCAAGGGTTTAGCCCTATGACAGTACCATTTGGCAAGAGAGGGTGTCAAGGGGTAAGGCGGACGGTCATTCAACGGGTTTCCAGTCCTCGCCGTTCCAGTGGAGGATGAGGCCGTTGTCGCCCACGGCGTAGATGTTTTCTTCGGAAGTGCCCCAGATGGCGGTCAGGTATTCCTTCGTGTTCGATTCGATGCGGGTCCATTGGTCGCCTTCCAGAAACAGGATCATGCCTTCGTCGCCGACGGCGAACACCATGTCGCGGGAGGGCCCCCAGACATCCAGGAAAAACTCCATGGTGCGGGACGGCATTTCGGTGCATTCGACGCCGTCGAAGCTGAAAATCGCGCCGTCGGAACCGACGATGTACATCTCTTTGGGGCCGAAGCCGTAGAACCCGTAAAACTCCGCGTTGGAATTGAGGGTCAGGCGCACCCACTTGTCGCCCTCCTGCCGCAGGACCAGCCCGTCGTAACCCACCGCATACATGCCCGATTCCCTGCAGCCCCAAAGCCGGGTGATGTCGGTGTCGGTGCCGGTGCGCAGGAACTTCCACTCGCTGCCGTCGTAGCGCAGGATTTTGCCCAGACGGGAACAGGCGTACACCTCGTCGGGCCCCAGCCCGAAGATGCCGGTCATGGGCGGCAGCTTTTCGGTCTGCATCGGCGACCAGGCGCTGCCGTCGTAATGCAGGATGACGCCGTCGGTGGCGACGGCGAACAGGTTGTCCGGCGCGCTGCCCCACAGCCCTTTGATGGTGTAGCGCGACCGGCCGGCCAGTTCCATTTTTTTCCACTCCGCCCCGTCGTAGTGCAGGATCGTGCCTTCGGCACCGCCGACGAAGATGTCGTTTTCACCGAAGCCGGTGATGGAGAGCAGATGGTTTTCAGTCAGTCGCGGCATGAGGATTTCATAGTGCAGAGTTTAATAAAGGTTCGATTCATTGCGGACGTCAAAGCGACATGTCACTCCACTGCTTTCCGTCATATTTGATAACAGTGCCGTTGTCGCCGACAGCGAAAACGCAGTCGGGCCCGAGTCCCCGCACTTTGGTGAGGTGATCCTCGCGCGGACAGGTCATCGGCGACCAGGCCTTGCCGTCGTAATGCAGGATGACGGCGCTGTCGCCGACGGCGAAGATGTCGTTCTCCGACGTGCCCCAGACGGCCAGCAGGTATTCCTCGGTGCCCGATTCCATGTTCTTCCACTCGCTGCCGTCGAAATGCAGGATGGTGCCGTGCGATCCCACCACGTAGACGTTTTCCGTCTTCGTGCCCCACACGCCGTAGAGCGAGATGGTTTCTTCGGTCAGCTCTTCCCTGCGCTGGAACTGCTTGCCGTCGTAGAAACGGAACACGCCCTCGCCGCCGACGGTGTAGATGTGGTTGATGTCCTCGCCCCACATGCCGAAGATGTCGTGGATGGTGTTGGGCTCGCGGTAGTTCCATTTCTCGCCGTCCCAGAACAGCATGCGCCCGCCGACGCCGTAAAAGAAGATGTTGTCGGCGTCATAACCGTAAGCGGAGTTGAGGGAGTCGTAGCTGCCGGTGTCGATCATCTTCCAGACCTTGCCGTCGTAGTGCAGCACCACGCCGCCGATGCCGACGGCATAGATGTTTTTGGGGTCGGACGCCCAGATCCCCATCAGCGGGTTGGTGTTTTCGGTGCGCACCGGCAGCCATTCTTCGCCGTCGTAATGCTGCGGAATGCCGTCCTTGCCGACGACGTAGATGTTGTCTTCGCTGAACGCCCAGAAATCGAGCAGATCGGGTTTTTCACCGGTGAACATAGGGTCTCAATCATTCAGGGACGGCCACGGCTGCAATCCGCAGCGCGTCCGCATCGCAAGGCATTGAATTCGGCTCGTAGTATATCCTATCGCGGGGGTGCGTTGCGCGGCCGTTCATAAAAAAAAGGGGCCGCCTGCTGAAGGGGCCCCGCTGTCATCCATCCTGAAATGCGCTTGTCAGTGTTCCCCGCCCTCGGGCTTGAACAGCACTTTGGTCAATTTGGGCAGGTTCTTGGAATTTTCGAACAGCTTCTGCACTTCCGGGCTCACGTCGTTGCGGATCAGGATGAGGGTCTCCAGGTTGCCGAGGGTTTTCGATTCGGCGATCGCGCGGGCCCCGTCGTCCCCGATTTCCGCTTCGTACAGGTCCAGCAGCGTGAGATTTTTGAATATTTCCGAATTGGCGATGGCGATGCCGCCGCGCCGGCCGATGGGGTTGTAGGTCAGCGTCAGCTGCGTGAGGTTCTTCAACGTCTCCGACTGCGCCATGGCCTCGATCCCTTCCGGCTCGATGTAGTTCCAGTTGAGGTTGAGCTCGGTGATCTTGGACAGGTTTTTCGAATCCGCGATGGCGAACGCGCCTTCGTTGCCGATGTCGTTGCGATACAGGCTGAGCAGATTGAGCTGCGTGAGATGGGTCGAGGAAGCCAGCGCCGCGACGCCCTCATCGCCCAGCTTGTCCCCCAGCCAGAGGGACACCAGATTGGCCAGCGTCGCAGATTCGGCGATCGCGCGCGCGCCGGCCGGGCCGACCGCGTTGTCGCTCATGATCAGTTCCGACAGGTTGAGCAGGGTCTTGGACTGGGCCATCGCCTTCACGCCCTCGTCGGTCACCTTGTTCTTGAACAGGTTCAGGACGGTGAGGAATTTCATGTGCTCGGAGTCGAGGATCGCTTTCACGCCGTCGTCGCCCACCTCGTTGAACTCGAGAAACAGGGCGGTGATCCCCTTGGCTTTATCGGAAGTCACGATTTTTTTGATCGTGTCGTCGTCGATCTCTTTTTCGCGAAGGTCCAGCTCGCTTTTGTCCGCGTTCAGGCTCTGCTCGATGAGTCCGTCGATGTCTTTTTCGGTTTTAGTGGTCATACGAGGATTCCCAAAGATCCGAATTGCTGTTTGGAGATTTTGTTTGGCAGCCGGTTGTGTTTAACAGGCCATTCTATTTAAGTATGCCATATTGTAAAGTCAAAAAACTCAAAAAGTCCCGTGACGAACATCGCCGTTACGCCGGGAATCCTCATCGGGATGTCTATAAGGGCCACCTCCCTGCTCTGTGTGCGTTCGCAACGGCGCCGCCGACCCGCTGCAATCCCATTGATTTTTTGTGTGTTATTATGGGATCGGCATTCACTGCACAAACAGGCCTTCACTTCACACTTATTTTATCATCGGTCTTTCCGCGCCGGACCGCCTTGAGAGTGTGCAATCTTCCGTCCGCAGATGCGACGGTTCATCGAAGCACCGCTTGCGACGTTCACGCGAAGGTGAAGACGAATTCTTTTCACCGCGTCTCCGCTTTATCGCGACGGAAGCGGCGAGGGAGAGCCGCACCGCACGCCCGCACGCAGCCTGCGAAACAGCGGTCCCTGCTCGCGCTGTATCGCGGCCTCGCGTAAAACCCGGATGAATTTGCAGGGAGAACCTGTATAATTATTTTTTATGCTGCGAGTTTCCCGCTGCCGAACGCCCTGTGCGCAGCCCGGCCGGGAGCCTTCTTTCAAGCCTCATTCCCGTTTGGATCCAGTCATGGCCTACAACATCGACGCGATGACCGACAAGGTCAAAGAGACCGGAGACTTCGTCCAGCCTCTGCTCAAGGAGCTGGAAAAGGTGCTGGTGGGCCAAAGCCACCTCATCGAGCGGCTGATCCTGGGGCTTCTGGCCGGGGAGCACCTGCTGCTGGAAGGGGTGCCGGGGCTGGCCAAGACCACGTCGGTGAAAACGCTGGCGCAGACCATCCACGCGGATTTTAAGCGCATCCAGTTCACGCCGGACCTCTTGCCGGCGGATCTTCTGGGCACGCAGGTGTACCAGCCCAAGTCGGGGGAGTTCTCGATCAAGAAGGGGCCGCTGTTTGCCAACATCATCCTGGCGGACGAGATCAACCGGGCGCCCGCGAAAGTGCAGAGCGCCCTGCTGGAAGCCATGCAGGAGCGGCAGATCACCATCGGCGGGCAGACGTTCGACCTGGCCGAGCCGTTCATGGTCATCGCCACGCAGAACCCCATCGAGCAGGAGGGCACCTACCCGCTTCCCGAAGCGCAGGTGGACCGCTTCCTGTTCAAGCTGAAAGTCACCTACCCGACGCAGGAGGAGGAAAAGCGCATCATGCAGCGCATGTCCTCCACCAACAACCACGCGCCGGTGCAAACCATCGTTCGCCCCGAGCAACTGCTTGAAGCGCGCAAGGTGTTCGATGCGATCTACATCGACGAGAACCTGCAGGACTACATCATCCATCTGGTTGCGGCGACCCGCGATCCGGACAAGCACAAGCTGGGCGGACTCAAAAAGCTGATCCAGTTCGGCGCATCGCCGCGCGCCTCGATCTTTCTCAACCGCGTGTCGAAAGCCTACGCGTTCCTGCAGGGGCGCGGCTACGTGGTGCCGCACGACATCAAGAGCATCGGCCTGGATGTGCTCAGGCACCGCATCATCCTTTCCTACGAGGCGGAAGCGGAAAACGTGACGGCGGACGACATCCTCAAAAAGATCTTCGACACCGTCGAAGTTCCCTGATCCGCACCCCGCCGATGGCCGCAAACTTCCTTTCCCGATTTTTCGACTGGTTCGACGTGCCGCCGCCGGCCGAACCGCAAAATGCGGTGTCCTCCGACCTGTTGCAAAAAGTGCGGGCGATCCAGATCAAGACCAGCCACCTGGTCAACGACCTGATGGCGGGCGAGTACGTCTCGGCGTTCAAGGGACGGGGCATGGAATTCAGCGAGGTGCGGGAGTACCAGCCGGGCGACGATGTGCGCCTGATCGACTGGAACGTCACCGCGCGCATGAACCAGCCCTACATCAAGGAGTTCAAGGAAGAGCGGGAGCTGACGCTGATGCTGCTGGTGGACGTCAGTTCGTCGGGGGCGTTCGGCTCGGCGGGCAAGCTGAAAAACGAAGTGGCGGCGGAGCTGGCTTCGATCCTCGCGTTCACGGCGATCCGCAACAACGACAAGATCGGCCTGCTGGTGTTCTCGGACCGCATCGAGCATTACATCCCGCCGAAAAAAGGCAAGGCGCATGTGTGGAACATCATCCGCACCATCCTCGATTTCAATCCCGAGGGCCGCGGCACGGACCTCAATCTGCCGCTGGAATACCTGCTCAACGTGCAGAAGCGCAAGACGGTGACGTTTCTGATCTCGGATTTCCAGAGCGCGGGTTACGAGAACACGCTGAAACTGGCGAACCAGAAACACGACATCGTCGCGCTGTGGATTCAGGACGCCCGGGAGGAGCGGCTTCCCGATGTCGGCCTGCTGCATCTGGAGGACGCCGAGACCGGCGAGACGATCCTGATCGACACGAGCGACCGCGCCTGGGTGGAGCGCTACGCCGCGCTGACCCGCAAGGCGTTTGCCGGGCAGAAGCGGGTACTCAACGCCATGAACATCGACGTGGTGCCGATCCGGACGGACGGCTCGCTCGTCGAACCGCTTGTCCGTTATTTTAAAATGCGCGAGAAGAAACACTGACACCCGAATTCATTTCTCGGATGGCCAGAGAACATGAAATGAAATTACGGAATTTGTAAAAATGCGCGAAAAAAAACACTGACTATGAGCGAGTCACCCGAAAGTTCCCCAAGCGAAGGCGTCGGGCGCGGCGTCAAGATCTTCGTGATCCTGCTGACCGTCGTGACGGTGGCGGCGTTCGCGGTTTTCTCTTTGCAGCTGGTCAGCAAAATGCTGTCGCCCTCGAAAGCCGCGTCCTGGCCCAACCGCCTGTATGAGGTCGCCGGCAAACTGCAGGAAGCCGGGCTCAAGCAGCAGGCGGTGCAGCAGTACATTCGTTATCTGGAAACGGCGAAGGTCGATCTGGCGCGCCGGGCCGCGGTCTCCGAGACCATCGGCGCGCTGTACCGCGAGATGGACAACTGTCCGGAAGCGCTGGTCTGGTTTTATTCGGCGCAGGTGGCGGCGCAGCAACCGGGCGAGACTCTGCAATCGCATATCGCAGCCTGCCTGAAAACCCTGCGGGAACCGTGAACCATGACGCGAGTGCGAGGCAAATCCCGGCGAGTTGCAACCCTGCTCGCGGTCTGCGTTTGCTTCGGGATGTGGATTTTTTCCACCAGCGTTGCGGCGCAGGAAGCGGCCTCCCCGATTGCGCTGGAAACCGCGCTGGACCGCTACCAAGCGACGCTCGGCGATGTGGTCACCTATTCGGTGATCGTCCGGCACGAGCCGTCGATCGAGCCTGCGGCTCCCGAGTTTCCCACCCTCGAGGGCCTGGAAAACCTGGAGACGGGCGAACGCGTTTCCGAAGCGGACGACAGCCCGCGCAAGAAAACCGAATTCTGGATTCAATACCGGGTGGATGCGATCGGGAAGATCCTGTTCCCGCAGATCGAGGTGCCGTTCACCGTGCGGCAGAATGGTTCCGAAACTTCCGGCAAGGCGATGACCTCTCAGGTGGAGCTGGACGTCCAGTCCATTCTGCGCCTGCAGGGCGAACCGACGGACATCCGCGACATCAAGCCCGTGATCACTACAGGCCGGGACTGGCTGGCCATCGTGGTCCCGTTGCTGGTCGGCGCTCTACTGCTGGCATTTGTGTATTACGTCTGGCGGCGTTCCATTGAACGGCGCATCGCTTCGGCAAAGGCGGACTCTGTGCGTTTGCCCGCGCACGAACAGGCGCTCAAGGATTTGCAGGCCCTCCGGTCGAAGGGGCTGCTGGAAGCGGGCCGGGTGCGCGAGCACCATTTCGCGCTGTCGGAAATTTTCCGCCGCTATCTTGAAGAACGGTTCGAGTTTCCCGCGCTGGACTGGACGACCGAGGAGATCGTGGCCTTCATGCGGCGCGCCGCATTCGTGGAAACGCCGGTTCAGGAAGCCATCGATGCGGTGCTGCGCAAAACCGACCGGGTGAAATTCGCGCGTTCCCTGCAGGCGGTTCCCGGCGACGTGCTGGAGGACTGCATCCGGCTGGTGCGCGCCACCGCACCCAGGATGCAACCCGCCGCCACACGAGAGGCAACGCCATGAGCTTTTTCCGCTTCGAGGATCCCTGGGTTCTGCTGCTGATCCTGCTGCTGCCGTTTTGTGTCCTGCTGCTGCGCGGCCGCAAGAAAGCGGTGTTTCATTATTCCTCCATCGCAAGGCTGAAATCGATCCTTCCCGCCGGCACGCAACTGCTCGCCTCGGTACCGCTCGTGCTGCGCCTGCTCGCCATCGCGCTGTTGATCGTGGCGCTGGCGCGGCCGCAGGAGGGACGCAAGAGCACGGAAATCCTTTCTGCGGGCGTGGACATCATGCTGGCGATCGACACGTCGGTCAGCATGCAGGCGATGGATTTCATGAAGGACGGCGAACGCATCGACCGGCTGCAGGTGGTGAAGGACGTGGTCGCGGAATTCATCGCCAACCGCCCGTATGACCGTTTGGGCATGGTGGTGTTCGGCGAGGAGGCGTTCACGCAATGCCCGCTGACGCTGGATCACGACATCCTGCTGGCGTTTTTGCGCGATATGAAGATCGGCCAGGCGGGCAATGCCACGGCGATCGGCTCGGCGATCGGGATTTCGGTCAAGCGGCTCAAGGATCTGCAAGCGAAAAGCCGGGTGATCATCCTGCTCACCGACGGGCGCAACACCGCCGGCAACATCACGCCCGCCCAGGCGGCGTCGATCGCGAAACAGTTCGGCGTCAAGATCCACACGATCGGGGTCGGCACCGACGGCAAGGCCCCGTTCCTGGTGGATTCGCTGTTCGGCAAGCGCTACGTGTATCAGGATGTGGAGATGGACGAAAAAACGCTCAAGGACATCGCGGACATGACGGGCGGGCAGTATTTCCGGGCGACCGACCTCGACACGCTGAAGAAGGTGTACCAGCAGATCGACCAGCTGGAAACCTCCGAAGTGAAAACGCTGGATCATTCCGAGTACAAGGAGCTGTTCCCGTATTTCCTCGTCACCGGGCTGTCCTTCTTCCTGCTCGAGATCCTGTTGACCAACACCCGTTTGAGGCGCGTCCCGTGAGCGCACCGTTCGGCCGGCCGGAATACCTGAACCTGCTCTGGCTGCTGCCTGTGCTGCTGCTGTTTCTCATCTGGGGAGCGCGGCGCAAGCGGCAGATGGCGGCCCGGTTCTGCGGGGAGGCGCTGCTGCCACGGCTGGTGGGACCGCACTTTGCCCGCACACAGCGGCGGCGGGTGATCGTCACCGTGCTGGCGGTGCTGTTTTGCGTCCTGGCGCTCACGCAGCCGCGCTGGGGCTACCAGTGGAAGGAGCAACGGCAGCTGGGGCTGGATCTGGTGGTGGCGCTCGATGTCTCCAACAGCATGCTGGCCGAGGACATCAAGCCCAACCGCCTCGACCGGGCGCGGCGCAAGATCCTCGACCTGCTCGACATGCTGGAAGGCGACCGCATCGGCCTGGTGGTGTTCGCAGGCGATGCGTTCGTGCAATGCCCGCTGACGCTCGATTACACCGCCGCGAAACTGTTTCTCTCGGCGGTGGACACGGACATCCTGTCCATCCAGGGCACCGCGCTGGATAAGGCCATCCGGGTCTCGGTGGAGGCCATGAGCGGGCAGGCCAAAAAATCCAAGGCGGTGATCCTGATCACCGACGGCGAGGACCATCAGGGCGATCCGGTGCAGGCGGCGCGCTGGGCGGCTGAACAGGGCGTGCAGATCTACACGATCGGCATCGGCCGCGAACTCGGCGCTCCCATTCCCAGCGGCGAGCCGGGCGGCGGGTTCAAAAAGGATGCGAACGGCGAAGTGATCCTGACCAAACTCGACGAGGCCACTTTGCAGGCGATGGCTCTGGAGACCGGAGGCACCTACGTGCGGTCGGTGACGGGGGATCTCGACCTCACCCGGATCTACAAGGACAGCATTCTGGTGAACCTGGAGAAAAAGCAGCTCAAGTCGCAGCGCCGCAAACAGTGGCACGAGCGGTTTCAATGGATGATTTTTCTCGCCCTGGTCTGCCTGCTGGCGGACTTCTGGATCGATGAAAAATCGCGTCCTGCGGCGCAAAGGACCGCAACCGTTGCGCCGGGAGAGCCCGATTTGTTAAAATAACAGGTCACATTCCCTGTTTTAGCAGGCTTTGACCATTAAAAACAGGGGTCTCCATTTATCATCGAGGCCGCATCCACGGCCTGTAACTACCAATCTTTCCCGCATTTTGCGGAAATTACCGACTTTTTTGAGGTGAACGGTTCTATGGAAAATATATCGAGAAACATTCCGAGTCACATGAGTCAGGATGCGATCGCCGCGGAACAGCAGCGATTCATGGTGCGGGTCTACAACTGGATGACGGCGGGCCTCGCCGTGACCGGGTTTCTGGCCTATTTCGTGGCGCACAACGACACGGCGCTCGGGATCATCACCGCCAACCCGATGATTCCCATCGTGCTGATGATCGCGCAGATCGGACTGGTGTTTTACCTGTCCTTCCGGGTGCAGAAGATGTCGGCCAGCCAGGCCACCGGCGTGTTCATTCTGTACGCCGGCCTGACGGGAATCACGTTCTCGTTTATTTTCCTGGCCTACACGATGGCGTCCATCACCTCCACCTTTCTGGTGACGGCCGGGACGTTCGGGGCCATGAGTTTTTACGGCTACACGACCAAGCGGGACCTGACCTCGATGGGCAGCTTCCTGTTCATGGGCCTGATCGGCATCATCATCGCATCGATCGTCAACATCTTCATGAAGAACGAGATGATGTACTGGGTCATCACCTACGCGGGCGTGCTGATCTTCGTCGGCCTGACCGCCTACGACACGCAGAAGATCAAGAACATGAACGTGCTGGGCAACGAAGGCACAGAGGAAGACACCAAAGAAGCGGTGATCGGCGCGCTGACGCTGTACCTGGACTTTATCAACCTGTTCCTGATGCTGCTGCGCATCATGGGCAACCCGCGCGAATGATCCTTTAAGCCGCAACGCAAAAAGCCCCCGCACCGTGCGGGGGCTTTTTTTATGGCGCAAACAAGCCGAACAGTTTTATGACACGTTTTTTTTACAAGAGCGGCGGTTGACAACATCTGCGGTTTTATCTACAATAACGATTGTATTTTCAAGGGTGTCCGGCTCATTCCCGTTTCTCTCTCCCCGCCGGGCGCGTGCATCGAACCTGCCTTTCCGTATCCGTCCGTTGCTCCTATCCAACCCACTCGGCACATTCAAAATGAAAACCGTTCTCGCGTTCACTCTGTGCATATTACTGACCTCTTCCGCGCATGCGCTGCAGGATGAGGTCGTTTTCAAACAGGCCATCCAGTACACCGTCAAAATCGACACGCGCGTGCGGATTCCGTTCGACGGCGAAAAGAAGGGCTCCTCGACGGGAGCCGGGTTCCTGGTGGACAAGGCGCGCGGCTGGGTGATGACGAACGCGCACGTGGTGTCGCGCTCGCCGTCGTATCTGTCGGCGGCGTTTCACAACCAGTCCTCGCATCCGGCCGAAAAGGTGTATGTGGACCCCTATCTGGATCTGGCCATCATCCGCATCGCGCCGGCGCTGATTCCCAAACAGGCGAAGGCGGCGCCGCTGCTGTGCGAATCGATGCCGGAGGTCGGCCACTCCATCGGCGCGTTCGGGCACCCCTGGAAATTCTCGTTCACCGGAACGCGCGGCATCATCTCCGGCGTCACCTCGCGGCTCGGCGGCGAACTGCTGCAGACGGACGCGCCCATCAATCCGGGAAACTCGGGCGGGCCCCTGATCAGCACGCGCAGCGGCAAGGTCGTCGGCATGAACACCGCGACGCTGAACCGCGATGAAAACCAGAACACCAACTTCGCCGAACCCATGAAGTATCTGTGCCGGGTTCTCGAGCTTTTGCGGGAAGGGCGCGACCCGTCGCCGCCGGACCTCACCGTCCTGTTCGAAGAGAACACCGAAGACAGCCATCAACTGGTGGTGGCCCGATCGTACCTGAAACCCGATCTCATCCCGCTCGAGGAAGGCGACGTGATCCTGCGCACCCTGCCCGACAACCAGATCGTCGAGAACGAAGGGCAATGGGTGCACTCGCTGCGCGGCCGGCTGGACAACTTCGAACTGGAAATCCTGCGCCGGGGCAAAAAAAGAATCCTCACCGGCACGCTGCCGCCCGCACCGCGCGTCACCGCAAGAAAGGGCGTCTACTTTTCCGGCGTCCTGCTGGCTCCGGTGCCCTTTCGCGACCGGGCGGAGATGGTGTACACCCTGAAGGTCGATTATGTGGAGCCGGGATCGCTCGGCGAGAGCAAGCGCATCGGCCCCTGGGACCGGCTCATCATGGTGAACGGTCAATCGGTGCGCACGCTGGAGGAGCTGCACCGCCAGCTGCAAAAGGTCCGCAATGAAAAGCGGCCGGTGACCGTGAAAATGCGCCACATCAGCAGCCGCAAAGACCGCATCTTCAGCTACAAGAACGTGACCCTGGCGGTGGAGGATCTCAAGTTCATCGGCGCGGAGACACCCGCCGAAGACCCCAATTCCTGAAATCACCCGCCCTCACCTGCCCCTGAATTTTCCGCAGCAGGATATCTGTGCGCCGGATTTTGCTCCAATCCGCGTTCCACCCTCCTATATTTACACTTCAGTTAAAATCTTAACCCATCGGCTGCAAGTTTCTTTCAAAGCCTCCGCATACAACCGTCTTCGCCCGCGCGGGCCGCAGCCCGCCGTGTCGGACGAAATCACTAATATCATATTATTTAATGGGTTATAGCTAAGGGTTTTGTTTTTATTTCCCGTACGGACTTTTTTTGGGTTTTGTGATTTGCCTCACGGTTTGATGCGCATTGCGCTATTGATCTTCTGATTTTTCCTTGATAAGTTTTTTTTATCGTTTTTACCGTCCCGAAACACACAATCACTATCCTTGAAAAGGAGAAATCCTCATGAAGAAATTCACAGCGTTCACTGTCTGCACCCTGTTTGTCCTTTCCCTGGCCATTCCGTTCTCGGCTTTTGCCGGCGATCCGATGGCCAAGACCAAAACCTCCGCATCGGCCAAAAAAATGGACGACGCCGCGGATAAAGGGAAAACGCGCGGCTCCGCAAGCACCAAGAAAACGGCTTCGTCCTCGGATGACAGCAAGGAAGACGCCAAAAAGAAAGACAAGTCCGGTAAAACTCCTCAGAAAAAGAGCAAGTGAGCTTTTTTTGAGTTTTGAATAGCAGCAACGGATTCACCTGGATGAAAGCGCTGGGACAGACCGGAAATAGTGTGCGTTTCCGACCGGTCCCGGCGCCTGCAGGGGCGGAAAAACCGGGGTTTGCGGTCGCTCAACCGCAAACCCTTTTTCTTTATTCAGCGACGCCCCTTCGGGGTTTTTCCCGACCCAAAAATTCGGTATCATTGATTGAATGCACGCACTTCCGGCCCGGTGCAGGCCGCTGCTCCCGGAAGTGCCCGTCCCCATCGCGACCGCTGTAACGGAAAGGCTTCCTTGCTGCAATCACGCTTGCTTCCAGTCCTGGTATTTCTGTCGCTGAGCGCTCCTGTCACCGGAAACGCCGGCGGGGTTTCGTTCGACTCGTCGCAGAACCACCTGCGGGAAGGGGTGCAGGAATACAGCAACAGCGCTTTCGACAAGGCGGAGCGCAAATTCCTGGAAGCGCTGGAGAGCCGGCCCGGCGACCCGCAAATCGCCTACAACCTGGGCAACAGCTACTACAAACAGGGAAAATATAAAGAAGCCCTGCAGGAGTACGTGCAGGCGGCCGCCGGCGATTCCGGCCGCGTCCTGAAACAGAAATCGATTTACAACACGGGAAACGCGCTGTTCCGGCTCGGCAAGCTGGAAGAGGCCGCCACCGCCTACAAGAAGGCGCTGGAACTCGATCCCAGCGACATGGACTCCAAATACAACCTGGAATTCGTGCGCGAGCAGATGCGGAAAAACCCCGATTCCGGCAATTCCAAAAATCCGGACGACCCGTCCGGCAAGGGAGACAATCCGGACGATCGATCCGACAACGAAGGATCGGATGACAGCCCCAACCCCGGCTCCGATCCAGCAGATTCGCAAACGCCGCCGGATCCATCGCAATCCGGTGAGCAGGAGCCGGTGCAGCAGGCGCAGAATCCACCGCCTGCCCCGCCGCAATCCACGCAACCCCAGGGCGCGCAGCAGCAGGCGTCCGCAACCGGGCAGAACGGGGAATTGACGGAAGAACAGGCGGAGCGGTGGCTCAGTTCACTGAATGAAGACCTCAAACGCTTTCAAAAAAGAAAATCCCAGCAACGGTCGGGCGGTTCGATGCAACCGGAAAAGGACTGGTGAGCCGGTGCGCGCGCATATGCTGACAGCGACCCTGCGGCTGGGCCTGTGCGCCATTTTGGCCGCTGTGCTGGCATTGTCCGGCGTCGCTTCCGTTTCCGCGAAAGCCGATGCGGTCAAACTGACGGCGACGGTGGACAAGAGCGAACTGACGCTCGAGGACACGCTGCAACTTTCGCTCACGGTCGAGGGCGTGCAGAACGCGCCGCCGCCGAAATTGCCCGATCTGCCGAATTTCCGCATCCGCTCGCGCGGCACCGCGTCTTCGACCCGCATCATCAACGGCGAGACGCGCGTTTCCTTCACCTACAATTTTCTGCTGGCGCCCGCGAAAGCCGGTGCGTTCGAGATCGGCCCTTCGAGCGTCGAGGTCGAGGGCAAGACCTACCGCTCGGAACCGATCCGCGTGATCGTCAGCAAAACGCCGCGCAACCCGTCTGCGGCGAGCACGCTGGCGTACGTGGAAACCTCCGTGTCCAATAAAAATCCATACGTCAACGAGCAGATCGAATACACCTTCCGCCTGTTCCGCAAGGTGGATGCGAAAAATCTGGATCTCAAGCTCACCTACGACGACAGCCAGTTCCGCAAGGAGGACATGGGCGACGCCAGGATCTACATGCGCGTGCTGAACGGCGTGCGCCACCACGTGCACGAGCTGTCGGTGGCGCTGTTCCCCATTCATCCGGGCAAGATGACGATTCCCGGCGCCGAGATCGAACTGGATCTGGTGAACCGCAGCGGGCGCGCCTCGCGCCAGGACCCGTTTTCGCTGTTCTTTGACGATCCGTTCAACCGCTCGCGCGGTCAGGCGATCCACAAGATCCTGCGTTCGGACCCGATTCAGCTGAACGTGAAGCCGCTGCCGAAAAAGGGCCGGCCGGCGGATTTTACCGGCCTGGTGGGGCAGTTCGAGATCGACGCGTCCCTGAGTGCGACCGAACTGGAGGTGGGAGACAGCACGACCTGGACGGTGACGGTGAAAGGGCCCGCGAGCGTGAAGAATTTTTCCCTGCCCGCCCCCGATCTCGGCGACGCCTTCAAGGTGTATCCAGACCAGCCCAAAACCAAGACGGGCATGCTGGGGGAGAAGCTGGCCGGGGAAAAGATCTTCAAGTTCGCGCTGGTGCCGCTGAAGGAAGGCCCGGTCAGCCTGCCGCCGGCGGCGCTGTCCTGGTTCGACCCGAAAAAGAAACGCTACCGCACCGCCCGCACGATGCCGGTCTCGTTCACGGTGTCGCCTTCTTCCGGGGACGACACGCTCAAGGTCACGCAGCCGGAACTGCCGCAAAGCGGCAACGAGAAAAAAGAGGTGGCGATCCTCGGTGAGGACCTGTTTCCGATTCACACCCGGGACGGGGATTTTGCCGATCAACGGTTCACGCGCCCGCAACAGGCGCTGTACGCCGCCGGATTCGTCTTTCCGGTGCTGGCGTTTTTCGTGCTTTCCGGCTTCATCAGCCGCAGCCAGCGGCTCAAGCACGACGTCGCGTATTCCCGCAGGCAGAACGCTTTCAAGACCGCAGCGTCGCACCTCAAACAACTGAGCACCCGGTCGCCGCGGCCGGAGCCCAAGGAATTCGCCAGGGAGCTGTCGCAGATCGTGCGCGATTACCTGGGCGACCGGCTCAACCTGCACGGACAGGCGATCACCTCCCGGGAAGTGGACGTGAAGCTTGCGGGAATGGGGTTCAACGAAACGCAGACGGAAGCGACGAAGCGGCTGCTGGAAAGACTGGAATCGCTGCAGTACGCCCCGGCGGTCTCGGGTGGATACCAGGATCTGCTGCGGCAGTCCTGGGAGCTGATCCAGCAGCTGGAGAAACCCGAATGAACCAAAGGATCCGGGCCGGTTTTTTCTGGACGCTGGCTGTGTTTTTCGCGGCCTCGGCGCATGCGCAGGACCTTCAGCAGGACACCGTCCTGAAAGCCAACCAGCTGTATCTGCAACAGGATTACGCCAAATCGGCGCATCTGTATGAAGCCCTGATCGCTGAAGGCGTGCGCAACGGTTACCTGTATTACAACCTGGGCAACGCCTATTCCCGGCTCGGCAAACTCGGGCCCGCCATCCTCAACTTTATCAAGGCGAAAGAACTGCTGCCCCGCGACCCGTCGCTGGACGCCAACCTGAAATACGCGCTGCGCCAGACCACCGACCCGGTCGTGCCCCCTGCACCAGGTTTGTTGAAAACGGTGTTTTTCTGGGCGGACAGCTTCACGCTGAAGGAACACCTTCATATCGTCCTCGCCGTCAACGTGCTGTTCTGGGCGCTGCTGCTCGGCTGGTTCCGCTACCGCTCAGAAGCCTGGGACTGGGCCCGCAAAACCGCGCTGATCGCCCTACTGATCGTCCTCTGTGCGGCGGCCGTCCGCATCTACCAGAGCCCCTACGCCGATTCCGGCGTCGTGCTGGCGGAGCGCATCGACGTCAAGTCCGCCTCCGGAAAAGAGAATGTGACCTTGTTTCAGCTGCACGAGGGAGCGATAATAACCTTATCCGAAGAAAAAAACGGATGGGTGCGCATCGCTCTGACTCCCGACAAAACGGGCTGGGTGCCCAGGGAGTCCATCGGCACCTGAACGGTCTCCCTCTTTTACGGAGAACTCACCATGAAAGCCAAACTACCGCGCTCCGCAGGGGGCTGGGGCGCGCTGCTCTATTCCCTGAAACAATCCCGGCGTGCGGGCGGCCTGTGGCCGCTGATGCGCGCCCTGATGAGCAAGAACAGCTGCAAGAGCTGCGCGCTCGGCATGGGCGGGCAGTCGGGCGGCATGCGCAACGAGCGCGGCCATTTTCCCGAAGTGTGCAACAAGTCCATCGTGGCGCAGGCCTCGGACATGCAGGGCATCCTGCCGGTGAATTTTTTCCAGGAGCACGACGTGGACACGCTGAGCCGCTGGACGCCGCGCGAACTGGAAACCAGCGGCCGGCTGGTGCAGCCGGTGCTGTGCGAAGCGGGTGACACGCATTACCGGGCGGTGTCCTGGCAGGAAGCGCTTCAGCGGGTCGCGGATCGCCTGAAGACCACCACCGCCGACCGCACCTTCTTCTACGCGAGCGGCCGTTCCTCCAACGAAGCGGGGTTTCTGCTGCAACTGTTCGCCCGGTTGTACGGAACCAACAACGTCAACAACTGTTCGTACTACTGCCATCAGGCTTCGGGCGTCGGGCTCACGCAGAGCCTGGGAACCGGAACGGCCACCGTGCGCCTGGAAGACCTGGATGCCACCGACCTGATGTTCCTGATCGGCGCCAACCCGCCGTCGAACCACCCGCGCTTCATGCGCACGCTGATGGAAATCCGCCGCCGCGGCGGCAAGGTGATCGTGATCAACCCGGCGCGCGAACGCGGGCTGGAAAATTTCAGCGTGCCCTCCGACGTGCGCAGCCTACTGTTCGGCTCGGACATCGCCAGCACGTTTTTACAGCCGCACATCGGCGGCGACATCCCGCTGCTCAAGGGCATCGCCAAAGCGCTGTTCGAGATCGCCGAAGACGAACCGGACGTGCTCGCCACCGATTTCATCCTGCAGTTCACCGACGACTACGCCGCCTTCAAAGCGGATCTCGACGGCTGCAAGTGGCAGGAGCTGGTGGAAGCGTCGGGCATATCGCACGAGGCGATCGTGGATGCGGCGCGCCAGTACGCCGCCGCCAAGAACGTGGTGTTCGCGTGGGCGATGGGCATCACGCATCACGCGCACGGGGTGGAGAACGTGGAGTCGATCGTCAACCTGGCGCTGCTGCGCGGCATGGTCGGGCGCAAGGACGCGGGCCTATTGCCGCTGCGCGGGCACAGCAACGTGCAGGGCATCGGTTCGGTGGGCGTCACGCCGCAACTGAAGCAGGCGGTGTTCGACAACCTGGAATCGAATTACGGCATGAGCCTGCCGACCGATAAGGGTCTCGACACGCTGGGCTGCATGGAAGCGGCGCAAGCAGGCCGGTTCGATTTCGCCTGGAACCTGGGCGGCAACCTGTACGGTTCCAACCCCGACTCGGCGTTCGCGAAAGCGGCGTTGGAGAACATCGATTTCATCCTGTACATGAACACGACGCTCAACCAGGGGCATTTCAACGGGCGCGGGCAGACGACGCTCATCCTGCCGGTGCTGGCGCGCGACGAGGAGCCGGAACCGACGACGCAGGAGAGCATGTTCAATTTCGTGCGCGTGAGCGAGGGCGGACCGCCGCGCTACCTGGGTCCGCGCAGCGAGGTGGGCGTGATCGCCGAGATCGCCGGGAAGGTGCTGGAACCGGAGCCGATCGACTGGCGCGAGCTCGGCAAGACCGGCAACGTGCGGAAGATGATCGGCAAGGTGCTGCCCGGTTTCGAGAAAATAAAAGATATAGACAAAACGGGCGAGGAGTTCCACATCGCGGGGCGCACCCTGCACACGCCGCAGTTTCCAACCGCCAACGGCAAGGCGCGCTTCACCGTGTGCGCGGTTCCGGACATGGCGCACGGCCAGCCGCAGGGCAACGGCAACCGCTTCCGCCTGATGACCGTGCGTTCGGAAGGCCAGTTCAACACGGTGGTGTACGACCTCGACGACAAGTACCGCGGCATCCCGACGCGCAACGCGGTGCTGATGAGCCCGGAAGACATGCAGGCGCAGGGGCTGAACGAAGGCGAGAAAGTGCGGGTGGCCAGCGAGACGGGCCGCATGCAGGGGCTCACGCTGTTCCCCTTCCCCATCAAGCCGGGCAACATCATGATGTACTATCCCGAAGCCAACGTGCTGGTGCCGCGCTCGCACGACGCGCAGTCCAAAACCCCTTCCTTCAAATCGATCAACGTGACGGTGGAGCGGGAGTGATTCCGCTCCTCCTAACGGACGGTTTTACAAGGGCTTAATATTCGGCTCTCCGTAATAATCCAGAGCTTTCGCTTGGGATTGAATCGATCGCCCTGAAATGCGAGAATCCTGAGCGAATAAAAGCGTTTTCTGAATGTCTCCCATTACGGTGGTTTTTCCTGAACAGGCTCATTTGGGCAAACAGGATTCCTATTTGAATTGCACTCAATTCAAACAGCGGGAGTTAAAAAATGCTGCGCTGCCTCCTCCTTATTATTCTCTTCACCTTCTTTCCCCTGTCCGCCCTGGCGCAGTGCCCCGATGGCAGCAACCCGGTCGGTGAGATCACCAAAACATTTGAAGGTGTCGAGGTCATTCAAGGAAATGAACCTGCCAAACCCGCCGTCACAGGGGGTCTGGTCTGCCGGGGGGATACGTTCCGCACCGGCCCCGGTGGGCGCGCCCGGGTCGAATTCTTCGATCGCGGTTACGAACCGAATGAAAGCCGGTCATTCGTCAATATCGGTTCCGGCACGAAAGTCGAGATGTCGGCTTTCAGGTATGAGCCTCGAGAACGCTATCCCAAGCCGGTTCGACCCGGCATCATCGGAGCTTTGCAAAAAGTGAATCGGTTCATCGATGGAAAGATGCAGATTTTAAATGGAACGATTCGCGCGTACATAAAGAGCTGGGACATGCGTAGTAACTTTACGATACGGCATGGCGGTTCTCAGGCCAGAATTCCCGGCTCCGATGCCGCTTCGGCCTTTGATCCCGCTGAGGGCACGAGCGTCGCCGCGACCTTTGATCCGGCCAGCGGCATGACCGAGCACCTGGTCGATCAGGGCCGTCTGGTTGTCGAGCGTCCCGACCAGAAAGAGGTTCTCGTCGAGGCGGGTCAAATGATTCGATCCCGAATAGGCGAGGAACCGGTGGTCAGCAAACTCGACCGCGCCTTGTGGAAAAAGCGGGAAGAAGCCACCGACGCACAGGACGGCAAGACACCGGAATCAGAACCGCAGGCTCAGGGCGGCCCCTGCCCCGAGGGTGACGAGGCAATCGGCACCCTTGTGTCGGTCTTCAAGAATGTTCAGATCACGCGCGGCAACGAGCCTTACAAGACTGTCAAAAAGGGCCGTATCCTCTGCAAGGGAGACAAATTGCGCACCGGTCCGCGGGGCCGCGCCCGGATCAAATACTTTGATCGCGTCGAAGAAACCAACTCCGGCCCGACCATCGTCAATTTCGGCTCCAGCACAGAAGCCAGCATGGAGGATTTTAAATTCTCGTTGACCGATCAACCGAGAAGTTTCAGCGCTATCCGCTTGATCCGGGGAACGCTGCGCACCTTCATGAAAGATTGGGGCGCCAACGGCAACCACGGTCAGGTACGCACCGGCACTTCTCTCTGCGGCATCCGCGGTTCCCATGTGGCCTCGACCTACGATCCCGCCGACGGCATGGTCGGACACCTGGTCGAGCAGGGCAGCCTGGTGTGCGAAGCCCCCGACGGGCAGATCTTCATCAAAGGCGATGAAATGATCGTCATCCGTAAAGGCGAAGAGCCGGTCGTCACTAAACTGGACCGCTCATGGTGGGAAGAGCTGGAACAAGCCACCGACGCCAAGGATGGATGGAGGCCCGAGGACGAACCCAGTTTCAAAGGTTTGTCGCACGGAGCCGAGGAAGACTGGAGCGGAGGGTTTGAAGACGACGTCACGCAGGTCGATGAATGGGTGCAGGAAATTTTCCGGCTCAGCAAGGTCTGCGCCTACAGTGAAGCCCTGGCGCTGGCAGATAAAGTACTGGAAGTGGAGCCGGGGCATGCCTGGGTCAATGAAAACTATCCCTCGCTCAAGGAATGGGCCCAGCGCGGCAAGACGTTCCGCCGTTCCCTGGAATCGGCTTATCAGAGCGTGCGGCAAAACGAAACCGACCTGACCGTTTCCTACCTGCAGGAAGCGATGGAAAACGCATCCAGCCAATGCGGTCAGGATCAGATGGTGCAACAGGCGCTCGACGATGCGATCAAGCAGTCGGGTGGGAAACGTGAGGAGGCGATCGCACGCGCCAAACTCCGACGCCGGCAGATACTCGATCAATCCCACAGGCAGCGGGTGCAGACCCGGCAGAAGCGCAAATCCTCCGGCGGCAGCCGCGCGCTGGAAAACGCACTCGGCAATATCCTGAGATCCCTCAACCAACCGTCCGGCGGCAGCGTCGGGGGATTCACCACATCGGAGGAACTCATCCAAAGGCGTGTCGGGGGGGCCGACGCTGCGGATGAAGCATTCCGGAAATCGACGGGACCGGCTTTCATTCCCAAAGGGTTCACCCCCCGCCCTTCCACACCGCCGCCAGCGGCCCGGACGATTCAGCCGCCCCGCGCAACGGGCAGCGGTTCCGGCGGCCCCGGCACGGGGGAGTTTGACATGCCAATCCCCAGTATAACGGACCCCTGTGCCGGACCGCATCCCGACGGGGCCTGCCTGGGACGTTGAGTCATGATTTGTTCGCTTTGGCCAATGGGAAAAGCTTTATGCGGGAATGTTCCGCAACTGCGAGGCGGTGAGAATCACTCATGAGCGAACCGTTTGCAACCAGCCTCAGGAGAATGAGACCCCTTCAATCGAGTATCCTTACCGCCCTCTTTCTGCTTTTGTCTGGATGCATGATTCCCCCGAAGGCGGGTCAGTTCTCCCGTCCCGATGACGCCGACATGCGCCGTTACAACGATATCACCGAAGCCCATTCGGCCAAGCTGCAGAAAGAGTTCGCGGGCAGGGAATTTGTATTTATGCTGAACAAGGACGACAAAGCAAGCAATTCAAACCTGCGGGAGGAAGACCAGGTTAAAATCAGGTCCGATTCTGATGTCAAAGCCGGAACGGTCGGGCGAATTCTCGGGCTGAACACAACCAGCTTGAACCAGATTCTGATCCTGTTTGAAACCGAAAACAACGACAAGGGTTCGATCTGGATCCGTGCTGCTGACACGCCCTTTCTGCAGGGCACAAAGCCCACAAAATTGACGGATAGTATCGCAACGGCGGCCTGGATAGAACAAAACTTTTTGAGAGTCGCAGAATATATAGAAGCCCCGGCGCTATCCAAAGAAGAGGTTGTCCTGCCTGAAGCCAAAGAGGGACTGGTGTTGACCCCGCCACCCGAAACGGGGGAACCCAGTGAACTGAAAAACGCTCCCCAACCGGTGATCAACAACCTGAAGGCTTTGGCGGAGCCCGCTCGAGTCAGCCCAGGCGGCGAGGTGCGGTTGCTGCTGTCGTTCACGGTGGTGGCCGAAGGGATGCCGAAAGCCGAGGTCGAGGAAAAACGCACGCTCGAGTTCAACGGCAGCGCTCTGCCGCAATTTCCCGTCACCCGCAAAGTAGCGCGACCTGCAGGAAAACACACCAGCACCTACCGCCAGAAGATTCCCAAGAGTGCGAAACCGGGAATCTATCTGTTTCGTGGTGAGGCCTGTATCCAGAACGCCTGCAATAGCCATTCGGCTGAGTTCGAACTGCTGCCATGAAGCACCTCACTATTCCTAAATTAAAACTCATGGGGCCGGTGTGTGTCGCCCTCCTTGCTATAGCGGCGCTGTTCCTGGATGGATGCGTGAAACGGGCTTGGATCTCCCCCACGGAAGGGCAGTTTGCCCGGCCCGACGATGCCGACATGCGGCGCTTCAACGATCTCAGCGAAGCCCATATAGAAAAGCTTCAGAAGGCGTACACAGGCAGAGAGTTCGTATTCAGAATGAACTGGAAAACACATAAAGTATTCACCGAAGACAAAAAAGAGGTCCACGTGCTCGCCGGCACGGTGGCGCGCATTCGGGGTCTCAACACCACCGACTACAAATATCTCTATGTCCTGTTCGAATCCGAAGACGGGAAACGGGGTGTGATCCCGCTGGAACTCGTCGACAAAAGAACTGCGAACGAAAAAGCCTGGGTGCCGACACCCGTGTTGACAGACGACATCGTCACCGAGGCCTGGATCGATAGAAAAATTGCTCCCGTCGTGGAATATCTGGAAGCCCCTGGGCTTTCGAGAGAGGCGGTCGCCCTTCCCGAAGCCAAAGAGGGACTGGTGTTGACCCCGCCACCCGAAACGGGAACACCCGGCACGCCCCCATCCGAACCGCAGCAGGCCATCCACAACCTGAAGGCTTTGGCGGAGCCCGCTCGAGTCAGCCCAGGCGGCGAGGTGCGGTTGCTGCTGTCGTTCACGGTGGTGGCCGAAGGGATGCCGAAAGCCGAGGTCGAGGAAAAACGCACGCTCGAGTTCAACGGCAACGCTCTGCCCCAATTTCCCGTCACCCGCAAAGTAGCGCGGCCTGCAGGAAAGCACACCAGCACCTACCGCCAGAAAATTCCCAAGAGTGCGAAACCGGGACCTTACCTGTTTCGCGGTGAGGTGTGCATCCAGAATGCCTGCAGCAGCCATTCGGCGGAGTTTGAACTGCAGCCATGAGCAGCCGCTCAGTTCCTCATGTCAATACAATGAATCCCGCTCGCCTTGGAATCCTGACAGCCATCGTCTTCCTGTTTTATGCCTGCCAGCTGACGCCGGAAAAAGATGTCACCGTCCTGCCGGACAGCTCTGGCAGCGAGCGCTTCAATGACTTGAGCCCCCAGCGTGTCGCCGAACTGAATCGGGCCCTCGTCGGGCGCGAATTCGTATTTCGCGTCGACTGGTTCATGCATTACATCGTCAATGAAAACGCTCTCGTGAACCGCTACTTTGAGCCCGGCAAGAAAACCAAGCGCTGGGGACGGGTTCCCGCCCACGCGGGCACGGTTGCAAAAGTAACTGGGCTGAATACAGCGGGAAACCACATCGTCGTTGTTTTGTTCGAGGATGAAAACGGCAACGAAGGCTCCATCTGGGTGAGCGCCAGCAAGCCCTGTTCCCCATCAGTTCCCGGTTGCTACAAACGCTGGCAGGACAACTGGTCCGCAAAACTGCCCAGCGAGTTGAACGACGATACGGTCAACGTCTCCTGGCTCAGGGACGTTCTTTCCAGACGCGCGGTGGAATTTGTCCGCCCCGAGTCTGCGCAGGATGTGACCCTACCCAGGGCTAAGGAGGGCCTGGTGCTGACCCCACCGCCCGGAGAAGCAAAACCCAAGGCTCCCTCCTCTCCGCAACAGCCGGTTATCCACGAACTCAATGCTTCGGCCGAACCCGCAAGGGTACAACGCGGCGGCGAGGTGCGGCTGATGCTGTCGTTCACAGTGGTCGCCGAGGGCATGCCGAAAGCCGAGGTCGAAGAAAAACGCACTCTAGAATTCAACGGCAGCGCTCTGCCCAAGTTTCCCGTCACCCGCACGCTGGCGCGGCCTGCAGGAAAACACACCAGCACTTACCGCCAGAAGATTCCCAAGAGCGCAAAACCGGGAACCTATACGTTCCGGGGAGAGGTTTGCATCCAGAGGGCGTGCAGCAGCCATTCGGCGCAGTTCGAACTGCGGCCTTGAGTTCCTTTCCCCATCCCGGCATTTATCACAGAAGTTCCGGGGAATAAACAGCATCCCAGGGGATCTTCTTATGTCATGTTGCGGAATCACCCAAAAAGAGAGCAACACCGTGTCTGATGAAATTCCCAGTTATTACAGAGGACGCAAAGAGGCGCTGCTGAAAGATTTCGATCGCACCGCGGATTTGATGAAAGCGCCTCTGGCACAACGCCTGGGTGCACAAACTGCGACCGAAATGATACGGGACGTGCGCCGGGAATACGAAACGCTCATTCCCGAGATTCCCTACCTCAAGGGATTGCGGGCGAGGACGTTCAACAACTTTCTTCTGATCACCGCGCAGGAGCTTGCCGTCTACAAAGCGCTGCAAAAAAGGGATAAATCCGCCTGCGATGCCTGGGAGTTGTGTCACGAGGCGCTGCGCCGGAGGCTGGCGGCAATCCCGCGCTGGAAGCGGTGGCTCATGAAATGCCTGATGTTCTCCCCGATCGTCAAGGCGGTGATGCGGCGGCGCGCCGAGAAGCAGGTGAAGGCCCGTTTCGGCGAATTCGAGGTGGAATATCTCATCGGCGACGGCAGGGAGTTCGACTTCGGCGTCAACTACCTGCAATGCGGCAACGTGAACTTTGTGAAAAAACACGGCGGAGAGGCGTTCGTTCCCTACATCTGCATGTCGGACATCGCGTTGAGCGAAGCTTTGGGATGGGGACTGACACGCACCCAGACCCTGGCCGACGGATGCCCCAACTGCAATTTTCGCTTTAAAAAAGGGAATGAAACACGGATTACCTCCCAAACGTTTGAAGTACAAAAAACGATCGAGATGATCGCGGAAAAAGAAGCCCGCGAAGCCGGGGCGGTGAACTGACATGCGTTGCGCCTGCGGGCAGCGCGGGTTTCAATTTTATTTCGGGTGGACAGGATGCGTCTCAGGGGCGTGCACCATGTGGAATTCAACGTTCTGGATTATGAAAAATCCCTCGAGTTTTACGACCGCATGTTCGGCTGGCTGGGTTATTCCAGCTTCAGCACCCTGAACATCGAATACCAGGGCACCTACTACGTCGCCTACCCGCACAGCTACATCGGCATCCAGCCCGCCAGGCAGGAGCAACCGCTCGACTTCGACGCCTGGCAACCGGGAATCCATCACATCGCCCTGCAGGGGAAAAACCGTAAGGAAATCGACCGCTTCCACACAGAATTCTTACTCCGGCACGAAGTGCAGGTGGTCGATCCGCCGGCCGAATACCCGCACTACGCTCCCGGTTATTACGCGGTGTTTTTCAAGGATCCTTCCGGCATCAAGTGGGAGCTGGCGCATTTTCCCATCGTCCCCTCCCCCCGGGCCTTCTACCGCTGGTACAAACTGCTGAGCGAGGAAAAGAAAAAACATCCGGAATGGCAACGCCACCCGATGCACGAAGGGGTCCGCAAACTGCCGAAACCCTGACGGGGGAATTGCCGGTTATTTTTTTTCAAAATCATTATAATGACCGGGCGTTTCCTGTTTGCATTGAAACGGAGGACCCGCTTTCCCTATCAGATATTATTTTCAACAATCGAAAGCTGCGCCCAAACGGATCCGTTTTGAACCTGCTGAGTTGATGTGCGACGAGACCAGACACTTTCCGGAGAATCGAATGATGAACACTCGAAACGAAACGTTCAGAATAATTATTGCTTCGCTCCTGGTCATCCTGGGGCTCAACGCCTGCGTCACCCAGGGCCCTTCCGGCACCGGATTCATAAGCGATCACTCCAAATTGCAGAAAAACCCCGATTTCGAGGGCTCGTTGATTTACTTCAACCCGGAAAGGCCTTTGAAAAACTATTCCAGGTTCATCGTCAACCCCGTTCAGGTTCGCTTGTCGTCCAGGGGGAAGATGTGGGATGTGGAAAAAAGCAGGCTGCACGGCGTTTCCCAGTACGTTTATGACCAAATCATCTCTGAGCTGACAAAAAGCGGCTACAACATCGTCAGCACACCGGGCCCCGATACTCTGGTGTTGCGGGTTGCCATCACGGAAGTCGCGCCGACCCGAATGATCGATCCGCACAAAAGTCTGATTGTCGGCGGCATCAGCCTCGGCGGCGCTTCGGGTGAGGCCGAATTGATCGATGCGCTGACCGGGGAGGTGGTGGTCGCGGCCGTGGAATCCCAGAAAGGCGAAAAAGGATTTGATGATAGGACGGAATACGGCAGCGCGAAAAACGTGATGGACCGGTGGGTCAAAAGGCTGATCATCCGGATGGATAAAGAACACGGGAAAACGAGACAATAAACCTTTTCAGTTCAGCCAGGGCGAGTCCCCAGCCAACAAGCGCCCCTTTTGTGCCGTTTGTGTGTGCGGCTCAACGTGCGACGTTTTTTGCTTCATTCGCTCACCTTCAGTTCCCGGAAGCCCGCCAGCACTTCATTGAGATATTCCGGATCGAACTCAAACCCGCCCTTCAGAAGATAATCCGCCGTTTTCACCGGGCCGGCACAGGCGTCGCCAAGCGCGAATTCGACCCAGAGCGCTGTTTTGCCCGCGGGAGTGGAAAAGGCGATGAAGCTGTCGTAGGTGCCTTGCAAACGGGGGATCTGCTGGCGTTCCAGGACGAAGGCATTCAATTCCTCAACGAATCGGTCCAGGTTGAGAAACTGCACGTCCGTGTTTTTGTCGGTAAACGCACCGTGCCCGATATCGACGGACACTTCGACCTCAAACGAGGAATACTGCACATCGCCGTGTTTTTCGATACGGATCGCCGACCGGCTGTCCGAAGAATAAATTTTCATTGGATTTTAGGGGGTTAGCGGTGTGTGTGTCACCTTTTGCATGATGCACGGCCGTGTCTGCGGCGGCCCTTGCTTCGCAGGCGGGCATTCTAGCGACTGGAGACCGGTTTGCAAAGGAAAACCGTTCGGTCCGGGATGCGGGCGTTCAGGACTGCTTGTAAAATCCGTTGCGGTGGTCGGGTTTGAGTTCCCGGGTGAGGTTCTGGCGCTTCTGGTGCATGCTGAGGTCGTGGGTCATGAGGAGCTGGTTGAGCATCTGCTGGCGGGAAAGCGGGATGTTGTGCGACTTGCCTTCGTACTGCACGACGAGTTTGCCGTTTTCCCCGTTCTCCACCTGCAAAGATTCTTCTTTGAGGATCTCCCCAGTCCAGCTCAGCAGAAAACGGCGGTCCCAGGGTTTGAGGAAATAAAAATCGGCGCCGGATTCCAGCCCCTGGATGAGGGTTTTCATTTCCCAGGTGGCGGACAGGAGAACGACGGAAACGTCTCTCAGGGAAGGGTTTGCCTTGAGGGAGCGGCACAGCTCGAAGCCGTCCATGCCGGGCATGTAGATGTCGCTGAAGATGAGGCGGGGTTTGCGTTCGTGGATCCGTTCCAGTGCTTCGGCTCCGTCTGCGGCGACCTGCACGGCGTAGTCTTTCTTGGCCAGGGTGTGGCGGAGCAGGTTTCTCTGCTCCTTGCAGTCATCGACCACCAGAATCGGGGTCTCGGTGTCACTCAACGAAGGCATCTGGAATCAACCATTTCTATCCCGCGGCTCTTTTGAGAGCCTGGGACGCTGTATTCGAAACGGAACGCGTCGTTCGCGTTCCCGGCAAAGAGGGCGCACTCAAAAAAGGTTCCATCCGGGGCCCATCCGTTAAGTCCACCCCGGCAATCGGTCCCTTTGCGGATCATTGATCCGGATCGGCTCCCACCAGAAATCCTTCGAGGTGCGCTTTCTTGCTGGCGTCGCCTTTGCGGTACACGCGGATCACTTTTTCCATCAGCTCGCGCAATTTGCGATCCTGCAGCAGATGGACGAACTCCTTCTGGAAAACGGACTTCTCGACGTTTTCCGATTCGGCGCGGATCATCGGGCCGCGGCCGGTCAGGAGCCAGTAGATGTTGATGTTGGAATACAGGCAGAGGTTGGCGAGGGTGGTTGCAGAGGGAAGGGACTTGTCGTTTTCCAGGTCCGAAAGAGACCCCTGGGAAACCCGGATCTTCTTGGACAATTCCACCAGCTTCAGAAGTGAGTACTTGCGCCAGGCTTTCAGGCGCTTACCAACCGTCATAATGGTAATGGTTTCTTGAGATCCGTTGTTGTCAGTCGTCATAACTTCCCTCTTTAGAAGGTGCGGGTAATAATTTGAGGCCGGGACCACTCGACCCCAATACAGTTAATTTCTCCTAAATTTGCCGATTTTTGAACAATTCTTTTACGAAATGGGCAAATTAATTTGCTGCTTACGGAGTTTTAAAAGCATAGGGGGGGCGTATGGCGAAACCGTTAAGCGTAAGTCACAGTCTTGTAACAATATAAGTGGATTTTCCCGCGCGGGAGGTAAAGGAACGGGCGTTTTGCTTTACTGCAAATCGGGCCAAAAAGGATGAAAAACCGGGCAGATATTTGCGGGTAATAGACTGAAATTGAGACCGGCAGGGCAAAAAAAAGGGGGAAGAAAGCTTCCCCTGTCAAACGGTGATTTTCGCTTCGATCCGCCCCCAGCTTTCCAGCCGCCGGGGCGGCGATCGATCGAATGCTTTATGTGCGCCTCATTTGTCCTGAAAACGGTAACCGACACCGCGAACGGTTTCGATGTATTCGCCGGCGTCCTTCAGTTTGGAGCGCAGCCTCTGGATGTGGGTGTCGATGGTGCGGGAAAACACACCGTCGCCGTACTCCCAGATCTGTTCCAGCAGCACGTCGCGCGGTTTGATCTTGCCGGGCGATTCGATCAGACGCGCCAGCAGTTTGAATTCGGTGAGCGTCAGCTCGACGTCCTTGTTCTTCACCTTGACCGCGTGATTGGCGAGATTGACGGACAGGCAGCCATACTTGAAATGCTCCTTCGGTTCGGGCGACGCGTACACGCGTTTGAGCACGCTCTTGATGCGCAGGATCACTTCCCGGGTGTTGAAGGGCTTGGTGATGTAATCGTCGGCTCCGAATTCGAGTCCCAGAACGCGGTCGATTTCTTCGTCCCTCGCCGTCAGCATGACAATGGGCACGTGCGAGCTGCGCGGATCGAGACGGATTTCCTTGCACACGTCCATGCCGCTCATGTCCGGCAGGTTGACGTCCAGCACCACGAGATCGGGGGTCTTGGCCCGTATCCATTTGACCGCGGACTCGCCGTCGGCCACCGTCTGCACCTTGAAACCGTCCTTGCCCAGCTTCAGTTCCAGGGCCGCCGTCAAATCCTTGTCATCATCGACCAGCAAAATGTTGTTTTTCATAAATTGCTTCCTTCCAAGTGGGACTCTTGCCGCCGTTTCGGCTTGGGCTTGTGACTCCAGCTCACGCACCGGCCGTCCCGGCGATTTCATTTCGAAACCGGTTTCCCATCCTTGCGGACGGGATGTCATTTTTCTCCTGCCGTTTTGCAAACCGCCGGCAATTGCTTACGCCCAAACGGTTAATTTTTATTCTGCGCGTTCATGCCTCGAGGATCTTCTCCTGGCGAAAAAAATGCAGGCAGTCCTCGACGATCCAGTCAACCTTGTCCAGCAATTGATGATCCGAATTCAACTCTTCGAGCTGGCACCAGGGATGTTCTTTCACAAACGCGCGCGATTCCGAAATGTCCACCGTGTCGTCGTGAATTCCATGCACGATGCGCACTGGAATTCTTTTGCTGAACGCCAATTTTTCCCAGCGCTCCGCGTCCCGGAAAATATCGGTCTTTAGATGGATATATTTATTGTACCGATAATGGAAGACCTGGATCAAGTCCGGAATCTGATTTTCTCCTTTAAATTCAGCCCGAAGCCGTTCCTTCCAGCGTCCGAGGAAATTGAAGCCGGGGGCCATCAGATACAGCCCGACGACGTCCTGACGCCTCTGGGCGATCAGGGAGGCCAAAAATCCGCCCATGCTGCTGCCGATCAGGGCGAACCGGCTGCCCCGCAATGCGTTCATACAGCCTTCGGCGATCTCCACCTGGCTGGACAGCGTCATCCGTTGAAAATCCCCGCCTTGCAGGTCAGGAACTTTGAGCGGCAGCGAGCGCTCGCCGAACTCCTTTTTGAACACCTGCGCCTTGCTGGAACCGGGTCCGGATGCGAACCCATGCAGATAGACAAATTCAGTCACGATTTTTCAGCCTGTTTGGACCCAATTCGCAATTACGGGTTTCCGGGAACGCCGGTTTTCACCGCAAAAAGCGTCATTTTTTCGCCAGGGCTTCCTTGGCTTTGCCTTCCAGTTCCTGCACGCTCGGCCGCATCCACTTGAGCAGCACCAGCCCCGGAAGCGCCGCCAGAAACGTCACGAAGAAAAACGGGATCCAGCCCGTCAATCCCATCCCGCCGACCAGGGCTTTCGCCAGGATGCCCGAAGGCGGCCCGCCGAAGATCCTTCCCAGCGACGAGGCTGCCGACAGCAGGGCGTACTGCATGGCGGTGAAACGGTGGTCGCACAGAGCCATGAGAAACGCGATGAAGGCGACGGTGCCCATGCCGCCGGCCACATTTTCCAGTGTGACGGCGACGACGAGGACGAAATAGCTCTTGCCCACCGACGCCAGCCACATGAACGACAGGTTCGAGACGGCCTGCAGGATGCCGAAGTTCATCAGCGACCGGTACAGGCCCCAGCGGGTCACCAGGACGCCGCCCCACAGGGTGCCGGCGATGGTGGCGGCGAAGACGATCACTTTGTAGATCGCGCCCAGCTCCACCTTGGTGAAACCCAGCCCTTCGATGTTGGGGCCGCCGCGTAAAAACGGCAGCGTGAAGATGCCGGCAGTGGCATCGCCCAGCTTGTAAAGGACGATCAAAACCAGAAAACCCCAGGCGCCCGGCCGGGAGAAAAATTCTTTCAGCGGGTCGATCACCGCATCCGCCAGCGTCCTGGGAGGCACGGTCTTTTCGTCCGGCTCCGGCCCCATCACGGAAGCCAGCACGCCGATCCCCATAAACGCGGCCATGCCGAGAAAGGTCAGCCGCCAGCCCAGGTACTCGGCCAGGATCAAAGCCAGCGCGCCGGAAACCAGCATGGCCAGCCGGTAGCCGGTCACATAAACCGCCGCTCCCGGTCCGCGCTCCCGCGCCGGCAGCACATCGGTGCGGTAGGCATCGACCACGATGTCCTGCGACGCAGACGAAAATGCCAAAGCCAGCGCCAGTCCGGCGATCAACCAGGGCATCTCCACCGGGGAGGACGAACTCATGCCGACGATGCAGAAAATGACCCCCACCTGAAACAGCAGGATCCATCCGCGTCTTCGCCCCAGAACCGGCGGAATGTAGCGATCCAGAACGGGCGCCCAGAGAAACTTGAAGGCGTAAGGCGCGGCCACCATGCCGAAAAAGCCGATGGTCTTGAGATCCACGCCCTCTTCCGTCATCCACACCTGCAGCGTGCTGCCGGAAAGCGCCAGGGGCAGCCCCGAGGCAAAACCCAGGAGCATCACCGTCCCTATGCGGATATTGGCCAGCGACTTGAGGGTGGATAGGACCGATTCTTTATTCACACTCTCAGGATACCAAAAGTTCCTTTATTTTCAATATTTTAAATAAATTACCCCTGAATTTCCGGTCTTTTTCGCATCCCGCGAACGTGCGCAAGATATCTCTATATCATTGATTTTATTGATTAAATAGCACCCTCCCCCCTCAATATCCTTGAATTTTCGTCTAATTACGGCATAACTTCGTTGACATTAAGCCTATAAGTACAATAAAATCAATAATAAACCCTATTTAGCCCCATCGATGCATCACGACGTCCGGAAGACGCGCATGCGTTCCGGTGCGTGGTTTTCGACTTCAGTGCGCGGATAATCGACTATGAAAAACATGGACTCTTTGCAGATGGTGAAGGAACAGTTGAAGTTCCAGTCGCGCCGGCTGCAGAAGGTCCTGCAGGAAAAGGAAACGCTGCAAAACGAGCTGAAGGATTTCAAGTTCAACCACGAGAGCGAAATCTTCACGCTCAAGGAAACGATCGACGACAAAGACAAGATCATTCAGGAAGAGCAGCGCAAAGCTCTGGAAGCGCAGGTGGCGGCCACTTCCGCGCGTTCGCTGCGAACCTCTGCGGTTGACACGCATGTGCTGGCGGAAGACGACGATTCGCTGCCGCTCAATCCGGCGGACCTGAGACGCAAACTGATCATCCTGAGGGACCGCACTCTGCTTCTCCGGGAGCAGATCGAAGAAGAGAAACGCATCAACGTGCAGCTCAACGACGAGAATTCCCAGCTGCACAAGGATCTCAAGGATTTGCACCGCGAAACCAACGCCGCCCAGGAGTTGAAGGCGAAGATTGAAGGACTGCGGGACCAGTTGAACGAAGCCCGGGAAAGCTCTTCCTTCTCTGGCCCCGCGATCAAGAAGCTGGTGCAGGAAAAGGAACAACTGCTGGACAAGTACGAAAAGATGGTGTTCGGCGATCTGTTTCCGGATGGCAAGGGCGCGCTCGAGCAGGAAATCATCCAGGACCTGAAAACCGAGGTGGAGGACCTGGAATCGGAGAAGAACGCCATCCATCTGGAACTGGAGCTGATGAAGGAAGACAACGCCCAGATGGAATCCAAGGTGAGCCTGCTGGAAGAAAGGGAGATCCAGGACGATTCCGAATACCGCACCAACTCCGAGAGCCGCGCGGCGGTCACCTCCGAGTTTTTCGGCGGGCTGGAGAATTTCCTCGTCACCTACTCGGACATGATCACCCTGCTTCTGGTGGTGTTCGTGCTGCTGTATTCCATCTCCCGGGTGGACGACGAAAAATTCGCCGAAGCGCTGTCCTCGTTTCAGGAAAAGGAGCTGCGCATTGAAAAGGTCAATGTGCGGCTCGACTCCAAGGAGCTGGAAATGCTCAAACGGGTCAAGGAGCTGGTCAAGGACAACGTCGATCCGGAGAGCCTGGTGCGCAGCGACGTGCGCACGGTGATGATCCGGCTGAAATCCTCGGACCTGTTCGCACCGGGAAGCGCCACATTGATAGAAGGCGCGGAGGATCTGATTCTCAACGCCATCGCCGCAGAGATGCAGGACGGCGTCAAGCAGGTGCTGGTGGACGGCCACACGGACGATGTGCCGCTGGGCGACGGTTCGGTCTATCCGAGCAACTGGGAGCTCTCGACTGCGCGGGCGTCCGGGGTGGCGCGGGTCATTCTGGGAAAAATGAACCTGCCGCCGGAACGCATGGTGGTCACGGGCTACGGCCAGTACCGGCCTTACAAACCGAACAACAGCGACCAGAACCGCTCGCTCAACCGGCGGGTGGAGATCAAGATATTGAAGGACAAAGCGCTGGAAACCGGGCAGCAGGAGTCCAAAAAGCGGGGCAGCTCGATCGCCCCGGAAGCCCTGAAACTGAGTTGAATCCTTTAATCGAGAGCGGCCTTTGATGGAAGCGGCAGCACAAAACAGCACGAAACCGGGCAATCTCTTCGGCAACCGCCAGAAATTTCTCCGTTTCAATCAGTTCAAGATCGACCGCACCCTGAAAACCCTGAGCGAGACGGATCGCACGGTGTTTGCGGTGCTGCCGCGGCTGCTGCACGTCAACCAGGAGGGGCTGCCGGGTTATCTGGACGATCAGGTGCCGTGCGGCATCTTCAATTTCGAGCTGTCGCGCGAATGCCAGGTGCACTGCGAAAAACTGTTTCCCAACGTCATCATCCGCCGCAACGAGCGGCTCAGCCCGATCATCTACTCGGTTCTGCTGATCGGCAGCGTCGGCACCGTCGCGCAGACCAAAAAATCGGACCTGGACTTCACCCTGCTGGTGGACAAATCCAAGTTCACCGACGAATCGATGCGGCTGTTCCAGAAGAAGCTCAACCTGATCGAGCAGTGGACCTGGAACGAGTATCAGCTGGAGACGCATTTTTTCATCAACGACCATCAGGAAGTGAAAAACAACATCTTCGGCGAAAGCGACAGCGAAAGCACCGGCTCGGCGCTGGCGCAGCTGCTCAAGGAGGAGATGTACCGCAGCCTGATCCTGGTTTCCGGGAAAATCCCCTTCTGGTGGATCGTGCCGGTGAACACCGACGACGCGACCTACGACAAAATGTACCACCGGGTGGGAACGGGCAAGACGCTGTTGAAAAAAGAGGATTTCATCGACATCGGCAATCTGGACGACATCTCCGACGGCGAGTTTTTCGGCGGCTCGATCTGGACGCTGATCAAATCGTTCAGCTCGCCGTTCAAGCAGCTGATGAAAATGGGGCTGCTGGAAGACTACATGTTCAACCGCACCCGCTTCAACCTGCTGTGCCACGAGGTGAAACACCGGGTGCATTCCGACACGCCGCACAAGTCGATCGATCCCTACATCCTGCTGTTCGAGCGGGTGCAGAAGTTTTTCGAGGAAAGCAAAACGCCGAACGAACTCGACGCGCTGCGCGCCGCGTTCTACATGAAGGTGGGAACCCAGATCACGGCGGAGGAATTCGAATGCGGCTCGGAAGACTGGAAAAAATTCGCCCTGGTGGAGCTGCTGCACACCTGGGGCTGGCCGACCGCCAAGCTGGACCAGATCAACGGCTACAACGGCTGGCAGATGAAGCAGAAAGTGGCCCTAGGCAACCGCATCAACAAAATCCTGATGAATTCCTACCGCAACATTTCGGAAAAAAACGACACGCTGGAATCCGGCAAGAACCTGATCTCGGAAAAGGACACGCATCTGCTGGGCCGCAAGCTGTTCAGCTTTTACCGCAAAGCGCCCAACAAGGTGGAAAACCTGTTTTCGCTGGTGGACGGGGAAACGGCGGAGAAGGAGCTGACGTTCCTCTACGATCAACCGGCGGAACGGCGCGAGGGGCACTGGTATCTGATCCGCGGCCGCACGTCGGCGTTCATCGAACAGATCGCGCCGGAGAACATCATCAAAAAATCGGCGACATTTCCGTTTCTGATCGCGTTCGCCGCGTTCAACAAGCTGTACCGCAGCTCGACCGATCTGATGGTGCGCGCCGAAGGCAACACGATCCGGGAAACCGACGTGCGGATTCTGCTCAACCAGCTGTCGTCGTTCTTTTCCCAAGTCAACATCGCGGCGATCTCCAACAAGGACCTGCTTTCCGATGTGCGCATCAACAAACTGTATCTGCTGGTCGATTTCGGCGTCCCCATCCCGCGGGAAATCGTGATGGGCAACATCCGCGAATGCAAAACCGAAGAGGAACTGTCCCGGTTCATCAACCGGCGGCTGGAACGCATCCGCAGCATGACGACGATCTACCTGACCTCCTGGGGCGAGCTGTTTTGTAAAACCTATTCCGGCCTGCACTGCATGGACCGCGGCCTGCACGAGCTGACGCCGCAGATCGATCCCGAAAGCGTGCAGAACCGCAACTTTTTAAAAGTGTATGTGCCGACGGGACGCAGCGAGATATTGATGATCCCCTGGCTGAACAATTATCTGAAACGATCTCTGCAAACCAGAAAAAGGGCCTACGCCGAAACGGCGGCGGGCTGAACACAATCATGGCGACGGCAGTCAAAGAAGCGGAACGCATTCGAACACTCGTACACACGGACTCCAAGGAAGCGATGCGCGTGGAGAAGGGCACGTACGTGGGAATCCTGGCGGGAACCGGGTTGATCGCCATCGCCATCCTGCGCGGCGGCGATCCGGGCCTGTTTTTGAATATCAACAGCGCGCTGATCGTTCTAGGCGGCACCCTGGCGACCACGTTCATCGCATTTTCGTCGCGCCGCATCCTGCGAATGCTGCCGGTGATCCTGCACGCCTTCAAGAAAGAAACGCGGCGCACCACGGACTATGTGGACGACGTAATGCTGCTGGCGTCCAACTACCGCACCGGAGGCATGAAGAAACTGGAAAGCCGGGAGGAAAACCTGGAGAACCGGTTTCTGCGCAGCGGCGTGTCGATGATCGTCGATGGCTACAGCTCGCGCGAGATCAACGAAATCCTCGACCGGGAGATCGCCTCCATGATCGAGCGGCACCACGCGGGCCAGAAAATCCTGCGCTTCATGGCCATGCAGGCGCCGGTGTTCGGGATGTGCGGCACGCTGATCGGACTGATCCAGATGCTGATGCACCTGGACGATCCGGCGAAGATCGGCCCGTACCTGGCGACGGCCCTGATCACCACGTTTTACGGGCTCATCCTGGCCAACCTGGTGATCACGCCGTTGGTGGCGAAGCTGCACTCCAAGACCGAACACGAAACGTTGATCAACAAAGCGCTGCGGGTCGGCGTCCTGGGCATCCACGACCGGCTGAACCCGCAGAAAATCAGAAAGAACATGAACTCGCTCTTACCCCCGGACCAGCAAAGGTAAAGGAATTATGTCGCAACAAGTGGAAGAATTTCTGGAACTGATCAAGGAAAACCCGCAGCAGAACGGGCAGGACTTCAGCGAATACAAGCTGGAGGGCATCCGCCTGAGCGGTGTGCGCATGGACTCGGCGCGCCTGAACCGCATCAATTTTGCGGAAGCGGAGCTTTCGCAGATGCGGGTCACGCGCAGCCAGATGCAGCAGGCTTCGCTGCGCAAGGCCCGGATCAAGGATGTGGACTTTTCCGGCGCCAACCTTCAGGGCACAGACTTTCAGGACGCGGTGCTGGTCAACTGCGTGTTCCGCAACACCAATCTGGAAAACTGCGACTTCTCCGGCGCGCAGCTCAAATCCTGCGACCTGAAGGGCGCGAACATGGGCTACGCCAATTTTTACTCGGCGAAGATGAAGGACTGCGACCTGTCGTTCGCGCGCATGATCTACGGCTTCCTCAAGGAGATCGAGATCATCAATTCGCGCATGAACGGCATCAACGCGCGCGGCTCGGATTTCAGCTACGCCAAAATCGGCAACGTCGATCTGAGCGGCGGCAACCTGAAATACGCCGATCTCAATTCCTGCACGCTGAAAAAAGTCAACCTGCGCACGGCGATCCTGATCGGCGCGGAACTCAAGGACGCGCACTGCGTGCACCTGACCATCGAGGAAGCCAACCTGGAAGGCGCGAACCTGACCTACGCCAACCTGGAGGGCTCCAACCTGAAAAACGCCTTCCTGCTGGAGGCGAACCTGCACGGCACCAATTTCACCAACGCCAATCTGAAAGACGCCTACGTGGTCGATGCCAACATCGCCAAGGCCATCACCAAAGGCGCCAACCTGGAAAACACCGTGCTGCAATAGTCCCCTTTCCCACTGCACTCAAAGCGGGCAAGCCCCGATAGACACTATTTCCATAGCTTGCCAAATCCTCTGTATTTCCGCCGCGAACGCCTGTTTGCGCGGCATCATACTCACAACCATTACCACTATATTTAATGGTATCGTTTATCATTAACCTGGTGTGCGTTGCCTTTAGGCGTTGTCAAACCGCGTCGTATGCGTTGGGCGGCGTGTTCGTGTAAAACGGGACGAAGATGAAGGAACGATCATGGCGGAAACGGTTCTGGCTCTGCATCTGTTGATCATCCTGTTTTTTCTGGTGGGATTCCCGGTCGGGCTGATCACCAACCACCGGTTACTGCGGCTGTTTCACGCCGCGGCGCTGGCTTTCGTGACCGGGCTCATGCTGCTCGGCATCCCCTGCCCGCTCACAATCTGGGAGGAAGCGCTGAGCGAGGGGTCCTACGAGGGCTCGTTCATCGCGTTCTGGCTGAGACGGATTATCTATCTCGAGTGGTTCGAGCCGCGCCACGTGCTGATCGCCGATGTGATCTTCGCGGTGCTGGTGTTCACCTCGTTTATCTGGCGGCCTCTGCGAAAAAAAGACCGCAAGCAGGCCACGCCCGCCGGCTCATGAAGCGCCGGCCGCGCTTTCCGCCCCTTTGGGCAGAAACCCGGTGGCGCAGCGGAAGCCGACGTTTTCGAAGTAGTCGTCCGCCGGCACTTCGGTGCGGTTGAACGCGTAGCGGTAGGCGTCTAGGAAGTAATGCCCGGCTTTCTGGAAAGCGTTGCCGCGCAGCACCTTGAACTTCGTGCCGAAGCGCGGGTCCTTGAAGTCATTGCCGGGATAGGCGCGGTACCAGTCCTGCGTCCATTCCATCACATTGCCCGCCATGTCGAACACCCCGTAGGGGCTTTTGTCCTTCGCATAGCTGCCGACGGCGGCGGTCTTGCGGTCGCCCTCGATCCCCATGTTGGCGATGCCTTTCTCGTACACCTCCCCCCAGGGGTAAGGCTGGCCATCGGCTCCACGCGCCGCTTTCTCCCACTGCGCTTCGCTGGGCAGCTGGCGTCCGGCCCAGGCGCAGTAGGCAAAGGCTTCGCTCCAGACGATGTTGGTGACGGGGTGATCCTCGAGGCCTTCGGGAAAGGTGTTCTGCTGCCAGTTCATGGGATAGTCCGGAAACTGCGTTTCCACGATGAAGCGTTTGTACTCTTTGTTGGTGATCTCGTGCCGGTCGATGTAGAACGCGTCCAGTTCGAGCGTGCGCTCGGGATGCTGGTCGAGGTAGAGCGGCTTGACGGTGCCGATCTTCTGGTGCGTGTTCTCGGTGTCGGTTTTGTCCGTTCCCATAATGAATTGCCCGGCGGGAATCAGGATCAGCTCCTTGCCGTCGATGGGCGAGACCTTGGTCGCCGGCAGGGTGCCCGCCGCGCCGGGCGCGCAGTCGCAAAGCATTTCCTGGCAACCGGATAGCAGGAGCCACAGGCAAAAACCGGCCAATTTCACGTATTTTTTTCTAATTTGCATGGTCTTCGTAATAGAATGGTGTTTTCCTCCAAAGCGCCGATTTCACCCCGCATGCGGCACGGTATCCAGTAACTATATGAAAAGATTTTGTTTTTTACTAATTTTTTCCCTGTCCCTGTCGGCGGCGACGGCCCGCGCTGCCGGTTTCGAGAAACCCATTTTCGGCAAAACCCTGGGCAAAGCCTACCCGCACATCCTGAAATCCGATGAATTTTCGCTCAATACGCGCAATATCAAGGTGCTGACCGGGCAGGGGAAATTCCTCTGGATGGGCACCTCCAACGGGGTGATCCGCTACGACACCACCACCGCCAACGACTACGAGGTGTTCGACAACCAGAACGTGCTGCTTAGCAACGGCATCTTCGCCATCGTCATGGACCCGCTCAACCGTCCCTGGATCGGCACCTACGGCGGCGGCCTCAGCCATTTCAACGGCACCGGCTGGGTCAACTACAACACGCCGCAGGGGTTGTGCGACGCGTTCGTCTACGACATCGAATTCACGCAGGACACGATGTGGGTCGCCACCTGGAGCGGCGTGAACCGGGTGCGCGGCGATCTTTCCAGGCGCGATTCCTGGGAACAGTTCACCGTCAAGAACACGCACGGCGGACTGGTAGACGACTGGGTGTACGCGATCGAAACCGGACCGGACGGGCGACTGTGGTTCGGCACCGAATCGGGCCTCTCGATGTTCGACGGCGCGGCGTGGCACAGCTTCGACCACGCAGACGGGCTCGGCGCTCCCTACGAAGCGGTGAAGCGGGAGAACTCCAGCGTCATGGCCTCGTTTCAGGGATTGCACCACGCCTCGCACATTCCGGACCTGCCGAACGTGCAGTCGCCGGATTACCGTCCCAACTACATCGTGTCGATGCTGATGGATCCCAAGGGGCGGCTGTGGATCGGCACCTGGGGCGGCGGGCTCAGCATGCTGGACACGCGCAAGATGGAATTCCGCAATTTCACAACGGTCGACGGCCTGCCGGGCAACTTCATCCTGGCGCTCGAGGAAGGTCCGGACGGCCAGCTGTGGATCGGTTCGAACGGCGGCCTGAGCCGTTTCAACGGCCGCAGCTTCACCAACTTCTCCGAGCACAACGGGCTGATCGGCAGCTTCATCTTCAGCATCGAGTTCAGCGACCACGCGCTGTGGGTGGGCAGCCACCACGGCATGAACCGCCTGCAGCTCGATCCCCTGAGCGGCGACCTGCTCAAAATCCAGTGATTTTACAGGGGTTTTGACACCCTCCCCGGCTATTCACGGATTTTTCATTTAATTTTCACACCCGGTTCACATTCTCTTCTCATTGGTTCCGTATTCTCGAACCATGAAAACGAGAACACAGACCCTGTTACCCCCGAACCACCTGGAACCGGTGCTGCACACCGCCATCGCCGGTCTGTGGCTGCTGCTGTTCTGGCCCAGCCTCAGCTGGCTGTTCACCATGTACGGGCAGCAGGACAACCTGCTCAACCGAGTTTTGTTTTTCTTCATCCTGCTTTACCTCGCACACCGCTTCGCGCAGCGGCCCGCAGTCGAGCTGCGCTTTTACTTCAAGACCGCACCCGCTGTGTTTCTCGTTGCCGGGATCGGATCTTACCTGTTCATCGAGCGGTTTGTCGGGCTAAACATCCTTTCCTGCATGGCGTTCGGGCTGGCCACCTTCGGCCTTGCCGGTCTGTACCTGCCGGTGGCGTCGTGGCTGCGTTCGGCTCCGGCCTTCCTGCTTTTGATCCTGACGCTGCCCTTCGGCCAGCATCTGGAAGTGTTTTTCGGGTTTCCGCTGCGCCTGCTGTCGGCGCAGACGATCCAGAGCGCCTTCGCGGCGCTGGGCGTCGATTCGTTTTCGCGCGAATCCATCCTGCTGATCGAAAACAGGATGACCCACATCGATCTTCCGTGCAGCGGCGTGAAAAGCCTCTGGACGGCGTGCATCTTCTACCTCTTCCTGACCGTGATGGAAGGCTACCGGTTGGGGGTCCGCTGGTTGACAGGCCTTATCGCCCTCCTGAGCCTCGTCGTCTGCGCCAACATGGTACGGATCTTCCTGCTGGTCAGCCTTTCACACGGTGAATTTCCCGACACGCTGGGTCAGTCGGTCCACATCCCTCTGGGACTGAGCGGATTCGCACTGGCCTGCGGCATCGTCGCCTATTTCGGTTCGCGGTGGATCTCCCGGTTCAGTAAAGAACCTCCTGTTTTTGGCCACCCTTCCTGCCCTGCCCAGGGGTTGGTTCTGCTGCTGATTCTGGGGATTTCCCTTTGGGCTCACGAGCAGCGTCTCCCAGACCCTGCCGGCCCCGCGAACCGCCCCCTCCTCTCCTTTCCCGGCGCGCAGCCTCTGCCGCTGACGCGCCAGGAGACGCAGTTTTTCTCCGAGCAATCCGGAGCCGCCACCCAGAAACTTCGTTTTGAGTATCGAGGGCTTTCCGGAACCCTCTTTCTGGTGCAGAGCGCCAACTGGCGCGCGCACCACCATCCGGAGCAATGCGTCGAAGGTCAAGGACACGCCGTCGGCCATTCCCGCACCCGGTTCATCGATCGCGAATTTCCCTACCGGCTGGTCGCACTGAGACAAGGCGGGTACCGGGCGGTCTACTGGTTTCACTCACAGGGACGCGTCACCGACGACTACACGGCGCGCACCTGGTCGGGAATCCGCGAGCCGGGACGGGAATGGACGATGGTGACGCTTTACTTCGACCGCAACGTCGCCCACAAACTCGACGAGGTGGACCGCCTGCAGCGGTTCATCCGCGATCAGCTCGATTCTAAATCCCAACCCGAGACCCTGGAGATCCCGCTATGAACCGCCCCACCGTCACCCCGACCCTGCCGCAACCGCAAGTTCCCGTGCAGCCGCAAACCAAACCTGAGCGCAAAGACCGGGGACCCTGGATTCCCAGAATCCAGAAAGCCCTGTTCTGGTCGTGGAACTGGCTGTTTCTGCTGTTCATCTTCTTCGGCGTGGTGCCGGTGATGGGGCTTTCGATCCTGTCCGGTTTCACGCGCGGTGAGGTGAACCTGGATTTTTTCCTGTTCTTCACGTCGCTGGCGATTCTGATTCCCGCCGCCTGCTGGACCGGCTTCACAAAATTCCGCCACGACCCGCAGGCGCTGTTCCGCATCCTCTACGGGGTGGAGGTGCCGCTTCTGCTGCTGACGGCTTTCCGGGTGATCTTCATTCGCGAGATGAACCCCGGCGTCGTGCACCTGCTTTCGGTGTTCGCGCTGGGTTCGATCGCGTTTCTGGCGACGCTGTACAAACGACCCGCTCCCTCCGGCGCGCTCGGCAACGGCGTCCAGCTGGCGGGGACGGCGCTGTTTTTCTGGTGCGCGTTGTGGGTGTTCGGCTTCCTGGCCTTCCTCGCGCCGCCCACCGGCTGGAACACGCTGGTCTTTATCGGGAAAGTCTTCGTGGAAATGCCGTCGCTGCTGTTTCGCTGCCCGGACTGCAACCCGATCATGATGCTCCCCTCGATGTTCACCGCGACGTTTTTCTTCCTTGCGGGGTCGGCTCTGATTGCCTACACGGCGAGCCTGTTCGCCGCCCTGCCCTTCGTGTACGTCTATCTGGGAACCACGGCCTTCAAGCAGACCTTCACAGCCAACTGGCGGGCGGGCCGCCGCAAACTGGCGCTCGCGGTGACGATCGCGGTGCTTGTGGCAAACACCGGCCTGTTTGTTGCGGTCAACCAGCAGCATCACGCGGGCACGCTGGAGAAGCTACAGGCGTTCGACGGCAGTGAAGCCGCGAAACGCGAATTGCTGGTAGATTCGGCCGCGCTGCGGCAGGAACTGACGGACATCTATCTCAGCCCCTACCGCTACCTCGGCGATGCGGACCGCAGCAACAGCATGCAGGCGCTGTACAAAAAAACCTTCGGCCTGTCGCGCAACACCACCGAGCCGATTCAGAATTTTTTCAACGCGATGGCCGCCCCCCTGCTCTATTCCGGCTCGGGAGCCGGCATGGCGCAGGATCAGAAAGAAGCGGAACGGCTGTACGAGTGGTTTTTCGACATCACCATCCAGGAAGGCGAGCGCGAAGCCCTGCGGCACGCCCTGAAAGCGACCTATTCGCGCGAGCAGCGCGACGCGGGCCTGATCAACATCGACAACAAAAAGGTGCACCTGGAAAAACAGACCGTGAACCGGGTCGAGTACGGCGACTGGGCGGAGATCGAGATCCACGAGACCTACGTCAACCAGGGACCGCGGCAGGAAGAAGTGTTCTACCATTTCGCGATGCCGGAAAATTCGGTGATCACCGGCGTGTGGCTGGGCGAGAACGAATCGCACCGCTTCCGCTTCCAGGTAGCTTCGCGCGGCGCGGCGCAGAAAGTCTACAAGCGCATTCAGCAGCAGCGCCAGGACCCGGCGCTTTTGGAGCAGGTCGGCCCCAATCTTTACCGCCTGCGCGTGTTTCCGGTGCCGGGCAACCGGTTCGATGCGTTCGCCGATTCGCGGGAAAGAAAGATGCACCTCTGGTGGACGTTCAAGGTGATGCGCGGTGAACAGGGCTGGCCGATGCCGCAACTGATCGAGAAGCGCAACGTGTACTGGGATTCGGGGACCGAGTGGAACGGGAAACGGCTCAGCAAATCCAAAACACGATGGCTGCCGCAGGACCTGTCCTTTGCGGACGCGGTTCCCTCGGGCACGCTGAGCGCCGTCGTGGCGGACGGGGTGGAAATCCGCGCCAGCGAATTCCAACCGGCGGATTTTCCCTCGCGCAAATCCGGCAAATTTGCCCTGGTGCTGGAGACCTCCTACAGCATGGGACAGCTGCGCGGCGCGCTGCGGGAACTCAAGACCCGGCTTGCAAGCGATCCCCGGCTGACGCGCCACGACTGGGATTTTTTCCGGCTCGGTCACAGAAACGAAGAGGTGGCGTCGCTGGATGAGCTGTTCACAGATGAAGCGACCTATTTCGGTGCCATCGACGCGGCGGACATCCTGGCGCGCTTCGACGCTCTCAAGCAGGGGCGCGCGTACGACGGGGTGATCGTTCTGACAGACCGGTCTTCCTTCAAGGAAAAAGAGCGGACTGGAAACAGTGCCTTGAACGGCGGGCCGGTCTGGTTTTACATGCTGGACGGAAACCACCCGCGCGTTACCGGCGACGGTTTGATGCGCGGCCTCATCGCAACGGGCGGCGGCCTGGAGACCGGCTGGAACCGGCTGATGCACAAAATCGACTTCGCTCCGCAGGGCAAGGTGATCGCCCTGGATCACCGCTACGTGTGGACGCGGCACGCCACCATGGGCAAACCGGAGCCCCGGAACGGTTTCGAGGATCTGGCCGCGGCGCAGTACATCCGCCATCTCATGAAAAAAACCGGCGCGGAAGAAACGAACCGGGCTATACTCCCTCTCCACGAACTCGCGCGCAGCCACGAGATCGTCACGCCCTATTCTTCGATGATCGTTCTGGTCAATCAGGGGCAAAAGGACATGCTGAAGGAGGCGGAAAAAGACGCCGGCCGTTTCCAGCGCGACATGGAGACCGGCCAGGAGATCCTCTCCGCGCCTAACAAACCGTTTGAAGTGTCTGCGGTTCCGGAACCGGAGGAATGGGCGCTCATCGGCATCGTCTTGACACTGCTTCTGCACCGGTTGTATAGAAACAGGGAGAGCGCGGGCTTTCAGCGGGCGGCGTTTTGAACCATGCGGCTCAGCCTGAATTTTCTCAAACGCATCGGGGACCTTCTATCCATGAGCGCGAAAAAAATTCTGGTCATCGAGGACGAGCCTTCCATCGCCGACGGCATCGTGTACGCCCTGGAAACGGAAGGCTTTCAGGTCACCTGGAAATCCAAGGGCCTGGAAGGCATGCAGGCGTTCAAGGAGGACGGCGCGGATTTGATCCTGCTGGATGTCGGGCTGCCGGATTCCAACGGCTTCGAGCTGTGCAAGGAGATCCGCACGCTGTCCAACGTCCCGGTGGTGTTCCTGACCGCCCGCCGCGAGGAGGTGGACTGCGTGGTGGGGCTGGAGATCGGCGCGGACGATTACGTGTCCAAACCGTTCAGCCCGCGCGAACTGTCCGCGCGCATCAAGAGCATCCTGCGGCGCACGCAGGGATCGCCGGAAGAGACGACGCCATCCTCCAGCGGGCCGTTCGCGGTGGACGCGGAGCGCTTTCTCATCACCTACTACGGCGAAAAACTCGACCTCTCGCGCTACGAGTACCGGCTGCTCAAGGTGCTGATCGACCGTCCGGGCAAGGTGTACTCGCGCGATCAATTGATGGAGATCGTCTGGGACGACGCCGGGGCCAGCCTCGACCGCACGGTGGACGCGCACATCAAATCCCTGCGGTCGAAGCTGAAGGCGGTGAAGGGGAGCCTCGATCCGATCATGACGCACCGGGGCATCGGCTACTCGCTGAAGGACGACCTGTGAGCATCCGCCGCCGCATCATTCTGAGCTACATCGCGATCCTCGGCATCTCCTGCACGCTGATCATCTACCTGACGCTGCAGGACCTGGTGCCGCGCTACTCGGAGGCGGTGGAGGAAACGCTGGTGGACACCTCGCAGATCCTGGCGCACCTGATCGCCTCGCAGTCGGACGGCAACAGCATCAATTTTTCCTTTCTGGAGAACACGTTCGCCTCGCTGGAAACGGACCGGTTCCGCGCCGACATCTACGGCCGCGTGAAGACCTCCTCCGACCTGCGCATCTACGTGACCGACTCGAAAGGCATTCTTTTATACGATTCGCAGAAGATCCACCCGCCGGGCACCAATTATTCGCTGTGGAACGATGTGTTTCTGACGCTGCAGGGAAAATACGGCGCGCGCTCGACGCGGCTCGACCCGGAGGACAATGCCACCGGCGTTCAGTACGTGGGCGCGCCGATCAAGAAGAACGGCGAGATCATCGGCGTCGTCACGGTGGCGAAGCCGAAGCGCAGCGTCGCGGTTTTCGTCGAGGTGGCGAAGCGGCGCTTCATCATGACGGTGTTCTGGATCGCGCTGATGGTGGTGATCGTCGGCGTGCTGCTTTCCGGCTGGATCACCCGCCCGATCGAGAAACTCATCGCCTACGCGCGCTCGGTGCAGAAAGGCGACAAGGCCCAGCTGCCGCAACTGGAGAAGAACGAACTGGGGGCCATGGGCAAGGCGCTGGAGGACATGCGCCTGCAGCTGGATGGCAAGCAGTACGTGGAAAACTACATCCAGACGCTGACGCACGAGATCAAGAGCCCGCTGTCGGCGATCCGCGGGGCTTCGGAACTGCTGACCGAGGAGATGCCCGCCAAGAACCGCAAAACGTTTCTCGACAACATCCAGGTGGAATCGCGCCGTTTGCAGGACATCGTCAACCGCCTGCTGGAACTGTCGGCGCTGGAACGCAAAAGCAGCCTGGTGGACAAGCGCGAGATCGAACTGAACTTTCTCATCGAGGAGGTGATCGCCTCGTTCGAACCGCAACTGAAGAAAAAGGAAATCGAAATTCACCGGGAACGCGATGGCGAGGAGTTCATCCACGGCGACCGCTTTCTCATCCGCCACGCGCTGGCGAACCTGCTGCAGAACGCCATCGAGTTCAGTCCGGAAAAAGGACGCATCGAACTGTCGCTGGAGAAGCCATCGCTGGAATCAGTGACGCTGTCGGTGCGGGACCACGGTACGGGCATTCCCGAATTCGCGCTGGAAAGGATTTTCGACCGGTTCTATTCGCTGGAGCGCCCGGAAACGGGCAAGAAAAGCTCCGGGCTGGGGCTCTCCTTCGTGAAGGAAGTGGTGCAGCTGCACAACGGGACCATCGAGATCCAGAACATGAAATCGGGGATTCTCGCCCGCATGACCTTTCCGGCCACCTGAGCGCAAGCCCGAGGTCCCGGCCGCACCGGCCCCCCGGAAACTCTAAAAATCGTCGTCGTCTTCGCCTTCGATCATCTCTTCGACTTCCGCCTGTTCGGCTTCGTCGATCATCTGCTTGATCTGCTCGTATCCGGTAGCGAGTCTCTGAATATTGATCAGCAGCGTGACCAGCTCCGTGTCGGGGGTTTCCCGCATGCCCGCGACCAGAGCACCGCGTTCGTCGTCTCCGTATTTTTCATCCCAGCGATCGAAGGTGGACAGGATTTTATCCTTGCAATGGAACAGATCGTAAAAAAAACTCTGAACTTCAATTTTCGGCATGTTCTTCCTCGTTAAAACTTGTCTACGCGGCGGCGATGGCGTTGCTCCGCTGTCCCGCCCGGGTTCGTTCTCAGCCCGGCCCGCACGATTCCGTACCGGCGAGCGCCTGTTTTTAAACTTCAATGGGCGGTGCCGTCGCCTCCGTTACTATACCGTGCACTCCGGATAAAGGGAAACGGGAAACACGCGTCCAAAAGAATTCGACAACTCCACGTAAAATATTTTTACTCCCCGTATCGATATTCGATTGACAAAATGACGTCCGGCCCCTATTTTAGGCATTCGGAATTTAATATCCGCATAAATATAGTTTCCCGATCACAGACTGACAGGTAAGCCTATATTATTAAACAAATAAATTACAAGTGAAGCGGCATCCCGCTTCCCACGTTCTTTCTGCGCCCATATATATCGGATTTCGGATATTTTATTTTCGCGTCGATCCCGATCCATCCCTGTTCTCACCCATTCTCAGAGGCCGCAGCCATGAACCGTTCCCGCATTTTCGCAGTCGCAGTCCCGTTCCTCACAGCCGTTATTGTTCACAGCATCTTTGTCGATTGCGCCCACGCTCAATTCGACCCGCAGGGGTATTCGATTCTGGCGAAGAACAGCGTTTGGTTGAAGAAAGGATCGATCACGGTGGATGGCAAGGTGGGTGTCAACGAAGCCACGGGAGGACCGTTCCTGAATTCCACCTCCGCACTGGTTGTGGGCAAGAGCGCGCAGGTGATGGGCGCGGCGTCGCTGCTTGCAGAAAGCACCAAGGTGAAAGGCAATGCGGTGGTGGATGGGAATATCTTTTACAACACGCTCACCAGCAACGGCACGATCAACGGGGCGCAGAACACACCGCTGAGCTTGCCTTTGCTGGCGACGTTGCCGACGTTCAATGCCGGGACACCTGGGACGACAGACATCGTGGTGGAGCAGGATCAGACGCTGACTCTGGTCGCAGGCGATTACGGCATGGTGAAGGTCAAACGAGGGGGGACGCTGATCTTCTCGGGTGGGTTGTATCAGATCAAACTGATCGATGCGCGCAAGAACACGAAACTGCTGTTTCAGGCGACCAGTGAAGTGCGGGTGAAAGAATCTGCCCGCAGCAAGTCCGGTTCCACCGTGGGTGCGGATTCGGGAGCGAATCTCACGGCTTCGGATATTCTTTTTTATGTCGAGGGCACCGACACGCTTGCGGATTTGCCGATCGTCAAGTTCGGCAAGAACAACACGGTACTGGGGCATTTCTACGCCCCCAACGGCACGATCTGGCTCAAAAGCGGCACCAACGCACGCGGCGCGTTTTTCGCCAACAATGTGAAAGCCGGTAATTTCTCCAACATTACTTTAGATGAAGGCCTGCCCCCTGGGGTCAACCAGCTTTCAGGCCGCGTCACGGATGCAAACGATGCGGCGCTCGGAACGGACACGCCGGTTGTGGGCGCGACGGTCTCTCTTCTGGGTACTGCGTTCACAACGACGACGGACATCAACGGCAATTTTGCGCTCACCGGCATCGATGTGGGAGCGCCGGTGCTGGACATCGACGCGACCAATGCCAATCTCGCTCCCGACGGCTCGGCCTATGCGAGTTTTAGGGAAGAGATCACCATCGAAGCGGGGGCGAATGTGGTGGACCGGCCATTCTTTTTGCCCAGAATCGACGCTTCCAGTCTCACGACCATCGATCCGGCGCAGGACACCGTGGTCACCAACAGCAACATCAACGTGACGCTCACTGTGTTGGCCAACTCCGCCAAAAACCCGGACGGCACCGATTTCACCGGACAGCTTTCGATCTCGGAGGTGCCGCAGGGGTTCGCGCCAGCAGAGCTTCCGGAGGAGAGCGATCCGGGGCTACTGGTCACCATTCAACCCGTGGGCCTGACGTTCAACCCGCCCATACAGATCACTTTCCCAAATATCGACCAACTGGAGCCCGGCACGCTGACCAACATCTGGTCGCTCGATCCGGAAACCGGCCAGTTCGATGTGGTGGGCACCGGGGAAGTGCGTGCGGACGGCACGGCCATCGATACGATCTCGGGTGGCATTCCCGCCTCGGACTGGCACTTCATGCTCGATATCCCGCGCGCGTTGCTGGGAGGTGATTTCGATCTGAACAACGCATTCAATCAGGATATGAGCAAGAAAGAAGCGTGTGAGTTTGGCTCCGTCAATCTGATCGGTGAAGGGAGCCTGACTGTGGATCATTCCACCGCGAGCTACCGCTCCTTCGGCATCTCCCGCAGCCTGCGATTCGTCTACAACAGCCTGCTCGCCGACCCACAACCGATCATCACTGCCGCCACGTCCATCGCGACGCTGTCTTCGCTGCCGGTCACGTTCTCGGCCAGCCTGCGTGTGGATGGCGTGCAACAGGGAAGCGAAGTGTTCATGTCGTCTGCGGGTATGGATCCAAATGTCGATGAAACACTGCGCCAGGCGTTGCAGTTCGATGCGAGCGGGTTCGCGACAGGGAGATATCCCTACAGGATGACGCTGGCGGACAATTACATCGCCTCGCGCGTGTTGAATTTCCAGTTCGGCAACGTGCTGGTGAACAACCAGATCGCCAGCCCCTTTGGTGCGGGCTGGGGGCTCGATGGATTGCAGCGCGTGCACGAACAGGCGGACAACAGCCTGGTACTCACGGACGGCGACGGTTCGACCAGATTGTTTCTGACGGAACGCACCGGCACGGGCACGTTCGAGAATCCCTTCATCGCAACGGGGGACGGAGCGTCGGGCATCCCCCTTTCCACAGCCGATTTCAACAACGACGGCATTGAAGATTTGCATATCAGCAACCCCGCCGATGGCTCGGTCTCCATCCTGCTGGGCGATGGCAGCGGCGGTTTCACGCTTGCGCCTGCTCCGGCACTGAGCCCACAGGCATTCATGATGACAACCGGCGATTTCAACAAAGACGGCAACATGGATCTGATCGGCCGGGAAGAAAGTCTGGACACGATGCTATTGCTCACCGGCGATGGCACCGGGCAATTCAGCGTGTCCTCGTTTCCAACCGGTGACGGGCCGCGCGGAATCGCGGTCGGCGATTTCAACGGCGATAACAATCCGGATCTCGCCGTTTCTTTCTCTCAGTCAGATTCAGTGGGCGTGCATCTCGGCGATGGAAGTGGAGGCTTTTCCGCCGTGCAATCCCTGACGGTGACCGGGGATTTTCCTTCCAACATCTTTGCCGTCGATGTGAACAGCGACGACAACCTGGATATTCTGGTGTTGAACGTTACCGGAAAGTCCACGTCCACCTTGTTCGGCGACGGCAATGGCGGTTTCAGCGCCCCTGCAACTTTCGGGGTTGGCGGTGCGAGTATCGGCCAAATGAATGTCGTCGATTATGATAAAGACGGTTTCGTGGACCTTATTTTGGGAGACACGGGTTCGACGCAAAACCGTCTCATCACACGACGGGGAGACGGAACCGGATTTTTTCAAAATGTCGTCAGCCTCACTCAGGCGGGCAAACCCAGCAATACGATTATCGAAGATATCAACGGGGACGACAATCTGGACATCGTTCTCGCCCTGTCCAGCACCCAGAGTCTCGCCGTGTTCATCGGCAACAGCACCTTATCGGTCGGTCTGCCGACGATCATTGCGGCGGGACAGATCAGCGCGCCGATTCGATCCGGCGACTTCAACGGCGACGGAGTGCTGGACATCGTGGGCAAAGACCCGACCGATGCAACGAAGCCGGTGATCCTGTTCGGCGAATCCACAGGCGAGAGCCCACTCGGGGATTTTTCCACATTGCAAAAGAACCCGGACGGCACCTTCGTCCGTAACATGAAAGACGGTACGAAGATCCACTTCGACGCCAACGGCCTGCACACTTCCACAGTGGACCGGAACGTCAACACCACGACGTTCGGCTATGACGGAAACGGGCTTCTCACTTCCATCACCGATCCGGCGGGACTGGTGACCACACTGGCCTATAGTAACGGAAAGCTAACGAGCGTCACAGACCCGGCCACCCGCATCACCCAGTTCGCGCACGATGCGAACGGCGATCTCACCAGCATCACCGATCCGGACAACACGGTGCGCCAGTTCGGATACGATGCGCGCCATCGCATGACCTCACAGACCGGCAAGCGCAACTTCATCACCACCTATGAGTACAACTTCGCCGGACGGCTGGTGAAATCCAACCTGCCGGACAGCTCCACACGCGAAGCCACACCCAGCCAGGTTGTGGGACTGGTGGACTCGTCTACGGGACTGGGAACACAGGGCAATCCCGCGCCTTTCGTGCGGCCGGAAGACGTGTTTGCCACCTTCACCGATGGCAACGGCAATGTCACCCAGTTCATCCTGGACAAGTTCGGCGCCGCAACGGTTGTGGTCGATCCTCTCGGAAGACAGACCGATTTCGCAAGGGATGAAAACGGCAATCCGCAGGTGGTCATGCAGCCCAACGGCGCTGTCCGCACGTCCACGTTCGATGCGAAGGGCAACCTCCTCTCCGCCGTCGAAAGCAGCAACGGCGCCGTGACCCGGTTCACGCACGATGCGGACTTCAACCGCATGACGTCCTTCACCGACGCGAATGACAACACGACCCAATTTGTTCTCGATGCCTCCGGCAACCTGATCGAGATGATCGACGCCGCAAACACGAAAACCACGCTCGCCTACACGGAACCCGCCTGCCCCGGCATGTCCACGCAGTTGACCTTCGGGGCCGGACTTGCCGAGGCGAGCCCCGTCACGCGCACGCTCGATCCCGCGACCTGCAACGTGACCTCGCGGTTGAATGCCTTCGGGGAGGGTAAAGTATTCGAATTCGATGCCGCTGGGAATAATACGAAATCGGTGGACGCCCTGGGCCGGGAGAGCCATTTCGTCTACGACGCCCTCAACCGGCTGGTCAAATCCATCGACCCGTCCAACGCACTGCCCGATCCGCCCTGCGGGACCGGCGGCGTGACCTGTTTTTCCTACGACGCGGCGGGCAACACCACACAGGTGACCGACGCGAAGGGGCAGACGTTTTCCTTCGAGTACGACGCTCTGAACCGGCTCGCGAAGGAAATCGATCCGCTGACGCGGGAGACGCTGTTTCTCTACGACGGCAACGGCAACCTGCGTTTCATCACCGACCGCAACGGCCAGACCAAAGAATTCGTGTACGACTCGGCCGGGCGAATCGTGCAGAAGATCCTGCTGCCGGGCACGGTGGATGAGGCCGTCACCCTCTATCAGTACGACCTGTTCGGCAGGCTGACCTCCGTGGCCGACTCCGATAGCGTCGTCACGTCCACCTTCGATCCCCTGGGACGCATGCTCACCACTTCGACAGCCGGATCGCCCAGTCAGCCGAACGTCACCCTCTCCTTCACGCACGACCTCAACGGCAACCGGCTGACGCTGAACGACGGTCTCACCGGGCTCACGCAATACGACTACAACGCCCTCAACCTGCCAACTTCGCTGAGCCACGCCTCAGGCAGCGCAGCAACCTTCGCTTACGATGGCATCCACCGCAGGGTGCAGACCGCCTACTCGAACGGCACCACAGAAGACCTGCAATACAACGCCGCCGGTCAGGTGACCGGCATCGACCACCGGCTGGGAGCGTCCGTATTCTCCAGCTTCGACTACAGCCACGATGCGTTCGAGAACCGCGACGCCGCCACGCTCAACCGTCCTGCTGCGGGCATAACGAAAGCGCTGAGCTACCTCTACGATTCCCGCAACCGGCTCACCCAGGCGACGCGGCCGGAGACCGGCGATCCGGATGAGACGTTCGCTTACGACGCGGTGGGCAACCGGCTCTTGCGGGACGGTCAGGTGGGCAACTCGATCTTCGACAGCGCCAACCGCCTGCTGGAAGACGCGGCGTTCACCTACGTCTACGACAACAACGGCAACCGCATCGCCCGAACGGACAAGGTTTCCGGATCGGTGACGGAATACGAGTACGACGCCGACGGCCGCCTGATCCGCATCCTGGAAAAAACGGACATCCTGAGTCCGCCGACGCAGACCACCGCCTACCGCTACGACGGGCTCGGCCGCCGTATTCAGAAGGACGTGAACGGCGTCGTCACCTCCTATGTCTACGACGGCAAGAACATCCTGCTGGAATTCGACGGCAGCGGCGCGCTGCTCGCCCGCTACGCGCACGGCCTGAATGTGGACGAACCGCTGGTGATGGAACGGGGCGGCGCACCGTTCTTTTATCACCGGGATGCACTGGGCAGCGTGCAGGAGATCACCGACAGCACCGGCGCGGTGGCGCAGGCCTACATCTACGATGCCTTCGGCGGCGTTCAGGCGGCCACGGCATTGGAAAACCCGTTCGCCTTCACGGGCAGGGAGTTCGACCCCGAAAGCGGTCTCTACTATTACCGCGCCCGCTATCTCGATCCGGCAGCCGGGCGCTTTCTCAGCGAAGATCCGATCGGCCTGCAGGGCGGCATCAACGTCTACGCCTACGTGGGCAACAACCCCATCAACTTCATCGACCCCGACGGACTGGTGGGGGTTTCTTCCACCCCGCAGCGATTGAAACGAGGGTTCATAATAACAGGATTTGCGGTTATCGGTATCGCCTGCGCAATTTGCGTGCAGCCGTTACTGAGTGACGCAGGAGTTCTAGCAAACCGTGAGGATGAATTTCGACACTGCTTCGTCGGAGCAAAGGCAAAGCAAAAATGCTCGACGCTTTGCGCCGGATTGGCAGCTGTAGGAGGCGAAGCTATAGATTTAATTGGGCCCGGTAATGCACCGGGATATCAAAAACACACTGAAGGGGTTGAAATGCTCCGAAAATGCACTATGCGATACCGAGTTGAGAGAGTGCTGTGACGATCAAGATTTAATTCCTGAAGGTGGCTGATAAAACATTTTTGGCCTATTAGACTCTTACATATATTCGAACAAACTTGCTATGGAACATCAAAAAATTTTGAGAACAATAAAACTTATTACCTTTCTGGCTCCCATATTCCTATCGGGATGCATAGATATAAAAAACTTAGAGTACGTCCCCGCGTCGGAAGAAATCAAACAGCTTTTTCCAGAGTTTTTATCCAAGCCGACGGAAATTCAAGGAATCTATGGAAATCGCGATGTGGACGCAAGACTGTTTATGTATCAGACAGAGGATCGCGATCTATTTACAACGATTGAAAAGACAGCAAAGGAAACGAAATGGATTCTTCGAAAAAATACTTCTGTAGAATTGGAATTTTATAAAAATCACAAATCAGGAGTCCCCATAACAGGACCGATCCGTATTGGTTATCAGTCAGAAGGTCAACGAGTTTGTGTTGGTTCTTTCAGTCATGGTGACGAAAAATGGGCTTCAAAATACTTCTGGCCTAAATATGAAGCCTGCATAAAAGGAGCGAGCCTTACTGAAGAAAATAATCAATAGGCATCCATTCGATTCCCAGCTACTTGCCTTTTAATTAAAACTTCCTTCCCGTTGTCTTTAAAACCCTTCTTCCTCTCAAACGAAAACATTTTTTTCAAGCCTTTTAAACGCAAGGCTTCTGAGATATATTGCGGATGTTCCCCGGGACACGCAATGCCATTCCCTTACCTGTAACCCTTTCCTGCTGGAAACCGATCTGGGAGATTTCATGAAGACCGTTACCTATTCAGCGGCGGTGCTCGTTACGCTGTGGGCCGTTGGCTGCGCATCGCCTCAGGAGCGCGCCAGCCTGGCGGACGCCAAATTCAAGGAAGAAAAAGTCGAAATCCTGGAAGAATATAAGGAATGCGTGAAGGAAAACCTCGGCGACGAGGAAAAACTGGCCTCCTGCGAGTACATGCTGAAAGCCATCGAAGCGACGAAGTGACCGGAAAAGCTCCCGGCCGCCCTTCCCCCCCAAGCCCACCTGCCCACCGTAAGCCGCTGAGCCGGTGGGTTAATTTTGTTTTGCCTCGCCCAAGGATTTGATATCATTATGGCAATCGCCGTGGCGAGGGCTCCGGGCCCAGGCCCGGCGCACAAAGCCTGGATGAACCACAACCGATTATTTTAAAAGAAGTTTCATGGCAGAAGGGGAACGATTCATAGACAACGGCGACGGCACTCTGACGGACACGAAATACAACCGCATGTGGACGAAGGAGGACAGTTGGCAGATGCGCAACAAGTGGATCACCTGGACCGCCGCCAACAAATTCGTCGCCTGGTTGAACGAGCAGAAATACGCCGGTTACAGCGACTGGCGCCTCCCGAAGAACCAGGAGTGCCGCAACCTCTACGACCACGACAGCAAGAACACGGATTTTGACGGAGACATCGTCCACATCGATCTCAAGTTTCCGGAGGGCTGCGGTTCGACCTACTGGTGCGCCGAAGAAAACGGCATCAACGCCATGGCCTACAATTTTTACAGCGACCGGGCATACCAGATCCGGAAAAAATCCTCTGACGATTCCAACATGGCCTGCCGGCCGGTCCGTTCCTCCGGCCCGGAAGTGAAAAAGGCCGGCCGCGTTTCCAACACGGGAAGAACCCGGCGCGAATGAGCGGGGCCACCGCCCGCTGCGACGCACCCGCCGCCCCCAAGCATCTCACTCGCCTTTGGAGATTCCTCAAATGGCCCGACACCGAGGCACCGTAGCCGAAATCGACCTGGCGGCGTTCCGCCACAACGTGAAAGTCGTGCGCTCGCTGCTCAAGCCCGACGTCAAGATCATGGCGGTGGTCAAGGCGGACGCCTACGGCCACGGCGCGGTGGCCTGCGCGCAGGCGGCGCTGGAGGCGGGGGCGGAATGCCTGGGCGTCGCCGTTCTGGAAGAAGGCATCGAACTGCGCGAGGCGGACATCGGCGCGCCCATCCTGCTGCTCGGCAGCATCTTCCCGAACGAGATCCAGGACCTGCTGCACTACCACCTGAGCCCCACGGTGTTTCACTACTCGCTCGCGCACCTGTTGTCCAGGCAGGCGGAGAAGCGCGGCAAAAACGTGGGCGTCCACATCAAAATCGACACGGGCATGGGCCGGCTGGGCATCCCGCCGGAAGAGTTCACCTGCCTCATGCAGCAAATCAAGGCGCTCAAGAACCTGCGCATCGAGGGCGTGTTCACGCATCTCTCTTCCGCCGACGAAACCGACCCCGACTACACCCTCACCCAGCTCACGCGGTTTTCCGAAGCGCTCAAGGACTGCGAAGATCACGGCATCGACCTGCCGCCCACCCACTGCGCCAACACGGCGGGCATCCTCAAATTCCCGCAGAGCCACCGGGAGATCGTGCGGCCGGGCATCATCCTGTACGGCGCCCTGCCCTCACCCGATCTCGCGCCCATCCTGGAAAAATCCGAAAAAACCAGCGGCGAAAACCGCTTCCGCCCGGTGATGCAGTGGAAAAGCCGCATCCTGAGCGTGCAGCAGGTGCCGGCGGGCCGCGCCCTGAGCTACGGCCGCACGTTCGTGACCGAGCGGGACAGCCTCATCGCCACGCTGCCGGTCGGCTACGCGGACGGACTGAGCCGCAACCTGTCCGGCAAAATGCAGGTGCTGGTGCACGGACAGCGCGCGCCGCAGGTGGGGACGATCTGCATGGACCTGACGCTGATCGACGTGACGGACATCCGCCCCAACGTGCAGGCGATGGACGAGGTGGTGCTGTTCGGCACGCAGGGAGAGGAAACCATCACCGCCGACCAGATGGCGGATTGGGAAGGGACGATCTCCTACGAAGTGCTGTGCAACGTCGGCAAACGCGTGCCGCGCGTGTACAAGAAATGAGTTTGACAGGATGGACGGGATAAAAGCGAAAAAGCAGGGAAAACCAAAACCAATTTCACCGCAAAGACGCAAAGGGCGCAAAGGAAAAACCAAGAAAGGAATTATAAATATCCCTCTCCCCAGGAGGGAGGCCAAGCATAGCTTGGCGACCTTCCTATTTATTAGTTTAATGAGGAAGTGCGGGACTTGCTCCCGCCACCCGCACATATAATTTCTGGAAGTTGCTTGGGTGAGGGGGAATGGATAAATACAGATTTAACCTTCCTACCGCATCTTCATCCTATGCCCGCAGTCGGTGCACTCGTAGCGTTTGCGGAAGAAGATGAAGGGGAAGCCCAGCAGCAGGCTCCAAGCGCCGGCTTTGCGGGTGGCGTCCACGACTTTCAGGTTGGGCGATTTGCATTTCTCGCACAGGTCGCCGGGTTTGAGGGCGGGGAATTCTTCCTCGACGGCGGCGAGGTCGGCGGAGTGATCTGCGCTCAGTATGGCCTTGGCCCGCTCCACATCGGCTTCGCGCACCTGCAGCTTCACGCCTCCGAGCGCGAAGGAATAGGCCCAGTCGATGCCGATCAGGTTTTTGTCTTTCAGGAAACAAGGGATGCCTTCGGATTCCAGCTTGGCGCGCGCCAGCTCGGCCAGCGGCACGTCGCGGAAACTGGCGATGGTTTTCAGGCGGTTGGCGGATTCGTCGTCGTTACCGTCGTCTGCGGGATAAACATTAAGCATGCGGTTTGTGCGCGCTGACATACACAGCGTCGCTCAGGGAATACTCGCCCTGTTTGAGGTCCCAGATCGCCGCCTGCTTTGCCATGATTTCGTTCAGCTCACCATCGGTCAGCGAGGCGGCGGTTTTGCCGTACAGGTTCTGCGCCGCGGGTTCGAGCGATTCGCCGAACAGTTTGCGGGCCGCCCGCGGAAAGGTTTCGGTCGGCAGCAGCCGCGTGCCCTGCCCGGCTTTCTCGATGGCGAAGTGGCCGCACATGTGAAACTTCGGCTCCGCAAAACCGGTTTTTTCGAGCAGGGTGCGGTGCGTGCCGATGGTGAAATGGTTGATGTGCTCCTTGATGAACCAGTCGTACTCCGGCTTGGCGTGCATCAGGTGATAGGTCACGTTGTCGAGGTTGGGCGTGGAGAAGATGACGTGTCCGCCGGGTTTCAAGAAGGTGCAGACGTGCTTCATGATGGAAACGGGATCGAAAGCGTGCTCCAGCACCGCGAGCAGCACCACCACATCGAAGGACTCGGGCGCAAACCCCGCGTCGTGCAGATAGGTCTGCTGGATCTCAAGGTCGAGCACCTGTTTGGCGAGCTCCACCGCTTTGGGTGAAGGATCGATGCCCACCGCGTCCCAGCCTTTTTTATTGGCCAGCGACACCAGCGCACCGACGCCGCAGCCCACATCGAGAAGCCGGCCCGGCGCGAGGTTGAGATACGCGAGGATGTCCATCACGATCTCGACGGCGGTGATGTTGACCTTTTCGTAAAACTCCTGCCCGTGGTAATAGGCTTCGATCCGGTCGCTCATCGGCCGCGGGCTGTAAAACTGGAAACCGCATTCCCCGCAGCGCGACAGATGGTGCCCGCCGCTCGTGGTGAACACCGGGATTTTAGCGGCCGATCCGCACAACGCGCAATTCACCTCCACAAGTTCGGTCATGGCTGTCTCGTTCCTCTATAAGGAAGGTTGGAAAGGGAACCGGATTCCAATCGTCCCGCAAACACGTTGAAAAACCGCCGAAAAGTGAAACAGCAGCCCACCCAGGCCGGTTTTTCGTAAACAAACCAACCATAATACATTATAATACAAAGAGTTAATCAATCCTCAAACTACCCGTTTCAGGCACAAACAGCAGCCTGCTGGAGATGTTTCCGGGCTCACTTTTCCATAAAACCGGGGGAGCACATGGATCTGGAAAAGGCATACAAAATAGATTTGTTGCAATGCGTCGATTTTCTGAGCAGTTTTTCGGTCGCCGCCATCGAAAAACTGATCCTCGACTGCCATGAAGTCGCCGTCAACCAGGGAGACACGGTCCTCACGGACGGCGAAATGGGCGAAACGCTGTACATCGTCCTGCAGGGAGAACTCACTGTGTACAAGGACGACATCGAAATCGCACAGCGGGGCCCCGGTGATTATTTCGGTGAAATGGCCTTGCTGGTGCCCGGCCCGCGTTCGGCCACTGTCAAAACCACAACCGACTCCCTGCTTCTGGAAATCGACAAAAAGCAGTTCAGGAATCATTTCGGAGAAAACTCGCACGCCTTGCTGGCCATCATGCGGACGATCGCCGACCGGTCGCGGGAAGACCTGAAAGCCCTGAGCCAGGGATACCAAAGTCTGAAAAAAGAAAAAAACCGGGTGCGCGACGCCCGTCAGGTTCTCAACAATACCAGCAAAATCAGCGACGCGAAAACCGATTTCATCACCAGCATGAGCCAGGAAGTCATCACCCACCTGAACTCCATCCTGACTCTCGTGCACGCGCTGGAAGAAAACACGGAAGGAAACCTCAGCGCTTACCAGAAAGACACGATCAAGCAGATCCTCAACGAAGGGGACGAGCTACTGCAACTGGTGCGCGAGGCGTTCGAATTCGCTTCGGTGGAGGAAGACGGCCCCGATAACAACTGAACGGCACTCCCCTCGCTGCAACCGAAATCCCTTCCGCTTGCCTGCCTCCACCTCACTCATTCTTTCAGCCGCACCTCGTTGAGGCTTTGCAAATTCTTCTCACGGCAATGTGTTTCCAATCCGTCGAGGACCTTCATCGTCACGGACGGGTCGATGAAGTTGGCGGTGCCGATCTGCACCGCAGCCGCTCCCACGGATAAAAACTCGAGCGCGTCTTCGGCGCTGGCGATGCCGCCGATGCCGATCACGGGAATCTTCACGGCGCGCACGGTCTGGTACACCAGGTTGAGCGCGATGGGCTTGATCGCCGGGCCGGAAAGCCCGCCGGTGCGGTTGGCCAGATACGGCGCGGCGTTTTGCAGATCCACCGCCATGCCCACCTGGGTGTTGATGAGCGACAGCACGTCCGCGCCCCCTTCCTCGGCGGCGCGGGCGATTTCCGTGATATCGGTGACGTTCGGCGACAGCTTGACGATCAGGCACTGGTCCGTCGCCTGCCGCACCGCCTTGAGAAGATCCCGCACCACTTCGGGATCGGAGCTGAACTGGGTGCCGCCCTTTTTGACGTTGGGGCAGGAGATGTTCATCTCCAGCGCGTCGATGCGCTCCACCCGGCTGAGCGCCGCGGCCAGTTCGCAGTATTCCTCGACGGTGTCGCCGAAAAAATTGACCAGAATGCGGGTCTTGTGGTTTTGCAGCTGCGGCAGTTTTTCTTTCAGGAAGCGCTCGAGCCCGATGTTTTCCAGCCCGATGGCGTTGAGCATGCCGGAGGGGGTTTCGACGATGCGCGGAACCGGGTTGCCGATCTTCGGCTTTAAGGAGAGCCCTTTGGTGGCGAACGCCCCGAGGCGGTCGAGATCCACAAAGGGGGCGTATTCGATGCCGTAGGCAAAGGTGCCGGAGGCGGCGATCACGGGATTCGCCAGTTTCAGTTTGCCGCCTGCAAGGTTGACGGAAAGATCCACGTTCGCATTGCCGCTGTTCATCGTTTCCGACTCCCGTCTCGATTCCGGTTGGCCAATCCGCGCAACTTCCCGGCAACTTCTATCACATTAAGTCTTACTTTTACAACCAGATCGATTGCGTTCTCCCGTTCAATTCGTGTTGACTCTGTTTGCGATCGCCGATATACTTGAAATCGGTGGGTCCGTTAGATTTTGAATTCGTTGACGTTAAACGGCCGGCACCCAGCTTTCCCCGAACTCATCCGTTGTTTGACAAACCATGAACGCCAGGCACTCAGCGGGCGGCTTGTTCATGGTAGTGATAATCCAGTTTAATTTCAACCAACTCCAAAAATTCCATGGCTGACCACGACCAAGAACAGGAACAGGACGGCAGATACCACAAGCGGATCGACGAGTTGATCGACGACGCCGAGATCGAGGCGGAAATCGAAGCGGAGAAGAAAATCCGTTCCAAGAACACCAAGCTTCTGACCATTTCGCTGGTCGCCGTCGCGTTGATCTTTTTCATCTACACCCAGGTGAAAAACGGCATGGAGTCCAAGACGGACGAAGTGGCGGAAACGCCGCTCTCCGAGTTGGCCAAAAAGCAGCTCGATCCTGAGGGCGAAACGCCGAAACCGGCGATGGACGCTGCGGATAAAGCCGCAAGCGCCCCCGCAGACGCGGAAGAGGACTCGCTGGAAGCCAAGATCAAGGCCATGCAGGAAGAGTTGATGAAAAACCCGTCGATGGAAAACCCCGCCATCGCCGAAGCGTTGAAACCCGAAAACGACACGCCGCCGCCGGCGATGAAGAAGCCGGAGCCGAAAAAAATGGCCGCCGCGGAAGCGCCCAAGAAACCGGCGGCCGCCGAGGTGAGCAAAAAAAGCGCTCCCAAGCAAAGCCCCAAACCGGCGGTGCAGAGTCCCCCGAAAAAGCCGGCCCCCAAAGCCCAGCCTCCGAAAAGCCGGTCGCGGCCCGGCAAGAAATATTTCGTGCAGACCGGCGTGTTTTCTGTGAAGCAGAATGCGGAAAACCTGTTCAAGAGCCTTAAAAATAAAGGCTTCAAACCCTCCATCCAGGTGAAGAACATCGATGCCGTGCGCCACATCGTTTTCGTCGGCGGGTTCGCCGATAAAGCGGACAGCCGGGCGCAGATGGAGGAATTGAAAGCCCAGGGGTTCCAGCCGGAGCCGGCGAAAAACAGCAACAATTCGCACACCCTGATTCTGGGCAAATTCAAGACCAACGAGCAGGCCGACAATCTGCGTGACGAACTCAGCCTCAAGGGCTACCTGTCCAGCTCCAAGAAGGGATCGATCCGCACGGAAATCTACGTGGTGCAGCTCGGAGCCTTCGACAACATCGATCAGGCCCGCCAAACCAAAAAAGACATCGAAAAAGCGGGCTTCAAAAGCAGTTTCATCCGCTGACCTGTAAGGAACCCCCCTCTTCCCCCGACCTCCTGGCAGGACCCGCCCCACAAGGGGCCTGTGCCCGATTCCGGGATGAAAGGCGCATTGCATCGCGGTTTTTTTGTGGTACTTTAAAAAACTGCAACCATCTCATTTTTCCAGACAGGAGCCACCGATGAAATTTCCAATCGCAACGATTTCCGCCATTCTGTTTTCCGTTCTGCTGATGTCCCCCGCTTTCGCCCACGAAGGAGCCAAAGACGCCGATTCCGGCCACGGCATGGGTAAAATGGAAGAAGGCAGCGGCGCCAAAGATCCCCACAAAAGCGGTGCCCACGCAGGTGAAGCTCACGGCGCAGCCATGAAAGGGGAAGGTTCCGGCATGAAGGAAGACTACGACGAATCGAAACACGGCATGAAAAAAGAGCACATGGGCATGGAAGAAGGCAGCGGCAGCAAGATGGACAAACCGACAAAAGCGTCTTCCGGAAAAATGAGTGAAGGCAGCGGCATGAAAAACTGATCCGGCTTTCAGCTTTTCCCCTTTCTTCTCCGCTTGGTGTATAATTTCAGGCGCTCCGTCGGGAGCGCCTTTTTTCTTTCCTCAAACGAAGGCCGTGCACCCGTTCTGACTTTTTTCGTTCTATGCCGGTGAATCTCAAACCCACTCACAGCAGAATGCCCGGATTGCCCGATGCTGCTTGATTTTCTCCTGGTGGCCGTCGGCTTGACCATGCTCTATTACGGCGGCGATTATCTCGTCACCGGCAGCATCCGTGTCTCGCAATGCCTGAAGATCAGCCCGTTCATCATCGGCGCGACGGTGGTCGGTTTCGGCACCTCATCGCCGGAGCTGGCGGTCTCCGTGTTCGCGAGCTTCAAGGGCGCGCCCGAGCTGGCGATGGGCAATGTGATCGGCAGCAACATCGCCAACGTCGGGCTGGTACTGGGTCTGACGGCCTTTCTCATCCCCCTCACGATCGGCCCCGCGCGGCTGAAGTCCGAAGCGCCGGCGTTTCTGATCGCCACGTTTTTGATCCTGGCGTTCGCCTGGGACCATCACCTGAACCGGCTCGAAGGCGCCGTCCTGGTGATCCTGCTCATCGCCTACGTACTCATCTCGCTGCGAAAAAAAGATGAGATCCCGCAGGAGATCGGGGAGACGCAGGAAGGGCTGTTCGCCGGCCGCGGCCTTTCATGGCAGTTCCTGCTGATCGTCGGGGGGCTGGTGCTACTGGTGCTGGGGGCGGATTTTCTGGTGGACGGTGCGGTCGGCATCGCCAAGGCCCTGGGCATCAGCGAATGGTTCATCGGCGTTTCCATCGTCGCGGTGGGGACGAGCCTGCCGGAAATCGTCTCCTCCATCATCGCGGCGAAACGCGGTCACGGGGAGATGTCGATCGGCAACGTGTTCGGCAGCAACATCTTCAACATCCTCATGGTCCTCGGCGTCACCGCCTCGATGCAGCCTTTGCATCTCAACGAACCCATCCATGCGGACCTGCTGATCACCACCGGTCTTTCCTGCCTGCTGCTGCTTTTGATCCGCATCGAGCACGACCTGTCTTCGCGCGACGGATTCATCCTGCTGGCCTGCTACTTCAGCTATATCGGGGTGAAGGCCGGGGGGTGGCTCTGATTACGGGAAGGGATTCGATGCGACGCCAGGCGGAATGAGAGCGGGTTTCAACCCGGTTCGGTGGTCGCCGCTTCCGGTTGCGGTTCGGCTTCTTCCGGCGCTTCGGTGCTTTCCGCCTCACTGCTGCTTTCCGGTTTGGGAACGGGTTTGCTGCCGGCGGCGGGTTTCACATTCTTGAAGCGCCAAAGCTGCTGCTTGTAATACGGCTCGTCGGGAACCAGCTTGATAGCCAGCTGGATCTGCTCCACCGCCTTGTCGGTGTTGCCCTTGGCGTAGTGCACCTCCGAAAGCGTGTCGATGTACTCGGGCTTGTTGGGGAAGGCTTTCAGCGTCGCCTCGGTCAGCTTGAGGCCTTTGTCGAGATTGATTTTTTTCTTGGCGTACAGCCAGGCCATGCGGTTCATGATCTCGTAGTTTTCGGGCGCGAGCTTGAGCGCTTTCTCGCAATGGCCGACAGCCACCGAAAAATAGCGTTTCTTGCTGTAGGCGTTGCACACCGCGAACACCACGTCCGCGTTGTCGGGGGCGATGCCCGCGGCTTTGAGAAAGATATTGAGGCCCTGGTTCAGCTTCTTGTTTTCGACCAGAGCGTTTCCGTATGCCATGAGGTAGGGCACATTCTTTTTCTCGAGCCGTGTGGCTTCGTGGAAAGCGTCCAGCGCCCCGTCCAGGTCCCCTTCCTTTTTCAGGACCCTGCCGAGGTAGTAATGCGCGTCGGCGCGCTTTTTGTCGAGGGCGACCGCTTTTTCGAGGGCCGGTTTGGCGCCTTTGAACTTCTTCATATCGACGAGACGCCGGCCGTACTCATACCAGTTGTCCGCATCCTCGGGATTGAGCTTCGCCGCCTTTTCAAAGGCAACGAGTGCTTCCTCTTCCTTGTTCAGCTTGGCGTACAGCGTCGCCAGCCGCCCCTGAACCTCGGGGTTTCTCGGCTCCAGGACCTGCGCGGCCTCGTAGTATTTGAGCGACTTGTCGAACGCTTCCTTTTCGAAATGCCAGTCGGCGATGCGGATCTGCGCCATCGAATTTTCGGGAAACTGCTGCGCGGTTTTTTCGAATTCCCGCACCGCTTCTTTCTCCTGCCCGGTTTCCAGCAGGAGCTCGCCTAAAATGAGATGCAGACCGGCGTCTTCCTTTTTGATGCGGATGGCCTTGCGCAGCTGTTCGATGGCTTCGGTGTTTTTCTTCTGCTCGGCGTAGATTTCCCCCAAAGAGGCGTAGGCGTCGAAAAAGTTCGATTCCAGCTGCGAGGATTTCTTGATGTTCTCGATCGCCTTGTCGATCTCGCCCCGTTCCTTGTGCAAAAGACCGATGCCGTAGTAGGCGTTGTGGTTGGTCGGGTCGATTTCCAGCGCCGATTTGTAGGATTCGGCGGCTTGCTCGAACTGCCCTTTGGCCATGAGCGTCCGGCCGAGCTTGACGTGGGTCCCGCTGTCGCCGGGGTTCAATTCGATGGAGCGCTGAAACTGATTGAGGGCGTCGTTGTAGCGTTTGCGGGTCAGGTACACATCGCCCAGGCCGGCGTAGGCGCGCGGGTCCATGCGCGAAACGTTGAGCGCTTTTTTGAACGTGTCTTCCGCTGCGGAGACGTCGCTTTCGGCGATCAGCTTGAACCCCTCGCTGATGAGGATGTCGGCTTCGCTGCGCGGCGTCCGGTTCTGATACACGAGCGCGCCGGCGACCGCCAGGCCCGCCACGACGGCGACGGCCTTGAGCTTCCATTTGCGCGGCTGCACGGTGGTGTTTTCGGTCTCGACCTCGATCTCTTCGACGACTTCCGGCAGCGTTTCCTCGGGAATGTATTTTTTCGGCGGCTCGACCAGTTTCGACTGGCCCTCGAACACCGATCCTTCGTCGATCACCAGCTGATGCGAGGCGATGTCGCCTTTCAGGCGGCTGCCGTTCATCAGGGTCACTTTGTTCTCGGCGTGGATGTTCCCCTTCACCGTGCCCATATTGGTCATGTTGTAGGAATCGATGTTGCCTTCGAACAGGCCGGTCTTCCCCACGATGAAATGGTCCGAAGCCAGCACCTCGCCCTCGAATTCCCCACCGAAATGAACGGTCCCCTTGACCCTGAGGGATCCCTTCAATTTCACGCCTTTTTCAAAATATGAGTCCATAAGGGGTTGCAACCCACTTTCGCACTGGTTAAAAAGCTATTGTTTTTTTTGGAGTTATTCTGTCAGGATAGCACACTCTCGGGTAAGTTACAATATCCGGATTACACGGAACGGGTTGCGTTTACGGGCGGAACCGGCGCCGGAGCCGCATTAGATTTACATCTGAATTTACCGGATGAATCCCGGCGGAGCCGGTTGATAATTGAAAAAATAATTGTTATTTTAGCCCCTTCGTTTTTCAGCAGGGGCTATTTTACCAATTCCAACCCAGATCGCAATTTCGAATTGCCGAAAGTTTCCACGTGCGCAACGACAACCGGGCCAATGATGAACTGAGGGCCGTCAAAATCACAAAAAACTTCATCGATTACCCCGCCGGCTGCGTCCTGGTCCAGATGGGCCGCACCCGTGTGGTCTGCGCCGCCAGTGTGGAGGAGAAAGTGCCTCCCTTCCTGCGCGACAAGAACTCCGGCTGGGTCACGGCGGAATACTCCATGATTCCCAGCGCGACCCACACCCGCGGAACCCGCGAAGCGTCGAAGGGCAAACTCTCCGGCCGCACCCAGGAAATCCAGCGCCTGATCGGCCGTTCGCTGCGCACCGTGGTGGATCTGGAGCAGCTCGGCGAACGCACGATCTGGATCGACTGCGACGTGATCCAGGCGGACGGAGGCACCCGCTGCGCCTCGATCACCGGCTCTTTCATCGCCCTGGCGCTGGCGCTCAAGAAGCTGAAAAAGGACAAGGTCATCGACTCGGTGCCGATCCTCGATTTCGTCGCGGCGGTCAGCGTGGGCATTGCCGGCGGCAACAACGTCCTGGATCTGGATTACAGCGAGGACTCCACGGCCAGCGTGGATCTCAACATAGTGAAAACCGGCTCCGGCGGTTTCGTCGAGATCCAGGGCACCGCCGAGAAGGAACCTTTCGACGACAAGCAAATGGCCGCCCTCCTTTCTCTGGCGGACAAAGGCATCAAAGAGTTGATAGAAATCCAGAAAAAAATAATCGGAAAATACTGAACCGCTCTCTCAAACCGAGAGGTGAGTTAAGGGAAACCTCCGATTCTAAAGCCGGGCTGCGTGCTGCCTCAACGCCGCCTGCCGACGCCGGTTTTCGGGCAGTCTTTCTCCACCGGGCACTGGCTGCACAGGGGCGAGAGGGGTTTGCAGACGTTCTGCCCGAAGGCGACCAGAAGATCGTTGTACTCCATCCAGTAGCGTTTGGGCAGGATTTCCCGCAACGCCGTCTCGGTGGCGTCGGCGGACGCGGTGCGGACGTAGCCCCAGCGGTTGGAGATGCGGTGGACATGGGTGTCCACGCAGATGCCCGGCTTGCCGTGCCCCAGGATCAGGGTCAGATTCGCAGTCTTGCGCCCCACGCCCTTGAGCGCGATCAGCCCTTCCAGCGTGTCGGGCACGCGGCCGCCGTGCTGCTCGATCAGGGTGCGGCTCAACGCTTTCAGGGTTTTGGCCTTGTTGCGGTAAAAGGCGGCGGGATAGATCGCCTTCTCGATCGTCTCGACCGGCAGAGCGCTCAGCGCTTCGGGATCGGCGGCCTGCGCGAACAGCCGCTGCGAAGCCTGCCCGGTGACCTCGTCGCGAGTGCGCAGGCTCAGCACGCAACTGATGAGTACGCGGAACGGATCCTGCCCGCGGCCGATCACCGTCACCACCGGGGTCTTCCAGGAAGCGGCGGCTATTTTGATTTTGCGGATCACACGCGCAAGCGTTCGGTTGTCCACGGGAGGGCGCCTCTGCGGTGCGGGTTGACCGGCTTCCCATACGTTTGTGAGACAAAAAAGGGCGGCAAACCCTATGGCATTGGGGAAGGGTTTCTGCTAGTATAAATCCTTCATTTGGCTAAACTTATTGCTCCAGCGGCAATTTTTCCCCGCTCAAACACAATACCATGCAGCACACTATCTCTGTACTCGTCGTCAACCGGTTCGGGGTTCTCTCGAGAATTTCAGGATTGTTCAGCGGCCGCGGTTTCAACATCGAAAGCCTCAACGTGGCGGAAACCAACGATCCCAGCGTTTCCAGGATGACCATCGTCACGATCGGCGACAACAGCAAAATCGAACAGATCACCAAACAGCTGAACAAACTCGTCGATGTTATCAAAGTGGTGGACTTGACGGAGGAAAAATTTGTCGATCGGGAATTGATCCTGGTGAAGATGAACGCCGAAGCCCGGGTGCGCGAGGAGGTGCTGCGCATCGTCGAGATTTTCCGGGCCAAGGTGGTGGACGTGAGCCCGCAGACCTACACGATCGAGATCACGGGCGACGAATCGAAGATCAAGGGATTTCTGGAATTGTTGCGGCCGCTGGGCATGAAGGAACTGGTCCGTTCGGGCCGGATCGCCATCAGCCGGGGCATGAAGTCGATCAGCCCCTGAGCGGCAAAGAAGCGGAAAGGAGAACGCATTTTGACCAAAATTTATTACGAAAAACAGGCGGACCTCAAACAGATCAAAAAGAAAACCGTCGCCATCATCGGATACGGCAGCCAGGGTCACGCCCACGCGCGCAACCTGCACGACAGCGGCATCAAGGTCGTGGTCGGCCTGCGCAAAGGCAGCGATTTCTGGAAACGCGCCCAGAAGGACGGCCTCAACGTCATGACGGTTCCGGAAGCCACGAAAGCGGCGGACATCCTGATGATCCTGATTCCGGACGACAAGCAGCGGGCGATGTACGAGAAGGACATCGAGCCGAACCTGAAAAAAGGCATGGCGCTGGCCTGGGGACACGGTTTCAACATCCATTTCGGGCAGATCGTGCCGCCGCCGACGGTGGACGTGTTCATGATCGCGCCCAAGGGACCGGGACATCTGGTGCGGCGGACGTTCGAGAACGGCGCAGGCGTTCCCTGCCTGATGGCCATTCACCAGGACGTCACGAAAAAGGCCAAGGACATCGCGCTGGCGTACGCCAAGGGCATCGGCGGAACGCGCGCCGGGGTCCTGGAAACCAGTTTCCAGGAGGAAACCGAAACCGACCTGTTCGGCGAACAGGCGGTGCTGTGCGGCGGCGTCACCGAGCTGATCCGCGCGGGTTTCGACACGCTGGTGGAAGCGGGCTACAACCCGGACCTGGCTTATTTCGAATGCCTGCACGAGCTGAAACTGATCGTCGATCTGATCTACGAAGGCGGCATCGGCAACATGCGCTACTCGATCAGCACCACTGCAGCGTATGGGGATGTCACGCGCGGGCCGAGGATCATCACGGACAAGACCCGCAAGGAGATGAAGCGCATCCTGCAGGAGATCCAGAACGGCAGCTTCGCCAAGGAATTCATCACGGAAAACCAGGCCAACCGGCCTGTGTTCAACGCGCGTCTCAAGCAGGACGCCAACCACATGATCGAGGACGTGGGCGACAAGCTGCGCAAGATGATGCCTTTCGTCGGGGAAAAACTCAAATAGGATGCGTTTGCCCCTTCGATGAGAATTCCTTTCGCAAAAGACGGCTTCCGTTTCCTGATCCCGCTCGGCCTGCTGACGGCGCTGTTTCTCTGGCTGTCCTGGCCCATCGCGGCGTTCATCGCCGGCGGTTTCTTCCTGTTCGTGCTGAATTTTTTCCGTGATCCCGAACGCGCCATTCCTCCGGACGCCAACGCAGTGGTTTCCCCCGCCGACGGCAAGGTCGTGGAGATCGTCAGCGAGACGGACCCCGCCCTGAGCGCGCCCGCCACGCGGGTGAGCATCTTCCTCAACGTGTTCAACGTGCACGTGAACCGGGTCCCCATCGCGGGAACCATCGAGACGGTCCGCTACAACAAGGGCAAATTCCTGGCGGCTTTCAACCACAAGGCGTCGCTCGACAACGAGCAGAACGCCATCGTGGTGAAGAACGGCCCGGTGCAGATCCTGGTCAAGCAGATCGCCGGCCTCATCGCCCGGCGCATCGTCTGCTGGGCCAAAGAGGGCGACGAATACCAGTGCGGCCAGCGTTTCGGCCTGATCCGCTTCGGCTCCCGGGTGGACATCTTCGTGCCGGAGGGCACCCGGCTGGTGGTGAAAAACGGCGATATCGTCAAAGGCGGCAGCAGCGTGATCGGCTTTCTCAAGCAGGAGTGAATCGCTGGCATTTTTCATCGGGTCGGTTATACTGGTAGTTCAAGGAGCCAGCCATGAACCGCTTGAACCTGAAGAGGAAACGATCGCGAAAGCTGCGCCGGGGGATCTACATGCTCCCCAGCCTGTTCACCACCGGCAATGTGTTCTGCGGGTTTTACGCGTTCATTGCGGTTCTGAACGACGATTATTACCTCGCGGCCTGGGCGCTGGTCGTGGCGATGATCTTCGACGTCCTCGACGGCCGGGTGGCGCGGCTGACCAAGACCACTAGCGCGTTCGGGGTGCAGTACGATTCCCTGGCAGACATCATCTCCTTCGGCATGGCGCCGGCCTTTCTGGTGTATGCGTGGGTGCTGAAACCGTTCGGGCGCCTGGGCTGGATGGCGGCGTTTCTGTTTCTGCTGTGCGGGGCGCTCAGGCTGGCGCGTTTCAACGTTACCAAACCCGACGTCAAGGGCGACCATTTCATCGGCCTGCCCATTCCCGCGGCGGCGGCGAGCCTGGCCTCCATCGTGATCGCCTTCGAGGACCTGTTCGCTTCGCGGCTCAACCCGATGGTCATGGTGGTGCTGGTTTACCTGCTGGCCTTCCTGATGGTCAGCAACATCAAGTACCCCTCGTTCAAGAAATTCCAGTTCAAGAAACGGGTGGCGTTCTCGCGATTCCTGTTCGTCATTCTGTTCATCTACGTTCTGGCCACCATCCCGCGGGTGGCGCTGTTCATTCTCAGTTTCAGCTACATCGTGATGGGCCCGGTGGGGTATTTCATCACCAACCGCAGGCAGGAGGCGGCGGAGCGGGACCCGGAAAAAATTTCCACCCCTCCGGCAAACTCCTGATATAATATAAGTGATTGATTTTTCAGGCCCGAGAGGCATCCCGGGCCGGATTTCCGGCACCGCCCCCAAACCGGCGCTCAGATAAAACAGAGGAAAACGCATGTCCTGGCTGGATATTTTCAAAAGCAAGCCGTCGATCCCGAAAAAGGTCTCCAAGCCGGAGAGCATCTGGACCGAATGCAAGAAATGCGGCGAGCAGGTCTACCTGGCGGACCTGGAAAAGAATTTCAAGGTGTGCCCGAAATGCGACCACCATTTCCGCGTCGAGGCGGCGGAGCGCATCAGCCAGCTGATCAATCCGGGAACCTTTCAGGAACACGACACCGACCTGTCTTCGGCGGACCCGCTGAAATTCCGCGACAAGAAAAAATACAAGGACCGCCTGCGCTCCACGATCAAGAAGGGGCTGGAAAAGGACGCCCTGGTGACGGGAACCGGCATCCTCGGCGATCACGCGGTGGAGATCTGCCTGTTCGAGTTCAACTTCATGGGCGGCAGCATGGGTTCGGTGGTGGGCGAAAAGATCACCCGCGCCATCGAACGAGCGACTGAGCACCGCCGGCCGCTGATCATCATCAGCTGTTCCGGCGGCGCGCGCATGCAGGAAGGCATTCTCTCCCTGATGCAGATGGCGAAAACCTCGGCGGCGCTCAAACGGCTGGCCGAAGAAAAAATTCCTTATATCTCCATCCTCACCGATCCCACCACAGGCGGCGTTTCAGCCAGCTTCGCCATGCTGGGGGACATCATCCTCGCCGAGCCGGGCGCCCTGATCGGGTTCGCCGGGCCGCGCGTCATCGAACAGACCATCCAGCAGAAACTGCCCGAGGGTTTTCAGACAGCGGAGTTTTTGCTCGATCACGGATTGATCGACCAGGTGGTGCACAGAAAGAAACTCAAGCAGACGGTCGAAAACCTGCTGAGCCTGCTGGTCAACAGCCCCATCCCCAAAGTCGAAGCCTGAGACAATCGGTCCGCAGTTGCCAGGCTTGATCCGATAGACGGTATCCGACCTCGAATGAGCGGGTTCGCCCCAAAGCGGACATTGAAGGTTTCATTCTTGCATGCCAAAAATTATTACTAATCAATGAAGTATATTAAAAAAATAAGAAAAATTTATATTACCCTGTCGCCTATCCCGCCCATTTTATTTTTATGCTCAATAAGTAAACACGGCTGGGGATTTGTATATTCCTATATTTTTTTGGGGTCTGCATGGTCAAGTATATTGATGGGCGTTTTTGGTGCAGTATTGCTTGGGCAAGCAGGGCGCGAAACAGATTGGAAAGTTAAATTCCCCAATCTAATTAAAGCTACATTAATTTCTAGTTCTGTTTTATGGATAGCAATGTCTTATTTTATTATTTCAAACATTTGGTATTGGGTTTATCCTCCCCCCACGCCTAGCAGATATTAAATTATTTAAAGAGACTAAGTCCGCGTATGGCCTCAAGCCGACGTTGATACCGCAGGCATAAACCGGCTGCCCCCACTACGAATGCTCCACCCCGGTAGACAGTTTTGTTGATTTGAATCTCTCTCCCATGCATGTTACCTAGTAGGTATTACGAGGATAGCTCTCCTTTTAGTACATCGTGTAAACCCGCCTTCATTCATTTCCTATTTTCAGCAAAACGGGTGTTTATTCATGGCTTCGATTATCGGCAATGGCAGAGTGGAAGATTGTGAAACTGTTTTAGGCCAGCCCGGGTTTTGGCGAATCGCCCAAACAAAAAACGGAGTTTGGTGGTTCCTCGATCCCGACAACCGCAGGGTCTTCCTGACGGCTGTGACCACCGTTCAGCCCATTCAGAAATCGCGGGACAAAGAGAGTCTGTACTATATTTCAAAAGATTGGAATGGCAACAAAGACGGAAAGGAAGGGGATCTTGATCACTGGGCAAAAAAAACGATCAAGCGAGTGCGTCAGGTGGGCTTTAAGGGTATCGGTGCTTGGTCGCATCCCGTTCTTCACAAATACGATGTGCCTATTTCAAGAGATCTGAATCTTTGGCGGTGGGCGGGTGAAAAAAGATTGTTTTACGATTCCAAATGGTTCGAAAAGGTTGAACATGCAGTAAGAAAACAAGTCACTCCATTAAAACACAATCGAAACCTGGTGGGTTACTACACGGATAACGAATTGGGTTGGAATAGTGGGTTTGCCTCCGTTGATAAATATTTTAACGGCCTGGCTCCGGACAACCCCAATCGCTTGAAAGTGTCCAGGCTGATTCAATCGCTTTGGACGACCGTCAATGCCTTCAACGAGGCATGGCAAACAAACATAGAGGATTGGCGAGCGCTGGATGGCTGGGCAAAACTTCCCAAACACCCCACCCAGGCACGCAACAAACTCATAAAGGAGTGGCGTTTTCAATTAGCAAGGGACTATTTTCGCGTCACGAGTGAGTTGATTCGAAAATACGATTCCAATCACTTGATTCTGGGAGCTCGATACAAGAGAAATGTGCCGAAAGAGATAACCCGAGCCTCAAGAGATCATGTCCATGCACAATCCGTAAATATGTATTCTTCTAATGCCCAGCCTGACCTGAAAATATTAAAGAGCATGTATTCTGAATGCGGCAGACCGATTATCATTTCAGAATATTCCTTTCATGCACTCGATGGGAGAAGCGGCAACAAAAACAAAGCTGGTTTTATTTGGGGCCAGGTGAAAGATCAGCAGGCGAGAGCTCAAGGCTACAGGCACTTCACAACACGCCTGGCACAGATTCCTTATGTAATCGGGTCTGACTGGTTTCAATGGAATGATGAGCCACCTGCAGGTCGTTATGATGGTGAAGACGTGAATTTTGGTGTCGTTGATATTTATGATCGACCCTACTCTGAATTAGTGAACGCGATCAAAGAAACTGGCGTTCGGGTTGATGAGTTGCATGAAAATAGCACTAGGAGTGAAGAAGAAGATATTTCCCGTCAATGCACCGTGGAGCCAATGAGGTAAAAAATTGAAGCGATGCCAATTCATGGATTTCAAACCGGCGCGTCAGTTCGGGAAAATCGGTTTTCATGATGGATCTCCGGATTCGCTCAGCTTGTGACTGTCCGCCGCCGTCAGATCCAGGTCGTAGACTTGTTTGAGCTGCTCGATTTTATGCAGGGTCTCTTTTGAGAACGGCGGCAACTTGCCCTCGAAGCAGTGCAGCGCCATCCCTTCCAGCAAGTCACCGAGGGACATATCGAGCTGCTCCGCAAGCGCTTTCAGGACCTTCAAAATCCGCTTCTCGATGCGGACACCTGTTTGTACGCGTGTGATTGACTTCGCCATGAAGTTATCATGGTACATAGGTACCATAAAGTCAATCTAAATTGTTTTAGAATCGTTTATAGTGCTGATGGCATCTCAGGACCGATGGGACGAAGACTCCGCTTGAACGAGGTTGTGCCATATGTGGAAGTGGTCGCGGGGCGATCCGCGAAAAAAAATACTGGCCGCTCCTTTCCCGAGCGAGTGGGAACGCCATATAAAAAACAACCTTCACTATTATCGGTATCTCAATCAGGAAGAAAAAAAGCGCCTGCAGGATCTCATCCGGATCTTCATCGCCGAAAAGGATTGGCTGGGATGCAATGGCCTGGAATTGACGGATGAAATCCGCGTCACCATCGCCGCCCATGCCTGCCTGCTGATCCTCGAGTTGCCGAACGAGTATTACCGCAATGTGGAATCGATTTATGTATATCCGACGACCGTCCTTTCCCCTGAAGGGTCGCCCGGATTTTTTGAGGTGCGCACAACCCCGGTGGAAGGCCCGATGCCCATTCATGGCGAGGCCCATCACCGCGGCCCGGTGATCCTGGTCTGGGATGCGGTGAAACACGAAACCCGGCACCCGGAACACGGTCACAATGTCGTCTATCACGAATTCGCGCACAAGCTGGACATGCTCGATGGCGGTGCGGACGGCACGCCGCCCCTGACCACGCCTGAGGAATATGAGCGGTGGCGGGAAGTGTGCTCCAACGAGTATCTGGAACTGTGCGACAAGGTGGATCACGGCGAGCCCACTTTTTTGGACGAATATGCGGCGACGAACGAAACTGAATTTTTCGCGGTGGTGACCGAATATTTTTTCACCACACCCGAAGACATGAAACACTATCATCCCAAACTGTATCGGGTGTTGCAGGATTTTTACCGGCAGGACCCGGCAGAGAAAATGTTAGCCGGATGAGGTATCAACCCGGTCACGGTCAGGATTTTACCTGAGAAATGGAAATCTAAACGGAAACGATGGACGCGCTCAACCTCAAACTCCCGCAATTCAACTTCGACAACAGCTTCGCCCGCACCTTCAAGGGCTTTTATGTGCCCTGGCAGGCGGATCCTGCGGCCGCCCCGAAACTGCTGCTGCTCAACCATGCGCTGGCCGAAGAGCTTGGGCTGGATCCGGCCGCGCTCGAATCGGAAGCGGGCCTGGCGATCTTCTCCGGCAATGCCATCCCCGAAGGGGCGGAACCGCTGGCGCAGGCGTATGCCGGGCACCAGTTTGGCGGATACGCGGGGCAACTGGGGGACGGGCGCGCGCTTCTCCTCGGCGAGGTGATCGACACGCGGCAACAACGCCGCGATATCCAGTTGAAAGGATCCGGCCCCACCCCCTTCTCCCGCGGCGGCGACGGCAAAGCGCCGCTCGGCCCGGTGCTGCGCGAATACCTGATCGGAGAGAGCATGCATGCGCTCGGCATCCCGACGACACGCGCCCTGGCGGCCGTGACCACCGGCGAGGAAATTTACCGCGAAACCGCCCTGCCCGGTGCGGTGCTCACCCGTGTTGCGGCCAGTCACATCCGCGTCGGCACCTTCCAGTTTTTCGCTGCGCGGGGCGGCGCCGACAAAGTCCGTGAACTCGCCGATTATGCCATTGCACGGCATTATCCTCACACAGCCGATGCGGAAAATCCCTATCTGGCGTTCTTCGAAGCTGTTTGCGATGCGCAGGCGGCGCTGGTGGCGGGCTGGATGAATGTCGGTTTCATCCACGGGGTGATGAACACCGACAACACGGCGATCTCCGGTGAGACGCTGGATTACGGGCCCTGCGCCTTCATGGACACCTATGCGCCGGACACGGTGTTCAGCTCGATCGACCGCCACGGCCGCTACGCTTACGGCAACCAGCCGGAGATCCTGCCCTGGAACCTGACCCGGTTCGCGGAAACGCTGATCCCGCTCGTCGATCCGGACAAAGGCAAGGCCGTCGAATTGCTGACCGGCTCGGTCAAGCAGGTTCAACATCTCTATGAGACTCACTGGCTGGCCGGAATGCGGTGCAAGATCGGTTTGACGAAGCAAGACCCACACGATCTGGAGCTGATGCACGATCTGCTCTGGGTCCTGAAAGACGGACAGGCGGATTTCACCCTCTTCTTCCGCCGTCTCTCGCAAGCCGTGCGCGGGGACAAAGACCCGATGCGAGACGTGCTGGAACAATCCGGCGCGTTCGACGTCTGGGCCCGGCGCTGGCGCAAGCGCCTGAAACAGGAGGGCGAGGCCGCGGAGACGGTCGCACAGGCGATGGACCGGGTCAATCCGATCTATATCCCACGCAACCATAAGGTTGAGGAAGCCCTTGAAGCCGCGGTCGATCGGGAAGACATGACGCCGTTTTCTGAACTGCTGGCAATTTTGACCCATCCGTTCGACGAAGTCGCCGGCAACGAGACCTACGCCGAGCCGGCGCCGGTGACGGACACTCCCTACAGGACGTTCTGTGGAACCTGAGCTGCGTGTCCGCCAGCGCCCCAAAGAGACATTCTTATGGAGAGCTGGCTTGCCAGGAAAATGTAAAACCGGCTTCCCCTCTCCTGTAAGATGGGGTATAGTTTTCCGTCATGACCCCATTGAACAGGAAACCAACCCCCCGGTGTGTGAAGTCCACCGGGACGCGCCGGGTACCCGCTACCGGCGTTTTACACGGATTGTGAAATAATGCGTTCGATAAAAGTCGAAGGACTCGATATACCCTGGACAGCCCTCACCTTTGGCTGCCTGCAGATTGCCCCCAGCGAAGCGTGGGGGGACGTGTGTTCGGCGGAAGAGGCCGACCGGCTGGTGAAGACCGCCCTGGAGGGCGGCATCCTGGCGTTTGATACCGCCGAGGGTTATGGCGACGGGGAATCCGAACGCCGTCTCGGCAAGGCCCTGGGCTCCCGAAAAAACGATGTCCTCATCGTTTCCAAAATCTGGCCCGATGTCGAATTGACACTCGAGGCTTACCAGTCGCGCCTTGAGGGTACGTTGAAAGCGCTTGGGCGGGATTATGTCGATGTGTACATGGTCCACTGGCCGGGCATGTATCTGGACACCATGATAAAGACCGGGAAGATGTGCGACATCATGGCTGCCCTCAAAGAAAGCGGCAAGGCCCGTACCGTGGGCATCACGGATTTTAAGGCGAATGACATTCGACTGATGGCAGGCGCCGCCTCGTTGTTCACCGTCAATGAGATTCCTTATAACCTGCTTCAGCGCGAGTACGAAGGAGAGGATTTAATACATTGTGAAAAGGCCGGTATCGGTTACATGGCGTGTTCGCCCAGCGCCCATGGCCTGTTAGCCGGTCGATTCGATGAAGAGGCCCTGGAAGAGGCCTTGAAGGTACCCACCCGCCAGGAATGTCACCTGTACCGGCAGCCTTATTTTGGTGATTCGCAAATCGTGCGCGACACGGTTCAGGAAATTGCACAAGAAATCAATACGGCCCCCATCAACGTGGCACTGGCATGGGTGATCCAGCAAAAGAATATCACCACCGCTGTGGTGGGGTCACACAAAGTGGATCAGGTGAAGGAATTTTGTGCTGCCGGGGAAATCACGCTCACTTCCGATCAGCTGAACCGGCTCAACGAGGCGAGCGCTCAGTTTCATTACACTCTCGGCAGAGTTGTCTGACGATTCACCGATAAACTTTCATCTGTCCTGTCAGCTCACGCTGTCAGAATTTTTGGCAACTGAAAATAAAACTTCGCTCCTTTACCCAATTCGCTGAACACCCCCACTTTCCCATGGTGCAAAGAAACCAGACCTTTTACGATATTCAGTCCCAACCCGGCGCTGTCTTCTCCTCCCGTAGGCTTGCTGCTTAAAGTCTGAAATTCTCTGAAAAGCAGTTTTTGTTCGTCTTTGCTGATTCCTGGCCCCTCATCCTGAACCGAAAACTCGACAGAATTATCGAGATTTTTCAGACTCACGCGGATCGTGCTGTTTCGCGGCGAAAATTTAATCGCGTTGCTGATCAAATTGTCGATCACTTGCTCGATCCGGTTTTTATCAAAAACAAATTCAGGAACGTCATCCAATTCCGTCTGGAGTTTTATATCTTTATTGCTCAAATTCAGTTCGTACTGCTCGATCCGGTCCTTGGTGATTTCCCGGATGTCATTGCGTTTCATTTCGAGAACAATCTTCCCATGCTCCAACTTGGAATAATCCAATAGATCCTGAATCAGCTTGGCCATAGAATCACTGGCTTTATGGATTCTCTTGATATAATTGCTTTGCTGCTCGTTCAGCGTGGTTTTTTCGCCATCCTCCAACAGGGATTTTGAAAACTCCGATATGACATAAAGAGGATTCCGCAAATCATGGGCGACCATTCCAATCAGCTTATCCTTGAACTGGTTCACCCTTTTTAGCTGGTTGTTGGACCGCTTCAATTCCTCGATCAATCTTTCATTTTCCTTTTCCTGCCGTTTTCTTTCAGTGATGTCCCTTTCCGTCGTGGCGATGAAACGCGGTTGCCCCGATTCGTCTTTTATCACCGTTTGAGTCAACCAGATATCCAGTATTTTTCTATCCTTGGTGATTCTCTGGGTTTCATAGGATTGAATGATACCTCCCTTTCTCAGTTTGTTGACAATTTCGCAATTATTCTTGAATATCTGTTTCGGGATGATATCGGCAATGTTTTTGCCTGTCATTTCAGAGCTTGAGTACCCATAAATTTTCTCCGCAGCCCGGTTCCAGCTGACGATGGTTCCATCAAAATTCTGAAGCGTGATGGCGTCGTTCGAATCTTTCACAACCGTAGCCAGTGTTTGCAAATCCCTGAGGTTTTCCTTGCAGCGCATCTCCGCTTCATTATGTCGATCAACGCGGTTTCTCAACGCTTCCAGTTCACGAATGAGTTCTTTTCTTGATTTATTTTCATAAATGTCACTTTCACCATGAAGATGTTTTCGATCGATTGAATTTTCTTTGTGTGTGTTCATCGCAGCGAATGGTTATATAGTTTGAAGGGATGTGTTCAGGTTTCAGATATCATGGGAAATATTTCTTTCCGGATTTTTTCTGAGCCTGCGGCCACTGGAGACGGATTCGTTTTATCAGGCAAAATCCTATTCACCAACTGGTATACGCATAGGATACGACAATCAGAATAATCGTCCAGAAAAGAAGTTTTTTGTTGAACTCGTTATACAGCATGATCTTTTTATAACCATCCATCTCTATCGATTCAACGTTGCTGCGGAAAAGAAAAAAAAAAGCGGCTCCCTCACCTGGGAGCCGCTCGGATTCAATGGTTCTTAATTGAGAATCCACTCAGGCGGCCCCCCCTCGATCCATAGAGTAGTCATACCGTTTGGTCTCGCGAACAAAATCGAAATCCGCTTTTCCACCGGACGTGTCCGCCTTGACGGAATGCTGAGTGGAGACGCTGCCTTTTTCACGCGGGGTGTCCATCACAATCGGTTTTTCAGGCTTGTTGTCTTCGTCGATCCATTTGGTCCAGACTGCATGGCGATCCAAGGCGCTGGTAGCAGGTTCATCTGCCCAAGCTACCCCTGAGCCAACGATGCAAAAAGTAATTGCGATCATCAGAACAATCAGCTTTTTCATGACAAACCTCCTATGAAAATCGAGTGGTTGACAGGACGGTGAAAACAGCTTGAAACCCTCAATTGCGGCATCCAGATAAGCACTGAATTATTGAATTCAAAACAGCCGTCTATTTTTTCACCGCCGCCCGAGCGGGCCGTTAATTTGTTATTGGATAAATAAAACCGGCTGTTTCGATGTCAAGAAAATTAAAAAATTTTAACCTAAAAAAAACAGCCAATCAGGCCAGCGAATTTTTCGGATTTTCAGACTTGCGGAGAGGGGGGCCAAAATCCAGAGGCTCAAAGAAAGAGAGTCAACGCATACATGTTCCAGGGGTGGACCGGCAACCGGCGTGGCCGGCGGGCTCATGCGGACGCACTTCGAGTGGATGTCATACCGCGCGAACGATTCACGCAAGGCATGACGGGAGCTCCAATCAGGCTGTAGCTGTAGTTTGAATCAGCAGCCGAGGCTTTCCACCGCGTCTTCCAGCGACATGGCGATGCAGGAGAAGATCGGCGTGTCTTTTTCCACGTAGCGGCTGCCTTCGGTTTCCCGCAGTTCCTGCACGAGATCGAGAAAGTCGCCGGGGTAGTCCGACTCGAACGCAACGACAAACTCGTTGTCGTCGATGCCAAACGAATACGTGGTGTTCAGCTTGACGGAGGGGTACTTGTTCCCCACGAAAATGTGCTCGTCCATGATGCCCTGGCGGGTGAACTGGGTGAGCAGGTACCATTCCCGTTTTTTCACGAAGGGGTAGATGAACAGGTACTTGGCCTTGCCGGGGATGATGTGGGTGCGGTCTTCCTCATGCTCGGGGTTGAACATGTCCTGGTACATCGACCGCTTGGTCTGGGAAAGATACGAATAGGTGACGTCGAGGTATTTCCCCAGTCCCGTTTTGTAGAGCCGGGTGCTCATTTTCTGAAAATTTTCCATCTCGTAGCTGATGCGCCACAGCATGATCTCGGCATCGGGGCGGATGCCCATGACCGAATAGCTGAGCAGGATCATGTCCGAGTTGCTGTCGAACTCTTCCAGCACGTCGAGAAATTCCCGCTTACCCTTTTCCCGCTCTTCTTCGGGCAGACGCCGGAACGCCGGGTCGAGCTTGTAGAACACGAAATTCACGAACTGGCGCTTGACTTCCTTTTCCTCGCTCTTGGCGCCTTTCTCGGCAACCTGTGCCCGCTTGGCGCGCGCATCGGCCATGGCAGCCCCTTCCCGTTCCTGACGGGCGCGGGAGACCACTTCGTCGTCGATGAGATCGATGCTCTTGTCCTTGGCGTACTGCTCGATGCCGCGCACGACGCTCTTGCGCACGAAAAACGGCACGTTCTTCATGCGCTCCATCGCACTGTCGGTCCATTTCAGCTCGGTGGCCGGCATCAATTCTTCCAACTCTTTGTCATCAATGGCCATATCGATGTTCTCTTCGGAAAAGGTTTCAGAATGCGGGGGAAGCGAAGATTATAGGGGAAATTCGCCGAAATTGAAAGGGTTTTGACGGCGGGCCGAAAGGTTAACCCTTTACGCTTCAAGCATCCACATCCATTTGGGCTTTCGTCTCATGATAGACTGGAGATGCTGCAATTTCAACCTCAAAAGGGACGACGCTGTGATGAATACGAGCGACTATATCCGACTGGAGAACGAATACGGGGCCCACAATTACAAACCTCTGGACGTGGTGCTGTGCCGCGGCGAAGGCATCTGGGTGCACGATGTGGAGGGCAGGCGCTATCTGGACTGCCTTTCGGCCTATTCGGCGGTGAATCAGGGCCACTGCCACCCGCGCATCCTCAAGGCCCTGGTTCGTCAGGCGGAACAGCTCACCCTGGTTTCGCGCGCCTTCCGGCACGATCAGCTGGGCCTGTTCTACAAGGAAATCTGCGAGCTGACCGACTCGCACAGCGTGCTGCCGATGAACAGCGGCGCAGAGGCGGTGGAGACGGCCATCAAGGCGGTGCGCAAATGGGGGTATCAGGTCAAGGGGGTGCCCGAAGGGTTGGCCGAGATCGTGGTCTGCGAGAACAATTTCCACGGCCGCACGCTGACCATCGTCGGCTTCAGCACCGAGCCGCAGTACAAGGAAGGCTACGCGCCGTTCACGCCGGGATTCAAAATCATCCCCTTCGGCGACGCGCAGGCGCTGGAGCGGGCCATCACCCCCAACACGGTGGCGTTTCTGGTGGAGCCGATTCAGGGCGAAGGCGGCGTGATCGTGCCGCCGGACGATTACCTCAAGAAAGTGCGGGCGATCTGCGACGAGCACAACGTCATGCTGGTGCTGGACGAGATCCAGACCGGGCTCGGGCGCACGGGCAAACTGTTCGCCGAGGAACACGCGGGCGTGCAGTCCGACCTCACGCTCATCGGCAAGGCGCTGTGCGGCGGCTTCTACCCCGTGTCCGCCGTGCTGTCCAACAAGGAAGTGCTGGGCGTGTTCAAACCGGGCGACCACGGCAGCACCTTCGGCGGCAACCCGCTGGGCTGCGCGGTGGCGCGCGAATCGCTGAAAGTGCTGATCGAGGAAAACATGATCGGAAACGCCGCCGAGCTGGGCGAGTACTTCATGACGCGGCTGAAAGCCATCCCCTCAAAACACGTGCAGGAAGTGCGCGGCAAGGGACTCTTGATCGGCGTCGAGCTGAACGAGCAGGCCGGAGGCGCGCGCCGCTTCTGCGAGGCGCTGGCGCAAAAGGGGCTGCTCTGCAAGGAGACGCACGAAAACGTCATCCGCTTCGCGCCGCCGCTCATCATCAAGAAGCCGGAAATCGATGCGGCGCTGGAAAAAATCGAGGACGTGTTGATGCAGGGTTGAAGTTCCAAACTGGAAATTTCAAAAGCAGAGGAGAGGTGCTTCATGCGCCCGAAACGCCTTAAATATAACATTTTACTTGATCGCCCTGCCCTTCCCCGCTAAGATTCCTGCGTTATGAATGCGCTCGTTTTCGCTATGAAAAAACCTTCTCTTCAGCTTGCGCTGCTGGCCGTTTTCACGCTGCTTTGCGCGGGAAACGTTTCCGGTGCGGAAGCGCTCGACCGGATGGAAGTGCGCTCGGCCGTGTCCAGCGAGGTGTCGCTGATCCGCTACGCGCACCGCCTGCAGGACAAGGTGTACGCCAACTGGCAGACGCCCGACTCTCTGGAAGATTTCGACGAGGATCTCAAGCCCGCGGTGGTTTCGTTCTGGGTGCTGCACGACGGACGCATTCTGGGAGCCAAGGTGCAGAAAAGCACGGGCGAGGAAGAGCTGGACGATCTGGCTCTGAAAGCGGTGCAACGCTCGAAACCGTTCCCGAAGTTCCCCGACGATCTGAAAGAGCGCAATTCGATGAAGGTGTCGATCCAGTTCCGCTACATCGCCAACCACTGACCCCCGCTACTTTCTTTTCCCGCCCAGTCCGGAGTGCTTGAAGATCTCCGACATGGCGCCGAGAAAATTGGCTTCCTCTTTGGAGCGGATTTCTTTTGCGTGTTTTTCCGCATCGAAAATATTGAGACGAATCTCCGGCGGGCGTCCCAGCTGCTTGCGCAGCGCTTCTCCGCTCTGCACGGGCGCGTGGCAGGTGCCCTGCTTGCATAAGTACACCGCAGGCTCGCCCTTGATCGCGGACTTGCCTTCGGCCAGCGGGATGCGTTCCCGCACCGCTTCGCTTTCGTTCCACAGAGTGATCTTGTTGGGGCGGTAGTCCTCCTGCAGCACCGTCTGCATCTCGGCAAACGCCGGGTGCTCTCTGGGACCGGCGAACACCACTTCCGTGAGCAGGGTCAGGTGAAAGTCCAGAGCGGCGAGACAGCCTGAGTAGGCGGCCGGACTTTTTTCCATTTTGTCGAGAAAGGCCTGCAACACGCCTTTGCCCTTTTTGGCGTATTCGTCCTTCCCCGTCAGGTGCGCCAGCTTGAACAACGCCAGCGCCGCCTTGGCGTTGGCCGAGGGGATGGCTTCGTCGGCGGCGGTTTTCAGCCGCGTGATGAGCTTTTCATGATCGTTGCCGGTCATGAAGAAGCCGCCGTCCTTCGCATCCCAGAACTGCTCGATCATGCGGTCGGCGAGCAAAACGGCGCGGTCGATCCACTCGATCTCAAACGACGCTTCGTACAGGGCGATCAGCCCTTCCAACAGATAAGCGTGGTCGTCGAGACAACCGTCGATCCTGACGACGCCGTTTTTATGGATGCGCTTCAGGCCTGTGTCCGTCCACAGGTTCTGCCAGATGAACCCGGCGGCGCGGCTGGCGGCATCGAGGTATTTTTTCTCATGCAGGATAGCATAGCCGTTGGCGAGCGCGTGGATCACCAGCCCGTTCCAGGCGGTGATGTTCTTTTCATCGCGGAACGGCCGCTGGCGTTTGTTCCGCACGTCGTACAGGGTTTTGAGGCCGCTCTTTAAGACGTGCTGCACCTCGAAGATGGGGACGCTTTCCTCCTCGGCGATCGTTTCCATGCTGTCCTTGACGTGCAGGACATTTTTCTTCTGGAAGTTGCCGGCGGCGGTGATCCCGTAGGCGCGTGCGAAGATCTTGGCGTGGCGCGGGCCCAGGGCGTTCAGCACGTCTTTCAACTCCCAGACGTAAAACGTGCCCTCCTCCCCTTCCGTGTCCGCATCCTGGCTGGAACAGAACACGCCTTCTTCGGTGGTCATCTCGCGCAGGACGTAATCGAGGGTGCGCTGCGCAGTTTCCTTGTAGATGTCCTGCTTGGTGGCCTGGAACATGTCAAGAAACAGGTTGCCCAAAAGGGCATTGTCGTACAGCATCTTCTCGAAATGCGGGACGAGCCATTTGCGGTCGGTGGAGTAGCGGTGAAAGCCGCCGCCGAGCTGATCGAAGATGCCGCCTTCGGCCATCTTCGTGAGGGATTTGTCGAGGATCTCCAGCGAAGTCTGCGACTCGGTGCGCAGCCAGTGGCGCAGCAGCAGCCCGTAGTGCATGGGCTCCGGGAATTTCATGCCGCTGCCGAATCCGCCGAAATCCGCATCGAACCGTTCGGCCAGAATGGCGGCGGCCTCGTCGATCAATTCGAAGCCCAGCCCTTCCCGGGGCGGCTCCTTCGCGGCGGTCTGGATCTGCTCGAAGATTCTTCCCGTGCGGTTTTGCACTTCCGCGTTGCGGTTGTGGTACAGGTCGTGCGCTTCCTCAAGCACGGCATCAAAACCGGGGCGGTTGTATTTTTTCGCAGGGGGAAAATAGGTGCCGCCGAAATACGGCTGCTGATCCGGCGTCAGAAACAGGCTCATCGGCCAGCCGCCGTGGCCGGTCAGGGCGATCAGCGCTTTCATGTACAAGGCGTCGATGTCCGGGCGTTCCTCGCGGTCGATCTTGATGTTCACGAAGCGCGCGTTCATAATCTTCGCGGTCTCCGGGTCCTCGAAGGACTCGTGCGCCATCACGTGACACCAGTGGCAGGCGGAGTAGCCGATACTGAGAAAAATCGGTTTGTCTTCCCGTTTGGCTTTTTCCAGCGCTTCGGGCCCCCAGGGATACCAGTCCACCGGGTTGTGCGCGTGCTGCAAAAGATACGGGCTGGTTTCCTCTGTCAGACGGTTGCTGAATTCGGGCGATGCCACAACAAAACTCCTTCCAACCCAACGGCGGCGGTTGGGCGACGGCGCGGTTTCAGGGTGGCTCTAGGATACAGAAAGTTTCTCTGCAATTGAAGGGCGGAGTGTTCTCAAGCGGCAGCCGGGATGATTCGGCAGGGTGAAATCAGCACCGGAAGCGGGCATTGCGTGGGATTAAACTGAAATGGAAAAGCAGACGTGAAGGAATGCGGCCGGCGTTACTTTTTGACCAACCCATAACGAAACTGGTGGTAGAAATCGCGGACGCTTTCGTACTCGTCGATGGCGCTTTCCTCGATGGAGGCGATGTCGTCGATGATGAAGGAGGTGGAGTTGACCTGGTCGGCGGCGGTGGTTCCGGCGCCGATCAGAAACGGCGCGGAAGCGAAGTACGCGGGGCTCAGGAATGCGTCCGCCACCCGTCCGACGGCGTTTCTTCCGGTCGAGGGTCCGAGAAACGGCAGCACGATATAGGGACCGGTCGGCACATTGTGAAAGCCCAGCGCCTGGTCCATGTCCTCGTTGACGTTTTCGATGCCCCATTCCTGTCCGGCCACATCGAGCATGCCGCCGAAACCCAGCGTGGTGTTGATGACCAGCCGGCTGACGACACGGCCGGATTTTCCCAGATCCCCCTGAATGAGACTGCTGACCAGCTTCACCGGGGACAGGGCGTTGTCGAACACGTTGCGGATGGCGATGCGCACATCCTCGGGCAGTACATAGCGCCAGCCGCGCGCCACCGGCTCCATGGCGTATTCGTAGATGTTGTCGTTGACGCTGAACATGAAACGGTTGTAGGTCTCGAACGGATCCTTGAGTTCCGGGATATCCTCTTCGGCGCTCGGAGCGAACGGATCTTCCAGATCTTCAAATTGCAAATCGGCATCGTCGCCGCCGGCCCCGGCTCCGGCAGACATCGCTCCTCCTTCAAACGGATCGACCAGATCGTCCGACTCACCGGCCTGTTCTTCCGACGATTCAGACGCACCGCTGCTTTCCGCATCCTCTTGCGGTTCGGCGTCCATGCCCTCCTGCCCTCCGGGCGGCGGCACTTTTTTCTCAAGCAGAATGGTGATGTCCGAGGACTGGGCGAAACGATTGTCCGGGGCGAGTTCGTAGATGAAGGGAGGCGAGTCGGCGGTTTGCAGGGATTCGTTTTGCGATGGGGCAGAAGCGGAAAGTGCGAGCGAGGGAACGAGCAACAGGCCCCAACCGCTCAAACTGAATAATCTCCGCTTCCATCCTCCGGCAGACTTCATTGGAACCTTTCGAGTTTCAACTTTGCGACATTTTTTCAGCTAAAAAAAATCCCTTATCAGGGATGATACCACTACCTCCATGATTTGAATGCGTTAAGTTACAATATAACAAAAAGCAAACAAAATGAAAAAACATTTTGAGGATTTTTTTGCGTTTCAACAACGCCTGTGATTTTTTTTTCGCGTTGTTTTTATTCATCCCGCGCTTGAAAAATTTTTTTTTGCGGGCCGCAAACCCGCAGCGGGCAAGCGTGTGATCTGGATCACGTTTTGCCTTGCGGTTCCGGCATGGCCTGGGACAACTGGCTCACGATCTTTTCCGATAAGATGACGTTGCCTTTGCGGGCGCGTTGCACGGTTTCCCACGCCGCTTCATAATCGTTCGCGTGCATCTGCGTCTCCACCAGCACTTCATACGCCGTGGCGTTGAACGGGTTGATCTCGAGCGCCTCGTCGAGCTTCTGCACCGCCTCCTTGTGGCGGCCCAGCTGATCGAGGGACGCGCCCATGTACGCGAGCGCGTTGCTGTTCTCCGGCGTCAACGCGATCACCTGGTCGTATTTCTCCAGCGCTTCCTCGAAACGCCCTTCCATCGCCAGGACCAGTCCCCAATATAAAAACGCTTTTGCATTTGTCGCATCCAGCTCGGTTGACTTTACAAATTTTTCAATGGCGGCGCTGCGCAGCCCGGATTTGACCAGCGAAATGCCCCACCAGGTGTGTGCCTGGGAACTTTTCGGATTCATCTGCGCGAGCTTTTCCGCCATTTCGGCGGCTTCGCTGTGCTTGCCGAGCGCGTTCAGTTCCTTGACGGCTTTGAGGGGGTCGAGCGGCTGGGCTTGCTGCTTCTCTTTCAGTTTTTTCAACTCTTCCTGCTGCTTTTCACGCTCCAGGACCGCCCTCTCCTGCGCTTCCTCGCGCTCGCGCACTTCCTCCAGCCTGGAAAAATAAGCTAAGACGGCGAATCCCAGAAATATGATGACATTGCACAGGACCCACACCAATTTCACTTTACGGGGCATGCATGACCTCGGGTGACGGTTGTGTCCGGATCGCGATCCGGCGGGGTTTCAAAAAGACGCTTCGATGCCGTGCGGGTGGCGTTTTCCCGAGTGGAATCCCTGCGGGAAAGGAAGGCGATGCGCATCCTGTCGATACGGGAAAATTCCAAGGCTGGGACCGGACCCATTCGGCTCATAAAGGTCGATAAAGTATACATTTGTTCCTATTCAGGATCAAAGTTTCTTTGCCGCCGTCCGCATCGCACGCGTCCGGCCACTTTTCTTTCCTGCGAGAATCGCTGACGTCGCGCCGGTTACAAGGCGTCGAGCCATTTTTGCGCGTTGGCCTTCATTTTCGGGTTGCCCTGTTCCGGATCGGAATACCGGAGAAACTGCTCCAGGTGCGTGCGCGCCCGTTTCGGGTCGCGGCTCTGGAACTGCCGGCCGAGATAATAATGCGCCGGGGCGAACTTCGGATCGAAACGCAGCGCCCGCTCGAACTCGGCCACCGCCTTTTCGGGCCGGTTGCGGAAGGCGTGCGCGAGCCCCAGGTTCAGGCTCACGGCGCTGTCCCCCGCGTACCACTGCTGGACATCGGTGAGCAGCTTCTCGGCTTGTTCGGGCCGGGCGGTGGAAAGGTACAGCTCGCTCAGCGCCACCGCGCCGAACACGTAATAGGGATTCACTCTCAGCGTCGTCTGATAGGCGGCTTCCGCTTTATCGACCAGCTTGAGCGCTTTGAAGATGTTTCCCATGTTGAAATAGGTCAGCACGTGCTCCGGGTCGAGTTTGAGGATCTGCGAGTAACGCTGCAGGGCTTCCGCCGTCCTTCCGTTCTGAAAATCGAACTGCGCTTCGTTCAAAAGCCGTTCGATCTGCGCCTGGCGCTTGATCTCGCGCACCTGGCTTTCGGAGCGCTGCAATTGCGACAGTTGTTGCCGCACGCGATCACGGGCCGGCGCATCGGTGTCCTCAAACACCACAAACTCCGGATCGATCTGGAAAAACGGCGAGAGCTGCCGCACCAGCGCATCGCGGTCGTCCTTGTAGATGTAGCGCGGCGCGCTGAACTCCAGCAGGGAATTGTCGTCGGTGTGGATCGGCGCATCGAGGCTGAAGCGCACCAGACCGCCCCGGTCCATGATCATGAGGCTCATCAGGTCGTAAATGTTTTCGATGCCGATACGCGCAAGATCCCTCTGGATGGTTTCCTTTTGCAGGAATGCAGCGAACCCTTCGTAGGACAGCCGGTAATCCCGGGAGGAACCGATCAGCAGGTAATCGTCGCCGACGATCGACTCCCACATGGTCACGTAGGGAAAGGCTTCGCTGAAGGAACGGGTGATCGACTTGAAACTGTCGGGCGACATATTTGTGTGGACCCAGATGCAGGCGATCCCATTCGGAGTGAGGCGCTTTTTCAGCAGGTCGAAGAAATCGATGGTGAACAGCGCGCCGACGCCGGAGATCCACGGGTTGGAGGGCTCGGACACGATCACGTCGTATTGCTTGTCCGACAGGGCCACGTGGTTGCGCCCGTCTTCCAGGATGACGTTGACGCGTTCATCGTCGAGGGCCTGATGATTGAACGGGCCGAAAAACTTCGAGCCTTCGATCACCGCAGGCGAGATCTCCACCAGGTCGATGGCCTCGACCGGAAACTGCTCGACGGCCCCCAGGGTGATGCCGCTGCCCTGCCCGATCACCAGCGCCTGTTTCGGCTCTTCGCTGAAAAACAGCGGCAGGTAGCCGGACAAGAGCTGCGTGCGCATGTCCAGCGCCAGCGAGGCGTCAGTCTTGCCGTTGACGCGCAGAAAGATGTTGCCCGACACGGACAGCTCGGTGGTCACGGTGGTGTGCATGCCTTCCTTGTAAAACAGGATCTTGTTCTTGGCGTTCTCGGCCTCGCTCAGGTCCTTGATGCGGTACGGCATGAAGGAACCGCTGGAGATCACCGCTTTGTCCCATCCTTCTACCATACGGCCGCCGAACAGCGCGACGAGCAGCGCCAGCGGCAGCACGGTCAGTTTGTACGTCGGGCGCAGCGTCGCGGAGCGGCTGAGAATGAGGACACCGAGCACCCCGTTCAGCAGCACCGCCGCCAGCACCGTGTTCTGGATGCCGATCCAGGGGATCAGCACGAATCCGCCCAGAAAGGAGCCGATGATCGTGCCGACGGTGTTGGAGGCGTAGACCCGCCCGACGTTGTGCCCGAGCGTCTCCAGTTCCTGCGCCACCAGCTTCACCACGACGGGAAACTGTCCGCCCATCAGAAACGTCGGCACGAACAGCAGCGTGAAAATGATGGCGAAATTGGAAAACTGGATCGAGGTGAAATCGACGCTCCAGTTCTGATAGATCCAGCGGTTGACGAAGGGGATCTCGCCGAACAGCGGCAGGACCGCCAGCGCGGAAAAGCCGATGCCGAGCTGCAGCAGCCCGAAGACCTTCACCCGGTCGGCAAACCGGTGCTGCCAGCGGGAAAACGCCAGCGTGCCGAGCGCCAGCCCGAGGATGAAGGTGGTCAGGATCAGGCCGAACGCGTACACCGACGACCCCAATAGCAGCGAAAGCACGCGGTTCCAGGCGATCTGGTACACCAGCGCGGACACGCCGGACAATCCGAAAGCCAAAAGGAGAGCGACGGTCTTTACGTTCAGCCTGCCTGTGGACTGCGCGGCCGGCGCGGCCTCCCCATCCCGTGCCAGGGACGGCCGGAACAGCACGAAGATCACCGCGGCGATTCCGAGGTTCAGGGCCGCCGCGATGTGGATGGTGGCGCTCACGCCCCACAGCCGCATCAGCAGAAACGCGCTGGCCAGCGCCCCGATCACCGCGCCGAAGGTGTTGACGGCGTACAGCGTACCGACGTCGCGGCCGATGGCGCCGGATTCTTTCGAGACGAACTTGCTGAGCACCGGAAGGGTCGCGCCCATGAAGGTGGTGGGGATGAGCAGGATGCCGCCGCAGATGAGAAAGCGCAGAAAGCTGGCGCTGGCGTAGGACTGCGACGTATCCAGGTAGATGGACTTGAACAGCGGGTGCGCCCAGTCGATGAGAGCGGGGATCAGCAGGCAGTACAGGCCGATGGCGGCTTCCAGCAGGGCGTAAACGGCGAGCGGGTTGAAGTAGCGGTCGATGATGCGGCCGCCCAGGTAGCTCCCGAGCGCCAGCCCTCCCATGAAGGAGGTGAGGACCGTGGCCACTGAATAATGGGTGTTGCCCATGACCAGGGTCAGCAGGCGCGTCCACACCACTTCATAGATCAGGCCCGTCGCACCGGAGATGAGGAAGAAAAGGAATATCCAGAATCTCGACTGCGGGTTGAAAGTGGCCAAGGGAACGGAGCCCGATGCAGGGCGTGGGATTACTGTTCTTCGGACACCTTTTTGGATCGCGCGCAGCGGAATCCGACGATGGCGTCCTTGCGTCCCGGTGTGGCCGCAAAACGCTTGGCCACGCGGATGTCAACGGTTCGATGGTCCCAGGAGCCGCCGCGGTACACCCGGTTTTTCTTGTTTTCCGGACCGGTGGGGTTCATGAGGGGCGCGACCTGGTAGTAGAACTGGTCGTAAAAATCCTCCACCCATTCGGAGACGTTGCCCGCCATGTCGTACACACCGTAGACACTGCGGCCCATCGGGAAACTGCCCACGGGAGCCATGTACTCGTAGCCGTCGGCCTTGCCGGCCAGGTTGGCGCGCTTGTCGAGCATCTTGTTGCCCCAGGGATATTTCAGGCCGTGCGTGCCGCGCGCCGCTTTTTCCCACTCGGCTTCGGTGGGAAGTCGTTTGCCTGCCCACTTGCAGTAGTTGACGGCGTCGTTCCAGGACACACCGACCACAGGGAAATTAGGGGTCTTGAGGATGGATTGGTCCGCTTTGAAAAACGGCACGGAGGGTTCCACGTAATTGGCGGCGCGGCGGAATTTGTTGTAGGACTCGACGCTGACCTCGTGCTTGTCGATGTAAAACGCATCGAGGTAGATCTCCTGCTGCGGCTTTTCGTCAAAGCCGCCGGAATCCGACCCGCGCGTGAAAATGCCTTCGGGAATCAGGATCATCTCGCGCCCGTCTTCCCCCATGAGCGTTTCAAAGATGCTGAAATCGCGGTTGTCCTCGATTTCCACCTGTTTGGCCTTCACAGCCAGTTTCTGGAATTCCTTGTCGGAGTCGATCGACTTTTTGATCTCCCAGATGATCACCAGAAGAAACAAAACTGTGATGGCAAAACAGGCAATGATGCCTATCATTAAGTTTTTATCTCGCATTTTCGCGCTGAACTGGAAAAGTTTGTTGGGAAAAAAACAAAAAGTTGATTATAGTTTAAAAGAAATTTAAAGCAATGAAAAAGCTGTGCAAACGGCTGTTGCAGCGCGGGCGGGCGGACTTTTTCAGGCTCAATGGAAACGGGCATTTCGGGCGGAATCGGCGGGGAGAAACGGCGGCTATGGACTTACTGACAGCCAAGGATGCGGCGCTGGAATACAGCCGGCAGGCGGAAAAAGAGATCCTCAAATGGTTCCGCAGGGACCTGCAGGTGGAAGCCAAATCGGACCTGTCGCCGGTGACGGTGGCGGACCGCAATGCCGAGCAGATCCTGCGGAAAAACATCAATGCGGATTATCCGAATTGCGGGATCATCGGCGAGGAGTTCGGCAACGAAAACGAGGATGCGGAGTGGGTGTGGACGCTGGACCCGATCGACGGCACCCGCTCCTTCGTGCGCGGCCTGCCCCTGTTCGCGGTGCTCACCGCCCTGCTGCACAAGGGCAAACCGGTGCTGGGAACGCTGGCCCTGCCCGCCATCGGCGAAACCTTCTGGGCCGTCGAGGGGCACGGCGCCTGGTGTGGCGACGAGCGGCTGTCCGTCTCGCCGCAGACCGACCTGTCCCGCTCTCTGGTCGCGATTGCGGATCTGTACTGCTTTGAGCAGGAAAAGCGCAAGGCGCTGGTGCGCTGGCTGGAAAAGGAAGCGGCGATGGTGCGCACCTATCCGGACGCGTTCGGGCACATTCTGGCGGCGCGGGGCGCGGTGGATGTGATGGTCGATCCGCTGGCCAAGATCTGGGATTATGCGCCCTGCAAAATCCTGGTGGAGGAAGCGGGCGGGGAATTCGCCAATTTCACCGGCAACCGGTCCAGTATCCGCGAGGGCACGGGCCTTTCGGGCAATGCAAAACTGGTGCAGAAGATCCGGAAACAGCTGGCCGGGAAGGGTAAAGCGTCGAAACCCGCGGCGAAAACCCCGCGGAAACGCAAGCGAAGCCGCTGAATGCAGTCGATGGCATGCAGGGAGCAACGGGTGTGACCCGTTTCAAATAGAGATTGTGCGGATTATGCGAATAGAGGAAAGCGGAACAGGTGAATCGGGGCGCTAGAATACGGAAATCGGCTGCCGGCCCGAGAACCCGGAGTCGAGATCGTGCCAGTAGCGGATCTCCTTTTCCGGAACCTTCCAGCACAGATAGACTTCCTTGCCTTCGCGCAGGGAGGGGAAATCCACCAGACCGTCGTTGATCCCCTTTAAAATACAGCCCGAGGCTTCCAGGTCCTTGATGAAGTTGTTCAGACTGATCGCGGCTTTCAGGTAGGCCGCTCCCTGGGCGCTGCCGCCGTTGTACTTGTGCTTTTCCCAGGCGTTTTTGACATCCGGGTAATCGTTCATCAACTCCGAGGCCAGCTTCTGGATGCGGGGAACTTCATCCAACAATTTGGGCACAAACGAGTTGGCTTCCTTCAAGGTGAAATATTTTTTTTGCGACATGACGGATGATTTCCCTTCGGGCTGATGGAACGAAACATTCAGGAAAATTAAATAGGGATTAATTTTCTATTATTAAATATTTATTATATTTGATTATTCTGGCATTTCCCATCGAAAAATGGCCCGAAAAGGAAAAAAACGCCCATAAATCAAATAATTTCAATAATTTATGATTATCGGTCCGCGAAAGTGGGATGGGGAAGCGGCAAAATTCGGATTATCGGAATTGCGCGCTCGCCTGCGGGAGGGCTTCGGGCCGCTGGGGTTTGCCCGAAATGCCTTCACAAATCGGTTTTTTTATTGACAAAACCTTCATATGATTATAAATTTTCACCACTGTGAAAAACCATTCATTATGGGTTTACTCTATTTAAATTAAAAAAATCCATCTAATAGACAGATGCCCGAGGGGGGGTGAAAGAAAAAACTCGGCAACTGATTATTATATCGCGCGATTGAACGATTTTTTTTGGTTTTAGTTGGATGTTTTTCCATCTTTATTCGGGAGGCTAAGTAATGAAGAAATTAGTGTTGGTAGCAGCAGTTTTCGTTTTCGTATTTGGAATGGGCTCCGTCGCCATGGCCGATGACGTGATTCCGGGCGCCTACTCCCAGCAGGATCAGAGCGTGATGGGTGTGGGACAGACGATCATGCAGATGGGCGCACGCGACCGCGCACTCACGAACGCAGTCAACCGGGCTTCCCGCGCACACCGCTCTCTCGGTGATGCGTTCGGCGATGTGAATGCCAGCTATCAGTTCGGTTCCTCTCAGTCCGATCAATCCTGGAAAGCCGCCCGCACCGTTGAAGAAGCTCAGGTTCGCGGACTGGTTCCCGGCGACTGTCAGGGCGACAATTCCACGGATGCTTACAGGAAGCAGATGGGTCAGAGCCGTGATGGCTTCATGGAAGAAAAACTGGTATCCAACGCTCAGTGTGGCGAATACCATCCGACCCTGAAGTAAGAAATGCTTTGATTTTCCGGGCGGGGGGACTTTCCCCCCGCTTTTTTTTATGCAAACCGGCAGGCTTTTTGTCTGCCGGTTTTGTTTTTTTCGGCGGGTTTTCGGAATTCCGGGGGGAGAGATCTCTTTGAATTTGTTATTCTAAATCGTATGATCCCGAAAAAGAAACCCCGCACTCCGGCCGCCTTCCCGATCCCGCCCTTCTGGAAAAACCCAGGGGAAGGCGGCACATTCCTGGTGTTGTGCCTTTCTTTCATGCTTCTGTCATCCCTGCGTCCCGCAACGGTGTTCGCCGGCGATTTCCAGCCCGTATCCCTGAAAAAATACCCGCAATTGAGCGTCGTGGTCCCCAATCCCCTGGACATGACCAAACTGCCTGCGGGAAAAACCTTTCAGGTGACGGAAGACGGCTTCATCCTGCAGTTTTATTTCGACGGCCGGGACGTCTACGGGATTATTTTTAAACGGAAAAAGTATCTGTCCCTGTATGTGGAATGGTGCTTTTTCAAATCCTGCGAGGAAAGCCAGTACAATTACATCGTCCAAATCGCGGAAGCCTACAAGCCGCCCTACGATCAGGATTTTTTTTCGATCAAACTGCCCGCCCGCCTGTCATATCGTTTTCAGGGAATGAAGTTTTTCACGTCAGAATAATTCGACTTCCATCCCCGGCCACTCCGCTGCTGCAGGAAATCACCTGCAGGAAATCCGCGCCCGAAATTTCCCCAAGATTAACACTTCTTAATTAATTATTTTTAACATTTCTTTATGCCAATTCCTGCTATGATTAACTTAATTCTTACAGACAAAGGCGGACTCCACTCACCAGTTAGAGGTTGTCTCCTCCTCCGGTACCCGCTGGGGCGTGGTTTCCGCCATTGTTTTTTTCTCCCACCGTTTATCAGTCTTCCCTTTCAGCCTGACTTCGCCCGATCGGTCGCATCGCGTTTCGCATCGTTTTTCTTATCATTCCCCCGCGCCGCCTTTTTACAGGCGGCGGCAAGCGCCGGTGAGTTTGCTATAATGAACGCACCATCATTCAATATCGGTTGAGAGGATTCCATGTCACGATTCAACGACAATGACAACGGTACGGTCACCGACACAGAGACCGGCCTCACCTGGTTCAAGAAAGATTCGCGTCAGATCACGGGCAAGTGGATGCACCTGGAAAAATCGCAGAAATTTGCGGAGCAGCAAAACGCGGAGAAGTTCGGGGGGCACGACGACTGGCGGATTCCCAAACTGGAAGACATTAAAACCATCTTCGACAAGAGTTTCAGCCAGAAGGATTTCGGCAACAACGAAATCCACATCCCTTCCGTGTTCGAACCCGGCTGTGCGGACAGTTCCTGGACCGACACCATCAACGGCGACCGCGCCATGATGTTCAGCCTGGTGAAAGGACGCTCCACCTGGATCAACCGTTTCGGAGAAGGCCCGTTCGCGGTGCGGCTGGTGCGGGGAACGCGCGCGGAGAAATAATCCGCATGCGTGTTGCTGACTTGCGTGGATGAGTTTCTATCAGGCTCTGGCGTTGAGGAACAGCCACACGCCCGTGCCGATCAGCAGAACGGCGAACCCGCGCTTGAAGTTCTGGTCAGACAGGTTCTGCAAAAGCATCGGCCCGATCTGCGCGCCCACGATCCCTCCCAATGCGAGCCACAGGCCGGTCCGGATATCGACGTTTCCCAGCTTGGAATGCGCCAGCAGGGATGACACCGCCACCAGCCCGACGAACAGGAACGAGGTCCCCACGGCCATCTTCGCTTCCTTGCCCATGTAGATGAGGTAAGGCACCACGAGAAACCCTCCCCCCAGGCCGGAGCCCGAGGACAGGATTCCGATGATCAGACCGAGCACTATCAGGATTATCAAGTCGCATCTCCTTTCTCGACGTATTTCGTTTCCAGCGCATCCACCACGGCGGCGCCGATGGAATCACCCCACACGTTGACCGTGGTGCGACAGCGGTCCAAAAACCAGTCGATGGAAAGCAAGAGCCCCAGGCCCTCCAGCGGCAACCCGACCGAGTTGAGCACGATGACCATGGTCACCAGCCCCGCTTCGGGAATGCCCGCCGCGCCGATCGCCGCGAGCGTCGCGGTGACGAAAACGATGGCCTGCTGCCCGACGCTCAACTCGATGCCGAAAGCCTGGGCGATGAAGATCGCCGCCACCGCTTCGTACAACGCCGTGCCATTCATGTTCACGGTGGCGGCCAGCGGCAGAACGAACAGCGTCGCTTTGCGCGACACGTTGTTCAACTGCACGCATTCGAAGGTCACCGGCAACGTGGCGGAACTGCTGGCGGTGGAGAACGCCGTGGTGAGCGCCTCGCTCATGTTTTTGCCGTAAAGCACCGGGTTGCGCTTGGTGAGCCACATCAACAGGAAAGGCAGCACGATCAGCGCATGGATGCCAAGCGCGATCAGGACGGTGACGACGTATTTGCCGATCTTGCTGAGTTCCGCCCAGAATGCGTCGCCGCCGCCGGCGGCCCCCAGTTTCGCGGCGATGAGGGCGAACACGCCCAAAGGGGCGACGTACATGACGAGGTGCACGATTTTCATGATGGCTTCGTTGACGCCGTCGAAAAACGCGATCACCGGCTTGCCCTTTTCGCCGATCGTGGTGAGGACGCCGCCGAAAAACAGGGAAAACACGATGATGGGCAGGATGTTCATCTCCACCATCGCCTGCACGAGGTTGCCGGAAACGAACTGCCCAAGGATATCCGTGATCCCCGTCGCCTCTTTGGCCGCCACCTTTTCGCTCACGGCGGCTCCGGTGGATTCCACACCGACTCCGGGTTGCAAAATATTCACGGCGATCAACCCGATCAGCACGGCCGCCAGATTGGTCAGACCGAAATAGAACAGCGCGATGCCGCCGGTCTTGCCCACTTTGCGGACATCGCCGAGTCCGGAGATGCCGACGATCATCGACGAGACGATGAGCGGGATGACGAGCATCTTCAGGGCATCGAGAAACATCTCGCCGATCCAGTCCACGGCGTGCATCTGCTTGCCAAAGAACCAGCCGCAGAACACGCCCAGCAGGATGCCGGTGAGCATCAGGTACACCAGTAAGTTTTTATTGTTCATCGTTTCCGCCTGAATTCGAGGTTGAGTTTTTTCAATGCGTCTGGGAGCGGATCGTTCGCACTTTTTATCTATTCACGTGCGGCGGCGCCATCGTCCGGGCGACAAATAGTTTTCAGCGCGCCGCTTCGGCGTTATAATATCAGAGTAATAATTCTTTTATTTCAATGCTTTTGTTTTAACCGTCGCAAATCCACACCAGGGAGACACCATGGGAGAAACGGTCAAGCTCATGTACCAGGGGAAAATTTTCGAGTTCCCCGTACTGGAAGGCACCTGCGGTGAAAAGGCGTTCGACATTTCCAGTCTGCGCAAGGAAACGGGACTCATCACGCTGGACCCGGGGTTTTTGAGCACGGGGTCCTGTGAAAGCCGGATCACTTACCTCGACGGCGAAAAGGGAATCCTGCTGTACCGCGGCATTCCCATCGAACAGTTGGCGGAAAAAAGCACCTTCGTGGAAACCGCCTTCCTTTTGATCTACGGCCACCTTCCCACTGAGAACGAACTGAACTATTTTCAGCATCACATCACCTACCATTCGATGCTGCACGAGTCGATCAAGAACCTGTACGACGGTTTCCCCAACAACCCGCATCCAATGGCGGTGGCCAGCGCGGTGGTCGGTTCCTTAGCGACGTTTTATGAAAACCAGTTGAGCGTGCGCGACGAACGAGAAATCGAAATCACCATCCACCGGCTGATGGCGAAGCTGCCGACCATCGCCGCGTACAGTTACAAGAAATCCATCGGCCAGCCCCTGCCCTACCCGGACAACTCGCTGGATTACGCCAGCAACTTTCTGAAGATGATGTTTTCCACTCCCTGTGAACCTTACGAAGTGGACCCGGTCGTTGCCAAGACGCTGGACGTGCTGCTCATTCTGCACGCCGACCACGAACAGAACTGTTCCACCAGTACGGTGCGTCTGGTGGGCAGCTCCATGTGCAACCTGTTCGCCTCGGTTTCGGCGGGGATCTACGCTCTGTGGGGGCCGCTGCACGGCGGCGCCAATCAGGCCGTCATCGAAATGCTGCAGGAGATCCACGATAACGGCGGAAACGTCAGACAGTATATCGAAAAAGCCAAAGACTCCAAAGATCCCTTTCGCCTGATGGGATTCGGACACCGCGTGTACAAGAACTTCGATCCCCGAAGCCGCATCATCAAGAAACTGGCGCACCAGCTTGTGGACCGGATGACGCACCGGGAACCCCTGATGGAAATCGCCCTCGACCTGGAAGAGATCGCCACCAAGGACGAATACTTTCTCGAGAAGAAGCTGTACCCCAACGTGGATTTTTATTCCGGACTCATCTACAAGGCGATCCGCCTTCCGGTGAACATGTTCACGGTGCTGTTCGCCATGGGCCGGCTGCCGGGCTGGATCGCCCAGTGGAAAGAGTTGCAGGAAGACAAAAACTTCAAGATCGGCCGTCCGCGCCAGATCTATCTCGGCGAGGCGAAACGCGACTATGTGCCCTTGAAGGACCGGGGTTGACGGGGGTCTGGGTGAGGGGTCTAGGCTGCGGGTTCGATCGTGCAGGTGAACGGAAACTGCTCCAGCGAGGCGGCGGCGTGCACCTGCTCGACTTTGAATTCGGCCTGTTCCAGGGGCAGCGTGGCGACGTGGGCGGAGCCTTTGTGGTGGATCTCAAACATCAGCTTCTCGGCGCTGTCGTAGTCTTTCTGGAACAGATTGACCAGAACCCGCACCACAAATTCCATCGTGGTGACTTCGTCGTTCCACATGATGATTCGGTATAACGGGAGGTAGGCCCGATCGGTCGAACGATCGAGTTCTTCGTCCACCCCGGGGGAATAGGGTAAGGTTTCGGTTCCCATAACGACTGATCAGAAACGGCTATTGAAAAAATAAGCCAATAAAACAACAGGCTAACAATTAATCTATAATATTAGAAAATATCTTTTTGATTTTCAATTCATTTGTTTTACAAAATGAAACTTCCTTATGTTTCAATCTCTTAATAGAATTACAGCGGGTTTGCGGATGTCTGCTTTGCTGCGCCGGGGTGCGGCCGTTTTTTCAGTGTTTCTGTTGAGCGCCCTGCTCTTCCTTCCCCAGGGGGCCGAGACCCAGGAGGGCGGATATCCGCTGGGAGAATACGCCTCCTTCGAACCGCGGGGAGACATCCGCCGCTTCACCGGCGAGACCCTGCATTTCGACATCAGCTTCCTGATATTCGAGAACGCCGCGAGCGCCAACGTGCGTTTTTACGAGGAAGACGGCAAATACCAGGCCGTCCTGCGGGGCAAGACCAAGGGCTTCGTCGGCTTTTTCACCGCCTACCGCGAGCACATCTATAAGGCCATCTTCGAGGTGATCGACGACGGCAGGCGGGTGCGCGCCAGGGAGTTCATCCGCAAGGTCATCGAGGGCGGCAAGGTGGAAAAATCCAACCATATTTTCGACTACAAGAACCGGGTGCACCGCTGGTTCGAGTACGTCAACGAAGACCTGGTCGAGACGGGAAAAGAAGACATTCCCCCCGGCGTCAACTTCGACGACATTCTGAGCGTGTTCTACAATTTCCGCAACGGCGTGTACGGCGACATCGAACGCGGCGCAAAGTTCGAAATCAAGACCGTCCCGGAAAAAGGCAGCGACCACATCTCCATCCACGTGCAGGACAAAGAGGAAGAGGAAAAAGCCCGCGCACAGGAGAACCGGCCGGCGAGAGAGGAATTGCTGATCGATGTCATCGCGCCCAAGGAAGTGTTTCACACCGAATCGGGCGTCATCCGGCTGTGGGCGTCCAAACACTTCATCCCGCTGGAATCGAGGATTCAGGACTACATCTTCCTCGGCGACCTGCGCGCCAACCTCAGAAAACGCGAGTACGACAACCCCCTCGTCAGCAAGGAAGTGTCCACCTCCTCCATCCAGCCGCAATCCAAGATCGAATAGCGCCGACGGAGAGAAGTTTCAGGTGTGGGTGAGTGTGTTTTTCTTCGTTGCTCGCTAAACTTCGAACGACGGCAACGGCGGGTCCTGCCAGATGTTGACCTGGTTGGTTTCGTCGAGCGTCACGGCGCCGAAGCGCACCGAATAGGGCTCGGTGTGCTCGCAGTTGTAATCGACGGTGATCTTGCGGATGTCCCACTTGCCCTGCTCCGGCCCCACCAGCGTCAGGCTGTGCGCGAAGCTGTTGACCTCGAATTTGCCTTCAAAGGTTTCCCCGGCAGCGGTGCCGCCCTGGGTGTCCTCGAATGGCAGGGTGTGGTTGTTGATGCTGAACTGCACCGGGCCGGGCGTTCCCGTGTCCCCGGTTTCGACTTTCACTTTGAACGTGTTCAATCGCGGCATGGCGTTTCACCCAATTAAAAAAGTGATCAGGAAAAATACGGGTTGAGCCCGGCGGAGTGGTCGGTCTCATCGAGAATCGCACCCACTTTCGGGACCGCCGTGCGAAAGGCGGTGTGGATGCCCTGTTTTAAAGTCAGGTCCGCGGCGCTGCATCCCTGACAGCCGCCGCCCATCTGGATGGTGATGGTGTTGCCCTTCACATCCAGCAGCGTGATGCGGCCGCCGTGCGCCGCGACGCCGGGATTGACTTCCGTGTCGATGACGTTCTGGATGTCGTTGCGCAGCATTTCCTCGGTCGGCAGATCGGCCGGGATCTTGGGATCGATCAGCTCCCCGCCCTCCTGGATCACGCGGCGCATTTCTTTTCCCACTTCCTCGGCCAGCGGTTTCCAATCGACCAGGGTCTTGTCCTTGCGCGTGATGGTCAGGGTGGATTCCAGCACTAGCACCGTCTCCACATCGTCGAGGCTGAACAGCGCTTCCGCCAGGGGCGACCCGGCGGCGCTTTCAAAATTGGCGAAGAACCAGGAATAGCCTTTCGTCAGCTGCCGGTTGACCTTGAACACACACTGGTCGTTGCCGGCGGAAGGCTGGGCCAGGATCCTGATTTCATCGGAAGCTTCCGGAAACACCGCATCGGCCAGCACGGGCGCCTGAATGGTCACGCGCTCCTTGGGCGGCTCATCCTGCCAGTTGTCCGCCTGCGCTTCGCGCGGCGAAGGCGGCGTGATCGCAGGGGCGGCGGGCGTGCTTTTGGCTGCGGCTTCGCTTGCGGGTTCCGCAGTGCCGTTGCCGCCGTTGGGTTCCTCAGTGGATTCCGGAGAAGAAAAGAAATTTTTGAGTTTTATTTTTTCAAACAGAGACACCGGTTCGTTCTCCTATAGGTTCGTAAAGGACGCGTCGTTCCTGTATTAGACTCCTATTTTATCCCAGGGATTCAAAACCAGGCGAGTTAAAACGCCATCCCAAACCGGCGATGAAAGCGGCCAGGATTGAAAACTTGTGCTGGCAACACCCGCCTCCCCTGCCCCTTCCGCGGGGATTCGGCGGTTCACAAGGCCGATTATCGGCGTCCCACCGCCCACAGCCTGCATTTTCAGGCACATCGGGCGGTCACACGCGGAAGGCGTCCTGCAGCAGTTCCACCGCGAACGATTTGGGGTCGTCCGGGTCGCCGGTGACGCACACCACGTCGAAGCGCAGGTCGCGGTCGCGGATGTCATACTTCGCGAGAAAGCCACGTGCGGTGCGGGCGATGCGGGCCTGCTTGTGCGGCGTGAGCGCCGTGGCGGGATGGCCGAACTGCGCGCCGGCGCGGGATTTCACTTCGATGCAGACGATGACCTTTTTGTGCTCGGCGATCAGGTCGATCTCGCCACCGGCGTGCTTGAAGTTCTCATGCAGAATACGGTAGCCCTTTTTCTTGAGATACGCACGCGCCGCTTTCTCGCCCGCCCTGCCGAAATCCTGTCGTTGCTTGGTCACACCACACCTCGAAACGATGAGACAGGATAAAAAAAAAGATCAAAATAAGGGTTCGCACAAAGCCGCAAAGGAAAAATGAACACAATAAATATAGGGGATTGAGGACAAGAGCGCCTGTTTTAATTTCCTGTCACCCTGAGCCTGTCGAAGAGTGACAAATATTTTAATCCCCCCTCACCCAGCCCTCAAGGCACCTCCAGTATTTTAGTGAGCGAGTGTCAAGCTTCGCTTGAGCTCCCTCCGGGGGAGAGGGATTTTTAAAAGATCCTTTATCTGCACTTCTTTGCGTCTTGGCGTCTTTGCGCGAGACTCGCTTTTAATCTTTGTTTCTATCCTGTGATCCTGTCCAAATTTTTCGTCATAGATTGTTTTCGCCCGTTTTGCCTGCTAAACTTTTCGCATGATTCTGAGCTGGGAAGACATTGCGGGTGGCGAGACGATCGCGGCGTTTCTCGTCTGGCTGGTGTTGACGGGGTTGTTCTATCTGGTGTGCTACATCGCCGTGCTCAACGTCATCGACGACCTGTCGCGCAACAGTTCCATGAAAGTCCCGATGATGTTCGGCGCTTCCATCCCCACCGCCGGGCTGATGGCCATCTTCGGCTATAAGCCGCTGGTGTGGGTGGTGCTGGTTGCGGTGGCCAATTATTTCCGCGTGCGCGAGCTGGGTCAGCCGGGCAAAAAACTCGCCGGGCTCGCCGTCAACCGCCCGCTGTTTTATATGGGCAGCTACCTGTACATCGCCATGGTCGGCATCATGGCGTTTTATTTCCAGTCCCCCTCCTTCCACGCCATCCTGGAAAACTGACCTCATTCGGACGAAAACCACGGCAGCCACATGCCGGTGCGCTGGCGGAATTTCAGATAGGGCTCGCCGAACTGCTCGGCCAGCGCCTTCTCTTCGTGGTGGATGCGGTACTGAAACCCGAACCAGGCGCACGCCATGCCCAACAGTCCCCACAACAGGGAATGGGTGGCGACGGCGTAGGCGGCGATGACGATCATCATGGCCGTGTAGGAGGGGTGCCGCATCAACCCGTACAGCTGATCGGTCTTGAGCGCCTGCTGGTCGCGGAAGGCGATGTCGAACTTGAACGCGACGGAGCCGATCTGGTAGACGGCGACGATGCGCAGGATCGATCCGAACACGAAAAGCCCGGCGATGACGGCCCACTCGATCCCGGAAACGGGGATGGCGGTGGCGCGCGCGATGAAGGACAGCCCCACCAGCGCCAGCGCGATGGGAAGGGTGTGGCCGAACAGCTGCATCCAGAACGGCCGGTCGAACGTGATGTCCTCGCGCTTGACGGTGATCATGAAGATCACCAGCTCGATGATGCCGAAGATCGTGTTGAGGTACGAGACGATGCAGAACCGCTCGGCGGTTGCGGGAGTGAGCCCGAACGGCAACAGCGGCAGGCAGTAGATGAGGCCCACCAGCACGATGTTGAAATTGCAGTTGCGGATGAGCGCCACCGCCCAGACGGCGAGGTAGATTCCCAGGTTCAGGTGGATTAAAAACGATATCGTTTGCACAGGTTCGACTCTCCGGGCACCGGGAACGAACAGCGGCTCCCGCTATCGGGTTGAATTTCAATCTATTCACGCACCCTTGAGGCGCGGCCGGGGCTTCCTTTGCCCGGGTGGGGCGAGCGGCGTTTTCCACAGCCGCATTTTCCCCGCAAACCCTTGGAAAAGCGGGTAAATTATCCGGTCCGCCGGGGTATTCCCCTGTCTTTTACCGCTGTTTTATTATAATATAGTTCTGCCTTCAATCGGATCTGTGCTTGAATAGCTTCTTCTTTGCCCGGACCGGTGCCGGCGTTTTTGATCCTGCCCAAGGATCTCACTTTAAATATTCGGATTGAGAGACTCAATCGTTTAAATAATAAGGGGTTCGTGATGAACATACGACATTTGAACATCCCCCCGGAAGTCAAACGGGAGATCGAGGAGTTCGCCGCCGAAGTGGAACGGCGAAACCGCGGCGAGGTTCCGGAGGAGGAGTTCAAGCGATTCCGCCTGCAACAGGGAATTTACGGCCAGCGTCAGGACGAGGAGCAGATGGTGCGGACCAAGCTGCCGCAGGGACGCATGACGGCGGACCAGCTCGCCTGTCTGGCCGATTTTGGAGAAAAGTACTCGCACGGCATCCTGCACGTGACCACGCGGCAGGACATCCAGTTCCATTACGTCAAGCTCAACGACGTGCCGCAGGGTCTTCAGATCCTGGCGGACCACGGCATCACCACGCGCGAAGCCTGCGGCAACACGGTGCGCAACGTCACCGGCTGTCACAAGGCCGGGACCTGCAAAGAGGAAGCGTTCGACATCGCGCCCTACGGCCAGGCGATCACCAATTTTCTGCTGCGCCAGCCGCTGACCCAGAACCTGCCGCGCAAATTCAAGATCAGCCTGGGCGGCTGTGCGGGCTGCGGTCTCGCGCCGATCCACGACATCGGACTGAAAGCGCAGATCCGCGAAATCGACGGCAAACCGGTGCGCGGCTTCAAGGTGCTGTGGGGCGGCGGGCTCGGTTCGTTCCCGCACGCAGCGAAACCGCTGAAGGATTTCGTGCCGGTGGACGACATGCTGCGCGTGTGCGAGGCCATCATTCAGGTTTTCGACAAGTACGGCGACAAGAAAAACCGCAACAAGGCGCGGTTCAAGTTCGTGATCGATAAGCTGGGTCAGGAGAAGACGAAAGAACTGTTCGAAGAGGAATACGCGGCGCTCGCCGGCAAGCAGTACCCCTCCATCGAGGTTCCCAAGCCGTCGATTCCGGAAATCCCGAAATACACAGCGAACACGGAATTCGACGCGGACCCGGAATTTCTCACCTGGAAAGAACGCAACACCTCTGCGCAGAAGCAGGACGGGTTTTTCAACGTACAGATCAAGCTGCTTCTGGGTGACTTTGACGTGCCGCAGGCGCGGGCGATCAGCAACATCGCCGCGAATTACGCCGGCGGGACCCTCGTCTGCACCGTGAACCAGAACCTGATGATCCCCTGGGTGAAGGAAGACGCGTTCGGCGCGGTTTACGGGGAACTGAAAAAAATCGGCCTGCACAAGGCGGGCACCGAGGAGATCCGCGACATCACCTGCTGTCCCGGTTCGGAGACCTGCAACCTCGGCATCACCGCGTCGCGCGGGCTGGCGACGGAACTCAACACGAAAATGGAAAACGGCTTCCCGCGCGCGGAGGAGCTCAAGCACATGTCCATCAAGGCCAGCGGCTGCCCCAACTCCTGCGGCCAGCACCACATCGCCTCGATCGGCTTTCACGGCGGCGCGAAGAAGGTCAACGGCATCCTGACGCCGCATTACGAGATCTTCCTCGGCGGCCGGGTGGACGAGGACAACGTCATCTTCGGCACGCCCGTCATCAAGATCCCGGCGAAAAACGGGCCGGACGTGGTGCGCACCACCCTCGACGATTTCAAGGCGCAAAAGCAGGACGGCGAGACCTTCGGCGAGTACTTCGACCGCAAGGGCAAGGCGTATTTCAAGGAACTGCTCACCCCGCTGATCGGCCTGCCTGCGATCGAGGAAGCGCCGGAGGCCTACATCGATTACGGCAGCACCGAGAAATTCTCGCTGGAAGACCGCGGTCAGGGCGAATGCGCCGGCGCACTCACGGACATGATTCAGACCCATCTCTCGGAATCGGACCGCGCCATTTTCCAGGGCCGGCTTTCCTGGGAGAAGGACGACTTCGCCGATGCGGACCAGAAAGCCCGGCGGGCGCTGGTGGCCTGCGCGCGGGCCCTGCTGGTGACGGAAGGCATGGATTTCGACGACGACGGCGAATGCCTGCGCAAATTCCAGTCGCTGATCGTGGACATGGAGATCGTCTCGATGCAGTACGCCGACCTGATCGACCATTATTTCGACCAGACCGCCGCACCGGACAAAGAAAATACCGACCGGTGGCTCAAGGCAACCCAGGGCCTGACCGATGAGTGCAAACAGGTCTACAACAAATTGCAGACCGACAAATCCCTGCGCATCCGCGTCGGCAACACCGGCAAGGACGGCGAATCGAAGCCGGCCGCGGGCGGCGAAGCGGAACGCAGCAAGATCGATCTGCTCGGGGTCAAGTGCCCGTTCAATTACGTGAAGACCAAACTGAAACTGGAGACCATGCAGGCGGGAAACACGCTGGAGGTGCTGCTGGATGAAGGTGAACCGGCGGAAAACGTTCCCCGCAGCATCCAGAACGACGGCCACAAGCTGTTGTCTCTGGAAAAGGAAAACGGTCATTTCAAGATGGTCATTGAAAAGGCATGAGGCGTGGTCTCCATTGGGTTGCGGATCGGGTGGATGCGAAACGCTCAGGCGGGTTTCACGGGGGCAGGAAATCGGAACAGCCATGAAAAATTCGACTCGTTTTGAGGGCGCATGCTGACCAGCATGACCGGTTTCGGCCGGTATGAAAGCACCCGCGGCGAAACCCTCTGCAAAGCGGAAATCCGGTCGGTCAACAACCGATACATCGAAATCAACACCCGCATTCCCAAAAATCTTTTCGGCCTGGAAACCGTCCTCAAGAAACGGGTCAAGGACCGCTGTGCGCGCGGCTCGTTCGATCTCAGCATCACGCTCGAGAGAAGCAACAGCAACGGGAGCGATCTGGCGATCCAGCCCAACCTCGATGTGGCGAAGCAGTACGTCGAGGCCTACCGGCAAATTCAAAAGCAACTGAACCTGGTGGGCGAGATCGACATCAATTCCATTCTCGGCGTCAAGGATGTGCTCAAGGTGGAAGCCGCGGAGGTCGATCCTTCCTGTGAAGAGTTGATCCTCGAAACGGTGGACGCCGCGCTCACCGCGCTCATCGGGATGCGCAAGGACGAAGGCCGCCACCTGGAAACGGACATCCTGAGCCGGCTGGACGCTATCGAGGAGCAGGCGGAACGGGTGCGGGCGCTGCAGCCGGAATTGATCCAGGGCTACAAGGAACGGCTGCAGGAACGGATTCAGGCGCTGAACGGCAACGCGGAGGTCGATGAAGTCCGGCTGGCGCAGGAGATCGCGATCCTGGCCGACCGCAGCGACGTGACGGAAGAAGTCATCCGGCTGGAAAGCCACCTCAACCAGTTCCGCGGGCTCACGCAAAAGGACGAGCCCACGGGGAGAAAGCTGGAGTTCATCACCCAGGAGATCAACCGGGAGACCAACACCATCGGCTCCAAGTCGATCGACAAGCGGGTGACGCAGGCGGTGATCGAAATCAAGGGAGAGCTGGAAAAGATCCGCGAGCAGTTGCAGAACATCGAATGACCTGGGCTTTGAACTGACAAGGACGGCAGCCGGCAGACTGCGAATCGCCCGCCGGACGCCTCCCCCCTCCCCTTCGGACTTGTAACCATGAACGCCAACGGGATCGCTTTCATCGTATCCGCGCCGTCGGGAACCGGCAAGACCACGATCTGCCACCGGCTGCGGGAGAAGCTGCCCCAGCTTGAGATCGCGGTCTCCCACACCACCCGCTCGCCGCGCGAAGGGGAAGCGAACGGCCGGGATTACCATTTCGTCAGCGAGGCGGAGTTTGCGGCGATGATCGAGCGGGGCGCGTTCCTGGAATACGCGCAGATCTGCGGTCATCATTACGGCACCGCGCTGGATTCGGTGAGCGAGCGGCTGGAGAAAGGCAAGGATCTGATCCTGGAGCTGGACGTGCAGGGGGCCGCAACGCTGCGCAAGAAAAAGTATCCCGGCGTGTATCTCTTCATCCTGCCGCCCTCGCTCAAGGAGCTGGAAGCGCGGCTCAAGGGGCGCGGCACCGAAACAGAGGACTCGATCCGCAAGCGGCTGGAGACGGGCAAGGAAGAGATCAAGCAATACACCCTGTACGATTACGTGGTGATCAACGGCGATCTGGATGTAGCGGTGGAAAACGTTCTCAGCATCTTCAACGCGGAACGGTTTCGCACCGGCCGCTTCGTGGCCCCGGCCGAAGACATCCGGACTCTGCTGAAAGCGAAAGTGAACGCCTGATGGCAAACGTCGATCTCATGAACCTGGTGCGCGGCAAGATCAAATCGCTCAACGCCTATCACGTCGAAAACAGCGATTGCGCGGTCAAGCTGCACGCCAACGAGAACCCGTTCGCGCCGCCGGAGGAACTGCTCAAACGGTTCAAGGAAGTGGATTTCAAGCTCAACCGCTACCCGGACCCGGACAGCCAGGTGCTCAAACAGGCGATCTCGAACAGGATCCAGGTGGCCCCGGAAACCCTGGTGATCGGCAACGGTTCGGACGAGTTGATCCAGCTCATCCTGCAGGTCTTCTGCGACGCGGGCGACGCGTTCGCATTTTCCGACCCGACGTTCGCCATGTATTCGATCATCGGCCGCGGCATGGGGCTTTCCCCCATTGCCGTCGATCTGGATGCGGACTGGAACCTGAACGCGGCGGAATTTCTGAACGCGACGCAAGCCCACGAGCCGCGGGTGATCCTGGTGAGCTACCCGAACAACCCGACCGGAAACTGCTATTCGGAAAAAGAGATCCGCACTCTCATCGAAACGTTTCCGGGCATCGTCGTGCTGGACGAAGCGTATTACGACTTTTCACGCAAAAGTTTTCTCAAAGACATCGCGCAGCACAACAACCTCATCATCCTGCGCAGCCTCTCGAAAATCGGGCTGGCGGGGTTGCGCGTGGGCTACGGGATCGCCGATCCGGTGATCATCGAACAGATAAACAAAGTCCGGCTTCCCTACAACTCCAACATCATTTCGCAGACGCTGGCGGCCGGGCTTCTGGAAAACTTTTCGCCGGTGCAGGAGCAGATCGACGTCATCCTGAAGGAACGCGACCGGCTGGCGGAGGCGCTGCAGGCGCTGTCCGGGATCCAGGTGTTTCCCTCGGATTCCAATTTCATCCTGCTGCGCATTCCGGGCTCCGGGGAAACGGTCTTCCGCGGCCTGATGGGCAAAGGCATTCTGATCCGCAACCTGAACGCACATCCGAAACTGAAAGACTGTTTGCGCGTCACCGTGGGGACGCGTGAAGAAAACGACCTGTTTCTCGAGCAGATGAAATCGTTCGCGCATTGACTGGCGCTTTGTTGTAAGATCGCACCGCATGAGCAAAAAACGCAAACTCATACTGTCGCTGTTCGCGCTGGCTCTGGTATCGAGCTGGGTCCTCGGAGGCTACTTCTTTTATCTGGCAACGCACCCGGTGAGCGAGGACGAGCGCCTGCTCAGGCTCGAAATCACACCGGGCATGACCCTCAAGCAGACTTCGGATCTTCTGGCCGAGCGGCACCTGATCCGCAGCGCTTCGACGTTCCGCATCCTCGCGCACCTCAGGGACAAGCACAACCAGATCCAGGTCGGGGAATACGCAATCTCTCCCTCGATGGTTCCGGGAGAGATCCTGAGCAAGATCACTTCCGGCAAAACCGTGCTGCACCCGGTGACGATCCCGGAAGGGTTCCGCATCACCGAGATCGCCGCGCTGCTCGCCGACCGCGGGCTGGTGGACGCGGACGCCTTCATCAAGCAGACGCAGGATCCACGCTGGCAACAGGAATTGGACATCCCGGCGGACTCGCTGGAAGGCTACCTGTTTCCGGAAACCTACCACTTCAGCAAATACACCACCGAAGAGCAGATCGTGCGCACCATGCTGGAGACCTTCCAGACCCAGGGCGCGCCCCAGGAATTCCGCAAGCGTGCGAAAGAACTCAAGCTCACGTATCACGAAGTCGTCACCCTGGCTTCCCTGATCGAAAAGGAAACCGGGGTGGATGAAGAACGCAAGCTGATCTCGTCGGTGTTCCACAACCGGCTGCAGAAAAACATGAAACTGCAGACCGACCCGACGGTCATTTACGCGATCCGCAATTTCGACGGCAACATCCGCAAGAAGGACCTCAGCATCGATTCGCCCTACAACACCTACCGGTATTTCGGGCTGCCGCCCGGCCCCATCGCCAGCCCCGGCAAGCAGTCGATCGAGGCGGCGCTGTATCCCGATGAAACCGATTTCCTGTATTTCGTTTCCCGCCAAGACGGCAGCCACCAGTTTTCATCCAACCTCGCGGACCACAACGCGGCGGTGGCAAAATACCAACTCCGGCGCGTAAAAAAGCTATAATAGGAGGATAGACCCGCCCAAACCCGGCGAAACGGCAAAGGCCGCTCTGTGCGTTGCCGTTCGCCCTGTCATCTGCAAGGAGGGCATATGGCTTATTCAAAGAAAGTGCAATCCAGAAGGGAACATCCGGGCTGGAACGTGTTTGTCCACACGGGCATGATTCTCAAAGTGCTCACGGCTCTCGCGATGATCGGAGCGCTCTGGTATTTCAAATGAGTGCGTTTGCGAGAAGCGGAGGATTTCAGCCCTCCAGGTACTTCACCATCCGGTAGACCAGTTCGTTGCAGGGCACCTCGATGCCCAGCGCGCGGGCCTGCCGCACCACGATGCCGTTCATGGCGTCCACCTCGGTGGGCTTGCCCGCCTGGATGTCCTGCAGCATGGACGATTCGTGCTGATAGGTCGCGGGCAGCAGCTTTTCGTAAAACGCCGCCAGATACAGCTCGGGACACTCCCAGTGCGTCGAATGGCCGGAGGGGATCATGACCTTGAACACTTCTTCGACGATGCCGTTCATGATTCCGCGGGTGTGCTCGGACTCTCCCAGCTTGCCGTAGGACACGCCGAGGACCGCACCGAGTCCGTTGAGGGCGCAGTTGTAAAGCATCTTGGCCCAGAGGTCCTTGCCGATGTCGGGCGTGGTGATACAGGGCAGACCGCCTGCATTGATGGCTTCGGCCAGGGGTTCGAGGATCAGGGGATCCTCCCCGTAGAGGCTGCCGAGGTGCATCGCTTCGGCGTGGACGGTGACATCGACCTGGTTTTTCACCGGCCGGCGAAAACCGGTGATGACGCGGGCGCTGGCGATCTGCTCTCGCGGGAAACGCTGGGCGAAGGGTTCGGCGTTGCCCCAGCCGTTCTGGCAAAGAACGATGGGACCCTGAAAATTTTTGATCCAGGGCCAGGCGGCGATGTCCATCGCGGCCTCAATCGTGTCCTGCGACTTGGTGCAGACCAGGATGTAACCGCAATCGGAGCGGGGCAGATCCTGCAGGCGCGTGAAACTGTAAAATGCCGACGGTTCGGCGTGAAACTCGCCGAAGAATCCGGTGCGGTGCAGTCCTTCCCGGCGCAGCGCGCGCACGGTGTCTTCCCGGCCTACCAGAGTCACTTCGGTTTTCGACTGCAACAAAAAACTGGCGAGCCCCAGACCCACCGCACCCGCTCCGTAAATCATGACATGCATCGAGCCCCTCCCAACTGATGAATATCACAGGAGAAAACAAAATTCGCCCCTTGTGAAACGTTTCGAAAGATGAGAGGATCATAATACAAGTGAGCCGCTGTGTGAGTGAAAAATACGCGGCCGGTACTTTTTTTCTGCGGCGGGCTTCGCGGCTTGGCCCCTCCCCTCCGCACAGTAAAAAGGGAGACATTGTAATGACACAACAAACCGCTCAACCACAAAATTACAACCACACCGACTGGTTGAAACATATTTCCGCCCTGTTCGGGGAAGTACGCGCGTTCGCCAAGGAAGCCGGCGCCCTGATCAAGGAATCCTCGAAGAAATTCTTCAACCGGGCGATGACAGAGATTCGTTTTTTCATCTCCAAGTCCACCATGCTGGACTACCTCGGCGGAGGGATCACCGCCGCCATCGGCTTCATGGCCACTCTGGTTTTCCTCTCCGGCTTCGGCCTGATCGGCTACCAGATTTTTCTCTGGCTGAAAGACGGGACCTGGACGGAGTTTCCGCTGTTCGTCGTGTTCAACTTTCTGTTCGAGAACACCGCCCTGCACAGCTGGATGCAGAACCCGGAATCCTGGTACGGCCTGCAGAAGGTCGGCTCCTGGTTCCTGGAAAACATTCCGCTTTCCCTGGCGCTCATCGTGCCCGGCTTCACGGTTGCCTGCGCCATGTGGGCGATCGCCATTGCGGCCATCTGCATCCGTTACTACCAGTTCAAACGCGTTGAAAAAGAAAGTCTGTGAGGATACCGCGTCCTCTTTCCTGAAAACGAGCGCCGCATTCCGGTTGGGAGGCCTGGCATGAGCATACTGGTGACCGGAGGTGCGGGTTTCATCGGCTCGCACATTGTGGACGCGTACGTGGAAGCCGGCCACCGGGTGGTGGTGATCGACGACCTGTCTTCCGGCAAACGCGAGCAGGTGCATCCGAAAGCGGCGTTTCACGAGATGGACATTCTCAGTCCGGACGTGGAGCGGGTGCTCGCCGAGGAAAACATCGAAATCGTCAACCACCACGCCGCGCAGATTTCGGTGACGGCGTCGGTGTCCGATCCGGAACGGGATGCGCGGGTCAACATCCTGGGCAGCCTCAACCTGTTGCGCCACGCGGCGGCCCGCGGCGTGAAGAAATTCATCTTCGCGTCCACAGGCGGCGCGCTGTACGGGATGCAGGAACGCTATCCGGCCGATGAAAACCATCCCGTCCGGCCGATCAGCCCCTACGGCATCTCAAAATACTGTGTGGAAAACTATCTGGCTTTTTTCCACGCCACGCACGGCCTCACTCCCATCATCCTGCGCTACAGCAACGTCTTCGGCCCCAGGCAGGACCCGCACGGGGAAGCGGGGGTGGTGGCGATCTTTTCCGACCGTTTTTTAAACGACACCGCACCCACCATCTTCGGGGACGGCAAGCAGACCCGCGACTTCATTTCCGTGTTCGACGTGGTTCGGGCCAACGTGCGGGCGCTGTCCTGCCCCCTCACCGGGGCGCACCACATCAGTACCGGCAAGGAAACCTCGGTCAACGAGCTGTGCGCGCAGTTCAACAAGCTGACCGGGAAAAACCTCACGCCGCGCCACGAACCGGCCCGTCCGGGAGAGGTGGACCGCAGCGTGCTGGACGCCGGCAGATTCCGGAAGGCCGCCGGCTGGCAGGCCGAGGACACGCTGGAATCCGGGCTGAAAAAGACCTACGAGTATTTTTTCGAGAAAGCCGCCGCCTCCTGACTCCCCCTCGCCTTTCCTCACCCATCCTCTGAAAAACCGCTTCTTTTTGCCACCCCACCCCGCACGTTTTGCAACGCCATGCCGAAATCACAAAAACCCTTGTAAAATCGCAATTTATGCAATAATCGCTGAGAAAGCGGGTTCGTGACCCATTCGTGACCGACTCCCAACCTGACCGCAACATATTGAATTTATACTGGTTTCATAGTCCAGACGGGACTTACCGGATCAAACGTGCGAAAGGAGGCGGATATGGATTATTGGACTGCAGATATGACGATGGGGATCGTCCTGTTCCTGGTGGGTGTGGTGATTCTGAACGCCTGCAGCTGGATCGAAATCCTCAATCACAAGAAGATGAAGGATCTGCGCAGGCTCTCTCTGTATGGCCGGCGCCGGTTCGATAGCATGGCCACGGTGCCGCAGACCCTGCGCAGCACGCTGCTGACCCTGACGGGCAGCGCGGTATCTTTGACCGGACTGATCATGCTGTTCCAGTCCATCAACTGGACCGACTTTTAAGCGCGACCCGTTCTTTGCCTGCGCTTTAAAAGGCGAAGCGCAAGCCGACTTCAAAGTTGTGGACGCCGGTCAGCGTCGTGACCTGCCGGTACGCGGAATCCTGGGTGCCCAGGTAACGATACCCCAGCCCCAGATCCAGGTTTTCGCTCAGGGTGGAGGTCACCCCCATCAATCCCTGATACGCCAGCCAGTGGTCGTAGCCGTCCCGCAGCCCCTGCACACTGCCGCCAAAACGCTTCAACGTCCCTTGTTGCCAGGCAACGCCCAGTCCGAAACCGATATACGGCGTGAACAGCGAATTCGTGCGGATGTCGTAAAGCGTGTTGACGACCAGCGACCGCGTGTCCCAGATGCGCGCCGTTTCTTCCGCAAAACCGTCCCCGCCCAAGGGGCCGGAAAACCTTCGCTCCTGAAAAGAGGCTGGATCGGGGGGATGGATGCCGGAATTGAACTTTAAATCGAAGGTATCTCCCAATCCAAACCCGTGGCCCGATTGCAGTTCCATACGGGTGCGGGTCTCAAAACTGCTGACCTCCTCGAACAGGCGAACCCAAGACGGGTCGGGCTTCCAATAGTCCCGACTGAAAAGGCTCCAAACTGAAGGTTCCGTCCCGCTGGGCGAGTTTTCGGCCCATGCGGTGCTGGAAAAAAATAAGAGGATGCAAGTGACAGTGACGATTCTGGAAACCATTGCCCTGACCTCCTGGAAACTCCCCTTGTGTGCTGCGACACCCCCCGCTTTACATCATGCTCCCGTTTTGCTTCTCCCCCCGCCAAAGGCTTGACATTTTTGGCCATGCAACAATATAAGAGCAATCCCCGTGCCGGAAATTCCCATAAAATTACTGAAAAATTATGGGTTATCGAGACTTCTTTGAGATCGGGAGGTTAACGGGAAAGGCCTGAACGATCGATCCAGGTCGCGGGATGCTACCTTGCGTCAAAATTTCCGACAGGGCGGCGCTGTCTTATTCGGGTTTGCCGCCGCCGGCGGAACGGGCGCAGCGGACCCCGACATAGTGGAAGCGCTGGTTGGGCAGCGAGAGGATGCGGTGATGGGAACGCAGGCTTTTCGGCGAATTGCGCCAGGAACCGCCGCGCACCACTTTTCCCTGCACTTCGTGGTCGCTGGCGGTCCATTCCCAGACGTTGCCGGCCATGTCGTGCAGCCCCCAGGCATTGGGCAGCTTTTGCGCCACCGGGTGGGTCTGCTTGTTCGCGTTGCCTTTGTGCCAGGCGTAGCGATCGTCCATCCTGTCTCCCCAGGGATAGCGGGTAGAGGTTCCGGCGCGGGCGGCTTTTTCCCATTCGTGCTCGGTCGGCAGGCGCTTTCCGATTTTTTCGCAGTATTCCTGCGCTTCAAACCAGTTCATATCTTCGACCGGACGGCGCGGGCCTTTAAAAAAAGAAGGATTGAACCCGATGCGCTTTTCATAGGCTTCCTGCGTCACTTCGGTTTTGTCGATGTAAAACGCGGCCACGCTCTTTTCCTCGATCGCACCGGGCCGTCCCGACGGATAGGCGCCGCCCTCGATCCGCACCATGCCGGCGAACTCCCCTTTCCTGGCGGGTTCGGCGGCAACGCCATTGGCAAGCAGGGCGGTTGCGCATAAAACGATCGCAACGAGAGGATAACCGGGGTGGGTTCGCATCATGAAAAGGAATGGAATGGGGTTGAATCGAGCGCAATCACTGCCCGCAACAGCGTCAGATTAACACGAAAACGCGGCGTGCAATTTCCCGGGACGAAAGCCGATGCGAAACCGCACGAGGAAACCTGAGCCAAGGTTTTCAATTCAATAAATTTTCCCCCGTCGAGGCCATCCGATAAATCCGTATCACAACGTACTTTAACCCCCTGATCAAGGCAGTTCAAAACCCATTGATATAGTGTGCCTTATGAACTTTCCGACTGAAAAATCCGGCATTTATCGGTAATCTGATAGAAATCGCAGTTTATTTTCAGGAGGGGGGAGCACCGACATGGGCAACGGCAAAAAAGAAACCGAACGTTTCAACCTTTGGGCTAATAAAATCAAAGAGTTGGTCAAAGAGACCGAATCGTTCGGCACCGAAATCCACAAAGAGCTGCAGGCGATCAAGCAGTCGCAGGAGAAAAATCTGCGTCTGCTGAAGGAACAGGAGTATCAGCTTGAAATCGGCGACGAGGAACTCACCAAGGCGAAAGACGAGATCAAGCAGCTCAAACTGCAAGTCAAAAAAGTCGAGAAGCTGGAGTCCGCTGGCGAAGACCTCGTCAAGGCGAAGGACGAAATCAAGCAACTCAAGATCCAGTTGAAGGACGCCCAGAAATGGGAAATGGCGGATGAAGAACTGCAGGAAGCGAAAAAGGAAATCAAGGAGCTGAACGATCAGGTCAAGGAACTGCAGAAATTCGAACTCGCCGAAGAGGAACTTCAGGAGGCGAAGCAGGAAATCAAAGAACTGAAAATCAGGGTCAAAAAAGCCGAGAAGCTGGAAGGCCCCGGCGGGGAGTTGACCCAGGCGAAAGAAAAAATCAAGCAGCTGAGCGCCAAGCTCAAGGAAGCGCAGAAGTGGGAAACGGTCGAGGAAGAGCTGCTGGAAGCCCGCGAAGAAGTGCAGACGTTAAAGAAGAAGGTCACCGAGCTGAAAAAGCTGGAGGCCACTGCCGCAGAATTGAAAAAGGCCAAGCTGAAGATCAAGGAACTGACCGACAAGCTGCAGGACACCAGCAAGCAGAAGGCGGCGGAAACGGAACTGCAAAAAGCCAAGCGGGAGATCAACACCCTCAAGGCCGACAACAAAACCTACGAGAAAAAGATCAAGGATCTGGAAAAATCCTCCAGCCAGAAAGCCCAGCCCGTCGCCGCCGCGACGCAACGGAGGCGCGCCGCCCCCAGTGCGATCAACCTGGAAGACATGGTGAGCGACATCGACACCCAGCGCAGCCTCGACGAAGAGAAGAAGGCGTTTCTCTAAATTCTCCTTTTAAAACCAGCCATAACCCAGTGTCAGTGCGCCGGGGCGGCGCGGGTCCGACGCGCCCTGGTAGTCCTTTTTCTTTTTGACGATCGACTGCGTCGCGCCCATCGGTTCCCGCACGACGACGTTGTGTCCGCGCTCGCGCAGCGCTTGCAGCACGGCGTCGCTCAATCCCGGTTCCACCCGCAACTCATCCGGCAGCCATTGATGGTGCACGCGCAACGCGCCGGTCGCGGCGGCGATGTCCATGCCGTGGTCGATGACGTTGAGGATCACCTGCAATGTGGTGGTGATGATGCGGCTGCCGCCGGGGCTGCCGGTGACGAGAACGGGTTTGCCTTTTTTGAACACGATGGTCGGGGACATGGAACTCAGGGGCCGCTTGCCCGGCTCGATGGCGTTGGCCTTGCCGCCGATCAAACCGTAGGCGTTGGGCACGCCGGGCTTGGCGGAAAAATCGTCCATCTCGTTGTTCAGCAGGATTCCGGTGCCTTTCACCACGATTCCGGAGCCGTAGGGGAAATTGAGCGTGTAGGTGTTGGACACGGCATTGCCCATTTTGTCCATAATGGAAAAGTGCGTGGTCTCGCGGCTTTCATAAGGAGCGGGCGCACCGGGAAATATGACCTCGGACGGCTTGGCGCGGGTGGGGTCGATCCTGCCGCGCAACTCGGCGGCGTATTCCTTGGATGTGAGCCCTTTCACCGGCACGTCCCAGAAATCCGGATCGCCCAGGTAGCGGCTGCGGTCGGCGTAGGCGAGTTTCATGGCTTCCGCCATCCAGTGCAGGGTCTCGGCGCTGTTGTGCTTGTGCAGGGAAACGGGAACAGACTCCAGGATGTTGAGGATCTGGATGATGTGGATGCCGCCGGAGCTGGGCGGCGGCATGGAGACGATTTCGTGGCCGCGATAGGTCCCGCGCACCGGTTCGCGGATGCGGGCGCGGTAGTTTTTCAGGTCCTCAAGATCGATGGCGCCGCCGTTGGCCTGCATCTGCGCGGCGATCTTCCGCGCGATGGCCCCTTCGTAAAAGGCCCGCGGCCCCTCCTCCGCGATGGCTTTCAGCGATGCAGCGAGATCCGCCTGAATCAGCACTTCCCCCACTTCGTAAGCAGACCCGTCCGGCTTGAAAAAGATCTCCGCCGACTGCGGCCAGTCCATGAAGCGGCTCTCATGCGCTTCCAGTGTGGCCTTGAGATGCGGGGTCACGACGATCCCCTCCTCGGCCAGTTCGATCGCCGGCTCGAGCGCCTCTTTCAGGGACAGGGTGCCGTATTTTTCCAGCGCCAGCGCCAGCCCGGCGACGGTGCCCGGCACGCCGGCGGAAAGGTGCGTGTAACGGGAGCGGTTCTCCACCACCAGCTTGAAGTTGTCGAGGAACATGTCCCGGGTTGCGGCGGCGGGTGCGGTTTCCCGGTAGTCGATGGCGACGGTGTCGCCGGATTTGGCGTCGTGCACCAGCATGAATCCGCCGCCTCCCAGATTGCCGGCCTGCGGCAGGGTGACGGCCAGCGCGAACCCGACCGCCACCGCGGCGTCCACGGCGTTGCCGCCGTCTTTGAGGATTTCAAGTCCTACTTTGGAAGCGACCGCCTCCTGGGTGGACACCATGCCCTTCCTGGCGGAGACGAGCTTGGGAGCTTCCAGCACTGCGATCTTTTTTTCTTCCTTTGTGACTGAAGGCCCCGATCCGCAACCGGTGAAAACCAGCATCACAAAAACAGCCACGATTTTACGGAGAGAGTGTCTTCGCATGCGCATCCTTTGAATTGAGGGAAATCCCAGCATTGTACGATTTTTTCCCGCCGCTTCCAACCGCTGCGGCGCGTTCCCGCCCTCACCGTGCCAACCACGCGCTCATTTGGGGTTGCGCCGCTGCGCGCATTGGGTCACTATGAACGTCGCTAACCGCAATTTACAGGAGTGTCGCATGCGTGCGCGTTTGATCGGGGTTCTGGTTCTGACCGCGGTGCTGGTGGCCGGTTGTACGGAGCTCAAAAAAAGGGCCTACGACGGGTTCGGCGGCCGCGACAAATGGCAGCAGCCGGATCGGGTGATGCAGTCGCTGGCGATTGAGCGCGGCGACGCGGTGGCGGACCTGGGAGCCGGCGGCGGGTATTTCACGTTCTATCTTGCGGATGAAACCGGCCCGAAAGGCAGCGTGTACGCGGTAGACATCGATGCAGCGCTGCTGCAGGACATCGACGCCCGGGCCGAGCGCAAGGGCTACGGCCAGGTGCGCACCATCCTGGCCGCGGTGCACGATCCCAAACTGCCGGCGGACGGGGTGGACCTGATCTTCTCTTCCAACACCTTTCACCACCTGGTCAACCGTGTCGCCTACTTCGAAAGGGTGAAGGATTCCCTGCGGCCGGGCGGGCGCATCGCCATCATCGACTACAAGGGCGACGGCGAGCACGCGACGCCGGTGGAGACCATCCATACGGAAATGATCCAGGCGGGCTACAAACTGGATGAACGCTTCGATTTTCTGGAAAAGCAGAATTTCCAGATTTTCTCCGTCGCGCAGCCGTGACTCCCAACCGTCAACCGCATTTTCTCTTTAAGCCGAATCCCGGATGATGGCCACATTCAGCGTCACAAAGACGATCGATCTCAACGCGCCGGTTTCCACGGTGTGGCAGGCTTTGACCGACCCGGAAAAGGTAAAACAATATCTGGCGGGCGCGGATGTGGTGTCGGACTGGAAGGTGGGCAGTTCCATCGTCTACAGCGGCAACTTCAACGGGGTGGATTTCAGAGATGAAGGCGCAATCACTGTCCTCGATGCAAACGAACGGTTTCAGTACACATACTGGAGCGCCAATCACGGCACCGAGAATGTGAAAGCCAACCACGTCGTGCTCACCTATTCTCTGTCGGCGATCGGCTCAGGAACCCGGCTCACGGTGACGCAGGAAAATTACCGGCTGCAAGAACTCGCTGAGGCCATGGGTCCGGTGTGGGATCTGATTCTGGGAAACCTGAAGGAACTGGTCGAAGAATAAAAACAAGGACTTGCTAACCGTCCCTCTGCCAGCGGCGCTTCACTCAAAAAAACTTCCAGACTCATATATCTTCCCGCCTTAAAGTTTGCGCCCGTTCTGCCGTTAATAACTTCAAATGGGTGCATTTCCCGCCCGGCTTTCAACCCTTCTTTGAGTCTGGATATGGAAAAAGTCAAGGTAAGCTATCCCATCGTTCCCACCCCCGAATCCGACGGAACCTCGCAGTTCATCGTGAAGACCATCGCCGCTTCCATTTGCGGAGCGTCCATCCCGGCGGTCATCTTTTATTTTCTCATGTGACCGCAGGCCCCCTATAAACCAGGATCGGTTCACGCCTGTTTTGTCTTTTCCTCGCAGTCGAACGTGGTTTCCGAGGTCCAGTTGACCTTGATGTATTCCGGGAACTGGGTCGTGTTGTCCACCTGCGTGCTTTTCAATTCCTCACAGGTCAGTTTCCGCACGTAGCGCAGATCCGCCCCCTGCAGCAGGGCCCCCTTCAAATTAGCGCCTTCCAGGTTGCAGCCTTTCAGGCTGGCGGCCCGGAGATCGGCGTTTTCCAGGTTGCATTCCTGCAAATGCGCTTGGCCGAGCTTGGCTTCCTGAAAGTTCACCCCGCTCAAATCCGCCTGCCTGAGGTTGGCTTTCATCAAAAAACTTTCGCGGAAATTGGCGTTTTTGCAGTTGGCGCCGCGCAGGAAGGTGCCCTGCATTTTGGCCCTGCGGAAAAACGCGTTCGTGCAGTTGGTGCGCGACAGGTTGGCGCCGAAAAAATCCGCACCGCTGAGGTTGGCGTTGCTCAAATCGGCGCGTTCGAGATTGGCGCCGCTGAAATTGCCCTCGCTGAAGAATCCGTCGCTCAGGTTCGCACCGCGCAGGTCGCCACGGCTGAGATCGATTTTTTTCAACTCGGCGGCGCTCAAATCCGCCCCCTTCAGTTTCTCCTTCGATATCTCCAGCTTTTTGCGTTCCAGCATGATTTCCTTTCAGCGCCGGGCTGCCGTTCCCCGGAGTGGATTTGTGTTCGACGGCTAAGTGTTTACGGGGGGCCGATTTTCGCAGCGGGATCTGCTATAATCCTAGCACATTTGCGGGATCATTCCCCGATGCGACGCAATTCGCTGTTCACCGACTGACTCATCCGGACCGCTCCGGTCCAACGAACTTGGAATCGAAACCATGAGCAAACATCACGACGTTGTCCTGCACGACATCCGGGAATCGATCCGGGAAACCATTTTCCGCGCCCACCGCTTCGGCGGGCCGATGGCTGTGGAAGTGGATTCGATGTATTACGGCCTCGGCCTGGTGGTGTGCCAGGGATTTCTGGAACGGGAGATGAACAAGCTGTACCCGGCGCCGGCGCCGGAAAAAATGCCCGCCAAGATGCCGGACTTCACCTCAAAGCCTGCTGTTCCGCTGATCGACTTCTGGCATTACAAATGCGACCGCGAGGGCAACTGGTACGGCTGGGACGAGTTGACGAACGCCTACCGGCTGCGCTATTGCTTCGCGCCCAGCAACGGGGCGACGGCGGCCCACCTGGCCAAAATCAAAACATTCCACAAAGCCATGAACGCCGGTAAAATCCGCGACAAAACCGGAAAGACGGTGCGCCCCTATTTCGACCTGAACGGGGACAAATTGCCGCTGCTGCACATGGGGGCCGTCGAGCGCCTCACCACCCTGACCGGCGAGCTGATCCGCCACGCGGAAAAAGCGGTGGAGTAGCAAAGCACTTCACCCGCACACTCCGGCTCAGCGTTTGACCTCCACCTTGAGGAACACGCTGCGCGTTTCCTTTTTCACGACGCGCCCGTGCCTGAGGATCCCCGTCTGCACGCGGCTGGCCTGATCGGTCAGGGCGCTCACTTCGATCCATTCTCCCAGTTCGCCGCTCACGGTGGTGATCGTCTCCTGCGTGTGCATCCGGCTCGCCGACTGGGTGGAATGCACCGGGTTGACTTCCACCGTGACGGTCGTTCCGGAAAGGCGCGGGATCAGCGTCACACCGGTCACCGCTTCGCGCCGCGAAAAGGACGGGCCGGCGGCGCCGCGCGATTCGTTGGCGATGTAGGTGCTCTCGGAAAGGTGGATCTCGGCCGGGCGGCCTTCCAGAGTGGTGACGGTCTGGGTGCTCATGGCACTGCCGGACGCGTCCTTGCGAGAAACGCGGCCCTCAATCTCACCGTCGCCGACGCTGCCGGAAACGGCGATCCCTCCGGTCCCGCCTGGGGATGGGGGAACGGACACGCGACCGCCGCTGCCGATCGGCACATCGGCGGCGATTTCGGCGCGCTCCTGCACGAGATCGCTCTTCAAACCCTGCTTGACGGTGATGGAAAGCTGGATGGGCGGAGCGTCGAGCGTGCGGACGATTTCGGCGATGGTTTGCAGGTTTTCCGGCGTGGTGCGCACGACGAGCTGATTGCGGATGCCCGTCACCCTGCCCTGCCCCGCAAGCAACGGTTCGATCACCGGCACCAGCTCCGCCGCCTGACGGTGATTGAGGGAAAAGATTTTGTTTTTCATCTGGGCCTGGGCAACGGCGGGCAGCAAGAAAACAAGCAGCACGATCCAAACCGTTTTTAGCATCGTCTCCTCCGGTTCAGCGCGTTTGAGCGGTTGCGTCAATGCACCTCGTTCCAGTTGTTTCCCCACCCCATGTCCACGACCAGCGGGACAGAGAATTTGTACACGCCTTCCATCTCCTGTTTCACCAGATCCTGAATCGCCTTTTTCTCGCCGGGCGGGCATTCGAACACCAGCTCGTCGTGCACCTGCAGGATCATGCGCGATTTCATTTTTTTCTTCGCCAGTTTGTTCGACAGGTTGATCATCGCCAGCTTGATGAGATCGGCGGCGCTGCCCTGTATGGGCGAATTGATAGCGATGCGTTCCGCCGCCTCGCGCACCTGCCGGTTCTTGCTGTTGATGTCGGGCAGGCTGCGGCGGCGGTTCATCAGGGTGGTCGTGTAGCCGTTGGTGCGCGCCTGCTCGATGGTCTGCTCCATGTAGATCTTGACGTTCTTGTACAGGGCGAAATACTGATCGATGAAATCGCGCGCTTCCTTCGGCGTGATCTTGAGCTGCCTTGAGAGGCCGAAGGCGCTGAGCCCGTACACGATGCCGAAGTTCACCGCCTTGGCCATGCGCCGGTTCTCTTGATCGACCGCATCGAGAGCGGTGCCGAAGATCTCCGCCGCGGTGCGGTTGTGGATGTCCTCGCCTTTCTTGAACGCGCGGATCAACGCCTCATCTTCGGAGAGATGTGCAAGGATGCGCAGCTCGATCTGCGAATAGTCGGCCGAAAGCAGTTTGCCGCTGCCTTCCGAGATGAAGGCCTTGCGGATCTCCTTGCCCATGTCCGAGCGGATGGGAATGTTCTGCAAATTGGGATCGCTGCTGCTCAACCGGCCGGTGGCCGCGACGGTCTGGTTGAAGGAGGTGTGCACGCGGCCGGTTTTCTCATAGATCTCTTCGGGCAGCGTGTCCACGTAGGTGGATTTCAGTTTTCCGAGCTGGCGGTAGGCGAGGATCTTTTCCGGCAGGGCGTGCTGCAGCGCCAGTTCCTCCAGCACCGAAACGTCGGTGGAGTAGCCGGTCTTGGTTTTCTTGACGACCGGCAGCTTGAGCTTTTCGAACAGGATCACCGAGAGCTGCTTGGGCGAATTGATGTTGAAACTTTCTCCGGCGAGCGAATGGATTTCGGTCTCGTAATTCTGCAACCGCTCGCCCATTTTTTTGGAAAGCGCGGCCAGGTGTTTTTTGTCGAGGAACACGCCGTTCATTTCCATCTCGGCCAGAACCTCGAGCAGCGGCATCTCGATCGTGTCGAACAACTCCCGCAATCCATCCTTGAGCCGGGGAGCCAGTTTTTGGAACAGCCGCCAGGTGATGTCGGAATCCTCGGCGGCGTATTCGGTGGCTCTCTCGATTTCGACTTCATCGAAGCCGATCTGTTTCTGGCCGGTGCCGGCGACTTCCTTGTAGGTGATGGTCTTGTGGTTGAACAACTCCCAGGCGAGGTCGTCGAGGCTGTGGCCGCGCCGCGAGGGGTCGAGGACGTAGGAGGCGAGCATGGTGTCGAAGGAGATGCCCTTGAGATCGATGCCCTCGTTTTTGAGAACGATGAGGTCGTATTTGATGTTGTGGCCGACCTTTTTCAACTTCGGGTTTTCCAGCAGCGGTTTGAGTTTTTCGAACACCTTCTTTTTATCGAGCTGTTCGGGCACGCCCAGGTAGCGGTGCGTCAGCGGCAGGTAACAGGCCTCGCCCTCTTTCCAGGAAAACGAGATCCCCACCGTCTCGGCCTGCACCGGGTGCAGGCTGGTGGTTTCCAGATCGAGCGCGAACTCGCCGGCGGCTTTGAGATCCTTGAGGCACCGGTTGAACGCTTTTTCAGTGAGAATCGTCTCGTATGTGTTTGACGCCCGTTCGGGCTTGCCGTTGGTTTCGGGGATCAGCGTGGTGAATTCCAGCTCGGTGAACAGTTTGACCAGCGCGTCGGTGTCCGCTTCCTGGACCTTGAGATCCTCGACGCTGCAATCGAGCTTCACCGCCGTGTCGATGGTCACCAGTTTGCGGCTCAGCAGCGCATTTTCTTTGTCGGTTTCCAGTTTTTCCTTGAGCTTTTTCTTTTCGATCTCATCGAGTTTTTTGTACAGGCCCTCGATCGAGCCGTATTTCTGGATCAGCTCGGTGGCGGTCTTGGGACCCACGCCCTTGACGCCGGGGATGTGATCGCTGGAGTCGCCCATGAGCCCCATCACCTCGATGACTTTGTCGGGGCCGACGCCGAATTTTTCCTCGACCTCTTTCTTGCGGAACGTCTTGTCCTTCATCGTGTCGAGCATGCGCACGCCCGGCCCGATCAGCTGCATCATGTCCTTGTCGCCGCTCACGATCACCACGTCCATCCCCTTCTCCACGCCCATTCTGGCGAGCGTGCCGATGATGTCGTCGGCCTCGATACCGGGGATGCGCAGGCTCTTGATGTTGTGCGCCTCGACCAGCGGCTCGAAATAGGGAAACTGCTGGCCCAGGTCCTCGGGCGGAACGTCGCGGTTGGCCTTGTATTCGGGATACATCTCGTGGCGGAAGGTCTTCTCCTTGCTGTCGAACGCCACGGCCAGGTAGTCGGGCTTCTCCTCCCGCACCACCTTGGTGAGCATGTTGACGAAGCCGAACAGGGCGTTGGTCGGCAGGCCCTTGGAGTTGGACAGGTTCTGGCGGATGCCGTAATACGCCCGGAAAATGTAGGAGGAACCGTCGATGAGGTAGAGCGTCGGTTTTGCGGTCATGGACTCGTGTGGGGCCGGAGGCAGGGGGGATTCCCTTTATGCCGGGGTTTCATTATAGGGGCGGCGCGTTGCCGGATTCAACGGATTATGCTATCATGACTGGGAGAAACTGGCCAAAAACTATTGTAAATAAAGGAGATTTCTTTGAATCGCCGCAGCGCGCACGCTCTCAAGTCCCCCGACAGGCAAACGCAGGACCGCTCGCTCATCGACCGGGCCCGGCAGGTGCTTCAGGTCGAAAGCGAATCCATCGCCGATCTGATCGAGCGCATCGACGCGCCGTTCGCCGAGGTGGTGCGGGCGCTGGATGCCTGCAAAGGGCATGTCGTGGTCACCGGCATCGGCAAATCCGGCCTCATCGGCGCCAAGATCGCCGCGACGTTTTCCAGCATCGGGCTGCCGGCTGTTTTTCTGCATGCGGCGGAAGCGAGCCACGGCGACGTGGGCGTGCTGGCGCCCGGAGACCTGGTGCTGGCAATCTCCAACAGCGGCGAGACCGAAGAGATCGTGCGGCTGCTGCCGACCCTCAACCGGCTGCGCTGCCCGCTGGTGGGCCTGATCGGCAATGCCGATTCCACGCTCGCCCGGCGCTGCGATTTTGTGCTCAACACGTCGGTGAAGGCAGAGGCCTGCTCGATGGGCCTGGTGCCCACCGCCAGCACCACCGCGGCCCTGGCCATGGGCGACGCGCTGGCGATGGCGCTGCTGGATCTGCGCGGCCTGCGCGAGGAGGATTTCGCGCTCAACCATCCCGGCGGCAGCCTGGGACGCAAACTGCTGATGACGGTGGCGGACCTGATGCACCGCGGCAGCGGCATCCCGACCGTCACCGAAAACGCCGACATTTTCGAGGTGCTCAAGGAGATGAGCGACAAGCGGCTGGGGACGACCTGCGTGGTGGACCTGAAAGGACGGCTGAAAGGGATCATCACGGATGGGGACCTCAGGAGGCTGATCGAGCGGAAAAAAGATATCTCCGAGGCCATCGCCTGTGATTTAATGGGCACCGATCCCAAGTGCATCGGAAAGGACGATCTGGCCGCGAAGGCGGTGCAGGTCATGGAGACGCATGCCATCACCTCCCTGGTGGTTTCGGAAGACGGTAAAACCATAGACGGTATCATTCACCTGCATGATTTGCTGAAGGCCGGCATCGTTTGATTTCAAAGTGCCGCGCCGCCCCTCCCCTCTTTCGATTCCCATCGCCGGAACGGATCGCTTGCGTTTTTCTCAAAGAAATGGATTAGCATGAACGGCAACGAACTGAGAAAGAAATTTCTGGATTATTTTGCGGACCAGGGCCACAGCGTGGTGGCCAGCGGCTCGCTGGTGCCCAAAAACGATCCGACGCTCCTGTTCACCAACGCGGGGATGGTGCCCTTCAAGGACGTGTTCCTGGGGGAAGAAAAACGCGGCTACACGCGCGCGGTGTCGGTGCAGAAATGCGTGCGCGCCGGCGGCAAGCACAACGACCTGGAAATGGTGGGACACACGGCGCGGCATCACACGTTTTTCGAGATGCTGGGCAATTTCTCGTTCGGCGACTATTTCAAGAAGGATGCGATCCGCTACGGCTGGGAGTTTCTGACAGAGGTGATCGGCCTGCCCAAAGAGCGCCTGTACGTTTCGGTGTTTCAGGACGACGACGAGGCCTTCGCCCACTGGGAAAAGGACATCGGCCTGCCCAAGGACCGCATCTTCCGGCTCGGCGAAAAGGACAATTTCTGGGCGATGGGCAACACCGGCCCCTGCGGTCCCTGTTCGGAAATCTACATCGACCAGGGCGAAGCGGCGGGCTGCGGCAAACCGACCTGCACGGTAGGCTGCGACTGCGACCGCTATCTGGAAATCTGGAACCTGGTGTTCATGCAGTTCGACCGCGACGACTCGGGAAAAATGACGCCGCTGCCCAATCCCTGCATCGACACGGGCATGGGGCTGGAGCGGCTCGCGGCGGTGGTGCAGGGACACCTCACCAACTACCACAGCGATCTGTTGATGGGGCTGATCGAGGAAGTCAGCCGCGTGACGGGCAAACCCTACGGCAAGGACGCCGCCAGCGACGCATCGATCCGCGTGATCACCGATCACGCGCGGGCGGTGGCGTTTCTGGTGGGCGACGGCGTGCTGCCCTCGAACGAGGGCCGCGGTTACGTGCTGCGCCGCATCCTGCGCCGCGCGCTGCGTCACGGCAAACTGCTGCAGCAGAACCAGCCGTTCTTCTTCAAGATCACGAACAAGGTGATCGAGAACTACCAGGAAGTGTATCCCGAGTTGCAGGTCAACGCGGGGTTCATCCAGAAAGTGGTGATGAACGAGGAGGAAAATTTCAGCAACACGCTCAACATGGGTTTTCAGCGGCTGGAGGAGATCGCCGACAAACTGAAGAAGGAAAATTCCAGCGTCATTCCCGGCGAGGAGGTGTTCAAGCTGTACGACACGTTCGGGTTTCCGGTCGATCTGGTGCAAGAGACGGCGAAGGACTGGGACCTCGAACTGGACATGCCCGGCTTCGAGAAAGCCATGAACACGCAGAAGGAAAAGGCGATGGCTTCCTGGAAGGGCTCCGGCGAGAAAGAGGTCGCGCCGTTTTTCAAGGAATACGTCAACGCCAATCCGCCGACGGCGTTCACCGGCTACGGCGGCACGCACGGCGAGGGCACGGTGAAGGCCATCCTGAAAAATCAGGCTCCGGCCGATTCCGCCGGCGCCGGCGACGAAGTGGAGCTGGTTCTGGACCAGACGCCCTTTTACGGCGAGTCCGGCGGCCAGGTGGGCGACAAGGGGCTGGCCTACAACGACCGCGTGCATCTGGAAATCCTGGATGCCACCAAACCGGTGGCGGACCTCATCGTGCACAAGGTCAAGGTCAACAGCGGCACGTTGAAGACCGGGGAGCGGCTGACGCTGGAAGTGAATCCGGAAAGCCGCGGCAGCACGGCGCTCAACCACACGGCGACGCATCTGTTGCACGCCGCGCTGCACGAAGTGCTGGGCGATCACGTCAAGCAGGCGGGTTCGCTGGTGGCGCCGGACCGGCTGCGTTTCGACTACACGCATTTTTCGCCGCTCAGCGAGCGCGAGAAAGCGCGCATCGAGGGACTGGTCAACGAAAAGATCCGCGAGAACATCGCCGTCGGCACGCAGGAGATGACCATCGATGAAGCCTTGAAGGAAGGCGCGGTGGCGCTGTTCGGCGAGAAGTACGGCGACAGCGTGCGCGTGGTGTCGGTTCCGGGTTTCAGCAAGGAGCTGTGCGGCGGCACCCACATTTCCGCCACCGGCGACATCGGCCTGTTCAAGATCACCTACGAAGGCGGCATCGCCTCGGGCGTGCGGCGCATCGAAGCGGTGACGGGCAAGCAGGCGTACGACAAGGTGCAGAAGGGATTCGAAACGCTGGCTTCCATCCGCTCGCTGCTGAAAGTGCAACCGGATGAGGAACTGACGCGCCTCAAAAAGCTGGTCGATAAAAACCGCGAGATGGAGAAGGAAATCGCCGCGCTCAAGGAAAAACTGGTGAGCGGCAAGGGCGCGGCGGATGCGGATGAGATCAAGAAAATCGGCGACGTGTCGCTGCTGGTGAAAAAAGTGGAGGGCATGGACGCCAAGACCCTGCGCGCCTTCATCGACAACGCGAAAAACAGAATCAAATCGGGTGTGGTCGTGGTGGGCACCGCGTCCAACGGCAAGGTGATGCTGGCCGCCGGCGTCACCGAAGATCTGACGGACCGGTTCGCGGCCGGGGCGATCATCAAGGAGATCGCCGCCATCGTCGGCGGCAGCGGCGGCGGCAGGAAGGACATGGCGCAGGCGGGCGGCACCAGGACGGAAAAGATCGACGAGGCGCTGGCGAAGGCCGAGGAATACCTGCGGAACCACTGATTCCGGCTCCGGGAGCCCCTCGAGAGGACCGACCGCATTTACCGTTGCAGTCGCGGCGCAAGTCCGATACCCTGAGTCGAATCGAAAGCGAAACACCAGGAATGGGAAATGCAAACCGGTTGCCCGTTCGGGCCGGGAAGGAAAAGCAATGGAAGCGAGCAAGAAAGAATCTCTGGAAGCGATCTGGAAACCGATCGCCGCGAAGGCCATCCAGGATCTGGAATTCAGAAAAAAGCTGGTGGCCGACCCCGTCGGCGTGATGACCGAACACGGACTCAAGCTGCCGGAAGGCGCGGAGATGAAGATCGGCGCGGGAAACTTACAAACCATCCCGATCCCCTCCAACGCTTCGGAGGAACTCAAGGAAGAAGTCAGCTGGTGGATGTGGCGGCTCAACAGTATTCAGGAACTGGGCAAGGAGCTGCCGAAGAAAAAAGCGGGGCACCTTTCCATGAGCGCCCAGGAAGCGGACGACGACGCTTCGGGCGTGTTTTAAGGCTCAGGAAACGCCGATCCGCACAGAACAAATTCGAATCACGCGCCCGTAGCTCAGCTGGATAGAGTGACGGATTCCGGTTCCGTAGGTCGGAGGTTCGACTCCTCTCGGGCGTGCCAAATTAAAGCAGGCACTTGGGTGAAAACTAACCTGGGTGCCTGTTTTGCATTTTTCTTCCCAGGACCACTTCCGGACCAATTTTGGTGAAATTCCTCAACTTTGATTCGCTCACAAGCCTGTTCACTTAACGTGAAAAGAAATGTTGAGCCCTCAGCAAATCATTTTCCCGCCTCCCTATTGCCTGCCGCCAAATGGTGCTAAATCAAATGTTTCATTCCCTATACTTCTAAATTCATTAGAGTTGTAAAGTCACACACACATCTCTGTCACAATTTGTCAGCCGGGGCGCCAATCCAGTAGAAGTTCCCTGTATTCCTTGTAGAAGTTCTTCTTGAACCTCGTAGAGGTTCTGGGCTCTTGTTTTTAATGCTTAAAAAATCGCGATTTGCTCGTCCAGTATTCGGGTATTCCGAATTTTTGGTATCCTTGTTGCTATTTATTGCGAATACAGTTCACGAATAGGATACCAACCTCAAAATAGTTGAAAATACGTGGATTATATTATTTAGTGATTATAGTCACATGATAGTGTGATCTAGATTACACTTATAAATCGCCGTCAGTGGTAAAATTATTACAACATAAATCCCATAATTTGATATTTTATAGTCCAACCAACCTTAAAGTTATTATTTTTTCGACACTTATTCTCTTTCTGCCGCAACCTGTCTATCTAGAAGGTGAATTGGTTTTCTTTCAATTTTTAGAAAATATCGGAAGTATGAATATGAAAAAAATCGATCTCAGGTCTAAAGACATAGAAAAATGCCATCCCTCCAGGACTGAATCCCCTTTGCGCAATCAGGGAGGCTTCAGTCTGATTGAAGCGATGATTGCCCTGGCTATTCTGACGGTTGGCATCCTGGCTATGACAGGTCTCACGGGCACGATCATGGATCATAACGCCAAGAGCGAAAAGCAGACCATTGCCGCCACTCTGGCCCAGGACAAGATCGAATACTTCAGAAATAAAGCCCGCGGTTGGCTCATGTCCGGCGGTAACGGATTGGATTCTCCCGATGTAGCCGGTGGAGTATGGACCTCCAATCCGGGCGGGGAAACGGTGGATGCCGAAGGCAACCCCACAGTCGGCGGTACTTACACGCGCACCTGGACGATCAGTCCTGTTGTCGGTGAGAACTTTTTATACGAAGTGGTCATGAACATCAGTTGGCAGGACGGAGGGACGCAGACCTTTCAGCTCAACACGCGGATCACTCAATAGGAGATTTAAAGTGGGGAATACATTGTTCAAACCTTTGAGGGATGATCAAGGCGCCGGAATGATGGAAATTCTGGTCGCCACAGTCATTGCGCTCATCGTGATCGCGGGAGCGACCATTTCGTTCAGCAAACAAAACAGCATTCTGGCTGATGAAAACTTTTCGACGCATATCAGGGCCAAAGGCCGGGAAGCGGTGGATCAGCTCACGAATGAAATCAAAATGGCGGGATTCGGGCTGCCTCCGAATGCGGGTTTTACCGCTATCAGCCCGACCTCATTGTCCTATCGCACCAATTTAAACGATATTCGGACCACGACGCCGCCTTGTACGGCTTGTCCGGGTACCGTGGCCGCAGCAGCCGGGGACACCACGATCACCGTGGTCGATGAAACAGGTTTTGCGAACGGGGATAAAATCGTCGTCTACGATCCGAATTTGAAAATATTTGAAACCACGACGGTGACTGGCACCACGGCGGGAACGCTGAACCTCGGTTCGGCGCTGCTCAATGACTATGTATACGGCGTCAACACCAATCTTGTGATGGTCAACAAGTACAACGATGTCACGATCACACTGACTGGAACGGACATCACGCGCACAACGGACGGTAGCACCATCATTCTGGTGCCGGATGTGGTTGCCACAACGGGTCTGGCATTGGACTATGCCGGTGCGGCGACGCCTGCCGAAGTGGAAAAAGTGAACCTCGAAATCAGCCTGGTGGATCCCAACCATCCTAATTTCGTCATCGATTTCAAAACCGATATCAATATGAGAAACTCTTAAAGGATTAAGATCATGAGGATTTCAAACCCCGGCAATCATAAAATTCAATTGGAAAAATACTGGGCTAACGAAAAGGGTCTTGCATTAGGAGTTGTCCTCATTTTGAGCATCGTTCTTATTCTCCTGCTTGCCGTAGGCACGAGGTACGCTTCTCACGATGTGAAACGCACGGCAAGATACAAAAAGGACAAGGAATCTTTTTATATCGCAGAAACGGGAATTCAAAATGCGATCAATTTTTTCAATTACGATGGCTCGGGCAACAGCCCCGGAGAGGCCGCGAACGGATTCGACGATGAAGTGGATGGCAGCAACTGGCCGGCTGCCAGTTTTACCAATATTGCGTTCGGAGGCGGAACCTACACCGTGACCGCTACCGACAACGACGACAACGATGGGGATACAGACGACGACATCGACCATACGGTCGTCCTGACCTCCACCGGCACGCGAAACGGAGTGACCTCGACCATTGAAGCCCTGGTCAACCGACCCACGTTCACACCGGGTTCCGCCATCACAACGAAAGGCAATTTGAACGGGTCCGGATCGTTCGCCGTTCAGGGAGCCTGTGGCAGCATCCACACCAACGCGGGTTTCAACCAATCCGGCGTCAGCGGAACCGCTACCCAGGGAACCACGGCATCGGGCAACTGTTCCGGAGCTTCCTGCACCGGGTCCGGAGCGGCGGAGCAACCCATTCCGCTCGTGGATGTGACGGAATACAGGTCCTACGCCCATTACATCCTGAAAAGCGACGGTACGATTGAGGACCAGGGCACTGGCAACGTGTACACGTATTCAGGGCCCAACTGGACCTGGTCGATAACCGGCGACGGAAACGCGCTCTTTGGGAGCATCACACAACCTGGCGGCTTGTGGAAGGTCAACGGAACGGATGTGGCGGACGGAATATTCTATGTGGAAGGCGACATCAATGTTCTGAACTCACCGGCCCCCTGGAACACCACGATCATATCCGAGGGTTACATCGATGTGGGTGCTAGCCCTGATATGACAAATTACCAGGGCGGTCCGTCTCCAGATATCGACCAGCTTTTCCTGATCGCAGAAACGGATCTGGAATTTGCCGGCAATCCGTCCAACACCATCACAGGAATGATGTACGCCGGGGAGCAGATGAGCATTTCCGGCACCGTGGATCTGGTTGGATACGTCATCTCCGCCGATAAATTCGATGCGGAAAACCTCGTCACCCCGGAGAGCAGCATTTCCGGCAGTTTGACCGTCACCTACGACTGCTCGGGCGCTTCCCCCTTCTTCAGCGACCACGTGGCCATACTGTCCTGGCAGAAGATGTGATAGTGAAAAGCAATAGATACCGTTTGTGAACAAAAAAACCGGGTTCCGGGGCCAATCGGTCATTGGAGCCCGCGAGGTCCTATGGGCCGGTTGCCTCCGACGCTCCCACAGTCAGCACAAAGAAAAAGGGCTTACGGTCTATGATCGCAGGCCCTTTTTCTTTGTGCGGGGGTGATGATTCAATCAGTCCTTTTTTTCGATACCCTTGATGACGGACCGCCCTTTTGGAGCATGGTTTCTAAGATGTTCCCGGACCAGCATGACCGCATGATTGTCATCCATCGCTTTCATGAAATAACTGAACTCATCTTCCGAGTTATCCGTTTCATGGATCAGAACACCGGAGACTTTAAAACAATATTGTTTGGGTGGCACGGCTCGATCACCTCTCTTAAGATCCATTATTTTTATTTCAGCTCTTTGCCCGGTCAATCCATTCGCAGGGCTAAATAACCGACGACGACATAACGCATCAGTTTGCCCGCGGCGACCAACAGGACAAACCACAACAAACGAATGCGCAGAATCCCGGCGACAACGGTCAATGGATCACCGATTACAGGAACCCAGGCAAAGCACAGAGAGAACAATCCATATTTTACAAAACGCCGCTCTGCCTGAACATACTCAGCTTCAGAAATTTTCAGCCATTTTTTGATCACTTCCAGACTGGCCCAGTACCCCAGGGCGTAATTCGTGAGCGATCCCAGCACATTTCCCGTTGTAGCGACCGCAACCAGGGCAACGGGCGACAAACCATTTAACAATAAAGCGCTTAAAACCACCTCGGAGCTCAAAGGCAAAATGGTTGCTGCCAAAAATGCGGCAATAAAAAGGCCGAAATAGCCCAGCTCAGCAAAAGAGTCCATGCAAAATGTGTCGCTCAACCTGATATTAAAAATATGCTTCGCATCTTATGAGAACAGCATGACCTGAGTGAGTTTTTTTTCCTGCGCCGCAATCAACACTCCATCGAGTTCCCTGCCAACCGTCCTCAACATTGCCTTCCAATCATCCAACGTTGCCGCACACCCCGTCATTAAATCGACGGTCAAGCACATCGACTTCCCTTTTAATGACCAAATACGCCCAAATTTAACACCTATTCCGGGAATAGATATTGCATTAAAGCAATGATACAAACCATTTGTGTCAAAATTTCTTTGGGTGAGAATTTATGTCTGAGTACATGTTGTATAAGAAAAATTGTGAAATCAGGGCATTGATAGCCAAACAAGCGAGTCTTCAAAAAACAATCAAAGAACTGACTCAAACCGTTCAGTCACTGGAACAAGAAATTGAAGTTCTGAACAAGAGAAATAAAACATTGCAAATCGGAAGTCATGATTTCCACCAACAAATGAGCACTCAAAGAAATCTCGCACTGGCAAAAGCAGAGTTTTACCTTCCCTGAGATTGTCCAGCGGTTTTCCCCTCCCAGTCCCCGCTTCAGCACTCCAAAGAGACCACCCGGTGAAATCGACGGTTATTGTAGCCGGTAAATTCAACACTCACCTGTCAATTCGGGCTAATCAGAAAATTTCCGCTCGTCAGATTGATTTTTGCAGTATCTTATAAAATATGGGAATAAAAGAGGACATTCCGTCTCTATACAAAGACCATGAGAAATACTCCCTTGTCACGCATGAATCCGAACATCTCGGGCTGATTATGAAACGATTCAAATACTTTATCATCCTGCTGGCAGTTTCCTTGTTTGCACCCGCTGCCGGTGGATGTCAGGAAAATAGTTCCGCGCCGACGGTAGGGAAGCCACCTGCCGATTCCCGAACCAAGCAGACATCCCCCCCTAAAGGCAAAACCGGGAAGGGTGCGACGCTGCAGGGCAAAGCGGTGCTGACGGGGCCAGTGCCGCCTCCGCGGTTCTATCACCTGGTGCTCTTCCCCAATATGGACTTGTGCTCGAAGGTGGAAACCGATGCAGAAATGAACCGGATCATTGAGGATTTCGAAGTCGCGCAGGACGGCGGCCTGAAGGATGTGGTGGTGAGCATCGAGCACGTTTCAGGCGGCAAACCGTTCGCGAAGCCAACCCTGGAAATCAAATCCGAGCACTGCAAGTTCACGCCTTACGTCAACGCCGTGAGGCAGGACGAGACGTTTAAAGTGGACAATCTGGACCTGGCCATCCACAACAGCCAGGTCTACCAGGCCGAACGCGGCAAAATCATCGCCAACATTCCCATCTGGCCGGAGAAAGTCGCCGACGGGCATGTCCACTTCCAGAAAGACTACAAAATCTTTCAGATGATCTGCGGCATGCACGAGTTCATGCAAACCTGGGGCTACCGCGTGCAAAACCCCTATTACTTCATCACCGGGGACGACGGCACCTTCCACATTGACGGCGTCCCTCCCGGAGACTATGTGGTGAACGCCTGGCACCCGCTGATGGACATCCGCTCGCAGAACATCCGTGTGACGGGAAACGAAGTGGTTCAACTGAACTTTGAATTCGACGGCAATGAGGTGGACCGCGCGACTTACGAAACCATCTCTTCCGGCCGCATCAAGAAGGACGCGTTCAAATCCAGAGAGGAGACCCTGAAAAACAAAACGGAATGACGAAGATTTCTGCAGCGAATCTTCTGACAAACCCCTTCAGCAGAAGACCTTCCCCCACCGACACCCTGTCGGCCAAGATTAATTTCTTTTAATGCTACCCCACCGCTTTTTGCATTAAAATATTAAGTATCCAGCGCCAGTACTCAGCCTCAAAAGGATCTCAAGAGTGCTCCCTCTATGATCGACCTGCTCGCCGCGCGATCGCAAATGGCGGTCTCCCTCGGATTTCATATCATTTTTGCGTGCATCGGCATTGCCATGCCTTTTTTCATGGCCGTCGCCCACTGGAAATGGCTGCGGACCGGCCAACGGATTTACCTCGACCTGACTCAGGCCTGGCTGAAAGGCGTCGCCATCTTTTTTGCGATCGGCGCCGTCTCCGGAACGGTGCTTTCCTTCGAACTGGGGTTGCTGTTTCCCACGTTCATGGAAGTGGCGGGGCCCATCATCGGCCTGCCCTTCTCATGGGAAGGGGTGGCGTTTTTCCTGGAAGCCATCGCGCTGGGACTTTTCATATACGGCTGGGACCGGATCAACAAATGGGTTCACTGGGCATGCGGTGTGGTGATGGGCATCGCGGGCGCAGCTTCGGGGATGATCGTCATCTGCGCCAACGGCTGGATGAACAGTCCCACCGGCTTCGACTGGGTCGATGGCCAGGCCGTCAACATCGATCCGTATGCGGCGATGTTCAACGACGCTTCGCTGCACCAGGGAATCCACATGACGATCGCCGCGTTTGTCGCGACGGGCTTTGCCGTGGCGGGCATCCACGCGATCCTGCTGCTGAAAAAGAAAAACATCCCCTTTCATCAGGCCGCCTTTAAAATCGCACTGGCATTCGGCGCCACCGCATCGCTGCTGCAACCCATAAGCGGCGATCTGATCTCGCGCCATCTGACCGAACACCAGCCCGAAAAAGCCGCGGCAATGCACGCGCAGTTCAAAACGCAAAAGGGCGCACCGCTTCTGATCGGCGGAATCCCGTTCGAAAAAGAAAAGACGGTCAAATTCGGCATCTACATTCCCAAGATGCTGAGCTTCCTCGCGCACCACGATTTCAATGCGGAGGTCACGGGACTCGATGCGTTCCCGGAAGAGAATCACCCCCCGGTCGCGGTGGTGCATTTCGCTTTTCAGATCATGGTCGGCATCGGCACCGTGCTGGCAGGACTCTCCGTACTGTATTTTCTGTTCGTGTTCAGGAAACCGCATCTGTTGTTTCACTCCCTGTATCTGAAGTGCCTGGCATTCGCCCTTCCACTGGGTTTCATCGCGGTGCAGGCGGGCTGGATCGTGACGGAAGTGGGGCGTCAGCCGTGGATCATCTACCGGGTGATGAAGGTGTCCGAAGCGGTGACGCCGATGCCGGGTCTGATCATCCCGTTTCTGCTGTTCACCGGGATCTATATTTTATTGTCTCTCGTCGCCGCCTGGCTGCTGCTCCGCCAGATCAAAGCGGTGAAACGCTGATGTCTTTTTCGGAGGCCGGTATTCATGGTTGAAGCGGTGGCGGTTTTCCTGGCAGGCGCTCTGCTGCTCTATGTGCTGCTGGGCGGCGCGGACTTCGGCGCGGGCATTCTCGAGATGTTCGTCAACCGCAAGACCCGCGGCCAGCAGAAAAAGATCATCAACAAGGCGATGGGACCGGTGTGGGAGGTGAACCACATCTGGTTGATCGTCGCCGTGGTCATCCTGTTCAACGCGTTTCCGAAAGCCTTCAGCCAAATATCCATCACCTTTCACATTCCGCTGACGCTCATGCTGGTCGGCATCATCATCCGCGGGTGCGCGTTTGCGTTTCGCAATTACGACGCCTACAAGGATCAGTCGCAGAAATACTATTCCCTGGCGTTCGAACTCTCCAGCGTCTTCACTCCCTTCAGCCTGGGGCTGATCCTCGGCGGCATCCTGATCGGCAAAATCCCCAGCGAAGCGGATTCGTTTTACGCCGCATTCGTCGCGCCCTGGTTCAACGTGTTCTCCTTCATGCTGGGAATCTTCACCTGCTGCCTAGTCACCTACATCGCGTCCGTGTACATCATCGGGGAAACCCGCAAGAATGTGCTGCGCAAGCAATTCGTCTACCGGGCCAAGGTGGCGGGAATCGTGACCTTCATCATGGGGGTCTTTGTCATCGAATCGGCGTTGCTTTACGAATCGGAACTGTTCGCCAAATTCTATTCGGATCTGTTCAGCATGTCCTGCGTGCTGCTGGCGGCGGCTTTGTTTTTTCCCTTATGGAAATTGTTGAACCACCCCCGCCCGAGCATTCCCCGCCTTCTGGTCGGGATGCAGGTCTCACTGATCTTTCTCGCCTGGTACGAATTGCAGTTCCCCTTCATCATCGCCCCTTCGGGCCTGTTCGGATTTGAAGGGCTGAATCTGTACCAGGTCGCCGCACCGGAAAGCACCCTGAAGTACCTGCTGATCGCGCTGGTTCTGGGATCGGCGCTCATTTTCCCGGCCTGGCTGTACCTGCTGAAGGTTTTTAAATTTCACTGGAATCCATGAAGAGGTCCTGCTTTAATTCCAATCCTGTCGGGCACGCACCCCATTTATTGTCCTGTTTCGCGACTTCCATCTCGAGGTGAACTCCAATGAGCTACTCCCTGTTCAACTATCTGCATGTTCTGGGGGCCATCCTGATCGGGGCGGGCCTGATCGGCGTCTGGCTGTGCGACCTCCGGTCGCGCCAGAGCCGGGACCTGAAACTGTTTGCGGAATCGGTCCGCAACATCGCGGTGTTCTACGATGGGGTGGTGGTGCCCGGCGCCATCCTGCTGCTGATTTCCGGAACCTGGATGGTGGTGGATCTGTTTCCCGGCTGGTCGTTTCTGCAGAGCCCCTGGCTGGCGGGCATGATCCTGTTATTCCTGCTGGAGTTCATCGAAGGCAACACCATCACGAGGCTGTATTTCATGCGCCTCAGAAAAATGACCCAGGAAGCGTTGAAAACCGGCGAAATCTCTCCCGAGCTGGAAGAAGAACGCGGGAAAACTCTGCCCTCCTTCACCCATTACCTGGATTTGCCCATGCTGTTTCTCATCGTGGCTTTAGGTTCCCTCAAGCCGGGCACGTGGACGCTGTTTTTTGCCGGCTCGGTTCTTGCAGTCGCTCTCGCCACCGCATTGACGATTTTCATTCCCAGGCTGTACCCCTGGGGTGTGGATAGATAACCTCCGACCACTCCCGTTAAATCCAGCGGATTATCGGGTCTCCAATCCAGTTCCACCGCCAGAAATGGTATAATGGATTTTCTACAAGAGACCCCATCGATTGAGTATCCGCATGGACAGGTCACAATCGGAATCTCATTTCGAGTTTTTGATTCTCGGCGGCGGCACCGCCGGCATCACCGTCGCCAGCCGCATTATCGATAAGCTGCGCTCCACCCGCATCGCCATCATCGAACCTTCTCAATATCATTACTATCAGCCTCTCTGGACACTGGTCGGCGGCGGTGTGGTGAACAAAAAATCCACGATGCGCAAAGAAGCGCGCGTCATTCCGAAGGGCGCAAAATGGATTCGCGATTTTGCCGATACGATCGACCCGCAGGCAAATGCGGTGTCCACACGCAATGGCGGCACATTCACCTACGATTATCTGGTGGTCGCTCCCGGCATACAGATCGATTGGGATAAAGTCCGCGGCCTGCCCGAGTCCATCGGAAAAAACGGCGTGTGCAGCAATTTTTCGTATCAGTATACCGAGTCCACCTGGGAAGCCATTCGATCCTGCAAACAAGGCAACGCAATTTTCACGTTTCCCAACACGGAAACCAAATGCGGCGGCGCCCCCCAAAAAATCATGTGGCTTGCGGATCATCACTTCAGAAAAACGGGGGTTCGGAGCAACATAGACGTGAGGTTCGTTTCTCCCAAACCGCGTATTTTCGGCGTGGAACCCTACACCACCGCTCTGGAAAAACTGATCCAAGAACGAAACATCCTGACCCATTTCCGCAACCACCTCACCGAAATCCGCCCCGACACCAAAGAAGCGGTGCTTGAAAACCTCGACGACGGTTCTGAAACCATCCTTCCCTACGAGATGATTCACGTCACTCCGCCGCAGAGCGCTCCCGATTTCATCAAAAAAAGTCCCCTGGCGGATGAAGAGGGTTGGGTGGATGTCGATCCCCACACCCTTCAGCACAAAACGTACCCCAACGTGTTTGGCCTCGGCGATGCCTGCAACGCCCCCACAGCGAAAACCGGGGCTGCGGTTCGCAAACAGGCGCCGGTTGTCGTGGAAAATCTTCTGGCCTGTCGGGCCAAATCAAGTCTGACGGCCCGCTATGACGGTTACTCTTCCTGCCCGTTGATAACCGGTTACGGCCGGCTCATCCTCGCTGAATTCGATTATGACGGGAATCCCAAGGAAACCTTCCCCTTCGATCAAAGCAAGGAAAGATGGAGCATGTATCTGCTCAAAAGATACGCCTTGCCGATTCTATACTGGTACGGGATGCTGAAAGGAAGGGCGTGATGGAAAGCGGGTCCAAGTAAAATACGACCTCACGCCTGCTTGACGCCAATCGACCCGGTTCCCGAAATCCCCGGCTTTCCAATGCCTATATTGGCGCAAATGAGCACAAAATGGCGAAATCGGCAGCAAATGTTGCCCAGATCACCCGGGATTGTGATGCGCGCCCTCTTCCCTCTGCAAATTTAAACTAAGCTGGAAGTACGCGCTTTGAAGTCATTACAAACCGCAGAGGGAAGCCGCCATGATGCCCCATAAAGCGAATCTTTTTCTTGCCGTGCTAACGGCCGTGTTTCTCACAACCGCCTCCGCAATGGCCGACGACAGCGGCTGGTACACGGGATTCAACCTCGGGCTGAACTTCCAGGAAGACCAGCAGAGCCTGGGCCCCAGCCGGGCCGTCGATCTGGATTTCGACGCGGGTCTTCTGATCTCCGGTCAAGTCGGCTACAAATTCCCCGGCAGCAACTTCGGGCGTTTCCGCGCCGAAGCCGAACTGTCCCACCGTGAAAACGATGTCGATGAAATCGTGTTCAACGGCGCCGAGCAAAACGGTAGGGGGGAAGAGGAAGTGCTGGCGGGCCTGATGAATCTGTACTACGATCTGAACGGCCTGTCCGACCGCATCAAACCGTTTGTCGGTGTGGGCATCGGCTTCGCCAATATCGATGCGGAAGTCAGCTACGCCTCGGCGTTCATCGATGACGACGACACCACCTTCGCCTACCAGTTCATTTTCGGCGCGGAATACCTGCTGTCCAGCCGGATCTCTGTGGTTGGCGACGCGCGCTTTTTCGCTCTCGACGACCCGGAGCTGACGCGCTTTGGTGGACCGGCCCCGGTGGACTTTGTCGATCTGAATTCCGAATACGACAGCTTTTCGGCGTCCATCGGACTGCGTTACAATTTCTAGCCGGCTTTTGCCAGAATCCCCGCTCCGGCAAATCCTTCCCGTATCCCGGCATTTGCCCGGGAACTCCGTCATATCCCTGTTTTAAGGACGAATCAGCCGCTTGATTTTGCGGGGACTTCCTGTAAACTATCCCGGATAATTCCAACCGATCCAGGAAAGAGCCCTTTGTGATCATTAAAAAGAACGACCAGTTTGCGGTGGAATGCCAGACCAAACAGTCGAAATACTGCCTGCAGAACGGCGAGTACTGCGACAGCGAGGAAGAGGCGCAGGAATGGGTCGAGGACGAATGCTGGATCTTTTCCGGCGAAGGCTGGATCTGCCTCAAATGCAATGAGTTCTTCATGAGCAACATCGCCAAGATACGCCACCGAAAAGGGCAGGAAGGAAAAGAACAAAGCAGACCGGACGACGACCTGGAATCCGGTATCGAGACGGTCAGATAGACGTAATCCGGTTTGTCCGCGCAGGCCCAACGCTTGCCCCCTACCCCCTCACCCTCTTTCCGACACAAGCCCAAGAACGGCTCCACTCCCATTTGCAGTCTCAATCGGCGGATATTTAGCATACCTCTGCTTTATTTTGTATACTTGCCCGGCACCAGCAGTTTGATCCGCATTTTTGAATTTAAAATTGAGAGGAAATGCCATGCCTGAGCGTGACGGTGAAAGTAGGGAAATCGACTTCAAGGAAGTGATCATCTCCCTGATGTTCCAGATGGAAGTGATGTTGAATTGCATGATCGAAAAGGGATTGATCACGCGGGAGGAATTCGCGCGCAGCGTGGATGAGTTGAAGCAAAAGCGCAAATCCTGATTTCCCGACAGCCGGGTTGGCAAAAAAAACCGGGTCTTGAAAGACCCGGTTTCCTGGTTGCCATCCAGCGAGCGGTGGACCCGCTCTGCTGCAATTGGAAGTTTCAATTCAAAACGTGTTCTCGACGATCACCTCTTTCAGCGGCAACTGACCCGGCTTGGGCCAGGGATCCTTCGTGCCCTTCCCCACCGCCACCATCGCCCCCATCACGTGGTCCTCGGGCAGCTTGATCAACTCGGCGACTTTTTCGATGTCGTAACCGATCATCGGGCAGGAGTCGTATCCCATCGCCTTGGCCGCCAGCATGATCGTCTGCATGGCCATGCCGATCGAGCGTTGCGCTTCATCACGCTGCAACCATTCCCGCCCTTCGTGAAACGGCCCCATCCAGTTGACCAGCAGTTCCGCCACTTCCTTGGGCGCGTTCTGCCAGTAACGCTGCGGGTTTTTCTGCCAGGCTTTCATGTCCGCCGTCATGATGATGAGCAGCGACGCGTCGGTCATCTGCGCCTGATCGTTGCCGAATTCGGTGCGGATCTTCTTGCGCAGGCCGGGGTCTTTCACCAGCACGAAACGCCAGTGCTGAATGTTGAAACTGGTGGGCGCCTGAATCGCGGCTTCCAGCAGTCTGGTCTCTTCCTCGGGGGTCAACCGGTGCTGATCGTCGTATTGCTTGACGGCCCGCCGCTGGTAAATGGCGTCGAAGGTATCCATACACAATCTCCTCGCAGTAAAATGAACGGGTGCTGAACGCCCGCTTGCACATCAGCTTTCTTCGGGAATTTCCGCTTCGATTTCAGCCGGTTGTAGTTTTGTTTTTTCCCGCAGCGATTGAACGATCACATAAAAGGCGGGTACCAGGAGCGTGCCGATGACGGCGGAGCCCACCATGCCGCCGAAGATCACGGTGCCGAGGGACCGGCGGCTCACCGCCCCGGCTCCCGATGCCAGCACCAGCGGCAGCACGCCCAGGATGAACGAGATCGCCGTCATCATGACCGCACGGAAGCGCAGCTGCGCCGCCAGGGTGGAGGCTTCCAGAATGGACCGGCCCGCCTCGCGCTGCACCTTGGCGAACTCGACGATGAGGATGGCGTTCTTGGAGGCCATGCCCACCAGCATGATGAGGCCGATCTGGGCGTAGATATTCAAGATGTGTCCGGCGCCCAGCATGACCATCAGTGCGCTCGCCAAAGCCACGGGAATGGACAGGAGCACGCCAAGAGGGATCGACCAGCTTTCGTACTGCGCCACCAGGAAGAGGTAGACAAATATCAATGCCAGTAAAAAGAGAATGGGCAGTTGCGCGCCCGCCTTGATCTCCTGATAAGACATGCTCGACCATTCAAACCCCATCCCATCGGGAAGCACCTTTTCGGCCAGCCTTTCCATCGCCTGAATGGCCTGCCCGGAACTGAATCCCGGCGCCGCGCTGCCATTGATCTGCGCCGCCCGGTACATATTGAAACGGGTCAACGTTTCCGGGCCCAGCATGGACGTGGTTTTCGTCAAGGTCCTGAGCGGCACCATCACCCCTTCCGCGCTCCGCACATAGATGCGGCCGATGTCGTCGGGGTTGTCGCGGTAGTCGGTTTCCGCCTGCAGGATCACCCGGTAGACACGGCCGAATTTGTTGAAGTCGTTCACATAGAGCGATCCCAACTGGGTCTGCAAGGCCGAGAAGATCTCGTTGACCGGAATGCCGAGCGCCTTGGCCTGCAGGCGGTCCACTTCCAGTTTGATCTGCGGGATGTCGGCACTGAACGTGCTGAAGACATTGCGCAAATCCGGGTCCTGGTTGGCCTCGAACACGAATCCGCGCATCGCGGCGGAAAGGTCCTGCGGATCCCCTCCCCTCCTGTCCTGCAGTTGAAACTCGAACCCGCCTGTGTTGCCCAGGCCGCGAATCGGCGGCGGTGTGAACGCCATCATATTCGCCCCTGGAATCTGAGCCGCCATGCCCCATATGCGCCCGACGAGCGCATCGCTCGACAGTTCGGGAGTCGTGCGCTGCTCCCACGGATCGAGGATGGCGAACACCGAACCGGAATTCGATTTGATGCCGCTGATCATTCCAAACCCCGTGAGCGAAACCACATTTTCAATGCCCGGAAGACTGCTGATCATTTCTTCCACTTGTTTGATCAACACGTTGGTCCGGTTCAAAGAAGCGCCGTCGGGAAGCTGGATGTCCACAAAAATGACACCCTGATCTTCCTTGGGGATGAATCCCGTCGGAGCCACCTTATTCATCCATAAAGCGCCGGCCACGATCACGGCCAGGATCAACGTGACGAACACGAGCCGCCGCACGAGAATCTTCACGCAAAACAGATAGCCGCGGGAAATGCGCGCAAACACGGTCTCAAACCAGCGCAGGGCAAACCAGGGACGCGGCGGATCTTTGCGCAGCACCGTGGCGCACAAGGCCGGACTGAGCGTCAACGCGTTGAGTGAGGACAGCGACACGGCGATCGCGATGGTCACGGAAAACTGCCGGTACAGCTGGCCGGAAATCCCGGTCATGAACGTGATGGGAACAAAAACAGCCAGCAGGACCAGGGTTGTGGCGATGATGGGGCCGAACACCTCGCCCATCGCTATGCGCGTCGCTTCCTTGGGAGGCAGCCCCTCATTCATGTGACGCTGCACGTTTTCCACCACGACGATGGCGTCGTCCACCACGATGCCGATGGCCAGAACCAGCGCGAAAAGACTCAGGGTGTTGATGCTGTAGCCCAGCGCCAGCAACAGAGCGAACGTGCCTATCAAAGAAACGGGGATGGCCAAAGCGGGGATCAGGGTGGCACGCCAGTCCTGAATGAAAACGTAAACCACCAGAATGACCAGCGTCAGAGCGACGAACAGGGTCTGCACCAGTTCTGCCAGCGACCGATCGATGAAACGGGTGGAGTCGTAGGGCATTTTATAGGCAACGTCTTCCGGGAACTCCCGCGAAAGCCGCAGTAAAGTTGCTTTGACTCCATCAGCGACTTCCAGGGCATTGGCTTCGGGAAGCTGGTAAACGGCAAAATTGACGGTTGGGGAACCGTTCAAGCGCGAAAATACATTGAATGTCTGGGAGCCGAGTTCCACGCGGGCGATATCGCTCATGCGGACAACGGCCCCGTCGGTTTGCGCCCGGATGATGATGTCTTTGAACTCGGACGCGTCGGAAAGCCGTCCTTTCGCCTGAATGGTGTACTGGAACTGCTGGTCAGAATCCAGGGGAGGCTGCCCCACCTGCCCGGCGGCGGCCTGCAGGTTCTGATCGCGGATCGAGGAAACCACGTCTTCGGTGGTGATCCCCAGATTGTTCATTTTATCGGGATCGAGCCAGATGCGGATCGAGTAATCCTGCGCCCCGAATATCTCCACTTTACTGACGCCGGGAACCCGCGCCAGCACGTCCTTCACATTCAGGCTGACGTAGTTGCTGAGAAAAAGCTGATCGTAGGTTCCACCGGGGGAGGAAAAAGACACGATCACTAGAAATTCACTGGACTGCTTCTGAACGGAGATTCCGGAACGGGTGACGTCCGCCGGCAGTTTCGGTGTGGCAAGAGACAACCGGTTCTGCACGTTCACCGTCGCCATGTCGGGATCGGTGCCGATATCAAAAGTGATGTCCAGGGTGTAGGTGCCGTTGTTGGTGCTTTGCGAGGACATGTAGATCATGTTCTCGACGCCGTTGACCTCGGCTTCGATGGGCGCCGCCACGGTTTCCTCGACGACCTTGGCGTTGGCCCCGGAGTAGTTGGCGGTGACCTGCACCTGCGGTGGCGTGATCTGCGGGTACAGGGAAACGGGAAGCAGGGGAATGGAAATCAGACCCGCGATCACGATGACGATGGAGACGACAAAAGCGAAGCGGGGGCGTTCGATGAAGAAATTACTGAACATGGTGTCAGCTCTTGACCGGTGTGGTGGGAGGCGGCGAAGAAGCCTGCACCACCATGCCGGGCCGCACTTTCTGGCCCCCTTCGGTGATCACCCGCTCGCCGGTCTCCAGCCCCTCCTTGATGATCCAGTCGACGCCGTTTTTATCACCGACCACCACCGCACGTTTTTGCGCTTTGTTGTCGGTATCGACGACGAGCACGTATTTCCCGCTCTGGTCTTCCTGGATCGCGGCCTGCGGAATCAGTTTCTGAGAAGAAACGTCGCCCCGCCGCACCAGCACTTTCACGAACTGTCCCGGCATCAGCAATCGCCGTGTGTGCGGCAGGTCGGCTTCTCCCGGTAAAACATTGGTGCCGGGATTTTGAAAAACCGCACGTATGGTGATGGTTCCGGTTTTTTCATCGACGGTGTGACTGATAAAGTCCTGGGTCCCCTCAAAGGGATACATCGTGCCGTTGGGAAGCTCGATCTTGGGGATGAAGGTCGTGGCTTTTCCCTTTTTGATCTGGCTTTGAAATTCCGTCAAAACATCCGCATCGTTCACAGTGAACAACACGTAGACAGGGTCCATCTGCACGATGGTGGCGAGGGTTCCCGAATCCGGCCCCACCAGATTGCCGACGTTCACCGACACGCGGCCGATGCGCCCGTCGATGGGGGAACGGATCTCCGTGTAGCTGAGGTTCAATTTGGCCCGCTCCAGATTGGCCTGGGCGTTCTTCACGCCCGCCAGGGCGCGCTGGTGGTCGCTTTTCGCCTTGTCGAGATCGGATTGCGACACGCCTCCCTTGCGTACGCCTTTCAGGCGCTTCAGATAGGATTGCGCGTTGTCCAGCGTGGCCTGGGCATCGGAGAGGTTGGCTTCCGCCGCCTTGACCTCGATTTGATACTGGGCCTGTTCGATGATGAACAAAATATCGCCTTTTTCTACGTGTTCCCCTTCCTTGAAGTTTCGTTTTTCCAGATACCCCTGCACGCGCGCCACCAGATTCACGGTTTTCAAAGCGGCGGTCCGCCCCACCAGTTCGTAGGTGGTGGTGACTTCCTTTTCGACGACCGGAGTAACCCGCACCGCCGGGGGCGGCCGTTTTTGGGACATCGCCGCACCGCTTTTTTCGTTCTGGCAACCCCAAAGCAACACCAGGACGGCAAGCAGCCACAGGTAGTGAATGAGCCGCGGCCGTTGCGATCGAAAGGCTTTCAAATCGGCTTTCATGATTTCGGCATTTTCTTTTCCGCGCTCTCGACACCACCCATGAGCGGGTCCCAGCCGCCACCCAGAGCTTTGTAAAGCCGGATCAGGTTCGAGGTGACGACGCCTTCACTGACCGCAAGCTGGTCCTGGAAACTGAACAGCGAACGTTCCGCTTCCAGCACGCTGATGAAATCGGACAACCCCGCTGTGTACAGATCCCGCGCCAGATCGGCCGCCCGTTCCGCCGCCTGGGTGGAATTGAGCAGCGACCGGCGTCGGACCTGCTCGTCCGCATAGGCGATCAGCGCGTCCTCCACGTCTTTCACGGCGGTCAGGATCGCCGCTTCGTACTGGATCAACGCCTGCTCCTGAATGGCGTCCTCCACCTTGATGTTCTGGCGGATGCGCCCAGCATCGAACACGTTCCAGGTGATCTGCGGGCCGATCTGAAACACCGCCGCCGGTCCGGTGAACAGGCTGCCGGCGGACAGGGATTCCAGCCCCACCGACCCGAACAGGGTCAGCTTGGGATACAGGTCGGCTGTGGCCACACCGATGCGTGCGGTCTGCGCCGCCAGTTCCCGTTCCGCGCTGCGGATGTCGGGCCGGCGCCGCATCAGATCCGCCGGGACGCCGACGGCCACCTCGACGGGAGTGACGGGGATCGGATCGAATTCGTCCAGTTCGGCGCTCAACGTGCCGGGGAACTGCCCCAGCAACACGGCGAGGTTGTTTTTCGCCTGCTCGATGCCCGTTTTCAGAGTCGGGATCTCCGACTTGGTGCTCTCCAGGTTGTATTTGGCCTGCTCAACCGTCAACGCGGTGGTCAACCCGGCATTCAGCCGGTCCTGCACGATCTGGTAGGTGTCTTCCTGGGCTTTGCGGTTCTTTTCGGCGGCGGCGAGGCGTGCCTGAAAGGAGCGCAGCTCGACGTAGTTCAACGCCACTTCCGCCACCAGGGTGATCAGCGTGTCGTTCAACTGCTCCTGGCGCGACTGCACCGAAGCCACCGCCGATTCGACCGCCCGGCGCTTGCCACCGAAGATGTCCACTTCCCAGCTGGCGTCGAACCCGGTCGCGTAGAGATCGCTCTCGCCTCCCGTGCCGGTTTCCTCGCTGGTACCGATTTTGGTCACCGAAGCGCTGGTATCGACGGTCGGGAATCGATCCGCCTGAGCGATGCCGCGGCGCGCCCGTTCTTCTTTCACGCGCGCCTGCGCGAGTTTCAGGTCGAGGTTTCCCTGCACCGCCTTTTCGATCAACTTGGTGAGCAGCGGGTCTTCCAGGGTCTCCCACCAATACGGCAGCATTTCCGGAGGGACCTGCTTGGCAGGCAGGATGGGTTCCCCGTCCTTGGTTTCGGGCTTGGCCTCTGCGGGCGTTTTTTCGGGAGAGCTCTTTGCGGCGGCTTTGAAATCTTTAGGAACCTGCGTGTCGGGCGGCACGTAATCCGGCCCCACGGCGGCGCAGGCGGAAAGAAACAGCAACAGGCAGCCGGTAGCAGCTGAAATACGAATCGCGCAACCCAATCGAAGGACCGTCATGGTTTTCCAAGTAAATTCCGGGATTTTTTCAAATTTTACTTCAGCGGCTCTCATTGTTCAACCCTGTCAAAAATCAAAGAAATATCGGAATTCAGGTGGAAGCATACGGCACACGATCACAGGCTCTTCAATGCGGCGTGTTCTTATTTCACTTTTCCACGAAAACCTCGCGCTCCCGGGTTCGCCTTTCTGCACCCCCTCGACGCTTCCCGGGACTTTGTCTTCCTTGAGCGATTTTGCCATGGGACGGCAGGATGTGAGAACCGGCACGAAGGAAAGAACTCAGGTTCCCTTGTGCGAATTTCGTTGAATTCCCCTGAATATGGAGGAGCGGAATGAGGAGAAATGCGGCGTATCCCCACAAGCCACTGTACCTGGAAAGCTTTTTCCTGTGCGGGTGCCGCCGATTCCGGTAAACTTTATAAGTAAAATCCGGATCGAATCCGCTTGCAAGCGGCTCCTGGTGAGGATCGCTCACTTTTGATGGCGGGAATGTGATCCATCTGTGAGGAATATTTTCGCGCGATCCGGATCTGAACATCCGGAAATAAGGAATTTTTTACCCACAATTCTAAACGAAACATTCATGAACGCACGCAGCCGATTTTTTTTATACTCCACCGTTGTCCTGATTTCGTTGCTGGCGCAGCTTCCTGCCCAAACCCTGGCGGGCGACTGCCCGCAAGACAGAAAGACGGCGCCCGCCCACCTGAGTGTCTATTTTCAGACCAACCCGCTTGAAAGCACGGCGGAGAACCTTTTAGCGGGCCGGAAACTGTACCGGGGCGGGGCCAAGCCCTTCGGCTGCGTGCATTGCCACGGGCTTTTGGGCAACGGCAATGGAATCACGGCGAAGACCGCAACGATCAAACCGCGGGATTTCACCTGCCGGAAAACGATGGAAGCCATTCCGGACGGGCAATTGTTCTGGGTGATCAAATACGGATCGGAAGGAACCGACATGGTCGGCTACGATCATCTTTCGGACACACAGATCTGGCAGCTGGTGGCGTACCTGCGGCAGTTTTCATTGCCGCAGCATCAAAGGGTGAACCTGGCACGCTGACAATCCAAGCAGCTGCCCTGCCAGACACCCGCCCTTTTTGCACTGACCGGGACCGGTTCAATGTTCACGAAAGATCTTCGATTCGATGACCGCTTGCGTCAAACCTCCGCCCACCACTTCATCGCGAACGATTCCCTGCGGCGTGATGAAATAGGTGACCGGCAATTTGATGACTTTGTATTCTTCCGCGACCGTACCGAACGTATCCAGCAATACGGGAAAATCCAGCTTGTATTCCTCCACGAATTCCTGAACTTTTGTTTCCCGTTCGCCAAAATTGACCGCCAGGATTTTAATGCCTTTGTCCTTCAGGGATCGGTGTGCCTTCTGCAATTCCGGCATTTCCTTGATACAGGGAACGCACCAGGTCGCCCAGAAATTGAGGACGACGGTGCTTCCCTTAAGATCAGACAATTTGACTGCGGCCCCCTGCAGGTTTCGCAATTCAAAAGATGGAGCCGGCCCACCGACGAACGGTGGGCCTTGCGCCATTCCAATCAGGAAATAACTCAGAAAAGCGATCCCGGCACAGCGTGACAGCCGGATTGCTTTAAAAACCATAGGACGCTCCCAGAAGCAGACCGTAGCGCGGGACGAGATTCACCTCGTTGACCCGCTGGTAAATGGGAATCTGCACGTGCGCGTAAAAGGAGAGATTGTCTGTCGCCGCCAGGCGCACACCTGGCGTCAGATTGACAAACTCCCCTCCGGTGCTGGGCACATCCTGATCGATGAACGTATCACGACGGGATATGCGCGTGTTGATCTGACCGCTCAGTGTCACCTTGTCGTTCAGGACGTAATTAACGCCGGCGTCGATGAAGGTGGTGTCGCCGAATTCATAATCCAGACTGTTTTCGGTTGTGAACCGGTGCGACAACCCTCCGAACAACTGCACCCGGTTGGGAATGAGCGAATGAATATAAAGTCCGGACAAAATGAAATCGTATGATCCGGTGCCCGGCATCAGAGTGGGTTCGTTGATATTGCCTTCATTGTCCCTCAATTTGTATTCCCCGGTGGCGAACTTGACGCCGGCGCCGCCGATGAACTGGTGCTTGGCAGTTTGCCACAACGAATATTTCGCAAGCAAGGTGATGTCGCCGAACCCGGACGTTCCGTCCACGTTGTTGAATTCTCCCACAGGATCGGCAGGTGTGATTTCATCGTCGTGCTCGTGCAACCGGTCGTTGAAAAAGGGAATGTTCAACGAAAGCGTGAACTTGTCCGTCACCCCATAACTGACATCGAGCTGGGCGAGTTTGTTGATGGTTCGAAGTTCCCGATGATGATCCAGCTCTATTTCCCGGTCCTCGAAATTCACTTTCGGCACCAGCACTTCATCCGTGTCGCCCGATCCCCTCTGCTTGTCATCCTGGGGGATGTAGCGGTAGGACAGATCGACCACGAACCGGCCCTTGCCGGTCAGACCCGACTGGGACCCCGTGATCAGGGAACAGTTGGAGGAGCCGCAAGCCGCCTCGCTCATCGACGCCAAATTCAACACAAAGCAAATCGCTACAAAAACTACGATTGATCTTTTCATGATGCTTTCTCTCTCATAATCGTGAGGCAAATGCGGACCGCGGCCTTGCCTCACCGGTTGACAACGCAAACCCCACCGCAAACCGGAATGACAAAGCAAACGCGGATGGACGCCTTCCCGGATGTCGCGAGGAATTTTTCTAAATAATTATTCTGAAATAGGAACGGAAGTCGGGCGTCCGCCGTTCAAAGCGAACGAAACGAGTGCAGCACTGAGAAAATACGTGCGGTGCTTTTCCGGCCTCCCGTGGATCAGGATGATTTGGGCGGAGGCGGTGAGGGAGCGTATCGAAGGGATGGATAAAACGGCTGCGGAATTGAATTCATTCTCCCCGTTGCGAGGGAATCAACTTCGGAGAATTCAGCCAAAGCGGAGAGATTATTGTCGTTGTTGTGGGACGCCGCGGTGTTGGAGCCGTTGCTGTTGCCGCAGCCCCGGCTCCAGGTCTTTTCGCCGGATTTTTTGGAATTGCCAAACCCTGTCAGCATATGCGGACAGAAACTGAGGTTTTTATGTTTGTGCATGAGGCAATGCAGCGAGGGTGCGGCTTTTTCGGATTGAAACGGCGACGCCGCATGCGCTACAGGTTGGACCGCATGGGCAGAATGGTCGTGGTTCCCCGCAGAAGCCCAGCCCGGCACCGCTCCCGGCCCAAATAGGCCGAGGCATATGACAACCCCAACAATTATTCGCATAATCCCAAATAGCGTATTTACGCCAGAATTGTCAAGGTAATTGCAGGGAGTTCAGCAGTCCGAAGTGGCGGATTCACGTTGCTCCGGGGTTGGAAGGTTCCGCGCCGCCCTGTCCCACGCGCGCAGGAAATGCAGAGCCGCAGAACGGTACGAAGGGGAGCCTGAAACCCCGGCCACTTCGTCGAATGCGCGCGCCGCCTGCAAGGTCCCGACCGGCTGTACTTTTTTTAGTTGCCATTTCAGCACACTCCACCCTATGCACGCCGGAACCGCCCGTCCCGCCTCGCGCCTTCTTCCTCAGTTTCACAATCAACTCAAATGAAACGTATCAATTTCACATTTTAGCTGTATACTTAAAATGTGAATGTATGCAATGCCGGTCCAGAATGATACCTCGAACAATCCGCGTTTCCTCTCACCTCATGAGGCGTTTTGGAAAACAAGGAGCAGGCAATACAGGGCCATTTGATTCATCTCATCGCCCTTTGCTTCCTGGCTGCCGGTCTTCTCCTTCCGGCGTGTACCGATTCCGGTCCTTCCGCTTTTTACTCTCCTGAAGAACTCGGGCAGTTCCGGCGCAATTTCCAGGTCACGGAAAACATCATCGCCGAGCTGAAACTCATCCACCAGCAAACCCAGACCCGTCCGCGCCCCATCAGAATCGAGATCACCCAGCGCCAGCCGCGCCACGTGTGGCACAAGGCCAGGCTGATCGACCTGTCGATTCAGAATCTGAAATACCGCAATGGCCTGGATGCGAAACCCTACCCTTACATCAACCCAAAAAAAATTGTGCCCACCGATGTCTACAACCTGCTCAGCCAGATCCTGAAGGATATCCGCAGCCTGCGCGCCGCTTACGGCGTCACGAGGGATGCCAAGCCCGCTCCGCCGCCGAAGACCGCCTTGCCGCAGGATGTCTACATGAATCTGGAGCGGGTCAATCAGATGATCCTCGGGATCGACAACCGCGCCATTTCTCCGCGTGATCTGTATTTGATCACATTTGACATCGTGTCCCGGCTGCGGCAGATCCGCAGTCACGAGGGCATCACCGTGCCCATCGCAGCGATTTCCCCTTCCAGTCACAAACATCCCCGCGATGTCTATAAAAAATCACTTCTATTTCATTCCAAACTGAAACGGCTTGCAGAAAAACGGGGTTATTTCCTTGCAGGGGGTGTGGTGCTCTTGAACCAGAAAAAAACCCGGATCATCCCCAGCGATGTGATGGACGTGCTGACGAACATCACGGCGGACGTGGAGGCCATGAGCGCTTCCATGAACCTGCCCCGCACAAAAGCGTCGCCCTTGCCGGAAAAAATCTCGCCTTCCAAAGCATTTGACAAGATCAACGAGGGCATCGCGGTCGTGGAGACGATGCTGTGAACGCTCCTGCCGGCGCGCCCCCCACCCGCTTTCCACTTGCGTTTTTTTACATCACAGCCGTTGTCTGCGTGCTGCCGTTCGGGCTCAACCTGGCAGGGTTTGACTTCGGCTCGGAAGTGCACGGCTTTCACGTCGAGGAAATCGCATCCTGGGGCATCAGCGGAGCGGCCCTGGCCGATGAGATGTTCTACACGCTCACCGGGGCGCTGGAGCACGGTCTGCTGGAATGGAGCGCGGTCTGCGTGGCGGCGCTCACCATCCTGCTCGCATTCTGCCATTTTGCCGTCAATAAAGATATCACGACCCCCATCATCGGCATCGCCCTGTTCTGCTCCGGCGCCATGGACGCGTTTCATACCCTGGCGGCCATGCGCCTGATCGAAGCCGTCGCAGAAAACAGCAATCTCATTCCCTTCACCTGGGCGCTGTCGCGCACGTTCAACGCGGTCATTCTCATCACTGGCGTGGTGATCTGTCTTAAATGGAACGTCACGAGCACCCGTGCCGGTGTGACACAGATTCTGGCGGTCGGACTCTTCTTCGCCGGCCTGGCCTATTTTCTGATTTCGTTCACCGCTTCCCGGGAAAACCTGCCCCTCTCTCAATTCCCGGACGCTTTCATCACCCGCCCTTACGATGTGGCTCCTTTGGTCTTGTTCGCCCTGGGAGCGCCGTTTTTCTGGAGACTGTACCGCAAGAATCCCAACCTGCTCACCGCTTCTCTGGTCATCGCCCTCATCCCGCAGATCATCCTGGAAGCCCACGCGGCGTTTGGCTCTTCCACCCTGTTCGACAATCATTTCAACATCGCCCATTTCCTCAAAATCATCGCTTACTTCGTTCCCTTTATGGGACTGGCTCTGGATTACATCGAAACGCAAAAAAAACTGACGTCCGTGATCGATGACTTGAAAGAGTCAAACAAACATATAAAGCAGATCGGAGCGACTCTGGAGGAAAGCCAGCGCCGTACCAATGCGATTTTGGACAACGCCGTGGACGGCATCATCACTATCGATAAGGAAGGCACCATCGATCAAATCAATGCCGCCGCAGAGAAGATTTTCGGTTACAAAACAGACGAGGTCCTGGGAAAGAACGTGAAGATGTTGATGCCGGATCCGTACCACAGTGAGCACGATGACTATCTTTCGAATTACTTCAAGACCGGAAACAAAAATATCATCGGGTTTGAGAGAGAGTTCACAGGCCGGCGGAAGGACGGAACGCATTTTCCGATGACCCTGGCTGTGGGTGAGATCAACTTTGAAAACCACACGCTGTACACGGGCATCGTCCGCGACATCACGCAGCAGAAAAGAATGGAGAAAGAGAGAGCGAATCTGATCGAAAACCTGCGTGACACCAACGAAGAGCTGGAAGAATTCACCTACAGGACGTCACACGACCTCAAGGCGCCGCTCGTGAACATACGGGGTTTGAGCGACATCATGAAGGAGGATCTCAAAGACGGGGACTATGAGGAGGTGTCGGCCAATATCGATAAGCTGGGCGCCCTGTCCTTAAAACTGGAACTGCTCGTGGAAGACATCGTCGAAGCGGCCAAAATCGATCGCGTGAATGAAACCCTTGAAGAGGTGGACATCACCGAAGAAGTGACTTTGATCAAAGAACACCTGAACACTCTGATCGACGAAAAACAGGTGGACATCCAGATTGAGGATAAAAGCAAAAAACCCCTATGGGTGCAAAGAGGCGTCCTTCAAGGCGTGCTCGAAAACCTGATCTCAAACGCCGTCAAGTATTCCGACCCTGGAAAACCAGAGCGATTCGTCAAAGTGATCGTGACCGGCAGCAACAGCGACACCCACATTCAGGTTCTGGACAACGGGCTAGGCATTCCGCAAAAAAATTTCGATCAGGTGTTCGGCATGTTCAAACGCTTTCACAAGGAATCGTCGTTCGGGAGCGGGCTCGGCCTCTATCTGGTCAAGAAGAACCTCAATAAAATCAAAGCCAGTATATCCTTTGAAAGCAGCCCCGCAGGTACCGCGTTCACCATCGTGCTTCCCGGTTCAAGGCGGAAATCCGCACAGCAGGTCCGCTGAGTTCACTCCAATATTTTGACGATGGTTTCGAGGTGTTCGGTCGTGAACGGCTTCACGAAATACTCCTTCACCTCGGGGTACTGGGTGGCCTTATCTTTATCTTTGTGCTGGTTGGACGAGGTGAGCATCAATATGATGAGACTGCCTTTTTTCTCCTCCGGCAGTTTTTTGTATTCCTCCAAAAATTCAAAGCCATCGAGGCGCGGCATGTTGATGTCCAGCAGGATCGCCACCGGCGGGAATTTGCCGTCGAACTTTTTTTGACTCTCTTCGAATTCCACAAAGTGATCCAGCGCTTCCTGCCCGTCTTCAAATGAATAAAACGTTTCGACCAGTCCGGATTTATTGACGATTCTGCTGACCTGATACACGTCGATCTCATTGTCATCTACCATACACAGCGATTTCAGCATAATGATCCCCCTCAGGATTGAGAATTCGCGAGAATCCATGACGTTGCGATGTTCCACGATCATGGCTTGAGAAGTGGTGTTCTAATCTACAGGGAAGCAAACTGCGTGCTGCGTGATGCCGGCTAACCTTTAATGCCCAAACCAGAGAAGCATATACAATCCATGATGGAAAGTAAACCAGCCCGCGTTAATCGGACGATCGATTTCGCGCCGGCTTCGTCATCCTGCATTCCCGTTCAATGCGAATGCAGGGAGATGGCGAGCGGCTTGGTGGATTCGTTGAATTTGAACAGCGCGTCGGCGTAATCGGGCGCGCCGAAATACGAGATGGGGTTGTTGGAGATGCCAATGGCCTCTTTGGGCATGCCGAGAAAACCCCGGGTCATTTTTCCGCTGTTGTCCGCGTCGTGCAGGACGGAAACGACGTACTCGCCGAAAGCGACCCCTTCGATCACGATTTCCATGATCTCATGGGTGACCTCTCCGGTGACGGACCGCAGGGCCTTGCTGGAATCCAAAGGATACCCCTCCTCGGAATCGAACACATTGACGATGAACTGGCCGCTGCCGCTTTTGAACCCCCTCGCCATGATGACGAGATTGCCGCTGGTTTTAGTAGCGTTATCGACCTGCGTTTTCTCTTCGGCCGCCGCTGCCACGGACACGATCCACAATCCTGCCAGAATCACGGCCGCATTCATCAAGGTAACGATGCTGTTTCGCACTGGTTCCTCCCGTTCGATTCGATTTGAGCCCCACCAAAGTGAATTCCGTAAACTCCTGAGCATACCGCATCGGGATGAAAAAAAACAGCCGACGCCGAAGGGGTCAAATCCAGGTCGCATTCCCGCACCGGTTCGATTCGGGCCTGCGATGTCGTGTGTCTTCGCTGTTTCTCCCATCGCCGGGCCGTTTTCGGATCATCCTGTGGAGCCGGAGCCCGGTGCGCCGCTGAGGCCCTGTTTTCCTTGTTTTCGTTATCGGGACGCGGTCTTTTTCGGGTGTCGCGAACACGGCGTTGCCGGCCGGCGCCTTTTCCGATCCTCCTGCCGTAAGCGGGCCGGCGCGATTTTTGCGCTGGTAAATATGGAATGGAAATTTTCCAGCAAATTTGGGATAATTTGTCATTCTTATAACCGGGAAAATACTTCTATTTTATCATGACGCAGACAATGGGAACCCAAGCAGGCCGAATCGCCAATAGCACATTCCTCTTATTGCTGATCCTTGCGGTTTTCTGTTCCTGGGCGCAGGCGCAGTCCCATTCATTCGACGAGGATCTGTACTGGTCCGGAGACACCGAGATCGAAGATTCTTTCAGCGAAACGGCGGCCACGCCGCCGCGCAATGATTTCGAGGCGGCGGAAGAAGAGGAAGAGCCGGCCGAGGCCGTGCCCGAATACCGCAAGGCGCAGTTCCGCAAAATCATCGCCGTATCGCGATTCGAAAACCGCACCACCGCGGCGGGACAGATCAACCTGGGCAGCGGCATGTCCGACCAGTTGACCAACGCCCTGGTGCAGAGCGACAACTTCATCGTTCTGGAACGGCAGGGGCTGTCGGATGTTCTGCGCGAGCAGGATTTCGCCCGCAGCGGCCGCGCGGCGCAAAGCACCGTGGCGCGCACGGGACAGGCGATTTCAGCGCAGATTCTGATCAAGGGAACGGTCACGGAATTTGCCGAGAACGAATCGGGCGGCGGCGCGGGGATCAGCTTCAAGGGATTCACGGTCGGCACCGAAAGCGTCGAGTCGCATGTGGCGCTGATTCTGCGCATCATCGACACGACGACCGGGCAGGTGCTGGATTCGGTGCGGCTGGAGGGCAAGGCCAAGGGGTCAGGCTACAAATTCGGCGTCGCCTACATGGGGTTCGGCTTCGATGCGGAAAAATTCAAGAACACCGCCCTGAGCAAGTCCGTCCAGATCGTGATCGACAACGCCGTGGAGATGATCTCCAGGAATCTCAACGAACTGCCGTTCGAAGGGAAAATCGTCAAAGTCAAAGACGACACCTACTACACCAACATCGGTAGCCGCAACAAGGTATCGGGCGGCGATGTGTTCGACGTGTACTCCCCGGAGGACGTCCTCATCGATCCGGACACCGGAGAAAACCTCGGCTCACTGCGCAAAAAGGTGGGCACGGTGGTGATCTCCATGCCGCAGGAAAAGTATTCCAAGGCTTTCGCCAGCCAGGGGCAGGCCTTCAAAAAAGGCTACGTCCTGAGAGAACGGCCGCAAGACCGGGATTTTGCCGAAAACTTCTGACTCCGCTCACAAAAAAACCGGGTCCGCATGGACCCGGCCGATCTGTATGCGACGCTTCACCGATGAGTGGGTGATGGAGGGGGAATGGCGAACACGCTGTCTTCTTCTCCCTCCTCCTCGACTTCCTCATCGTCGTCCTCGCCGATTTTCACAGGCTCCACGTTCTTCCAGCGGTTGAGCGCCTTCTTGCGGCATTTTATCCGCATGTCCTGCAGCTGCCTCCGGCATTCCGCTTTGGCCTTGCCGAATTTGGATCGGCATTCCTTGGCTTTGAGACTCAGCTTATGACCAGTGCAGGTGTGAATCCTCGCCTCGAACTCCTTTTCCTTGGACTTTTTAAACAAGGTTTGCGCCAGCAGCACGGGTTCGTTCATTTCTGCGGCGAACGCCGGGAAACTCCAGATCCCGAGGCACATCCAAAACGCAATGTTGAATCCTATCCACTGTTTTGCTTGCATTGCAATCTCCGAAGCTCAAGGCGGTCAAGGGGTTGACGATCGATGCGGGTTTGGATTGCGCGGGCCGCAACCGGTCCGTCGGGTCCATCCTGCCTTTCATTGTAGCGTTTCAGACGGGATGGTAGTGGTTTTTCTTGTCATTGAGGGTGCAATTGCCCGCTTCCGGGTAGCCTGCACCGGCAGAAACCCCGGTTTTTCAAAGGCGGTGTTGCGTAACGGGTTCACCGCACCCGTGTCGAAAACGCACAGGCCACAGGTCCGGCCGCACACGGCTATAGCATACTCCCTCGAGCGGAATTAAACAAATTTTGTGATAAAAACCCCATGATTATGTGATTTTTTCCCTCGGCAACTTCCCTGCGTCCGCCTATATTAAGGGCGGAAAAACAGACTGGAAAGATAGGGTGGCGGATCCTAGGCGGGAAAACGGAAAAACCGTCCGATCCGGCCCCGAACAGGGAGGGAAGCCATCATGGAAGCGGCTGAAAACAGCAGGCAACCGGGCTATGCGGCGCAATCCGACCCCAGGATCGACACGCTGCAGTTTCTGAAGATGTTCACCGAAATATTCAAGCAATCCGGGGAGGAACTTGAGCCGTCGAAGCACAAGGTCTTCGCCAAAAACAGCTCCCCCGACAAGGCGGTGCGCCAGTATCAGGATATCCGGCTCGCCCTCAACCCGTCCCGCCCCGTCTCCCACACGGAGTGAGCGGCGATGTTTCGGCAATGGGCGGGATCCACGCAAGCGGGAGCGGACCGGCTGTTTCGCAAGCACCCCCTGGAGCTGACCGCTCTGCTGGAGCGGGGATGGAATCACGCGATCGCAGATGCCGGCAACCGGGAATATCTCCTCAACCGGGGCCGCATTCAGGGACTGCCCGCTCACTGGATCGAGCGGATCGAGTCCGGGCCGGGCAAAACAACTCCCGGCAGCGGCGACAACGCGCCGCCCGTCCTCTGGGACCACCTGATCTACGCCTTCATGATCGAAAACACCGGCGTCTATGAAGTGTTCCGGCGGGTGCTGCACGCCTACCTGTATGGGGAGGAACTGGGGACGCCGCTCGAGGAAGCCTGCGACTGGCTGCGCAACACGGAGGCGCTGTTTTACCAGAACGCCCCGCCTTTTTTCATCCATTCGCTGACCAGCACGCTGCGCCCGAGCCTGTGCGCCACCCGGCGCGGGGCGTACTACCGCATGTTCGGTCTGGAGTTGAGCTTTCCCGAAGACCCCTCCCCCGCTTACATCAAAGCCAAGGCGGCCAACCGGAATTTCAGCTTCACCTTCGAGGAATTTCTGCGGGAAGTGTGGGTGGGGATCAACGAATCGCAGGAAAATGAAGACCGTCAAACCAACGACCGCAAGATCGCGGCTCTGGCAACCAAGCTGCACGCCCTGCTGACCCAGCGCCGGCGGGCGGGCAATCTGGCGCGGGAGGAGCACTTCTTCGTGTCGATGCTGTCCTGGTTTCACCTGACGCTGGAGTACGACTCCCCGATCGTCCGCTCTCTCGGTGCGGAAGAAACCAGTCCGGGCCGGCGGCTTAAGAATATCGCCAAGCGGGTCGGCGTGCAGGCGCACCCGCTGGCGGCGGATTTTTTCGACATCGCGGACGCGATCTCAAGAATCCTGCTGCAGATCGAAACCGGGATCTACAACGAGGCCGGCGCGGCACCGGCCCTCTACACGCCGGTCGAGGGCGGCGGCCCCGAGCAGGACATCCGCAAGATCATCACGCACTGGTCGATCACCCACCTGCACGCCCTCAAATTCGACGAAGTTGCGGCGAACTAGCCGGTCCTCAGCTTTTCTTCTTATCGAGCTTGGTGATCTTGGAACCTTCCAGGGTCAGGTTGTACATGAGCCCCTGCTGCCCGAACACGAAGGCCACGATCGGGTCCTTGACGTTGACCGTATCGAGCGAATCTCCGAGGCCGACCTTGATCAGCGCCACCGAGCCATCGACGCCGACCTTCCAGCCCTCGCTGGTGCGGAAATTTTTCAGGGCGTCGTCTTCCATGAACACCAGCAGCACGGTTTTCGCCTGCGCTCCCAGTTGAAAGCCGAAGGAGGCCGCCACCGTGTTGTAGTAATCGACGGTCTTTCCGTTGATGCGCAGCGCGCCTTCCCCGTATTCCCCGCCGATGCCGATGCCGGCCTTGATGACGGTGGGAAACACCAGCACGCCTTTCGCCCCTTTCAGAAAGGCTTCGCTGCCCTTGACCTCTTTGTGAAATTTCGTCAATGCCTCATTGACTTCCGTGTCGATTTCCTCGGCGGTTTTGGCAAAGGCGGTGCCGGTCAGAAAAGCCGACAGCAGCAATGCGGTCAGGGAAGGGAAAATCAGGAACAGGGGGGATACGGTCCACTTCAGAAACGGTGTTTTTTTCATACGGATGGTCTCCTCAACGATTCAAACGCGATCGGCAACACGCCGACGGCACACTCAGGCCCTTTTCAAAAGACCCGCAACGAATAAAAGCGCCACGGCCGCGGCCGCGGGGGTCATCATCAGCGGTTTAACAACCTCCGGCGGAACTCCCGGGAAGCTGAAAAGCATGCTTCCGAGGGGTCAACCGTGGGCCCGTTTTTTCCCTCAGCTTACACCGGAAATGGAATTTTCCATAATGAATCGCTAAAAGAGTCCTTTTTTTAAAAAATTACCTAAAACGCCCTGAATTCGGAAAAAGTGGAGTGTGCAGCCCCCGCGCATGCGCATGATTTCTCTTGCTAAACGGTGGAAAACAACCACGCGGTCGTCACAGCGGGTGCGGAGGTGCTGCTGATCCAGACGTCTGGAAAGCAGACAGAAAAACCCGGCGGGTCGGACGTCCGCCGGGTTTTTCCAGGATGGGTGAAGACGCAGTGGTGCGGGTGCTCAGGGGGAGCGGACCGATTGCCCCACTTGCTTGATGGCCTTGTATTTTCGGGGGATGGATTTTGAGGCAGGCTGCGTGACTTTGGCCCGGCGCGTCACTTTTCTCAGGTACTGCCCCTGGTTGCCGGTGGTGACCTTCTTCACCACAGTCTGCGGTTTCAGCTGGCCGTCCAGTTTGGCCTGCTCGGCGTTTTCCCGTTCTTCCTGCTCTTCCAGTTCCTTGCGGCGCTTGAGCGCGACGATGTTGCCGTTGTCATCGAATTCCGCCACCAGTTCCTCGTCCTTTTCCTTGAGGTATTTGTCGAGGTAGGGTTTGACGAGCGCGACGTCCTCGAAATTCCACAGGTTGCTGGTGATCCCTTCCATGACCAGGCTGTACACGCCCTTCTCGATGGCCTCCATGACCGCCATCTGCGGCGGTTCGTTGGTGGTGATGCCGACCTCCGCTTCCAGCAGGCGGTTGAGCTCGACGAAGCGGAAGAACGTGCCGTCGAGGCTGGCGGAAAAGATGGTCTTGCTGGTGTGCACCGTGTGCAGGACTTTTCCCCTTTTCACGGAAACGGCGCGCAGAAAGATGCTCACGGTGTCGCGGCGGAATTCGGTGGAGCCACCCGCGCCGAAGTAGCGCGCTCCCAGCCCTCCGGTCAACAGGTTGGTCTCGTAGGCGATGACGCCGCCTTCCAGCATGATGGGGGCGTACAACAGCGGCGGCAGCGAGGGCGGTGCGCTGCCGACCTTTTCGCCTTTATCTTTTTTGCGGCTGTACTGCTTGCGCGTCTGCCGGATGATCTTGCGTTCGTTCAGCAGGTTGTTGAGGCCTTCCCGCTCCAGAACCGTGAACCATTTGCCGCCGCCTGCATCCTGCAGGGCTTTGATCAGCATGGAGGTGGCTCCCTGGGTGACGGCGGTGGAATACTGCAGCACCGTGTCGCTGGATTTGTACTGGCCGGTCTGGTCGCGGAATTTGTAGACCACGATCACGACCGGCTCCTTGGGAGGCGGCAGGGACACGAGGTCTTCGTAGACCTGTGATTTGTACCCCACGATGGCTTTTCCGGAACGCACGGGCTGAAAGAACGTCGAGCAGGCCGGCAGCACCAGGCTCAACGTCAAAACCAGAACCACAAATGTTCGAACGTTTTTCCCTCTTCCTGTCCGCATCTCCCCCCCATTCTAGAAAAAGAAAATCACATCTTTGCTGCGACCGGGATTCCGGCTTCCCGGCCTTGCATCATCCCATCCCAATCGGGCGGCCAATCACCGGCCCCGAACAACCCGGCCGGACATCCAGGTGTTCGAGACCGGAATCAGCGCTCCTCCTCCATTGATACCCACCGTCAAAACGTGGGCACCAGAACGGTCGTGGCGTCTCCGGTGTTCTGATCGACGACCGAAATGGAAACGTCTCCGCCGTTGTCCTGCACAGAAAGCTTGAAATTGCCGATGTCGAAATCTCCGGTGGGAACGCCGTCTTCATCGCCGAAAATCCCGTCCACGATTTCATTGGAGAGCCGGTTCAGAATGGACCGGTTCAGCCGGTCCTCGAAATCCTCCAGCACCGATTCCTCCTGCGTCGCCTCTTCGAACTCGTTCTGCGCGGTGGCCTGGCTCAGCAGGGGCGCCGCGTTGAACGGATTGCCGCCGAAGGTGGGATTGTCGAACCGGTGGGAAATTTCCGAGGCGTCGGTGACCGCCGCCCCGAAGCCGAACAAAAGACACACACTTGCGAAAAGCATGGTTTTTTTCATTTGAACCACCTTTCAATACATTTCCAGTTCCTGGATCAGATCCAGTCGCCGCTTGATAAATCTGTAGGTCACGCGAACTCCGGCGACTGCAGCCGCCTCGACTTCGTCCGACCGGGGCTTCACATTGCGCTTGAAGATCAGCCGCTCGTTCACGCTGACAAAGATGATGTTGCCGATACGGGGCTCCGCGAGTTCCTTCAATGTGATCGTGTAATTCCCCGGCAGCGGCTCCCAGTGATTGGTGAAGAAATAATAAAAATCGCCGCCGACTTTTGTTTTGGTTTCATCGACGATCAGGCCGCTGATGCCGAAGGCGTCCTCTTCATCCGGCTCTTCCGCCTCGCTCTCGTTCTCGAGCGTGGCGTCGTCTTCCTCGATAGCCGGATTCGACGCCGAAGAAGACGGGTTGTCGTAAGAGGAGCTCATTTCTGCAAATCCTGCCAGCAAGCAAAACAAGAAAAACACCAGATAGATTCTCCAACCGATTGCCGGCATCCCGTCTCTCCCCTGCCCGCGATTCCTCAGATTCCGCATTCCGATCGTGCCCCTTTTTACTGCGTCTTGAAACGATGCGGGACCGGGCTTCCCTGCCCGGCCCCGATGCTTCCCCTTCCAGCGATCGATTCACACAAGGTGAACCGGTCAGTTGGAACCGATGACCACTGCCACGTTGCCGTTGCCGGGCTGATTGATGGTTGCGGTTTGCCCCGCGAAGCCCGCCTGATCGATCGTGGCGCTGTTCAAGTTACCGGACTGGTTGATTTCAGCGGAATTATCGAAACCGCCGTCCTGATCGATCAATGCATTGTTGTTGTTGCCGCCCTGGTCGATGAAGGCGTGGTTCAATGCACTACCAAAACCCTGCTGAATTTCCGCGGTGTTGTCATCGCCATGCTGATCGATTCCGGCATCGTTGCCACCGGAAGCAAAGTCCTGAAAGATGATGGCGCTGTTGCGGTCGCCGGACTGATCGACCCAGGCTTCGTTGTCAACCGAAGCCACGACCTGACTGATCAGCGCATCATTGTTGTCACCAGACTGATCGATTTCCGCACTGTTACCTGCGGAAGCAAACGTCTGATCGATGATGGCAGAGTTGTCATCTCCGGATTGATCGATGCTCGCGTCGTTGGCGGCGGAAGCCAGGGTTTGATTGATCAAGGCGAAATTATCGTCGCCGGATTGATCGACATGAGCGTTGTTAAGTGCGGATGCTGCACTTTGATTGATGAAAGCGATATTGTCGTCGCCGGACTGATTGATGGACGCCTCATTTAAAATGGAGGCCTCCTGCTGATCGATGTCGGCGAGGTTTCTGTTTCCGCTCTGATGGATGGAGGCGGTGTTGTCCTCGGAGCCCAAGTTCTGGCGGATCTCGGCTGTGTTGTCATTGCCGTCCTGGCCGATTTCCGCGGAATTGAAAGTAGAACGCGGGGTCTGGATGATCCGCGCGGTGTTGTCGTTACCGGACTGGTCGATCCAGGCTTCATTGTCGGTTACGCCGTCCTGATCGATGAACGCCCGGTTGCGGTTTCCAGACTGATCGACATGGGCTTCATTTCTGGCAGATCCGAGTCCCTGCTGGATCCGGGCGTTGTTGCGGTTCCCTTCCTGATCGACGGACGCTTCATTGTCTTCCGACCGGAGATCCTGGAAAATTCTCGCTTCGTTGTTGTTTCCGCCTTGGCGAATGCGTGCGTTGTTGTCTCTGGATCCGTCATTCTGGAAAATCCGCGCAAAATTGCGATTTCCCGGTTGCCGGATCACGCCTCTGTTGTCGGTGCTGGCTGAGTTCTGCAATACAGCCGCATCGTTGCGGTTGCCCTGCTGGTTGATGATGCCTTCATTGTCCTCCTGACCGCTCTGATCGATCAGAGCGGTGTTGTCGTTGCCGCCCTGCCGGATCGTCGCGTCGTTGTCTTCAGCGCTGTCCTGATCGATGAACGCAGAGTTTTCATTGCCGCTCTGACGGATGAAGGCCTCGTTGTCAAAGGAACCTTCTCCCTGATCGATGAACGCTTCGTTGTCGTTGCCCGGCTGACGGATCTCGGCGCTGTTGTCTTCGGAACCGAAATCCTGCCGGATGCGGGCTTCGTTATCATCGCCGCGCTGGTTGATGAGTGCCTCATTGTCCGTCGATCCAAACTGCTGCAGGATCGTGGCCTCGTTGTCGTCGCCACGCTGCCGGATGGTGGCGTCGTTGTCGTTCGCTGTATTGTTTTGCGTGATGGTGGCGTCGTTGTCGTCGCCGGGCTGGTCCACGGTGGCGTCATTGCCGTCACTGCCTGCCGCCGGCGGCGCCTGGTTCACGTTCGCCGTGTTGTTATTCCCGTCCTGATCGATGTCCGAGGTGTTGACGGCAAATGCCTGTCCGGTGGCGAACAGGGACGCTATCAATGCAATTATCAATATCCATACTTTCGGTCTCATGTGAGTTCTCCTCCTGCTGAGTTGAAAAAATGATTCCCTGCGGAATCCCTGATAATGCGAAACCTCAATTCTGAAACACGTTCGCCGTGTTGCCGTTGCCGCTTTGCGTGATGGTGGCCCGAGAACCGCTGGCGCCGTTCTGGTTGATCAGAGCCGTGTTGCCGTCGCCGGATTGAAAAATGCTGGCGGAACTGGAAACCGCGCCGTTCTGCAGTATGGAAGCGTCGTTGCCGCTGCCGGACTGGTCGATGAGGGCGAAGCTGTCTTGCGCGCCGTTCTGGGAAATGGAGGCGACGTTGTCGTCGCCGGACTGGACGATGGACGCGATGTTGCCGATCGCGCCGTCGCTCTGAAAGATGAACGCTTCGTTGAAATCGCCGGATTGATCGATGGTCGCGTCGTTGCCTTCGGACGCGGACTGCTCGATCTCCGCCAGATTGTTGTTGCCGGATTGATCGACGGAGGCAACGTTGAAAGCCGCGCCATCCGCCTGGATGATGGTGGCTTCGTTTTCATTGCCCGACTGATCGAACAGGGCGGTCAGGTTGTCTCCGGCCTGCTCGATGTTGGCGAGGTTGTCCTCGCCGTCCTGCACGATGTCGAGGACATTCTGCGCAGCCGCAGGCGGAACGGCCTGAAACACCCAATACGCCATCACGGCTGTCATGAATCCCGAAACCCTGCCCATGCCCGCACCTCCTGTCGTTACGATGAAATCGAATCCCCGCTGCTGAATGCCCTCAAGGTTGAATCTGAATCCCGCCGAATCCCGGAGAGACGGTGATGCCGAACGCATCCTGAGTGATGCTGGCGTCCAGCCCGTTGCCGTCCTGGATCACGCTGAACCCCAGACCGTCGCCGCTCTGGCTCTGCGCGATGCTGTTGTTGTTGCCGATCTGCACGGCTTCGAGAAAGTTGCCGTCGCCGGCCTGTGACTGACTGATGCTGTTGCCGCTGCCGATCTGGGTTCCCAGGGCAACATTGCCGGAGCCGCTCTGAAACTGTTCCAGCAGGTTGTCCTCGCCCTGTTGCCGGGCGACCACCGAATTCAAAAATCCCTGCTGGTTCAGGTCGTAGATGTTGCCGCCGCCGTTCTGAATGGCGACGGCGCTGTTTTCGGTGCCGTTCTGGATCAACCCGGCCTGGTTGGCGAAGCCGTCCTGAACGGCAAACACCTCGTTGTCCAGCCCGGACTGGCTGAGTTCGAATTCGTTGTCTTCACCGGTCTGCTGCAGATCGAGCCGGTGCCCGTCGCCCGACTGCTCCACATCCGCCCGGTTTTCGGTTCCCCGCTGCACCGCCTCGCTGCGATTCGCATCGCCGTCCTGCAGGATTTCGAACGCGTTGCCGTCGCCGCCCTGAAACAGCCGCACCTCGTTGAAGTCTTCCATCTGCTCGATGGAGGAAAGCCCGGCGTTTCCCTGCTGCTCGACCAACACCGTTCCGCCTCTGCCGTTCTGCTGCACCGCATTCTCGTTGGCGGCAAAGGAAGGGGGAGGCCCGAAACCCGGGCCTCCGGCAATCAGAATGGTGAACAAAATCAGGGTAACCACGATCGGAAGTAGTGCTTCGAGGCGAAAGGGAGGGGACCATTTTTTGAAAAACCGATTCATGCCAAACACCTTTTCATTGCCCTTTTGTTCCGGTGATCTCCCCGCAGGGGTGACCTCCCCTGTCTGGGCCGCTGACCGTTTGAAGTGTGTTTTTTCAAACCCTTTTCCGGCAAAGGGGGCTTGTCGAAAGAAGAGGGAAATGAATTCTGAGGAGCCCTATTCGATGCGGCTCCATACGTATTCCGCAAACGCCACGTCATGCGGAATGGGTGGGTTATAAAACACTGCCCCGGAGCTGTATATAGTTCGATGGAACTATATTGTTATGGATATAGATTCCAGTATCTTAGATATAAATTTATATAAAATTTATCGAGATAAGGATTTTTGCAAATGTGACGCGTGTCACATTTCTCCCCTCTTCCCTTTCTTCAAAAAGCAGGGTTTTTGGTTGTGGGAATTTGATGCGCGAATTTCTTAAATCGAAAATTTGCAAAGAAGAAAAATGGAAGGAAGAATGTTTTCTCTGCCAGGGACCGCGCGGGATCAGGAACCGGCTTTGTTGAGTTTGGCCACCAGCTCCGCGCGGGTTTTCACGCGCAGTTTTTTGTGGATGTTGCGGATGTGGGCTTTTTGCGTGTAGACGCTGATGAACAGTTTGCCGGCGATGTCCTTGTCGCTCATGCCTTCCCGCACCATGACGAGGATTTCATTTTCACGCGGGGTCAGATGCATGGGTGCGGCACTTTCATTTTTTTCCGTTTCCTGTTTCAGCGTTGAATCTGAGGACATCTTGCCTGAATCCATAGATTTTTTGGGGAGGGAGTCCGGGCGCTCACGGACACGCCCGGCCTCGATGGAACACACGCTGCTCAGTTTTTGGATGTTTCCGTTTCCATGTCTCCTTGCAGCAACTTTCCCGAGGGTTGCTTCTTTTCCGGCCTTTTCTCTCCCAGTTCCGCGGGAAAAACACAAAAACCTTTTTTAATAAATTTAATATAAATTAGCGGGAATTATCTAGCATTTTCCCTGAAAATTGTAAATAGTTTGATCGGACTAAAGCAGCGTGAGTTCGGCATCCGGCGGTGTGTTTTGACGATCCGGGAAAACCAGTGTGTAAATTGTGAATTTCTAAATTCAGTGATTACAATCGCTCCTTCAACACTTCGCGGCTCTGCGAAAGCAGCGCGCACAGAGAATAAATTTTGCAAAAAAAATTCGCATCCGCATTTTTTTCCGCGATCGCCAGGCCCACGCGCGCGCTCGAAAGACATCGCCCTGTCAAATTTTGCATGACGCGTTTTCAGGCTCGCAAGACAGCGGCGCGGGGTTTGATTTTTTTCGGATTAATCGCGGGACGCCGCGTGTGCCCGCCGCTTTCGGGATTTGCCGTTGACACTTTCCCGGCCTCTTTATATAGATAAGGCCTCCGTATGCATAAATCCGTTTGCCTTTTCCGGAAGCGCGAGCCCTTCCGGAGGGGAACCCCCACACAACTCAAACTGGAAAAACGATGAAGACACGGAATCACAGTTGGAACGGTTTTTCGACCGGCCGCGTTGCCGCCTGCGTGCTGTGCATGCTCACCCTCTTTCCGGCGCTGCTGTCGGCGGACACCCGTTCCGATTTGTTGCGGGCCAAGGAGGCCTATCAAAAGGGCGACTTCAAAACGACCCATTCCATTTTCAAAAACTTTGCGAACCGCGGCAACAAGAACGCCCAGTTCATTCTGGGGGAAATGTACGCGAAGGGGCTCGGCATCGAACCGGACCCCAAGCTGGCGCACAAATGGTACCGCATGGCGGCGGAGCAGAATTTTCACAAAGCCCAGTACCGCATGGGGGAGATGTACCGCCGCGGCTGGGGGGTTCCCAAGGACGACGGGCAGGCCGTCCAGTGGTATCGCAAGGCCGCGCTACAGGGCCATGCCGAGGCGCAGTTCAACCTCGGCTATTTTTTCGAGCACGGCCGCGGCGTCTCGCGGGACAAGCAGGAAGCGGTGAAGTGGTACGCGCTGGCGGCCCGGCAGGGATTCACCTCCGCCCAGTTCAACCTGGCTCTGCTGTACGATGAGGGCGAAGGCGTAGCGAAAAACAAGGGCGAGGCTGCGAAATGGTACCGCAAGGCGGCGGCCAAGGGATACCCGCCGGCGCAATCGAACCTCGGCCTGCTGTACGAAATGGGACTGGGCGTCAAAAAGAACAAGCAGGAAGCCTTCCGCCTGTATCAGCTCGCCGCGGAACAGGGTTACGCCTCCGCCCAGTTCAACCTCGGCCTGATGCACGACCGCGGACGCGGCATTCCCAAAAACAAGGAGCAGGCGGTGAAGTGGTACCGGCTGGCCGCCGAGCAGGGCTACGCTCCCGCTCAGTTCAACCTGGGCTGGATGTTCGATCAGGGACAGGGCGTGGAAAGAAACAAGAAGCAGGCCCTGCACTGGTACCGCAAGGCCGCCGAGCAGGGTCAGGCGGAAGCCCAGTTCAACCTGGGCCTGCTGAACGATCTCGGGCGCGGGCTGCCCGTTGACAAAGGCAAAGCGGTGAAGTGGTATCAACTGGCGGCACAACAGGGACACCCGCAGGCGCAGTTGAACCTCGGCTTCATGTACGGTAAAGGCAGCGGCGTTGCGCAAAACAAACAGAAAGCGCTGGAATGGTACCGGAAAGCCGCCGAACAGGGTTACGCCCCGGCTCAGTTGAACCTGGGGCTGGTCTACGATCAGGGCGACGGCGTTCCCGCCGACGCCAACCGGGCGTTCAAGTGGTATCGCCTCGCCGCCGAGCAGGGCCTGGCCGAAGCGCAGATGAACCTGGGCTACCTGTTCGGAACCGGCCGGGGCGCGCCGCAGGATTATCTGAAGGCCCACCTCTGGTACAGCCTGGCCCTCTCCAAGCTGCAGCCGGGCGCCGACCGGGACCTTGCGGCCAACAACCGGGACATCGTCGCCGGGCTGCTGGACCCGGCGCAGATCGCCGAAGCGCAGAAGATGGCGGAACAATGGAACACAAATAGAGGGGAATGAACGTCAGCACCGCACGGCTCGGCATGAATATGCGAACTCGCGTCCAGCCCTCCTCCCCGGCTCGTTTATGCCCCCCGAATCGCCGCAAATGGGCGTTTTTTCAGGCTTTTTCCGCTCCCGCGCCAGGGAAAATTCCGGCAAAACCGAGATAACCCTTTGATTTTTTAAAGCTTATAATTTATCCTGAATGGGAACCGATGGATTTGCTGCGCTTGTTGGGTGGGTTTGCCTGCCGGAACCCCTCGCGGCAAGGTGCGGCCCGTACCCGGATTTTCAGCCACTCTTTTAGAGAAGGACAGGATGAATACGATCAAAATACTGCTCATTGAGGATGACAAGGATGATGTGGAAATCGTGCAGGATCTGTTGCGATCTTCAAGTCTGCAAGTGGAACTGACGGTTGCGGATTCTTCCAAACTCGGAGTCGAAAAACTGGAAAACGGGGACTACCACTGTGTGCTGATCGATCACATGATTCCGGGCATGTCCGGCATGAACGTGATCATGAAACAGCAGGAGTCCGGCTACACACGGCCGTTTATCGTCCTGACCGGTTATGGAGACGACGATCAGAAGAAGGAAATGATCGCGCGCGGCGCGTTCGATTATCTTTGCAAGCGGGACTTGAACCTCAAGACGCTGGAAGAAAAAATCCACAAGGCTCTGGTCTGGAATTACAAGAAAGACTCCGTGCAGGCGAACTGACGCCCCTTCGCCGCATCCCTCCCTTTATTCTTTATCCCTTACAGCGATTGCTTGCCGTCTCAGCGGCTCTCAGCGCGGACCTGCGTTTTCAGTGATGCCCGCCGCCCTGGTCGTGGGAATGACCGTGCTCGATTTCTTCCTGGGTGGCTTCGCGGATCTTGAGAATTTCCACTGAAAAATGCAGCGATTCGCCGGCCAGCGGATGGTTGCCGTCGATTTTCACATCCTCGCCCTCTTCCTCGACGATCGTGAAGATGTGGTTGTTCTCTCCGAGCGTGGCTTCGAACTGGATGCCCGGCAGGATTTTCATGTCTTCGGGGAATTTGGACCGCGGCAGCTTCAATCGCAGGTCGGGAATCACGTCGCCGTAGCCTTCCTTGGGGGAGAGATCGATGTCTTTCTTGTCTCCGGCGGCCATACCCTCCAGCGCCTTTTCCAGGCCGGGCACGATCTGGTTGTGTCCGTGCAGATAGGAGAGCGGTTTTTCCGGATCGGCGCGATCCAGCTCTTTGCCCTCGGCGTTCTTCAATTGATAGCTCAGCGAAACGACGGTGTTTTTAGTGATCATGTAAGGACCCTTTCTCGATCGGTTATCCCGGATTGCGGGATGGATTGCCTTGCCGGGTGGGGATGTACTCCCGGAGCGTTTTCAGGCTGAAAAAGAGTGCAATCTCGGACGGGTCAAGATCAAGGTTTGGGGAAAGGGAGGTGCGGGCTTTTCCCACCAACCGGCTGAATTTCCGGTACAAGCGGTTCTGCCTGTGTCTGAGTGCAGAGTTTTCCAGGACTGTCCCTGGATTCTGCCATGTTTGCACGGGTCCGTCAACCGGCCGCATGCCGAATCGACCGGGGTCCCGCTTGCGTGCCAATCGGCGGGGAACGCTTCAATGCGGGTTCTGTTTCGGTTTCCAGCTTTTCAGGCGCTTTTGCGATTCGGCCAGCTGTTCGGGGGTCATCTGCTTTTCCACGAACTTGCGGAACTTGACGGCCAGCTCGCGCTCCTCGCCTTCGCGGAACTTGCGCGCCGCCAGGCTGTACCAGACGTGCGCCGCGATGAAATCCTTGTCCACCCCCAGGCCCTCGAGGTATTTCGATCCCAGGTTGAACTGCGCCGGGGCGAGGTTCTGTTCGGCCGCCTTCTGGTACCATTTGGCGGCCTGCTCCAGGTTTTCCGGCACGCCTTTTCCGGTTTCGTACATGACGCCCAGTTTGTGCTGGGCGGCGGCGTGATTCTGCTTTGCGGCCTGTTCGTACAGCTCGAAGGCTTTTTCCGGGCTGGTTTCCACGCCGGAGCCCTTGTCGTACATCACACCCAGGTTGTGCTGCGCGGCGGCGAGGTTCTGTTCGGCCGCCTTCCGATACCAGTGCACGGCTTTCTCGTTGTCCTCGGGAAGGCCCAGCCCCTTGTCGTACATGACGCCGAGGTTGTGCTGCGCGGGCGCGATCCCCTGGGCGGCGGCCTTCTGATACCACTGCACCGCCTTGCGGTAATCCTGCGAGACCCCGAAGCCCTTGTCGTAGAAAACGGCGATGTTGTGCTGCGCGGCGGCCATGCCCTGGGAGGCGGCTTTGTGATACCACTGCGCGGCTTTCTTGAAATCCTGCGGCACGCCTTCGCCGCGTTCATACAGGATGGCGAGATCGTACTGGGCGACCGGGAACCCCCGTTCGGCCAGCTTCCTGAATATGGCCGCGGCGGTTTTGTGGTCCCCCTTGCCGTGGGCCATGAGTCCTTTTTCGTATTCTTCCCTGGAATCCTGCTTCGGATCGGCAAACGCGCAGGCCCCGGCCCCGAGGAAAAAGATTCCCAGTGTGAGCGCGGCGAACCAGTGCCATCCGAGAGAGCGTTGCGCCTCCATGTTCATCATCGGTCCTCACCGTTCGGTCGATTAGTGCGAAAGCAAATCCCCATCGGGGGCTGCCGTTTTCCGGGATGCGGTCAATCTATCCCGTCTCGCCGCTATTTTCAAAGAAAAAGGCGACGGCGACGGCAAAATCCGCACACGGCGGCAGCCATGTCATTCCATGCCGATGACTTTTCCTTCCTGAAGGTCGATTTGTTCCGCCCGGGGAACTTTCGGCAGGCCCGGCATGCGCAGGATGTCGCCGGTCAGGGGGATGAGGAACCCGGCTCCGGCGGCGATGAGGATCTCGCGCACGGTGACGGAAAAATTTTCCGGCCGGCCCCATTTTTTGGGGTCGTCGGTCAGAGAGGCTGGGGTCTTGGCGATGCAGACCGGCAGGTTTTCGTAGCCGAGTTTGTGGATGGAGGCCAGGTCGCGTTCGGCTTTTTTACCATACTTGACCTTTTCGGCGCCGTACATGCCGTTCGCCACTTTCCAGATTTTCGTCTTCACGTCTTCATTCCAGTCGTACAGGGGACAGAAGGGGCTGGATTTTTTCTCGGCGTGCCGCATGACCTGCCGGGCCAACTCCACACCGCCCTGCCCCCCTTCTTCGAACACCCGGCTCACCGCGAACGGGACTTTCAAATTGTGTTCGCAATGGTCGCGCACCACCGCGATCTCGTCCTCCGCATCGCCGGTGAAATGATTCAGGCAGACCACAGGCGGTTCGCAGAATTTCTGGATGTTGCCCACGTGCTGATCCAGATTGGCGAGTCCGCGCCGCACCGCCTCCGCATCCGGCGCATTCAGTTGATCCTTGTCCACGCCGCCGTGCAGCTTGAGCGCCCGGCAGGTGGCGACCAGCACCACCGCCGCCGTGTCGAGCCCGGCGCCGCGGCATTTGATGTCGTAGAATTTTTCCGCGCCCAGATCGAACCCGAAGCCCGCTTCCGTCACCGCCCAGTCGGCGAGGGCCAGCGCCGTGCGGGTGGCCAGCACCGAGTTGCAGCCGTGCGCGATGTTGGCGAAGGGGCCGCCGTGGATCAATGCCGGAACGCCTTCGTTGGTCTGCACAAGGTTGGGCAGCAGCGCGTCTTTCAGCAGCACGGCCATCGCACCGACCGCGTTGACTTCATCGGCGGTGACCGGATCGCCCTCGACGGTGAAGGCCACGAGGATTTTCTTCAGCCGCGCCTTGAGGTCCTCGTATCCGTTAGCGAGACAGAGGATGGCCATGATTTCGGAAGCGGCGGTGATGTCGAACCCGGTCTCGCGCGGCACTCCCTGCAGCACGCCTCCCAGTCCGCTGACGATGTTGCGCAGCGAACGGTCGTTCATGTCCACCACCCGCCGCCAGGTGATGCGGCGCGGATCGATATTGGACAGGCCCTTCTGATAGATGCGGTTGTCCAGCATGGCCGCGAGAAAATTGTGGGCGGCGGTGACGGCGTGAAAATCGCCGTTGAAATGCAGGTTGATGTCCTCCAGGGGCAGGACCCGGCTTTTGCCGCCGCCGGTGGCGCCGCCTTTCATGCCGAGGCAGGGTCCCAGCGACGGTTCGCGCAGCGTCAGGCAGACGCTTTCTCCGAGCTGGCCGAGCGCCTGGCTGAGTCCGATGGAGGTGGTGGTTTTTCCTTCGCCCGCCGCGGTGGGGGTGATGGCCGAAACCAGAATGAGCTTTCCCTTCGAGGGGAAGCGTTCCAGGACTTCCAGCCGGACCTTGGCCTTGTGCGGGCCGTAAAGGATCAGGTCGTGTTCGCGGAGCCCCAGTTTTTCGGCGATCTCGATGACGGGCCGCATGACAACCGGAGTGAAGTTTCGGGACAGAACGGAGCGCAGTTTACCACATTTTGCCGCCGGGAAGCGGAGCCGTCATTTGACGTTGTGGAGAATCCGGTTCTTCATGTATTCCACCAGCGTGGGGTAATACCAGAGCCGGGCGGGCTGGCCGCTGGGGCGGATGATCCTCTGCCTTCCGGACACATCGCGCAGCGCCGATTTCATGAGGGGGATCGCCTTGGCCACCTGGTGATAGGGGTAGGTGTTGAAGTTGTCCTTGTCGCTCACGGTGATGGTCTCTTGATACAGCACGCCACCGGAGCCGTCGCCTTTTTCCATGCGCAGCACGGTCACGCCGCAGTTGGGGATGTCCTGCTGCGTGAGCGCCCAGTAACCACCGTGCGCGCCCTGGTACTTGGGCACGATCCCGACATGCGTGTGCAGGAAGGGGGCGCGGACGCAATTGAGCACGTCCTCATGCAGCGTGTCCACTTCCTCCACAACCACCGCATTCGGAGCCAGGCGCGTCAACAGCCGTTTGGTTTCCTCGCTGTTGAGGGTCTGCACGCGGACCAGCTTCTCTTTCGGGAAAGGAGCGTTGTCCAAACGATAGCGTTCTTTGATCTTTTCGATTTGCGGCCGGGAACGGCGGCTCAGATACTGGTTGTAGAGCATGAACGAAACCTGACCCATCACCTTGCTGGGGCCGAGGGTCTTCAGTCGGCGCAGCAGCAGCTGCGTTTTGGGGGGCTTCTTTTCCTTGATGACTTTCAGGATGTCGAAATCATTTTTCAGGCCGTGATACATGATGCGGGACGAATCCCGCCCCTCCACCAACATCACGACCTTGATCTTTGAAGGCATCGTGAACTCCTTGTGAGAACCCGCGATCGTTCTTCCAAACAAAAATCACGATGGCCGCCGGCGCAACCGTTGTGCGTTGCGCAGGCTTTGTCCGGTTACCGTCACAAAAAAGATCGCTTCTCACATCCGGTGGTTGCCGTTGAACACCCCCATTCCATATCCAAAGAACAAGCCAGAAATGGCGTCGGCGCTTTCAAGAATTCACACAAAATTAATACATTTATTGATTAAATTTAAGCTATCACGATTTTTTTTATTTGCCACTTTTTTTCACCTTTTTGTTCTCCCTTTTCCTGCCTCTTTGAATTTATTTTCGTTTAAGAAAAAAGAATATTATTGAAACGTTTTTTTTCGCCCAAGCGTGAATTTTTGCAGTAAGCTGACCGGGATTTCGCAATCCTTTATTTTTCAACCCCTCTAGTTTGATCGAACGACACAACCCGTGCGCCATTGCGCGCCGCCGGGTTTGCGCGGGCTGCGTTTTGTGATCCAGGCCCGGTTTTGCAAACGCTTGATAAAAACGAATGAAGATTTCCGTCCACCCTCATACCCAGGTGATCGCAAATGAAAAAAATCCTTGCCGGTGTTTTCTGTCTCTTTCTGGTTCCCGCCGCCCCCAGCCAGGCTGGCCTGTTCGAGGATCTGCTGGGCGGGTTGAAAAATTCACCCGTCATGAGCGGCGCTCCGGACCTTGAGACCACCATCGCCGGCCTGAAACAGGCGCTGTCCGTGGGCACGGAGAACGCCGTGGCCTATCTTTCCCGAAACAACGGTTACTTCAGCAACGAGGCGGTGAAAATCCTGATGCCGGAGCAGATCCAGAACGTGGCGGAAACCATGAAAAAATTCGGGTTTCAACAGCAGGTGGAAAGCTTCGAGCTGAGCATGAACCGGGCCGCCGAGAAAGCCGCGCCGCAGGCCAAGCGTTTTTTCCTCGATGCGATTCAGGAGATGACGTTCGACGATGCCAAGGGGATCCTGAACGGCGGCGACACCTCGGCGACGGAATACCTGAAAAGCAAAACCTCCGGCAAAATTTACGACGCCTTCAAACCGCTGGTGGAGTCCAGCCTCGATCAGGTGGGGGGGACCGCGGCCTACAACAACATGATGAAAACCTTCACCTCGCTGCCGTTCATGTCGGCGCAATCCCTGGATCTGAACCACTATGTGACCAACGAGGCGATGGCCGGATTGTTCACGATGGTGGGCGAGGAGGAGAAAAAGATCCGCACCAATCCCGCTGCACGGGTGACGGATCTGTTGCAGAAGGTATTCGGAAATAAGGGCTGAACCCGCGTCCGGATTTCAGGCCGGAAATTCACTCAACTTGGGCTTGATTCTGCAAATGCGATCGGTGTACGGTGAAAAGATCCAGCGAAAATCTGCGTGGTTTCCAACCTCATCCGCAAAATTAAGGAGAAGTCTGTCATGAATCTATTCGAAATGCTGCTCAACAACCAGGGCGGGGAAACCGTCAAACAAATGGGAAAAGCCGTCGGCCTCGGTGAATCCGACACCAAAAACATTCTGGAGAAGGTGCTGCCCGCTGTCACGCGCGGGCTGAAAAACAACGCCCACAGCGAATCCGGCCTCGAAAGCCTGATGAGCGCCCTGAACAAAGGTCAGCACCAGCGTTATCTGGAACAGCCGCAAACGCTCAATCAACCGGACAGCATCCTGGACGGCAACGCCATCCTCGGACACATTTTCGGCAGCAAGGACGTGAGCCGCAACGTGGCGAGCCACGCCGCCAAGCAGACCGGACAGGATTCGGGCATCATCAAGAAGCTGCTTCCGATGGTGGCCGCCGCGGCGATGGGCGCGCTGAGCAAACAAACCAACGGCGGCACCTCCCCCAGCCCGTCCATGAGCAGCAGCAACAACGACAACTCGCCGATGGGCCTTCTGGGATCGTTTCTCGATGCGGACAACGACGGCGATGTGATGGACGACATTCTGGGCATGGCCAAAAAATTCTTCTGATCTTTTTGACACGATGACATTCGCAATCCCGTTTCCGGGAAAGGTCTGCCTGCCCACCCGGCGGCGTTCACCCATTCATCGCAGGTAAGGAGTCCGACATGTCCATCGCACGCATCACTGAAATCAACGCCGCTTCGAGTAAAAGTTTCGACGACGCCATCCGCACCGGGATTCAAAGGGCCAACAAGACGCTGCGCAACGTCAAGGGCGCCTGGATCAAGGAGCAGAAGGTGGTGGTCAAGGAAGGCGCGGTCACGGAATACCGGGTCAACATGAAGGTGAGTTTCGTACTGGATGACTGATTCCCATCAACCGATTGCACTAAACAGAGAGGCATTGCTATGGGATTGTTCGATTTTGTCAAAAACATCGGCCGCAAAATCTTCAATAAGGACGACGAAGCGGCGGAAAAAATAAAAGAACATATCGAAGAAGAAAATCCGGGGGTCAAGGACCTCGAGGTGCAATATGAAGACGGCTCGGTGAAGCTGACCGGAAAGAGCGACTCCGCCGAGGCGGCGGAGAAGGCGATTCTGATGGCGGGCAACATCAAAGGCGTGGAAAACATCGTCAACAAAATCGACGCGCCGGAGCAATCGGAAAAAGTGCTTTTTTACGTGATCGAGAAGGGAGACACGCTTTCCAAACTGGCGAAAAAATACTACGGCGACGCCATGAGCTACCCCAAAATCTTCAAGGCGAATACCGAAGTGATCAAAGATCCGGACAAGATTTTTGTGGGGCAGAAGATCCGCATCCCCATGAACTGAACCGCTTCCCACTCGATACGGGGCTCCGCCCGGAGCCCCTTTTTTCCCCATGCCCACCGTTTTCACACACGTCGTCGCCGCCGGAGCCGCCACGCAACTGTTTGCCCCCCGGGAACTCCGCAACCGGGTTCTGTTTTTCTCGGTTCTCGCATCGATCCTGCCCGACATCGATGTTCTGGGATTTTATTTCGGTATCCGCTACGAGGACACGCTGGGGCACCGGGGGTTTTTCCACTCGTTTGCGTTCGCGCTGCTGCTCGCCGTGTTCATCGTCAGCACCTTTTTCAGGCGTTTTTCGGTTTTTTCCCGGACCTGGATACTGTGGGTGCTGTATTTTTTCTGCGTCACCGCGTCGCACGGGATTCTTGATGGTTTTACGAACGGCGGTCTGGGAATCGCGTATTTTTCTCCGTTCGACGACACCCGGTATTTTCTGCCCTGGCGGCCGATCCTGGTTTCCCCGATCGGGGTGACGGGTTTCCTGACGGCATACGGGGCCAAGGTGCTGCTCGCGGAGATCCTCGTGGTGTGGGTTCCCATCGGCATCGTGCTTTTTTGCGTCCGGCAAGCCCGCAAGGCCCCGAATCCGAAACGCTGACCCCCGCCCCCTCCCCCGCCACCTTGCACCGGGCGCTTCGATTTCAAGGTTTTGATATATCGCGGGTTAGCGGAAATCTCCCCCGGAAAGTCCTGAAATCCATTATAATCAACGAGTTATGCAAATTTTCTCGCAGCACAGCGCACCCAAAACCTACGCCGGGGAGCGGATTTTCCGCTATTCTGCGTTCAACAGTTTCATAGCGACGTTCGTCGCGTTTTCCCTGTTCTTCGGCTGCCTGTTTCTGGCGCTGGAGGGCGGCTACCGCGACGCCACCTGGAACCTGCCCAGCGCGATGCTCTACTTGATGGCGTTCATCTTCTTTGTGTTCTCGTTGCTCGCATTGATGAACTACCGCGCCCGCTCCCGCCCCGCAAACTGGCTGGTGAAAGCCTACCCGGACCGCATGCTGGTGAAGTTCCGCTCCTATCTGAACGACCACTACCCGGAATCGGACCCCGCGATCGTGGAGCTCGCCTATACCGAGATCGAATGGGTGCGCAAAACGCGGGAGAAACTCACGACACCGGGTTGCGGCGCGGATGAAGGCGACCGGGTGCAGTTTTTCACGTTCCTCGACTTCAAGATCAAGAACGCGGATTTGAGCGAGCTGGAGGAGGCCATCCGCATCGAGCGCAACCGGCAGCCGCACATGTCGGAAGCGGGCAAGTGGAAACGCGAGCTGTTCCGGGCGCGCAAGCGCAAAGCGCCGGATCACGAGATCGCGCAGATCAAGGCCAACATCAAGCGGGAAAAGGAACGGCAGCCGAAACGCCGGCGCGGCGACGGCATCAAGCACCACGATTATCCGGTGCGGGTTGTGGATCCCGGCATCGTGCGCGTGCAGTGGAACGGCATCCGCCCGAAAGTCCCTGCGGCGCTGGATTTTTTAAGCCGGCACTTTCCCGTCGAGCCGGAGTTGTCGCTGAACACCGACACCACCCAATCCAACGGCGACGCCACGGCCGAGAATCACATCCTGGATCTGGCCAGCCGCGGCGACATCGTCGAAGCCACCCGGCTGGTGCGGCAGACCTACGGCTACACCCTGACCCGCTCGCGCGAGTACGTGGACGAACTGCTGAAAAATTGACCGGATTTCGATGCAAAAAATCCCGGCCCCGAGAGGCCGGGATTTTTTTTGCCTTTCAATCACGGTGCATCAGCAGGCACAGCCCACCTTCTCCTGAGGATCGCAGGCTTTCTCCTCCGCATCCTCGTGCACCACGAAGGTTTCCCAGGCGTTGCCGTCCGGATCGCGCACCCAGACCTTGTCCTGCCGCGCGTAACAGCAGACGGTGTTCTCCTCCATCTCGGGTTCGAGCCCCTGCCGCCGCAGCCGGTCGGCCTGTGCCTGCACCGCTTCGGTGGAATCCACCTGCACGCCGAAATGGCTGACGCGGTTGCCGTCCACGCGGTCGGCCTCGGTGATCGCCAGGTTGAGGGGCGGGTTTGCCACCTCGAACTTGGCGTAGCCGGGCTTGACCTTGACGGGCTGGACGTCGAAAAACGTCCGGTAAAACTGCACCGACTGTTGAAACCTGCGGGTGTTGAGCCCCATGTGGATACGGGTTGTGGCCTGGATCGTCTGTTTCATAACTGCCTCCTTCGTGTTAGGGATGAATGAAAAATTAAAAACTTCACCCCAGTAGACGAAGGCCACAAGAAAAAGACGCAAAACGGTGGAGAAATTTCAGCAGCAGTCGCGCTTGCTCTGGTAGGAAACGATGCGGCCGCGGGCGTCGATTTCGTAGGCGCAGCATTTAAAGAACAGATCCTTGAGCATGGCCCGGCCGCGCTGCACGCGCGATTTCAGAGCGGAATAAGAAATTCCGTATTTCTCCGCCAGACGGTTCTGCGCTTCGCCGTTGAGATCGACGGCGGTCACGGCGTCGCGATATTTGTCCGGCAGTTCCTGCAAAAACGGTTCGAGACAGCGGGTCAGTTCGAGGCGGGCCGTGTTTTCTGAATCGGAGTGGTTTTCGTTTTCAGCGGCGTCCTGCCGCGAACGCGATGCAGCGGATTTGCGGTGATGATCGGTGAGGGCGTTACGCGCGATCTGGAACAGCCAGCTTTGCAGCTTGCCGCTATCCTGCAACTGCGACAGGTTGCTGTGGACCTTGATCAAGATTTCCTGCGCCAGGTCGTCGGCGTCTTCCGGGCGCGACACGCGGGCGCGCAGAAAGCGGCGCAGCCGTTCGCCGTAGTCGTTCCAGATGGTTTCGAGAGGCACCGGTTGCGGTTTCATCATCGCCTGTAAAAAGGACGTTTCGATTCTATTGCGTCAATCATTATACCAATGTCATGCCGAGTTCTTCGATAAACTCAGGACAGGCGCTGTCGAAGCATGACGGTGCCCCCTTCGACGAGCTCAGGGTGAGAGTTTGACGGTTTTTGTCGGGAGAGCGCGACTAAAAATAGAAATTGACGGACAGGATGCCTTCGTCGTTTTCGTCGTGGCGGTTGTATTCGAGGCGCACGTCGAGGTTCTGCGAGAGGGAGTAGCGCTGGGCGAAGGTGGCGGTGAACAGGTTCTTTTCCTCCCCGAGGAAGTAGTTTTTGTAGCCTCCGGCGACCTGCACCTTCCAGTTCTCGGTGAGATCGACATAGGCACCCGCTTCGAGCGCGCCGCCGATGCGGTAGCCGTCGTCCAGCCGGCTGGAAAAATCCGAATCGGCGTCGGCGAACGCGTAAAACAGAAACGGCGAGAAAAAGCGCGGCCGGAAGGAAACACCGACGCCGAAGTTGCCGCGGAAGGAATTGCACTGGTTGCATTCCAAATCGCGCAGCGAATCCACGCCGACGCTCATCCGCCAGGAGGGTTTGGGAAACAGCGGATCGATCGGCGTCAGGGAAGTGATCGCCAGGATCGTGGCGCGGTCCACTTTCAGGCGATCGCTTTCGTTGTAATAGCGAAAATTGAAATCCAGCACGCGGATCTCGGAATCCTTGTCGTAGCCGGTGGCGTTGGCCAGCAGGTCGTGGTAGGCGGGCCGGTAGGAAATCTCCTGAAACGGTTCGTCGTCGTTGTGCCCGACGCCGAACCGCAGCCGGTCGGTGCCGTGCCCCCAGTCAGGACGTGACGAGAAACGGATCGGCTCCTCCTCCGGGCTCTGGTGGTTGAGGCGGCTGCGCGCCAGCAGCACCGAACGGGGGATGCGGACGCTGCCGTTTTCCATCTCGTTGTCCTGCATGCCCTTGTACTGCAAATAATCCAGATAGCCATCGAGGATGCGGGCGCGCGATTCCACCGGGCGGCTTGTGAATTCCTGCGACTCGATGAGGTCGGGATCGCGGATGATGCCACGGAACAGCGTCCGTTCTTCGCCGCTCATGCGGACGCGCTTGTGGTTCATCTTGTTGAGCACCGCGGGCCGGTAGACGACTTTTTTCACCAGCCCCTTCTGCTCGGCCAGCACCTTGACCGTGTCGGTGGGAATGACGGAAAAGAAGAACGCATCCCGCAGGTGCAGGCTGGGATCGGCGACCTCCAGCAGGGACAGGATGTGGTAGGAACAGTTCTCCTGAAAATAGTAGTACTCGAAAAAGGTACCGCCCAGTTCCCACAGATGCAGGAGCAGCATCTCCAGTTGTTCTTCGTTGAAGTTCAGCTCGTACTCCCACAGGTCGCGGCTCTCCCAGTTGTTGTACTCCTGCACTTTCACGTAGTAGGGAAAGATCGCGAAATGCCCCTCGAACAGGCCCACCAGCCCCTTGAGCGCGTACAGCACCGCGTTGTCGGTGTCCGGCCTCGCGGCGTAGTTGGCGCCGTAGTTCAAAAGCTTCTGCTTCTCTCCCTTGCTCTTGCTGTCGATGCGCAGCAGCGTGTGGCCGAACATGGAGGCGGGATTGTTGAAAAAATGCGACGCGAACACCACCGTCACGCGGTCGGGCTCCAGCGTGGCAAGCCAGCGGTTGAGCCGGTCGCAGGGCTGCACGGCCAGCCGCGCGAGGTCGAAGTCCAGCTCCTTGCTGAGCCATTTGAACCGGGCGGCGAAATTGCACTGCGGGTGTTCTTTTTTTAAAGGGAGGTCCTTGGGGTCGGTGAAAAAACTTCGGAGCGTGGCGTGCAGTTCGGCCTGCGGGTCGGTCTTGCCCTGCGGCGCGTTGAAATAATCCATGCCGTCCGCTTCACTCTCATAACCGCCCCAGAGGGTTTTACGGTACTTGAGCAGCAGGTGCCACATGCGCGACTCGTGCAGGGATTTTTGATCGGCGCGGCGTACCAGTTCCTGCCAGTAAGGGTTTGCGGGCGGCGTCTCGGCGGAAAAACCCCGTGTGGGCAAAGCCCAGAGCAGGATCAACAGGAGGCAGGCGAAGCGGAAAGAAACCACGGGAAAATGAGGGCAAAAAAAAATGGATACCGGTGAATCTCACCGATATCCATTTTTTAATAACATGCAGATCACTGCAACACGACGTGGCAGGACTTGGACAGTTTCGGATGGTACATGAGTTCCTCTTCGAGCATGCTCAGCATTTCGCCCGAGGTCGTGTCGTCGCTTTTAACGATGACGTCGAACTTGTCCTGCACCAGCGCGCCAAATTCGTTGTGGGAATTGGCGTTGCAGCCATACAGGCTGGCCAGCGTGACCAGGTTTTCTCCCTCACCCATCGCCATCTCTTTCACCAAGCTGGAATAATTCTGCTCGGCGAAGATCTCGCGCTCCTTACTGAGGTTGAGGAGACCGTGATCGCCACAGTTGGAGGTGCCGGAGGTGATGCCAAAGGTCTGGGAACCGAAGGTGCCGTTGGTGGTGGCGGCGAGAATCTGCTGCCCACCGGGCTTGGCTCCGAAAGCCAGGTTACCCAGCCCGCAACCGGCGGCCCCATAGCCTGCGGCAAACACCGACATGGGAATGGACAATGCGAATGCGGCAACTGCGGTCAAAACGAGGATTTTCTTCATAAACCTTTCTCCTTTCTCTTTTCCGGCCCCACCTTGAAGGTATCCACTTTCAAGGTAAACAATGCTCAGCCCGAAATTTTTATAATGTCTCCGCCTCTAACAATTTAACCAAACTTTAAATAATTTTGCCTATTTTAGCAAAATTAATTGCGATAAATCAACACTTTTTCGTGCTGAAATCGAGTCTATCGGACCCGGTCGTTGAGAGCTTCAGCGTAAGGGGCAAAAGGCGGCGTTGCCGGATTCGTGCCTGCCTGCTGCCAAACGGTTCATGTCCTTGTGATTTCTGCGGAGTTTTGAAATCGACGTTGAGGATGAAACACTCCACGCATGAGGATGGACAGATGCTCACTCTACTTTAATAAATCGGACGCTATCGGGAATTCTTGAGCCCTCCGGCAATTTATCCGCAGACCGGCGCCGGGCGCACAACGGTCGGACGGCGTCTGCGCATTGAAAACTATCCCGAAAAAGCCCGGCGACGGGTCAAAAAAAATTTCCATATCGGCATACGGAGCGGGTTGTTTGCTAGACTTTCCAAATCGCTTTACAGGGAATCTGTATTTCTGAACATCAACTTGATGGGGACTCGAAAACCATGAAGACCTTCCGACGGTTCGGGCGTTTCAAGCGGGCAGCGGCAGCCCTGTCGATTCTGCTCCTGACCGCAACCCCTTCGTTCGCCAGCAACCCGGAACACGAGCTGTTCAAAGCGGCGAAAGCCTATGAGGAGGCCGACTACAAAACCGCTCTGGGCATCTATGAAACGCTGGCCAATCAGGACAACGCCAAGGCGCAGTTCAACCTCGGGATCATGTACGCCAAGGGACAGGGGGTGCCCACCGATTACGAAACCGCGGTGAAGTGGTACAAAAAAGCCGCCGAACAGGGAATCACCCGCGCGCAGAGCAACCTGGGGGTCATGTACCTCAAGGGCCGGGGCGTGCAGAAGGATTACTCCCGGGCGCTGCAATGGTTCCAGATGGCCGCGGAACAGGGCCGTCCCGCCGCGCAGTTCAACCTGGCCTCGCTGTACGCCAACGGCCAGGGGATCTCCCCGAATTACACGGAGGCGGTGTACTGGTACGAAAAATCCGCCGAGCAGGGATTCGTCACCGCCCAGACCACGCTGGGAACGCTGTACGCCAAGGGAGAGCTGATCTCGCGCGACTTCACGAAAGCCGCGCAGTGGCTGCAGAAGGCCGCGGCGCAGGGCGATCCCAAGGCGCAGGTGAGCCTGGGTTACCTGTACGATCGCGGTGAAGGGGTGCCGCAGAGCTTCAAGGAAGCGGTGAACTGGTACGAAAAGGCCGCCCGGCAGGGGAACGCGCTGGCGCAAAGCAATCTCGGGTCCATGTACAGCAAGGGAGACGGCGTGGTGAAGGACCCCGAAAAGGCCGCGCTCTGGTTTCTCAAGGCCGCCCGGCAAGGCGACGCGCACGCGCAGTACAACCTCGGGGTCATGCTGCAGGAAGGCAAAGGCGTCAGGCGCAATCCCGGCGAGGCGATCAAATGGTACCGCAAGGCGGCGGAACAGGGCAACGCTTCCGCCCAGTACAATCTGGGCATCCTGTACAGCCTTTCAAAAGCCGTTCCCGCGGATTACATCCAGGCGCATATGTGGTACGACCTGGCGTCGCTGAAGTTTCGGTCCAGTGAGGACCGCAGTCTGGCTGCCAAGAACCGGGATATGCTGGCGAGCAAGATGACGGCCGGCCAGATCGCCGAAGCCAAAAAATTATCCAAGGACTGGAGAGCCAGGATCAAAAAGAACTGAGACGCGATCCTCCCGTTCGCGCGCAATAAAAAAACCGGGCCCGAAAGCCCGGTTTTTCTTTACCTGCAAACAGTGAACAAGCAGGCGTTGTCGCACTGTCAGGGAAACGGGATATGCACGTCAACGCCGATATTCACTTCGCCTTCAACTTTCGGCTCCTTGTTCTGCCTGGGATATTTCCTGGAGTCGTGTTCCGGGTAATGCCCGGAGTGATCCCCGTGGTGCGTGTGAGAGGTGCTTTTGTAAGCGTGCTGGTTGCATTTCTTCGCCCATCCCGGAGGCACTTTCCCTTTTTTTGCCAATCCGGGAGGCAAATTGCAATCTGAAGGAGAAGATTGACTGTAGCGGATGTCATCCCGCCAATCCATTTTGTGCTGATCCTTTTCTTTGACCCATTCTTTGTATTCCTTTTTTTTCCATTTCCCCTTGCCGCCTTTGCCCCCTGCGAAAACAGGCCCCGCTATCAGGGAAACCAGAAAAACGCAACCCACAAGCCCCACACTCACTTTTTTAACCGTTGACATTGAACCCTCCTTAAATTGGTTAGAACCTCCAGAGATTCCCCTTTCCCCCAATGGTGACGCCGATCCTGAAATTCGAGTCGTCCGGCTTGCGTCTGGAATTCGTTCTCTGGAGTGAGATCAAGAATGATGCAAACAGAGTGCCGGTAGCGAGAGCTTGATTTTTCGCGAGTTAACGATCGGGAACACGCACTTTCGTTGGGATATTTACCCTTTTTCAGACACGAAGCGTCTGCCTTGAAAGATGAGCTGTCGGAATGTTCATTTTTTCATACTACCGCGCTGCCGCAAACGCCCCCCACCGCAACGCTAACCGGCGGTTTTTCAAGGACCCGCTTTTGGCATAGGGCTTGCTCAATCTTAAGTGATCCCAAACCCATAAAATCCGGCGTTTTCATCCTTTGCGCAGCGCCGGATCGACACCGGAAACCAGACTGTGGACTCAAGCACCACACAGAGACGGGAGCGATTCGAATCCCTCATCGCGGAGGCGGAAGCGCACCTCAAGGCCAACCCGGACCGGTTCCGCTTGCGGCTGGCGCTGCTCACCGGACTGGGCTACGTGTATTTCTACGGGGTCCTGTTGCTGCTGCCCGCCGTGGCGGTGGGCGGCGTGGTTTTCGCACACCAAACCGGATCCTCCCTGCTCCTGTTCGCGGCCGTGGTGCCCGCAGGCTGGCTGTGCTTTTTCACGCTGGCGATGATCCACGCGCTGTGCAGGGAATCCGCAACGCCAGTTGGCCACCGGGTGCGCGCCAACGAATGCCCGGCGCTTTTCGATGCCATCCGGCAGATCCGCCGGCAACTGAACGCCCCGCCCTTTCACCGGGTTCTGCTGACACAGGGATTCAACGCTTACGTGCACGAGGCTCCGCTGCTCGGCGTGTTCGGCCAATACCGCAACACCCTGGTACTCGGCCTGCCTTTGCTGCTCAGCCTTTCGCCGCAGGATTTCCGCTCGGTGCTGGCGCACGAATTCGCGCATCTGTCCAGCGATCACTGCCGGTTCGGCTCGTGGATGCGCAGGGTGCGCACCTCCTGGATCCAGACCATGGAGGTCGTCGAGATGGCGGGTTTCTTTTCCCGATGGGTGTTCGGCAGGTTTTTCGACCGCTACGATCCCATCCTGCGCGCCAACTTTTTCGTGTACGCGCGTCTCAACGAATATCAGGCCGATGCGATGGCCGCCCGCATCACCTCGAAGCAGTCCGTCGCGCAGACACTGGCGCAGGTGCAGGTGCACGAACAGCTGGTGGAAGAGAAATACTGGGATCGCGTCACTGAGCAGTGCGATGTATCCCCGGAAGTGAACCTAAGGGTGTTCACCGAAATGCACGCATTCATCGGCTCGCAGCCGTTCAGCGATGAGGAGCGGCAGGACTGCCTGAAACGCGAACTGGAAAAAGAGACCGATCCCGTGAACACGCACCCGGCTCTCAAGGACCGCCTGCAACCTCTGGTCAAAGACATCGCGTTGCCGGACGCCTCGCCGCACAGCGCCGCGCAGGAGTTTCTCGGCGACGCTCTTGCTTCGATCCTCGCCGCGTTCGACCGGCAGTGGGCGGAAGAGAACGAGCCAGCCTGGAAAGAGCGCCACACCTACGTGACCGGGGGCAAAGAGGCGCTCAACAAACTGGAAGAAAAACACAGAGCGGGGGAAATGACGCCTGAAGAATTGTGGGAGCTGGCGACCTGGACCGAAGAACTGAAACCGCAGACGGATCCATTGCCGCTTTACCGCATGGCGTGGAACCGCAACCGCGACGTGCCGGAAACGGCTTTCGCGCTGGGGCGGCTGCTGCTCGCACGAAAGGACGCTTCGGGCATCGGGTTTCTCGACTCGGTGATGCACACGCATCCGCGGCTCGCGATCCCGGCCTGCGAGCTGGCCTGCGACTACTTCCGGTCGAAAGGCGACGCAGCCGCCGTCGAGAAATACCGGCTGCGCGCCGAGGCGTTCGTGGATCTGGAGGCGCGGGCGGAAGCGGAACGGCGCGATCTGATTGCGACCGACGAATACCTGGAACACGGGCTGCCGCAGTCCAGCCTGACAGCCATCCAACAGCAACTGGAAAACTTCGAGACGATCCGGCACGCCTGGATCTGCCGCAAAAAAGTGGACCTGTTTCCGGAGGAGCCGATCCACGTTCTGATCCTGCAGAAAAAAGGCTGGTTCACCAGCGAGGAAACGCTGAGCGAGTCGGTGATCGAAACACTGGAAATGCCGGGCGACTACTTTCTCATTTGCAGGAACGGGGAAAAACGCTCGCTCGCCCGAAAAGCGCTGAAGACCGCGGAGAAGATTTTTTGAGGTTCACCGCGTTTCCTAACCCATCTCTTCCATCAACGCCCGCAGTTGTGGCAGCACTTCCAGGATGTCCTGTTTGCCGAGTTGTTCGGCGAGGGGTTCCGCCTCCTGCAAGAGGGCCTGCATGGCCGTTTTGTTTCCCGTAAACAGGTGCAAGGGCGCGAGGGAAAACAGCGGCTGCAGCAGCCGCAGGGGATCGTTCTGCTCGCGCGCCAGCCGGATGCGGTTTTCCAGCGTCGCCACGCCGCGCTCCAGCGCCTGCTTGAGCGGAAGGTAGTCCTGCGTTTCCTCCTGCACATTGTCCCGCGACTTCAACGCTGCGCGGAAGCCCGCGAGTCCTTCCCGCCACTGACATTTGCGCCAGTACAGGATGGCGAGCAGGGTCTGCACCCGGTACGTTCCTTCCGCATGCGGCGCACGTTTCAGGTTTTCCAGCGCCTGCTGGAAATGCGTCATGGCTTTTTTGAGCTGCGCCATCTCCCAGTAGACCGCCCCCAGCCGCGCGTGCACGCAGGCCGCCTCTTTCGCATTCTCCGTCACGCCGCTGATTTTGAGGGCCTGGGCGATCAGGGCGGCGGCTTTGGGCAGACGCCGCACCGTCTGATAGTGCTCTCCCAGAAGCAGGAGCGTCCGGGCTTCCTGTTCGCGGTCGCTGCGCTCGCGGGCGGTTTTCAGGTTTGCTTCCAGTTCTGCGGGATTCATGCTCATGCGGGGTGCGTCCTCTCATCCCGTTTCTGTGGGAGAAGTCATTTTTTCGCCGGATGGCCTGTGCTATCCTTTGCGGAAACGATGACCCTCATTATGGAGGCATTCATGCCTACGTTTCAAGAAATAGACATCCGCAGGGTAAAGGAAATGGTGGACAACAAAACCGCCAACGTGGTGGACATCCGCGATCCCGGCTCGTATCAGAGCGGCCACCTGCCGGATGCGGTGGCGGTGAACGACGGCAACGTCCAGCAATACACCGAAGCCGCCGACAAGGAAAAGCCGCTGATCGTTTACTGCTACCACGGCATATCGAGCCAGGGTGCGGCGGCCTATTTCAAGGAGCAGGGATTCAAGGAAGTGTACAGCATGACGGGAGGGTACGAAGCCTGGCGCTCGGCCTACGCCAACGAGGGACCCTGAACCCGGTGGGCTGTACCGCCGGGGAAGGACAGCGGCGCGGTTGGGTCAGGTGTGGCTCTCGAAGCGCTTTTCCAGATCCTTGGTCGAGAGCATGCCCACGATCTTTTTGTTGTGCACGACGGCGACGTGGTGGAAATTGTTTTTCTTCATCAGAATGCTCGCCTTCGTCAACGGTTCGTCCCGCTCGATGACGATGAGCTTGCGGGTCATGATGTCCTCGACGCGGAAGGATTTGGGATCGCCCTCCCCGTCCAGAACCTTGTGCCGCCAATCGTGCTTGGTGACGATGCCGACGCATTTGCTGCCTTGCATCACCAGCAACGCGCCCACCCGGTGCTTGAACATCTCCTGCACGGCGTCGTGAGCCAGGGCGTCGGCCCCGGTGGTGATCACCGGCGCGCTCATGCAATCGCCTACCTTCTGCATCCGTCGCCTCTTTCCATCGATTCTCCCCTGCGTTGATACGCGCGCCCGTTTTGTCGCATCGCGATTATAATCGATTTTGGCACGCAGAGGAAGCGGCGGTGCGTTCCCCCGGCTGAACCGGCGGGCCGCTCAATCGCAGAATTTTTCCGTCTGTTCCTCTATGCGGTCGAGATTCGCGAGGTAGTCGCCACAGGAGAGATCCATCGGCGGCATCCTCCAGGGGTCGCGCGTGCCGTGGCGTTTGCGGTGCTCGTTCTCCCAGTCGTCCCAGCGTTCCCGGTTGTACTCGCGGCAATCTTCGTACGCCCTTTCGATCTGGTCCTTGAGCTGGTTGAGGGCGTTGCAGGTGGCGCCTCCGGAACGGCCGCGGCGATCGAAGGTGCGCGGAACTATCCTCTCGCCGCACAATTCGAGGATCTCCGCCTTGGAAAATCCCGAATCGAGCAGCCGGGTGATCAGCTTTTCGGAGCAGTCCGCCCAGGTGGTGGCGGGCGCAAAGCCGACGATGACGAAAACGAGTCCTGCCATTGGAATGATTCTGGAAAGTTTCATGGATCGCGACGCCCCTATTCTTTTCGCAGGGTTTCCATTGCACGGGAAGCCGTCCGCCGTTTTGTGCGGCAGCGCACTCCCACATCGTTTCTTATCGGGAAGAGGTGTGTTTCATCTTATCAGTTCTTGCGCCGGGGCGGAAACGGCGGTGCGGTTTTTCCATTTCGCGGGTCCGCGCCATTTTGCACGGGCTGCGCGACTTGATTGAATTATTGGAGCGTGCAGGCCGTCTCGACGATCGGGCGGCAGATTTACCCGGAAGGAGCATGGAATCGGTTAGAATGCAGGGATTCCGCAGCAATCGCTGCAACACGGGAGAGTATAATAACGGGTTGCGGTGACCCATGTGGTCACGGGCCGGAAAAAACATCCTTCCCATTCACTCTGGAGGCAGGATATGCACACCAAACGACGCATTCACGATGGCATCGCGGGCGCGGTCATCGTCACGGGAATCGCGCTGGGTCACTGGGTTCACCCCTACTGGCTGTGGGTTCCGGGATTGCTGGGGCTGACGCTGCTGCAAAGCGCGTTCACCGGTTTCTGCCCGGTGTATTTCATTCTCGATAAGACCTGCGCCGTCGAGGAAACGGCTTGATGGACACCGATGAGGTGCTGGAACAATTCGGCGAGGTGCCGCTGTACTTTTCGCACTACTACAATTTCCTCTTCATATATAAGAGCAAGCCCCTGGAAAACGGCGAGCAGATTTTTCTGCAGATCGGCGGCAACATGGAAAAGGTGTCCGCAATGGTGGTGGACGCAGAAGAGCCGATGACGCTGGAAGAAATGTCGGAACACGATTTCGCCTACATCAAAAACAAGGACAACCAGGTGATCTGGAAGGACGGTGAACCCAAAGGGGATTGACGCACAGCCTCCCCGATACAAGCCGCTTCCAGCCCGCCGCAGCCTCCCTGCCTGTCCGCAATCCCTGCCTCACCCCCTCCCGGAAACAAACGCGCGCTTTTACAAGCCATTGGCTCCGATTCCTTGCCAGCGCCGCTCTGCCTGCCCCTATTCGCAAAGTGCCATTTTGATGCAATCGTGACACAACCTCCCCCAACCCTCCATCTTTCAATGCCATCCTGAATGAGCAAGGCATAGAAACCTTTATTGAGAGTCCGCGATGCAACGAATTCTGCGCACATCCGATGAAAAACTGTGGAAGGAATGCCTGTCCCGTCTGGGCGTCGAGGACGTGTATTTTCTGCCCGAATACCTGCAGATCAACGAATCGGTGAGCGAAGGCCAGGCGGAATGTTTTGTGTTCGAGGATGGATCGGGGATCGGTCTCTACCCCTACATCAAGCGGCCGATCGACGGCACCGACCTGTACGACATCACTTCCGCCTACGGTTTCGGCGGATACCTGCTGTCGAACGTAACGCTTGAAGAAAAATTCAACGCCGCGTTCCGTGCACATTGCCGCGAAGCGGGCATCGTGAGCGAGTTCGTTCGCTTTCATCCGCTGTTCGGCAATCACGATTTGTTGAACGACGTCTCGCTGCAGGTGGAGAACCTGCACGCCACCGTCACCGCCTGTTTTCCCAACGGCGCTGCCGATCTCGACGGGATGATCGGCAAGGAAGCCCGCAAGAAAATCCGCAAAGCGGAAAAAAACGGGATCACCGTCGTCACGGGTGCGGAAGATGAACACTACGCAGCGTTCGTGGATCTCTATACCCGCACCATGAACCACAAGCACGCGTCGGATTTTTATTTTTTCGATGACAATTATTTCCAGCAGATGAAGCTGCGGTTGCGGGACCACCTGTCTTTAGGGGTTGCGTTCTATGGGGACAAAATGGTCGGCGGACTGCTCATCTTTCACGGCGGCGGCTTCGCCTACAACCACCTGTCGGGATCGGACTACGATCACCGCAATCTCGGCGTCAACGACATCCTGCAGTACAAAGCGATGCAATGGGCGGCCGAGCGGGGCTGCAAACGCTATCTGCTGGGAGGCGGCATGAGCGGGGAAGACTCCCTGTTTCACTTCAAAGCCAAATTCTCTCCCGGCCGGGAACCCTATTTCATCGGCAAACGCATCCACCTTCCCGAAACCCACAAGGAGTTGTGCCGCAAACAAATTTCACAGGAGAAATGCAAACCGGCGGAGTTTCTTGCGAGAAACTGGTTCCCCCTGTACCGCAGCGTGCCCACCACGAAGACCCCCTCACACCACTGAACAACGACAGCCGTTTGCCTGCATCGCAGGCGCAACGACAAAATCACAGTGACCGCAAACCTTGCGGGCGTTCTATTCGGATTTAAAGATTTAGATGGGTATTAAATAATGAACGGAAGCGGTGGCGCGCTCATTTGTAGGGACACACGTGGGTGATGAAAAACCCGAATCCGCCGCCAAACACCAGGGCCAGCGTGAGCAGGGATTTCCACTGGGCGCGGATGAAACCGGGACGGTTCGCGCCGACGCTCAGCGAAGCCGCGTTCGCGCTGACGGCCGCATTCCGCAATCCGCTGGCGGCGGTTTCCCTGTGGATCGCCCACAGGAACAGCACCGACCCGGCATAGGCAAAGCCTGCGAAAACCGCAAGCAGATTGTAGGTGAATGCGTCCATCGGATTCACGCTTTTTCTCCTGAAGGGAAACTATGAAGCCGGCCCGCGCTCAGAAACCGAACAGGGCAATTCCCAGGGAAACCGCCGCGTAGATCACACAGAACACGCAGGCGAAAAAGGGCTTTTTATAGAGCTGGCTGAATCGTTTCATAGAGACAGTATAGTCCCTCCGCCCATGCCGCGCAAGACCGGCGCCCTTCCTTATGGATCAATCCTCCCGCGGCCCCAGAAAAGCCACATACAACACGGTTTCCTGGATGCCATCGAGGTTGAGCTTTCTATTGGCCAGATCGTCGTAAAACCCGCAGGTGGTCATCACAGCCAGGTTCAGGGCCGTGCAGGCGAGGTAGATGTTCTGCCCGAGGTGGCCGACGTCCAGCAGCACGTAGCGGTAACCCCGTTCCCCGTACTTGCGCTTGGTCCGTTGCAGCACCCCCGAAATGAGGACCGTCACCGCCGCCTGGCGCACGTATTCCTGACCGCAGCAGATTTCGGTCAGCGGCTCCGATTGATCTCCGGGAACCAGCAATTCGAGCGCGTGGCCGGGGACGTTGTAATGATAGATCCCCGCATCGAGGCCGTGCACGTTGCGCACTCCCAGGTAGATTTCCGCAGGATACAGGGCCCCTCCGGAAGGCGCGGCGCGCAGGGGCAGTGTGCCTCCGTCCGGCCGGTTGATTTCCCCGGTGATGCCGTAGCTCTGATGCAACAGCTTCGACAGGTCCTCGAGTTTCATCGGCGCATCGGAAAATTCCCGCACCGACCTTCTGGATTCGATCACCGCATCGTAGGTGGTCTGCACGGGCGTCCAGGTTTCTTTCGGCGGCAGCGGGATCTGCGGGAACAGTTCGTACTGTTTGTATCCGCGCGACATGGCCAGAACTTCCGCTTCCGTGTAGCTGCCGGCGGCTATCATCTCCGCAGGCAGGGAGGGTTGCAGTTTCGTGTTCTCGTGAAACAGCTCGGAAACGGATACGGAATCGGGATCTTCTTTTTTCGGGCCGATCACGGCGGGCTGAATGATGATTCCAGGCATAACGGCTTCTCCGTTCTGGTTTCAGGGAAAAGGATGCGGACAGGGGTTGAGGTCTTCCTCTTTCAGCGGCTCGGGCAAAAACCCGCAGCGCACCGGAACGTCGTACAGTCTTCGCCCCCCCAGATAGCGGCGGGCGTGGTGATTGTCGAGAGGTTGCAATCCGGGGATGACGGATCGAACGACTTTGAACCCCGCATCGTCGATGTCCTCGGTGGTCAGGTCGAAACTGACGACATCCAGCCCGCGCGCGTCCAGCATGCGCACCAGTTTTTTGACGTCCGCCACCCGGCTGCCGGTGGCTTCGCTTTTAAGCTCGGGGACGGAAAGCCGCGTCTTCGAGCTGTTGAGAAAATCCGTGGTGCCGCGCAGGGCGGGGCTGACCGCGTGCGCCAACGCGTGCAGGGTTGGCGTCGTGATGTTTGCGAAATCCGGATCGGGCTTGAAATCGTCCTTCAGTCTGGCGTACCGGTTCATGCCGAGGAAGGTCAGGTACGCTTCCTCGAGAGCCTGGATCAGCGCCCGGTCCGGGTCGAGGTCGGCGCCGATGCCCATGACCGTGCGCGGCGCAACGTCGAGCCGGGTTTTGAGCATCACGGAGATCACGGCCACGTCCATGTCGAGGGCCAGGTAATTGGCCTCGCAGCGCAGCGGAACGGGTTCGAGCACGTTGAGCAGCCGCTGCACGAACGGATCGCGCGAGCTCCAGGGATCGAGACGCGGCATCGGCAGGCGGTTTTTCCACACGATCATGAAAAAATCGCGTTCGATCGCTTCGAGAATGCTTTTGTACAACGCCGCCGCCAGGGTCGTGCCGCAGGCCAGTCCGGTGGAGATGGGGTTGAAAAACGCCGGTTCTTTGGGCTTGTCGAACAGATACGGGACATACACAAACGCCGCCGGCACATGGCGGGGCGTTTCATCGCGCAGGGAAAACCCCCGCGCCCAGCGCACCGGGGTCTGCGATGTGAGCGGCGTGAAGGGAAAACCGGCGCGCGCGTACTGGCGCGCGCTGAACAGCGCGAAGGACCGGGGATCGACCGCATCCCCGCTCAGTTCCTCATACGTCGAGAATAACAGCGCTTCCTTATCATAGTGGCCGGAGCAATAGCGCTCGACGCTTTCGCCGATCGCCTTCATGATGGCGCGGTCGGGATCCACCGACGCGGCGTCGCCGTAGTTGAGCGCCTTCATTCCGCAAAACGCCGACACATCCGCCGGCTCGCTGTGCGAGAAGAACACCTGCGGCTCGCCGGGAAACAGCTCTTCAAAATCGACCTTGGAGAGGATGCCGGAACGATCGCTCACCAGCCGCTGGGCGCGCAGGATCCCTTCCGCAATCTGGGTATCCGGTCCGTCCCTTAAGTGGTTCAGGGATATCAATGGGTTGTTCAAGGGGCCTGCTTTGTGAGAAAGAGGGTCTGGTTCCAGGCTTCCTGCCGGGGCGGTGTCGAATGGCAGGCGGGACAACGGGGCAGCCGCAGCACCGTGTGGCCGACGCCGGCCGGCGAGGTGCTCTTGAATTCGTAAAACCGCCCGATGGTGTGCGGCGGGGCGAAGCCGGTGATCTGCCGGGCGGCTTCCAGCGCCGTCTGGCCCGCGATCACGTCGATCAAGGGCGGCGGAAAGCCCTCATCGGGATGAGGCGGGTTGGTTTTGAGGTGCTCTTTGAAAGCCCGGTATCCTTCCGCATCCTGCGTGTTGGAGGCGATCCGCCCCTCATAGCACTCATAACAGGCAGACTGGTGCGGCACCACCGTCGGTCCCAGGGCGGCCGTGGTCCCCTCCATCGCGATCCGCATCCAGCGCTGCCCTTCAGTCAGGCAGGCGGCATTGACAGCTTCAAAAAAGGAAAACGCCGCTGTGTTCTCACAGGCGATCAAAAGATCCCAGTTTTCCGCATCGGGTTTGCCGTTGCCGTTCGGCACCGACGGCGATCTCAATTTCCCACCGGCAAAATCGAGGGCGACGGGCCGCGCACCGAGCTCCGTCAGTGCCCGCTCAATGGGGGACACCAGCCCGCCCTCTCCCACCAGTGCGATCCGGGCTGCCCGCAGGGACGCCAACGCCCCCTGGGGATTGGGCACATAATGGGAAAAAAACTGGATTTGCCGTTCGCAATCTTTCAGGTCTTCAGGGTTGAGGGGAGACGGCGGAGGGACATTTCCTTCCTGCAAAAGCCCGTTAGCTTTGAGGATCTTGAGCAGGAAGGAAATCGTGGTTGGCAAATACGTGTCCCCGCCCGATGCGGTGATCTCTTCCAGACGATGCTCGCCATCCAGTAAGGGCCGTATCGCCGCAAACGCACTGAGAAAAAGATCGTGCCGAAGTGTGAACGCGAATTCGGCTGCCCGGAACTGAATCCGGTCGTCCCCCAGATCGATGACCGTTGCCCAGGGTGCGAGTTTGGGCTTTTGCGGCAAAGGTATCGTTGCGTTTTTTAAAGCGGGTTTCATTCAAGGCTCTCTCTGAAAACGAAGCATCATTCCGGGACCCCTCATCGAGCATCAAGCCTTTGACATTTGAATCGCAACCCGGTCGATCGTCGAGTTATTCCGCTGCCCAGCAGGTGCAGCATACGGCTACCGGGCGGATGTTCTGCCTTTGAATCCCCAGCGGCTCGACGGACTGGATGGCGAGCATGCCATTCTCGTCCAATCCATAATCAACCATGATTTTCTCGGAATCGGAAACCAGTTTCTTCCTGTAATTCTCATCCAGAGACAACCGTTCGATCGCTTCCTGCAGTTCTGTGTGTGCCATTCCAATACCTCCACTTGATTAAGGTTGTTCCTCCTGGCCCTCATAAAAATTCCCTATACCATGATTTTACGAGACCTGTCCATCTCTATTTCGGCGCAGAAAAAACATTAACTCATTTATTTTATTGGTCTTCCGAAAGATTCGCCGGGAAGTATTGGCATTGCAGATTATAGGATATCGGATATTGACGTTTACAGGGAATGACTTTTCTAATTTTTAAACTAACTATTAGCAGAATTAACATAATGGGTTATGATTAGCCTCGCTGTCGATTGCCATATCATTCGGGTTCCAGAAATTCGATTTTCTGCGTTCACTGGATTTATTTGCCCGGAAAATAATGCCATCTGTGATTCAGTCTTCGCTCACGAAGGAGCGCGCCGCCCCCTTTTTCATCGCGGCGTTATTCGCCCTTTTTTTCCCCGATCCCGCCCTTTCCGCTGAAAAAGAAAATCTGACAAAAGAGCAGCTGGAAATCCTGCAGCTGAGTGTCAAAGACTTACTACAAACCGATGTCGTGGTGACCAGCCCGAGCAAACGGCCCCAGCTGCTGCACAACACCGCTTCCGCGGTGTTCGTCGTCACTCAGGAAGACATCCGCAGAACCGGCGCGGTGAACATCATGGAAGCCCTGAGGATCGTTCCCGGAGTTCAGGTTTCCAAGATCAACCAAAACCGTTACGCCATCTCCATCCGCGGGTTCAACCGCAGGCTCGGCTCGGACAAGCTGCTGGTGCTCATCGACAACCGGACGGTGTACAGCCCTTCGGCATCGGGTGTTTTCTGGATCGGCCAGGACACCGTGCTGGAGGACATCGATCGCATCGAGGTGATCCGGGGTCCGGGGGCGGCGCTTTGGGGATCGAACGCGGTCGCCGGCGTCATCAATATCATCACCAAGGATTCCAGAAAAACGCCGGGACTGATGGTCTCGGGAGGGGCCGGCACCGAAGAAACGGGATTCGCCACTATCCGCTACGGCATGAACTGGGGTGAGCAAAATGCGTTTCGGGTATACGGGAAATACCGCAACCGGGACGGCGGCAAACGGGTGGACGGCTCGGATACATTCGACAGCAAGCAGATGTCGCAGGGCGGCTTCCGCGGTGATTTCCAGCTCAACCCCAGAAACAACCTGACGGTGCAGGGGGACTACTATGATTTGAATGCGGACCTGGACTTCAAAAACCGCTTCTTATCCATCGCGGCTGGATCGGGCCCGTTCCGCGGCGGCACCATTCAAAAAGGCGCCAACTTTCTCTCGCGCTGGACCCACACCCTGGACGACACCTCCTCGATACAGGCGCAGGTTTATTACGACCGGCTGGAACGCAGATCCACCCTGCCCTTTCAGAACATCGTCGATCAGTTCGATCTGGATTTGCAGCACAACTTCAAATTAGGTGAGAGGCAGACGCTGGTCTGGGGTTTCAACTACCGGGCGGCCTTTTTCAACTTCGAGGAAACGCAGGTCATTCGTGTTCCGAAAGAAACGACCCATTTGCTGGGCCTGTTTTTTCATGATGAAATATCAATTATTCCAAAAAAATGGAGTATAATTGCGGGGTCAAAATTCGAGTACAACGAGTTTTCCGGCTTTGAATTTCAACCGAATATCAGAACCATCTGGACGCCCAATGACCGTCAAACCTTTTGGGCGGCCGTTTCCCGGGCAGTGCGGATTCCCAGCATCACCGAGGAATTGGGGGTTGCAAACCGGGCCGTCATTCCCGGCACCCCTCCCCTGTTACTGCAGGAATCCAATGACGGCAGGACCGAAGCGGAAGAATTGCTGGCATTCGAAGTCGGGCATCGATACAAACCCCATCCGGATTTGTCATTCGATGCCACGGCGTTTTTATTCAAGTACTCAAATTTGATCGAACTCATTATCGAAGACACCTTTTTTGATGGCACAGCTTCTCCCCCTAGTCTGGTCTTACCATTTATTAACGACAATTCACTGGAGGGAGAGTCTTACGGAGTGGAGTTGACAGCGACCTGGAATCCACGCAGGAACTGGAAAGTTTCCGGAAGCTACAGCTATTCGAAAACGGATCTCAGGCCGACGAAAACGGGAACCTTCATCCCTGCAAACTTCAACAGCGAAGGGGATCTGGACGTGGAAGGCGAACCCAAGCACAATTTCAATATCCGCTCCTACCTGAACTTACCCTATAACCTGGAGTTCGATTCGATTTATTATTTCACGAGCCGAAACGACTCCCGCAATGTGAAGGCGTATTCCCGACTGGATTTGCGTCTTGGCTGGAAACCACGTAAGAACCTGGAAATCTCCCTTGTGGGGCAGAATATCCTGGATGATCAACATTCTGAACTGAATGAATTGCTGGAAGCGGATTCTGAAACCGAAAGAAGTTTTTACGGAAAGTTCGTGTTTAAGTTTTAAGCCTCTACAGGGCATAGACTGAGAATCTGAGATCCATAACTTTTACCGTTCCTCCCACTTCGCGCGGAGATCTCAAGTGATTCAAAGACATCCCTTTTTCTTCAACCTGCTGGCAGCCGTATCGATGTGGCTGGTTTTGCCTACGGTTTTATCATCCGCTGATGAAGTCCAGGACCGCGAACACCTGATCAAAGCCGGGCTGCTTTTGAAGTTCACCGAGTTCATTCAATGGCCCGAACAATACGGATCCACCCATTCCTACGAAGAACCTCTGAACATCTGCATCCAGGGAAAAGACGATTTCCAAAAACTGCTCAGCCTCGCCAATGACGCCGACATCATCCGGAGGAACATCCTCGTCAGGAACCAGGTCCCGCTGGATCTTCTGAAAACCTGTCACATTGTCTTTGTTTCTTCTTCCCACAACGGCCAACTGGATGAAACTCTGACAACCCTCAAACAGCACCCGGTGCTCGTGATCAGCGAGTCCGAAGGCAACGGCCAGAAAGGCGTCGGCATCAACTTCATCAAGATAAACAACAAGATCCGTTTTGAAATCAATCACGCCGCCATGAAAAAACTGGGATTGAAAGTGAGCTCCGAGCTTATCAATTTAGCAGTTCTTGTTTTTGGAGAGCATCCAAAATGAAATCGTTCAAAGCCTTACCCATCAAATACAAATTGATCGTGCTGCTGTTTCTGATTTCCTTTGGCACGCTTTCGATTTCATCCGCTCTGTTTATCTACAACGATCTTAAATTTTTCAAATCCAGCCTGGTGAAGAATCTTGCGGTTCTGGCCGGCACCATCGGCGCCAACAGCCGGGCGGCGGTTTATTTTGAAGATCAGGAAACCGCCAGTAAAATTCTGTCTTCCCTGAATGAGGAATCGCAGGTCCAGCACGCTGCGCTCTACGACAGCAAAGGCAATGTCTTCGCCACATTCGAGGCGGGACAAGCAGAGGAAGTCGAAGCCCAGTCGCTGGAACTGCTGTCGTTCACCTTCAAGGACGACATGGTCGAGCTGAAGCGTCCGATCCTGCTGAAGAATCAAACCATCGGCGAGATCCACCTGACCGCGAGCCTGACCGAATTCAGCACCTTCATCGACAAGTATCTGATCCTGGTCGCCCTCATCATCATCGGAACGCTCTGTGCGTCGCTGCTCATTTCCATGAAGCTGCAGGGAATCATTTCCAAGCCGATCCTAAATCTTGCCAACAAGACCCAGGAAATTTCGGACAAAGGAGATTTCTCCATCCGGGTCCAGAACCAGTACGAGGACGAACTGGGCGTGCTTTACTCGGGATTCAACAATATGATCTCCAATATAGAAAAACGGGATCTCGATCTTGTGACCACGAACACCGCCCTGAAAAACGAAGTCAACCAGCGCCGCCAGGCGGAGATGAACCTGAAAATCTACTCGAACGAATTGCGGCGCAGCAACCAGGAACTGCACGACTTCGCCCACATCGCATCGCACGACCTGCAGGAACCGTTGCGGAAAATAATCACCTTCAGCGACCGGTTGTCCTCGACCATACCGGATCTCGGCACGCAGGCCGCGGATTACATCACCCGCATGCAAAATGCGGCGCTGCGCATGCAAAACTTCATCAAGGATCTGTTGAAATACTCATCCATCGAGGCCAAGGCCAAGGAATTTTCCAGGGTGGATCTAAACACGGTCGTCCATTCGATCCTGGAAGACCTGGAGATCAAGATCCAGTCCCTGAAGGCGAAGGTCGTTTTCAAAAACCTGCCCGAGATCGAGGCGAATCCGTTTTACATCCGCCAACTGCTGCTGAACCTGATCGGCAATTCGTTAAAATTTCACCGGGAAGACGAGCCTCCGGAAATCCACATATCCTGCAACAACCTGGAAGGTCTGTACTGGGAAATCGTCGTGTCGGACAACGGCGTCGGCTTCGATGAAAAATATCTCGACCGGATCTTCCGTCCCTTTGAACGGTTGCACTCGGGAAGCGAGTACGAAGGCACCGGAATCGGCCTGGCGATCTGCAAAAAAATCGCCGCCTACCACGACGGCACCATCCGCGCATCCAGCAACCCAAACAAGGGAACCACGTTTTACATCACGATCCCGCAAAAACCGAGTTGATCTGGTTTTCTATTTGTCGAGCCTCGCGTAGACCCGCCTGCCGATATTGAGAAAGTCGATAGCCGGTTTGCCGGCGCCGGTCCCAAACACCCGGCTGTCGTAAGGGAAAAAACCGATCCGCTCCGGCTTGCCGTTGTCCGGCCTGAGTTCCAGCGTGTAGCCGGTAATGTGATAACTGCCCTCCCCGGCGTTGCTGCGGCCGCTGTTGCCGATGCCCGCAGGCGCGTTCGCACTGACCGCTGAAAACGAGGAGGTGGTGTAACGGCCGTTCCTTGCAAACCGGAGCACATTGGATTTGATCGCCACCATCGCGGCGCTGGTCGCGCCTGCGAATGTTTTGTACGCGCCTTCGATCCGGGCGCCCTCCGGCAAGGGAGCCACGTAACGGTAGGTGGTGCTGCGGATTTTGAAACTTTCGCCGCGGGTCTCCAGCGTTTTCCTGTCCAGGTATTTGAAGTCGTCATCGTAGTAGCCGATGCTTCCCAACAGGTGGTACTTGGGCCGTTCCGCATACACGACCTTGTTGCTGTCGGTGAGCAGCCCTCTGGGCTTTTTGGCAAAATAGATCGGATACATCTCCGCGGCTTGCCGGTACAGTTCCGGTTGCTCCTTTTTGAAGGGCCTGGCCTGGTTCGCAAAATAACCGGCAAAGTTCGGGCACAAGCCGGGGTTTTCTTTCAGGAGCTGCTTCGCAAAAACGGGAATGCGCGGCTTGAGTTTTGCGACGTCCTGCTCGAACTCCCCTTTCACCAGCGCGTCCATCTCGTGCAACAGATTTGCATCGAAGTAGGCTTTCCGGGCTTTGTTGTTGGCCGAGAGGGTCTTGCGGGAAATTTTTTTGCACTGGTTCACGGTTTCACGCAGGACCGAAGCCGTCGTGTAGATGTCGAGAACCTGTTTCTTAAAACCGGCGCTCGAACCCGGGGCCGCCAATTTGGATTCACCGGCAGGGGGCGTTGTGCCCGCGGACGGAGCGGCGGAAGCCGTGCTGCCGGGTTGCGTCACCAGCGCATCGAACGTCGCCCCCAGGTCCGAGGAGCCGAGCTTTCTGGCATACTCATCCAGCATCAGGGGCATCGCCGAACAGGCGTCCGGATTTTTTTTGATTTTTTCCCGCATGGCGGGAATTCCCAACGTGTCAAACCGGTCTTTGATCCTGGCCAAGCCCGGAGCTTTCCATTGCGCGTTCGCGTAAAAGGCTTCGATGCGGACGAGGGAATGCTTCTTCTCAAACTCCTGCATGACGACTCGATTGACCGCCGCTCTTTCCGGCACCACTTCGTCGCAGACGGTGTGGATGGCCCGGATCGAAAGAACATGCACGTACAGCCTTCCCAGATCCATGGCCCGCTTTTCGGCTCCTTTCCCAGTTGCGGGCGCAGCCTGTATGAGAACAGGTACAATAGCGATCAGACCGGCATTAAAAACGGCAAACAGAAACCACCTCGTTTTCATGACTTTCCTTCTGGATGACGCTGAACACACGGCTCCGGCCCGGCGCCAACGCCAATCCCTTTCGCATTGGATAGAATGGAACCCGCAGCAAACCATTCAATGCGGATTTTTAAAAAGAGGTGGATCACAAAATCCTGTGATGTGGGTGGCAAAGGCCGTTCCTGAAATGGCGGCTGCAAGTCAATAAGGCGGGATATTGCAACCAGATGGAATCGGGAATCGAGACGGCACGGGCAAGAACGAAATGTGATAAAATTTGAGTGCAAACCGTTCAGGGGTGACAATCGTGAGACGATTTCCGATTCTTCTCGTTTTGTTGCTGACCGGATGCGCGGCGTCGATCTACGATATGGAGACGCGCCGGGCGCTTTCCCTGACCCCCGCCGATTTCGCCTCCACCATCACCTCCCAGGGGGATCAGGACCAGCTTTCAGAATACATTCAAATCAGTACGGAGAGAGGGTTTCAGCGCAAGACCGGCATCGCGCGCGATATTCCCACTGGCTTCGACTATCATCTGCGCGGGCGCATTCACAAAAAGACCGGTGAGCGGACGTATCAGGTCTACGTCAAATGGGAGCATGGGGGCGACTGGTTTCACCCCAGGCAGGCGGTGTTCGGCGACCCCTTTCAAATTGCGGAGATCACCCTGGTGAGCAAGAACAGGGACTGCGACACCGAATGTTATTTTACGGAAGAGTTTGTTTTCGACGTTCCGGAGAGCGCGCTGCGCAAGGTGTACGACCGGGGTATGCAGAAGATCGACCTGCCGGAGGGCATGCTGCCGCGCGAATTTCTCGATAACAACAAGGAAAAGTTGGGATTCACCTACCGGATCATCACCGACATCGGGTTTTATCCCGCCGCGCTCGTGCTGTCTCAGGAAATCATCGCGTTTCTGGACACCATGGACCGGATGGCTAAAAACACGCAAAACGACGCCCCCGCTTTTCAGTGAGCGCGTCAGGATTCAACGTTCATGACTCAACGATTCTTCCTCATCTTCGGCATCCTCCTGGTTTTGCTCGGGCTGCTGTGGCCGTGGATCACCAAACTGGGCCTGGGGCGTTTGCCGGGGGATATCGTCGTCAAGCGGGATAATTTCAGTTTTTACTTCCCCATCACCACCTGCATTCTCATCAGCGCTCTGCTGAGTTTCCTGTTCTGGCTGTTTCGAAAATAGCGATATCCGGCAATTTCAGGCACACTCTTGCCAAACAGTTCGATCCGCTTGCGAGCCTACTTTCCGTTTGCTTTCGCGCCCGTCGCCGCAGGTTTTCATGCAATCCGGGATCTGGGGAAAGGAATACGCGGAAATCACATTCCCTGATGAGATTTCGATATCACTTTATCAGCCAGGTTGCTTTTGTGTTGAATTCACCCAAGATTGACTATTTCCCGATTTGGGGATAGTATCCCTCGCAGATCGTCAAACTCACCTAAAGACAAAACATTAAAAAAACAATGACTTCAATTGGTATTTCCTTGTGAATAAAGCCTCTATTTAATGCCTGGACTTCAAACGCCAATACGCGTCTTAGTCATATTCTTTGTATCCTTCGGTTTTGGCAGCTATTTGATCTACTTGTTGGAATCGAAACGAGAAGCTGAATCACGTGTCATGGCAACCCATTTCGCTGCCTCACACGCAAAAACGATTGAAACACAACTCTCCCGATCACTGTCAGCAACTTACGCCCTCGCCAGCATTCTAAAACAGAATAATACGATCTCAAATTTCGACATTTTGGCGCAAGATTTGATTGAAAGGTATGGCGGCATCTCTAATCTGCAGCTGGCTCCAAACGCAATTGTCGGGCGAATCTTTCCTCTGAAAGGGAATGAGCAGGCTATAGGACTTGATCTGAATAAAAATTCTTACGCAATCGCCGCGATCAAATCGAAGAAATTGACGTTAGAGGGCCCATTCAATTTAATACAGGGAGGTGTTGGAGTCGTAGGCAGGTATCCTGTATTTTTAAAAAATCAGCAGTCGGGTGAAGAGGAATTCTGGGGATTCACCACTGCCCTGATTGAATTATCCAAATTACTCAAGGAAGTCGATATTCATGGATTAGTAGAAAATAACTATAATTTTGAATTGTCGAGAATCGATCATGAGACCGGTAAACAGGTGGTTTTTTCAAAACTGAACAACAATTTGTTAGAGAAACCGGTATCCGTTGAAATTCAAATCCCAAATGGGAAATGGATGCTCTCCATTTCCCCTAAAGCAGGTTGGGGCTCCCCCTATCATCTTTTGATAGAAGCCTGTTTGGTCCTCATTTTCTCAGGGGCGTTGTCCTATTCGAGCTATAGAGTTTTTCTCAAACAACATGAACTGAATGCCCAAAGAAACGAATATTCGCTGATTTTCAATTCCGCCCCCGCCTTTATTTATTACAAAGATAACAAGAACAATATTCTGCGCGTCAATAAAGCGGCTGCGAATTCACTGAATTTAAAACCAGATCAAATAGAAGGAAAGAATAGTAAAGAGTTTTTCCCTGAGCATTATGAGAAGTTTTACTTGGAGGATCTGGAAGTTTTCAACTTCGGGAAACCCAAATTGGGTATTGTTGAGCCATACCAATCGGAATCCGGGCAAACAAGATGGGTTCAGACCGACCGGGTTCCTTGCCGAAACAGGAATGGGGAAGTCAATGGAATCCTTGTCTTTTCTGTCGATATAACCAGGCAAAAAGAAGCCGAAAATAAAATTCTGGAATATTCAAACAATTTAGAAATCGCCGCTGCAGAAGAATATCAAGAAAACAGGGAAAAGTTTCGTCTCCTGTACAATCAAATATCAGAATTGCTGGCAGGCACTTCACCCGCAAATTCCGGGGAGAATTATTTTCAGTCTTTGGTGTACCACCTGGGCACAACATTCGGATTCGATTTCTGCTTTTTAGGGAGTATCGATAAAACAGGCCGGAAAATGTGTCGAACACTGGCTATGTTCAAGGACGGCGAAAACATCCCGAATAAGCAATACTCAATCCATGACACTCCCTGCGAAACGGTATATCAGGGGGCCGCTGTCTTTCACACAGAAAACCTGCAGGAATCGTTTCCCAATGACGCATCCCTGAAGGAGTTCGGGCTGAACAGCTTTCTGGGAGTGCCCATCTGGGGGCAACGTGAGCGCCCCATCGCTCATCTGGTTGTGATGAGCAAAGAACCCATTGAGTACTCGCCTCATATCATGTCTATCATCTCTCTCTTCGCCGCAAGAGCACAGGCGGAAATGCTGCGAATAAAATATGAAGATGAGTTGGAAACCTCTCGAGCAAGGTTGAGAGAGCTGAACATAAAAATGCAATCGATCCGTGAAGAAGAAAAATTTCACCTGGCACGTGAGATCCACGATGAATTGGGGCAGGTTTTGACCTATTGCAAGCTGGATTTACAGTGGATTAAGAATGGAATCCACAATCAGGATGAAAAAATTGACAAGAGACTGGACCTGATGGTGAATCACCTGGATGACTCCATCAACAGCATTCGCAGAATTTCCACTGAATTGAGACCCGTCATATTGGACGTACTGGGAATTATAGAAGCTCTCAAATGGCAGGCTGAAAAATTTCAGAAAAAGACGGGGATAGATTACAGGTTGCACATCGAACCTGAAAAATTCAAATGCCAAAGCGATCTTTCAACAGACCTGTTTCGAATATTTCAGGAAACATTGACCAATATTGCCCGTCATGCACAAGCAACTTCGGTGCACGTCAGATTTGTAAAAGAAGGGAAGCATATTCGACTGGTTGTGGAAGACAACGGAAAGGGTTTCGACACAACATCTGAAATATTTTCGGGATCTCTGGGGTTACTGGGTATGAAAGAAAGGGTTTTAAAATGGGAAGGTCAAATCAATATCAGAAGCAAGCCCGGAACGGGCACGTCCGTTGAAGTCATCATACCCATTAAAGGCGATTACAGTGCCAATCCAGGCGATAATAATATTGACCGTTTATCCCGCCAATCATGAGTTCTCTAGCTGATCACTTGATTTGATATCTAATTCGATATCAAGTCTTCGTGCAGAGTGTCTGATAGGTATCGGCCAACTGATCTCTATAACTTTGCTCGCGGGTGCTTTCCTGAGCTTGGAGAAAGACACGCAGCCGGCTTTTCAGAAGACGGCATGCCTCCGGAGTTTTCCCCTGATGGTTCAGCGCGTGTGCCAGATTGTTGTATAAATACACCCCATCCGGCATGCTTCGGATCGCTTTGCGATAAGCCTTTTCCGCCCCGGCATAATTATTTGTTGCCATCAAAGCATTGCCCAAACCAAACCATCCCCGGGGATTATTAGGATCTCGTTTAAGAATACTGCGAAAGGACGTGGCTGCAGAATCAAAGCGGCCTGCCCGTTCGAGATGAGCGGTTTCAACCAATAATTGTTCCAGGCTTGGCAGCTGGGGCAATTGATCCGGGGGAACGGCGACATAAGCCCATCGATCCGCTCGTTTCCACGTTTTTTGGAAAGTTTTAAAGGAAATAAACTTTGATTTTTTCCTGCCAGAGTTGAGGTAGAAACCACCACGGGAAAGGTCATAGCCAACGACAACGGAAAAATGCCATCGGGGGGCCCAGGAGAGGCCCAGATTCTGAAAAACGATGACCGGATAATCGGCCGTTACGTATTCAACGATGCGCTCTTCGGTATGGACAGGCAGGGCCAGAAAACCGTTTCGGCGGGTTGCCGTGATCATGTCATGCTGGAATGTGCCTGCACGGCCCGGTGTGAAAGCCATCTCAGCGGCCTGAGCCTGGGTCACCTCGTGTTCATGATATTGCAGCACGGCAGCCAGAGCCGCAGGACCACAAAAATGCTCCTCCTGCGGAAGGAAGGGAACCCCACGGATGATATAGGAACCCACACCCGCCTGCTCAAGAGAGGCGATATCCAGCCGCGGCGTGGACGTTGTGGAGCAAGCCGCCAGAAACAAGATGCAAACAAGTAAAGTTTCTTTGCGGAAAATGGTTCCAAGCAAGCAGGTCATGTATCAATCATCAAAATCAAAAACGTCTGTTTCGCCAATGATATCGGTAAAAAGAAGGACGAGAAAAATAATCACAATACCGCCCACAATGGGTCCCACAATGCCCTCCCCAGTAGGGATTGAATCCAACCGGCCTTTTAAATTTGCAATTTCAGCATCGGAAAGTGCGGCAATGCGTTTTGCCGCTTCTGTCGGCAGGATCCCATACTCCAATAGTTTTTCACGAACATCTTCCCGTTCCAAAAGGTTCAATATTTCTACACGGTTCGGGTCTGTCCTTTGTTGAAATACGACATCGCCCGTAGGAATGAATCCCGCCCAGGCTGTGTGTGTGAAAACAATGAAGAAAATGAGTTGAATGCAAACAATTTTTAAGAAAGCCTTGTTCATAATTTTCTCCATAGAAAGTCAGCCGTAGCATCCCATTTAAAAGAAAAAACCTGTCTTAATATTATGATAAAGCCCTTTGGGATTTTCAGTCAAATATTTGTTTTTATTGACATTAATTGGTTTTTGCGGGGTGTTGGCAAAGTCGGCAAAATGGTTCAATTTAGGGGAATTGGAGTGCGAAAGAGAGGAGGCAGCCGAGATCAGGGGGGTCAATACTAACTAGGAAGCCTGGTCCTTCGGAGCCCGGTTTTTTCTGCGCCACAACGTCAACACTGTCAGTGCCCGTTTTGCATAATCCCAACTTTTCGATTTTAGCGTACAGTTCGAAACCGCTCGACGGTCACCTCGCCATCCACTGCATCGTCGCCCGCCAAATAAACCTTTATCCACTCAGGTTTAGTTCAATGAATGCTTGCTGAATGGCTGTGACCTACCCTGCGAGTATGCTTGCCTGAAAAAAACTCGTAACTATATATCTAAGTGGTTTTCTAGTTAGTGCCGTCTCGATCAGCAAGCCGTGTGGATCTCCACGGGTCAGGTCGTAGCAAGCTCTGCGACCTCACCCTTTTTGCCTCCTGAATTTTTTCAGGAACCGCTCGGATGAGCTTGCCGTTTCAACGGCCTCACAGGCCGCAGAATTTCCGCTGCTGCCTACTATATGACGACTAATGAAAAAAAGGACTCACATCGAAATGATGTGAGCCCTTCTTTTGTTTGGTGCCCCCGAGACGACTCGAACGTCCGACCTACGGATTAGGAAACTGTCACTGTTAAAATATTTACTCCTTCCAAAACAATTCCAACCCCTTATATTCACAACCTAAACTCCATATTTATAGCATTTATTTAGGTTTGCTCAAGTTGCTTGAAGTTTACTAAAGTTTAACCTATTATGCTACCCGAACATTACCCAGGATTATAATTTCAGAGTGACAGACCAAAGTCCGTCCATATGAAATTCACCCACCTCAGTATTCAAAAACTAAAAGCCAAAGAAGATCGGTACGACGTTTTAGAAACCGGAGGACGTGGTTTTGGCGTTCGTGTGACCAAAAAAGGAACAAAAACGTGGATATTTTTATACCGGTTTGAAGGACGCCCACGAAGAATGACACTTGGGCGAGTGGAAGACTTACCTTTGGTTGAGGCCCGCGAACGTTGCGAGGAAGCCAGAAAATTGCTTCGGGCTGGGACTGACCCTGGACAAGCCGCTAAAACACAAAAGCGTATCAATCGGGAGGCTCCCACCGTCGAGGATATCGTAGATGAATACCTCACTAGATGGGCGCAGGTACGAAAGGTTCCAGATTCAGCCAAAGAGGACGAGCGAATGCTCAGAAAAGATCTGATCCCACTCTACGGCTCCTGGAAAGCAAAAGATGTCACTAGGAAGGATATCCTTCGGCTTCTTGATGGCATGCTCAAAAGAGGCGCTACAGTGACCACAAACCGGACCTATGCTTGCATCCGGAAATGCTTCGGTTGGGCAGTAGAAAATGAATTAATTCCCTCCTCCCCCTGTATCAACATCAGGCCGCCAGCGCCTGAAAAACCCCGAGAACGCGTCTTATCCGAACCTGAAATCAAAGTAATCTGGCACGGTTTAGACAAAACCAATATGAGTGATCTAACCAGGCTATGTTTAAAACTTCAATTCGCCACAGGGGCTCGAAAAGGAGAATGTGTGAATCTAGAGTGGAGGGACATATCTGGAGACTGGTGGACCCTACCCTCTTCTAAAGTCAAAAATAAGCAGGCTCATCGAGTTCCATTAAACCCTATTGCCAAATTGATCCTAGATCAAGCAAACAAGTTATCAAATGGAAAGCAATGGGTATTTCCCTCTCCTCGAGGGGATAAACCAATGGGGGCAACCGCGGTTGATTTTGCAGTGCGACGAAACCGTCAAATTCTTGGAAATGAGTGGTCACCTCACGACATACGCAGAACCGTTGCGAGCATGATGGCCCTATTAGGCGTTGATCAGGCAACTATTTCCAAATGTCTTAACCATGTCCAAAGAGACATTACATCTAGACATTACAACCAATATCAATATGACAGTGAAAAACGAGAAGCCCTTGACAGGTGGGGGCGGAAGCTCAAAGAGATTATTGAGGACTGATTGGTGAGAAATAAATCAGGGTATGAAAAAAAGGGCCGCGACCTTTTGAAGAAAATTAAGAGAATCGAAAATAGTTTGATCAAAAAACATGGGATCACCAACAACGAGGCCGCATGTAATGATCCTCAGTATGGGAAATATAGTGATTTGCTTTCTGAATACTACAAATTAAAGGAGAATCCACAACGTTTTGAAGATTTATATTTAGAAATATTGCCAGATGAGTTTTGGGAACAATGGGAGTTTCATAAAGGGAAAGAAAAATATTTACACGACATAAACTTGAATGAAGTATTAGAAAAAGCAAAAAAGAAAACAGGAAAAGCAAATATTGAAATAGAGCTTCCTTTTGAAGAATTCAAAACACTTTTGGATGCCTTATTAATAGCCAGAAAATATCAGAACACAATTTCAGACAATAAACGAATATTAGAAATTTGGACTCCTGATTTTGTACTAGGCAAAAAGATTAGAGAAAAAAATATAAAAATAGCCAAAGATAGAAAAGGAAAACTGGGCCCCCTGGGAACTTGCATTTTAGGTCTTAAAAATATTGCAGGTATAAAGCGTAGTGACCAAGTGATAAAAACCTTTGAAGACGATTCTAAAAATAAGAGCGTGTATATGGATGATCTTCGTAGTCATCGTACCTACCAGATTGATTTCCGAATTCAGGAAGTCTCCCACGAAAAAAAGAAAGTATTTTACACAACCTCCAATAGCGAATCTTCTTGGACCTTCAAAACAATCCAAAATGTTATATCTGAATTGAAGTAATCCTCCCCCCTCAGCTCCAACCAATATTCTTCAAATATTTTCAAAATTCCCTATAAGCATTCCCGGAATGCCACGTTTCCGGGATTTTGGTTTGCTTTAATTGAGTTCAGAACTTGTTATTAATTTATAGGAGCTGACTCATGCTGCGAGCGAAAGACCTAGAAAAACGCTGGGGGATTTGCCGGACTACTCTTTGGCAGTGGGAACGAAAACAGATCATTCCTCCCTCGGTAAGGCTGGGGCCCCGCATAAAGGGATGGCCTGAGAAAGCAATTGAGGAATTTGAAGCCAATTGTCCGGCAGCTCTGGTAGGGGTTGGAAAGGGCAAAGAATGAGAAAGAAACTGCCTGCATTCCAGTTTTATCCGGGTGATTGGAAAAAGGATCCTGGAATCCAGGCATTGACTTACGAGGAGAGAGGCATTTGGTTCGAGATCCTCCTCATAATGTTCGAGTCCGAAGATCGTGGGAAACTCACGATCAACCGAAAGAAATTGCCGATAGATTTGCTTGCCGTTTGCTTGGGACTTGACGAAAAAATAACTGAAAAATTTCTCAATAAATTACTCGACTTAGGCGTCGCAAAAAAGGAAAGAAAGACCGGAATCATCTACTCAAAACGTATGGTTTCGGATGAAAAATTGAGAAAAGTGAAGGCTGAGGCAGGGCGTAAAGGTGGAGAAAATAAGAAGTTAGAGAAGAACGATAAAGGGGAAGTAAAACCCAAGCAAAAGCGAAGCAAAACGAAAGCAAAAGGTGAAGCAAATCCGGGGTCTTCATCTTCAGTTTCAGTTTCATCTTCTTCTTCAAATTATAAACAAACAACCCCCCCCTACCCCCCCCCAAAGGGGGGTGGGGAGTGGGAGGTTTTTTTTGAGGAGGATTGGGGCAAATACCCCTACAAGGTCGGTGCCGATAAGTCGAAAGCAAAGTCCTCATACAAAAAAACGGTGGCTTATGACATTGGCACCAGGCGCCCGATGTTCCAGGAAAAGACCAAAAAGTATCTGATGATTTGTAAACAGAAAGGTCGGCTTTTGAAAAATGCAGAAACTTGGTTCCGGAGCTGGGAAAACATCCATTTGGAAACAAACGAAATGGACTCACTTAAAAAACGATTGGACGAGATCGATCGAGAAATGAAACAGGATAATCCCGCTTCGCTTGAAGAGCAATACGAATCGTTGAGGTTAAGTTTAGAAGCTCTGGATAAAGAGAACGATGGTTCAGATGCTCACTTGACAGAAGTTGATAGAGAAAATCTGCAGGAAGAAATAGAAAAACTTAAAAAAATTATAAACGAAAAAACGCGGGCATGAAAAAACCAAGTGTTTTTCCGAATCAGGCCAGCAAGTAACCCAGGGTTGGTAACCCGTTTCCCGGATCCGGCGTGTTCTTGGAGGGTGAAACCTGGCTATTTATTAAAATCCTCAAAAGCAATTCGCGTCCTAAATCGAGATACCTTGGCGGGTGGACCGAGGCCGGATGCGGATTGAAGGAGGTAGCGGAAATATTTTTTGTAGAGAGTTTAACTTAAAAACCAATCAACCTATTTATTTGAGGTGAAAATATGGAATCCGTTGCAGAACAAGAACGAAAAAGAATCAGGGCAATTCATCTCTTGGGCTATGAGTTCGGGAGGCAACAGGATGCAGAAGCCGCAATTGAAAACGGAATGAGCGTAGATACGTTTCGGGAGAAGTACGTTAAATCGATTGGCCAGGGGCACAATTACTCAATCCCTGATGAAATTGGCTTGACCAAGCGTGAAATCAGCTCGTTTTCGGTTGTCCGGGCTTTGGCGAGCCTTGTCAACAAAGGCGACCTTAGGGACGCACCCTTTGAGTATGAAGTCCACCAAACCTACCAAAAACAATCTGGGCGTGTCCTGAGGGGAGAAAAAGGATTTCATGTCCCTTCGGAAGTGTTGCGCGAAAAACGTGATTTGACGGTCGGCACGGCCACCGCTGGCGGCCACACAGTGGCTACCGACGTTCTAGGCAGCTCGTTCATCGACATTCTCCGAAATTCGATGCAGGTGGCACGCTTGGGTGCGACGATTCTGGACGGGTTGGTTGGCGATGTCGCAATCCCTAGGCAGACCGGGGCAGCAACGGCGTTTTGGATTGCAGAGAATGCGAACCTCACAGAGAGCGATCACACTTTTGACCAAGTGCCCATGACACCCACAACTGTGGGTGGATTCACAGACCTTTCCCGTCGTCTTCTCTTGCAGTCCTCGATCGACGTGGAAGCATTCGTCCGCCGGGATCTGGCCGCAATCATCGGCTTGGCCGTGGATTTGGCTGCTATCAATGGATCCGGTGCCGGCAACCAACCTCTCGGGATCCTTGGAACCGCTGGAATTGGAGATGTTGACGGAGCCGGAGCGAATGGTGACGCCCCGACCTGGGCGGACATTGTAAACCTGGAAAAAGAGGTTGCCGTGGACAATGCAGCCTTTGGAAGACTGGGTTATCTCACTAATTCCAGTGTTGTCGCTAAACTCAAGATCACTGAGAAGGCCGCTTCAACGGCAAAATTCCTTATTGAGGACAAATTGCCAGAAGGTGGCTTTATGCAACTGAACGGGCACAGGCTCGCATCGAGCAACCAGGTTCCCAATAACCTGGTTAAGGGTGCCTCCGGAGCAACCCTTTCCGCGATCATCTTCGGCAATTGGGCGGACTTGCTCATTGGCCAGTGGGGCGGGCTGGACATTCTGGTAGATCCGTTCACAGGCGGAATTTCTGGCAGGGTCCGGGTGATTGCGATGAGGGACACCGACATTGCCATCCGACACCCTCAGAGTTTTTCGGCCAAGCAGGACACAGTTACAACCTGACGCTGCCATTGCCATGCGTGGCTGGCATACCACGTAGGCAGCGCCAACCCGGCGGTTCTTTTTTGATTGGAGACCCTCCTCTTTCCAATCAAAGTTCTTCCCGCCGGTACACGGGGCGGGTGTTTCTGGCCATCCGTGAGCCCCCTCCCAAGCGGCCTTTCCAACCGCTTCACGGGGGCATTATCTTCCATATTGTTGAGGTGCGAGATGGGGAATTGGACCATACCAAAAGACCGAAAACGATATATTGACCGCATGTTGCGCCCATTGGGTGATGAATCCATTGAGGACCAAATAAAGCAGGAGGCGCGGACATTATGGGAGGGCTGCCAAGAAATACGAAAGCATCATCAATCCTTCCAACACTATGTGAATGCCCTGCTCAGTGGCGAAGAGAGGCTCTAAATTTCATTGCGGGTCCTTCCTGGCAACAAGAATTGCGGGTCCGCGGCAGCGCGGAAAACGGCTAGATATTAGGTTGAAAAAACAGGTTTAAGTTTAAGGTTAATGGTTGAATGTAAATTTTTTTTAAATATCTGAATAAATATGCTTTAAGTGCGTTCGCTGTTCACTAATCGGTTTACATTTTTTTGTACATAGTTGACACCCTCCCTTCCCAAGCCCATATTCCCCATTGACCAAACCATAGGGGCGATCCCCTGGCCAAATGGGGTATTTTTATGCCCAAATTAGCTTTGGTCGAGTGTCCTGGATACCGTGAGGTCCGGGGCGGTTCCTATGGTCCGCGTCAGCACTCGGCCTTTTAAAATGGAGGGGAATTGCAATGCAACATACTTCAAATCTAATTAAGTTCTTGAGAAAAGTCAGCCCTGACCTTAACGAAGATCAAAAATTAGAGATGGACAGAATTTTGGACCATGTGATCGAGGAGAACATGCAGGCTCTTAAAGGAGTCGGGCAACTTTTGGGGCATGCCAGTTGTGACAATGAAATGTATATAGAGGCAGAGGAACTTTGTGACATTGGGAATCTGATAGGTGGAATAGCCAGCATTACAGAAACTTCTTATTCGATGAGCCACACCAGGCTTGAAATGTTGAAGAGAGTAGCAGGTGAAAAGCCTGTGAAGATAGTTAAGGGGGGGGGCGGGAAGTGAATGAAAAGGGGGAGCTGTTTAAGGTTCCTCTTTTTCGGAGCGAGGTTTGATGGCATTTAGATAGAAATTCCAAAAAATACAAAATGGCTCAATCGCGAAAAGACCTTACAGAAAGGTACATTCGGACTTCATGGATCATCAAAATTCGGTTGATGAGTTCCCGACGCCAATTATGGGGCAAACAAGTATCCCTAATCCATTTGGAAAGCGCTTGCTTACAAATGCGCAAGATTTGTGAATGCATTACGCAATTGTGTCTGATTGCCGCAGATATTAATTTTAAGGATATTCCCAAAAAAATTCGCAAAATGTATGAGGTCGGCAAGATATTGAATTACCTTAAAAAGAGTAATCGCTTGAGTTTTATTTCTCGTGCTCGACTCAAGTGCGCTGATGAAGATTCAACACCTAAACTATGGACACTAGATAAAAAAGATCCTCAGGATGATGATCGGAAACGTGTTGTGAAAATTTTCAACAGCTGTGGAAACATTATTCACGAGACTTCGGCATACAAGCCTTTTCCATGCACTACCGAGGAAGCGATCGGTACACTGGCGCACACCCGTAATGCTATTTGCGCTGATCACCAATGGCTTTGGAATTTCATGTGGCAACATGCAATAAAAATCGTTGACTCAAAAATATTTTTCATTGATTTTCGCGATCAAAAAGTCCTAACAAGACCTTTGCTGATAAAGCATTCTGGATTTTTGGATCAAGAACTCGATTTCCAATTCGTTCCAGAATTCGTATCTGATTTCGTGGAGCCGGTGAACTGGGATGAATTTGATGACGCGTGAGTTTGGTCGGATGCAGTAAAAGTCTGCCCTAGATTAGGGAAACATGCGGATTGTTCCTACTCAACCATATTTGAGGATTTTGAGTCGTTATCGAATGTCCGCTTTTGGCCGAATGCGGACATGTCTGCTAACGACCCAAAGCGGATATAACGAAATTTTTAAATTCTCTGACCACTTTGCAACTTTAATTAATCGAGATTATTATTTTTTGAAGCATCTGGGTTTGAAACAGGTGTATTAACACCGTTAATTTTCCTAATATGATAATTAGGGTAATTGTCAGCTTGTATTTCCTTCACAAACTGTGCTCTAGACATTACTTTCCCATTGCTATTATCCTTAAATTGTTGGTTTCTCCCAGAGTTACTTTCTTTGGTAACCGTTATTCTCTTTCTAGCCATGATGTTATCTCCTAAATAGTGATTCAATATTGCTTAAAACTTATTCTGGCTTCTTTTTTTATTATTGAGATGCAGATATTTCTACTGTTTTTCCTTTTTGCGTTTTCGTTAATTTCCCTTCCAGATCAAAGATTACTTCGATTGGAAGATTGGCCACATTTTGCCAAGCATTACCGCTATTTTTTTTCCTTTCCAGATCTATTTTAAAATTGTAGACCCCTGGGCCTTTTAGGTGAAACTGTCTAAAGTTTAAAATATTCCTTCTATTTTGATATTTCAATAAATCAATTTCTGTTTCAATGCGATATAAAGACTTTTTATCAGGGGCAAATAAAGTTGCCCGAGTATTAACAATTTCAGGCTTATTAAAAACAGAGCGGGTCCATAAAGTCGTTATTGAAAAGATGAAAGGAATTATAATCGTACTCCCCTTTTTATATTTAGCGGGCCCGGGTCCCGAAATAGTAATTCGCTCAAGGACATCAAATAGACTAAGGTTATTTGTATGATTATCTACTACAGCTTTATTGGATATAATGGACCATACATGTTTTGCCATTAGCACAACACCTGATAGAAAAATATTGCTTATTAATTTGATTTATACTGTTTAAAAATAAATCATAGAAACCAGAATATTTTAATTTATCCTAACGGGAGTATCCTGATTAATATTAGCCATCCAACCCTCATGAATTTCAGGGGGATATTCAGATTCATATGAAGAAGTTCTAGTAACAGAGAAGGTTATTGGTTCATTTTCAACTTCAATCCGGTAATCGAAAAAATCATCCATGGCATTTGGTTGCAAGACCTCAATTCGATTTTCAGAAGATATTCTTTCTTTCCATTCGACAATTACATCTGTTGGTGCAATATGGATATGGGGTGCAGAATCTAAAGCAAGGGCTAATTTACAAATACTTTTAATCGATAAGTTCTCATTTCCATTTAATAGCTTGCTTACATAAGCCTCAGAAGTACCCAAAAGGTTTGATAGTTTTTTCTGGCTTATTCCCTTTTTTTTCATTATTCGCCAAATGTCTTCCGTAAGTTCAAGAGAAAGTAATCCCTCCCAATAAGCTTGGGACTTCTTAGCATTACTTAAAAATTTCTTGTATTTCCTTTTCATAAAAATTCCTCAACATTTTGTAGTCAGTTTATTCTTAGCTTTATCATTAAAATAAGCATTTTTAATACTTTTAGCTTTCTCAATTTCTTCTGGAGGAGTTTTTTGGGTATCTTTAATAAAACCATGGGAGCAAATTATCAAATTACCTTCATCATAAAAAAAAAGAACTCTCACCTTAGGTCCATTTTTTGGACCTGTCTTAAAATAAAAAATTTTATCCCCTAATGATCCAGACTTATTTGGGTTTTTAGGCACGCCATGTGTGGGGACAAATTCTTGCAAAAGACCAAGCATTTTTTCCTTGTGAGTCTTACTTTTGGTTTCGTCTAATAAAAAATCTAAAAGTGGAATATCGTCATTATCTTTGGCGAAAGCTAAAACAGTCCATTTATTTTTTGCTATTTGAAATAACTTCATCTTAACTAATGGGTTAACTCTGTCAAGGCCCTTTTTCTTAATATGCGCAATCGCAATAACTTAACCCATAAGTTAACTTTTGTCAAGCTATCATTTGAAGTCAGCTTCATATGAATTGTCCAGGAAAGGGCTGGAAAATTGGGGATATGACTTTTGCCGGGTTTAGCCTGGTCGATCGGGCATCAATGTGAACCTCTGATTTTTGCTACCCATCACGCTACCCCAAACAAAAAAAGAGCTGCCGGCAACCGACAACCCCTTCTTTTATTTGGTGCCCCCGAGACGACTCGAACGTCCGACCTACGGATTAGGAATCCGCCGCTCTATCCAACTGAGCTACGGGGGCAATTTCTCAACGATCAATAAGATCTATGGTCTTTCCGATCCCTGGGATCTGCAAATAAACGATCCGTCCCACTCCTGTCCCACTTTTTGGCGGTTTCGGGCATGAAAGAGAGGCGCTCACCTCGCTTCCGGGAAGGAAATTGTAGTCGTTTCTCACGAGGGATTCAATCCCTCCTCCCGCTCTTTATATTTGCACAATATAGCCAGAATGGGGGATGCTTGCTGAGTCTCATGGATGAAACGAGGCTTCAGGTAATTTCTGCGGAAAGTCCGGATTTGTTCAGCCGAATGGGTTGAATTGAGCCCTTTTTCCTGGGAAATTAGGGTATACCTTCAGAAAGCATCCGTAAAGCTGCATTTTTAAACCCAAATCGGGGTCCTTGAGGATTGTGGAAACATTCGTGAAATCTCTAAAATTCTTTCCGATCCTACTTTTATCGGTCGGTTGCGCAACCATTCCGGGAGGGTTCAAGGAATCGGATCTGGTTTGGGAGGAAAGAAAGTTTGAAGCCACGCAGCAGGAGGTTCATGCGGCGATGGATAAGGGCTTCAAAACCTGCATCTCTTCCAATAAATTCGATGTGAGCAAAGACTCCGGCAGGGCCTTACCTGGGATGGCCGAAGACGAAGGATTGTATATCGTCCGGTTGAAGCGGTTGCTGACCGCAGATCCTGTCTTTGGATTCATTCGAATCAAATCAATCGCGGAAAACGAGACCGCCGTCCGAGTCGGAATCAACAAACTGCATGAAAATCCCTCCCTGCCCGAAAACGGGGACACAATCCGAAAGCGTTGGCTCAATTGGGCATCCGGAGATGTGGACTGCTCCTGACACCCCCTGGCAGCGAATCCCCCCTCAACGGCAACGCTCTCAGTGATTCAATCGGTTCGGGTTGTGTCCGGATGACGATTCGGTGCGGTCCCCCCGTTTCAATCCATAAAATCTGCCGTCAATAAGACATTAAATATGCCCAAAATCACAGATAAATGTGATTTATGAAGTTTTGATTTGCCTGATTATGCGCAAAAATAACTCATCCTCCAAGAAAACAGGGCGTCCCTTCCGGTTACCCAGGTCCGGTCTTTTCGGTCTCGGAAGGGGCGTCCGATTAGATTCCACACCTGTTTCAGTGGTGTCGATGTGAAGGGAAATCATAAAATGCCTCCCTTGGCCAAACATCCGCAAACGCAATTTGAGAAAATCATCGAGACGCCTTTAAAAATCATCGAGGCTCCCTTTTCGCCCAATCCTAAAAAGAAGTTCTCACTGCCGTCCTGGAGTTTGCTGATCTTGGGCGCCGCCATCGGGGCTCTCGTGTCCATCTGGTATGTCTCGTCTTCCATGGAAGCAAAAATCAAAAAAGAAGTCAGCATGGCCCCGATTGCCATCGATATGGCCACCACGAAATCCGCGTTGTCGGAAATCATCACCTCAGGCCGAGTGACAGGAATCTCGGGACCGCAAGGCCCTCAGGGCCCGCAAGGTGTTCCCGGTCCGGCCGGCCCGAAAGGCGAACCCGGCCCCCCCGGGGCTGCCGGTCCAAAGGGAGTTCAAGGTCCACCCGGAATCGCAGGAATCAATGGCATCCCGGGACCTCCCGGTGCTAAAGGCGATCCGGGTCCGAAAGGCGACATCGGTCCGCCCGGCCCGGCAGGACCTCCCGGCCCCGCCGGGAAAATGGACCTGAATCAGCAGGCGGCGCTGTTTGAAGTATCGGGATGGGAAATGCTGGAAAGCGATATTCAAAAAGTTGCCGCCGGAGAAAAGAAATCGATCATCATGCAGTGCACGCCCGGAAAGATTTTGCTGGGAGGCGGGTACAACGCGATCGGCTGCGATGAATGTGCCGGAGAAAGCAACTATCCCATGAGCAGCAACTCGTGGAAATCCACCCTGGTGAACCGGAAAAGCGACAGCTCCATCGATTTTCAGGTCTATGTGTTGTGCGCCAGGCCCAATTTCAGCCTGCAAAAAGCCCGAAAAGTCGAATGAATCCGGATTTGATCAAGTCATTCTTTTTAATGGGTTGATCAACTGCGGCCCGTCATTCCGCCTTTTCGATTCCCCTCCCCAGACGCACTCCCCTCATCCTGAACCGGTTGCCTTTGGCCGCAACTTACAGCTCAAGCGCCCTACCGTCTCTAGCCATTGAAATCCACTGCGTCTGGTGTGGGCTGAGCCCCCAGCTCACCTCGCAAAAACATTAAGTAGAACATCCAAGGTGGTTGGTTCCCACCAGGTGGCGTCGGAATGGTTGAGTTCTATTCCGCACACACTTCAGATCCGCAATCCCCCCTTATCGTTGAATTCGTTATTTTTGTTCCCTATTGACAAACAGGAATACGGGGAACAGATTTTACATATCCACATAAAATATTCAGTTGATAGAACTTTTAATATACAAACAGACCTGTTGCTTGGGTCATCCGCTAGATTCCCCTCCTTCCACTCAATGACCCAACTTTTCACGCTAGCAGACTATTGAAAAGAAGTGACACGGTCATCTGTCTGGAGGGAATCATGTTTAAATTTCTATTGACCTCAATAGTTTCTATAATTTTAGCCTCATCGATATTTCTGTTTTCCAACCAAAGTTGGAGCAAAACCAAGATCATTCCCCTGGGGGTGTCTCCGATAATAGCAACCGACTATATCCATTCGGTGATCGAAGCGGATCGAACGATTTACTCAAAAATGATCGTGGAGCGCCTTGGGGATGCCGTTTCCTTAAAAGCGACGGAAAACTATCTACAGGAAAATACCCTGCCTCTTCCTGCCCAGTTTCTTTTATTAGCATCGGAAAACGTCACTTCCAAGGGATTGGGAATGTCATACAGACTTATGAGTTTGTGGCCTATTAACCCCCAAAACGGACCCAAGGATGCTTTTGAAGAAATGGGACTGAAGGAAGTAAAAAAAAATCCGAATAAGCCCTTCACCACCACATTCACTTCAAAAGGGAAAAGGATGTTCAAAGCCGTCTATCCCGATAAGGCGGTGAGTAAAGCCTGCGTCACTTGTCATAATGAGCATCCAAAAAGTCCAAAAAAAGATTTCAAAATGGGCGGTGTGATGGGTGGAATAAGCATCACAATTCCTTTGAAGCAGAAAGATTTGATTCCCGCGAAAGAGGTTGCCAATTACATTCATTCTGTTTTGGAATCGGATCGCATGATATATGCAGAATTTGTCGTCAATCGGCTGCAAAATAACGATATTATTAAAGCATCCGAGCACTGGTGGAAAGATAAAGCTTTGTTGCTGCCAGCCCAGTTTTTACTCAACGCTTCTGATCTTATCGCTCATAAACGTATGGGGCTCATGTACAAACTGTACAGCCCCTGGCCTATCAATCAATACAACCGGGCGATAACCGAGTTCGAACAAAAAGGGATGGAAGTCGTTGCAAAGAACCCGAAGGAAACTTATACAGGAACCTATGAAGTCCATGACCGGCAATTTTTTGAGGCGGTCTATCCGGATTTGGCGGTTTCAAAAGCTTGCGTCGATTGTCATAACACGCATCCAGACAGCCCCAAAAAAGATTTTAAACTCAATGAAGTGATGGGAGGAATCATGTTGAGTTTTCCGGTTCAATAATAGGGGAAAGCGCATTGCGAAAGGGCGAGATGGATATTCGTCCTGATATTTTCCGGGGCAGGAGACAAGTATTTGTGTTTATACGGGTATCTCAGCCAGTGGTTAAATATCGCCGTTTCGAATAAAATGTTGAAATCTTTTTTTGAGGAACCATATTTGGATTATTCGATCCCTTCAGAGATGAGTGCCTGAGTCGCTGTACACATTATTTTAGGTATGCTGAAGCGGTTTCCCTTTTGCGACCTCCACACTGTCGGAAGGGGACCGTTTGTGACCCGGATCGGGGTTTCGTCCTTTTTGGGGCAAAGAGTTGTTTTGATGCAAGCAACACTCCTTACTGGTGGGGTTCCCCGCCAGGGAATGAGGAGAGAAGATTTCCCTTAATGAAGGTTTGCTCGGGCACTCATCTCGCCTTAAAAGCCTTTTAAATTCTTCCCTTCATTCGGATATTTTTTTTCATTTCATCTTTTGGGAATGCCCCCAAGAAACTAAATCTCAAGTATTTCCGGGAACCCGCCCAATTTCACCCGGAACGCTTGCCCCGGACCGCGATTGACAGCCTAGGCGGCCGGTCTTGCGGATATTTCGAGATTTTTTGCGCTCCACTTTGACTTCACCAGACCGGGATATTATTATATTTCATCGGTTTCAACCTTTTCACAGGGAGATGACAGTTCCATGCTCAAGGTCCGCGCCAGTCAGATTTTTTCTCATTCCATGGAAGATGTGGTCGCCGCGAAAAAGGCGCTGGATGCCGGAGACGCGTTCGAGCAGGTGGTGGAGAAGTACAGCACCTGCCCGTCCAAGAAGCAGGCCGGCGATCTGGGCTGGATGCCGGAAGGCACGGTGAACTCGCTGATGGGCCAGGCGATCGGTGAAAACGACAAGGGCAAGATCGTCGGTCCGCTGCACACGCAGTACGGCTACCACATCCTCATGATCTCCGACATCGAGCTGGAGCAGGTGGCGGGCCCCTTTTCTCCCAACACATCGATGAAGGACCTCAACCAGCGGTTTCCGGAAGCGCATTCTCTGCTGTTTCAGAAATTCCACATCGGGATGCCGGTGTCGGGCTATAAAGATGGCGAAACCCTCGGTTCGGTGTGCCGGGCGCAGAACAAATCGGAGATGGAGGTCATCAACTACCTGCACGAAGAGTTCGTCAACCGGCATGTGGACACGATCACGCCGGAGGAGTTGAAGGCGAAGATGAAAGAAGGCGATCCCAACCTGGTCCTTCTGGACATCCGCGAGAGCTGGGAACGCGACATCGCCGCCATCGACGGCTCGCAGCTCATCACGCGGGAAAACAGCGAATCGATTCTCGGCTCACTCACGGCGGAGCAGGAAATCGTGCTCATCGACTGGAAGCAGGACCGCGGGCCGAGTTTCCGCAAATGGCTTGCGCAGCGCGGGCTTCCCAACATCCGCTGCCTGGAGGGGGGCATCGACGCCTGGGCGGAGAAGGTCGAGACGCGGCTCAACCGCTACGACATCGATGAGGACGACGGCTACCGCTACGAAGACATCATCGAGGAACAGAACGGCCCGCAGTGATCCTGCGGCCGCGGCCTCACCACCTTGCGCGCGGAGCCGGCCGCAAGGTCCCGTTTCAACCGCTCTCCTTAACATCTGATTCGTTGCCGGGGGACCCCACTTGCTGAAAGTCGATAACCTGTCCACGCATTTCCACACCGAAGGCGGTGTGGTCCAGGCGGTCCGCGGCGTTTCCCTCGACATCGATCCCGGAGAAACCCTGGCCCTGGTCGGCGAGTCCGGCTGCGGCAAGTCGGTGACGGCGCTCAGTGTGCTGAAGCTCGTCCCCACGCCTCCCGGACGCTTCGAGTCGGGCAGCATCCATTTCGACGGCCGCAACCTGCTGGACGCGTCCGAGGACGAGATGCAGACGATCCGCGGCAACGACATCAGCATGATCTTCCAGGAGCCGATGACCTCGCTCAACCCCATCTTCACGGTCGGCGACCAGATCGCCGAAACCATCCTGCTGCACCAGAACAAACAACCGGAAGAAGCACGGGAACTGACGCTGCAGGCGCTGAAGAAAGTAGCCATGCCCTCGCCGGAAAAGCGCATCGACCAGTACCCTCACGAGCTTTCCGGCGGCATGAAGCAGCGGGTGATGATCGCCATGGCCATCGCCTGCCGGCCGAAGCTGCTGATCGCGGACGAGCCGACCACGGCGCTGGATGTGACGGTGCAGGCGCAGATCCTGGATCTGCTGGAAGCGCTGCGCGTGCAGTCGAACATGGCCATCCTGCTCATCACGCACAACCTGGGGATCGTCGCGCAATTCGCCGACCGGGTCGCCGTGATGTACGCGGGCAAGATCGTCGAGGAAGCGCCGGTGGAAACGCTGTTCGGAGCGCCGTCGCATCCCTACACAAAAGGGCTGCTCGCTTCGCTGCCGCACGGCGAGCCGGGAGAAAAACTCAGGGGCATCGAAGGCGCGGTGCCGCACCCGGCTTTCATCCCGCAGGGCTGCGCGTTTCACCCGCGCTGTTCGGAGGCGATGCCGCACTGCAAGGAGCGCATCCCGCCGTTTTTCGACGTACCGGGCGAGGACCACCGGGCGGCCTGCTGGCTTTTCGATGAAGAGAAAACCCCATGACGGCACTGGTGCAGATCCGCTCTCTGAAAAAATACTTTCCCGTCTACGGCGGGCTGCTGACGCGCGTGGTGGCGGAGGTGAAGGCGGTGGAAAGCGTTTCCTTCGACATCCAGAAAGGGGAAACGCTGGGGCTGGTGGGGGAATCGGGCTGCGGCAAAACCACGGTGGGACGCATGTCGATCCGCCTGATCCCGCCGACCTCGGGCAACGTGCTGTTCGACGGCACCGACATCTTCTCGCTGGATAAAAAAGCCTTGGCGCAGCTGCGGCCGCGCATGCAGATCATCTTCCAGGACCCGTACAGCTCGCTCAACCCGCGGTTTTCCGTCGAGCGCATCATCGGCGAAGCCATGCTGGTCCACGCCATCGCCGACCGCAACACGCTGCGCGAAAAGATAAAGGAAGTGATGGAGAAAGTCGGGCTCTCCTCCGCGTACATGAAACGCTACCCGCACGAGTTTTCCGGCGGCCAGCGGCAGCGGATCGGCATCGCGCGGGCGCTGGCGCTCAACCCCTCCTACATCGTGTGCGACGAACCGGTGTCGGCGCTCGATGTTTCCATCCAGGCGCAGATCATCAACCTCCTGCAAAGCCTGCAGGAGGAGACCGGCATCGCCATGCTGTTCATCTCGCACGACCTCAACGTGGTGAAGCACCTCTCCAAACGCACGGCGGTGATGTACCTCGGGCGCGTGGTGGAGATCGCACCGACGACGGTGCTCAACGACGAACCGGCGCATCCTTACACCAAGGCGCTGCTGGCGGCGAAACCGTCACTGAATCCGAAGGACCGGGGCAAGATCCAGGCCCTGGGGGGCGACGTGCCCTCCCCGCTCAACCCGCCCAGCGGCTGTCATTTTCATCCCCGCTGTCCGGAAGCGCACGACCGCTGCCGCAACGAGGAACCCAGATACACCGAACTGGCGCCGGGCCACACGGTGCATTGCCATCTCTACGATCCGGTGTAATGGACACCCGACAAACAGGGGGACAGGATAAACGGGATGAAAACAGAAACAGGGATCAAGATAAGAAAAGGCCCGTTTCACTTAATAATTGCAGAATGGTGGGATAAACCCAAAAGGGGGCTCGAAAAAAAATATAATGTTTTTCAAGACTTGACTCATCTACAGTACCCCTTTTTGAGCATTATGGCAAAAACAGCGGGTGCAGACCAAAACTGGATTTTTTTTATTTTTAACGTTAGGTAGAAGATGTGGATTAAAAGTTTCGCAAAAACATTAATTTTTAAGTACCAATGCGAATCTATTGAAAATTCGATAATACACACGATTGCTTTATTCAATGACATTGTCGATGTTTTCCATCGACCCAACATTTGGGAAAATAAACCTTTTTCTTTAGAACACTCCTTCTCCAATATATATGTCTATAGGGAAATTTTATTTTTTTCGATGACCCTTATGTGTTTCCGCTTTATTTCAATTGGAGAATACAACAATATTTCCGTCCCCAAATTAAAAAGCCATATTGATAGTTTTACCTTTGGAATTGGAAGCGAAATTTTAAAATATTCGATCGCAAGAACAAAAGGTCTATCTTATTCATTAGAGTTTAATAAGTTTTTTGAGAATAATGGGGCCTCTGAAATATTTGAAGTTTTCAATAAATCCCCCTTTCTACAAAAAAATGACGTAAAAGATCTGGATGAAATATATCCCAAAAATCTTAATTTTTATTTAGCAAATTCTTTTTACAAGAGATTTTATTATTATTTAAAAAAAACTGAAGCTGCATCGGAATCTTTTTTTGGTGGAAATATTGGTCGTGGCATTTTAGTAGAATGGCTCATAGAATTAGCCATACAAAAAAAGTTTCAAGGAAAGCTTAGTGATGAAAAAAAGGGAAATATTTGTAAGGAAATTTGTCATTTAATTGATGAATCTAAATTCCGATTTAGACATGGTTCTATAAGTGATTTAAATTTAATTCGCTCAACAATGACATTTAAACATTTTTTAAATTGTTTCCCAGAAATATAATTTGTATAGTTATAGGATTATAGTATTCTTCCTCCTCCCTGATCCGGCGGAACGCGTTCAGTCCAGAATGCGGGTGGGTTTGCCGTCGATGCTGGTCTGGTTCTTCTCCTTCCAGTAATTTTTCACACCTTCTTCGCCGATCTTCTCCGACCATTCGATCAATTCATCCCGTTCTCCCTCATAGCGATAGCGGGGAACCGCGAAGCCACAGGAGGTCTGTGCCTGATCGACATCGAGCACAAAGATCTGGCGCGCGCCGGGATAGCCGGGAAACCGCGCGATCCATTCTGCCCATTCCGCGTCCCGCGGGTGGACGGCCCGGGCTTTGCCGTAAATCCGTAAAATGAGCGGCCTGCCCTCAAACGCGCAGAACATGAGGGTCATGCGCGGCTGTTCCAGAACGTGGGCGGCGGTTTCGTTGCCGCTGCCGGTGAGGTTGAGCCAGATCAGCCGCGTCGCGCTGAGCACGCGCAGGCTGTCCATGCCCTTGGGCGAGAGATTGATCGTGCCTTCGGCGGCGGCGGTGGCGACGAAGAACAGTTTCTGGTTTTCGATGAAGGCGCGCAGTTTCGCATCCAGTCCGGTGTAGAATTTACTCAAGGTGATCGAACTCCTCTCAAAATTTATTTCAAAACCCGACCATCATATCAGAACAGACTGTTCTCAAATCGAGATCCGCCGCTTCCTTTCGTTTGTTCGCCCGCCCCGCTCCGGCAATCATCGCACCGGGTCAATGCCTTTCGTTATCGAAGTTAACGAAATTCAAATTCTAAGAGCTAAAGTCTTACTTTATTTTAACCGCAATAGAATGAGTGGATGTTTTTCAGTGACTTACCCCATTCTACCTCACCCATCACCTGAACGGCGCGCCGGAGGAAACGCGGAACCTGGAGACCCGGATTTGAACTGGAAAAAATTGTTTCATATTCTCAAAAAGACCGAAACGCCGCGGCCCAATGTGGTCGTGGACATCCGCACCGCGTTCCGGGTGGAGCCCTCCCCCGAAGCGCCGATCCTGCTCATCGTGCACCGCAACCCGGTGCAGGTGGTGGACATCAGCTCCGGCGGCGTGTCGTTCAAGAACAAAAATTTCATGGTCGGCGTCTTCTACCGCGTCAACTTCATCCTTCCGCACAACAAGCAGGAAATCTCCAGCCAGCTCGAAATCATGAGCATCGACCGCAACCGGATCTGCCGCTGCCGCTTCACCGGCCTGACCTCGGAGCAGGAGGAACACATCCACCAGTACGTGGTGGAACGCAAGAAAGAGCTGCTGGCTTCGGCCAAGGGCCGCCCGGCCCTGCAGCATTCCGAACGCTCCTGAGCGCAAATTCTTTCATTCGCCCGCTGTTTTCCCGCTATAATTCGGGGTCTTTCTAATCTTCTTTCAGGATAGTGGCAATGGCATCCAACGCGTGGACTGCGCACGATCTAGAGATGATCGGGCACCGCGAGGTGTTTCTGCACAAACCGGCAATTCTAAAAAACGCGGAAGCCCGCTTGCGGGAGCTGGAAAGCGCGATAGCGAAAGAGCTTGCGCAAACCGCGCCCGCGCTGCCGCCCGAGAGCAAGGTAGAAAAAGGCCAGCTCGCCCGCGGCGAGAACCACAAGGGCTTTCCCTTCCTGTCGCTGGACATCCCGCAGTTTTTCTCGAAAACCGAGATGTTCACGTTCCGCACGCTGTTCTGGTGGGGGCATTACCTGGGGTTTTCGCTGATTCTCAAAGGCGCGGCGCTGAACGGCTGGCAGGACAACCTGCTGGCGCAACGGCAAGAGCCTCGCTGGCAGGACGTGCACCTCTCCACGGCGGCGACGCCGTTCGAATGGGACGCGAAATTTCTGCAACCCGCCGCAACGATGCCGGAGGCGGAGCTCCGCGCGACCGTGGCGGAAATCGATTACATGAAGTTGATACGGCTGTTTCCGGTAGACGGTAAAGGTTTCGCCGATCTCGACTGGACCGGGGCGGGACTCACCGCCTGGCGCGATCTGTCGAAAGTGGCGTCTCCCCCTTCCTGAACTCCTGGCGTTTTCACTCCGGTTTCCTCAGTCCCAGCTTTTTGATGCGGTGCCACAGGGTGCTGTCCTTGATGCCGAGCAGGCGCGCCGCACCGCGCGGGCCGGAAATCTTCCAGTTGGTCTGCTCCAGCGCCTTGAGGATGTTGATCTTGCTCAGTTCCTTCTGGTCCTCCTCCCGCGCCACCACTTTGCCGCCGAGGGGCCGCATCTCGTTCTGCCCCGGCAGCAGCAGCTCGTCGAGCACCCGGCTGATATCGGCGGGACGCTTGCGGCACAGGATCACCACCCGTTCCATCATGTTTTCCATTTCCCGGACGTTGCCTGGCCAGGGGTAGTCCCGCAAGCGCTGCCAGTCTTTGCGGCTCGGCCGGATGGCGGGCACCTGGTATTTTTTGCAGTAGGTTTCGAGAAAATACGCCGCCAGCCGCTCGACATCCTCGCTGCGTTCGCGCAGCGGCGGAACCAGGATGTGAAACACGTTCAACCGGTAATACAAATCCTCGCGGAACCGGCCTTCCGCAATCTCCTGCATCAGGTCGCGGTTGGAAGCGGCGAGGATGCGCACGTCGGTGTACCGGGTTTCGCTTTCGCCCACCCGCTCGAAGCGGTTCTCCTGCAGGACCCGCAGCAGCTTGCCCTGCAGGTCGATGGGGATCTCGGTGATCTCGTCGAGAAACAGCGTGCCCTTGTGCGCCAGCTGGAACCGGCCGACCCGGTCCTGCACCGCGCCGGTGAACGATCCCTTGATGTGGCCGAAAAACTCGCTTTCGAACAGGTCGTGGGGAATGGCGGGGCAGTTGACCTTGACCAGCGGCGCGTTTCTGCGCAGGCTGCTTTCGTGGATGATGCGGGCGATCAGTTCCTTGCCGGTGCCGGTCTCCCCCTGGATGAGCACCGGCGCGTCGGTGTCAGCGACCAGGGCGATCTGCTCGCGCACTTTGTCTAGGGAGGGACTGTCGCCGATCAGGTCTTTGCCGAACAGCTCGCGGATTTCGTCCTTGAGGATGCGGTTTTCCGCTTCCAGCCGCCAGCTCAGGGACACCATCGTCTCAAAATCGTTCTTTTCCGGCAGCTGATCGTGGTTGAGGGCGATCAAAACGGGCGGCTCGGTGTCCGGCAGATAATGAAACCGCAGCTGGGCGGACAGGTCGTTGCCGTCGCCGTTCTGCAAGCGGGCCTCCAGAACGGCGGCCGACTCCCCTCCATTGAGCAGCGGATCCAGCAGTCCGAGCCAGGCCTGCCGGGAAAGATCCGGCGTCAGGGCATCCAGCGTCGTGTCCCGCAGCGCTTCCGGAGTCGTTCCCAGCTTTTCTGCGGCGCCGCCGCTCACCTGCAGGATGTCCAGGCTTTCGGCGTCGAGCACAAACACATCGCTGGCGAAACGCATCAGGATCTGATCGGTGATGGGCTTGGGGTCTGTCGGCGTTCGTTTCGGAGCCATTCTGGTATTCCTTAATTGTTGTCTCATTCATGCGGCTGGCCGGGACATCGCGGTATCAACCCGCCATCGGCAACCCTTTCCTTCTATATTGCTTGCGCATCATCGTGAAAATCCAATTTTTTTTAAAATTTTAAAAATTTTGCCGTACCGGCCAACCCGGCTTTTTTTATTAACTATTTGAATTATAAATAGTTATTTATTTTATCGACTTTGGTACGGAACCTGCTATTTACAGGAGCAGGAGGGCCGCAAAACGGAAGACAAAATCGACCGTTACGGCAACCACCTCTTTGAACAACCCAAATCAGCAACCCAAATCGAAAGAAAGGACTTCGCCATGTCACTGATAGAAGACGTTAACAGCACCAAAGGACGCATTCTCATTATCGACGACGAAAAAGACGTTCGCGACGTGCTCAAACTGCAACTGCAATCGGAAAAATACGACATCATCGAGGCGGAAAATGGCGAAGAGGCCATCGAACTCATGAAGAAGGGCTCCAACCTGGTGCGGGTCGGCCTCATCATCTGCGACATTCGCATGCCCAAGGTGAACGGGGTGGAAGCCATCCAGTACCTTCGGCAGAACGCACCCTCGATTCCGATCCTTGTGGTCACCGGTTACCCGGACACCGAAATGGCGCTGTCGTTGATCAAACGCGGCGTGAAGGATTATCTGGTCAAACCGGTCAAGAAGGAAGAGCTGCTCAAGAAAGTCAAAGCGGTTCTGAGCGACCACGACTTCGATTACGCATAAAGCGCACGGAACGTCCGAACAGGAATGCGTTCCTCAAATGAGCTGACGGCCGGGGAAGGGAAACTCCCTTCCCCGGTCGCTCGTTTTTATCTCGTAAGACAACCTGCCTTTCAAATCATCCACCACCCAGAAACTCGGCAACGGCCTGCTTCGCCCCCTTTAAAATCGGCTCGCCGTCTCCCAGCAGCAGCGCGTCGTATTCGTAGTCGTTGAGCCGCTGCAATCCTTTTTTGGCGAGGACGATGTCACGGAACTTGTCTGCGGGCAGCTGGCCGAGCTTTTCCCTGCGGATCAGCGCGTCGCCCACGATCATGGCGTTGCTCTCCTTAAAATAGAAAGCGCACTCTCCGGGGGATTTCTGGTTTTTCAGGTGCACGGCCTTTAGGCCGCAGAACAGGCTGTCTCCGTCTTTGAAGGTTCCGTCGGCGTCGAACTCCAGCAGGCCCTTGTCGTTTTCGTGAATCAGGATGGGAACGGAAAACGCTTCTTTAAAGTTGCGGCTGTTGCGGTCGTGGTGCACGTTGGTCAGCAGAATGGCTTTCAGGGGATGCCCGCTGTCGCTTTCGATCATGGCCTTGAGTTCATCGAGCGCTTCGTGATCGAGTCCCGGAGGATCGACGATCACCGATTCGCCGGCGGCGGCGATGCGGTAGCCGTTGAAGTTGAGCTGCTTTTCCAGGGAAAACTCGGACCAGCGGGTGACGTTGGGCAGAATGTCTTTGAGTGCGGACATATCAGGAATCCTCAGCGTGTATGGATACCAAAGGGTGCATCCAGAGCACGCGGTCCGGATGCACCAGAATCATATTTTCGGGATCGTGCAACGGGATAAAATACATTCTCTGGTGAATGGAGTCGGCGATGGGGGACTGGCGGCTGCTAGGAATGTGCAGAGGCGTCGGCGTCATGAAACTTTTCCGCCGGTCTGGAACGTTACTGGCAGGCACCGTTTCGGCGCTCGCATCGCCACGGGCTGTGCTTTCTTTTTTCACGAACCGGCACAAAAGCGGTGCGGATGCTTTTCTCCCCAGGCAGAACAGGTTGTGCAGGCTTTCGCTTTCGCTCAGGGAAAACACGGCGATCGCACCGGGTTTCAGTTTTTCGCTGGCGTTATTTGCATCGATGCGAACGCCGTAACAGTTTTCGTGCGGCGCGTTCGTTTCGAGGCGTGGCCAGTCCTTCGCTGCAAACCATTGCGCATCGTACGGGCGATCGGCTGCAAACACTTCCGATGCGAGCGAGACGAGCGGGATGAATCGTTTATGGTTCATGCACAGACCTGTTATAAGATAAAAACGGGTTTCTCACCGCCTGCGTACGGCCTGCAAAGGCCATTGAGAACGTGAGATAGGGCATGCATCATTTTACACCGTTGCCCTGTTTTTAATGAGAAAATACTTTTTCGGCCTGCGTGCGCCTTTTTAAGGATTGTGAGGAGAAAGCAACCGTATGACCGCGACCGCCCTGCGTGAGGCGCTGGACTTCCTGTACGGACTGGTTCCCAGCGGCATCAAACTCGGACTGGAAAACACCCGGAACCTGCTGCGTCACTTCGGCGATCCGCACCTGAAGGCCAGAACGATTCACATCGCCGGCACCAACGGCAAAGGGTCCACCGCGGCGTTCACCGAATCGCTTCTGCGGGCCACCGGAAAGCGGACCGGGCTGTACACCTCCCCCCACCTGCTGCATTTCAACGAACGCATCCGCGTGAACGGCGTTCCCATTTCCGAATCCGATCTGGTGGAAGGGATCGCGCGCATCCGTGATGCGGTGGAAACGCACAAACTGCCGGTGACCTTTTTCGAGTGTGGCACGGTGCTGGCGTTTCTGCATTTTCTCGCGAACGAAACCGAATGGAACGTACTGGAAGTGGGGATGGGCGGCCGTCTCGACGCCACCAATCTGTGCGCCTCCGACGTTGCGATCATCACTTCGATCGGCCGCGACCACACGCAGCATCTCGGCGAAGACCTAAAACAGATCGCTTACGAAAAGGCCGGCATCATCAAACCGAACAGCACGGTGTTCGCGCACGTCGAGAACGAAGCGGCCTTCGGCGTGATCCGGGATGTCGCGCATGAACGGCGTGCGGCGCTCAAGCGCTTCGGCGAGGATTTCCACGCCCGCGCCCGTTCACCCGTCTCAAACACGCCCTCGTTCGACTTTTCATATGGAGAGTTTCACTATAAGGATTTGACGGTCCCGCTTTTGGGCGCACATCAGGTGAGCAACGCCTCGCTGGCGCTGGCCGCCTGTCTGCATGTCCTCGGCACAAACGGTGGGTTGAATGAAGAAACTCTCCGCCGCGGTCTGGCATCGACGCAATGGCAGGGGCGCATGGAAATTGTGCGCGAAAACCCGACGGTCCTGCTCGATTGCGCGCACAATCCGGACGGCGCCCGCAAACTGGTCGCAACGCTGCGCAACGGATTCCGCTATTCACGCTGTCTGCTGGTGCTCGGGCTGATGCGCGACAAGCCCCATGCGGAGATGCTCGATATTCTGTCGCCGATCGCGGATCATTTGATCCTGGTGCGGCCTTCGCAGGAGCGAAGCGCCGATCCTAAAGACATCCGAAACCTTCTGAAAAACTGGCAAAAACCCATTGATATTGAAGAACAAATTCCCTATGCTTTGGAAATTGCCCGGAAAATCGCAATGCCGAACGATCTCATTTGCGTGACGGGTTCCATCTTCACTGTATCGGAAGCCAAAACGTTCTTTGCCGATGAAGCGTCTCTTTAACCTCGCAATCGTCCTGCTGGGCCTTTTAGCCTTTGCGGTCCCGGTCTTTTGTCAGGAACGTCCCTCTCCCCCTCCCCCTCCTTCAAACCAGCAACCCGTCGATGTCACCGCGGAGCACGTGGTGCAGGATGGCGAGAAGGACATCGTGCGCGCCTGGGGCAATGTGGTGGTGCGGTTCGGCGACCGGACCCTGCGCGCCGACAAAGTGCAGATCGACAACAAATCCGGAATGGGCGAGGCAGTCGGCAACGTGGTGGTGACGCAGAGCGACGGCACCGAAGTCCATTCCGAGCGCAGCCGGTTCAACACCAAAAGCCACAAAGGCAAGGCCTATGGCGTGAACGGAAGGATCGCGCAGATCTACCGTGTCAAAGGCAAAGAAGCGATGCGGATGTCCCCGACACACTACAAGTTCAAGGATTCTTCTTTGACCACCTGTTCGGGCAAGCTGCCGAAGTGGTCTTTCAGCAGCAGCAAGCTGGATCTCGTTGTGGGTGACCGGGCGCTGTTTACAGGCGGGGTGTTCCGGGTGCTGGATTTTCCTATCATGTACCTGCCCATCGGTTATCTGCCGATCAACCGCGAACGCAAGAGCGGCTTTCTCATCCCCAAGTTCGGGCTCAGCAACACCGACGGGTTCACCTTCAAACCGATCTACTTCTGGGCGATCAACCGCTGGTCGGACGCCACGGTCGCGGTGGAGTACCTGGAAAAACGCGGGGTGCGGCCCGAGCTGGAATACCGCTACATCCCGAGCCGCCACACGTACGGCGAGTTCAACGGCACCTTTCTGGACGACCGGATCACAGGCGGGCAGTTCTGGAAAATCGACTGGAAGCACGAACAAAGGCGGCTGCCACTGGGTTTCAAATTCAAGGGCAAGCTGGATCTGGAAAGCGATTCGAGTTTCAACAAAACCTTTGAAGACAACACGGACCTGCGCACCCGGCGCAATTCGGACTCGTTCGCTTCGCTCAACCGCAGCTGGAGCAACAGCACGCTCGATGTACTGACGCGCTACCGCGACAGCACGCAGGACGACCGCGACGATCTGTTCGCGCAACTGCCTCAGGTGACGTTCAAAACCCAGCGCCGGCCGGTCGGCGGCAGCAATTTTTATTTCAGCCAGGACGCAACGTTCACCTCGTTTTTGATCGACCTCAACACCAGCCCGATCAACGACGACAATTTTTCCGTGCAGCGGTTCGATTTTCATCCGCAGGTTTCCCGCCCCATCTCAATCGCGCCCTGGCTTTCCCTGACCCCCACGATCGGCTGGCGGGAAACGATCTACAGCAAGGGCCTCAGAACCGGCAACGAACGCACCTCGAGCTTCACCCGGGAACTGTTCGATGTCGCCGCCGCCCTGGAAGGGCCCAAAATCAACAAGGTGTATGAGAATGGCAGCTCATCCCGCACCAAGATCAAGCATGTGATCGAACCGCGGCTGGTGTACAGCTACATTCCGGCCATCGACCTGGACGACCGCCGCAAGATCCGCAATATCGATACCATCGACGACATCGACTCGCAAAGCCGTTTCACCTATTCGTTGACCCAGCGGCTTTTGCGGAAAGACATCTTCAGCGAGGATGAATTCGGGATCCGGGAAATCATGCGGTTTGAAATCAGCCACAGTTATGATATTGGTGAAGCCACGCGGGACCCGCGGCCAGGAACCGAACTCAAGCCATTCTCGGACATCCGTGTAGATTTCGACAGCCATGTGTTCGAACCGCTTCTGCTCAATTTCGACAGCACGTTCGACGTGGAGGACGGGACGTTCAACACGTTCAACTTCGAGTTCGGCATCAAGCCCTGGCACAACGTCACGTTTTTCGTGGAGCGGCGGTTTTCCCGCAACACCGTGCAGCGCCTGATCAGCAACAACGTGCTGAATGAGGTCAACACCGACCGGACCCAGTTTCTCACCGGTTCTCTGTACTGGGCTTTCGCGAAAGGCTGGCAAGCGCAGGCGACCACGCGTTACGACGAGTTGCGCAAGACGTTCCGCGAGAACGATTTCAGCATTTCCTATGACGACCTGTGCGATTGCTGGGGGTTTTCGTTCGATCTGATCCAGCGCAATATCATTTCCGGCGGCGTGGACCAGAACGAGACCAAATTTCTGCTGACCTTCACACTGCGGGGAATCGGCACGGAACGGTTCGGCGAGCGGGGCATCCAGCACATTCACCGCCGGTTTTAACTTTCATTCGATGAGGACCCTTGTGACGCTCAACCGCGAACTCGCCCGCATCGCCGTCGATATCGGGGCCATCAAGATCAACACGGACGATCCGTTCACCTGGGCGTCGGGATACCGGATGCCGGTGTACAACGACAACCGCCTGCTGCTGGGGAATGCGGATCACCGGGCCAGTGTGGTGGAAGGATTCGCAGCGATCCTCAAGGAAAACTCCCTGCCTGTGGACGTGGTTGCGGGCACGGCGACCGCAGGCATCGCCCCGGCCACCGGACTCGCCAACCGGTTGCGAACCCCCTTGATCTATATCCGGCCCTCGGCGAAAGAGCACGGCATGAAAAACCGCATCGAGGGCATTCTCGAACCGGATCAGCAGGTGGTGCTGGTGGAGGATCTGGTCTCCACCGGTGGCAGCGCCCTGCAGGCGGTCGAGGCCATCCGGCAGGCCGGCGGGCGGGTGTCTTTGTGCCTGGCCATTTTCGATTACGGTTTCGCCGCAGCGAAAGACGGGTTTGCGAAAGCGCAATGCGAACTGCGGTCGTTGCTGAGCTTCGAGGATATCCTCTATCACATGGAAAATGCAGGCGTTGTGACGCCGGACGCGCTGGAAAACCTGCGTCAGTGGTACCGGTCCCCCTTCAACTGGGGTGAAACGCGCGGATTTCCGCGCAAAACGGCCTGACCCGTCTCCTCCGGATTTCCCGAACCGGCAATTTCGCCGTCGCCCTTCAAAAATCAGCAATTCGGATTGACTCTTCAGGTGTTTGATATTATTATGTGCGATTCTTGAATGTCAATTATCCAACCATTCGCCACCCGGGCTTGGCAACTCAGGAAAACCACCCGGTTTCGGGCGATAGATATTAAGAATCCGTTTTGACTGAATGGAGGTTTTATCAGGATGGGCAAATTACAGGTGGGTCCTATCGGCTTGCTTCCCCCTTCGGCGGCTATGCAAGGAATTTTTCAACCCGAAAAAGGGTCCGGTTACGAACTGGTTGAGGGTGAGCACGTTCCGACGGAAGAGGCCATCAAAAAGGCGGCCCGGGAAATTCTGACCCGGCGCAACCCCACTCTGTTTCCGGGGCCGATGATCGTCTGGGGATGGAACAAGGAAACCATCCACAAGGCGGAAGTGGCGAGGAAGCTGGTGGACGAGGTACCGGGCATGAACATCATTCCGATGCCGGATTACCGCCCGATTTATCCCAAAATCGACCCGGAAGCGGTGATCAACCCCTGTCATCCCAATCTGACGATCCAGCATAACAAGATCGAAACCTGCATCTTGATCGGGGTGCATTGCCACTTCGCCAATATCACCCTGAAAATGATCCGCGCCAACACCAACTGTTACACGATGGCCTTCTGCGCCTACGATGGGCACGAAGACGCCCTGATCTCCATTCGCGATCTCGACACGGCCAAGCTGGAAATGACCATTCAGGCGATCAAGGACGCGAAGAAAGAAGGCGTGGAACCCTGGGCGTACACGAAAGAAGGCAAGGAAGAACTCGAGGAGATCCAGGAACGCAAAGCAAAACAGGCCGAGCTGACCAAGGACAACGTGGATCTGTTCATGGCCGACCTCGAGCAGGGCCTGGACGAAAACGCGGAATAACACTTTAGTTTCGAATATTTAGCCGCTCTTCCCTAAGTGACTGCGTCGATCTTTTAAAAGGGACGCTCCGTTTTCCGGAGCGTCCCTTTTTTTGTCCCCTCCCCCCAAACCCTTATAAAACCGGCGTCTGATCGACCACGCCGCGTCCGGCACACGCCATTTTCCGCGCCCTTGATTTTTACATTGAATATAAATGATATATGGATTAGTCTGTATATATCATTGAAAACAATACGCGTATCTGACCCGCGGGCAGCACAGCCGCCCCAGGGTGTGGAACCCTTTTCAACCCAAGGACGGAAATCCGTCCCACACGTAATTATTCCAGGAGGTTTTTGTGCGTGCTCTGGTGATTGACGATTCAAAAGCCATCCGGCTCATCCTCGGGAAAATCCTGCAGGATATCGGCTTCGAAGTGACTGGAGCGGCCAACGGGCTTGAAGGTCTCAAGGAGTTGAAAGCCGCCGACAAGATGGATCTGGCGCTGGTCGATTGGAACATGCCTGAGATGAATGGCTACGAATTCATCCAGGAGGTCCGCAAAGACCAGTCGTATAACGATCTGCCTCTCATGATGGTGACGACGGAAACGGAGATGTCCCAGGTGGTGAAAGCGCTGGAAGCCGGCGCGAACGAATACGTGATGAAGCCGTTCACCAAGGAAATGATCCTTGAAAAGCTTTCCATGATCGGCATCGCGATTTCGTGACCCTCGCTCGCAACGCGTGCTTCATTTCCTGCGCGCTGCGGACGGCCGCAGCTTTGCAGGATGTCTGACCGGGATGGCGGCGAAACGCTCATCCGCGAAACAAAAAAACCACTGGGAATGCCGGTGAACATGCTGACCTTCAAAACGGAAAACGAATTCACAGCCAATACGCTCAAAGCGTTCACGGCCGGGGCTCAGGATTGCCTGACGAATCTGGAATCCCTTTTCTCCCCATCGAAGTCCGCAGCGGCGGACACGGCCGACAGTGAGAACGCACCGGCTTCGCACCGGGTGGACATCCTGGTCATCGCCGTCCCCAGCGGCGGCTCCGACGCCTTGTTCGAAATTCTGCCCCGGCTGGAACCCGATTTTCCGGTTCCCGTTCTGATCGTTCAACACCTGCCGCAGGAGTTCACCTCTCTTCTGGCGGCGCGGTTGAACGCGCAGTGCCGGATTGCCGTCACCGAAGCCCGATCGGGCGATACGCTGCATGCGGGCAAAGCCTGGCTGGCTCCCGGAGGCAGGCACTTGAGCCTGTGTTCGGACGGAGGACACATTCGCCTGGTCACGACATGGGATCCCCCGGAACATTCCTGCCGTCCGGCATCGGATGTTTTGTTCCGCTCGGCGGCAAAATTTTACGGACGCCACACGCTGGCTCTGGTCCTCTCGGGAATGGGGCAGGACGGGATCGCCGGTTGCCATGAAATCCGCAACGCCGGTGGATCGATTCTGGTTCAGGTTGAATCGGCCGCAGCGGCTTCGGGATTCTCCGTAACCCCGGTTTCACCGCAACCGGAAGATCAGGGCGTGCCCCTGAACGCCATTGCCAATGTAATCACACAGAGGGTCCGGGAAAAACGCAGCAACGCCCGATCCCCGATAACAGCCTCTTAGAACCGCTGAAGAAAAGAGACACCATGAGCATCAGTGCATCGGATTTCGACTATATCTGCAAGATGATCCGGGAAAACGCGGCCATCGTGCTGGGCCCCGGCAAAGAATATCTGGTGGAATCGCGGATGGCCTCCCTCATCCAGCAGGAGGGCATCGACTCCATCGAGGATCTCGTCAAGAAGCTGCGCACCAACCCGCAAAACGGGTTACAGACCCGTGTGGTCGAGGCGATGACGACCAACGAGACCTCCTTCTTCCGCGACATCCATCCTTTCAACGTCCTCAAGGACCACGTTCTGCCGGAGCTGATCGAAAGGAACAAGGACACGCAGAAGCTGAACATCTGGTGCGGCGCCAGTTCCAGCGGACAGGAACCGTACAGTCTGGCCATGCTGATGCGCCAGAATTTCCCCAAGATCGCCGACTGGAAGATCACCTTCATCGCCAGCGACATTTCCCACGAAATGCTGGAACGCTGCCGCAACGGGGTCTACTCGCAACTGGAGATCAACCGCGGTCTTCCCGCTCCCATGATGGTCAAGTTTTTCGAGCGCAAGGGAACGGACTGGCAGATCAAGGAGGACCTGCGCAAGCTGGTGGACTTCAAGTTCGTCAACCTCTGCCAGGACTGGCCGTTCATGCCTTCGATGGATCTGGTGATGATGCGCAATGTTTTGATCTACTTCGATGTGGAGATCAAAAAAGAAATTCTGGTGAAAGTGAAGAAGCTGCTGAAACCCGGCGGGTACCTGTTTCTGGGGGCGGCCGAAACCACGATCAATCTGGAAGAGTCCTTTGAACGCATGAATTTCAAACAATCGGGATGTTATCGAGTCAAACAGGATTGAGCCATGCAATTTTTAGAAAACGAAATCTGCGAATACACCGAATCTATCTGGAAATCGATCCTCGACCTTGAGGCGAAACCGGCTCAGGAGAGCTTTGAGTTTTCACAGGACAAGGATTCTCTGGCCGGCTGCGTCCAGATAACGGGATCCTGGGAGGGTTCGGTCGCCATCCACTGCCCCAACATACTGGCGCGGCAATGGGCGTCGATCATGTTCGACCTGAACGAGTCGGCGGCGGCCAAGGAGGAAATTCAGGATGCGTTGGGAGAGCTGACCAACATGACGGGGGGCAACATCAAGTCTCTGCTGCCGGAACCCTGCTACCTTTCGATTCCCGCCGTGGCCTACACGGACAGCGCCCTGCGGTTTCCGGGCAGCGAGCTGGTCACTCAGGTAACCTTCGAATGCAACAGCAATTTTTTTCTGGTTTCATTATTGAAAAAGGTGGAAGAGCTGAAAAGCTGATTCACCGGCCTCGAAACGTGGAGAAAACGATCATGCGGGATTACAGTCAGGAAGTTCGGGAATACGCCGAAATCATCTGGTCCACTCAGTTTGTCATGCCTGTGAAACCGGGAACGCAGTTACCGCCCGATCATGCCAAGGATCTCGCGCAGGGCATCGTGCAGATCAGCGGCGCGACGGTGGCCAGTGTCGTCCTGAAAATGGAGCCGGGACTGACGGAGCGCCTCACCGAGAAGATGTTCGCGATCGAGCCGGGGAAGGCCACGCAGGATGAGAAATGCGACGCGGTATCCGAACTCACCAACCAGATCGGCGGCAACATCAAATCGATCGTCGCCCAACCCAGCAACCTTGCGGTTCCGGTGGTGATTCTCGACGGCAAAACGCCGGAATTCCCCAATTCCAAAACCATCACCGATGTGGGCTTCGAATGCGAAGACGGCAGGTTCTGGGTATCCATCCTTGTGCCGCAAGACATGCCCAAAGCCGAGAACACACCGGCTGCATCGGCGTCCTGAAGACCTCAAAGGGCGTTCACACTCTCTTAAATTTCACAGGTGTTGCGGTCCTCGAACCGGATTGTCCGCGCTTAAGCGGATTGTCCGGGGACCGGATCGGCAGGTTGGATCGTTCGGTTGAACCGGTGCGGTTCAGGCGCGTTTTTTCAGGCCCAGATGCTGGTGGATTTCCTCTTCCACCTGATCGTGTTCGGCGTGGGAATTGTGCAGGACCAGGTTCTGCAGGTAATCGTAGCTGTCCAGGTCGATTTCGGTGAACTGAATGCCGATGCCCGAGTTGGCGGCGCGCATGATCCGTCCCTTGACGTCGATGCGGATCGGCTGATCCGTCCCCTCCAGAAACAGCGTCACATCGCAGACGGAACCCACAGGCAGGGTCTCCTCGCTCATCAGGTAAATCCCCTTCATACTCAGATCCTTGGTCTGATCGGTCGCGATGGTCTTGGAACCGCAACGGATCTCGACATTCAGATGGATGGGAACGCGTGTGAATTCCCGGGCATTCTGGGTTTGATTGGTCGGCATGGTGGTCCTCTTTTTTAGGTTCCTTCTTCATATTATAATGGAAAATTTAAGTAAACTAAAGGGGAAACCACTGCAAAATACCCATTAAAATACTGTTTTTCATAGAATTACACTTCCCCCGCCGCCTCCCCGGTTCTTTTCCCGCATTTTTTGCAATTAAAACAAGCCCCGGCTTGACATGGGCCCGGTGGGGTCTTATTTGACCAAGCAGGACATGGATAATGCGCAAAAGATCGTAAATGAACGACTTATAAATAGAAAGGATCGAATCTCATGGGAAAAATCGTAGGCATTGACCTGGGGACCACCAACTCGGTGGTTGCTGTCATGGAAGGAAACGAACCGAAGGTCATCCTCAACGAGGAAGGCAGCCGCACCACCCCCTCGGTGGTGGCGTTCACCAAGGAAGGCGAAATCCTGGTGGGCCAGGTGGCGAAACGCCAGGCCATTGCCAATCCGGAAAACACGATTTTTTCGGTGAAGCGGTTCATGGGCCGGTCCTTCGACGAGGTTTCCGAAGAAATGAAAATGGTCCCGTACAAGGTCGTCAAGGGACCCAACAACGCGGTCAAAATCCACGCGGGCGACAAGCAGTACACGCCGCCCGAGATTTCGGCCATGATTCTGCAGAAACTGAAAAAATCCGCGGAAGCCTATCTGGGCGAACCGGTCACCGAAGCGGTCATCACGGTGCCGGCTTACTTCAACGACGCGCAGCGGCAGGCCACCAAGGACGCGGGTAAAATCGCGGGCCTGGAGGTCAAACGCATCATCAACGAACCCACCGCTTCCGCCCTCGCCTACGGTCTCGATAAAAACAAGGACCACATGATCGCGGTCTACGACTTCGGCGGCGGCACCTTCGACATCTCCATCCTCGAAGTCGGGGACAATGTCGTGGAAGTGAAAGCCACCAACGGCGACACGCATCTGGGCGGCGACAACCTCGACCAGAGGGTCATCGACTGGCTGGTCGCGGAGTTCAAGAAGGATCAGGGCATCGACCTGTCCAAGGACAACATGGCGCTGCAGCGGCTCAAGGAAGCGGCCGAGAAAGCCAAGATGGAGCTTTCCACCACCACCGAGACCGACATCAACCTGCCGTTCATCACGGCGGACGCGAGCGGGCCGAAGCACCTGAACGTCAAGCTGAGCCGCGCGAAATTCGAATCGATGGTCGAAGACCTGATCGAACGCTCGCACGGGCCCTGCAACAAGGCGCTCGCCGACGCCGGCCTCAACGCGGATCAGATCCACGAGGCAGTGCTGGTGGGCGGTTCCACCCGGGTGCCGAAAATCCAGGCCCTGGTCAAGGAACTGTTCGGCAAGGACCCGCACCGGGGCGTGAACCCGGACGAGGTGGTGGCCCTGGGCGCGGCGGTTCAGGCCGGCGTGCTTTCCGGCGACGTGAAGGACATCCTGCTTCTGGACGTCACGCCGCTGTCTCTGGGCATCGAAACCCTGGGCGGCGTCACCACGAAGCTGATCGAGCGCAACACCACCATCCCGACGCGCAAGAGCGAAACCTTCTCCACGGCGGCGGACAACCAGCCCAGCGTGGAGATCAACGTTCTGCAGGGAGAACGGGAGATGTCCAAGGACAACCGGTCGCTCGGCAAGTTCCATCTGGACGGAATCCCGCCCGCACCGCGGGGCGTGCCGCAGATCGAAGTCACCTTCGACATCGACGCCAACGGCATCATCAACGTAACCGCCAAGGACAAGGGCACGCAGAAAGAACAGAAGATCACCATCACCGATTCCACGGGTCTTTCCGATTCCGAGATCGAGAACATGGTGAAGGACGCCGAAGCCAACGCGGAAGCGGACAAAGAGCGGCGTGAGAAGATCGATGTCAAAAACCAGCTCGATTCCTTGATCTACAGCTCGGAGAAAACCATCCGCGAGAACAAGGACAAGCTGAAGGAAGAGGACATCAAGGCCGCCGAGGAAGCCATCGAGGAAGCGAAGAAACACCTCGAAGGCGAAGTCGGTGCGATGAAGGAGCAGATCGAAAAGCTCAACCAGATCGCACAGACCATCGCCAAGGCCATGTACTCCCAGGCCCAGCAGGAGCCGGGCGCGGGAGGACCGGAAGGCGATGCCGGAGGTCCTTCCGGCGATGCCGGAGACGCCGGTGGCAAGGACAAGTCCGACGAAGATGTCGTGGACGCGGAGTTCGAAGACATCGGCAAGAAGTGAGTTTGACGGCACGCATTCGGGTGCCGATACTGCAAGGGGGCTCCGCTCTGGAGCCCCCGTTGTTGTTTTACCAGCGCCGGTCTCCATTCCGGCCAAACCGACGGCATTGTTATGAGTGAAGAGAAGAAAAACCCGGCCAAACCTAAAATTTCGGTGGTGGACCGGCGCCACTGGGTGGAGGCGGGTCCGGACAGCGACGCGGACGCCGCGGACAACGTGGAGGAGCGGCTGCCGAACTATGTGGAGCAGCTGCGCCAGGAGGCCGAGGAAAAAGACAAGCGCCTGCGCGAGTACATCGCCGCCTACAAGGAAAAGAGCGCGGAGAACGACGACTTCCGAGCGCGTCTGGCGCGTGACAACGACAACCGGCTGGAACAGTTCAAGGCCAACCTGTTCTCGCGGCTGGTGCCCATCCTGGACAATCTCAAGCGCGCCGCCGACGCCGCCACGCACAGCGGCGATTTCGACAGCCTGAAGCAGGGCATCGAGATGGTGGTGCAGCAGTATGCGCGCGAACTGGAAGACAACGGCGTGCAGGCGATCGCCGCCCAGGGCGAAAAATTCGACCCCAAGCTCCACGAAGCGTTTCTCACCGTGGACACGCAGGACGCCGCGCAGGACAACCGCGTGATCGAAGAGCTGGAACCGGGCTATCTGTTCAAGGACAAGCTGATCAAAGCGGCAAAAGTGAAGGTGGCGCGCCTGAAGTCATGACACATTTCGCATCCGCTGCAAACAATTTTGCGGTCTTCCTTCCCTTCTCACTCCGAACTGATTACAATACCGCGACGTGCCGCCGCCCGCCCCAGGGCAAAGACACGGTATGCGGCGGGTTTGGTGGAACGACAACGAACCGCAACCCCTTTTGCCGCGCGGGAAGCAATCCGCATCGCCCAAGACATCGATCGATATAAAGGACCCCATGACCAAACGCGATTACTACGAAGTGCTGGGTGTATCCCGGGACGCATCCGAAGCGGAACTGAAAAAATCCTACCGCAAGCTGGCCATGCAGCACCATCCGGACAAAAATCCGGGTGACCACACCGCAGAAGAAAAATTCAAGGAAGCCGCCGAAGCCTATGAGGTCCTCAAGGATCCGGACAAGCGCCGGGTCTACGACCAGTTCGGCCACGAGGGGCTGAAAAACACCGGGTTTTCCGGTCCGCGCGGTTTCGAGGATATCTTTTCCTCGTTCGGCGACATCTTCGGCGAGTTCTTCGGCGGCGGCGGTCCCGCCACCGGAGCCGACCTCAGGCTGGATCTCAAGGTCACGTTTGCGGAAGCGGCGTTCGGCACGCAAAAGGAAGTGGACATCAGCAAGCGCGTCCCCTGCAAAACCTGCGATGGTTCGGGCGCCAAACCGGGCTACCCGCCGCAAAACTGCGGCACCTGCCGGGGAACCGGCCAGGTGGTGCGGACGCAGGGATTTTTCAGCGTGAGCACGCCCTGCCCGGACTGCCACGGCGCGGGCCAGGTGATCACGCATCCCTGCAAGGTCTGTCACGGCGAAGGCCGCACGATGGAGAAGAAGAAACTCAGCGTCAACATTCCCGCCGGTGTGGACGACGGCAACCGCCTGCGTCTGCGCGGCGAGGGCGAAGCGGGCGCGGGCGGACGGCCGCCCGGAGACCTCTACGTGTTCGTGCACGTGACCGCGCACGACTTTTTTCACCGCGAAGGAGAGGACATCCATTGCCGGCTGCCGCTCACGTTCTCCCAGGCCGCGCTCGGAGCGGAGATCGAAGTTCCCCTGCTGGAGGAAGGACAGACCAAGGTGATTTCCGTTGCGGCGGGAACCCAGTCGGGGCAGACGCTCAAGATCTCGGGCGGCGGGATCCCCAGCCTGCGCGGGCGCGGGCGCGGCAACCAGATCATCCACTTCATGGTGGAGACGCCCAAGCGCCTGAACAAGCGCCAGAAGGAACTGTTCAAGGAGCTGGCCGAGATCGACGGCAAACCGGCCAAGGAAACCTTCAAGGGATTTTTTGAGAAACTGATGCCTTAGGCAAGAACGCGGGGTTGGCGGGGTACGAATTCAGCGCATAAAAAAAAGCCGGTCTGGAAATCCAGACCGGCTTTTCTATTAAATCGTTACGATGGAATCGTCAATCAACCACAGGTGACGTTGATGGGAACGGTTCCGGTGTTGGTGATTCTCACTTCACCGCTGATGTCCCCGATGGAGTCGCCGCGGCTGAAGTTGCTCTGCTTTTTCAGAACAACGGATTTTTTACCCATGGAATGCTTGTTGGACATTCCCACTTTGCGGTCACCGGGCATTCCGTGGTTGTCCGTGGGTCCCAACGTGATGGGAACCGTGGTGTAATTGGAAGATTTCCAGATCACGGCGTTGGCATTGCCCCGGTCACCAGCAGAAGAATTTCCGGCTGCTTCCAGAGTGATGGAGTTTGCGTTTTTACAGGTTGTCTTCTGTCCCGGATTGATTGCACCGGCAAACGCGGCGGAAGCAAAACAGATTACAGAAATGGCGACGATTGAAACAATGGCGAGTTTTTTCATGAGTGTGATCCTCCCTTACCCTTAGTTAAAAAACAAACTTGAATACAATTTCGGATCGATGAGGCGTGTTCGGTAGAGCCACCTCCTCCCTGTAGTAGACACCTCAAGTCGTGTTGACTGTTGACTATTTGATTTTAAAAGAACAAAACCCTGAATCGGGGAATGTGCCGGTTTCATCGGGCCTATCCGAATCCGGATCGTCCAGTTTGGGAATTCGAAACGGGATCCGCCCGAGTTTACTTAAAGCTATTCCAGCTTTAAGGATTGGTAAAGTATACTTAGGAATGAAATCATGTCAATCCTTTTTTAGCTTTTAATGGACAGGCAAACCCCTTCTTACTAGAATGTTAACGAGTTCGGGCCGGGGGCGCGCGGCCGCGTTTCGGAAGCGCGAACCCGCCGTCCACGGCACTCGCGAAACCCCGCAGTCTTTCGGGAGCCTCCGGGCACAAAAACTCCATATAATTCAGAAACCTTCTCGCAACCCGCGTTGGCCGCAACGCGCAGCGACCGCTCACACAACCCGAACGAGTTCCCACATGCAACGCACCGCCGACAAAAATCTCTGGGATGAAATCCGCACGCGCATCGTCGGCGGCAACCCCAAAAAACGCTTCATCCGCTTTGTCATCCTGGTGGCGATCGGCCTGGGAACCAGCTACCTGTTTTTCCGGCAGGGCATCCGGCTGACGCCGGAATCGTTCCGGGATTTCGTGCTGTCACTGGGAATCGCCGGGCCGCTGATCTACACCGGGGTTTTCATCGTGCGGCCGCTGTTTCTGATCCCCTCCATCGCCCTGTTCATCGCCGGCGGGCTGGCGTTCGGGCCCATCTGGGGGCCTCTGTACGCCTCGTTCGGCGCGGCTTTGGGGGGAACGCTGGGTTTCTGGATCGCCCGCCACCTGGGGCACGATTTCGTGAAGAGCAAGCTGAAATTCGGCAGCACCGTGCTCGAAAACACCACGTTCAGCACGTCGGTGGTGTTCCTGCTCAGCCTGTTTCCCGTCATGCCGGTGACGGTGATCAACTACGGGGCGGGCCTTTCCCCGATGCGCTTTCGCAACTACATCGTCGCCCACGTGCTGGGGCTGACGCCGCGCGCTTTCGCCTACGGATTCTTCGGCAGCACGCTGCTGGAAATCGGGTCGCCCCGGTTCCGCGCCGCCCTGATGCTGCTGCTGATTCTGGGGGTGGTGACGGTGTACTTCAGGCTGCGTTCGAAGCAGACGATGCGAAAAGCGGCGGAAACGGCGGAGTGAGGCGGGCCGTTTCCGTGCGGGCGGTCACCCGGTGAGCTCGCAGTCTTTCAGGCGGGCGCCATCGGGAATCACAAGCGGTTTAGCCGCACTCCCCGAAAGCCGGATCGCGCCTTCCAGTGTGACTCCGCGGCCGAAACGCACATCCCCTTCCACGTGCAGGCTTTCGAGATTGAGCAGCCCGGGCGGGCTGGGAATGCGTTCCTGGTAATCGTCCAGGTTCTGCAGGCAGGAACCGAGCCGCACCTGCGGCAGCGTCTTTTCCTGGCGCGCCGGATTGCGCACCAGACGAGCGTTCTCGAGCACGAACAGGTCGGACTGCACCAAAAGCAGATCGTCGGTCTTTTTCACGGGCAGGAAACGGTCGCGCGCGACGGTCAGCCCCACGGCCCGGTCGAAACACTCCAGCGCCGATCCGATCGCCGTTTCCAGCTGCACGACCGGGGTGTCGCCGACGGTTTTGCGGTTGACGATCACATCCAGATCCAGCGGGCCCTGCTCGAGTTTCTTTTTCAGGTGCCTAAGGTGGATCCAGATGTTGTTGGTGTTGAACACCTTGAATTTTTTCTGGCTGCAGAACTCCTCCACATGCTCTTTGGGCACCCGCGCGATTTCCAGCAGCCTGAGCCGGTCGCCGTCCTGATACAGCGTGCCTCCCTTGACGTCCGCCGCGGTCTTGGGGGTCATCTCCATCAGAAACGGCAGGTCGTTTTCCAGCATGTGGTGCAGGATGCCGGGATCGAGCACCGCCCCCAGGTTGTCGGCGTTGGAGACGAACAGCACCTCCCTCCCCTCTTCCAGCAGCCGGTCCAGCAGGCCGTTTTGGTGGATGCAGGCGTAAAAATCGCCGTGCCCCGGCGGGTACCAAGCGTCGAGGCCGAACGTCTCTTCCGACAGGGGTTTGAAGGAGCCTGCCTCGATGCGGGGAAAGCGGTTCTGCTGAAAGGACGCGACGGACTCCGGGTATTTGCGGATGATTTCTTCGGTGCGGGCGTGGGTGTAAAAGCTGTTCATCAGGATGAGCGGCACCGCCACGCCGTGGGTGTTTTTCAATTCGGCCAGCTGCGCGACGATCAGATCGAGAAAGGATTGCTCCCCGCGCACGCGGATGGAGGATTTGGGTTCGCGGCAGCCCATGCTGGTCCCCAGCCCGCCGTTCAGTTTGCACACCGCCGCTTTCGCCAGATCGCGCGCCGTCTGCGCGGCGGACGGCTGTTTGAGTACGCTGTAGGGCACCAGTTTGTCCTCGCTGGGCGAGCGGATGGACTCCCAGTTTTCTACCGCCTGAGCGCCCTGCTGAAATTTTTTGAACAGCGCCTCGAACGACGCCCTCGCCTGAGTCTCTAAATTCAAGCCCTTGAGGTCCAGGGCCGAATCGGAATAATTCATAGGGATTCCTTAGTTATTGAAATTCTGTGATGGTATTGAAATAATTATCCTAACGATTCACGCAACCGCCGTCTGCGGGCCTCTTTGCAGCGAGCCCGGCGCCGTCACATGCTGGCTTTTAAAAATAACATTTACCAGCGGGGAATGTCTTCCGATTCGGCGGACGTTTTCCGGCCCGCCCCCTACGATCTGGTGCTCAAGGCGCTGATGACCGACCGGGACCTGTTCGCGGGGCTCAGCAGCCTGCACGAGACCGACGCCAACGACAAGCTGAAGGTCTTTTTTCCGCACGCCGCCCGGTTCGGGCCGTTTCGCATCCTCAACGTCATCTCCCGCACCCTGATCGAAGCGCTGGTGCAACCCGGACTATGGTACCAGATGAACGCCTACCACCTCTGCTACCTTTACGACAGTCTGTACGGAACCATCGAGGAATACAGCTACGAGGACCTGCCGCAGCGCCAGACGATCTTTCCGGAGCTGAACGGCGCGCCGATCGACTTCGACCAGTTTCTCGATAAATTCTTTTTCAACACGGCGTTTCTCATCGACGCGGACCGCTTCAACAACATGGACGCGGAGGAAAAACAAACCCGCGGGTTTGTCGATCCCTGTCTTTTTGGCGTCATCAACCGGCTGCTGCCCACGGACGAGGAAATCGTTTTACAGGAAATCGCCGACCCCTACGGGGACGCCGCGGCCTGAAGGCACCCCCGGTTTTGCGCGCCGGCCAAAGTTTTGTGGATTCTGGTCCGGATCTCCGTATAATAATCTGAGGAAATTGTTCACCACACGGCCATGTTGATCTTCAAGAACAACATTTACGATCTCAGCGACTTAAGCCTTCCCGGTCGGACCCCCTCCCCCGACCCCGAATACGACCGCCGCTTCGACCCGAAAAACCTGATCCGCACCGCTCTGGACGAAGACCTCGAGACGCTCGATTTCATCGAACGCCAGTATCCGGAATACCGCAAAATGGATCTGCAGAAGTTCTACCCGCGCTCCGGCCGTATCGGCGACCTGAACATCCTGCGCGACCTGCTGCAGATCATCAAGGACGGCCTCGACGAACCGAGCACCTGGTACCACATGAACACCTACCACTTCTGCTTTCTGTACGACGTGCTGATCCGTTTTTCCTTCAACTACAATCACGACAACCGCGAGGAGCGGCTCAGGGCGCTGCCGGAGCTGGACGGAAAACCGCTTTTCTTCGAGCTGTTCGTGAAGGATTATTTTTTCAACACGGATTTTCTGGTGGACGAGGACCAGTTCAACGACCTGTCCGCCCAGGAAAAAGCCAGCAAGGGCTATGACTTCCCCTGCCTGTTCGGCGTCATCAACGGCCTGCTCCCCACGCGCGAGGAAATGAAGCTGGAAGCCTCGACCGACTACCCCTACTCGATTTACGTCTGAGGCAGCGCCTCTTCCCCCTTCTCTCCATCCTTCGCGAATTCCCAAATTCCTTTCAGATTCTTTTGCACGACAAAATTCCGGGACCGGCTGACTTTGATGAAAGAGCCGGTCTGGGGAGTGCTGGCCTGCAGGATTCCGGTCGAGAGACCCGCTTTTTCCACGTCCACCTGGAACACGTCCCAGATTTCCTCGACCTCCTTCTGCAGCGCGGCGGCGTCCGAGAGCTGAATATCGGTTTCGTATTTCAGCATGAGCGCAGGGTCATCATTGCTGAAGAACATTTTGTACATTCCCAGAATCCTGACTTCCTTGCCGGATGGCAGTTTATGGATCTGGTACCGGGGACCGCTCTGTGTGCAACCGGCCGCCAGTAAAATCAGGACCGCTGCCAGGGCCCAAAGGCAGGGATGAATTCGCGGGGGATTCCGCATGGCGCGTCTCCTTTTTTGTTGGGAATTATCTACAGAATAGGTTGTTTTTTATAGTGTTACAAATGTTTTTGCCCGTTTGGCCTTACAATTTTAGGGCGCGCGGTTGCGCCCGGATTTTCAAACTTTTTGCTGGCGGCGCGGCCGCGCCGGATTGTGCGGGACGTTTCCCAGACCGGACGTTATAATGAGAGGAGTGGCTAGCAAATACAGTTTCGCCTTTGGTTCAAGCTCAAGTGGCCTAGTTAAACTTTAAGCTGCGGAAGTTTTTTTCTTCCCCTTCACCCAAGCAACACCCAGTGTTGTAATGAGCGGGTGCCGAGCTTGGCTCGGCCCGCCCTCTCCCTCTAGGGGAGAGGTGTTATTAAATCCGGAGAACACTTTTGGATAAAATCGTCACTGCAGCGCAGATGCAGGCGATCGACAAGCGCGCGATCGGGCAATTCGGCATTCCCGGACTCGTCCTCATGGAGAACGCCGGCCGCAGCGCGGTGAACGCGTTGCAGACGAAGTTCGCCGATCTGCAATCGCAGCGGGTCGTGATCTTCGCCGGCAAAGGCAACAACGGCGGCGACGGATTCGTGATGGCGCGGCATTTGGCCCATTTGGACGTGAACGTGGAAGTGTTCCTCACCGGCAAACGGGCGGACCTGAAAAACGAAGCCAAGATCAACGCCGGCATCGCCCACAGCCTGGGCATCCCCATCCACGAGGTGGACGCGGACAACCTGAAATCCTTCGATCACAAACTGCGCCATGCCGACCTGATCGTCGATGCGGTGTTCGGAACCGGGCTGGCCAAACCGGCCAGCGGGTTTTACGAGCCGCTGTTCGACGCCATCAACGCGCTGGACAAATTCGTGGTGTCGGTGGACATCCCCTCGGGGCTGGACTCGGACACGGGACAGGCGATCGGCCCGCACGTGCAGGCAGACCTGACCCTGGCGCTGGCGCTGGCCAAACGCAGCCACCTGCTGTACCCGGCGGTGGAGTCGATGGGCGAGGTGTGGGTGCTCGACATCGGCATCCCGCAGCAGGCGGTGGAGGCCGAGCGGGTATCCGTCGAGGCCGCCAGCGAGCCGGATATCGCCGAGTGGTTCGCGAAACGCCCGCGCGACGCGCACAAAGGCCATTTCGGCCACGTTCTCACCATCGCCGGCTCTCCGGGCAAAGCGGGTGCAGGCGGGCTCGCGGCGCTGGCGGCGTTGCGGGCGGGATGCGGCCTGTCCACACTGGCCCTGCCCGAGGGCTGCCAGAAAGCGGTGGAGTTCAACCCGCTGGAGACCATGTCGGTGGCGCTGCCGGAAACCGCTTCCGGCGCGCTGGGGCTACAGGCCAGGGCGGGCCTCGTCGAGCAGCTTGCAGACAAATCCGCGGTGGCGCTTGGCCCCGGTCTGGGCACCGACGCAGAAACGGCCGCCCTGCTGCGGGAGCTGCTGCCCATCATCGAAGCGCCGCTGGTGATCGATGCGGACGGGCTCAACTGCCTGGGCATGGACAAAAGCCTGCTTTCCCTTCTCAAACCGGATACGATCCTCACGCCGCATCCGAAGGAGATGTCGCGGCTGACGGGAAAAAGCACAGAGGCCATTCAGAAAAACCGCATCGAAGCGGCGGCGGAATTCGCGGCCGCCCACTCGGTGTGCCTGATCCTCAAAGGCGCGGGGACGGTGCTGGCGTTTCCGGACGGTTCGGTGTGCCTCAACACCACGGGCAACCCCGGCATGGCCACGGCAGGATCGGGCGACGTGCTGACGGGGATTCTGGCCGGGCTGCTGGCGCAGGGTTTCGACGTCAAGCAGGCGGCCATCGCCGGCGTCCACCTGCACGGGCTGGCGGGAGACCTTTACGCCGAGGAAAACACCGAAACCTCGCTGATCTCGGGGGACCTGCTGGATTGTCTGCCGGCGGCTCTGAAACAGGTGCTGGGCTGAGCATGGCCGTGCGATCGAAAAGCCGCGAGGACACCCTAAGACTGGGGGAAATGCTCGGGCAAAGCCTCGTTCCCGGAGACATCGTGCTGTTGTTCGGGGATCTGGGGGCGGGAAAAACCACCTTCACCCAAGGGGTCTGCCAGGGACTGGGGCTTCCCGAAAACGAATACGTGCGCAGCCCCTCCTTCACGCTGATCAACGAATACCGGGGCCGCTGCCCGATTTTTCACGTCGATCTGTACCGGCTGGAAACCGCCCGCGACATCGAGCAGCTGGGCCTGGAGGAGGTCCTGTTCGGTAACGGGATAACCATCGTGGAATGGGCCGAAAGACTCGCTTTTTCCGATCCTACGGCCGCCTCGCCGGGATACGGGATCGAGGCGCGGGTGGAAGTCCGAATCGGCTTCGGCGAAGAAAATCATAGGGTTTTCGATATCCGCCCGGTGGGCCTGAAGGACAGGGAGTTTCCGGTTTTTGCTTTACAATAGCGGCGGTCTGTGGCATTATTTTTATACTTGGTATGGCATTTGCATATTTTCATAACTTGTTCTTTTTTTATTGATTATGCAAAATCACATCCGTACAATCCTCCTCGTGGTCATCGTGCTGGTCCTGGGCGCCGGCGGGACCCAGCTGGTGAAACAATATCTCGGCAAAAACAGCCTGGTGACACTCACGGCCCTGAAATCCGGCATCGATATCGAGATCGAGAATTTCGTGGTGGTCAATGAGAATTCGGAAGAGAAAATCTGGGAGCTGAAGGCGGATCTCGCCCAGATCGACCAGGAAAACAACCTCACCCACCTGCAAAACGTCGAACTGACGATGAAAAATAAAGCCAAACAGGATTTTTGGGTGGTCGCAGATTCGGGCGTCCTGAAAAACGAGACCAACGATGTGGAACTGGAAGGCCACGTGCGGATGATCGGAAGCTCCGAGTTCGCCAAGGGACGGCTTTCCAAGCAACAGGAAGAGCCCTCGGGTAAGACAAATGAATGAGACCTCCCCATACATGCTGCTGAAAACCAGACGCCTGCTGCACGGGCTCCTGCTGCTGTGCCTGCTTTTCGGGCTTTGCCTGCCGGCCCCGTCCTGGGCGCAGAAAGGCGGCCTCAAGAAAGGCCTGGAATCCGACAAGAAGCAGCCGGTGGAGATCACCGCCGACCGCATGCGTTCGGAGAACGGCGGCAAGAAAATCATCTTTTCCGGCCAGGTGGTGGGGCTGTGGGGCGATCTCAAGATCACCTCGGACGTTCTGGAAATCTACAATTCCGAAAAGGAAAGCAACGAGACCGAGGAGATCATCGCCATCGGCAACGTGGTCATCACCCGCGCCAACAAACGGGCCACGGGAGACAAGGCGATCTATCTGGACAAGCAGCAGAAGGTAATCCTGACGGGGGCGCCCAACGCCACCGCGTGGGAGGATCAGAACGTGGTGCACGGCCGGGAGATGATCTTCCTGCTGGACAAGGACCGGTTTCTGGTCAACGACCGTGTGCGCATGAAGCTGTACCCGGAAAACAAGGAACCGCAAAAAGCCAGACAGCCGACCAAGGGCCGGACGGATAAAAAAAAAATCTGGGTTGACGCCAAAAAATAACTTTTCTTGAAATAAATCAGCGTGGAAGGTTTACAAGCCACCAATCTGGTCAAGTCTTACCGGAAACGGAAGGTTGTCAAGCAGGTCAGCATCAATGTAAAACGGGGGGAAACGGTCGGGTTGCTCGGCCCCAACGGGGCGGGCAAGACCACCACCTTTTACATGGTGGTCGGCCTCACACGGCCGGACAGCGGCAAGGTGATGCTGGACGACGTGGACGTCACCAATTTCCCGATGCACCTTAGGGCCATGAAGGGGATGAGCTACCTGCCGCAGGAGCCCTCGGTTTTCAGGAAACTGACGGTGGAGGAGAACATCGTCGCGGTGCTGGAAACCCAGGACATTTCGAGCTTTGAAAGAAAAAAACGCGCCCGCGCGCTGCTGCGCGAGCTCAATATTCTGCATATAAAAAACTCAAAGGCTTATTCCCTGTCGGGTGGGGAACGACGCCGGGTGGAGATCAGCCGGGCCCTGGCCACGTCGCCGGTCTTCATATTGCTGGACGAGCCCTTCGCGGGGATCGATCCCATCGCCGTCGCCGACATCCAGTCTATCATCTCCCACCTGAAAGACAGGGGGATCGGGGTTTTGATCACCGACCACAACGTGCGCGAAACCCTGAGCATCACGGATCGGGCCTACATCATCAACGACGGGCAGATCATCTGTTCGGGGCTGCCTTCGGAAGTGGCGCAGGATGAAAAGGTAAAGCAGATTTATCTCGGCAATCAGTTTTCGTTTTGAATCATCGCTAGGAGGGGACGGGTTTTATGGCAATGGAGATGAAGCTGAACCTGAAGATGAGCCAAAAGCTCGTCATGACTCCAATGCTGCAGCAGGCCATCAAGCTGCTCCCGCTGGCCCGTCTCGAACTCGCGCAACTGGTGCATCAGGAAATCACCGAAAACCCCGTCCTGGAGGAAATCATGGAGGGGGAGGAAGCGGAAACCGAGGAAACCGCCCCCGACGAAGTCCCGGAGCCGGCAGCGGAGGAGCCGCCGCCGGCCGAGGAAACACCGCCGGAAACGGCCACCACCGAACAGGAAGTCGATTGGGAAAGCTTCATCCAGAACAACATCGACTCCGGCAGCTCGGTGGAAAGCTACACCGAACGCCCTTCCATCGAAGCGACTTACAAGAAAGAACCCTCCCTCCACGAACACCTGCAGGGTCAACTGGATCTGGCTCTGGATTCCGATCAGGATAAATTCATCGGCCAGTGCATCATCGGCAACATCCAGAACGACGGCTACCTGTGCGCCGATCTCGCCGAAATCGCAGAAATCGCCCAGGTCACCGAAGACGAGGTGTTCCGGATCCTCAAGGTCATCCAGGCGTTCGATCCGATCGGGGTGGGGGCGCGGTCCCTCAAGGAGTGCCTGCTGATTCAGGCGCAGGCCCTGCCGGTGCGCAACCACCTGCTGGAATCGCTGATCGACACCTACCTGGACCGGCTGGAGGAGCGCAATTACCAGAAGATCGCCTCGGAACTCAAGGTTCCGATGGAAAAGATCATCGACACGGTGAAGCTGTTGCGGGAGTTGTCGCCGAAGCCGGGTGTGGGCTTCGCCAGCGACGGGATCGACTACGTGACGCCGGACATCATCGCGGTCAAGACCGAAAACGACTACGACATCGCGCTCAACGACGACGGCATCCCGCGCATCCGGATCAACCCCTACTACCAGAATCTGCTGACCCAGACCAACGAAGGGCAGACGAAGGAGTACCTTGAAAACAAATACCGTTCGGCAATGTGGCTGATAAAAAGCATTGACCAGAGGCGGCAAACCATTTACAAAGTTGGGAAAAGCATCATCAAGCTGCAGAAGGAATTTCTGGACAAGGGTTTGGCGTATCTCAAGCCCATGGTGCTCAAGGATGTGGCGCGGGATATCGAAATGCACGAATCCACGGTCAGCCGCATCACGACGAATAAATACATCGACACCCCGCAGGGCATTTTTGAGCTGAAGTTCTTTTTCCACAGCGGCATCAAGTCGTACATGGGAAACAGCCTGTCCTCGGTGCGGGTGAAAAACATGATCAAGGAGGTCGTCGCCGCAGAGGATCCGAAAAAGCCGCTGACCGACGATGAAATGGTGCAGGTATTGATGCGGAAAAACGCGAAAATCGCGCGGCGCACCATCACCAAATACCGGAAAGAATTGAATATTCCTCCAGCCAGTAAGAGAAAAAAGTTGTATTGAACCGGCAGTGTGGTTTGTATGAATCTCTACTGAGTCCTCAAGCCCCGGGCGCCCCGAACCCTCTTTGTCCTGTCATCACGATCTGTAGATTTGGAGAAGAACCATGAAATTGACTGTCACCGGCCGGAAAATCGAAATCACCGAGGGGATCAAGGATCACCTGGAAAAAAAAATCGACAAAACCATGCACAACCTGGGCGAGACGGCGGACGTTCACGTGGCGCTGGCGGTTGAAAAACATCGGCACTTCGCCGAAGTGACCGTCAAAACGAAAGGGTTCACGGTGCACAGCCAGGAAGAGACCGACGACCTGTACACCGCGATGGACACGGCGCTCGACAAAATCGAAAAGCAGCTGCGCAAGCACAAATCCCGAGCGAAAGACCTGAGAATCAAACAGGGCGCCGCCGAGAAGAACCGACTTCAGGAATAATCCCCCTTTCGACCGCCCCCCGCCTCATGAAACTGACAGATATTCTGAAAAAGGAATTCATCATCGCCGACCTCAAGGGTAAGGACAAAACGAGCGTCCTCGACGAGTTGACCGGCTTTCTCAAAGACCACCAGGCCATCGGGGACAAGGACGCCCTGCAATCGGCGCTCATCGACCGGGAAAAACTGGGGAGCACGGGCATCGGCGAGAACGTCGCCATCCCGCATGCGAAGTCGGGAGAGGTCGATCAGATTCTCACCCTGTTCGGGCGTTCCGTGGAGGGGATCGATTTCGACTCGCTGGACAAAAAACCGGTGCATTTCGTCTGCCTGGTCATCGCGCCGACGCAGTCCACGGGGCATCATTTGAAAGCGCTGGCGCGGATTTCCCGCCTGCTGAAGGTGGAAAGCCTGCGCAGCGACATTTTACAGGCTGAAAACGCAGAACGGATTTATTCCGTTCTGGTAGAGGAAGATTCCAAGTTCATCTGAGACCGGCAGGGGAAACCGCCGGCCGGGCTTTCCCGCTTCGTTGCGCCGGGTCTCAAGCTTCGCCCATTCAGGAGAACGCGTGTTAGAAGGAATTCCATTAGCAAAAGGCGTGGCCATCGGCAAAGCCTACCTGCTGGACCGCACCAAGTTCTGCATCCTGAAACGCAAGCTTGCGGAGGAGGAAGTCGAGGGCGAGATCCGCAGGTTCCGCGACGCGATCGAAATGGCCAAGCAGCAGATGCAGGAGATCAAGAAGCGTGCCAGCAAGGTCGCGGACAAGTACGCGGTCATCCTCGACACCTACACCCTGCTGCTGGAAGACGAGATCCTGGTGCGCGACACGATCGAAAACATCCGCCGGGAACGGTTGAACGCGGAATGGGCGCTGAGCGAGACGCACCAGAAATTCACCCACCTGTTCAACAACATCAACGACGACTACTTAAAGGGCAAGAAAGACGACCTGGATCTCGTGGTGCAGGGGGTGATCCGCAACCTCATCGGCCACAGCCAGGAATCGCTTTCGGACATCGAGGAACCGGTCATCCTGGTCTCGCACGCGCTGAGCCCGTCGGACACCATCGCCATGCCCAAGAATTTCGTGCTCGGCATGGCCACGGAGGTGGGCGGCAAAACCTCTCACGTGGCCATCTTCGCCTCGGCGCTGGGCATTCCCGCGGTCGGCGGCATCCGCGAACTCACCTCCAAGATCAACACCGGTGATACGATCATCATCGACGGCATCGAAGGCCGGGTGATTTTGAGCCCGTCCGAGAAGCAGCTCGCGCATTACCGGAAAAAGCAGAAGAACTACCATCAGTACGAACAGAAACTGCTGGAAAACATCCACAAACCGGCCAGGACGCTGGACGGCGAGGAAATCAAGCTGCTCGCCAACATCGAATCGCCGCACGAGATCAAATCGCTGCGCAAATACGGCGCCGAAGGGATCGGCCTGTACCGGACGGAGTTTCTGTATCTGCTGCCGCAGGCGCTGCCCTCGGAAAACGATCTGTACGAGACCTTCAAAAAGGTCGCGCAGGGCATGGACCCGATGCCGGTGGTCATCCGCACACTCGACATCGGCATGGACAAAAACCTCGCGGACCTGGAACGCGACGATGAAAACAACCCGGCGCTGGGAATGCGCGGCATCCGCCTGTCCCTGCACTCGCCGGAGATTTTCATGATCCAGTTGAAAGCCATCCTGCGGGCGAGCCTGTACGGCAACGTCCGCATCCTGTATCCGATGATCTCCTCGACGGAAGAGATCGTGCAGGCCAACAGGCTGCTGGAAAAAGCGAAAGAGGATCTCAGGAAGCAGCAGATCCCCTTCCACGAGGACATCGAAGTGGGTGCCATGGTCGAAACGCCGGCGGCGGCGCTGTGCGTCGAGCATCTGCTTAAGGAGGTCGATTTCATCAGCATCGGCACCAACGACCTGATCCAGTATCTGCTGGCGGTGGACCGCACCAATGAAAACCTGGCGCACCTGTATCAACCGCTGCATCCCTCTGTGCTCAAGACGCTGCAGGCGGTGCTGCGCGCCACCCGGGATTCGGGCAAGGAGGTTTCCATCTGCGGCGAGCTGGGAGGCGACCCGATGGCCACGATGCTGCTTCTGGGCCTGGGGCATCTCGACGAGCTGAGCATGGAACCGCACGCCATCCCGAAAGTGAAGAAAGTGATCCGCAGGATCACGCTGGACGACGCCCGCAAAATGGCGGACCACGTGCTGGGCCTGTCCTCGCTGGAGGACATCAACCGGTACGTCAACGAAGAAATGCGATCGCGTTTTCCTTCCGATTTCGACCGCGACACGGACTTCGAAGAAAAACTGATTCCCACGCACAAAAACCCGATGTGAGTTTCGATGACGCCGACCGGAGCTTATGCCGCGCATCCTTTCGCTCCGGCCGGAAGTCCGCATCTGGTTTCACCGTATTGTCCATTCAGCCAACTTGAAAACGTGCACTCAAACTGCATGAAGATTCGACCTTCAACCACGGGGGACCCCATTCTATGAATCAAGGAAAATTCATTTTCACTTCGGAATCCGTCGGGGAGGGACATCCCGACAAAATCGCCGACCAGGTTTCCGACGGCATTCTCGACGCCATACTGGAAAAAGATCCCAAAGCCCGGGTGGCGTGCGAAACGATGATCACCACGGGTTTTGCGGTGGTGGGCGGCGAGATCTCCGCCGACTGCTACATCGAAATTCCCCGGGTGGTGCGCAAGACCATCAAGGACATCGGCTACTCGCACTCGGAGATGGGCTTCGATTTTGAAACCTGCGGCGTCCTCGTGGCGCTGGACGAACAGTCCGCGGACATCGCGCGCGGTGTGGACGATTCGGATAAAAAGGAACAGGGTGCGGGCGACCAGGGCCTGATGTTCGGCTACGCGTCCAATGAAACCAAGGAAGTGATGCCCATGCCGATCATGTACGCGCACAAGCTGGTGCGGCGGCTGGCGGAGCTGAGAAAAAAGGGCACCCTGCCCTACCTGCGGCCGGACAGCAAGTCCCAGGTTTCCATTCAGTATGAAAACCAGAAACCGGTCTGCGTGGACACGGTGGTCATCTCCACCCAGCACGACGCGAATGTGAAGAACAAGCAGCTTCGGGGCGAGATCACCGAACAGGTGATCAACAAGGTGATCCCGGAAAAACTGCGCGCCAAGAAGATGAAGGTCCACATCAACCCCACCGGGCGTTTCGTGGTGGGCGGCCCGAACGGGGACTGCGGCCTGACGGGACGCAAGATCATCGTGGACACCTACGGCGGCTTTTCCCGCCACGGCGGCGGCGCGTTTTCCGGCAAGGACCCCTCCAAGGTGGACCGGTCCGCCGCATACATGGCGCGCTACATCGCCAAGAACCTGGTGACCGCAAAGATCGCCGACCGCTGCGAGGTGCAGCTCGCCTATGCCATCGGCGTTGCGGACCCGGTTTCGGTGTTCGTCGAAACGTTCGAAACCTGCAAGGTCAACCCGGACATCCTGGAGGACCTTGTACGCTCCCACTTCGACCTGAAACCGGCGGGGATCATCAAATCGCTGGACCTTTTGAAACCGCGCTACAGCAACACCGCGGCATACGGGCATTTCGGCCGCACCGAAAAGGAATTCACCTGGGAGAAAACCGACAAGGCGGCGGCGCTCAAAAAAGACGCGGGCTTGTGATCTCAGATTTTCAGGGGATGGTTGGACAGCGGGAAGGGAGCGTGCGGCTCAGCAGCCGACGGTGTTCATGACTTTCTTGATGCGGGCGTCCAGTTCCTCGGGCTCGATCGGCTTGACCATGTACTGATCGATGCCCAGCTTCATGGCTTTCATGACCTGCTCTTTCTCGGTCTCGACGGTGAGGAGCACAAACGGGATCTTTCGCAGGATGGCGCCGTTTTTGATGGCCTTGAAAAACTCCAGGCCGTCCATCTGCGGCATGTGCCAGTCGGAAATGACCAGATCGATCTCCTGGTTGTTGATGATCGCAAGCGCCTTGCTGGCGGCGTCCGTCACGGTCACGTCCATATATCCGAGCTTCTTCAGGGTGCGTTTGAGGAGCAGGCGCGTGCCGGCCTCGTCCTCCACGACCAGGATTTTGATGTGCTGGTTCATGCTTTCCTCCCCATTCCGACAGGATGGGCCGACTGCAGCCCACCTATGAAGAATATCCCATAACTTATTGAAAAACAATAAGTATTTTAATTATCCCCATCCCGGATCGGGGCGATTTGAAAGGCCCTGTAAAACCGGATTTTGACGGCCGGACGATTCGGCCCTTTTCAGGCAGGCAACCATGATCCGAGTCGGCGTCATCGGAGCGGGGGAAAACACCCGCAAACGGCACCTCCCCAACCTAAAGGCGATTTCCGGCGTTCAAATCGTGGAAGTGGCCAACCGCTCCCTGGAATCCTCGCAAAAGGCCGCAGAGGCCTTTGACATCCCGCACGTACGCGGCAGCTGGCAGGAAGTGGCGGCTTCGCCGGACAACGACGCCGTGCTGATCGGCACCTGGCCCTACCTGCACTGCCCGGCCGCCTGCCTGGCGCTGAAATCGGGCAAGCACGTGCTCTGCGAAGCGCGCATGGCGATGGACGCGGAAGAGGCCCGGACCATGCTGGACACGGCGCAGCGCTACCCGGACCGGGTGGCGCAGCTGGTCCCGGCGCCGTTCACGTTCGGGCTGGACGCCACGATCAAGGATCACATCGAATCGCGGGCGCTCGGGCGTCTGTTGTACTTCCAGGCGGAGTACCAGTCCGCCTCGCTCGCCTCCCCCACCAGCGCGCTGCACTGGCGGCGCAACAAGAACTTTTCCGGCCTCAACGTCATGGTCCTCGGCATCGTGTACGAATCGCTGCTGCGCTGGCTGCCGCCGGCGCGCTGGGTGACCAGCCACGCGCACGTGTTCAACGACACGGCCATCGACCCGGTGACGGCGGGCCGCGCCGAAGTGGAGGTGCCCGACTACCTGTCGGTGCAGATGCAGCTGGAGAACGGCATGCTGGGATCGATGCTGATCAGCGAAGCCGGGCAGTTCGGCGGCACGCCGAAAGTGCGCATCTTCGGCGAGCGCGGCACGCTGGAGCTGGAATTCACACCCGGCGGCCGCCTGTGGTTCGGCACGCGCGAGTCCGGGGAGATGCAAGAGGTGGAGATCCCCAAGGAAAAGCAAGGAGTGTGGCGGGTCGAGGAAGAGTTCATCGGCGCGATCCGCGGCGAAGAGGAAATCAAGCTCACCACCTTCGAGACCGGCGTGCAGTACATGCAGTTCACGCAGGCCGTGCACGACAGCTGGCAGAGCGGTGGTAATAGGGTGACGGTGTAGCTGAGAAAAAGATCAGACAGGATGACAGGATAAAAGTGAAAAGATGGCTGCTATAAAAGCAAAGATGAGATGAGTAACAGGCAGAATGTCACCCTGAGCCCTTCGGCAAGCTCAGGGCAGGCGCTGTCGAAGGGTGAACCTGTCACAGCACAACGGATGATGCTGCCCTCGCCCCTTACGCCCCCAATACTTCGCCCTCACTAGATTCATGAAAATCAGAAACCTGCATTCGTGGGAGGTGACCGGAGCAGAGGCGCGCGAGCTGCAAACCAAGCTCGCGCCGCAAGTGCTGGTGAGCGGCGGCAAAAAAATACCTAAGATCGTCGCCGGCTGCGACATCGGCCTCACCAAAACCACCGCCTACGCCGGCGTCGTCCTGCTGGCGTTTCCCGAGCTGGAAGTGATCGACACCTTCACGCTCTCAGGTCCCATCACCTTCCCCTACATCCCCGGTCTCTTGTCGTTTCGCGAAGCACCGCTGCTGCTGGAGCTGTTCCGCACCGTGACACCGGATCCGGACCTGATCTTTTTCGACGGCCAGGGCATCGCGCATCCCAGGCGGTTCGGCCTCGCCTGCCACATGGGGCTGTTTCTCGACGCGCCGACGATCGGCTGCGCCAAGAGCCGCCTCACCGGAGAACACGACGAACCGGGTTCCACACGCGGCGATCACGCATCGTTGCGGGATCAGAAAGGCGACGTGCTGGGTGCGGCTCTGCGCACGAAAGACAACTGCAAACCCGTATACGTCTCGGTCGGGCACCGGATCGATCTCGACACGGCCATCGAACGCACCCTGCAATGCGGCAAGGGCTACCGCATCCCCGAACCCACCCGCCTGGCACACAACCTCGTCACAGCGCTGAGGAAAGAGGCTCAGAGAAAAGGAGAAATAAATGAAGGTCAGAATCGGGAGAAAAGATCTGGCGGTTTATGAAGTGGTGAAACGTTTTGAACTGGATTTACTGGAATTCGCAGATGAAGCGACACCCGCGATTGCATTTGTGATCGAGATCCTAAAAAGCACTGAAGACAATGGAAAATTTTCCGCAAAAGTTTATCGGCGGGATTCCTATTCCATTTCTCCGAGCAATTATTCAGAGAGAAAGGTCATGCAATATAGCGATGAAGTTTTGACGGTCGAAGATAACTCCTGGCACGGTTTAACGGCTGACAGCTCAGACGCAATGCTGCAGAAGGTTTTGGATACGATTGAAAACCAATTGGGTGGGGATGGAACACAATGAAGTAGAATTGTCACCCTGAGCCCTTCGGCAAACTCAGGACAGGCGCTGTCGAAGGGTGACCTTTTTAAATAATGGCGCTCATGCTTCGACAAGCTCAGCATGACAGAGGTTGATATTCACAGCCTCTCATCCCAACCTTCTCCCCATAGGGGAGAAGGGGTTTCTTCCTCTCCCCCTGAAGGGGCTTTGCGTTCTTTGCGCCTTCGAGGTGAAATTTTTCTATCTCTTATTTTATCTCTCCGCCTTTCTTTGCGCCTTCGCGACTTTGCGTGAGGCCGCTTTCATTTATTTTTCAACTTTCGAGCAACCACCAGCCAGCCCGAACGGGCGTAGGTGGGTTCCACGCTCTCGACGGTGAAGCCTGCAGATTCGACTTCCTCTTGGATCTCCTGTTCGCTGTAACCGTGCATCGCATCCTGCCGGATCTGGCGCTCGATGTATTTGAGCCCCAGGTGGTGGGTGAAGGGATGGATGACGTATTTCGCGATGCGGGCGGCGCGGCGGTTCTGTGATTCTTGCAGCATGCGGACGCTTTCTGCGAGAATGGTGCGGGAGCTGTATTCCTGCGACGGGTTGGCGAAGATGAGCGTGCCGCCGGGTTTGAGGACGCGGTGCAGGATTTCCAGCGCCTGTCTGCGTTTTTCACCGCCGCCGGGGATGGCGTAGACGGAAAAATGCGCCACCACCGCATCCACCGAATCGTCGCGCAGGGGCAAGGGACGGGTCAGGTCCGCAGGGACGGCGAGGACGTGGCTGGAGATACCCCATTCCGCGGCTTTGGCGCACACGCCGGTCAGGCCCTCGGGCAGGCGGTCCACACCGATCAGGCGCAGTCCCGCCTGCAATCGGTCCTTGAGGGCGGTCAGCAATTGGCCGGAGCCGCAGCCCGCATCGAGGACGATGAGCTTGTCGCCTGCGGGGATCTTTGCGGCGCAGGCGCGGATGGAGGCGCGGTACGCCTCGGGCGTCAGCAGGTCGTACAGCTTCGATCTGAAGCCGATTTTCCAGTAATTGCGTGCGTAAATTCCCGGTTTCATGGTGCCCGTTTCTTCTCCCCCCTCATCCCAATCACCCTTCGACGGGCTCAGGGTGACAGCTTTCTGTGGGTATTTCTTCGCCTGGAAGACTCGCCGTCTGTCTTCCCATATCCCCCATCTTCCGCATGCAGATTTCGGTTTCTGGCATCTTGTCTGCCGGGGCCCGAGTGCCTATAATATTTTCGACGATTCAGAAACGCATCGGGAGAACGGATTCATGGCCAAAAAGCCCTTCATCAATAAATACGGCTTTGTGGAATACCCTTTTTTACACGATCAGCGCAAGGGAAAAAACTGGTGGTTCTTCAATCTGCTGGAGGATTACCTGAAACGCCGCGCCCGCCAGAAGCACGGCCACGACTATACGCGGGAACAGATGGACGAGGACATGTTCAGTTTCCTGCACGAGACCAATCTCAAGATTTTCGTGCTGCTTCCCTCAGGGATGGGCATGGAGTTCAAGCTGGTGGGCAAATTCACGACGCCGGAGATGATCGAGGTGGAGGACCCGGTGCCGGTGATCGAGGAAAAATACGGCGGCGGCAAGTTCAAGGTCAATATCTACCACAACGGCACCTTTGCCGGCACGGAAAACTACAAGACGCACGGCGATCCCAAATGGGTGGAAATCGAGGACGACAACCCGACGGGGTGACCCCGCCCGCCTGGGCATGACCGCAATCAACGCAGTTCGTACGGTCTCAGGAACAGGCCAGGTTGCCGGTGGCCCAGCGGGACCAGCGTTTCCGGTGCGCCCCCTCCCCTCCCCGCGCCCGGTAATCGTAATACTCGAACACGCCGATCTTGATCTTGGTGGCGTCGCTGGTTGTCTGCTTAAGGTCGATGACGCCGACGATGGTGCTGCTGGGACTGCCGCCGAATTTCTGCGGCAGGTACACGTCGAGATGACCGTTTTTGCCGTCGGGGGAAAACCGGCCGACGGGAACCCCGGCGTTGCAGAGGCGAAACCCCTGCTGGATGTTCTGATAGACCGTCTCCACGCTTCCCACCAGGATCAAATCCTGCCAGACCAGATCCGATTGCTTCATGGGGACGAGCTGCCCGGAACAGCCCAAACCGACCAATAATGGAATCATGAGTAGCCTTCTCATTTTTTGCCTGTACTGACTCATTAATTTTCATTCCACTCTAACCCCGCCACAATCAGCGCAAAGGGGATGAATCACAAATTGTTGTGATTCATCTCTCCCGGCGAAATACCGGTGCGCGATCAACGGCTGTAGATTCAAAGCTGAAAGCGTTCTCGGGTTGATCTCATCGGCGCTTAATGGGAGTATGAGGGCAAATCCGGAATCATTTCCAAATTTCATTCGTCTGGTGGGTATTGCGGGAGTCCGCGCTGTTAATCGGGAAAGTCGGTCAATGGGGGAATTGCATCATGAAAAAGCTGGGGTCGGTTGCTGTCTTTGGGGTCGCGTTCGTATTCATTTTGGGGTTTTGGGCTGCAAGCATCGCAAGTGAGGATTTGATGGAAAATGCCGATGCGAAAGGAACCGTGAAAATCGTCAAGCCCGCCAGTGGCGCACAGATATCCAGTCCGGTTGAAGTCTGTATGGAAACGACGGGCGTCGTGGTCGAGTCGGCAAGAATGGGAGTGAATGAAGGCAAGGGACATCACCACATTCTGGTGGACGTCGATCTGCCTGAAGACTTGAGCGAACCCATGCCCAAAAATGAGAATCACATCCATATGGGAGGCGGAACCAAATGCAAGAGCATCAACCTCTCACCGGGCGAACACACGCTGATGAGCGTGTTCGCCTACGGCAACCACATCTCGTACGATCCGCCCATCACCGACACCATCATCGTGACCGTTGAATAGGGACCGGGACACTGCCCAAAGGGATGAGGCCGATTCCCAAGAAGCTCTGTGGGTTTCAATTCCTAATTGTGAGAAGAACGAAAGAAGCGGTAAAGAACCACTCACTTCAAAAGACCGGATAAGACAGAAGTCCGGGCGAGGAATGCAAGATGGAACTTTTTACAAACTGGTGGAATTACATTCTCTATATCGGCCTACCGGTCACTCTGGTGGTCCTGATCTTTTATCAGCACACAATGTGACTGCCGTTGGGACGCCATAAGGGGTGCGTTTAAACCCCGTGCTATTCTGAACGTAATGACTTCCAGAAACTCTTGAATTTTCCCACCTTGGCATATTCTAGCCCCGTCTTTTTCTCTCACACCAAATCTCAGTAGTTATAAGCCTTTATATCTCAATAAAATGCCACTATAATTATACTTACTGTATATTTCCATATTTATCATTCAATACAGAGGCAGGAAAAGAACGGTCCCAGCATTGTGCAAAGTTGGCGTTTTTTTGCAGTAACCATTGCCCGATTGTTTTTACGGCAGACGTCCAAACTAAAAAACAAGATCCAAGAGCACACGATGGAAAAACTGAGCTTAAATGCGTTGCTACAGACAATCAATGAGAACCCCAGCATCAATGGCTTGATTCAATCCTCGCCCATTTGCCACAAAATTTTTGATCCCGATTTTAAATTGCGGTTCATGAGCAACAGTGGTGTGTGCGCTCTTAAGATCGAAAATGTTGAGGATTTTTATGGATGCGTTTTCCCTCCGGATTCCGCCCCCGAAGAGACCCGCAATATCATTTACGAGCACATGCATCGCGCCAAGAAGGGAGAGACGAGCACAGCGGAGTATCATTTTGTTGTGGATGGCAAAGCGATCTGGTTCAGGACGACATTCAGTCCGTTTTTTTGTCCTGAGGGTCAGCTCATGTATCTCAGAGCGGACTCTATGGATATCACCAATATGAAATTGGCAGAGAGAGACCTATTAGCCGCTAAGGAAGAAGCCGAAAAGGCCAATGCGGCCAAGTCGGAATTTCTGTCCAGAATGAGTCATGAATTGCGAACTCCCATGAACGCAATTCTTGGTTTTGGTCAACTCATGGAAGTGGATACCGAGGACCCTCTAAGCAGTACGCATGAGGAACGCCTCCAAGAAATCATGAAAGGTGGCAAGCACCTTCTGGAACTCATCAATGAAGTGCTTGATCTTTCCCGTATTGAAGCGGGGCATCTTACCCTCTCTATCGAAAACATTGATTTGTTGCTTGTGGTGGAGGAAACGCTCACACTCGTTTTGCCCTTGGCAGAAAAAAATAACATCACCATAGAGAATAAAGTTCAAGAAAATATATACGTTCGCGCCGATCGCACCAAGCTCAAGCAGGTGGTGCTGAATCTGCTTTCCAATGCCGTCAAGTACAACCGTGATAACGGTTCGGTCGTCCTGAACTCTCAAATCCTTCCTGAAGGTAAGATCCACATTTCTGTCAAAGACACTGGCGCTGGTCTTTCCCCGCAACAGCAGGAAAGCATTTTTGAACCTTTCAACCGGCTCGACGCCGATCAAACTAAAATTGAAGGGACAGGAATCGGGCTCACGATCACCCGGCGATTGATGGAACATATGGATGGTAGTATCGAGGTAGAAAGTAGGGAGGGAGAAGGCAGTACTTTCACCTTGCAACTTCCAGAAGGAAAGGAAGTGGATCTGAAGGCAATTCCAGATGATTTGGGTGCACCGCCCATGGAACCAGGATCAAATGGGAGCAAATACACGCTTCTTTATGTGGAGGACAATCCTGCCAATCTAGCTCTAATACAGCAAATCCTGAAAAAAAGAGAGGACATCCGTCTTCTCACAGCTCCTCAGGCGCAAATCGGGATCGACCTCGCTCGCGCCCACATACCGGATCTCATTCTGATGGATATCAATATGCCCGAAATGGACGGAATTGAAGCGTTTCGACGACTGCGCGCATCTGAAGAAACCAGAAGCATACCCGTCATCGCAGTGAGTGCAAACGCTATGGAATCGGATGTCAATAAAGCACTCAAAGCGGGATTCAAATCCTATATTAAAAAGCCTTTTGATCTAAAACTGTTCACACAGGAGATCAATCAGCATTTATTCAAAGACGAAGTAGCAACGCAGTAGAACTACTAAGAACCTGAAAGATAAAAACCTTCAATTTCTTGTGGTTGTTCTCCGACCTTTTGCCACACCTCAGAGATTAAAACCCAGTCTAAAGGTCCACAAATCCAGCTTAAGCGGTTGATGGGCGGAAAAACTTACAGCTGCTCGTCGGGGTTGATGGGCTTCTGGATGACGGGGACTTTGAATTTCAGCGTTTCGGGCACCGGCGCGGCTTTCTTGCCGTAAATCTGCTCGCCTTCCTTCTTGAACCCGATGTAGATCTTTTCGTCGCGCACGCGCACGGGATAGACCTTGATGCGCATCTCCGGGTTCTGCCAGCTGTCGCCGGTTTTCAGTTCGAATCGCCATTCGTGGTTCGGGCAGATCAGGATGCCCTCCTGAATGCGCCCTTCCCCCAGCGGTCCGCCCTTGTGCGGGCATTTGTTGGACACGGCGTGGTACTCGCCCTTGTAGTTGAACAGGGCGATCTCCTCCCCCCCGGCCAGAATGATGGCGGATTTGCCGGTCGGCAGGTCTTCGGTTTTCATCACTTTCACAAATCGGATCTTTGCCATGTTCCTGTCCGCGTGGATGGATGGGAAAATCGCATTATACCCGAAAATCGATCCCGGGTCGGCAATTCGAGTGATTTTCCAGCAAAAGGCTGGCAGGAAAAACGCGGCTCAGCGGCCGCCGTGTCTTCGGAGGACCGGAGTGAGGCTTTCGCGCCCCAGCTCGATGGAAAGGTAGACGGGGGTGATGGGTTCGCCCTGCTCGTTGGGGACGGCGGCGTTGACATCCGCGCCGTAGGAGATCAGCAGCTCGGCCACTTCCGTGAATCCGCCCTCCACGGCCAGATGCAACGGCGTGTAGCCGTGCGCATTGCGGACATCGACATCCGCACCGCTGGTGAGCAGCAACTCGACGAGCAGTTTCTCGCCCTTGACGGCCGCCAGGTGCAACGGAGCCAGACCGTCGGAGTCGGTGGCCTCGACTTCCGCGCCGTTTTCCACCAGCAGCCGCGCCAGATCGGTGTTGCCGACCTGTATGGCCTGATGCAGAGGCGTCGCCGCCTGTAGCCAGGCAGGAAACAACAACACCGCCGCAAGCGCCAGCCCTCCCGCACGCTTTATGGGATGGGGATTCTCAGTCAATGTGGATGCCCTCCTCTTCCTATCAATTTATCGATCCCGCCCGGCCGTGTCAATCCGACCCAGGTCACATTTGCAGGCTGCGCTGCAAGCCCCCTTTTTGGAATCGTTTTCCGCCCCGCTTTCCGCGTTTTAGTTTTTAACGGTGCAGGTGAAGGTGTCGCGGCCGGTCCAGGTGATGCGGATGCGGGATGGCAGTTTCGTGGTCCGGTCGAGGGTCGCCGAGCGGATCTGATCGCCGGAAACGTTTTTCGCCAGCCGCAGGTCGGCTCCGGACAGGCTGCACCCGCTCAGGTCCGCCTCGCTGAGATCCGCACCGTTCAGGTCCGCGCCGTTGAAGTTTGCGCCCCGCAGGTCGGTGCGGCGCAAGTCCGCGGCTTTGAGATCTGCGCGATGAAAATCGGCGCGCACGGCTTTCGCTCCGGTGAGATCGGCGGCTTTGAGGTCGGCCCGGGTGCAGTCGGCGCCGCTCAGGTTCGCGCCGGAAAGATTGGCTTCAAAGAGCCGGATTCCCTGCAAGTCGGCGCGGCTGCAATCCGCACCGGAAAGGTTGGCGCGGGTCAGGTCGGCATCGCCGAGCCGGGTGCCGACGACTTTGGCGCCGATGAGGTTCGCCCCCATCAGCCGCGCCCGGTTCAGTTTCGCTGCGGACAGGTTGGCGCCGATGAGCAGTACGCCGGCCAGCGTGGCGCCGCGCAGGTCGCTGTGGCTCAAATCGCCGCGGCTGAGATCGGGCTCGATGGGGATGTGTTTTTCCAATGAGTCGCTGGGGTGTTTGCGGAACAAAACGCGACCTCTACAAAGAAAACCGGGATCGCAATCCGGGTCTCCTTCTCTGTCATTCGGTGCGCTCCGCCCATCCAACTCTGCAATATAGAGGGCGGCTGTCACGGGAGCGTCACATCTGGGTCACAAACCGGTAAAAGCCAACGCACATTGCGGGCAAAGCCAGGGATGCGCTTTCTGTTGCCCGAATGCATTGTGATGCAACCGTGACAATAACGCCATCGGCACGTGACAATCGGCCTGCATTGTGAAGGCACCGGGAGGAGCCTCGTCGAGAGCCGGTGCATGAAGCTGTCCGAATGTTACAGACTGTTGAACGCCTCACCCGAAATGGAGTGGCACGAGGTCAAAAAATCCTACCATTCCCTGGCGAAACGCTTTCACCCGGATATCCTGCCCGAAGGCCCCAATCGAGGCGACCGGTTTCGCAAGATCAATCAGGCGTACAAAATCCTCGAAGCGCTGTACCGCCGGGGCAGTCACAACAACGCCAACGATCCGGTGACCGCATCCCAGACACCGGAACCCCCTTCGCAGGGCGAGGCCGTGCCGACGGCGAAACCCTGTGAGGCCGCCGAGGCGCGCCCGCTGAGACCGGACAGCCAACCCGCAGCGCAACCCGGCTGGATCGGCAGAGCACTCACGCGCCTGCGCGACGCCGCCTTTCGTTTTGAACGCAAATACCTGCTTTTGGATGTGAAACACCGCGTCACCCTGTCGCCGCGCCTGGCGGCGACGGGCTGTTCCGTCCGCATCCGCAAGGGACGGGAACGGTTTCAGGTGCGGATTCCGCGCGGTCCCTGGAACCGCTTGTTTCTGCGGGTTCCCGGAAAGGGCAATTTCAGCGTGCTGAGCTTCAAACGCGGGGATCTCTTGCTGGAAATCCTGGTTGCGGACAACGGCGAGGTCGCGACGCGGGACTCGCGCTTTTTCTACAGCATCACGGTGCCGCGGCGCTACGTGCGCTGGGGGAAAACCCTGACGCTGCAATCGGCCCGCGGCCCCATCCGCTTCACCCTTCCCAAAACCGCCGAAGACGGGCAGGAATTTGCCATCGAGACCGTGCCGGATTCGGCGGAAGACCCGCCCGCCGAGCACATCGTGCGCGTGCAACTGGTTTGAATTTCCTCAGACATTAAAAAAGCCCTGCCGCAAGGCGACAGGGCGAGGCTGGATCTTCGGGGTTTCTCCGGTTTGTCCCTGGAGAAACCCCTGAGCTGCAGGTCGATAGGGGTGCGGGGGCGGCGTTGTTGCGAAATCAGAAAAGCAGGATCAGGCAGAACAGAACGTATCCCAGACCGACAAAATCATAAATGGCGGAGTAGTTTTTGGCTTTTTCGCTGGTCATGACGTCTCCTTAAAGGAACCGGGTTGGCACTGCGCTATGAGTTCCAGAATACGGAATGCGGATGACGTCCCCATCAAGGTTGAGTCACAAAAGAGCAAACATTCGCGGCCGCTAACCCCCGTTTTTTCAACATAACGGATGCAAGCCCGACGGTTCGCGTTCAAAACCGGAAGCGCAGGCCGCCCTGGACGTTGTGGCTTTTGAATCCGGGATTGAACTCGCTGCTGTTGATCGAGTTGTTGAATTCGGGATCGGCGGTGCCGAAATAATGGTAATCCAGAGTCAGGTCGAGAAATGTGGCCAGGGTCAGAGCTAATCCCGCGCCCACTTTGTAGGCGAAGACGGTGTCGTCGTCATCGACGTTGAAGATTCCGGCGCGGTTGAGGTTGTTCGATGAAATTTCAGCGACTCCCAGCCCGCCGCCGATGTAGGGCGTGAGTATGGTGCTGTTGTCGAAATCCAGATACAGGTTCCCCATGTAGCTCATGACGGTGATGTCGCCGCCGATGTCCAGGTCCACGCCGGTGAACTCGAGATCATCGGGATCGTACTTGCGGTAGGCGACCTCCCCTTCCAGACGGAAATAACCCAGTTTGTACCCCACCGATCCGCCGACGCTGTAGCCCGCGACGTAGGTGCTGTCGATGTCGTTGCCGCCTCCGATGTCATCGTCCTCGATCTTGAAGGTGGTGAACCCGCCCTGTACCGAGAAGTACAGACCGTTTTTGGATGCCGACTGCGTCTGCGCTTCAGCCAGCGGCGCCGTCCATACGAAGGCGCAGACCACCAGACCGATGAGGGTTTTCATGGTGTCTCCTTTGCAATGTGGGTCGGTTGTGTTCGTTTTCCGGCTTAGCGTCGTCTCCGGTCCGGTCCGGGACTCCGGGGCCTGCTTGCAGGACAGGAATGCAGATGGGCACGCTGCCACGGGTCCGTTGAGATGCGTTCCCCGAAGGGAACCCCTTCCCACCCATCTGCCGATAGTTATTCCCGATGCGCTCATTTTGAGCCAGAAAGGGAAAATCACAAACGATGCGCGTCACATTTCTTTGTGATCTGAATGACAGCGCCGCCGGTTGAAAACGGCAGTGCGCGGCGGACGATCCTAAAAAAAGCCGGACCCCCTCAAAGGGTCCGGCTTCAAGCGATTAAGATAAAGCAGCGTCGCTCCTGCACAATTCGATTCAGGAGATCGACTTCTCTCACTCAGAAGAAACAGGCGCTTATTTGTAGATGGCGACGCTGATGGCTCCACCCAGTTCACCCAGGTTGCCGGGTTTTTTGCTGGCGTGGATTTTCCGTCCGGCGTCCCCACCGTGACAGTTCATGCAGCCCTGTTTGTAATACTCGGGCAGAATCAGGCGGTACGCCTTTTTGCCGCCGTGCTCGGCCATCTCGGAAAAGGTTTTGCCTTTTTCCCAGCCGCCTTTGAGGAATTTGCCCTCGATGACGCCCTTTTCCCAGGCGTCGGCTTTGTTGGATTCATTCACCAGGTACTCGTCCCGCGTGGTGAGCTTGAGATACATCTTCCCGCCGGAATCCTTGCTGAACCGGCTCGCCGCCTTGCGCGCGAAGATGGCGGGCAGAAAGCGGCCCTGGGGGTCCAGTTGGGTGTCCTTACCGGCCACGACATCCTCCACGGTCTGCTTGATGGCCGTGGTCAGCATTTTCTGCGCTTTTCCCTTGTCGCCGTCGGCGATCTTGAATTTGTTGCCGGTGGCTTTCTCGTAGTTCTGGTAGGTGATCTCCATGAACTTGTCGGCGCTGATGCCGGCCCCTTTGGGATCCTTGATCAGGGGCTTGTTCTGCACCAGGACGGCGCGGGACGATTTGAGCAATACGGTCAGTTCTTTGGCGATGTCCTCGTCGCTCGCGAAAGCGACGCCGGAAGCAAAAACAGAGACAAACAGAAAAGCGGTCAGGGTGGAAATGGAAAAGAAATTTTTAGTCATACGATACCTCCCCTTTGAATAGGATTTAGGTACTCAGCACAGACGTTCCTCCCGGCCGTGCGTCCGGGCAAACCGTGTGTCGCGACTAAATTTCTTGTGGGATTGGTTGAGTTGGAATGTTCGGGTCCGGCTATGCACCTCCCCATCGGCGCCCGATCGGCGCATCGCATTTTTCTTTTGGCAGGATTGCGTGAGGTTAACCAGAAGATTTTTTTCTGTCAATGAATTTTTTAATTTTTTTGGTCCAAAGTGGGTCAAGGTTGCGCACAGGATGCAGACGGTCCTCGCCTGCGATGCGAAACGGAAAAACATTTTTTGCCAATTTGGGCATATCCATACATTCCCGCTTTCCGGGATCGCGCTGCTTTCCCGAAAACGCTCTGTGTGAGCATGCTCATTGCTAACAAGCGTTTGCCGGAAGTCTTGCCGCGATCATCTCCCACACGCGGCACGCTGCCCGGCGCACCGCGAGTTCTCATAATCTTCCGTCCGGGCGACACCTTGGCAACGGCAGTCGTTCTCTCGACAAATGCGCCTTTTCTTGCCGGTCTCGCAAGCCGGAATCCGGCTTTCCCCAAAGGGGTTGATATTCCGCCCCTAAGGGGAAAAGCACTCAAGTTTCGGTTCCGAAATCCGAAATATCATTGTAAATACTTGAAAACTAAGGGATAATTAATAATCCAATAATTCAACGGTTCTGCTCATGAACGCTCCGACAACCACACCGGAACCCCGGGCCATCCCCGCCGAATTCACGGAACGGGTGTGCAACCTGCTGCTGGTATTCATCGACGGGGTGCAAAAGCAAGTTCCTGAAAACAGCGCCCTCAAAAACAAGCTGGACTCCCTGGGGCAGGTCGTCAAAAAAGCCATTCAGCTGAAGAAAACCTCCGACCTGGGCAAGGAAGTCCAGGAATTGTTCCGGGAAAAGAGCATCGAGAGCGGCTTCCAGGAGATGGAGCGCGCGGAAACCAAGCACATCATCCTGAGCATGGCGCAGGTCATCAAGGAAGTGGTCAGCGGCGTCGGCGATTACGGCAATAACCTGGAATCCTGCATCGAAAAGCTGGAAGCCACCGACAATCTGGACGAGATCCTCAAGATCAAGAATCAGATCATCAGCGAAACCAAAAAAACCGTCGCGCAAAGCAAAAACCTGCACGAACAGCTGGAATCGAGCCGCAAAACCGCACAGGACCTGACAAAACAGCTGGAGCAGACCCAGTCGAAGGCGCTCATCGATCCTCTGACGAAAGTCCTGAACCGCGCCGCTTACAATATGAAAATAAAGTCGGTCATCCGTGAAAAAGCGGAACACGCGGAAAACGTGGCGTTTCTCATGGCGGACATCGATCACTTCAAGGAATTCAACGACCAGCACGGACACCAGGTGGGAGACCGGGTGCTGCGTTCGGTGGCCGGCACCATTCAGGAGTCGCTGCGCGACACCGATCTGGTCTTTCGCTACGGCGGCGAGGAGTTCGTCATTCTTCTTTTCAAAACCAATCCCGATCAGGCGGACGTGGCCGCAGACCGCATCCGCAGAAAGGTGAAAAAGGACTTTCTGGTGGACAAGCAGGGCCGTCATCTGAAAGTGACGATCAGCCTGGGACTCACCGTCCTCAGGGAAGACGACACCGAGGAGTCCTTTTTCGAACGGGCGGACAAGGCCCTGTACAAAGCCAAAGAAGGCGGCCGGGACCGGGCGGAAACGATCGAATAGATTTCCCGTGAGCGGACGCCCGTGGTGTGAAAGACGGTTTTTCAGTTTTTTCCCGGATTGCCAGCGCAGGCTCGCTGTGGAAATCCCTTATTTCGTTGACTGAAAACGCCTTATCCCTGAAACTGAAAGTCAGGGTGCTGCGTTGTTTTTAATTCCGGATCGTGAGGAAAAACGATGGATACTTCCTTGAGTCTTCCTGTTGAAATGCTGGTGTTCATGGGGCTGGTGACCGTCTCACTGGTCTTCAGGCGGCATCACCTGGGCCTGCTGGCCACGTATGCGTTTGTGTTTTACCTGGGTTTTCTGTTCAACGAGCATTACTTCATCCTGCCCAGCGGCGAAACCTCCTGGACCGCCTACCTCTATGGCGCCAGCGGCATCTGGGTGGCCGGTTTCGTGGTGCTGGGATTGATGAAAGAAAAACAGAAAGCCCCCCGGCGCACCCCCTGCGCACACGGCAACCCGACCTCAACGCTCTGAACTCTTATCGATTCGAAAGCGATCCCCGTCCTCGACAATGCTGCGCGGCCTGCGGCTCAATGCCGCTGAGGCGTCTTGATGAGGCGGGACGCGTCGTACCCCTGATCCACCACCTTCTGCACCAGCCGATCATACAGAGCCGTTTCCATTTGCGGTTTGCGGCTCAGGATCCACAGATATTCCCGTGACGGGTGCCCGACGATGGAGTACTGGTAGTCGGGGTCCAGACCGATGATCCAGTAATCGCCGGAGAACGGCCAGAAAAACTGCACCTTCAGCTTGGCCTGGGTCGTTTCGTCCACCACCCACGCCTTGCCGATGGCTTCATCGAGCTCGCCTTCGAACCCGCCCAGCCAGCAGCGGTTGACCACCCGGATGTGGCCGTCGTCGCGTAGCGAATAATCCGCCTGGGAGGCGTAACAGTTCTCCTCGAAGCTGTGCGGATAGCGTGCGATCTCATACCAGGTGCCGAGATAGCGCTCGATTTCCACTCTGTCCACCGGCTGCACCCGGCCCGCCGCTTTCGGGCCGGTGTCCAAATGATTCATCGTCGTGCACCCGGCGACAGCCCAGCACATCAACACGATTCCCGCAAAACACTTCACCGCCCCACTGGTTTTTAGACTCATGGCAAACCGGTCTCCGCTGATTGAATTGAATTATTATGTCATAATGGCAGCTTACCAAACCGAGGCGCAGAGGATCAATGCTGTCAAACACAGGAATCATCGTCCCATGAAAACACTCACCGCAACGGCTTCTCTTGTCACACTGCTTCTCACATCCGCTCCGGCGCAGGCCGAACTGAACCGCGAAACCCAGGAGGCGATGGCCCAGGGGGTGCAGCTCAAGCAGGAGCGGCAGTATCAGCGCGCCATCGAACGCTTTCGCAAGGTCACGCGCCTCGCACCGGATTATCCGGACGGATTTCTGCAACTGGGGTTCACGCTGCAGCACGTCGAAAAGTATGCGGAAGCGATCGAGGCCTACGAATCCGGCCTGAAACTGAACGGCCGGCACCATTTCTCGCCGGAAGCCTATTATAATATGAGCGCCGCCGCCGACGCGCTCAATCAGGGCGAACGGGCGATCGCGTACATCAAAAAATCGCTGCAGGCTTACACCGACCGCAACGATTACGGCGGCGTTTACAAAGCCGGAACGTACCTGGAACACCTGACGAAAAAATATCCCGCCCCATCCCAACGCTAGAGGCCGCATGATCCGCGAAGGCGAACTGATTCAGAAGCAGTGCATCGGCAGCCTGGAAGAACTGACGCAGCAGTTATTCGTCCGGCTGCAGGAAAACCCCGGAGAAAGGATCGCTTTTTTCGGCAAAACCCATTCCACTCTGAAAACCATTGTCGATTTCGAACGCATGCTGGGGCCCGGCTTCCATCCGGTGTGCATCATCGACAACCACAAGCGCGGCGATTTTTCCAAATCGATCCCGGTGCTCACGTTTGCCGAGGCGGAACGCATGGCGGACGGCATCGACCTGATCGTCGTGATGGTGGACAGCGCGTCGATCTACGCCATCCTGGCGCAGATCGCCGAATCGCGCCTGTTCGAAAAAAAGCTGTTGAGCGTGCACCGCGATTCCGACCCGCTGAGCGAAACCGAATTCCAGACGCTGTGCCGGGAAAGCCAGTCGTTTCTCAGCCAACGCGGCGTCATCTGGTACACCAGCGAGGAAAACTGGTACTGCTGCTACCAGTACCTGAAGCAGGTGGCCACCCTGCCCGGGGATGTGGCGGAGTTCGGGGTCTTCCGCGGAGGCAGCGCGTACTGGATCGCCACGGTGCTGAAGCATCTGCGTGCCGACAAGCGGTTGTTTTTGTTCGACACGTTTGCGGGCATCCCGGTGCAGTCCGCCATCGACCACGTGGGTGAAAAATCCTTTGCGGACTCAGACCTTAAACGGGTGCGCGCCCTGTTTTCCGGGTTCGAAAACGTGCGCATCGTGCCGGGAGACGTCTGCGACACCCTGGAAGCAAGCGGGCTGGGTGAGGTGTCGCTGGCCCACATCGACTGCGACCAGTACCACCCGACCCGCTATCTTTGCGAGCGGCTGTATGATAGGGTGATTCCAGGCGGGATCTTCCTGTTCCAGAACTATTCCCTGGGCGCTGCGTATGGCGAACGGGTCGCCGTGGATCTTTTTTTCCGCGACAAACCGGAAAACGTGCTTTTCGGATTCGACGGCGCGGCCTTCGTCGTCAAGCTGTGACCCCACTCTTGCCATTCTCACCGTTTTTTCGTTCCCGCTTCAAAATTTGCTGATAAGAAATGCCCAGCTTCTCGACTCACTGAGGTAGAAGGTTGAAAGCAAATAACCATGCAGCAAATCACAGTTATCTGTGACCCAATTCATGGCCCCGTGCGGAAACGGGGGGTATATTGAAACTCACAGCGGTTGCAAACAACCAACAGCGTGAACACACAAAGCGCTTTGTTTTTTCTGAAACTACTTGAACAAATTTGTACTAATTTGTTAAAATATCGCCGCTTGTTTAACAAATAACTGTTTTATTTCAAACGGATAAGCACAAATACTTAAGGGGTCCTGTAAATGAAATCTCTGTTGATACTGGGAGCGGGCGGGCATGGCAGATCGGTGGCCGACATCGCGCATGTGCTGGAGCACTGGGACAAGATCGCGTTCCTCGACGACCGCTATCCCGAATTGAAATCCACCGTCGCCTGGCCGGTGATCGGGCCTGTGCACCGCGCGGCGGAGTTTTTACCGCAGTTTTCCGATTTCTTTGTGGCCATCGGCGACAACCGGACGCGTGTGGAACTGCTGCAGCGCTATCTGAAACTGGGTTTCAACGCCCCAAACCTGATTCACCCGCAGGCGTTCGTGAGCGATTTTTCCTCGCTGGGGCCGGGCTGCTCCGTTTCCCCGCAGGGGGTGGTGAACATCAACTCCCGGCTCGGGATGGGCTGCATCGTCAACACCGGCGCTTCCGTCGGTCACGATTGCACGCTGGGCAACGGGGTGCAGCTGGCTTCCAAGGTCACGCTGGCAGGCGGCGTCACGATCGACGACCTTTGCCTGCTGGGAGTGGGCGCGTCCGTCATCCCCGAGATTTTCATCGGCGAGAACGTCACCATCGGAGCGGGGGCCACGGTCATCAAGAACATCGCCAGCAACCGCACGGTCGTCGGCGTCCCCGGCAAAACCCGGGAAGCCTCCATCAAAACCCTGCGCGTCCATCAGACCGAACCGCTGTAGCCCCCCGCCGCAAGCCCGCACCCGTTTCTTTTCTTCCCATCGATTGCAACGAAAACCCTGATTTTCCGCAGGTTGTTTCCGCCTGCGGACCGGCGTCGCAAATTTCCCCTCAACTGATTGACTTTATTTGACTTATCGGCGAACCTGCCAGTATGGGCATCATGTCAACCCGGCACGCGTTTGCCTTAAAGGTGGCCGGGCCCCGTCAATCCAGGATCCTTGAGGAGGAAATATGAAACGCCTGATTTATTTCGTGGCCTTTCTTTTTATTCCGGGGCTTTTCGGATGCGTCACGGGCCATCCCCAGACCGCGGATGAATTTCGCAAAGCGGTGCCCGACGCATTCATGGCCAAGAAAGAATCGTTCGAGGTGGACCGCCCCTTCGATGAGGTGGCGGGCACGTTTGAAAAGATGGCGCCGCAGTGCCTGAACGTGACGGTGAAAACCACGTCGCAAACGCGCACGAGCTACCAGGTGATCGTGACGCGCTACAAGCCCACCGTGCTGGTGAGCGCCGACAAGGCCGAGCTGCACGTGCAGCAGGAGCATGTTCAGGGCGTGATGAATGTGACCGCCGTGCCGGAGGGCGGCTACTATCTGATGGTCGCCGACGCCTACCCCATCGACGCCAACAGGACCGGGATCGATCTGTACCGGCCGAAGATGGGACACGACGTTCTGGTGCGGGCCACCAAGGGCTGGGCCACCGGAAAGAACGTCGGCTGCCCGGATTTCACGCAATGAGCGGCGGGGCACGAACGACGAAACCCGAATCCAGAGGCCGCCGGTCCCTCCTGCTGGCCGGGCTGGCGGCTCTGGGCCTGCTTTCTGGATGCTCCGGCATCAAAACCTACTCGAGCTCGCTGGACAAGAACCTGCAGATCACGACCGAAACGGATTCGGGTTCGTTCTTTTCCAGCGTGCGCACAGCGGTGGACATCTACCGGGTGGGGACGAACTGTGAGGCCGTGTACGAAGGCACGGTGCAGCTCGACAAGCCCAGCGTGGAGATCGGGCTGCCGGCGCACCGGTTGAGCTATCTGGAGTTTGTGTTCGCCAATTCCTCTTTCCTGTCCAACACGCATGGAAAAATCACGCACAACAACCTGATCAACCCGCGCCCCGGCTACGATTACCGCGTGCGGGTGCGTTATGAGGATGCGATCTACAACGTGGAAATCGAGGAAGTGTTTCCGGGACAGACGGCGAGCCGCGAGCTGGGGCCGCAGAAAATGGGCGGCTGCAACGCGCTCACGGTTAAAAAATAGCGCACGGTAGCGGCTTTCAGGCCCGTGTTGCAACATTCTTAAAAGCCATGCGGGATCCGGGTCGGTTGCAGGACGCCGGGAAATGCCGGCCTCCATGCCCCGCTCCCCCCGAAAACACTGGGAATCTCCATCCCTGACCGGGATTCACCGCGAAAAAAACCCTCCGTGTCATTGACCGACCCCACAACAGAGTAATAACTCTTCGACATACAATGACTTACCTATTTTATATACTATAACTGTAAATATAATTTATAAATCTGATCCGTGGTTTTAAATTGAAGCCCAGCATTTGTTTATCCGGTGTCCTGACCGCTTCTTTGGTCTTCATTGTTATTGCCTCCGTTTCTGCGGACGATGGGAAGAGCCCCCGTAAAGCCACTGGATTTTTGGACTTCAACTATTATTACGACACCCGGGATTTCAACGTCCTCACCATCAACGCGCTCGCAAATATCACGAATCGGGTTCAATACTTTTCTCTGACCAACTACACAAACTCTATCGGGACGACAAACAATCTCGACAAGAATGCGTTCTACAGCGAGCAAAACATCCGGTGGCTGGCTGTCAGAGAAAAAATACCCACCGACCTCACCCTGCAATGGGTGATTCGCAATCCGGATGAGAACGATCTGTTACGATTCGGGTTTCGCGTGCGTGTTTCGGCCATCGAGGGGATAAAAAATATTTTCAAAGCTCTCAATACGTTCTATTCGGTGAATTTTCATCTTCTGCAAATCGATCATGTGGATGGGTTTGACTGGCAGATCGAACATATTTATAAAATCTTCCCGGATATTTTAGGAAAGCGTCTTTACCTGAGTGGATTTGTGGATCACAACATCAACTCGGGAAAAAGCACGGTTGTGACCGAGCATCAATTGGGATTTCGAGTGATCGATCAGTTTTATCTGGTTTCTGAATACAGATACAAAGGTTCTCTGAACAAGGAAAAGTCCGGGGTCGGATTGGGAGTGGAGTACAAGATCCTATTTTAGACAGGGAGACATGCCATGCCCGCACGTGAAGTATTGACACGTGAAATAAATCAAAAGAAGCGATTCGTTGGAATTTTTCACAATCGTCTGACCGCCTGGATCATTCTCACGATTTCACTTTTTTTGACTGCGACGGCATACTTTGTGTCCAAATCCATCGTCGATCACCGGCGCTCAGAACAATTTTCATTTCGCGCCTATGAAATCGAACAGGCGATTGAAGATCGCATGAGAACTTACGAACAAGTTCTTATAGGGGGAGTGGGGTTGTTTCACAGCTCCAAAGAGGCCATTGTACCCAGAGACGTTTTTGCAAAGTATGTCGCCAATCTGAATATCAATAAAAACTGGCCGGGAATTCAGGGAATCGGTTTCAGCATCCCTGTAAAAGCAAAAGACCTGGAAGCGCACGAAAAAAGCATTCGGGAGGAAGGTTTTCCGGATTTCCAGGTCCGCCCGGTTGGGAAAAGGGATGCATACACATCTATCATTTATTTAGAGCCCTTCGACTGGCGCAACAAACGGGCGCACGGATACGATATGAGGTCCAACGACATGCGAAGGGCTGCCATGACCCGGGCACGGGACGAGGGGGTCGCAGCAACCTCGGGAATCATCACGCTGGTTCAGGAGACCGCGGAAGATGTTCAGAAGGGTTTTCTCACCTATCTGCCTGTATACAAAACAGGAGACATTCCGAACAATGTGGAAGACCGGCGAAAAAACTTTGTCGGCTGGGTATACGCACCCTTTCGCGCGGGCGATTTGATGAAAGGCATTATCGGCTCCGAGGATAAGAAAATAAATTTCCGGATTTTCGACGGAACGGAACAAAACCCGGAATCCATCCTGTATTCATCCAAAGGGCGCGAGAAATGGCAGGAGCAAGGGTTCTCCAAAACGTCGCGGATCATGCTGCAAGGACGGCCCTGGACGATTCAATTCAGCATACCGGATGACGCGTATACCGGGAAAGGCGAAAACCTGCCTCAATTCATTGCGGTTTTCGGAGTGATCATTGACCTGCTTCTCTTTTATGTCATTTTTGCGCTTCATTTTATCAATAAGCATGCGGAAAAAATTGTGGCCCAGAGGACGGAACAGCTCCAGAAAAAGGCAAAAGAACTGCAAATTAAAAATGATGAATTGGAAGAATTCACTTACAGGACCTCGCACGATTTGAAGGCCCCTCTGGTCAACATCCATTGCCTGAGCGAAATCATGAAAGAGGATCTTATGGATAAAGACTTCGACGAGGTCTCCACCAATCTGGACAAGGTCGGCAAATTAACCCAAAAACTGGAACATCTGGTGAGCAACATCGTGGAAATCGCCAAAATAGACGGTGTGGATGAGAAGGTTGAAGAAGTCAACATTGCAAAAGAAGTGGAGTCCATTAAAGAAAACTTGAACACCCTGATCGATGACAATAACGTCGAAGTACGCGTGGACGTTGACGATGGGAAATCCGTGTTGACACAAAGAAACCTGATCCGTCGTGTGCTGGAAAACCTCATCTCCAATGCCGTCAAGTATTCCGACCCGGAAAAAGAGCACAAGTTTGTATTGATCGCCGTATCCGAGTCGGGAGGCCGCACTCGCATCCAGGTCGCGGACAACGGTTTGGGAATCCCCGAAGGCAATCTCAACGATGTATTCCGCATGTTCAAACGATTCCACAAATCGTCTTCATTCGGAAGCGGGTTGGGGTTGTATCTGGTGAAAAAGAACTTGGATAAAATCAATGCAAAAATTGCCGTCGAGAGCAGCCCCGAAGGAACTGTATTCACCATTATTTTGCCGAACCAGCAACCCGCATCCCGGGGTGTTGAGCAAGCCAACTCCCTCAGCCCCTAGTTCGCCCCTCTTTGCGAGCCGGGCCTCACTGCGCGGGCAGCAGACACGGCGTGGTGGGGTTTCCTGCGAAATCCAGCCAGCGGTGGTTTTTGAAGTCGTAGAGCTGACAGGTTTTTGCGATCTCGCAGTATTTTCCCCACGTCCACTTGAGCACCACCACGTCCCCCGGCAGTCTGGCCTCGATCCGATCCTGCACCCGCTTCAGCCGGTATAACGGGATTTTCTCGCGCATCAGGTGATGGGCGGAATGCTCCATGATGAACAGCACGATCGTGTTCATCGGGCCGGGAAAGATCACGTGCGTGGAGCAGTGCACCTGGGCTTTCGTGAAACTCCACTCCTCTTCGTTTTCAAACCAGGGAATCTCGGGATGCGTGTGGTGCAGGTACGTCACGAACGCCATCAGGACATTCCAGAAAAGAAACGGAATGCAAAAGGTAAAGACAAACACTTCCCAGCCTGTGACTCCCTCATAAATATCGGGAAGGGTCAGCGGAAGAATAACCGCCCAGACCAGGAAAAACGCCCAGACGAGCAGGCAGTCCGCCCAGTACACAGCGGCATTTCTGATTTTCCGGGAAGCGTAGCGGTGAAACATCTCGTTGTAGGGAGGCGGCACGAACATCTTGGGCCACCAGCCCCGGATCAGATGGCAGAACAGGATGCCGGCCGGGCTCCTGAAAAACCGCTCCGCCCATTGTTTACGGGAAGGCAGGGCGTCGTATTCCTCCTTGCTCATGGGGACGCCGAACGGATCTTTGTGCTTCAGCATCGCATAAACGTGGTGGTTCGCGTTGTGGCCGTACTCCCACAACGAGCAGGCGTGCAGGGAGGGCAGCAATGCGAGCCGTGCGATGATGTGATTGACGGCCCGGCCGGGTGTCAGGCTGTTGTGGCAGGCGTCGTGGCCGATGACGAACAGTTGGGCGATGTTGAACCCCATCAACAGAGCGAACAGGAAGCGGACGAGGTACGACTCGAAATAAACCGTCCCCAGTGCGCTGCCGGCGTATAACAGCGAAATCAGGAAAAAAATCCCGATTCCCAGAAAGTACGATTTCCGGCCCGCAGATCCGACCTCGCCCGGTTCGCTCAACGCGGTGAGCCCCAGTCGATGTTCAGCGGCTTTCTGTGTCACGGCATCGATCCGATCACAGTGAATGAGAATGGCTGCATTCGATTGCGTTCCTCTCCCCTTTTCGCCTGCCCCGTGTGGGCGCACAACGGATTTCTTCCGGGCGGGGGCCCTCGCCTGCCCTCACCGGCTTTCGCCAGGCCCCCTGAAATTCAAACGATTATGAGAACCCGCTGCGCAAACCGGCGATTCCCGGCCCGGCTGTAGCTCATCCCTTAAAATATCTGTAAATGCGCCACTTACTGCCTGTTCAGGAATCACGGCATTCGGCCGCTACATTGTTCGACGGGCAAATTTTGCGCGTATTTTCAGGTTTTTTCAATTTATCCGCATGCTTATGTTACAATATTTTATGTAAATTATTGAAACTTTTACTATTATTTCTATCCATCGATCTTTCACCCAATCGCGGTATTGGCACGGGGATACGGTTTTTCCGGCCGGTTATCGAGAGCCGCTCACAGCGGCGGGAACTGCGCACATGAAGCCCAAAAAGCAAGGCCTGCAGGGAAAACGCGTCCAACTGATCTCCGTTGCGTGGATGCTCGTGCTTGCGCTCGCAGGCGTCGCTGCCGCCCAGGACGACGGCGAGCCGCATGCCAGGGACCTGGCGAAGTTGAGCCTGGAAGAGTTGATGGACATCAAGGTGACATCCGTTTCCAAAAAGGAAGAGAATCGCTTCCAGGCGGCAGCGGCGATCCACGTGATCACTCAGGAAGACATCCGCCGTTCCGGTGCGACGACCCTTCCCGATCTGCTGCGACAGGTTCCCGGAATGCAGGTGGCTCAATTCGACGCCAACACCTGGGCGGTCTCCGCCCGCGGTTTCAATTTTCGCTTTGCCAGCAAGCTGCTGGTGCTGATCGACGGCCGCTCCATCTATTCGACCATGTTCTCGGGCGTCAACTGGGACGGTCACGATCTGCCCTTTGAAGACATCGAGCGGATCGAAGTGATCCGCGGACCGGGCGGAACACTGTGGGGCGCCAACGCCGTCAACGGCGTGATCAACATCATCACCAAGCACACCAAAGACACGCAGGGCGGTTTCGTGAGCGGCGGCGCCGGCAATGAGGAAAAAGGCTTCACCACCTTCCGCTACGGCGGGAAAGTCGATCCGGAGGCCAAAGCCAATTACCGTGTGTATGGAAAATATTTCGACCGCGACGATCAGGTCAAGAATACCGGTGCGCCGGGCAACGACGACTTCCATGCCTACCGGGGCGGGTTCCGCGTTGACTGGCAGGCCACGGAAAACAACAGCCTGACCTTCACCGGCGACTATTACCAGGGGGAATCAGACGCGGACCTGGAAAATCAGGTGATCGGCCTCACGGCTCCCTTCGTGGCCAGTTTCAACACCACCATCGAACTGGACGGCGCGCATTTTCTGGCCAAGTGGAAACGCCAGCTTTCGCCGACGTCGGATTTTGCCCTCAAGGTGTATTACAACCGGGAGAGGCGCCGCAGCCTGTTCATTCCGAAAATCCTGGAAGACACCTTCGACGTCGATTTCCAGCACCACGTCAAGCTGAACGATCGGCACGACCTCATCTGGGGCGTGGGACAGCGGTTGATCTTCGATTCGCTGGAAAGCAATTTCGCCACTTCGTTCAGCCCGGCGAGCCGGCTGAACCACCGGTTCAGTTTTTTCATTCAGGATGAGATCACGCTCGTTCCCGACAAATTCCGTTTGACGGTCGGTTCGAAATTCGAGGAAAACAACTACACCGGATTCGAGATCCAGCCCAGCGCCCGGGTCTTATGGACACCGAACAAGAAGCATTCGGTCTGGGCGGCGGTGTCGCGGGCGGTGAGAACGCCCTCCCGCTCCGAGGATTCCATCCGCATCAACGCGGCGGTTCAGGCGGGCCCGACCCTGCTCTCCACGTTTGGCAGCAAGAGCTTCGATTCCGAAGACCTGCTTGCGGTGGAGCTGGGCTACCGGGTTCAGCCCCGCAACGATCTGTTTGTGGACGTCGCCACATTCGCGCATTTTTACGACAGCCTGTTCACGCTGGAACAGGGCGCCACATTTGTGGAAACGACACCGGCTCCGGCGCACGGGGTCGTGCCTTTCACGGCGGAAAACCGGGGCTCCGGAAGCATCTATGGACTGGAACTGTTCACCCAATGGAACGTCCGCGACTGGTGGCAATTGAAAAGCGGGGTCACCTGGTTTTCATTCGATTTCGATCTGGACTCCGGCAGCACCGACACGCTGCTGACCGGTTCCGAAAGCGACAACCCCGACATCCAGTTTCAGTTGTTCTCCCGCATCGACCTTCCCCACGACGTAGAATTCGACACCGCCCTGTATTACGTAGACGACCTGGAAAACCTGAATGTTCCCGATTACACCCGGCTGGATCTCAGACTGGGATGGCACCCCACCGACTCCATCGAGCTCAGCCTCGTGGGTCAGAATCTGCTCGATCCGGAACATCCCGAATTCGGCACCACGGTGCTCGCCGCAGGCGTTGCGACCCAGGTTCAGCGTTCGGTTTACGGCAAAGTCACCTGGCGGTTTGACTGAATTAGCCTGAGAAAAGGCGTTCGCCTTTTCTCGTTGCTGGCTTAAAGAAATCGATCAAAAAAAATCACATGCGAAAATGCGGAGCGCATTTTGATGGATAGGTACGTCAAAATATTTATCATTGTGCCGGCCCTGCTGTGGGGTCTTGCGCTATCGCTCGCCGTTTCCCAGGCCGCCGCGCCGCTCGAATACCAGGTGAAGGCGGCCTTCGTCTACAAGTTCACCAAGTTCGTCGAATGGCCTGCGGACCGGCTCAACTCGCGCGACGAGCCGATCGTCATCGGCGTTCTCGGGGAAAGCCCGATCACCGAGGCGCTCCAGTCTTTGACGCAGGAGCAGACCGAGGGCCAGCGGCTTGAGGTCCGGCATGTGATCGACCCTGGCTCGATCTCCGGCCTGCACATCCTGTTCATCAGCCCCACGGACGTCTCCCAGCTGCTACAGGTTCTCGATTCCGCCAACGGCTCCCACGTTTTGACCGTCAGCGAAAACGACGGTTACGCTTCGATGGGGGTGATGGTGAATTTTTATATCGACCGGGAAAAAATCCGGCTGGAAATCAACAACGAGGCCGCCAAGGAAGCGGGATTGAAAATCAGCTCGAAATTGTTGCGACTGGCAAAAATCGTTCGCAGTCAAAACAAAGGGAAGTGAGATGCGTTTTTTAAACAATGTATCGATAAAACGGAAACTGACCTGGATCATCATGCTGACCAGTTGCACGGCGCTGCTGATCGCCTGCCTGTCGTTCGCACTGTTCGAGATGGCGCAGTTCCGCTCGTCCATGATCCGCGAGATGTCCAGCGTCGCCGACATCATCGGCTCCAACAGCGCCGCGCCGCTGGAGTTCAGGGACCCGGACGCCGCCGGTGAAACGCTCGAAGCGTTGAGCGCGGACCCGCGCATCGTCGCCGCCGTGATCTATTCGAAAAACCGGCAGATCTTCACGTCCTATCAGAGCGACTCCGCCGGGGATGTCGTTCTGCCCCAGACTCCGAGGGAGGACGGCGATTTTCTGGAATCGGGGCACCTGTCGATTTTCCGGCCGATCATTTTCGACGGCAACCGGATCGGCACCATTTTCATCAAGTCCGACCTGCGCGATTTGAGAACCCGCCTCGAGCAGTACGGGATCATCATGGCGGGGGTGCTCCTGGCTTCGGTGCTGACGGCGTTTCTGCTCTCGTCCTCGCTGCAGAAACGGGTGTCTTTGCCGATCCTGCATCTGGCGGAAACGGCCAGCCAGGTCTCCAAGGAAAAGGACTACTCCATTCGCGTGGAAAAGGAAAGCCGGGACGAAGTCGGCCTGCTGTTCGACCGCTTCAACGAAATGTTCGCGCAGATTCAGGATCGGGACACCGCGCTGCAGAACGCGCACGACGAGCTGGAAGAACGGGTGATCGAACGGACGAAGGAACTCAATCTCGCCAAGGACCAGGCGGAAAAAGCCAGCATGGCGAAATCCGAGTTTCTGTCGCGCATGAGCCACGAGCTGCGCACACCGATGAACGCCATCCTGGGATTCGGCCAGCTGCTGAAGATCAATGGCGGCAAACCCCTGCCCGACCGGCAGGACAAGCGCATCCAGCAAATCCTCACGGCCGGCAAGCATCTGCTGGAGCTGATCAATGAGATTCTGGACCTTTCCCGCATCGAAGCCGGGAAGCTTTCCCTCTCGAAGGAAAACGTGGCCGTCGATACGGTGGTGAGCGAGGCGCTGTTGCTGATCCTGCCGCAGGCGCAAAAGAAGCGCATCCACATCGAAAACCGCATCGAGAAAATGGCAACCGGTCCGTTCGTCATCGCCGACAGGATCAAACTCAAGCAGGTGCTTCTCAACCTGATGTCCAACGCCGTCAAGTACAACCGCGACAACGGTTCCGTGACGATCGATTGTGAAAAGCTGCCGGAAGGCAAAGTCCGCATCCACGTCACCGACACCGGCAAAGGGCTTTCTGAACAAGACCAGCGCCACATCTTCGAGCCGTTCAACCGGCTGGATGCGGACCATTCGGAAGCCGAAGGAACGGGCATCGGCCTCAGCATCACCCAACGGCTGATGGAGCTCATGGACGGAAGCATCGAGGTGCGGAGCACGGTCGGTGAAGGCAGCACGTTCAGCATCGAACTGCCGGAAGGCGAGGAAGTCCAGGAAACGGACGAAAGCCTCCTGCAGGCCGGGCTGGCGCTGGACTCCGATCCGGAAAATGGACAGGACCCGGAGAAACGCTTCACCCTGCTTTATGTGGAGGACAACCCCGCGAACCTGGAAGTGGTGCGGGAGCTCCTCGAATTCCGCAAGGACCTGAAGCTTTTGACCACATCGCAGGCGCATTCGGGCATCGAGCTTGCGCGGTCCCACCGGCCGCACCTGATTCTCCTGGATATCCACCTGCCCGAGCTCGACGGCCTGGGGATCCTGAAACGGCTCAAGGCGCGCGAAGAGACGCGCTCGATTCCCGTGATCGCGGTCAGCGCCAATGCGATGGAGTCCGACATTCAACGCGCGCTCTCGGTCGGTTTCGACGCGTACGTCACCAAACCGTTCGATCTGCAGGTTTTGATGAAAGAAATCGATCACATATTGAAAAACGACCCCCGGGTCGAAAGAACCAGTACCACCTAATAATTGAGGATTGCCATGATTAAAGAAGAACAGCTGTTGAATTCCAAAATTCTGATCATCGACGATGAAACCGCCAACGTCTGCCTGCTCGAAGACCTGCTCGGAGAAAGGGGATACAAGAATCTGAAAATCGTGACGGATTCCAGGCTGGCGTTCGAAACCTACAAACAGTTCAAGCCGGACCTGATCCTGCTCGACCTGAATATGCCGCATGTGGACGGCATGACGCTGCTGAAGCAGTTCAACAATGTCGAAAAGGACAACTACGCCCCTGTCATGATTTTGACGGCACAGAGCGACAACGAAATCCGCTTCGAGGCTCTGGAAGCGGGCGCCAAAGACTTTCTCAGCAAGCCCTTCGACCTGTTTGAAGTCATATTGAGGATCAAAAACATGCTGGAAGTGCGTTTGCTGGTGAACCAGCTGAGCAAATACAACGCCATTCTCGAGGAAAAAATCCAGGACCGCAATCTCGACCTCGCGGAATCCCAGTCGCGGCTGGAACACGAGATTGCAGAACGGGAAAAAGTAATGCGGCAGCTCAAGCGCAGTTCGGAAAGGGCGTGAGTTTTTTCCATTCACACTAAAATTTATTAAAATCATACTTAAAGAAAGGGGTTTTTCGATGCGGTCATTTGTATGACTGTAATGTCAAATTATTGCCGACAACACATATCATCTTCCATTTACACGACTTCTTCCGCTGCCATTCGCGCTCTCACCGCTTTCGTTGTTGTGAAATAAAAATCGTTTCAAATCCCTCTCTTAGTGCGAGAAAAGACTTTACATCCTGATATCGATTAGGATATAAAAGCCAAATCGCTCGCAAACTATTACTAAAAAATCAGTGATTTATAAGCATAAAAATGAAGTGCTTTTTTAACTCTCGCGCCTGAATACGTGAATCACGAAACGGAAATCGAGCCATGAACAATCCTCTATTCTATTCACCGGTTGCCAAGCGGCCGAGTGTTGCCGCCAAGACAGGTGTGTGTGAAAAAGGGGACCGCAATTATGAAGCTGTGTCCAAAATGGCGCGAAAAACATTTCTCAAGACTTTGGGATTCCCCACCCCCGCTCCGGAAAACTGCAAGTTCGTGTATGTCCAGGTGATGCCCAAAATCGATGTCGAGAAATCCGAGTCCAGCCGACGGCACAATGAAATCATCGCGGGGCTGGGCGTCACCGAACTCGCCGCCATTCCCAGAGGGAAAAGTTTCGCCGAACGGTGTATTTCCGAAAAGCTGTTCGACAACCTCAAAAACCGGTTCGGAGAAAAAGTAGACCGGAACAAATGCGGTTACATAGGCAGCCTGTTCATCAACAAGAACTACAAGGAAAAAGACCTGATCTTTCTTTTGCTCCTGGCGGAATTGATGAAAACCGGCACCGCACACGGTCTGGAATACGGTCTGTGCATCCCCACCAAGGTGATTTTAAAAAGGCTCGACGACTTGCAGATCCCCTATCTGCGATTGGGCAAAATCGACCACATCAACGGAAACGGTGAACAGTTCGACCTTTCGGAAAAATACAAAAGCGGTTTGAACCGCTGGCTGAACCTGAAGCCGGAACTGCTGCTGATCGGCAAATCGGATGTGGACAAACGGAATGTCAAAAACCAGCTGGATGTTTTCAAGATCTGACGGATGAGCCGCCCCTTGAAAAACGCAGGCTGATACGTATTGAGAAGGAGATCCCTGGATGGAAACCTTTAGACTGTTGAAAGACGAATTCGACCTTGCTGCGAAGGATTTTTTGCAAAGCCCCCCGCTTATACGGGTGTTTCAGGAAGACATCACACTGGAGCATTACAAATCCCTGCTGAGGCAGTTGTTCCACCAGGTGAGGGACAACCCCCAGGTCATGATACTGGCCTCCGTCTATTTCAAGGGCGACCAGCGCGAGGTCGTGAAAAGCCTGTGCAAGCATGCGGTTTCGGAGATGGGGCACGACGAGCTGGCGCGCAACGACCTGCGGATGCTGGGCGACGATGTGGAAACTCTGCCTTATGAAAATCCGCTTCCTTCCACGATGGCGCTTTTGAGCTTCGCCTTCTACCAGGTCACCAACCTGAATGCGGTCGGGCTGTTGGGATACGTGTTTTTCCTGGAATTTCTCGCGACCGCGCAGGGCGGCGTTTTTGTGGAAAAACTGAGCAAGCTGGGCATCCCCAAACCGGCGATGTCTTTCATCATGGACCACACCGAATTCGATGTCGCCCACAACCGGCTGATGGAAGAATACGTGGACAAACTGGTGGTATCCGAGGAGGAGTTCGATTCCGTCGTCTACTCGATGAAAGTAACCGCCGATCTCTACGCGAAGATGATCCAGGGCGCGTTCGACCAGGTGGATAACCCCAAAGACTGGGGCCTGTCGAGCGTGGAGCGCAAATTTGCGGGCAAGGGCGTGTGAGCCCTTCTCCCGCCGCTATAGGGCGCAGCGCCCTATTCCTCGGCTCATCGCCTCTTCTGAGCGCTCCTGTGTGACCCCGCAGAAGCCACGCCACGGGCCCGATCCGACCCCCAACGGGGGGCCGACACCACCCCGGAAATCCCGTTTTCAGCCGATTCCTCCCCGGCATTTTCCCAGCAAACTCGTACCCCTATACCGGTATTTTTAACCGGCCCGGTTCCCGCATCCGAACCGGCAAATTACCCCAGTCCGGGTACTTTTTTTGCCCGTTTGAATGCGGTTCGCTGGCATCTCTCCCAGGCCCGGGCAGCCGCGCGGCCCGCGAAAAAGCCTGAAAAACCGCCTGTTTTGGCCTGTGCGCCAGGACTTGAGCGAAGCGTCTTGAGAATGAGACGGCGCTTGTTGGAGTTTCATAAAATTACCCCTAAACTTTCTATCTTCATCTGACGATTAGCGAGATTCTTTGAGTTAAATTATCGGACTTGCTATACTTGTAAACACACCCGACACTATTTCCCATGCACACAAATCCGGATCTTATGGACAACGCGCAAAAGGTCAACTGCCTCAAATCGGTCGAATTCATCAAGTCCCTGCCACCGGAGAAAATCCGGCATCTGGCATCGGACTGCGGTGAGATCATCGTCCCTGCGGACAATGTGATCTTTCGCGATGAAGATCCGGGCGAATCGATGTTCATCGTCCTCACCGGGGCCGTGGAGCTGATCAAGAACAATCAGGTCATCGCCACCCTGGGGCCGGGTGAATTCATCGGAGAAACGGCGCTGATCCAGTCCGAGCCGCGCTCGGCGACGGCCAAGTCCGTATCCCGCTGCCACCTTTTGGAAATAGACCGGGAACAGTTTCTCCGGCATCTGGGCTGCGACTCCAAAGCGCTGTTCGCGTTCATGCGCTCGTTGACCAAGCGCAACATGAACGCCCTGCACGATATGAAGCAGAGGCTGCGGCTTTTGCAGAACCAGGAAAAGCTCAATCAGACGTTCCACCGCATTCTCGAGGATTCCTCCGAGGAAATCTACATCGTCGATTCGCTTTCCTTCAGCTTCCTGCAGACCAACTCGCGGGCGTGCCGCAATCTGGGGTATTCGCTGAACGAGCTGAAGAACCGGACCCTGCTGGATGTGGTTCCGGACCTGTCGCCGGATGAAATCCACCGCATCACCGACCTGCTGATCAATGAGATCAAGACTGTCGAAGTGGTGCAGGGCTCCTGCCGCAGAAAAGACGGCAGCACGTATCCCATGGAAATCCGCCTGCAGCTCATGAAATCGGGCTGCGTTCCGCTGCTGGTCGCACGCGTGAAGGACCTCACCGAGCGGCAGGAGATGGAATCCAAGATCAAGGACATCACGTTTCTCGATCCTTTGACCGGGCTGCCCAACCGCAAACTGTTCCTCGAACGCCTGGAACTCGCGCTCGCCGAGAGCAAGGACAGCGACGAAGAAATCCGCGTCCTGTTTCTCGATCTCGACAATTTCAAGACCGTCAACGATTCGCTGAGCCGCGAGACCGGCGATGCGCTGCTTCAGGAAGTCTCGAAATTACTGAAACGCAGCATCGGCAAGGACGATCTGGTGGCGCGCGCCGGTGAGGACGAGTTTCTCATCATGCTGCGGGGCCTGACTCTGGAAGACGACGCGGCGCTGGTGGCGCAGAACCTGGTGGACGATTTCAAAACCCCCGTGCTGGTCGGCGGGCAGGAGATCAACACGTCCGTCAGCATCGGCATCTCCAACTACCCGGCCCCCGGCAAAACCGGGCAGGAGCTGCTCATGCAGGCGGAGACCGCCCTGTATTCCGCGAAAGAGAAGGGAAAAAACACCTACCTGCACTTCAGCCCGTCGATTCTGTCGCAGGCCACCAAATACATGGACATCGAGCGCGGCCTGATCAAGGCGCTGGAAAGGGAAGAACTGGAGCTTTACTATCAGCCCTCGGTGAATCTGGAAACCGGTGCGATCGTGGGGGTGGAAGCGCTGTTGCAGTGGCGGCACCCGGAAAAAGGCATGATGCCTCCGGGAGAGTTCATTTCCGTGGCGGAGAAGAGCAAACTGATCCTGCCGATCGGGGAATGGGTCCTGAAAACCGCCTGCAGGCAGTTCAAGAGCTGGGAAGAGATGGGCGTTTCGCCGGACTACGTCGCCGTCAATTACTCCGGCATCCAGTTCAAGGAGAAAGACTCGGTCGCGGAAATCTCCAGCATCCTGCAGGAGACGAACCTCGATCCGCAGCACCTGGAACTTGAGATCACCGAATCGATCCTGATGGAAAACACCAGTGCGGCGATTTCGACCCTGTTTGAATTGAGCGAGCTCGGCATCCAGCTCGCCATCGACGATTTCGGCACCGGCTTTTCCTCGCTCACGTACCTGGCTCAGCTGCCGGTGGACACGTTGAAAATCGACCGCTCGTTTGTGATCTATCTGCCGGAAACCACCAGCTCGGCCATCGCCAGCACCATCGTGTCCCTGGGCAAAGTGCTGGGGATGAAAGTCGTCGCCGAAGGCGTGGAAACCGGCGCGCAAAAGGAATTCCTGCGCTCGATCCGCTGCGACTGCATGCAGGGCTTCCTGTACAGCAAACCGCTCTCCGCAAAAGAAATCACGAAGCTGCTGCAAGAGAAAAACCCGGCGGCCCCCGTGGCCGTGGAATCTCCCCAACCGATCGCCTCCTGACCGCACTCGACACGACTCAAAAGGAAAGCGGCCCCCGGATATCCGGGAGCCGCTTTTTTTAATACACGCGATCACGATTTCGGAGTTTGTGTCCGATCCTTGCTGTGGTCGTACGTTTTGGTCTCGTTGATAAAATCAAAGGACGGTGCTTTGCCTTCCATTTCTCCCTTGTCCACCGTTCGGGTCGGAACCGGCTGCGGTCCCTTGCGCTCGGAATCCATCGTGTTCCACTTGTCGTGAATCCGCTCGCCCTTTTCATCGCTCCAGTTGGACCAGACCGCGTGCCGCTCCGCAGAGCTCGGCTGATTCGCAAACGAGCTTGCTGCGCCAACAAAAAGAAACGAAAGTACGATCAAACATGCAAATAGCTTATTCATCTTTAACCTCGCTGGTTGAATGGGTTTCATGATTTGGACACAACTCGGACTTTTAAGCGGAGTGGCACACTCCGACACTCAACGCTCTCCATGTTGAGCCACCTGTTGTGAGGGATTCCTAGCTGCCGCGTATCAGAAGGAGATCGGAGCGCAGGGGCCCCGGATTGCAAGAGCGTGAACGTACCGTTTTCAGCGTATGCAGGAAAGACTCACCCTTTCCATTGCAAGAAAGGAGGGCCACTTATGGATCCAACAACACAGCCTCCCCTTCTAAAAGAGCTGAGAGAATCGGGATGGATCCCGGCCTTGCAACGCATGTGAAAAGCCCGCAACCCATCGTGTGTCACTCATAAAAAATATGAGATCGGTTTTTTTTGCCGTCAAGATTGCGGGGAATTAAATATCTTTAATTAAAAACCAGAGACTTACGGAGAGGTGGATGGAGCGGGGATGAACTTCACGGGATGGGCTTATTGCCCGGCCGCAGTGGGTTTTCAGCCGGTCATGGAATTTTTGTGTGCAGGTTGAAAGGCCGGCTTGCAGACAAAAACCAACGCTTTCTAGCCTTCCCCGGCTTGAATGGAGATCGCGTAGCTCAGCTTCGATTCCGCTCCGGTGCCGCGCAATTTTCCGTTCGTCGGTGCGGCGAGGACCGGGTGAACCCCGGATGCCAGTGCGATGTGGCGGTCTGAAACAGCCAGTCCGTGGGTCGGGTCGAATCCGCGCCACCCGCCCCCCGGCAGATACACTTCCGCCCATCCGTGCAGTTCCGGTTTGGCCGTCTCATCCTTCAGGAAGAAATAGCCGCTGGTGAAGCGGCTGGCCAGCCCCACCGCCCGGCAGACATCCATGAACAAAACGGACAAATCGCGGCAGGCGCCTTTCTTTTCTTTGAGAACCTGTTGCGGTGGCATCGGCTCCCCCTTTTCCCGGAATTCCACCTGCACGCTCTGATGGATCGTTTCCGCAAGCTTCTTGGGAAAGGCCAGTGTGTCGCGGCCGGACTCCTTCAACACGCTTTCCGCAAAGTCCTTCACCACGGCGGGCGTTTCGGTGCGCGCCCGATAAACCTGCAAGGCGTCCAACTGGGAATCGGGATACGTGAACGGCAGGCTGTCGAATTCCTTGCCGGGCAGAATGAAATCGTAGGGATTGCTTTTCAGCGTCTCGACCTTTGAGGAGGCGGTGATGGACAACGTCGCGGTCGTCCCCTGAAACCACAGGATATCCGCCGCCGTCCCGTCGAGGTCCATGACTTTCGTTGCGCCTTGCGGATCGGGATGCACTGTCATCTCAAAATCGAGAAGACACTGCCAGGCGTCGGTGCGGGGACACAGGCGGACCGTGTGCGGCTCCAGAAACACCGGACGGGAATAGGAAAATTCCAGTTTATGTTCGATTGCAAACCGCATGCGGTGGGATGGTTGATGTCAGGATTTTCCGAACACGCCGTCGATCCAGTCTCCGGGCAGTTCATCGAGCGAATGGCGAACGCGATTGTGCCACCATTCCGAGACGTTTAACAAGTCTTCCTTTTCGTACTCATGCAGGATCATCTGATGCGAGTCTTTCCTGTAAAACACCACATCGATCGGGAAATCCACATTGCTCGCACAGCGCCGTGTGGCGTCGAACGCGAGAAACGCCGCCTTCGCCGCCATCACCATGCTGGAATCGTATGTCAGCACCAGGTCCAGCATGGGTTTGCCGTACCCCGACTCGCCGATGATCTGATACGGCGTTTCGGGGGTGACCTCCACCCAGTTGGCCTGTGGATAGATCAGATACAGCCTGTGCTCCTCATCCTCCTCAAGCTGCCCGCCCACGATCGAATGCAAATCGAACACCAGTCCGCTCTCTGAAAGCGCTTCCTTGTCTTCCACGGCGACCTTGCGTATCTGTTCCGACAGCCGGTTCACGGCCTTGTAGGCCTTGGTCAGGGGAGCCGCGGAGGTGTCCACGTGCTCATCGAAGTAAGTGATGGCTTTGTCGCGCACGGATCGCAGCCCGGATGTCATGAGGAACAGGGAATGGTCGCCCTGCTTGTGCAGGGAAACCTTGCGCGCCGTCGCCACTTCCGATCCCGTCGTGAGGCGGCTGTCTGAAAGGGCGACCAGGCCCCCCTCCACTTTAATCGCGATACAGAATGTCATCGAAATACTCTCTACAGTTGTTCAGTTGGATATTAAAATTTGCGGCACAAAATAAGCTTCGTGGATCGCATCCATGACCAGGTTCAAATCCCGCTGGACGCCATCCAGATATTCATGCATCCCGCATTCAATGATTTCGTCGATCGTCGTGTAACTCAATTGCGCGCGAAGCTTTCCCAGCCGGCGCTCGGGAAGATTGTTGTGCGGGCTTCCCGAGAAGGCGACCACCGAATAGAGGGAGCGGTAGGCCTGAGCGAGACAATGCAGGATGGACCGGGGAAAATGACGGTCCAGAATCAAAAACTGGGCCACGTTTTTCGGCAGAACCTGACGAAAGTTTTTACGGTAGGCTTCCAGCCCGCTTGCGGATTTCAAAAGCGCCGCCCACTGGATCTTGTCCAGAGAGGAACCGACGAGGTCCACCCGTGGCAGCAGCAGAAAATACTTCACATCCAGGATGCGCGACGTCTTGTCCGCCCGTTCCAGAAACCGGCCCAGTTGAATGAAATCCCAGGCCTCGTCCTGGCTCAGCGTCGCATTGGTGATGCCCGAGATCAGGTGGCAGTCCATTTTGATCTGCTTGAAAAAGTGGGGCGCGTCTTCCATGCCGGTTTCATTTCGGGCCGCCCATTTGACCATCAGGTACAGCTTGTTGATCTGTTCCCACATTTCTGACGAAATGATCTCGCGGATGGAGCGCGCGTTTTCGCGTGCGGCGGTCAGGCAGGACAGGATCGAGTTGGGGTAGTCCAGGTCGAACGTGTGAAACTGGATGACATTCTCCGCTGTGGCGGATTTGTACTTTTCCAGGAAAATGTCATCGTCCCCGGTGATGCTCACCAGAGGCTGCCAGGGATTGCCCAGCCCGGATTCTTTGGACAGATCCAGCAACATGGACAGGTTCACATCGATGAACCGCGCCACGTTTTCCGCCCGTTCGAGATAACAGCTCATCCAGAACAATGAATTTGCGACTCGGCACAGCATGTTTCAGCCGGACTCCTTCTCAAAAATGAACAGACCATCGTAAGTCATGGGCCCGTTTCCGGGTCCCTTGTGCTGGGCGTTATCAATACAAGACCCAGGTGTCCTTGCTGCCGCCGCCTTGAGAGGAATTGACGACGAGCGACCCCTTTCGGAGAGCCACGCGGGTCAATCCGCCGGGCAGCACGTAGATTTCCTCGCCATAGAGGATGAAAGGCCGAAAATCCACATGCCGGGGTTCGAAATGATCGCCGACGATCACCGGCGCGCGTGAGAGCGAGATCACCGGCTGCGCGATGTAGTTGCGCGGATCGGTCTGGATCTTTTCCGCAAACACTTCGCGCTCTCTCTCGGTCGAACCCGGCCCCATCAGCATCCCGTACCCTCCCGATTCCCCCACCGCCTTGACCACCAGAGAGTCCAGGTTGTTGAGCACATGACGGCGCTCCGCTTCCATCAGGCAACGATACGTCGGGACGTTGGGGATGAGAGGGTCTTCGCCCATGTAATAGTTTATGATCTCCGGCACATAGGAATAGATCAGCTTGTCGTCGGCGATGCCGAGCCCCGGCGCGTTGACCAGAGCCACATGCCGATCCTTATACGCCTGCACCAGTCCCGGCACACCCAGCATGGAATCGGCGCGAAACACTTCCGGATCGAGAAATTCATCGTCCACTCTCCGGTAGATGGTATCGACTTTTGCCAGTCCTTTGGTCGTCAGCATGTAGACGAAGCCGTCCTTGACCATGAGGTCCCGCCCTTCCGTCAGTTCTTCCCCCATGCTCTGGGCCAGAAAGGAATGCTCAAAATAAGCCGAATTGTAAATTCCCGGTGTCAGCACGACGGAACTGGGATGCCTGACGGTGTCCGATGAAAGAAAATACAGAAGGTCCAGCAACCGGCTGGTGTAGTCTTCGGTGGGCTGGATCTGCAGGGTTTCGAACACCTTGGGAAAGGTCTGCTTCATGATCTGGCGGTTCCCCAGCACGTAGGAAACTCCGGAAGGACAGCGCAGATTGTCCTCCAGCACCATGAACTCACCGGAAGCGTCGCGGATCAGATCGACGCCGCTGATGTGACACCAGATTCCCCTGGGCGGATCGATGCCGACGCATTCGGGCAAAAATCCCTTGCAGGAATCGATGACTTCCCGGGGCATCACCTTATCCTTGATGATCTTCTGTTCGTGATAGATGTCATCGACGAAGAGATTGAGTGCGTAGATCCGCTGCTTGAGTCCGGGAACCAGTCGGTCCCAGGTGTCGCCGTCGATGATGCGCGGGATGATATCGAAGGGGAAGATTTTTTCCACGCCCTGGGAATCGGCGTAGACATTGAACGTGCTCCCCAGTTGCATGAGGGCCGATTCCGCGGTGGCCTGCCGGTTGAGGATTCCCTGATCGGGAAGCTGGTTGATCCGGTCCACCAGAGGCTGGACCCAGGGATGGGGTTTCCCGGGTGCGGCAAAAAACTCATCGAAAAACTCACCCGGATCGTAAGAATCAAAATTCATGAAAGCCCGCTTTCAATGCAGTGTCAGTCCAAGGCAGCAGCAATTTGGCTCGTTTCCCTGCTTCCCGTTTCTCAAGCCAGAGCCCAATATACAAGATTGCGCCTCCTCAAACTCCGAAAACTCTAAAAATTTGCCTGCCACAGGGGTCCGGTCTCATCGGCGCACTCGAATCCAGCACCGCTTCGAACCGGATGATCTTTTGTATCTCATTGATATTTTTCCCGTCCCGAATCGATCCGGGACCGGCGCCACCCTTCGGCCTAAAGGAACACACAACCTGCGCCATTCCTTTCCCCCAAACTCCCGAGCCCGCATCCGATTCATAAAGACGCCGCGAACAATTCGAGCGCGCGCCTGAAGCAGCGGTTCAGATGCTGAAGCCGGTCCTCGGCAACGCAAAACCTGTCTCGATCGAACCAGGGAGGAGACAGATAGAGAACCCGGTTCATCTCCACCTGAATCCAGGGGATGGGACGGTTGCCGTAAGTGCGCGTGATGAACCCGCCTGCAAACGGCCGGTCGATCTGGATATCCGTGTCTTTGAGCTCGAACGCCTGGCGCAGGCTGTCGGCCAGCTTGTCCACGAGATCGCGCGGGCAACTTTTGCCGAAATTCGACCCGAGGCAAAAAAGAGGACGCGGGGTGCCGGAATCGGGGGAGATTTCCGGCCCCACCGCTTCCATCGTGTGGCAGTCCAGAGCGAGCTTTATCGTTCCCGGATCGTCCAGGATGGCGCGGATCTTTTCATGGTACGGCTCGTAGTATTTTTTCAGCAGCAGGTCGATGGTGGCCGTATCCAGAAGCACATCCGGGCGATAGATGGTTTTTCCCACACAGGTGCGGGACTTGACCACGCCGTCGGGATTTTCAGGAGGCCGGTCGGCGGGGTCGCGGTTCAGGTCCACGGCGGCGCGGGCGATGGCTGTTTTGACCAGCGCTTCCACCTGATCCTCGATGCCATAGATTTCGCGCGTGAAACTGTCGCCGTCTTCCAGAATGCCCGAACGCTCAAGCTGAAAGCGATCGGCGATTTCCTCGGGAACGTCCTCGCCGCCGTGCGGAATGGACAGGAGAAACGGCAGCTTGTTCATTGCGGTCCCGCGGCGGTCCCGTCCCTGCGGATCTCGGCGACGCCTTGAAACAGGCCCGAGTCATGGGTTTTGAGCACCGCATGGATCGCTCCCAGGTAAAACGAGAAGGATTCCTTGGGCACGATCTTGTATCCGACGTTGCGCAGGTAATCGACGATGGCGGGGTCGTAGCGGTCCACTTCCATGCTGAGGTTGCCGCCGATGGAACAGTGGAAGCGCGGGTGCATCATGGCTTCATTCATGGGCCGGTTGCCGTCCACGATGTGGGACAGAAACTGGCTCACCGTCGAAAAAATCCGTTCGCTGCCCGGACTGCCGGCCACCAGCCACGGTTCGCCCTCGTACATCGCAATGACCGGCGCAACGGAACTCCAGGGCACGGCGTTGGGGCGCAGATAGTAGGGGTGCGACGGGTCCTTGGTCTCCAGGGCGCTCATGTAGTTGTTGTAAAAAAAGCCAAGACCGCGCGCCGCCACTTTTGCGCCATAGACGCGTTCGATCGACTGGGTGATGCCGATGGCGTTGCCTTCTTTGTCCATCACGGAAAGATGGGTCGTGTCGTTGATGGCGGGATACGGGTCCACCAGAGGCAGTGTGGCGTCGATGCCGTCGCGGATGGTGGCGGACAACGCGCGGGCGTATTCCCGGCTGAGAATGCGTTTGTCGTCGGGCAGCTGCGGATAGATGTTGGGATCGAAGGGCCGCTCCTTATTGTTGAGCAACGCCTTGCGAAACGTTTCCGCCATGAAATGGTAGGATTCGGGCGACTGGCTGCGCAGAAATTTCGTGGGTATGTTTCTCAGCATCTGCAGAACCAGCAGAAGCGTCCTGCCCGCCGCGGGGGGCGGGCAGGTAAAGATATCCAGCTTGCGGTATTTCCGCTTGATGGGTTTGCGCTCGACCGGCCAGGGAATGAGCGCCAGATCTTCTTTTCTTAAAAACCCTCCATGCTCCTGCATGTCCGCATCGATCTGCCGCGCGATTTTTCCGCTGTAAAACGACTTCGCTCCGTGCTTCGCCAGGTGCTCGAGCAGACTCGCGAGATCTTTCTGAATGAACCGCTCACCCGGCTGATACGGGCTGTCCCCGTTTTTGAAAAAATACTCCAGGCCGAAGGGAGACTCCAGACTCTGGAATGCCTCCAGTTCCCGTTGCTGCAGGCGGGATTGCAGATCGGTGATTGCGTAACCCTCACGGGCGATGCGGATCGCGGGTTGCACGACGTCGGCCCATTCGAGATTGCCGTAACGGAAATGCAGGTATCCCAGAAGAGCGGGTGTGCTGGGAACGGTGGTGGCGCGATGACCGTTGAAGCGTTCCTCTTTTCCTTCGATGCTGTCCAGGTGCGCCAGAGAAGGCACCCGGCTGGAGCCGTCCACGACGATGGTTTTGCCCTGGTAACGCAGCAGGGCCATCGACTGCCCCCCCAGACCACTGGCCTGGGGTTCGCAGACACTGAGCGCCAGCGCCGCGGCGACGGCGGCGTCGATCGCATTGCCCTCCTGCCTGAGCATCTCCACACCCGCTTCGGTGGCTTCGGGAAACGCGGTGGAGACCATGCCCTTTTCGGAGACCGAACTCTTGCGGTCTTCGGTGGGGGAGAAACTGCTTTCTATTTTTTTTAAATCCATAAAGATAAAGGGGTTCTGAATTTGACCGAAGGAAATGATACCACAAACAAAGAACCGTTTTGGGACAATGTTGGGATGGCTTAGGAAGGCACACCAAAGGTGGGATCATCACGCCAATGGGCACCTCCGGCATGTAGAAAACCCCGGAGGCATCCAGTTGCATTTCAGGATTACTTGTCCAAATTTTTTTGAAACAATTTTTTATCTTGAGGTCTTATCTTTTTCCGGGCCATTTTATCTGGACAGCTTTTATCCATATCCATCACTTTCACCCGGCATTCCACTCTTTCCACCCCTTTCAGTTTGTCGCATTTCTTTTTCGCTCGTATGATTTCTCTCCTGCAATTTTTTTGTGATCTTTCATGATCGCCTTTTGCGTCTGCTTTTTCCACCTTCATAACCTGGGATTTATTTTGCTTCTGCTCCGGCTCTCCCAAAGAACTCTGTGCAAAAAACAATAAAAGAACCGCAAAAACCGATACACTTAAAAATTGATATCTTTTCATCGTTGGTCCTTTCAATAATCATGTCTTGGATGTGCAGGAAACCATACCAGGATTCCTTCGCTTCTCGCGGAATCACAGCTCCCCGAAGGAGTGGTTGATTCTGGAAACTTATTTCACGGAAGAATCGGTTGAAACAAAATTCTACTGCCTTATCCAGACAGTCACACACAAAGACATTCTGTTCGGGTCTTTAAATCCCCCCCTGCTTGCGACTGCAACCTATTCTCACTCTTTTGGGGTCAAAATTCATAATACGATGGAAATTACCTATCTCGTCGCTGCAAAAAAGTGGCAGCTTGTTCTAAGCCTTGCTCAACAAAAGTATTCATCCCGGTATCGTTTGAGTGTGTGTTTGCAGGGAGGGCGGTTTACTGCGACTACCGTTCTGCATGAATGATCTGGGCATATCTTCAGGTACTGGGGATTGGAAGTTTCACATTGGAAATGCGATTCAACATCCAGGATGAAAGCTTCCTCATTGTGTTCTTGCTGCCCTATTCCCCCGATACGCATTTGTCGTTTCCTTTCAGGTTAAAGTATTGCTAATGATAATAAATTCGTTGTAAAATAAGTTTCCGCAATGTAATCAAATCCTTTTTTCGGAGTCCTCTTCCTCAGGTTCTACGGATTCGGGGGTTTCCTCTGGTGTCATAGCATCTCTGTGAAACTCCTCAATACCTTGATCTTCAGAAGATGGATTTTCTTGTGTTTCCTCCATTCCGAAGTTTTCATCCTTGTGGAAAAAATGATCAACTTCCCTCTCATACTCCGATAAAACATTTAAATCTTCTTGCGAAAATTCCTCATTCTGTTCCGATTGAAAATCGTTGGCTTGTATCGATGAAACTGCTGATAAAGTAACAAAAACACTTAATAGTAAAGCAATGACCAATAATGATTTATTCATGATTGATCTCCTAAATTTTGCAAACAGATGGTTATTAGACACACAAATCCTCAGAAATTCACTTCCCCTTCCTTCGTGATAAATAGAAGATGATTGCGAATTCCAGGCAGAGTAAACCTTCCCCAGGACACACGGATACGGTCAGGCCGGATACCGGCAGGGCAAGAAAGTCAAAACGGAAATGACGGGATTACATATACCCTTTGGAGAAAAAGGACTGTTCCATCTTGTCGGTGATGGAAACCGATTGCAGGGAAAACCGGGGACGATAACTGCGTGAGGAAGGCTTTTTCTGCATTCGCAGAGAAAATGAAGATTGGAGAAGGAATAACGTACCCATTGCGGGACTTCCTTTCGGGAAGAAAGTAGCTGAACTCAATCTACTCCCAATCCATTCAAACTTGCAATCTTTATTTTCGCGCATTTTGTGATTTTAATCCTGCCGCTCCGACAAAATTCCTGAGTTACTTGTTATAAAAAGGTCTTCCAGAAATCAAAGCACAAGTATCAATATAACAAATATTTATACCAATTCCATTTATCCTGAAATCGATTCCTTTTTGTAAAGCCACAGCCTGAGCACCAGCGGCGTGATGATCGCGGTCAACAGGCTCATCAGGACCAGCGCCACGAACAGGGGCTGCTCGATCGCCCCCTGATTGAGGCCCAGCAGAGCGATGACCATCACGACCTCCCCCCTCGGGGCCATCCCGAAACCCACCACCCAGGCATCGCGCCAGGAGAGTCCCTGCAGCCGGGCGGGAATGCCGCAGGCCAGCACCTTTGTCAACACGGCCACGGCCGTCAGCGCCAGGAAAAACCCGACCACATGCGCCTGCAGTGCCTTCAGATCCGCGATAATGCCGAGCGAGACAAAAAAGATCGATGCGAAGATGATCCGCAGGTATTCGGCGCCCTCTTTCAGGTTTTTGCTGTTTTTCAGGTTGATGCCTTCCATCGTCACGCCCGCGATGAATGCCCCGACGATGGAAGACAGGCCGCAGAGTTCCGCCATCAGCGCATAGAAAAATGCATTCATCATGGCGAAGACGAAAACGAATTCCGGATATTTATGCGCCAGCGCGGAGTCGTCCAGTTTCGCGATCCAGCGGCTGGCCACCCAATGGCCCACCAGCACGCCGGCGATCAGAAATCCGACCGCCTTGCCCACGGAAATCATCACCGCGGCTGCGGTCAGGTTTCCCTCCGACATCTGTCCCGTGATGGACAACGCCAGAAGCGCCAGCACATCGTCGATGACCGCCGCTCCGATGATGGCCTTTCCGGCTTCGGTTTGCAGCTTGCCCATTTCTTTCAGCGTGTCCGCGGTCACGGCGATGCTGGTGGCCGTCAGCGCCACCCCGATCAGGATCGCGCGGTGCGTGTCGAACCCGAATCCCACTGCCAGGAAATACCCGCCGATCCAGGGAACCACGATCCCCATGACGGCGATCACCGCGTACCCCGGCTTCGCGATGTCGCGCACCTTGAACTCCAGGCCGATGACAAACAGCAGGATGATCGCCCCGAGATGGGCGACGCTGTTGACGAATTCGGTGTACGTGACCCAGCCCAGAAGGCTCGGGCCGATCAGCATGCCCACCAGGATTTCCCCGACGACGGCGGGCTGCCCGACACGGGAGGCGACCAGATAGCCGGCCAGAGCGACGAACAACAGCAGGCTCATCTGAAATTCAATGGTGGCGGTGATAGCGTGCAATGGAAACCTGCGAGTTATAAAGGAAGCGAAAGGGATGTGAACAATTTCAAACGTGTCATTTCGATTTCTGCCCCTGAGCCTCCGCGCTTCCGTCCAGAGCGGGACTCGCCCATGTCTTCAAATCCTGGGAAGGGCTGATTGTGAGCTGGGTGAAAGGAATCACCAACTGGTTTTCATTGCAGATCTGCACCAGCCTTCTGTTGATCTCCCATTGCAGGGGATAGTAATCCTCCGCACAGCGTCCGTGCATCTTGAACAACACGATGAGCTTCAACGAGCTGTCTGCGGCGCTGTCAAAACGAACCTGCAGGGTTTGAATATCGGGATCGTCCCCGTCGAACCGCTTTTTGAATATTTCACGCAGCCTTTCCTTGAACAACCGCGGCAGCTCGTCGGTGATGCGCGACTGAACACCGTAATCGAGTCCGAAGCGAATGACGATGCGGTATCCGGTCGAAAGGTTTCTCGGTTTGAGGCCCAAGAAATCCGTCGTTTTAAAATATTTTCTCGACGCGAACGACTCCACGACAACCTGCTCCGCCGTTTGCTTGATCACCCGGCCAAACGTATCGTCGGACAGGATCACCCAATCGTCCACTTTCGTCGGGAACCATTCCTCTTCAAGAACCAGCGGCCTCGAGTGGAGTCCGACCAGTTCTCCGACGTGCAGTTTGACCATGCCTCCCTGCAACCTGGGGTTGCGCAGAATGGCGTACACGCCGATCTCCTGCACCTTCCAGGGGACTCCCTGCCAGATCAGCCGTTCCTTCTCGCGCACCGTGCCCAGGTTGAGAATCAGCCTGAGCTCGCGGATGAACTTGGGTATGAATTCACGAAAACCCAGCGCCATCCCCGCAAAAACCAGGATAACAATACTGAGGATCAGCCAGTCGTCCAAAAGATACAGAGCGACCACGCTGGCGGTGCTGCAGAAAAGGAAGATGAACAGGCTGTACGCGGCTTTGATGACCTTCTGGTAATGCGGGTCGAGCCGGGAAAGCAGCTTCATCCGCACGGCAAAAAACCGGTACAGCGCGGTCAGAACGATCCAGAAAACCAGAAACGCCGCCAGCGCAATGAGCAGATTCCGGCCCCGTACCTGCAAAAATTCCTGGATGAACGATGTGCTGAAGTTTTCCGAGGATTGCAGCGCCCTGAGACTGTTTTGCGCCTCCTCCAGATCCAGAACGAGAAATTCGGGATTGTATTTTTTTTTCAGTTTCGCGAGCCGGGTCTTGAATGATTTTTTCAATTCAGCCGTGGCGATTTCGGGCTCCTTCTGTTCCCCGTTTTCAAGCGGCCGGGCGAATTCCATCTGCATCATTTTTTCCAGACTGCCGCGGGCTTTTTCATAGGCCGCGATCTGCTGCTTCAATGACTGAATGCGGGTTTTCAGGTTTTCGATCTTGCGCGGCCGCTCGGTGATATCCCTCAGGGCGGCCAACAGGGGCCGGGTGATTTCACGCAGCTCCTCCATCCAGGTGAGATCCCGCCGTTCCTCAACGACAACTTCCCCATTTTGCAGTTGAGTGGCCAGAGCATCGAATTTACGGGTCAAAACCTTCAACTCTGAATCGATTTCCTCGGCTCGTTTCGATTCTTCCTGGCTTGGCTTTTCCTTGCTGATCTTCGCCAGTTCTTTTTCCAGGAGGAGCTTTTGTTCCAGAATCTGAACGAGCTGCTTCTGCTGCTTTTCTTCAGTTGAAAGCTTGTCCTTGGGCGGTGCGTCCGTATTTTGCTGCGCAATGGCAGCGGCGGCAAAAAACGACAGGATGCAGACGGCCGCGAGAATTTTTAAAGTGAAATGAAAAACAGGCTTCATGGCGATTTCATAAAATGGTTGGCAGCCAGATCGGTTCCCCAAGCGGACCCAGGATGGGGGAATTATATACCAGGAAAACAGTAAATGAATCGTAAACGCACATGCGGACGGGCGAATGGCGCCGCTTTTTAAAACGCCAGGATTTTAGACATCCGCAACGAAAAGGGAACCTCTTCAGGCGAATTCCATGTGAATGGGTTCGGGTCTATTACAGCAGGCTGGAAAGTAGCAGCGCGATCCCCAGAAAGGAGAAAAAGCCCGCCACGTCGGTGACGGTGGTCAGGATGATCGAGGAAGCCGTGGCGGGGTCTTTGCCCAGACGGGTGAGCACGATGGGCACCGAAGCGCCGGCGATTCCCGCAATGACCATCGAGAGGATCATGGACAGGCCGATCACCAGGCCCAGCCCGATCGACCGGCTCCAGACATACACGCCCACCGCCGTCGTCGCCGCGATGGCGATCCCGTTGACGAACCCCACCCGCATTTCCTTGAGGACCACCGTACCCCAGTGGCGCACGCTGATTTCCCGCAGCGCCAGCCCGCGCATGGTGACCGCCAGCGCCTGCGCGCCGGCGTTTCCCGACTGCCCCGCGACCACCGGCAACAGCACCGCCAGAGCGGTGAACTTGGCGATCAACCCCTCGAACAGGCCGACCACCGCCGAAGCCAGAAACGCCGTCAGCAGGTTGATTTCCAGCCAGGGCAGCCGGTTGCGGATAGCCACACCGGGCCGGGACAACGCCCTCTCGTTCTCGCCGACGCCGAACATGGTCTGGATATCGATCGTCGCCTCCTCTCCCGCCGCCTTGATCAACGCATCGTGCCGCACGATTCCGATCAGGTGCCCGGACAGGTCCACCACAGGCAGGCTGGTCAGCTTGAATTCCTCCAGTTTGTGCACCACCTCTTCCCGGGGATCTTCGGGGTGTACAATCACACGGACCGGCCGGGCGAATTCCCGCAATTCCTTGTTGTAATCCGCGAGCACCAGATCCTGAATATCCATCCGGGACTTCAGCACATTACCGGCGTCCACCAGATACAGCGTCCGGGTGGTGCGGTTTTCGGGCTGCCTGAGCCGTTTCAGCGCCATTTTGACGGTCATCGATTCACGAAACACGAGAATACGCGTGTCCATCAGACGTCCCGCCGAATTGGGGGGATACGCCATGAGCCGGTTGTATTCCCGTCGCAACGGAGCCGGCAGCGCGGCCAGCCGCCGGTTCTGCTCCTCAGCGGGCATGTGCCCGAGAATCTGCACCATGACATTGGAACTGGCGTCCTGCAGGAGAGCTTCTGCAAGGGATTCGGGCAGATGCGCGAAGACCCGCGCTGCAAAATCCGGTGTGAGCCGGTCCAGCACGCGGGAGATGAGAGAGGGAGCCAGTCCTTCCAGAAACCGTCCGGCGGTTTCGGGTTCCATGCTCTCGATTTTTTTAACGGCATCCGAGGGATGATCGAGAATGAACCTGCGGTTCAGCAATTCAAAGGCGGCCGCGGCTTTGGCATTCACGAGGTGCTCTCCCGGGAAGAGGATTTGCCCGCAATGGTCTGAACCAGTCCGGAAAGGGTGGACGCGTAGGTTTTGACCACATCCAGAACGATGGAATCGGTGTTCACCGGTTCATAATTTTCCTGGAGGAATTCGATTCCCTTGTTCAGGTTGTTGCGCGTCAGGACGCCAAGATAACTGCCTTTTCGATTGGTGACCGCAAGCGCATCGAAGTTTTCCCAGTTCAGATACGACGCAATGGCGTGCAGCGATGCCTGATCCGAGACCGGTTTCAGATCCACGGTGATGATTTTTGCCAGCTGGCTTTTATTGCTCTCCACCACCAGCCGCGACAAACGCAAAAAGCCCGCCACGGTTCCGTCCACTTTCAGGACACAGATTGAATGATTGACCGGTTTGGCGGATTTTCGCAGCAGATTGCGCGCATCGCCGACCGTCCCGCCCTCGGTGAGTGTGGGGCAGTCCGAATCCATCCAGGCTCCGACGGAATCCTGGGGATAGCTCAACCGTTTTTTGAACAGCGTTTTTCGATCCCCCTGCAGGTTTTTGAGCATCGGCTTGACATAGGAATAGGGAAAAAGCCGCAACAGGGACACACCGGTCACGATGCGGACTTTCTGAAGCAGTTCCAGCGTCGTCTCGGATTTTGCGATCAGGAGGCATTGGGCTGCATACACAGGAGACATTTGCTCCAGCACCCGGGCGCCGTTTTCGACGGGAACTTCTTCCAGAAAAACAGCGGTTTCCTCTGCAGACAATCCCTGCAGCGCTTTGGCGGCTTCCCCCGGATGGGCTTTCAGATATTCGAGCGTGAATTCCAGCGATTCATCCACAGATCAGTTCTCGACGATGAGAATGGAAGATTCGGATTGAAATACTTTGGCAGGCACCAGCACGCGGCCGTCGTCCGTGGACAGGATGACCGCGACCGGCGTCAGCTCCAGAATGGTCCCCTCCATGCTTCCAAGCCGCACCCGCTGTCCCGGCTGGTAATACTGCTTGAGATAATGCCCGCCGATGAGATTGTTGACCAGATCCTGCGTTCCGAGCCCGAGCCCCAGGGCCAGACTGCCGACGGCCGCCGCCACCAGAATCGCGAGCAGCGTCACCAGGAATTCCACTTCCACGCCGATCTGATCCAGACCCATAATAGCGGCGATGATCAGGATGGTCCCCTGGATCAATCCGCCCAGGATGCGCGAATAGCCCAGATCGGCGGCGGCGCTGGCTGAAATCGTGAGGTCCCTTGCCAGCGTGCTGAGCAGGATGCCCACGACAATGATCAAAGTGCCGGCCACAAGCGATGGGAAAAACTCCACCAGATGGTCCAGCCAGATGGAAAACGCCGTCAGGCCGAAAATCTGTGTCGCCGCGGTCACAAAAAACAGCAGCGTGATCCAGAAAACCACCTGGCTCAACAATTTGATGAAAACCTGCGGAAACCGGAATCCCGCTTTGGGAAAGGCGCGGATCAGGAACTTGTTGACGATGGTCGCCAGCCGGACGCTCAGCTTTTTGAAACCGAGCGCCACCAGCCAGCCGAATATCAACAGCAAAGCGGCGCCGATGAGATTGGGTGAAAATTCGATGATGCGGTTCACCCATGTGGAGAATATCTGGGGGAGTTCTATCAGGCTGTTTGCGAGATCATTCATGAGAAGGCACCGATTCGAATAGAGCCCCGCAATCGAGGGCCGGGAGCAAATGGAAGAAACCCGAAACGGAAAGGCGACACATCCCGGAGCGCTCCGGGAATCAGGACTGAAAATCCTTGGAGGTCTTGAATATCAGGTAAGCCAAAAGAACGCTCCGGTCGATCAGACTGTCGCGCACGACAAATTCATTCTGCGTCCCGAACCCGCCGGTGACGGGGCCGAATCCGTCGATTGCGGGAATGCCCTTGGGAACGTGAGCCAGGATGGTGGAAATGCCATCGGATGTTTTCTTCACGCGCACCTCAACCGATTTTGCGATTTTTTCCACTTTTTCATAAAAAGCCAGGGAATTCTCGTTTTCCAGGAAGGGCTTGCGGTGCTGCGGTTTGCTGATATGGGTCCGGACGGATGTGTTGCTTCCGGGGTCGAACGTTTTTGCCACCTGCCCTTCCAGTTTCTTTTGATCGTCCGGATTGCGGTATCGAATCAGAAAAGACACGGTCACATGATGGGACGGATGGTTTTTGATGCCCTTGCTCAACACCTCCGTGACGGTGACGTAGATTCCTTCCTGCTCGGAATGCAGTTTCTTGAGGTTGTTGATCTTTTGTGCCGCGAACAGAATGGGATCGCCAGGATCCATCGTGGATTTGCTCTTGGCCTGCACCTGCCGGCGCAGGATTTCCACCTCATAGAGCATGGTGCCGTAACAGGAGGTCATCACTTCGCCCGACAGTCCCGCACCGCTCAATCCCACCACATACTTCGACTGCTTTGAATATTCCTGGATCAGGGAATTGGAAGTCCGGCCTCCACGGGATTCATCGCTGACGAGCAGAATGCCGCATTTGATTTTTTTGAGAGACCGGGTGTGGCGCAAAGCCTGAAGCGCACCGAGCATCACGGCCAGGCCGCCTTTGCCCAGAGAAACGCCGGTTCCGTACAACCGGCCCCGCTCTATCTGGAAAGGATTGAAGTCCTCGTAGTCCACCGAGTTATCCAGATTTCCGATGATGAGGATATCATTATGGTCCTCCATGTGGTTTGAAAAATAGAGGATGTTCCCCACTTCCGCACGGGCCTGCACCTGCCGGTTGAACTGCATGGGTGCGAGTTTGTTGGCGAGCCACCGGCCGAGGGAATTGACCCCTTCGATGTTATCGACGAAGGAATTGATGTCCACCATGTTGGACAGAGAATCCTCGATCGTGGTCTGGTTGCCGCGCAGAAAACTCCTCAACCTTATCTTCAAAGGATCTTTCTTGGCCTTGGATTCCGACTCCCCGACCGCCACCTGATCGATCTGCTGCTGACCGAAATACCGCTCCACCGCGACGTCGAGCATCCGGTTGATCATGGATTCGTAGCTGTAACCGCCGACTTTGGCCGCGTGCACGTAGGAGCCTGTGATTCCCAGGCTGGCCATCGAATTGAGTTCCAGGATGTAGAGGTTGTCGTCCTTGTCCATCCGGAAGTCCACGCGGCAGAAATCGTAGATCCCCAGCACGCGGAAGGTCTCCCGCGTCAGCCGGCCCAATTCTTTTGCCAGCGCGTCGCTGACGTTCGCCGGGCAGACTTTCTCCTTGGGTTTTTTCAGTTTGTCTTCCAGGCTCTGAATGGCGAAGGGATCGCCGCCCAGGTCGATTTCCAGGATCGGCAGAATCTCCGGATCGTTGTTTCCCAGAAGGCCGATGGCAAACTCCCGCCCCGGTATGAACTGCTCCACCAGGATCGGCTGCTTGAACTGTTCCACCAGATCCGCGATGGCTGTCTTGAGCGTCGGAAGATCGTGGATGATCTGGATTCCCAGCGACACCGCTTCCATTTTGGGTTTGGTGATGAGGGGAAAAGGCAGATCGTCCGGTATCTGGTCGGCGCTGTAAAACACCCAGTAGGGCGCGGTGGGAAGCCCCGCCGCTTCCACCATGACTTTGGTGGTCACCTTGTCCAGCGCGATTCCGTGGCCCGCCGGGCTGGAGCCCACATAGGGAACGCCCAGCATCTCGAGCAGGGAGGGGATGTGCGTGTACCGGCTCACCCCCTGAATGCCGTAGGCCATGTTGAACACCATGCCGGGGGTTTCCCCCTGGATGACGCGCGGCATGAATTCGGTGAGCTGTTCGATCACATTGATGTTGCCGTCGATGATGCGGACGTTGTGCCCGCCCTGCTCCAGGGCGGAAGCCACCCGCTCCACGGTCTTGGGATTGTAGGTTTCCTGGTTCTGCATCCCGAAGACATTGATAACGCCTTCGGCATCTTCTTTTTTATTGTAAATAACGGCCACTTTCATAAATCACCAGATACTGTCTTCAAAACGGGTTGAGAATCGAGATCAAAAAACAAGATGCCGTGAACGTCCGCAACGGGCGCTCGATCCAGCCGAAAAATTCTAACATATCGCCGTTGGGCTGGGAAACCGGTTTGATAAAGCGATTCATACTCCTCATCAATAGCCCAGAGTCAGCGCCCCCGGCCGTCGCGGGTCGGACGCGCCGAAAAACTGGCCGTTTTCCCGAAGCACCGACTGGGTGGAACCCATGGCGCTTTTGGCAACGGTTGCGTGCCCCATTTTTTCAAGTAGGCGCACGGTATCCGGGTTCAACCCCCGCTCGATGCGCAGTTGATCCGGCCGCCACTGGTGATGAATGCGGGGCGCATTGGTCGCTTCGGCGATGTTCATGCCGTGATCGATCACGTTGAGGATGACCTGCAGGATCGCATTGATCAGACGCGGCCCGCCGGGGCTGCCGGTGGCGAGAAACGGCTTGCCGGCCTTCAGCACGATCATCGGCGCCATGGAGCTCAAGGGGCGCTTGGTGGGCTGGATCGCATTCGCCTGCCCGCCCAGCAGGCCGTAGGCGTTGGGAACGCCCGGCTTGGCGGCAAAATTGTCCATCTCGTTGTTCAACAGAATGCCCGTGCCCCTGGGCACCAGGCCCGAGCCGAAGCTGAAGTTGAGCGTGGTGGTGTTGCTGACCACGTTGCCGAACCGGTCCATGATGGAAAAATGGGTCGTTTCATTGCTTTCATACGGGCTCGGCGTTTCCGGACGAATCTCTTTGGATGGTTTTGCCTTTTCTGGATGAATCTGGCCCCGCAGTCGCTGCGCGTAGTTTTTCGAGGTGAGCCCGCGGATGGGAATGTGCCACCAGTCCGGATCGCCCAGATACTTGCTGCGGTCCGCGAACGCCAGTTTCATGGATTCCGCCATCAGGTGCAGGGCCTGCGCGCTGTTGGCGCCCATCTCTTTCAAGTCGTAGGCTTCCAGAATATTGAGCATCTGGACGATGTGCGTGCCCCCCGAGCTGGGCGGCGGCATGCCGACGATCTCATAACCCCGGTAGGTGCCGCGTACCGGCTCGCGCACCGCCACGGTGTAATTTTTCATGTCCTCCCGCGTGATCAGCCCGCCATGCTCTTTCATGGCGGCGAGGATCTTCTCGGCGATCGCGCCTTCGTAAAACGCACGCGGCCCGTTCTCGGCGATCTGCCGGAGAGACCAGGCCAGATCCTTGAAAAAGATCCGTTCGCCCACCTGATACACCGATCCGTCGGGCTTGAAATAGATCCGTTTGGTTTCCGGCCATCGTTGCAGCCGCTCCTTGCCCTTTGTCAACGTGAACACCTGATCCTTGTTGACGATGATGCCTTCCTCCGCGAGCCTGATGGCGGGAGCGATCACGGTCTTGAGAGGCAGCGTCCCGTACCGGTCCAGAACATACGCCATCCCGGCCACCGAACCGGGCACGCCGACCGACTGAAAGCTCGACTGCGCCAGTTCCTCATCCACATCGCCTTCATCGTCCAGGTACATGTCGAACGAAGCCTCGAGCGGGGCTTTCTCGCGGTAATCGATCGCCACGGTTTTTCCGCTCTCACCTTCATGCACCAGCATGAATCCGCCGCCGCCGATGTTGCCGGCGCGCGGCAGCGTGACCGCAAGCGCAAAGGACACCGCCACCGCCGCATCGATCGCGTTGCCCCCCTCTTCAAGAATTCTGAGGCCGATGCGCGTGGCGGTCGCTTCCTGGCTCGCCACCATGCCGTTGCGGCCGACGACGGGATGGAACACGTCCATCTGCGAATAGATGCCGCCCTGCTGGGCCCAAACCGGGGGCTGCAATGCAATAAACAGCATGTTGAGCGTGAGAAAGCCCGCGAAAATCGTTTTCAAACAAACCATGAGTTTGTGTTCCATTCAATTCAGAGTTTCAGAATCGTCTGCGCTGGGTTCTTCTGTAAAAACTGGATAAAAACCAGCCGATTAAAATGCCCACCGTCAATACCAGGATGATCATCAGCGCACGGGATATCGCCAATTCCCAGAACAGAAATTTGATCGCGACGATCTCCACATTCTGGATCGTGAAAACCACCACGATGATGAGCAGCGTTAACCCAAGAGACAGTTTGAAACTCATGAGAACTCCTGGCTTTCTCAAAATTCAAATTATAACATTTAGGAAAGTTCACTCCTTTTTTTCTTCTAAGCCTGTGGGAATAATTGCAGGGTGACTTGCTGCGTTTCAAGGCACAAACTTTTGATTTATGAGTCAAAATGGACAAGCAGGATTCGCAGCCGCATGACATTTCCATATACTATTTTTGTGTTATTTTTCTCCCATTCCTCTAAAATGATTTCGTTTCAGAATCGGCTTCTCCATGCATCTGTTTTAAATGCCGCCGGTTTGATTCAGCATGGATTTCTTACTTTCAATAAGAGAATCCCGCTGCTGGACTGTATGGCGCAGGGTGAATTTTTATAACTCTAAATCGTTTCAGGCTGGTTTCACCCGGCCTGCCGAATCTTGAAAAAAAGCAAACGCTTACAAAAAAAGAAGGAACCGCTCCCCGTCATCGGCTGGAGGGAATGGGTCTCTTTTCCGGATCTGGGAATAAAATCGATCAAGGCGAAGGTCGATACCGGTGCGCGCACCTCTTCCCTTCATATTTCCGAATCCCAGTTGAACCGGAAATCCAGGAAGCTCCAGTTTCTGGTTCACCCCAAACAGAGGAGCAACACCCCGGAAATTCAGGCTTCCGCGCGGGTCAAGGAGCACCGGTCGGTCAAGAGCTCCAATGGAGAAACCAGCCTGCGGCCGGTGATCGACACCACTTTAATGATCGGGGACCAGCAGCACACCATCGAGTTGACCCTGGTCAATCGAGACATGATGGGATTTCGCTTGTTGCTGGGCCGGGAAGCCACCCGGCGAAAATACCTCGTTGACCCCGGAAAATCTTACCTCAAATCCAAGAATCCGAGCGCAAAAAAACGGAGCACGAAAAAATGAATATCGTCATTTTATCCCGCGGTCCCAATCTTTTCTCGACGAAGCGGCTGGTGGAAGCGGCCAAGAACCGGGATCATGAAGTGGAGGTGATCAATCCGCTCAAATGCTATATGAATATCACCTCACACAAACCCACGGTTCATTATATGGACCGGGTGCTCAACAAAGTGGATGCGGTCATTCCCCGCATCGGCGCTTCCATCACTTTTTTCGGAACCGCCGTCGTGCGTCAGTTCGAAATGGGCGGCACCTATTCCCTGAACGAATCGGTGGCCATCTCGCGTTCGCGCGACAAATTGAGGTCCCTGCAGATTCTGGCGCGCAAAGGGATCGGACTGCCCATTTCCGGCTTCGCCCACTCAACGCAAAGGACGGATGAGTTGATCGAGCTTTGCAACGGCGCACCATTGGTCGTCAAACTTCTCGAAGGAACGCAGGGCAAAGGCGTGGTGCTGGCGGAAACCCACAAGGCGGCGGAGAGCGTGATCGGCGCCTTTCAAAGTTTGAAGGCCAACTTCATGGTGCAGGAATTCATCAAAGAGGCGGGCGGCGCGGATATCCGCTGCCTGGTGGTGGGGGAAAAAGTGGTCGCTTCCATGAAGCGGCAGGGAAAGGAAGGCGAGTTCCGTTCCAACCTGCACCGTGGAGGCAGCGCGCATGCCATCAAAATCACGCCCGAAGAGCGGAGCACCGCGGTCCGCTCCGCCAAGACGCTGGGTTTGAACGTGGCCGGTGTGGATCTTCTGCGGTCCAACCACGGACCGGTGATCATGGAAGTCAATTCTTCCCCCGGCCTCGAAGGCATTGAAAATGCCACCGGAGTGGACGTGGCCGGCAAGATCATCGAGTTCATTGAAAAAGACGCCCGCCCCGGGAACACCCGGACCAGCGGAGAAGGTTGAAGCATGCCGGAGGATTTTTCAATCGGAGGTCAAAGCGTCGAGCCCGGGGAACGCCGGCTGATCAGTCTTTCCGTCTCCAAACTGTACGATTTCACCGAGGTCAATCTACCGATCGAGGTGATCCGCGGAAAAAAGCCCGGGCCCATCCTGTTCATTTCATCCGCCATTCATGGAGACGAAATCAACGGCATCGAAATCATCCGCCGCCTGCTCACCTACAAACCGCTCAACAAGCTGTGCGGCACCTTGATCACCATTCCCGTTGTCAATATATTCGGATTCAACAATCTGTCGCGCTACCTGCCCGACCGCCGCGACCTCAACCGTTCCTTCCCCGGCTCGGCCAAAGGTTCCCTGGCCGCGCAGCTGGCGCATCTGTTCACGGCTGAGATTCTGAAAAAATGCACCCACGGGATCGATCTGCACACCGGCGCCATCCATCGAAGCAATTTGCCGCAGATTCGCGGTTGTGTCGATGACCGGGACACCAGCCAGCTGGCGTTTCAATTTGGAGTGCCGGTCATCATCAACGCCAATTCCAGAGACGGCTCGTTGCGCGCAGAGGCGCGCAAGAAAAACATTCCGATCCTGCTTTACGAAGGGGGCGAAGCGCTGCGCTACGACGAACAGGTGATCCGCATGGGCGTGAACGGGATCAAGTCGGTGATGCAGGCCATCGGCATGCTCCCGTCCAAATCCCTGAAAAAAAGAAAAGAAGCGTTCATATCCAGAAAAACCGTCTGGGTCCGCGCTCCGGGCTCGGGGATTTTGATGCCGAACAAACATCTGGGAGCGCGTGTGGAAGCCAAAGAAATCCTGGGCTTCATCCGCGACCCGTTCGGAAAGCATGAGGTGCCGGTTCCAGCGAGAGTCGGGGGCATCATCATCGGCAAGGCTCAGCTGCCTCTCGTCAACAAAGGCGACGCCTTATTCCACATCGCCACATTCGTCAACACCCACAAAGTCAAAAAAACCCTCGACAAACTCAATATCGCAGAAAAAAAACAGGTGAGCGGATAGACCGCTGTGGGATTTGCCCAACGGTCTTTGGGATCGACCGGGATTTCGGCGTTTCTCAGGAGGCGGGTTTTTTCTCGTCGTCCTTGACGAACTCGAACTCGCAGTTGGAGTAGATGAAGTTCATGGCCTTCTGGCCGAGGATCTTTGAGGTGGTCTGACTCATGGTTTCCTCGTTCGCCATCATGCGGGCCTGAATGTCCTCGACCTTCTGCTTGGTCTGTTCGGCCAGCTTCTTGTATTCCTCATCCAGGTCCTGCTGCGTCACGTGGATGTTCTCCTGCGCGGCGATGGTTTCCAGGATCATGTAGCCTTTGCTGTTGAATTCGGCTTTCTCGCGCCATTCCTTCTCGGCGCGTTCGGGGTCGAAGCCGGAATCCTCCAGCTTCATGCCGGACTGTTCGATCTGGTATTTCATCCCCTCGATCATGAACTTGAGCTCGCGCTTGATGAGCGATTCGGGCGGGTTGGCGTCGGTTTCCTTGACCAGCTTGTTGAAGATGGCCTCCTTGATCCCGAGCTCCTCCTGCTGTTCCTTGTGCTGCTGGATGTGGGTCTTGACGCCGCGCTTGAATGCTTCCACGTTGGGGAAGCCTTCCTTCTCGGCGATCTCATCGGACAGTTCGGGCAGCACCAGCTTTTTCACTTCCTTGATCTTGACCTGGAAGGTCGCGCGGTCCTCCTCCTGCTCTTTCGCGCCGGGCACCGGCATGCTGACCCGCCGGATCTTGCCGCCCCAGTTGGCGGGCAGCACGGCCTTGACCTCGAATTCATCGCCCAGCTTGTGGCCGATCAACTGGTCCTCGAAACCCTCGATCATCTTCTTTTCGCCGACGCGGAGCAGGTAATTCTCCGCCGAGCCGTTTTCCAAAGGCTCGCCGTCCATGAAGCCTTCGAAATCCATGCGCACAAAATCGTCCTTTTCGATCTTGTGGTCCTCGTCCTCGTAGTGCACCAGATCGCCGTAACGGCTGAGGATGCCCTTGACGGCGGCCTCCATTTCCTCGTCCTTCACTTTGCATTCGCGCTTCTTGAACAGCATGCCCTTGTAGTCGATGAGCTCCATCTCGGGCTTGATGTGCAGGATGACGGAAAACTTGAACGGGGCGTCCTTCTTGATGTTCTCCAGTTCGGTGTTCTCGATCTCCGGCTTGCCCGCGGGCTTGAAGCCGGTTTCATCCAGGGCCTTCTCGTAAAACTCCTGCATCATCTCCTGGAACATCTTGGTGAAGGAATGGATCGGCACCTGTTTTTCGAGGATCTTCTGCGGGATCTTGCCGGGACGGAATCCGGGCATCTTCACCTGGCGGTTCAGCTCCTTGTAGGCGGTGTCGATGCGCTGGGCAAACACCTCCTTGGGCACCGTGATGTCGAGTTTGCGTTTCAGTTTGTCCAGTTCCTCTACCACTAACTCCATGATTCACCTCTAAACGTGCGTCCGGGCGCGGCGGCCCGGAAAAATCAGGAACCCGCCGGCTCGCAGGCGCCGTGGCGTTCCAGGATCATGCGATCGATTTCCGCTTTCAAACGATCGAGTATTTTATCGTAGCCATAGGAACCCAGCGTTTCGGTTCCCTTTTTCAGGTTGACCCGCGACGGGCCGCACCACAAACCCAGGTCGGCGTCGTCGGTCTCGCCCGGCCCGTTGACGCGGCAGCCCATGACGGCGATGGTCAGTTTGTATTTTTCGGCATATTCGGTCATGCGGCGCACATCCTGCGCCAGGTCCACGAACTTTTCGTTCTCCACGCGCGAGCAGCTCGGGCAGGCGATGATGTTGAGCCCGTCGAGGAAATTCTCCGGCACCGAGCGGAACCGGCCCTCGCTGATGTCCTGCAGGATCTCGCGGCCCACCGTGATCTCCTGCCCCTTGTCCTCATTGGGCAGCGTGAGCGACACGCGGATGGTGTCGCCGATGCCGGCGGCGATGAGCTGCTCGAAGGCGATGCGGGTCTTGATGATCCCCTCCGGCGGCATGCCCGCCTCGGTCACGCCCAGGTGCAGGGGCACATCGGGCCTCTCCGCCGCGAAGCGCTTGTTGGCCTCGATGACCTTGTCCGCGTCGGAGTCTTTCAGCGACACGCAGTAATTTTCAAATCCCAGATCGTCCAGCAGGCGGCAGTGGTCGGCGGCCGAGCGCACCATCGCCTCGATGGAATCGTCGGGGTATCTCGCCTTGTAGTCGGGATCGACCGAACCGCAGTTGACGCCGATGCGGATGGCGCAGTCGTTGGCCCGCGCCGCATCGACGATGAACTTCACCTTCTCCGGAATCGACTTCTCCTTTTCCAGGTGGTACAGGTGCCCCGGATTGTAGCGGATCTTGTCCACCAGCGGCGCGACCGTGGGCGCAAGCCGGTAGTTTTCCTGCAGATCCACCGACAGGACGCTGTCCGGGAAGCGCTCGCGCAGGGTCTTGAGCGCCTGCACGTCTTCCTCGCTGTCCACCGCGATGCGGATCACGTCCGCTTCGCTTTGCTGCAATATCTCGATCTGCCGGCCTGTGGCTTCCAGGTCCTGGGTGCGGGTGGCGGCCATGCTCTGCACGGCGATGGGCGCGTCGCCGCCGATGGTGAGAGAACCGATCCGGATCTTGCGGGTCTGTCGTGGTTTCATATTTTTTGGTCTGTTATGGGGAATTCAAAGGGTTTTCATAAGGGTCCGTCCGCCCTGCACTGTCATGCTGAGCCTGTCGAAGCATGCAGGACAGATCCAATACGGCCCTTTGAAGGATCGTCTTTGGAACCGTTGATGTTAGCAGAATTGCAGGGGCTTAACAAGGCAGGCCCGGTGCGGCGCGCTCCAGCGGAAACGGGCGGTCGGGGTTCCGAAAATCCGGCAGGTTGTGCACGTCCTCTTCGGGATTCTGCACGTACAGGGTCTCGATCCCCAGCTCTTCGGCCATCCTGAGCGCCGCCCGATACTCTTCGGCGTGGATGCGGCGGGCAATACGGGCGTCCTCTTTAGCCCGGTGCACCGGGCGGTACTGGCTCATTAGGCTCACCGGCACGCGGGTTGAAAGCTCGAGCGCGATAAAACAAAGGGTTTCCCAGGTCCCGGCCAGTCCATCGGGCAGGACGAGGTGCCGCACCAGCAAGCCCTTTTGGGCCATGCCGTCCGCATCCAGGGTGAGCGGCCCCACCTGGCGATGCATTTCCTGCACCGCAGCGCGCGAGCGATCGACGTATTCTTTGATGTGGGAATAGCGCCGGGCCACCGCATCGTCGGCATACTTGAGATCGGGCAGGTAGAGATCGACGACGCCGTCCAGCAGCTTCAGGGTGGGCAGCGCGTCGTAGGCGTTGGTGTTGTAGATGATGGGCAGCGTCAGCCCCTGTTTGCGGGCCAGCGCCAGCCCTTTCAGCAGCCCCGGCACCACGTGTGAGGGCGACACCCAGCCGATGGTGCGCACGCCCTGCCCTTGCAGTTTGAGCATCTGCGCGGCCACCTGCGCCTGCGACTGTGCGATACCGAGCCGCTCCTGGGAAATCTGGTGGTTCTGGCAGTAGTCGCATCGAAGGTTGCAGGAGGTGACGAACAGGTTGCCGACGCCGTGCGTTCCGGTGAACACCGGTTCCTCGCCAAAATGCCGCACCGCAGCACCCACGTAGAGCCGGTCGCTCTCGCCGCACACTCCCCTGCCCTCGCCCGTGCGGTCCACACCGCAGGCATGCGGGCACACCGAGCAGCTTCGGTACAGCGTGTAGGCGGCCTCGGCGCGCGCTTCCAGTTCGTCCTGCGTCAGGTTCAGATAGGCAGGTGTCATAGTAAATTCAAGGTGTTCATTCACAAGCTGAGTAGAATATTTTGAAGGGTGTATTTTATTCCATTTTCGTTTTTCTTTGCGCTCTTTGCGTCTTTGCGTCTTTGCGTTTTAAAATCGCTTTTCAAAAAACTTCCTGGATAAATTGAATGAATCAGAATTGCATATAAATTCAACAAGATCTTAAAAATAAACGCAAAGACGCAAAGAGCGCAAAGCCCCCATCACCCAAGCCACCTTCAGTATGTAATAAGCGGGTACCGAGGCTCGACGCAATCCTCTCCCTCAAAAAGGGGGAAGAGGATGAACGGTATGGGAATGCCATACATTTGATGATCGGGAGAGTCATCAAATGAATCCACTCCTACAAGGAACCGGCGCATCTTTTTGAGTTTTCATCCTGTTATCCAGTCTGAGTCCTTCTTCCACGCGCTTTGCGCGGCTCTGCCGGGAATGTTAAGATGGGGCAACCGTTCTGCAATTCATGAGGAAAATTCGATGTTCGCTTCCCGTTCGAGGTTGTTGTCTGCAATCGTCACCGTCACCCTGTTTTTGGCCGCTCCCGTCTTCGCCGCGGGGCAGCACGGGTTGTCCCTGTATGGCCCACAGGACTTGAAGTACAAGGCGGGCGAGCCCTACGCCTACGCCGACCCCAAGGCCCCGAAAGGCGGGCATCTGGTGCTCGCAAGTTTCGGTGCGTTCACCAAACTGAATCCGATTTCGCTCAAGGGCGTGACGGCGCCGGGCGTCGCGGCGTTGATCTTCCAGTCGGCGATGGACAGCTCGGCCGACGACGACGAACCCTTCTCGCAATACGGCAATCTGATCGAGAGCGCGGAACTGGCAAAGGACCGCATGTCGCTGATCTACCACATCCGCAAAAACGCCCGGTTCTCGGACGGCAAGCCCGTGACGGCGGACGATTTCGTGTTTTCGTTCGAGATCATCGAGGATCCGGAGTATCACCCGTTCTTCAAGGAATACTTCAAGGACATCCAGTCGGTGGAAAAAATCGACAGCCACACGGTGAAGTACACCTTCTCGATCTTCAACCAGGAACTGCCGCTGATCACCGGACAAATGTTCATCCTCCCCAAGCACGTCTACGGGGAGAAAGGCAAGAAATTCGGTTCCGATTTCGACGCGTTCGCCGTGGGCAGCGGCCCCTATGTGGTGGAAAAATACGATTTCGGCAAATACATCACCTTCAAGCGCAATCCGGACTGGTGGGGCAAGGACGTGCCCGTGAACCGCGGCCGCTACAATTTCGAGCGCGTGACCTGGAAAGTTTACCTGGATCCGGTCGCCATGCGCGAGGCGTTCAAGGGCGGCGAGTACGACGCGCACCATGTTTCCAGCTCGCGCAACTGGGCGCTCGACTTCAAGGGGGATTTCGTCAAAAAAGGGTACTACCTCAGGCGGGAGCTGCCGCACAAACGGGTGGCGGGCATGCAGGGCTTCGCGATGAACACGCGCAACGCGCTGTTTCAATCGCGCAAGGTACGCGCCGCCGTCGCCATGGCCTTCGATTTCAAGTGGAGCAACGAAAATCTTTTTTACGGCCAGTACACGCGCAACGAATGCTATTTCGACAACAACCCGGAAATGAAGGCCACCGGAACCCCCAAAGGTGAAGTCAAAAAACTGTTGCTCGAACTCAGGGAAAAACACAAATCCTTCGTTCCCAAAACGGCGCTCACCAAACCGGTGGGCGCACCCGGAGAAGGCCAGTCCCTCGACGCCAACCTGCGGCTGGCCAACAAGCTGCTGGATTCGGCGGGCTGGAAACTGGGCGCGGACGGGATCCGCGAAAAGGACGGCAAGAAATTCCAGTTCGAGATGCTTCTGGACGAACCGCAATGGCACCGCATCACCGAGCCCTACAAAAACAATCTCAAAAAAATCGGCGTGGACATGCAGATCAAGCTGGTGCAGGCGGCGCAGTACGAGGAGAAGCTCAGGGAATTCAAATTCGACATGATCGTCACCACCTTTGGGCAGAGCCGCTCTCCCGGTAACGAGCTGCGAAATATGTGGGGCAGCGAGTCGGCCAAAACGCCCGGCTCGCGCAATTATATCGGCATCGAAAATCCTGCGGTTGACGAGTTGATCGACATCATCGTCAGGGCGTCCACACGCGAGCAACTGATCAACGGAATCCAGGCGCTGGACCGCATCCTCACGCACCAGTATTACATGGTGCCGCACTGGTACATCGCTTACGAACGCGTGGTGTACTGGAACAAATTCTCCAGCCCCAAGTTGTACCCCTCGCAATCGGCGTTCCTCGCCAACATTCTGGAATGGTGGTGGTGGGACGCGGACAAAGCGGGCAAACTGGAAAAAGCCAAAGCCGCGGGCAAGCCGCTCAACTGATTCTGCCGGGCGTCAGGAACCGGAGAGGCGCGCGCGCCTCTTGTCCCACGCGACGAACGCCCCGGTGATCAGCACGGCGAACGCCAGAAGCCCCACCGCCGTCCCCAACCGATTGAGTAAATGCGGCGCGGCGACGAGCAGCACGCCGAGGCTGAGCATCATCCATCCCGAGAGCAGTTTCAGAATCCGGCCTTCCTTTTCGGTCAGCTTGCGCGAGCCCAGGGTGAACGTGAAGATCAGCACGATCGCCGCCAGCGGCAGGACGTAGACGACGTTGTACAACAGCAGGTACAGGTAATAGGTCGTCTGCGGCAGGGCGTTCAGGGTGAGGACGCGGGTGTACACCATGGGAAAGCCGGCGGTGCACAACAGCTCGTAGGCGTTGACGGCGAGCGCCAGCAGCACGGTGCCTGCGATCAGGGAAGGCAGGCTCGTCACTTTGATCAGGCCGGTCACGCGCTGGTACAGGCCCGGCTTCGCCCCCTCCGGAATCGACAGGGACACGCCGCGCTTGAAATAGAAAAAGTCCTTGATATTGATGAGCGCGATCGCGATGGCGAAGATGCCGGCGATGAGCGTCACCCAGCGGATCTCTCCCAGAAGCAGAAACAGGTTGAGCCAGGCGGCCATGAACACGAAGTAGATCGCGCCGGAGAAAAACAGGAAGATCCCGCCGACCAGCAGCATGCGCGCCCGGCTGCGCGCGTGCACCAGCAGACTCAACAGGAAAAGCAGCACGAAAAACGCACAGGGATTGAACGCATCGACCCCGGCGAGGAGCAGGGTGAACACCGGCAGGGAAAAATCCTCCGGATCGATCTCGCCCAGCACCGGCAATGAAACCCGCTGGCGGTCGCCCTCTCCCGCCTGTTCCTGCACCGGGATGTCGCCGAGCACGCTCCGCCGGCAGGCCTGGATTTCCTCCAGCAGCATGCGGCCCGTGGTGGCATCGGTGTGAAAGCCGTAGTGGATTTTGCCGCACAGCATGAATCCCGGAATCGCCAGGGAGGTTTCGCCGATGTGCTCGACCATGCGCACGTACAGCTCGCCGCTCTCGCGGCTGGCGGTGACGTTGTGGGAATGCAGCCGCAGCCAGGGATAACGCTCGGGAAGGGAGCGCACGAACGGCTTGGCGCGCCGGCAGTGCGGGCAGGTTTCCGACCAGAAGAAATAAAAATCGACCGTGACCGCTCCCGCTGCGTCCACAGAGTGCCACACGGGAGGCGGGGGATCGTCTGCGGCGTACGCGATTCCCGCGGCGCCCGGCAGGCTCCAAAGACACAGCGCAAGCAGCAGGCAACGCAGCCAACCTTTTGCAAAGAAATAATTCATTCCGATGCCCGAGCGTGCGTGATAGAGTGATAGCATTTTGAAACGGGAGAACACTCTTGTATTTTAACCCATTTAGGAAACAGCCAGCGTTCCGGTTTTCACTTGCCGCCGTGGGGGCCGCATGATCAGCTACATCATCCGCAGACTGCTTCTGATGTTCCCGACCTTGATCGGCATCGTGACGATCACCTTCGTCGTGGTGCAGTTCGTTCCCGGCGGACCGCTGGACCAGATCAAGTCCCTGCTGCGCGGCCATGGGGGCGTGATGGAAGAAGCGGGCGGCACGGCCATCGGCCGTCCCGGTGAAAAACCGGGCGAGCTGGATCCCCGGCACATGGAGGCGCTGAAGAAGGTCTACCACCTCGACCGGCCGTTCTGGGAGCGCTACCTGCGCACCTTTCTCTGGTACTCGCCGAAAAACCCCGACGCCCCTTTTTCCCAGCGGTTCTTCAACCGCGACAACTGGGAAGGCTTTCTCATCTTCAAATTCGGCGATTCGTTTTACCGCAACAAATCGGTGCTGGAGCTGATCAAGGAAAAGCTGCCGGTTTCGGTGTCGCTCGGCGTCACCAGCTTTTTCATGAGCTACCTCATCTGCATCGTGCTCGGCATCGCCAAGGCGGTGCGCAACGAATCCCGCTTCGACACGGTCACCAGCGTGATCGTGCTGATCGGCTACAGCATCCCCGGTTTCGTGCTGGCGGTGTTCCTCATCGTCCTGTTCGGGCCGGGCGACGGCGCCATCGTCCACCTGATCCCGCTGGCCGGGCTCACTTCGGCGGGAACGCCGGGCTACGACGAATGGACGCTGTGGGAGAAGGTGAAGGACTACCTGCATCACCTGGCCGCGCCGCTGCTCTGTTACGTGATCGGCGGCTTCGCCACGCTGACCATGCTGACCAAAAACGCCATGCTGGAGGAGATGAAAAAACAGTATGTGCTCACCGCACGGGCCAAGGGCCTGCCGGAGAAGACGGTGCTGTTCAAGCACGTGTTGAAAAACTCGCTCATCCCTCTGGTGACCGGGTTTCCCACCGGCTTTCTCGCCATGTTCTTTTCCGGGTCGCTGCTCATCGAGCAGATCTTCTCCCTCAACGGCATCGGTCTGCTTTCCTATGAAGCGGTGATCCAGCGGGACTACCCGGTCGTGCTGGGCACGCTGTTCATTTTCTCGCTGATGGCTCTGGTGGGGCAGTTGTTGACGGATCTCTCCTACGTGCTGATCGACCGGCGGATTTCCTTCGAAGAGTCGCGAGGCTGACCCGCATGCAGCTGAACCGCGACTTCAAGCTGAAGCTGAAAAAATTCAGGCGCGACAAACGCGCCTTTTACAGTTTCTGCTTTCTGTTCGCGCTGTTTCTCATCACCCTGCCGGCGGAGCTGTTGTGCAACGTGCGGCCGATCCTGCTGGTGCTGGAAGGCAAACCGTATTTCCCGATTTTTTTCACCTACAGCGAGAAGGATTTCGGCGGGGTATTCCCGAGCGAGCCGGATTACAAGTCCAAACATTTCCTGCGCCTGCTGCGCGGCGTGGACGAGGATGCGGAAACGAAAACCCCGGCGCCGGAAGCGGAGCCCGGCTTCTCGCTCGGGCTGGACGATTTCGAAGAGGAGGGAGACGCATCGCTTTCTCTCGGTCTGGAAGACTTTGAAGACGAAGAATCCGCGAGCGCCCCGTTGACCCTCGGGCTCGACGATTTTGAAGAGGAAGAGGAAGCGGACACCGGGCTCACCCTGGGACTGGAGGACTTCGAAGAGGAAGCCACGGAAACCGCTGAAAAACCGGCCGCTGCGGAGACCAAACCGGTGCGCACCGAGCCGCGCGAATTCTGGATGCTGTGGCCTCCGGTGCGCTACGACTACAAGTATATCCCCTCGGAATCAAAAACCGGCCGCGTGGTGCTGGCCGCGCCGTACGAGACGCAGTCGGCGGACGGCAAACGCACGATCGCATCCTCGATGGTGGACGGGCACTACCTGGGGACCGACGACCGCGGCCGCGACGTGCTGGCGCGGCTGATCTACGGGTTTCGCATCTCGATGCTGTTCGGCATCTCGCTGGCGATCTCCGGCACGATCATCGGCTGCGCCATCGGCGGCACGCAGGGTTTTTTCGGCGGCTGGGTGGATCTGATCGGCCAGCGGCTGACGGAGATGTGGGGCTCGATCCCGCGGCTGTACATCCTCATCATCCTGAGCGCCTTTCTCGTGCCGTCGGCGCTGCTGCTGTTCGCGATCCTCAACCTGACGGCGTGGATGGGGATGGCGGCGTACATCCGCGCGGAGTTTCTCAAGATCCGCAATTTCGAGTTCGTGAAGGCCGCCCGCGCGATGGGCGTCTCCAATTTCGAGATCATGCGCAAGCACATCCTGCCCAACGCCCTGACGCCGGTGATCACGTTCTTTCCCTTCGAGGTCACCTCAGGCATCCTGGCGCTGGTCAGCCTCGACTACCTCAACCTCGGCGTGCCCAGTCCGGCGCCGAGCATCGGCGAGCTGCTGGCGCAGGGCAAGACGAACCTGCAGGCGATCTGGATCCTGCTGCCCACCTTCCTGGCGCTCACCGGAACGCTCACATTGCTCACCTTCGTCGGCGACGGCATCCGCAACGCCTTCGACCCGAGAAAGGCAGGCTGATGACACCCCCACGCTGCGAGGCGCGCCCATGCTGCTAGACGTTCAGGATCTGCGCACCTATTTCCGGGTCGGGCTCGACAAGACCGCCAAGGCGGTGGACGGGGTTTCGTTGGGGATCAAGCCGGGCAAGACGCTGGCCATCGTCGGGGAGTCGGGCTGCGGCAAGACGCAGACGGCGTTTTCCATCATCCGGCTGATCGCCGACAACGGCTACCACCCTTCCGGCAAGGTGTTCTTCGAGGGCAAAAACCTCTCCGGGCTGGACGATGAGGCCATGCGCGAGCTGCGCGGCGACGACATCGCCATGATCTTTCAGGAGCCGATGTCCTCGCTCAACCCTTTGTACCGCATCGGCAACCAACTGGCGGAGCCGCTGCGCATCCACCGCATGCTCCAGAAAGGGCCGGCGCGCGAGCGGGCCATCGAACTGCTGGACCGGGTCGGGATCCCGGAGGCGGAAAAGCGCATCGACGCGTTCCCGCACGAGCTTTCCGGCGGCATGAAACAGCGGGTGATGATCGCCATGGCGCTGGCCTGCGAACCGAAGCTGCTGATCGCGGACGAGCCGACCACGGCCCTCGACGTCACGATCCAGGCGCAGGTGCTCAGGCTGATGGCCGATTTACAACAGCAGACCGGCATGAGCATCCTGCTGATCACGCACGACATGGGCATCGTCAACCAGATGGCAGACGACATCGCCATCATGTACGCGGGCCGCATCGTCGAGATGGGAAGCCGCGAGCAGATCTTCGGCAATCTGTCGCACCCCTACACGCGGCGGCTGTTCGAATCGATCCCCAAACCCGAGGACACGCCCTACGAGCTGCAGACGATTCCGGGGCTCGTGCCGCCGGCGACGGAGTACGGCGAAGGCTGCCTGTTCGCGGACCGCTGCCACCGGGTGATGGACATCTGCCACACCCAGGACGGCCCGCCCTACACCATCGAGCCGGGCCACATGGCGGCCTGCCACCTGCACGAGCCGGGGAAAAAAGTGGAATGGCACGCGGAACGGGAAAAAATCCCGGCTCCCAAGCGCACCATCGAGTCCACCGCGCTCATCGACGTCGAGACGCTGCGTACCTGGTTTCCGGTGCGGCGCGGCGTCTTCAGGCGGATCGCCGCCTACATCAAGGCGGTGGACGATGTGAAGCTGCGGCTGGACAAGGGCTCGACGGTGGCGCTGGTGGGGGAATCGGGCTGCGGCAAGACGACGTTCGGCGAATCGATCCTCAGGCTCACGCGCGAGGCGCAGGGCAAAGTGCTGTTTCAGGGCCGGGACGTCATGAGGCTCGACACGCCGGAACTCAAGAAAATGCGCCGGCACCTGCAGATCGTGTTCCAGGACCCGTTCGGATCGCTCTCGCCGCGCATGACGGTGCAGGACATCATCGGCGAGGGGCTTCAGGTGCACCACCCGGGGCGCAGCGAAGCGGAAAACAAGAAAGAAATCGCTGGGGTCCTGACGGAGGTGGGGCTCGACCCGGTGGTGATCACGCGCTATCCGCACGAGTTTTCCGGCGGGCAGCGGCAACGAATCGCCATCGCGCGGGCGCTGATCCTGCAGCCGGAATTCATCGTGCTGGACGAGCCCACCAGCGCGCTCGATGTTTCCGTGCAGGCGCAGGTGCTGAACCTGTTACGCGAGCTGCAGGCCAAGCGCACGCTCACTTATCTGTTCATCAGCCACAACCTGAGCGTGGTGCGCTACATGGCGGACCGGGTGGCGATCATGTACCTGGGCCGCATCGTGGAACAGGCTGCGGTGGAAACGCTGTTTGAAAACCCGCGCCACCCCTACACGCGCTCCCTGCTGGAAGCGGTTCCGACCCTGGGTGAAAAAAAGCCCTTCGAGCCGCTGGTGGGCGATGTGCCCTCGCCGCTCAACCCGCCGCGCGGCTGCCATTTTCACCCGCGCTGCCCGATTTATCTGAACGAGCCGAAGGGCTCGCCGCTGGCGAAAAAATGCCTGTCGGAATACCCGCGGCAAACCGGCTCGCAACAGGATTTCGTCGCCTGCCACGCGGTGGATCGATGATTGTGTGAGATGGAAAAACGGTTCGGGATGGAAAAACGAAGTTTTCTACTTAGTTGCAATCACGCGATGAGGAATAAAGATAGGCCAGCACGGCGATCACCACCACGCCGACGACGCCAGACAGCAACAAACCCAACAAAGACATAAACTCTCCTCCGGAAGGGCCCCCCAGCCCTGTGTCCCTCTTAGACTGACTCGACGTCTCCCTCTCTTCCACAGAGGGTGCGACCGCCCACGCTGTGCGCGGAAAAACAAGCGCACTGCGCGATTATTAACTCAATACACGCAAAAAAGCAATTGCTTATCCATGTATTACCGCCTGTTTCGCTTCCTTTCGGCAACCGCGCGGCGGTTTGTTTTTCAGCTGTATGCATGGTGAGACAGTCATGAAAAAAATTCCCAATTTTGCCAGCAAAATAACAAATTTTGTCGTTCACTTTCGACTTGAAAAAACCCATCTGTTGTAATTCTGCGGTTTATTTTTTCGGCATAGAGTTTGCTCTTAATCCGGTAATTCTTTTTCATTTTGTGTCTCCAGGGTTTGCCCCGTCCCGAGTCCGCCTCGGGACGGGGCGGATCTGGAACCCTCGCAAATGAAACAGGAAGGCGCCTGTTAAGGCACGGAATATCATCCACATTGAGACGAGTGACGGTGACGCTGGAACTTCAGCCCTTGCCTCGCGGCACGCTTTCCCTCTCTTGCATGAAAACCCGGGAATTCGATGAAACGGTTCAAAAACGCCTGGTTAATCCTGATCTTTCTGCTCGCCACGGGCTGCGCCGCAAACGGCGGCGGCATGGGGGCCGGGCTGTTCGGTGCGAATTCGGCGGAAAAGACGTTGAATTACCCGGTGAAAGATGTGGTGAAGGCGGCGCATCGGGTGCTGGAGGACATGGACCTGCTCCTGATGGAGGACGACACCACGAGCGGCGGCAAGACCATCAAGGCGGCGACCGTGGATCTGGATATCTACATCGAGCTTGAGGTTCTCACGACGAAAACCACGCGCATGATCGTGGATGTGAAGGACGCGCTCACGAAAAAGCACAAGCCGCTGGGTGAGGACATCATCGAAATGACCGCGCTCAAGCTGGACGGCTGACCTCATCCCCGCAGCGCTCCCCTTTGTTTCAAACCACGGGCTCCCGATACACCATCCCCTCGAGCATCTCTTCCAGGTATTTCTTATATTCCGGCGATCCGGAGTAACGGACGATAGTCTTTGTTTTGGCGATGATCACCTTGATCTCTTCTTTGGGCTTCCCGTTTTCGGTCGTGCGTTTGCGCCAGCGGTCGCAGTCCATGGCGGAAGCCGTGCACGCACCGGCCTGCACCTTCTCGAAACCCCGGCTGGTGTAAATATCCTGCCAGGCGGAGAGCTCAAACCCTCCCTGACTCACAGAGATGCCGATGTGCGGATCGGTGCGCAGCCCCCGGTGCACGGACAAACGGAAGGGCCCGGCCTTTTCCCCCGCCACCAGATCGGCAGGCACGGGCACCCGCCATTGCCGAACGGCAACCGGTTGCGGATAGCGCCAATGCCAGTATTTGGTGAAGGCAAACTCCGCACTCGCGTCCGGGTGCTGCGACACCCAGAACACTCCGGCGAACAAGAGTATGAAATAAACTCGCGTGAACCAGGCGACCAGCGGGTAGAGTTTCATAAACGGGCTCGGAATCTCACGGCTGAAGCAATGGGATGAACGGGGAAATGCTTGCGAAGGCCAGGATCAGGACTCCCCAGGAAGCGTAGATGAGCGCGCCGTAGGAGAACATGAGATAGCGCTCCATCGCCGCCTGACCGGGTTCATCCAGGTGGTTTCGCCACGACTCCATGAACGGAATGTACAGGGTCCAGCGCACGGCTGGCGGCAGCTTGCGCAGGATCTCGCTTCCGGGCTTGTGCCTGTAGGACACAAAGATCCAGACCCCCATTCCCGACAGGTAGCCGATGCACAGCAACCCGAAGCCTGTGGAAATCATCTCGGTGGCTATGGATGCGAGGGAATCCAAGGTGTCGTGTCCGGAGCCTGCGGTGGGGTGACGTTTTATCTCACGATTGGCTTATCGGGAGAATCGGGGGTTTCTTGAGGTGAACCGAACCGCCTTCTCCCCAAAGGGGAGAAGGCTTTTTCCGGAAGAACGTCAATTGCTCTGGTTGATGCTCACGCTGTTGGACCCGCCGCCCTGGTTGATGACCGCGCGGTTGCCCTTGCCTTTCTGGACGATGCTGCTGCGGTTGTCGTCGCCCATCTGGCTGGTGAAGGCCTCGTTGTCCTCGCCTTCCTGGTCGATGTTGCCCTGGTTGCGGTCGCCCTGCTGCATGAGGGTCAGATCGTTGCGTTTGCCCTTCTGGCTGATGTTCTTTTTGTTGTCTTTGCCGGTCTGAATGATGGTTTTGCTGTTCTCGTTTTCATCCTGTTGCACGACGGTGTCTCCTTTTTTGGCTTTGGATTCGGCTTTCGCCGCCGATTCCATGGCAAAGGCGGGTTGGGCGGCCCACAAAACGAGGGCAGCCAAAGCGAGAATCCGGGCGATGTGGGTTTTCATGACTTCGACTCCTGGACTGAGGATTTCGTATTCGGGATGGCGGCCGATGCTTCATTTAACCATTCCCGCAGCCGGATGCCAAGCGAATCCTGGATAGAGGCAGACGGATCCCTGAAAGAGGGGTTCTTATCCGGCTTTGTTCGAGTGGGAAAGCTTGAAGAACCGGGCCGTTACCGATGGGGTCCGCCCGGGTGCTGCAAGGAGAATCGCGGACAGGCTATTGCGGGTGAACCTTGTAGAGACAAGCGCCCCCCGGGCCCCCCTTCCGGGTCCGGGAGCGTTTGTTCACCCCTTCCTGCTGAGCCATGCCTGGATCAGATGATGCCGCCGAACAGTAGGATCAAATTCAAGATCAGGACGCCTACAGCAAGAGCAACGAAATCTCTGAAAACCATTCGGTCTTTTTGCATGACTGTCCTCCTTTGGTTGAGGATGATGAGCCCCAAAGTTCTTTCAAGAAAAAGATAAGATAATCTTTCGTATCCAACTCTACTCCCGTTGCCCCCAATGAAATAGGAAGCAGGGCACATTATTTTGTGACCCAGATCACAAAATCGCCGCCGCCTCGCCTCCCCCACTTGGCGCTGTCAAATTTCCGGCTGAGACAATCCAGCCCCGCCGTCTCAAACTGAAACCGCCCGGAACCGCGCCCCTCTTCGGAATCATCCGTGTGCGGCGGACGATCGCAAGTCCGGCGTGCCCGTTTCCCGTCTCCGCCGCGCAATCGTGCGCGCTTTCTGATCCATTGCCTTCCCCGCATCTCCCATCCATGCATCGCACCATGCATGGTCCATGCTGTTTCGCAAAGGCAACGACTGCCCCGCCATCGCACAAGCGCTTACAGGTAAAGGGTTTGTAGACGGATTTTGTTTTGGCACACCGCATGCAATAACACGTTGGCAAGAAGGGGGAACGAGACCCCCGCTTCTTGAAAGAAGCCAAATCTCGCTGGGTCAATTAAAAGGGCTCTTGGCCGCCACAAGCTCCGAGAGCCCCTTTAATTTTTAAAACGAAGATCGAATTCGCTGGGAATTTAGATAAAGAACACTGAATTTTAAAGTTTTAATCAATATTGACCGATACAAAGGGAGGAAACTTCAAAATGGACTCGAATAAACATAAAAAATACTCCATGTATTACGACTTCTCGGCACTCGGTTATGTGCTCTGGTGTCTCTACCTGCTGTTCTGATCGTTCCGGGTCCGGCACAAGGCAACGATTATCGGACCTGACCACAACTGCGTAACCTGTCGATATTTCGACAATATTTCGAAATTCCGTCAAAATTTCCCGCGTTTCCCAAGCAGCGGAAACCTTTGGATTTGTTAAAAGCAAACTGAACGTTTCAATCCGGATCTGCCTCCTTCGCTCATCTCCCGATCCTTCTGCCCATCGCGCAATCCTGCGCGCAATCCCGATTGCCCTGAGCGGCGTTTTGCATTAAAAATAGGTATTCACCTCAACGGCCGGATGCTCATGCGTCTTCGTGCTACATTCGTTCTTTTTGGGTTCGCTCTGCTCACAGGAGGGTTTGTCTCAGGACCGGCTTGCGCCGAGACCTTCGAAAGCGGCGTGATGATCCACCGCGACATGATCTACAAAAGCCTGATCATCACCAGCGAAGAGGACCTGCGCTATTACGCCAAGGACAGCAAGGAGGAAAAGGTCTGGGACGAGTACCTGGGCTTCACCGAACTGCTTGAGACCATCGCCCGCTTGAAACGGAACGACCCGCTCTACCCGCGCAAACGCGAGCAATTGTTCCGCGTCATCCGTTCCTTTGTCGGCAAAGCGCCGCCGCAGGAATGGGCCGACAAGCTCAGGCACGCCTACAAAGACATTGAGCCCTATTAGAATGGCACTCAGCGATGATGTTGCGATGGGGAATAAATGGACGTGACGATCGGCCGAAAGCCGAACATCGCTCCGGGCGAGACGATCGCGGACAGCACGATCATCGGGAACTTCGTCACCCTCCCCCGAACTTCAGGAGATCAGTGCAAATGGATTGGCCGGGGACGGCGGTAGGAGGGCGTGCGCTCGAAGCGCTTTTTGAGTTCGAGGAGCTTTCTCTGGCTGGTGAAATAGCCGGTGTCGATTTCCCCGCGCTCCGCGGCCCGATGGATGACTTCGTGCACCCAGTTGTCGATGCTCTTTTTCGTGGGATCCGCCATGAAACACCTCCTGAAGTTCGCTGCTGGTTACAGAATCAGGTTAGTAGCAAAGCCCATACCGAAAACGGAAGGGGAAAAAGATGATTGAATGTTCAAAGACTTAGCTGACATGCGCGGGATCGCGGTCCGGCTCGAAACGCTTTCTCCGCAGGCATTCTGCGGGGCGGTGCTGCATTTTACGGCAGAAGCCCCGATCCCTGTCAGGAGTTGACGACCAGCAGGTAGAGGCACCAGAGCACGTAGATCAATCCCGTGACGTCGAAATAAAAGTGGCTGCGTTTGTCTGGCTGTGACTGCATGTTTCTACCTCGAAATGATGCCTGTGTATCCCGGGGGTCGTCCCCTTTTATCGCTGCACAAGGAAAATGCCACAAGCGTGTGAATCATTGTTTTCAATCTACGTTATTTTTCAAAAAGTAAAAGAGGAAGAGACCACAAAATAATGTGACCTGTCTGACATTCTTATCGGCGTTTTTGGGCGAAAAAAAACCGGGCCGAAAAGCCCGGTACTTCCCGCGCAGGCCGCGGTGTGGAATTTTTTAAGTCGAGGGACGACGGATCAGCTTTCGATTTCCTCGAAGATATCCCTGATTTCCCTTCCCTTCAGGGTCTCCTTCTTCAACAGCTCGGAGGCCAGAGCGCGGATGGCTTTCCAGTTGCCGTTCTTGCTCACCAGATCCTTGGCGCGGTAGCTCATCCATTTAAGGAACAGGTCGGGCCCCTCCCCGTCTCCGCCGATGTGGTTGGCGGAATACTCGGCGTGTTTGAAATCGCCCCAGGCGCTGTCGTGGTTGGTTCTTCCGGCAAAGCGGCGTTCGGCTTCGGGACCCGCGAGGGAAATGAGAATATCGTTCTCAAAACTGAGGCGGGAACGCATGGAGTTGTTGTTCCTGCCGTCGTTCTTAATGACGTTGTTATGATGCACGTAACCCAGGCTGTCCGCATCCGGCTTGATGGTGACGGATCGTATTCCCACTCCGAGTTTCCAACAGGCAAAAGCGTGACCGGCTTCGTGAAAGGCAATGGCCTTGAGTTGCTTGGTGGGGTTTTTCACTTTCGTGGATTTTTTCTTTGTGGATCTTCTCTTCATCGAAACCTTTCCTCGGGGTGCGCGCTTGATTCATGAATACGGTTTGTTTTGCTTTGCCTTGCGATCCCGGAGACGGCCGGAAAGGGTTTCCGGCTGCCCAGCATCGGCGCCTGAACCGTATGCATCCAAAGGATCTCCACACAATTCTATCATCTTCGGGAAGGCCTCAGCAGTCCCCGATCGAGTGGATTTTTCGGTTTCGCTCATCCGATATTTCGTTTGGGAACGCGAAGTCGTGAACACCCGGCGATTTCTCAATGAGATACCGGTCCCGCCTCCGCCGCCACGGGACGGCGAAGACCCGTTTCGGCGCTCCCGTAAGGCCCAGCAAAGCAAATGTTATCAATGAGTTATATTTTTATGTGGCAATTGCGTCAAAAATCGCAGGGTGGGCAAAATTTCTTGAAAATTTTTTTCCGCAGCCCGCAGCGGAACGCACCCGGATGTGGCGGGAAAAGAACGGGCCGCTTTTTCCTTGGATTTCAGTCCTCATTGCAAAGGGGCTGGACTTTTCGTCAAACTTTTATGGCGAAAGCGGGAAAAGTATGATCCGTTTTGTAAGAACGTCAGTTCGGCATTCCGGGGAAATCATTGGGATCTTGAGCACAAGTCGCGATAATTCAGGGATAATCGAGTTAACCACGGTGAAATCGCTGTGTCGGCCCCGGCTTTCCCCCCTCCGGCGCGGCCGGAGGGCGTTCTGCGGGCTCTGGCGGGGCGAGATCAGCTTTTGTCGAGCCTCGTGAAGCGGGAGCCGTCCAGGTCGCGGGCGTGCACCTTGCCCTGCTGATCGAGGATGAAACCGACGATGGGATGGCCCGGGTTGTGCGGGTCCAGCGGGTCGTCGCCGTTGACCGCGACGACCGATCCATCGACGCCGGCTTTCCAGCCGCTGTTGGCGCGGAACCGGTTGAGCGCCTGTTTCTCGGTGAACACCAGGACGAGGGTCTTGGCCTGGGTCTTGAGCTGAAAGCCCATGGAGGCGGCCAGCGTGTTGTAGTAGTCCACGGTCTTGCCGTCCACGCGCAGCGCGCCTTCGCCGTACTCGCCGCCGATGCCGAAGCCCGCCGTGTGCAGCGCGGGAAACACCAGCACCCCCTGGGCTCCCTGTAAAAACCGGTCCGCCCCGTTGACTTCGTCCTGCACGCGCTTGAGCGCTGCATCGACTTTAGTTTCTATCTCCTGGGCGGTGCCGGCGTACACCGGGGAAGCCAGGATCCAAGCAACGACGGCCCCGATTCCGCAAAGCCTTATCCAGCGCGGGCTCAAGCTGTTCATGAGATAACCCTCCTGTTTGCAATGGTTTGATCCCCAATGAACGAGCAAGATCAATACCAATCTTAACTCATTGATATTAAACGACTTATAAAACACACCCCGAAAACGGGACGCGTGTTTTTTACGAAATTTCAGACATATTTGATAAAAATATACCCACTTCCCCTTTGCTTATCCACAGGGGATAATGTGACATATGTGGCATTTCCGGCTGTCTCCGCAGGGCGGGAGCCGGGCGATATGCCTTAAGCACCAAAAAAATCAACTGTTTAGCTAAACAATCCCGGAATGATGGCTTATAATTGAATAGAGGAAGCGCCGCAGGGGTTCGCGTCTTTCTCAGGAGGTGGCGACATGCAGCTATTGTATCCCTTCGCCAAGCGGTTCATCGCGGGCGAGGATTTGCAGACCGCTTTGCGGGCGATCAAACGCATCCACCGCGCGGGTTTTTTGAGTTCGCTGGACATTCTCGGTGAAAACGTCAGCAACCCGGAGCAGGTGGAGGCAGCGAAAAACGAATACCTGGAACTGGTGCGGGAGTTTGCGGACAGCCCCATACAGATGGACTTTTCCGTCAAGCTGACGCAGCTGGGTCTCGACATCGATGCGGAGCTGTGCCGCAGCCATCTGGTGGAGATCCTGACCGCCGCGGGCAAGCACACGGTGCGACTGGACATGGAAGGCTCGCTGCACACCGAGCGGACGCTGGAAATGTGCCACCGCGTGCAGCCGGAGTTTCCCAATCTGGGGCAGGCGGTGCAGGCGTACCTGTTCCGCACGCAGGCGGACCTGGAAAAACTGATCGAGAACAAAGTCTCGGTGCGCCTCTGCAAAGGCGCCTACAAGGAGCCGGAGTCGATCGCGTACACGTCCATGGACGCCATCCGCGAAAACTTCCTCAAGCTCGCGTGGCCGTTGCTCAAGGAGGGAAACCAGCCGGCCATCGCCACGCACGATGAGTATCTGCTGCAGGAAGTGCTGACGTTCATCGAAAAAGAAAACATCGACCGGGATTCGTTTTACTTCGAGATGCTGTACGGCGTCGGGCGGGACCTGCAGAAGATCCTGCTCAAAAAAGGCTACCGGGTGCGCGTGTACACGCCGTTCGGCAGCGCCTGGCTGCCGTACACGCTCAGGCGGCTGGCCGAAAAGAAGGAAAACATCCTGTTCGTGGTGAAAAACCTGTTCAAGGAAGCGTTCGGGCTTCGAAAGTTGAAATAGAAAGTCATGCTCAGTCCCTTTGTATCCAACCCGGCGAAAACGGTCCGGGCCGCATCGCACAGAAAGACCATGAAACTCACGCTGCTCACCACCTCGTCCCCCCGGTTTGAGGGGGATTTCGCGGGCTCCTTCGTGCACAAGTACGCGCGGGAGCTGGCCCGCTCCGGCTGCAAGGTACGGGTGATCGCGCCGCACGACGTGCAGGTGGCGGAATCCGCCGACGCGGACGGCATCGAGCGCACGCATTTCAAATACATGCTGCCGGAGCGCCTGCAGACGCTGGCCTACGGCGCGGGGATGATCCCGCGGGTGCGCCACAACCCGCTGCGCCTGCTGCAGCTGCCGCTGTTCATGATGTCCTTCTTCGTGGCCGCGCTGAAAGCGGCGAAAACGACGGATGTGTTCCAGACGTTCTGGTCCCTGAGCGCCGGCGTGGCGCTTTCAGTCAAGGCGGTCACGAAAACGCCGGTGGTCGTGCGCCTGACCGGGGCGGACATCCATCTGGCGCGCACGCGCTGGATCGCGCCGCTGATCGCGCGCCTGCTGAACTTTGCCGACGGCATCGTCTGCCAGAGCGAGCAGTTCAAGGACGAACTGCTGAAAGCCGGGGTGCGGGAAAGCCTCATTACCATTCTCTCCAACGGCATCGAACTGGAACGCTTCCAGTCGCAGGACAGGAAAAAAGCGCGCCGGAAACTGGCGCTGCCTGCCGATGCGCCGGTGGTTCTCACGGTGGGGCGGCTGTCCCCGTCCAAAGGGCACACGCATCTTTTGGAAGCCGCCGCAGCCATCCGCGAGCGGATTCCCGGCGCGCTGTTCGTGTGGGTCGGCGATGGCGATCTGCGCGCAGAGCTTGAGTCCGAAGCCGCGGCGCGCGGCCTGAGCGATGCGGTGATCTTCGCCGGATCGCAGAACCAGTCCCGCATCCCTTTGTGGCTGAGCGCGGCGGACGTGTTCGCGCTTCCCAGCCTGCTGGACGGCTCGCCCAATATCCTGCTGGAAGCGATGGCCTGCGGGCTGCCGATCGTCGCGACCACGGTGGGAGGCATCCCCGAAATGATATCCGATACGCAGGACGGCCTGCTGGTGCCGCCCGCATCCGCCGAAGCGCTGGCGCGCAAACTCACCGACCTGCTGGAGGACCCGGTGTACCGGGATCTCTTAAGTCAGAACGCGCAGGAAACGGTGCGCACACGCTACGGCACCTGGCAGGCGCAGACGCAGCGGCTCAAAGAGATCTACCAGGGGCTGATGCCGAACGGCGCCCCCTCCCCCGCAGCCGCCGGCAAAGACGCCGAAAAAGAAACGGTCCTCTGATCCCCCGCAACCCGGAATAAACCATGTGCGGACTCGCAGGTTTCATCCATCGCAACTGGACCTCCCAGGAAGGGCTCGAGCACCTGAAACGCATGGGCGACACGCTGACCCACCGCGGGCCGGACGATGCGGGCGAGTGGTACGATCCGGAATCCGGCGTCGGGCTGGCGCACCGGCGGCTTTCGATTCAGGACGTCAGCAAGCAGGGGCATCAGCCGATGCTGTCCGCCAGCGGGCGCTACGCCATCGTCTACAACGGCGAGATCTACAATTTTCAGGAAATCCGCCGCCGCCTCGAAGACGCCACCACGGGAACCGGCTACCCGGTTTCCTGGCGCGGGCACTCGGACACGGAGGTGATCCTCGAAGCCATCGAGCAATGGGGGCTTCTGGGGGTCATCCACCAGTTCGTCGGCATGTTCGCCTTCGCGCTTTGGGACAAGGTGGAAGGCCGCCTGCATCTGGTGCGCGACCGGCTGGGCATCAAGCCGCTCTACTACGGCTGGCACAACGGCTCGTTCGTGTTCGGCTCCGAACTCAAGGCGATCCGCGCGTTCCCGCAATTCACCGGCCGCGTCAACCGCGACGCGCTGGCTCTCTTCATGCGGCACAATTACATCCCGGCGCCGCATTCGATCTACGACGACATCTATAAGCTGCTGCCGGGCACGGTCCTGACCGTGGATCCGAACGCCGCGCCGCAGCTTGCGGCTCCGGCGCCGTACTGGTCGCTGAAACAGGTGGCGAAGCAGGGCCTGGAAAACCGCTTCAGCGGGTCGGACGCCGAAGCGGCGGACGAATTGGAAAACCTGCTCAAAGAAGCGGTGGGTCTGCGCATGATCGCCGACGTGCCGCTGGGGGCGTTTTTGTCGGGAGGCATCGACTCCTCCCTGGTCGTGGCGCTGATGCAGGCGCAGAGCGAACGGCCGGTCAAGACATTCTGCATCGGTTTCAGCGAAGAAGACTACAACGAGGCGGTGCACGCGCAGGCGGTCGCCAAGCATCTGGGCACCGACCACACGGAGCTGTACGTTTCCCCGGAGATGGCGCTGGATGTGGTTCCCCGACTGCCGGAGCTGTACGACGAGCCGTTCGCGGACCCCTCGCAGATCCCGACGTTTCTGGTATCGAAACTGACGCGCGGACAGGTGACGGTGAGCCTGTCCGGCGACGGCGGCGACGAGCTGTTCGCGGGCTACAACCGCTATTTTCTCGGCCGCAGGCTGCGCGCGACGGCGGGACGGCTGCCGCTTTCCGTACGGCAGTTTCTGGCGGACAAAATCGGAGCGGTGCCGCCGGAGACCTGGAACCGGCTGGCCTCGCGCTGGATCGGACGGCTCGCGCCGCGCTGGCGGCAGGCGAGACCGGGCTATCTCATGCGCAAGCTGGCGGATTTTCTGCCGTTCGAAGGGCGGGAGTCGTTCTACCGCGGGCTGGTCTCGCTGTGGCACTCGCCCGAAGCGCTGGTGACCGGCGCGGTGGAACTGCCGACGCTGTTCAACCAGACGATCCCCTGGGAGCGGCGGCCGGATTTCATCCACTGGATGCTGTTCGTGGACACGCTGAGCAGCCTGCCCGACGACATCCTCACCAAGGTGGACCGGGCCAGCATGGCGGTGGGCCTGGAAGCGCGTGTGCCGCTTCTGGATCACCGCGTGGTGGAGTTTTCCTGGCGGCTGCCGCTGGAATGGAAAATCCGCCACGGCGAGGGAAAATGGCTGCTCAAGCAGGTGCTCTACCGGCACCTGCCCAAACCCCTGGTGGACCGGCCCAAGATGGGCTTCGGCGTTCCCATCGGCGACTGGCTCAAAGGACCGCTCAAAGACTGGGCGGAGGATCTGCTGGATGCCAACCGCATGCGCGGCGAAGGCTATCTCAACCCGGAGCCGGTGCGCGCGTTGTGGGACTCGCATCTCAAGGGCGAGTGCAACTGGCAGTACCAGCTTTGGAACGTGCTGATGTTTCAAAGCTGGTTGCGCGACGGAGGCCCGCGATGAACACGGCCACTCTCAAAATCCTCACGGTGTATTACAAGCACAAGCCGGGCGGTTTCTGCAAACGGCTGAAGATGAAAATCGACGCCTGCCTGGAGCGCGGCTGGCGCGTGCATTACGTGGCGGTGCAAGCGTATCCCTACACGCACGCGAACCTGGTCCCGCACATCCTGTGGACGCCGTTTTCGAAACACGACTCGCCGCTGTTCTGGATCTGGTTTTTTATCACCGCTCCCTTTTACATCCTGTGGGTGGCCTGGCAGCAGCGGCCGGATCTGATCTCGGTGTTTTCGCCGCTGTACGCCTGCCTGTGCGGCCCGGCCAAACGCCTGCTGGCCATTCCGATGCTCACGTTCATCCGCTCGCTGCCCTACCGCAGCACCGATTTCGCCTACCGCGGCTCTGCGTTTGCGGCGCGGTTCGAGCGGCTGATGGACCGGCTGGGGATCGGGCTTTCCGACCGCCTGCTCGCCAATTCCGCGACGGTGCGGGACGCGATGCTGAAAAGACACCGGCGCGCCGCCGCGAAAACCGGCATTCTGACCAACCACATTCAGCCGGCCGATTTCGACAGGGACATAAAAAAACGCATCCTGGCGGAGGCGTTCTCGCTCAACCGCGATGCGTTCGTCGTCGCCACTTCGGGGATTCTGCAGCCACAGAAAAACCAGGACGTGCTCATCAAGGCGTTCGCCGCGGCCGGGCTGCCGCAGGCGGTGCTGCTTCTGATCGGCGACGGCGAAGCGAAGGAAGAACTCGAAGCGCTGGCGCGAGAATTGGGGGTCGCGGAACGCACGATCTTCACCGGCTGGCGCGACGATGTGGCCGATCTGCTGCAAGGCTCGGACCTGTTCGTGTTCGCCTCGGCGCAGGAGGGGATGTCTAACTCGCTTTTGGAAGCGCTGGCGGCGGACCTGCCCTGCTTTGTCAGCGACACGCCGGAAAACCGCGACGTGCTGCAAAACCCGGTGCAGTTCTTTCCCGCGGACGCTCCGGAAACGCTGGCGCAAAAGATCCGCCGCGCGGCGGAGGACGGCGAGTATTACCGGCAGCTCAAGGCCTCGACCGCGATCGATAAAGAACGTCTGGTGTTCGACTGGGCGGCCGCCGTGACCGGTGAGATCGAGGGGCTGGTGACTGAAAACTCAAAGAAAAGCGGGATCGGGTAGATTTACGTGCTGGAGTCCTTAAAAAAACGGGCACGGCGTCTTCGATCGGAATGCATGATTTTGTACCGCGCCTCCAGGGATCCGGATACGCCCTGGTTCGCGAAAGCATTCCTCATTCTGGTCCTCGCGTATGCCCTCAGCCCGATCGACCTGATCCCGGATTTCATTCCGGTCCTCGGTTATCTGGACGACCTGTTCCTCATCCCTCTGGGGATTTATCTCGGCTTGAAGATGATTCCTGCCGAAATTCTTGAAAAGCACAGAAGAGAACAAGCCCTGTCTTCAGAGGAAACGCAAAAGATCGGCGCTTTTGGAAAGAAAGCGGTTTTCATTACGTGGATCTTATCGCTGCTGCTATTGATTTTTCTGGTCAGGAAATTCCTTGCCTCCGGATAGCGTTTGACAGCACATCCCTTCCCATCCGTTCCACCAACAAACCTCCCCAATGCATTCCAAAAACTTCATGATCGGCCCAAAATCCATTTTGGGGCACTCCGCAAATTGCCGTGGAATCGGCAACGGCAGTTGTGTTACAACATATCCGTTTATTTCACGCTTTTTGTAAGGATCCGCAATGCGCAACAAACTCGAGCACGGTCTGGAAACGACCGTTTTCAATAGCCGCTGGCTGCTGGCGCCGTTCTACATCGGGCTGGTGGTCGGCATCATTCTGCTTTTCATCAAATTCGCCCAGGAACTGTTTCATCTCGTCACGCACGTCCTCACATTGAAAGAACACGATGTGGTGATCGGCATCCTGTCGCTGGTGGACATGGCGCTGGTCGGATCATTGCTGCTGATGATCATCTTTTCCGGCTACGAGATCTTCGTGTCGAAGATCGACGTGGCCGATCACCAGGACCGGCCGGAATGGATGGGCAAGGTGGATTTCGGTGGCTTGAAGCTGAAGGTCATCGGCGCGATCGTCGCCATCTCCGCCATCGACCTGCTCAAAACCTTCATGGAGATCCCGGCGGAGCCGAACCCGGGCAACGTGAAGATGCTGACCTGGAAGGTGGTCATCCACATGGCGTTCGTGCTCAGCGGCGTGTTCTTCGCCCTGATGGACCGCATCGCCTCGGAAACGAAAAGCCATTGACGGCTTGAAGCAAAAAGAAAAACACCTCGCGCAAAGGCGCAAAGAAAAGATTGAGACAGGATAACAGGATGAAAAGCCGGGAGGTTAATTACAAATCATCTTGCCTTCCAGCATTTTCGACACTGTGAATCCGTCATTTCCTTTTTGCATACTTGCATGAACTTTTTCCTGGAAACTTTTGGGTGAGACCGTGTTAACCGCCTGCAAGTACCCGCCCTGCTGGCAGGTTTGTTCCTCCCGGAAGAATCGAGGCTTCGGGGCCTGCCATCTTTGCAGTACTGGTTGTCCGGACAGGCAGAGCATTTGCCAAGATCCCCACAAATATAAGAGCTGCTATCGGAAGGACAACTGTGCCAGCGATGGCAACCGGAACGGTGTGCACTGACATCGGTGGGAACCAAAATAAGAAAGGCCAAGAGCAAGGATAATGGATATCTTGCCATGCTGCCCCCAGGTTCAGCTCATGGATTTCTGTCTTTCCTTTTCTTCAAAGTCTGTTAATTTCCAAGCAATCCTTTCTTCTATCCTGTCTCAATTCTCTTCTCAGCGCAGGCGGTTGACGTAATCGGCGATCTGCTGCGCCTGCGGTCCGTCGATGCGTGCCAGGGTGCGGGCGAGTTCGCCCCAGGTGGTGCCGCGCGCGTTGCCGATGAGTCCAAGTGCCCGGTCGATGGGACCGACGCCGGCTTTGTAAGCACCGCCAGCAAAGTTCCAGGCTTCACCCGCATCGATCCCCCGGTCGATGAAAAATTCGTAGAAGGATTTGAGCTGGCGCGCCGAGGCTTTCAGGTTGGATTCGGGGTGCCACACCGACCCGGCTTTGCGGTCGTCCCCCACCCGCAGCCCGAGGTCGCGCGCGTCCTGCGGCTGCAACTGGCCGAGCCCCATCGCACCGTTAGCGCCGAGCTTATCCGGGTCGAAGCCCGATTCGGCGCGGATCAGGTTCTGGAAGAACGAACCGGGGATGTTCTGGCTCGCGCCGATCATGCCCGCCAGCGCGGGCAGCGACGAGAAATTCCCCGCCTGCGTGCTTTCCAGCGCACCGAGCAGGCTGCGGCTGGCTTCGACCTCATAAAATTTTGCGGCGATTTTGGGATTGGTGATGCTGGGAGCGGTCTGGGCTGGGTCTTTGCGGTCCAGTGCCTGATTCATGATCAGGCGGTATTCGGAGTACAGGTTGAAGGGGGCCTGGGAACCGGGCGCGCCTTCCGTCCAGGCGGACAGCATGCGGCGCTGGGCTTCGTACAGCAGGGCCTGAAACGCGAGCTTTTCCTTCGGGCCGGGCGTAGGGTTGCCCGTGCGTTTCGCTTCGGTCTTCTGCAGCCCGTCGCCGCCGACGGGTTCGATGCCGGCCATTCTCGCCTCCTGCGCGGAGGGCGCGTGTGCTCACGCCGTACTCAGTTTTCTGACCAGGCGCGAACCGTTTCGCCGCGCCCCGCTTCGCAAAAACTTTGACGTTTGTCCCGCACCACTCACAAAAGCAAGCCCTGTGCCGTCGATCCTGAAAGGATACGGGCTCTGCGAAGTCAAACACTTGCATTCCGGCCGTCACATTGGCAAAACCCGCCGCTGCCGGGAAATTTGACGCCCTGCCCTGTCATCCTGCCAACACCAGGAGTTCAGCACGCGGTTGGTATTCATGAAGATTGTCATGCTGAGCCTGTCGAAGCATGAGCCTGCACCCTTCGACAAGCTCAGGGTGACAAGCAGCCCTGCCCTTTTACCCTGCCTGCGGATCGCGGTGCAGGAACCCGGCCTGTTTCTCGGCGTGGTAGGAGCTGCGCACCAGCGGGCCGGATTCCACGTGCTCGAACCCCAGCGACCGGGCGATTTCGCCATAGCGGGCGAAGGCGTCCGGATGCAGGTATTCCGCCACCTCCATATGGTCGCGCGTAGGCCTGAGATACTGCCCGAGCGAGACCATGCGGCAGCCGACTTCGGCCAGGTCGTGCAACGTCGCAATCACTTGCTCCTCGGTTTCGCCGAGCCCCAGCATGAGCGAGCTTTTGGTGATGCAATCATATTCCTCGCGCGCGATCTTGAGAGTCGCCAGCGACCACTCGTAGCGGCACTGCGGCCGCACGCGGCTTTGCAGGGCGCGCACGGTTTCCAGATTGTGCGCCAGCACGCCGGGCCGCGCCGCGCACACGGTGCCGATGGCGTCGGCATCGCCGCGGAAATCCGGGATCAGCGCCTCCACCTGCGTTCCGGGGCAGCGATCCCGCAGCCGGTTCAGGGTTCGCGCCCAATGCGCCGCGCCGCCGTCGGGCAGGTCGTCGCGGTCCACCGAGGTGATGACGGCGTAACGCACAGCCAGTTTTTCGATCATCGCCGCCACCTCTTCGGGCTCCTCGGGCCGGGGCGGTGCGAGGTTGCCGGTGGGAACGTCGCAGAAGCGGCAGGCGCGCGTGCAGGTGCCGCCCAGGATCATCAGCGTCAGCGTGCCGGCGTTCCAGCACTCGCCGATGTTGGGGCAGGAGGCGGACTCGCACACCGTGTGCAGGGCGTGCTCGCGCACCAGCGATTTCAAACGGGCGTAATTATCCCCGCCGGGCAGCGGCACCTTGAGCCAGTCAGGGAGCCGTCGTTTGCGTTGCGGTTCGGGGGCCTGGGTATCGGGCATGCGATGCTTTCTCGTTCAGGTTGCGATTCGGCGGCGGAGGGTAATTTCCGCCCCGCGCCGGAGATCATAGTATAATCGGTTGCAGAAAAAATAACAGCCCGCGTGGCACGGCGCGGCCTTCATGGGGAGCACAAGGACATGCTGAAAGCCAAAGACATCATGACGCGCGATGTGATCACGGTCAGACGGGACACGCCGATCAGCCAGTTGTCGCATCTTTTCATCCAGCACGGCATCAACGGCGTGCCGGTGGTGGACGACGACGGCAAGCTGGTGGGCATCGTGACGCAGGGGGACCTGATCGAGCAGAACAAGAACCTGCACATCCCCACGGTGATCACGCTGTTCGACGCGGTGCTGTTCCTGGAGAGCGAGAAGAAATTCGAGGACGACGTGAAGAAACTCACCGGCACCAAGGTGGAGGACATCTACAACAAGAAGGTCGTCACCGTCACGTCGGAAACAGATATAGCGGACATCACCACCATCATGGCGGAGAAAGAAATCCACACCCTGCCCGTGGTGGACGACGGCAAACTGACCGGCGTCATCGGCAAGCTGGATTTGATCAAAGGGATGAGTCAGTAGAAAATTAGACCGGATGGACAGGATAAAGGCAAAAGCGGGATAACCGCAAAGACGCAAAGAGCGCAAAGAAAAACAGGCAAAAGAAAGTTTGTACTAAGTCTAGGATTGCCCCCTTTCAATGAGATCAATATGCGATTGCTCGACGGCGATAACGATAAAAGTCTTGATGAGGTTTTTCTTTATCTAACCCCCAAAGAAGCAAAAGAATTGGTTGATTCTTTAAAGGGGTTACTTGAAAAACCAAATGGGAATCATAGTCATATTTCCAGTCAAGATCACAAAAAGGAGTTAACGGTTTGCATTTATGACGATAATTCGCTCGATGGTTTTTCTGAACGTTCAAAAAAGTTAATCACTGAAGATGAATGAGGAATGCAAAGAATCAGACAGGGTTGGCTGGATAAAAACAAAAGCGGGCTCGCGCAAAGGCGCGAAGGCGCAAAGGAAAACCAGAGAGAGAAAAGCAGGGAAGTATTTACTAATTCAAGATTTGCCCACTTTCTTAATTGGAGTTATCCGAAATGCTGACAATAAATTATGAAATTATAAAATGAATGGATTATATAGGCGCTTCCTAATTGACTGTTCAAATAAATAATAGAACTAAAAATTGACCCAAATAAAATATATAGCAACTGAGAAATGCTGTATCCAAAATGCAATAGAGTTTCAATAATGGCCGTCAATAGCACTGCGACAATAATCGGCCATTTACTCCTGAAGATTTCTAGATAAAATTTTCTATATAATAACTCTTCCAAAAACGGCCCAACCAGAACCAGCTCAACGAATAAAATAGAAAGTTGTATATCATTTAAAGAATTAATTTCTTTTATATATTGGCTGCTTTGGTATTTTTGCACTTCTCCACTTAATTCAATTATTACCAAAACAACAAACAATCCAACGGCAACCACCAAAATATCTCGTTTTTTGAATATAAAATCAGATTTGCCAAGCCCACCGTACCGAAGTAAAAAAAAGATACTAACCAAGAAAAACTTTATGATTATTATTTGGTATCCAATAAATAACGGCGAGGTCGATTTGAAAAATTTAATCAATGCCGAGTTGATAAAAGGTTCAATGTAAATCAACCCAAATAGCAAAATTACGCTAATTCCAACATCTCTTAACGCTTCCGCTTTTCGGCTTGGTCCCGCCGCACTGCAAGCTTTGCTTAAAACTGGCCTTTCCTGATCCGGATCCAGGTTTCCGCTTTTATCCATTTTTCATCCTGTCCATCCTGTCTCCCAATCTTCTCGCTTTTCTTTGCGCCTTCGCGGCTTTGCGCGAGGCCGCTTTTTTTCAGCTTTTAGTTTTTGGGTTTGTGGTTGCTCTTGCGGTATTCGATGGATTTGGCGATGAAGTTCTGGAACAGGGGGTGCGGCGACATGGGTGAGGATTTGAATTCGGGATGGAACTGGCCGGCGAGGAACCAGGGGTGGTCTTCCAGCTCGATGATCTCGACGAGGTTGCCGTTGGGCGAGATGCCGCTGATCTTCATGCCCGCCTCTTCCATCTGGATGCGGTACTTGTTGCTGAACTCGTAGCGGTGGCGGTGGCGCTCGTAGATCTCGCGCTTGCCGTAGGCTTTGTAGGCGTTGGATTTTTGGCGCAGCTGGCAGGGGTATTCGCCCAGCCGCATGGTGCCGCCCTTGTCGCCGCGCGCGTTCTGGTCGGGCATCAGGTCGATGATGAGGTAGGGAGACTTGCTGGAGAACTCGGCGCTGTTGGCCTTCTTGAGGTTGGCCACATCGCGGGCGAAGTCGATCACGGCGCAGTGCATGCCGAGACAGATGCCGAAATAGGGAACCTTGTTGATGCGCGCGAAGCGGGCGGCGAGGATCTTGCCTTCGATGCCGCGGTCGCCGAAGCCGCCGGGCACCAGCACGCCGTCGCAGGCCTTGAGTTTTTCCGTGCCGCCGTCCTGCTCCATCTCCTCGGCGTCGATCCAGTGCAGGTTGACCTTGCTGTTGTTGCCGATGCCGCCGTGGATCAACGCTTCGGTGATGCTGATGTAGGAATCCTTGAGATCGAGGTACTTGCCGACGACGGCGATGTCCACCTCTTCCTTCGGCTTGACCAGCTTCTGGTTGATCTCCTTCCACGGTTCCAGGTCGGGCTCTTTCGCCGGCAGCCCGAGCTTCTTGAGGATGATCTTGCTGATCCCCTCCTTGTGCAGACTCAGCGGCACCTGATAGATGGAAGCCACGTCCATGGCGGTGATGACGGAATCGACATCGACGTTGCAGAACAGGGCGATCTTCTTTTTGATGTCCTTGGAGAGTTTCTTCTCCGTTCTACAGAGCAGGATGTCGGGCTGGATGCCGATCTCGCGCAGCTTCTGCACGCTGTGCTGGGTGGGTTTGGTTTTCAGCTCGTCGGAGGTGCGGATGTAGGGCACCAGCGTGAGGTGGATGTAGAGCACGTTTTTCGACTTCATGTCGAATTTGAACTGGCGGATGGCTTCGAGGAACGGCAGGCTCTCGATGTCGCCGACGGTGCCGCCGATCTCGCAGATCACCACGTCGAGGTTGTCGGACACCTTCATGATGTGGCGCTTGATCTCGTCGGTGATGTGCGGAATGACCTGCACGGTGGAGCCGAGGTACTCGCCGCGCCGCTCCTTCTGGATGACGTCGTGGTAGATGCGGCCTGACGTGATGTTGTTGTCGCGGCGCATCTGCGCGCGGGTGAATCGTTCGTAGTGGCCGAGGTCGAGGTCGGTCTCGGCGCCGTCGTCGGTGACGTAGACCTCGCCGTGCTGCAGCGGATTCATGGTGCCGGGATCGACGTTGATGTAGGGGTCGAGCTTGAGGATGGTGATCTTCAGCCCGCAGGATTCCAGAAGACTGCCGATGGACGAGGCGGCGATTCCCTTGCCGAGTGAGGACAACACCCCGCCGGTCACGAAAATGTATTTGACCTTCTTGGATCGGGTTCTTTTGTTCAAGGCCTTTCCTTTCCTGACTATTGGATGATCGCTTCGTTCAACCGTTTCTCCACCGCCAGCAGGTCTTCCGGGCGGTCCACGCCGATGGAATCCCTGTCGGTCTCGACCACGCGGATGGCGTGGCCGTTGTCCAGAATGCGCAGCTGCTCCAGCTTTTCCAGCTTCTCCATGCGCGAGGGCGCAAGCTTCGCGAAGCGCATGAGAAACGATTTCGTGTAGCCGTACAGGCCGATGTGCTTGTGCCCGAACGGAGCCGCGCCGCCGGTCTGTCCATCCTGCCATTCGTCGCGGTGGTGCGGGATCGGCGAGCGGGAAAAATACAGCGCCCTGCCCTTGCGGTCCGCGACGACTTTCGTGATGTCCGGGTTGTGCATCTCTGCGTACGATCGCAGGCGGATCATCAACGTGCTCACCTCGATGCCGGTTTCTTCGAGCAGCGGCGGCACCACGGCGTCGATGTTCTCCGGCGGGATGAGCGGCTCGTCGCCCTGCACGTTGACGACGATGTCCACCGCCTCGTCCGCCACCGCCTCGGCGATGCGGTCGGTGCCGGAAACGTGGCCGGGGTCGGTCATCACGGCGCGGCCGCCAAAATCGGTGACAGCGTTTGCAATGCGTTCGTCGTCGGTGGCCACCCACACCGCCGACACCGATTTGGCTTTCTCCGCCTGCTCGACCACCCACTGGATCATCGGCTTGCCACACAGCGGAGCCAGCGGTTTGCCCGGAAAGCGGGTGGAGGCCCAGCGCGCTGGAATCACGGCGATCACTTTGGGCTCAGTAGGCATGGCGGTGGAACCATCCTTTCCACAGGGTCATGAAAATGATCTTGAGATCGAACCCCAGCGACCAGTTCTTGATGTAGTACAGGTCGCATTCGATGCGCTGGTGCAGGCTGGTGTTGCCGCGCCAGCCGTTCACCTGCGCCCAGCCGGTGAGCCCGGCTTTCATTTTCAGCCGCAGCATGTAGTGCGGGATCGAATCCTTGAACTCCTTGATGAACACCGGCCGTTCCGGCCGCGGTCCCACGAGACTCATGTCGCCTTTCAGCACGTTGAACAACTGCGGCAGCTCGTCGAGGCTGGTCTTTCTGAGGAACGCGCCGATCCCGGTGCGGCGGGCGTCGTTCTCACTGGCCCAAACGGGCCCGGTCTCCTTTTCGGCTTCCGGTGGCATGGAGCGGAACTTGAGCATGGAGAACACCTTCTGGTCGAGCCCCATGCGCTCCTGCCGGTAAAACACCGGTCCTTTGGATGACAGCTTGACCGCACAGGCGATCAGCAGCATGAAGGGCGCGGTCACGCAGATCGCGAGCGACGAAAGCACAATGTCCGAGGCGCGCTTGATGACGACGTTCCAGCCGTAGAGCGGCGATTCCGCGAGGTTGACGATGGGCAGCCCGTCCAGTTCCTCGACACCCGACTGGATGTTCATGTACTTGAACAGATCGGGCACCACCTTCACGTCCACGGTCTCGCTCTTGAGGTACGACAGCACCGCCTCCAGCTTATCATGGGCCTGAAGCGGCAGAGCGATGAACAACTGGCTCACCTTGTTCTCGGCGATCACGCGAGAGAGATCTTCATACAGCCCCAACACCGGCGTGTCCGCCACGGTCGTCCCCACCTTGTCCTTGTGGCGCGTGAGAAAGCCGACCACCTGGAATCCGATCTCGGGATGCCGGCGCAGCTTTGAGACCACGGTCTGTCCCAGCTCCCCGGCTCCGACGACCAGCACGTTCTGCAGGTCCCAGCCGCGGCCGCGCACCACGGTCAAAAACCGGCGCACCAGCCAGTGCGAGAGGATCATCAGCGCCGTGACGATCACCCAGAAATACAGGGTCACGATGCGGGAGTAGCTGAACTCGCGGTAAAAGAAGGTCAGCGCCGTCAGCACCAGCACCGAAAAGGAGGTGACCTTCAGGATCGAGAGGGCCTCGCTCGCGCCCGGCCTGTCGCCGCGCGGACGGTACAGGCCCAAAGCGCGGATGGTGATCATGAATACGATCCATATGGGAACGAGCGCCTCGACATAACGGGCCAACGGCGGAACTCCCAGCGTCACCGGAAAGATCTGCAATTCGAACCGGATGAAATACGCCAACAACCAGGAAGAAAGGATGGCCAGACTGTCAGAAACTACCAGGGCGGAAAGAAATAGTTGACCGTGTTTCTTCAGCATCGATGTTTCTGAAACCGCTCTTCAATGAAATGCTGAATTCGATCGGAAAAGAGCTGCGTGTCAAATTGAAGTGCGTTGTTTCTGTTGGTTTCGGATTGGAACCGCTGCTCGATGGTTTCGAAATGCCTGACGGCGGAGGCGAGCGCTTCGGGAGTCTGCTCGTAGAAATAAACTCCCGTGGGATGGGCTGTTTTTGCTTCCGGCACTCCGGTTTCCGGCTTCCAGGTCTGGCGGTCCGGAATCACCGTCTCCAAAGCACCCCCCCGCGCCAGAGCGATCACGGGCCGCCCCATGCACTGAGCTTCCAGGGGGGTGATGCCGAAATCCTCTTCCCCGCAGAAAATGAAGGCTCTGCACCGGGCATAATAGGAACGAAGTTCGTCCCCCACCTGCCAGCCCTTAAACTGCACGTTCGGGCCGGCAATTTTCTTCAATTCTTTCGCCATTTGCCCATCACCCACGACGACCAGAGGATATCCCAAACGATTGAAGGCTTCAACCGCTAAATCCACCCGCTTGTAGGGAGCGAACGCCGAAACGACCAGGAAAAAATCCTCCGGTTCTTCCCCTGTGGGTGTATAAAAATCGCTGTCCACCGGACAGTGGATCACAGTGGATTCCCGATTGTAGTATGATTTTATGCGCTTTTGCACGTGGCGGGAAATGGCGATGAATTCATCCACGCCCCGGTTGGAGCGCACATCCCACCGCCTGAGGGGCGGGGCGATGAGCTTCATGGCCGCGGCGGTCGCGATGCCGCTCGTCCTGACATTGAAATACTCGTCGTACTGGTCCCAGATGTAGCGCATGGGGGTGTAGCAATACGAAATGTGCAGTGCTCCCCTTGGAACCCGGACCCCTTTCGCCACGCAATGGCTGCTGCTCAATATCAGGTCGTGCCCTGTCAAATCGAGCGACCGGATCGCCCAGAGCATCAGAGGCAGGTATTGCCGGTAACGGGATTCGATTGCAGGAAAGGATTGTAGGAAGCTGGTGTGGATCCTGCGGGATTCGATCAGGGGGGACAGCTTGCCGGGGATGTGGAGAAGCGTGAACAGGTCGGCGTCCGGATACAACCGGCAGAAGACTTCGAGGCAGTTCTCGCCTCCCCGCATGCCTGTCAGCCAATCGTGGACAATCGCGACTTTCATCTGGGAGAGCGACCTCTCCCCTGGGAACGTGACTGCGGAAAAACCGCGAGATCACTGAATTTCATTCAACTGGGACAGGATCTTGCCGCGCACGTCCGCGGGCGGGTTGTACTTCAGCGCGGTTTCCAGAACGTCCACGGCGCGGCTGGACTCGCCTTTCTTGTAGTAGCTGACACCCATCATGAGGCGCGAATCGTGCGCCTTGTTGCCGTTGGGATACTGGTTGAGCAGGGTGTCGAACTGCTTGATGGCGTCGTCGTACATTTCCAGCTTCACGTAGTTGCTGCCGATCCAGTACAGGATGTTGTCCTTCAGGCTGGCGGGCGGATTGCTGAGGGCGAAATTCTGGAACAGCAGGATGGATTCGTCGTAATTGCCGCTGTTGTAGGCCGCGAGCGCCTGCTTGTATTCCGGGGGCGTTCCGCTGCCGGATGCACCGGAAGGCTTGCGCGACATGCCGCGCGTTTTCGCGGGGCCACCCCGGCCGGATTTGAGGCCGCTGATCTCGTCGTTGAGCATGGCCACCTGGCGTTTCAACTCCTCCACCTCCGGTTCGAGAAATTCCGACTGGCTGGAAGCGGCGGACAGGCTGCCTTCCAGACGCTCCTGGGTGGCGCTGACCTTGGGCTCCAGCGTGATGAGGATTTCCTCCAGCTCCCGGACCTTGCTGATCAGGGCTTCCTGCTGGGATTGCAGGCTCTGCACGTCGCCTTTCAGCTCATTGGCGTCGGCTGCGGGATCGAGGCTGGAAAAACCGCTGTCGCCGCCGCCGCTGTCGATCAGCGAACTGTCCTCCGCAAAAAATTCGTCCTCGGACGAGGTGCTGGCTTTTTGCAGATTCTGCTCGTCTTCAAAGGGGAAATCCTCTTCGAAGGCCAGGTCTTCCTCGTCGTCGTCGCCGATCCAGGGAATGTAGCTGCAACCGTTCAGGACCAGGGGTGAGACCACAAGGAAAATCGTCAGAAATTTCAGCAAAGTCTTTTTTGCGGACATACGTTTCTCCCTCAATTTTGGGAACGACACTTAATAACCCTTAAGATTCAAAGGATTATATTGAGAGGTTGTTTGCCTGTCAACACAAATAACCCACCTGTGATTTCAGCTTACTCATTTTTTATCAAGGATTTCAAGAGATCTTTCGCTCCTTTGTTACAATTTAAATCTCCTTACAACAAATTCAATACCTATTTTTTAAAAGCAAAATTTTCAGACCGTTAGCGTTTTTTTTCGATTCAATTCGACGAGTCGCGCCAATTCGCGCGTCACCGTGTCGATTTGTGCTTCGTGGTTGTCTTTTCCGAGGCTCACACGCAAAGAACCTTCGATCGACCCGGCTGCGACGCCCATCGCTTCCAGCACATGCGAGGGCTGCCCCGATCCGGAGCTGCACGCCGAGCCGGTGGAGACGGAAATGCCGCCGGTATCGAGACCGATCATCAACGCCTCGCCGGAAGCGCCGGGGATGGAAAACCCGAGCGTGTTGGGCAGCCGGTGCCGGGGGTCGCCCCACAACTCGACGCCGGGAACGGTTGTGGAAATGGCGTCCCAGAAGCGGTCGCGCAGGGCGCGCATGCGCTCGGGCTCGCCGTCTGCGATGCGCCGGGCGGCGAGTTCACAGGCTTTGCCGAATCCGACGATGCCCGGCACGTTCTCGGTGCCGCCGCGGCGCTTTTTCTCCTGGTTGCCGCCGCTGATCGGGGAATAGACGGGAGGCAGCCCCTTGCGCATGAACAAGGCGCCGGTGCCTTTGGGACCGTAGAGTTTGTGCGAAGAAATCGACAGAAAATCCACCGGCAGCGCCCCGGCATCGACGGGAATCTTGCCCACGCTCTGCACCGCATCGCAATGAAACAGCGCCCCGCCCTGCCGCGCGATGCTCCCCAGGGTTTCGATGTCCTGCAGCGTGCCCACCTCGCTGTTGGCGTGCTGGATGCTGACGAGAATGGTGGAATCGGTCATCGCACGCTTTAAATCTTCGGGGTCGATGCGGCCCTGCCCGTCCACCGGCAGAAACGTCAGCGAAAAGCCAAGCGATTGCAGTTGACGGCAGGGGTTCAACACCGCGGGGTGTTCGAGGGCGCTGGTGACGATGTGCCGCTCCTTGTCCTTGAGCGCCAGGGCCGTGCCCAGCAGGGCGAAATTGTTCGATTCGGTGCCGCCGCTGGTGAACAGGATCTCCGCCGGATGCGCGCCGATCAGCCCCGCGACCTGCTCGCGCGCTTCGTCCAGGCGCACCCGCGCCCGGCGGCCCTCGAAATGAATGCTGGAGGGATTGCCGAACTCCGCCTCGAGCAAAGGCAGCATGGCCGCACGCACCTCGGGATCCAGCGGCGTGGTGGCATTGTGATCGAGATAGATTCGCTTCGTTGCGGACAAAACGCATCTCCGTTTCGCCGTCTGCAAACGGCGGTCGCGGTCCTGCGCACTCGGTGCGGAAAACCCGCGCCGCATGCCAACGGACCGCTCATTGGGGAAGCAGGCTCAGACGATGTCTTTCTGCTCTTTCAGGGCGTCCTTCAACGCCCGGATTTCTTTTTCCATCTGGGGAATGCGTTCGAGCATGCATTCGATCGCGCGCGCGACCGGGTCGGGAAAGGACTCGAGCCCCTCGTCGCTTTCCTGCTCGGAAGAGATGCCGGAAAAGACCACACGGCCGGGCACGCCGATGACGGTGGAGTATTCGGGAACGTCCTGCAGCACCACCGAACCGGAACCGATCTTGGTGTTTTCTCCGATCGTCACCGGGCCGAGCACCTGCGCGCCGGCGCCGATCACCACATTGTCGCCCACCGTGGGGTGGCGCTTGCCCTTTTTCATGCTCAGGCCCCCCAGGGTAACGCCGTGGTAGATGAAGACGTTGTCGCCCACTTCGGAGGTCTCGCCGATCACCACTCCCATCCCGTGGTCGATGAAAAAACGCCGGCCGATTTTGGCGGCGGGATGGATTTCGATGCCGGTGATCCAGCGGAAAAAATAGGACACCAGCCGGCCCAGCAGCTGCAGGTTGTGGTTCCACATCCAATGGGAAAACCGGTAGGCGATCAGCGCGTGCACGCCCGGATAGCAGATCATCACTTCCAGAACATTGCGTGCGGCCGGGTCCTTTTCCAAAGCGATCCGGACATCTTCTTTGATCTGATCGAACATGGCGCGTTCCAGGGGATAGGGAAGTAACTATTTGTAAATTTTATTATATAAATCCCCACATTCCAACCGCAAACCGCGAAACCGCCTGTGAAAAGCAAAAAGGCGGCCGGGGGCGGGCCGCCTTTTCATTATCCTTCTCCACTTGAAAACCGGCCGTTCAGAGACGGCGCCGGCGTTCAATTGATCACATTGTGCCCACGCTGGCGCATGCAGTTTATATACGAACGCTTGTACTGGTCTTCCGCTCCAAGCCCGCCTCGCGCGCCTCCGCTGACTCCGCCTGCGGCCGCACCGATGGCGGCTCCCCGGCCGGGAGACCCGACGGCGGCTCCGATGATCGCGCCGCCCACCGCGCCGATCGCACCGCCCACCAGAGCGCCTTTGCCGGTTTCAGCGCCGGTCCCGCCGGACGCGCTTTTGGCCAACTGCCGGCATTGCACCAGATCGCGGTCGATGTTTCCGGCATTGGGATCGTTGTAGGGATCCACCGTGGGCGTCCAGCCGCCCTGCGAAGCGCAGCCCGAAACGGCAAACGCCAAGAGCAACAACGCCAATGAGGCCATTTTTTTGGTCATGGAACGACTCCTGAATGAGTGACTTCGAGGGTTAATTGAGGACGTTGTGTCCCCGGTTGCGCATGCAGTTGATGTAGGCTCGCTTGTAGGTTTCCTCCGCGCCGAATCCCTGCTTCACCGCGCCGCCGACGCCACCCGCTGCCGCGCCCACCGCCGCGCCGAGACCGGGAGAACCGGCCGCCGCACCGATCGCCGCGCCTCCGGCGGCTCCGATCGCGCCGCCCACCAGAGCGCCCTTGCCGGTTTCAGCGGCGACATTGCCCGCAGTGCTGTGCGCCAGTTGCCGGCACTGCAGCTGATCGCGCTGGATGAATCCTGCGTTCGGGTCGTTGTAGGGATCCACCGTGGGCGTCCAGCCGCTCTGCGAAGCGCAGCCGGTGAAAACCAGGGCGAATACAGCCAAAGTGATTCGGTTTGCAATAGGCATGTCTGCCTCCTTTCTAAAACCCATCCGGGACCGTTGGATGTCGTCAAAATTCCGCACCGGGGCCGCTGGCCTCGATCGGTCTGTCGCTCAGCGGTCCAGAGCCTTACAAGGGTTCCCGTGTCGGCGCCGTGCCTGCAATTCCCTCTTATTATTCAACCTACCAACTCCCCTGAACATTTACAAGCAAATTTAATCATAAATTTATACATATTAAGGACAGCAAATCAAACGCTTCCGGGCCCTGTGACCGCCCTCTCAAAAACAAGCCGCTCCCGGTCAAAGCAGTTTGCCCGCATCGCTGGATTGCTGGTACTGCAGCAGCACCTCGTCCTGGGTTTCCTTGTCGGCGGACTTGTAGATGCGAATGGTGTCGAAGTGCTTGCCCTGCTGGATGCGCAATAGCTTGAGTCGCATCAATTCGAGCAGGGCGAGGAACGTGACGATCACCTCCTGCTTCCGGTGCAGGACTGTGAACAGCGATTCAAAGGTAATGGTTTCGGCGGCGTTGAGGATCTCCAGGATGTGCTCGATGCGGTCGGGCACGGAACAATGAACGATCTTGATCTCGTAATCTTTTTTGAATTCCTTGTTCTTGAGAATGTTCTGGAAGGCGTTCAACAGGTCGAACACGTTGGCCTCGACCATCACCTCGCCGTTGTCGCTTTCCTCCACCTCCAGATCGCTGCCGCGCAGAAACACCTGCTGGCGGTCGTGTTCCTTGATCCGCAGCTCGAACGCCGCATCCTTGAAGCGCTGGTATTCCAGAAGGCGGCGCGTCAGGTCGGCGCGCGGATCGACGCCCTCTTCCCCGTCCTCGCCGTCGGTTTCCTGAACCGGCAGCAGCACACGCGATTTGATGCGCGTCAACTCGGCGGCCATGACCAGGTACTCGCCCGCGACTTCCAGGTTGAGCTCCTGCATGAGATCGAGATAGCCGATGTACTGCTGGGTGATCTCCGCGACGGGGATGTCGTGGATGTCCATTTTCTGCTCGCGGATCAGATGCAGCAACAGATCGAGCGGCCCTTCAAAGATGTCGATTTTGCATTGGTAGTTCATGGTCGGCCTGGTCGGTTTGGGAACGGGAACGCGTGTGAGCCCGGTTCGATGTGCGGGGAGCGTAACGACTCACGTGAAAGGACGGCTCGGATTGCGATGCCTTGTGCATGCAAAGGCATCTTTAAAAATTTATCATTTTTGCCGGCAGAATACAGCTTAAAAAATTGAAACGGCAGGGATCACAGATCGCCCCAGCGCTGCTGCAGCAAAGACAGGGCCACCACCGGCGCGGTCTCGGCGCGCAGAATCCGCGGCCCCAGGCTCACCGCTTCGAAACCGCAGGCGCGGGCGGTTTCCACCTCGCGCGCCTGAAAGCCGCCCTCCGGCCCAGTCAGGCAGGCGATGGATGAAGGGGGCGATGGCGCCGCACAATCGCTGAGGCGGTGCTGCGTTTCCTCTTCCCAGAAGATCAGTTTGAGATCGGCATCCTCGTGTTCCTTGCAGAACGCTTCCACCGATTGAATTTTGGATTGCACTTCGGGGACCTGAGAGCGGCCGGACTGTTTCGCCGCCTCGCGGGCGATGCGCCGCCAGCGCTGGATTTTTTTCGCCTCTTCGGTGCGCAGCACTTTGACGACGCAGCGTTGCGCCCTTATGGGCGTGACCGCAACCGCCCCCAGCTCCACGGACTTTCTCAGCACCGTGTCGAATTTGTTGCCCTTGAGCAGCGCCTGGCCGATGTGGATGGCAACGGGGGATTCGGTGCGCGCGGGCGCTTGCGCTTCGATGCGGCCGGTGACCTGTCTGGCCGCGACGCCGGTCAGCCGGACCTCGAAGCGGCTGCCTTTGCCGTCCAGCACCTGCACGGTGTCGCCGGATTTGAGCCGGAGCACGGTGCGGATGTGGGCGACGTCCGATCCGCGCAGGGTGATCGTGTCGCCGCTGATGTCCTCGGGGCGCACGAAAAACCGGTGCATCGCTTCACACCCGGATGGAAACGATGTCCAGCAGTTCGGTCAGGGATTGGAATTCGTAGTCGGGGTGGTCCTGCTGCCCGCGCGTCTGGCCCTTGCGGTTGATCCACGCGGCCTGCATGCCGGCGTTCTGCGCGCCGGCCACATCGTTGCGCAGCTGGTCGCCGACGTAGAGGATGTCCTTCGCCTCGAGTCCGAGAAACCCGACGGCCGCTTCGAAAATGGAAGGATGCGGTTTGCGGAACGGCATTTCGGAGGAGAAGATGGAAAAAGCGAAATAGGGATTCACGCCGCTGCATTCCTGCTCCAGCCGCTTGATGAAACCGGGGTTGGTGGTGTTGGAGATGACGCCCATCGGGATTCCCGCCGCCTTGAGCCCCTCCAGCGTGGGCATGACATCGGGGAACAGCCGGCGCACCGAGTACACTTCCTCGTAGTAGATTTCGAGGATCTCCCGTTCCGTGGTTTTTCCGGCGATGTCGATGGCATAGTGCAGGATCAGCAGATGCAGCACGTCGGCGAAGCAGGCTTCGCGGTGGTTCTTGCGCGATTCCTCGATCATCTTGTAGAACAGCGTGCGGTACAGGTCGTAGGCGCTGTCAAAATCCGGCACCACCACGTCCTTGTTGCGCAAAAATTCGAACATGCGCCGAAAGGGTCTGCGGTCGTCCTCATCGACCAGATCGGCGAGTGTCCACGCCCAGTCAAAAACCACAGCTTTGATCAATTGTCTTGCCCCCGCATTAGAATGTTTATTTTGTTATTCGGCTCTCCGGGAGCCGGGTGAAGGCAACCCGATGGATTGAAGGCTTAACCGTATAGTTCTTAAAAGGTTATGCGGCCCCTGTGCGGAAGGGAGCCTCCAAATGCGGCGCATCGCCAGCCAGGGAAGGATTTTTTTCGCAGCAGCACTCGATGGCCCTTGCCATGACCTGGGATACGAAGTACGATCACAGAACATCTCGATCACCATCGCACCCGCTAGTTGCATGATAAAATAGATTTTCCGATCCGGGAAATAAAAAATTCAATCTGCAGGGTTTCAGGCCGCAAACGCCGGGAACGGTCATGGAAACGGATATTCCCAATATAAGAAGGCTGCCTCTGAGTGCCCAGAACCATCAGCAGATGATTCAGGACGCGATGGAGCGGGGCTGCGCCCGGGCCAAGATCATCGAGATCGGCAGTGTGGCGATCCGGCCCTGGGTGAAACTGCATTGCCAGTACGGATGCCCGAACTACGGCCGCATCCTCACCTGTCCGCCGTTCACCCCCCACTCCGACGAAATGGCGGAAATCCTCCTCGATTACCGCAAGGCCATCCTCATCCACACGCAGCCGGAAGCGAATCTGCGGGAAATCGTGATCGGCCTCGAAGGCAGCTGCAAAACCCGCGGTTTTTTCAAGGCTTTCGCATTGTGCTCCGGCCCCTGCAACGTGTGCGAGGAATGCACGGTGGACACGCTGTGCAAGTATCCCGAGAAGACCCGCCCCACCCTGCAGGCCTGCGGTATTGACGTGCACAGCACGGTGTCCAATAATGGGTGGGGGGATCTGCAGAATCTGACCCCCTGCGGCCAGGAAAACAACATCGGCATGGTTCTGCTCGACTGAGCGCACCGTTCGTTCCCTCCGCTCAATCCATCTGTCCAGCATTCGAATTATCATCTATCAGTGAAAGTGAATTCATGGGATACCAATACGCGATTTTAGGGGCGGGACGTCAGGGCCTCGCCGCCGCTTACGACCTGGGCCGCTTTGGCGACGCCGAAAAGGTGAAACTGTTCGACATCGATCCCGCCGCGGCGAACGCGGGTGCGGAGCGGTTGAACCGCCTGCTCGACACCGGCCGTTTTTCCGGCGCGGCGCTCGACGCCTCCGACACCGGCTCCCTCGTCAATGCGCTCAAAGGCATCGACGCGGCGGTCAGCGCGGTGCCGTTCGCCTTCAACCTGGCGATCACGCAAGCCGCGGTGCAGTGCGGCTCGAGCCTCTGCGATCTGGGCGGACACACGGACACGGTGCGGGAGCAGCTCAAACTCGACGCCGACGCCCGTGCAGCCGGCGTCACCATCACGCCCGACTGCGGCATGGGGCCGGGGCTCAACATCTCGATGGGGATTCTCGCCATGTCGTTCATCGAGGAACCGGAAGACGTGCTGATCTGGGACGGCGGGCTGCCGCAGGATCCCAAGCCGCCCTGGCATTACGAGCTGGGCTTTCACATCAACGGGCTGACCAACGAATACTACGGCGACGCGTATTTTCTGCGCGGTGGGGAAGTGACTCCGGTGGCCTGCCTCACCGAACGGGAGACGCTGGAATTCGACGCGCCGCTGGGCAAACTGGAAGCGGCGGTGACCTCCGGCGGGCTTTCCACAGCGCCCTGGACCCTGGCCGGCAAACTCAAAAGGCTGGAAAACAAAACCCTGCGCTATCCCGGTCACTGGGATCAGTTCACCGCGTTTCAACAGCTGGGGCTGTTCGAGGAAGCCCCCATCCCGGTGGACGGGGTTTCGGTCTCGCCGCGCGCCCTCTATCACGCGCTGCTGGAACCGAAGATCGTTCCCGGCAATATCCGCGACATCTGCGTGATCCGCACGCGCTGCAACGGCAAAAGTGAGGGCAAGGCCGCCTCCTGCACGCTGGAGCTCATCGAAACGCACGACGCGGATACCGGCTTCACGGCGATGGAAAAACTCACCGGCTGGCACGCGGCGATGGTGGCGATCCTTTCCGCCCAGGGCAGGATCGCACGCGGGGCGGTGCCGGTGGAAACGGCGCTGACAGCCGAAGCGCTGGCCAAGGAAGCGCCGCGCCGGGGATGGAAAATCAAAAACGACACGGTTGTGGGAGACTGAGTTTCAAGACAGCACAGACCGGCCCCTGCAAATTCTTAAGGCGCGGGAAACAACTCCGCGGTCCTGCCCGTGATCCGGTAGATGAAAAGCCCGGCCCACTCGTGCAGCGCGCTCGACACCATGCCCACCCGGGTCAGACCCGGCCAGGCCCAGTCGGCGGTCAGGTTGCCGGAGGTGTCGTAGTCCACCGGATAGGCGAGCACATTCCAGCCGATCTTGCGGAACACCCCCACCGCACGCGGTATGTGGCTCGCCGAGGTCACGAGAAGCCAGGTCTCCTGCGGTTTCGGGTTTGCCAGCGCGAAGGCGTTTTTGGCGTTCTCGATGGTGTTGCGCGACTTGGCGTCAAACTGCACCCGGTTGAGATCGAGCCCCAGCTCTTCGAACAGTTTGCGGGCGGCGATGCTGGCGTTCAAATTCCGACGCCTCAGATTGCCGATGCCGCCGGTGTGAATCAGGCGCGCATCCGGATACCGGCGGGCGAGGGAAACGAAAGCGGTGAGCCGCTCGCCCGCTTCCGTGAACGAGGGCTGGTTGCGGGTCTCGGTGATGTGGGACATTTCCGCGCCCCCGAGCACGACGATGCCCGCGACCTTTTCGGGAAGCGGCCTGGGCTGCGGGAAGCGGCCTTCCAGCGGCTTGAGCAGCAGGTGGTCCCAGGGGAAAACGGTCAACACGAACAGCAGCGATGCGGCGAGCGTGATTATTTTTTTGCCCAGCTCGTTGCGCGTGGTCCACAACAGGACCGCGCCCGCCACAAACAGGATGAGCAGCAGCTTGTCCGGCGAGAGAAACAGCCACAAGGTTTTCGAGGTCACCCAGAACAGGGTTTCCATAGCGTCCTTTCAGTATGAGCGATCGGATCGGGGTCCGGGGCGGCGCTCAGCGTTTGGCGAGCTGCCTCAACTCCAGCAGGTCCGCGCCATTGTACCCCAGGAAATAAAGTATGAGTTCCAGGTTGGAGGTGGTGATGCTGGCGCGCGCGTGTTTTTCGACGATGGGTTTCGCGTTGAAGGCGATGCCGAGACCGGCGCGGGCCAGCATGTGGATGTCGTTGGCGCCGTCGCCGACGGCGACCACCTGCTGCAGCGAGACGCCTTCCCTCTGCGCGATGGAAACCAGGATCTTCTCCTTGGCCCGCGCATCGACGATCTCCCCCGCCAGCTCGCCAGTCACTCTGCCGCCGTCGATCTGAAGCTGGTTGGCGATGCCGTGGTGCAATCCGTATTTATTGCGGAAGCGGTCGATGAAAAACTGAAAGCCACCGCTGACGATGGCGATCTTGTAGCCCAGGTGCTTGAGGATGGCGACCAGGTCTTCGGCTCCGGGGGTCAGGGGGATGCGGTCGGCGAGTGCCTCGAGTTTCTCTACGGACAATCCGCGCAACAGCCGCACCCGTTGCCTGAGCGCGTCGGTGAAATCCATCGTCCCCTCCATCGCCTGCCGGGTGATGGCCGCCATCTGTTCGCCGACGCCCGCCAGTTTTCCCAGCTCGTCGATGACCTCGCATTGCAGGAACGTCATGTCCGCATCGAACACGATCAGGCGCTTGTTGCGGCGGAACAGCGTGTCGTCCTGCACGGCGAGGTCGATGCTGAAGGCTTCCTTGAATTCCATCAGGGCGTTGAACACATCGACGCTGGAATGCGCCTCGCGGGTGCCGATGACGAATTCGAGCACGTGCTGATCGCCGTAGTCGAGCTGTTCGATGCGCAGGATGTTGATGTCACGCGCGGCCAGGTCGCGCGTGAGCTCAAGCAACACGGGCGTCTCGATGGTGTCGCGCAGCAGCGTCACGACGGAACGGTGGCGGTACGGCGCGTCGGGCCGGTTGTTGGATTCCCAGGGCGTGACGCCGACCTTGAGCCCGGCCTGTTTGCCGTATTCATCCAGTTCCTGTTTCAGCGCATCGATGGCGCCGGCGTCTTTGCCTTCAAGCAGGATGGACAGGTTCAGCAGACCGTTGAACACGAACTGCTTGATGTCGAGCACGCTCCAATCCTGCCGCACGATGTGCTCCAGCGTTTCGGCGAGGATGCCCGGACGGTCCTCCATGGAGATGTGGATGTGCAGCTGGCATTTGTTGGCGATGGTTTCCATGGGGTCAGTCGCGCGACTTGTACCTCCACCCTTCCCGCTTCTTGCAGCTCCAGCCGTCGTGCAGCTGAAACACGGAAAGGTTGTCTAGCGTTGCGGAATTGAACAGGGCCAGCACGCCGGGCCCCTGGATGGGATTGTCGCGGATGTGCAGCCGCTTCAGAAGAGGCAGGCATCTGGATTGCGCGAGGTGCACGATCCCCGCGTCGGTGACGCCGTTGTTGTTGAGATTGAGGTATTGCACCTTGCTCAGGAATTCGCATTGCGCCAACTCCTTCACGCCTTCGTCGCCCAGGCGGTTGTCGTCGAGGTCCAGCCAGTTGATCTCCAGCATTTTTTCAGAGCGCCACATGTGGCGCGCGTCCTCGGGCCCGAGGCCGATGCCGCTCAGCATCAGCTGGTTGCCGCGCATCCGGCCTTCGAAGATGGCCGCGGCGCTTTCGTACTTGGTCTTCGCATTCATGTTGCTCATCCTGTTTCGCGGTATCGGACTAAAAGGTTTATTAATAACGAAAAATCCCGCCGGGGACAAGGACGCATTGCAAAAAGCGCCGCTTCACGCGGAATCGTCGGATTCGGATTGCGGATCCTTGGGGCCGGGAGGCACGTATTTGCGGCCGCTGAGCTCCTCAGGCAGGTATTCCTGCTCGACCCGGCTTTCGGGGTAGTCGTGCGGGTACTTGTAATCCACACCGTAGCCGTATTTTTTCGCGTCGCGGTAATGCGCGTCCTTGAGGTGGTCGGGCACGGGGTAGGACTCGCCCTTGTTCTGGATGTCGTCCAGGGCGCGGTCGATGGCCGTGATGGCCGCGTTGTCCTTGGGCGCGCGCGCGACGTAGATCACCGCCTGCGCCAGCGGGATGCGCGCCTCGGGCCAGCCCAGCCGCTCCACCGCATCGGCGGCTGCGTTGGCGAGCACGAGCGCCATGGGATCCGCAAGCCCCACGTCCTCGGCGGCGGTGACGACCAACCGGCGGGTGATGAAACGCGGGTCCTCGCCGCCGGCGATCATCTTCGCCAGCCAGTAGATGGCGGCGTCCGCATCGGAGCCGCGCAGGCTCTTCTGAAACGCCGAGGCGTGATCGTAATGCTCGGTGCCACCCTTTTCGTACAGCACGGCGGCGCGCTGGATGATCCCCTCGATCGTCTCTTTGCTTATGGGGGTGTTGCGATCGCTCTCTCCCGACACGTCGCTTGCGGCTTCCAGCACGTTGAGCGCCCGGCGGGCGTCGCCGTTGGCGTGGCTGACGATCAGGTTCAGCGCGTCTTCATCGAAGACCGGGGCGTTCTCGCCCAGCCCGCGGGTCTTGTCGGCGATGGCGCGCTCGAGAAGCGTGCGGATGCCCTCGCGGCTGAGGTATTCCAGGCGGAAGATCTGGCAGCGCGAACGCAGCGCCGGGATCACTTCGTGCGACGGGTTTTCGGTGGTGGAACCGACCAGCCTGAGGGTGCCGTTTTCCACGTGCGGCAGCACGGCGTCCTGCTGCGCCTTGTTGAAGCGGTGGATCTCGTCGATGAACAGCAGCGTGCGTCCGCCGTTGGCCTTGCGCCGCTTTTCCGCCTGCTGGACGATCTTGCGGATGTCGGCGACGCCGGCGTTGACGGCGCTGATCTCGTGAAATTCGCTTTGCGTCAGGCGCGCGGTGATGCGGGCGAGCGTCGTCTTGCCGGAACCGGGCGGCCCCCACAATATGAAGGAAAACCCGGAGCCGCTTTCGATCAGTTTTCTCAGCGGACGCCCCTCGCCCACCAGATGCTCCTGGCCGAGAAACTCCTCCCAGCCTGCGGGACGCATGCGGTCGGGCAGCGGCGACCAGCCGGGGGCCGCGCCCTCGGATTCTTCGTATTCGGGAAACAGTTCCATCGATCGGACACCTTCGGGAAGGACCGGCGGCGCGGGCTCGGAGTCAGACGTCCATCTTCTTCAGGGCTTCGATGCCGCGCTTGAGCGGCAGGAAGGTGACAGCAAGGGTCAGCACGAAAATCAGGGTGTAGCAGATGGGGACGTCCAGACCGCCCACGCTTTTGAACAGAAATTTTTCGTTGAAATGCACGTACATGGGTCTTCCGACCAGCATCAGCACGGCGGCGATGTACGCGAGGCTGCTGGTCATGTACAGGATGCCGCCGGTGCCGGCGGGAATCTCGGAAATGTTTTCGTGCTCGAACATGGGATACATCGCGCCCAGCCCGAGCCCCAGCCCCACAAGGCCCGCCGTGACCAGAAAAATGCTGACGATGGAGACATTCATAACATAGGCGTCCACCTGAAGCAACCAGTTGGAAACGACGACGAGAAACTCCGCCACGAACAAAAGCGGCGGGAAAAACATCCAGAACTTGCTCCAGAGAAATTTCTTCATTTCCACCGGCGCGGTGTAGATCGTCCAGATCTTGCGGCCCTCGATGCTGGTGGCGGTGAACACGAAGCGGGCACAGAGCGCGGAGAGCACAAACCCCACCAGCCCGATGTTCAGCACGGACACGACATTCTTGAGCACCACGTTGTGCAGGGGCAGGTTCATGATGTTGAAGATGTAGACGAACACCAGGGCGCAGAGGATGAAGATCTGCGACCACTGTTCCGGATCGCGCGCGAACACGCGCAGATCCTTCATCAGCAGGGCGCGCCGTTCGGGCGAAACGGGCAGCCACTCAAGAAACGCACTCAGGCGGAATTTGGAACCGGTGCCGCCCACCGGGGCGTTTTTCACTTCCTGCACCATGCACCAGCCGTCGAAATAGATCCTGCGGGCGAGGGCCCACAACACCACCAGCGATCCTGCCGCCGCGCCGTAGAGATACAAAAGCTGCCGGCCCGCGGTGCCGGTGTCGCCCTCTACCCAGCTCGCAAGGCCGAGCGTCATCCAGCTGCTGGGCAGAAAGGGATAGTCGGGAACCCGCAGGCTTTCGACGAACACCATGATCTGCGCGTCGGACACCTCGCGGCCAAAAAACTTTTCCGGGGAAAGAAACCTGAGATACACGATCAGCCCCACCAGAACCACAAGCCCGAGAAAGGAAAGCACTTGGTGCGCCTTCTTGGTCGGGAAATAACGCATCAACAGCAGGATGAAGGCGCAGCCGAAGATGCAGGGAATCATCACGTAGGGCACGATACCGGCGAGCAGGTAGAGATAGTATTTCCAATCGACGCTGTGAAAATGCCCGTACGCCACGAAGATGGGCAGGCCGAACAAAAGCATCATCCACGAGCTGTGCAGGACCGACTGGTAAAAGCGCGCGAAAAACACCGATCCTGTGGGAACCGGCAAAGAATGCGTGAGCGGCAGGTCGCGCGCCAGGAAAAACACCGACAGGCAGACGATGAGGCTGGAGAACAGCACCATCACCATCAGGGTCAGAAAGATCACGTTCAACATCTGCACGATCAGTTCGTCGCCGACGTTGAGCGGCAGCCCGTCGAAGTAACGGATGATGCGCAGGAAAAACCAGAAATCCGCCGCCACGAACAGCGCCGCCAGCACGGAGATGAACACCCAGCGGAACCGCTTGCCGCGTGAGGGCCTGAGCAGACTGTTTTTGAAAGAGAGCCAGCGGAGACGGAATAGCGTTGCGATCTGCCCCATGAAATCGTCCTTTCCTGCGGTGAAATCCGGATTTACGACGGGAAACGCTGCGGGAAAATCATGTCCCAGAATCGCACAGGAATGGCCCCTACGCAACCACTTTTCAATGAGTTATAGCATCCAAAGCGGGCCCTTCCGGCGATGCATTTTCATCGCAGGCGAAAGACACTGAATTTGCGGGGGAAATGACAGCAGGCGTCCTGAGGAAGTTCGCTTGGAAAATACTTTCATGGACACTCATCTTTTAAACACCTTCGCTTGCACTTTTTCCAGTGTGCGGGAGCAGTCCTGAGCGGTCTGCTCCCACTTCGCGATCTTCTTGCTCAGTCCGCCGGGGACGATCCGCTGGTCGCACAAGATAAATCCGACGAACAGACACCACAGGCACAGCACCATCATCAACGTCCAGTGAATCCTCATAATGCGGGGATGCTCCTTCGGGTTATTTCGGGGTATTCCGTTTTTTCCGGGCCTTTGGCTAAGGTCTCAGTTTCGCGGCGAAAAGAAAAGGCAGGATTTTAAAACACTGGTAACGTGAGACGCACGCGCCCTGTGGTCAAACGATGTTTTCCACCCAGTTGACGATGACGTAATCGAGCCAGCGCCTGTCGCCGAGCGCGGTGGGACGGCTGGCGATGTAGCCCATGTGGCCGCCACCTTCCGGGGCGTTGAAGGTGAGGGTGAAGTTTTTCAGCACCGTGTCGAACACTTTGGGCGGGATGAACGGATCGTTCTGGGCGCAGAGGATGGTGGTGGGCACGTGGATGGATTCCAGAAACTGGTTGGCGCTGCTCTTGGCGTAATACTCCTCCACGTCGCGGAAGCCTGCCGCGGGTGCGGTGTAGACGACGTCGAAATCGCGGATGGTGCGGTAATCGGACTTGGGTTTGTACGCCTCCGGGAAACATTCCAGCATGGCCTCGGCCTGGCGGCGCAGCAGCTTCACATAGTAGTTGTTGAAGGTGGAGGAGCCGTTGTCGCTGGAGAGGATCTCGCTGCTGATTTTCAGATCGACCGGCGGGTTGACGGCGAACGCGCCGTGGATGTTGGTGGGGACCTTGCGGCCTTCGCCCAGATACTTGAGCAGAATGTTGCCGCTCAGGGAAAACCCCACCATGAGGATCGCCCGGCGGGGATACAACTCCAGCACATACTGCACCAGCTTGTCGAGATCGTCGCTGGAACCGCCGTGCCACAGGCTGGCGCTCAGCCCCATTCCGGGGCCGCTGCCGCGGTGGTTCATCATGATGACGCCGACGCCGCGGTCCCACAGCCGCCCCGCGATGCGCCGCATGTAGCCGGATTCGGAACAGCCTCCCATGCCGTGCGCCAGGATGACCAGCGGCTTGTGGGGGTCCTGCCCTTCCAGCTCCAGCGCCAGCACCACGGCGTCCTTGCCCACCGGGATCTTGTGGGTTTTGCGCTGCGGCAGGTTCGTGCTGCCGGCCGCCTTGGCGCCGACCACGGTCTGCAACCAGCCGCCGCGCACCAGCCAGTGTTCCTTGAAAGGCTCCAGGGTGTCTTCCATCGCTCCTCGTTCACCGTAAGGGAATAATCCCCACGCCTTCCGTATCTTATCAGATATCCCGGCTCCAGGCATCTCCCTTCGGCACAGGGAAACGAGGGGAAAATTTGCGGCGGCGGACCCGGTGCGCAGCCTTTGTTGACACACCGGCGCGGGATTGCTAGATTGTTGTTTCCTCAATCTATTCTGCGAATCGTTTTTGAACTCATGACTCCCGATTTCATCCGTAATACACACCTTAGAGCCGGCTGGTTTGTTCTGCCGCTGCTGTTTATCTGTCTCCTGTTTCCGCGCATCTCTTTGGCGTCGGCGACAACGGAATCGCAATCGCATTACAAGGAAGGCGTGCGCTTCAGCCTGGCCAAGAAATGGCCGGATGCGGCGCAGGCGTTCCAGAAGGCGGTCATGGCGGACCCGGACTACGCCCTCGCCTACGCGAACCTGGGCGTCGCCCTCAGCCAGATGGGGCAGCACAAGGAAGCGCTGCTGTCGTTCGAGGAAGCGCTGCGCAAAGGCTACGACGATCCGCACCTGCGCTACAACCGCGGCATCTCCTTTGGCAAAGTGAACCTGCTGGAAGAAGCGGAAGCGGAGATGAAGCAGGCGCTCAAGCTCAACCCGCGAATGGTCAAGGCGGATTTCGATCTCGGCGTCATCTACATCCTGCAGGAACGTTTCGACGCGGCGCGCGCCCAGGTGGACGCGCTGTACCCGCGCAACGAGAAGCTGGCGCGCAAGCTGTTCGAGAAAATCCCGCCGCAGTACAAAGTGGTGCAGGTGAGCGACGGCGGCACGGTGAAAGGACGCGTGACGATGCAGGGAGGCCAGCCGCGGCCGCGGTACTTTCACCTGATACACGCACCCAATATCGAGTTCTGCTCGCGCATGTCGGACGGCAAGGGGCACCGGCTGCTGTTCGATTTCAAGGTGTCGGAAAACGGCGGCCTCAAGGACACGGTGATCGCCATCCAGGGCGTCGCCAAAGGCAAACCGTTTCCCTCGAAACTGCCGTCTATCAATATTTCCCGCTGCCACGCCGACCAGTACGTGATCGGCATCCGCAACGGCGAGAACTTGCTGCTGCAGAACACCGACCCCATCCGCCATGAAATCGCCACCTACGAAAAAAACCACGACGGCTACATCAGCCAGAAAACCAACAAGCCGGTGGACAAGCAGACCAGCCAGGTGCGCAACGCCTTCGTGGACAAACGCTCGCAGGAGTTTCTCATCAAGTGCAACCTGCACCCGTTTCTGCAGACGCGCGGCTTCCTGGTGGACAACCCCTACTTCGCCGTGTCCGACGCGGAGGGCAACTTCACCGTGAACGACGTGCCGCCGGGCACCTACGACGTGGTGGCCTGGCACCCCTTCATCCCGACGCAGACCGGCACCGTCACCGTGACGGCGGGCGGCGAAGCGACACTGGATTTCACGTTTAAGAGCGAAGACGAGCGCCGCAAACTCTACCACGACGACATCAAGGGCTACCGCTTCAACACGTGGTTCGACAGCAAGGAAAAATTCTACGGCGGCCCGCGCATCGACGACCCCGTGGAAGTGCTGCAGGTGTACGCAGAGGAGTGATCGGGGATTGCGATTGCTCTGATCTTTTGTTAAAGACTGAGGATTATGGGCTACGACCTGCACATCACGCGCAAAAAATATTTCTTCGATGAGGACGGCGAGCGGATCTCCGAGGAAGAACGGCGAAGTCTACACCAGCCCCACCGAGTTCCACCACGAGGACGCATCCCCTCCCCCATCCGGCGAGACAAACCCACCTGCAAAAAAATCTTTCTGGAAAAAGTTATTCGGTAAGAGGTAGCTGCGTTTCCCGCTCAACGGTTTTCTTGAGAGCTGTCCGGCCAGCGGCGGGAGGTGTGGATCACGGCGACGATGTGGATTTCGTCCCCGGACAGGAGGTATACCAACAGGTAGGGCGATCCCGCAAGAACCAACTCCCGCGTTCCGTCAACGCGGCCGGGCTTTCCCATGTGGGAATGCTGCTTGAGTTTGTGCGCGGCTTCCTGGATACGGAACACCATGCGCCCCGCGGCCTCGGGATCGTCCTGGCTGATATAAGCATGCAGGTGTTGTAAATCCTGGAGCGCCCGGCGCGTCCAACGCAAGTTCATGCGGGCTTGCCGTGCTCATCGAAAAAGTCTTTCACTTCCTCATCGGAAGCGAACTCGTCTTTTCGGGCGGCATCCACACCTTTCTGAATATGCGCGAGCTGCCATTCGTGCAGTTCGATGTAGTTGTCGAGAGCGTCGTTGATGACCGAGCTCAGATTGGTGCCGAAGGCCTCGGCAATGCGGTCCAGTTTTTCGCGTTTGCCGGCGGCGGTCACAAACGATATTCGCGGTGAAGGCTTGGGCATGGGGGTGGCTCCCTCAAATAATAGACTATCATATTATATCATACTAACAGCCGGACACTCCTAAACCCTTATAAAAAAGGATAAAACTCATCGTCTGTGAGCTGGGGACGGACATTCTGCCCCTAGTGAGGGCATTGCCGCATTGCAACCGGGCTGTTCCCCTACTTCCTGTGCTGGACGATGAGGGTGCCGAGTTTTTCCGCCTGGCGGATCTTGGAGGCGGCGCGGGCGGCGCTGGTGTGGCTCTGGTAGCGGCCGATGTAGACGCGGTGGCGGAATTCGTTCTTGCCCGCCAGTTCGGATTTCAGGGTGAAGGCGGGATAGCCTTTTTTCATCAGCTTGTCTTTGAGGGCCTGGGCGTAGCGCGACTCTTTGAAGGAGCTCACCTGCACAGTGAATTTTTCCAGGCTCGTGGGGATTTTCGCCGCAGGCGGCGCGGGTTTTGCGGGTTCCGCCGGTTTGACCTCCGCTGCGGGAGCTTTCATCTCGCCGGGCACGGGCATCGGAGCCGCTTTCGCCAGCACCGGGGCGGCGGGAACGGCTTTCGCCAAAACGGGCGCAGGCTGGGACACGGGCTTGGGCCGGGACTGCTGCCGCCGGGGAGCGGTTCGCACCCGTTGCAGTTTGCGTTTGACGGGGCGCTGCGGCGCGACGGTTTGTCTCGGCCCCACTTCGCCGTTCAGGCCGACGAGTTGATCCATTTCGGCGTCGTTCAAAACCCGGAAGAAGGTGAACTCGTCTTCGGAAAAGGGGTTGCGCTCGGCCTTGTGAGCGGTGCGCAGGATCTTGGGCTTCACGGAGATCAGTTTTTTGTGGATCTGCGGGTGGAAGCGCTCGATCAGGCTGCTCGCCCCGCCGCTCGCGACAAAATAGACGCCGCCCCCGACGAGGATCAGCACCGCCAGGACGGTGGCCTTTTTGCCTTTGCGCTCGTTTTTTTTCTGAAATCGAACCAATCTCTCCTCCGTACGGGAACTGAAACAGCCCCTCTGTTACATTTTCTCCGGGGCTTCGATTCCCATGAGGGCCAAGCCATTGCGTATGGTGATGCGCAAACAGTGCAGCAGAAACAACCGCGCCTGACTTTTCGGAACGTCCTCGGTGACGACGCGGTGCTTGTTGTAGTAGCTGTGAAACACCGCCACCAGATCGTGCAGGTAGTGGGCGATGCGGTGGACTTCCAGGCTCTCGGCGCTTTTTTCCACGACTTCGGTGAACGCGAGGATGTTTTTGATCAGCTGCCACTCCTCGTCTTCCACCAAAAGCGACAGATCGACCTCGCCGCCCGCCTTGGCCGGTACGCCCTGGTTGCTGGCGGTGACAAAGATATTGCAGATGCGGGCGTGCGCGTACTGGATATAGAACACGGGGTTTTCCGGCGTTTCCTTTTTCGCCAGCTCCAGGTCGAAATCCAGGTGCGTGTCGGAGCTGCGCATCAGAAAGATGAAGCGCGCCGCATCGACGCCGACTTCGTCCACCACTTCCTTGAGGGTGACGAATTCGCCGGAGCGGGTGGACATGGACACCTTCTCATCGCCGCGCTTGAGGGTCACGAACTGCACCAATAGCGCCTGGAACACGTTGCGGTCGTAGCCCAGCGCCTGCATCACCGCCTGCATGCGCGGCACGTAGCCGTGGTGGTCGGCGCCGAACAGGTCGATGAGCTGGCCGAAGCCGCGCTCGATCTTGTTCTGGTGGTAGGCGATGTCGGAGCAGAAATAGGTGCGCTCGCCGTTCTGCTTGACGATGACGCGGTCCTTGTCGTCCTTGAACGCCGAAGATTTCAGCCACACGGCGCCGTCCTTGTCGTAGACGTAGCCCTTCTCGCGCAGCCAGTCCAGCGCACGGTCCACCGAGTCGTCGTCGTACAGGGTCTGCTCGCTGAACCAGCGGTCGAACTCGACGCGGAATTCTTTCAGGTCCTGCTTGATGCCGCGCAATACCCAGTCGGCGGCGTGTTTGCGGAAAAACGGCAGCACGGCCTCCTCATCCTTGCCGAGGTGCTCTTTGCCCTGCTTATCCACGATCTCCTGCGCGATGTCCCTGATGTAGTCGCCTTTGTAATGATCGTCGGGAAACTCGATGGTCTCGCCCAACAGCTCGCGGTAGCGCAGCCAGGTGGAGCGGCCCAGGATGTTCATCTGGTTGCCCACATCGTTGACGTAGTATTCGGTCTGGATGTCGTATCCCGCCTTCGCGAGGATCTTGCTCAGCGCGTTGCCGACGGCGGCGCCGCGTCCGTGGCCCACGTGCAGGGGGCCGGTGGGGTTGGCGCTGACGTATTCGATGAGCACTTTTTTGCCGAGGCCGATCTCGGAGCTGCCGAACGCGTCGCCCATTTCCTCGACCTGAAGCAGCCGCTTGAGGAAAAACGAGCGCGACATGGTGAGATTGATGAAGCCGGGCCCTGCGGTCTCGACGCTTTCGACCAGGCCGCCGCCGTTTTTCAGGTAGCGGCTCAGCACTTCGGCGATGGCGCGCGGGTTTTTGCGCTCGGGCTTGGCGAGCACCATGGCGAGGTTGGTGGAAAAATCACCCATTTTCGGGTCTTTGGGTTTTTCGACCACGATCTCCGGCTCGTCCGCGCCGGTGAGTTCGCCCACGTCGCGGGCCTTGGCCCACGCGTCACGGACCATCTGTTTGACGGTGTGTTTCATGAATGTTGTATCAATGCGCTGGAAATGAACGCGAGCCTGCCCGCTATCGCTTTCACGGTTCAGGATCGCGATGGATATCTATTTTGTGCCGCCCCGGACGGCCTCGATCTTCTGTTCGCGCTCCGCTTCCAGGGCCTGCTTTTCCTCAAAAAATTGCTTTTTGAGTTCTTCTGCCACGACTTGCAATTCTTCAGGCGGGGTGCGGTCCGACAATTTGTTCAGCTTGTCCTGCAGAGTGACGTCCCGGTCGGCGATCTTGGCTTTGTACTCGTTGCGGATCTCCTGGATCTCTTTTTTCTGAGCATCCGAAAGCTTTTTGTTTTTCTTGAGTTCCGGGACCAGCTTTTCGGATTTTTCCATGCTGAGTTCCCAGGCGCTTTTCAGACCGGACATGCGTGCTCTCCTAAGTTACTCAAAGATTGAGTGTTATGATTATAAACCCAAAACGGCCTCAGACTCAATCGGAATTATTGCCCCAAGTGACTGATTTTTTTACCACTATTTGCGTAACACGTGCGGGTGCAGGGCTTCGGGCCGTTTGGGGAGTTGGCCCGATTTTAGCACTTTTTTGGGGTTTTGCGCAGGCAAATCACGGCCGGTGCGGGACCGGGAACGGCGGGATGGTTTGCGTTAACGGGCTACTGGGCGTAGGCGGCGCAGTTGCCCCCCTCCCAGCGGGTGTTGACGATGGTCTGGGAGGCGGCATCGACTTCCACCCAGGTGGTGCACTTGAGCAGAGCCAGGTCGGGGTTGCGGCGGAAATACACGTAGACGGTGTTGCCGCTGGCCGTGGTGTCTTTTTTGATCGGCGGCCCGTTTTGCGCGAGAAAATCCTCGATGGATTTGCCGTGCCAGTTTTTCAGCATGGTGTCGTAATGGCCGGACGTGGCGCAGCCGGCCAACAGAATCAGCACGAGAAAGCTGAAGAGAAACATCGTCGTACGCATCGCTCACCTCCATAAAAGAAGGATCAGTTGATCTGATAATCGACGAACCGGAACACGAGGGATTGCAGCGTGCGTTCCTCCTGTTTGACGGTCTGCACGAGCTTTTTCACCAGCCAGAAGTTGTCCACCCGGCGGTAGGTGAATTCGCTGATTTCGGTGTATTCCAGTTCTCCCATCGTGAACTGCGCGCGGCTTTCGGCGATCAGCCATTTGCCGTCCTTGTCGGTGTAGCTCAGGCGGCTTTTGACTTGCGCAGGGGCGTTCCTCTGGGTGATGCGCAGCCGGGGGATGGAAAGCCGGTCGAGATCGACCAGCATCTCGTATTTCTGCACGGCGTCGCCGGGTGAGGGAGAGCGGAACTCCATGACGACGTTTTTCCTGCGCGTCTGCTTCAAACTGCCCTGGTAGGCGGCGACTTTTTCGCCCAGGGTTTTGGGGACGATCAGTTCCTTGTAGTGCTCCAGCATGTTCAGCACTTCCCGCTTGCGTTGGCTGGAAATCTCGAACGCCGACTCTTCCAGCTCGATCACACGCCGCACGCCGCCGTCGAAGCGCTCCCAGGTGAAGCGGGCCGGTGGATTTTTCAGATAGCGGCCGTTTCCGGTCACGGTGTCGAGCTGTTCCCAGTCCACCCGCACGCTGAGCTTTTTCAGCCCCTGCCGCTGGGGGTAATAATAACGCTCATCGAGGGTTTCAATCAGCGCATCCGGGGTTTTGAAGTCGAGCGCCGCGTGACCGGTGGCGTGCAGCAGCATCCCGGCGAGGGTCAACAACAGTATCCGTCTGTTTCGAAGCGCCAAAATGGAGGTTTCCTTCTATCCGTTCACTGCTTCAGGGACTGCATGACCTGAATGGAGTCGGGGCTGTCCCACACCCGGGCTCCGGAGGCAAAGCCTTTCAGCTTGCCGTCGCCGTCGATCAGGTAGGTGGTCGGCAGTCCCATGATGAAATAGCTGCGGCGCACCTTCTGATCCGGATCCAGCAGAATGGGAAAGGTGAGCTTGTACTGCTCCACGTATTTGCGGATGCGGTCGAAGTTGCTGCGGTCGATCGAGATGGCCACCACTTCGACCCCCTGGTCCTTCAGCGTCTCATACAGCCGCTGCATGGAGGGCAATTCCTCCTTGCAGGCCTCGCACCAGGTGGCCCAGAAGTTCAGCAGGATGGGCTTGCCGCGAAAATCCCTGAGATCCACGGTCTCGCCGTGGATGTTCTGCAGGGAGAAACCGGGGGCGTTTTTCTCGATCCGCGGTTTCACGATGCCCATGTTCTCGAAGGTGCTCTGGGAAGCCAGAACCGTCGTCGCCACGGCGCCGACCAGCACAAGCGCCGCAATCCAGAAACCTGCCAGCCGCAATTTGGATTTCATATGTTCGATCTCCTAGCGGGCGTTGCGGTGCAGATACGCCCGGATGGTGGATTTGTCTTCGGAAGAAAACGCGACATTGCGCTCCTGCATGATGTTTTCCATCCAGGCCAGAATGCCGTCCCATTCTTCCTTGCTGTGCCGTCCCGGATGCGGCCAGGAATGGCATTTGGTGCACTGCTTCATGAAGACCGCCTGGTCGGCGGAGCCTTCCTCGGGAAGGCCCGCGCAACCAGACAGAACACTCACAATCAGCATACTGCAAAAAATCGAGCCGAGTTTTCGCATTTTTATCACCCCGTTCAAAAGCCCAGTTGTTCAGGCGGTTTGAACCCGGTGTAGCGGCGGCTCTTCTTGGTCGGCACCTCGATGTAGTAGGTGAACTGGATCATCCAGTCGTCCCTGAGCTGAGGTCCCGCCAGGTCGTTGTGAATCGGCAGCGTGGCCACCAGTTCCATGATGTGCAGCGGAATCGGCTGGAACTGGAAACCGAAGGTCACGCCGATGCGGTGCCCGCCGTAATTCTGCGGGTCGAACAGCGGGCTCAGGAACCCGTTGTTCGGGTTGAATCCCGCGTGGCCCTCGCCGTTCACGCGCTGGTTGAAGGGCTCGTCGCTGTACTGGCCCTCGGCCCAGCCCTGCAGCTCCGCGAGCAGCACCACTTTAGGATGGATCTGGCGCATGACGTAAAAGTCGTACTGAAATTCCTGGCCGCGGTGGTAGCCCTGGCTGTTGTCGTACAGATGCGCTTCCAGCTTGAGGTTCATGCCGTACCACCAGGGGTCCTTCGAGCCCTGATAGGTCAGGCCGATGATGGGGTCCACGGTGCCGCTGCCGGTCTGCATGCGAAACGGCAGGATCGTGCCGTTCTGGCCGGGCACCGGGTTGCGGCTGAACTTCTTGTTGATGGAGCCCGTGGGCAGAGACAGCCCGAACAGCATGGACACCTGGTTGGTGGGCGCCAGGTCGTCGTTCGCGTACAGCCGGTATTTGCCCAGCAGGGTGAGGTCGCTGATGCCGTCTGAGAACATGGTGAAGCCTTTTTGCCCGGTGGACGCCTGCAGCGGCTGGTTGAACTCCATGTCCATCTCGTTGCGGATGTAGCTCAGCATCATCATGCCGGCGAAATTGTCCGTGAACGAATAGGCGACCGAGCCCATGGTCATGTAGGTACGCATCCGTTCGGGAGCGACCGCGAAGGTGGTGCCGTTCGGCGGGCCCAAAAGATCCGCGTTGAGCAGATCGTCGGTGCCGTCGCGCAGCGGTCCCATCTGCATGAACATCTGGCTGAGCTTGAAACGGAATTCGTGCGTTTCCGGGATGCCGCCGCCGGGAATGTTCATGGGCATGTTGCCGCCGCAATGGGCGCAACACAGTCCCACATAGGCCTGGGCCAGCGGAGCGAACAGCAAAACGAACAATCCGCTCAACAGGGTTGAGAATGCTTTCTTGTGTGCCATGATGACTTCCTCGAAAAAAGAAATAGAACGATCCCCTCTCAAAGAGAGGTGAAGTGCATTGGGAGCGATTCAATCCTCACACGCCGGCTGACGATTGGTTTTCGTTCAAAGACGAAAGCGCTCACGCCCGCACGGGCCAGCACGAGGGAATGAAAAAAGAGTGGGTTTGGATTACAGCGATCGTGGAGGGGGATCGTTCAGGTCGAGGTAAAGCGTGGGCAGCATCGAGGCGGCGATACCTATGCGGCCGGATTCCGGCAATCCCGGGGATGCCGGGGCGTTGTGGGAGGAGGTCATCTCCTTGACCACGGGGGATCCGGACGCAACCGGAGACAATGGATCCGATGCACAGGGTTTGCCGATCCGGGGAACTTGCTTTCCGGATAACTCATGCGGACAGATGTGGTTGAAATGGCCCTTCAAAACGCAATGGACGGGGCGGGTGTCCGTTCGGGCCTTTTGCGGGGAATCGAAGGGCGACGCCGGTGCGGTCATTGCCCTGTGATCGTTCCCGTGATCGTGGTGCACCGATCCCACGGCGTCCGGCGCCTGGATCAGCAGGCCGGCCAGAAAAAACAATGTGAGGATCAGCAAGTTGCGCATGACAAAAGTGTATGCGGCGAAAACCATTGGCGGTTTTTGCCGCGTTTTCCCCGCGGTCCGGCTCCACAGGGAGATAAAGTCTGTCAATCCAATCGGATGGATTAATCCGGATTATAGATCCGCTCGCCGTAAGGTGTCAAGCCTTTCCGATTCAATTCGATGCCGCTATTTTCGCCGCTTCCGGCGTGTTTTATCTTTCACCGGAACACTTTGAAAATTAATATCTGCGGCGGGGAACCGGGCCGCGTTGCGCAAACCATTTGTTCTGAATCCAGCCATTTGTTATTCTTTCCATTATGACGGAACCGCCGAGCCGATCCGAACTGCTGCGGGAGCTGAAAAACTATCTGCTTTTTCTGAAAGAATGCGGGTACACCGAAGTCCCGTACGAAAAGGACCTCTCTCTGACGCCCCCGGTCCCCACCGCGCCGCAGCCGATATCCACCCCCAGCCAGCCTGAATCCATGACGCCACCGCAGACCGCCAAGTCCAAATCCGACCTTTTGTCCGACATCCGCGCCGAGCTGGGCGACTGCCAGCGCTGCAAGCTGTGTGAAGGGCGCAACAAAATCGTGTTCGGCTCCGGAAACCCCGAAGCGGACCTGGTGTTCGTGGGCGAGGGCCCGGGAGCGGACGAGGACGCCCAGGGACTGCCGTTCGTGGGCCGGGCCGGGAAGAAGCTCACGGAGATCATCGAAAAAGGCATGCAGCTCGACCGGCAGCAGGACACCTACATCTGCAACATCGTCAAATGCCGCCCTCCGGGCAACCGCGACCCGGAACGCGACGAGGTGGATGCCTGTAAGCCTTTTTTAGTCAAACAGCTCAAGGCGATCCAGCCGAAAGCCATCGTGGCGCTGGGCAAACCGGCGGCGACGACGCTGCTCGGCCGGGCTGTGGCTATCACCAAGGAACGCGGCACCTGGCACGAATACGAAGGCATCCCGCTCATGCTGACCTTTCACCCCGCCTACCTGCTGCGGTTTTACACGGTGGAAAACCGGCGCGCGGTGATGGACGACATGAACAAGGTTCTGGAACGCCTGCGGGAGTGAATCGCGAATCTTTGCGTCCTTCAGCACATTTTTGCGGATTGGGGATTCAAATGACAGCGACGCAACGCCTGCGGGAGTGAGGAGAAACCGGTGGCGCAAACGAGAATCCGCATCGGGGTGATCGGATCGGGCAAGGACCCGCTCACGCATCTGAGTCAACCGCTGGGGCAGTGGATCGCCGAAAGCGGATACGATCTGGTCAACGGCGGCGGTCAGGGCGTGATGGCGGCGACGGCGTACGCGTTCTCGCAGGTACCGGACCGCAAGGGCCTCGCCATCGGCATCCTGCCAGCGCAGGATTTCTGCGACCACGGCGACGCCCGCGCCGAATACACGCCGCCCCGGGGCTACCCCAACGACCACATCGATCTTCCCATCCGCACCCACCTGCCGCTTTCGGGCTCGCTCGGCAAAGACACCGCCAGCCGCAACCACATCATCGTGCTGACCGCGGATTGCCTGGTCGCGCTGCCGGGCACCGCCGGCACCCAGTCGGAGATCGAGCTGGCGCTGGAATACGAGAAGCCGCTGGTCGCGGTGAGCCCGCAGGGAGAATGGGAGGACTACGCCTCGCGCACGAAGGTGGTCCCTACCCTGGACGAAGCGGTGCAGTGGCTGGAAGAAAAAGTGGCGGCGCTTTAGTTTTTCATTTGTCACCCTGAGCTTCTCGAAGGGTGCCGTTGATCGAGCTGGCGCCCGGATACGAAAACCCGCTGGTCATTGTGAGTTTCGAAAGGGAAAAGGGGAAAAGATTTTCCCCTTTCCCTTTGCGTGAGCCGGTCAGACGATGAGGTCCCGGCCACAATCAATCATCCCAGTCTTCGCCTCTGTCATGCCCGCGATCACGATCGTAACGCGGCCGATGGGGCCAATGGGGCCGATCTTCCTCTGTCACGCTCAGCTGCCTTGAGGGAACGCAGAGCACATCGGGCCGGCTGAGTTTGAACTCCTGCTCACCGAACTGGTTGACGATTTCGATTTTCAGTCTATCGCTTCCCCTTGTCCACACCCGGTAACAGGTCAGAGCGTTGTCGGCATTGATGATGCCTTCACCGTTCTTGTCCACGGGCACGCAATAGGACTCCGCCCTTCGGCTCAGCCGGACATTATCCCTGTCAATGAACGGATCCTTAAGATCCACCTTGAGGCGGTCGAGCCGGGTGGCGCGATCGACGTCATAGCACAGAAAATGATCGATCGCGGGACCGACCGGTTCGGCGTCGCCAACTAGGATCTGGATTTCAGCCCGCGCCACCACCTCCCCTTCCGCATTTCTTGCCAGAAGATAAATGATGTAGTTCCCGTCCACCGTGGGATCGAACCCGCTAAAAGGAGGGATATCGTCGAAAAATTCGTAGTTCCATGAATTCTGGGCGACGTTGTTGTCCTCCAGCAAATCCAGATAGTCCGATGCGTTACTGGCGGAAATTCCGCCGCCGTTTGCGGTGCTGTTGTTGCCAATGGCGTGATCGTAAATAGGATCGGGTAGCGGATCGGGGTTGATGTTGTCGAAAATGAGGAAGGTTGCGCCAGGGCCCGGATCGAAATCCAGCCCCAGCTCGTAGGTGAGATCATCCAGGTTGAGTCCGGAACTGCCGTCGAAGTTGGTGTTGACCGACCATTCGAAACTCCACTCCGGTGTGTTGTTGGGTGGTTCGTCGAAGCTGAATCCAACGGCATTGCGAGCGGCGAAATTATAGGTTCCGTTGCTGTTGCTGTTGAAGGTGTTTTCGGGGTTGTTGAGGGCATTGAACCGGAGTTTGCCCCGCAGCCCGATTTCGACGCCGTTGCGGCGATCGGTGATGAAGCTTCCGTTGAGGTTGCCGGAGCCGAAGATCACCTCCGGAGTGACGTCTTGCTCGTACTGGACAACGGCTGAAGCGCCGGTGGTTCCCCAGACTGTAAAGACAAAGAGAGCCGACACCGCAAGCAGGATGGATTTCAGATTTCCCAGCAATTTCATAGGATTCTCTCCTCTCAATGAACTTGAATTTTGTGGAACTTGAGCGGACTCAACTGCGCGGCGTGCGGGTAATCAAGAAACCTGGGGGGATCGACAATCGAGGGCAAAAGAAACAATTGCCATACCTTCTTAACGGCAGTTATTTCTGAGGATGTATTGGATAATCCGATTTTTTTCGGGAATCGGAATATTTTTTCGAATTTCAAAACCGCTCTGTGAAAAGAAATTTCACATGGCGATGGGCCGGGGAAATCGATCAGCCTGCCGTGTCGTGGGCGGTCAACGCTTGAGGATGCTCTGGGAAAAGTATTTTTTGGGGATCTTCACGTCGAATTCGATCGTGTCGAACACGTAGGTGGTTTTGGTGTTTTCCTTGAGCGCGTCGCGGAAGATCATGCGGCGCGGGAACAGCCGCTCGCCCAGCGGCCGGTAATCGAGGAATTCCACCTTCTTGAGCAGCTTGCCGCCCTTGGCGTACAACTCCTCGCGGTGGACGATCTCCTTCACCGGGTCCACCCACAGCCGACGGGTCTGGTAGGTCGTGGTCTTGTCGTGCGCGGTCAGAAACAGGACACAGCAATCGGGCGCGTCCCGCTCCCCTTCCAGGGTGGCGGCGTAGGCGGCGCTCAGCTTTTTGTCCTCCATCATGTCCTCGTAGGAAAGGTCGCTGCCCATCATCGACTGGCGCAGCATGTGCCCTGCGATCAGGATCTTGCGGTCGGTGCGCGGCGTGTACATCCACAGCTTGTCTTCGATCTTGAGCATCTTGGTGCCCTTCTCGCGCGGCGGCGACTTGTAATCGGTGAAGGAGCGCTCGACGCCTTGCATCCAGGCTTCCCAGGTGAGGGTGCGTTCCTTGCGGCCGTTGTCGATGATGAGCTTGCCTTCGATGTGCTTGGTGTTCGCCCACAGGTTGTCGTCGATCCGCTCGAGCAGTTGCTGCGGGTCTTCCTCCTGCGCGTGCAGGGAAACGGCGGTCAGGATCGCAACTGCGGCTGTCAATGCCAGCAGCCGGTGCGTGTGCTTGTGTGATGAAAACGTCATGTCATCCGGCCTCCAGTTCCCGGAACAGACTCGCTTCGGAGCGTTTGAAAATACCGATGCTGGCGAAGAAACTGCCGAGCAGGCTGGCGGTCAGGCCGGGAATCACTCCCAGGATGAACGCTTCGGCGCTCATGCGGCCACGCGCCACGTCGGTGAGCATCAATCCGGTCTGCGCAAAGGCATCGCCCATGTTGATCCCCACTTCCTGCAGGTAGTAGACGATGCTGCCGCCGATGACACAGCCGGCCAGCGAACCGAGAATGCCGATCATCAGCGCTTCGAGCCCGAGCATCGCCACCAGCTTCCAATGAGTCTGCCCCATGGCCAGCCACAACCCGAGCTCGCCGAAGCGGTGGATGACGTTGAGCACCCCCGCGTTCCACAGCACCAGCCCCATCAGCAGGATGAAGATTCCCACCAGGATTTTCTTGATCACTTCAAATATATCAGCGAGGCTCTGCAGGTTTCTTTGCTCGAGAATCGACAGGATGATCGGCTCGTCGTCCTTCGCCCAATCCGCCGGCGGGTCGGCGAGCAGCGGCGGCATGCGCGACTGGATGCCGTCTTTGATTCCCGCGTATTTCTTGTAGCCCACATTGTCCGGCAGGTAGCCGAGCCAGTCGGTGACCATGTCTTCCATGTAGAACGAATCCTGCGCGTCGGCGAGATCGATCAACGCCATTTTCTTGTCCATCGCAAACACGCCGAAACGGATGATGCCCACGGCGGTGTAATTGTCCGCCGCCAGGCCGCCGTCGAAACTCTGCCCCAGCAGCGTCACCGTGTTTCCCGGCCGGATCTCCAGATCCTTCGCCAGCTCGTGGCCGACCAGCATCTCCTTGGGGTTTTGCGGCAGCCTGCCTTCTTCCAGCACCTTCTCCAGATTGAAGCGTTCCTTTTCCGGGGAGCCGGGCGACAACAGGTCCAGAGCCATGCCGGTGACCGGCGTCTGGCTGCGCGTCTCTCCCTCATCGTCGGGCACGTCCATGATGGCGCCCCAGCGGATGCGCGGTGACCACTGGATTCTCGGATCGCTGTTATCCTTGAGCCAGGCCCCGGTCTGCTTCTGCGCGGCGAGCGCCCGGTCCATCGGATTCAAAAACTCCTCTTCGTAAAACGGTTTGTTGACGAAGCGCAGGTGACCGGTGTCGAGGTTGGCGGTCATGTCGATCATGTCCGCGAAATTGCCGTCGATGAAGCCGAGAAAAAACACCACCAGCGCGACGCCGACGGTCACCACGGAAAACGGAAACAGCGAGCGGGTCTTGTCGCGCAGAATGCCGGTGAGAATCCAGCGGATCATGTGATCCCCCTGCCGCGCAGCGCGAGTGTGGGATCGAGCCTGGAGATTTTGCGCACCGGCAGCCAGGAGATCAGCACCATGATGGCGACGATGACCACGCCGGTCAGGACCACCTGCCAGGGAACGATGTCGAGGTACACCCGCTCGCGCACGGGGATGCTGGATTCGGCCAGGTGCGACACGTCGAGACCGACGCTTTGAAACCAGCCGAGAAACAGCGTGCCGAGAATGAGGGCGGCGAACACCGAGACGAACGCGGCGAGGCTGCCTTCCAGCGTGAACAGCCGCACGACCTGCCCCGGCGTCATGCCGAGCGCCATGAAGGTGCCGATCTCCTTCTGGCGCTTGAAGATGTTCGAGATCTGCGAATTGAACACGCTGATGCCCGCCAGGAATATAAGAATGCCCCAGGTGATGCGGGCGTATTTCTTGTCCTGCTCCAGCAGGTTTATAAGATCGAACATCAGATCTTCGACGCTGAGATACTCCAGCCCTGCGACCTCACCCTTTGGTTCGTCCACGGCGACCCAGGTCACCTCGTCGTGGCGCAGCGTCATGGCGCGCAGATGGTCGAGCCGGAGCCAGATGACCCCTTCGTCCACTCGTGCGTTGATGATGCGGGCCACATCGACGATCACCGCATCGCGCGCATCGACGACGCCGTTCTTGTCGCGCCATTTGAGGACGACGGTGTCGTCTTTCTTGAGGTGCGCTTTTCTCGCCATGGCGGTGCCCAGCACCACCGGCACCCGGTCGCCGACTTCGTCTCCCCATTCCGCCAGCCCCTGCAGGGGAACTTCCAAAAGCTTCTGCCCCATCTCGATGCCGCGCAGCTGCACCGGAAACAGCCTTCGGTTGGGAAAGATCTGGCCCTGCAGGATCAGCACTTCCGCTTTCTTATCCGCCGGCAGCGCGCGCAACGCCTGCGGAACCTTTAAGGTGTGGTCCTCCCATTCGGTGGGCGTCAGCAGGTCGAAGCCGGGAACGCGGTAGTGGCCGCCGGCCACGTCCACCCGCACCATGTTGCGGGTGGCCTGGGCCTGGAAGCCGTTGTACATGGAAACATTGAACACGACGGTGACCATGGCGATGGCGGTCACCAGTACATTGAGAATGGAGCGCACACCCTGGCCGCAGAAATTCTTCCAGGCGATGTGCCAGATCATTCGAGCACCCCGTCGCCGTTGCGTTTCTTGTCCCAGCAGACTCTTCCGTCTTCCAGCCCCACTTCCCGGTGCACGTATTTTGTGACCTTTTCGTCGTGCGTGGAAAAAATGAACGCGGCCTTGAGTTCCTTGTTGAGGGCGCGCATCAACTCCAGCACCTGATAGGAGTTTTCCGCATCCAGGTTGGCGGTGGGTTCGTCCGCCAGCACCAGGTTGGGTTTTTTGACGAGGGCGCGGGCGATGGCGACGCGCTGGCACTGACCGCCGGAAAGTTCCGCCGGTTTCTTGTTCGCCTGCGGACCGAGCCCGACTTTTTCCACCAGATCCATCACGCTGTCCTTCACCTGCGGCTCCTTGTCGCCGTTGAGCAGCAGGGGAAACAGCACGTTTTCGTAAACCGTATACACCGGCAGCAGATTGTAGGTCTGAAACACGAACCCCAGGTGCTGCCGCCGGTATTGGGCCAGCTCCTTACGCGTGAGATCGTTCAGGTTCAGATCTTTAAAGCGGATCGTGCCGGAGGTCGGCGTGTCCAGCCCGCCGATGAGGTTGAGCAGGGTGGTCTTCCCCGATCCGGAAGGACCGACGAAGGACATGAACGAGCCGGCTTCGATGTCCAGGCTGATTTCGTGCAGGGCCATGAAATCCTGGGCGCCGACGCGGTACACCTTGACGATCTTGTCGATGTGAATCAGTGGCGACATGCAGTGTGCGAACGAGAGAGGGATCAGAAATAGGCGACCAGTGTCAGCCCGATGCGGGATTCGGAGCCGTTGAACACTTCGGTCTCTCTGAAGAGGCTGCCGAATTTTTCCCCGGACCGGGTCCTGCCGCCCCAGCGGCCGTCGAGATATAAAAATAGTTCATTGGTTATAGCATACTCTATCTGCGGGGCGATCTGGAAGGTTCCGTCGCGCAGGTCGTAAAGGGTGAACACCTGCCAGACGATGTCGATGCCGACGGGCTGATCGAACAGCAGGCCGAGCTGATGCAGGGTGCGGTTCAGGGTGGGATCGCGCGGTGTAAAACCTTTCTCGCGCGTGGAGAAAAAATATTCCAGCAGAACGTGCAGGCCGTCGCCGACATTGAAGGTGTAGTCGGCGCCCAGCACGGTGTCGAAGCGCACGGCGTCGCGGCCCTGCTTGAGTTCGACGTCGAACCGGCTCTCGTTCCAGTAGGCGATGTTTTTCTCGCCCTTGAAATGATACCCGAGCTGCACCAGCTCCTGACCGAAATCGGGCAGGTCCTCAAGGTCGGTGCTGGGGTGGTACTGCACCACGAAACCGGTTTCCACATCTGCCAGCAGGCCTTCCCAGCGCAATCCGGTGATGACGTTTTCCTCCAGCTTGCCCGGCACCGCCCAGCCCTGGATGGAGGTCGTGTCGTCGAAAAAATAATCCGCGCGCAAGCCGTCCACGCCGCGGGTTTCGGGCACCACGCCGGTGACGTCGCGCGTGTCGAAAAAACCCAGGGGACGGAAGATGGCTCCCGCGCCGAACAGGATCTTCTGCCGCCCTCCCCTCACCTTGGCCTTGTCGGTGCCGAACCGGAGCCAGGCGCGGAAAAAATCGATGTCGGTGGAGCGGCGCAGCCCGGACTGCACGCTGGGGCCGTCGGCGAACTTGGCGTCACCGGACAGCTCGTAATCGAGGCTGTAGCGCTCGTTGCTCCAGGCGTTGCCGAGCACGCCGAGGCGCAGTTCGGCCTCGCTGTCGAAATCCTTGTGGTTGGGCGGGGAGTCGATGATGTAGGAGCTGCCGGCTTTCACCCGGCCTTCGAAAGCCCAGTCGAAGGCGAGGGATTCGGCATGCAATGACAAAACGAGTAAAACGGGAATGAAGACGTGCGCGAGGGTCAGGCGCGGGCGGCCTCGATGGCGGCTGCGATTTTTCTGCAAATGGATTCCCAATTGTACGTTTCCAGGACCGCTTTGCGGCCGTTCTCCCCGAGGGTGCGGCGCTGCCCGGGATCTTCCATCAGCTCGACGATGGGCGGAATCCAGGCCTGCGCGTTTTGCGAGTGTATGAGTTTGCCACTTTGCGTGGACTGGATCAAGGCGTCCATCCCCCCGACCGCGTTGCTGACGATGGGTTTGCCGCAGGCCATGTAATCGAAAATTTTCAACGGGGAAATGCCGGGCTTGTCGGAAAAGGAGCCCAGGCAGATGTCGGCCGCATTGATATAATACGGCACTTCCTCAAAAAGTTTCTCGCCAAAAAGAGTGACGGTGTTTTCCAGGCCGTTTTCCCGCACCATCCGTTCCACCTGCGTGCGCTGCTCGCCCTCGCCCACGATCATGAGATGGATGCCGGGGATCTTCTCTGCCAATGCGGGCATCGCGCCGACGATCTGATCGAGCCCGTGCCAGCGTTTGAGCGACCCAATGAAAATGAGATACGGATTGTCCGCCTCCAGGTGCAACTGCTCGCGGCAGCGCGCCTGATCCATCGGCTTGAACAGCTCGGGGTTCGCGCCGTTCGACACGACGCAAAAATGCTCGGGTTTGAGGCGGTACTCGCGGCAGAGGATTTCCTGCAGCTGGCCCGAGGAGGTCACCATCTTGTGGGCCATGCGGAACACGATGCGCTCCATGCGCCGGGTCAGCTTGATGACCCAGTCGGGATTGTCGTGGATCTTCTGCTCCACGAAAGAAAGTCCGTTGACTTCGATGACGTAGGTGAAGTCCAGCACGTAGCGCAGCCAGGTGACGAGCCACTCCATCTGTTGATGGCGGGTGTATACGACGTCGGGCCGCTGCCTGAAGTAGTGAGCGAGAAAATAAAACAACAGGAAGAAGTAGAAGGAGATGAAGGTCACGGCCGGGTGACGCCAGCCCACCGGAACGTAGACGGTCTGGATCCCCTCGGTTTCAGGCCGCGAGCCCATGTCCGGCACAAACAGGGTGACGGTGTGCCCGAGCCTGGCGAACTGGCGGCAGAATTCGGTGACGTGACGCGAACTCGCGTCCATGTAGGCGATGTCGATCCTGGCAAAATAGAAGATGCGCATGGCTGCGGTGGCGGGGACTCCTGGGCGCGGCGGGGGTTATCCCGGCCTCACGCGGGTTTGGAGGATTCGCTGACGATCTTCCATTGTCCGCCCTCTTTTTTCCAGATGAGGACCTTGTGACGGATATCGGAAAAACTGTCCGACTTGAAACTCTCGATGAAGGTCATCTCGATGGTGTCGCCCTTTTCCTGGATGATGACGTCGTTCACCTCGACATGAATGCCGTTGTTCTGCTTCAAAAACTGCGCCCGGTTTTTCTGCCAGTCCTTGTAGGCCACCCCGTCGCCGGTGAACTGGTTCGAGTAAAAGGAAAAGTACGCGTCCATCTGCTTTTTCTGCCAGGCCTGCAGCCAGACGAGAAACTGCGACAGCACCACGTCGATGGAATTTTCCGCATCGTCGTTCGCCGGCACCGCGGCCGGGGCCTGAGGTGGCTCGATTCGGGCGGTTTCGGTCTTTTCAGGTGCGGTCTTTTCGGGCTTAGGCGCCTGCTTTGCGGTCTGTTCTTTCGGTTCGGCTACGGGAATGGCGGGCACCGGCCTTACTTTGGCGATTTGCTCCGCTTCGGGTTCGGGTTTCGCTTCGGCCACCGCTTTGGGGGTCTCAGGCGATTCCTCGGCTTCGAGCATCGCAAGGACCTCCGGTTCGTCGCCCTCAAAAGCCGGTTTGATCACCGCGGGCTTTTTGACGACCGGTTTTTTCGCAACCCGTTGGGGTTTGTTCACCGGGGCGCCGTTCTGCGCCGAGGCGTTGCGGGTGCGCACGATAATAGGCTGCATTTTGTGCGACTCCACCAGCGCGGCTTTGACCTGCACGGCTTCCTCGCGGGTGGCGTAGGGCCCCACGCGGACTTTGTACCAGAGATCGTTTGAGGAGGTTTCCACCGTGTAGGTGGTGTAGCCCTCCTTTTGCAGCTTGCGGACCAGCCGGTCTGCATTGGCCTTGATGCGGAAGGAGTTCAGTTGCAGGGCGAACGACGTCTCGGCCCCGTTGGAGACAGCCGGCGCAAACCACCCGCACACGAATATCAGCGCCCAAACGAAGGCTTTGGCGCTGCGCAGCGGGCTGGGGTCCATTTTTTGAGATCGCATCGGGTCTGGCTGTCTGGCTGTCACGTTGAAGACTCCTCCATCCGGAATTCGGTTTTTCACTTCGGGCCGGTGCCGCACGCACCGCATGCGTCCGGAGCGTTGCTGGCAACTCCGTAGGCCCTAAGTTATCAATGTATTATATGGTAATTATTATATAATAGTTTGCGATCGGGAACAGCCAAAAAATGAAGGATTTTGCCCAAACGGGTGAAAAAAGGCGGTCCCGGAGGTGCCCGCACTGCCCTGTGAAGGCGGCGGGAGCGGGCCGAATCGGGTCGAAAATGGCAGGAAAAGCGGGTCCGGCGGCGCGCCGCCGGGCGCGGCACGCATACTCAAAACCCATAAAAACAGGCTATTTACGGCATAAACCGAGATGTATCACCTGAACCTGAAGCCGCCGGCGGCCGGATGTTAAAGTAACTTCTTAAGGTAGGGCACCAGCTGGTTCGCCCCGACTCCCGGAGACCGGGCTTTCAGGACGCCGTCTTTGTCGATTATCAGAATTGTCGGCATATCCCTTTGTTTATAGACTTTATGCACGGACTGGTCGGGATCCAGCAGATAGGTGAACTGCACCGGCTTGGGGAATCCATTCAGGTAGTCGGTCACCGCCTTTTTCGAGTCGCCGCTGGTGTTGATGCCGAGAATCACCAGGTCCTCGGAGGGGACCTGTTCGCGCACCTTGTTGAATTCCAGCGCCTGGTTCATGCAGGGGACGCAGATATGGAACATGCCGATCAGCACGACTTTGCCCTTGAGCGATTCCAGGGAAACCGGTTCGCCGCCGGCCACCGGGCTGAGGCTGAAGCCGGGCGCAGGGTCTCCGGCCGTGGGGGCCGCAGCCTGGACCGGAAGCGCGGATAAAAGAAAAATTGCCAGAAAACTCAATAATTTAGTCATAGGATTATTTTGGGAATAAATTGGATAAACGGGTCTCTTATCTGGGTGAATTTGCTTTCATTTTAAATCAGCCCAAGCTGTCGGGAAAGTCTATTCGCACGACATTTTTTCGGCAACCCTCCCGTCCGTCATCGGGATTTTTCCGCATCCCGCCCTTTGTACCTCCAAAAGGGAAATTGCATCGACCTTGACAGCAAAACTTTGTTATTATATTAAAACAATAGTCCTTAAATTCTCCCGTATCCAAATCCATGCAAAAACACCTATTGCTGATCTTTATTCTACTGGGATGGCCCGGTTTGGCCTATTCCGGCACCATCGAAGGCAAGGCCACGTATGCGGCTGACGTCGAACTGCCGAAAACGCTGAGCACCGGCAAGTACCGCAAGGCCTGCGGCCCCGAGGTCCCGAACGAAAAATTGCTTGTTGATAACAAAGGCCTGATGAATGTGGTTCTGTATCTCGAAGGCAAGATCCCCGGCGGGAAACCGGGGGTGCACAAAATGAATCAGGACAAATGCCGCTACGAACCGCACGTCATGGTGATGATGCAGGGGGCGGAGCTTGAGATCACCTCCAGCGATCCGATCAACCACAACATCCACACCTATTCGTTCGAGAACGACCCGATCAACATCATGTTCACGCCGGACCAGGAACCCTACACCCAGGAGATGGAAGAACCGGAAATCATCAAGGTGGAATGCGACCTGCACCACTGGATGAGCGCCTGGATTCTGGTGACGGAAAATTCCTTTTCCGGCGTCTCCGGCAAGACCGGGGAATTTTCGATCCCGGACGTTCCGCCGGGAGAATACACGCTCAACGCCTGGCACGAGGTGTTGGGCAGTATCAGTAAAAAGATAAAAGTCGGTGACGGCGTCACCAAAGTTGATTTCGATTTTTCCAAAATGCCGCCCCAGCTTTCGAAAAAATAGGTTGTTTCGATCGCCGGGTTTCCATAAAAATCCTGTTTTTGGAGTATACGGATCATGAAAATCGCACCCCGTCTTTTGCAAACGCTTCCCGCCCTGTTTGTATTCCTGCTGTTCGCAGCACCGGCAGGGGCCTATCAGGAGATCGAAGTCAAAAACGGGGGCACCATTCAGGGCAAGGCTTCGCTGAAAGGCGCCATGCCGCCGCCGAGGTGGTATCACTTGGTGCTGTTTCCCAACATCGACATGTGCGCGGAAGTGGACACCGATGAGAACATGAACCGGGTGCTGGACGATTTCAAAATTTCCGAGGGCGGCGGGCTCAAAGACGTCGTGATCACGCTGGAAAAAGTCGAAGCGGGCAAGCCTTGGAACAAGGAACCGATCATGATCGATTCGGAAGACTGCAAGTTCCTTCCGGATGTCAACGTCATCCGCCAGGGGGAATCCTTCAAGGTCAACAACGTCGATGCGGTCATGCACAACAGTCAGGTCTATCAGAAAGAGCGGGGAAAGATCATCCTGAACATCCCGATTCCGGCGGAAGAAGTGTCCGAAGGCATCGTGACGTTCCAGAAGGATTACAAGATCATGCAGATGATCTGCGGCATGCACGAGTTCATGCAGACCTGGGGCTACCGGGTGCAGAACCCCTACTATTTCAAAACCAGGATCGACGGCAATTACAAAATAGAGAACATCCCGCCCGGCGAGTACACCGTCAACGCGTGGCACTACCTGATGAAAATCAGGAGTAAAAAGATCACGGTCACCGAAAACGCCGTCATCGACCTGAATTTCGATTTCGACGGCAACGAAGTCGAACGGCCGCTGTACGAGACGATCAAATCGGGCCGCATCAAGCACGAGGCGTCTCAATACAAAGAAAAAGTCTTCGGCAGTAAATGATCGCTCCTTTGCCTCAACGCGACCCGCTATCCCGCAGCGTTTTCCCATCGCCCAAGGCTTCTGCACGGTCCCGGCCGCTCCGGTTCGGTCTGGTTCTGCTCACCACCCTGTTTGCCTGCGTTGTGGTTTCCTCAGCCAGGGCCGAGACAAGACCCCTTCCCTCGACTTCGGACATGCCCGCATCGATCACGGTGGGCAGCAAGGTGTATGCCCTGAAAACCCTCACCAACCCGTTGCGCGAAGATGCGGTGAACCTGGACAAGCACATCCGCGCAGGCGGTGAGGTTTACTTCAAGCATTGTTATCAGTGTCACGGCGACCTGCTGGATGGCGACGGCGTGTTCGGCGACCGTTTTCTGCCGCCGCCTGCGGATTTCACACACGAAGCCTCGATCCTGACCCTGCCCGAGTCCTACGCGTTCTGGCGCATCATCAAGGGCGGCCCCGGCCTGCCGGAGAAGTTCGCGCCCTGGGATTCGGCCATGCCGGCGTGGGAAAACCAGCTCGACGAGACACAGATCTGGCAGGTGATTCTCTACATCTTCTCGACGGCGGGAGAAAAACCGGCGGCGGAATCCGGCGGCGAACCTTCAGTGGCACGCGGCAAAGAGCTGTATTTTGACAAATGCGCCAACTGTCACGGCGAGACCGGCAAGGGGGACGGGCCTGCAGCGGCTTCCTCCAGCCCGCGGCCGCGCAAATTCCACAAAGGACAATACAAGTTTCGCAGCACGCCGTTCGGCAAGATCCCCACCGATCAGGACCTGTTCAACATGCTGAGGCGAAAATATCCGGGAACCACCATGCCGGACTGGTCGCACCTTTCCGAAACGGACCGCTGGAGCCTGGTGCTCTACCTCAAGACGCTGTCGAAAAAATTCCAGCGTTTCATCGACAAGGGGAAAAAGCACAAAATCGTCAGCGTCCCGGAACCACCGCCCTTCAATCTCGACAGCCTGACGGCCGGCAAAGAGCTCTACATGATGAACTGTTCCGGCTGCCACGGTGTGAAAGGCCGCAGCGACGGGACCTCGACCAAGAAGATCGTGGACATCGCCACGGACGCGATCTATCCGCGAAACCTGACGAAACCCTGGCTGTTCCGGCGCGGCAGCGCGCGCAAGCACCTGTTCCTGACGCTGCGCACCGGCCTGTCTGGAACGGCGATGCCGCGGTTTTCCGACCGGGTGTTCAAGGATCAGAAAATCTGGGACATGGTTCATTATGTGGAAACGCTGTCGCCTCCGCGACGGCCGCAGGTACGGCCGCGCATCAAGGTGAACCGCATCGTGGGCGAGTTGCCCGCAACGCGCGTCGATCCTCTGTGGAATCACGCCGAATCGTTTTTCATCCCGCTGGGTGGGCAGATCCTGGCCGCGGACAAGGCGCACCACCCGACGGTGCAGGATATCTCCGTGAAAGCGCTGCACAACGGCGACTCCATCGCGCTGTACCTGCACTGGGACGACCCCTCGGTGGACCCGATCCTCAAAACCCTGACCTCCGTGGAAGAATCGCCGCCGCCGCCGTTGCCGCTGCACCTGCAGATCGATGAGGGCGAAGAGGATGCCGGCGACGGCCCGCCGGAAGCGCAGAAATTTCCCGATTCGGTGGCGGTCCAGTTTCCGGCGCAGCTTGCGTCAGACGGAACCCGGCCGTATTTTTTGAACGGCGACGCCCGCCATCCGGTGAACCTGTGGAAATGGAATTCCTTTCCTTTGAAATCGCTGGAAATGAACGCGCGCGGGCTCACGCAATGGAACGCGCAGCCGGCAAACAACCAGGCGCTGCAGTCGAACGCGGTGTATGAATTCGGGCGCTACCACCTGGTGATCCAGAGAAAGCTGAAAACGCTGGACTTCATCAACGACATCCAGTTTTCTACGGCGCAGCCGGTGCCGATCGCGTTCAATGTGTGGGACGGTTCGCAAGGCGAGACGGGAACGAAAAAAGCCATCTCAAGTTGGTTTGAATTGATGCTGGAGGAGAAGGCATTGCCGGAAGCGGTCACCAAGCGGGTGCTTCCCAAACCGGAACCGCTGCCGGAACTGGAACCCAGGATGCTGATCGAGGAAACACTGAGGCCGGAGCCGGAACCCAAGACGCTGATCGAAGAAACGCTGAAGCCGGAGCCGGAACCCAAGACGCTGATCGAAGAAACGCTGAAGCCGGAGCCGGTGGCGCCGCTTTCGGAAGCCAGACCTCTTCCCAAACCGGTGCAGCCCAAGCCGGTCAAACGCCGCAAGGTCGAACCGGCGCCCGACGCTCCCTTGCCGCCGATGGGCGACATCCCGATGCAGGAGCCGGAACCGCTGCCGCCTTCGCTGATGCAACCCACTGCGCCCGAAGCGGAAGTATTGCCGGAACCCACCGATCCGGATACAACCTTGCCGGTCGAGCTGCCGATCCCGCCTTCGAAAAACCGTTAGACCTGCCGCACGGTCAGCGATACTCTGCGTTCAGGAACCGCCGGCAAATTCCCGCAGGGTGAGCGAGCGGAGATAGGCCAAAAGATCCGCCACGTCCTGCACTTCCAATAGATCCTTGAAGTTGCCCGGCATCATCGAAATCTTCTGGGTTTTGTATTTTTTGATGGTTTCCTTAGGGATGTGCAGCTCGTTGCCTTCCTTGTCGATGATGTCCAGCCCCTGGTCGTCTTCCCGCAGTTTGATTCCGGTGATGAACTTGCGTTCTTTCGTCAATATGAGAACGGTGGCGTAACCGGCGGTGATCACCGCTTTCGGGTCGATCAGCGATTCCAGCAGAAAGCCGGGCGTGCGGCTGCTGCCGACATGGCTGAGGTCCGGGCCGACCTCCCCGCCTTCGCCGTCCACCTTGTGGCATTTGGAGCAATAGACCACACCCTCGGGATCGAAAAACAATGCGCGGCCGCGTTCGGGATCGCCGGGCGTTTCCAGATACGGTTTCCATTCCTCAGGAATTGGAGCCTCTTCCGGTTGCAGGCTTTTCAGGTAGGCGGCGATGGCGCGGGCGTCTTCGGATTCCAGCGCCACATCGGGCATCTGCGTTTCGGATTTGTACGCCTGGGGATGGCTGACCCAGGCGTACACCCATTCGGGGCTGTAGAAAAAACCGGCGCGGGTCAGCTCCGGCCCGATCTTGCCGCCTTCCTCGCCGATCCGGTGGCAGGCGAAGCAGCTCTTTTTCTTCTTGAACAGTTTTTCCCCGCGTTTGAGGGTTTCCGGGTCGCTGTCGGTTTCGATGAGCCATTGCGCGAACGCTTCGAGCTCTTCCTGAGTGACGGGCGGATGCCGCGGCCGTTCGTTTTCCACGTCCTCAGGCAGGCTCACAGGATGCGAGCCGTCTTCAGAAAAGCTGCGTATGTAGGCGACCAGCGCCCAGATCTCGGCCTGGGACAGGGTTTTGCCGAAGGGCGGCATGAGATGGGATTTGCGCACCCCGGCGCCGCCTTTCTGGATCACGCGGAATATCTGGTGATTAGTTTTCTTGCGCTGAAACTTGGCGTCGGACAATTCGGCGGGTTCTTTGTCGAGGAATTCGGCGTTGTAGCCATCGCCGTCGCCGTTGATCCCGTGACAGTGGGCGCAGAATTTCTGGAACAGTTTTTTCCCCTGGTTCACCAGGGCGGGCGGCGTCTGGTGCCGGGCTGCGACGGTGGTGTCGTCACCGCCTGCGCAGACCTGCGTCGTGAATGGCATGCAGATCCACCCCAACACAAAAAAGAGCAAACTTTTTTTCATCAATCCTGAATCAGGTTCGGTTTATTTCGTTGAATTTCAAGAATGATATCTCAAATCCCCGCGGGAATCATTAAAAGAATCGGGAGCCAAACGGTTTTTCGAGTTCTCTGCGCTGTGCGGCAAAAAAAAAGCAAGGGGACCCGATGGGTCCCCTTGCCAGATGTTGCGGTTACTGCAGAACTAGCGGTTCATGGACAATCTTTCCTCCCCGACCGCCGGAGTCGAATCGGCTTTCTTACCCGATCCGCTTCCTTTGCTCAGAGGCAGGATGGACTGCTCACCCGCAGGAAGCACCTTGAAGTAACCCCACTGACCTGCCTGCTGATAAGGCGTTCTCGCATTCAGCCACAGGTAAGTGCCGGGGTTCTGGTAGGTGCCGCCGGCTTTGAAGAAGGCCTGGATGTACTCACCGCCACCGAACTCTTCAACGTCGATCATATCGGAGTTCTCCTGCATGATGTGGCGGCGCCACTGATGGCCGTCCAGGTTGAACATCTGGTTCTGCTCGTTGTGCGCGCCGAACACGTTGATCATCACCTGATCTCCGGCATGTGCTTTGATCACCGGAGTCGCAGGATCGCTGTCCGCCGCGACGCAGGGCGTGAAGATATTGCCCAGATCACAACCTTCATCCTCGCGGTAGCTCCAGGGCTCCAACCGGTAGTTGACGCCCGTGAGACCCGCCACGTTCTGCAGATAAGGCATGAACGAGGTGCCGAGGATGTTGTCTTCATCCTGGAAGTACAGAGCGAAATCGCGGTAGTTCTCGAGATGCTCGTTTCCGGGATAGGATTTATCGACGATGACGTCCGCTTTCCAGGAGTTGGCCAAAGAGATATCCTTGCCGGTCTCAGGATCGCGGTACACCGAACCGCGCGGTCCGATGATGATCGCGCCGTACATGCCGTCGCGAACGTTGGTCGTCAGGTTGCCGAAATCCCACAGCAATGCGCCGTTCAGACCGTAGTCCGGATGGGCATAATACGTGTAGGTCTTCGACTTGCCAGGCGCCACCGTCTGATCTCCGGGGTTGTTCCCCACGTTGATCCCCTGGGAATCCATGGGATCGAACGCCACGTTGTTGGCGTGCAGGGACGCGTTCCCTTCTTTCAGGCGGTTGGTCAGCTTGATCTTGATGCAGTCGCCGATGTTCGCGCGAATGGTCAGAGGATGCGGCATCCCTCCATCGTCCGCCGCTTTGCTGACTTCACCCTCGAGAGCGAAGATCTTGGCGTTGGCGTTCGCAAGCAAAAGCTTGCGCTCGAAATCCACCTCGATCTCATCCTCGGTGTTGGGATTGAACTTCAACGCTTTGTTGATCGCCACCACGCTGAAGTTTTTCACCGGGGCGTCTTTCGGGCAAAGCGTCTTTTTGGCTTTCTTCGCAAAATCACGATTGCCGGGAAGCACTTTCAGGTCTTTCTGCAACTTGTCATGCACCCGAATGATGCCCCAACTGCCCTCGGAAAGATGCGAAGTCCTTCCATCGTAGTACAGGTAGTCGCCGGCCATCTGCTGGTATCCACCCGCAGTGGTCGCCAGGTCGTACCGTTCCGCGATGCCCACATGCAGCGCGTTGGTGACCCTCGAATCGCGGTCGTAACGCTCGGGCCGGTAACCGTGACCGGATACCACCCAAGTGTGGGTTTCGTTCATCATGCCGTGCAGAACCCGGAACATGATGTTATCGCCCACATAGGCGCGCAACATCGGAGTCACAGGATCTCCATGCACTTTACTGCTGAACAGCTTGGAAGCGTCCTTATTGGCTTTCAACCGCGAGGACAAAGAAGCCGCCCTGAAGTTGAAACCGCCTCCAGTGGTGTGCGTGCCGCCGTTCAGATACGGGAACGCCACTTCAAGCATGTCGTCCGGCATCTGGAACGAGATGGACTGACCGGCTGCGATGGCATTCTTGCGGGACAGGCCCGGAGGATTGCCTTCGTTCACCAGCTGCGCGGTGTGCGGCACGGTGTCGTGCAACTGTGCCACCAGCTCGCGGAAACTGCCATTACGCCCGTAGGCGAAAGGCTCGGAACCATGGATGTCGGCAACCGGACCGCTGCGGATCTCCTTACCCGTTTTGGGATCGTGATACGTGGATCCCCAGGGCTCGACGATCGTCGTTCCGATGCCGCCGTGCGGCCAGGTGGTCGCGCCGAACGCATGGTCGTGCCAGAACACGAGTCCCAGGTCCGCATCGACCCACCAGCGGTAACGCACGAACTCGGTGCTCACGATCTCACCCGCCTTGTGAGCGTGCTTCATGCCCTCAGTGAAGGTGATCTTGTACTTTCCGTCCTTGGCCGGGTTCTTGTTCGGATCCGGACTCATGGACTTGATCCAGCGCGCGTCCTTGCCGTTGGGCACCTCGATACCGACGATGATATCCGTACCCACATGGAAGGCCGTTGCGCCTTTCGCCATCTCGATCTCGACGGTGGTGTCGCCAGCCTTCGTGGCTTTCAAAAGCTTGGCGTTCATCGGGACCGGCATGCCGACATGGTGGCCGTCCTTCATCTTCTTGCTGAACTGCGTGTAGGGCCTCATGGACTGATCGTATGAGAACCCGGAAATCACGCCGTCGGAGGCCTGATTGTCGAACTGGAAGAAATGCGGATGGATGTTCAACTTCGACATCTGGAAGTTCGTGAAGTCGTCGTCGTTCCATTCGCTGGTGAGCAGAAGGTCCACGCAGTCATACACGTTGGCGCGGATGACCAGAGGAATCGCCTTCTTGGGATCGGCTTTCACCGCCGCCATTTCTTCATCGATCACGTAGATGAGGCCGTACTTGTCGATGACGGGAGGCGTGTCTCCCACAGCCGGGGTCAGCTCGATGGGCGTGTTGATGAAGTGCAGGTTGTACTGCTTTCTGCCCGCGCCTTTGGGGCACAGACTCCAGCGGCCCTGCTCGCCGGGTTTCGCGGGTGCGCTGCTTTCCACGTTCGGCCCGGATTTGCCGCTGCCTGATTCCGTATCGAGGATCTCATCGTCCGGCATCAGGTGGAACGGTTCCAGCCAGGGTGCGCCGCCGTGATGACGGGCGAACGGAACCCGCTTGCCGAAATGCGGCGTCATGTGCGGCCACGCCAGTTTCCCGGTCCCCGGAGCGAACTGAATCGGATGCCGCTTGCCGGGATGGGGGGAAATGTACTTGACCACTTTATACGTCGCTTCGGGTTCGGACAGGGCCGTGTTGCCTTTCCAGCCGTAATCCCAGACCGAACCGTCGTAAGCGAGGATCTGGCCCTTCTCATCGTCGGTGTGACCGGGTTTGCCCTGAGGCGGCAGCATGTACTTCACCCAGTCCTTGACGTTGACGACCGGCGTTTTCTGGGTCCAGTCGCTTTTGCCATTGCTGACAATTTTAAACTTCTTGCCAAACCAGTCCATGGTCTTGCCGACCAGTTTGTCGGAGCTGACCCCTTTCGGGATCCGGCCCTTACGGTCGGGAAGCTCCTGCAAGGGACGCATGACGTCGGTGCTGCCGAACGGATAGTTGCCGTCCTGCAGCGTGTTGTACACGCGCCAGTAGCCCCACATGCCCGCAACGTAGTGATGCGCCACATGGCAATGGAACAGAAAGTCGCCTGCGAGGCGCTGACACAAACCGGAACCGCACTCGGTCTCAAGGTCCAGTGCTTCGGAAGGACCGATGACTTCCACGTCCACGCGGTCGGTCGTGGTGCGCACAACCGGGTACTTGACCGGACCATCGTAGGCCGCGGTGATCAAACTGTCGATTCCCGGCTCGCGCTTGGGAGAGCGGGTCCAGCGGATGGATCCGCCATGCGGATGATGGGAATGGAACACTTCACCGCCACCGTGAATCAGGCGGAATTTCACCGGATCGCCCAGGTAGGACCGGGGAACCGTCGTCGGAACATCTCCGAAAGTGTAGGAGCTGTAGGACAGGGATTCGTCCTCATAGTGAAACATCTTTCCTTGAACCGCGAGGTTGTTGATGCCGAACGGCTCACTGCGGTAATTCATCGCACGCGCGGAAGGACGGTAGGCGTCCGTAAGAGGATCACGCTGCGGAATCATCTCGCCGTGACGGTTCAGGGGACGGAAAGACTCGTCGCCGACTTCGTGATAGAACAATACGAATTCACGGAAGTCTTTGTCTTCGTCGTTGGAGATCATCGCCATCCAGCCGTTCTCCAATGGACCGCCGGTCCACGGATCGAGATACTTGGAACCCTTCGGCTCGACGATGAACGCGCCGATCAGACCCAATGAAGAAGGATCGCGGCCGGCATGACTCTGAATCATGTGGCTGCCTTCCTGCTCGTCGATGGGAATGTACCACTCGAAATCCTGCGATTCGCCGGAAGAAATGATAGAGCCGGCAGAAGCGGCACTCGCCGGCGCACCGGAGGAGCTGATGATCATCGCGGAACCGTTGACCTGGAATCCGACGTCTTCATCTTCCACTTCGTTGCGAACCTTGAAGCGCACGCAATCGCCCTGGTTCGCTCTTAGAACCATGGGTGCAATCGCATCTCCCTGGAAACCCGTGGATACGGCGCCCGGATCGAGATTTTTTTCATCCTCTCGAGCCTTGCGGTTCTTTTTCTCTTCTTCCCGGACCCTAGGAACATCTTTGGTCAGAGCGTACATGTAGCCGGGATAGTAGTCGCCCCACTGGTTCAACGTGACTTCCACGTTGATCGCGGTCACGTCGTAAGACTTGACCGGAGCGGAACTGGGACAATGCGCCCCTTTGTACACCTTGTCCGCGGCTTCGGAGGGCCCCAGCAGATAGCTCTGGCCGAGCTGATGCGCCGACCAGGAATCGTGGAAGCCGCCGCCCGAGGAAGCCGGTGCGGCGTGCTCTTTGAGCTTGCCCTGCAGGCGGTCCATGAGCTTCATGAATGTCTGATTCATGCGCTCCTGGCGGTTTTCCATGCCGCTCATCATCTCCTCGGTATTGACCTGCTCTTCCAGCTTTTTAAGCCAGGCCGGCTGGTCTACCGCAGGGCCGATGCTCGAGGGCTCGCCATGCATGGAATGGTCCATTTTCATCTGTGCGCCTGCGGGAAGCCCCCATCCCAGGACCAGGAAGGCCACGAGCGGAATCAATAGGATCCCCACGCTCAGGCCGCGCACCCGATTAGGAAATTGCCTTTGCTTCATAAATTACCTCCTCAATTGAAAAAAATAATCCTCACCAACCACTGCTAAACCACCGGCTTTGAGAACCGGCCTTCTGATATCGATTCACCCCCTTGGAATTGAGAAAATTATGGGCTGTACGATCCTGTTTCTCGTGGAGGCCAAAGCCGCCTTTTTTACGGAATGGAGGACTGGGTTGGAGACAGGCCTTTAAAATTCAATCTGTTAAGGCGAGGAGCGTAAACCCCGGCAAAATAACACCTCCCGATTTCCTCCCGTAGAAGAAAAAAACAATAAGGAAGATACATCGAGGTATGAATTATTCCCTCAATCACTTTATTTTTTTGGATTTTTTCGGGTACGAAACGGCAGGCGGAATTCGCGAAAAATACGGCCTCACCGGGCTCGCAGAAAGCGGAAAATTTCCCCGGAAGGGAGAAAATTATCAGTCCTGATTGATGGGGTGCGCGGGGTTTTCCGAGTTGAAGAATTCGGACTGCATGAGCAGCTGTTTCAGGTGCACTTTGGCGCGGGCCAGGCGCGACATGACGGTGCCGATGGGGATGTCGAGGATTTCGGATATCTCTTTGTAGGAGCGGTTCTCAAAATAGAACAGGATGATGGGAAATTTGAGCCGCTCGTTGAGCTTGTCCAGGGCTTCCTGCACCCTTTGCTTCAATTCGTTTTGAATATATTCGTTTTCCGGATCGAGAGGCTGCTTGGTGTGCAGGTTTTCGCATACGGTGTCGAACTCGAGCTCCAGCCAGTTTTTCCGCTTTTTGATGTCCTTGAGAAAGAGATTTCTCAGGATCGAAAACAGCCAGTATTTGCACTTCTCCCGATCCTTGAGCTGGTGGAAGTTCTTCAAGGCGTAGTAAAACGTCTCCTGAACCAGATCCTCCGCATGCTCCTTTTCACGGCACAGCCGGTAGGCGGCCCCTAAAATAATGGGGCCGTTGGGGTGCAGATGATTGGAATAATCTTCAATTTCCGCCTGATTTTGGAGACTCTCTTTGAACCGTATTAAAAATTCCAATGCGTGCGTCCCGGGTTCGGGTCTTCCCAGCGGGAAGCGCCCCTTTTTTTGAGCGATAGGGAATAATATATAAAAATCATTATCTTTTAAAGGGGTATAGGGTCCGGCTGCAAATTCTCTTGTCTCACGGCTGAAAAAAGCCGGGCGTTTACGCTGAGAACAGTCATTATCCCTTAAATATCAATTCATTCTGATTTTTATCCCGGAGGTGAACGGCTTCGGCTCTTTTATTGCCCCAAAGTCAGTGAGATTTTTCTACACATTTGGCCGCCCTTTGATAAAATTTCGGCTCATGTCTGAAAAGGCTTTTTCCCTGAATCTTTTGCGTCCGCCGGGAATCCAAACCTTTTACGACCGATTTGCCGAACTCAATCCAAACGAGCGATGGACATCACCAACGAAGAGCTGTTGAGGCTTTCCACAAAAATCGAGCGCGAGGGCAAAGCCTTTTACACGGAACTGGCCGAACACATTCGCGAGCCGGACGTGAAAGAGTTCCTTGAGACCATGGCGAAAGAAGAGGCCACCCACGAAATCCAGTTCGCCAAAATGCTCTCGGAAAAAGGCGAACGCCCTTTCGGCTGGGAGTCGAACGCATCGCTGCGCGCGCTCATCGACGCGCAGTACCAGACCGACATCTTCCCCAATCTCGATGAGCTTTTCGATCAGATGCCCCGGTTCCAGGGGATTCAGAAAGCCATCGGATTCGCTCTGGAAGCGGAAAAGGTTTCCGCTGAATTTTACGGCCTGATGCAGGAAGTCTGCACCGACATCAAGACCAAAACCCTGCTCGTTCTTCTGGAAAGAGCGGAGCAGGACCACCTCGACCGCATCGAACAACTGAAAGAACGTTACCTGACCCAGTCGCCGGACGAATCCTCTCTCTGAGCATCTTCCGCTCTCCCCTTTCAAGCCTGCTTTCACCGTTTGCAAAACACAGATTCAGCCCTTGCGCGCTTTTGGCGCAAAAAAAAGCAGTACCGGCCGAAACCGGTACTGCTCGAATGGAATGCGATCTGGCTTATTTTGCGGCCAACTCGAAATCCTGTTTGGCTTCACCATCGGCCACGGTCACTTCCTTGGTCACTTCTCCCACGTAGGGATGCCAGGCGGTGACTTTGTATTTGCCGGCGGGGATGCCGTCGATTTTGAACGCGCCGTCTTTCCCGCTGATTGCATAGTACGGGTTCCAGACGATGCGGGCATCGGCTTCCATGAAGTTGTGCTGATCGCACTGCAGGAAGAAATGCTTGTCTTTTTTCTGCTTGAAGCGCTTCAGGGACTTGGTGACGTCGGCCACATCGCCCTTGGAAGGCAGGGGTTTGTTGAACAGGGTCTTGCGGTTCGCACCGACCACGGAGTAACCGTGCGGGTTGTGCAGAATGTCCGGATCCTGATTGGTGATCTTCATCAACCCTTCTTTCATGCCTTTCGGGGTTTTCCGGGCAACAGAGACTTTCGGAAAAATGTCGCAGTCTTTGAAGTCGAAATTGATCGGCTCTTTAGACCAGGCTTTGCCTTTTTCGATGTTCTCGATGAAGACCACCGTGTCAGAGAGCTTGCCGCCGTCGGCCACCACTTTGTGCCGCGGGCGCATGTTGTCTTTGGCATCGGGATGCTTGGCGCAGAACTCGACGTTTTTACCTTTGCTCAAATCTTCCATGATCGGTGCCGGTGCATCGCCTTTCAACGTCACCACACCGCTGATGGACCCGCCACCGGCGGCTCCTTCCTCATACTTGCCTTTTTTTGCGAAGCTGGTAGACGCACCGAGGACCAGTGCCACTGCTAAAACGAGTACTCCCAACAATACTTTTTTCATTGCCTTCGATCCCTCCTTAGTTGGACGAAACATTAATATACACCCACCATCGAGTGATTGTGGTCTTTGTAATGACGCTTGATCGAACCGGGAGCCGACTATTATAGCACTTATTATACAATCCTCAAGAGTCATCGAAAAAAGAAAAAGGGGGCCCTGTACAGAGGCCCCCTTTTAATTTTAAGCCATGAACTACTTGTTCATGGACAGCCTGTCATCCCCCACCTGCTCGGTGGAAGCGGCTTTCTTCGGCTTGGCAGCACCCTGGCCCAGAGGCAGGATGGACTGCTCACCCGCAGGAAGCACCTTGAAATAACCCCACTGACCTGCCTGCTGATAGGGGGTCCTCGCATTCAGCCACAGGTAAGTGCCGGGATTCCGGTAGGTGCCGCCGGCTTTGAAGAAGGCCTGGATGTACTCGCCGCCACCGAACTCCTCGACATCGATCATGTCCGAGTTGTCCTGCATGATATGGCGGCGCCACTGATGGCCGTCCAGGTTGAACATCTGGTTCTGCTCGTTGTGCGCACCGAACACGTTGATCATCACCTGATCTCCGGCATGTGCCTTGAGCACCGGAGTCGCGGGATCGCTGTCCGCCGCGACGCAGGGCGTGAAGATATTGCCCAGCTCACAACCTTCATCCTCGCGGTAGCTCCAGGGCTCCAACCGGTAGTTGACGCCCGTGAGACCCGCCACGTTCTGCAGATAAGGCATGAACGAGGTGCCGAGGATGTTGTCTTCATCCTGGAAGTACAGAGCGAAATCGCGGTAGTTCTCGAGATGCTCGTTTCCGGGATAGGATTTATCGACGATGACGTCCGCTTTCCAGGAGTTGGCCAAAGAGATATCCTTGCCGGTCTCAGGATCGCGGTACACCGAACCGCGCGGTCCGATGATGATCGCGCCGTACATGCCGTCGCGAACGTTGGTCGTCAGGTTGCCGAAATCCCACAGCAATGCGCCGTTCAGACCGTAGTCCGGATGGGCATAATACGTGTAGGTCTTCGACTTGCCAGGCGCCACCGTCTGATCTCCGGGGTTGTTCCCCACGTTGATCCCCTGGGAATCCATGGGATCGAACGCCACGTTGTTGGCGTGCAGGGACGCGTTCCCTTCTTTCAGGCGGTTGGTCAGCTTGATCTTGATGCAGTCGCCGATGTTCGCGCGAATGGTCAGAGGATGCGGCATCCCTCCATCGTCCGCCGCTTTGCTGACTTCACCCTCGAGAGCGAAGATCTTGGCGTTGGCGTTCGCAAGCAAAAGCTTGCGCTCGAAATCCACCTCGATCTCATCCTCGGTGTTGGGATTGAACTTCAACGCTTTGTTGATCGCCACCACGCTGAAGTTTTTCACCGGGGCGTCTTTCGGGCAAAGCGTCTTGCGAATCTTCTTCTTGAACTCCACTTCCTCGTTGCCCGGCAGCTCCTTCAGATCTTTCTGGAGCTTGTCGTGCACCCGGATGATGCCCCAGGTGCCTTCCGACAACTTGGAGGTGCGGCCGTCGTAATACAGATAGTCGCCGGCCATGCCCTGATAACCACCCGCGGTGGTCGCCAGGTCGTAGCGTTCCGCGATACCCACATGCAACGCGTTGGTGACGCGGGAATCCCTGTCGTACCGCTCGGGCCGGTAGCCGTGACCGGAAACGACGAAGGTGTGGGTCTCGTTCATCATGCCGTGCAGCAGCCGGAACACGATGTTGTCGCCCACATAGGCGCGCAACATCGGCGTTGCGGGTTCTCCATGCACTTTGCTGCTGAACAGTTTGGACGCGTCCTTGTTGTTGGCCAAACGCGCCGTCAGAGAAGCCGCCCGGAAGTTGAAGCCGCCTCCGGTGGTGTGTGTGCCACCGTTCAGATACGGGAACGCCACTTCAAGCATGTCGTCCGGCATCTGGAACGAGATGGACTGACCGGCTGCGATGGCGTTCTCGCGGGACAGGCCCGGAGGATTGCCTTCGGTCACCAGCTGCGCGGTGTGCGGCACGGTGTCGTGCACCTGCGCCACCAGCTCGCGGAAGCTGCCGTTGCGGCCATATGCAAACGGTTCGGTGCCGTGGATGTCGGCAACCGGGCCGCTGCGGATCTCTTTGCCCGTTTTGGGATCGTGATACGTGGATCCCCAGGGCTCGACGATCGTGGAGCCGATGCCGCCGTGCGGCCAGGTGGTCGCGCCGAACGCATGGTCGTGCCAGAACACCAGCCCGACATCCGCATCGACCCACCAGCGGTAACGCACGAACTCGGTGGTCACAATCTCACCCCGCCTTGTGGCCGTGCTTCATGGCTTCGGTGAAGGTGATCTTGTACCTTCCATCCTTGGCCAGGCCTTTGCGCGGATCGGGAGACATGGACTTGATCCAGCGCGCGTCCTTGCCGTTGGGCACTTCGATGCCGACCATGATGTCCGCACCGACGTGGAACGGCGTGGAGCCTTTCGCCATTTCGATCTCGATGGTCGTGTCGCCAGGCTTGGTGTCTTTCAAAAGCTTGGAGTTCATCGGGACCACGGCATGCCGACATGGTGACCGTCCTTCATCTTCTTGGTGAACTGCGTGTAGGATCTCATGGACTGATCGTATGAGAATCCGGAGATCACGCCGTCGGAGGCCTGATTGTCGAACTGGAAGAAATGCGGATGGATGTTGATTTTCGACATCTGGAAGTTCGTGAAGTCGTCGTCGTTCCATTCGCTGGTGAGAATCAGGTCCACGCAGTCATACACGTTGGCGCGGATGACCAGAGGAATCGCCTTCTTCGGATCGGCTTTCACCGCCGCCATGTCTTCATCGATCACGTAGATGAGACCGTACTTGTCGATGATCGGCGGGGTTTTGCCGATGGCGTCGGAAAGCTGAATCGGCGTGTTGATGAAGTGCAGGTTGTACTGTTTTCTGCCTGCGCCTCTCGGGCAAAGACTCCAGCGGCCGTGTTCGCCGGGTTTCGCGGGAGCGCTGCTTTCCACGTTCGGCCCGGATTTGCCGCTGCCTGATTCCGTATCGAGGATCTCATCGTCCGGCAACAGGTGGAACGGTTCCAGCCAGGGTGCGCCGCCGTGATGACGGGCGAACGGAACCCGCTTGCCGAAATGCGGCGTCATGTGCGGCCACGCCAGCTTCCCTGTGAGCGGGGAAAACTGAATCGGATGCCGCTTGCCGGGATGCGGAGATTTGTATTTCGGCCATTTGACGATGGTTTCCCGCTCGGAAAGCGCGGTGGTGCCTTTCCAGCCGTAATCCCAAACCGAACCGTCGTAAGCCAATACCTGCCCTTTCAGATCGTCGGTGTGACCGGGCTTGCCCTGAGGCGGCAGCATGTACTTGACCCAGTCCTTGACATTGACGACCGGTGCTTTCTGGGTCCAGTCGCTTTTGCCTTTGCCGACGATTTTAAACTTCTTGCCAAACCAGTCCATGGTCTTGCCGACCAGTTTGTCGGAGCTGACCCCTTTGGGGATCCGGCCCTTGCGGTCGGGAAGCTCCTGCAGCGGACGCATGACGTCGGTGCTGCCGAACGGATAGTTGCCGTCCTGGATCGTGTTGTACACGCGCCAGTAGCCCCACATGCCCGCCACGTAGTGATGCGCGACATGGCAATGGAACAGAAAGTCGCCCGCCAACCGCTGGCACAGACCGGAACCGCATTCGGTCTCAAGGTCCAGTGCTTCGGAAGGACCGATGACTTCCACGTCCACGCGGTCGGTCGTGGTGCGAACCACGGGATATTTAACCGGGCCGTTCCACGCGGCGGTGGTCAGGTTTTCCAGGCCGGGCTCACGCTTGGGAGAGCGGGTCCAGCGGATGGTGCCACCATGCGGATGGTGCGAGTGGAACACTTCGCCGCCGCCATGAATCAGGCGGAACTTCGCAGGATCGCCCAGGTAGGACCGGGGGATCGTGGTCGGCGCGTCGCCGAAGGTATAGGAACTGTAAGACAGGGATTCATCTTCAAAGTGGAACTTCTTTTCCTGAACCGCGAGGTTGTTGATGCCGAACGGCTCACTGCGGTAGTTCATCGCACGCGCGGAAGGACGGTAGGCGTCGGTCTGCGGGTCGCGCTGCGGAATCATCTCGCCGTGACGGTTCAGGGGACGGAAAGACTCGTCGCCGACTTCGTGGTAGAAAAGTGCGAACTCACGGAAGTCTTTGGCATCGTCGTTGACGATCATCGCCATCCAGCCCGATTCCAGCGGACCGCCGGTCCACGGATCGAGATACTTGGAGCCTTTCGGCTCGACGATGAACGCGCCGATCAGACCCAGTGAAGAAGGATCGCGGCCGGCATGACTCTGAATCATGTGGCTGCCTTCCTGCTCGTCGATGGGAATGTACCACTCGAAATCCTGCGATTCGCCGGAGGCGATGATGGCCCCGGGAGACGCGGCGGTGGCCGGCGCACCGGAGGAGCTGATGATCATCGCGGAACCGTTGACCTGAAATCCGATGTCCTCGTCCTCAACTTCGTTGCGGACCTTGAAGCGCACGCAGTCGCCCTGGTTGCCGCGGATGGTCAGAGGCTGGATCAAGTCACCCTGCAAACCGTTGGTGAGAGAGCCGGGGTCCAGTTCGTCTTCGCGTGCTTTCGCGTTTTTCTCTTCATCCTTGCGGATCTGATCCACGTCCTTGGTCATAGCGTACATGTAGCCGGGATAGTAGTCGCCCCACTGGTTCAGCGTGACTTCCACGTTGATGGCCGTGATGTCGTAAGTCTTGACCGGAGCGGAACTGGGGCAATGCGCGCCCTTGTACACTTTCTCCGCGGCCTCGGACGGTCCCAGCAGATAGCTCTGGCCGAGCTGATGCGCCGCCCAGGAATCGTGGAAACCTCCGCCCGAGGAAGCCGGCGCGGCGTGCTCTTTGAGCTTGCCCTTCAACCGGTCCATCATACGCATGAAGGTGTTGTTCATGCGTTCCTGGCGGTTTTCCATGCCGCTCATCATCTCTTCGGTGTTGACCTGCTCCTCCAGCTTCTTCAACCAGGCCGGCTGGTCAACAGCCGGACCGATGCTCGAGGGCTTGCCGTGCATCGAATGATCCATCTTCATCTGTGCGCCTGCGGGAAGCCCCCACCCCAGGACCACGAGGGCTGTCGCCAGCGCACAACCAGTTATCCACCTCTTTTTTACCTGAAACTGCATTTCATATCCTCCCATTGGTGATACGCATAAAATGCATATGATTTGCATCGAGACGCCACCTTGCGATGGGGCCTTGAGCAAACCTTTTCTTGATCCGCGCAGCCTCCCAACTGGCGGTCAGACCTCTTTATTTAAGGATTTTGCTTCGAAAGATCCTTGAAATTCGAATTTTGGATTGAAAAAGCGGGCTTTTCACCGTGAATAAATGACCGGAAACTCTACCATATTTTAATTTTCCTGCACAAGGGCCAAATGGAATTTTTTTTCGTCGCGCTTCAAAAGCAGAAATACCGGCCCGCCGCGGGGAATTTTGTGCACGATGTTCTCGTAATGCTTGCGGCTGGTCACGATTTCGCCGTTGACGGACAATATCCGATCTCCGGTCTGCAGGCCTTTGGCCTCGGCGGAACTGCCGGGAGCGATCCGGCTGATGCCGAGCCCCTCCTTATCCTCGTCCGAATCCAGTTCCTCGGCGGCATCCAGCACCTCGATGCCCAGCACATTGGTCGATTCCCCCTGATCCTTTAGGGAAGCCCGGGCCTGAACCTCGTTTTTCTGCTGCTCCAGCTTGACAGGGATCAACTGCGACTGCCCGTCGCGCAGGATGTCCAGGTGCACGGTCTGGCCGGGTGAAATGACGCCGATGATGCGGATCATTCGGGCCGGCGAATTCACCGGCACCCCGCCGATTTTCAGAATGACATCGCCCACCTTCACGCCCGCCTTGTGCGCCGGGTCGCCGTCGAACACCGAATTGACCATCACGCCCTCGCCCTCCTTGAGCAGCTCCCAGCCATCGACCAGTTCCGGGTTCACCGGCTCGATGCCCACGCCCAGCCAGCCGCGCCGCACTTCTCCGAATTCACGCAACTGCGATACGACGCGCTGCACCATGTTGGAGGGGATCGCAAAGCCGATGCTCTGCGCGTAATTGATGATGGCGGTGTTGATGCCGATGACCTCGCCGTCGAGGGTGATCAGGGGCCCGCCGGAGTTGCCGGGATTGATGGAAGCGTCGGTCTGGATGAAGTCTTCGTAGCGGGACAGGTTGATGTTTTCCCGATTGAGGCCGCTGATGATGCCGAAGGTCATGGTGTCGTTCAGTCCGTAGGGATTGCCGACCGCCACCACCATCTGGCCCACTTTGGCTTCCTGCGAATCCGCGAATTTCACCGAAGGCATGGGCTCGTCCAGCTCGATGCGCACCAGTGCGAGGTCCGTGTCTTCGTCGGTGCCCAGAACCTCGCCGATTTTTTCCTTCCCTCCGAACAGGGTCACCTGCACTTTATCGGAGCTCCTAACAACGTGACTGTTGGTGACGATCAGGCCCTTTTCCCCGTCGATGATCACCCCCGCTCCGGCGTTGGAAGGGCGGCCGCGGCCCAGCCCCTTGGGCTGAACGATCTGTGAAGGAGGCACGTAGGGCGAAATGCTGACCACCGCGGGCCGGACTCTGTCCGCCAGGGAAATGAGCGCGGACTGGATCTCTCTCAGCAGGTTCAGACCCCGGGGTTCTGCGAAGGCGGTGCCTCCGAACAGGACGCAATAAAAAATGAAACCCAGGATGGCAGTGCGAAGTCTTAATAGGAGTGGATCGTTCATGATATCATGGACCGGCGATGGGGTTGACCCTTCCGGGTAACAGGAGGGGAAGAGGGCTGTTTTCCCGGATGCGAAATAGTGAAACTCGGACAGCTATGAAAATTATACCTTATCTTACGCGATCATGAATTTTGCAAACACGCCGCTGAATTCGGATTTCAAGGAGTTTGAAGGGTCTATTTTTTACTCATTCCAACGGCGTTGTCAAGACAAGAAACGGCCCGCACGGCCGCCTTTTGGCGCCGCCTTTCGCCCGGCCCGGCCGCGGCCAGTGGAAATGCATTCAAAACTCTGATTCGTGGGGACTTTTTCTGTCACCGCCGCTGCAGAACGGCATTAAAAACACATGAAAATCTGATTGATTATCGGGAGCCCCGAAGCGGTTTCGCGGCGGGGAAGTTTTCGACTTTTTACAAGGGAAAAGCCTGTGGAGCAATCTGAAAACAAGACAGCGGAAGAAATTCTCAAATGGACGGCGGACCGTTACGGGGTGCGGGCCGGACTGGCCTCGAGTTTCGGCATGGAGGATGTGGTGCTGATCGACATGATCTCCAAACTGGGCGGCGGACTGACGGTGTTCACGCTCGACACCGGCCGCCTGCACGAGGAGACCTACCAGACGATGGACCGGGTGCGCAGCCGCTACGACATCGAGATCAAGACCTACTTTCCGCAAAAGGACTCGGTGGAGCGCCTGGTGCGCGAGAAGGGTTTTTTTTCGTTCAAGGAAACCGTGGAGAACCGCAAGGAGTGCTGCTTCATCCGCAAGGTGGAACCGCTCAACCGGGCGCTGTCCGAACTCGATGCCTGGATAACCGGTCTCAGGCGCGATCAAAACGTCACCCGCACCGACATTCAGAAAGTGGAGGAAGACGCGGACCACCCTCCCCTGCTCAAGATCAATCCGATCGCCGACTGGACGCAGCAGCGCGTGGAAGACTACATCAAGGCGAACAAGGTGCCCGTCAACCCGCTGCACGCGCAGCAATACCCGAGCATCGGCTGCGCCCCCTGCACCCGTCCCATCGAGCCCGGCGAAGATGCGCGGGCGGGACGCTGGTGGTGGGAAAACCCGGAACACAAGGAATGCGGCCTGCACCGGCCGAAGTGACCCTTTTCCTCTCCGGCTTCACGGCCTCTTCCCGGCAGACTCTTTACCGGCGTGGATGCGCTCCATGTCGTTGAGCACCGACACGATGAGCGGCACGAGCCAGGACGCCGCCTGCCGGGCTTTTTTAAAGACGTTTCCCTGCAACCGGTCTTTTCCGGCTTTCCAGCGCGCCGCCATCCAGCGGTCGGCCTCGATGCACAAAAGCGGCAGCAGTTGAAACGCCATGCCGGCAACCGCGAGCGTTTCCTCGACCCAGCCCCGCCATCCTGCGGAAGCGATGCGGCTTTGCCGGGGCGATGCGGGCATCCAGGCGCTGGGGTGCGTGGTGTGGATGAACAACAGTGAGATCAGGAACATCAGAGCGATGCGGCTGGTGTTCTGCGCGCCGGTTTCAAGCCCTTCCCAGGTGAGCGTCAGGGGAAAACCCGAAAACGCCTGAACGGGCGTTCCCGGTGTGAACAGGACCGGAAACAGCCCCGCGATCAACAGAAACCAGAAAACCGATTTCATCGCCACAAAGAGCCTGGGCAACGCATAACCGGAAAGCCGCGCGCCTGTCAGGCCCGCGGCGGCCAGAACCGCGATCCCCGGCCACCCGCCGAGCACCGCGCCTGCAGCCAGAAGCAGAGCGAGACCGATTTTCCAGTGCACGGCTAGCCGATGCAGTGGGCCGTCGCCCGGCGTGTGGGAGCTGGAAAAAAGCGTGCGCGATAAATAACCGGCATCCTTTTGCATAACCCATCCCCCAATGCGGAGCGGATCGCTTGATCGCCCGGACAAATTGTGGAATCATACGATGCGTTTCTGACACCACACAGTGCGATGCCGACAGACCGTTCCATCATAGACGAAACACGCCGCCACGTCGAATCCCAGCTTGCGGGAGACGGCTCCGGGCACGACTGGTGGCATTGCTTCCGCGTCTGGCGGCTGTCCCAGAGAATCGCCGATGCGGAAGGCGCGGACCGCACCATCACCGAACTGGGAGCGCTGCTGCACGACATCGCGGACTGGAAATTCCACGGCGGCGACGAAAGCGCGGGTCCGCGCGAGGCCAGCGAGTTCCTGGGCAAAATCGGCGCGGAGTCAAAAATCATCGATCAGGTGTGCGGGATCATCGCGACAGTCTCCTACAAGGGCGCGGGGGTGCTCACGCCCATGCAGACCCTGGAAGGCAAGGTGGTGCAGGACGCGGACCGGCTCGACGCCATCGGGGCCATGGGAATCGCCCGGGCGTTCGCGTACGGCGGCAACAGGGACCGGCTGATGTACCACCCCGATGAACCGCCGGTGATGCATCAGAGTTTCGAAGAGTACAAAAAGAACAAGGGACACACGATCAATCATTTCTACGAAAAGCTGCTGTTATTGAAAGACCGGATGAACACAAAGACGGGCAGGCAGGTGGCGGAAGAGCGGCACCGGTTCATGGAAATCTATCTCGAACAGTTTTTTGAGGAATGGGATGGAAAACGCTGAACGCGTGCAGGCCTGCGCTGAGCTTTTGCGACAGGGCGGCCGGATTCTGATCCTGACCAGCGCCGGCATGAGCGCGGATTCCAACATCCCCACGTTCCGCGACAAGGACGGCTACTGGAGAAATTTCCCGCCGTTCAAGGAAAAGAACCTGGAGGCGCAGGACCTCGCCAGTCCCTGGGCATTCCGCAACGAGCTGCCGCACGCCTGGGCGTTTTACGAATGGCGGCGGCGCAATGCGGATGAGAACACGCCGCATGCGGGCTACGGCATCCTCAACGACTGGCTTCAAAACGAGTTCGAGGAAGGGTTCATCCACACCACCAACACGGACGGCTACCACCTGCGCTCGGGCAGCCCGGAAGACAAGGTGATGGAGGTGCACGGCTCCATGTGGCGGCTGCAATGCCTCAACGTGTGCTCGTACCGTTTCTGGGACGAACCCGCGGTGCCGCTGTGCGAGCTGGATCACGCAACCATGTGCGCCTCGGACTTCCCCCGCTGCCCGAACTGCAACGCCATCGCGCGGCCGCACATCCTGATGTTCGGCGACGGGGAATACGTCGGGCACCCGGAACAGGAACGCAACTTTCAGGATTTCGCCGGCCGCAGGGTCGATCTGGTAGTGCTGATCGGCAGCTCCGGCGCAGTGCCCACCAACGACTACATTGCCTACCAGTTGCAGCAGAACGGCGCGCAGGTGATCAACATCAATCCGGACGCGTCCGCGAACCGCATCGTCGGCACGCAGCATTTCCTGCCGATGACGAGCCGGGCGGCGCTGGAGGCGCTGCACCGGGCGGCGTTCGCCCCCTGAGTTTTTTCCACCCGGATCTTCGCTTCCGTCACGAATTTGTCATGCTGAGCCCATCGAAGCATGAGCCCTTCGGCAAGCTCAGGACAAACTTGAAGCATCGTAGGCACCCTTCGACAAGCTCAGGGTGACATCATTTTAAGAACATTGTTCACTCACTGAGCAATACAACGATCCTCTACTGCACCAGCACCAGCTTGCCCCAGTGTTCGTGCGCTTCCATCTCCCGGTGCGCCTCGGCGACCTGCTGCAGCGGAAAGGTGCGGTGCACGGGCAGGCTCACCTCCCCCGTTTCCACCAGCGGCAGCGCGTCCCGCCAGGCTTCCTGCAACGCCCGGGGGTCCGCCAGATTGCGAAGAATCACGTAGCCGTGAATGCGGATCTGGTTGAACAGCAATCCGGAGGGAACTGTGAACTGGTTTCCACCGAGGACGCCGTAGAGCACGTAGGTGCTGTTGTAGTTCATCAGTTCGAGCAGCGCCGTCGCGGTCTTGCCGCACACCGGATCGAACACGTAATCCACGCCCGCATCGCCGATAAGACCGGTTATTTTTTTCTGCAAACGTGCGGGATCGCTTTCGACGATCACGTCGGCGCCCAGCGCTTCAATCGATTTTTTCTTTTTGTCCGAACGCGTGGTGGCGATCACCCTCAGATTTTTCCGGCGCGCCAGCTGGATCGCGGCGATACCGACCGCTCCGGTGCACGCGGTGACGACGACGGTGCCGGATTCGGGCAGCGGCGAATGCAGGTGCATGGCATCGTAAGCGGTGAGCAATGCGATGGGCAGCGCAGCGGCTTCGGAAAAATCCAGATTCCCGGGAAAGCGCAGCAGTTTCTGCCGCGGCGTTTTTATCTTTTCGGCGTAGCAACCCTGCTGCGGCTGCAGGTAGGCGTCAAAATCTGCGACGACCACCCGGTCGCCGGGAGAAAGATCGTTCACCGCGGAGCCGGTTTTTTCCACCACCCCCGCCCCCTCGGATCCCAGAACGAATCCTTCGGACAGATCCACCGGCCATTCGCCGCTGCGGATCATCACTTCGGACCAGTTGAGCCCGGTGGCCCTCAGATCCACGAGCACGTCGTTGTCACCCAGCGCCGGGTCGCTCGCCTCCGCAATTTCGAACACCCCCGGTCCTCCGGTTCGGCGAACCAAAACCTGTTTCATTTTCCCTCGTTTATCGTCGGTTTGGCCTTGAAAACGGGGGATTCCTCCCCCGTCGCAGGCGGATTTAAGGGTTGTATCCCATGAAAAATATAGTATTCTGCTTGAAATTCCTAATTTAAAGTCCCTGAATCCTATCTAATGTATCAATCCATGATTGCCAGTTTGCGACCGTGAGACCAGCTTTGGAGGAAGTCAAATGCGGGTAGTGATTTTTTGTGTGATGTTCCTTTTGACCGGTTCCCTTTCCGCCCACGCTGCGTGCAAAAAAGAGGATATCTGCGCGATGATCGGCAAATTGAATCATTTCGCCATTCTCGACAAATGTCCCAATGCGGGCCCGCATCTTGCTGATTGCAGAAAAGTACCGGACAAAACAGTCGAGGATCTGCCCGAGCCCAACTTTGTGGACAACGGCGACGGCACGGTCACGGACACGGTCAACAAACTGCTCTGGCTGAAAAAGGGGATGAGGGATAAAAAACTGAAATTCAAGGACGCCCGCGCCAGGGCCAATCTGGCTGAAAAAGCCGGACGCACGGGATGGCGGCTGCCGACCCTGCCGGAACTCAAAACCCTGGTGTACGAAGAACGCGTGGTCAACGCCAGCGGCAAGAAAGCCTGGATCAATCCGCTGTTCGACGACGGTCTCGGCCATTACTACTGGACCACCACGACCTGCGCGGAAGTCTCCTATATCGTGGACCGCTATCAGAAAAAGATCTGTCAGGAAGGCGACAAGGCGGCCTGGCTGGTGCACTTCAACATCAACGCCGTGTTCTGGTTCCACACCGACCTGGAAAAGCCCTATATCTGGCTGGTACAGAATCTCGAATGAGGGCGGCCTGACAGCCTTTCAGGCCCCACCCGGTTCCCCCCTGCCCGCAAACCCGGCTTTTCGCCTTTTTCCACGCCCGATCCCCGCTCAAACGCAATTACAAAAAGAATTTTGAATCCATGCCGGGCGGAAACCATCATCAATAGCACGCGCGGCGAGGCCGCACAGACCCATCGACTCCCAGGAAAGGAATGCCCGCAATGATCAAGCTGGAAGGTGAAATCACGGAAATCAACTCTCCTCCCAACAAAGCCGACCAGTTTCGGGAGGTCATCGTCTGGCTGACGCAGTCCGAGGAGCACGTGGAATTCACGCTGACACTGGAGGATTACAAATCCTCGGGCTTTCAGACGGGGGACAAGATCTCCCTCTCCCTCGAAAAGAAGCTGGACATCGATTCCCTCACCCGGGATCTTTTGAACATGTGAGCGGCTTTCCCCCTGCCCTTTCCCGAAATCGTCACTCTTTCAAACGCTGAGCCTTCTCGCCGGCCTTCTGGTTTTTCCCGAGGGTGCGGGTGCGTCCGGGATCCTCGGGCGCGTTTTCATTGCGCATTTTTTCGAGGCGCTGCAAAGCCTGATCGGCTTTATCGGGCCGTTGCGTCTTGCGGTAGAGATTTGCCAGGTTGTTGAGCGAGATGCGGATGTTGGGGTGTTGCGGGCCGAGGGATTTTTCCCAGATGCCCAGCGCCTGCTGGTACAGGGATTCCGCTTTTTCGTAATCGCCCTTGCCGTCGAACAGGCCCGCGAGGTTGTTGAGCGCGGTGGCGACGGCGGGGTGCCGCGCGCCGAGCGAGGAACGCTTGATCCGGAGCGAACGCTTGAGGATCGGCTCCGCCTGCGCGTAGTAACCGCGCTTGCGGTACAGCTCGCCCAGGTTGTTGAGGGTGGCGGCCATCCGCGGGTGTTCGCTTCCGAGGGATTCCCGCTGGATGCGGATCGCCTTGAGGTACAGCAGTTCGGCCTTGCTGTCGTGCTGCATGTCCACATACAGCCGGGCCAGTTGGTTGAGGCTGGAGGCGACATCGGCGTGGTTTTTGCCCAAATGGTCCTCGCGGATCCGGATGGATTGAAGATACAATCGCTCGGCTTTTTCGTAGTTGCCCATTCGGGCGGCATAGGCCGCGTGCTGATCGAGCACCAGAGCCAGCTCCGGGGAAGAACCGCCCTGTGCCTTTTCGAAGATCTTCTGCGAGCGCACCAAAAGCGGCTCGACGTTTTCATACTTTTCCATCCGCACGAACAGCCGCGCCAGGTCGTTCAGGCTGCGGGCCACGTTGAGATGATCGGGGCCGTGCGACCGCTCCAGGATATCCAGAGACTGTTTGTAGAGGGGCTCGGCACGCGCGAGCTGACCGGTGCGGTTGTAAAAATTCCCCAGCCGGTTCAACGAGTTGGCGTACAGCGGGTGGCTGTCCCCGAAATGCTTCTTGCGGATCCTGAGGCCTTTGATCAATAGCGCCTCGGCTTTGGTAAAATGCCCGGCCTGGATGAAAAGCCCGGCCAGCGTGTTCATGGCCGCCACGGTTTCCGGGCTGTCGTCGCCGTGGGCCTGCTTTTTCGCACGCATCCGCTGCTCCGCCAGCGGGATGGCCAGCAGATATTTCCCCTGTTTGGACAACGCCTCGATCTCCGTGGACAGCGACCGTTCCTGCTGCCCCCAGGCGATGGATCCCCAAAACAGGATCAGGACGGGCACGATGAGCCCGATACCGCGGCAGGGTCGTCTCTTGAGCATGTCTCCTCCCCCCACAATCTGGTTGTCGATCGAACCGCACCGCCTCTTCCCCGCGTTTGGCACCCTACCGCGAGGCAGGCGTTGTGCAGCCGCACACCCTCCTTCTATCTGATCGGTCAAAACGCTTTAAAGTTCACCCCGTTCGACACGCCGGCGTCTTCCCCCGCTGATGCGGCCCGTTGCGCCCGGCTTCGCCGGCTCTGCGGTCCGGGCCTGCGGCAATTGACAATCTTTTGTCGCAGAGTGACGCTAATCGTCAAAAATCAACCACTTAGAGCCTTACCACCCGCTCCTTCCCCGCCAGCCAGTGAAACGGCAACCCCTTATTTCATTGACATTTACCCGACCCTGACGCAAATCCTTGATTTTTCAATGATTTTGGCATGCTCCCTGCATTTCAAACGAACATAACCAAACATTCGATCAGACAATTGGACCGACGCAGGATGGGTCTTAGGGGGTATGGGACGGGGTGGTGCATCCGAAATCCGCCCGCCTGCGGGACACCTGCGCCCGATCGCCTGCCAAGGAGGATGCGATGGACTTCTTGAATTCACTGGTTCTCACTTACGCTTTCGTCATGTTTGCATTCGGGCTCGCCTTCATCTACCAGGCTCTTTCCAACTGGCTCCGATTGCAGGTGAAGCTCAAAGCGCAAAATAAAGTGGAGACGTTTTTCCCTCAGTCGCCAATCACGAAAACCTATCGTCTGGTTCGTGTTTCGGGCGGTGAAAAAAAGCGCCGGATTTCCTGACACCCCATCCCTCGCATCCGGACCGTTCGCCACCGCATGCCGGTGGTTGCTGCCACGCCGCTTTCTCTCTTTTCCTTCCCTAAACTTACTACAAAAAATTTCAATGCCATCGCCTTAATGCGCCCTGATTGGGAAACCCTTTTATCGCGGGCGTTTCAGATCCCGCTGCGCGCGCCGTTCCGGTTTTGTTTCCGGGCCGTTTTCACGCAAGTCGGCGTGCGGGAAGTCCCGCTCTCATCGGCTCCCAGGCACCCTTGCCTTTGAAAACCGCGGCGGCAGAGCCGGAACAAACACGCCGCATTGCAGGCGAATCGAATAAGGGGATGATTTTACGCCGGGCATCCAGTATGATGCAGACAACTCAACCTGGATAGACGCATCATGGACAACTGGTACATGCTCACGCTGGTGGGTAAAGATCAACCGGGCATCGTGGCCCGATTGAGCACCGCCCTGTGCAACGGAGGCTGCAACCTCGGAGAATCCTCGATGGCCCGCCTGGGCGATAATTTCTCCATCATGCTGATGGCCCAGTTCGGCGGCAGTGCGGAACAACTGGACGCCATCGTGTCGCCGGTGGCGCAATCGCTCAAGCTGCACCATCACGTGGACGCGGTCGAGGGCGGACACCATCACGCGATCCAGCCCAATGTCCGCATCAGCGTCTACGGCGCCGACCGGCCCGGAATCATGGAAGCGGTGACCGGCGCGCTGGCGGAGGCCGGCCTCAACATCCTCAACCTGGACTCCAACATCGGCATCGAAAACCGGACCTCCACTTACTACATTCACATCGAAGGCGTGGTGTCGGGCGGCGTGGAGCCGCTGTACGAAGTCCTGGAACGGCTTGCCGGGGAAAAGGACCTGCAGACCCAGCTGATGCCGGTGGACACCCTGCTGGGCTGACCTCCCCTCGCCTCTCCCACTGCCGGTTTATCCGCCGTTTCGCGCACACCGGCTGAGAAAATCCCTTATCTTTTCAATAAATTATCAACATTTTCCTCAATTTATGATAAATTACTGAAAGTGAGCACGTTCAAGTTCCGCTTTTCTGCTGGTTGTTTGCTCGAATCCTGTCTGAACACCCCTGAATGCTTTCCTGCCATGAGTGGACCCAACTCATCTATTTGAAACCACACAGGTAAGAGTCAAATGAACAAATCGTTCCCTGCCGTCTTTTTCGCGTTCATCCTGATTTCGGGCTGTTCCAACCTGCCGAAGCACATGCAGTGGCCGTTCAACAGCCAGGAGGCGTCCGAGGAGCCGGTTGCCGAAGCGGACGAGGATACAAGCTCCGGCCACAATTTCGCCTATCTGGAACCGGACACCGCTCCGGACTCCGCCGATGTGGAACCCTGGGACGCTTCGGTGGGCAAGGCGGAGGAACCCCCCGATATCGACGACAGCGAAATCCAGATGGGCCCGAGCGAAGAGGAACTCGCCGCCCGGATCGAGCCCGAACCGGAGGAGGAGCCCTCCGAGGCGATTCAGGAAGCCCGCCTCAATCACAACGTGGCGATGGAATACATCTTCGCCGACAAATACGAAAAAGCCATCGCGCCGCTGGAAAACGCCCTGAAGCTGGATCCCGATGATCCGCGCTTTCACTACAGCTACGGGCTGGTGTATCAGAAACTGGGAAAACACGAGGAAGCGATCAAGGAATTCGAAGCGTCCACCGCGCAGGACCCGCAATTCTGGCAGGCGCACAACCGGCTGGGAGCGGTGTACGCCAGACTGGGAAAACCCGACGACGCCATCCGGCACCTGCAAAAAGGCATCGCCATCCATCCGGATTTTGCGGACGCGCATTACCAGCTCGGCGCGTTGTACGAAAAAAAGAAACAATACGAGACCAGCGTTTCGCACTACGAAAAAGCCATCGCGCTGGATCCGGAAAACCACCGCTACAACTACCAGATCGCCCGCAATTTCCTCAAACTGAAAAAAAGGAAACAAGCCATCGCGGCGTTTGAGAAAACCGCGCGCCTCGCGCCGAACTACCGCGACGTGGATTACCGACTCGGGAAATTGTATGCGGAAGAAAAGGACCCCGGCAAGGCGATCCAGCACCTCTCCAGGACCATCAAGAACAACCCAAAAGAAGAGGAAGCGTATTTCCTGCTGCACAACGCCTACTGGGAAAAAAAGCAGTACGACGAATCCATCGACACGCTGAAACGGCTGATCAAGAAAAAGCCCAAACTGGAACAGCCCTACTACGCACTCGGTCAGGCTTACCTCATCCTGAAACGCAACAGCGACGCCATCGAGCCGTTCCGGCAGCTGATCAAGCTCAACCCGGACAATTTCGAAGCGCACAACAGCCTGGGGTCGATTTTCGAAAAAGCCAAATCCCCCAAACTGGCCATGGTGCATTTCAAGGAAGCGGTGCGCATCAACCCGAAAAACCCGCTGGCGCATTTCAACCTCGGCATCGCCTATGTGGATCTCAACAAAAGCAGGGAAGCGCTGAAGCAGTTCAAGGAAGTCACGCGCCTCGATCCGGGATTCGCGCAGGCGCACTGGAGCCTGGCGCTGCTGTACGACAACGTGGGCGACGGCGGCAACGCGATCTTTCACTCCAAGCGCGCGGTCAACCTGTTCAAGGAAAAATACCAGTTGAAAAAATCGAAGACGGCGGAGAAGTTTTCCCAGTCTTTGATCCAGAAATACAAAAGGAAGGTGAAAAAATAGATGGCTCCCCGCAACCTCTCTTCCCGAACGGCCCCACCGCATTGCAGGGCGGTTTCCTCCGCCCCGGACGATCCATGACCGGTCTCAAACAACTGGGAGAGTTCGGTCTGATCGACCGGCTGCGCGCGCGCCTGTCTCCGGGTGAGGGGCGTGTGCTGCTGGGGATCGGCGACGACTGCGCCGCCTACGCCGCCAAGCCCGGAAAACTGCAGATCCTCTCCACCGACGCGCTCATCGAGACGGTCCATTTCGACCGCAGGCATGGCAAACCCGAAACCCTGGGCCGAAAAGCCATCGCCGTCAACGTGAGCGACATCGCGGCGATGGGCGGCGACCCGGTTCTGGCGGTGATCGCCCTGGGCATCCCGCGCACGCTTCCGGTTGCCTTTCTCGACGCGCTGTACCGCGGCATCGACTCGAGCCTCAAGGAATACGACCTGGAACTGGCCGGCGGGGACACGGTGGCCTCACCGAAGCATCTGTTCATCAATGTCACGATCGTCGGCGAGGTGGCCAAGAACCGCATGGTCGCCCGCAGCGGAGCCCGGCCCGGAGACGCCATCTGGGTCACGGGGTATCCGGGACGATCGGCTCTGGGTCTCAAGATCCTCCAGTCGGCGAAGAAAAAGTGGCTGGGTGCGAAAAAGCACCGGACCGCAATGATCCAGGCGCATCTGGACCCGGTGGCGCGCCTGAAAGAAACGCAGAAACTGCTCGCGGGCGGGGTGCGCCCGACCTCGATGATCGACGTCAGCGACGGCCTGGTGCAGGATCTTCACCGGCTCTGTGAAGCGGGGGGCGTGGGGGCCGTGATCCGGGAGGCCGATCTGCCGCAATCGCTGGAAATGCAGCGGGTCTGTGCGGAAAACCGGTTGAATATTCGGCAGTTGATTTTATCGGGGGGCGAGGACTATGAAATCCTGTTTACAACAAAGTCGCAAGATGTTAGAAAAGTAAACAGGCAGTTTCACAACGCCTTAACGCCTGTAACGCTAATCGGTGAAGTGACTTCCCGGTCCGGAAAGGTGCTTCTGGAAACCGACGGCGCGAAACGCAAAATCCTTCGAAAGTCGATGGGGTACCAGCATTTCAAATCCCCATGATGGAGCTGCCTGCCCGGAGCGAAACGCCGGAGAAGGATAGACAGGCACTGGCAAATTTGGGGGTTTTTTAAAAACCTTGGACGAATCGATATTACCCCGTGCTTTAACCCTGGCGGTGTTACTGCTCTTTTCGGGTTTTTTCTCCGCGTGTGAAGCCGCATTCTTCTCCCTGAATCCGTTGCAGCTGACGGAATTGAAGGACAACCGGGGCCGCCTGGGCCGCCTGGTGTACTCCCTCCTGGAAAAACCGCGGGAACTCCTCATCACCATCTACATCGGCAACGAACTGGTCAACATCGCCATTTCGGTCATCACCACCTCGATCGCCATCAAGATCTTCGGCAACGCGGGTGTGGGGATCGCCATCGGCGTCGGCACCTTTTTGCTGCTCATCTTCGGGGAGATCGTCCCCAAATCCATGTCCCTCAAGGTGGCGCAGGCGTTCGCCCTCACCGCCGCCTTTCCGCTCAAGCTGTTTTCCCAGCTGGTGCAGCCGCCGCAGAAACTCCTGACGCGGCTGGCGGAGGGATTCATCCGCTACCTCGGTCTCGGTTCGGTGCAGAAACTGGAACCGGCGATCACGGACGCGGAATTTCGCGCCATGGTGCAGATGGGAGTCGGCGAAGGGGTGATCGACGACGACGAAAAAGAGATGATCCACAACATCATCAATTTCGGCGAGACCACGGTCGGCGAGATCATGACCCCCAAAATCGACATGGTGACGGTCAACATCGATGACAGTCTGGACGACATCCTGCCTTTGATCGCGGAAAACTTCTATTCGCGGGTTCCGGTCTACGATAAGGAGCAGGAAAACATCATCGGCATCCTGCTCACCAAGCACCTCAACCGGCTGAAGCACCTGCCGAAGGAAAACGTCAACCTCAAGAGCATCATCATTCACCCTCCACTTTCGGTACCGCAATCCAAGAAGATCAAGGAGCTGCTGGAGGAGTTCAAAAAACTCAAACGCCACATCGCCATCGTTCTCGATGAATACGGCAGCGTGGCGGGGCTGGTGACGCTGGAGGACATTCTCGAAGAGCTGGTCGGGGAGATCGACAGCGAGATGCGGGTCGATCCGGAAGCGGTGGTCAAGATCAGCGAGGACAACTACCGGGTGCACGGCAGCTTCAGCATTCACGATTTCAACGAATACTTCAAGTCCGCCCTGCCGGACGAGCCGCACAACACGGTGGGCGGACTGGTGTTTCACGCATTCGGCAGGGTTCCCCGGTCCGGGGAAACGATCACCCAGGGCAATTTCAAATTCCGGGTGGAAAAGATGAAGGGCCCGCGCATCCTGCGCGTGCACGTGACGCTGCTTCACTCGGGAGCGCCGGGAGAGGAAAACGGCGCCGATCCCCCCAAACCCGCAAACGGCTGATGGACCTGACGACCACATTGATTCTGGTGACGCTGTTTCTCTTCCTGGAGGCGTTTTTCTCCGGGTCGGAGATCGGCATGATCGCCGTAAGCCGGATCAAGATGCAGCAGAAGGCCGACGACGGCGACGCCGCGGCGCAGACCGTGCTGAATCTGCTGAGCACGCCGGAGAGGCTGTTCGCCACCACATCCCTGGGCACCAACCTGGCGATGGTTTCCAGCTCGGCGGTATTCACCGCCTACATGGTCTCGCGGTTCGGCGAATCCGGCGAATGGGCGGCGATGCTGGCGCTCACGCCGCTGGTCCTTTTTTTCGGCGAGATCGTGCCGAAGATGATCATCCAGAACCGGCCGGACGCGATCATGCTGGTGCTCGTCACGCCGCTCAACTGGGTCCGCAACGTGTTCTCCCCCGTCATCGCCCTGTTCACCAAAGCGTCGACGATCGTCACCGAGAACATCCTGAGCGACGAGGAAACCAACGGCCAGACCACGAGCCGCGATCAGATCCGGCAGGTGATGAGCATCGATTCGCAGGCGGTGCAGCTCGGGTCGGTGGAACGCAAGATGATCCACAAGATCTTCAACTTCGGCGAGATCAATGTGGAGCAGTGCATGGTGCCGCTGGTGCAGATGACCGCCCTACTCGACACGGCGACGCTGAAGGAAGCGCACGAGGCGGCGAACGATTCGGGCTTTTCCCGGCTGCCGGTGTTTCACGAGCGGATGCACAACATCATCGGCATCCTCAACGCGTTCGACCTCATCGATCAACCGGTGGACGATTCCCCCGTCACGGAGCTGATCCGCCCGGCGTACTACGTGCCGCCCAACAAAAAGATCGACGATTTGCTCAAGGAATTGCAGCAGCGCGGCCTGCACATGGCGGTGGTGGTGGATGAATACGGCGGCTGCACGGGCATCGTGACGATCGAGGATCTCTTAGAAAAGATCGTCGGTGAAATCGAGGACGAATACGACAAAGAGGAAAAGCGGTACGAAAACTACGCGGACGGCGGCTATCTGATCGAGGCGGACATGGAGGTCGGCGTCATCAACGAGACGCTGAACCTCAACCTGCCCACCGGCGATTACGAAACGCTGGCGGGGCTCGCCATCCACCACCTGGAAAAGGTCCCCAATTCCGGCGAGCAGCTGGTGGTCAACGGCTACCGGCTGACGATCAAGGAAGCCAGCAAGCGCAAGGTGCAATCGATCATCGTGCGCAAGCTCGAACCGGAAAACTCCGACTCTCCCTCTTCTTCCTGAACGATCCCTTCCCTGCCGAAAAACGAAGCCGGGCTCACAGCCCGCGGCTCTTCTCCAGCTCTTCGTAAGCGGCGCGAATTTCCAGAAATTTCAGATGTGCGTCCTCGCCCTCTTCCCGCCCGAGGTGCGCGACGCGATCGGGATGAAACTCGGCGGCTTTCTGCCGGTAGGCTTTCTTGATGTCCTCGGCGCTGGCGCTGTACTCGACACCGAGAATGCGGTAGGGGTTTTTCAGCGCGTCGAGGGAATACTTTTTACGGATGCGGTCATGTTCCGGATAGCTGACCTGCAACAGACCTGCGAGCTCGTTGATGACGTTCTGCGTTTCGTCGGTCAGGGAATGTTCGATGAGCGCCATCTGGTAGGACAGGGCCAGCACGAGGAGGTTGTAATTGTTCCCGGAGGCTTTGCGGTACTGCTCGGCAAAGGGTTTCAGATCGGGATTCAGCCTTTGCGTTTCGGCGATGACCTGATCGATGTAGCCGAGATCCGGCTTCTCATAATCCAGGTTCTTGATGAAAAACCGGTGGATGAGACGCCTCTCGTTTGCCGTGAGGGGGCCGTCGAGCATCCCCACTTTCGTCATGATGACGACCAGGCAGGTGACGAACAGCCCGCGCTCGGTGACGCCGGGCAGTCCCTGATCGATTTTTTTCAAGGCCTTTTTGGTGATGATGTGCTGCAGGGTCCCGCCCACAACGGCCCCCAGGGGGCCGCCGCGCAGAAAGCCCATGCCGGCGCCTAACAACCAGGACATGTTTCCCTTCCTCGCTCGAAAAAACCGCAGTGGCTCATGAGCCCAATGATAGCACCACCGCCCCGCACAGGTAAAGGCCGGGCGGCCTTGCGGGCAGCTGCGAAGAGCTTGTTCTCAAATGCCGATTGGTGTATGGTTTGTCCGATTTCGGCCTTCTGCATGCGAATTTTTCAGTTTAGCGGCCGAAAAAACCTGGGACCGCCCGCCGGTCCCTTTTGAGGGAGAAGGGAATGGTCAAGCACATTGTGATGTTCAAACTGGCTGAAAAAAATCAGGGCAATCTGGACACGGTGGTCCAGGCGCTCAAGGGCATGGAAGGAAAGATCGAGACCCTCCGGCACATCGAGGTGGGCGTGGACTACTCGGGTTCCGAAAGAAGTTACGATGTGGTGCTGACGACCCATTTCGACGACCGGCAGGGGCTGCAAACCTATGTGACGCACGAAAACCACGTGCCGGTCGCCCAGACCATGCGCTCCCTCTGTTCCCACTCGGTGGTGGTGGATTACGAGCTGGACTGAACGCCCGGCCGTATTTTTCCGCCCCGTTCCGCCTTCCGTATCCGGGAGGGCCGGCGATATCGGCATAAAATAAATTCTTGTGCTTTCAATTTTTGGGTGATAGTATTCCGTCTTAAAATTTGTAAAATTTACACTTAGTGTTACTTATTAAAAAGATAAAATAACGCACACATCATTCACTCGGGTACTTATTGAACCGTCGCAGTTTTTTTCGTCCCTTTCGCCGAAGGCGAAACGATTTTTGAATCTTCTGTTTGCGGGGATTGGATCGTTTTCCCCCTGAGCGAACCGCAAATGGCAATCGCTCCCCTCCCCCCGCCGATTGACGATACATGGGAGTTTTGTTCACAATCATCGCACACTCCCCTTTTTCTCTCTGAACGGGCACCGTTCGTTCCGCCCGTTTTTTTAACACCGGTTTTGTCCCAAAACTAAAAAAAGGAGGTTTTGGGGATGGTCAAGAAAAAGACGACGAAAAAAAAGGCTGCCAAAAATACCGCCGCCAAAAAAAAGGCTTCCGCTAAAAAATCCGCCAAGAAGGTCGGCAAAAAGACGACGGCTTCGAAAAAGTCCTCCGCGAAAAAAGCCAAATCCAAAGTGAAGACCAAGGCGAAATCCAAGGCAAAAGCAAAACCCAAGGCGAAGACCAAAACAAAAGCCAAAGCCACAAAGAAAAAGGCTAAAGCCAAGGCAAAACCGAAAGCCAAAGCCGCAAAGAAAAAGGCCAAAACCAAAGCGAAGGCGAAGCCCAAGGCAAAAGCCAAGGCCGCGAAAAAAGCCCCCAAGGCCAAAAAAGCGTCCAGCCCCAAGGCGAAGGCGAAACCCGTCGTCGAGCCCGAACCCGTAGAGGAAGAGGATATTCCCGAACCGCCTCCACCGCCGGAACCGGTGGACCTGACCAAAGACCCGGCGGTGATGAAGATCTACGAGCGGCTGATCCAGAACCGTTCGGAAGTGGTCAAGATGCTGCAATCCTCACAGGCGATGGAACGAGATGTGGGGGAATTGACGTTCAGCGACGAGATCGATCTGGCCGCCAGTCTGGAGGGGAGGGAAATGACCTTTCAGCTTTCCAGCCGCGACCGCAACGAATTGAAGATGATCGAGGAAGCCCTGTTCAAGATTCAAAAGGGCACGTATGGAATCTGCGAAAACTGCTACAAGAAAATCGCCATGAAGCGGTTGCAGATCCTGCCCTTGAGCACGCTCTGCATCGAATGTCAGGAATCCGCTGAACAGGGTTGAAGCCGGCTCAACTGCCGTGGCATTTTTTGTATTTCTTCCCGCTGCCGCAGGGGCACGGATCGTTGCGCCCCACTTTCTTCTCATCCCGCCGCACGGTTTCCGGTTTGCCTCCGCCGTCCTCTTCCTTGCCCCGGTGCTCGATGACGTTCTGCTGCTTCGGCATCGCCTCTTCGAAGGCGGCCTCGGGCTGTTCCTGCTTTTGAATCTGCATGCGGAATAGAAACTCGACCACTTCCTGCTTGATCCGGTCCATGGTGTACCGGAACATCTCGAAGCCTTCCTTCTTGTATTCGGTCAGCGGGTTTTTCTGGGCGTAACCGCGCAGCCCGATGCCTTCCTTCATGTGATCCATCCCAAGCAGGTGGTCTTTCCAGCGCGCGTCGGTGAACTGCAGCATCGCGCCTTTGCGGATATTGTGAATCGCCTGCTCGTTGAGTCCGTCCCGTTTCAGCTCCTCCTCCTTGGCATCGCAGGCGCGGCGGACCTCTTCCATGATGGCCTCGTGCAGCTTTTTGCGGTTGCAGTCCTCTAAAGGCAATTTGTGCGTTTTATTGATGAGGAGTTCCTTGTCCCCGGTCTTTTCGGCGTGGATCAGAAAATATTTTTCCAGCGCTTCGTCCAGCGCGGCGATGTCCCATTCTTCGGGGTACAGCTTTTCATGCGCGATGTCCTCGAGGATGCCCTCGACGATTTCTTCCGCCATTTCCAGCAGGATTTCCTTCTGGTTTTCGCCGCTGATGATGTCGCGGCGCAGCTCGTAAAACACCTCGCGCTGACGGTTCATGACGTCGTCGTATTCGAGAAGGTGTTTGCGAATGTCGAAGTTGTGCGCCTCGACCTTCTTCTGCGCGTTGGCCACCGCTTTCGACACCATGTTGTGCTCGATGGGCTGGCCGTTTTCCATGCCCAGCTTCTCCATGATCCCGGAGATGCGGTCGGAGCCGAAAATGCGCAGCAGGTCGTCCTCCAGGGACAGGTAGAAACGGGAAGAGCCCTTGTCTCCCTGCCTGCCGGAGCGGCCGCGCAACTGGTTGTCGATGCGGCGGCTTTCGTGCCGCTCGGTGCCGAGGATGTGCAGCCCGCCCAGTTCGGGCACGCCTTCGCCGAGCACGATGTCGGTGCCGCGGCCGGCCATGTTGGTGGCGATGGTCACGGCGCCGTTCTGTCCGGCCTGGGCGATGATTTCCGCTTCCTTTTCGTGCTGCTTGGCGTTGAGCACGTTGTGCTTGATGCCGTGCTTCTTCAACAGCTTGCTCAGCGCTTCGGATTTCTCGATGGAAATCGTGCCCACCAGCACGGGCCGGCCGATTTCATTGAGTTCCTTGATTTCCTCCAGCACCGCGTCGAACTTCTCCTTTTCGGTGCGGTAGATGACGTCGGCGAAATCGTCGCGGATCATGGGTTTGTTGGTGGGGACGACGACGACTTCCAGTCCGTAGATCGATTGAAACTCGGCGGCTTCGGTGTCCGCGGTTCCGGTCATGCCCGCGAGCTTGTCGTACATGCGGAAATAATTCTGAAAGGTGATGCTCGCCAGCGTCTGGTTTTCGTTTTCGATCTTGACGCCCTCTTTGGCTTCCAGCGCCTGGTGCAGCCCGTCGCTGTAACGCCGGCCGGTCATCATGCGGCCGGTGAACTCGTCGATGATCACGACCTGCCCGTCCTTGACGACGTAGTCCACTTCGTTTCTGAACACCGCGTGCGCCTTGAGCGCCTGCTGCGCACAGTGCAGGGTTTCGATGTTTTTGGGATCGTACAGGTTTTCGACGTTGAGCTTTTTCTCCAGCTCCGCGATGCCCTCTTCGGTCAGCGAGGCAGTGCGGGCCTTCTCGTCCACCTGGTAATGCGTTTCCTTCTTCAGGCTGGGCACCACGCGGTTGACTTCGTAGTACTTGTCGGTCGATTCCTCGGCGGGCCCGGAAATGATCAGCGGCGTGCGGGATTCGTCGATGAGGATGCTGTCCACCTCGTCCACGATGGCAAAATTCAAATGCCGCTGCACGAAGTCTTCCTCGAAAAACTTCATGTTGTCGCGCAGGTAGTCGAAACCGAACTCGTTGTTGGTGCCGTAGGTGACATCGGATTTATAGGCCTGGTGCCGCTCTTCTTCGGGCATGTCCTGGTAGATCATGCCGACGGTCAAACCGAGAAAGGTGTAGACCGCGCCCATCCATTCGCTGTCGCGCTTGGCCAGGTAATCGTTGACCGTGACCACGTGCACGCCCTTCTCTTCGAGCGCGTTCAGATAAACGGGCAGCGTCGCCATCAGGGTTTTTCCTTCGCCGGTTTTCATCTCGGCGATCTTCCCTTCGTGCAGCACCACGCCGCCGACCAGCTGCACATCGAAATGGCGCATCGTAAGGACGCGCCAGCTGGCTTCACGCACCACCGCAAAGGCTTCCGGCAGGATGTCATCGAGGCTGGCGCCCTGCGCCAGCTGCTCCTTGAATGCGGGCGTTTTGGCCTTGAGTTCGGCGTCGCTGAGAGCCTTCACCCCTTCCTCCAGGGCGTTGACCTTCTCCACATAAGCCTGGATGCGCTTGATCTCGCGATCGTTTTTGGTGCCGACGATTTTCTGAATTAAGTTCATTACCATGAGCAGACCGATTCGTTCTTTATGTCAAATTAGGGACAAGGGCCGCGTCGCGACAAGACACACCGGTGCCGGTTGCAACGAAACCCGTGAATGACCGTTTGGAGGAATTCAATTCGATCGGGAACCATCCCCTCCCCCGAACCTGCCGGTTGGGATCGAACTCATTGTAACCAAACCGCAATCGTAATGAAACCACTGTTTTGGAGTCGTGCGCGCAGCCAGAGCGGGCTTGAGGGTGAAACGCCGGGTGGAGATGAAAAAAATGCGTGCTTTAACAGGAAGGCTCTCCGGCACAGGATGCCGGAACGGGACGGCCGGAGCCGGTCACTCTTCGAGGATGTAGTTCTTGGGATTGACGGGGACGCCGTTCAACAGCACTTCGTAATGCAGATGCGGTCCGGTGCTGCGGCCGGTGTTGCCGACTTTGGCGATGGCCTGGCCGCGCTTGACGCGGTCTCCCACTTTGACCAAATGCTTGGAGTTGTGTCCGTAACGGGTGGCGATGCCGTAGCCGTGCTTGACTTCCACCATGTTGCCGTAGCCGCTCTCCCGGCCCGAAACCGAAACGATGCCGTCGGCGGTGGCCCGGACGATGGAACCGGTGCGGGCGCCGATGTCCCAGCCTTCGTGCTTTTCTTTCAAGCCCGTGAAGGGGGATTTGCGAATGCCGAATCCGGAAGTGACCCAGCCGCGGGTCGGCCAGATCGAAGGCGTGGCGGCGAGCAGAGACTTTTGATTTTTGAAGTATTCGTCGAGCTGCTGGAAGCTGATGGCCTGAACCTTGGCCTGCTGGTTGAGCTGATCCAGATCGATCGAAAGCCGTTCCACCATGGAAACCGCTTCCCGTTCCAGCGAAGTCACAAAACTCTGGGAAGACAATCCGTAAGGACCGCCGACGCCCCAGTCTTCCGTTTTGTTCGAGGGCGTGTCTCCGAGATCCGTGATCACCCGCAGCTTGTTGGCGAACCGGTCCAATCGGGCCATTTCCGTGGAGAAATCCTTGACCTGCTGGGTGAATTTTTCGACCTGAATTTTCTGGATTTTGGACTCGCGGCGAAGCTCTGTGATTTCAACCTGGTCCTTGCGCAGTTGGTTGTAGCTGGAGATGAAATAGATCGACGATCCCGTCAGGACCACGACCAGCACCAAAGAAACAATGAGCCCAAAATGGAAATATTTTTTGGGGATGCGAATTTTTTTGGGAGCTTCAGCTGAACCCGGAAACAGCATCAGGGTATAGTCTTCTTTATTCACCCCGCCCTCCTGCAACTGTGTTGAGACCTGTTGGTTCGAAAATCATTGCACAACCCTGCAATTTCTTAAACTAGCTTTGAAGCCTTTTGATGTCAACCATTAATTGGGTGGCATCTGAGTCACAAAATATTACTTATATGAAAATTTACAATCGTTCGCTGAAAATTTTTTTCAACTTTGATTGTGTGAAATCGTGCGTATTTTTTTTCAGCCGCGAAGGGACGGTTTTTCAATTTATTTTATCTTCTCCCGCGCCTGAATGTGGTTGGGGTTGATCTTGAGGACTTCGCGGAAATAGGAAGCCGCTTTCTCACCCTCCCCTTTTTCTTCATACAAAAGTCCCAGGCTGAAATATGCCGGGACGAGTCCCTGGGTATAGCCGATTTCGCGAAAAACGCCGGCCATCTCGTCGAACTTGCCGATCGCCTCCTCCAGCTTTCCCTGGGCGTACAATTTGAATCCCTCCTGGCGCAGGGCTCTCCCTATGGACCTTCCGTAACCCCGCGCCAGGAGGGATTGTCCATCCTTGACATGTGCCCTGAACTCTGCAAAAAACAAGCCATAATTGCCCTTTTCGCGGTATATTTCGCCTAAGTTATTGTAAAACATAGGGTTTTCTGGCTCCAGACGGATGGCTTCCTTCACCGATTTTATGGCATAAGTGTATGATTTTGTGCGCGCTAGGGACGCTCCGAGGTTGTTCCAGGCCAGGGCGTTTTGCGGGTCCTGCCGGGTGGCTTTTTCGAGGTGGATGCGGGCCTGATCGTCGTTACCTTTAAGGTAATGGTGATAGCCCAGACCGTAGTGCGCCGCGGACGATTCCGGGTGAGCGGCGAGGTATTCCGTCAGATAGGTTTCCGCCTCCGCTTCCCCGCTGGCCCCACGGTACGCCCGGATCAGGCCGCGAAACACCGCACTGTCCGCCTCGCCCCCCTCCAGCATGGCCTTATAGGCCGCCAGCGCTTCGGGATACCGCTTGCGGGCCAGCAGCCATTCGGCTCTCTGGTCCGGGGGCAGCGTGAACGCCGTTCCCGGATGCCCGCCCTGCTGCGGGAATGCCTGGGCCGGCGACAGGCAGTAAAGCACGCCCAGAAGGGCGCAAAGCCCTTTATATACCCTGCGGATTTTTTCGCTCATTCTTTAGGCTTTCCGGCCGGGATGGGATCAGCCCATTTCTTCCGCATCGGGGTCCCCGCCGGGAGGGCCTCCTCCATGCTGGTCGGTGAGGTTGTAGAAGCGGGTGTGGTCGTTCTCGAAATGCAGTTTGACATCGCCGATGGGTCCGTTTCTCTGCTTGCGGATCAGGATTTCGGCGATGCCGATCTGGTCGCCCTCGGGGTTGTAGACCTCGTCGCGGTAGATGAAGGCGACCACGTCGGCGTCCTGCTCGATGGAGCCGGATTCGCGCAGATCGGACAGCAGCGGCCGTTTGTCGGTGCGGCTCTCGACGCCGCGGCTGAGCTGGGAAAGCGCCACAATGGGCACGTTGATTTCTTTCGCGAGCCCCTTGAGCCCGCGGGAAATTTCCGAGACTTCGAGCTGACGGTTTTCGGTGCTGGCGCGGCCGTGCATGAGCTGCAGGTAATCCACGACGACGAGGCCGAGATTCTGCTCGGCGGCGAGACGCCGGGCGCGGGCGCGGATATCCAGGGAACTCAGAGCCGGGGTGTCGTCGATGAACATGGCCGCTTCCGAAAGCCGGCCCGCGGCCTGGGTGAGCTTGGGCCAGTCACTTTTGGCGATGTAGCCGGTGCGCAGCTTGCCGGAATTGATGCGCGCTTCGGCGCACAGCATACGCAGGCCGAGCTGCTCCTTGGACATCTCCAGACTGAAGATCGCGGTGGGCACTTTTTCGTGCAGCGCCGCATGCCGGGCGATGTCGAGGGCGAAACTGGTTTTCCCCATACTGGGACGCCCGGCGATGATGATGAGATCGGAAGGCTGCAACCCCGCGGTCATGTGGTCCAGGTCGAGAAAGCCCGTGGACACACCCTTGACCATGCCGGGATTTTCGAACAGCTTTTCGATGGCGACGAAATTGGATTTGACGATTTCCTGCAGGCTGAAAAAACTGCGGTTGGACCGCTTCTCGGAAATCTGGAAGATGGACTGCTCGGCACGGTCGAGGATGTGTTCGACGTCGTCGGTGTCGCTGTAGCTGTCGGTGACGATCTGGGTGGCGGTTTCGATCAGCTCGCGCAGCACCTTCTTTTCCCGCACGATCTTGGCGTGGTGGACGATGGCGGTGGCGGTGGGAACGAAATCCTCGAGCAGGTCCAGGTAGTCCATGCCGCCCACGGATTCGAGCTCGCTTTTCTTGCGCAGTTTTTCGGCGAGAGACAGGACGTCGATGGGCTCGTTGGCCTCAAAGAGATCCTGCATGGCGATGTAGATCTTTTTATGACTGGATTTGTAAAAGTCTTCCTCGCTCAGGACTTCCAGGGACTTGGCGATCGCGTCCTGAGATTTGAGACAGGCGGCCAGCACACTCTGCTCGGCTTCCATGCTGTAAGGCGGAAGTTTGCTGAGGGCGAGGTCGGAAATGGCTTCGGGCATGGTTTTCCTCCCGGAACAGGGTGAATCAGGAGGTTTCTTCGGTGCTCTCTTTTTCGGGTTTCTCTTGGGCTTCCTCCGGGGTCGCTTCGGTGGCTTCAGTCGCGTCGGTCGTTTCAGCGGTTTCCGCCGCTGCGGTTTCTTCCGTCTCTTCAGCCGGAGCGGCTTCGGGTTCCGCCTGCTTGTCCGCAACCACGGACACCTTGATCTGGGCGGTGACTTCCGGGTGCAGTTTCACCGGCACCTCATACTCGCCCAGCGCCTTGATCGGCTCGGCCGGCATGATCTTGCGCCGGTCCACCTCGATGCCTTTGCCACGCAGCGATTCGGCGATCTCCTGGGTGGTGACGGAACCGTACAGCTTGCCTTGCTCGCCGACTTTCTTTTTGATGACGCAGGTGGCCTTGCCGATCTCTTCGGCCTGCTCGTTGGCCACACCGACGATCTTTTTCAGTTTGGCCTGAACGATCTTTTTCTGGTGGTTGAACTGCTTGAGGTTCTTCGGGGTGGCGAGCAGCGCCTTGCCCTGCGGAATCAGGTAATTGCGTCCGTACCCGTCCTTCACGGTCACCTCGTCGCCACAGAAACCGAGCCCGTCTACGTTTTCTTTCAATAACAACTTCATGTCTCAATCGCTCCTTGCCGTTGATTTGTCATTGTATGCAAAATTCTATTCCGAATCGTTTTCGATCTTCGGCTGCTTTCTCAGTTTTCTGAAATCCACCCAGATGTCGAACACGCCCAGTCCCACGATGAGCCCGATCAGCATGGGCTGAATCAGGGTGAAAATGAAAAACACCACCCACAAAAACCAGGGCAGCTTCTTGGCCTCCATGATGAAGGCGGCGATGGCCAACCCGTGCAGGAAGTACAGCCACAGCATCACGAGGAACGCATTCAGGCCCAGCGTCTTCGCCTCCCCCGTGAGGAGGAACACCGCGGCGCCGGACAGGATCAGAGGCCAGATCCATTGCTCCGAAAGAATCCATTCGGAGAACTTCCCCTGGGGGAAGACGGTCGGGCCATACAGCCGGCCCCAGATCGTGCGCACCAGGAAAAAGTTGACCACCGCGGTCATCAGCGAACCAACGATGACGAACGCGGGATAAGCCGAGGCGAACGTGCGGGACGTGCTCTCGACAAACTCGGTCATGGCGTTCAGGTCCGCCGGAGCCTGCCCCGCCTCTTTCAGGCTTTCCATCGACTGATGGAAATGGGTTTCGACCTGCTCCTGAAAAAAATCGGTCAGCGATTTTTCCTGGGTGCCGAAAATCACCGACAACAGCAGGAGCGACAGCACCGAGGACGTCAGGGCGCTGAACAGGATGCAGCGGTCCAGCGAAAACCCGGCTTTCACGGTTTCGGCCATGACGGCGGCCATCACCGCGTACTCTGCAAAAAACAGGACGGCCTGCCCCGGCCCCATCAGGCTGTACAGGACGACGAACACCAGCGCCATCAGGACCACGCCCACCGGCATCCCGCGCTGCAGATACACGAAAATGAGCGGGACCGGCGCCAGGATGCCCGCCAGCACCCCCAGCGGGGGGATCAACAGGGCCACCAGAAAAACGGCCGAGACCAGAATCAGCGGTAAGACTAAATCCTTTAAATCCGGTCGGTCGGACAAGGCTCAGTGTTCAACCGCAAACGGCAGCAGCGCGATGTTGCGCGCCCGCTTGATGGCTTTGGTCAGCTGCCTTTGATGCTTGGCGCAGTTGCCCGAGATCCGCGAGGGGACGATCTTGCCGCGCTCGGAGATCAGGGGCTTCAGCACTTTGACATCGTGAAAATCGATGTGATCGACTTTTTCCGCACAGAACCGGCAGATTTTCTGGGTGAAAAAAGATCGTTTTCTCGAGCCTACCATGGTTTCCTCTTTCTGATTTTTAAAATTCGAACTCTATGAAATCCGCTTTGTATTAAAAGGGTATGTCGTCTTTATCGCCAGCTCCCCCCTGAGAAGGAGCGTACTCGCCGGAACCTTTGCCCTCGCCGCCGCCGGGGCGGCCGAGAAACTGCACGGTGTTCGCCACCACGTCCAGCTTGTTGCGTTTCTGCCCGGTGTCGGATTCCCAGGATTGAAAGTTGAGCCGGCCCTCCACGAACACCGGGCTGCCCTTGTGCAGGTATTCGGCGCAGTTTTCCGCCTGCTTGGCCCAGACGGTGATGTCCACGTAGCAGACTTCGTCTTTCCAGTCGTCTCCCTGCTTGTAACGCCGGTTGACCGCCAGCCCGAAACTGGCGACGGCGGCGCCGCTCGCTGTGTACCGCAGTTCCGGGTCGCGGGTCAGATTGCCCATGAGCAACACTTTATTGAAAGATGCCATCGGTCACCATCCTGTGTGAAAGGCGGATATTGGGTTGATTGCGAGAGGGGTCACGCGTCCGCCGGTTTGGCGGCAGGAGCCTCTTCCTTCTTGTTCTCTTCCGATGCTTCGGCGGCTTCTTCTTCGACTTTCAGGACGCGCTCCTTATCCTTTTCATCCAGCCGCACGACCATGTATTTGATGATGGGATCGAACAGACGGAATTTTTCCTCAAGCGCGGTCACTTTATCGTTGTCGCAGGTGTGGTAAATGTTGAGATAGAACCCGAACCGGTTCTTCTTGACCCGGTAGGCGAGGCGTTTTTTCCCCCACTTATCGACTTTGAGAAATTCCCCACCCTGAGTTTTGATGAGATCCTCAATGGCCTTCAGGTGCTCATCGACCTGGGTTTCGTCGAAATCGGGTTTCAGAATTAAGATAGTCTGGTAGGAACGCAAATGGACCTCCTCGTGAGTTGTGCCGGAAGCCCTGACCTCTATGAGCCAGAGCGAGGGGTTTATGATCGAATTTTTTCCAGATTCTTACACAGGAAACGGTTAAAATCAAGGGAATTAAAACCGGAGCACGCCTTGAGAAAGCAGCAAAATTTACAAGAATTTATCAGGTTTTTCCGCAGCCGGAGCGCCGCCTGCCTGAGCGCCGCCGGACTGCTGCTTGGCGGCCCGCTTTTGGGCGGCTGCGATATCAAACTGCCCTCCCCGCCCCCGGACCTGTTTTACAAGTTCAACGTGCTGCCGGTGGGACAGGGCCCCTCGCATCTGCTGACGCTGGATCTCAACCGCGACGGCGAGGCGGACATCGTGTCGGCGAACGCCAAGAACAGCACGCTGTCGCTGATGTACGGCAAGGGGGACGGCACGTTTCGCACCACCGAGAACCTCAGGGTGCCGCAGGAACCCACCTCGCTGGCAGCAGGCGATCTGAACGGCGACGGGCTGCTGGACCTGGCGGCCAATTCCCGCGGCACGCATTCGCTCACGGTGCTCATGCAGCGGGCGGACGGCTCGTTCCGCCGCCTGAAGCCGCATCCCACCGGCCGGGTGCCGCTGGCGGTGATCCTCGACGATTTCAACGCGGACGGGCTGCTCGACGCCGCCGTCACGCTCACCTTCGACAAGCTGGAAATCCACATCGGCCGCGGCAACGGCACATTCAGCAAAGGCGAGACCTATTACACGGGCTCGCGCTCGTTCTCGGGCGTCTCCGGGGATTTCAACGGCGACGGCCACCGCGACCTGGCGGTGGCGGCCACCAGTTCGGGAGCCAGCTCGCTTAGGGTGTTCTGGGGCAACGGCGACGGCACCTTTCAAAAACCCTCAAGGCTGATCGAAGGGCTGATGCCGCTTGCGGTGACGGCGCGCGACATGAATGCGGACGGCAAGGAAGATCTGATCGTGGGCGCGGGCCAGGGAGACAATATGTACCTGATTCTCTCCAACGGCGACGGCACGTTTCAAAAGGAGACCGCGTTTTCCGGCGGCGGCGGTCCGATGTCCCTGGTCGCCGAGCATTTCAACGACGACGACCGCATGGACGTGGCGGTGGCCAACTCGCGCAGCAGCAGCTTCTCTCTCATCATCCGCCGGCCGGACGGGCGCTTCCGCTACCCGACGCGCGACTACGTGGTGGAAGGCGGCACGCCGCTTGCCATCACCAGCGGCGATTACAACGACGACGGCATGATGGACATCGCCGTCGCCAGCAACGCCGTGCACACGGTGGAGGTCTACCTGCGAAGACGGATCTTGCAGTGAAGTGGAAATGCCTGGAACAGGATGAACGGGATAAAAACCGGATAAAAGAAAAACCCGGGCCTCGCGCAAAGGCGCGAAGACGCAAAGAAAGGCAAAAACCAGGGACAGGATTAACAGGATAAAAGCGGAAAAAACGATAGCCTGGTTAAACCGCAATGCTCACAGGGTGAAGACGTAGAGGACGCAAAGCCCCCTCTCACCCAAGCTACCCCAAGTATTTTGATAATTTGATAAGCGGGTGCCGAGCTATGCTCGGCGCAACCTCTCCCCCCTCGGGGGGAGAGGGGCTTTATAATTCTTCCTCTTCCTTTGAAATCATCAGGCCAGGTATTTTACGAACCACGACCTCATACTCCGCTTCGGAGAGAAGTAAATAGGCATCTTTTTCATGGGCAATATTTACCAGCCAAGGAGATCCCTCTTCCCTTTGCAGACACAGATCTTCTGGAAGATCTGGTTGCACCCAGTCAAATAAGTGATTTGCCGCATTATTCAATATTTGCAAAGCCTCTTCACAAAGCTCAAAAGAATAAATATTTGCCGTATGGCCCCAAAGCCTGGTGCCAGGCCATTCTGATTTTTCCTCACGACTTATTAAAAATTCGTCTAACGATTTCAAGAGCCCTTTTCCGTCATCACTCAGTTCGATCGAATCTCGGACCACCAACAGAAATGCATTACAATATCCCAGGGAGACCTTAAGAAGTTCATAATATTCTTTCGCTGTTGGAGTTTTATCAAATCCGTATTGACTTCGCTTCATAGTCACCACAACAATTTTTAGAGTTTCATCTCATTTCCCTTAAAAGCGATCTTCTATCAAATCTCATCTTGATTGCGTCTTTGCACGCAACTCATCCTTCGACAGGCTCAGGATGACAGGTAAATTTTCCGCGCTGTATTCAATGTGTCGCCCTGAGCTTGTCGAAGGGTGACGAGGCATTTGATTTTCAGCCCGCGGGTGTGAACTCGGGGACGGTGGGGAGTTTGCGCCACTTGTTGAAGTGAAACTGGATGTCGCCGCTTTTGACCGGCTTGATCTTCTCGTAGGTTTCGCTGCCGTCCGGCTGGGCATGGACGATGACGATTTTCTTGTCCATGAGGGTGGTCGCCTTGCGCACGAACAGGAAGGTGTAGGGCTGATCCTTGGCGATCTGCCGGTGCAGCTTGTGGGTCATGCGGATCTGCTCGTCGCGGTCGTACTCGCGGCGGATGCGCTCGATCAGGCGGTCCACTTCGGGATTCTCGTAGCCGACGAAGTTCAGCCGGTTGGGACCGGTCTGGCTGGAATGCCAGAGCTGAAACATGTCGGGGTTGGGCCCGGTGCTCCAGCCCAGCACCAGGGCGTCGAACTTGAGGGCATTGACAAAATCCTTGAGGAACACCGCCCATTCGAAGAACTGGGTGTTGCATTTGACGCCGATTTTTTTCCAGCTGTTCTGCACGATGCTCAGGATGTTCTTGCGGACGGGGTTGCCGCTGTTGGTGATGAGGTTGAACTCGAACAGCTTGCCGTCTTTTTCCAGCCAGCCGTCGGCGTTTTTCTTCCAGCCTTCCTGTGCGAGCAGCTTCTGGGCGCCGCCGGGATCGTATGGAATCGGGGCGACGCTGTGATCGTACCAGTCGGTGATCTTGGCGTAGGGCCCGGTGACGCGCTCGCCTTCTCCGTAGAGGATGTACTGGATGATCTCATCGACGTTGATCGCCATGCCTAAAGCGGTGCGCACCTTGACGGACTGGAACAGCGGTTTCCTTAAGTTGTAGCCGATGTAGGCGTAGGTCATGCCGACGGTGGAGAAGCTCTGGTACTTGGGATCCTCGCGCAGCCTTTCGACCTGATGCGGTTCGACGCCGTAGCCGTCCACGGCGCCGGAGTAGAATTCCATCTCCCGCACCAGTGTGTCGGGGATGATGCGCATGATGTATTCGTGATACTGCGGCGGGCCTTCCCAGTAATCCTCGTTGCGGGTGAGGCGGATCATCTCGTCGGATTTCCATTCCTTGAAAATGTAGGCCCCGGTGCCGATGGGGTTGCGGTTGAAGCGGCTGTCGCGCAGGGTGAAGGTTTCCGGATCTTCGCCGCGCTCTTTCGCTTCCTGTCTGAGCTGCTTCTCGTTGAGCAGGTGCTCGGGCAGCATCCCCATGGTGGCCCAGGAAAACAGCGCCGGTGAGAACAGGCGCTTGTAGACGATGCGCACTTTGTGGCCGTTCACCACGTCGAGGCTTTTGATCGGCTCGTAGGTGGAAGTGCGCGGCGAGGCGTTGCGCGGGTTCATGATGGATTGGTAGGTGAACAGGACGTCGCCGGCGTCGAATTCGTGGCCGTCGTGAAACCGCACGCCTTTGCGCAATTCAAACACGATGACGGGGTTGTGCTCTTTCACCGGAAGCAGCGTTTCATACTGCGCCGCCAGGCGCTTTTGATCGGCGGGCTTTTTGGCCGCGATGAAGTTTGCGTGCGGGAATTGCTTGAAATAGGCCTCCCCCAGCAGCCGTTCGATCGGCTTGAAAAAATCCTGATCGATTTTGTCGAGCGTGAATTTCAGGCGCGCCGGCCGGGTGAGCCTGTAGCCGACTTTCTCCATGCGCGGCCGCCCCTTTTCCATCTGCGGTTTGCCGTCCGCTCCCAGAACGGGAACCGAAATTTCATCTTCGAGCACGTCGCCGTCCACCATTTGCACCGACTTCAGGTTTTGTGTCCAACCGGTTTCGGATTGCAGCGCGTCGCGCAGGAACCGCTCCCAGCCTGGTGCGTCGTTGAGGGACGCCGCCTCCGGCAGCGCGGTTTGCAGATGGCCGGGGTCGATGAGCAGGTACGCCTCTTCGAACTGCCGGCGCGAGGTGGCGAGCCGCAGCCTGAGACCGAGGTTTTCGTCCAGATCCATCAGGGTGTCGAAAACCCGGCTTTCGATCTCGCTGCTCGCGGTGTCGGCGCTGAGGACGGGATTGAGGATCTGGGCGTCGCCCGACGAGGCGCTCAGGTACTTGAGCAGACGGTCCGGATTGCCCACGGCCTGGTTCTCGTACGTGGGCACCCAGAAGAAGGATTGGGCCAGAATCAATATAAGAAACAACGGCAAGTAGGTGAGGATGCGTTTGACTGTCATGACAAAATCATATCAGAAAACCGATGCGGGCTCGGGAATTTCTCCTGCTCACAGGAAAATCGGCAACCCATCCTAAAAACCGGTGTTTAAGCCGATAAGACCCCATACCTGCCCGCGCTGTCAAAGCGCGGGAATCGGGGGAAAAAATTTCTTGACTTGTCCCAAAATTGGCTATATTGGTAATACCTCGCGGTCGAGATCCCGATCGCGAGGTCTTTTTTAAGGAGAAACTCCTTATATATTCAACTTTTATAAAGAAAGCCCCTATACTGTTAAGTAGGTTTTTGTTTCTTTCTTTTTCGTAATTTCAATCTTTGAAGAGGAATCGCAAAAATGGCAACAATAATCACGGATGAATGTATCAACTGCGGCGTTTGCGAACCGGAATGTCCCAACGAGGCAATTTCGGAAGGTGAGGATTTCTACGAAATCGAGCCCGATCTCTGTACCGAATGTGTTGGGTTTCACGGTGAGGAAGCCTGCCAGGAAGTTTGTCCGGTGGATTGCTGCATTCCAGACCCGGATCTTCGGGAGAGTGAGGAAGAGCTGTTGGAAAAAGCCAAGAAGATCCATCCCGACGAAACCTTCCCGGCTCTGGACGAGTTGACGAACGAAACCTCTCTGTTCCGAAACCCGGACCGCAAGAACGCGAATCTGTAAGTTTCTTTGTCACCAGCGGCTTCTTGAGGCGCTGTCCCGGAAGCCGTTGGTTTCACCTGATTTGACCGGGGCGCAAGCAGGGATATCCCGATCGCAAGATCGGGAGTGTTTCCTTATCTTTCAGAAAAGCGCCCTGCCCGCCTTTTTGGAAAATAAAATCTTTCCCCAAGATTCCTTGACAACCAGCAGGAAAGCGTTATACCTTTACGGAACCTTTTCCTGCATTTCATTCTGAAATCAAATCACTGCGGGGTGGAGCAGTCCGGTAGCTCGTTGGGCTCATAACCCAAAGGTCGTAGGTTCAAATCCTGCCCCCGCTACCAAATACAACAAGGGGTTGAGCGAAATCGCTCAGCCCCTTGTTTATTATTTTAATATCCTGCCCCACTCCTGCCCCACCTTTTTGGGGTCCGAATGATGAATGAAATGAAAAATTTATTTATCACCGGTTGGTTAATGGTTGCCGCGGCTGTTGTTGGTTCCCTGGTGACTGTGTTTGCCCCGGAAATTAGAGAAGCGGTAATTGCTACTGATGAGCGTAGCTATATCCGGGAGAAAAATTTCGATGAGTTGCGCGAAATTCTGGACCCCCTCCCTGCTTTGCAAAGAGAAACCGTTATTAGAGAAAATTATTTAAATCGATGGGTTAAATGGAAGGGAGTAGTTGTATCAATCGCTTCATCTTCATCTGGAAAAGAATTTGGGGTTTTAGTGAGCGATTCTATTCCTGCTCGGCAATTTCCACTTCCAGAATATGTACAAATTATTTTGAGTGAAACCTGGAAACCGGAGGTGGAAACTCTCAGGAAAGAAGACCAGATAGAATATAGCGGGCAAATTGAACTGCTTACTCTTGGGGGAGTAGATAAGCCTTCTTTGCGTTTAAAAAACGGTTATTTCAGATTAATAAAAAGACCCCACCCTGACCGCGTGTACTAAAGGAATCGCCCCCCCTCACGCCACCTCTTTAGGCGTCATCCTCTCTTCACACCTTGTAAATTTAAGAGGGAAACTATGATTTCTTACTTAATATTGTTGGCCCTGATTATAATTATTATCCAAATCAATCATACGAAACACAAGATTTGCGGATATCTCCACCGACTGAACAGGATTGGATATCAAATCGCACACGGGGAGCCTGATCCATCAAAATCTTATGAGGAAGAAAACGGACTTCTATAAGTAACCTTTCGGACCTCCCCTGCTTATTTTCTCTTTCCAGGAAACTGGAAAAATTTCCCCCTATAGATAATCTTTACCTCAGAGTTAACCTGTTTTTGCATGCACTTCTGGTCTTTGCCGTATGGAAAAAATCATTTGCAGGATGATGAAACCGGGGGAAGAACCCGCTGTCTGCGGTCTGGTGAGGCGGATCTTCGAGAAACGGATTGCGCAGGAGTTCGAGGCGGAAGGTGTGCAGGAGTTCTTCCGCTTCGCCGATCCTGAGGCCATGCGGGTGCGGATGCAGTCCGGCGGGTTCGTGTTTCTGGCGCTGCAATCGGATGAGCCGGTGGGCATGTTGGAGTTTGCGCCCCCCGACCGCATCGCCATGCTTTTTGTCCAGCTTGAGCAACAGGGAATCGCCAAGGCGTTGCTGGCGCGCACCGTCGAACAAGTCCGCGCCGCAAACCCGGGCCTGCCGAAACTGACCGTGCATTCGTCTCACTATGCCGAACCCATCTACCGCAGGCTGGGGTTCGTGCAGACCGGGGATGCGACAACGGAACACGGGATCACCTACCTCCCCATGCAACTCGATCTCTAAGGGGCTATTTTTGTGTGGTCATCCTGCCTTGAGAAAGGGTACTAATTTCCTCACCCCAACCCTTTCTATAAGACAGAGAAATTGGCACCGACAGTTTTGAACCCGATGGAGTTGTTTCTAAAACGGATACAAAATTTGCCGGTCACCAGTTTGTCCAGCACCTCTCCAAGTCTTTCACGGACAGGATGCCTACGATATTTCCTTTTTCCGTCACAGAAATATGGCGGATATTGTTCTCTTTCATAAGTTCGCTGGCTTTTGCTATAGGCTCATCCTTTTCAACGGTGATGATGGGTGCGGTCATCATTTCTGATACTCTAATAGAATTGGAGTCGTCGTCCTTAAAGAACTTGTGAATCCAATCTGTTTTCGTGAATATCCCCACGTATTCTCCATTTTCCTCTACCAGAAAAGCCCCCACATTTTTTTGATACATTTCTCCGACGGCGTCATAGGCAAAGGCATCCGGGCTTGTGGTCAATACAGGGGAACTCATATAGGATCCTGCTGTTATCATTGGAAGCCTCCGGCATGCGATAAAAATTAAACATGGTTCTTGTTAATCACATCTTTCAAGCACGGTCCTGTGTGGGGATTATCAGGACTGGAACAGATGACTTATGAAGCACCCCTTCGCTTATGCTGCCGATAAGCAGGCGGTCTACAATTCCTTTACCATGTGAACCCAGTATCACCATATCCACCGACAACTTGTCTGCCTCTTGCAAGATGGTTTCAACTTTAGGTCCCTGGGCGAGTCGCGCATAACAATTTATTCCCATCGAACGGAATTCCTGACTGAGTTGTTGCAGGTGGCGATGCTCGTCTTTGAGTTTGTTGGCGACAACATCTCTGATTTCTATGGAATCCAATGCAAATGATGCCATCGCAGGATCTCCTGCAAAGGACATGGCTTCAGAGCCCACGATCTGCACGAAATCGACATCGGCAACATGCAATAGCCATATTTTTGCAGAAAGTGCTTTTGCTAAAGTTTTCGCTTGTTCAACCACTTTTTGTGAAGACTCAGATAAATCGATAGCGACTAACAGTTTCATGTTTTTTCCAGTTTAAAATCATGCGGCAGTTATAAAATCAATAGCTTATCTGATGGCGAATCCGGGCCATCCGGTCTGGTCCGCCTTATAGATTAAGAGCCTGGATTGGACAAAAATATTCTATAAAAGCTTTTCCAGGTTTAGAGATGGCGAAAACCCAATTCTTTGGGTGGCGAATTTGCCCAGCGAAACGCTTGCCCGCATTGGCGAAATTATAGCGAAATCCTGCCGGCGCATGACCGGTCTCCTGCCCTGCAACTCATCCTCCAAGGGGCTATTTTTTGTAGCCAAGCTGCGCTCAGAAAGGGTAGTATTTTCCTCATCCCAACCCCACTGTCAGGACGGTCATGATGGAAACCAGATTCGTTTGCCAAACGACGGTCATTCTCTGCACCTGGCTGTTCTTGAGTCTCGTGCCTAAGGTTGCCATTGCCAAAGGCGAAGTCGATCCGCAGCTGGTCGGCACCTGGAAGCTCAACTACCCCGGTCCGCCCACGTTCTGGGTCGTTCGCGCGGACGGCGTCTACCGGATACACGGTCCGCAGACCGCGGCCCACAGCCATCGCGGTGAGTTTCAGGCCGCCAAAGGCAAGTGGTCGCTGAACTCTCCGAAGTGGCAGGACGGCGGGACATACGAGTTGAAGGATGAGAACACCTGGGTTGCGATCGGCAAGCTGGGCGCCGGCACCTGGAGCCGGGTCTGGAAGCCCGGCGATCCGCAGTCCGGACCGCCCGCCCCCACTCCCGCCTGCGAGTTGCTGACGCTCGACGAAGTCGCGCGCGTGCTGGAAGCGCCGGTGTCCAAGGCCAAACGGCAGGGCGGGCCCGATGAAGGCTGCAAGTTCAAATCGGCGTTGAACGATTACGAGCGGCTGACGCTGTGGATGACGCACGGCAGCACCATCACCGATACGTTTCAGCGCGAGCGCAAGGGGGCGAAGTCCGCGATCGATGTTCCGGGTGTGGGCCGTGCGGCGTACGCCACGATCTCCCGCAACGGCATCCTGCTGATCCATGTGCTGGGAAACGAGGGTTTCGACAAAAGCCGCCACGCCAACATGGGGACCCTGTTCAAACTGTCCCTCAAGGTCCTGCCGAAAGCGACGCAGGCGGAGATCCCTTTGCTGGCGAACCTCGCCAAACGGGCGTTCGAGCGCTGGGGCGGCAAGAAACCGCTGCGCGTGAATCCGCGCAAGAAATCGTCCTCTGCCCCCAAAGGCTTCAGCCTGGGCTCGTTGTTGGGCGCCGGCACTCCCCTGCCGCCGGGCGACAAGGGCGCCTGTCTGGTCTCGGCCGATGAAATCGAAAACGCGATCGGCGTGCCGTTTGAGGACGGCAAGTCGTACGGATCGCCCCAGCTGCAGGGCAGTGTCAAGAAAGCCATCTGCAAATACCGGCAGCGGCAGGGCCACGGCGGCGAAATCGCGATCGCCTTTCACTCGCGCAGCTCGACGCGGCAGACCTGGATGCGCCGGAAAGGGAAACCGGAATTTTACGATTACCAGTATGTGCCCGGCATCGGCGATGACGCCTACTGGCATTTTGTGGAGAGCGGGTCGCTTCTGCGCGTCAGCGCCCTGTATGGCAACGGTCAGCTGAATATAGAATGGAAGGGCAACGAGCGCTGGGGAACCGGGCCCACCGAAGATCAAAAGGAACCGATGCTCAGCCTGCTCAAGGTGGCCGGCAAACGGCTGCAGTGACTGCGCCGGTGCATCGACGCTTCACCCTGTGATTTTTTTAGACAAGCCCGCCACTTCGATCCAGCGGGTGTTGGAGGCGTTGCGCAACTTCAGGACCCCCGTCGCGTTGTCCTGCCACCACATGTGCGGACACGTGTTCACGGGTTCGCCGGGGCTGTGATCCTGCATCCCCTTCATCGATTCTGCTTTGATTACCATTATGGTTCCTCCGGACGGATGGGTTGAGGCGCCCTCTTTTTACCCCGGGCGCCTGGATGCAAAGCGTTCGGTTCGATTAAAGTCCGGGCTTCAAGCCAGAGCCAACCCGTTGAGGCTTCTTTGCAGACCGGCCAGGCTGCTGGAATGGCTGCGCTCGATCGGAATGCCGTATTTTCTCGAAGCGATAACGACTTCCCGCACCAGGCTGTGCGACACGGTGTCCGTGAACAGCACGATCCCGTTGAATCCATTGAGCCTTTTCCCCATATCGGGGACTCTCTGGCTGAAAATTTTTATCCGCAGACCCCGTTTTTTCCCCTTCTGGGTGTACAAATGCTTCAACCGGTCCAACCCTCCTATGACTGCGACACTCATGACACCTCCTGGCTGATCATATTTTAATAATGAGAATCATTATCATAATGTACCGCCATAGCTGGAGGGGGTCAAGCTTTTTTTAATCTTATTTCGTGGGTTGTCGGCCTGGGGCTTCCGGATTCACACAGGACGGATCCTCTTTCGCAAAATAAACAAGGGGCTGAACGAAACCGTCCAGCCCGCGCGCTCGCTCCGCCCTGCTTTTCCAACACGAATCGTCCGTCAAGCTGTTGTTCCACAAACGATAAATGGGAAGAGCCATGAAATGGTTCGCCAAGGCGGGTGTGCGGCTGAAGGGGCGTCCGGAAAACGGGAAGTAAGATCACAGATATTTGTGACTAAATTACTTTATAAATTTATACAAATATTTATAATTACCGGACAATCAACAAAATCAACAGCACTAAAAGGGGCTCATTCAATGAAGAAACGACTCTTCGTAGTGAGATTGTCTGCTCTGGGGTTGGCATTCATGTTGTCCTGCTTTTCCCATACGGCATTCGCATCTGAAATCACCAAAAGCTTGAAAGCCACCGTCGATTCCGTCATCACGATCGTCAAAGACGAAAACCTGAAGAACAACACAACGGTACGAAGGGAAAAGCTTCGGGAAGTGATCGGCAAACGCTTCGATTACAAGCAAATGGCGATGCGGTCTCTGGATAAAGAGTGGAAGGGAAGGACTCCTGCAGAAAAAAAGGAATTTGTCGATCTGTTCAAGCGGCTTCTTGAAAATTCCTATGCGGAAAAAATCGAATCCTTCAGCGATGAAAAGATCAATTACATCAGCGAAAAAGTGGTCAAAGGGAAGTACGCGCTGATAAAAACGGAAATCGCCCGCAAGGACGGCATCATCGAAGTGGATTACAAACTGATCAATATGAATGGCGACTGGCTGGTCTACGATTTTGTGGTTGAAAAAGTCAGCATGGTGCGCAACTACCGCTCGCAGTTCAATAAAATCATCCGCAAGGAATCCTACGAGGCTCTGGTAAAAAAATTATCAGAGAAAGGAAACAGCATCGAGGCGCATTACAAAAACTCTGTGGGCGAAAAGCTTTAGTAAATTGTAAAGCAGCATAGGGAATGGGAAGCATTTTTTGGTTTCATCGTTTCCCTCCTTACGAGAAAGTAAAATTCGAGACAAAAAAAAACCAGCTGCACCGGCGACTGAGGCATCGAGGCCGATCGCAGCTGGTTTTTCTTTATTGAATTCCAACCCGTGTCCCTTCCCTCCCGCTCCAGGGAGCCCTCCCCCGGATCTTCGTTCGAGCGAACGCCCTGCTAAAGACCCAGACGAACCGGTTTTCTCTCCCCCATTTATGCCGGTGTCATGTAACGGCCAGTAATATATAATATTATTGCCTCACGTATCTTCGTCCACTTTGCGGGAATTGCGCCTCATGAACAAAAAACTGCTCGTCTTGCCTGGAATTATTCTGGGGATCGCCGCGGTGTTTTTCCTGGTCAAGAGCAAACAAGAGCCCGGACGATCCGATGTCACCGAGCGGACCAAAGCGGTGCGGGCGATCGTGGTGCAGGCAATGGATTTTGTCCCCCGCGCTCTGGGCTACGGGTATGTCCAGCCGGATAAACTCTGGGAGGCGGTGGCAGAGGTGAAGGGCAAAATCGTCGAAATCCACCCCAACCTGAAAAGGGGTGTCTTTCTGAAACAAGGGGAATTGCTCTTTCGGATCGAACCGGACGCCAGCCGCCTTGCGGTGGAGGGCATCGATGCAGACATTCTCAACGTCCGGGCCCGGGTGGCTGAGTTGGACCAGAACCTCAAGGACACGCAGAGGCAATTGGAAATTGAAAAGCGGTCCCTGGAAATCAATAAAAATGAACTGGAACGCAAAAAGAAATTATTTGCGGAAGGATTCATCTCCAAATCCGAACTGGATAAGGAAAATCAGCGTCTGCTGGTGCAGAAAAATGTCGTCGAGAATTACAAAAGCACGTTGAATCGCCTGCCCGCTGAACGCCGTGCTCTGCTGGCGACACTGGCTTCCCACCGGGCCAGACGGCAGGACGCCCGCCTGAATCTGGAAAAAACGGTGATTCGGGCGCCTTTCGACAGCCGGGTCTCCAAAGTGGACGTGGAGCTGGGACAGGCGGTGACGGTGGGTCAGGTCCTTGCAGAGGCGGACAGCATTGCGGTGGCGGAGATCGACACACAAATCCCGCGCTACCAATTGAAAAATCTGTTTCCCAAAGATGCTCCCCGTTCTCTGACCATGGAAAACTTACAGGATGTCACCCGCGGCGACCGGGGCAAACTGCTCAATTTCGGTGCGGTGGTCCGCATCGATCTGCAAGGTGAAATCGTGGAGTGGCCCGCCCGTTTCTCCCGCTTCACGGAGCTGGACCCCAAAACGGGAACCGTCGGCATCGTCGTTTCTGTGGACGACCCTTATCTGAAAGCCCAGCCCGGGAAGCGCCCGCCGTTGCAGAAAAACTTTTACTGTGAGGTGGAGTTGTTCGCCCAGGCGCAGCCGAATCGTATCGTCATCCCCCGTTCCGCTCTGCATGAAAACACGGTCTACCGGGTGGGTCCCGATGACAGACTGCAAAAGCAGGAAGTCCAGGTTGATTTTTTCCAGGGAAATCTGGCCGTGATCCGATCCGGAATCCAGCCCGGCGACCGGATCATCGTGAGTGACGTGATTCCCGCTATCGAAGGAATGCTCCTGTCCGTCCACATCGAAAAGGATCTCGTTTCGGATCTGGCGCAAAGCCCGACACAACCTCCTGCGGCCCAATGAATTCCAAGAGCACACTGCTGGGTTATTTTGCCGGCCACCCCACCGCTTCCAACCTCCTGATGGTCACGTTGATGTTTCTGGGCTTTCTCGTGTTGAAAGACATCCGCCGGGAAACGTTTCCCGATTTTGCCCCCACCGAAGTCGAAACGCTGGTGGTTTATCCGGGCGCCAGTGCAGAGGAAATCGAAGAAGCCATTTGCCAGCGTTTGGAAAAAGCCGTGGAAAAGGTGAACGATATTCTGGAAATACGCTGCGAGGCGCGGGAAAACCAGGCCCGCTTCGTTGCGGAGATGCGGGAGGACGGCGACATTCAGCAGTTTCTGGATGACATCAAAACCGAGGTGGAGGCGATCGACGACTTCCCGGAAAAAACCGAAAGCCCCATCATCCGCCAACTGGGACGGACGAATGCGGTGGTTTCGATCGCCGTGACGGGTCCCATGTCGGTTTCGGATCTGAAGATCTTCTGCGAGAACCTGAAAGACCGCCTGCTGCTTCTTGAAGAGGTCTCTCAGGTGGACATTCAGGGATTTTCCGATCACCAGATTCAGGTGCAGATCCGCGGAAAAAAAATGATGCAGTTCGGCCTGAGTATTTTCAACATCACCGACGCCATCAAAAACCAGAACATCGATCTGCCCGCGGGCACGATCGAAACACCGGGAGCCGACGTTCTGATCCGTTTTTCAGACGAGCGGCACAAGATCCGGGAATACGAGGATCTCCTGGTGATGTCGCGCAAGACAGGAGAAGAAGTCCGCTTGGGGGATATCGCCAAAATCGTCGATCGCTTCGAACTGGACGAAGAAAAAATCCTGCTCAACGGTCAGCGTGCGGGCCTGCTCGCCATCAAGAAGCAGAAAAAAGAGGATTCGCTGCGCATCATTCAGGCGGTGCGGGAACTGCTGGAGAAAGAGCGCCGGGCGCTGCCGCCGGACATCCAGTTGACCCTCACCGAAAACATGACGGACATCGTTCAGGACCGTTTGACCATGCTGGTCAAAAACGGCATCCAGGGGCTGATCCTGGTCTTTTTGACGCTGTGGCTGTTCTTTTCGCTCCGGCTGTCGTTTTGGGTATCGATGGGACTTCCGGTGTCGTTTTTGGGCGCCTTGTTCCTCATGAAATATTTCGATTTTTCCATCAACATGCTGACCATGGTGGGCCTTCTTTTGGCCCTGGGCCTGATCATGGATGACGCCATCGTCATTGCGGAAAATGTGGTTTCGCAACTGGCACGCGGCAAATCCGCCCTGCAGGCCGCTGTCGAGGGAACGCGGGAAGTGGCGCCGGGCGTCTTCTCCTCGTTTTTGACCACCGTCGCGGTGTTCGGTTCGATCCCCCTGTTTCTGGAAGGGGAAATCGGGAAAGTGCTCTGGGTGATACCCGTCGTGCTGATATTGACGCTCAGCATCAGTCTGATCGAAGCGTTCTGCATCCTGCCCAACCACCTGCACCATTCCCTCAAAAAATTCGAGTCCGACCCGATGTCGAAATCGAAAACCCGGCAATCCATTGAGAATGCGATCGTCACGTTTCGCGAACGGGTTCTGGGCCGGTGCGTCGATTGGGGAGTGCGCTGGCGTTATCTTTTTGTGGGGCTTTTGATTTTCGTCTTCATGCTCTCGGTGGGCATGGTGGCGGGTGGCAAGATGAAACTCATCGGCTTTCCCGAAATCGACGGCAACGTGCTGCAGGCGCGGATCCTGCTGCCGCAGGGAACGCCCATCAAGAAAACCGAAGGCGTGGTGGACCGGGTTCTGGACGCTCTGCAGACCGTCAACGGCGAGTTGACCCCCTTGCAGCCTGAAGGACAGTCCCTGGTGCAAAATGTAACGGTGAAGTTCAATAAAAACCTGGATGCGTACGAAGCCGGTCCGCATGTGGCGACCGTTTCCGTGGACCTTTTGAAAGCGGAGGTGCGCAACGCCACGCTCGACGACATTTCCAGCCGGTGGCGCAAATACGTCGGGGACTTGCCGGAAGTCATCAACATCACCTATAAGGAACCGGCCATCGGTCCGGGTGGATTGCCCATAGAGATCCGCCTGCAGGGCCAGGACCTCACCCGCTTGAAACAGGCCTCTCTGGAACTGCAGAACTGGTTGAATCGATACGCAGGCGTGGTGGACCTCAACGACGATTCGCGCCCCGGCAAACCGGAAATCCGTGTGCGCATGAAGCGGGGCGCCCTCGCCAAGGGACTGGACGCCGCCATGATCGCCAACCAGTTGCGTGCGGCTTTTTACGGCAGAACCGCCAGTGAAATCCAGGTGGGACCGGAATCCTACGAAGTGGACGTGCGGCTGGCCGAAAGCGACCAGAACAGCATCGCCGATCTGGAACTTTTTTACGTGACCGACGAAGCGGGCAACCTGTTCCCGATCGGCGAGGTCGCGCATCTGGAACCCTCCCGCGGTGTGGCCCGCATATACAGGATCAACGGTTTGCGAACGATCACGATTCAAAGCGACATCGACACCCAGATCGCCAACGCCAACGAAATCCTGCAGGAAACCAAATCACAGTTTCTCCCCGGACTCCGGGAACGCTACCCGGAAGTCACGGTCTCCGTGGAGGGGCAACAGAAAGAATCGCAGACCACAGGCCGGTCCATGGGCACCGCCTTCGCCGTCGGCATCTTTGCCATCTTTGTGCTGCTGAGCTTTCAGTTCCGCAGCTACCTGGAATCCATCGTGGTGATGACGGCCATTCCCCTTTCCCTGATCGGGGTCATCTGGGGGCATTGGATCATGGGGCTGGACCTGTCGATGGTCAGCATCATGGGATTCATATCGCTGACCGGGGTGGTGATCAACGATTCGATTCTGCTGGTTCAGTTTCTGAAAAAAGGATTGGAATCCGGCATACCGGTTCAGGAGGCAGCGCGCAAAGCCAGCCGGCAACGATTTCGAGCGGTGCTTTTGACTTCGCTCACCACCATTGCCGGCCTGGTCCCGCTGTTGCTGGAAAAAAGCCTGCAGGCTCAGGTATTGATCCCGCTGGTCACCAGCATCGTTTTCGGCTTGATCGCATCCACCGTTCTCGTTCTGATTGTGATTCCCGTATTGTTTTCCATTCTCGGTGATTTCAGTCCCATTCAAACCAGAAACAGCGCATGAGCCCCCTTCCCTGTCAAAACTTCGACGGACACCCGCACCAGATTTTCGATTCTTTCAGATAAATTGCTATCAATTACATCGATTTTCTGCGCGCTCTCCGGGAACAGGAATTGCCACTTACGGGGTACCACGCAGCATTTCTGTCAATAATGCCGGGAGCGAGGACGGATGCCGGAATACCTGTTTGTAAAGAGGCAAAGAGAGATTCGATCGCTGCAAGCCGAACGCGACAACCTGCAAAGAAGGGTTCAGGAACTCACGCAAACGGTTCAATCGTTGATTGAGGAAATCAGGGATTTGAATCAAAAAAAGATCGTCTGGCAAGAGCGCGATCACGCATTCGAACGCAAAAGCAGGGCTGGCCGGAGTTTTGAGCGGGGAAACGCAGAGTTCAACCTTCCCTAGATCGATATGCAGCGGTGGCCCCCCAGCACCCCGGCCGGTTTCGGCCCACGGCACTTCGTGATCTCTATCCCCTTGAAATCCGCCGGTTCCGGCCTATATTCACACTATCCGTACTATCCATTTAAATCCTGCCAAGTGTAGAGGTTGGGAATGAAAGCATCCGTCACAGCATTGCGATTCACCCTGGCGATCCTGTTTTCCTTATCAGTTGCCGGCACGGTCCAGGCACAACCCAAATTCGATACCGGTCAAGGCAACGGCGGCAACAACGGCCCGGCCGGTCTGCCGCATGGATCGCCGCCCTCCCCTTCGCTCAAGCAAACGCCTGCTCCCGGCAATCCACTAAAAGCCAATCCGTTTCCCAATAGTGGAATGCCATCGTTCAACGGGTCCCAAATGCCGAAAAAACCCGCAGGCCCCACGATCCTCCAGGGGTCCCGATTGCACAAGAGCGGCCCGCAGCCAACCATCCAGCATTTTCCCCATTCCCTCGGCCTGAAGGATCGCAACCACAATCCACGATTTCGGCAGAGCAGGTAATAACCACACATAAAAAATCAACGCACATTCACAGCGCCCGGCGTCAGCGATGACGAGCCCATTCGGACGTAAACGGGATTTCCAGAAACCACTCGGGATTCTCATTCCACGTTGAGCGTGATACCTTTGGTTTTGTGAGCGATCCGCAATCCGGTTGGAGTGGACGGGAAATGATCTCGGTGGACGGGGAAAACAGGAAAATCGGTCTGGCGCTGTCCGGCGGGGGGTTCCGGGCGTCCATCTTCCATATGGGCGTGCTGCGCCGGCTCGCGGAATTCAACCTGCTGGATAAAATCGACGTCCTCTCCACCGTGTCCGGCGGGTCCATCGTCGGCGCTTTTTACGCCCTGAATCGGAATCTCTGGGGCGACATCGAGCGGCTGGAGAACCGGTTCCTGCAGGGTGTGCAGGCGGACATCCGCTTTCGCGCCCTGACCGGGGCCTGGCTGTTTCATCCCTTTCTCTTCCTGCGATCCATCGGCCCCGGTTTCTCCCGCACCAACATCATCGCCAGGGAATACGCACGCTTTTTTTTCGGCGGCGCGACTCTGAAGGATCTGCCGGCGCTGCCCAGGCTGATCATCAACGCCACCAGCCTGAATACGGGCGTGATCTGGAAGTTTTCCAGGGACAAGGTGGGGGACTACAAATCCCGTTTCCGCAAGATTGAAGGGTTTCCCGTTTCCCTGGCAGTGGCCGCATCGTCAGCGGTTCCGGGCCTGTTCCCGCCGCTGGTCCTGAGGGAGACGAAGCCGGCGGATACGGGCAAGCGGATCAGTCTGTCCGACGGCGGGGTGCGGGACAATCAGGGACTCACCAGTATCTTTTCGGAAAAATGCGATTATGTGATCAGCAGCGACGCGTCGGGTTTGATCGCCACGCTGCCCAGACCTTCGAAGTTCAGCTACAGGGTGCTGCTGCGCGCCAACAGCATCACCATGAACGCGTCCCGGGCCTTGTTGATCCAGTCCCTGTTCAGACGCAAAGAGACGGCGGAGATCAGGCAGTTCGTGTTTTTCGATATGAAAGACACGGTGACCTCGGAGGGGCCGAAACTGCCAAAGCAATTGATCCGCGCGGCCGCCAGCGTCCGTACGGACCTGGATCATTTCTCCGACGCGGAAATCGCCACGATCCGGTACCACGGGTACACGCTGATCGATCAAAAGCTGAAAAAGCACGCCCCCGACCTGCTGCAGGGCGCAGACCCGCCGCTCACTTACACGGAACCCTTCCCGGACGATCGCATCGCCGCTTTCAGCAAAGCCCTGGAGCGTTCGCACAAAAGACGGCTCCTGCCCCGGAATCCGCTGCGCTTGTTTTTCCCGAACCGGTGCGGCCGGTGCTGATGCGTGGATGCCGCCGGCCTGTGTCAGTCGTCGGGGTTTTCGTAAAAAATATAGCTGGTGGAATAGTCGCTGAACTCGAAATACACCTTCTTCTCTCCCGAATCCTTGATGAGATTCTTGTTTTTATCGAGGATCCCGTAGCCGTAGCGGTAGGGTCTTGAGGTGTTGCCGCTGGTGCTGGCGGCGGTGGACAGCTTGTCGATTTTGATGAAGCGTTTGACCAGCTCGTTTCCCGCATAGATATCCAGCACGCCGTCCGTTCCCGTGTAGTTCTGCACGGCCCGGCCGATTTTGTTCTGGGTTTCCTGAGTGCAGCTCGCCGTCACGCCTAAAACTGCAATCGCAAAAATAACAGCTGTGATCTTTTTCATACGTGCCCTTCCTTTTATTTGAACGATCTTCGTGATGGGTTGTATTTCAGTCTACGACATTTTAGCAAGCGGCTTGCAAGAAAAAGGCACCTCCCTTCTTTCTCTCGCGGCACAAACGAAATTGCTTGTCGATCCAGCCGCGATTCGATAAGGTCTGGAAAAAAGACCCGGATTCCCACGCACTGGATGCAGCATCCCATTTAGGAGGCAAAATGCAGGATTCAAACAGGTTGAGGTTTAAAGAAATTCTTTCGATCGCGCTGGCCGTGATTTTCCTGCAGGCGGGCCTGTCCCTCTCCCACGCCGCGGAAATGGTGCGCAAGACGCAGGAAGCGCTGGTGCAGAAGGGATTCGATCCGGGTCCGGTGGATGGGTTATGGGGGTCCCGGACCGAGGACGCCCTGCGGAAGTTTCAGGTGAAGATCGGCGTGACGGCGAACGGCCTGCTGGATCGCAAGACGCGAAGAGAACTGTTTAAAGGCTATGTTGCCAGCGCCGCCGCAAAGGAGACGCCGCCGAGCCCACCGGCTGAACCTGCCAGGGCCGCTCCTGCCGACACGACAACGGCGGCGGCTGAGGAACCAAAAGAAGAGGCTCTCAGCGAGACCGTCGCGAAAAAGGCGGACAGCCCTCCCCCCGCCGTGCAGGAAACGGCGGCGGAACCCGAACCGCAAGTGGCCAGCGAACCGCCGCCCGAGCCCAAACCGGAACCCAAACCCGAGCCCAAAAAAGAAGCGGTTCAGGCAGCCAAAACGTCCTCCGGCCCCTGCCCGCAGCCGCGAAAAACCAAATCCGCGCCCGCGCACATCGCCAGACTCGATAAAACCGGCAAGGCGGATCTGGAAAACGGCAAAAAAATATACAACCAAACCGCCAAGCCTATGGCCTGCAAGCAGTGCCACGGGGACAAGGGCGACGGCAAAGGGAAACTGGGCGCGGCCCTGAAACCGACACCGAGAAACTTCACCTGCGCCGAGACCATGCAGGACGTTTCGGTCGGGCAGATGTTCTGGATCATCAAGAACGGCTCCGCCGGCACGGGCATGGTGGGGCACCAAAAGACGCTCAAGGATCAAGAAATCTGGGATGTGGTGAAATACATCCACACGGCCTACATGGGCGGTGCTTCGCAGGCTTCGGCGGCGCAGCCCGATTCCGCGCCCCCCGCACAGAGCGCAGCCGCCGCGGCGCCGGCGCCGGCAGTGAAAAAAACCGAGCCCGCCAAACCGGCGGTACCGCAGGAACAAGCCAAAGTGGCGGCGAAACCGGCCGCCGCTCCTGCCAATCAGCAGGCGACGCCTCCCCCCGGCATCGTGGGGAAAGGAAAGTACACGGAGAGTAGCGTGAGCGGTGGCGGGGCGATCACCGGCGTGGTGCGCTTCAGCGGCGCGGTTCCCGATCCGATCATGGAGGATCTGAGCAAGGGCAAGAACGTGGAGTTCTGCTCGCAGCACCCCGATGCCAAAGGCAACGAGCGCCCGCGCTACAAGGTCGTGGTGGCGGACGGCATGTTGAAGGACACGGTGGTGTTCATCCAGAACATCGATAAGGGAAAAGCCTGGCCCGGCGAAACGGCCAATTTCGATTTCAAAGACTGCGACATCTTCCCCAAGGTCTCGGTGGTGCGCAAAACCCCGAAAAAGATGAAGGAAGGGCTTCTGACGATCACGAATCAGGACCCGGACATCCTGCACAACCCGCACGGCTATTCCATCGTCGGGGCCAACCGCAAGACGCTGTTCAACAAACCGCTGCCCTCAAAGGGCGACGTGGCCGATGTGACCAAATCCTTCAAGCGCTTCAAGCCGAAAAAGGACAGGCATTTTTTCCTGCAATGCGATCAGCACAACTTCATGGAAGCGGACGCGCGCGTGGTGTGGAACCCCTACTATTCGATCAGCGCGGCGGACGGGACGTTCAAAATCGACGCGATCCCGGCGGGCAAATACTGGGTGACCGCCTGGCATCCTTATGTCGGCGAAGCGAGCCAGGAAGTGACGGTGACCGCGGGCGGCGACGTGCAGGCCGATTTCCTGCTGGCGGGGAAATAAGTCCGGCGTTTTCAAATCACATCGCCGTTGTATCCGGCCGCGACGTGATCACGAAAAGAAGGCGAAATTGCGGCTTCGCCACCTATCCCGGAAGAATATTTTATTTGCCCCCAATGCCACTTTATGCAACATTTAGCGATAACAATCGCTTTCGAAGCGTTTTTCCGCCGGACTTCAGTGTGAGTCCGGGTTCATTGATATCACGCCTGCAAACGTGGCAAGGCAACTTTCCCACCAAGGAGGAATAATGAATATATTCAGATTGTCGAATGCAGCGGGATTTTCCTGGCTGACAGCGATCCTTTTTCTGACAATCGTCACCCTATCGCCCACCCCTTCAGCCGAATCGGTGCAGACCCAGTCCATGGACCTGGTCAAACGCGCGCAGCAGGCGCTGGCTGACAAAGGGTTCGACCCGGGTCCCGCAGACGGGCTCTGGGGCCCCCGAACCAAAAAGGCGGTCACGGGTTTTCAGGAAAGTGAAGGCATCCCTTCCACAGGCGAACTGGATGAAACGACGCAAACGCTTCTGCTGGGTGAGGGTTCCTCCGCGTCGGCGGCCCCGGCCTCCTCGCATGCCGGCGCATCCTCAATGGGCGGTCCCACCGATACCGGGGCGGACGTGCCGGATTCGGAAATCGTCTGGGGACGGCACAAATAACTTCACGCATTTGAATTTGGCAACACCGGCCCCGGAAGCGAGAACGCTTCCGGGGTTTGTTTTTTGATAACGCTCACTTTATTTTTCCCCACAAAAAAAACCGGGCCCCGCCGGGCCCGGTTCCTTAGCTGCCATCAATGTCTTTCCCTTGGGGGAAAGTGAACTTGTAAAATCCTGATCGGCAAAACCGGCCGCGACTTTAAAATTTATTTTCATTATCGGCCCGGCCCGCAAAAAATCCTTCCCGCTTTGCATCTCATCTAACCTTTAGAAGCGGTAACAACACAGCAACTTTTTTTTCAATGTCCCGCTCTTTGTGCCGTTATGGATGACAAGAAACCTTTGCCCCGAATGACAGGATTGGATTAAGATGAATACAGAGACATTCGGTGAAGGCTTGCCGCCGGGACGCAAGCCCCGGTTCGTTGCAACGGCCGGGTGTTTCCATTGCACTTCGAACTTTTTCGTTGAGAGGCTGAAAAATGGCCGATTTTGACTTGATGGACTTCGAGGAGTCCTTGAAAATTGTGGAGGTTCCGCCTTTAAACATCGAGAAAGTGATTTCCGTCTGGGGCAGTGAAAACCAGTCCGGGGAATGGGAAGGCGGCATCCTGATGAAGATGAAAAGCGGCAAGTTCGCCTACCTGCTCGGCTGGTGTGAAACCCACGAAGGCGGCTATCAGGACGGCGCGCAGATCGAGTATTTCGACAGCCAGCCGGACTACAAATCCTTCACGCCCAAGGAACCCTGGGTGCAGGGTCCGCGCCCCGCATTGTGGGACGACCAGCCCGGTGATTTCAACGACTGGCTGGCGCAATGACCGCCGTTTTCTCCCCTCAGACCGCCTGAAAAGCCCGCATTCATCGATATCCGAACTCCCCACATTTCCCGCTTTGGATTTTCAGAATCTTTGTGCTACCTTAATAAATGTATAAGAAGGGTTGTGGAAAATCATTGCGAATGGGATTTTTGAGCCCCGGTTGTGGTAAGTCTTTATCGGTCCAGAGCGCAGTACGGCCCACTTGATTCGATGTATCCCCCCACGGCTCGCCATACGGTCTTGCAACGACCCTAACCCAAATAAAAATAGGGAATGCGCAGCATATTCAATACATTCCCGCTCATTTGCAGGAGAAGATCCGGTATGTCACAGGGTAAAGTAAAATGGTTCAACGAGAGTAAGGGTTATGGCTTTATCGAGTCTGACGAGGGAGAGGACTATTTTGTTCACTTTTCCGAGATTCAGAGTGAAGGCTTCAAAACCTTGAAGGAAGGCCAGCTGGTCGATTTTGAAAAGACCATGGGCAAGAAAGGACCCCAGGCTTCCAAAGTGATTCCGCAATAAAACTCCGTATCCGACGAAACCGGCGAAGCCTAGGGCTTCGCCGGTTTTTTTTTTGCCCGCTCCAACTTCCCTCTCCCCGCAACCCGATGGAATCCCGTCCTTGCCTCTCCGCCTGTTTTTTTGAAATCACGGTGCACGGTCCATGCACGGTCCGGGCACAGGCTTCGGCGCGGGCGGCCGCATGGGCAGGAAACGTCCTTATATATAAAGGTCTTACTCTCCCCCGCGCTTTGGCACACCCGATGCAATAGCAAGGTCAGCGGCATCGGAAAAGATTTTATTGCAAATCGATATTGTCCTGGGAGAGGATCATGAAACTGACTCGATCGTTTTATCAATCACTGGATGAATGGGTGGACGTTTCCGTTACGGAACCGGTCAATGTGTTCGATCATGAGGACGCGCCGCTGTGGGACGAAGATTCGCTGAGCGCGGACGCAGACGGGGAGCTGGAAGTTTTTTTCTTCACCCTGGATGCGTGAAGCGTCGCGAAGCGATCGGATTTGAACCGGCCAGGCGGCTCTCGCCGGAATGATTAAGGAGAATTTGAGATGAAGATGCGGATTTTTGTGATCGCGGCTTTTCTACTGCTGTCGCTGGCTCGCATGGGTGAGCCCGCCGGGCCCATCGCCCAGAATCTGCCGCCCACGGTGACGTTCAATTTCGACGCCTTCGCCCCTCCCGGCTCCGGAGGGTGCTCGTTCGACTCGCGGTTCGGGGTTTTGACCTGCGTTTTCAGAACGACGCAGGAAACCTGGGTGGGGATGAACAAGGAAAAACCGGCGACCGTTTCTTTCACCAATCCCGGCGCCAACTCGGTCACCTTTCAAGGAAAAACGCAGTGCGCGGTGCGCGGGCCGATCAAGCTTCCGGATCAGCCGGCTCCCCTGGTGGACCTGCTCTGCTCCCGGCCCTGGAACCCGCTGTACGGCAATTGACCGCGAAATTGCGGCTTATTATTAACTTAATTTAAATTGGGGGAATGGAAAGTGATGCGTCCGATTTGCACCACCCTGATCGCGGCGGGCTGGCTCCTGCTCGCGGCTGCGGCCGGCCAGGCATACGAAGTGGTTGAGGAAAAACCGCAGCCCGGTGTCGTTCTGCCCGCAACGTCGCAGCACTTTCGCTCCAGCCAGTGCCATTACACGCGCGATCACACCCGGGTCTCTTCCATCAATTGCGGCAAGCCGGTCAACTCGGGCCCCTATAAAAAAGACGAGAGCTATGTGACGTTCGGCAAGGGTTTGTGCACCCTGTCGCCGCAACAGGGACAGGTCATCTGTTCCAAGCTGCTGTTCAAATCCGGCCGCAGCATCCTGAAACCCCACCACCTGCCCGGCTGACCCTTCTCATTCACACCGCATTCTGATTGAAGGTCTCTCCCGCCTGCATGACGATCTGATCCAGCAGGATCCAGGGAATTTCAAAATCCTCGGTCACGGCTTTCGCAAGCAGCACGTTCACGTTGCCGGAGGGGCTCTCCTCGATTTTGAAGTACATCCTGAGCGGGCCTTCGCTGTTCAGGTCCATGTCGAAGCGATTCACGGTCAACTCCCACACCGACTCGTCCTGCTGTTTCCACCGGTGCGCCCCCGGTATGGCGGACAGAAACTGGCCGAAGGTGAGGAAACGCTTTTCCTGGTAAGAAACGTAATAACCCGCGTAACCCGTTTCCGAAGAAAGGCTTTTGTACACGATGATGCGCTCGTTCCAGTCCTTCGGCGGCTCGGGCTGAATGGAACAGGCGGCCAGCAGGCCGATCCACCCTGCAAGCGCAAGGCAGCGAATCCAGCGGCGGGCTCTCAGGTTTCTCAAGGCGGTTGTCATGGATCTCCGTGGCGGGTTGTGAAAGACAGGGAATCGCAACCGGGCGGATCGCAGCCCTAAAGCGCAAAAATTGCGTTTAGCCCTGTATTTCAGGGTATTTCAGGGGACCCAACTTGTCAATTCATTTGCTTGGGAACGGCGAACGGCCGGCGGGAACGCCTGAAAATCCGGATATTCCATAACACATTGAAAAATAATTCTTTTCATTGACACAGCCGCCGGGGCTTGCGGAAGAACGGCATCGGCAGGGCAATCCTGTGGGGCTTGGAAGCGGGGTCGGGCCTCCCGCCCCGGGACGGGTCTCAGTCGATCGGCAGATCGGCGGGGAGCCGGGTAGCGCTGTCGATGAGCGCGGTTTGCAGCTGCTCGCGGGTGAGATGGACGCTCTCGCTGAGGTCCGCACCGAAGAGATTGACGCCGTTGAGGTTGGCGCCCCAGAAATCGACTCCGGCAAAGCACGACTGCGAAAGCCGGGCGGTGCTCAAATCCGCTCCCAGCAGGCTGGCGCCGGAAAGGTCCGCACGCACCAGATTGGCGCCCACCAGAAACGCACCGCCCAGGTCCGCCTCGCTCAGGTCGGCTTCGACCAGATTGGCGCCGATGAGACGGGCTTCGCTGAAACGGGCTCCCGAGGCCTGGATGCGGCTGAGATCGGCGCACATCAATTGCGCGCGGCTGAGGTTGGCCCCTTTGAGATTGGCATTGCTGAGCTTGATGCCCACCATGTTGGCTTCCCGCAGATCGAGAAAGCTCAAATCGTTTCTGTTTACGGCGGATATCTGACCGAATTTGTCCCTGAAAGTGAGGTGGGTCATGCGCGTCCCCCGAAGCCACGGCCGATTGCGGCCGGTCGTTGTTAAGATCCTCACGGAGCCTCATGCGTCCGCAGGATGTCTCCAGTGTAGGAAGAACGGATTGCCATCGGGTCAAGGGAGCGTCACAGTTGCGTCAAACCCGCGCTTTCCCAGGCATTGCGCCGCCGCCTCCTTCCATCCCCGCCCGCCTGCATTTGTGACCGAATCGTTGCAATGCCGCGATCGTACCGCAACATCGCGCTGTCACCCTGACCCATTTGAGGGACCCACCGGAGGGGAGACGCGTCCGCACAAACAAGGATTGCCTGTTCGGGCGGTTTTTAACTGTGACGGCCGGAGGTTTCCCGTTCGACCCTGCCGGCTTTGCCCGTTCTACTCGATCGCATGTTTGGCCTGGAAAACAAACACAAGCGCAGCTTCGCCTCTTTGTTCACACTATGCCTGGTTCTGGCCTGGGTGGGCGGCTTCTCCGGCGGGATCACGCATCCTTCCGCCAGCCTTTCCCCCTACCTGTCCGCCGTGGCCAAGGTGGAGCACGAAACCTTCCGCGACCTTCGCGATCAGCGGCAACGCGAAAACCAGTACCTGAAGAGCCGCTCCCGGCTCATGGACCGCGAGCGCAGGCTGAACGAACGCGCCTACGACCGGAAGGTGCGGGAGAAAATCCTGCAGATCCTCACCCGCTACAAGACCGGTCTCAAGGAAAAACGCGACCGGGAAATCCCGGACTGGATCCTGGCACAAAGCAAGCGGTACAGCTACGACCCGCTGTTCCTGACCGCGCTCATCATCACGGAGAGCTCCTTCAACAACTGGGCGCTCTCGCACCGCGGGGCGATGGGCCTGATGCAGATTCTGCCGGGGACCGGAAGGGCCATGGCGGGGGAAACGCGGGTGAAATGGAAAGGAAAATCGACGCTGTACGATCCGAGAATCAACATCGCGCTCGGTTCGTATTACCTGAATAAACTGAGACAGCGTTTCGGGGATCTGAAGCTCGCACTGGAGGCGTACAACCACGGGCCCTCACGGCTCGAGGGCTATCTGAAACGGGGCATGCGGCCGAGCAAATACTCGAAAAAGGTGTTGAAGATCTATGAAATGATCCATTTCGAACCCGCCTGACCCCCTCCCCCGCTGCGTGCCGGATGAAGCGCAACATGCTTGGACCCTCGCCCTTACTGGATCGCGATGATCGCACATCCGTTGCATTCGATATCCGTGTTACGGAATGGCCTGGAAAAGAGACCTTTTGGGCGCGATTTAGCGGCGGGAATCCCGCTTGACAGTTTTCAGGCACCTGTGATAAGGGTTCCCTTTTAGACCCCTATAAGGACCTGTGTCATGGCAAACGGAAAAGTCAAGTGGTTTAGTGAGCAAAAAGGATACGGTTTTATCGAATCGGAACAAGGCGAAGACGTGTTCGTCCATTATTCCGCGATCGAGGCCGAAGGTTTCAAAACGTTGAACCAGGGACAGGAGGTGGAATTTGAAATCACCACCGGTCCCAAAGGACCGCAAGCAGCGAATGTGGTGAAAAAATAATCCGCTCGCTTTTTTCCGGATCCAAGAACGGAGGCAGACGCCATCGGCCTGAATGAACCCGGGCGTTTCCTCATTCCCGCGTCTTTGCATCGACTCCTGTCTGTCAATCAGCCGCAACGGTCTTTGTTTACCCTCCCCCTCCCCTTTCTTTCCATTTTTCCAACGATAATTTTTTGAGTCTGTTCGGGAGAATTGCCACAATGACGACTGCATCGCATCGTGCGGGAATCCCTGCGGGCCGATCGGTCCACACAGGGACTCCACTTCCCCGTTTTATCCGAAAAAATTAAGGAGAGTGGCCTCATGGCAATCTGTCTGACAGCAAAATACCGGGTTCACCCGCATTTCACCAAAGAATGCATCCAGGTCGTCACGCGACTGGTCGATCATGTGAAAGCCAACGAACCGGGCACGCGCCTGTACATCGCGCAACAGGATATTCTCGACCCGATGGCGTTTCAGCACACCATCATTTTCGAAAACGACGCGGCCCTCAACCTGCACCGCAACTCGGTGGCGGCGAAACGATTCGTGACCTCGCTGTACCCGCAGACCCGGGAGCCGCTGGAATTCACCGAACACAACCTCATCGCGCTCAAAACCAGCGACGACTGAACTTGGAAAAATTGAGACCGTTCAGCGGTTGAGATCTTTCAGCATGCCGGCGAGATTTTCGAGGGTGTCGCCCAGGTTGGGCGGAGCGACCGGCAGGCGGGCGTCATCGGAAGCGCTTCCTTCTTTTGGAACGGGCAGGACGTCGGTGCGGGAAACCGGCGCGACGCCGCCACGGAAGTAGCGGGCGAGCTGCGGGTATTTCTCCAGCCGCAGCCATTGCTTGCCGTTGGGGGAAATCTCATCGCCGGGCAACAGCTTGCCTTCGCGGATGTAGGGCACCAGCAGTTTGACCGGAAACCGCGGGATCACCTTGCTGCCGCGGCGCAATCTGAGCGTGAGCGGCGGGGATTCTGATTTCATTTTGCAATCAGCGAATGGTTGCGGCGCATGAGGAAGAGCATGAAGATCGACACGACGAGCACGAACACGCCGATGAACTGCGAGGTGGACAGCACGCTCTCAACGGCGTAGCCGCGGTCGTCGCCGCGGAAGTATTCGATGATGAACCGGCCGATGGAATACAGCACGCCGTAGCTCCAGATGATCTGGCCGTCGAAGGATTTGCGTTTGCGCAGCCACATCAAAATGCCGAATATCACCAGGGCGTTGATGGAAAGGTAGATCTGCGTGGGATGCAGCGGAATCCCCAGGGGGGCCAGGGATTTGGGATCGGTGAAGGTGATGGCCCAGGGGACGTCTGTCTTGACGCCGTAGCAGCAGCCCGCAAAAAAACAGCCCCACCGGCCGATGAACTGGCCGACGGCGAGGGACGGCGCGAGGACGTCCGCCACTTTCCAGATCGGCATGGCCTTTTTGCGCATGTACAGATAGGAAACCACCACCGCCAGAATGAGGCCGCCGTAAAACACCAGCCCGCCTTTCCAGAACTTGAAGACATCCAGCGGGTTTTCGAGGAAGTAATCGTATTCGACGATGACATACAGCAGCCGCGCGCCCAGCAGGGACGAGATCAGGATATAGAAACAGAGATCGATGATCTGTTGCGAGTCCAGGCCGTCTTTCTGCCCGAGCCGGGCCGCAAAAAAGATGGCCGCGAAAAATCCCGACGCCACCAGCAGGCCGTAGGTGAAAATCTTGACGAAGCCGAATTCAATGAGAACCGGATGCATGGGGTTCCTTTTCGATCATTTGGAGTCGGAAATTTCGTTGTTGAGAGGGTTTTCGGGCTCGTCCGGGGGAGCGTCCGGCTCCGGTTCCTGGCTGAAAAGATCCAGAATCATCAGAACCACACCGATGGAGATACAGGCGTCCGCCACGTTGAAGGCGGGAAAGTAATACTTATTATAATAGAACTGGAGAAAATCGATCACCTCTTTGTGCAGGATGCGGTCGATCATGTTGCCGACCGCACCGCTGAAGATGAGGATCAGACCGATCTGCACCATGCGCTTCTCGCGGGGCGTCTGGTGAAAGATCACCAGAATGGCCACGATGGCGACCGAAGAGATCAGAACGAAAATCAGCGCCTTGTACTCGGATTCCTGATCCGCGAACAGCCCGAAGGCCACGCCGGGATTGCGGATGTGCACGAGGTTGAAAAAATTCTCGATCACGTTGACCGAGTAAAACAGCGGCAGGTGCTTGATGATGAGAAACTTGGTGTACTGGTCCAGCAGGATCAGCGTGTTGGACATCAGCAGCAATTGCAGGTATTTATTTTTCAAGATATTTTAGGCCGTTGCGGCTTCCAGGTTTTTGACACAGCGGGTGCAGATCGTCGGGTGCTCCTCCCCGTCCCGTACCTCGACAAAATAATTCCAGCAGCGCTCGCATTTTTGCCCCTGTATCGGCCGGGCTCCGATGCGCACGCCTTCGAGGGCCCCGCTTTCAAAGCTGCGAAGCCCGGAATCCAGTTGCTCCACCACCTCGACATGCGAGACGATGAAGATGTATTTCAATTCGTCGAAATCGTTTTGCAAAACCTCGCGCAACGCCGGCGGCAGCACCAAGTGCACCTCGGCATCGAGCGAATGGCCGATCACTTTTTCCTGGCGGAACGCTTCCAGCGCCTTGCTCACCTCGCCCTTGAGATCCACCAGGAGCTCCCATTTTTTCACGCTGGCGGCGTCCATCCGGTAGCCCGAGCTGTCGGGCAGCAGGCCCAGATGCACGCTTTTCTTTGAGTCTTCGCTTTCGGGCATGTACGACCAGACCTCTTCCGCCGTGAAACTCAGGATCGGCGCCATCAGGCGGGCCATGTCCGTGAGCAGGCAATACAACGCGGTCTGCCCGGAACGGCGGCCCTTTGAATTCTTCGGGAAGGTGTAGAGCCGGTCCTTGATGATGTCCAGGTAAAACGCGCTCAGGTCCACGACGCAGAAATTGTTGAAGGCGTGGAAGAACACGTGGAATTCATACTTTTCGAACGCATCGGCGATCTTCTCGTTGAGCCTGCGGAACCGGTACAGGATGTAACGGTCGATTTCCGTCATGGCCTCGAACGGCACAGCGTCCCTGGCCGGATCGAAATCGCTGAGGTTGCCGAGCAGAAACCGGAAGGTGTTGCGGATCTTGCGGTACGCCTCGGTCAGCCGCTTGAGGATCTCCTGGGAAATGCGGATGTCCTCGCGGTAATTTTCCGACGCCACCCAGAGTCTCAGGATCTCGGCGCCGAACTGATCGATGATCTTCTGCGGCGCGATCACGTTGCCGGCGGATTTGGACATCTTCTTACCCTTACCGTCCACCACGTAACCGTGGGTGAGCACGGTTTTGTAGGGCGCTTGCTTACGCGTGCCGATGGATTCCAGCAGCGAGCTGTGAAACCAGCCGCGGTGCTGGTCGCTGCCTTCGAGATACAGATCGGCGGGCCATTGCAGGCTCGGGTCGGTTTCCAGCACGGCGGCGTGGCTGACGCCGGAATCGAACCAGACATCGAGGATGTCGTTTTCCTTGACGAAGGAGTCCACGGAAGCGCCGCAGGAACATTTGAGGTCCGGCGGCAGCAGGTCTTTCGTGTCCTTGTCGAACCAGTGATCGGCGCCGTGCTTTTCGACTAGGGCGACGATGTGATCGAACACCTCGACCGAGCGCAGCGTCTCGCCGCAGGCCGTGCAGGAAAACACGGTGATGGGCACGCCCCAGGCCCGCTGGCGCGACACGCACCAGTCCGGCCGGTTTTCCACCATGCTGTAGATGCGCTCCTCGCCCCACGGGGGCACCCACTGCACGTTGCGGATGGCGTCGAGCGCGTTTTTGCGCAGATCGTTGGTCTCCATGCAGATGAACCACTGGTTGGTCGCCCGGAAAATGATGGGCTGACGGCAGCGCCAGCAGTGCGGGTACGAATGCTTGATGGTTTCCTGATGAATCAGGACGCCCAACTCCTGCAGTTTCTCGATGATCGACGGGTTGGCCTTGGTCACGAACTGGCCGGCGAAAAATTCCACGTCGTCCTTGAAGACGCCGCCGTCGTCCACCGGGTTGTAGGTGTCGAGGCCGTATTTCTGCCCCACCACGTAGTCGTCCTGACCGTGGCCGGGAGCGGTGTGCACGCAACCGGTGCCCTGCTCCAGCGTCACGTGCTCGCCCAGGATCACTTTGGAGTCCCGCTCGAGGAAGGGATGCCGGCAGACGACGCCTTCCAGGTCTTTGCCTTTCGCTTTGCCGACCACCTTGTGGTCCTTGACGTCCCATTCGGCAAGCAGCGCCGGCAGCCGGTCCTCCGCGACGATCAGGTTGTTGCCGTCGATGGCCACGGCCACGTAGTCAAAATCCGGATGCAGGCAGACGGCCAGGTTCGCGGGCAGGGTCCAGGGCGTGGTGGTCCAGATGACGCAGGCGGTGTTGGCGGGATCCAGATCCTGCATGCCGCCTTTCAGCTTCGACGCCACCGGAAACTTCACATAGATGGACGGGGATTTGTGGTCGGCGTATTCCACTTCCGCTTCGGCGAGCGCGGTCCGGCACGTGGTGCACCAGTGCACCGGCTTCAGGCCGCGGTACACCAGCCCCGACTGCACGCACTTGGAAAACTCGCGCACGATGGTGGCCTCATAGCCATAGTCCATGGTCAGGTAGGGGCGGTGCCAGTCGGCGAACACGCCGAGCCGGATGAACTCTTCCCTCTGAATGTCCACGAATTTATCCGCGTAGACCCGGCACAGTTTGCGGATCTCCTGCTTGCTCGGCGTGAGCTTTTTCTGCCGCTGCTCCTTGGCCACCTGATGCTCGATCGGCAGCCCGTGACAGTCCCAGCCCGGAACGAAGGTCGCATCGAAACCCTGCATGGTCTTGATGCGGACGATGAAGTCCTTGAGAATCTTGTTGAGCGCGTGCCCCATGTGGATGTGGCCGTTGGCGTAGGGCGGGCCGTCGTGGAACACGTACTTGGGGCGGCCGGCGGACTGGCTGCGGATCTGCCCGTACAGGTCCTCGGATTTCCAGCGGGCGAGGATTTCCGGCTCGCGCTGGGTGAGGTTGGCCTTCATGGGAAAGTCGGTCTGCGGAAGATTGAGCGTTTCTTTGTAATCCATTCTCTTATTCGGTCCGATCTCTGTTGCTGGATGATTCTCAATACCGTCATCGCCGCACTTCAGGGGTGCGGCCGATTTGATTTTACAGTTTCATGGCGGCCTTCGCCTCCGCCAGGGTGCGGTTGGCGACGCGTTCGGCCTTTTTGTTGCCCTCTTCCAGGATCTCCCGCACCTGTTTGGGTTTGGCGGCGATCTCCTGGCGCTTTTCCATCATCGGCCGCATGACGGCGATCATGGAATCGGCGAGCTTCAGTTTGCAGTCGCCGCAGCCGATCGTGGCGTTGCGGCAGGCGGGGATGATCTCCTCCTGCATTTCTTTCGGCGAATACAGCTTGTGAAACGGAAACAGGTTGCAGTCGTCGGGCTCACCGGGGTCCTCGCGCCGCGCCCGCTTGGGATCGGTGAGCATGGACTGCACTTTCTTGCGGATCTGTTTTTCCGTATCGCTCAGATTGATGGTGTTGTTGTAGCTTTTGCTCATCTTGCGGCCGTCGATGCCGTTGAGCTTGGGAATCTCGGATATCTTCGCGGCGGGCTCGACGAACACCTTCTTCTTGTACAGGTCGTGAAAGCGGCGCACGATCTCGCGCGACAGCTCCAGGTGCGGCGCCTGATCGATGCCCACCGGCACGAAATCCGCCTTGTACAGCACGATGTCCGCGGTCTGCAGCACGGGATAGCCCAGAAACCCGTAGGAGTTCATGTCCACCCCCTTCACCTCCACCTGCTTTTCCTTGTAGGTGGGGTTGCGCTCCAGCCAGGGAACCGGGACGATCATCGACAGGATCAGGTGCAGCTCCGCATGCGCGGGGATTTTGGACTGCACGAACAGCACGCATTTTTCCGGGTCGAGGCCGGAGCTGAGCCAGTCCACCGCCACTTCGTGGGCGTAGGTTTTGATGAGATGCGGATCCTTGTACAGCGTGGTCAACGGGTGCCAGTCGGCGATGAAATAGTAGCACTCGAAGTCGTCCTGCAGCGCGATCCAGTTTTTCAGGGCTCCGTAGTAATTTCCCAGATGCAGGGGGCCCGTCGCCTGCATGCCGCTCAGTATCCGCTTTTTCTTCATCGATTCATTCTACCGCGCAAAAGCCGTCATCAAAACCTGAGCCAGGTAGGGATAGGCTTCCTGGGTCAGGTGAAACACCGCAAAATTGATCGGCGTGAGGAGCACAGCCTGCAGAATACCGGTGTGTGCGAAATTATCCAGCAAAACCACGCCCAGGATCAAAAAAGCCCCGTAGCGGTCGAATTTGGACAGGGCCATCGCCGTCTTGAAGGGCACCAGTCCTTTTAGCACGCTGCCGCCGTCCAGCGGGGCGATGGGAAGCATGTTGAAAATGGCCAGACCGACGTTGATGAACACGCCGAAACTCAACAGGACGAACAGGATCAGGTTGTCCTGCGGCGCGATGAAGCGGATCAGAAAACCGCACACGACAGCCATCGCCACATTCGACAGAGGACCGGCGAGCGCCACGAACATCATGTCCTTGCGCGGGTTCTGGAAATTGCGCCAATCGACGGGGACGGGCTTCGCCCAGCCGACGCCGACAATAAAGAAAAACAACGCTCCCAGAATGTCCAGGTGCCGTATCGGGTTGAACGACAGGCGTCCCAGCCGCTTGGCGGTGTCGTCGCCCAATAGGTACGCCACCTTGCCGTGCGAATATTCGTGCACGGTGAGGGAAAACAGCACCACCGGCGTCATCAGGATCAGAAAAAAGGTTTTATTCGAAAATTCCACTGTCTGTCAAAATATCTGCAAAACGCCTCACGCCTTCACGCCGGCCCCGCATTCTTGGGGACATCCGGCCTCAGCGATGCGGCGTCCTTGCCATTTCAGAAAATTTCGGGATTCACGGGTTGCAGTACACGTCGATGGTGGGCCAAAGACGGGTGAGGAATTGAATTTTTCTCGATGAAACTGCGACCGCTCCTTATTTTATCGCAAATCCCTGTTTTTTCATAACTCTTTAAACTTCCAGTAAATGAAGTGGTTAACCCGCATGCGCCGGAGGTTGCCCGTCATCCGGCTCGCGGGTTTTGGCGTATTTCAGGTAGGTGTAAAACGCCATCGACAGCGCCAGAAACGCCCCGAGAAATCCCTCGCGGAACCCCTGGCGAAACAGGAAATTCTTGATGAACACCCACGGAGGGCGCAGATAGAGATGGGTCCATCCGGCGCGGAAGCCGGTTCTGGCTTTCTCCGCGGCGAATAAAGAGGAATAGCGGTTCTGCCGCGCGATGTAGTCCTCCATGCCGGAAAACGAATGATGCAGCAGCGGTTCGGCAAGGTCGCCGCAGCCGGTCAAAGGGTGCAGTTTTTCATGCACGGCGGTTTCCCGAAAGGCAACGCGGTCCTTGTCGTAAAGCCGGGCGATCCTGTCGGGATACCAGCCGCCGAACCGGACCCAGCGGCCGGCGAAAAAATTCTTGCGCGGAAACCGGTACACCGGATGTTTGGGTCCCGCTTCGAGCGTCTTTCGGATTGCCTCGGCCCCGGCTGCGGAAACTTCTTCATCCGCATCGAGGTTCAGGACCCAGCGATGACGCGCGCGGGCGGCGCAGAGGTTTTTCTGTTTCCCGTATCCCTGCCAGGGTTCCTGAAACACGTTTTCGGTGAAACGGCGGCAGATCTGCACGGTGTCGTCGGTGCTGAAGCTGTCGAGCACCACGATTTCATCGGCCCATTCCACGCTTTTGAGGCAGCGCTCGATGTTGGATGCCTCGTTGAATGTGATGACGGTCACGGAAAGTTTTTCCATCGGCGGCGGGGCCATCTCCTGGATCGGGATCGCAATGCATTTGGAATTTGCATGCCGTTTGCATAAAAGCAGCGCAGATTATAACATCGAAGCGTCCCGCTTCCAGTTCCATATTCTTGTCATTCAAGGACTAACGTTGTGAACGCCGCAAGCCGGTCACACTTGTGGGCCGAATGCGCCATTAAAAAAACTCGGCGGCGATGAAACGATAAGGGATTGGTATTCAGGAATTTGCAAGAATGTGTTAAGATAATGTTCTGATTTTAGGGGACATAGAAACGGGATCGTTGCCCGAAGCATCGAGGGCTTGAGGAAGCCGCGCGCTTTCGTGAGTTTTCCTTGCTCGCGGGTGTCCGGTCATTCATCGACCACCCTTTGCGAAACCGCGATCCAGAGCTGCCTTGGCCTGCGGGATCCGGTTCGAGCCATCGCCATGATCGAAAACTTCTTCCAATCCGCCAAAGAAAACGTTCTGCAATTCTGGAACCAGGTGCAGCCTCTGTTCGATTTCGAGAACAACCGGTTCCTGGAAGGGATTCAACCCTTGCTGTCGAAGGCCATGGAAAATCCTCTGGCCACGGGCATCGCCGCCCTGGCTCTGATTGGAATTCCGTATACCCTGACAAAAATCCGCAAAACCAATACGGAAGCGGGCAAAAGGCTGGATAAGCTGATCGAGGAGCTGGAAGAGTTCGAAGGCGTGCAGGCGTCCCTCAAGGAAAAAGCGCAGTCCGAGGCTGAAGAGGCCCCAGCGATGCAGCAGGACGCGCCGCCGTCGATCGAACAGGAGTCGGCGGAACCTGAACCGGACGCAGCAGAGCAATTGGAAACGACGTTCGAAGAAGCACCGGATGAAAAACCGGTGGAAGCCATGCCCGAGGAAAACCCTGTTGAAGCGGAAGCGGCGCATGAAGAATTCGAGGCGGAACCAGAACCCGAAAAACCCGCTGAGCAAAAAGCGGCGACCCTTATTACGCCGCTGATGTCCGCGGCTTCGTCCTTCGCGGAGCCCCCTCAGCAAGAGGAAGCCGGCCCTCCCGAACCGCAGCCTGAAGCCGCCGGATTGAGCGAAGACGCTGTGGATTTCGAGCAACCGCTGAACCTGTCCATGAGACCGAAAGAGGATGTGGACCTCGACCTCAGCGATGCGATGGCGGAAGAGCATGACTGGGCCAGGATCAGCAATCCGACGGTGGCGCCGCTGCGCGAGGAGGATTTCGATCCGGACGATTTCGAAAAATTTCAACAGCAGATGGAGCAGACCATCCGGAAAATCTCGGAGAGCATCCCGGAAGAAGGGGAACCGGCGATCCCGGAACTGGACGCAATCGACGAACCGCTGCCTGCCGAGCCCGAAACGGTTGCCGCCGGCCACGAGGACACGGTGGAAATCGAAGAACCACCCTCGCTGGAAAAAGAGGACGCCATTCTGATGGACGCTGTGGATGAGCCCGCTCTATTGGAAACGTCGGAACCCGCAGACGAAACCTGGTTCACCGACCGGTCTCTCGAGGAGACGACGCAGGAGATCGAAGCTTCCATCGAAGACGCTGTGGAGCAGATGGAAGAAGATTCCGAGCTCGAAACGGTGGATGCCGCGAGCGAGGCCCCCGAGGTGGATGCGAGCGCGTCTCCGGAGACGCAGGAAAACGAATTCGTTTTGAACATCGAGGATGAGACGGAAGCAGACCCGCACGCGCCGGAGCTGGACGATCTGGTCGAAGCGCTGATCCTCAAAGACAGGGAAATCACCACCGGTTTCTCCATCGACGACGCTGCGGAACCGCTAGCGGCCGATTCGGAAAGCGGGGCGGCGCTCGAAGCCAGCGAGACACAGCAGGAAGACGGATTCATCCTGAATATCGAGGATGCGGCGGCGGATGAAGAACGGGCGCACGAACTGGATGATCTAGCGGAAGCCCTGACTCTGGAGAGCACGGAAACCGCCGAAGAGCCTGCGACGGAGGACACCGCACTCTCAGCCGCAGAATATCTCGACACCGCACCTTCACTGGAAGACAGCGAAGCCGCTGCGGATGCCGAAAGCGATGAGACCGAAGCCGTGGAAGAACCGGCTGTGGCCGAACTGGACCTTGCCACAGCGGAAGCGGAAGACGCCTCCGATCTGTTTGAGGATGCCGTAACGCAAGCCGCCCTGGATGCGCATCTCGAAGAACCTCAGGATGTGTTTGCCGACAGCGCCAAGGATTTTGAAGCCATCCAGATGGAAATCGAAAAGACCATCGAAAACGTTTCCAGCGAGTTGGCGGCGCAACCCGACGTCGATCCCTTGTCCTTTGAAACCGCCGAAGAGCCGGCGGCATCCGAGGAACCGGTGGAATCCACGGATGCGATCTCGATGGAGGCCGCCGAGGAAACAGGGCCGGAAACCGCGCAGGCTGCAGCCGAAGCGCCTTCGCGGGATTTTTTCGATGGCGAGGACCTGTTCGATGTGAAGGGCCTGGAGGATATCCAGTCGGAGATCGAAAAGACCATCCAGAAGATCTCCGAAGATCTGCCGTCTGTATCCGCGGAAGAGGAAACCGTGTTCCCGAAAGTCGAAATGGAAGCGGACTCCGCTCCTGAGGCTGAGGAGATGCAGGAAGCGCTGGAGCCGCAGCCCGAGGAAGAACCGGCGACCTCTGCCGCCGCGCCTGAATTTTTCCCCTCGATTCAACCGTTGACCGAGGAAATCGATGACGCGCAAACGGACGACAAGAAGAACGCCGCATCGAAGAACGAAATTTTGATCAACCGGCTGGCCACGTTTCAGGACCTTCTGGTGAAACGATTCCAGGATGAGGACACGGATCTCGCGAACCGTCTGGAAGATCCCAACCTTGAAGTCTACTCGGCGGATGAGGTCAACCTCAAACCCACCGGGGTCGATTCCCCGGACCCGGAAAAAGACCTGGATGAAAATTTCCTGGATTTGCTGGAATCGCTGGTCATCTTGAAGGACCAGAACAACCGGAATGACCGTATTCAAGCGCCCTGAAGCTCTGCATCGATTCGACACCGCGACTTTGAAAGGTCGCCTCCGGCATGGTTTCTCCCGATAACATTTTCGCCGTCGGCGGGGGAAAAGGCGGGACCGGGAAAAGCGTGATTGCCACCAACCTCGCCGCGGGTCTGGCGCTGAGCGGTCGGAAAACCGTCCTGATGGACGCCGACATCGGCGCTTCCAACACACACGCCCTTTTGGGCATCCACCGTCCCTGTTCGGGATTGCGCGACTGGTTCCTTGCCGAAGGCGCAGATCCTTCCTCTCTCTTCCTCGACACCGGCATCGGAAACCTGAAGCTGGTCAGCGCAGCGGGAGACCCGCCGGGCAGCGCGGACCTCTGCGACACCGATTTCGAAAAAGCCGCCAAACTAATTGAAAGCTTCGAGGCCGACTGCGTGGTCCTCGACCTAGGCCCCGGAACGCAACACCGCACGGTCGATCTGTTCAACCTAAGCGCCAACGGCATCGTGGTCACCACGCCGGAGATCACCTCCATCATGAAGACGTTCGCCTTCATCCGGGCCGCGCTGTTTCGAAAAATCCGCCGTGCCTTTGCCGACCGGCCCGAGATCGTGCGGTGGGTGGATCACTCGCACCCCGGAGACTCGACTCCCGAAACGCCTTCGATGGATGTGCTGCGCGAAAACATCCGGATCGCCGACCCTGAATTTCTCGAGGCGCTGGAATCGGTGGTGAACCGCTTTTCGCCGTTGCTGGTGGTCAACCGTGTGCGGGAAAAACGGGACCTGGAGGCCGGAGACCAGCTCATCCGGCTGGTGAAAAAACACCTCGATGTGGATGTCGCCTTTCTGGGCTTTGTGGTCGAAAGCGAGTGCGTGCGCGATTCCGTGGACGCAAGAATCCCGTTTCTGCTCAAAGAACCGCAAAGCAAACCGTCGCTCGACGTGCAGAAAATCATCGGCGATCTCATCCAGACCGAGATTCAATTCGTCAAAAAAGACGGTCAGATTTTCATACTGCGGCAGGAACCGCTGACACCGAAAGGGGAAGACGAGTGATTCTTCCACCCGTTTTTTTGGAGTTTTCCGCTTTATAGTGGCTCCTGGAATCGGAAATAGCGATTCTGCGCCCATTTGGACTGCCGAATCAGGCGGATCCTGAGCCCCCGGAACGGGGCAAACGCCCCTCCCCCGCCCATTCCCCAGAAGCGTTGAATTTCCGCCAGTAATGCGCCGGGCAACCAACTTGAGTTGGACTTCCCCCCCGCCAGATCCTATAATAGAACATAGAGAAAATGTTGAATTTATTGGACTTATTCGAATCCGGACGACTTCGAAAAGCCCTTGATTTCGCCTGAATCCGGTCCCTTTCCATCGGCTTCAGGATAGGGGAAAGGCATGCCGGCACCCGGTATGGGGTCACGAACAAATGCGGGCCCCGTCCAGACCGGCCATTTCTCGTCTGCCACGATGACAAACAATTCCGACAGATCTCAGAATAGAATCCGGCTGCTGTTTTTCAGCCACGCCACGCTGCCTTTCGTCCGGCAGGATGAAGCCATTCTGGGCAAGCATTTCGATCTGAAACCGTTCTATCTGGATCGCTACGACACGATTCCGGCCGCCCTTCTCTCCTATACGCGGGTGCTTTTCTGGCTGCTGAAAAATATCCGCCACTGTGACGGGCTGTTTTTACGATTTGCGGATGTCTATGGATTTTTCTTTTCGCTCTTTGCGCGACTGTTCCGGAAAAAACTGTTCGTCGTCGTCGGCGGGTTCGACGCCACGTGGATTCCAGAGCTCAATTATGGAACCTACAACAAAAGCCGCTCGCGGTTTTTCACGCGCTTCACGCTCAAGACCGCCTGCAGGATACTTCCGGTCAGTGAATCTTTAGTGGAAAATCCTAGCAAAGCACCGGACGTGGGGATATACAAACAAGGCATCAAAACCCTGTACCCTGAAATCGACCCAAAAAAAATCGCGGTGGTGCCAAACGGATACCGGACGTCCCACTTCAACGGCAACGGCCAACGCCGATCCGCCGGCGAAGTGACCCTGGTGGGCAACATAAAAAAGTTTCAAACGTTCAAAGTCAAGGGAGTCGATACCTTCATCCGCCTGGCCGCCGGGACGCCGGAATACACGTTCACGCTTGTGGGGGCGGATCCGGAGCAAATCGCACAATGGGCCGACATTCCGGCCAACCTGAACATCCTCCCTGCTGTTCCGCACGGCGCACTGCCCGAATACTATCGAAGAGCCAAAGTGTTCGTGTGTCTCTCGCGCACCGAGGGAATGCCCAATGTTCTGTGCGAGGCCATGCTGTGTGAGTGCGTTCCGGTGGGCTTCGATTTCGGCGCTATCCCCGAAATCATCGGCGACACCGGCGTGATATTGCAATCCACGGAAATGGAGCGACTCCAATCCGCTTTGCGCAAAGCCATGACCCTGGACGGCCGAAAAGCGAGAGCTCGGATCGTCGATCGCTACCCGATCGAAACGAGGGAAAAGAAACTGGCCGGGATCATCGAATCCGAATTTTCCAACAGCGAATGCAACGCACTCGCGTTCGCCTGACACGGTTTCCATACAGGATGGACAGACAGGACATCATCAACAAATCGATTCGCGGCCTGGGGGTGGTGCTCGGTACCACCGGGATGAAATACGCGATCGCGCTGGCCATCCAGATCGCGTTGGCGCGCCTGCTCGAGCCCGAACACTTCGGCGCTTTTGCCTTCGCCAATATGGTGGTGATGTTTTTCGCCACGCTCACGAATCTGCACGGCGATAAGTTCCTGATCAAAGAAAAAGATGCCATTCAAGCGAAACTGAATACGATCTTCACTCTGGAGCTGACGCTTTCCGGAATCTTCATCGTGTTGATGCTGTGGATCGCCCCCTACCTGATGAGCGTTCTCGAGAAACCCGACCTGACCCTGCTGGTGCAGTTCCTGCTGTTCGCCCTTTTCTACGGCCCGTTTTCCCGGCCGCGATGCCTTTTCGAAAAGGAATTGTCTTTCTGGAAAGCCCGCTTTCCCTCTATCTGCGCCCAGATCATCAGCGGCGGCGTCGCGATCGCTCTGGCCTACAGGGGGTACGGCGTGTGGAGCCTGATCGCATCGCATTTGATATTTTCGGTTTCCGAAGTGCTGATCATCTGGACCATCAGCCCTTTGCGTCCCCGTTTCGAGTGGGACTCCAGAATCGTTTCCCAGGTTTTGGGTTACGGGACGCCCCTGCTGGGCAGCAGCGTCCTGATTTTCTTTTACTGGAATGTGGATTATTACATCATCGGCGATCTTCTGGATCAGGAACAACTGGGCTATTACTGGTTCGCGTTTCAAACCAGCCAGTTGTTTCTCAAACTGAAGTCCTCGATCATTTCGGTCGTGTATCCCACGTTCACAAAATTCGGAAATTCGGAAGACATCAAAAAAGCCTTCTACAAGCTGACCCAGTTCACGGCGGTCCTCTACATGATCCCGACCACGTTCGTCCTGATGATGGGAGAGGAGATCCTCACTTTCATATTCGGGGCCAAATGGATTCCGGCAACCCTGCCGCTGCAGATACTGATGGTCCTGACAACCCTCAAAGCGGTCACCGCCTATTGGGATCCCATCATCCTCTATAAAGGAAAAACGAAAATACAGTTTTACATGACGGTGTACGGAGCCTGCTCCGTGACCCTTTTCGTCTATTTATTGACGCTCTATCAGGGCATCGTGGGCGCGGCCGCCGGGCTTTTGCTGGCGCATGCGATCGGCGTGGTGATCATGTGGGCATTGGTGAACAAACATGTCCTGCAACTGAGCTTCCGGCATTTGCTGAAATTATCGCTGCATTACGCCGTATTCATCTACATCGTGTATTTTCTCAAACAGGTTCAATCGGCCCCCACCTGGGCGCTATTCACGGTGCTGGCGGCCGGGTGCACGCTGATCACAGCCCTGCATTTATCGGAATATTTTAAATTCAACGCATTGAGCAACCGGCTTTCAGGAAAAGAAGCCTGACAACGCGGCAAAGCGGTTTGCAAACAATAACACAAACTTATCCAATGAAAACGTCAACCATCAGCAGCCGACTCAACGAAGATCTGGAAACGATCCAGTCGAGCCTCATCGGCATCGATCGCATCGCCACGATCCTGTACGGCGGCTACGGTCGGGACGAGGGCAGCTGGTTCGAAGACGAGAACGGCAACCTGCATCCCTACAACGATTACGACATCGTTTTGGTGACCGCCCATCCCCAGCCCGCAGATCGCATCAAATCGATCGGCGACAAGCTGGCGAAGGACATCGGAATCCGCTGGATCAACCTCAGCCAGATCACTCCCGATCGCTTGCGCGGGCTCACGCCCACGATTTTCAACTACGACCTGAAGCACGCAAGCCGCATCATCGACGGCGACAAGGACATACTGGAACTCATCCCGCCCCTGGATGCGTCGAAGCTGCCGTTGACGGAAGGCGAGGAATTGTTTTTCACACGCATATGGACGTTGCTGGGTTGCCTGGACGCTTCCGGGTTTCAAAAAGAGAGAACCGGCGATGCGTCCCGCTTCTTCCGGAACCAGATGGCGAAAGCGGTTCTGGCGACCGTGGACGTCCTGTTGCTGCAAAAGGGCGCCTATCACCCAAGCTACCGCGAACGGTCGCAGCGTTTTTGCCGATTGTTTGCCGAAAAGGATTCGCTGGTGGAACTGAGCCGCTGGGCTTTGCAAGAGAAGCTGCATCCCACGGCTCCGGCGATGAAGGCGGATGAGATAAAGCATCTCTACACAAACATACACACGCATTTTTTTCGAGAGATGTTCGCGGTGCTGACGCAATGCTATGGAACCCCGATCAACTGCGCCCGCGATCTCGAACAGCACCTGAAATACGATTTCACTTTTCTTGCAAGACGGCTCAAGTCCGCTCTCAGAAATTTCAACCTTGCCTACGAACACCGGCTTGCGGTGCGGCTGGCTCAGGTTTATCTGGCAACGGCCTACGGCGCCGAGGCCATCGACTCCACGCTGTTAACGCGCGGGATCGAACTCATGCGCCGCGTGCGGCCCGCTCTGTCCCCAGGCATGAACTGGGATCAGGCGAGGTTGGCCGTGGCGCAATTGCGAATGGAAGTCTGATGCCCACTGTTCTCATATTGATGGATGCCTTCCGGCACGACTATTTGAGCGAAGAAGTGACGCCTTTTTTATTTCACTGCTCGCGCCAAGGAGAGCATTACAAAACCGTTCTCCCGAGTCCGGGTTACTGCGAAAGGACCGAAGTGCTGACGGGACTGCGCCCGAGGCAATCGGGCTTTCTGACCGCCATCGGATACGATCCGGACCGCAGCCCCTTCAGCGGCATGAAGTGGCTGCGGATCTTTGAATGGATCGAGCGGGGAATCCTGAGTTCAAGCCGCCTGTTCGGCAAGAGTTTTTCACAACGCCTGTACCGTTATTACAAAATCAGAATGAAACGGTTTTTGCGGCGGCGTTCTTCCGGCATGAGCCCCTATGAGATTCCGGTCTCACTTTTGCCTTACTGGTCGTTGACCGAAGACCGGATCGACCACCGGGAAGATCGGGCCTTCCCCACAGCATCGATCCTGTCACTCGTCGATAAAAAAGGGGGAACCTATTTCTACGATTCTTTCACCGCCTTGAATCTGCCCGCCAATGGCGCCGACCAGGATCGTTTGCACATGGCGCTGGCGGAGATCAGGAACCGGCCGCATGACCTCACATTGATTTATGTCGCGGCGCCCGATCATTTCGGTCACAAATACGGCCCGCAATCGGATGAACTGAAGCGGGCTCTGCGCCAGATGGATCAGGACTTGAAAGATTTCACGGAGACGTTTCAGCAACACATTCCGGGATCAAATTTCGTTTTTCTGGGTGACCACGGCATGGCTACCGTGACCCAGTCATTCGATGCGGGAGAGCACCTGAATCAACTTGCCGGTTCACTCGGTTTGAAATTGAAACGGGATTACATCTATTTTCTCGACTCCACCCTGATGCGGGTCTGGTTTTTATCCGACAGAGCGAAACGGGATTTTGCTGCCGCCATCCAGGCGTCGCAGCCGTTTCGGGAACGGGGTGTCTTCGTGGATGAAGCGCTGGCCGAGAAACACCACATTCCCTGGCCCGACTCCCGCTACGGCGATCTCCTTTGGTGGACCCATCCGGGCGTGCTCATTTTTCCGGACTTTTTCCACAAAACGGATCGCAACAGGGGCATGCACGGCTACGATCCCGATTTACCGGAAAGCCAGGGGATGTGCATCGTGTACGGGGATGGCATCCAGCCGCAAACCGTCGATTCCATTCCGCTCACGGAAACGTTTTCCATTCTGAAAAGGCTGGTGTCGGCATGAATCAAGTGAGCAAAAGTCCGCGCCCGTTTTTTTCCGTCATTGTGTGTGCCTACAATGAAGAGAAACTTTTGCACGCGTGCCTGGAAAGCCTCCTCAAACAAAATTATCCCAGGGAGCAATACGAAATCTGGATCATCGACGACGAGTCCACGGACAAAACCGCGGACATTGCGGAAAATCAGGTGGCGCAGCAGCAGGGTTCGTTTCCCCGCATGCATTACGCAAAGATAAAGCACGGCGGCCTGGCCGTAGCCCGCAACACCGGAATCGGACTGGCGCAGGGGGAAGTGCTCGCCTTCATCGACGGGGACGCCATGGCGCACCCGGACTGGCTCAAGCATCTGGAGAAGCCTTTTAAAACGCAAAACGCGGATTATGCGGGAGGCAAGATCGAGCTGTTGAATTCCGAATCGCCCATCGCCCGGGTGGCCCAGGAAATCCGGCACAAACAGTATTTCGGCCCGGAACTGTATTTGAATCATTTTATCGGATGCAACATGGCGATCCGCAAACGGGTTTTTCAGTCGGCAGGGGGATTCTTTGAAAACTTTTACTCCCGGGGCGATGAAGTGTCCCTGAATTTTAAAATCAAGGACCGGTTCCGTTACCAACCGGCCCCGGAGGCGGTCGTCTATCACGAGCGTCCGGATAAATTGTGGGACTGGATAAAAACGGAATGGAAGAGCGCCACCTTATGGGGCCTCACCAAAAAGGTCCTCCCGGCACGCAAGGGCTGGCGGCCCCACGCCCGCAACCTGGAACGATTGCTGGTCGTCCTCTTTCCGCCGGCGCTGTTCCTGCCGGTCCTGCATCCCTTATGGACGGTTCTGCTGTTTGTTTCCACGGCCGCTTTTTACCGGCACCTTTTTGTGTATCCTGAAAACCGCAGAATCCTGGACGACGTTTCGAAGTTGTGGGGGCGGCCCCGCGGGATTCTTATGTATTCGCTCTATATTTGGGTGAAATACGCAAACGTGCTTTTTGGAAAAGCACTGGGCAACTGGAAATACCGAAACACAGCGTTGATTCCTCCGGGGACATGCAAACCGGACATCATCGCGATGAAATCATCGAGCCCGCAAGTTGCCTGAACCTTTATCCACTTCCGGTATTTTTTCATACCCTCGTTTCCGACATGGATAACCCGAACAAGCACCGCTTTGTCTTCATCATTCCCAGCCTCGATTTCGGCGGTGCGGAACGGATCTGCGCGACCTATGTGAACGCGTTATCCCGAATGGGGCACCCATGCCGGGTTTTGCTTTCAGAAAACACCATCCGTTTTCCTCTGGATCCTTCCGTATCCACGGTTGTGATCAACAGCTCCACAGAGAAAAAGGGAATCGGGAAACTCCTGTTTCTCGTCCGCTATTACCGGAAGCTGGCCAAAGCGATCCGCAGCTTCTCCCCCGATGTCCTGGTCTCCTCATTGCGGGTCGCCAACGTTCAGACGTTGATCGCCGCCAAACTGATCCCGGCCCCAAAACGGCCGCTGTGCATCATCCGGCAGGAAGGCATGTTTCGGGAGCCTCCGGATTTCCTGACGCGTCGGCTCTATCCGGCAGCCGATATGATCCTCGCCGTGTCCGAAGGCCTGCGGGATTACCTGATCAAACAACTGCGCCTGCCTCCCGGGAAAGTGGTGACCGCTCACAATCCATTCGATTTGAAGGAAGTGGAGAGCCTGGCTGAGAAAGAGGTCGATCATCCGTGGTTTGCCTCTGAAATTCCCATTATAATCAACGTATCCAGGCTGGTAGAGCAAAAGAACCACCGGTTGCTGATACGGGCGTTTCAGCAAGTGACCCGGAAAATGCCGGCCCGCCTCGTGCTGGTCGGACAGGGGCCTTTAAAAACGGAGCTGGAAGATCTGATCGCCCGAATGGGCTTGAGCGATTCGGTCTGCTTTCTCGGGTTTGAGAGCAACCCGTACCGCTACATTTCCCGATCGCAGGTTTTCGTTTTGTCCTCGCAGTCCGAAGGTTTTGGGAACGTGCTTGTGGAAGCCATGTGCTGTGGCACCCCGGTGATCTCGACCGACTGTGAATTCGGCCCCAAAGAGATCATCGAGGACGGGCATTCCGGATATCTGGTTGCCCCCGGTAACGAAACAGCGCTTGCCGAGAGGATTTTACAGGTTTTGAAGTCGGACAACACAGCGATGCTCGATAATGCGAAAAAGGCGGTGCAGCGATACGATCTGCCGAATGTGATGAAGCAATTTCTTTCTCTGCTCCCAGAAAAATAATAAACCATCCCCTGCAGCGATGAATCCCGGCAACGCACATTTGAAGAAGCTATCGGATATCGCCTCGGAACGGGCCGCCCGGCTCTACCTGGTCGGCGGAACGGTGCGGGATCATTTTTTGGGGAAGGACTGCTCGGATTTCGATTTCGCGCTGCGCGACGCGGCGCAGCTTGCCAGGGCCTTCGCCAGGGAAACCTGCGGCGCCCTGGTGCCGCTGGACACCACCCCCGGCCGCGAGACGTTCCGCGTCGTGGTGGCAAAGACGCAGACGTTCGATTTCAGCGAACTCGCAGGCGACTCGATCGAGACCGACCTCGCCGCGCGGGATTTTACCTGCAACGCAATGGCCCTGGCCCTCGACGATTTTTTGCAGGGTTCGGACACGATCCTCGATCCGCACGGCGGCCGGGCCGACATTCGCGATCAGAAGATCCGCATGGTGTCCGACACCGCATTCCAGGCGGACCCCCTGCGCCTGCTGCGCGCCTTCCGGTTCGCCATCCAGCTCGATTTCAAGATCGAAGGGAGCACGATCGATTGCATCGCGCGCGACAAAAAAACGCTCAGCCTTGTGGCGGCCGAGCGCATCTGGCACGAATGGAAATTATTCCTGCAGGCCGGCCGGGTGTTTTGCCTGCTCAAGCTGATGGACAAAACCGGCCTGCTGAGCGAGGTGCTGCCGGAACTGGAACCGCTGCGCCGCATGCGTGCACACAGCCGCGACGCACGCGACACCGGCCTGCAATCCATCAAGGAGCTGCAGAACGTCCTGTTTCCGGAGGGAGAGAAGCGCTCCCGCTTCCCGGCCCCGGATCTTGCAACCGAAAAAAAGGCGCTGTTGTTGATGGCGGCGCTTCTGAGCGGATTGAAACCGGCACAGGAAATTTTTAACACCACCGTTCCCCCATCCTCGTCACCGGAATCGGCGGTGGCGGATCTGCTCAAACGGCTGCGGGCGAGCAATGCGGAGAGCGAGTGGATCGAACGGACGCTGCTTTGCTGCCGGGAGTTTCTGCAGTCACTGGCGGCGTTTGCGAAATCGGCCCCCGACCGCCTGCGGCTGTACCGCTTTGTCAAGCGCTGGGAAAAGGAATGGACCGGCGGTCTGTGTATCGCCTGGGCGCTGGTGTCCACGCTGCCTCAGGACGGCCCCCTCTCCCCGGATAGCTGTTTGCAGGCCGCCGACAATGTGAAGGCGTTTTTCGAGCAGGACTACCTGCCCGCCATGCAGCAGGGACCGCTTCTCAAGGGCAAAGACCTGATCGAGCGGTTCGCGCTTTCGCCTTCGCCCTTGTTTTCGGATATTCTTGCGCGTGTCGAGGAGGAACGGGTGCTCGGCACCATTCGCACTGTGGAGGAGGCGGAACGGACCGCCCGCAAACTGATCGAGAACCAAAGCTGAAGAAAGGCCATCATGACGATTCAATATACCAATGCCGAGTGGGACGGCAAAAAGGTCCTCATCGGAGAGACCGACCTGGATCCCGCGTCCCCCGTCCGCCTGCTGTTCGGATTCCACGGAGCCGATTCGACCCCGGAAAACATGCTCATCCACGGCAACAAGATGCTGCTGTCGAACACCGTCTATGTGTTTCCGGAAGGTCCGGTGGATGCGGGAAAGGGCCTGTGGAGCTGGTGGGAGGACGGCCCCAGACAGAAGGACGCGGTCGTGCGGTTCGCCGCCTACACGACCGGCATGATCGACGCCGCGCACACGAACCTGGCCGACAAACTTTCCGGCAGGACGGTGCACACCAGCCTGTGGGGTTTTTCCCAGGGCGGCGCGGCGGCGCTGACCTACACGCTCATCGGAACCCACGCAATCCACAAGGCGGCGGCGGTGTGCGGATTCCTGCCGGAAATACCCGATGCGTTGCCCGAGCGCCCGGCTACGGATATCCTCGGGATCTTCGGCACGCAGGACGACATCGTGCCTTCGTTCCTGGCCGAACACGCGCTGGATGAGATGGGCGCCAAGGGGCACAACGTGACGGCCAAGGAAACCAGCCAGGGGCACGAGATCAACGGCGAGAACCTGCGCGAGCTGACGCGGTTTTTCGGAACTTAGGCTCTCACAGATTCGCGCAACATTGTTTCAGCTTCGGATCGGCCTGAATGCGGCTGTGGAGTGTTTCCCACAACTCCAGGCCGTGGCGGCTGGCGAGCAGGTCTTCGCGGTTGTTCCGGATCAGGTTTTTGAAATCGTCAAAACGCTCTCCGGGAATGTAAAAACTCGCCGCCAGCGCTTCCAGGTGCTCTCCTTTACCGGAGGCGACGGCCACGACCAGGCTGTCAAAATTGAGCGCCGCATAGCGCCTGGAATCCACCCGCTTGCGGATCGATTCGGTATCGGTCGTCTTTTCCGGCAGCATTTCGATCTGGTAATCGTTCGGGGTGAATTTGATCAGGTTGCCGGAAAGCGCGTTCACTCCCATCGGGGTCAGCGTGGTTGCGGTCCCGGTGATGTCCAGCCACATTCCGGCATTGTTGTTGAATTCGTGGGCCAGGTTGAACTCCTGGGTTTCATAGCCTTCCTTCACAAACTTGAGATGGTATTCGCCCAGTTTGCGATTGAAATCACGCGTCAGCGGCGTTTCTCCCACGAAGCTGCCATCGACGAACACCCGCACTGCATCCACGTTGGCGTTGAAGGTGATCGTGTCCTTGCCTTCGGAAAAAATGGTGGCGCATCCCGATAACATCACACCCAACAAAATAAGAATCCAGCCCGCGCTCCGCTTGCAAACATCTCTGTTTTGTTTCATGTTTCCTCCCCCAATGTTTTATAGTGCCCACTTTTCCACACATATATTTTAACTAATTTATATAAATTTAAACAAATTTATATCGAGCCAGGCAGATCGCCTGCAGGCGGTCCGAGACCTCTGTGGGAGGACCCACGATAAAGCTGAGAATGGGACGATCCCGATCCAATTCAATGACGAGAGAAAAGCAGCGTTCCCGCGATGGCTCTCCCCTCTTTTCTCCTCAAAGAAAAATACAAAACCGGACGCTTCCTTTATTAAAGGTGTTCCGTAAGCGGGCGCATAATCCGGGCCGAATTTTCACAATTCACCGCTTCGAAAGGGACCAAAACAATCCACGGTCTTTAACATTGACACCTCAGCGGGTTTTGCTATGATTGGGCCACATTCGACCGTGACACGTTTCAAATGAGGGAAGACGGTGCAAATCCGTCGCGGACCCGCCGCTGTAACCGGGGACGAACTCTGTGAATGCCACTGTTCGGCAACGAACGGGAAGGCGCAGAGGGTAGATCGATCCGGAAGCCAGAATACCTCTTGATCCGTCTTCACAAACTCTTCGAGGCTGAGGGGGGTGAAGGGCGCGCTGTTTCTGCCATTCCCTTTGGAATGGTTTTTTTTTTGCCCTTCTTCCCACTGGATGCGAGGTCATCCCGGTGGAAATTTCCAAATCGATTTGCAATCGCCTGTGCGTGCGCCTTTTGCGGACGGTTCTCCCGCTCCGTTTGCCTGCGTCTGCGCGTTCCTGTCTGTCCATCCCACACATCCGACCGCTCTGGGTATTCCTCTTCCTTGTTCTTTCTGTGTCGCCGGTGCGCGCGGACGTGCCGCAACGCATCCTCTCCATGTCTCCCGGAATCACCGAAATCCTGTTCGCCATCGGCGCGGGAGATCGTGTGGTCGGCGTCACCGATTTCTGCAAATACCCAAAGGAAGCCTGCACCCGGCCTTCGGTGGGCGGGCTGTTGAATCCCAATGTGGAAACCTGGATCCAGCTGCGCCCGGATCTCATCGTGCACCAGATCAAAAGCACCAAAATAGAGACCAACGCCCGCAATCTCGGGATCAAAACCCTGGTCGTGCCGCAGGGCACGCTCGCGGACATCTTTCAAGGCATCCAGGCCATCGGCGATGCGCTGGATCTCAGCGACAACGCGCGCCGGCTGACGCAACAACTCCAGGCGGACATCGACTTTCACCGCAACAAGCTTGCGGGTGTGCATAAAAAATCGGTGCTGTTTCTGCTCGGCGACAGCGACGATCCGAGCCGCGACCTCTATGCGGTGGGCGGCGGGACGTTTCTCGGCGAGATCCTCGAGCTTGCGGGCGGGGCCAACATCCTGCCCGATCCGCTGGCCAAGTACCCGCGCGTCTCCAAGGAATTCATCATCGAGAAATCGCCCGAGATCATCATCGTCGCCGGCCCCAAAGCCAATCTCAACGAGCGCGAGCGGCAACGGGATCTTGAGCAATGGCGACAGTTCCCGACGCTGAAAGCGGTGCGGGACGAAAAGATCTTTTACATCGGCGCGGATTACATCCTGATCCCCGGACCGCGGCTGGTACAGATCCTGGCGCGTTTCGCACGCGCGATCCATCCGGATCTGTTTCCCGATGAAACGCCGATCGCCCCCCTGACGGCGGGAGGCATCCGATGAGCGCGCCTCTTCTGGAGATGCAGGAGGCGGTGTTCGCCTACCGCAGCGAGCCGGTTCTTGACCGTGTGTCGCTCACAATCCGGCAGGGGGATTTCATCGCCGTGGTGGGTCCGAACGGTTCCGGCAAATCCACGCTGCTCAAACTTCTCAGCGGCATTCTGAAAACCCGCTCGGGAACGGTGCGCTACCGGGGCGCGGACATGAAGGACATCAAGCGCAAAGAACTCGCCCGCTCGCTGGCGTGGATTCCGCAGGAACACCCGATGACCTTCGACTTCAAGGTTTCGGAAATCGTGATGATGGGGCGGCACCCCTATCTTTCCGCATGGAGTTTCGAAGGCGAGGACGACCTGCGCATCATCCACGAAGCCATGCGCCTGACGGACACGGAAGTTTTCGCCGAACGCGGGTTCAACGAAATCAGCGGCGGCGAAAAACAGCGGGTCATGCTGGCGAGCGCCATCGCGCAGGAACCGGAGGTCATGCTGCTGGACGAGCCGACCTCGGCGCTCGATATCAAGTACCAGGTGCAGATCCTCGACATCCTCGAACGATTGAACCGCGAGCGCTCGATGACGGTGGTCCTCGCGATGCACGACCTGCAGCTTGCGGCGCGCTATTGCAAAAAACTGGTGCTCCTGCACGCGGGTGCAGTGATGAAGGAAGGCACGCCGGAAGACGTGCTGCAAAAAGAAATTCTCGAAAACGCCTATGAGGTCAACGTGAAGCTGCTGCGCGATCCGGACGACGGTCGTTTCCTGGTGTTCCCGCAATGAGCCGGCAACCGATGCAAAGCATCCCGCTGCACCCCCGGCGCTATGCCGGCCTGATCGGCCTGTTCTTTCTTTTATTCCTGGCGACGCTGGTGGTGACGCCGCTCATCGGCTCCACGTCCATCAATCTCGGCAAGGCGTTTTCGCGCACGCTTCCATTCGAGGACAACGTGGACGCCAACATCCTTTTTCTGGCGCGGCTGCCGCGCATCTTTCTGGGCGCGGTGACGGGGGCGGCGCTCTCGGTGGCCGGGGCGGTGTTTCAGGCCCTGTTGCGCAACGATCTGGCGGCCCCGTTCACACTGGGTGTTTCCAGCGGCGCGGCTCTGGGCGCGGTGATCGCCATCGTGCTGGGATTCGAAGGCTATTTCTTCGGCTTTTCGCTGCTGCCGGTGACGGCGTTCCTGGGTGCGCTCGGCGCGGTGTTTCTGGTGTTCGGGCTGGCCAAGAGCCGCGGCAAGGAATTTTCCACCTCCACGCTGCTGCTGGCAGGAATCACGGCGAATTTTTTCTTCGCCGCTCTGGTGATGTTCATCCACTATCTGGCGGATTTCACGCAGTCGTTCCTCATCATCCGCTGGCTGATGGGCGGGCTCGACATAACCAGCTACCGGACGGTATTCTCGATCCTGGTGCCGGTGCTCTTGGGAATCGGCGTGCTGCTCACCCTCGCCCGCAGCATGAACCTGATCAGCGCCGGCGACGAATCCGCCGCGAGCCGCGGCGTCGAGGTGGCGCGCACGCAGATCGTCTGCTTCGTCACCGCCTCGCTGATCACGGGATCGGTGGTGTCGATCAGCGGTCCCATCGGTTTTGTGGGGTTGATCGTGCCGCACATCGTCCGGCTCATGGTGGGGCCGGATCTTCGCATCCTGATCCCGGCCTCGATGTTTTTCGGCGCGAGCTTTCTCATCGCGTGCGACACGGTGGCCCGCACGCTGCTCGCGCCCACGGAAATTCCGGTGGGCATCATCACGGCTCTGATCGGTGGCCCGTTTTTCGTGTGGCTGCTCAAACGGCAACGGTGAGAACGCGACCATGACGGCACAAACACTCATGATTCAGGGAACCGGCTCGGGGGTGGGGAAAAGCATCCTCACCGCGGGGCTGTGCCGTCACTTCTACAGGCAGGGGCTCAAAGTCGCGCCGTTCAAGGCGCAGAACATGTCGCTCAATTCCTTCATCACCGAAGAAGGCGGCGAGCTGGGGCGCGCGCAGGCGTATCAGGCCGAGGCCTGCGGCCTGAAACCACAAGTGGCGATGAACCCCATTTTGCTCAAACCCACGGCGGACAACCATTCGCAGGTGATCGTCATGGGCCGGGTGACGGAAAACCGCGATGCGAAAGACTACTTCGCCCGGCACCAGAAACACAAAGAAGTGGTGGAGCGCGCGTTCGACAGCCTGCGCCAGCAGTACGAGCTGATCGTGCTGGAAGGAGCCGGAAGCCCGGCGGAGATCAATCTCAAACAATGGGATCTGGTCAACATGCCGATGGCGGAATATGCGGAAGCACCGGTGTTGATCGTCGGCGACATCGACCGCGGTGGCGTGTTCGCGTGGATGAAAGGCACACTCGACCTGTTGACCGCAAAAGAGCGGAACCGCGTCGCCGGGTTTCTCGTCAACAAATTCCGCGGCGATCCGGATCTTCTGAAACCGGGGCTCGTGCAGTTCGAAGGATTGACGGGAAAACCCGTGCTGGGCGTGCTGCCGTACCTGCGCGATCTTCTGATCGACGAGGAGGACGCCATTCCCGCCTGGAACCACGACGGCATCGCCAACGGCAAGGCCCTTCTGGATGTGGCGGTGATCTGGTATCCGCGCATTGCCAATTTCACCGATCTCGCGCCGCTCGCCGCCGACCCGTGCGTGTCGCTGCGTTTCGTGGCGCAGGCGAACCGGCTCGGCAACCCGGACTGCATCGTGCTGCCGGGCAGCAAGAACACGCTGGAAGATCTGGCGTACCTGCAAACCCAGGGGCTCGACCGCGCCATCGTGCGTGCGGCTGATACGGGCGCGATGGTGCTGGGCATCTGCGGCGGCTTTCAGATGATGGGAAAACGCGTGCGCGACCCACATGCGGTGGAAAGCCAGCGCGGCGCGATGCCGGGTCTGGGGCTTCTGGATGCCGACACGGTGCTGCAACGGAAGAAAACCACACGCCAGGTGCGGCGCGCGGCAGCGGCCGGTCCGGTGCTGCCGGCAGGCGTGCAGCTTGAGGGATACGAGATCCACATGGGAGAGACGCGCTTTGCCACGCCGTACCCTCCCCTGTTCACGGCGCTGCACGGCGAAGACCCGCGCCCGCTCGGGGTCACGGACGATGCGGGGGCGCTCATCGGCACGTATGCCCACGGTTTTCTCGACAACGACGGCCTGCGCAACGGGTTTCTCGCGCATGTGCGTCGGCGGCGCGGCCTGCCGCAACCGGAAACGGAATTCGACTACCGCCGGTTTCGCGAAAAGCAGCTCGACCGGCTGGCAGATCTGGTCGAGGAATCCATCGATCTGGAGCGCCTGCATGCGATCGTGTCCGGAACATGAAGGATTTTTTTGCGGCGCTGGGTTTTCTCACGGTGCTGCCTGTGCCCAGGGACAGCTTCAACGCAGGCGGCCGGCCGGCGCTGTATTTCCCGCTGGTGGGGCTTCTTATCGGCGGCCTGCTTGCGGGTGTGGATGCGCTCGGCGCGCGCTGGGCGCCGCCGGAGGTGCGGGCGGCCTGCGACGTGCTGTTTCTCGCTGCCGTCTCGGGGGCGCTGCATCTGGACGGCCTGGCCGACAGCGCGGACGGCCTGTTTTCCCACCGCTCAAGGGAAGAAGTTTTACGTATCATGAAAGATCCGCGCGCCGGCGTCATGGGTGTATTGGGCGTACTGTTCTGCCTGATCCTGAAATGGGCGGCGCTGCTGCGGCTGCCGCAGCTGTCGATCTGGCTGGTAGCGGCCCCCGCTCTCGCGCGTTCGGCTCAGGCGGTGGCTCTGGTGTGTGTGAATTACGCGGGCGGTGCGGATTCGCTTTCGCAAGCGTGGTTTCAAAAGAAACGTTACGGACTGCTTGCGGGCGTCCCGGTTGCACTGGCGCTGCCGTTTTACATCGATTGGACGGCGGGGCTGGCGGCGGCGCTGGTGTTTCTTATCACCACGGCGGCGCTGCTGCTTTACTTTCGCCGGCGGCTCGGCGGCGTCACGGGAGACACGGTGGGGGCATTGTCGGAATGCGTGGAGACGGCCATTCTGCTTCTCGGAGCCATCATCGTGTACAACTCAGCGGGACCCTAAAAACCATCCTCTAACTTCAGGGTGAAACCATGAACCCGAAAAATATTCTCATCACAGGCGGCACGCGCAGCGGCAAGAGCCGCAACGCCCTGACGATCGCAGACGCCCTGCCCGGCAAGAGAGTGTTCCTCGCCACCGCCGAGGCGCTGGATGCAGAGATGAGCGAGCGCATCGCCAAACACAAGGCGGAACGCGGGCCGGACTGGATCACGATCGAGGAACCACTGGACCCGGTGGGCAGGATGCAAGCATCCGACGCCGATGTGATGATCTTCGACTGCCTGACGCTTTGGATCAGCAACCTGATGATGCGGGACCGCCCGCCGGAGGCCATCCTGCAGGCGGTGCGCGATCTGATCGCGGAATGCGAGCGCAAGCGGCGCACCTGCATCGTCATCACCAATGAAGTGGGCGCGGGGATCGTTCCGGACAACGCGCTCAGCCGCCGGTTCCGCGACGTCGCCGGAGAAGCCAATCAGCGCATCGCCGCCGCGTTCGATGAGGTGGTGCACATGGTGTCCGGCATTCCGGTCGTGATCAAAAAAGACGGAGAGATCCCTTCCGCTGAAACCGCAGACCCGGAGCACCCGCACGCGTTTTCGCCGCAGCTCAAAAAGGGATGCTACGAAGCGATCTACAAGCGACGGGACATGCGGCATTTTCTGCCGCAGCCGGTGAACGCGGACGTGCTGGGGCGCATCCTCGATGCGGCGCATCACGCGGGCTCGGTGGGCTACATGCAACCCTGGAATTTTCTCGTCATCGACTCGGAAACGACGCGCCGAAAGATCGCGGCCAATTTCGCAGATGCCAGCGCCGAAGCGGCGCAGAAATTTCGCGGCGACCGCAAAGCGCTGTACGAAAGCCTCAAGCTCGAAGGCATTCTGGAAGCCCCTATCAACATCTGCGTCACCTGCGACCGCACCCGCCTGGGGCCGAACATTCTCGGGCGCGACAGCGTCCGCGAGACCGACCTGTTCAGCACCTGCTGCGCGGTGCAGAACCTGTGGCTGGCGGCGCGGGCCGAGGGGCTTGCGGTGGGATGGGTGAGCATCCTGTCGATGGACCGGCTGCGACGCGATCTGGAAATTCCCGAGCATGTGTTTCCGGTGGCCTATCTCTGTCTGGGACACACCGACGCGTTTTACGAAAAGCCGATGCTGGAGAGCAAGGGCTGGGAAAAACGCGTGCCGCTCGAACGGTTGATCTTCTACAACAAATGGGAGGGCAAACCCGGAAGCTACCGGGTGACTCTGCCGCAGCCTTCGGGAGGCCGGGCATGACTCTGTCTTCGACGCCAACCGAAAACCGCATTCCCGCCGAACGCGCCGACGCGCTGTGGCGCAGCCCGCATGGCGGCAACCGGGCCGCCTGGGAGGAAGAACCCGGCCCGGGCGGCGGCGATCTGCTGGATTTCAGCGTCAACGTCAATCCGTTCGGCCCGCCTGCGTGTGTGGAACCGATCGTCGCGTCGATGCGTCCTCTCATTGCGGACTATCCGAACCCGGACTGCGCCGCCTTTAAAAAGGAACTTTCGGACACACTCGGCGTCGATGCCGCGTCGATCCTGCCGGTGAATGGATCGACGGAATGGATCTACCTGCTTCCGCGCTTGCTGTCGCCGGGCCAGGAGGTGCTTCTCGTCACGCCCTGCTTCTCGGAGTACGCGTGGGCGTTCAGCGCGTCCGGCATGCGCGTGCGTGCGTTCACTCTGGATCCCGATAACGGTTTTCATCTCGATACAAAGGCGCTGCTTTCCCGTCTCACACAGACCCCGCGCCCGGGAGCGCTGGTGCTCGGGCACCCTGCGAGCCCGCACGGCACGCTGTGCGATCCGGACACGCTGCACGCGATCTGGCAACACTGCGAGCAGGCGAGGATCTATTTAATCGTGGATGAAACGTTCATCGACTTTGCAGAGCCCTGCGACTCGCTGCTGAAAAAGATGCACCCCTCGCACTATCTGGTGCTGGTGCGGTCGATGACCAAGTTTTATTCGATTCCCGGCTTGCGCCTCGGATACGGCGTCGCACCTGCGGAATGCGTGTCGCGGTTGAAGGCCTTCCAGCCACCCTGGTCGGTCAACGCGCTGGCCCAGGCGGCCGGCTCGGCGCTGCTTCAGGACACCGTATTTCAAACCGAGAGCCGCAACCGCATTCGCGTGGAGAAAGATTTTTTACAGAAGCGGTTGCAGGAGATGTCCTGTATCTCGGTTTTCGATTCGGACGCCAACTTTCTGCTGTTCCGGCTGACCGGCAAATGGCAGCCGCACGGACAGCGCTTTTTCTTTGCGCTGTTGAATCACAGCATCCTGGTGCGAAACTGCGGCAACTTCAACGGGCTGGACGATAGTTTCTTTCGCGTCGCGGTGCGGACGCGCACGGACAACGAACGGTTACTCGCGGCCCTGCCCTCGGTTCTGGGCAGCCTGCATGAGGATTGATGCGCATGGACCTGTCGCTGCAGATCATACTGGCTTTTGCGCTCGATCTTCTGTTGGGAGATCCCAGGGACTATCCGCATCCGGTACGGCTGATCGGACGGGCCGCGGCCTGGATGGAAATCCGCACGCGCGCCTGGTTTCGCGACCCGTTGCATGCAGGCGGCGTGACGGCGGCAACGATCATATTGGGAACCTTTGCGGTCTGCTGGGCGCTGCTCGCCGTTTTGGGCGCGTTGCATCCCACGGCGGAGACCTGCGCTTCGGTGTTTCTGATCTACACCTGCATTTCGGCGCGCGGCCTGTACGATGAAAGCCAGCCGGTGAAGACGCATTTACAGCGCGGCGGTGTGGCGCAGGCCCGCAAAAGCCTGGCGCACATCGTCGGGCGGGACACCGAAAACCTGGACCGCCAAGGGATCGTGCGCGCGACGGTGGAAACGATCGCCGAGAACACGGTGGATGGCGTCATCGCGCCGCTGTTTTACGCCTGCCTGGGAGGTGCGCCTCTGGCGCTGGCCTACAAGGCGGTCAACACGCTGGATTCGCTGTTCGGTTATAAAAACGAACGCTATCTGCGGTTCGGCCGGATTCCGGCGCGCATCGACGATGCGGCGAACTGGCTGCCCGCACGGCTGGCGGCGCCGATTCTGGCATTCAGTTGTGCCGTGTGCGGAAACAATCCGCTGCAGGCGCTGCGAACCGTGATGCGGGACGGCTCCAAACACGCGAGCCCCAACGCCGGCATCCCGGAAGCGGCGGTGGCCGGCGCGCTGGGGATCCGCCTGGGGGGAAGCGCTTTTTACGGCGGCCGCAAAACGGACAAGCCCTGGATCGGCAGCGAGCGAAAGGAAATCGAGATCGAAGACATCACGGCGGCGCACCGGATTCTGGCTGTGGCCTCCCTGAGCGCGGTCCTGCTGTTCGTCTCAATGCGGGTCTGGATTTTACATTATTAATCTTTTTTAAGGAGAACGCCTATCGACACAACCTGACCGCTGAACGGAACGGAATTCTTTGGAGAAAAAATTTCGGTCCACGCATTTTTATATCGGTTCCGGTTGAGGGAAGCCCGGTGCAAATCCGGCACTGTCCCGCAACTGTGAGAGGAACGAACGCCGCAAGGCGCCACTGTCCCTAAGGACGGGAAGGCGCGGCAAGTAGGAAGCCTCGAGTCAGGAAACCTGGCCGGAACGAAACAACCATTCAACCTTCGAGAGAAAGGTATGACAATGATTCGAGTATTTCTTCTTTTTCTTTTCACTTTTATCTTACTAATGATGCCGATGCATAAAAATTCCCACGCGGCCGATGACACCATCGACCTCGAACCGATTCAAGTGAAATCGAGGCGATCTCTGGAATTGAAAGAAAATATACCCGCATCGATCACCGTGATCCGCGAAGAAGAAATCAAGAAGCAGAAACACTTTCAAGTCGAGGACCTGCTTCGGGGAGAGCTGGGTCTGGACGTGGTTCAAAACGGCCCTTTGGGCGGCAGGGCCTCGGTTTTCATGCGCGGGGGAGGTTCCGCCTCCACTCTGGTTCTGGTGGACGGCATTCAGGTCAACTCTAACACTTCCGGGGGCTTTAATTTCGCCAACCTCACGGCAGAGAACATTCAGCAAATCGAGATTTTGCGAGGACCGCAAAGCACGTTGTGGGGAGCCGATGCGGTCGGGGGTGTGATCAACATCATCACCAAACGCGGAGAAGGCCCGCCCAAACATTCTTTTGCTTTCGAAGGCGGCAGTTTTGCCACTTTTCGGGAAACGCTGCAAAGTTCGGGCGCTTTGAAAAAATTCGACTACTCCGTTTCCCTATCCCGGACGGACAGCAACGGGTTCTCTTCCGCCAGCGAAGACCGCGGCAATGCGGAAAACGACGGGTATGAGAACACCAGCGTCTCAACCCGACTGGGTTATGAGTTCACTGAAGACGGCAGGGTGGAACTCATCGGCCGCTATATCCGGTCGATCACTCAGTTCGATGCGTTCAGCTTCGCCACAGGTCTTCCCACAGACGGGAACAACGGCAATAAGGCCAACGCCTATTATTTCGCCGCCCCCATCAAAAAAACCTTTGCGGGCTGGTGGACGGTCACCTTCAAACCCAACATCGCTTATGAAGATACTTTCAGTTTCGACCCTACTTTTTCCAACACACATATCATCAATCGCACCTACACGGGCGATCTGCAAAACAACCTGCAGTTCGGAAAGAACTACTCGGTCACGTTCGGCGGCGAATATCAGGTGCAGAACGGAGTCAACCAGGAAAGCAGCCTGGAGAGCACCATCTACAACCAGGGTTATTTCCTGCAGGGTGTCGCCCATTTGTTAGATCGTTTGACCGTCACGGGAGGATTTCGGCACGACGTCAATTCAAAGTTCGAGGACAAAACCACCTACCGTTTCGAAGGCGGTTACCGTTTGGCCGAATACGGAACCCGGCTGCGTGCCGCTTACGCAACGGGCTTCCGCGCTCCCACGATCAACGACCTGTTTTTTCCCGGATTCGGCAATCCCGATCTGAAGCCGGAGGAGGTCAAAACCTGGGAGGTGGGGGTCGATCAGACCCTGTATGACGGCCGTGTGAAAATCGGGGTGACTTACTTCGATTCCGATTTCACGAACCTGATTCAGTTCGACAGCGTGACGAACGCGGTCCTGAATGTCGGTGAAGCCACATCGCGCGGCCTGGAAACGGAGATCAAGTATCGAGTGACCGGAGATCTGGATCTTGCGCTCAAGCACACCTGGAACGAGACGTTCGACGAAAACGACGCCCCTCTTCGCCGAAGGGCCAAGCATAAATTCACCGCCAGCGTTCACCACACCTGGCGGGACAAACTCGAATCGCTGGTGAGCCTGTATGCCAAATCCGGCATCCGGGACGGCCGGTTCAATACGGATGGGTTCGTCACCCTGCGCGCGGTTTTGAACTATCAGCTCACGAAACAACTGAAACTCACGGCACGGGGAGAAAACCTGCTCGATGAGGACTATGAGGAAATTCCCGGTTTCGGGACGGCGGGCGTTTCGGGATACGCGGGATTCGTGTTCAATTTCAATTGATGACGATGCCAAACTTTAACTCACAACCCTTTCCCGGCCTGGTGGTGTCGGGAACGCATTCCTCGGTGGGGAAATCCTCCGTCGCCACGGGGTTGATGCGCCTTTTACAGCGAAGGGGCCACAGCGTGCATCCGTTCAAGGCGGGCCCGGACCACATCGATCCTGGCCACCACGAACGGGCCTGCGGCACGCCGAGCTATAACCTCGATTCGTTTATGTGCACGCACGGCTACCTGCGCGACCTGTTCTCGGACCGGGTCCGGGGAGGCGGCATCACCGTGGTCGAGGGGATGATGGGCCTGTTCGACGGCGCTCATCCCAAAAAAGATATGGGATCGACGGCGGAGATCGCCAAGCTTTTCGATCTGCCGGTGCTGCTGGTGTTCGACGGACAGGCGACCGCGCGCTCGGCGGCGGCGCTGGTGCAGGGATTCGTGAACTTCGATCCCGGCATCCGGTTCCTCGGTGTGGTGGCCAACCGGGTCAACAGCGCGGGGCATGCGGACATTTTGAAACAGGCCATCGAGCACCACACGGCGGTTCCGTTTCTCGGCCACCTGCCGCAGCAGCCCGAACTCGAGATCGCAAGCCGGCATCTCGGCCTGCATCAGGGGTTTGAACAGGAGGACGCGATCTACGAGCGGTGGGCGGACCACATCGAGCGGCACCTGGATATGGAACGCCTGCTGCCATCACTCACCCCGCCTACAAACGAAAAAGCAACATCCGCTCCGCCTGCGCGCTGGAAAACTACAAAGCAATCCGGCGCGTTTTCGGTGGCGGTGGCGAAGGACGCGGCGTTTCAGTTCGCCTATCCGGACACGCTCGACCTGTTCCGGCATGCGGGCGGCGACGTGCGCTTCTTCTCGCCGCTTGCGGACCGCGCGCTGCCGGAGGGCATCGACTGGGTGTACCTCCCCGGCGGCTACCCCGAATCGTACGCCCCGGCTCTGAGCGCCAATCAGAACATGCTCGCCAGCATCCGGCGTTTCGCGCAACAGGACGGCGTCGTGGTTGGCGAATGCGGCGGGCTGATGGTTCTCGGCAAAACCCTCACCGGGGAAGACGGGAAAACGCACCCGATGGCCGGACTGTTCGATTTTTCCACCACGATGCAGAACAAGCGCCTGACCCTGGGCTACCGGACGCTGGCGTTCTCTGCGGAGCGGCAAGACGCGGCACCGCTGATACTCAAGGGACACGAGTTTCATTATTCGCGGCTGGTGGACAACCGGGAAACGCCCCTCATGCTGCAGGCCGCGCAGGAGGGGAACGCGGAAGTCCGGGACGGATTCCGCCACAACAACTGCTTCGCTCTTTACATGCACCTGTACTGGGGCTCCTGCCCCGACTGGCTGCGGTTTATTCTGCAACAGGTCGAAAACGGAAAACAGCGCCATGCGGTTTGATCTGAAATCGAGCAAACGACCCCTGCGGCACACCCTCATTGTGTCCGCAGCGCTGCACGGCATCGCGTTTTATTTTGCGGCGGACTGGGTCTTCGATCGTGAACCTGTGGTGACAGAAACACCGATACGCATCCAGACCGTGGTCGAGCCGCCCCCAAAAAAGAAACCGCGTGAAGAACCCGTAAAAAAACCCAAACCGGTTGAGAAAAAAACGCGGCCCGCGGTCAAACCCGTGGAACCGGTGGCCGCATCCGCCTCGCATGCACCGGCCGCAGCCAAAGTGCGCCCGGTCCCGGCCCTACCGAGCGCCCCACCTCCCCGCGCCGAAGTGCGAACGACACAAACCGCCGCGGCAACGCCAACCGCTGCCGAAGCGCGCACAGCTCAGCACGTGCCGATCGCCTCGCCTGCCCGCGCCGAAGCGCGAGCCGAACAGACCGCCGCTTTCATTCCGGCAGAGGCCGCCCATATGCGGGAACCGGCACCGGCGCGGATTCACGCTGCCTCCCCTGCGCCACTGCAACTCGCATCCACCACGATGCCCGCTCCCTCTTCCGTGCAAAAACGCACAGTAAAATCGGAACACCACAAAACACACCGCCCTGTTGCAGCCCTATCCGCACACGCAGACGAATCGGGCAGCGCTTTCAAAACCCCGGCCCCGTTCCAGCCACGGCGGGTGTCGTCCGTTCCCTTGCAGACGCTGACCGCCTCTGCGAACAACCGGGCAACCGCACAGATGCAACGCCGCACGCCGGCCCCGTTCTCGCCGCGCACACCGTCCACCGAATCGCCGGCCGCCCAAACCATCCACAAACCGGCGGCGCAGCAGCAGGCCGGCGGAGAGGATCAAAAACCCGCCATGGCCGCTGTGCAACCGGTGACGCAAACCCAACCCGTTCTCCATTCCGCGGCTCCGGTGGCAGCGCAGCAGGAAACCGCCACCGCTTCTGTTTCCCGATCGGCATCGCCGCGGCCGGTTTCTCCGGCCAATCCGAGCGCCAGGACCCCTGCCGCCGCGGTGGCCTCTTCGGCAACGCCCGCGGGAGTATCCGCTGCGCAAAAAAACGTGCAGCCCAAAGCCCATAGCGGGTCGAACCCCGCTCCTGCACAGGCTTCGGCAATGCATCACTCCGGAGAAACCCTGCGCAGCGCCACCGCCCTGCATCCGCGGCGGCCGTTCACCGATAGCCCGATTTTCAGTGCAGCGACACAACAGACGCCCGCCCTTTCTTCCAATGCGGGAGACGTGCCCAAAGGCTCTCCACAGGCAGAACGCCTGTCCCCAAACGAAGTCACCGCGGCACTGCCGGCGGGCCAGCGGCCCGCATCCCTCGCAGGGAGCCGCCAGCAACAGGCGCAGACCGGGTTTCCGGATCGCAAACCTTTGAAAACGACCGCACTGCCTTCCACCGCCGCCAAGGCCGCCGCAAGCCCTCCGGTGGCGGCTGAAAGCGGTTCTGCCAATACGGACTCAATTCGTAAGGGCTTTTTGCAGGTGGTTTGGAGTAAAATATTTGAAGAGAAATACTATCCCCAGTCCGCCCGGGACCGTGGCTATGAAGGAATGCCGGTGGTGGCGTTCACCCTGGGCCGGGACGGGGCCTTGAAAGATTATTCCATTGTTAAATCGTCTTCTCACAAAATGCTGGACCGTGCGGCGCTGGAGGCGGTGAAGGCGGCGAGCCCGTTTCCGCCGATTCCCGCGACGCTCAAACAGAATTCGATACGTTTGAATCTGCCTATTTCCTTTATACTGGAGGAGCCATGATTTTTCCCAAACGATCCTGGGTGTTTATCCTGGCCGCCTGGCTGTGGGCCTCCCCCGGCGCGGCGGAAGTACTTCAGATTGACAGCGATTTCGACGGCAAGCTCGACCAATGGCAGGAAATGTCCGACAGCGGGCAACTGGTCAAGGTCGAATACGACACCAACGGCGACGGCAAGCTGGACCAGGTGGATATTTTCGAAGGCAACCCAAGCCCGGTGCTCGCCAAGCTGGACCGGAACTACGACGGGATTCTGGACCAGTTCCAGTTTTACAACAAGCAGGGTGTGCTGGAGCGGCTGGAAAAGGATTCCCGCTTCAAAGGCATGGTGGACTGGAAGGAGTATTACGGTTCCAACAAGGTTCGCACCCGCATCGAATCGGACAACAACCTCGACGGCAAAATGGATGTGTTCCAGTTTTTCGACGCCGAGGGCAATCTCATCCGTGCGGAATTCGACACGGAACACAAGGGCAAGATCGACCGCTGGGAGTATTTCGCGGGTGACGGGGTTTTGCAGTCGGCGGCGTTCGATTCCAACGGCGACGGCAAACAGGATCAATGGCAGTACTTCATCGATTCCACGCAGCTGGAAAAAGTGGAATTCGACGTCAATTTCGACGGCAAGGTGGACCGCTGGGAGTATTTCGATTCCGACGGGGAACTCTTGCGCGTCGAGCTGGACCGCAATCACGACGGGAAAATGGATCTCGTCCAAAGAAAATAACAGGAGCGTTTGATGAAATCTTTTTACAACCGGGGGGGCTTTTTTGCTCTGGCATTGCTTCTGGCTTCCTGCACCCCCCAGCCGACCCAGGAGGTCTCGGCGGAAGCTCAAAAGGGACAGAAAATCTTTCACCGAGTCTGTTCCAATTGCCACGGACCCGATGCGATGGGCGGCCACACGAAGGCTCCGAAACTGATCGACGAGGAATTCATTCAGGCCAATTTTCCCGATGAGGAAGTCCGCGAGACCATCATCAAGGGGGTCAACAAAATGCCCTCACAGCGCGGCAAGGTCTCCGACGATGACATCGAAGAGATCATCAAATACCTGCGCTATGCGCAAAACGCCGCGGGCCTGGCCGCCGAAGACGACATGGAAGAAGACGAAGGCGTGAGCTTCGACGAGGAAACCGCTTCCTGATTTTGCGCTGAATTCCATTTCATCTGCGACGGGGCCGTGACGCCCCAAAAGGATGTGCCGCGATGTCCGAAGCGATCGACAAAACCCTTGAGGCCATCGAACCGGTTTCGACTCGGGCTCTTGAGGGCGCGCAGGCGCACCTCGACCGCCTGACCAAACCGGTGGGCAGCCTGGGCCGCCTGGAAGAGCTGGCCCGCCGCTACGCCGCCATCCGCAGCCCGTCCGCGCCTGTCATCCGCAACAAAACCGTGTTCGTGTTCGCCGCCGACCACGGCGTCGCCCAGGAAGGCGTCAGCGCCTACCCCGCTGAAGTGACGCCTCAGATGGTCCTCAACTTCCTCAACGCAGGCGCCGCGATCAATGCCCTGGCCGCACACGCGGGCGCCGAAGTGGTCGTGGTGGATGTGGGGGTGGATCACGATTTCGGCCCGCTGCCCGGTCTTTTAAATCGCAAGATCGCAAGGGGCACGCAGAACATGGCGGAAGGCCCGGCCATGACGCGGCAACAGGCGGAGCGGGCCGTGGTCACCGGCATCGAGCTTGCGCGCGAGTGGGCGGAAAAAGGCACGGACGTTCTGGCGGTGGGTGAGATGGGAATCGGCAACAGCACCGCGGCGGCGGCGCTGATGGCGGTGTACGGCGGTCGATCGCCGCAGGATGTGACGGGATGCGGCACCGGAATCGACGCGGACGCGCTCAACCACAAAATCGCGGTCATCGAACGCGCCCTCACCCGCAACCGGCCGGACGCCCAAGACCCGCTGGACGGCCTCGCCAAAGTGGGAGGTCTCGAGATCGCCGCCATCACTGGATGCGTTCTCGGCGCGGCCGCCTGCCGCAGGCCGGTGGTGATCGACGGGCTGATCTCAAGCGCCGGGGCGCTGCTGGCTCACCAGCTGCATCCCGCGGTTGCCGATTATCTGTTCTGCTCGCACCGCTCTCCGGAACCCGGTCACGCGGTGTTCTTCGAGCGATTGGAGCAGACGCCATTGTTTGATTTTTCCATGCGGCTCGGAGAAGGCACCGGCGCGGCGCTGGCGATGAACCTGCTGGAAGCGGCGGTGCGCGTCTATTCGGATATGGCGACGTTCGAGAGCGCCGGCGTGTCCACGCGCGGCAACGGGAGCCGGTCATGACGGGGTGGCTACGATGCGCACTCGCGCTGATCGTGCTTGCGCTCGCCCTGCCCGCGCCTGCGTCCGGCTTCGACGACGACTCCACCGACGACACGCGCAGCCTGCTGGAAATCCGCACGATCTGCGACAACGGCCTCACGGTGCTCGACACGGACCTGAACAAATCGTCCTGCGCCGGCGACGACGTCTACCTGAACCAGCTGGAATCCGGTCTTTTTAAAAACGGCGAAGAGATCACGCACGAACGGATTCTGGATTTCAAAGTCGCACGCAACGGCGCGGTGTACTATCTCACCGAGATCGGGCCTTATTTGTATGATGAAGGCGGGCGGCTGAACAGCAACGGCGGCACGGTGATCCTGTTTCTGGTTTCCTCCAGCGGCGATGTGGTCTACCTCAACGACCGCGGCGACGTGTTCAAAAACGGCCAAGAGCTCAACCGCGGATCGTCGCGGGTGTTGATCGAATCGGTGGAGATCACTTTCCTCAAGGAACGCAGCGATCTGATCCTCAACCCGGCGGTGTCGCGCAATGGAAAAGCCATCTACATCAACGACGGCGGCCAGCTCTACGTGGAGGGCGAGCGGGTCAACCCGCTGGCCAGCAACAACATCTTGGCCTTCAAGATCAACTCCACAGGCGACGTCTATTACCTCGACGATCAAAACCGGCTGTTCCGCAACAAGGTGCGCCTGTACGACGGCCGTTTCCGGGTGATCGAATTTCAGCTTTCCAATATCGGCGAGGTGGCGTTCCTCACCGACGGCATCTCCAAAAACCTGTACCAGGAAGGCCGGCCCCTGTCTGCGGGGGCGTCGCGTGTGGTGAGCTTCCGCTTCAACAGCCGCGGGGAAATCGTCTACCAGGACGCCCTGGGCCGGACCTGGAAAAACGGCTCCCGCATCGACTATTGAACCGCCTCCCTGCCCGGCCCTCGGTGCTTGACACCCCCCGCTTTTTTGGCTAGATTTATCGGCTGTACTCCATTCAAACATCCACCACGCAACCCGTCGCTCGGGAATCCGGAGACCTCTGATACATGGCTGACACTGAAAGTTACATCCAATCCCTCTTCGCGCAAAGGCTGGGAGGCAATGCATTCGGCAAAGACACGAAGATCTACAAATTCGAAAAGATAAAACGGGCCAAACGCGCGGCCCAGGCGGCGCATCCGGACAAGGAACTGTTCGACATGGGTGTCGGGGAACCGGACGAAATGGCGTTTCCCGGTGTGGTGAAGACCCTGCAACTGGAAGCGGAGAAACCGGAGAACCGCGGTTACACGGACAACGGCATTCAGGATTTCAAAGTCACGGCGGCCAAATACATGCAGGAAGTGTTCGGCGTTGAAGGACTCGATCCGGACAAGCACATCAACCACACGATCGGCTCCAAGCCGGGGCTCGCGCTCTTCCCTTCGGTGTTCATCAATCCGGGAGACATCACCCTGATGACGGTTCCGGGTTATCCGGTGATGGGCACGCACACGCAGTTTCTCGGAGGCGAGGTCGTCAACCTGCCGCTCAAAGAGGAAAACCACTTTCTTCCGGACCTGAAAAGCATCGACGCAAAAACGTTGGAAAAAACCAAACTGCTTTACCTCAACTACCCCAACAACCCGACCGGAGCGAACGCCACGCGCGCATTTTTCGAGGAGGTCGTCGCGTTCGCCCAGGAAAACGACATCATCGTCGTGCAGGATGCGGCCTACGCCGCGCTGACCTACGACGGCGAGCCGTTGAGCTTTCTTTCGATTCCCGGCGCGATGGATGTGGGCGTGGAATTTCACTCCCTTTCGAAAGCCTACAACATGACGGGCTGGCGTCTGGCTTTCGTGGTGGGCAACGAGCTCATCGTCAACGGGGTCGCGCACATGAAGGACAACATCGACTCCGGCCAGTTCGGCGCGATCCAGAAAGCCGGCGTGTACGCCCTCAACAATCCGGATATCACCCGCCAGATCACGGAGAAATACCGGCGGCGGCTCACGCTGATGGTGGACACGCTCAAGTCGGTGGGATTTCAGGCGTCGATGCCGGGCGGATCGTTCTTCCTGTATGTGAGAGCGCCCAAGGGCATCGAGGGCGGGCCGGACTTTGCCACCGGCGAGGATTTCTCGCAATACCTGATCAAAGAGATGATGATCTCCACCGTCCCCTGGGACGATGCGGGACCGTATGTCCGTTTTTCGGCGACGTTCAGTGCGAAGGAATCTTCGGACGAAACCCGGATCATGGATGAAATCAAAAAGAGAATGTCTGCGGTCAAGTTCCGGTTCTGACTCCCTGTGAGGACCGGCAACGCGGAGTACGGCAGGCCATGCAGCACACCGCCTACATTGGAATCGGCTCCAACCTGGGTTTGCCCGGTGAAAACTGCAAGCAGGCGATCGAGCATCTGAACGGCCATCCCGACATCGAGGTGATCCGCTGTTCGGCGTTTTACGAATCGGAGCCGGTGGGGGTGCCCGATCAGGCGTGGTTTGTGAACACGGCGGTGAAAGTGCGGACCTCGCTCGATCCGGGTCCGCTGCTGCTGGAACTGCTGGCGATCGAGAACGAGATGGGCCGCGTGCGGCTGGAAAAATGGGGGCCGCGCATCATCGACCTGGATCTGCTTCTGTATGAAGACCGCGTGTTGCAGTCCCCGGAGCTGACGATCCCGCATCCGGAAATGGCGCACCGCGGGTTCGTGCTTCTGCCGCTTTGCGATCTGGATCCGGATTTCATCCATCCGGTCGCAAAGCAATCGCTGGAAACGCTGCTGGCCGGGCTTCCCGACGATCCGACCGTGCGCCGGCTATCCTCCCCCTGACGCATTCAGATCCACGACCTCGGTTTCCGCAATCGCCTTTTCCATCAGATCGGCCCAGGGAAAGCTGGATTCGTCCCTCGCCAGAAATTTCTCACGGCTTTTGGTCACCGGGCGGTCGGGCATGAACACGGAACAGCAATCGGGCTGCGGTTCGATGCTGGTCTCATACGTGCCGATTTTTCGGGCGCGGCTGATGATCTCCTGCTTTTCCATGCCGATGAGCGGGCGGAACACGCTCATGGGCACGACCGACGACACCGCGGCGAGGTTTTCCAGCGTCTGCGACGCCACCTGCCCCAAAGACTCGCCGGTGACGAGCGCCAGGCAGTGGTTTTGTTCCGCCACGGCGCGGGCGATGCGGTACATCATCCGGCGGTACAGCACAACGCGGTTGGCGGGAGTGCAGGCGTCGCGGATGGCGACCTGCATGTCCTGAAACGGCACGACGTGCAACCGGCTTCTCTGCTGGTAGCCGTTGAGGATGCGCGCCAGCTTGACGACCTTGTCGTGGCCGCCGCGCCCGAGGAAGGTGCGGTTGTCGAAGAAAATGAAGTTCACGCGGCAGCCGCGCGCCATCATGAGAAACGAAGCGACCGGGCTGTCGATTCCGCCTGAGAGCAGGCTCAGCACTTCGCCGGAACTGCCGACCGGAAGACCGGGGATGCCCACCACGCGGTGATCGAACAGGATGGTCTCTTCCCGCCCCAGCTCGATCTCGATCACCAGATCGGCGCGGGTGATATCCACGGTCAGTCCCTTTTCCGCCAGCGCGCGCATGATGCGGGACCCTACCTCGTAGTTGATCTCGGGAGATTTCAACGGATACGCCTTGTCGCGCCGGTGCGTCTGCACGCAAAAGCGCAGCTCCCGCTTGTCCGCAAGGTGCGGCTCGACCAAGCGGATACCGCACTCGGCCAGGACCTCGATGTCGGGCTGCACGGGAATGCCGATGCTGAACGAGGAAATGCCGGGAACCTTGCGCAGGCGGCGGCTGAACTCCTCGGCCTGACTCGCGTGCGCATCGATCAGGATGCGGCCGCGCGGCGTGCGGTAACGCAGCCCCTCCAATCCGGTTAAAGCGGCTTTGATGTTGTTGAGCAGGGTGGTCTCGAAAAACTTTCTGTTTTTTCCTTTGAGAGCGATCTCATCGTAGCGGACGATCCCGATCCGTTCTTGCGTCATTTTCTAGCCGTGTTTTTAAAAAACGTGGGGTGGAGCGACCGGTAGGCGTTGGCAAATTCCTCGAGAAACCGCTCGACGTGATCCGGCGTGTTTTCGGGACCGAAGGAAACCCGCAGGCTGCACCGCGCCTCCTCTTCCGTTCTACCAAGACCGGTCAGAATTTTTGAAGGCTCTTTGGAATGCGCGCTGCACGCGCTGCCCAACCCGACATAGATTTCCTTTTCTTCCAGATGATGCAGCAGCACCTCCCCTTCCACCGGGGGAAAGCTGAAGTTCACGATCGCCGGAGACTGCCGGGCCGCATCGTCCACGGGCAGCGAATTGAATTTGAGGTTCAGGTTTGCGGTGCGGCCTTCGAGATCTTTCAATCCTTCGATCAGAAGGCGGCTCAAATCCCGGTAGCGCTGCTGATGGACCGCCTGCGCATCGCGGGCGAGGCGGACGCTTTCCGCAAGCCCCACGATCAATGGAAGCGGCAGGGTTCCGGAGCGGACGCCGGCCTGCTGCTTGCCGCCGTGGATCTGCGGCGTCAGGGACAACCTGGAATCGTACGCCAAAATCCCGATGCCCTTGGGCCCCTGGATCTTGTGGGCGGAAACCGAATAGCCGGAAACCCCTTTCCAGGTGTTTTCGGACAAAGGCAGTTTGCCCACCGCCTGCACGCCATCCAGAAACAGCCGGGTCTGCGGCGCCTGCGCTGCGAGGGCCTCCGCCAGCGGACCGGGTGCGTTGACGGTCCCCAGTTCGTTGTTGACGTGCGAGAGACACAACAGCCGCACGCGGTTTTCCTTGAGAGCGGGCACGGCGCTGAGATCGAGCCGTCCCTCCTTCTGGTGGTTCAGCAAAATCAGGGGAGGATTGCCGAACGCCTTGAGGGATTGCAAGGACTGCGTGACGCTGGGATGCTCCAGGCCGAGGCACGCCGCCTTCTTGTCGGGAGCGCAGAGCCCCTTGATGAACAGATTGTTCGATTCGCTGCCGCCGCTGGTGAACACCAGCCGGTGCGTGGCGGGCAGTTGCAGATCCCGGGCGATCTGCTCGGCGGCGTTTTCGATTCTGCGCTTGGCGTCGAGCCCGATCCGATAGACAGCGCCCGAGTTGGCGAATTCCTCCCGCATGGCTCTCTGCACCGTTTCGATCACCTTCGGGTGCATGGGGGTGGTGGCGGCGTGATCCAGATATATCATTTCAACGCTTCCGGTTCTGCGGTTGGTAAGGCGGCATGAGGTCCTGATCCATTCCCAATTGATCGAGAATCCGCGCCACCACGAAATCCACCAGGTCTTCCACCGTGTTCTGCCCCTGGTAAAACCCCGGCGAGGCGGGCAGGATCAACGCGCCGGCCTGATCGAGCGTGAGCAGGTTTTTCAGATGGATGGTGCTGAACGGGGTTTCCCTGGGGACGACGATCAGTTTGCGTTTCTCTTTCAGAGTGACGTCGGCGGCCCGTTCGATCAACGATTCGGAAACCCCCGCGGCGATGCGGCCGAGCGTCCCCATGCTCGCCGGGACGATCACCATGCCGTCGATCGCATACGAGCCGCTGGCGATCGAGGTGTTGATGCGGGAGTTTTTGTGGACCTCGACGTGTTCCTTTTCAAAGTACGCCGTTTTGAGATCCAGTTCCAGGCTCCACAGTTCCTGGCCGCGCTCGGAAAGGATCACATGGATTTCCGCTTTCGATTGCAGGCAGTCGAACAACCGCTTGGCGTAGCAGGCGCCGCTCGCTCCGGTGATGGCAAGGATGAATCGTTTCATGCGTCACCCCAGAGCCGGAATCAGCGCGTGCGTTTCGCGCACCAGGTTGGCGTGGACGTCCTCCAGGGCGGGTTCGCTGTCGATCCTGTGGATCACAGGATCGGAGAAGCCATCGAACAGGCGTTGCACTTTTTTCAGATACTCCATTTTTTCAAATGCCGATTTGCCGTCGCGGGATTCCTCGATGCGCTTGAGGCATTTTTCCGGCGAAGCGATGAACAGAAACACCCGGTCCGGTTTGGGCGCGAAGGTTTCGTTTTCCGCAATGATCGCTTGCGGGTCCAGCCCCAGAGCGCCCTGGTAGGCGGCGGTGGAAAAATAATAGCGGTCGAGCAAAACGATCCTGTTCTGCCGCAGCGCCGGCAGGATGTTCGTCTCCACATCCTCTTTGCGGTCCGCGATGAACCAGCTCAACTCCTCTTCGGGAGGAGTGCCGCCCCTGCCCTGTTCTAACAGCGCGCGGATCTTCCGGCCCCACGGGCCGTACGTCGGCTCGTACAGGCGCAAGACCGGGACGCCGCGGCCGTTCAGGTAATCCTCCAGCATGCCGCACTGGGTGCTTTTGCCGGTGCCGTCGATCCCTTCAAATACGATCAAATACCCGCGGTCGAGCTTCAAGCTGGCTGGGCCCCTTTCGTTGCTGTTTGTGAAATCGACTAAACAGTGTATGCGATTATCGCGGGGGAAACAACCGCTTTTGATTCAAGCAATTGCTTGAGTTATCGAGGGTTATTCCTTCAAGGAAAAAGCGGAATGGATTGAATGGAAGAAAAAAAACCGCCTGCCCTTTGCAAGGCAGGCGGCCAGTGAAGGGGAATCCCTTCGAGCTAAGTTCTGGTTGCCATCGAACTTATCAGTATTGAAACTTGCCGACCAGTTTCTGCAGGTCGGAAGCCATGCGCGACAATTCGTTCGCCGCTTCCTGGGTCTGACCCACGCCGCTGGACGTGTCCTGGGCGGCCTGGGCGACTCCGGAAATGTTCTGCGAAATCTCCGCGCTGCCCTTGGCGGTTTCACCGACGTTGCGACCGATCTCCGCCGTGGTCGCGGTCTGTTCTTCCACCGCGCTGGCGATCGTGTTGGAGATGTCGTTGATCTGATTGATGATCATGGTGATTTCACCGATCGCATCGACCGAGCTGCGCGTGTCTTCCTGGATCGCTTCGATCTTCTGGCTGATGTCCTCGGTGGCCTTCGCGGTCTGGTTGGCCAGCTCTTTCACCTCGTTGGCGACGACGGCGAAGCCTTTGCCCGCCTCACCGGCGCGCGCCGCCTCGATGGTTGCGTTCAGCGCCAGCAGGTTGGTCTGTTCCGCGATGGAAGTGATGACCTTGATGACCTGACCGATCTCCGCAGAACTGTCGCCCAACTTCGAAACGGTGGCGTTGGTCTTCTCCGCCATATCGACCGCCGATTTGGCGACCTTCGCCGCTTCGGTGGAGTTCTGCGCGATCTCCTTGATGCTCGCGCTCATCTCCTCGGCGCCGGTGGCGGCGGTCTGCACGTTGCGGCTGATCTCCTCGGAAGCCGCGGAGACGACGTTCGCCTGGGCGGAGGTTTCCTCGGCATTGCCGGCCATGGTCTGGCTGACCGAGGTCAACTCTTCAGCGGAGCTGCTCAGGGTCTGAGCGGTGCCGGCGATGTTGGACACGCTCTGCCGCAGGTCCGTGAAGAACTTCGCCAGCCCTTCTCCCATCTTGCCGATGGCGTCATCGCCTTTCACGGTGATCTGCTGAGTCAGATCGCCCCGGGCCGCCGCATCGACGACGCCGAGCATGCTGTCCACTTTCTCCTGCAGCTCACGCGCCTGCCGTTGATCGCGTTCGGCCATTTCACGGGTTTTCCGCTCGTTCTCTACTTTTTCGGTGACGATCTCCCAAGTCACCATCGGCCCCAGGTAGTTTTTGTCTTTATCGTAGAGACCCGTTACGACCATGTCGATGGTCTCCGGACCCATTTGAAACTGTTCCTGGTGTGGAAGCTTCTCATATTTGGAGATGATGTTGCGCAAATGCGCCGGGTCGCTGTGGAAATTTTCCAACGGCTCGCCGATCACGTTGCCTGCGGAAACTTTCAGATGCTTTTGCATCTGCTGCAGCACCTTATCCCCGGCCGGGTTGATGTAGCTGACCTTGAGGTCTTTGCCCGCATACATCATCATGCCGGGATTGTTTTCCACCATGCCGGCGATTCGGGCCATTTGCGTTTCCGCGTGCAGTTTTTCGGTGACGATCTCCCAGGCGACCATGGGACCGAGGTAGTCGTGGTTCTGGTCGTAAACCGGGCTGACGACCAGTTCCACTTTTTCCGGCCCCACATCGATGAAGGTGTTCACCGGCAGGTTTTTCGGATCGGACACGATCTTTCTTTGGCGGTCCGGAACTTTATGGAAGATGTCGATCGACTGCCCGATTACATTGTTGGCGCCTACGGGCAGGTATTTTTCCAGCTTCTTGAGGATCTTCTCCGATTCGGCGTTCATATACTGGATTTTAAAATCCGTGTCGGCAAAAATGGTTCCCTGCGGGGTGTTCTCCATCATGGACACGATTTTCGCGGTTTCGGTTTCGGACTGTTTCACCGACCGCATGACGAACCAGATGCCGACCACCAGGGCCACGACCAGAATCACCGCGAAGCCGGTGATCCAGATGACATTGTTCAGCATCGATCCGTTGGCCGCAAGCTGGACATCGATGGGGGCGATGACTTCCAGAACGCCGCGCACGTCGTTCAGTTTCCAGTTGTTTTTCGGCGTGTCCGCGCGCGTGTTGTGACAGTTCACACAGGCTTCGGCCACCATCCTGTCGGCCATGGCCACACGCACCATTTCCTGGTTGCCCATTTTTTCCTTGCGGATGAACGGTTCATTGGGGTTCTTGTCGAAAAACGCCAGGGCGTCCTTGGCGTACTGGTCCAGCACCCGATCCTGCCGGTTGGGGAAAGGATACGGGCTGTACAGCCGCAGCTTGACCGCATCGTCGCCTTTTTTGCTCAACAGTTCGCTCATGTCGTGGATCACGGTTGCGGGCAGGGGAATGGCATTGCCCATCGTCTTGTGATCGTAGGTGATCTTGAGATCCGTGTTGGCTTTGACCTTCTTGACGACGCTCTTCACGTAATAGCCGCGCAGGGTCTTGTACTGATCGATGATCGACAGCGCGTTGAGCTTGCTGGACTCGATGGTGTTGTTCAAGCTTGATTTGGAAATGTAGACGATCAGACCGGCGATACACAGAACCAGAACCGCCACCACGGAAAACATGATCTTTTCCATGTGCTTTTTAAAAATTTCTTCTTTCATCGGATCCCCCCAATGATTTGTTTTTTATGGAACCTGTTTATATTGAATCTTGAAAAAGATGGATGGGCACGCTTTGTTTCGGTGGAAAGAATCGGGATGGCGAATGGACTGTCTTATTCACTGTCACGCTTGCCTGCTATCCTCTTATTACTCGCCGATGACATAAACGACACGATTGTCAGAATTCACCTACATCATTATTATAGATAATAAATGTAAATCTAACAATCATTATCTTTGTTTTTTATGGGATTATGAGAATTCAACTGCATTTTTTTTGCATCACCCTGCCACCGCACGCCATCACAACGGTTCCGGCCCCGCAGTTGCATCACCTGGGAAATTGTTTAATAATTGATCTTTTTCACGCAGGGTTCCTGGCTTCACACGGCGGGCTCCATGTTCAAGAGGTGCCCTATCGGGGTCCGGAAATCGGTGACACAACAAGACTCCCGGAATCGGATGAAATAAATATGAAACGATTTTTCAAAAACTTTGGCTGGGTTTGCCTGGGGATATTCCTGCAGTTCAAGTTCAATATCCTGTACGGCATCGTGTTTCTTGAAAATCTCAACTTCCACGACCGCACCTATTATGTGGAGATGAAGCTGGATAAAAAGAACTCGGACCTTCGGATTTTGAACGTGGGGACCACCGTGCACCATTCGCTGGGTTCCGATTACTTCGCAAACGTCTATATTCCAGACCGTTATCAGGTGCTCAATCAGAAACCCTATCAGGGCACCGAGGTGATGCCCGGCTACCTCGCCTACAAGATGCCGATGAAACGCAAGTACCGCGACGTTCTGGCCACCGCCGATTTCATCATTGCGCCGGCGACGAAAGAGGAGGAGGTGTCCCCGACGCCCATCGTGGTTCACTTTGAGAACCTGAAGCAGCGCCTGCACACCGATAAAAGCTACGTCCTTTCCCTGAAAGACCGGCAGATCCAGTTGGAAGGGCCTGAAATCGCCGAAAAAACCTACCCGCAAAAATGGGGGATGTGACGGGTCGAAATGCGATACGATAGAGAGTATGGGAACGCGCACGCAAGAGTTTAAAGACTACTACCGGATCCTGAAAATTTCCGAGGACGCGCAGGATGTGGAGATCAAAAAATCCTACCGCAAACTGGCGCTGGAAAACCATCCCGACCACCACCCCGACGATCCGGAAAGCGAGAACCGCTTCAAGGAGATCACCGAGGCGTACGGGGTACTGATCGACCCAGGCAAACGCCGCCAGTACGACCGCTTCCGCAGGGCCTACCAGTCCGGCCGCGCGACCGGCTCGGACCAGTTCCATTACTCGCAGCAGGATATCTTCGAAAGCATTTTTCGCGACGGATTCTCAAAGGAGATGTTCGAGGAATTGAACCGCGAATTCACCCGTTCGGGAATGCGCTCGGGCAATCCGTTTTTCGCCGCCGTTCTGTTCGGCGGCGCGCTGGGCGGCCTGGGCAGAATCCTGGGGATGATTCCCGGCCCCGTCGGCAAGATCGGCTACGGGCTCAAGATCGCGCAGATGGTGGGCTCCTCGATCCTGGCCTACAACCGCATGCGCAAAGCTCAGAATCCGGAGGCGGGAAACGAAAACGGTGCGTCGCAACGCCCCATCCAGGACCTGTTCGCCAAAGCGGTCGGCACGGGCAATCCTCTGGATCTGAATTTTTCCATCACGGTGCCCGCGGCCGAAGCGCTGGCGGGCTCGCGCAAGAAGATCTCGTACAAGGCCGGGGCGGAAAGCGAACAGCTGGTGGTCCGCATCCCGCCCCAGTTTCCGGACGGCGGCAAGCTGAGAATCCAGGGCAAAGGGTATGAAAGACAAGGCGAGCGCGGGGACCTCATCCTGACCGTGAAGGTCGAGGCTCTGGAAAAGAACTGACTGCGTGCGGTTCCCGCCATCCCCCCGCCACCCCAACCTTCCCGCACCCGCAAATCTTAGCGACAGGAGAGTTGCATCATGAAAGTTTGCAATTTCATAAAACAGGGCTTATTCGCATTCTTGTTCTGCGCGATCGCGGCGTCACCGGCGGCCGGTGAAGAGATGGACGCCAAGATGAAAGAAATGATGGCCCAATGGCAGGCCTACGCCACGCCCAACGCCAATCACAAGGTGCTCGATGCGCTGGTCGGGAAATGGACACATTCGGGAAAATGGTGGATGGATCCGAACGGCCCTCCGGAAACCTTCGCGGGCACCAGTGAGATTCAGTGGATCATGGGCGGGCGGTTTTTGCAGCACACCGTTCACGGGCCCGGCGATAAAGGACACCCCCCCTTTGAAGGCTTGGGGTTCACCGGTTACGACAACGGGAGTGAAAAGTATCAAACCTTCTGGATCGACAATATGGGCACCGGGATGATGCGCGGTGAAGGGACTTACGACGCCTCGAAGAAAGAGCTGAACGAGCGGGGCCGCTACAGCAATCACGTCGTTGGATCGAGCGACTACCGCGGCGTGATCCGCTTCATCGATGACGCCCACTACAAGTATGAATTCTACGCGAAGGATCCAAACGGAAACGAATTCCTTTCCATGACGATCGATTACACGCGCAAAAAATGAACCACCGACCCCCTTCTTCGAACCGGCAAGGAGGCGCTGCCCCGTTCCCGCCTCTTATAAAATGATTGAAGCGGGGAACCCGCGGGTTTCCCGCTTTTTATCCCCTGCCCTTCCTGAATGGATAAAAAGCAGAAAATCATCAAACACTGGAGGGATTTTTTCACCGATCTTTTCGTCGGGACGTTCCTCAAGGTTTTTCTCTACGGTCTGCTCGGCACGGTTCTGGGGTTTCTGTCGCTGTGGGGTTTTCACTGGGGCGTGCTCGGCTCGGTGGAGTGGAAGCCGTGGGTGGAAATGACGGTGCTGGTGCTGGGGTTTTTGTGGTTTCCGCTTTGGGGGGTGTTCGGCGGCGTCGTCAGCGCGGCGTTTCAGATTCTCTGGAAAAAATTCGTCGAGATCGTCAGCGGCATGCACGACCTGCTGGACCTTTTGACCCGCGAAGTGCTGGCGCAGTTTCCCCGTTTCAGCAAACAGACCCCCAAAGAGGAGCTGGCGAAAAAATTCGACAATATCGGCCAGGACTTCCTCACCCAGCTGAAGCTCAAAGGCGGGCTGATCCGCTTCGTTGCGAGAATTTTTTTCGGGACGATTCTCAAGGTTCTGAAGTTTTTTTTCCTCAACGACGTGGTGGAAGAACTGGCTAAAAACCCCAACGAAACAGTGACTTCAAGCGATATCGAGCATGCGGTCCGCCGGGTGGGGGTGGATCTGTTTCTCGAACCCATCCACGAAAATTTTATTTTACTTCAAATCCTGTTTGCGGTATTGATCATCATACTCATCGGGCTGCCTTTCGGGCTGCTGTATTTTTTCTAACGAAGAGACGGTACGAATTGTTCTCCATCCTCAAAATCAATCACTGGCTCAACCGGTCGCGGTTGGTGCCGGCGCTGCTGCTTGTGAGCTTCGGCGTGCTGTCCGGGTTCGCACCGGTTCTGCACAATCATGACCTGGACCTCGAACACGATCACAACGATTGCGGCGCCTGCGAGTGGACTCACTGGCATTCTCTGCTGAACGGAGATGCCGCAGTGGATGCGCCCTCGCCTCTTCTGAAACTTCTGCGGCTGATCCACGTTTCCGAAGCCCTCCCCAAGTTTCGATCCTCCGTTTCGAGCCGCGGCCCGCCTGCCGTTTCCTGATTCCGACGTAACAAACCCAAACTAATACTCAAATTCATCGTACGCAGTGGCGGAGCTGTATTCGCTTGCGGTCCGTTTCGCCCTGCGGTGGAGTCGAATCATGAAACGGAGTTTATCTGTGGTCGTGCTCATGGCATGGCTGTGCCTTTTGTTGCCCGCATTCACCCATGCGGACGAAAATGCGGAATATTTCAAACCCAAAATTCTCGAGCTGGAAGAACGCATCAAACAGCTGGAAGCGGAAAAACGCAAACGCAACGCCGGCTTATCCAAAAACAGGTTTTCCAAGGGCTCGACGACGGGAACAGGAATCTCGCGCGCCTTCAACCCGGCCATCAGCGTCAACGGCCTGCTGCTCGGCACCTACGTGAACGAGGGCCGGGACGACGCCTCGCGGGAAGTCAAAACCGGTCTCGACATTCAGGAGCTGGAACTGGTTCTGGAAGCCAGTGTGGACACCTACTTCCATTCCAAACTGGTTCTCGCGATGGAAGAAGTGGACGCGATCGAGATCGAGGAATTCATCACCGATGTGCTGCTGTTCAACAACCTTTCGCTGCGGGCGGGGAAATTCTTCGCGCCATTCGGTAAGCACAACCTGCTGCACACGCACGCGTTCCCGTTCGTCGATGCGCCGCTCATCAACGAGGAAATCCTGGGTGAGGAAGGCATCAACGAGATCGGCGTCGGGCTGGCCTACCTCATGCCCACGCCCTGGTTCAGTGAAGTGCAGTTTCAGTTTCTCGATGGGGAAAACGACGAGCTGTTCAACGGTCCGCTGAACGACGATTTTCTCTACCTGGTGCATCTCAAAAATCTTCTCGACCTGACTCCCGACCTGACGGCGGAGCTGGGCGGCTCGTTCGCGTACGGCAGGAACGATGCGATCAACGGCCCGTACAATCACACGGAGCTGGCGGGTGTGGACCTGACGTTCAAATGGAGACCCGGCGGCCGCGAGCAATACCGCTCGCTGACCTGGATGACCGAGTTCATCCAATCCTCACGCGACATCGACAAAAAAGGTTTTTACACGCTGGCGCAGTATCAGTTTGCGCGTAAATGGTGGGTGCAGGGCCGCTACGATTTTTTCACGATCCCACGCGATCAGGTGGGCGGTGGAGGCACCGTTGCCCAGGACAAGAACCGTTACAGCGCGCTGCTGGCGCATGTGTTCAGCGAATTTTCCGTGCTGCGGCTGCAATACAACTACCTCAATCAACTGGAGGCGGACGAGCATCAGGTGTTTTTGCAGCTCAACTTCACGTTCGGATCGCACCCCGCACACGCGTATTGAGCGCGGGCGGGTTGAACTCAAAATTCGATTTTTCCCTTCGAGGTGAAAATGAAACACTATAAAACTGTCGTTGTTCTTTTTGCAGCGATCCTGCTGGTTTGCGGTTCGGCCACAGCGGCCCGGGCCGCATTGAAGGTCGTCACCACCACCCAGGATCTGGCCGCCATCGCCAAAGAAGTGGGCGGCGATACGGTGCGCGTGGACTCGATCGCCAAAGGCCATCAAAACTATCATTTCATTCAGGCGAAGCCCAGCTACATGCTGAAGGTGAACCGGGCGGACCTGTTCGCCTACCAGGGGCTGGAACTTGAAATCGGCTGGGCGCCGCTCATCCTTCGCGGCGGCCGCAACGCCAAAGTGCTTCCGGGCAAACCGGGGCACATGGATGTCTCCAACGCGATCCAGGCGCTGGAGATCCCCGAAGGCGAGGTGGACCGCTCGATGGGCGACATCCACCCGTTTGGCAACCCGCATTACCACCTGAGCCCGGAAAACGCCATCCTGATCGCGGACGCGTTTGCCGAACGGCTGGGCCGGCTGGATACGGAAAATAAGGCACTCTACCGGAAGAATTCAGAAAGTTTTCGTCAGCGTGTGGAAGCGAAGATTCCGGATTGGAAACACCGGCTGCGATCCCTGACAAACCGGAAAGTCGTGACCTACCACCCGACCTGGGTCTATTTCCTGGAATTTTTCGGCATCGAATCCATCGGCAACGTGGAAGACCCGCCGGGCGTGGAGCCGGGAAGCCGGCATCTGGCGCAGTTGGCGAAACGCATGCAGCAGACAGGCGTGCGCGTGATCCTGCAGGCCAATTATATCGAACGCGGGTTCTCCGACCTTCTCGCCGAACGGACACAGGGGCAGGTCGTGATCCTTCCCGCTTCGGTGGGAGGCGAGCCGTCTGTGAACGATTACATTACACTATTAGACCGGATCGTTTCCGACCTGGCCGAGGCGTTGTCCAACTCATGATTCCGCGAATCGAGGCCCCCATCGCATGAGCGATTTTTTCACCTTCATGGCCGCGCCTGCCGCGGCCTGCCTGATCCTGGCGGTCGTACTGACTTACTTCGGCTGCCACGTGCTGAAGCGGGAGATCATCTTCGTGGATATCTCGCTCGCGCAGCTCGCCGCTTTGGGCACGACGGTGGCCTTTATTTGGGAAATCGATCTGGACTCGCCGATCGCATTGCTGCTTTCCCTGCTCTTCATCCTGGCGGGAGGGGTCTTTTTTGCGTTCACCCGCACCCTCTCTCCCAGGGTGCCGCAGGAAGCGGTCATCGGAATCATCTATGTGGTCGGGGCATCGTTCGGTCTTTTGCTGGTAGCCAATGTGCCGCACGGGGCGGAGCATCTGAAGGCGCTTCTGAACGGCTCCATCCTGTGGATCACCTGGCCCGGCACCGCAAAACTGGCGGCCGCCTGCGTGCTGGTGTTCGTTCCCGTTTGGTGGAACCGCACGCATTTGGAAGAACAATCGGAACGCTACCGCAACGCATCCGATCCGCTGGGTTTCAAGTGGGACTTTCTTTTCTACGCCGCGCTGGGGCTGGTGATCGTGTTTTCGGTCCGCACCGCAGGGATCTTTCTGATTTTTTCTTTTCTCATATTACCGGCGGTGTGCGGGGCGCTGTTTTTTACTTCGATGAAGCGACAGTTTCTTGCCGGATCGGCGGTGGGCGTTCTCACCAGTTGGCTGGGCTTGATCCTTTCCTTTTACCTGGATCTGCCGACGGGCGCAACGCTGGTGTGCCTGCTGGGTGGAGTCTTTTTTCTGGCGATTCCCTTGAGCCGGCTGCGGGGCAAAGCGTGACCGCCCGACAGACTCAATCACAATGACAAACCAATCTGTTTCGAGGATTCGTTGAACATGCCCAATCAAAATAAACCCACAATGCTGAACAAGGACAACCGGCTGGACAAAACCGGACTGTTCGCATCTTCGTTGTGCCTGTTGCATTGCGCGGCCCTTTCGGTGTTTCTTCCGCTTTTTTCATTGAATCTGCCGTTCATTGCCGACGAGCGACTGGCACAGTCCTTTCTGTTCGTCAGCGTTCTCATGGGACTGGCGGCGTTCGTTCCCACTCTGAAAATGAAAGGCCGGGCGGGAATCGGCCTGCTGGGCTTGACGGGGCTTTGCGGGTTGGTCGTGCTTGAAGTTTTTTTGGAAGGAATTGCGAGCGAAACGGTTCGCTTTTTCTTGTCGCTGCCGTTTTTTGCCATGCTGTTCAGAGCCCACTGGAAGAATATCCGGGTGTGCAAAGCCTGTGCGTCGAAATCCGTTTTGCAGAAGCTCTCACTTTTTTCTCCCGTCTGAAAAAAAACCGGGGAACATGGCTTGGAGTTTCTTGATTTCTGTTTGTTGTTTAATAAGGAATTCATCTATATTTATATATAAATTTTGTTTTTGTGAGCTAGCTCCTGTTGAGGGATGAAAGGGATTGCTACCTTCGAAGAAAGTCAAAACACCTGACCGGGCAAAACCCGGCCCCAACCTTCATCCTTCGAGGAAAGCACATGAAACGATTTTCGAGCGCATCCCTTCTCATCCTGTTTTTCGCATCCGTGAGCCTCAGCGCGGTCGGCTGCTCGTCCACCTCGGCCAGCAAGTCCTCCTCTTACGAGAAATCGGAGAAGACATCGACCAGCAGCCGCGCCCCCAAACGCGCGCCCACGTCCAATTCGGGATTCGGCGGCTATCGGTACTGAGCCGATGGACTCCCGGCATTCGATCCACAAACGTGGGACGACCTGTAAGGAACCACTTCAGCGAGAGACCAACCTGCATCGATCCTTTTTTCTCCGCCTGCGTGGCGGAAACATCTAGTAACCTGGGGAGCCGAACATGAAACGTTTGTGGAGTGCGGGACTGATTTTACTGGCGGCGGGTTTTCTGATTCTGGGAACCACGGGATGCACGAGTTCACCGGATCAGAAAACCTCTTCCTATGAGAAGAGCCAATCCAGCAAAAAAACCAGCAGAGAACCCTACCGCAGAGAAGGTTCCGGCGGTTACCGGTACTGAGCGTAGCGCAGTTTAAGGCGGGATCGGGTTATGCGTGCGGGGTCAGGCGGACGCCAGCGCGTTGAGGCGTTCGCGGATGTTCTCTTTCTGGTGGTGTCCCAGATAGAGCAGGCCGTCGGAGAGGGAATAATTGTCCGGAAAGGTCATCACTTCCCTTCCCAGTTTTTCGATGATCTCCTGATACAGTTCGTTGGCCTCCTCGGCCGTCATGCCGACTTTCGCCTCGTAAGAATACCCGAGACTCAGGTCGTGTTCGGGCGGGCTGTAGATGCGTGTGATCTGCCATTCGGCCGGATTCTTCTCAAGCGGCGTGCCTTTTTCCAGATCGAACTGCGACGCGATGCAGGAAAAACCCGGTGAATCGAGAATGCGCTGGTTGTTGAGCACGAAGTTCACCGAGTCCATCGCCTCTTCGCGGGTCTCCGTCGGGAAGCCGCAGATGAGATAGAAATGCATGGCGATGCCGATGCGCAGGCATTGCTCGACCGTCTCGTCGATCACCGCCAGATCCACGCCTTTGTACATGGAATCGAGGACGCGCTGGTTGTAGGACTCCAGCCCGAAAATGAGCTTTCGGCAGCCGGAGCGGTACAGGAGCTCCATACGGTTTTCCTTGAGCAGGCTCTTCTCGAACTTCAATTCCCCGGTCCACTGCACGTTGACGTTCTGATCCACCAGTTTTCCCGCAAACGTCTTGAGGAAATTGATCGGCAGCGCTTCGTCGGTGAAGAAGAAATAATTGCAGTTGTATTTTTTCTGCAGGTTCTTGAAGTCGTTGACCACGTTCTCCGCATAGCGCACGTGGAAATCCATGTGGTCGAAGGGGATCGAACAGAACGCGCAACGCTCCCAGTAACAGCCGCGCGAACCCATGACCGGCAGCACCCGTTCGGGTGAAAAGTAAAGATCCAGCGGGAAGCCGTCGAAATCCGGTGTGGGCAGAGCGTTGAGCTCCTCCTTGGCGAAGGGGCGGTTGACCTGCACTTTGTCCCCCGGCTTGTAGACCAGGTTCGGCACCTTGGAAAGGTCGCCGTCGCCGCGCAGCTGCTGCACCAGCCTGAGCAGCGGCGTTTCCCCTTCGTGCACGATGAAGCTGTCCACAAAGTCGAACAGCGGCGAACCGTCCTTCTCCAGCCGGTCCACCAGTTTGGTGAACACGCTGCCTCCCACCGTGATGTGGATGTTGGGCCGCTCTTTTTTGACCAGGTGCGCCAGCGTCAATCCGGGGATGATCTGCTCGACCGAAGTGATGGAGATCCCCAGGATATCGATGTCCTCTTTCAGAATAGAGGGCAGATACCATTTTTTGTAAAGATCGTAAAAATAGTTTTCCTCGGGATGCTGAAACGATTCCAGGATTTCTTTGGAAGAATACGGGGTGAAACGCAGCTGGCTGCCGATGACGGTGAGCTGGGAGGGATAATACGGCGCCAGGATGTTGTCGAGCCACACGTCGATGATCTTGAGGCTCTCCATGTAGCGGTCGAGATCGTAAAAATCCTCGCAGCGCAACGAGCGCGTGGCGCCGTCGATCTGATCCTTCAGCGCCGGGACGATTTCTTCCGCTTCCTTCAACTTGGCGAATTTTTCCCGCTCGAATTGACTGTGCTGCGGCTTCGAGTTCAGCGCGTTCAGCTCATCGACGATCTTCTCGTACAGGGGTTTGGTTTTTTCCCAGGTACACAGATCGTCCAAAAGCTCGATGGCGAGATCTCTCTGCACGACATCGTGGATGCCGTTCTGCGCGAGAAACGCCTTGAGGCTGGGGAGACTGAGATAAGGCTGCGAAGGATGCCAGGACGATGGGAAGACCAGATATATCATTGCACCGGACTGTCGTTGAAGGGATGCGTCACGGCTTGGGCGCCATGAACACCAGCATCACCAGTTTTTCATTCGTGTGGTTGACGACCCCGTGATCCTGCCCGGTCGGGGCGATGGTGATCTCGTCCGCGACCAGCTCGCGTTCTTCATCACCCACGGTCACCTTGCCCTTCCCTTCCAGAACGTAGTAAATCTTGTCCGAATCCGCGTGGGAATGGACTTTCTGGGTCTGGCCGGGCTCAAAACAATATACATCACAAAAGAAATTATCCGTATCGAATAGGGAGACCTTTTTCAGTTTTTCGGGATTGAACGCCACCGCGTCGCGAACTTTGACCACTTTCATAATTTCAGCGCATTCCTCGTGAAAAAAACGGGATAATGGGAAAACATACGCGGGAACCGGCTCCCGCGCCTCAGGTTTGCAAACGATCCGGATTGCGGCCCACGGGAACGACCGGCAGGCCCTCCGGAACCATTTTTAAAACATGAGGTTAGGTAATTCTAGCACAGAAGCCCCCGCGATCCAGAAAAAACGGTTTCGGCGTTCCGGAAAGCCCGCTCGGCTATTGACTTCGCCCAGCAGATCCACTATTTTTGAAACAACATATCAACCGCATCCGGCTCCCGGCAACACGCACCGCACCTTTTGAAACAGGTCGCGATGGATTTTTCGGGGCCGAAAAAGCGGGCAAAACCAGGGTCATTCCGAATCCGGGACGTGGCGCAGTCTGGTTAGCGTACTTGACTGGGGGTCAAGTGGTCGGAGGTTCAAATCCTCTCGTCCCGACCATATAAAACAAGGGGTTAGGTCCAAGCGACTTAACCCCTTGTTGTTTTAGAATCGCTGAGTTTTTCGACTTAGACACCCACCCTTCCCATGCAAACCGTGCTCACCGAACCTATATTGAAAGTGAGGGAGGTCTTTGGGAAGGGGTGATCTCAATGACCCGACAACGCTATGCTGTACCAGGAACAGATTGCCAAATCATTCCCCATGAAAAAGCCATACGACCCGGAGCCGTTCGCGTTTACCGGCCTGATAAGAACGGGACTCTGCGCCTCGAAAAGGTCGTCCCGTTCCGGCCCTTTGAACCGGAAATGAGGCACCGTTTAAAAAAAGTTTTCGAACGATCACCTGCCAGGATTGCGGCAAACGGGTGAAGACCTTTTCACCTACGAGGAAATGGTGCGGAACGTGTACAGGCAGGAGGGGTTGAGGCCATTCAGGATTGGGAAACAAAAAAATGCAGGGGCAATGAGGTCGGAGGTTCAAATCCTATCGTCCCGACCCTATAATACAAGGGGTTTAGGTCCAAGCGGCCCAACCCCTTGTTGTTTTTGGGCAGCGGGATGCTCGGCGGTCTTCCGCTTTTTGAGAGTGCCTTTCTCTCGCTGGCTGGATCGGATTTTTCAAACCGGACTCATTCGAACGAAGACAAACTCTGACCACATTCGATGCCTGATCTATTTATCAAACCGCCTCATATCAAAAACGAAGCCGGTGAGACCCGCAGCGTGGGTTTCGAGATTGAGTTCGCTGCGCAAGACTGCGTCGCAATAGCCCGAAAAGTAGCGGATCTGTTCGGCGGCAACCTGGAAAAGGAGAATCCGCATTATTATAAAATCCGGAACTCCAGGCTCGGCGATTTTTCCGTGCAACTCGACACGCAAATTGCGCATCCTGAAAATTCAGACAAAAACCAAATTTCAGAAAGCGAACTGGAACATTTCTTGAAGTACGAGGCCTTGCAAACCTTGTGCGAAATCATCGGGGATCTTGGAAAAGCCGTGGTGCCCTATGAGGTGATCACCCCTCCCATTCCTGTGGACCGGCTCGCAGACCTGAACACGCTGATCGGCGGCCTGATCGATCTGGGCGTGGAAGGAACGGACGAATCGCTGTTTTATGCTTTCGGGGTGCACATCAACCCGGAAGCCCCCTCTCTCAAGGTCGATTCCATACTCGCCCATTTGCGCGCCTTTGTTCTTTTGAGCGACTGGCTGCAGGAAAAGATACAGGTGAACATCACGCGGAAAATTTCTCCCTATATCAACGCGTTCCCGCGTTCTTACTGCGTGAAGATCCTGGATGCCGGTTACCGGCCCAGCATGGAAGAGTTCATCGATGATTACCTTGCAGACAATCCGACGCGCAACCGGGAGCTGGATCTTTTGCCCCTGCTCACCCACATCGATCGGGAACGGGTGCAGAGCCAACTGGACGACACGCTGACATCCGCACGCCCCACCTATCATTACCGCCTGCCGGATTGCCGGTTGAACGATCCGGGCTGGAGTCTGAGCAAAGAATGGAATCTCTGGGTCGAGGTGGAGAAACTGGCCGCCAACGAAGATTCCCTGCAAACGCTGAGTCTGAAATACATCGACCTCTTTGGAGAGGATATTCTGGCAAACTGGATCGCCGAACTGAGAAAGCAATTCTGATCCATTGGTCTCGCCCCGCTTCAAAGTGTGAATGGGGGCCGCCTGTTCCCGGATCGATCCGGCCCGGGCGCAGCGCAAGAATCGGATTGCGGCAAACCGGGCCGGGGTTTAGATTGGAGACGGTCCTATAACAGGGAGTTCGCCGCATGTCACTCAGCGACTTGAAGGAACGGTCTTTGGATTATCAGCGCATCGAGCGGGCCATCCGCAATCTGGAGGAAACCGCGATGCAGCAGCCCGACCTGAAACAGCTCGCGGCCAGTCTGAACCTGAGCGAGTTTCATTTTCAGCGGTTGTTCAGCCGCTGGGCCGGTGTCAGCCCGAAACGGTTTCTGCAGTTTTTGACGCTCGATCACGCCAAGTCCGTGCTGGCCGAATCGAAGAACCTTCTGGACGTGACACTGGATGCGGGGCTGTCGAGCGTCAGCCGGCTGCACGACTTGTTTCTGCAGTGCGAAGCCGTGACGCCGGGGGAATACAAAAACCGCGGGCAGGGGTTGACGATTGCGTACGGCTTCCATCCGAGTCCTTTCGGTGAATGCCTGATCGCCGCGACGCAGCGGGGAATCTGCGGGCTCACCTTCCTTCAACAGGAAGATCGCGAGGATGCGCTGGCGAACCTCAACCGCCGCTGGAGCCAGGCAACACTGAAAGAAAACTCCAGAGACACGCGCCCGTTTCTCGAACGGATCTTCAACACGGATTGGAACGCCCGCAGCCCGCTGTATCTTTTTGTCAAGGGCACCAACTTCCAGATCAAGGTGTGGGAAGCGCTGATACGCATCCCGCAGGGCAGCATGGTTTCCTACAATGACGTGGCCCGCCACATTGGCATGCCCAAGGCCTCCCGCGCGGTCGCCAATGCGGTCGCCCACAACCCGATCCAGTATCTCATTCCCTGCCACCGGGTGATTCAGAGCATGGGCGCGTTCGGCGGCTACCAGGGCGGCCCGGACCGCAAAAAAGCCCTGCTCGCCTGGGAAGCGGCGCAGACCGTAACTGACCCCGCCTGATCCGGATCCACCGCACACCCGCTTTGTTTTGCATGCGAACCCGCATGCCATTCCTTTTTTAAAGTGCGCGGCATCGCAGCGATGCCTTCCCCTTTTCGGCCCGCGTCGGCCCCTGAAAAACCGCACACGCTTTTTCAAATTCAGCAAGAATCGGATTGAGAGAGAAGCCCCGCGAAATACAAAATGGCTCTATAAGAATCATCATCCAAACCTATAAAAAAGGAGTGACGGAATGAAACGAAAATTGCATTCACTGCTCATCGGCTTTTTTTCACTCACACTCGCCGCAACGGCCTTCGGCCACGAACTGGGTTCCAACCACAAACCCATCGCGTTCGGTGCGGATCAGACCATCGTCGATTTCGAAAAAATCGCCTGGGAATCCCTGGATGTGGAAGGGCTGGATCCGGGGGCGCAGATCGCTGTCATCCGCGGCGATCTGGATCGGGGTGGCAGCGAGGTGGTCATCAAGATCCCGCATGGCTACCAAGTTCCCATGCACTCGCACACCAGCGATGAGACCTACGTCTGGCTGAAGGGAGCCTACACCCTGACTTCCGAAAACGGCGAGGAGCACAAATTTGCCGGGCCCAGCTACATCGGTTTTCCCGGCAATGCGCCGAAGCACGGGTTGACGTGTGAGGCGGAGGAAGGCTGCCTGTTGTACGTTCGCTATTCGCGTCCCTTCGATATGGTGTATGAGGACCGCACCGTGGCGAGCAGCAAAACGAAGTGACTTTTTTTCTAGCTCTTGATCCGGTGACCCTGGTTCTGGAATCGCATCTGTTTCCTGGCCAGGGTCGCTCTTTAGATCCGATCCTGCCCTCTTTCCACCCCGGTATTTCAATCAAACGGACATCCGTTGTAGAATGGACATCCAATTTTCAGAACCTGCAAAACCAGGAACATTCTTAATACGGGGCCTGGCGCAGGATGTTCAGCGTTTTTTCAGTTTGTTCTTCATTCCCTTTCTCCGTCTGTTCCTGCTTTCTCAAGTAAAGGGAAGACAACGATGCCATCAAGCTCTATCCATCTCAGGACGGCACAATCTGGGGACGCCCCTCAGATCGCCCCGCTCATGATCGAAGCCGGGGGCGGCCTGTACGAATTCATTTTAGAGGGGTTGGGGCCGGAAGATGCGGTGTTGCGGTTCCTCGAATTGGGGATTTCCGCGGATGAAGGGCCGTATAGCTGGAAAAACTGCCTGGTTGCTGAGCGAGACGGACATTTCGCCGGTTTTGCCAATTCTTTTCCCGCTATCCTGAGCCGCGATCAAGAACCTGGGCCGATCCCGAAGGAGCGTTTAGCCCATTTAGCCCCTCTCAACGAAATCATGGATTGGAAAAGCCTCTTCCTCAGCACAATGGCCGTTCTGCCGAATGACAGGCGCCATGGAGTCGGACATGTTTTGCTCGAAGGCGTTCTCAGCAAGGCGATGCAGCTGGGCTTTCAGAATGTCACCCTGCAGGTCTGGCATGGAAACGACACGGCACGCAGGTTATACGAACGCCGTGGGTTCTCTGTGGTCCGCACCGCCGTCCTGGCGCCACATTCTATGTTGCCCGAAACGCGAAGCCTGTTGATGCAATGCAGGATCGCGAAGGATTAGCAGGCTGATCAGATAGCGCTGGTCCGCGTCACACCGGCGGTCAGAGCGAAGCGCATGGCCTCCTCCATGCTCAAGTCCAGCGCCTTGACCGAACTGCGGGGCACCAGCACCGCATACCCGCCGATCATGTAGCTCATGGGCAGATACACCAGCACCTGGTCTTCGCCCTCGAACCCCTGGGGAAGCTTGTCGGAAGCGGCCTGGGTGACGAACCCGAGCACCTGCATGCCGGTGTTGGGCATGGTGACCACCACGACCTGCTCGAATTCCTTCTTGCTGGTGGGCGAGAAATAGTCGAAAAAATCGCGGATCGCGCGGTAGATCGATTTGATCAAGGGCATGTGGAATAAAATCTGCTCGCCTTTGGCGAACACCCGCCGCACGACGTAGGTGTGCATCAGGACGCCAATCAGGAACACGCCCAGCAATCCGAAAGCCACGCCCATGCCCGGCCAGTACGGGCTGTCCGGCAGCAGCCAGCGCACCAGTCCGCCCATGGCGGACTCGGCGGAGACCGCGAGCCAATAGAGCAGATACAGTGTGAGGAAGACCGGAACGATGGTGACAAACCCGGTGATTATGTTTTTACTGACAAATCGCATCATTGGAGTTTTCTCCTTTTGCAAAACCGAAAACGATCGGGTTTTCTTTTCGTTTGTGTTTCAACCGGTCTCCCCCTGCCCCATGCATTTTTTCACCTCTCTGCCAGGCATCCCCCTCATTGCTGCTGGTTCGACGGAAGCTCGATGACAACGGTGGTGCCGTCCTGCGGTTCGTTCGCGATACGTATCTTTCCACGATGCCGCTGGATCACCTTTCTGCAAATCGCGAGGCCGATTCCCGTGCCCTCAAACGATTTTGCGTCATGCAACCGGGTGAAAGGCTCGAAAATTTTATCGGCGTATTGCGGGTCGATGCCGATGCCATTGTCGATGACGCGGATCTCGCAGAACCCGTTTTCAAGACACGCCGCTTTCACTTCGACCCGCGGCGTGATGCCTTTTCGGTGATATTTTAGGGAATTGGATATCAGGTTCTGCAATAACTGCTGCAACTGCACCCGATCGCCTTCGAGGGTCGGGAGATCCTGGGACGAAACATTTCCTTCGTACCGGCTGATCGACGCCTCCAGATTCTCCAGAACCTCACAGAGAACCTCGTTCAAATCGACGCGCTCGAAAGACACCTCTTCCTTGCTGACCTTCGCCAGTTGAAACAGATCCTCGGTCAGCTGATACATCCGTTTCGCCGAGGACTGAGTGCGGCGCAGGAAGTCGGTTTTTTTCTCTTCCTCGATGTCGTCGGTCAGCATGCGGTCCGTGAACAGGATGATCTTGCGCAACGGTTCTTTCAAATCGTGCGAAGCCAGGTACGCAAAGTTTTCCATCTCTTCGACGTAGAGCCTGAGATTTTCTTCCGAGCGTTTCTGCTCGATGACCAGGCTGGCCAGGTTGGCTGAATAGCGGATGATCTTGATCTCATCGGCAGTCGGCGTGTGGATCTGGGTGAACGTCAGCGCGAAGGTTCCCAGCACATTGCCGTTGCAACCCAGGATGGGAGCGGATGTGCAGGCCTTCAATCCATTGGCGACCGCGAATTCCTTGTAGCCCTCCCAGCGCGGGTCGGTCTCGATGTTCTCCACCACGACCAGTTTTTTGCTGTAGGCCGCCGCTCCGCACGAACCGGCCAAAGGGCCGACGACCAGGCCACGGAACGCATCCCGCACTTCCTGCGAAAAGCAGGGCGCGGAACCGTTGACCAGCCGGGTGCCCGAATCGTCCACCAGAAAAATCGACGGATACGCATCGGGCACCTCTCCCCGGACTCCCAGGGTGAGGGTGTCGAATATTTCCGTCAAGGATCGGCCGGAGGCCAACTTCTCCAGCACGGCGTTTTGAACTTTCAAATAGCGGTAATGCTTTTCAAAATCGATTTTGTCATCGTCTACGGGTGCGTTCAGCATGTGCTTCCTCTTATAGCCCGTTCTCGCTTGAGATCGAACCGTTCAGGCGAATTTGAAAGTCTGATTCATTCCGAAATACAGGAGAGTGTTTCTACAATCAAACTGGATAGGAGCCCATTATAACCGAAAATGGCGATCGTGAGGAATCTGGAGGGAATGACCGTGCGGCACAAAAAAAGGCTCTTTCGAAACCGGCCGCCCAGTTGTTGTTACATGGCCGCTCTCTAACGGAGCCCGTTTTTGTGTATTGATGAAGAGCGCAGCCCGTTTCCGGTCCCGAAAACGGTTGCGTGCTGTCCGGGGACAACCGCCCCCTTGTGCATCAGGATAAGGGGCAGGCCGCAAAACGCCCATACCCGGATCGCGGTGTTTTCTGTAACGAAAGCGATTTCAGGAAATCAGAGCGAAGATCGGGGCAAGACTCCCCGGTTCAGCCTTCGTCGCACTCGAACGTGGTTTCGGAGGTCCACTTCAGGTGGATGTATTCGGGCAGGATCGTGTTGCGGTTGATTTTGGCGTTTTTCAATTGCTTGCAGGTGATGAAGCGCACGAACTTGAGGTCGGTGCGCCTGCGGTCGAACCCCCTGCGGTCGCGGCTCCGGCGGGCTTTTTTTCTGCGGTCCATGCCTCCCCTGCGGTCGGTTCCGCGGATGTCCGCCCCCTCCAGAACGGCCCCCGTCATGATGGCGCCGTTGAAATGGGCCCGCCTGAGATCGGCGCCGCTCAAATCGGCCTTGCACAGGTTGGCTTCGCTCAGATTGGCACCCCTGAGGTCGGCGCCGCGCAGGTTGGCGCTCAAGAGATTGGCGCGGCTCAGGTTGGCCTGCCAGAGATTGGCGCCGCTGAGATCGGCTTTCGTCAGGGTCGCTTTGAAGAAATTGGAGTGGCTGAGGTTGGCGCCGCTCAGGTTGGCTTCGCTGAAGTTGGAGCCGTTGAAATCCGCTTCATTGAGGTGGGCTTCTTTTAAGATCACCCGGAAAAAATCCGTGTTCGGGAAATGCACCTTCACAAGGTCGAAGCCCGTGAGGTCTTCTCCGGCGAATCCCTTTTCCCGCAGGTGGGCGAGAACCGAGTTGTTCTCGGGAATCTTGAGGAGCTTTTTATTTTTATCTTTTTCGGATTCCGCCACGATCCATCGCCTCCCTCGAATCCATTATAAAACCAATCGAAAGGGAAAAAAACCGACTGGCAGCGAAAGGCCCAAAACAGCGGGTTTTGCAAGCGGCCCGCGACCGGGGTCACGGGTTCCAGGGTTTGAGACGGAAAAGCCAGCGGGGCACGTTGTTTTTATAGTCCCGATAGGATTTCCCGAAACGGCGCTCCAGATCGGGTTCCTCCCAAAAGGGAATCAGGACCACGCAACCGAGAACGAACAAGAGAAACCAGAAAAAGATCGGCCACGAACCGAACAGCAGGGACTCGCCCAAAAGCACGCACCACACACCCAGCATCATGGGGTTGCGCGTGTGGCGGTAGGGACCGAGCACGACCAGTTTTTGCGGCGGATCGAACGGCGCCGGCGTGCCGTCTCCGTAGTCGGTGAACAAGGAAACCGTGACCCAGCAAAGATAGACGCCGGCCGCGATGAGGATCCCGCCCAGAATGGAGCGGTGTGTTTGAAAGGAGAAGGCAAAATCGGACAGCAAACTTCCCGGCCGCGAGAAAAACAGCAGCAGGCCGGGAATCACCCCCATCACGTTCAACGGGAACAGCAAAAACGCCTTGATCAGACTGGGAGAAACTTTCATACGGGACGATCCCTGAAATCAACTGCGGGCCTGGAATCCATTTGATCTTCTGTTCACTATTGTATACTTCCCTCCCCTTTTTCCTCCCCGCTATTTTTTATCCGCCGGATTTTCAATGCTTTATTTTTGGAATAATCCTTGCTGTCCATTAGGGCATAAAACCATTGATTTGACTGCGGCTCCCGCTCCCTCAGGCCTGCGGCTCCCGCTCTCCCAATGCATCCCGCAGTCAACGCGTTCGGACCTTTATCAATCCCTGATTGAATCATCATTCAAGAGGAATCCATGAAAAACCCGACAACGATCCATTCCCCAAACAAGACGTGTGTTCGTTTTATGCTTGCGGCCAGCATCACCGCTCTGCTTCTCATCGGCAGCGGCTGTGCCACGACGCCGGGTAACGGCATGGCACACAGCGCTTCCAAGCAAGTGGAAAACCCCAATGAAGGGGTCAACCTGAACAACCTGGGTGAGACCTACCGGGCCAAGGGCGAGTACGACAAGGCCATCGAACATTATGAAAAAGCCCTGGCCATCGACCTGAAGAAATTCGGTCCCGACCATCCCAATGTGGCGTCCTACTGGAACAACATGGGCGTCGCCCTGAACGCCAAGGGAGAGTATGCCCGGGCCATCGGGTACTACCAGAAGGCGCTCGACAGCGACCTGAAAAACTTCGGCCCGGACCACGCACGCATCACGACATACTGGAACAATCTCGGTGAAACCTACCGGGCGCAGGGCCGATACGACAAAGCCCTCGAGCATTATGAAAAAGCGCTCGACAGCGGACTGAAAACGCTCGGCCCCGATCATCCCAACGTCGCGACCTACTGGAACAACCTGGGCGTCACCTACAACGCCAAGGGGCAGTACGACAGGGCCGCCGAGTATCACGAAAAAGCACTTGCCAGCGGGTTGAAAAACCTGAGTCCCGATCATCCGAACCTGGCGACGTACCGCAACAACCTGGGAGAAACCTACCGGTCCAAAGGGGATTACGACAAGGCCATCGAGCAGTTCGAGGAGGCGCTGGCCCGCGATCTCAAAACCCTGGGTCCGAACCACCCGAGCGTTGCGGTGCGCTGGAACAACATCGGCGAAGCCTGGAGAGGCAAAGGCGAGTACGACAAAGCCATCGAGTACTACGAAAAGGCGCTCAACAACGGGCTCAAGAGTCTCGGGCCGGACCATCCGAATGTGGCGACCTTCCGCAACAACCTCGGCGTGGCCTGGGACGCCAAGGGGCAGTACGACAAAGCCATCGCCTACTACGAGAAAGCGCTCGAGAGCGACCTGAAAAACCTGGGACCGGACCACCCGAACGTCGCCACCGACTGGAACAACCTCGGCGAGTCCTACCGGGCCAAGGGTGAAATCGACAAGGCGATCGAGTACTACCAGAAGGCGGTGCAAAGCGGCCTGAAAAGCCTGGGGCCGGATCATCCGGAGGTGGCGACCTTCTGGAACAACCTGGGCGTGGCCTACCGGTCCAAGGGTGAGAACGACAAGGCCATCCAATACTACGAAATGGCGCTGAAAAGCGACCTGAAGGCCCTGGGCCCCACACATCCCAATGTGGCCGGAGACTGGAACAACCTCGGTGTGGCCTGGAAAGCCAAGGGCAACTACGACCTGGCGCTGGAGTATTTTGAAAAGGCGCGGGCGGTGTATGAAAAAAGCGGTCTGCCGCACATGGAAAAAACCGTGGTGTCCAACATGCACGAAACCAGCAGCGAAAGGGACGGCGCGTCCCGCTGATCCGCTCTACTGCGTGTCTGCCCTCCCCCTCGGTTCACGAGGGGGAGGCATTCACGGAGTCTCCATCTTCCCTTATGTGATCACTTTTCCAGACACCGCGGCTTCTCTCCCGCCATCCCCTCCGCCACCAGAACCCTATTTACTTATTAATAATCAAAGGGTTATAATATTTACATTCGATTTCTCGATTTGGTGTGATCCTTGCTTTCTATAAAAGGAATGTAAATGTGTGGCCCCTGAAAACAACCGGGGCGCAATCGAGCCGGGTGCCATGAAACGGATTGCCTTCATCTTATTGCTGACCCTGAGTGCCTGCAGCAGCGGGCCGGACATCGCCAACGACACGCTGCGCCGAGGCGAGACGCCGCATCGGGAGGCAGCGGTAAGCGAAACCACCTACCGCATCGGTGACTACGCCATCCACGTCGCGTCCTGGGAGACGGTGAACCGGGAATACCAGAAGGTCTGCCGCAAAAACTGCGACAAGAGCGTGAAGGGATTCGTCAACTACTCCGCCCACGAAGTCTGGTCCATCGCCAGCATCCCCACCGTCCTGCACGAAGTCAAACACATCGTGGAAGGCAATTTCCACGAGTGACACTTTCCCATCACCCGCCTGTTTTAGAAATTCTCACAACCAGTTGTTGATCATCAGAAACGGCGACCAGAAAAACGGGTGCCTGAATTCCTGGCTGGCGAGCAGTTTCTTCTGCGCCTCCTGCAGCGCCTGCGCCTTCGTCAGGTTGGGGTTTTTGAGCTGCTGGTAGAATTCGGCGATCAGCTCGGTGGTTCCCTGGTCGCTGATCTTCCAGAGGCTGCCCAAGGCGCTGCGGGCTCCGGCCTGAATCGCGACGCCGGCCAGCCCCAGTGCGGCCCGGTCGTCGCCGGCGGCGGTCTCGCAGGCGCTCAATACCAGGAGCTCGATGGGATTGTCCCGCGTGCGGGTCGGGCCGATGAAGGTGCGCAGTTTGTCCATGTGGATTTTGCCGTCGTAGGCGAGGAGGAAGTTTTCCTTCTCGCGTCCTGTGAAACTGCCGTGCGAGGCGATGTGCACGATGGACATCTCCTTCGCCTGGAGCGCACTGCCGAAATTGTTCACGGTGAAGCTGCGGTTCATCAGCACGTCGCCGCCGTAGATGCTCCTGATGTTGGCGACTTCCTGCGGCACCGAATCCAGCGCGGAGAAATCCTGCACCGCTTCGCTGAGGCCGGCGAGCAGCATGCGCACGTTTTCCCGGTCCAGAGGTTCGGGTTGCGTCATCGTCAGGCTGGGCGTGACGGCGACGGCGAATTTCTGCACCAGGAATTCATCGCCGTCGTTGAGCGCGGACATGGGCACCGAGCGCAGCGGTCCGTCGGGCACGAACACCAGGGTGTCGCGGCCGGCTTTGTGCAGATCCTTCTCGATGGGGCGGATGAGCCAGTCGTACAGCCTGCGCGACGATCCCGCATACTGCTCCGCGCCCCGCTCCACGTACTGGCGAAACTTGCCGATCTCCGCGGTGACCTCCTGCTGGCCGACAGGTGTGGTGAAACGCCGGATGCCGCCGGGCAGGCTGACCAGAAGATCCACCCGGTCCGCAAACAGGATGGGATAGACCACCGCCGCGGTTTCCGAGACGCCTTCCAGGCTGACGGACTTCGTATCCGATTCGCCGAAGCATTCGTCCTGGAAGTATTCGCGTAACTCGGAGGCGCGGAATTTTTCCAGCGTGTCGCGCGCCTCCACGAGGAACATCTGCGATTTCGCCGGTTCCTTGACGATCGCGCTGGCTTTCACCAGACCGTCCACCAGATCCATGTACACCGGTGAGACGACCTTGTGAAAATGTGCGCTGGAGGAGCCGTACTGGGCCAGGCTTTCCTGGCGCGTGTCTTCCAGGATCTTCACCGCCCGCCGGTAGGAGCGCAGCGCCGGGCCACGCTTGCCCATCGCCCAGAGGATCCGCCCCTCCTGCCACAGCCAGCGGTAAATCGCCTCGGGCGCGTTCGAAGCGTTGGCCGAATTGAGGGCGACGCGCGTCACGTACAGCGCTTCGTCGAGTCGGCCGCGCTTCAGGTAGAGGCTGCCCAGGTTGCCGAGCGCGAACGAGCGGGCGCGGAACTCATCCTGATTTTTGGAAACGGTGTACGCACCGACCAGCGAATCGTAGGCTTTGAGGTAGGCGTGCTTCTCGTGCCTCGACGAAGTTTCGGCGAGTTGTTCGTAGGATTTCGCCAGATGGATGAGGATGACCGCCTTCTCGCTGGAATCCTCCAGCGAACCGGCCCATTTGAAGGCGCCGTCCAACAGGCGCTGCACGCTGTCTCTTCTTCCGGCCTTCAGGGCAGCGCGCGCGCCGTTGGACAGAGCCTTGACGAACTGCACATTCTGGTTGCTGGCTTTGGCGGCCTCGGCGCTCTGCTGGTAAATCCGGATGGCCTGCTGGTATTCCCCTTCTGTGGAATACAGGTTGCCGAGATTGTTGAGCGAGGTGGTGACGAGGGCGGGCTGATCGGTTTCCTGAGCCAGCTTGAGCCCGCGCGTCAGCAGGTTTTTGGCGGTCTTGGAATCGCCCAGCGCGATGTTGGCGTTCCCCATGCTGGTCAACAGCGAGGCCACCTGCACCCTGTCTCTGGTTTTTTTGGCAATCTTCAGCGCTTCCTTGAGCGTCCCGATGGATTCGGTGAACTTTCCCTGCACCTGCTGGGTTTCCGCCAGCTTGCGCAGCGCGTCGCCGCGCGCGGCCTGGTTTCCCAGCGCCGCGTACAGTCTGGAGGCGCGGGCCCACTGCTGCCCGGCTTTTTCGTAGTCGCCGCCGCGGAACGCGCGGGTGCCCTCGGTCAGCGCGCGGGCGCTTTCCACCTGCGGCGCGTCCGCATCGATCTGCTCCGCCAGTTGCGGCTGCGCGCCCGGCGGCAGCGCGGCCACCTCGACCGAAGGATCGGCGTTCAGGATGTCGGGATGGTAGGCCATGAGCAGATCCTCAGGCGAAGCCGGAAGCCCGCGCCGCTTGACGACGCGGAAGCCGCCACGGTCCTCGCCGGAGGGGCGGACCCGGCAGGCGGTCTTGATGTGATTGTAGGTCTGGTCGAAGACCGCAACCTCCAGCGCGAAGTCGATGTCTTCATCGAACGTATCCAGAGTCTCGACGTTTTTTTCATCCGGGTTTCCCTCGCAGCCTTCGGGACAGGGCGGAGGCGGCGGCGGTTCCACAGCGGGGCTCTGGATGAGCTTCTCCGACCGCACGGTATCGAACCCGCTCACCAGCACACCCACCTCTCCGCCGGAGTTTTCGGTTGCGAGGACGGTGCCTTCCTGAATCACGAACTCGGAGGGGTCGCCCGCGGTGCCGGTGTAGGTGATCGAAACGCCGGCCTCGCTCTGGATCTCCGATTCGTTGAGCAGGCGCACCACGGGGGCACTCACCTGAACGGCGCTGGGCGTTTCGGAAACCCTGAGTGCGGTGAGCGTGGACGTGTCTTCCGACTCCACGACGTTTCCGGTCAACTCGCTGTCGGAAAGGGTGAACGCTTCACTGGCGTAGATGGCGACAGAGCTCGACCTTCCATCACTCTGCCCGGTCAGCTCCGCGCCGCCGATCACCTGAACCCCGGTGCCCACGACCGCCAGGAGACGCGGCGTTTCCAGCTGGCTGCCCTGAATACGCACCTGCCCGGTGGGATCGCCGAAGAAACCGGGACTCGATACCCGCAGCGTGCTTTGATCTCCCGAGTCGCCTTCATCCACCGGCGGCAGCGGAAAGTTCAAAGGTGTGGCAGCGGCAATATAAAACGCACCGGAGGTGTTGAAGGTGGCGTTGGGGCCGAAGAACACGCCGTTGGGGTTGATGAAGAAAAAATTGGCTCCAGGGATCGCAGAGATTATGGCTCCATCAATGGAAGATGCATTTCCGCCTGTTACTCGACTGATGATATTTTCGATGAAGCTATCCCCGGTAAACGTCGCGGTTTCACCTGTCGCGAGGTTGAACTCCTGAAAACTGTGAAACAGATTGCCATCCTCAGTCAGGCCCATGTCTTCATCAATGATAAAGAACGGCCCGGAGAGTTGTACCGGCTCCTCCTCCGTCAATTTTCCATCCAGTACAATCCCTCCCGGGCCAAAATCAAAATCTTCAGCCCCTGCAAGCGGGTCGAGCGGCGTCCCCGATACGAAGTCCTCGGCGGCCACCTGACTGCCAAAACTGCCGATCCTGAATATATCGATCAGTCCGCCGTACGCGTCCCCTCCTTCCACTTTGATCAGACTGTCGTCTTTGATGTGGAAGCGAAAATCTTCTCCGCATTCAATACACGGCTCGATGTCGATGTCGCCTCCAACCGCAAACCCAGCCGTTTTGGAATGGATGGAGGATTCATTTTCAATCAACACATCGGGCGAGCGGACCACCACATAACCGCCATCGCCGTCTCCCGTGGTCTCGGTTTCGATGTCGCTGCCTGAAAGCACCAATTCATCGAACGCCTCCACGAAGATCTCACCGCCCTCTCCGCCATGCGGGCTGTAGTAATTATCATCCTCTCCAGCATTGCCCTCATATCGAGTGGAGGACAAAAGCGTGGACTGCTGCTGAATGGTGACGGAAGAAGCCTGGACGGTCACCGTGCCTCCGGCAGCAGACCCTTCGGTCACCGTTTCAACGCGGGCTCCAGACAAATCGACGGAGTCCTCGGCGGCGATTCCGATGTCTCCCCCCTGCCCCGCATCGCTGTCGCAGCCCTCACAGGTGCCCACATATTCCGTAGAAGATAGCACTGTCGCTCCACCGCCGACGGTCACCGTGGAAGCAATTTCTTTTGGACTATCGATGTCTTCAATGAAGCCGATGCGGATGTCACCGCCCTCACCGCGGGCATCTTCAGAAACACTCGATTTCACCGTGCCGCCGGAAAGCGCAAAATTATCGGGAGAAAACAAAGAGATATCGCCGCCGTTTCCGTATGACTCGGTGCGGGTCTGAATTGTAGAATCCGCGTCCATATTGAGGACGGGTGTATTGATTAAAATATTTCCTCCGTCACCTTCATAGGAACTGGCAGTGTTCGTGGCAACGGTGCTGGCATTCAGAAGTTTCACTTCCGGGGCACTGATGAAAATATCCCCGCCATCCTCCGTCTCACCCAAGGTCGTGGTTTCGACAGTGGTATCAGAAAATAGAATGCTGTTTTCCGCGTTGACTCGGATGTTTCCGCTCGCATCAATATCAGGACCACTGACTGAAGTGGTGGATGTGAATGAGTTGTCATCGAAACCGGTGATCGACGTCTTGATATCCGAATTGCTCACATCGATGTCGGTGCCAGCGAGCAGGATGGTTCCCAATCCGTTGTCATTGAGTTCGAGAACGCTGTCGGCAATGGTGAGGGTGTTTTTCGCATCCAGACGAATGGGACCGCCCTGAACAACTCCGCTGTCGGAATCCGGATCTGCCGGAGCGATGGTGGCATTGGAGACCTTCACATCGGCGCCGCTCAAAGACATGCCCTTATTGAGCGCCAGCGTACTTCCGTTCACTTCGAGTGTGAGTGTGGCGGTGGAATCATCGAAAAATCCGAAATCAACAGGACTGGAAACATTGAGAACTGGGGGGACGCTTGTGTCTGCAGTCAACCTGGGACCCTCTGAAAAATTGAGAGAATCCGCCGCACCCACGTTGAAAGTTCCATCAACATCGATTTGTGCATTTTGCCCAAAAACAACCCCGGCAGGATTCAAGAACCAAAAATTAGCATTAGGAATTGAGGATCGGAGCGTACCAAATATTTCAGAAGGATTGCCGCCGGTGACCCTGCTGATCACATTGTTGATGGGACTTTCGGCACTGGATGAGAAATTCGTTGTGAAATCAGCGATGATTTTTTCCGGCACGTTGAAATCACTAAAACTATGAAACAGATTCACTTTTGACAGCTCTCCATACTCTTGTTTTATCTCAATGGTATTTGTATTTGTATCCAAAGTAGGCTGAACACTGGCATACGGCCCCACGGTTCCATCACGCTTAATCTGCCCCGAGGCGATGAGCGGGAAAAACACGATGAACGTGAAGAAGCAAAGGGCGATGGTGGGTCTGCTGCGTCTGGTTTTCATGTCTTTAAAGCTCCTGGCCTAATCGAAGGTGGTGGTCAGACTCAAATAGATGCCGTTGTCCTGCAGGTCGTGCTCGCTTTTATCGGGCACGTCGCGGAACTGGTGCGCCCAGCTGAATTGAAACAGGATGTCCTCGGTGAACCCGACGCGCGTGCCCACCCCGGCGCTGAGCAGGGTCTTCTGC